>NZ_VUOH01000002.1 GCF_015390235.1 Quadrisphaera sp. INWT6 | reverse complement strand
GCACCGGGAGCACCGGGAGCACCGGGCACCGGGAGCACCGAGGAGCAGCTGCCGGGCTGGCACCTCGTCCACGCCGGCAAGGTGCGCGAGCTCTACGCGCCCGGACGGCGCGCCCGCGTCCCCCGCGGAGGGGGCGGCCGCCGGTGACGACCGGCTCCTCGTCGTCGTCAGCGACACCATCAGCGCCTACGACCACGTGCTGTCGACGCCCGTCCCCGGCAAGGGGGCGCTGCTCACCGCGCTGAGCCTGTGGTGGTTCGAGCAGCTGGAGGGCTGGGGCCTGGTGCGCCACCACGTCGTGGGCGCCGACGCCGCCGCCGGCGTGCCCGACGCCGTCGCCGGCCGCGCGATGGTGGTGCAGCGCCTCGACATGCTCCCCGTGGAGTGCATCGCCCGCGCTACCTCACCGGCTCCGGCCTCGAGGAGTACCGCGCCACCGGCTCCCTGGCGGGCGTCGAGCTGCCGGAGGGCCTGCGCGACGGCGACCGCCTGCGCGCGCCGCTGTTCACGCCGACCACCAAGGCCGCCGTCGGCCTGCACGACGAGCCCGTGAACGAGGCCGGCGTCGCCGCCCTGGTCGGCGCGAGCGGGGCGCCCAGCTGCGCGAGACCACCCTCGGCCTCTACGCCCGCGCCGCCGAGCTGGCCGAGCAGCGGGGGGTGCTGCTCGCCGACACAAGGTCGAGTTCGGCCTCGACCCCGCCGCGGACCCGGCCGACCCCGCCGCGCTCGTGCTCGCGACGAGCTGCTCACCCCCGACTCCTCCCGCTTCTGGCCCGCCGACGGCTGGGCCCCGGGCCGGGCGCAGCCGAGCTTCGACAAGCAGTACGTGCGCGACTGGCTCACCTCCGACGCCTCCGGCTGGTCGCGGGCCTCCGCGAGCCGCCGCCCGCCCTGCCCGACGACGTGGTCGAGCGCAACGCGCGACGCTACGTCGAGGCGTACGAGCGGATCACCGGCCGCCGCTGGGGCTGACCGGGCGACGCCGCCGACCCGCCCGGCGGGAGGGCCCACGGGCGGGTCGCGCACGACGTGCCGCGCCGCTGCCGGGCGTGGCAGCGTGCTGGGCATGCCCACGCCGTCGCACGCCCGTGACCTGCACACCCCCGACGAGCGCACCACCCCCGCGACCGAGGTCGGTGAGGTCGACGTCGTCGTCATCGGCGGCGGCCCGGTGGGCGAGAACGTCGCGGCGCGCGCCGTCCGCGGCGGGCTGTCGGCGGTGCTGGTCGAGGCCGAGCTGCTCGGCGGGGAGTGCTCCTACTGGGCCTGCATGCCCTCCAAGGCGCTGATCGCCCACGCAGGCCCTCGCGGCCGCGCGCCGGGTCCCGGGGGCCCAGCAGGCGGTGACGGGCGACGTCGACGTGGCCGCCGTCCTCGCCCGGCGCGACTCCTTCACCTCGGGGTACGACGATCGCAGCCAGGTCGAGTGGGCCGTCGGCGCCGACATCGCGGTGGTCCGCGCCACGGCGCCTGGCCGGGGAGCGGCGGGTGGAGGTCACCACCGCCGACGGCTCGGTCGTCCCGCTGGCCGCCCGCCGCGCCGTCGTCGTCGCCACCGGGTCCACGCCGTCGGTCCCGCCGGTCGAGGGCCTGGCCGACGCGCCCCACTGGGGCAGCCGCGAGGCCACCTCCGCCGCACGGGTGCCCGACAGCCTCGTGGTGCTCGGCGCGGGGGTGGTCGGCTGCGAGCTGGCGCAGGCCTTCGCGCGCCTCGGCTCGCGGGTGACCCTGGTGGCCTCCTCCACGCTGCTCGGCA
Source organism: Quadrisphaera sp. INWT6 (assembly GCF_015390235.1). Taxonomy (GTDB): domain Bacteria; phylum Actinomycetota; class Actinomycetes; order Actinomycetales; family Quadrisphaeraceae; genus Quadrisphaera. Next base: position 1,063,540 of record NZ_VUOH01000002.1, on the reverse strand, counting down.
AGCTCGAGGAGCGCGCCGGCGAGCTCGTCGCCGACGCGCTCGCGGAGGACGGCGTCGACGTGCGGAAGGGCGCGAAGGCGGTGCGCGTCAGCCGCGACGGCGGACAGCGGCCCCGTGACCCTCGTGCTCGAGGACGGCTCCGAGGTCACCGCCGACGAGCTGCTGGTGGCCACCGGCCGGCGCCCCGCCACGGGCGACGTCGGGCTCGACGGCCTCGGCCTGCCCACCGACGCCGCGCTCGCCGTCGACACCACCGGCGCGGCCACCGGTCTGGACCAGGGCTCGGACGGCGCGCCGTGGCTGTACGGGCGCCGGCGACGTCACCGGCGACGCCCCGCTCACCCACATGGGCAAGTACGTCGCGCGCGCCGTGGGCGACGTCATCGCCGCCCGCGCGAAGGGGGAGGCCGTGCAGGACGGGCGCGTGGGGCGCCCACGCGACGACGGCGCAGCAAGCGCGCCGTGACCCAGGTGGTCTTCACCGACCCCCGAGGTGTGCGCCGTCGGCCTGACCGCCGACCAGGCGCGCGACGCCGGGCTGCGCACCCGCGCGGTGGACCTCGACATCGCCGTCGCCGGCTCGGCGCTTTACGCCGACGGGTACACCGGCTGGGCGCGCATGGTCGTCGACGAGGACCGGCGCGTGGTCGTCGGCGTCACTTCGTGGGGCAGGACACCGCCGAGCTGCTGCACTCCGCGACCGTGGCCGTGGTCGGCGAGGTGCCGCTGGAGCGCCTGTGGCACGCGGTGCCGAGCTACCCGACCACCAGCGAGGTGTGGCTGCGGCTGCTGGAGTCGTACGGCCTCTGAGCCCCCCGGACGGCGGGCGGGCTCCGGGGTGCGGGGCGGTCGGCGCGGGTCCACAGTTCCGCCGTGACGACGTCGTCGGCCTCCTCGCGGGGGCGCACCTTCCGCTCGGACCTGCCCGCGCGCCTGGACCGGCTGCCCTGGTCGCCCTGGCACGTCAGGATCCTCGTCGGGCTCGGCACGGTGTGGATCCTCGACGGCCTCGAGGTGACCCTGGTCGGGGCGCTGTCCGACAGGCTCACCGAGGAGGGCAGCGGGATCTCGCTGACCGCGGGCGACATCGGCGTCGCCGCGGCGGTCTACGTGGCCGGCGCCTGCCTCGGGGCGCTGTTCTTCGGGGTGCTGACGGAGCGGTACGGCCGCAAGAAGCTCTTCATGATCACGCTGCTGGTCTACCTCGGGGCCACGGCGATGACCGCGACCGCCACCGAGGCGTGGATGTTCTTCCTGTGGCGCTTCCTGGCCGGGGCGGGCATCGGCGGGGAGTACTCGGCGATCAACTCCGCCATCGACGAGCTCATGCCGGCCCGTCTGCGCGGCCGCATCGACCTGCTCGTCAACGGCTCGTACTGGATCGGCGGCGCCGCCGGTGCCGCGCTGACGCTGGTGCTGCTCGACGAGGGGATCCTCCCCGCCTCGCTGGGCTGGCGGCTCGCGTTCGGCGCCGGGGCGCTGCTCGGGCTCGTCGTCCTGCTGGTGCGGCGCCACGTGCCGGAGAGCCCGCGCTGGCTGAGCCTGCACGGCGGCCACGAGGAGGCCGAGCGCATCGTCAGCGACGTCGAGCGGACCGTCGAGCGGGAGGAGGGAGCGCTCCCCGAGGTCGACCGCAGCCGGTCGCTCGAGATCACCGAGCGGCCGCCGGTGAGGATCTCCGAGGTGGTGCGCGCGGTCTTCGGCACCTACCGCAAGCGCTCGGTGCTGGGGCTGAGCCTGTTCATCGGCCAGGCGTTCCTCTACAACGCCGTGTACTTCACCCAGGGCCTGGTGCTGGGCACGTTCTTCGACGTCGACAGCGCCAGGACGGGGCTCTACATCATCCCGCTGGCGCTCGGCAGCTTCCTCGGTCCGCTGCTGCTGGGGCGCTTCTTCGACACCGTCGGCCGGCGGAAGATGATCACGCTGTCGTACGTCGGGTCGGGCGTGCTCCTGGTGGGCACCGCGCTGCTGTTCCAGTCCGGGTCGCTCTCGGCCTGGGGGCTCACGGCGTGCTGGACGGTGGTGTTCTTCCTCGCCTCCGCGGGGGCGTCGTCGGCGTACCTGACCGTGAGCGAGATCTTCCCGATGGAGACCCGGGCGATGGCGATCGCCTTCTACTTCGCGTGGGCACCGGCATCGGCGGCATCATCGGCCCCGTGCTCTTCGGGCGCCTGGTCGAGACCGAGCAGGTCTCGATGGTGGCGCTGGGCTACTACCTGGGGGCCGCGCTGATGATCGGCGCCGGGATCGTCGAGGCCGTGATCGGCGTCGACGCCGACAACAAGGCCCTGGAGGACGTCGCCGACCCCCTCGGAGCCTCCTCCTCGTCGCCCTGACCTCGGTGATCATGGGCGTCCGCCACCCCGGAGGTGGCGGACGCCCATGATCACGGGGGGTGGGGCGGGTCAGAGCTCGTGGGTGCCGTGGCCGCCGTCGTCGCGGACGTCCACGTCGCCGCAGAGCCGCGCCAGGTTGCTCAGGTACACCCGCCGGCCCGCCGGGGAGAGCAGGGCGTCGTGCACCGGCACCACCGCGGTGCTCGGGGCCACCGCGCGCAGGAAGTCGACCGTCATCGCCGACGTCGCCCACGGGGCGTTGAGGGGGAGCGCCAGCACGTCGACGCCCTCGGGGGTCGTGTCGTAGGCGTCGCCGGGCACGAACAGCACGGGCTCTCCGGGCGCGCTGACGACCAGGCCGGTGTTGCCCACCCGCGGCACCTCCGCGTGGATGCTGGCGTGGCGGCCCCCGACGGCGCGCACGGTGACCGCGCCCAGCTGCAGCACGTCGCCCGGGTGGAGCGCCGCGAGGTCGACGTCGCCGTCCGCCCCGAGGCCGGAGCCCGCGAGCGAGGCGGCCGTCTCGGGCTCGGCGCGCAGCAGCGCGCCGTCGTTGCCCTCCAGCAGCGCGGGCAGCTTCTCGACGTCGACGTGGTCGGGGTGCTGGTGGGTCACGAGCACGGCGTCGAGGTCGGTCAGCTCCTCCCAGCCGGTGGAGAAGGTGCCGGGGTCGACCAGCACGCGGGTGCCGGCCGCCTCGACCAGCAGGCAGGCGTGTCCGAGGTGGGAGATCCGCATGCCGACATCCTGCTCCGCGGGCGCGTCGTCGCACCCCCGCGGCACCCCCTAGGCTCTCCCCCGTGGGACGCGTGCTGGTCCAGGTCATGCCCAAGCCGGAAGATCCTCGACCCCCAGGGCAAGGCGGTCTCCGCCGCACTGCCCCGGCTGGGCCTCGAGGGCTTCACCGACGTGCGGCAGGGGAAGCGGTTCGAGCTGGTGGTCGAGGGGCCGGTGACGCCGGCGGTCCTCGCCCAGGCGCGCAAGGCCGCCGAGCAGCTGCTCGCCAACCCGGTCATCGAGGACGTCGTCAGCGTCACCGACGCCGACGCGGCCGGCGCATGAAGATCGGCGTCGTCACCTTCCCGGGCACCCTCGACGACCGCGACGCCGCCCGCGCCGTGGTCCGCGGTGGCGGTGAGGCCGTGGCCCTGTGGCACGCCGACGCCGACCTGCGCGGTGTCGACGCCGTGGTCCTGCCCGGCGGGTTCTCCTACGGCGACTACCTGCGCGCCGGCGCCATCGCCAGCATCGCGCCCGTCATGGGCCCCGTGGTCGAGGCCGCTCGCGCCGGCATGCCCGTCCTCGGGATCTGCAACGGCTTCCAGGTGCTCTGCGAGGCCGGCCTGCTGCCCGGCGCGCTCGTGCGCAACGACGTGCGCACGTTCGTCTGCCGCGACCAGCGCCTGCGCGTCGAGGACGCCTCCACGGCCTGGACCTCGGCGTTCGAGACCGGCCAGGAGATCGTCGTCCCGCTGAAGAACGGCGAGGGCGGCTACAACGCCGACGAGCGCACCCTCGACGAGCTCGAGGGCGAGGGCCGCGTGGTCTTCCGCTACCTCGGCGGCAACCCCAACGGCTCCCGGCGCGACATCGCCGGGGTGCGCGACGCCTCCGGCCGCGTGGTGGGCCTCATGCCGCACCCCGAGCACGCCACCGAGCCGGGCTACGGGCCCACCGAGCACGGCGGCGGCGCCAGCGGCGACGGCACCGACGGCCTGGGGTTCTTCACCTCGGTGCTGACGGCGCTCGCCAGCGCCTGACCCCGGTCGCGCTGCGGCCGGCTGCTCCGGACGGGTGAGGCGGCACCGGTGGACCGCGGGCTGCCACGGTGAGCCCGGCGAGCGCGTCCTAGTCGCGTGAACGGCCCGACAGACCTCTCCGGCGGCACCGGAGGACGCCGCGACGACGACCCCGCCGGCTCCGACGGCGCTGACCGCGACGTCGCGCGCGCCCTGCGCGCGGCCCTCGGCGCCCCGCAGGACGACGACGGCGAGGGCACGGCCCCCGACGGCTCCGCCGGCGGGCGCCCGCCGGGTGCGCGCCCCGCCCCGCGCCCCGTCCCGGCCTCGTTCCTGGCGGGCGTCGAGCGCCGGGCCGCCCGGCTGCACCGCCGCCGCCAGGCGGGCGCGCTCGCGGGAGCCGCGGCGGCGGCCGCCGTCGTCATCGCCCTCGGGGGCCTGGTGCTGCCGCAGCTCGGCGCGATGAACGAGAGCGCCAGTGGCGGGTCCGCGGCGGGGAGCTCCGCGGACAGCGCCGCCGCGTCCGCTCCCGCTGCGGGGGAGGCGGCAGGGCCGCAGACCCTGCAGGGGTCCGGCACCTACGGGGTGCCTGACGCCGCCTCGGGGGCGGAGACCTTCAACGACGCCTCGACGGCTGGAGCCGCGTCGCTGCTCACCGCCGCTGACGTCACGGCCTTCGCCGCGCCGGTGCAGGACGCGGGCACCAGCGACGAGACCGGGCAGCAGCTGCCGCTGACCGCCTGCGCAGAGGGCGACGCCGGCTCGCTCGCGCCCGTCTCGCTGTGGCGCGCGGACCTCACCGCCGACCCGGCGTCGCTGCCCGCGGACGCCGTCGAGCCCCCGGGCCTGGTCGAGCGCGTCGCGACCCTGCCGAGCGACGCCGAGGGCCCCCAGGCCCTCGCGCGGGTCGCGGCCCAGCTCCCGGCGTGCACCGGGGCCGGCCTCGAGGGCACCGGACCCACCACCGCGCTCGACGCGGCCCCGGTGACGCCGGTCGGTGGTGAGGCGCTGGTGCTCGCCTCGACCTCCGGCCAGGGCTCGCCGGTCCTCCAGGTGCTCCTCGTGCACGGCGCCGTGCTGGTGCAGCTCCAGGTCACCTCCGACGCCCCCGACGCGCAGACCGCCCTGGACCAGCTCGTCGACACCGCCCGCACGGCCCTGGAGCGGGCCACCGGCGGCACCAGCACCATCCCGGCGCGGGCGCCGTGAGCACCACCTCCCTGTTCCGGCGGCCCCGCGCCGCCGACGCCGCGGGCTTCGAGGAGCTGGTGGCCGCCCGCAGCGGCCCGATGCTCTCGATGGCCCGCGGCCTCGTGCGCTCGGAGTCCGACGCGGAGGACCTCGTCCAGGAGGTGCTCGCCAAGGCGCTGGTCAGCTGGGACCGCGTCAGCGCCGCCACCGACCCGGCCGCCTACGTCAACCGGATGCTGGTCAACCAGGCGATGTCGTTCTGGCGGCGCGCCTCGACCCGGCGCGAGCGCGCCGTCGAGCCCGCGGAGCTGCCCGAGGAGGGCGCCGGTGCGCTGGACGACGGCGCCACGCAGCGCGGCGACCGCGACGCCCTGCTCACGGCCCTGCGGCGCCTGCCCGCGCGCCACCGGGCGGTGCTGGTGCTGCGGTACTACGAGCAGGTGCCCGACGCGGAGATCGCCGACCTCCTCGGCATGGCCCCCGCCACGGTGCGCAGCAGCGCCGCCCGCGGCCTCGCCGCCCTGCGCCGCGACGGCGTCCTCGGCGGCGAGGACCCCCGACCCGTCCGCTGAGGGCGCCGCGACCAGCGGCGTCCCGGGCACTGCTCCCGCTTCACTAGGCTCTGCCCCGTGAGCCTGCTCGACACGGTGGACCACGCCGCTGCGACCCCTGACCACGAGCTACCCTACGGCGAGCTGGGTCTGAAGGACGACGAGTTCGAGCGCATCTGCGCCGCCCTCGGCCGCCGTCCCACGACGTGCGAGCTGGCGATGTACTCGGTGATGTGGAGCGAGCACTGCTCCTACAAGTCCTCCAAGACGCACCTGCGCCAGTTCGGCACCAAGACCACCGACGAGATGCGCGAGAAGCTCCTCGTCGGCATCGGTGAGAACGCCGGCGTCGTGGACGTCGGCGACGGCTGGGCCGTCACCTTCAAGGTCGAGAGCCACAACCACCCCAGCTACGTGGAGCCCCACCAGGGCGCGGCCACCGGCGTCGGCGGCATCGTCCGCGACATCCTCGCGATGGGCGCCCGCCCCGTGGCGGTCATGGACTCGCTCCGCTTCGGCGCGATCGACCACCCCGACACCGCCCGCGTCGTCCCCGGCGTGGTCGCCGGCGTCGGCGGCTACGGCAACTGCCTGGGCCTGCCCAACATCGGCGGCGAGGTCGTCTTCGACTCCGTCTACCAGGGCAACCCCCTGGTCAACGCCCTCTGCGTCGGCACCATGCGCCACGAGGACATCCACCTGGCCAACGCCACCGGCGAGGGCAACCTCGTGGTGCTGTTCGGCTCGCGCACCGGCGGCGACGGCATCGGCGGCGTCTCGGTGCTCGCCTCGGAGACCTTCGACGGGACCCCCGGTGACGGCGGCCCCTCCAAGCGCCCCGCGGTGCAGGTCGGCGACCCCGTTCGCCGAGAAGCTGCTCATCGAGTGCTGCCTGGAGCTCTTCCACGCCGGCGTCGTCGCCGGCATCCAGGACCTCGGCGGCGCCGGGCTCTCCTGCGCCACCTCCGAGCTGGCCTCCGCCGGTGACGGCGGCATGGCGATCCGCCTCGACGAGGTGCCCCTGCGCGACCCCTCCCTGCGCCCGGAGGAGGTCCTCATGAGCGAGTCGCAGGAGCGCATGATGGCCGTCGTCGAGCCGGCCCACCTCGAGGCCTTCCTGGCCATCACCACGAGGTGGGAGGTCGAGGCGGTCGTCATCGGCGAGGTCACCGACACCGGTCGCCTGCAGGTGACCTGGCACGGCGAGACCGTCGTCGACGTCCCCCCGCGCACCGTCGCCCACGAGGGCCCGGTCTACGTGCGCCCCTGGGCCCGCCCCGCCGACATGGACGTGCTCCAGGCCGACCCGGCCGAGGCGCTGCCGCGCCCCACCACCGGTGACGAGGTCCGCGCCCAGGTGCTGCAGCTGGTCGGCTCGCCCAACCTCTGCAGCCGCGCCTGGGTCACCGACCAGTACGACCGGTACGTCCTCGGCAACACCGCCCTGGCCATGCCCGACGACGCCGGCGTGGTCCCGCGTCGACGAGTCCACCGGCCTCGGCGTCGCCGTCTCCCTCGACGCCAACGGCCGCTTCGCCCACCTCGACCCGCGCGCCGGCGCCCAGCTGGCCCTCGCGGAGTCCTACCGCAACGTCTCCACCGCCGGGGCGACGCCGCTGGCGGTCACCGACTGCCTGAACTTCGGCTCCCCCGAGGACCCGGGCGTGATGTGGCAGTTCTCCGAGGCCGTGACGGGCCTGGCCGACGCGTGCGCCGAGCTCGGCGTCCCGGTGACCGGCGGCAACGTCAGCTTCTACAACCAGACCGGCAGCGAGCCGATCCACCCGACGCCGGTCGTCGGCGTGCTCGGCGTGATCGACGACGTCGCCCGCCGCACCCCCTCGGGCTGGGCCCTGCCCGGCCAGCAGCTGTTCCTGCTCGGCGCCACCCGTGAGGAGCTCTCCGGCTCCGAGTGGGCCTGGGTCGTGCACGAGCACCTCGGCGGGCTGCCGCCGGCGGTCGACCTCGCGCACGAGAAGGTGCTCGGCTCGGTGCTGGTCAACGCCTCCCGCGACGGCCTCGTCGACGCCGCCCACGACCTGTCCGAGGGCGGCCTCGCCCAGGCCCTGGTCGAGGGGTGCCTGCGCCGCGGCGTCGGCGCCCGGGTGTGGCTCGGCGAGCTGTGCGAGCGCGACGGCGTCGACGTCGCCACCGCGCTGTTCAGCGAGTCGGCCGGCCGCGTCCTGTGCGCCGTCCCCCGCGAGGAGGAGGTGCGCTTCACCGACATGTGCACCGCCCGCGGCGTCGCGCACCTGCGCATCGGCGTGACCGACGGCGTGGAGGCCGACGGCGAGGCGACGTCCCTCGACGTCTCCGCCGACGACTCCCGCTGTTCTCGCTGCCGCTCGCCGAGCTGCGCGCCACCCACACCGGCACGCTGCCCGCCGCCTTCGGCTCCTGACGTCCGCTGCTCCCCGGCCGTCCACAGGCCGGGGAGCAGCAGCGGACGGCGTCCGCACCCGTCCGCACCGGTCGCCCGGCCCCCGTGACGGAGCAGGCCTCCAGCCGGCTCTCGGCCGGGCCACCGCGTCCCACGACGGTGAGTCCGTTCGACCGCAGCCGCCGGGGGCGTCCTCCTCGGCGGATGCGGACAGCGTCCGGCCCTCGGGCTGCGCCTGTGGACGGTCGGTCCGCCCACAGGCGCCGTCGCGCGCGGGCTCGTCCACAGGGCCCGTGCTCAGGGGGACACCGTCCTCGATCCGCCCGCAGGATCGCCCCGTGCTCCCCGGACCCGGCTACGCCGCCGCCGACTTCAGCCGCCTGACCGGCATCCGGCCCGACGTCCTGCGGAAGCACCGCGAACGCGGTGTCTTCGCGCCGTCGTCGACGGACCCACGAGGACGCCGTCGCTACGGGGCGGACCAGCTGGGGCCGGGGCGGCTCCTGGCGGCGCTCGTGGGGTCCGGCATGAGCGCCAGCCGGGCTGCCGCGGTGGTGGCGAGCCAGGACCGCGACGCCGTCGAGGAGCACCTCGCCGCGGTGCAGGGGCTCATCGGCCAGGCGCGGGAGCACCTGCCGGTGCGCGGTGGCGCCTGGCGCTGCTGGGTCGAGCGGACGGCGGTGGAGGTCGTGCCGCTGCCCGAGCGCACCACCGCCGAGCAGCTGGTCGCCTGCGCCCGCGCGGCGCGGCGAGACCTGGCCGCGCGCCTCGCGTGCGGGGTCGACCAGCTCCCCCGGTGGGAGTCGGACGCCGAGCTGCTGGCCGGGCCCGCCGTCTCGGTGCTCCACGGCGCCGACGGAGCTCCTGCGGACCTCCGGGCGCTGCTGCTCCCGCTGCCTCCGGGGCCTGCGCCGGCCGGACGCCCGCCCGCGGAGGAGCGGGGCTCGTGGACCGTGACCGGGACGCCCGCCGGTCTCCTCGAGGCGCTCGACGTCGGCGGTCCCCAGGCGCTCCTCGGCCGCGGTGGCGTCCTCGACGAGCTGGTCGGGTCGGCGTCGCGCCGGGGCTGGGGCGTCCCGGGGCCGGTGCGGCTCCTCCTCTCGGCGGACCTGTGCTCGGCGTCACCCCTCCTGCGTCTCCTGTGAGACGGCGCGCGGCGCGGTGGGAGGATGGGCGGGTGCCTGCACGTCGTCGCACCGACCCCGCGGCCGGCCGCGAGGCGCTCGCCCGCTGGCGCGCCGACCCCGCCGCCGCCGACCGAGCCACCACCGCCACCGCCGTCCGCTCCACCCTCGAGGACCTCGCCGAGCGCGCCCCGGGGCACAGCGTCGAGGTGAGGGTCGCGCCCCACGGCGTGGTCCAGTGCGTGGAGGGGCCGCGGCACACCCGGGGGACCCCGCCGAACGTCGTCGAGACCGACGCCGCCACCTGGCTCTCGCTGGCCGCCGGAGACCTCACCTGGGCCGAGGCCGTGTCCGCCGGGCGGGTCCGAGCCAGCGGCGGTCGCGCCGACCTCTCCTCGCTGCTGCCCCTCGTCCCGGCGAGCGCCGCGTGAGCGAGCAGCACCCCGGCGAGCACCCGGGCCGGCGGCCCGAGCCGCCGCGCCGGGTCACCGTGCGCCGCAGCCCCCGGTACGGCGTCTTCATCGTCGGGGGAGCGGTGCTGGGCGCACTCGTGGCCCTGGTGCTGACCTACAGCGAGCCGGCCAGCGAGTACGGCTACGCCGCTGCGCTGGGTTACCTGGTGGTCGCGCTCGGTCTCGGCGGTGCTCTGGTGGGTGCGCTGGCGTCCGTCGTCGCCGGCATCGTCCTCGACCGGCGGTCTCGGCCGCACGACTGACTCCCGGGCTGTGGGACCATGGACGCGTGGCCCGGCCCGACGGACGACTCAGCCACGACCTCCTCCCCGGTGAGAAGGGCCCGCAAGACGCCTGTGGCGTCTTCGGTGTCTGGGCCCCCGGCGAGGACGTCGCGCGGCTCACCTACTTCGGTCTCTACGCGCTGCAGCACCGCGGCCAGGAGAGCGCCGGCATCGCTGCGAGCAGCGGTGAGCAGATCCTCGTGTACAAGGACATGGGACTCGTGTCCCAGGTCTTCGACGAGGCGTCGCTCGAGGCGCTGAAGGGCTCGGTGGCCATCGGCCACACGCGGTACTCGACCACCGGCGCCAGCCGCTGGGAGAACGCCCAGCCGACCCTCGGCGCCACCGCCGCCGGCACCGTGGCGCTGGCGCACAACGGCAACCTCACCAACACCTCCGAGCTGCGCCGCCTCGTGGCCGAGCGCGCCGAGGCGCGCGGCGAGCCCGACGCCGGCGAGGTCGCCCGGGGCAACACCACCGACACGGCGCTGGTGACCGCGCTGCTCGCCGGTGACCCCGACCGCACCCTGGAGGCCACCGCCCTGGAGGTGCTGCCGCTGCTGCGGGGCGCCTTCTCCCTGGTCTTCATGGACGAGACCACGCTCTACGCCGCCCGCGACCCCCACGGCGTGCGCCCGATGGTCCTGGGCCGCCTGGAGCGCGGCTGGGTGGTCGCCAGCGAGACCGCCGCCCTCGACATCGTCGGCGCGTCGTTCGTGCGCGAGGTCGAACCCGGCGAGCTGGTGGCCATCGACGCCGACGGGCTGCGGTTCTCCCGCTTCGCGCCCGCCACCCCCCGCGGCTGCGTCTTCGAGTACGTCTACCTCGCGCGCCCCGACACCACGATCGCCGGCCGCAGCGTGCAGGCCGCCCGCGCCGAGATGGGCCGCCGCCTCGCCCGCGAGCACCCCGTCGACGCCGACCTGGTGATCCCCACCCCGGAGTCGGGAACGCCGGCGGCGATCGGCTACGCCCAGGAGTCGGGCATCCCCTACGGCCAGGGCCTGGTGAAGAACGCCTACGTGGGCCGGACGTTCATCCAGCCCAACCAGACGATCCGCCAGCTGGGCATACGGCTGAAGCTGAACCCGCTGCGCGAGGTCATCGCCGGCAAGCGCCTGATCGTCGTCGACGACTCCATCGTCCGCGGCAACACCCAGCGCGCCCTGGTGCGGATGCTGCGCGAGGCCGGGGCCGCCGAGGTGCACGTGCGCATCTCCTCCCCACCGGTGCAGTGGCCCTGCTTCTACGGCATCGACTTCGCCACCCGGGCCGAGCTCATCGCCTCCGGCCTCGGGGTGGAGGAGGTCCGCCACAGCCTCGGCGCCGACTCCCTCGGCCACATCTCCCTCGACGGCATGGTCGCCGCCAGCGGTCAGCCCGCCGAACGGCTGTGCACCGCCTGCTTCACCGGCTCCTACCCCGCCGGCGTGCCCGACGAGGGCCGCCCGGCGCTGCGCCTGGCCGGTGAGCCCGCCCCGGGCGACCAGCTGAGCGGCCAGGAGGAGCTCCCGCTCGGCGTCGCGCTCGACCGCGGCGACCTGGGCTCCACCGCGCCGGCACCCGCCGGCCAGCAGTGACCCCCGCTCCCCCCACCCCCTCCACGCCAGGAGCCCCCTCGTGACCAGCACCTCCAGCGCGCCCTCCGCCTACGCCGCCGCCGGCGTCGACGTCGAGGCGGGCGACCGCGCCGTCGTCCTCATGCGCGAGGCCGTGGCCCTCACCCAGGGCGCCGAGGTGGTCGGCGGGGCCGGTGGCTTCGCCGGGCTGTTCGACGCCAGCGCCCTCCTGGGCTACCGCCGCCCGCTGCTCGCGACCAGCACCGACGGGGTCGGCACCAAGGTCGCCGTGGCCCAGGCGCTCGACCTGCACGGCACCATCGGCCAGGACCTCGTGGCGATGGTCGTCGACGACCTCGTCGTCTGCGGCGCCCGCCCCCTGTTCATGACCGACTACATCGCCTGCGGCCGCGTGGTGCCCGAGCGCATCGCCGAGGTGGTCGGCGGCATCGCCCGCGCGTGCGAGGAGGTCGGTGCGGCGCTGGTCGGTGGCGAGACCGCCGAGCACCCCGGCCTGCTGGGCCCCGACGAGTACGACGTCGCCGGCGCCGCCACCGGCGTGGTGGAGGCCGACGCGCTGCTGGGCCCCGCCCGCGTGCGCGAGGGCGACGTCGTCGTGGCGATGGCCAGCTCCGGCCTCCACTCCAACGGCTACTCCCTCGTCCGGCGCATCGTCGCCGACGCCGGGTGGGCGTACGACCGCCACGTCGCGGAGCTGGGGCGCACGCTCGGTGAGGAGCTCTTGGAGCCGACGGCGCTCTACACCCGCCCGTGCCTGGCCCTCGCCGACCGCCTCGGCGAGCAGCTGCACGCCTTCTCCCACGTCACCGGCGGCGGGCTCGCCTCGAACCTCGCCCGCGTGCTCCCGGCCCACCTGGACGCCGAGGTCGACCGCACCAGCTGGACGCCGCTGCCCGTCTTCACGGCGCTCGCCGAGGTCGGTGGCGTCGACAGGGCCAGCGCCGAGGGCACCTGGAACCAGGGCGTCGGCATGGTCGCACTGGTCGACGCCTCGTCGGCGGACGAGGCCGTCGCCGTGCTGAGCGCCGCGGGCGTCAGGAGCTGGGTCGCCGGTGCCGTGACCGCCCGCAGGGACGACGACGCCGCCGTCGTCCGCGGCTCGAAGGGCGTGGACGGCGGCGGCGTTCGCCTGGTGGGAGAGCACCCCCGGTGAGCCCGGTGGGCCGGGTGCCCCGGGGGGAGGCTCGCCCTGGACGTGGTGTCAGCGCGAGCGCGGAGACCAGTCGTCGTAGTACGGGTCGTACCCCTCGTCGTCGTCCTTCTCGGACGACGGCTCGGGGTTGGCCCACACAGGTGGGGCACCGCCCCCGAGCTCTCGCTGCAGCGCCGTGAGGTCGGTGTTCGGGCTGGAGTACTTCAGCTCCCGAGCGACCTTCGTCTGCTTGGCCTTCTGACGGCCGCGCCCCATGGCGTCGACCCCCTTATGCGTCGTGCCGGGACAGGCCCAGTGGGCGGCCCCGGAGCTACCGGCTCTCGATGGGTTCCACGATACAGGTCGAACGCCGTCGAGCCGCACCTGACGGCGACCCGGGGGTCGCCGACGGGCGCCGGAGAGGTCCGGATCGCCCGTTCGGAGGGCTCTGAGGTGCTGCTGGGGTGGATGCACCACCTCGCGGTGACCTGTCCGAACGGTCCCGGGTGGTCCTCGGGGGGTACCCGCGGTGGCCCCGTGATGGTCCTATCGGGCTATGGCGGTACGGGTCGGACATGTCGGACGATCCTCCTACGACGTCCGTGGAGCACCCGCGCTGCGGTGCCGGACGACGAAGGAGACGCCATGACGACGATCCAGACCACTTCCCCCGGGGGTCTCGCCGCCGACGCCGCTGTCGAGGCCGCTCCGGCACCCGCCGCGCCCAGCGCCCAGACGCTGCTCACGCCGTCGGAGGTCGCCGCCCTCTTCCGGGTCGACCCGAAGACCGTGACGCGCTGGGCCAAGGCCGGCAAGCTCACCTCGATCCGCACCCTCGGCGGGCACCGGCGCTACCGCGCCGCCGAGGTCATGGCGCTGCTGGAGTCCGTCGCCCCGGCCGAGGCCGCGCTCCCGGCGCCGCGCGCCGCCGGCGACGCCACCGCCTGACACCCGCTCGATCCCGCTCGACGCCGCCCCGTCCCGCAGCCGCGGGGCGGGGCGGTCGGCGTCCGGGGGGCCGAGGAGGCCGAGGACGCCGAGGACGCCGTCGGCGTCAGGCCCCCACGTACGCGGCCAGGTGCTGGCCGGTCAGCGTCGACCGGTCGGCGACCAGGTCCGCGGGCGTCCCCTCGAACACCACGCGCCCGCCGTCGTGCCCGGCGCCCGGCCCCAGGTCGATGACCCAGTCCGCGTGGGCCACGACGGCCTGGTGGTGCTCGATGACCACCACCGAGCGCCCGGAGTCGACGAGCCGGTCGAGCAGGCCGAGCAGCTGGGCGACGTCGGCCAGGTGGAGCCCCGTGGTGGGCTCGTCGAGCACGTAGGTGCTGCCCCGCTCGCCCATGTGCACGGCCAGCTTCAGCCGCTGGCGCTCGCCGCCCGACAGCGTCGTCAGCGGCTGCCCCAGCGTCAGGTAGCCCAGCCCCACGTCGACCAGGCGCTCGAGCACCGCCGCGGCGGCCGGCACCCGGGAGGCGCCGGCGGAGAAGAACGCCAGCGCGTCGGTCACGGGCATCGCGAGCACCTCGCCGACGTCGCGCCCGCCGTCCTCCCGCGGGCCGCCCAGCGTGAGCTCCAGCACGGACGCCATGAAGCGACGCCCCTCGCACTCCTCGCAGGGCGTGGTGACGGTGCCCGACGTCGGCAGGTCGGTGTAGATCACCCCGGCGCCGCTGCACGCGGGGCAGGCGCCCTCGGAGTTCGGGCTGAACAGCGCGGGCTTCACGCCGTTGGCCTTGGCGAAGGCCTTGCGCACCGGCTCCAGCAGCCCGGTGTACGTGGCCGGGTTGGAGCGCCGCGACCCGCGGATGGCCCCCTGGTCGACCGTCACCACGCCCTCGCGCGGGGACAGCGACCCGTGCACGAGGGAGCTCTTGCCCGAGCCGGCGACCCCCGTCACGACGCAGAGCACGCCGAGGGGGACGTCGACGTCGACGCCGCGCAGGTTGTGGGTGCTCGCCCCGCGGACCTGGACCGCGCCCGTCGGCGTCCTGGTCGTCTCCTTGAGGCGGGCGCGGTCGTCGAGGTGCCGACCCGTGAGCGTGCCGCTCGCGCGCAGTCCCTCGACCGTGCCCTCGAAGACCACCTGTCCTCCGGCGCTGCCGGCCCGCGGGCCCAGGTCGACCACGTGGTCGGCCACGGCGATGACCTCGGGCTTGTGCTCGACCACGAGCACGGTGTTGCCCTTGTCGCGCAGCTGCAGCAGCAGCTCGTTCATGCGGCCGATGTCGTGCGGGTGCAGCCCCGTGGTGGGCTCGTCGAAGACGTAGGTGACGTCGGTGAGGGCCGACCCGAGGTGGCGGATGAGCTTGACGCGCTGCGCCTCGCCGCCGGACAGCGTTCCCGAGGACCTGTCGAGGCTGAGGTAGCCCAGGCCGATCCGGGTGAAGGCGTCCAGGGTGTCCTGCAGGCCGTCGAGGAGCGGCGCCACGGTCCGGGAGGCGGGGGAGGCGCGCAGCTCGCGCACCCAGGCGGCCACGTCGCTGACCTGCATCGCGCACACCTGCGCGATGGAGAGCCCCGCCACCCTCGACGACCGCGCCAGCTCGTTCAGGCGGGTGCCCCCGCAGTCCGGGCAGGTGGTGAACGTGACGGCCCGCTCCACGAAGGCCCGCACGTGCGGCTGCATGCCGTCGACGTCCTTGGACAGGAACGACTTCTGGATAGAGGGGACGAGCCCGGTGAAGGTGAGGTTGATGCCCTCGACCTTGACCTTGGTGGGCTCGGAGTGCAGCAGCGCGTGCAGCTGCTCGGGCGTGAAGTCGCGGATGGGGGCGTCGGTGGGGAACAGGCCCACCCCCTTGAAGATGCGGCCGTACCAGCCGTCCACCGAGTACCCGGGGATGGTGAGGGCGCCCTCGTCGATGCTCTTCGAGTCGTCGTACAGGGCGGTGAGGTCGAACCCGCTCACCGTGCCGCGGCCCTCGCAGCGCACGCACATCCCGCCCTGCACCGTGAAGCTCTTGCGCTGCACGCTCTTGCCGTCGGCCTTCTCCACGGTCACGGCGCCCTTGCCGCTCACCGTGGCGGTGTTGAAGGAGAACGCCTGCGGCGAGCCGATGCTCGGGGTGCCCAGCCGGCTGAAGAGGATGCGCAGCAGCGCGTTGACGTCGGTGGCGGTGCCCAGGGTGGAGCGGGGGTTCGCGCCCAGGCGCTCCTGGTCGACGATGATCGCCGTCGTGAGGCCCTCGAGGACGTCGACGTCGGGCCGGGCCTGGCTGGGCATGAACCCCTGCAGGAAGGCCGGGTAGGTCTCGTTGATGAGCCGCTGGCTCTCGGCGGCGATGGTCGCGAAGACCAGCGAGCTCTTGCCCGAGCCGGAGACGCCGGTGAACACCGTGAGGCGGCGCTTGGGCAGCTCGACGGTGACGTCGCGGAGGTTGTTCTCCCGGGCCCCGACCACGCGGATGAGGTCGTGCCGGTCGGCGAGGGGGGCTGCGGTGGGGGCTGCGGTGGGGGCTGCGGGGGGACTGGTGCTCACGGACGACCTCCGTCGGTCGGGACCGCTCGGCTCCCCGGGCGGCGCTGCTCGGCCCACATCCTGCACCGGCCCTCCGACGTCCCCGGCACGCCGCACGGGCGGTTCCGCTCAAGCCGCCCCGGGGGAGGCCGATGGGAAGGGGGTCCTGCAGCAGGCCCCTGAGCGGAAGGACGGGCACGTGCACCTCGACGTCGTCGCCACCGCCCCAGCCAGCCCACCGAACCCCGGCACCACCCTCCCGGGCCGGCGCCGGTGAGCGCCGAGGCCCTGCCCTCCCGGATGCCCGCCGCGCCCGGCGCTGCGCTCCCCCCGCTGGAGCGCGCGCACGAGCGCGCCGCCGCGGACCACGTGCGCACCACCCGCTCGCTGGTCGACGCCGCGCGGGCCGCGTCCGAGGCCGTCCTGGTCGTCCAGGCGACCGGCGCACCCCCCGTGCTCGAGGACGCCGAGGTCCTGTGGGCCAACCGCGCCGCCGACGAGCTGCTCGTCCCCGGCAGCGGCCCCCTGGTCGGCTCCCGGGTAGGGCGTCTCCTCGCCCCCCTCCAGCCCGGGGAGCACCGGCCGACCGTGCTGCGCCCGACCCGCACCGGCCGGGCCGTCGTGCGGCTGCGCAGCGCGGACGACGACCGCGGCGAGCTGCTCCTGCGCGCGGTGCCCTCGCCCGCGGCGCAGACCTGGACCCTGCTCCTGGCGCCCGAGGGCACCGACGCCGAGCGCGCGACCCGCGAGCAGCTGGGCGCCCAGGAGCGCCGCTTCGCCGCGCTGGTCGAGCACAGCCCCGTCCCCACCATGATCGCCGAGGCCGGCCTGCGCCTCGCCCACGTCAACGACGCGCTCTGCGAGCTCGTCGACCGCACCCAGTCCGAGCTGCTCGGCACCTCCTGGACCCGCTGCGTCGTCCCCGACGACCTCGCGCTCGTGCTCGACGAGGTCACCGCAGCGCTCGCCGGGGAGCCCCGCTGCTTCGAGGCGCGGCTGCAGCGCCGCGACGGGCAGGTGCGCTGGGTGCAGCTGCGCCTGGCGCCGGTGAGCACCCCCGGGCAGGGCGCCGGCTTCGTGGCGACCGCGGAGGACTTTACCGACCGCCGCGCCCTCGAGCACGAGCTGGCCCGCCAGGCCCGGCGCTGCGGCCTGACCGGGCTGCCCAACCGCACCGCCCTGGTGGAGGAGATCGGCCGCCGGCTGCGCGCCGCGCCACCGGGCAGCTCGGCGATGACCTGCACCTTCCTCGACCTCGACAACTTCAAGGTGGTCAACGACAGCCTCGGCCACGAGGCGGGTGACCAGCTGCTCGTGGCCGTCGCCGCGCGCCTCCTGGACGCCGCGGGCCCGGACGACCTCGTGGCCCGCTGGGGCGGCGACGAGTTCGTCGTCGTCTCCTCCGGGGTGGACGACGACGGCGCCGCCCGCGGCGTCGGGGAGGCCCTCCTGGAGCGGCTCCACGAGGGCTTCGACCTCGTCGGGGTGCCCTTCACCGCCGCGGCCAGCCTCGGCGTGACCCGCGCGACCGAGCACCACCGCACCCCCGAGGACGTGCTGCAGGACTGCGACATCGCGATGTACCGCGCCAAGCGGGCCGGTCGCGACCAGGTGGCCCTGTGCGACGCCGGGGCCCGCGACGAGGCCCGCGACGCGCTGCTCATGACCCTCCAGCTGCGCGAGGCGCTCGCCTCCGACGAGCTGGGCGTGCACTACCAGCCCGTCCTCGACCTCGACGACGCCGGCGCGCTGCCCGCCGTCGAGGCGCTGGTCCGCTGGCACCACCCCGAGCGCGGCGCCGTGCCGCCGGAGGCGCTCGTCCGGTGCGCCGAGGCGAACGGCCTCATCGACGTCCTCGGCCTCCACGTGCTGCGCCGCGCCTGCCGGCAGCTGGTGGAGTGGGACCGGACCCTCGGCGCGCTGGCGCCGCGGAAGGTCAACGTCAACGTCTCCGCGATCCAGCTGCACACGGCGACCTTCGTGGCCGACGTCGCCGCGGTCCTCACCGAGACGGGCCTGCCCGCCGACCGGCTCTGCCTCGAGGTCACCGAGACGGCCCTCGTGCAGGACCACCGCACCGCCCGGGCGCGGCTGCTGCAGCTGCGCGACCTGGGCGCCTCGATCGCGCTCGACGACTTCGGCACGGGCTACTCCTCCCTGGCGCACCTGCGCCAGCTGCCGGTCGACCACCTCAAGGTGGACAGGACCTTCGTCACCGAGCTGTCCCTCGGCCACCCCGAGGTGGCGTCCGCCGTCATCGGCCTGGCGCACAGCCTCGGGCTGACAGCCGTGGCCGAGGGGGTCGAGGACGCCGCGCAGGCCGAGGCGCTGCGCTCGATGGGCGCGCGGCTGGTGCAGGGCTGGCACTACGCGCCGGCGATGGCCCCCGACGACCTGGAGCGGTGGCGCCGCGCGGGCGCGGGACGCACGAAGCCCTGACCGGCGCGCTGGCTGGTTAGGGCTCTGAGGTGCTGGTGGCCAGGCGGGGGGTCGAACCCCGGACCTTCCGATTTTCAGTCGGACGCTCTACCAACTGAGCTACCTGGCCGTGCAGGCCGGTGCTGGCACCTGCTCGAGAGGACTGGCGACCCCGACGGGACTTGAACCCGCGACCTCCGCCGTGACAGGGCGGCGCGCTAACCAACTGCGCTACGGGGCCATCGGGGCTCACACCCCGGTGACACTGGTCTTGCTGTACCCCCAACGGGATTCGAACCCGTGCTGCCGCCGTGAAAGGGCGGTGTCCTAGGCCACTAGACGATGAGGGCGGGCCCCCATGTCGAGCGTCCTAGGTCTCACACGGACGTTGACCGTCGAGGACGTGGATGAGCATAGCGGAGGTCTGAGGTGGGTACGGCACTCGGGTGAGCGCGCCCTCCCGGGCGCGCCTTCCACCAGGAGGACTGCACCTGTGAAGACCCGCGCCATCGGTGACCGGACCGTCTCGGAGATCGGCCTCGGGGGCATGCCGATGTCCATCGAGGGGCGGCCGGACCGCGAGCGGTCGATCGCCACGATCCACGCCTCGCTCGACGCCGGCGTGACGCTCGTCGACACCGCCGACGCCTACCACCTGCACGGGAACGAGGTCGGCCACAACGAGGAGCTCATCGCCGAGGCCCTGCGCTCCTGGGGCGGTGACGCGAGCAGCGTGCTCGTGGCCACCAAGGGAGGGCACCTGCGCCCCGGTGACGGCTCGTGGACCCAGGACGGCCGTCCCGAGCACCTCAAGGAGGCCGCCAGGGCGTCCGCGAAGCGGCTGGGCGTCGAGGCGGTCGGGCTGTACCAGTTCCACCGCCCCGACCCGTCCGTGCCGTACGCCGACTCCGTCGGGGCGCTCGTCGAGCTGCTCGACGAGGGCGTCATCCAGATGGCCGGCATCTCCAACGCCGACCCCGACCAGATCCGCGAGGCGAACGAGGTGCTCGGCGGGCGCCTCGTGAGCGTCCAGAACCAGTTCTCGCCGGCCTTCCGCTCGTCGCTGCCGGAGCTGCAGCTCTGCAACGAGCTCGGCATCGCCTTCCTGCCGTGGAGCCCGCTCGGCGGCATCTCCAGCGCGTCGGAGCTGGGCGGCTCGCACGCGGCGTTCCAGGAGGTCGCGCAGGCGCGCGGGGTGAGCCCGCAGCAGGTGGCGCTCTCGTGGGAGCTGTCGCTCGGCGACGTCGTCATCCCGATCCCGGGCTCGAGCCGGCCGGAGACGGCGCGGGCGTCGGCCGAGGCGTCCGAGCTGGTGCTGACCGCTGACGAGGTCAACCGCCTGTCCGCCGCCTGACCCGCCCTCCGCGGTCGCGGGGGGCCGGCCACCCGTCGAGGTGGCCGACCTCCCCTGACCGCGGTCAGGGGAGGGGGTGGGTGAGCAGCGTCGAGAGGTGGGCCCGCAGGGCGGCGGGCATGTCGGTGGGGGTCGGTCCGGCGCGGTCGAGCAGCCACTGCACCTGCAGGCCGTCCATCACCGCGACCAGCACCCGCGCCTGCACCGCCGGGTCGACGCCCTCGCGCAGGTCGCCGTCCTCGGCGGCCTCGCGCAGCGACCTCTGCGTGCTCGCGCGCGTGACCTCGTAGCGGTCGGCGAAGTACCGGTGCGCGGGGTGGTCGGGCGCGGTGGCCTCGGCGGACAGCACGCAGTAGAGCTCCACCTCGCCCGGCTCGGCGGCGTTGGCGGCCACGACCTCCACCAGCGCGCGCAGCGCTGCCGTGCCCCGGGCGCTCACCACCCCGAAGCGCTCCTCGGACACGGCGTCGCGCCGCACCAGGACCGCCTCGAGCAGGGCCTCCTTGGTGGGGAAGTGGTGCAGCAGCCCCGGGTGGGAGATGCCGCACCGCGCGGCGATCTCGCGCAGCGACGCCGACCGGTAGCCGACCTCGCCGAAGAGGGCGCGCGCCGTCTCGAGGATCTCCTCCCGGCGGGCCCGCCCCTTGGCGTAGCCGCGCTGCGGCGGGTCGGGGGTGGTGGTCATGGGGGCATCCTCGCAGGTCACGACGGCGCGGGCAGGATACTTACCAACAGGTCGGGTTTTCGCTACGCTGCGCAGCATGACCGCTCGCGACGACGCCGGCACCCCGCAGCCCACCCCGACCACCGAGGACGCCGTCGGCGCCGTCCTCGCCCGCCTCGCGCCCCAGGAGAAGGCGTCGCTGCTCGACGGCTCCGACTTCTGGCACACCCAGGGGCTGCCCGAGCACGGCGTGCCCGCCGTCATGGTCACCGACGGCCCCCACGGCCTGCGCAAGCAGCCGACCGACGGCGACCACCTCGGCCTGGGCGGCTCCGTGCCCGCCACCTGCTTCCCGCCCGCCGCGGGGCTGGCCTCGTCGTGGGACGTCGAGCTGGTCGAGCGCGTCGGCACCGCCCTGGGGGAGGAGTGCCGGGCCGAGGGGGTCGCCGTCCTGCTCGGCCCGGGCGTCAACATGAAGCGCACGCCGCTGTGCGGGAGGAGCTTCGAGTACTTCTCGGAGGACCCGGTGCTCGCCGGCGACCTGGCCGCCGCCCTCGTGCGCGGCGTGCAGTCGCAGGGCGTCGGCACCTCGCTGAAGCACTTCGCCGCCAACAACCAGGAGACGCACCGCATGAGCGTCTCCGCGGAGGTCGACGAGCGGACGCTGCGCGAGGTCTACCTCACGGCCTTCGAGCGGGTGGTGCGCGACGCGCAGCCGTGGACCGTCATGTGCTCGTACAACCGCATCAACGGCACCTACGCCAGCCAGGACCCGTGGCTGCTCACCGACGTGCTGCGCGGTGAGTGGGGCTTCGAGGGCCTCGTGGTCTCGGACTGGGGCGCCGTCGACGACCGCCCGCTCGGCGTGGCCGCCGGGCTCGACCTGGAGATGCCGAGCTCCTCGGGGGCGTCGGAGGCCAAGGTGCTCGCCGCCGTCCGCGAGGGGCGGCTGTCGCAGGACGACGTCGACCGCGCCGCCCGCCGCGTGCTGGAGCTCGTGGCGCGCTCGCAGCCCGGGCTGGCGGACCCCCGCCCCTACGACGCCGCAGCGCACCACGCGCTGGCCCGAGAGGCCGCTCAGCGCAGCGCGGTGCTGCTCAAGAACGAGCCCGTCTCCTCCCACGGCGGGGACCCGCTGCTGCCGCTCCAGCTCCCGGGCTCCGGGGTCGTCGCCGTCGTCGGGGAGATGGCCCGCACGCCCCGGTACCAGGGCGCCGGCAGCTCCCAGGTGGTGCCGACGCGGCTCGACGACGCGCTCACCGCGCTGCGCGACGGCATCGGTGACCGCGCCTCGGTGACCTTCGCCGCCGGGTACCCGCTCGAGGGCTCGCCCAGCGCCGGCGCCTCGGCGGCGGACCTCGGCGCCGAGGCGGTGGACGCTGCGCGCGCGGCCGACGTCGTCCTGCTGTTCCTGGGGCTTCCGGGCTCGTACGAGTCGGAGGGCTTCGACAGGGAGCACCTCGACCTGCCCGCCGAGCAGCTGGCTCTGCTCGACGCGCTGCTGGAGGTGAGCGACAGCGTCGTCGTCGTGCTGTCGAACGGGTCCGCGGTGCGGCTGCACCCGTGGGCCGACCGCGTGCCGGCGCTGCTCGAGGGCTGGCTGCTGGGCCAGGCGGGCGGGTCCGCGGTGGCCGACCTGCTGCTGGGCGCGGTCAGCCCGAGCGGGAGGCTGGCGGAGACGCTGCCGCAGCGCCTGGAGGACACCCCCGCCTTCGGCGCCGGGTTCCCCGGCGAGGGCGGCGTGGTCCGCTACGGCGAGGGCGTCTTCATCGGCTACCGCTGGTACGACTCGCGGCGGCTCCCCGTCTCGTTCCCCTTCGGGCACGGGCTGACCTACGCCGCGTTCCTCTACGAGGAGCTGGACGTCGAGGTGGTGGGCTCGGGTGCCTCGGCGGGCCTGCGCGTGGGGGTGCGCGTCACCAACACGGGGCGCGTCGCGGCGGCCGAGGTGGTCCAGGTGTACGTAGCCGACCCCGAGGCGTCGGTGGCCCGGCCGGACGCCGAGCTCAAGGCCTTCGCCCGCGTGGAGCTGGAGCCGGGGCAGTCGCGGACGGTGTCGTTCGAGCTGGACGCCCGGGCGCTGTCGTACTGGAGCCCGGTGCAGCGGCGCTGGGTGGTCGAGGGCGGCGCGTTCGAGGTGCGCGTGGGCGCCTCGTCGCGCGACGTGCGGCTGCGCGAGGCCGTGCAGGTGACCGGCGAGGACCTCACCCCGCCCGTGGCCGTCGAGGCCGAGATCAGCACCTGGCTCGACCACCCGGTGGCCGGCCCGGCGCTGCGGTCGGTCCTGGAGCGCGCCGGCGGCGGGTTCCTCGGGATGCTCGACGACCCGGACCACGGCGCGATGTTCCGCGCCATCCCGCTCGTGCGGATGGCGCGCTTCCCGGGCTTCCCGGCGACCGAGGCCGAGCTGGAGGGCATCGCCGCCGAGGCGAACACCCCCTCCCGGCCGTGATCATGGGCTTCCGGAGCACTGCCGCGTCGTGATCATGGGAGTTCGGAACACCTCGGTGGTGGTGAAAGGACCGCCGCCGTGCCGGACACGCGCCAGGGTGAGGACCGTGGCCCGCGACGACGACGCCGGTCGGCGCGCCCGCTACGAGGCGCTGGCCGACGAGGTGCTCGAGCCGCTGCGCCGCTACCTCGCGCGCCGCGCCACCTCCGGCACCGCCGACGACGCCCTCTCCGACGCGCTGCTGGTGCTCTGGCGCCGCCTCGACGAGGTGCCGGAGGGCGAGGCGGCGCTGCCCTGGTCCTACGGCGTGGCCCGGTGGTGCCTCGCGAACGCCGAGCGCGCCGCGCGCCGGCAGCGGTTCCTGGCCCGTCGGGTCGCCGCCGTCGACCCGCCCGCCGAGGTGCTGCCGCCCGCCGACGACGAGGTCGGCGGCGTGGACCCGGCACCAGTCCGCGCGGCGGTGGCCTCCCTGCGGCCCGCCTCGGCGGAGGTGCTGCGCCTGTGGGCCTGGGAGCAGCTCGCCCCCGCGGACATCGCCGTGGTGCTCGGGGTGACGCCGAACGCCGTCAGCATCCGGCTGCACCGCGCCAAGAAGGAGCTGGCCGAGCAGCTGCGAAAGGACGCGGCCGCCGGCGGACAGGTCGGAGCAGGAGGTGGGGCCCGGTGAACGACGACGAGCTGCAGGCGCTGCTGCGCGGCGCCGACCCCGCGACCCGCCTCCCGCCCGCTGACCGGGCCTGGGTCACCGACCACCTGGAGGACGCCGTGATCACCACCCGCCCCACCCCCGTCGACGAGGCCCACGACGCGGCCGGCACGGCTCGAGCGGCCCGACGGCGCCGCCCCTGGCTGGTCGGGACGGCCGTCGCGGTCGGGGTCGCCGCGGCGGCCGCCGTCGTGACGCCGGTGGTGCTGTCACGGGCTCCGGGGCTTCCCGCGGTGTCCACCACCCTGACCGCAGCCGGTGGGGGCGGTGGTGCCGCCTTCGACTGTCCGCCTGTGGCACAGGTGCTCCCCACGACCGACACGGCCTTCCAGGGGCGCGCGGTCCAGGTCGACGGTGACCGCGTGCTGCTCGCCGTCGACAGGGTCTACCGGGGCGAGCCGGGGGAGGGCGTGGCGCTCGTCGCGGACCAGCAGGGGACGGCCAGCACCGTCGGAGGGTTCCCGTTCGAGGTGGGGCAGGAGTACCTCGTGTCGGCCTCCCAGGGCACGGTCGCGGTCTGCGGGGGGTCCGGTCCGGTCACGCCGGAGCTGCAGGCCGAGTACGACCGGGCCTTCGGCGGCTGAGGTCCGCCGGGGGCGTCCCGTCGAGCATGCACACGACGACCGGGGACGGTCTTGTGGGCCCGTCTCTCGCCCTCGTGCATGCCCGACGGGACGGCGCTGTCCCTCGGCGGGAGGCTGGGGTGTGACGCCGGACGGGCAGAAGGGCCCTCGACGGGGCCGTGAGGGCCGCCGAGCGGGGTTCTGCCCGTCCGGCATCACCGGCCACCCCGGCTGACCGCGCGTGCGAGGGTGGGCCGGTGCCCGTGGAGATGAGCGAGGAGGAGTTCGAGGACGCCGTCGCCGACGGCCTCGACGCCCTGCCGGAGGAGCTCACGCGGATGATGAGCAACGTCGTCGTGCTCGTCGAGGACGAGCCGCCCGAGGGCGAGGACGACCTGCTCGGCCTCTACGAGGGCATCCCGCTGACCGACCGCGACTCCGGGTGGGACGCCGGGGCGCTGCCCGACCGGATCCTCGTCTTCCGCGGCCCGACGCTGCGCGCCTGCGAGACCCGCGATGAGGTGGTCGAGGAGGTCGCCGTCACCGTGGTGCACGAGGTCGGCCACCACTTCGGCATCAGCGACGAGCGCCTGCACGAGCTCGGCTGGGCCTGACGGCCGTCCCTGGGGGGATCTGCGCCAGAAGGGGGGCCGGGGCTCAGCGGCGCCTGGCGCGGCCCGAGGTCTGGGAGGGGTTGCGCAGCAGGTCGAGCACGGCCCGCTCGACGGCGCCGTGCGTGCCCGGCTCCCCGAACGCGGCGCCCTCGCCCAGGTCGGTGAGCGCCGGCTCGATCGTGGTGCCGTCCTCGAAGAGGTCGATGAGCCGCGGGTCGACGTAGGACGCCCGCGCCACCGCCGGGGTGTTGCCGAGGTACTCCGACACCTCCCGCACGGCCCGCGCGACGGCCTTCTGCCGCGCCGTCGGCGACTCGGCGGCGTGCGTCGAGACGGCCAGCGCCACCGCGGCCAGCACCGTGGCGTGCCAGGTGCGGAAGTCCTTGGCGGAGACGTCCTCCCCGCCGAAGGCGGCTTTGACGTACTCGTTGATGTCGGAGCTGGTGACGTCGTGCCAGCCGGCGGAGTCCTTCCACGCCAGCAGGTCGTCACCGCCGCCGCGCCGGCGCCTCATGACGCCGACGGCGTCGTGGACGGAGGCGTCGACGAGGCGCAGCGTGCGCCGCTTGCCGTGCTTGGCGGTGTAGTCGAACACCACCGCGCCACCGGTGAGGCGCGCGTGCTGCTTCTCGATGGTGGCCAGCCCGTACGACTGCCCGCTCTCGACGTACCCCTCCCCGCCGATGCGGAAGAAGCCCAGGTCGAGCAGCCGGAAGGCGCAGCCGAGCGCCCGCGCCCGGGGCATCCCGGGCAGGGCCAGGTCGGCGGCCGCGCGCGACCGTGCCGCGGGCAGCCGCTCGGCCACTTGCAGCACCCGCTCGAACTTCGCGCGGTCGCGCTGGAGCCGCCACTGCGGGTGGTACAGGTACTGGCGCCGGCCCGCCTCGTCGGTGCCGACGGCCTGGATGTGCCCCTCGGCCCGCGGGCAGATCCAGACCTCCCTCCACGCCGGGGGGATCACGAGCGCCCTGCAGCGCTCGCTTTCGGCGCTCGCCAGGCGCGCACCCCGGTCGTCGAGGTAGGTGAACCCCGACCCCGAGCGGCGCCGCGTCCAGCCGGGGGTGTGCGGCGAGACCGTGACGAGCTCGACCTCCACCAGCTCCTCGACGGTGACGGCGCTCACGGTCGGGTCACCCCTTCAGGGGGTCGTTGCCCCAGTTCATGAGCGAGTAGCGCCACTTCGAGTGCTCGACGTCGTCGTCGGGGCCGCCCTGCGCCGCGTGGCGCTTCACGTACCCGACCACCTTGTGCATGTGCTCGACGTCCTCGTCGGTGAGGTCGTCCTTCTTCGTCCGGAGGACCTCCACGATCCGCCGTCCCGAGGCGTGCCCGGTCGACTCCCCGGACCCGCCGGACTTCTGCCCGACCTCGCCGGACTCGTCGGTCTCGAGCCAGTCCTCCAGCTCCTTCGCCGTCATGTTCACGGCGCTCTTCCAGTCGTCCCAGACCTCGTCGAGTCCCTCGGGTCGCGTGCTCACCGGCCGATCGTCCGTCGGGCCGCGCGGGTCCGCACGTCCGGCGACGCCCGGTCGGCGGGCATGCTGGGGCGGTGCTGGTCACCAACCACGTCCTCGCCGGTGCGGTCCTGGGCGCCGGGCCCCTGGCCCAGCGCCCCGTGCAGGCGTTCCTCACCGGCGTCGTCTCGCACTTCGTGCTCGACCAGGTGCCCCACTGGGGGGACGACCGCCGCAGCGTGTTCCTCGTCACAGCGGTGGCCGACGGTCTCGCGGGCCTGGCCGCGATCGGCCTCGTGGCGCGGGCGAGCCGCCGCGACCGCCCGGCGGTCCTCGTGTCCGCCCTCGCGGGGATGGCGGGCGGGGCCTTCCCCGACCTCGACAAGCCGAGCGAGCTGTTCTTCGGGCGCTCGCCCTTCCCGGCGCGCTGGGACGCCTTCCACGCCCGCATCCAGCGGGAGTCGCCCCGCCGGATGCCGCAGGAGGTCGTCGTCGCCGCGGGGCTCGGGGCCCTGGTCGCGCTGCTGCTGCGCCGCCGCAGCGCCTGAGGCGAGCGCAGGACGACGCCGGGCCCGCTCCCCAGCGGGGAACGGGCCCGGCGGCGTGCGGGAGGGGCGTCAGCGCGCGGTGAGCTCCTGGCGGGCCTCAGCGGCACCGGCCTCGCGCTCGGGGGTGCCCGGCGCGGTGGTCTCCATCAGCCTCTGCAGGCGCGACAGCGAGCGGGACACCTGCGAGCGCACCGACGGACCGCCCACCAGCGGCAGCGCCGCGGCGGCGTGCTCGACGACGCCGTGGGGGCCGCCGTGCGCCGGGGAGAAGCGGACGGTGACCTCGGACGTGACCGCGCCCGGCAGGCCGTGGACCTCGGCCTCGTAGTGGCCCTGGCCCTCGACGTCCCACTCGACGCGGTCCATCACCGGGCCGTCGACGCCCCCGGTCAGGCCCGGGAGCCCGCCGTGCTCGTGCAGGTGCAGGGCGATCTCGGGGGCGGGGCGCGCCACGGGCAGCGTCTCGACGACCGTCCACTCCGGGCCCGGCTCGCCGAGGCGGCCGATGGGGGTGGTGGGCCGGTCCATCACCGGGCCGCTGGTGCCGGAGCCCGCGCCCCGGGCGCGCAGCGCGAGCCAGGCGAGGACGCCGGCCACCCCGGCCAGCAGCACGACGGGGACGGCGGAGCGACGCGGAGAGTCCACGCGCCCGATCATCGCTGGCCGAGGCGCTCCCGGCCACCCGCGGGCCCGCCCCTCGCCCGCACGGCCGTGCGGGCGGGCCGCTGCGGTCAGCCCCGGTCCTCCCACCGGCCTAGCCTCAGCCGCATGGACCTGCGCCCCCTGCCCGCGGTGGCCCCGGGGGCGCCCTTCCCCCGCGAGCTGTGGCTGCTGCGCCACGCCGAGAGCGAGGCCAACCTCGCCACCGCGAAGGCCTGGCGCGACGGCGCGGAGGTGCTCGACCACGACGCCGACGAGGAGGTGGCGCTCTCGGCGAGGGGCCGCCAGCAGGCCGAGGACGCCGGCCGGCAGCTCGCCGCGCTGGACCCGTCGCGGCGACCCACCCGCGCGCTCGTCTCGCCCTACCGCCGCACCCGGGAGACGTTGGAGATCGTGGTCGCGACCGGGGGCCTCGACCTCCCGGCCGCGACCGACGAGCGGCTGCGGGAGCGCGACGTCGGCCAGTTCGACAGGCTGACCGGCGCCGGCCTGCGGGTCCGCCACCCGGACGAGGCCGCGCGCCGCCGCCGCACGGCCAAGGCCTGGTACCGAGCCCCCGGCGGGGAGAGCTGGGCCGACGTCGCCCTGCGGGTGCGCAGCCTGGTGGGCCTGGTGCTCCCGCGGATGGACGGCGAGCGGGTGCTCCTGGTGACGCACCAGGCGGTGGTCATGGCGTTCCGCGCCGTCCTGGAGGGGCTGGAGCTGGACGAGGCCGTGGCCATCGACCGCGCGCACCCGCAGCCGAACACCGCGCTCACCCGGTACGCGGCGGGGCCGTCGGGGGTCGAGCTGGTCGAGTACGCCCACCCCCTGGCCGACGCGCCGCTCGGGGTGCCGGACGGTCCGGGCGGTGGCAGCGTCGCCCCATGAGCGAGCAGAGCGCGACGCCGCGCGACGAGTCGATCGACCCCGACGGCGACCCGGCGAACCTGCCGTCGCCCCCCGACACCTCGGGCACCCCGCCGAAGGACGTCAGCGACACGGCCTCCGTGCAGGACGACCCCGACGACCAGGACGACCCCGACGGCGACCCGGACAACCTGACCTCCAAGCGCTGACCGCACCGACCCTCCAGACCGCAGCCGAGCGCCCGGTCGCGCTTCCCGGGCACCGGGAAGCGCGACCGGGCGCTCGGCTGCGTGCGGGGTGAGGGGCAGGATGGCCCGGTGGCCGAGCTCGACTACGCCCTCCTGGCCGACTACGCGCGCGTCGACGCCGACGGCACCCTGACCGCCGTCGGCGCCCACCGGGCCGTCATCGCGGTCGGCGCGCTGCCCGCGCAGCAGGTGCTGGCCGCGGCCGGGCGGCTGTGGATGGGGCGCCGCGAGCCCGCGGCGCACCTCGAGCTGTCGGCGCGCACCCCCGAGGGGGACGTCGGCACCATCGCCGCCTGGGAGGTGCTGCCCGGCCTGGAGCAGGCCGACCTTCCGGGCCGGGTGTCGGCCTGCTTCGCCCTCGCGGTGGTCGCGCCGCTGAGCTCCACCGGCGCCCACGTGCTGGTGCTCTCGGTCAACGGCGAGGCCGTCGCGGAGCTGCCGTTCGCGGTGGTCGTCGAGGTCTGAGGCCCGGAGCCGGTCCGGGCGCGACCGGTGGCGGGGAGCCCGCCCGCCCACAACCCCGCGTCACTCTCGGTGACTCACAGCAAAACCCGCACGGCGTCCCCGGCCCGGGGCTAGCGTCCCGGACGTGGGACGACCCGCCCTCGCGACAGGGCCCGCTGGCCAGGTGCGAACGCACATCGAGACGCTCGACGCCGCCTCCGGGCGGTGGGTGCGCGCCGCCGAGGCCGCCGGCATGGGCCGCAGCCGCTGGGTCGCGCGGTGCCGCTACCGGTGCGCCGACGGCGAGCTCCGCCAGGTGCGCGCGACGGGCCCGACCCGCGCCGACGCCGAGGCGTCCCTGGCCGAGGGCATCGCCCGCCGCGCGCAGGCCGAGGCCGCCGCGGCCGCTGCCGCCGACGACCGCGTCACCACCGTCGCCGATGCCGCCTCCACGTGGCTGGCGGTGCTCGAGGCCACCGGCGCCCGTCCCGGCACCCGTGACCTGTACCGCCGCTCGGTGGTCGCCCACCTGGTCCCCCGCCTGGGCATGCTGAAGGTGCGGCACCTGTCCGCGCCGGTCGCCGAGCGCTGGCTCGCCGAGGTCGCCGACCGCTCGGGGCCCGCTGCCGCCCGCACCGCCCGCAACTGCCTGCGCGGCGTCGTCGACGTGGCCCTGGCCAAGGGCACCCTCGAGACCGACCCGCTGGTCGGCGTCGCGGTGCCCACGGCGGCCGAGCCCGCCGCGGCCCGCGTGCTCACCGCCGACGAGGAGGCGCACCTGCTGGTGGTCGCCACCGCGGACGCCGACGCCGTGCGCCTGGGCCTGGTCGACCTCGTGGCCGTGCTGCTGGGCACCGGCGCCCGCCTCGGCGAGGCCCTGGCCCTGCGCTGGGAGGACGTCACCCCCGGCGACCCCGGCACCGGCACGGGCCCCGCGGTCCGCATCGCCGCCCGCATCGACCGCGCCGGTGGCCAGACCACCGGCGTGCGCCCCGTCGAGCCGGGACGGACCGTCCCGGTGGCTCCCCAGCTCGTGGCCGCCCTCGCCGCCCGCCGCGCCCGCGGCACCGCCGACGTCGGCGCGCGGGCGCTGGTCTTCCCGACCAGCCGCGGCACCGCGGGCGACCCGGCGGCCACCACCCGGCGCCTGCGCCGCCTCTTCGACGCCGCGGGCCTGCCCGAGGTGACCTCGCACGCGCTGCGGGCCACCCGCGCCCAGCGGCTGCTCGACGCGGGCGTGACGGCGGCGGAGGTCGCCGAGGTGCTCGGCACCTCGCGCCTGCGCACCGGCGAGGTCCGCACCACGGGCGCGATGCCCGTGGTGGCCGCCAGCACCGCCACCCCGGTGCCCGGCACCGCGCCCGTCGCGCCGGTCACGGCGTCGATCCCGCGCCAGCGCGCGGACGCGTCTCAGCTCGTCGAGGGCTGAGCCGCTCCCGCAGCCGCGGAGGCGGCTGCCGGGGTGGCTGACGGGGTGGCTGACGGGGTGGCTGCGGGGGCCGGGGCCTGCGCTGCCGCCTCGGGCGCCGGCTCCAGCCGGTAGCGCACCAGGCGCGAGGAGTTCAGCGCCACGAACACCGACGACGCGTTGTGGGCGACCGCTGCCAGCACCGGTGACAGCGCCCCCGCAGCGCCGAGCGCGAGCCCGACGCCGTTGACGGCGATCGACGCGCCGTAGTTCTGGCGGATGAGCCGCAGGGTGCGGTCGCCGAGGTCGCGCAGGTGCAGCAGGCGGCGCAGGTCGTCACCGACGAGGGCCACGTCGGCCGTCTCCACGGCGACGTCGGTGCCCGACAGGCCCATCGCGATGCCGAGGTCGGCCAGCGCGAGGGCGGGGGCGTCGTTGGTGCCGTCGCCGACCACCGCGACGGTGAACCCCTCCGCCTGGAGCTCGCGGACGACGTCCTGCTTGTCCTCCGGCATCACCTGGGCGCGGAACTCGTCGATGCCGAGCTCGGCCGCCACGGCCGCGGCCGTCTCGGGGTGGTCGCCCGTGAGCATCACGATGCGCCGCACCCCGCTGGCGCGCAGCGCGTCGAGCACCTCGCGGGCCTCCGGGCGCACCTGGTCGCGCAGGCTCACCAGGCCGGTCAGCCGGCCGTCGACGGCGAGCAGCAGCGGCGTCTCGGCCTCGCGCTGGAGCCTGTCGACCCAGCCGCGCGCGTCGTCGTCGACCTCGACGCCCTCCCGGGCCATGAGCTGCGGGCTGCCGACGAGCAGCACGCGGCCCGAGGCCATGACGCGCATCCCCAGGCCGAGGATGACCTCGCACTCCTCGTGCTCGGGGATGACGAGGTGCCGCTCCTCGGTGGAGCGGATCACGGCCTGCGCCAGCGGGTGGCGGGAGTGCACCTCGGAGTTGGCGGCCTCGGTGAGCACCTGCTCGGGCGTCCAGTCGTCCCGGAACGACAGCACGTTGGTGACCACGGGGCGGCCCAGGGTGAGGGTGCCGGTCTTGTCGAAGACGAACGCGTCGACGCGGCCCGCGGCCTCCAGGTGGGAGCCGCCCTTCATGAGGATGCCGCGGCGTGCGCCGTTGCCGATGGCGGCGCTGACCGCCGTGGGCGTGGCCAGCCCCACGGCGCAGGGGCACGCGACCAGCAGCATCGTCATGGCGCGGCGCACGTCGCGGGTGACCACGAGCACGCCGAGCGCCAGCAGGAACGAGGCGGGCACGAAGCGCCGGCTGAACGCGTCGCCGACGGTCTGGACGGGGGCGCGGTCGGCCTGGGCGTGCTCGACGCGGGCGATGATGCGACCCACCGCCGTGTCGGAGCCGGTGGCGGTGGCGCGCACCACCAGGCGGCCGCGCAGGACCACGCTGCCCGCGAGCACCGGGTCGCCCGCGGCGCGCTGCACCGGCAGGTTCTCGCCGGTGAGGGCGGCCTGGTCGACGACGGCGTCGCCCTCGACGACCTCGCCGTCGACGGGGAGGGTGGACTGGTCGTGGGCGACCACGAGGTCGCCGACGCGCAGCTCCTCCAGGGGCACCCTCACCTCGACGACGGTCGAGACGACCTCCCCCTCGACCACCTCGTGGGTCTCCCGGCGCACCCACGCCTCGGTCTGGGCGCCGGTGAGCAGGTCGGCGATGGCGCGGCGGGTGCGGCGCAGCGTCAGGTCCTGCAGGTACTCGCCGATGTTGAGCAGCCACAGCACCGTCAGGGCCACGACGTTCTCGCGCAGCAGCAGGCTCGCGATGGTGGCGGCGGTGACGAGGACGTCGGTGCCCAGCCCGCGGCCACCGGCGATCGAGCGCACGGCGCCCTTGAGGAAGGGGTAGCCGGCGAAGACCGTGACGCCGGTGGCGACGGTCCGCGACGTCGGGCCCAGCAGCGGCGGGCGCCCGAAGGCGTAGCGGCGCAGCCCGAGCAGGGCCAGCGCGACGCCGCCGACGATGATCCGGGCCACCTCGCCGTTGCCGACGTCGGCCGAGCGGGGGGTGCGGGAGGCGACGGCGCCGCGGGCGGGCGCAGCGCCGGTGGCCGCGGCGGCGCGGAGGGCGTCGAGGTCGAGGTGCCGGCGGTCGCAGTGGACGACCACGGCGCCGGTGACGGGGTGGGCGCGCACGAGGTGGACGCCGTCCAGGGCGTCGAGCGCGTCCTCGACGGCCACGGCGCGCGCGGGCTGGCCGCGCATCCAGTCGGCCTGGAGGCGCACCCGGCCGCCGTGGTCGGTGACGACGGTGACGACGGGGGCCGGGGGAGCGGCGGCGGGGGACGCGGCGGGGGAGGCGGCGACCGCCGCCCCCCCGTCAGCTGCGGAGGCGGTGGTCACGGCGGGGGACCTCAGTGGTCGTGGTCGTGGCCGTGGTCGGCCGAGGGGGTGCGGGGCACGGGCGCGTCCTCGCCGAGCTCGGCGTGGGCCTGGGCGACCACGTCGCCGGTGGCCAGGCGCAGCTTCTCGACGCCCACCTCGGCCGCACGGCCCGCGCGGATGCCCAGCTTGGTGGTCGACACCGCGGTGCGGCGCAGCGCGCTCGGCCCGCGGCCGTCGGAGACGGCCTTGACGATGCCGGCGGACGCGGCCGCGGTGAGCAGCAGCTTGCCGAGCGGGGCGATGACTCCGACCACGGGGGACCTCCAGGGCGACGCGGGTTCGCGGGACGACGTGCAGATGAGAACCGTACTCGTCAACGCAGCGCAACCGATCTTAGCGGGGGGGCCCCGAACGGTCACCGGCCCGACGGGCGCCCGTCACCGGCGGGTGGCCCGCCGGAAGGGGCGGCTCGCCACCCTGGGCGGCGTGAGGGTCGCCGTCGTCACCGACTCGTTCCTGCCCGCCGTCAACGGCGTGGTGCGCTCCGTGCTGCGGGTGCTGGAGCACCTCGAGCAGCAGGGGCACACCGCGCTGGTGGTCTGCGCCAGCCCCGGCGCCCCGGCGCAGGTGCACGGCGCCATGGTGGTCGACGTCCCCTCCCTGGGGCTGCCCGGCTACGCCGAGGTCCGCGTGCCGCTGCCGTCGGCGACCCGGCTGCGCGCCGTCCTGGCGGCCTTCGCGCCCGACGTCGTGCACCTGGCATCGCCCTTCGGCCTCGGGGGCACCGCCGCGCGGGCCGCCAACGGGCTGGGCGTGCCGGTGGTCGCCGTCTACCAGACCGACGTCGCCGGGTTCGCGAGCCGCTACCCGCTCACGGCGCGCATCGGCAGCGCCCAGGAGGCCGCCTGGTGGCGGGTGGAGGCCATCCACCGGCGCGCCGAGGTGACGCTGGCCCCCACCGAGACCACCGCGGCGCAGCTGCGGGCGCGCGGCATCCCCCGCACCCGGGTGTGGGCGCGCGGCGTGGACGACCTCTTCGACCCCGCCCGCCGCGACCCCGCGCTGCGCGCCGCGCTGGCCCCCGGCGGCGAGGCCCTCGTCGGGTACGTCGGCCGCCTGGCCCCGGAGAAGCGGCTGGAGGACCTCGCGGCCCTGGCCCACGTGCCCGGCACCCGCCTCGTGGTGGTCGGTGACGGCCCGTCGCGAGCCCGGCTGGAGTCCCTGCTGCCCGGCGCGGCCTTCCTCGGGCAGCTGTCGGGCGAGCGCCTCGCCGCCGCCGTCGCCAGCCTCGACGTCTTCGTGCACACCGGTGAGCACGAGACCTTCTGCCAGGCCGCCCAGGAGGCCCTGGCCAGCGGGGTGCCCGTGGTCGCCCCCGCGGCCGGCGGGCTGCTCGACCTGGTCGACCCCAGCCGCACCGGCTGGCTCTACGCCCCCGGCGACACCACCGACCTGCGGGCGCGGGTGGCCGACCTCACCGGTGACGCCGCGAAGCGCCGCGCGTTCGGTGAGGCTGCGCGGGAGCGCACGCGCGGACGCACGTGGAGCGCGGTGTGCGACCAGCTCGTGGGCCACTACCGCGAGGCCGCTGCCCTGCCCGTCTGAGACCGGCGGTGGGTGTCAGAGGTCGAGCACGTGGTGCGCGCCCATGACGACCAGCATCTGGCGCGCGGTGCCGTGCAGGCCCTCCAGGCGCAGGCGGTGCGGGCGCACCTGCCGCGACAGGCCGATGAGGAAGCCCAGGCCCGCCGAGTCGACGAAGTCGACGGCGTGCAGGTCGACCACGCGCGTCGCGGCCAGCTCGGCCGGCTCGAAGCGGTGGGCGGCGACGGCGTAGACGTCGATGTCACCCGTCAGGACGAGGCGGCTCGGGTCGGCTGCGTCGAACGCCATGCCCGCCTGCGGGTGCGCGGGCTCGTCGAGGGGCACGTGGACATGCTGGCCCACTCCGCGCCCGGCCGCGCGACCGCCCCCCGCGTGTCCACCGCGGTGAGGACCCGCCGCCGTGCGACGGTGGTCGTGTGGAGATCCCTGCGACGCCCCCGGCGACGACGGGCGCGTGGCGCGGGTGAGCGCGGCGACCGCGCGCCGCACGCGCGCCGCGGCTGCGACCGCCGTCGCCGCCGGCGCCCTCGTGGCGGCGGCGCTGGTCACCACCGCGGCCCCGGCGCAGGCCCTCGGGAGCGCCCGGTGGGGCGGTGACGACCGCTACGCCACGGCGGCCCGGGTCTCCCGGGAGTCCTTCCCCGACGGCGCGTCCGACGTCGTCGTCGTCAACGGCTCGCGCTTCCCCGACGCGCTGGCGGGAGCGCCGCTGGCCGCGCTCCACGGCGGCCCGCTGCTCACCGTCGACGCGCGCTCCGTGCCCGCCGCCACCCGCGCCGAGCTGGAGCGGCTGAGGCCGGAGGTGGTGCGGGTGGTCGGCGGGCCGGTCTCGGTCAGCGACGACGTGCTGCGCGAGCTGCAGCGGCTGGCGCCGAGCGTGCAGCGGATCGAGGGCGACGACCGGTACGCCACGGCGGCGCGGGTGGCGCGCACCGAGTTCGCCGACGACGCCGACGAGGTGGTCATCGCCTCCGGCGAGGCCTTCCCCGACGCCCTCGCGGGCGGCGCGGCGGGCGCCGCCGTGGGCTCGCCGCTGCTCCTCACCGGCCGTGACGCGCTGCCGCCGGCGACGCGCGACGCGGTGGCGGAGCTCCGGCCGACCCGCATCACGCTCGTGGGCGGGACGGCGGTGGTGAGCGCGCAGGTGCAGCAGCAGCTGGAGGCCCTCGCCCCCGGCGCCGTCGTCCGCCTGCAGGGCGCCGACCGCTACGCCACCGCCGCGCGTGTGGCCCAGGACACCTGGGAGAGCGCCCCCTCAGCGCTGCTCGCCAGCGGCGAGGCCTTCCCCGACGCGCTCGCCGGCGCGGCGCTCGGCCGCCCGCTGCTGCTCACGAGCCGCGGGTGCCTGCCCGGCGCCACCGCCGCCGCGTACAGCGCCCTCCGCGTGCAGGACGTGACAGCGCTCGGGGGCCCCACCGCGCTCAGCGACGCCGCCCTCGGCGGGCAGGCCTGCCCCTGACGCACCCCGCCGGCACCGGCGCGGCTCAGGCCCGCCGCGCTCCGGGGAGCCACCGCGCCAGGCGCTCCAGCCCCTCGGCCAGGTCGGCCCGCGACGCCGCGTACGACAGGCGCACGTGCGTGCCGGCGAGGTGCTCGCTGAAGTCGCGCCCCGGGGTGAGCGCCACGTGCGCCTCCTCCAGGGCCCGCTCGCACAGCTCCCAGGCGCCCAGCCCGGTGCTCGAGACGTCGGCCCAGGCGTAGAAGGCGCCGTCGGGGGCCACCGGGACCTCGAGCCCCAGGCGGGCCAGCCCGTCCAGCGCCAGCGCCCGCCGCCCCAGCAGGTCGAGCCGGCGCTCCTCCACCAGCGCCAGCGACGACGGCGTGAACGCCGCCACGGCCGCGTGCTGCGCGGGCGTCGAGGCGCAGATGAAGTAGTTGGCCGCCAGCCGCTCCGCCAGGGGCACCGCCGCCTCCGGCAGCACGCACCAGCCCAGCCGCCAGCCCGTCATCCCCACGTGCTTGGAGAAGCTGCCGATGACCACCGCGTCGTCGTCCAGCGCCAGCGCGCTCAGCGGCGGCCGCGGCGCCCCACCGCCGGGCGGGACCACGGGGTCGGCCAGGTCGAGGTAGATCTCGTCAACCACCCGCCACGCCCCGCGCTCGCGGGCCAGCGCGCACAGCTCCGCCAGCTCGGCCTCCGGCACCGACGTGCCCGTCGGGTTGGACGGGCTCGCGACGAGGACCGCGCGCGTCGAGCGCGTCCACGCGGCCGCAGCGCTCGCGGTGTCGAGCTGGTACCGCGTGGCCGGGGTGGTCGGGACCGCGACGACGCGCCCGCCGGCGCCCTCGACCATCTGCCGGTTGCAGGGGTAGCTCGGGTCGGCCAGGAGCACGCCGGTGCCCGGGTCGACCGTCAGCGCCACCACGAGGAGCAGCGCCGCCGACGCCCCGGCCGTGACGACGACGCGCCGCGGGTCGACGTCGACGCCGTGGCGCTCCCCGTACCGCCGGGCCACCGCCTCGCGCAGCGCGGGCAGCCCCAGCGCCGAGGTGTAGGGGAGCGGGCGCCCGTCGAGCAGCTCGCGGGCGGCGGCGAGGACGTCGGGCGGGGCGCCCGCGTCGGGCTCGCCCAGGCTGAGCTTCACGACGTCGTGCCCCGCGGCCTCCAGCTCGGCGGCCCGCTGCGCGAAGGCCATCGCGTGGAAGGGCTCGACGGCCCGCGCGCGCAGGGAGGGGATCACCGGGCTGCCTCGCGCACGCCGCCACCCTGCCACGGGTCCTGCCGCGGGCGCCGTCGGCGGAGGGCGCGCTCAGAGCGCGACGAGCCCTGGGTCCTGCCGCGCCCGAGCGCCCGGGGACCCGCTGCGGGCAGCGAGGTCGAGCACGAGGTCGGCGATCCGGCGCGAGGCGGAGCCGTCGCCGTAGGGGCTGGGGCGCTGCGCCAGCGCCGCCAGGTGGTCCGGGTCGAGCAGCTCCGCGGCCGCACCGGGGACGCCCGCGGGGCGTGCGAGGCGGCAGAAGCCGGCGCTGACGCTCTCGGGGCGCTCGGTGCTGGTGCGGACCACGACCATCGGCCGGCCCAGCACCGTGACCTCCTCCTGCAGGCCGCCGGAGTCGGAGACCACCAGCTGCGCCTGCGCGGCGAGCGCCAGGAACGTCGCGTGGTCGAGGGGCTCGACCACCCGCAGCGAGCGGGGCGTGGTGAGCCCCGCGGCAGCGATGCGCGCCGTGGTGCGGGGGTGCGCGGGGAGGAGCACGGGCGCTGGCAGCAGGTCGAGCGCCCGCAGGAGCGCGGCGAGGGCCACCGGGTCGTCGGTGTTCTCCGGGCGGTGCACGGTCGCGAGCACGAAGAGCATCCCCGCGAGGTGCACCGAGCGCAGCACCTCGGCGGCGCGGTGGGGCCGCTGCAGGGAGGCGAGGGTGGCCTCGACCACCGGGTTCCCGGTGACGTGCACGGCGGCGCGGTCGGCGCCGGCCGCCAGCAGGTTGGCCGCGCTCTCCGGGGTGGGGGCGCAGTGCACGTCGGCCAGGGCGCCGATGACGAGCCGGTTGACCTCCTCGGGCATGCGCCGGTCGTGCGAGCGCAGCCCCGCCTCGACGTGCACCACGGGCAGGCCCAGGTAGTGCGCCGCCTGGGCGCCGGCGCTGGCGCTGTTCGTGTCGCCCTGCACGAGGACGGCGTCGGGCCGCAGCTCCCGCAGCGACGCCGCCAGCCCGGTGATCATCGCGGCGACCTGGTCGGCCCGGGCCAGGCCGCCCACGGGGGCGGCGGGCGGCTCGACGTCGGTGAGCCCGAAGGCGTCGACGACGTCGCCGGCGAGCGCCCTGTCGTAGTGCTGACCGGTCAGCAGGGTGCGCACGCGCGCCCCTCGGCCGGTGAGCTCGTGCACGACGGGTGCGAGCTTGATGATCTCCGGGCGCGTCCCCATGACGGCGGCGACGACCGGCTGGCGGCCGGGGCGGCTCACGCGGGGGCTCCGTTCCCGGTGGTCGCGGCGCGGCGCAGCAGGGCGCGACCGGCGACGACGGCGACGGCCGCCCCCGCGAGCGCGACCGGCCACCCCTCGAGGGGCAGCGCCGGGGTGGGGACCACGACGGCGTTCTCGCCGCACGACACCTGGCCGACGTCCACCGCCACCGTGCCCCCGACGACCGACGCGGTCAGCGCCGTGGTCCCGCCCGAGCCCGCCGCGGCGAACGTGGAGCTCCCCCCGGTGCCGAGGGCGAGCACCCCGCTGATCCCCGCCGAGGCCTGTCCGGCGCTGAGGCCGGTGCTCACGAGCGGTGCGGTCAGGCGCGCGTTCGTGACCACGGTCTTCGTGGTCCCCCGGGCGGTGCTGCTGGCGGTGCAGCTGGCGACCAGGGCGTCGGCGGTGACGGTGATGAGGGGCGTCAGCGCGATGCGGACGCCGCCGCCGCCCGCGTTGACGGCGCACGAGCCGTCGGCCCCGATCTGGATGCTGCCGCCGCTGCCGACGAGGCCGGCGCAGGCCGCCGACGTCCCGTCGGCGAGGGCGCGGACCTTCGAGACCACCAGGCCCGCCGTCACGACGTCCTGCGAGGAGGGCGCCCCGCCCGAGCCGCCTCCGGTGTCGGGGTCCGTGCCGTCGCTGGTGGCGCTCGCGGCACCGGCACCGACCGACGCGCCCAGGGAGGTGGTCACGCCGAGGGCCCGCGCCGACGCCTTCGCGGTGTCGGCGTGCGCCGCCGCGGGGACCAGCGCCAGGGCGGAGGCCAGCGCCGCCGTCGTCGTCCACCGGGTCCACGAGGTCATCGCTGCGCTCCTGAGGTGGCGCCGGCCGCTGCCGGGACGGGGGTGCGGGGGAGGGGGGTCTCGACCGGGTGGGCGGACCGGGCGGTGGTGGTGCGCGCGGTCTTCTTCCAGTCGTGGCGCCCGCGCACCACCCGCCACAGGGCCCACCACACGGCGGCCTGCAGCAGGTAGGCGTAGGCGGCGTTGGCCAGGCCGAGCGCGAGGGCCCGGCGGCGGCTGACGTGCCCGCCGGAGGCGTGGCGGTACAGCGGGCCCCACATGACGTGGGGCACCACGCCGAAGACCAGCGCCAGGGGCAGCAGGCCCCAGGCGCCGCTGACCCACCAGCCGGCGGCGCCGCCCGCGGTGGTGAAGGCGTAGTGGAGGTCGACGCCGATCGCGGCGGGGAACACGAGGGCGCCCAGCAGCTGCGACCACGGCACGGCCAGGTAGTAGGTGATCTCCAGCGCGGCGGTCAGCGGCACCACCGGTGAGGTCACGACGCTGCGCCAGTAGCGGGCGCACTGCATGCCGCCCTGGGCCCACCGGCTGCGCTGGCGCAGCAGCGGCTTCACCGACAGCAGCCCGGTCTGGGCCACGAAGGTGTCGTCGGTGTACTCGGTGCGCCCGCCGGTGAGGAGCACGTGCAGGCCCAGCTCGAAGTCCTCCAGCAGCGCCCCGTGCCAGGGGACGTCGTGCTCGGCGGCGATCCTGTCGAGGGTCGACAGGCGCGTGAACTGCCCGTTGCCGCCCATCCCGACGCTGCCGGTGGCGCGCCGGAGGGTCTGCATCGCGGCGATCGGGCCGGTGAACTCGAGGTCCTGCAGCTGCACCAGCAGCCGGTCGCCCGAGGGGTCGGCGGCGTCGACGAGCGCCAGGGGGCAGGTGCTCGTGAGGGCGTCGACGTCCTCGACCACCCGCACCTGCACCTGGACCGCCGACACCGCCGGGTCGCCGAAGAGCTCCGGGCCGCAGACCACGGCCAGGCAGGAGGGGTCGAGCCGCGCGTCGGCGTCGACGACGCCCACGAGCACCCGCGACCTGTCGACGTCGGGACCGAGCTCGGCGTCGATGGCGCGCCAGGCGGCGTTCAGCGCGGCGCCCTTGCCCTGCCGGGCCTCGGGGGCGTGGCGGCTGACCACCCGCACGGACGGCCACACGCGGGCCGCCTGGGCGAGCAGCTCGCCGGTGGCGTCCTCCGAGGCGTCGTCGACGCACCAGACCGTGGCGTCGGGGAAGGCCGTGACCAGGTGCTGGACCGTGCCGGCGACGACCTCCTCCTCGTCGAGGCAGGGCACGACGAGGTGGACGGCGTGGTCGACCGGCCCGGTGCGCGCCGCGCGCCGCGGCTGCACGAAGCGCCGCGTGATCAGCCCGACGTACGACAGGAAGGCGACGCACAGCAGGAACGCGGCGGTGTTCAGCAGCGCGAGCCAGGTGCGGGGGTCATCCACGGCGGTCCTCCGGGGTCTGCGTCCGCGCTGAGCGCTGGGTCGGGATGGCGGACGCGGCCGGGAGGACGACCACGGCCGGGGCCGTCACCGGAGCTGCTCCCAGAGCTGCCACCGGAGCGGCGGCCGGGGGGCGGGGCGCCTCCTGGGCCCGCTCGGAGCGCCGCTGGAGCCGCCGGCGGGTGGGCTGGGTGATGATGTGCAGGAACAGCAGCGCGGCCGTGACCACGCCGACGGTGCTCAGGGCGGTGCCCACCAGCACGTGCGTGGCGGAGTAGCCGCGCTCCAGGCCCAGCAGCCGGATCCCGGAGAGGATCACGAGCAGGCGCAGCTGGTTGCACGCCGCGACGACGGCGACCGCGGCCGCCAGCGCCGCCAGCGCGCGCAGCGCGGTGGTGCGCTGCACGGTGAGGACCACCGCCGTCCCGAGCACGAAGGGCAGCAGCAGGAAGGCCACCGTGCAGCCCAGGGTGATGCCGTAGCCGACGGCGCGGCCGTCCAGCTCGAAGACCACCGCGGTGCCGACCCGGTGGGCGTCGTGGACGCCGGTGGCGCGGGCCACCAGCGTCGACAGCGCCGCCTCGCCCAGCTGGATCCAGCGGCCCGCCGCCAGCACGGCGACGAGGGCCGCAGCGCAGAGGACGGCGACGGCGGGGCGGGCCAGGCCGACGTCGAGGTCGTCGTCGACGCCACCGGAGGAGCCCCCGGGGAGCGCCTCCACCGCGGTGGTCGCGCTCACGTCAGCGGGTCCCGCGGCGCGCGACCAGCAGGTCGCCCTCGGCCGCGGCCCAGACGTCGGCGAGCGTGCTCTGGCCGCGGCGCAGGGCGCGGCCCGACCGGGCCTGCGGCAGCGCGTCGGCGACCCCGGCGAGGACGGCGTCGGCGACGGCGCCCGCGTGCTGGCCCTCGACGGCGCAGCTGAGCAGGCCGAACTGCCGGGGGCCGGTGCGGGCGACGGTGCTGGAGGAGCCGGCCACCTCGGTGAGCGCCTGGGCGGCGCGCCGCAGCCCGCGCGTGGAGCTGACGGCGCCGACGTCGACGAGGGTCACGGCGGCCGGCTCGGCGAGGGAGCGGCCGCGCTCGTCCTCGTCGTGGAGCAGCCGGCCCCAGGCGCGCCGGTCGGGCAGGCGGGTCAGCGCGTCCCTGCTCGCGGGCGGGGTGGCCCACGCCGCCTGGCGCGTGGCGCGGACCTCACGCAGCTCGCGCGCCAGCGTCGTGCCGAGGAAGTGGGCGTGGCGGGTGACCCGGGCGCGCAGGCGCTCGTCGTCCTGGGTGGGCGTGGTCGACCAGCCGCACAGGCTCCCCAGGCGCTCACCGCCGGGCGCGAGGACGGGGGCGCCGACGTACGCGCGCAGCCCCCACCGCTCCGAGGCGGTGCGCAGCACCGGGTCCCTGCGGCGGCGGAGGTCGGCGACGTGGACCGCGTCGGACCCGGTCTGCGCGACGCTGCAGATCGTCTCGTCCCAGCGCGCCTCGGTGCCG
The DNA here is from genome assembly GCF_015390235.1 of Quadrisphaera sp. INWT6. GTDB lineage: Bacteria > Actinomycetota > Actinomycetes > Actinomycetales > Quadrisphaeraceae > Quadrisphaera. Next base: position 1,021,344 of record NZ_VUOH01000002.1, on the reverse strand, counting down.
ATCGCGGAGGCCGTCGCCCCGGTGCTCGACAGCAGCGTCCAGCTCCGGTCGGCCACCCGGGCGAGGCCCCACATCTCGAAGGCGTCCCCGGCGTCGGCCGTGAGGCCCGCCAGCGTGAACTGCGTCACGGGCGACCAGAGGTGGTCGTCCTGCACCGCCAGCTCCGAGGTCCGCCCGCCGGACAGCTCGGTGGGTCGCTCCGCGCGCACCGCCGTGATCGTCATCGCCCCTCCTCAGGAGTGAGCCGCTCCACCGCGGCGTCCAGTAGGTGTCGGAGCCCTGCGGTGGGTGCCGCAGGTCGCTGCCCATGACTCGTGGGAGGGCGGCAGGCGAAGAGCGCGGTCCGCGCGCGCCGCGGCCGATGGCCCGGACGGGTTCGTCCGGTGAGGTGACGATGACGCGGCGGCGACCGCGTCGAGGTCCTGCGGGGTGCGCCCCGCGCGGGGGCGTCCCAGCGCAAATTCTAGTAATACTCAGGGATGCTCCTAGACCGGGCAGTGCAGCGCCGTGCGATCGGTGGTGCTCTCGCGAGCGCCGCCGCGGGCAGGGGGAGGTCGGTCCTCGTGACCGGCGAGCCGGGAGACGGCTCCAGCGCCCTCCTCGACGACGCGGCGCACACCGCCGCGGCCGCCGGCGGGCGCTGGCTCGTGCTGGTCGCGCGCGGCGCTCCCGACGAGGTCGAGCTGGACAACGCGCTCCTGCAGCAGGTGCTGCTGCCGCTGCTCGACGAGGTCGACGCCCTGGGAGTGGCCCTGGACGCCGCGCCGCGGGCGGCGCTGGAGGTGGCGGTGGGCCGGCGCGCCCCCCTGCCCGGGCTGGCGCCCCTGCCCATGGCGGTCCTGCTGGTGCTGGAGGCGGTCGGGCGCAGGCGGCCGGTGCTCGTCGTCGTCGACGACGTCCAGTGGGCCGACCCGTCCTCCACGGCGGTGCTGCGCTTCCTCGGCCGCCGCCTGTCGCGCACGGCGGTCTGCGTGGTGGGGGCGGCCCCCGGCCACCAGCCCGCCCGGGGCGCGGTGGAGGCCGACGTCGTCGTGCCCCTGACGCCCCTGGGCCGCGAGGCGGTCACCGCCCTGGTCGACGAGCGCTCGCCGGACCTCGACCCGCTCGAGCGCGAGCGGCTGGTCGACCTGGCGCAGGGCCGTCCGGGCCGCCTCACCGACCTCCTCGACCTCCTCGACGACGCGTCGGCGGGCTCCGCGGTCACGGGCTCCGGGGCCCTCGCCTCCGGTCTGCGCGCAGGCTCGGGGCCGTGGCTCGACCGGGTCCGCGAGGAGCTGGCCGGGCTCGCCCCGCGCGAGCGGCAGCGGCTCCTGCTGCTCGGGCTCCTCGACGAGCCGGCGGCCGCCGTCCACGTGGAGGCGGTGCTCAGGCACCTCGGCCCCGAGGGAGGCGGTGGCGCGGTCCGGAGCGGTCTCGAGGTGACCGCACCCTCCGCCACGAGCGCCCCGGACCCCTTCCTCGCCGCCGTGGCCGCCGCGGAGGCCGATCCCGACGACGTCGCCCGCGCCCGGGGTGCCTGGCACGAGGTGCTCTGCCGCGCCTCCGGGGTGGACGGCCCCTCCTCGGGGGCCGACGAGCGCGCCCTCAGGCTCGCGGCGGAGGCCCGTCGCCACCGGGCGCACCTCTCCACCGGCGCCGACCCGGCGCTCGCCGCCGGGCTGCGCCGCAGCGCCGGGGCCCTGCGGGGCTACGACGGGCGCCGCGCCGGCGACCTCTTCGCCTTGGCCGCCGCCGTCGACGACGACCCCGCCTCCCGTGCGACGTCGTTGCTGCTGGCCGCTGAGCAGGCCCTGGTCTGCGGGCGCGCCGGCGTCGCAGCAGCGCTGAGCGCGGGGGCGAAGGGCGCGTCGGGACCGCACGTCCTCGGCGCCGCCGAGCGCCTCCGGGCCCTCGAGGCGCTCGACCGCGAGGACGCGGGTGCGGCGGTCGGGCACCTGGAGCGGGCCCTGGACCACCAGGTGGACGCCGCCGCTCCTCCCGCCGGGCACGGCGCCGCTGCGGCCGCCGCAGCGGAGGCCGTGGCGACCGCCGCCGCGCTCGTGGTGGTCGGCGGCCGCCGGGCCGTCCCGAGCCGCGCCCTGGACCGGGCGGCGGCGCTGCTGCCCGGCGCGGCGGGCGCTCGGGTGCGGTCCCTGGCGCGGCTGACCCAGCTGTGGGACGCCTGCGAGCCCGCGGAGCAGCAGGAGGCCCTCACCGATCTCGCGGAGGTGCTCGGTGCGACCTCGCTGCCGGTGCTGCGGCGCGCCGTCGCCCTCGCGCGGGTGCTCGGGCGCCTCGGTCCCGTGGTGGAGGTGGTCGAGCGGCGGGCGGCGGCGCTGCCGACGACCGGGCCCGGTGCCGTCGACCTGCACCTGGCGGGCTGCGCCGCGCTGCTGGAGACCTCCGTGGCCCGTGGGGCGGACCACCTGCGGCGCGCACGGGCCGCCGTCCGTCACGCCCCCGGGCGCGCCGCGGCGGTGGAGCAGGCGCAGGAGCTGGTCAGCGTGCTCCAGGAGGGAGGGGTCCTGGCGGGTGCCGCCACCGGGACCGCTCCCGGGGTCGCCCCGGTGGACGCGGACGCGGCCGCCGTCCCCGTCCACCGCCTCGCGCCGACCACCGAGGCGGCCAGCGCCCTGTGGAGCGCCGCCTACCGCCACCGCCTGCGCGGGGAGATGGGCGAGGCGGCGGACGCGCTCGCACTGCTGTGGCCCGACACCCCCGCCGTCGCGAGCCCCGCCGCGCTGACGCACGCGCTGCCCCTGGTGCACGCCCTCGCCGAGACCCGGGGGGAGGGCCCGCTGCTGCGGCGCGTCGGCGAGGAGGTCTCGGCCTGGGCCCGGGGCAGCGGCGCCCCGTTCGCGGTCGTCACAGACCTGCTCTGCCGGGCCGTGCGCACCCCGGTCGCGGCCGAGAGGCTCGCCCTCATCGAGCAGGCGGCCGCCACCCCCGGCGGACCCGTGGTCTCAGGCCCCGCCCAGCTGGCGCTCGGCATGCTCCTGCGCCGCGCCCGCCGTGGCGTCTCGGCCCGGGAGCCGCTGGAGCGCGCCGCCACGGCCTACGAGGCCATCGGGATGCACGCCTTCGCGGTCGTAGCCCGCCGCGAGCTGGCCGCCACCGCACCGCAGCGGCCGCCCCGCCGGGTCGGGTCCTCCACCCTCACCAGCCAGGAGCAGGTGGTCGCCGAGCTGGCGGCGTCCGGGGCCAGCAACGCGGAGGTCGCCCTCAGCCTCGGCATCAGCTCGCGCACGGTGGCCCACCACCTGCAGCACGTGTACGCCAAGCTCGGCATCACCGGCCGCCGCCAGCTCGCCGCGCGGCTGGTGCGCCCCGGCGCCGCTGGCGCGTCCGGTGCCCCTGGTGCCCTCGCCGCCCCGGGGGCGGTGGCCTCGCGCTGAGCCCCCGCAGCGGGGAGGCCCTCAGCCGGTGGTCGGGGCGCCGCCGAGGGCGGCGGCCTCCCGGGCGCGGGCCGCGGCCTCGCGGCTCGTGCGCACCCCGTACTTGCGCCGCGCCGAGGCGAGGTGCTGCACCACCGTGCCGCGCGCCAGGCCCAGCGCCTCGGCGATGGCGGGTGCGCGCTCACCCGCTTCCACGCGCTCCAGCACCTGGCGCTCCCGGGGCGTGAGCTCCACCCGGGCCAGCCCCCGCTGCGCCGCGCGCTCCAGCCGGTCGAGGTCTCCCGCGCTCACGAGCACCACCTGGCCGCCGGTGCTGCTGTCGAGCAGCACGCGGACCTCCCCGCGGGACACCTCGTCGAGGAGGGCCGCCCAGTCGGCGGGGGTGGCGGTCAGGTCTCTCGGGGCGGGACGGTGCGGCACGGGCGGCTCCGGTCGGACGAGCAAGATCACCAGTCGGCGCACACCCTACGGGCCGCCCCCGGTGGTGGGTCCGCGTCGGGTGCACGGGGGACCCGGCCGCGTGGGGCAGGATCCCGACGTGCCCTCCGACGCCCTCGAGCCACCGGCCCCGCGACGGGCCCGCCGGCCGGCGCTGTGGGCCGAGGCGCTGCTGGTGGTGGCGTTCCTGCTCGCCTACGAGTCCGTCCAGCGCTTCGCCGGGGCCGACCTCGCCTCGGCGCTGGCCCGCGCGCGGGCCCTGCGCGAGGTGGAGGAGGCGCTCGGCCTCGCCCCCGAGCGCGCGCTCGACCACCTCCTCGCGGGGTCGCGGTGGGCGTCGCTGGCCGCGGCGTCCTGGTACCAGGCGCTGCACCTGACCGTCACCCCCGCCGTCCTCGCGCTGGCGCTGTGGCGCCTCCCGGAGCGCTACCGCGGGGTGCGCAACGCCTTCTTCGCGATGACCGCGCTGGCCCTGGTCGGGTACTTCGCCCTGCCCACCGCCCCGCCGCGGCTGCTCGCGGGCTACACCGACGTCGTCGCCGCGGCCGCCGCCGACGGGTGGTGGGCGGCGCTGCCGGCCCCCGGCGCCGCGGGGGCCCCGGCCGGCGTCGACCAGCTGGCCGCGATGCCGTCCATGCACGTGGGCTGGGCCCTGTGGTGCGCGCTCGTGCTGCGGCAGGTGGTCAGCTCCCGGTGGGCCCGGTGCCTGGTCGCGCTGTACCCGGTGACCACCGCGCTGGTGGTGCTCGGCACGGGCAACCACTGGCTGCTCGACGTCGTCGCCGGGGCCGGTCTCGCCGGGGGCACCTGGGCGCTGCTGGCCGGTCGCCCCGCCGAGCAGCGGGGCGGGGCGCCGCAGCCGGCGGGCGTCCTCGCCGGCAGCCGGACCTGACGCCGGCTGCACCTGGAGCGCCGGGGGCGCTGGGGGCTCAGCCGCGCAGCGCGTCCGTCAGCAGGGCCACCAGCACCTCGAGCTGCACGTCGGTGGTCGCGGCGACCTCCTCGTCGGAGCCGTCCAGGGCCCGCGCCGCGAGCCCCGCCTTGCTGTCGATGAGCTTCGCGATGCGCGCGTCCACCGTCTGCGCCGCGATGATCCGCCACGCCGTCACCGGCTCGGTCTGGCCGATGCGGTGCGCCCGGTCGATCGCCTGGGTCTGCTCGGCGTCGGTCCACGACAGCTCGGCCAGGACCACGTTCGAGGCCACCTGCAGGTTGAGGCCCACGCCGGCCGCGGTCAGCGAGCAGACCGCCACGGCGACGTCGGGGTCGTTGACGAAGGCGTCGACCTGCTGCTGGCGCGCGCTCGGCGTCTGCCCGCCGCGCACCGAGGAGAAGCGCACGCCCTGCCGGGTGAAGGACTCCTCGACTGCGTCCATGACGTCGATGTGCTTGGCGAAGAACACGACCTTGCCGGCGCTGCGGGCCAGCTGCGCGGCGTAGTCGGCGGCCAGCCCGGCCTTGGCCCGGCCGATGCGCCGCACCACGCTGAAGACGTTCTCGCCGGTGTCGGTGGCGGAGTCCTTGAGCTCGGCCCTGGCCACCCGGCGCACGAGGTCGTGGTCGATGGCGGCGACCTCGGCCACGGCCACGTCCAGGCCCTCCGCCGCGGCGAGGCCCTCGACGTCCACGACCTCGGAGGTGCCGGTGCCGGCGGGGTCCGTGGTGTCGGTGGCGTCGGAGCCGTCCGCGTCGTGCTGGTCGACGGCGAGGGGCGCGCCCGCGTCGTCGTCGGCCTCGGGGTCGGCGGGGGCGTGCACGGGGATGCCGGAGGCCGCGCGGTGGGCCATGGCCCGCTCGTAGCGCTCCACCATCCGGGCCGCGAGGGCCGCCTCGGCCGCGCGGATGGAGCGGGCCTCGGCGCCGTCGAGGTCGACGGGGAGGTCGGCCACCCGGCGGGCCGGGATGTCGGCGGCCACGTCCACCTTGCGGCGGCGCACGATGCCCAGGTCGATGACGGCGTGCCGGGCGTTCGGGTAGAACTCCGGGTCCGCCGGGGTCAGGTCGGCGTCCTCCAGCTCGTCGATGAGCGGCGGCAGCGGCCGGTCCGCGTCGATCCAGCCCAGGAAGCGCCAGATGGCGCGGAAGTCGTCGACGTCGTTGATCAGCGGCGTGCCGGTCAGCGCCATCATCAGCGGCCGCACGGTGCGCGAGCGGATCCGGTCGGCGATCTCCAGCACGTTCTGGGAGCGCTGCGAGGTCGTGTTCTTGATGAAGTGCGCCTCGTCGACCACCATGCCGCGGAAGCCGAAGCCGCCCAGCCAGCCCATGTGCCGGTCGAGCACCTCGTAGTTGACGATCACCACGTCGGCGAAGCCGTTGATGTTCTCGCCGCTGCCCTGGATCACGGTCGCGGCGCGGTGGGGCGTCCACAGGCCGGCCTCGCGGGCCCAGTTGGTCTTCACGACGCTCGGGACGACGACGAGCAGCGGGTACGCCGCAGCGGCCTCCGCCGCGAGCAGCGCCTGGGCGGTCTTGCCCAGGCCGGGCTCGTCGGCCAGGAGGAAGGTGCGGTGGCCCTCCGCGGCCGCGGCGACCACCTGCCCCTGGTGCTGCATGAGCTCGAGGCCGCGCGGGGTGTGCGCCGACGAGGGCGGGGGCAGCGGCATGCACGCCACGTCACCGCCGGAGGCGCGCTCGAAGGAGCTCAGCAGCGCGGGGACGAGGTCCCACCGGCCCAGGCGGCGCGGTCGGGTGGAGCGCTGCGGGGCGGCGGCGACCGCGGAGAAGTCGGGTGCGAGGAACGGGTTGGCCAGCTGCCGGGAGATGACCGACTGCGGCACGGCGCGGCGCTCGGGAGCGGCGACGGGGGTGGCCGCGACGTCCTCGGGCTCCTCCTCCGGCTCCGGCTCGGGGGCCACGCCGGCGGCGGAGAGCAGGTCCCGCTTGTAGGTCAGCGCCGCGGAGGACACGACGGCGTCCTCCTCCAGCAGGGCGAGCAGGTCGGCGTCGCGGACGGCGGCGACCGCCAGCGTGGTGGCGATCCCGTCGAGGCGCTTCAGCTGCTCGTTGCGGCGGCCCTCGCTGGTGCCGGACGCGCGGACGCGGGCGCGCTCCTCGCGCAGGATCAGCGCGACGGCCTGGAACTTGGTGCGCACCGCGGGCGTCACGCGCCCGTTCTTCACGGCGTTCTGCACGTCGCGCACCGTGTCCGTCATCACGGAGACGACGTCGCGGCGGCGTGCGGGCTGCTTCTTGGTGGGAGCAGCACGGCGGGTGTCCGCTCGGCGCTGGCCGGGTCGAGCCAAGTACGTCCTCCAACACGGGGGTGCCACACGAGCCGATCGGCGTGCGGAGCGCCGCAGCGCGCCGCACGGTCCCATCGGCAGGACCGGTCTCCGCCCTGAGCGGGGGCCCAGCGCGGCCTGCGCCGGGAGCCGGCGCGGACGGGCGCCTGACGCCGAGCTGTGCGGTGCTCGGCCCGTCCCGTCCCCAGGATGCCACTGACGGGGCCGGGGTGACCGCCGACGGGGCACGGACGTGATCTCCCGGACGAGAAGGCGATCCCCGCCGGGTGGAAGCCGACGGGGACCTGGCCCTGCAACCTGGCGAAAGGAGCAGGACGTGCCCCCATCGTGCCACCAGGCCCACGGGGGCGCTGCAGCGGAGCCCCCGACCGGCCCAGGTGCGGCTCAGCGGCCGAGCAGGCCCACCCCCCGCGAGCCGGCGCCGGCGCGCTGCCCCTGGTCCCAGCCCGAGCACCAGGCAGGACCCCCGCTGCTGCGGTAGACGACGACGTTGCCGTCGGACTGGGCGCGCAGCACCGAGCCACCGCTGCCCCAGGTGTAGCTGTGCCACAGCACCCTACCGTCCGAGGCCGTGACGACGGCGTTGCCGTCCTGCTGGAGCGTGAAGCGGGCACCGGGGTTGCCGTGGGTGCCGGCGTGCCACAGCGGGCGGTCGTCCGGGCCGTAGGCGACGAGGTTCCCGTCGGCCTGGAAGGCGAGGCCGTAGCGGCCGTTCGGCGCCATCAGCCACTGCCCACCGCTCATCGACCGGCCGGCGCTGAGGCGGTCACCGAGGTTCGTGCCGGCGCCGCCGCCCTGGTCGCCGCCACCTCCCTGGTTCCCGCTGCCGCCGCCGGGGGCGGGGACGGCGGCCCGGGCGGGCACCTCGACGGGGGAGGAGCCGCAGGAGGGCAGGAAGGCGGCGAGGGCGTCGCGCTCGGCGGTGTCGACCGACAGGTTCCAGCGGTACTTGACCTGGACCTGCTCGACGGCGAAGCGGCAGGTCGCGGCACCGCCCGCCGGGGGCCGCCACTCGGCGAAGTCCTTGTCGGCCTTGGCCTGGTTGGAGGCGGAGGAGACGGCCACCAGGGTGGGGGCGGAGTCGAGGTCGTTGGCGAAGGCGCGGCGCTGGTCGGCGTTCCAGCTCCGGGCTCCGGAGCGCCAGGCCTCGGACAGCGCGACGGCGTGGTCGATCTCGAGGTCGGCGGTGTTCGCTGTGGTGGCGCCGTCGTAGTAGCTGACCCACTGGCCGGTGAGGCTGCAGGAGCGGGAGCCCTGCCGGACGGGGACCGTCGACTCCTGCTCCAAGACCTCGCGGCGGGTGTCGCAGCCGTCGCGGTCCGCGTCGACCCAGTGCTCGAAGTAGTCCCTGCTGTAGGCCGGGCTGTTCGACTCCGGCTCCACGACGAGCTGGCGCAGCAGGTCGGTGGGCAGCGCCGTCGCCGCGGACGCCGGCAGCGCCCCGGCCACCAGGCCGGCTGCCGCCACGGCCGAGGCGGCGCTCGCGGCGAGGATGCGTCGGATCGAGCGGTGCACAGGGTCCCCCCGGACTCAGACCGGCGTCGTCGCCGGTGGTGAGCGAAGGCTAGTTGCCCTGTCAAACGATCTTGGGGTTCCTCGAGCGCCCGGGTGGGCGCCCTCCGCCTGGTGGCGAAGGGCGCCTCTCCCCCCGATCGTCGGGCCCCCCAGCCCGACACCACATCCATCGGCGACTCCGGCGAGATCTTGATTGCCTCTGCGTACTTCATTCGGGGGACGCGGTGGCGGTCCCGCGGGTGCGGAGTCGCCGGGCGCACCCGCTCGGCCGCCGTTAGCGTCGACCGGGTGTTGCCTGAAGTACCCGCCGAGCCGGCGGTGCGCCCCGGGGACCCCTTCCCCGCAGCCCTCTGGCTGCTCCGCCACGGCGAGAGCGAGGGCAACCTCGCCAGCGAGGCGGCCTGGGCCGCCGGCGCGGAGGCGCTGGACCTGGACACCCCCGACTCCCAGGTGCCGCTGAGCGCCCGCGGGCGCGACCAGGCGGGTGCCGTGGGCCGCTGGCTCGCGGGACTGCCGGAGTCCGAGCGCCCCACGCGCGTCCTGGTCTCCCCCTACCGCCGCGCGCGCGAGACCCTCGCGAGCGCGCTGGCCTCCGGGGGCCTCGACCTGCCCGTCACGGGCGACGAGCGGCTGCGCGAGCGCGACCTCGGCGTCCTGGACGGGCTGACCGGTCACGGCATCCTCGCCCGCCACCCCGAGGAGGCCGAGCGCCGCCGGCGCCTGGGCAAGGTCTGGTACCGCCCGCCGGGCGGGGAGAGCTGGGCGGACGTCGTCGGCCGGGTGCGCGGCGTGGTCGCCACCGCCCTGCCCCGGCACGAGGGCGAGCGCCTCCTGCTCGTGACCCACCAGGCCGTGGTCATGGCCTTCCGCATCGTGCTGGAGGGGCTGGACCCGGAGGAGGCGGTCCGCATCGACCACGACGACCCGCAGCCCAACTGCGCCCTGACCCGCTACGCGACGGGGCCGGACGGCGTCCGCCTGGTCCGCTACGCCGACACCGCCGCCGTCGAGGCCTCGACGGCGGCCGTCACCGAGGAGCCCGGCGCCGATGTCCCCCACTGAGGCCACCACCGTCACCTCCGCCGTGCTGCGCGCGTGGCCCCTCCCAGCCGCCGGCGGTGGCAAGGACGCGCGCGGGCGGGTCGTCATCGTCGGCGGCAGCGACCAGACGCCCGGGGCGGTCCTGCTGGCCGCCGAGGCCGCGCTGCGCTCGGGCGCCGGCAAGCTGCAGGTCGTCACGGCCGCCTCCGTCGCCCCCGCGCTCGCGGTGGCGCTGCCGGAGGCCCTCGTCGTCGGGCTGCCGCAGGGCCCCGGTGGCGACGTCGACCCGGACGCGGCCGACGAGGTCGTCTCCACCGCGGACGGCGCGGCGGCCGTCCTGGTGGGCCCCGGCATCCGCGACGTGGACGTCGCCCGGGAGCTGTGCGAGCGCGTGCTGCCGCGCCTCGGCGACGTGGGGGTGCTCGTGCTGGACGCCGCGGCGCACGCCTGGGTGGGCGCCTCGCGCGGCGCGCTGCGCCGCACCGGCGCGCGGGCGCTGCTGACCCCGAACCCCACCGAGCTCGCGCTCACCCTGGGCGTGGAGCGGGACGCGGTCACGGCCGACCCGGCGAGCCACGTCCGCGAGCTGGCCACCAGCGAGGGCGTCGTCGTCGCCGCGGGCGGGGAGGAGTCGTGGACCTCCGACGCCGAGGGCCGCCTGTGGGTCGACCAGGCCGGCGGGGCGGGTCTGGGCGCCTCCGGCAGCGGGGACGTGCAGGCGGGGCTGGTCACCGGGCTCGCGGCCCGGGGCGCCAGCCCGGCGCAGGCCGCGGTGTGGGGGGTGCACCTGCACGGGCGGGCCGGTGACCGCCTCGCGGCGAGCGTCGGTCGCCTGGGGTTCCTCGCCCGCGAGCTGGGCGCGGAGGTGCCGCACGTCCTCACCGAGATCGAGGCGTGAGCGCCCCCTGCGCTCGCAGTCTCGAGCGAGGGCCCAGGTGCGGCCCCGCGCGACGACGAGCTGGGCCCAGCCGTCGAGGGCGCGCTGACTGACGTCCGTCGGACACGACCCGCAACGGCAGCGTGAGGCGGTGCGCCCCGTCGACCTCCGACCCGCGGATCGAGGGACGGCCGGCAGGCGTCCCGTCCCGTCGTCCTGCGTCTGATGCGCCTCAGCCCGCTGACCGGGGCTGGTGTCTCACGGACGCGGGAGCAGCTCATCGGAGTCCACCAGGCCGGGCGCACGGCTGCGGGCAGGACGACGAGAGCCGTGTCGGGCATCCCGACGCGGGTGCGGGGTGTGCCTCCTGGGCTGGCCGTCGTGCCCGGCGACTGCACCTCCGGGGTCCGCTCCCACGCCGTCTCGACGCCGTGCACCGCTGGAGGGCACGCCGAGTCGTACCGCTCCTCACCACCGGTGGACGCAGCCCGCGGTGCCCGGTCGAGCGCCCGCCGGGGCCCGCGACGTCCCGACGGACCTGCCGAGGCAGCCGACCAGACCTTCCCGTCGTCCGCACCTGCTGGCCGGGGGGCCGAGGGGTGCGGCCGCCGTCAGGCGTGCAGCTGGTAGCCGGCTGAGGGAGTGGTGCGCGCAGCCGTGGCCAGGAGGTCGCGCGGGAAGCGTGCCGCCGGTACCGGCGGGCAGTGCAGGTAGCCCTGCACGCTGTCACAGCCGACGCTGGCCAGTGCCGCGAGCTCCTCCAGGCGCTCGACGCCCTCGGCGACCACGTGCATCCCCAGGCGGTGTCCCATGTCCACGATGGTCGCCACCAAGGTGTCGTCGGCGGGTTCGTGCAGACCGCGGGGGAACAGCGCCAGCACGAACGACCTGTCGATCTTCAGCTCGTCGATGGGCAGCTGACGCAGGTAGGACAGCGAGGAGAACCCCGTCCCGAAGTCGTCGATCGAGGTGCGCACCCCTGTCGCCTTCAACGTCGCCAGCACCTGCGCAGCCGCTGCCGGGTCGACCACGAGGGTGTCCTCGGTGATCTCCAGGCAGAGCAGGTCCGCCGGGACTCCGTGACGGGTCAGCAGGTCGGCGATCTCGAAGGCGAAGGAGGGACGCGTGAGGCAGTGCGCGGTGATGTTGACCGAGACCGGCACCCGGTGGCCCTGGCGCAGCCACGTGCGGCACTGGAAGAGCGCCTCGGTGAGCACCTTGCGGGTGAAGGGTGCGGCGAGGTCAGCGCTGGTGGCCATGGCGATGAACTCCGCCGGGGGCAGCAGGCCGCGCACGGGGTGCTGCCAGCGCGCCAGCGCCTCGACCCCGAGCAGGCGCCCATCGGCGAGGGAGACCTTCGGCTGGAGGTGGACCACGATCTCGTCATCGGCGTCCAGAGCGCGGCGGAAGTCCTTCAGCGTGGCCAGGTGGCACGCGGTGTGCTCATCGCCGTCGACCTCGTAGACAGCAGTGCCCGCCCCCGACCGCTTGGCCGCGTACATGGCGACATCAGCCTCACGCAGCAGCTCCTCGGCGGTCTGGGTGAGCTCGACGGTCGTGAGGGGTGCGGCGGTGCCCCGGGCCGGGCGGTGGGCGATGCCGATGCTGACGTCGATGCTGATCGCGACGTTCTGGTCCGGGGCCTGCGCTGAGAGGTCGGTCGAGACGTCGGTCGCGGCGCTCCTGACTCCGCTCCTCAGCGTGGTCACTCGTCCGATGGTCGCCCGCAGCCGCTGGGCGACGCTGAGGGCCTCCTGGGCGTCGAGCCCTGGCAGGAGCACGGCGAACTCGTCCCCACCCAGGCGCACCAGCAGTCCGGGGCGCTCGACTCCCGTGGTGGCGCGTGCGGAGACCGCGCGCAGCAGCTCGTCACCAGCGGAATGACCCAGGGTGTCGTTGACCTCCTTGAAACGGTCCAGGTCCAGGGCGAGGACGGCGACCTGGTCACCGCTGGTCAGGGCGGCGTCCAGGGCCTGAGCCAGGTGGGCGCGGTTGGCCAGGCCGGTGAGGTCGTCGTGCAGGGTCTGGTGGCGCAGCTGCTCCACGAGGTCGGCCTGGACCCCCCGGGCGCGCTCGGCCAGGGTCCACGCGGTCAGGGACCCGGTGCACGCGGCGGCGAAGAAGCCGGCGTGGACGGCGGCGAAGGCCCAGGGGTGGTCCATGTGGGCGTGGCTGTGGCCGTAGACGGCGTGGGGCCACACGGTGCCGACCAGACCGTGCTCGAGCAGCACCCAGGCCACAGCGACCGAGAACGGCGCCCAGGCCTCGTACAGCGCGACCACGGGAACCATGACGAAGAAGTGGAAGTGGGCCTCGATGTACCCCCCGGAGACGGACACGAGGTAGGAGGAGCACGCCATGAGCCCAGCGGCGGCGGCGCTGGAGGTCAGCGCTCGGGGCAGGCGCAGGCGGCCGCGGGTGAGCTGCTCAGCGGTGGCGAGCAGGTACAGCACCACCGGGACGACCAACGGCGCAGCGGCGATCAGCGTGGTCTGCAGGTAGAGGCTGTAGGCCGCCAGGAGGGGCAGGTGGGCCAGCAGGACGGTGGTGACCCAGCGGTGGCGGGTGCGCCAGACGTCCTCGGGCAGTGACAGCAGGCCCGGTGGGCGCCAGCGTGAGCGGCCGCCGGCGTGGTTGGCGTAGAACACCATGGCGTATCGACGTCGATCGCTCGCACCTGGAGCGCTCCGCTCCCACGAGCCCGCGCCAGCTGGTGGGGGGTGCGGGCTGGGGTGCGGCCGGGCACCAGTCGCTCTTCCCTCGCGGAGGCCGCCTGGTCTCGTCTCGTCTCCGCGCACCTGCAGGCGTCAGGCGCAGGTGCCCTGGCCACCGTCGCCTGGTCCACCGGCGACCGGACTGCTGGGCTGGGAGATCGTCAGCTGGGACCACACCGTCTTGCCGGTCGGGCGCATCACCACGCCCCAGTCCTCGCTCATCGCCTCCACGATCGCCAACCCGCGCCCACCCAGCGCCCCCTCCTCGGCCTGGCGCTGGCGCGGCAGACCGGTGGAGGCATCAGTGACGCTGATCCGCAGGCGCCCGTCGTCCACCTCCAGCTTCAGCCGCACACGCCCCTCGGCATGGATCGCGGCGTTGGTCACCAGCTCAGAGAGCACCACCGCAGCGCAGTCCGCGGTGTCCCCGCCCACGCCCCACAGGTCCATCTGGCGGTGCAGGAAGCGCCGGCACAGGCCCGGGGCGCCGGGGGAGCCCTCCACGTCGAGCTCGGCGGCCTGCCCCACCGGGCCGGCGTACGACAGGCCCAGCAGCGCCGCGTCATCGCTCAGGTCGGAGGCCACCCCGGACATCACGGCGTGCACCAGCGCCTCGATGTCGCGGTGGGGCCCCCCGGCGATGGACATGACCCTCGGCAGGTCGGCGGTGATCCCGCCGGCCACGGTCTCCACCAGCCCGTCGGTGTACAGCAGCACCTGCGCCCGCCCGGTCAGCTGCACCATGGTCTCGGCGTAGGTCGAGCCGAGCTCGACGCCCAAGGGGATCCCCGGGTCCACCTCGACCTCGCGGACGGCGCCCTCGCGCACGACCAGCGGTGGGGGGTGGCCGGCGGTGGCCACCCGCATCGCGCCGGTGCGCTGGTCCAGCTGCACCAGCGCGCAGGTCGCGAAGAGGTCTGGGCCCAGGTCTCCCAGCAGGGTGTTGGTGCGTGCCAGCGCCGCCCCCGGAGCGTGGCCCTCGGACACGTAGGCGCGCACTGCGGTGCGCAGCTGGCCCATCAGGGCCGCCGCAGTGCTGGAGTGCCCCTGCACGTCCCCGATGACGAAGGTCACCTGGTGCTCCGAGACCACGACGTCGTACCAGTCCCCGCCGATCTCCTGCCCGGCCTCGGCGGGCAGGTAGCGCACGGCCACCTCCACCCGGTCCAGCGGGGGCAGCGTGCGCGGCAGCAGGGAGCGCTGCAGCACCTGCGCCAGCTCGCCGAGGCGGGCCATCGCGAGCTGCTCGGCCTCGTAGGAGCGGGCGTTCTCGATCGCCACGGCGGCGTAGGTCGCCACCGCTTCGGCCTGGTGGCGGCTGGCGTCGCTGAAGCGCCCGGGCTGGACGTGGGCGAGCAGGATCGCCCCGAGCATGACGCCCTGGATGCTCTTGACCGGCACCGCCAGGTAGGAGCGGACCGGCGGGTGCCCGGGCGGCATCCCGCCCACCTGCCCGTAGCGAGGGTCGGTGAACAGGTCGTCGATGAGCACCGTGGTGCCCTCACCGGAGACCGTGGGGGCGAAGACGTCGGTGATGCGCACCGGAGGGAGGTCCGCCTCGGCCGGGCGCGGGAAGACGTCGCGGGGTACGCCGGACAGGGCGAAGGCGTCCAGGCGCTCGCTGCCGACGGTCTTGAAGTAGGCCCCGTAGGACGCCCCGGTCATCCGCACGGCGAGGTCGACGGCTTCCTCCAGCAGCGGCTTGGAGCGCTCACCGCGGTAGGTCGCCAGGTGGGCCAGGTCCCAGTGGAAGGGACGCAGCCACCCCTGCTCGGCGGTCACCACGACGACGCAGGGTTCGCCGGTGGAGAGAGACGCATGGCGGTCCAGATCAGGTGCAGGCACTCCGCGGTGAGTGCAGGGCGCCGCGGGGAGCTGCACGGCTTGCGCCCACGATCCTACAGATGAGCCTCGCTGACGACCGTCGATCGGGCGCCTCGAGCCGTCCGGGACCGCCCGCCCGGAGCCCTGGTCGCCGGTGCTGCGGGAGCGAGAGGGGTTGTGGAGGGGCAGCCGTTGGCCCTTGCAGGCTCGGCCGGCGTCGTTGCTGGTCAGACGGAGGGCCCCGTGGGGCTCGAACCCACGACCCGCGGATCAGAAGACGCCGCCGAGGCGTGCGGTCCCGTGTCGTGTGATGCCGCTCAGTCCGATGAGCAGGGCTGATGTCTCACGGGTGTCCGCGGAGACACGGCTCGTCCGACCCTGTCGTCCTGCGTCTGTGACCATCGTGTGAGCACCTCTGCGAATTCCCGGACCGCCGTGTCAGGGCCCCTGGCCCGTGCCCGCTGGAGCCGGTGAGACTTCGGGTCACCCGGCACTTGTGTACACAGTTGAACCTGCCGACACTTGCGGTGTGGACACTCTCTCCAGCGCCGTCAGCATCCGCGAGCTGCGCGCCCAGCTCGCCGACGTCCTCGGCCGAGCCGGCTACGGCGGCCAGCGCATCGGCATCACGCGGAACGGCAAGCTCGCTGCCGTCGTCATCAGCGTCGAGGACCTCGAGACCCTCGAGGCCTTCGAACTCGCCCAGGACGGCGCCGCCTACCGCGCTGCCAAGGCCGACGACGACGGCACCCGCGTCAGCCTCGAGGAGCTGCGCGCCGAGATCGACGCCGAGGAGGCTGCTGACGACGGCGACGTCGAGGACGGTGACCAGGCTCCTGGCGCACGGCGCGCCGGGGATGCCGGCTGGTGAGCTACCGCCTGGACTTCACCAGCGCGGCGGCACGAGAGGTGGAGAAGCTCCCGCGCCCTGCTCGGGACCGGGTCCTCGTCGCCATCGAGGACCTCGCTGAGGACCCGCGCCGCACGGCGCCTAGAAGCTCGTCGGCGCAGACGTCGCCTGGCGCATCCGCGTCGGTGACTACCGAGTCATCTACGAGGTCGTCGACGAGGTGCTCACCATCACCGTCATCCGCGTCGCTCACCGCCGCGAGGTCTACGACCGCTGACCCCGGCCACGGGACCGGCCCGATGACCATCCCGACCGGTCAGCGGCACGCTGACCATCCCTGCGCGCGCAGGCTCCTGTGATCCTGCGTGCCCTACCGTCCCGCGAGTGGAACGATCCGCGATCTTCGACATCGCCCATCGACGCCACCCCATCGCGGCTCCTGTCGGACGGGACCGGCTCAGAGAGCTCATCTCCTGGATGACCCCACCCCCGACCGGACGCGTGGTGGACCTGGGGTGCGGCGAGGGCGAGTGGCTGCAGGAGCTCCTACTGGCTCACCCCGAGGTGTCCGGCGTCGGCGTCGACCACATGCTGCCGGCGACCGCCGCCCATCGGACCGTCGGTCGAGGCCTGCAGGATCGCGTCCGCTGGATCGAGACCGACGCGAGTCGGTGGTCGGACGGCCAGTTCGACGCCGTCCTGTGCGTCGGTGCTACTCACGCCTTCGGAGGGCTTCACGAGACTCTGCGCGCGGTCGGGCGTCACCTCGTACCCGGCGGGCAGGTGCTCCTGGGAGACAGCATCTGGGAGGCGCAGCCATCCGAAGCAGCGCTGACGGCGCTGGAGGTGACCCCGGACGCGTTACCCGACCTGGCCGGACTCGTCACCGCAGTGCAGAGCTACGGCTTCGAGCCGTCATTCGCCCACGTGAGCACGACGGCGGAGTGGGACGACTACCAGTTCAGCTGGTCAGGCTCCCTGGTGGACTGGGCATTGAAGGAGGCCACCTCCGCGGAGGACCGTGAGGAGGTCCTCGCTGTTGCCAGAGAGCACCGACGCCAGTACCTCGATGGGTGGCGTCAGCAGTACGGCTTCGTGACCCTCGTGCTCCGGGACGCTCTCCGACCAGCTGCTGAGTGACGACCGCCGCCCGGTCACCGACCGCTGACCGTCCGCTCGCAGGCTCCTCGCGAACCCGGGACGCGTCACTCTGGCGCTGGTGCCATCAGGTAGGGCGCCCCCCCCACCAGGTCCATCTGCCACAGCTCCATCGGGCGGGCGCGTTCCCCGCGCTTCCAGACCTGGCTGCGGCGGCGGCGGGTGGCGGGGTCGATCAGGGCGGCCCGTTCGAGGGCGCGGTAGATCCCTGACTCGCTGGGCAGGTCGGTGTCGGTGACCAGCGCGCGGGTGCGCAGCCCGTACAGGATGCGGAGCGCGCCCCAGGTGGGGTGGTCGGTGCCGTCGGCTGCGCAGCTGGATCACCGCCGCTTCGACGTGGGTGGGCATCTGGATCGGGCTGGTGCGGGGCCTGCTGGTGCAGTTGGCCAGGGCGTCGATACCGCCGGCTTCGTAGCGAGCCAGCCAGGTGTGCAGGCTCTGGCGTGAGACGCCGGTGGCGGCGGCGACGTCGGTGATGGTGCGGCCGTCGAACAGGACGGCGTGGACGGCGTTGTAGCGCTGCTCGGCCACGGTGTGCTCCCTCATCCAGGGAGCGTCAAGCAGGACCCGGAACAACACGGTCAGACGGTGAGCCCCGTGGGGCTCGAACCCACAACCCGCGGATTGAAAGACGGCCGAGAGGCGTCCCATCCCGTGTCGTCTGATGCCGCTCAGTCCGCTGAGCAGGGCTGATGTCTCATAGACGTCCGCGGAGTTCGGGCTCGTGCCGTCCCGTTGTCCTGCGTCTGTGACCATCATGTGACCAACTTCCGCCGCAACGTCGGCGTCCCGATGACCGGAACCAACGCTCGAGTGCAACGTGCCAGAGAAGCCCGTGTTCAGTTCCGGGAGAACGCAGTAGCAAGATCCGCTTCAGGGACGGTGCGTCGAGCGCCCACCACGACCGAGGACCCGCACCACTGGCTGCTTTCGGACAAGCGTCTTGTGGCCGGTGGGTCGTCGTCCATGCTCAGTTGCGGCTACGTGGAGGGCTCGTGAGCGCCGTTGGTCGCCGAATGGGGGGCAAATGGCTGAGCGGACTGTGCGGAGGTCGTTTTGGAAACCGCACGCCGCAGACCGCCTCGAGGCCAGTCGGGTCCGGCGAAGATAGATGCTGCGCGCTCGGCGTGTGCCCGGCTGGGGAAGCGGGCGACGCTCTCGCTCAGTATGGGCACCCACACCCAGCGCGAGCGGGCATGCCCTGTCGAAGTTTGGGGACCGAGCCAGTAGTAGTGATGGTTACCGGTGGGATTGCTGTACTGAATCACCCAGCTCCCCATCCGCTGAGACTAGGCATACAGATCAGGTGTGTCGCAGGACGACGGCCACTGGCAGGTAGTCAGGTGCGTCGGTGCCCCGCGGGTAGCCGCGCTGCACCCCGGCCTACGACTGCTGGGCCCCAATGGACATCGTTCGGCCCCTGCGCTGGACGTCTCTCGGTCCGCTTGGCGAACCCTCCGCGCCGCCGCAGCGACCGGATCATTGACTTTGGCAACCTCGCGCGCGATCATGGTGTGCGTCGTAGCGTGACGGATGCTCCAGCGTGAGTCACCGCGACGGCGAGCCCTCGAGAACACGAGGGGCTGTGAGAAGGCGGTTTGATCGTGCGGCCTGTGCGGGCGGGAGCAACGGGCGCGCTGGTGAAGCCGTTGATGGTCTTGTCGGGCAGGCCACTTTCCGGAGTCTTTCGTGCGCAGGTCGAGCCGACGCTGCAGTCGGTGGGACTGGGCCCGGATGCCGCATCGGTGTGGTTGCCGCACCGAGTGGACGTTCGCCTGCCGGAAGGGGGATGGCTCCGGATCGGTCGCCTCAACATGGGCCCGCGGTTTGAGGGTGGCTGGCACGTCTGCCTGGTGCGCGGCGTGGGTGGGCTAGCTCTGGGGGCTGTCACATGGGTGGATGACACCGACAGCAGTCCTGCGGCGCTGCTAGAGCTGCTACGGGCAGTCTTGACTGTTCCTGGCCGCAGGTGCTGAGCGCCCAGATGCGGGTCGGCCCGCTCCGTTCAGCGCTTGAGGACTTCGCGGTGGAACATGTACCAGCCGCTCACCCGAAGCCCCGGGGTAGCCACAGCGGCGACCTTGCGGACGTAGCGGTGATCCTGCAGCTGATCCAGCAGTGCTGCAGCGAGGTCATCACGGGACATGAACGGGTCCTGGATGCGCTCTGGTGCGATGGCGTAGTCGGTACCCGGTTCCTCGGTCAGCCCCGGTGGGCGCACGACCGTCCAGTCCAGGTCGCTGGCCCATACGACGGCTTCCATCGCTTCCATGTCGTCGTAGACCGTTTTGCCGATGCGGTTGCGCAGCACTGACCGCGACAGGCGCCCCGCGATGCCCTGAGGCCGGTGGGTGGTGTCGACCCCACCGGAGGTGACCACCACCAGGCGCCGTTTGCCGTGGCCGCTCATCGCCTGCACCAGCAGGCGGGCACTGGCTGAGTACACCTGCACCGGGTGGCGGGTGAAGGCGGTGCCGATCGTGCAGATGACCGCGTCGGTCGCGGCGACGGCGGTGTCGATGACCGCTGGGTTGGTGGCGTCCCCGGCGATGACCTGCAGCCGGTCGTCGCATAGGGGGAAGGTCTCGGGGTGACGGGTCAGGGCCTGCACCTGGTGGCCGCGGACTAGGGCCTGGTGCACCAGACGCCGCCCCGTGGGCCCGTTGGCCCCCAGCACCAGCAGCCGGCGGTGACGAGGGCCGCTGGTGCGGTGACCGCTGGCGTCAGGGGCTGGGGATGCCGGGGTGCCCGGGGTGGTCACAGGTCGACGGTGTCGGTGGTGATGGGGTCCTTGTGGGGGTTGCCCGTCACCGCTGCGCGCAGGTTGCCCAGCACGAAGGCGGTGGTGCTGCTGGGCGCTTCCCAGTACTGGGCGCTGTCGGCCTCGACCTTGATGAGGACCAGGCCGGGGGTGTCCAGGCCGTCAGGGAACCAGGCCTTGAGGAAGGGGGTGTACAGCTGCTCGGCCTTGGCGCGGTCGCGCACGACCTGCGCGCGCCCGGTGATGGAGGTCCAGGTGTGGTCCTTGGAGTCGGTGAAGGAGATCCCGACCTCGGGGTCGGTGGCGATTTGGGCGGCCTTGGCGGAGTCGGCGTAGGCGAAGAACCACAGGTCGCCGTCGAAGTCGGCGTCCTGCAGGCCCATGGGGCGGCTGACGCGGCGTCCGTGGGTGTCCGTGGTGGTCAGCATCGCGACCTGGGCGTTCTTGACCAGCTGGGCGACGTGGGTGCGGGCGTCGCCGTGGACGGTGTCGTGAGTAGCCATGTCTCCACCCTGCGCCTGCTAACAGATATCTGCAAGTAGGTTGGAGCCACGGCTGCTGGGACCATGCCTCAGTGAACGAGCAGCACGTGGTGACCGAGGCGGACCTGGACCAGGTGGTGACCTGGAACGTGGTGCGCGTGGCCCGCTTCCTGGGCCAGCGGCTCGGTGAGCGCCTCGCCGGCCAGGGTCTGCATCCGGTGCACTTCGGGGTGCTCGCCCAGCTGGACATCAACGGGGCGCTGTCCCAGGCGGACCTGGCGCGCACGGTGCTGCTGCGGCCGCAAAGCATCGCGGCCATGCTCGACGGCCTGGAGCGGCGGGGTCTGGTGGCGCGCACCGGTGAGCGCGTGCGAGGGCGGCGCAACCCGGTGGCGATCACCGAGGAAGGCCGCCGCGTGCTGGCCGGGGCCTGGCGCACCGCTGAGGGCAGCAATGACCTGACCGACGCGGGCCTGAGTCCCGCGGAGGGCTCGGAGCTGAACCGGCTGCTGCTGAAGGTCGCCGGCGCCAGCCGCGGCAGGCTGACCGATGAGTCGGCCTGGGACTGGCGCCAGGCGTAGCCCGACGCGCCGCCCAACCAGGCGCGCCCGTCAGCCCCTCACGGGACAGCCACGGGACAGCCGCGCCCTGGGCAGCTACCTTCCGCGTCCCCTCTCTCGCCCGAGCTCCAGCTGAGCTGGCCTGTCTCCAGTACGGCGACGGCAAGGACTTGCTCACCTCCTCCCGTCCGACGGCTGGGTGGCTCGCGTCGTCGACGGAGGCGCTGAGTACAGCGGCGTTCGGTCATGGGGTGCACGGCGAGACGCTGACGGGTCAGTGGTCCCGTTGCGGGCGGTGAGCCAACGGTGGTCTTCAG
Organism: Quadrisphaera sp. INWT6; assembly: GCF_015390235.1. GTDB lineage: Bacteria > Actinomycetota > Actinomycetes > Actinomycetales > Quadrisphaeraceae > Quadrisphaera. The sequence goes on along the minus strand of NZ_VUOH01000002.1, from coordinate 1,000,188 downwards.
CTGCAGATACTGCCGCTACCCCCGGAACCCGCTACCTTCTCTCGAGCGACGAGCGTTGACCAGGGGCGGCGTGAAGGGGCTGAGTTGGACGAAGACCTGAGTATCAACAGCGAGCACGATGACGCCGAGGTCACCGTGCACATCGCCGGTGAGATCGATCTGTCCAATATCGCGCGTGTTCTAGCTGCTGGCCGCGAGGCGCTGTCTTCCACCGACCGGCAAGTGCTGGTACTGGATCTGCGAGCGGTGACCTTCATCGACTCCGCAGGAGTGGGCGCCTTGGTCAAGGTGGTGAAGGCCGCGCAGGCCGAGCAGCGCACCACCAAGGTGCTCGTGCGTGCACCCTCGGTGGTACGCACCTTCACCCTGATGGGGTTGATGCGGGCCTGGGACGTGCGGGCAGAGGCAGCCGTCGCCTAGGCATCGCCCCTGGACACAGTCTGTCCCGCTCGTCCCTCCCAAGTTCGACAAGACGCCGGAACAGCGATCGGCCGTCCTCCAGCGTTTTCATCACCCGGTCCAGACTGCCCGCGGGCCAGCCTCACAACCACCCGCCCCTACTGGCCCGCCCATGATCCGGGCGGTCACCCCGAGAACGGCTTGATGCGCTCCAGGACCGCCTGCTGAAGCCGCTTCGGTTTGCCGTGGGCGACCTCATGCTCCGCGCGGGACCCAGTCGTGCTCGGCAGGATCTCAGTACCCGAGGCTGGACGAGGTCGTCGACGAGGTACCTGCAGCCGAGAGCTCGGTCAGCCGGCCGTGGATCGTTCGTGCTGCCACCCACCGCGTGAGCTCGTCAGCCGGTAGGGCTGGAGAGTGGAGGTACCCCTGCAGCTCGTCACATCCCATCTCGACGAGCTGCCTGTGCGTTGCCTCGTCTTCGACGCCTTCGGCGACTACCCGCAAACCAAGGGCATGGGCAAGAGCCACCGCACTGGCGACCACCGCACCAGCCCTGGGGTTGCTCAGCAGCTCCACGGTGAAGGACTGATCGAGCTTGAGCTCGTGCACCGGGAGCCGCTGCAGGTACGCCAAGGAGGAGTAGCCCGTTCCGTAGTCATCGATGCTCAGGCCCACACCGAGGTCGGCCAGGTCGCTCAAGACCGCGAGGCTGCGTTCGGGGTCGCTGATGAGCACGCTCTCGGTCACCTCGAGGACCAAGGCGGCGCTGGGGACACCGCTGGCGTGCAGCAGAGCCGCCACCCGCTGCGGCAGAGCGGTGTCCAACAGGTTGGACGCCGACAGGTTCACCGACATCCTCACGTCGGTGCCCTCAGAACGAAACGCCGCGAGCTGTTCCACCGCCAGGCCGAGGACCACCTCGGACAGCGGCCCCATCAGCCCGTGGGCCTCTGCTGAGGCCAGGAACGCACCGGGCGGCAGCAGGCCGCGGGAGGGGTGGTGCCAACGCACCAGCGCCTCCACTCCACTCACGACCCCCGAAGCGGCCGCGACCTGAGGTTGGTAGTGCAGCACCAGCTCCCCAGCTACGAGCGCGTGGCGCAGCTGCTCGACCAGCATCAGCTCACCGGAGGACTCCAGGTGAGTCGCGCGGTCGTAGACCGCCACCTCGGTCCTGGTCCGCTTGGCCTGGTACATCGCCGCGTCAGCCCGGCGCAGTAGTTCCGTGGCGTACCGGTCACCGTCGACGCCGTCATCCTGTCTGCGCCGGTCGAGGCTGCCGTCCTCGCACAGTGCTTCGAAGTCGGTGAGCACGACCCCGATGCTGCACGTGACGTGGATGTCGGCGGGACCGATGCTGAAGGGCGCTGCCACGGCCCTGACGATGAGCTCGCCCAGCTGCGCCGCATCGAGTGCGGAAGGCGCAGGGGCAGCGCCATCGCTCGCCGCTGTCCGGACGACCGCGAACTCATCCCCACCCAGCCGGGCAAGGAGATGACCTGGGGGCAGCTGGCTCCGCAAACGTTCGGCGACGGCAGTGATCAAAGCGTCACCGGCCATGTGGCCCAAGCCGTCGTTGACCTCCTTGAACCTGTCCAGGTCCAACAGCGCCAGCAGGAGGTGACGTCCTGCGGCGAGCTGCTCGGACAGCGCACCCAGCAGCGCTCGCCGGTTCGCCAAGCCCGTCAGGTCATCAGTGAGAGCCTGCTGGCGCACCTGCGCCAAGTGGGCGAGGTCTGCCACGTTGTTGCGCAGACGCAGACCCGAACCTACTCCGGCGGCCACCGCCATCGCCGTGGCCGCGCCCGTACCCCCGCTGAGGTGGGTCAGCACCAGCGTGGCCAGGGAGACCACCAGCACCCCGAAGGCGCCCTGGGTGGAGTCGCTCGCCCTGGTCGGAAACGGGGTAGTGGCCTCATGGCGGTCCATGGCAGCAGCCACCAGGAGCACCGCACCACCCGCCGCGCACACCTGAACCCATACAGGAAGTCCGGCGGTGGGCTCGTCCAGTTGCGTCAGCCATGCTGCGGCGGCGGCCAAGAGCCCGCTCAGGGCTGCGCTCAGCACCCAGAACCGGCGGTCGCGGGCAAGCCCCGCCAAGGCGGGCAGCGAAGCCGCTGTCCCCAGGCACACCGTCAGCACCGCCAAGGGGAACACCCGGGCAGGCAGCTCCCACCACGTCGCATCGGCCGCGGGTGACCACAGGAGCCGCAACAGGCTGTCTGCCAGGGCCGTGGCCACCAGCACACTGCTCAAGCCGTTCAAGGTGTCGTGCGGATCGGCCAGCGCCGTGGGGTAGCGGTTCCAGCGGACCAGCGCGCCGTACAGCGCCAGGAAGGCCACCACCCACGGGCCCACCACGACCACAGCCGTCCACGGAACCGGTGCGCCGGCCTCTCGGAGCAGATCCCAGGCGATGGCGCCCAGCGCGATGACTGCTGCGGCGAGCGCTAGGCGCCGCCACAGGGGGCGTTCCGTCCGGACTCTGCGGGCCCGGCGCAGGGCCGCCGTGGACGCGGTGAGCCCGAGCACGGCGGCAACGACTACAGCGACTGGCACCAGGTCCCCTCTCCTCAGTCCCAGTGAGGGACTAGCGGCGGCACCCGGCCCGGTCTGGAACGCGGCAGCACCTACACGGGGTGCATCGGCCGCTACGCTGCGGCGATCCAGCAGTGCGGTCGCCTCGAGCGCTGATGTCACTCGCGTGGTCCTGCTGATCTGTCGCTACAGCTCGGCGTACTCACGGCCGTCCACCCGAGTTTCGATCATCTCTTCGGGTGACCGACTCCTTCCTCACTCCTCGCAGCGAGCTGATCTGACGATGCCACCCAGGTGCCTCTGCCCACGACTCTGCGCGCTCGCCACCCCCGCCCCGCCGCCCGCACCGCCGCCGCGGTCCTCGCTGCTGGCGCTGCTGTGCTCCTCCTGTACTCCTTCATCGACCCCGCCACTCCCACCCTGATCCAGCGTGGCCCCAGCTGGGCGGTGGCCGCGGCCGCGGCGGCGCTCGCCGCCTGGTGCTGGTGTGGCGACGCTGACCGCCTGGACCGCGCCGGGGTGATCACCGCAGCGCCAGCGCTGGGCACCGTGCTGATCTGCGCGCAGGCCTGGCACACCGGTGACGTCTCCGCCTCGGTGCAGGTGTTCCTCGCCCTGCCCGTCATCGCCGCTGCCACCCAGCTGCGCGCCGGCGGTGCAGCTCTTGCCGTGGCCACCGCAGTCGCCGGTGACCTCGTGCTCACCACTCGGTTCCTGCCGCTGTCGGCGGCGCTGACCGACGTCGTCTTCGTCGGCACCACCCTGGCCGTGGTGTCCCTGGTGCTGGTGCGCTTGCTCGACGTCCAGGAGGCGGACAAGGCCGAACTGGCCCGTCTGGCCGCAGTGGACACCCTCACTGGGCTGGTGACCCGCCGTGTTCTGGACGACGCCCTGGCGGCCTCCTTGAGCTCGGCGGCCTCTGCGGCTGGTACCGCGCTGGTCCTGGTCGACGTCGACAACTTCAAGACCATCAACGACAGCCACGGCCACCCCGTGGGCGATGACGCCCTACGCCACCTGGCACGGGTGTTGGCCTCCTGCGTGCGCGATCATGACGCGGTGATCAGCCGCATGGGCGGAGATGAGCTGGCGGTGCTGCTGCCGGGTTGCTCGGCGCAGGTCGCTGCCGCTCGCGCCGGCGACCTCGTCCAGGCAGTACGCGATCGTCCCCTGGTGCTCCCGGACGGCACTTCGCTGGTGATCACGGTCAGCGTCGGGGTGGCGCAGGTGCCACGGCACGCGATGGGTCTTCGTGAGTTGTACGCAGCAGCTGATGCTGCTCTGTACCGGGCCAAGCGCGGTGGCCGTGACCAGCACGCCAGCGCGATGGCATGACGGCGGGTCGCTCCAAGCGGCCATCAGGCCCGTACGCACTCGGCCGCGCCGTACGACTGGCAGCGTCTCGCAGCCAGTCATCGATTGCGCTGCTACGCGGACGATGCCTGCCCGGGTGGGTCGGCTTCTAATCCACCACGGGCTAGCCCAACCGTTGGAAACCGCTTCAGAAGTGATGCATGCCTGTCGACGCATGCAGGGGTCGCCCATCCAGCGACCCACCCCGTGACGCCCCAGCCCCCTCGGCGCGTCTGCTGACCACAGGAGCCCGCCATGGACCTCACCAGCGACTTGGTCCGCCCCCGCGAGGAGCTCGCCTCCACCCTGCGCGCCGGAGGTGTGCACAGCGTCTTCCAGCCCATCATCGACCTGGCCACCGGCGCGGTGGTCGCCTACGAGGCCCTGGCTCGCGGGCCACTGGGCTCTTCGCTGCACACCCCCGACGCCCTCTTCTCCACAGCCCGGGCCCATGGTCTGCTGGCCGCCCTGGACAGCGCTTGCCGCACCGCGGCCTTCCACGGCGCCATCGAGCACGGCCTGGTCGAGCCCCTGACCCTGTTCGTCAACGTCGAACCGGAGGTCCTGCACAGCGCCCCCCTGGATGAGCTGCTGAGCATCGCCGCCTCCGTGCCTGACCGGCTGCGGGTGGTCGTCGAGCTCACCGAGCGCGCCCTGGCCCACCGCCCCGCGGAGTTGCTCGCGACCGTGGACAAGGTCCGCGCCGCCGGCTGGGCGATCGCCCTGGACGATGTCGGCGCAGACCCGATGTCACTGGCGTTCATGCCGCTGCTGCGTCCCGACGTCGTCAAGCTCGACCTGCGCCTTGTGCAAGACGCGCCCGGGCCCGACGTGGCCCAGGTGATGAACGCTGTCAACGCCTACGCCGAGGACAGCGGCGCTGTCGTTCTGGCCGAGGGCATCGAAGATGAGCGTCACCTGCAGCTGGCTCTGGCCCTGGGGGCGAGCCTGGGGCAGGGCTGGCACTTCGGTCGCCCCAAGGCCGGCCCGGCTGCCGGTCGGGCCACCGGCCAGCTCCACCTCCCAGCGTCGCGCCCAGTGGCGCTTCCTGTGGCCCTTCCGGTAGCCCTGACATCCGCCGGAGCGCCGATGGAGCGTCAGCAGGTGCCGCGCCCGGCTGCCGAGGTCAGTCCCTTCTCCCTGCTGCCTGCTGGCACGACGTTGCGCCAGGCGCCCAAGAAGCTGCTCATCGAGCTCAGCAAGCAGCTCGAGCGCGAGGCCCTGCGCCTGGGCAACACCTGCCTGGTCGCCGCGACCTTCCAGGAAGCACGCCACTTCACCCCCGCCACCACCGGGCGCTACCGCGACCTGGTCGAGCGCACCGCGTTCGTCTGCGCGCTAGGAGAAGACCTGTCTGCTGAGCCGCTTCCCGGGCTGCGGGGGACCACCTTGGCCCCTGATGACCCGGTGCGCGGGGAGTGGGACGTGGTGGTCCTGGCGCCCCACTTCAGCGCTGCGCTGCTGGCTCGCGACCTCGGTGATGAGGGCCCTGATGCTCAGCGCCGCTTCGAGTACGCGCTGACCTACGAGCGCGCCACCGTGGCTGCTGCCGGTCGAGCGCTGCTGGCGCGCGTCAGCGCCGCCGACGGCCAAGCCAGTGACCGCACTGCTGAGGCCGTCGAGGCACCGACCACCAGCGCGGCAGCCAGCTTGGCAGGCACCGGTCTGATGGTCACCGTCCCAGGCCGTGGAGCTGGCGAGCTGGCTGATGAGGTCCGTGACCTGCTTGCCACGGCCGCTGCCCCCGGCAGCGCCCGAGAGGAGCTGCTGCACCGGGCACTAGCTGCCAGTACCAGTGGTGTCACCATCGCCGACGTCCGACGCCCCGACCAGCCCCTGATCTACGTCAACCCCGCCTTCTACCGCCTCAGCGGCCTGACTCCGGAGCAGGTGCTGGGTCGCAACTGCCGCTTCCTGCAGGGCCCAGACACGGACGCTCGCACCGTGGACGCGATCCGAAGTGCGATCAAGACCGGGCGGGAGTGGACCGGGGTGCTGCTCAACCACCGCGGTCCGGGGCGCACGCCGTGGTGGAACGAGATCCACTTGGCCCCCGTGCACGACGAGAGTGGGGTGCTGGTGCAGTACATCGGCATCCAGACCGACGTCAGCGACCGAGTCCGTGCCGAGCGGGAGCTGCTCATCGAGCGGGACCGCTCAGCGGTGTACCTGGCCCGCATCGAGCAGCTGGCCTACACCGACTCGTTGACGGGGCTGGCCAACCGGCGTCGCTTCGAGGAGCACGCCGAGACTGCGCTGTGGAGTGCCCGCGCAGCTGGGGAGGCTTTGGCGGTGGTGGTGTGCGACCTGGACGGGTTCAAGGCGGTCAACGACACCCACGGTCATGCTGCCGGTGATGAGTTGTTGGTGGCGGTCGCCGAGCGTCTGCGGCGGCGACTGCGGCGGAGTGACCTGGTGTGCCGGTTGGGTGGGGATGAGTTCATCGTGGCGTTGACCGGCTTGGCAGCAGCAGATGCCGCCTCACAGGCCAGGTCGATCGTCGAGGGGCTGCGAGTCGAGATGTCTCGACCCGTGCAGTTGAGTGCAGCTGCCGGCGGCTCATGCGTATCGGTACAGGTCAGTGCTGGTATCGCGGTGCACCCGGTGGACGGGGACAGCGTCATCGCGCTGATGCATGGAGCTGACCAGCGCATGTTCGCCAACAAGCGCGGCGCCGAGGCGACGCAGGTGGTGACCACCTGAGCCCAGGCAAGCGGAAAGTCCACCCGACGGGGGACCCATGGCCCGGACTGTCGAGTGGACGCGGGGCTCGGCGTCGAGGAAGACGTATGGACTGGGCGAAGACCGCGTGATCTGTGCAAGAGGTCGACGCCGGCGCAACTGCGGCGAACGTTCCTCGGCTTTGACGTGGATGACAGCATGACCGGGAACGCCTCCAGTGCAGTGACCGTGCGCCCGCTGCCCTGCGACGTGGTCACTCGCGCCGCACCGGCGGCCTAGTGCACCGCCGACCCGCGCCGGGACATCACCGCACAACACCGGCGCGGCGATGTCCCGGCGCCGCCTTCAAGGCGGCGCCGTCGTGGGTAGGGCGCCGCGCGCCTCCGCAGCTGGACGGATATGGCGTTGCGCAAGGGGACCGGCTTCCGGTATGCCCGTCACGATGACCGCTCATCGCGTGCCAGGAGGGGCGTTGGCAGCGACAGTCGCGGCGAGGTCGGCCATGTCACTCGGGGATCGCGATCTAGGGCGAGTGTCTGCGCCTCAAGTGCGGGCTCATCAGGCCTCTAGTACCGGCTCATCAGGGCTGCAGTGAGTCCGGGGACTGCGGTCGCCCGTAGAAGTAGCCCTGAACCACCTGGCACCCCAGATCGATCAGTACGTCCCGCTGAGCACTGGTCTCTACCCCTTCGGCGACCGACACCAAGCCCAGGGCGTGGGCCAGCTGGATGCACCCGGCCACGATCGCCCGGTCCCTTGGGCTCACGACGACGCCCGCGACGAAGGACTGGTCGATCTTCAACTCGTGCACCGGGAAGCGCCGCAGATAGGTCAAGCTGGCGTACCCGGTGCCGAAGTCGTCCACCGCGACCAACGTGCCCAGGTCGGTTAGCTGCTGCAGGTTCGCCGCAGCTGCTTCGGGGTCAACCATGAGCGCCGTTTCGGTGATCTCGATGACCAGCTGGCTGGCGGGGACACCGTGACGCGCCAGCGCTGCGGTGACCACCCCCACGAGGGCGGGGTCGCTGAGCTGGCGAGCGGAGACGTTGACTCCCACTTGTAGACGGCGGCCTGCTGCGTTCCACGCCGCGGTCTGAGCCACCGCGGCGTCGATGACCCATGCCCCCAGCTCACGGATCAGACCGGAGCTCTCAGCGGCCTCGATGAAGTGGGCCGGGGAGAGCAGGCCCCGCTCGGGGTGGGCCCAGCGCACCAGGGCCTCTACGCCGCTGGTTGACCCGTCGGACAAGTCGATCCGGGGCTGGTAGTGCAGGCGCAGCTGGCCGTTGGTGACGGCGTGGCGCAGCTGCTCCAGCAGCCTCAGCCGGTCGGCAGCAGGGTCAGGGGCACCGGGGTCGTGGACCGCCCAGCCACCAGCACCACCGGCCCGGCTCCCGTGCTTGACCTGGTACATCGCCGCATCAGCGCGGTGGAGGAGCGATTCAGCGCGGGTGGCTGTCTCACCGAGCCGGCCGGTGGGGTCATCGGCGCAGCGTGCGACACCGATGCTCGCCGAAACGACCACCTCTACCCCAGCGATCACCACCGGCTCAGCCAGCGCGGCGAGCAGCCGCTGACAAAGCGCGTCGATGTCGTCGCGGGTGGCGAGGTGGTCGGCGATGACGAACTCATCCCCAGCGAAGCGCGCAAGGAGCGCCTGCGCGCGGACGCTGGTGCGCAGGCGCTCGGCGACGGTGTTCAGCAGCGTGTCCCCGCCGGCGTGGCCAATGGCATCGTTGACGGCCTTGAAGCCGTCCAGATCGATGAAGAACACCACCGGGCACCCCAGCGAGGTGACAACCTCGTCGGTGTCGGGGTGGTGGCCGGTCGCCCCGGCTGTGGCGTTACCGGTCAGCAGGCCCAGCAGCGCTACCTGGAGGCCGCGGCGGTTGAGCAGCCCGGTGACCGGGTCGTGGTGGGCCAGGTGCTGCAGACCCGCCTCAGCCTGGGCGCGCCGCGCTTCAGAGGCCTCAGCGCGCCTCGTGGTCTCCAGCAGGTCCTCTTCATAGCGGCGTCGCTCAGCGGCACCGAACAGTGCCACCAGGACCTGGCCGGCCTCGGGGTGCGCTTCATCACCGTCGACAGTCTCAACGAGGCCAGGGACTGGAGGGGGCGCTGCTGCGGGGAGGCGCGATGCGGTCAGGAAGGCCGCTCGGCGCACACCGCCAGCCCCGATGACCTGCAGAGAAACCTCGCTGACCCGCCCGCTGCTCTCGAGCTTGGGTAAGCAGTGGGTGCTCCACAGGATGCGGTCACCCACGGGCAGCAGGCGCGCGAAGGACGTGCCGAGGATGTCCTCCTCGCGCAGCCCGCTCCAGGCCCAGAAGGTGTCGTTGGCTCTCTCGACGGTCGCGGCGTCGGCGTCCAGGACCAGCTGTGGGCACGGTGAGTTCTGCCACCACTCCACGGCGGTGGATGGCCCGGTTCCGGTTGTCTGCGTGAGACCAGCAGCAGCGTCTGGGCGGGCGGACTGCCCCGCCGGGGGTGGAGCAACGGTGCTGGAGGCTGTACTGGCTGGTGGGTGGACCACGCTCAGGCCTGCCGAGGGGCAGGCAGCTGCGTGGTCGGTGGCGTCAGCTCGGTGATGCCTGGCCGCTCAGGCCGGGTGAGCAGGTGGTGGTGGATGGCGGCGGCGGTCTCGGCGGGGGCGCTGACGTGCGGGCAGTGCCCGGTGGCCGTCAGGTGCACCAGCTCACCTGCGGGTAGTGCCGTTGCGACGCTCTGACCGACGGCCTCTGGTGCCAGGGCGTCATGACGGCACTGCAGCACCAGCACCGGCGCGGCGATGCGGGGCAGGACGGCGCGGGTGTCGGACAGGAAGATGGCGCGGGCGAAGGTGCGTGCTGCATCGGGGTGAGTGCCTAGAAAACTCTTGGTGAGCTCAGCGCCCAGCTCGGGGGTATCCGGGGTGCCCATGACCACCGGTGCCATCGCTGAGGACCACGCGTAGTAGTTGCTGTCCAGGGAGGTCAGCAGTTCGGTGATGTCCTCGTAGGAGAACCCGCCGATGTAGCCGGACCCCGGGTCATCGATGTAGCGCGCCGAGGGGGCGACCAGCACCAGGGAGGCGAAGCGGTCGGGTTCTGCAGCGGCCGCCAGGACACCGATCATGGAGCTCACCGAGTGCCCGACGTAGGTGACCTGATGCAGGTCGAGGGCTGCGCAGATGGCAAGGACGTCTTCGGCGTACCCGGTCAGGGAGCCGTGACGGTCATGGTCGAAGTCAGCGATGTCTGTGGCCCCCGAGCCGGCGTGGTCGAAGGTGATGATGCGGTGGCGGGGGAAGTGGGGCAGCAGGCGTCCCCAGGCGCCTTGCCCGGCGCCGAAGCCGTGCGCGAGCAGGAGCACCGGGCCGTTGGGGTCGCCGTGCTCGGTGACGTGGTGACGAGCCAGGACCTGCGCAGGAGCCGCGGGACCACCAGCGCCCAAAGAGTCGTGCGGGATCACGGGTGGGGCCGGGTGCATCAGCTCACCCGCAGCGTCCATCGGGCTGGGGAAGTCGAGAGCGGTCATGAGCTGATGTCCTCCAACACGGGGGTAGGGCGGTGATGCCCTGCAGCGGTGATGGCACCGGCGGTAGGCGTTGGCGTGCGGCCGGTGGTCATGACAGACGGGGTCGTCCGGTCTGCGCGGTTCGGGTGCAAGGGCCCCCCCGGCGGAGCCGACGCCTGTGCGGCTGAGTGAGGTGGGTGGCTGACGCGTGCGGTGTCGGCTTCCCGGATGTCGCGGTTGCGCCCGGAGGTCTTCGCCTCGTACAGGGCTCGGTCCGCGGCGCCGACCGTGGTGTGGGCCTGGCGAGACTCGGTGTGGATGGCCCACCCACTGGAGAACGTGATGGCTGGGTAGGCCAGCCCCCAGCGCTGGCGCAGCCGCGCCAGCACCGCCGGCACCGCGCGCTCGTCAGCGTGCAGCAGGAGCACGAACTCCTCGCCGCCGTAGCGGGCAGCGTGGTCGTCGGGGCGCAGTGCCTCGCTCAGCACCGCGGCGAAGTCGGCCAGGACCTGATCGCCGTAGAGGTGACCTCGGGTGTCGTTGACGACTTTGAAGTGGTCCAGATCGCAGACCACGACGACCGTGCCCGCGGCGACGGACGTGAGGTGGTCGTGCAGCGCACGTCGGTTGTCCAGCTGCGTCAGGGCGTCGGTGCGGGCCGCGGCGTTCAGGGAGCACAGGGCTGAGCGCTGGCGTGCGGTCAGCACCGCGAGCACCTCAGCGACCAGCACCCACACCAGGGCGACCACGACCAGGCGCACGGCGATGTCTCTGTTCCACCCCCGGCAGTGGGGCCGTAAAGGAGCAGCGCAGGCGGCAGGAGCCACCAGCACGTGCGCGGGGGGGTGTAGAGCCCGACGTAGACGAAGGCCAGGACGTAGACGCCCACGTAGGCGGCACCCAGGCCGTCTCCGTAGACGCTGAGGCTGCACACGCCGAGGAGCGTGGCGGCGGGAAAAGCCAAGGGGGCGATCGCCGGAAGACGTCGCCAGGGGACGAGGGCGGCCACGACGATGACGGCCGTCATGGCTGTCGTGACAGCGCCCACCGCGTGCCAACCATGGTGGCCGGGAGCCTGCAGGGGCGCGGTGACAACCACGATCAGCCCCGTGCTCAGCAGCAGCCCGAGGCCAGCCGCTGCGGCTAGTCCCACGCGCAGGATCAAGGCGTTCCACAAATCCCGGGCTCGGGAGACGGGCCGCAGCAGTCGGCCTTGGGTCGGGTCAGCACCAAGCGGTGGGTGAGACGGCTCATCAAGGTGCATACGTTGCCATCGGCATCTTCTCAAGAGGGTTGAGCGCCGCTGGCGTGATGGCCCCATGGCTCACCGACGCGCCACCTGGCGGCACCTGGTTTACCCGGCTCCTCTGCCAGCCCGATGTGTGAGGTGCTGTCGGTGCCGCTCATCGCCAGAGGCCTCCTCAGGTCGACATCACCGGCACAAGACGGCCATGTAGGAGTCGTACCTGCAAGGCTTGCTGGCGCGGAGCTTCGCTCAGCGCTCGGTAGGGCTCCAGGGCCACTGCTCGGCGGTGACCGGTACCGGGTCGAAGCGCCGTGCACCCTCTCCGAAGACCAGCCATGCACCCGCCGCAGCCAGGCCCACCACCATCACCAAGCACGGCAGCATCAGCCAGGTCCCGCTCACGGCGGGTGCCACCAGGGCGAGTGCAGCCAGCAGCAGGAACGCCAGCGCGCCGGAGGCCAAGGCCACCAAGCCTGTGGCCAGGCAGCGGATGTCGGAGGTGAACAGGAGAGCGCGCGTGGCCATGGTGCTCCATCGGCAACCCATCTGGCGCCACGCAGCACGACACGCCGAGCGCTGTTCGTGGCCTATCACCCGCCGACGGTGTGTTCGACGGCCACCGGTTCCTATCGGCGAGCAACCTCTCCAGTGCCTGGAGCAGGCAGCCTCCCGGCTCGAGCGCGGCAGACGCGGCTCGAGCGACGTCGTGTGTGCCAACAGCGTCTGGCCCACCGCGGCTGGTGGTAGCAGCTGACTCGTTGTGACACCGCCGGTGCGGGCGTACATGCGTGCGCCTTCGCCCTTGAGTTCATTGCGGTGCTGTCGATGCAACTGGTACTGCGCTGCACCTGTGCGCATCGCACCACCGAAAGGTCACCGTGTTCACCAGAGCCTCCCGCCGCCCCGCTCCCACACCCACCAGGACGGTGGCCGAGGCCGAAGCCGACCTGCGCGCCGTGGTCGCCGTCGTCCAAGCCCTCTCCAGTGCCAGCGACCCCGAGACCGCCATTGACGCCGCCCTGGAGGCGGTCCGCTCCCACTTCGGGTGGGCCTACGGCTCCTACTGGCGCATCGAAGGCAGCGGGCCGTCGGCTGCGCTGCACTTCGCCCAGGAGACCGGGGATGCCGGTGAGGAGTTCCGCCGCGTGACTCTGGCAGCCTCCTTCCGCCAGGGGGTGGGGCTGTCCGGGCGGGCGTGGGCCTCTCGCGACCTGGTCTTCGTCCCCGACATCGGCGAGGTCACCGACTGCGTGCGCGCCCCGGCCGCGCAGCGCGCGGGAGTCAAGAGCGGCATCTGCTTCCCCATCTTCGAAGACGGCCAGGTGGTCGCCACCATGGACTTCTTCACCACCTCCACGCTGACGCCCTGCGCCGGGCGACTGGGCGCGCTGCGCTCGGTGGGCGTGCTGGTCTCCCAGGCACTGGAGCGCACCCGTGAGCAGCACCGCCAGCGACGGGCGGCCCAGGACGTCGAAGCGGTCAACACCGTGCTGCGACAGCTCGCCGGCGCCCAGGACGCCGGCGCAGCGGTGCGGGCTGCCCTGGGGGTCGTGCGCGCTGAGTTCGACTGGGACTACGGCTCCTTCTGGGCCTTGGACACCACCGGGTCTTCCGAGCCGGTGCTGCGCTTCGACCAGGAGGTCGGCTCAGCGGGGGAGGAGTTCCGCCGCGTGACCGCCAGTGCCACCTTCGCTCGCGGGGTCGGGGTCGCGGGTCGAGCCTGGGCGAGTCGGGGCCTGGTGTTCGTGGAGGACCTGTCCCAGGTCACCGACTGCGTGCGCGCTCCGGCCGCCCAGCGCGCCGGGGTGAGGTCGGGGGTGTGCCTGCCGATCGTCGTGGACGAGCAGGTGGTCGGGACGGTGGACTTCTTCGCCACGCGGACCCTGACCATGTCCGACAGCCGCCGCAGCGCACTGACCAACACCGCCTTCCTGCTGGGCAGGCGCTGGCGCGCATCTCCGCGCAGGAGCGTCTGACGGCGGCTGGCAGCGAGCTGGTGACGTCCATCGCTGAGGTCGAGCGCAACGTGCAGGCGGCCTCAGCGGTGGCTGGGCGTGGCCACGCGCTGACCGAGCAGGCCAACGCAGAGGTCGCTGGTCTGGGCACGTCGAGCGAGGAGATCTCCAAGGTGGTCTCCACCATCTCGGCGATCGCCGCGCAGACCAACCTGCTGGCGCTGAACGCCGCCATCGAGGCTGCTCGGGCAGGAGAGGCCGGCAAGGGCTTCGCGGTCGTGGCGAACGAGGTCAAGGAGCTCGCCGCGGGCACCGCACGGGCCACCACGGAGGTTGATGAGCGGGTGCGGGACATCCAGGCCCAGGTGGCTGCGGTGGTCGAGCGGCTGGTCTCGATCACCGGGGTGGTTGATGAGATCAACACTACGCAGACCATCATCGCTGGGGTGCTGACCCAGCAGGTGGCCACGACGAGGTCGGTCCTGACGTAGCTCGGCGTCTGAGAGGTGCCTCGGTCGGCGACGGCAGCTGCTGGTGCCGACCGCGAAGGGCATGTAGGGAGCAGGCCGCAACGGGCGACTGTCGGGCACGTGTCGTGGAGGGCTACTCGTCTCACAACCGACCGCTCAATGGGCGCCTCGGGGGTGTTGGAGCTCGCACTAGTGGCGGCGAGACCGTTTGGGCGAGCTCCGACCCTGAGCGCACCGGTGCACCGTGGTGAGGCTCTGCACCGCAGCGCAGCCGTTCTTGGGCGGTGCTTCTGGTGGGGCAGTCCGCAACAAGGGGGCGCACTGCTCTGCCGGCATGCCGATGGCAGTGGCCCACGCCACCCTCGGAACAGCGGTGGTCGCGCTCGGATGCCTCCGAGATGCGGTGATGTTGCCCGCCCACCGTCAACAGCTGATGGGTCAGGAGTAGGCCGCTACTCGGGCTTCCATGATGCTGCAGCGTCGAGCCACTCGGCGGCCGGTCGCATCAGAAGACCCACAACGGGACTCTCGCGGACGAGCCAGTGCGTCAGCCGCGATGGTGTGTCACTCGCCGATGGCTACCCGGGACAGCCCATCCCGCGAGTCGCCGCGTCAACGTCCAGCTGCCGGGTACAGGGCTAGAGCAGCCCACCCACGAACTCGGGAGCGACCATGCAGATCCCCAAGGACCTCGTCATCCAGTTCATCATGTCGAAGATCGGCGGTCCGCAGGCCGACCAAGCCGGCCAGGAGCTCCCCGACCAGGTCGACACCGACAAGGACGCTGGCCTGCTCAGCAAGTTCGGTGTCAACCCCACCGATCTGATCGGCATGGTCTCCGGCGGTGCAGGTAACGGCGGGGGGGCAGCCGGTGGGCTCGGCGGCCTCAAGGGCAAGCTCGGCCTGTAGGACGCCAGGTCACCGACGACGCCACGGTGCCGTCGGTGACCCCTCACCCTCGCCGC
Source organism: Quadrisphaera sp. INWT6 (assembly GCF_015390235.1). Lineage (GTDB taxonomy): Bacteria > Actinomycetota > Actinomycetes > Actinomycetales > Quadrisphaeraceae > Quadrisphaera. The sequence continues at coordinate 985,085 of NZ_VUOH01000002.1, read as the reverse complement.
TCACCCCGCACCCGGGGTGTGGTCACAGCAGGCGGTACCGCCTCACCTGTCCCGGGAGGTGACGCCCTGGTCTCGGCTGGCGATCCACACCCGGACCCGGTCCCGCACATCAGCGCAGGCGCCCCTGCAGCAGGTGCGTCACAGGTGAACATCCACGGCGGGGTCTCCCTGCTCCCGACCGTGCACGCGGTGGGCGTGCTCGCTGCGACGGCGATCCAGCCACCCGACCACCGGCGTGGCCAGCACCCCGTGCACCACCACCGACGAGGCCACCGCCAGAGCCACCACCGCCCACAGCGACTCATCCGGGAAGTCACCATGGGAGAGGGCGTACGCCAGGTAGTACAGCGAACCGATGCCGCGCACGCCGAAGAAGGCGATCACCGCGCGCTCGCGCCACCCGCCGTCGGTGCGGACCGTTGAGACCATCCCCACCACGGGCCGGACCACGACGACGAGCAGCACCGCCACCAGCGCCAGCTGCCAGGTCAAGCCGCCCAGCAAGCCGTCGCTCATCGCGGCCCCCAGGAGCAGCAGCACCCAGGCGGTGAGCATCCGCTCGGTCTGCTCCACGAAGCTGTGCGCCACCTGGTGCGCCCCGTGGGAGCGCTCAGCTGCGCGCAGGGTGACGGCGGCCACGAACACCGCCACGAAGCCGTAGCCGTGCAACAGCTGTGCCGCGCCGTAGGCCAAGAACGTCACGGCCAGGGCCGTGAACCCCTCCACCTGCTGGGACAGGCGCAGCGCCTCGACGCGGGAGTGGAAGAAGACCCGACCCAGCACCCACCCGGTGCCGAACCCCACCGCGACCCCGACAGCCAGGCGTATCACCAGGTCACCCAGAGCCCAGCCCCACAGCCAGCCGCCCAAGAGGCCGCCGTGGGCGGCCAGGGCGATGGCGAGGTACACGCCGGGGAAGGCGGCGCCGTCGTTCAAACCGGCTTCGCTGGTGAGGGCGAACCTGACCTCGTCCTCGTCGGTGTCCTCGCTCGGCTCGGCGACCTGGACGTCCCCGGCGAGCACCGGGTCGGTGGGCGCCAGCGCCGAGCCCAGCAGGACGGCCGCGGCCAGCGGCAGCCCGCCCAGGATGCTGCCGGTGAGGGCGACCAGGACGATCGTCAGCGGCATCGCCACCGCCAGGAGCCGCCAGGTGGTGCGCCAGCGCTGCCACCCCACGGGCCTGTCGATGGCCAGGCCCGCGCCCATCAGAGAGATGATCACGACGACCTCGGTGAGGTGCTCGGTGACCGCCTCGTGCTCGAGCGGGTCGACGCTCGGCAGGCCGGGCAGGAACCCGATGAGCACGCCCAGGCCCAGGAAGGCCATCGGCAGGCTGAAGGCCCGGCCTCGGAGGACGCGGGGCAGCACTGCTGCCAGCAGGGCGCTGGCTCCGGCGAGCAGGAAGACGACGAAGGCGGTCACCGCTGACCGGCCGAGGCCATGCGGGGGAGAGGAGTCACTGGTGCGCCTTTGCAAGGGTGCGGCCCAACCGGCCGGTGCTTCTTCAGCCCTTGGGAGCCTGCTGACCGTAGGCGCCCCGGTTCTCTCGCGCGCGGTCGACAGTTACCTGCGCGGCGACTGGAGTCAGGCGATCACAAGCACGACATCGTGACTCTGGCATCGAGTGGGTGCTGTGCCGGTGAGTGTCAATCGGAATTGCTCTCCGGGCTGCTTTGCAGACGATCGTCGACCGGTCGCCGCAGCAGGATCACGAGCAACAGGCAGCCCTGCGGCGGCCCCGCGACACCTCACCCCCTGTCGGCTTTCGAACGACGACTCAGGGGGCCTGACGACTTAAGGGCCATCAGCAGCCCTGGCCCCGCAAGGACCTGTCCTCTCAGAACACCTCGCCGGCCGACGCCCTCCGGTGCACCATCGTCGGGTGACCTCCCCCCACGAGGACGCCGTCGTCGACCTGTACGCGCGCTACCTGTCCCGGTGCAACGAGCACCGCGTCGACGACCTCGGCGAGTTCATCTCCGAGGACGTCAGCGGCTCCGGGCCCGTGGACGGGCTGGCCGCCTATACCGCAGGTGTCAAGGAGGTGTGCAAGGCCTTCCCCGACTACCGCTGGGACGTGCAGGACCGCATCGTCCAGGGCGACACCATCGCGGTCCGCCTGACCGGTCGGGGCACGCACACCGGTCTCTTCAGCGGTGTCGCGCCGACCGGACGGCGGATCGAGGTCCAGGAGCTGGTTGTCTACCGCGTCACCGACGGCAAGATCGTCAACTGCTGGGGAGACCTCTTCCCCGTCGTTCGCGACGCGCTGCGAAGCCGTCCAGCATCCATGTGAGCCTCACAGGCGTGAGGGGATCGAGAGTCACCCCGGCCTCAGAAGTGGCAGGCCGACGGTCCCGCGTCTGACCCGTGGTGCGAGGGGTAGCAGCGGCCGCCACCACCGGCCTCGCCGCCCGGTTGGGGACCGTCGACCGGGCGCCTAGAGGCGCCCACCGGTCCTCGACGACGTGGGCCGCGAGCCGTCTCCTTCTCGGATCGCCATCTGGGCGGCGGGCGAGAGGCATCAATTCCGACGCATTCCTATGAAGACCTCTAAGTGGACGACCCGACCCATGACCGCGAAAGCTTCGGAGGCTCTCGTGATGGCGACCGCGCACGGTCACCATCGCCCCCGCCGGGGCCCGCTGCGTAGCGAGCGGACTCTGGCGCTGCAGCGCCGTCGCATCTGGGTACCAGATGCATATCTTGCTCCCGCCTTTCCGGTCGCGTGAGCAGCCGCGGCGACAAGGGTCGTTGGAACTCACGGTGGTGCGACGCGGGCGCCGAGTAACTCGCAAGCGCGGCGAGTGACCGCCGCACGGGACACCGGCAACCCACTGGCTGCCAGCTCCTCCCACGCCTGTCGGCGAACAAGGCGCTGTGTCAGGCGGGCGTCTGTGGGGTCCATCGATAGCCGTAGCTGCGCCGGCTGCTCGAGCCGCTGTACCGCCGCCGAGGAGTCGCCAACGTCGCGGTGCAGGTGGTGAGGAGGGGAGGGGGAGGAGGTTCTTCGGGTCAAGGACTCTCTTCCGTGCCGCATCAGTGCGGCCCCCCGGGCCGCAGATGTGCGGCTACCCCTGAGCGGAGCGCTTCCGTCGTTACTGCCTTGCCCAACGTCCACAGGTGCGTAGACCCCCGCAGTCGCCGCAGCGTTGTCCACAGGCGCCGAAGGCGCGGCCGTGATGGAGGCCCCTGGTGCGGCAACCTCATCGGGGCCACCCGTGGGCGTCGGCATGACGACGTAGGCGTTGGCGATCTGCTGTCCGTCAGAGAAGCGGTGAGCGACCTGGATCCAGCCTGCGTCAGCCAGGGCGGCGACCGCCCGGTCGACCGTGTCGAGGGAGCGGTGAAGACGCTCTGCCAGGCGTGCCCGGGACTGCACGTGAGCGCCGTCGACCACCGGGCACCGCAGCAGCAGCCCGTAGAGCCGCACGGCGGTGGCGGGCAGATCGGCCTCGAGCAGCTGCTCGGGAACCATCGCGAAGCGCTCAGGCCTAGGGCGGGGCAGCACGAGACCCGTGAAGCGGCCCCGGCGGCCGGCATCGTGCGGCCGCGGCAGGCGCGCGACGTGTCGGCTCACGGCCGGACCAGGCGGACGCAGCCGGACGAGGCCGGACTCAGTGAGACGAGAAGGACACTCCTGAGGCGAGGAGAGGCGAAGTGGAACGACAGGGACAAGGAAGTCGGGGAGGCGTTTCGTGAAAGTGTCACGAGAACACCTTGCAAATCCGCGGTGACTTCGTCAAGGTAGGTCGTCGCTGGTCAGAGGGCATGGGCGTGTAGTGCAAAGCGCGGAGGAGGGTCGGCGTGAAGGGGTCTGTTTTCAAGCGGTGTGCGTGCCCTTAAGAATCAGATGCTCGGGGTCGTAAGAAGTCGTGTCGCATCGACCACGGCTCCTGGTGCTTCGTCGCTGACCTTGGCCCCGGGGCGGGTTCGGGCGGTCGCTGGCAGCTGCGGCGCCAAGTCAAGCGAGGCGGCTTCGCGACGCGTCGAGAGGCCGAGACCGCGCTCGCCGCTCTTGTCGACGGGGTGGCCGGGGGGACTGCCACCCACGACACCGGTCTGACGGTCGAGGCCTACCTCCTGCGCTGGCTCGACGTGAAGGAAGCCAGCGGCTTGCGCCCCACCACCCTGCGCTCCTACCGGCAGCACGTCCGGACCCACCTCGTCCCGACCATCGGGCACCTTCGGCTCGGTGACCTGAGGCACGTCCACGTCGAAGAGGCCCTGGCCCTGGTGATGCGGTCGACCGACTCCAGGCGCCCGCCGGCCGGGCCGGCCACCGTGCAGCGGGTGCGCGCCACCCTGCGCTCAGCCCTGGCCAGCGCCAAGCGCAGGCGGCTGGTCGCCTTCAACGCTGCTACTGACCTCGAGCTGCCCAAGGTCACCCGGCCCCGCGTCGTGCCGTGGGACCCAGCTGAGCTCGGGGCCTTCCTCGACCATGTCGCCGCAGACCGGCTAGGGGCGCTCTTCGACGTCATGGCAGCGACGGGCCTGCGCCGCGGTGAGGCGCTCGGGCTGCGGTGGACCGACCTCGACATCCCGCGTGGCGTCATCACGGTCCGCCAGCAAGTGCTGCAGGTCGAGGACGGGCGGCAGCACCCCTGTCCCTCCTGCGCCCAGGGGCACCGAGGCATCGCCTTCGGCCCTCCCAAGACCGCCAGTGGCGACCACCGCCTGGTGGACCTCGACTCCGCCACGCTCGACGTGCTGCTTGAGCACCGTCTGCGCCAGGACGCCGAGAAGGCGCTGTGGGCCGACGCCTACAACGACCACGGGCTCGTCTTCGCCCGGGAGGACGGCACGCCGGTGCTGCCCAACCACGTCACGACGCGCTTCGCGGAGCTGACCGCGTCAGCCGGCCTCCGCCGGGTCCGCCTGCATGACCTTCGCCACGGCCAGGCCTCGCTGATGCTTGCCGCTGGCGTCCCGATCGCCGTGGTCTCCAAGCGGCTCGGGCACTCCTCGATCACCCTCACGTCCGACACGTACAGCCACCTGCTGCCGGGCGTCGGCCGTGACGCCGCCGAGCGCGCAGCGGCGCTGGTCCCGCGCCGCCGTGACCAAGATCGTGACCATCGTGTGACCACATCGCCCGTCCCCGGGGGCTCGCGGCGGCCGCGAGGGCGTGAAAGTACTGGTCAAACGGTGGGCCCCGTGGGGCTCGAACCCACAACCCGCGGATTAAAAGTCCGCTGCTCTGCCAGTTGAGCTAGAGGCCCTGGCCCGCCGATCGTCCCACGGTCGGGCACCTCGGCCCGTCCCGGACCGCGCTCAGGCCGGGGCAGCCTCGGCTCGCGCCTTGAGCTGCGCGAGCCCGCGCTCGAAGTCCTTGCCGACGATCTTGTCCATGCTGATGACCGGTCCGAGCAGCCGCAGGACCAGCGGCCGCGGCCCGACCATGCTCCACACCAGCTCCGTCGAGCCTCCGGACGGCAGCAGCGAGAACGTCGAGGTGCTGGTGGAGGGGAACGGCTTCTCGAAGACGATGTCGATGGCCACGGCTTCCGGCGTCGACGAGCGCACCTCCATGCGCCCGCGCCCGGCCTTCTTGTTGCCGCTCCAGGCGTAGGCGGCGCCAGGGCCGGACGGTGGCCCGGTGTAGGTGCGCTGGAGGTCGGCGTCGAGTCCCTCCCAGGGCGACCAGCCCTGCCAGCGGCGCAGGTCGTCGATCTCTGCGCGGATCCGCTCCGGCGGGGCGGCGACGACGGTCCGGCGCTCGACGGTGTAGGTCTTCTCACTAGCCACGCCGGAACGTAGCGCCGCGAACGCCCCGTGGTCAGCGGTCAGCACCCGACACGCCTAGCGTCACCCCATGGCCACCCCGTGGACGACCGCCCAGATCCCCGACCAGAGCGGCCGCACGGTGGTCGTCACCGGAGCGACGAGCGGGCTGGGGCTCGAGACGTCGAGGGTCCTCGCGGCGCGGGGCGCGCACGTGGTCCTCGCCGTCCGCGACACCGCCAAGGGCGAGCGCGTCGCCGCCGGTCTGCCCGGCAGCAGCGAGGTGCAGCGCCTCGACCTGTCCGACCTGGCCAGCGTCGAGGCCTTCGCGCAGCGGTGGTCCGAGCGCCCGGCAGACCGCCGCGGCATCGACGTCCTGGTCGCCAACGCCGGGATCATGATGGTGCCGCTGGGCCGTACGGCCGACGGCTTCGAGTCGCAGCTCGGCACCAACCACCTCGGGCACCACGCCCTCGTCGGCCGGCTGCTCGAGCACGTGGGCGACCGCGTCGTCGTCCTCAGCTCGCTGGTGCACAAGGCGGGCCGCATCGACCTGGACGACCTGGACTGGGAGCGGCGCCGCTACTCAGCCGCCGCGGCCTACGCGCAGAGCAAGCTGGCCAACCTCCTGTTCGTGCTCGAGCTGCAGCGGCGCCTGCACGCCGCCTCCTCGCCGGTGCGGGTGCTCGCGGCGCACCCCGGCTGGGCCGCCACCAACCTCCAGGGGCGCTCGGGCAACGCCCTGGCCGACCGGCTCACCGGCGTGGGCAACCGGGTCTTCGCGCAAAGCGCCGCGGCGGGTGCGCAGCCGACGCTGCTGGCGGCCACGGCCGACCTGCCGGGCGGCAGCTTCACCGGTCCGTCGGGCCCGGGCGAGGTGCGCGGGGCCCCGCGCCTGGTGGGGCGCACCCAGCTGGCCAGCGACCTCGGTCTGGCCGCCGACCTGTGGCGCGCGAGCGCGGCCCTCACCGGCGTCGACGTCCTCGCGGAGCACACCGCCCGCTGAGGCGCGAGGGTGGCCGCGCAGCCGCCGCGAGCGGTCCTGCAACGATGGAACGCATGACGTACATCGCTGCTGATGACCGTTACGAGTCGATGACCTACCGCCGCACCGGGCGCAGCGGGCTGGAGCTGCCGCTGGTCAGCCTGGGGTTCTGGCAGAACTTCGGCGAGGACCGGCCGCTGGAGGTGCAGCGCGCCATCGTGCGCCGCGCCTTCGACCTCGGCGTGACGCACATGGACCTCGCCAACAACTACGGGCCGCCCTACGGCGCCGCCGAGGTCAACTTCGGGCACCTCATGCGCACCGACCTCGCGCCGTACCGCGACGAGCTCGTCATCTCCACCAAGGCCGGGTGGGACATGTGGCCCGGCCCCTACGGCGACCACGGCTCCCGCAAGTACCTGCGCGCCAGCCTCGACGCGTCGCTGCAGCGCATGGGCCTCGACTACGTCGACATCTACTACCACCACCGCCCCGACCCGGAGACGCCGCTCGAGGAGACGATGACGGCGCTCGCCGACGCCGTCCGCGCCGGCAAGGCCCTCTACGTGGGCATCTCCTCCTACGGGCCCAAGCGCACCGCGGAGGCCGCGCGCATCCTGCGCGAGCTGGGCACGCCGCTGCTCATCCACCAGCCCTCGTACTCGATGTTCAACCGGTGGGTCGAGCCGGAGCTGCTCGACGTGCTGGAGCGCGAGGGCGTCGGCTGCATCCCCTTCACCACGCTCGCCCAGGGGCTGCTCACCGACAAGTACCTCGACGGCGTGCCCGAGGGGTCGCGCGCCTCGCGCGGCGGCTCGCTCGACAGGTCGGCGCTCACCGACGAGAACCTCGCGCGCATCCGCGGGCTCAACGCCATCGCCGCCGACCGCGGCCAGACCCTGGCGCAGATGGCGCTCTCCTGGGTGCTCCGCGACCAGCGCATCACGACGGCGCTGATCGGGGCCAGCTCCGTGGAGCAGGTCGAGGACAACGTGGCCGCCGCCACCCGCGTCGACTTCACCGACGCCGAGCTCGCCGCCATCGACGAGCACGCGGTGGAGTCGGGCGTCGACCTGTGGGCGGGCGCCCGCGACGCCGGAGACTGACCACCGGCTCCCGTGGTCCTGGGCGTCCGCTCCCCCTCGCGGGGTGGCGGACGCCCATGATCACGAGGGGGTGGGTCAGGCGGGCTGCCAGGGGCGCACGAAGTCGTTGCCCGGAGCGCCGACGACGGCCAGGTGCAGCGACGCGGCCTGAGCGCCGTCGAGCTCCTCCCGGATGACGTCGGCGTGGCCCGCGTGCCGGGCCAGCTCCTCGACGAGGTGCAGCAGCGCGTACCGCTGGACCGACGGCGTCGGCTCGTGGCGGCCGTACCAGGGGGCGGGCGGCTCGGTCATCGGAGCGCCGGGGTCGGTGGCGCGCACGTCGGCCAGGAAGGCGGTGCGCACCTCGTCGAACGCGGCCAGAGCACCCTCGAGGGACTCGTCGTCGCGCAGCACGAAGCTGTCGGCGAAGACGGCGTACCCGTCGGCGTCGACCACCCGCGGCTGGGTGCGCCCCCGCAGCACGTGCGTGACGTGCTTGAGGACCCCTCCCACCGACAGGGTGCTGCGGCACGGCCGCTGCTTGGCCTGCGCGTCGGTGAGGCCGTGCGCGGCGGTGCGCAGCGCGGCGAGCTGGTCGTCGAGGAAGCCGGCCAGGGCCTCGGACTCGGAGTGGGTGCCGGGAGCGAACACGGTGGTCTCCTCTGCTGCTCGGGCGGTGTCCCCGCCCTGGTGAGCACCACGTTAGGAGGGGTTGCGGTCACTTCTCGTCCGCGATCGGCGGCACGATGAGGACCGTGGCGAACACCAGCTCACGCACCCTGCGCCTGCTGTCGCTCCTGCAGGCGCGCCGCCACTGGCCCGGCGGAGAGCTGGCCGACCGCCTCGGCGTCTCGCCGCGGACCCTGCGGCGCGACGTCGACAGGCTCCGCGAGCTGGGCTACCCCGTCGACGCGACGTCCGGCCCCGACGGCGGCTACCGCCTGGCCGCAGGCGCCTCGCTGCCGCCCCTGGCCCTCGACGACGAGGAGGCCGTGGCGCTCGCCGTCGCCCTCCAGGGCGCGGCCAGCGGGAGCGAGGGGGCCGACGGCGCTGACGGCGCGGCCGAGCCGGCGCTGCGGGCCCTCGCCAAGGTGGTGCAGGTGATGCCGCCGCGGCTGCGCCGCCGGGTGGAGGCCCTGAGCGCGGCGTCCGTGCGGGCGCCGTGGGCGGCGGCGGCCGGCCCCGACCCGGCGGTGCTGCTGACCGTGGCGCAGGCCTGCCGCGACGCCGAGCGGCTGGCGCTGGCCTACACCGCGGCCGACGGCGCCCGGACCGAGCGCAGCGTCGAGCCGCACGGCCTCGTGCGCCTCGGCAGGCGCTGGTACGTGGTGGTGTGGGACCTCGGGCGCGGCGACTGGCGCACTCTGCGCGTCGACCGCGTCCGCGACGCCGCGGCGCGGGGTGGCCGCTTCCGCCCCCGCGAGCTGCCCGGCCCGGACGCGGCCGCCGTCGTCGAGCGGAGCATCCGCACCGCGCCGGCGCTGCACGCGGTCACCGCAGTGCTGCACTGCTCCGCCGACGAGGCGCGGAGCCGGCTCGGCGGCTGGGCCCACGTCGAGCCGCTCGCCGCGCAGGACGACGGCGGGCCCCCTCCCCAGCGGTGCCGGCTCCTCATGAGCACCGAGGACCTCGACTGGGCGGCGTTCGCCCTCGTCCGGGCCCGGTGCGACGTCAGCGACGTGGAGCCGGCGGCCCTGAGGGAGCACCTCGCGACCTGGGTCTCCCGCCTCTCGCCCCCGTGACGCAGCCGGGCGCCTGGCTGCGGTTCCGGTGGGGGTCGGAACCGCAACCGGGCGCCTGGCTGCGGTTCCGGAGGGGGTGGGAACCGCAACCGGGCGCCCGGCTGCGAGGTGGGGGGACGTCAGTCGGTGCCGAACTCCATGGCCGCGCGGTCGAGCGGGCGGTCGTCGGGGGAGGGCTGGCCGGAGGAGGCGATCTCCTCGGCGCCGCCCGGCTCCAGCGCCGCGGCCTCGAGCCCGCCGACCAGGCCGACGCCGGGGGCGTCCGGGCCCACCAGGCCGACGGCCGCGTACTGCTCCAGCTTGGCGCGGGAGTCGGCGATGTCGAGGTTGCGCATCGTCAGCTGGCCGATGCGGTCGACCGGGCCGAACGCGGCGTCCTGGGTGCGCTCCATCGACAGCTTGTCGGGGTGGTAGCTGAGGTTCGGGCCGGTGGTGTCGAGCAGGGAGTAGTCCTCGCCGCGGCGCAGCCGCAGGGTGACCTCGCCGGTGACGGCGGTGCCGACCCAGCGCTGCAGCGACTCGCGGATCATCAGGGCCTGCGGGTCGAGCCAGCGGCCCTCGTACAGCAGGCGGCCCAGGCGGCGGCCCTCGGAGTGGTACGCCGCGACGGTGTCCTCGTTGTGGACGGCGTTGACCAGGCGCTCGTACGCGGCGAACAGCAGGGCCATGCCGGGCGCCTCGTAGATGCCGCGGCTCTTGGCCTCGATGATGCGGTTCTCGATCTGGTCGGACATGCCCAGCCCGTGGCGCCCGCCGACGGCGTTGGCCTCCAGCACCAGGTCGACCGCGGAGGCGAACGTGCGCCCGTTGATGGAGACCGGGCGGCCCTGCTCGAAGCCGACGGTGACGTCCTCGGCCTCGATCTCCACGGACGGGTCCCAGAACCGCACGCCCATGATCGGCTGCACGATCTCGATGCCGGTGTCGAGCTGCTCCAGCGACTTGGCCTCGTGGGTGGCGCCCCAGATGTTGGCGTCGGTGGAGTACGCCTTCTCGGTCGAGTCGCGGTAGGGCAGGTCGTGCGCCACCAGCCACTCCGACATCTCCTTGCGCCCGCCCAGCTCGGTGACGAACTGCGCGTCGAGCCACGGCTTGTAGATCCGCAGGGAGGGGTTGGCCATGAGGCCGTAGCGGTAGAACCGCTCGATGTCGTTGCCCTTGTAGGTGGAGCCGTCGCCCCAGATCTGGACGTCGTCCTCCAGCATCGCGCGGACCAGCTTGGTGCCGGTGACGGCGCGGCCCAGCGGCGTGGTGTTGAAGTACGCCCGCCCGCCGGAGCGGATGTGGAAGGCGCCGCAGGTCAGGGCCGCCAGGCCCTCCTCGACGAGGGCGTCGCGGCAGTCGACCAGGCGGGCGACCTCCGCGCCGTACGCGCCGGCGCGGCCGGGCACCGCGTCGATGTCGGGCTCGTCGTACTGGCCGATGTTGGCGGTGTACGTGCAGGGCACCGCCCCCTTGTCGCGCATCCACGCGACGGCCACGGAGGTGTCGAGACCCCCGGAGAAGGCGATGCCGACGCGCTCGCCGACGGGCAGGGAGGTCAGGACCTTGGACACGGCCCCTGATCCTGCCAGCAGTGTGGGAGCGGCCGCTCACTACGCTGCGCCGATGGCGACGAAGAAGCCGGGCCAGCAGCGCAAGTTCGTGCTCGACGAGTCCGAGATGCCCACCCGCTGGTACAACATCATCCCCGACCTGCCCGAGCCGCCGCCCCCGCCGCTGCACCCCGGCACGCACGAGCCGATCGGCCCGGACGACCTCGCCGGCCTCTTCCCCGCGGACCTCATCGCGCAGGAGGTCACCACCGAGCGGTACGTGGACATCCCCGAGGAGGTCCAGGACGTCTACCGCCTCTGGAGGCCCTCGCCCCTGCACCGGGCGGTCAACCTCGAGAAGGCCCTCGGCACCCCGGCCCGCATCTACTACAAGTACGAGGGCGTCAGCCCCGCCGGCTCCCACAAGCCCAACACCGCCGTGCCCCAGGCCTTCTACAACGCCAAGGCCGGCATCAGGAAGCTCACCACCGAGACCGGCGCCGGCCAGTGGGGCACCGCCCTGTCCTTCGCGTCGGCCCTGTTCGGCCTCGAGTGCGAGGTGTGGCAGGTCGGCGGCTCCTACGACGCCAAGCCGGGGCGCCGCACCCTCATCGAGACCTTCGGCGGCACCGTGCACCGCTCGCCGTCGCGCCTGACCGAGGCCGGCCGCGCCTACCCCGAGGACCACACCGGCTCCCTCGGCATCGCCATCTCCGAGGCCGTGGAGGTGGCCGCGCAGCGCGAGGACACCAACTACGCCCTGGGCTCGGTGCTCAACCACGTCCTCCTGCACCAGACGGTCATCGGCGAGGAGGCGCTCCTCCAGCTGGCCAAGGCGGGGGAGGACGACGTCGACCTCGTCATCGGCTGCACCGGCGGCGGCTCGAACTTCGGCGGGCTGTGCTTCCCGTTCCTGCGCGAGAAGCTCGCCGGGCGCATCAACCCCGAGATCCGCGCCGTCGAGCCGGCCTCCGCGCCGTCCCTGACCCGCGGGGAGTACCGGTACGACTTCGGCGACACCGCCGGGCTCACCCCCCTGATGAAGATGCACACCCTCGGCCACGACTTCGTGCCCGACCCGATCCACGCCGGCGGCCTGCGCTACCACGGCATGGCGCCGCTGATCAGCCACGTCTACGAGCTCGGCCTGATGACGGCGACCAGCGTCGACCAGACCGCCTGCTTCGAGGCGGCGGTGCAGTTCGCCCGCACCGAGGGCATCGTCCCGGCGCCCGAGCCGACCCACGCGCTCGCGGTCGCCATCCAGGAGGCCCTGGCCTGCAAGGAGACGGGGGAGGAGAAGGTCATCGTCACCGCGCTGTGCGGCCACGGCCTGCTCGACCTCGCGGCCTACGAGGCGTTCCTCTCGGGCCGGATGACCGACTCGGGCCTGTCCGACGACGCGCTGCGCTCCGCGCTCGCGGCGGTGCCGCAGATCGGCTGACGCGGGGGGTCGTCCGGCAGCGCGGCGGAGCAGCAGCTCAGCGGAGCAGCGGCTCAGCCGAGCTGCCGGACGACCTCGTCGAGGTAGTGCTGCAGCACCGCGGCGTGGCGTCCGAGGACGTCGCCGCGGGTCAGCAGGACGCCGCTGCGCGCCAGCTGCTCCGCCTCCTCGAGCGCGTCGCGGTACTGGCGCGCGTGCTCGCCGTCGTCGGGCCCGAGCACCAGCTCGAGGTCGACCACCGACCGGCCGGCCCGCGCCGCGCGCACCACCTGCGACCGCACCTGGACCCGCGCCGCGTCGAAGGCCCGCGTGGCGACGTCGAGGCGGCGCGCCAGGTGCACCTCGCAGGGCGCCTCGGCCTCGCGGCGCTCCAGGAGGGCCGGGTCGAGCGCGACCAGCTGCAGCTCGCGGACGAGGTCGTCCACGTGCTCCTTCGCCGCCAGCAGCTCGGCGACGGGCACGTCGTGCACCACCACGGTCGGCGAGGTGTCGAGGTCGGCCCACATCGCCAGCAGGTCCTCGGCGCTCGCCTCGGCCGGGGACTCGCCCTCGGCGCGGGCGCCCCCGACCTCGAACCACACCGCCTTGCCGGTCTCCAGCGGCCGCACGCCCCAGCGCGTCGCGAGCGCGTCGACCAGCACCATGCCGCGGCCCGTGGTCGACGTCCCGACCGACACCCCCACGAGGGGCGTCGCGGTGCTCCCGTCGAGCACCTCCACCCGGACCTCGTCGGTGCCGACGGCGACGACCACCACCTCGAAGGGGGTCCGCGCGTGCAGGACGGCGTTCGCCGCGAGCTCGCTGAGCACCAGGCCGGCGTCGTCGGCGAGGGGAGCCCGCTCCAGGGCGACCAGCTGCTCCTCGACGAAGCGCCGGGCGGCCCGGACCGAGGCGGCCTCGGGCTCGTAGCGGGCGGTGCGGCGCTCCTGCGCGGCGCTGCGTGGCACGTCGACGGCCACCCATCCCTCCCAGCGCTCGGCCGCCGGCGACCCGGTGGGGCAGGCGACCCCTGGGCGAGCAGCAGGGGTCACTGTAGGTGACAGGACCCCCCTCGGGCGTCGTCCGCACGGGTGATCAACTCCGCGCGGTCTCGTCGCCGCGGAGGCGGCCGGCCTCCGCGGTCGTGACACCCTCGCCGGTGTGCCAGACCCCCAGCCCGTGACCGTCGACCGGCGCGCCGACCTGCCCGGCCGCCTCCCGGTGGTCGGCCCGGGCACCGACCCGGACCCCGACGAGGTCTTCGCCGCCTTCGAGGGGTGGGCGTCGTCGCGGGGGACCACGCTCTACCCCGCCCAGGAGGAGGCCCTGATCGAGCTGGTCTCCGGCTCGAACGTCGTCCTCGCCACCCCCACCGGCTCGGGCAAGTCGCTCGTGGCGCTCGGCGCGCACGCCGCGGCCATGGCCTCCGGGCGCCGCTCGGTGTACACCGCCCCCATCAAGGCCCTGGTCAGCGCGAAGTTCTTCGCGCTGGTGGAGGTCCTGGGAGCCCAGAACGTGGGCATGGTCACCGGTGACGGCGCCGTCAACGCCGACGCCCCCGTGGTCTGCTGCACCGCGGAGGTGCTCGCCAACCGCGCGCTGCGCGAGGGCGCCGACCTCGACGTCGGCCTGGTGGTCATGGACGAGTTCCACTACTACGCCGACCGCGACCGCGGCTGGGCCTGGCAGGTGCCGCTGCTGGAGCTCTCGCGGGCCCAGTTCCTCCTCATGAGCGCGACGCTCGGCGACACCTCCCGCTTCGAGGAGGACCTGCGCCGCCGCACCGGCCGCGAGACGGTGCTGGTGGCGCACGCCGACCGGCCCGTCCCGCTGCACCACCGGTGGGCCCTGACGCCGGTGCACGAGACCCTCCAGGAGCTGCTGGAGTCGAAGGAGGCCCCGGTCTACGTCGTCCACCCGACGCAGGCGGCGGCGCTCGAGCGCGCGCAGGCGCTGCTCTCCGTGACCGTCGCCGACAAGGGCGCTCGCGAGCGCATCGGAGAGGCGCTGGGCGGCTTCCGCTTCACCGCCGGCTTCGGGCAGGTGCTCTCCAAGCTGGTGCGCCACGGCGTGGGCGTCCACCACGCCGGGATGCTGCCGAAGTACCGGCGCCTGGTGGAGACCCTGGCGCAGGAGGGGCTGCTGCCCGTCATCTGCGGCACGGACACCCTGGGCGTGGGCATCAACGTGCCGATCCGCACCGTGCTCGTGACCTCCCTGACCAAGTACGACGGGCGGCGCACCCGGCTGCTCAGCGCCCGGGAGTTCCACCAGATCGCCGGCCGTGCGGGCCGTGCGGGCTTCGACACCTCCGGCACGTGCGTGGTGCAGGCGCCCGACCACCTCGTCGAGAACGCCCGCCTCCTGGCCAAGGCCGGCGACGACGTGAAGAAGCAGAAGCGGATCGTCAAGAAGAAGCCGCCGGAGGGCGAGGTCAGCTGGGCCGAGCCGACCTTCGAGCGCCTCGTGGCCGCGGCCCCGGAGCCGCTGACCAGCCAGATGAAGGTCACCCACGCGATGGTGCTCAACACCATCGCCCGGCCGGGGAACGCCGCCCAGCACCTCAGGAAGCTGCTGCTGGGGAACCACTCCGACCGCGGAGCGCAGGTCCGGCTGGTGCGCCGCGCCGTCGCCATCGCCCACGAGCTGCTCGCGGCGGGCGTCATCGAGCGGCTGGAGGAGCCCGACGAGACCGGGCGGCGCTTCCGCCTCACCGTCGACCTCCAGGCCGACTTCGCGCTCAACCAGCCGCTGTCGACGTTCGCCGTCGCCGCGCTCGACGTGCTGGACCCGGAGTCGCCCACCCCGGCGCTCGACGTGGTCAGCGTCGTCGAGGCGACCCTCGACGACCCCCGCCCGATCCTGCTGGCCCAGCAGTTCGCCGCCCGCGGCGAGGCCGTGGCGGCGATGAAGGCGGAGGGCATCGAGTACGAGGAGCGGATGGAGCTGCTCGAGGAGGTCACCTGGCCCAAGCCGCTGGAGGAGCTGCTCGAGGCGGCGTTCACCCAGTACCGGCTGACCGCCCCGTGGCTGCCCGAGGACGCGCTCTCCCCGAAGTCGGTGGTGCGCACGATGCTCGAGGAGGCGATGACCTTCGGCGACCTCGTGCGGCGCTACAACCTCACCCGGTCCGAGGGGGCGGTGCTGCGCTACCTGTCCGACGCCTACCGCGCCCTGCGCCAGACCGTGCCGGAGGCGCAGCGCGGCGAGGGCCTCGACGACGTCCTCGAGTGGCTCGGCGAGGTGGTCCGCCAGACCGACTCCAGCCTGCTCGACGAGTGGGAGGCGCTGACGCACCCCGAGGCGCTGGTGGAGGGCGGGGCCCCCCCGCCGCCCCCGGCCCTGCGCGGCATCACGGCCAACACCCGCGCGTTCACCGTGCAGGTGCGCAACGCCATGTGGCGCCGCGTGGAGCTGCTGGCGCGCCGCCGCGCGTGGGACCTGTCGGTGCTCGACCCCGAGCTCGACCTCGACGCCTGGCAGGAGGCGGTCGCGGCCTACTACGAGGACCACGACGACGTCGGCGTCTCCGCGGCGTCGCGGGCCCCGGCGATGCTGCAGGTCCAGCACGACCGGGAGGCGCGCCTCTGGCAGGTGCGGCAGGTGGTCGACGACCCGGCCGGCGACCGCGACTGGGCCTTCGTGGCCACCGTCGACCTGGAGGCCTCCGACCTGGAGGGCACCGCCGTCATCACCGGCCACGGCCTGCAGCGCATGTGACCCCCGCCCGGCGGGCGCCACACCGCGGCGGTCGCGCCAGCGGGCTGGCCGCTGAGAACGTTCTCAGCACCGGCGGGGCATGATGGGGCGCATGAGCGCTGCGACGGAGCAGAGGGGAGCGCCGGGCGTGCCCGACCGCCTCCCGGAGACGATGCGGGCCAGCGTGCTGCTGGCCGAGAACACGGTCGAGGTGCAGGAGCGCCCCGTCCCCGAGGCCGGCCCCGGTGAGGTGCTCGTCAGGGTGGGCTCCGTCGGGGTCTGCGGCTCCGACGTCCACTACTACCGGCACATGCGCGCCGGCGAGTTCGTCGTCGAGCAGCCGATGGTGCTGGGCCACGAGATGGGCGGCACCGTGGTGGCCGTCGGCTCCGGCGTCGACGCCTCCCGCGTCGGCGAGCGCGTCGCCGTCGACCCGCAGCGCCCCTGCCACCACTGCTCGCAGTGCCTGGCCGGCCGCTACAACCTCTGCCCGCACATGCGCTTCT
This sequence comes from Quadrisphaera sp. INWT6, assembly GCF_015390235.1. Taxonomy (GTDB): domain Bacteria; phylum Actinomycetota; class Actinomycetes; order Actinomycetales; family Quadrisphaeraceae; genus Quadrisphaera. Next base: position 968,386 of record NZ_VUOH01000002.1, on the reverse strand, counting down.
ACGCGACGCCCCCGGTCGACGGCGCCTTCGCGGAGTACGTCACCGCGCCGGCGGAGTTCGCCTTCCCCGTCGCCGACGGCCTCTCCGACGACGCCGCCGCGCTCCTCGAGCCGCTCAGCGTGGGCATCGCCGCGATGCGCAAGGCCCGCGTGGTGCCCGGCCAGCGGGTGCTCGTCGCCGGCGCCGGCCCGATCGGCATCATCACCGCGCAGGTCGCCCGCGCGTTCGGCGCCCGCGAGGTCATCATCACCGACCTCGTCGCGCCCCGCCGCGAGCGCGCGCTGGGCTTCGGCGCCACGCACGCCGTCGACCCGCGGGAGACCGACGTGACGGAGCTGCAGGTCGACTCCTTCATCGACGCCTCCGGCGCGGCGCCGGCCATCACCTCCGGGATCCGCGCCGTGCGCGGCGGCGGCACCGCCGTGCTGGTGGGCCTGGGCAACCCGGAGCTGACCCTGCCGGTGAGCTACATCCAGGACAACGAGATCTCGCTGACCGGCATCTTCCGGTACACCGACACCTGGCCGCTGGCGGCGCACCTCGTGGCGTCGGGCCAGGTGGACGTCGACTCCCTCGTCACCGGCCGCTACGACCTCGACCACGCCCCCGACGCCCTCGACTCCGACACGGACCCCGAGAGCCTGAAGTCCGTCGTGGAGCCCTGGCGCTGATGGCGGGGAGCTGGGGGCCGTTCAGCCTCGAGGGGCGCACCGCCGTCGTCACCGGTGGCAACCAGGGCCTGGGCCGCGCGTTCGCGCTCGGCCTGGCGGCCGCCGGCGCCAGGGTCGCGATCATCGCCCGCGACGGCGCCCGGTCGCAGGCCTTCGTCGAGGAGGCCGCTGCGGACGGCGTGGAGCTGGTCCGCGTGGACGCCGACCTGACGGTCGACGCCGACGTGGAGCGCGCCACCGCCGAGGCCCTGGAGGGCCTGGGCGGTCGCATCGACGTGCTGGTCAACAACGCCGGCACGTGCTTCCACCGCTCCAGCTGGGAGGTGCCCGACGACGAGTGGTCGGCGGTGTTCGACCTCAACGTGCGGGCGCTGTGGAAGACGTCCCTCGCGGTGGGCCGCCACATGCGCGAGGCCGGGGGCGGCTCGATCGTCAACATCGGCTCGATCTCGGCGATCATCGTCAACCGCCCGCAGGAGCAGGCCGCGTACAACGCGTCCAAGGCGGCCGTGCACCAGCTGACGAAGTCACTGGCGGCCGAGTGGGCTCCGCACGGGATCCGTGTGAACGCCCTCGCCCCGGGGTACGTGCGCACCGCGATGGCCCCCGTCGACGAGCCCCGGTTCCGCCGGCAGTGGATCGAGGACGCACCGCAGCAGCGCGCCGCCTCCCCGGAGGAGATCGCGCCGAGCGTGGTGTTCCTGGCCAGCGACGCCGCCAGCTTCGTCACGGGCACCGTGCTCGTGGCCGACGGCGGCTACACCGTCTACTGAGGAGCACCCCGTGCGCGTCGTCGTCATCGGAGCCACCGGCCACGTCGGCACCTACCTCGTGCCCCGCCTCGTCGCGGCGGGGCACGAGGTGGTGGCCCTGTCCCGGGGCACCCGCGAGCCCTACCGCCCCCACGAGGCGTGGGACCGCGTCCAGCGCGTCGCCGTCGACCGCGAGGCGGAGGACGCCGCGGGGACCTTCGGCGGCCGCGTCGCCGACCTGGGCGCCGACGTCGTCGTCGACATGGTCTGCTTCACGCCCGGCTCGGCGGCGCAGCTGGTCGAGGCGCTGCGCGGGCGCGTCGGGCACCTCCTGCACGCGGGCACCATCTGGACCCACGGCCGCGCCGCGGCGGCGCCCCTGCGCGAGGAGGACCCGCACGAGCCCTTCGGCGACTACGGCGTCCAGAAGGTCGCCTGCGAGGACCTGCTGCTCGCCGAGTCGCGCCGCGGCGGGGTGCCCACGACCGTCGTCCACCCCGGGCACATCAGCGGGCCGGGGTGGCGGGTCGTCAACCCGCTGGGGAACACCGACCCGGGGGTCTGGGAGGCGCTCGCGGCGGGCGAGGAGCTGGCGGTGCCCGACGGCGGGCACCAGCTCATGCACCACGTGCACGCCGACGACGTCGCGCAGGTGTTCCAGCGCGCCCTCGAGCACCGCTCGACCTCGGTGGGGGAGAGCTTCTTCGCCGTCTCCGACCGCGGCTGGACCGCCCGCGGGCTGGCCCAGCAGGTCGCCTCGTGGTTCGGGCAGGAGGCCCGGCTGCGCGACGTCGGCTGGGAGGAGTTCCGCGCCGGCTACGCCGACCGGCTGGGCGAGGCCGAGGGCGCCGAGCACGCGGGCGCCTCGTGGGAGCACCTGGTGCGCAACCACAGCGCCTCGGTCGAGAAGGGGCGCCGGCTCCTCGGGTACGAGCCCCGGTGGACCAGCCCGGAGGTCCTGCGCGAGGCGCTGGTCTGGCTGAGTTCCCACGGGGAGGTCGACCTCGGTGGCAGGGTGCTGCCGTGCGCGTGAGGCTTCCCAAGGACACCCGGGCTCCCCTGCTGGCTCGCGCCTTCGTGCGCAAGGAGCTGGGTGAGCTGCACTCGGTCGAGGTCCGCGACCGCGTCGAGCTGCTCGCGTCCGAGCTGGTGACCAACGCCGTCGTCCACGCCGGCTCCCTGGTGACCATGGACGTCGTGAGCGAGGCCTCCGGGGCGGTGCTCGTGGAGGTCGCCGACGGCAGCCCGGTGCACCCGGTGCTGCGCGAGACCGAGCTGCTGGACGAGAGCGGCCGCGGCCTCGAGCTCGTCGACAAGCTCTCGGTGGAGTGGGGCGTCCGCGAGGGCGGCCTGCGCGAGCTCGAGCCCGTGAGCCCCGCCGGCGGCACCGACGCCGAGCGGGGCTCCACCCCGGCGCTGCCGGCGGCGCTGGCCGCCGCCCTGGGGGGTCGGGTCCCGCGCCAGGCCACCGGCAAGGTGGTCTGGTTCCGCGTCAGCGACTGACGGGGCGCACCAGCGGGGAGCCCTCCAGGCCCGCCAGGAGCGCCGCGGCGTCGTCGTACAGCGCCGCGCCGGGCGCCTCGGCGAGCAGCAGGTCGTCGCAGAAGCCCCCGGAGCGCACCAGCACCACCGGCACGCCGGCGGCGCGCGCCGCCCGCGCGTCCCACGGGGAGTCGCCCACGGCCACCGGCCGCTGCGCCCCGACCTTCTCGGCGGCCACGCCGAACAGGTCTCCGGCGGGCTTGGACGCCTCGACGTCGTCGGACGTGGTCACCGCGTCGATCGCGTCGTCGGCGCCGAGCACGGCGCGGAAGCGCTCGAGCAGGTCCGACGACGACGAGCTGGCGAGCACCACCCGCAGGCCCCGCTCGTGGCACGCCCGCAGCAGGTCCACCGCTCCGGGCAGCGGCGGCACGGCGTCGGTGAGCGCGGTGAACTCGCGCGTCCAGGCGTCCCGGACGGCGTCGCCGTGCTCGCGCTCGACGTCGTCACCCGCCACGGCCGCCACCAGCTGGTCACCGCCCATGCCGATCGCGCGGTGCAGAGCGGGCGCCGGCACCACCACCCCGACGCCCTGCAGGGCCCGGGTCCACGCGACGACGTGCTGGTAGTTGGAGTCGACGAGGGTCCCGTCGACGTCGAAGAGCACGGCGTCGGGGCGGTCGTCCGCTGGGGCAGCCATCGTCCGAGGGTCGCACCGCCCGTGTAGCGTCGCGCGTCGTGCAGATCCTGGTGACGGGCGGAGCGGGCTACATCGGCAGCCACACGGTGGTGGAGCTGCTGGCGCAGGGGCACGAGGTGGTCGTCCTGGACGACCTCTCCAACGCCAGCGCCGAGGCGCTGCGCCGGGTGGGCGAGATCGCCGGCCGCGAGGTCGAGCTGCTCGAGGTCGACGTCACCGACGAGGCCGCCGTCCTCGCCGCGCTCGAGGGGGCCCGGCCCGAGGCGGTCGTCCACTTCGCCGCGCTCAAGGCCGTGGGCGAGTCGGTGGAGCAGCCCGAGCGGTACTACCGCACCAACGTGGGCGGCACCCTCAACCTCGTCAGGGCGATGGATGCCGTCGGCTGCCGCACGCTGGTCTTCTCCTCCTCCGCCACCGTCTACGGCGCGGCCACGCAGATGCCGCTGACCGAGGACTCCCCGCTCGGGGCCACCAACCCCTACGGGTGGACCAAGTTCATGACCGAGCAGGTGCTGCGCGACGTCGCCGCCAGCGACGAGCGCTGGTCGGTGGCGCTGCTGCGCTACTTCAACCCGGTGGGCGCCCACCCCTCCGGCCGCATCGGGGAGGACCCGCGCGGCGTCCCCAACAACCTGGTCCCGTTCATCGCGCAGGTCGCCGTCGGCCGCCGCGAGCAGCTGACGGTCTTCGGTGACGACTTCGACACCCCCGACGGCACCGGCGTGCGCGACTACATCCACGTGGTCGACCTGGCGGAGGGGCACGTGGCCGCCCTGGCGAAGATCTCCGGGCCGGACGGCGTGCGCGGTGCGCACGCCTGGAACCTCGGCACCGGCACGGGCTCGTCGGTGCGCCAGGTGGTCGCGGCCTTCGAGCGCGCCAGCGGCCGCGAGGTGCCGGTGCGCGTGGCTCCCCGCCGGGCGGGTGACGTGGCCACCTCCTACGCCGACCCGGCCCGCGCCCGCGACGAGCTCGGCTGGACGGCGCGGCGCGGCCTCGACGAGATGTGCGAGGACACCTGGCGCTGGCAGAGCGGCAACCCCCAGGGCTACGCCACCTCCTGACCGCCGACGCGCCCGAGCACGCCGACCCAGGGTGCTCGGGCGGTCACTGCGCGTCACATCTGGCGGGTCGTCATGGGCGGGTCCGGCGTGTCTGCGGGCGAACGGGCCCGATCGGTGACGCGCGGTGACACCGTAGGCGGATGCCCCCTCCGCCGTGGTCACCGAGCGCCTCCCCGGCGCCCCCGGTGCAGCGCGCGGCGCACCCGGCCGAGCCCTCCTGGGCCGCGGTGCCGACCTCGTCGGTAGCGGCGGCCGTCTGGGAGCTCGACCTCGTCACCGGTGCGCTGCACTGGTCCGACGGCATGCACCGGATCGCCGGCAGCGACCCGACCACCACGCGGCCCTCGATGCAGTGGTGGACCTCCCTGGTGGTCCCCGCCGACCGCGCGCGGGTCCGCGCCTGGCTGCTCGTGGTGCGCGAGGGCCGGCGCGGCAGCGAGGAGCAGTTCGACCTCGTCGGTGCCGACGGCGTGCAGCGCCGCGTCCACGCCTGGACCGAGGTGGAGCTCGACGCCGCGGGTGGGGCCACCCGGCTGTTCGGCTCCGCCGTCGACATCAGCGCGGCCGCGGCGGTGGGCCACCGCGACCCCCTGACCGACCTCGGCACGCGCCACGCGGTGGTCGCCCACCTGGCTGCGGAGGCCGCCGAGGCCCGGCGCCAGCGGGTGCCCGGGGGAGCGGTGCTCGCCGTCCTCGACCTCGACAGGTTCTCCGTGCTCGACGACGCGCTCGGCCGAGACACCGGCGACGCGCTCCTCGTGGCCACCGCCGACCGGCTGCGCACCGCGGCGCCGGAGGGCGCCACGGTCGCGCGCCTGGACGGCGACAGCTTCGCCGTCGTCGTGGGTCGCGACACCGCCCGGGTGGCCCTGGCCTCGGGCGGCCACCACCGCCCCGCCGCCGGACCGGACGCGGCGGGGCTGGCCGAGCGCCTCCTCGCCGCCCTGCGCCGCCCGACCCGCCTCCACGGCCGCACCGACCACGTGACCCTGACCGCCTCCGTCGGCCTGGTCACCACCGACGGCACCGAGGCCGACCCGGAGGACGTCGTGCGCCGCGCCGGCCTGGCGCTGCGCCGGGCCAAGCGCGATGGCGGCGACCGCGTCGTCCACTACGCGCCGGGGCTCGGCGAGGCCGCGCTGCACCGGGTGGCGACCGAGACGATGCTGCGCTCCGCGCTCGACGCCGAGCGGCTGCGGGTGCTGTACCAGCCCGTCATCGACCTCCGCACCGGTGAGGTCGTCGGCGTCGAGGCCCTCGCCCGCGTCATCGACCCCGAGCGCGGGGCCATCTCCCCGGCCCTCTTCGTGGACGTGGCCGAGGAGACCGGGCTCGTGGTGAGGCTGGACGAGTGGGTCCTCGGGCGGGCCAGCACGATGGCCCAGCAGTGGTCGCCGCCGGCCTCGGGAGCCCCCACCACCATCGCGCTGCCGGACACGCCCTCTCACCCGGGCCTGCCCACGGTGGCGGTGAACATGTCGTCGAAGACCCTGCAGCGACCCGACCTGGCCGGTCTGGTGCGCGGTGCGCTGCAGCGCTCGGGCAGCGACCCCTCGCGGCTGCTCGTCGAGATCACCGAGCACTCCCTGCTCGACCAGGGAGACGGCGCGCGCGACACCCTCGACGGCCTCACCGACCTCGGCGTCTCCGTGGGCATCGACGACTTCGGCACCGGGTGGTCGGCGCTCAGCTACCTGTCCGCGCTCGACCTGGCGTTCATGAAGGTCGACCGCGCCTTCGTCTCGCGCCTGGGTGTCGACTCCTCCGCCTCGGCGGTGGTGCAGGCCGTCATCGACCTCGCCCACGCCCACCACCTCACGGTGATCGCGGAGGGCATCGAGACCGAGGAGCAGGCGCGGATGCTCATCGCGATGGGCTGCGACCACGGCCAGGGCTACTGGTTCGGGCGCCCCACGCCCGAGGAGGAGCTGGACGACGCGATCCGCGCCTGGCACACCCGCGCCCGCGCCGCGCGGTTCGGCTCCTGGGCCCTGGAGCCCGCGGCGCCCGCGGCGCCCCCGGCCCGCACGGCGCCGAAGGTGCCGGCAGCGGCGCTCGGCGCCCCCCGGGCCCTCAGCCTGCGTCCCTGAGCCACCCGAGCAGGCGCTCGACGGGCCACGTGGTGACGACCCGCTCGGCCGGTGCGCCGGCCGCAGCCGCCCGGGCCGCGCCCAGCCCGCGCCAGTCGAGCTGGCCGGGGGCGTGCGCGTCGGTGTCGATGCTCAGCAGGCACCCGGCCTCAAGCGCCTGCCGCAGCAGGCGCATCGGCGGGTCGAGCCGCTCCGGCCGGGAGTTGACCTCCACCGCCACCCCGCGCTCGGCGCAGCGGGCGAAGACGGCGGCCGCGTCGAAGGGCGCCTCGGCGCGCTGCGAGGGCCGGCGCGAGCCGTCGGCCCCCGCCGCCACCATCCGCCCGGTGCAGTGCCCGAGCACCCGCACCCGGTCGTGCTCCAGGGCGCCCAGCATCCGGGCGGTCATCGCCTCGGCGCTGGTGCGCCCGCCGAGCCCGCTGTGCACCGAGGCGACCACCACGTCGAGGCGGTCCAGCAGCTCGTCAGGGCAGTCCAGGCCGCCCTCGGGGGTGATGTCGACCTCGATGCCGCTCAGCAGCCGGAACGGCGCCAGCGAGGGGGCAAGCGCGGCGAGGAGGTCGAGCTGGCGCTCCAGCCGCTGCGGCGAGAGCCCCCCGGCCACGCGCAGGCCCCCGGAGTGGTCGGTCAGGGCCAGGTACTCGTGTCCCAGCTCCACGGCGGTGGCGGCCATCTCCTCCGGCGGCGAGCCGCCGTCGCTCCAGTCGCTGTGCGCGTGCAGGTCTCCGCGCAGCCGGGCGAGCAGCTCCGCCCCGGCCCCGTCGAGGTCGGCCAGCGGACCGGCGGCGTCGCGGCGGGCCTCGAGCTCGGCGAGGTAGGCGGGCACCTCACCGGCGGCGGCGCGGGCGGCGACCTCTTCGGTGCGCGGCCCCACCCCCTTGAGCGCGCTCAGGGTGCCGGCGGCGAGCCGCTCCGCCAGCTCCTCCTCCGGGAGGGCCGCCAGCACGCCCGCAGCGGTGCGGAACGCCTTCACGCGGGGGGTGGCGGCCTGCTCCCGCTCCAGCAGGAACGCGGTGCGGCGCAGCGCGTCGACGGGGTGCACCCGGCCATCCCAGCAGGCCGTCGCCGCCACCGCGCCCGCAGGTGACCGGCTGGATGTCAGCCGGGTGGGTGACTCCCGCCCGCGCGGGACCGTACGATCTTGGTGGCGTCTCGCGCGGGGTGGTCACCACCCCGCCGCAGCGAGGCGTCCTCGGACCCGCCGTCCGGGCGGAGGGACCCCCCCTCTCGCCGCCCGGGCGGCGGCTCCTCCGCCCCCGCAGCCCCTCCCGCGCCTCGCGCACCACGCGCCCGGACCTCGGGCGCACCCCGGCGGACCTGCGAGGACGGGTTCCCGAGCCGCACCCGACCACCGCCCGCTACCGTGCAGGGATGGAGCGAAGCCGTCGTCTCGGCGACGACGCCCTCGCCGAGGAGATCGAGCTCTACGGCGACCTCGTCGTCGCCGCCACGGCGGCCGACGGCACCCTGCCGCGGGCCGCCATCGACAGGCTGCTCGGCCTCGCGGACGACGGCGAGGACGACGGCCCGGATGACGGCCCGGATGACGGCCCTGACGACGGCGAGGGCGGCGAGGCCGGCGACGGCGCGGAGGACGCCGGCGGCGGCCCCGGCGGCAGCGGTCTCCACCCGGACGGGGGAGCCCCGAGCACGGCCGGAGCAGAGGGCGGCAGGGCCTGACCGGGCCCTGACCTAGCCTTGACCCTCCCGGCGCGGCCGGATCCGAACGTCCTGGGAGTCCTCGATGCGCCTGCTGCCGCGCGACAGCGCCGTCTTCGACGACCTGCAGACGCTCGCACAGCACCTCACCGACGCCGCGGAGCTCCTCGCCCGCCAGCTGGGCACCGACCCGGCCGACCGCGCCGACCTGGCCCAGCGCCTCGTCGACCTGGAGCGCCGCGCCGACGCCGACACCCGCGCCGTGGTGCGCCGCGTCACCTCCAGCTTCGTGACCCCCTACGACCGGCGCGACCTGGTGGCCCTGGCCGCGGGCCTGGACGACTGCGTCGACGCCCTCGAGGAGGCCGCCGCGGTGGTGGTGGCCACCGGGGTCGCCGAGCTGCCGCGGGGCGTGGTGGAGCAGGTGGCCCTGGTCCAGCGCCAGGCCGAGGTCACCGCCGCCGCCATGTCGCGCATGCGCGCCGTCCGCGACCTCGCCGGCTACTGGGGCGAGGTCGGCCGGCTGGAGCACGAGGCGGGGCGGGTGCACCGGGGCCTGCTCGCCGAGCTGTTCGCCACCGAGCGCAACGCCGTCGCCCTGCTGGCGGTCAAGGAGGTCTCCGACCGCCTCGAGGCCGCCGCCGACGCCTTCGAGCGGGTGGCCCGCACCGTCGAGCTCATCGCGGCGCAGGAGGCGTGAGCCCGGACCCGGCGCTCGCCGCCCTGCTGGTCGTGGTCGTCGGGGTGGCCCTGCTCTTCGCCGTCGTGAACGGCCTGCACGACGCGAGCGTCGTCATCGCGACCCCCCTGGCCTCGGGCGCGATGGCACCGGGCGCCGCGCTGCTGCTGGCGGCCGTGCTGAACCTCGTGGGAGGCCTCCTCGGCAGCAGCCTGGCGGAGGCCATCGGCTACGTGCTGGTCAGCCCGGTGCTCGGCTCCGCCGGGCTGGTGCTCGTGCTGGCGGCCCTCGTGGGGGCGCTGACCTGGAACCTGCTCACCTGGTGGCGGGGCGTGCCGAGCAGCTCCACCCACGCCCTCGTGGGCGGGCTGGCCGGCGCGGGGCTCGTGGTCGGCGCCGCCGTCGACTGGCAGGTGGTGCTGGTCCGCGTGGTGCTGCCGCTCGTGGTCTCCCCGATGGTCGCGTTCCTCCTCTCCGCCGGCATCGCCCTGGCCATCGCCTGGGTGCTGCGCCACGCCTCGCCCGGGCGGGCCAACCGCGGCTTCCGCTACGCCCAGGTCTTCTCCAGCGCCGGCGTGGCGCTCGGCCACGGCCTCCAGGACGCCCAGAAGACGATGGGTGTCGTCGTCCTCGCGCTCGTCGCCGCGGGGGCCACCACCGCGGGCGGGGGCGTGCCGTTGTGGGTGGTCCTGTCCGCCTCGGTGGCACTCGCCCTGGGCACCACCGCCGGCGGGTGGCGCATCGTGAGGACCGTCGGCAGCCGCATCACCGCCGTCGACCCCGCGGCCGGCTTCGCCGCCGAGGCCGCCACCGCCGGTCTGCTCACGGCCGCTGCCGCGGGCGCCGCGGTGCCCGTCTCCACCACCCACGCGGTCACCGCGGCGGTGGCCGGCTCCGGTGCCGTCCGCCGCCTGTCGGCGGTGCGCTGGCGCGTGCTGCGCCGCGTCTCGTGGTTCTGGGTGCTCACCGCCCCCGCCTCGGCCGCAGTGGCCGCCGCCGCGGCGCTGCTGCTGACCGCGGTGGTCTGAGCGGCCCGCCCGGAACGGCAGGAGGGGCGGGCACCGACCGGTGCCCGCCCCTCCCGCTGCGCCCCTCGACGCGTCAGCCGAGGATCACCCGAAGCGGCCCGAGACGTAGTCCTCGGTGGCCTTCTGGCTCGGGTTGGAGAAGATCGACGCGGTGTCGCTCATCTCGATGAGCTTGCCCGGCTTGCCGGTGCCCGCGATGTTGAAGAACGCCGTCATGTCGGAGACGCGCGACGCCTGCTGCATGTTGTGGGTCACGATGACGATCGTGTAGTCGCTCTTGAGCTGCTGGATCAGGTCCTCGATGGCGAGGGTCGAGATCGGGTCGAGCGCGGAGCACGGCTCGTCCATCAGCAGCACCTGCGGCTTCACCGCGATGGCGCGGGCGATGCAGAGGCGCTGCTGCTGGCCGCCCGACAGGCCCGCCCCGGGGCGGTCGAGGCGGTCCTTGACCTCGTTCCAGAGGTTGGCGCCCTGCAGGGACGACTCCACGAGGTCGTCGGCCTCTGACCTGCGCATGCGCTTGCTGTTGAGGCGCGCGCCGGCCAGCACGTTCTCCGCGATCGACATCGTCGGGAACGGGTTGGGGCGCTGGAACACCATGCCGACGGTGCGGCGCACGTCGACCGGGTCGATGTCGGAGCCGTAGAGGTCCTGGCCGTCCATGACGACCTTGCCCTCGACGCGGGCGCCGGGGATGACCTCGTGCATGCGGTTCAGCGACCGCAGGAACGTGGACTTGCCGCAGCCGGAGGGGCCGATGAAGGCCGTCACCGAGCGGGGCTCGATGGCCATCGAGACGCCCTCGACGGCGAGGAAGTCGCCGTAGTAGATGTTCAGGTCTGAGACGTCGATCCGCTTGCTCATCAGTCGCCTTCCGGAGGTCGTGGGGGGCTTCAGCGGGTCTTGGGCGAGAAGGCCCGCGAGACGATCCGCGCGATCAGGTTGAACAGCATCACCAGGATGACGAGCACGAGCGCCGCCGTCCAGGCCCGGTCGAGCGAGGCCTCGACCGGCAGCGAGGGCGCGGCGTAGGAGAACCACGCGAAGGTCGGCAGGGTCGCCATGCGCCCCTCGAAGGGGTTGTAGTTGATGGCCGTGGTGAGGCCCACCGTCACCAGCAGGGGGGCGGTCTCACCGATGACGCGGGCGATGGCCAGCGTCACGCCGGTGGCGATGCCCGCCACGGACGTGCGCAGCACCACCTTCACGATGGTGCGCCACTTGGGCACGCCCAGGGCGTAGGAGGCCTCGCGCAGCTCGTGCGGCACCAGGCGGAGGATCTCCTCGGTGGCGCGGACGACGACCGGGATCATCAGGACGCAGAGCGCGACGGACCCCATGATGCCGAGCCGGGCCTGCGGGCCCAGGATCAGCGTGAAGAGGGCGAAGGCGAACAGGCCCGCCACGATCGAGGGGATGCCGGTCATCACGTCGACGAGGAACGTGATGGTCTGCGCCACCCCGCCGCGGCCGTACTCGACCAGGTAGACGGCGGTGAGGATGCCGACCGGCACCGAGATCAGCGTCGTGATGCCGGTGATGATCAGCGTGCCGGCGATCGCGTGCGCGGCGCCTCCGCCCTCGCCCACGATGCCGCGCATCGAGTAGGTGAAGAACTCCACGTCGAAGCGCGCTGCGCCGTTGGAGATGACGGTCCACGCCACCGAGATCAGCGGGATCAGCGCCAGGAGGAACGCGCCGACCACGAGGCTGGTGACGAACCTGTCGGTGGCCTTGCGGGGGCCCTCGACGGCGCGGGAGGCGGCCACCAGCAGGACGACGAAGACCACCGCGGTCAGCACGAGCCAGCCGGCCGTGCTGAACCCGGCCAGGGCGAGGACGGCGCCGGCGAAGGCCGCCGAGACGGCGAGCGCGGCGTAGGGGGCCCAGGAGGGCAGGTGCCGCGTGGTGCCCAGCCCCACGGCGGGGCGCTGGGGGGAGGTGAGCTGCGTCATCGGCGGTCAGCCCTTCGAGGTGCGGGCCACGATGGCGCGGGCCGCGAAGTTGACGAGGAAGGTGATCACGAACAGCACCAGGCCGGTGGCCACCAGGAGGTTGATCCCGAGGCCGGTGGACTCGGGGAACTGGAGGGCGATGTTGGCGGCGATCGTGCCCGGGTTCTGGGTGCTGATCAGGTTGAACGTGACCCCGCCGGCCACCGAGAGCACCGCGGCGACGGCCATGGTCTCGCCGAGGGCGCGGCCCAGGCCGAGCATCGAGGCGGCCACGACGCCGGACTTGCCGTAGGGGATGACGGCGTACTTGACCATCTCCACCGCGTGGCGCCGAGGGCGAGGGCGGCCTCCTGCTGGAGGGTCGGGGTCTGGCGGAAGACCTCGCGCGACAGCGCCGTGATCACCGGCAGGATCATGACCGCGAGGACCAGCCCGGCCGTCAGCATCGTGCGTCCGGAGGAGACCGGACCGGCGAACAGCGGGAACCAGCCGAGGTTGTCGGCGAGCCAGGCGTAGACCGGGACCAGGGCCGGCGCGAAGACGAAGACGCCCCACAGGCCGTAGACGATGCTGGGGATCGCTGCGAGCAGGTCGATCACGTAGCCCAGCGGCGCCGCCAGCTTGCGCGGGGCGTAGTGCGTGATGAACAGCGCGATGCCGACGCCCAGGGGGGCGCCGATGAGCAGCGCCAGGGCTGCCGACAGGGCGGTGCCGAAGACCAGCTCGGCGGTGTACTTCCAGAAGCCCTCGCCGCCGGCGATGTCCGACGCGGGGGCCACCAGCGCGGGGAAGGCCTGGTAGAGCAGGAAGGCGGCGACCCCGGCGAGGATCACGAGGATCGTCAGCCCGGAGGCGGTCGCGACGCCCTTGAAGACGCGGTCTCCCGGGCGCTGCCGCACGGCGTTCGTGGCCGCCGGTGGGCGGGTCGGGGTGGTGGTGCTCACGGGCCCTCCTGGGCGTCCTGAGGCGCCGGTCCGCTGGCGCTGGTCGGGGGTGGGGTGCGGCGTGCTCGTGGTGCTGGCTGGGCGTGCGCTGCGAGCGTGCTGCACGCAGCGGCGCCGGCGCCAGCCCCCGACGGGCCCCGGAGGGCTCCGCGAGGACCGGCGCCGGCGCCGGGGGACCTCAGGAGGTCTTGATGGACTCCAGCGAGGTGGTGATCTGGGTGCGCAGCGACTCCGACAGCGGGGCGGAGCCCGCGGCGTCCGCGGCGGCCTGCTGGCCCTCCTCGCTCGTCACGTAGGTGAAGTAGCCCTTGACGTTGGCGGCGTCCGCGGCGTCGGCGTAGGAGGTGCAGCCGATCAGGTAGCTGACCAGGATCACCGGGTAGGCGTCCGTGGCGGTCGGCGTGCGGTTGATGTCGAGGGCGATGTCGCCGGCGGGGCGGCCCGAGGCGGGGGTGGCCTCGTCGAGGGCCTTGGCGGCGGCCTCGGCGGTGGGGCCGACGTACGCGTCGCCGACCTTGACCTGGACGTGGCCCAGGTCCTTGGCCTGCGACTCGTCGGCGTAGCCGATGGAACCGGCGGTGGCGCCGATGGCGGCGACGACGCCGGAGGTGCCCTGGGCGGCCTCGCCGCCGGAGGCGGGCCACTCCTGGCCGGGCTCGTAGGTCCAGGCGCCGTTGGAGGCCTTGGACAGGTAGTCCGTGAAGTTGGCCGTGGTGCCCGACTCGTCGGCGCGGTGCACCGGGTTGATGGCCGTGGCCGGCAGGGAGACGCCGGCGTTGTCGGCGGCGATGGCCGGGTCGTTCCAGGTGGTGATCTTGCCGTCGAAGATCGCGGCGATCGTCTCGGGGCTCAGCTTCAGGTCGTCGACGCCCTCGAGGTTGTAGGCGATGGCGATCGGCGAGACGTAGTCCGGGATGTCGATGGCGTTGCCGCCCTCGCAGCGCGTCTGCGCCTGCGTGAGCTCGTCGTCCTTGAGGTAGGCGTCGGAGCCGGCGAACTGCACGGCGCCCGAGAGGAACTGGGTGCGCCCGGCGCCGGAGCCCTGCGGGTCGTAGTTGACCTGCAGGTCGGGGCTGGAGCCGGTGATGCCGGCGATCCACGCCTGCTGGGCGGCCTGCTGCGCGGAGGAGCCGGCGCCGTTCAGGGTGCCGGTCAGCTCGGCGGCGGCGGAGGAGGCGCCGTCGGAGCCGGTCGCGGTGGAGCCGGCGCCGGTCTGCTCGTTGGCGGCGCAGGAGGACAGGCCGAGGGTGAGCACGACGGCCGCGGGCAGGGCGGCGGCGGCGAGGGTGCTGCGCTTCACGGTGAGACCTCTCGAGATCAGGGAGGCGCCCACCGGCCCTCGTGGGGCGGCGGCGGAGCGCGGTTCTGGCGTGCCGGAACGTACGGAAGCGAGGTGAAGCGGCGGCCCGCCCCAGGTGAACGGAGGGAGAACACCCTGCTCAGGGGCACGATCACGATCTGGTCACGGTGGCGCGCCCCCCGTGGGGGACACCCGCCCGGAGCAACGGCTGCCCCCCGGCCCCACCCGGGGTCACCGGACCTCACCGCGCGGAGGGGCCGCCCTCGCCGGTCTCGAAGAGCTCCCGGGCCGCGCCGAGCACGAGCGGGTCGGGCGTGCCCACGATCGCCGCGTCCTTGCCGTCGTAGTCGAAGCGCGACAGCACGTGGCGCATCGCCTCCAGGCGGGCGCGCTTCTTGTCGTTGCTCTTGACCACCGTCCACGGCGCGTCGGCGGTGTCGGTGTGGAAGAACATCGCCTCCTTGGCGGCGGTGTAGTCGTCCCACCGGTCCAGGGAGGCCAGGTCCATCGGCGAGAGCTTCCACTGCCGCACCGGGTCGATCTGGCGGATGAGGAAGCGCGTGCGCTGCTCGGCCTGCGACACCGAGAACCAGAACTTGACCAGGGTGGTGCCGGAGCGCACGAGCATCCGCTCGAGGTCGGGGGCCTGGCGGAGGAACTCCTGGTACTCGACCGGCGTCGCGAAGCCCATGACGCGCTCGACCCCGGCGCGGTTGTACCAGGACCTGTCGAACAGGGCGGTCTCCCCGGCGCTCGGCAGGTGCGCCACGTACCGCTGGAAGTACCACTGGGTGCGCTCGCGCTCGCTGGGCTTCTCCAGGGCGACCACGTGGACGGCGCGGGGGTTCAGGTGCTCGGTGAAGCGCTTGATGGTGCCGCCCTTGCCGGCGGCGTCACGCCCCTCGAAGAGGATGACGAGCCGCTCGCCGCGCTCGACCATCCACCGCTGCAGCTTGAGCAGCTCGATCTGCAGCAGGCGCTTGGTCGCCTCGTACTCGCGGCGGCTCATGCGCTCGGGGTAGGGGTAGCCCTCGCGCCAGGTGTCCACCTCGCTGCCGTCGGGCCGCAGCAGCACCGGCTCGCCCTCCGGGTCGACGACGACGGACAGCCCGTCGAGGTGGCTGCCGAGCGGCCCCTCGAGGTGCTCCTCGAGGTCGTCGGCCGTCCCGTCCTCCAGGGGGGCGCGGGTGGGCTCGGTGTCGGCGGAGTGGTCGCGCGCATCGGTCACGGCCCCGCTTCTACCACCGCCCGCGGCCCGCCACCGGCCCTGGGCCACCCCGTCCTGCGGCGTCGTCCCCACTGTTCACCCACCCTTCGCCGGGCCGTCGTCACGGGCGTCCGGGTCAAGAGACCGTCAAGAGACCGGGGCCCCGCGTGAACAGCCCACGAACACTCCGGCGAACGCCCCCCTCCGCCTGGCGCGCCGTGCCGGGGAGGCCCACCCTCGGACCTCGTGACCACCGCCACCGTGATCCTGGTGCTGCTGGTCGTGGTAGCCCTCGCGTTCGACTTCACGAACGGCTTCCACGACACCGCGAACGCCATGGCGACCTCCATCGCCACCGGCGCCCTCAAGCCGAAGACGGCCGTGCTGCTGTCCGGCGTCCTCAACCTCGTCGGCGCCTTCCTCTCGGTCGAGGTGGCCCTCACGGTGACCAACGCCGTGGTCGAGATCCAGAACGGCGACGGGACACCCGTGGCCGGTCTGACCGGCGACGGCGGCACGGCGCTCCTCGTCATCGTCCTCGCGGGACTGGCCGGAGCGATCGTCTGGAACCTCTTCACCTGGCTGCTGAGCCTGCCCTCGAGCTCCACCCACGCGCTCTTCGGCGGGCTGCTGGGCGCCACGGTCGCCGGCCTCGGCTGGGGCGGGGTCAACTGGGCCGGCGACGGGCAGAAGATCGACGGCCTGCTCCCCAAGGTGATCGTCCCCGCGCTCGCCTCCCCGGTGATCGCGATCCTGGTGGCCGGCCTCGCCACCTGGCTCGTCTACCGGGTCACCGCCGGCGTGGCCGCCCGGTTCACCGACAGCGGCTTCCGCTGGGGCCAGATCGGCTCCGCCTCGCTGGTCTCCCTGGCCCACGGCACCAACGACGCGCAGAAGACCATGGGCGTCATCACCCTCGGCCTCATCGCCACCGGCCACTGGACCGACACCGAGAACATCCCGTTCTGGGTCAAGGCGGCCTGCGCCCTCGCCATCGCGCTCGGCACCTACCTCGGCGGGTGGCGCATCATCCGCACCCTCGGCAAGGGCCTGGTGGAGATCGCCCCGCCCCAGGGCCTGTCGGCCGAGAGCTCATCGGCCGCCGTCATCCTCGTCTCCAGCCACCTGGGCCTGCCGCTGTCCACGACCCACGTCACCACCGGCTCCGTGCTCGGCACCGGCCTCGGGCGCCCCGGGGCGACCGTCAGGTGGCGCGTGGCCGGCCGCATGGCGGTCGCCTGGGTGATCACCATCCCCGCCGCGGCCGTGGTGGGAGCGCTGCTGTGGGGGCTCGCCCACCTCCTGGGCGGCGGCCTCGTCGGCGCCGTGGTCGTGGTGGCGGTGCTCGCCGCCGCCGCCGGCGCCATGTACCGCCGCTCGCGCACGGCCCCGGTGCACGCCGACAACGTCAACGACGACTGGCACGACGGGTCCTCCGCCGACGCGCCCTCCCGGACCGCCGTCTCGGCCTGACCACCGCCCCGCAGAAGACCCACGAGAGGAGCGCACCGTGTCGCACGTCTGGGAGCTCGAGGCCGCGGCCCTCGGGCAGATCGCCCTCGCCGCCGTCGTCCTGGGCGCGGGCCTGCCCGCGCTGTTCGCGCTGGGGATCCGCGCCTCGGCCTGGGGGCGCGGCGGCGGCGCCGAGGCCGCAGCCGGGGGTGACCACCCGCCGCACCCGCTCGGCCGCGTGCTGAGCACCGCGGTCTTCGCCCTCGTCGTGCTGGTCGCGCTGCTCGGCGTCGGCTTCATCGTCGCCTCGGGCTACGGCAAGGCGGTCAGCTTCGAGGACGTCTACCCGACGGTCGTCGACAAGTGACTGCCCAGCCGGAGCACCCGGAGCCGCTGGGAGCACCGCGGCCCCTGCCGCCGAGCCCCGAGGTGGCCCGCGCGCTGGACGCCGAGCACGCCCGCGAGCAGCGCGCCGCCCGGTCGGTGCCCCTGCCCGGACCGGTGGCGCGGGTCGTCTCGTGGCTGCGCGCCGGCTACCCCGCGGGCGTGCCCCAGCAGGACTACGTCGCCCTCCTGGGGCTCCTGCGCCGCACCCTCACCGAGACCGAGGTGCGCCTCATCGCCGCCGAGCTGGTCCAGCAGGCCGAGAGCGGGGGCGAGGTGACCACCGCCGACGTCGAGCGCCTCGTCCAGAGGGCGACGCTGGACGAGGCCTCGCCCTCCGACGTCGCGCGCGTGTCCTCGCGGCTGGCCGCCGGCGGCTGGCCCCCCGCCGACGCGCGCTGAGCCCGCCGGCCCCTCAGGAGGAACAGCCCCTCAGGAGGACGGCAGGGCGTGGCGCTCCACGGCCACCACGCGGCCGGTGCCGCGCGCCACGTGGGCCACGAGCACCTCGCCCGGCCCGAGGTACGGGTCGTGGTGGGGCAGCGCGGCCGCCACGCCGTCGGTGGAGTGCGCGGCGATCGCGTCGAGCACCGTGGGCAGCACCGGGCGGTGCGTGCACAGCAGCACCGGCCGGTCCTTGCCGAGCAGCTTGGCCACCAGCTTGGTCACCTTGGCCGGGTCGCGGCGGTGCCCGTCCTCCGACAGGCGCCCCCGCGTCTTCAGCTTGGCGCCCGTGGCCTGCAGGTACGGCTCGACCGTCGTCGTGCAGCGCCGCCAGGGGCTGGACACGACCCGCCTCGGCGCCCAGGCCGTGAGCAGCTCCGGCAGGCGAGCGGCCTGGCGGCGCCCCGGGGCCGCCAGCGGCCGCTCGTCGTCGCTGCGGCCCCAGGCCGTCTTGGGGTGGGCGTGGCCGTGGCGCACCACGACCAGGGGCCAGGTGTCGAGGGCCCCGGCGCGGTCGGCCTCCAGCAGCGCCCGCAGCTGCACGCGGTCACCGCGGCGCGTGAGCCGCGCGTCGGCCTCCTCGGGGGTCACCCACGCCGTCCTGTCGACCTCGTCGGGGCGCGGCGGAGGGGGGACCGCGCCGCTGGGCACGTGCGCCGACCAGTAGGAGACCTCCTTGGTGGCGTCGACGCCGAGGGCGTACCGCGCGCTGGGGAGGGCCGGGCCGAGGTGCACCCGCAGGCCCGTCTCCTCCTCGACCTCGCGGACGGCGGCCGCCGCGGGCGGCTCCTCGCCCTCGAGCTTGCCCTTGGGCCACGACCAGTCGCGGTAGCGGGGCCGGTGCACCAGCAGCACGCGCAGCCCGCCGTCGGGCGCGCGGTGCCAGCACAGCGCGCCCGCTGCGCGCACCAGCGGCAGCGACCCCGCGGGCGGGTGGGGCTGTCCGCTGCGCTGCGCGCGCTCCCCCTGCCACCCGCGGGCGCCGTGCGCGCCGTCGGGGGGGTCGGGGGGGTGCGGGGCGGCCGCAGTGGCCGGGGAGACCACGTCAGGCCCCCTCAGCGCCGGCGCGAGCGGCGGTTGCTGCGGGCCGCGATGAGGAACTCCTGCAGGTCGAGCAGGGGAGCCCCCTCGGCGTCGACCGCGGAGCGCTGCCAGCTGCCGTCGGCGGTCAGGTGCCAGCTGGCGGTGCCCGGGTCGGCCGACAGGTCGACCAGGTCGACCACTGCCCGCTGGTGCTCCGGGTCGCGCAGGCTCACCAGCGCCTCGACGCGGCGGTCGAGGTTGCGGTGCATCATGTCGGCGCTGCCGATGAAGACCTCCGGCTCGCCCCCGGCCTCGAAGGCGAAGACCCGGCTGTGCTCCAGGAAGCGCCCGAGCACCGAGCGCACGCGGATCGTCTCCGACAGCCCGGGGACCCCCGGCCTCAGGGCGCAGATGCCCCGGACGACGACGTCGACGGGCACGCCCGCCTGCGACGCGCGGTACAGCGCGTCGACGACGGCCTCGTCGACCATCGAGTTGACCTTGATCCGGATGTGCGCCGGGCGGCCGGCGCGGTGGTGCTCGGCCTCCCTGTCGATCCGCTGCACCAGGCCCCGCCGCAGCGAGCGGGGCGCCACGAGCAGGCGCGAGTAGCGCGTGCGCGGCGCGAAGCCCGACAGCTGGTTGAACAGCTTGGTCAGGTCCTCGCCGACCTCGTCGTCGCAGGTCAGCAGCCCCAGGTCCTCGTAGATGCGGGCCGTCTTGGGGTTGTAGTTGCCGGTGCCGACGTGGCAGTAGCGGCGCAGGCGGTCGCCCTCCTGGCGCACCACCAGGCACAGCTTGGAGTGCGTCTTCAGCCCGACGATGCCGTAGACCACGTGCACGCCGGCCTGCTCGAGCTTGCGGGCCCACGTGATGTTGTTCTGCTCGTCGAAGCGCGCCTTGATCTCGACCAGGGCCAGCACCTGCTTGCCGGCGTCGGCGGCGTCGATGAGGGCGTCGACGATGGGGGAGTCGCCCGAGGTGCGGTACAGCGTCTGCTTGATCGCGAGCACCTTCGGGTCGGCCGCGGCCTGCTCCACGAAGGCCTGCACGCTCGTGGAGAACGAGTCGTACGGGTGGTGCAGCAGCACGTCGCGCGCGCGGACCGCCGCGAAGATGCTGCGGGGCTGGGAGCTCTCGCGGCCGTCGGTCAGGTGCCGGTGGGTCTTGGGCACGAACGTCGGGAAGCTCAGCTCGTGCCGCTCGAGGTCGGCCACCGCGTTGAGGCCGCGCAGGTCGAGCGGGCCGGGCAGCACGTAGGTCTCGGACTCGTCGACGCCCAGCTCGCGGACCAGCAGGTCGCGCACGTGGCCGTCGGCGTCGGCGGTGAGCTCCAGGCGCACCGGCGGCCCGAAGCGGCGGCGCAGCAGCTCCTTCTCGAGGGCCTGCAGGAGGTTCTCGGCGTCGTCCTCCTCGACCTCGAGGTCCTCGTTGCGGGTCACGCGGAAGGCGTGGCGGGCCACCACGTCCATGCCGGGGAAGAGCTGGTCGAGGTGCTCGGCGATGACCTCCTCGAGCGGCACGAAGCGCGCCGTGCGCTGCGAGGCGACCCCCTTGCCGGTCTCCACGCGCACCAGGCGGGGCAGCAGCGGCGGCACCTTCACCCGCGCGAAGTGCTCCTTCTCCGTGGAGGGGTTGCGCACCACCACGGCGAGGTTCAGGGAGAGCCCGGAGATGTACGGGAAGGGGTGGGCCGGGTCGACGGCGAGCGGGGTGAGCACCGGGAAGACCGACGCGCGGAAGAACTCGTGCAGCCGGTCCTGCTCGGCGGTGTCGAGGTCGGACCACCCCACGATGCAGATGCCCTCGCCGCGCAGCGCCGGCTCCACCTGGTCGGTGAAGACCCGCGCGTGGCGCTCCATCAGCTCGTGCGCCCGCTCGCTGACGGCGTCGAGCACCTCGCGGGGCTCCAGGCCGCTCGCCGCGGTCACCGCCAGGCCGGTGGCGATGCGCCGCTTGAGGCCGGCGACGCGCACCATGAAGAACTCGTCGAGGTTCGACGCGAAGATCGCCAGGAAGCGCGTGCGCTCGAGCAGCGGCACGGACGGGTCCTCGGCGAGCTCCAGGACGCGCTCGTTGAACGCCAGCCAGCTCAGCTCGCGGTCGGCGAAGCGGTCCTCGGGCAGCGGCGCGGGCTCGGCGTCGACCTCCGCCGCGTCGAGGGCCGCGCCGTCCTCGACGTCGTCGTCGTCAGCGGCGAGGTGCTCGGCGTAGGCCTCGGCCAGGTCGGGGGCCGCCGGCTCCGCGGCGGCGGGTGACGCCTGGTCCGGGGAGGAGGCGGTCACGGGCGTGGGGCCACCCTCCGGCTGCTGGCTCGCGGTGGTCACCATGGCGCCATCCTCTCAGCCGCGGTCGGCGGGGGCGGCGGTGCGCTCGTACAGCGCGTCGGAGGAGTCGAGGGCGAACCCGAGCCCCTCGTACAGGCGCAGGGCCGGCGCGTTGTCGCCCTCGACGTACAGCTCCGCGCTGCGGCAGCCGCGGGTGTCGAGGTGGTGGAGCCCGGCCAGCAGCACCGCCCGGCCCAACCCGCGGCCCTGGGCGCCCGGGTCGACGGCGACCACGTAGACCTCCCCCGCACCTCCGCCGGCCCCGGCGGCGGGGTCGCCCCCCTCGTGCTTGGTCCAGTGGGAGGCGAGCAGCCGCCCCTCCTGGGCGTCGACCGCCAGCAGCAGCCCCGCCGGGTCGAACCACGGCTCCGCCTGCCGGGCGGCGAGGTCAGCGGCGGTCCAGCGGCCCTGCTCGGGGTGGTCGGCGAAGGCCCGCGCGTTCAGGTCGAGCCACGCGCGCTCGTCGCGGCCCACCTCGAACGCCCTGATCTGCACGTCGTCGGGCACGTCGACCGGGGGCAGCGGGGCCGAGCGGCCCAGCGGGCGCACCCGGTGCTGCAGCTCGCGCACCACGGCGTAGCCGCGCTCCCGCGCCAGCGCGGCGGCACCCGCGCCGTGGCCGTGCGCCCACACCCGCAGCGGCTCCCCGCTCGCGGCGGCGGCTCCCTCGAGCGCCTCCGCGAGGGCCGTCCCCGCGCCGCGGCGGCGCGCCCCGGGCGCCACCAGCAGCTCGGCGCCGCCGGTCGCGGGCAGCTGGGCGTACCCCGCCACGGCACCGCCCTCGCGCAGCAGCAGGTGCCGGGCGCCGGAGGCCGCGTCGCGCAGCGCCAGCAGCGCCGCCTCGGAGACCGGGTGGCCCCCGTCGGAGGCCGCCGCGGCGGCGACGAGCTCCTCGACCTCGCCGACCTCCTCGGCCGACAGCGCTTCGAGGACGACGACGGACGGGATCACCACCCCCGGGACGCTAGCCGGAGCGCCGCGCCCCGGCGCGCCGTCAGCGCCCGCGCGGCTGCGAGCGCTCGTCGCCCTCGGCCAGCACCGCGTCGGCGTCGTCCTCCAGCTCGCGGCGCTCGCGGCTCGCCGGGACGAAGCGGTAGCCCACGTTGCGCACGGTGCCGATCAGCTGCTCGTGCTCCGGGCCGAGCTTGGCGCGCAGGCGCCGCACGTGGACGTCGACCGTGCGGGTGCCGCCGAAGTAGTCGTAGCCCCACACCTCCTGCAGCAGCTGGGCCCGGCTGAACACGCGGCCGGGGTGCTGGGCGAGGTGCTTGAGGAGCTCGAACTCCTTGTAGGTCAGGTCGAGCGAGCGGCCGCGCACCTTGGCGGTGTAGGCGGACTCGTCGATGACGACGTCGCCCGCGCGGATCTCCTCGGGGGAGTCGTCGCTCGAGGACGCCGAGGCCGCGCGCCCGGCGGCCAGGCGGAGGCGGGCCTCCACCTCGGCGGGTCCAGCGGTGTCGAGGAGCACGTCGTCGGCGCCCCAGTCCGAGGAGACGGCGGCCAGGCCGCCCTCGGTCAGCACCAGCAGCAGGGGGCAGGACACCCCGGTGGTGCGGAGCAGGCGCGACAGCGAGCGCGCGGCGACCAGCTCGCGGCGGGCGTCGACCAGCACGAAGTCGGCCGGGGGCGCGTCGACCAGGGCGGCAGGCTCGGCGGGCAGCACGCGCACCGCGTGGCCCAGCAGGCCCAGCGCGGGCAGCACCTCGGCGGAGGGCGCGAGGGCGTTGGTCAGCAGCAGGAGCTGGGACACGCGTCCTCCAGGGGGACCGGGCGCGCCGACGCGGACGGACGGCCGCGCCGGTGCGACGTCGCTACGACGAGGTGAACGATAGGTGAAGGGAGCGTCGCCGCGCCACGGTCTCGCGCGGTCCGCCCCCCGTCCGCCCTCCCGTCCGCCGCGCCCCGGCCCCGGAGCCGGCCCCGGAGCCGGCGCCCGGGGACCGCGCCGAGGCCGCCCCCGGCGCCACCGCCGCCGCGGTGGGAGCATCGGGATGTGACGCGGACCACGACCCCTGCCCCGAGGGCCGTGCCGACCGCCGTCCCGGTCCTCGCCTCGGTCGGCCTGGCGGCCCTCACCGCCCTCGCGGGAGGTGCCGGGGTCGTGCTCGCCGCGGCCGCCGCCGCCCTGGTGGGCCTGGTGCTCGCCCTCGGCTGGCCGGGCCTGCTCCTGCTGCCGAGCCCCCGGGGGAGCGCCGCCGTCGTGGCCGGTACCGGCGTCGTCGCCGCCGCGGCCACCGCGGTCGTCGCGCTCGCCGACGACGGCCGGGAGCCGCTGCGCGCCCTGCCCGCGGTGCTGGCCTTCGCCGTGCTCGGCGCCTTCACCCACCAGATGCTCCGGCGCGACCTGCGCCCGCGCGTCGTCGACGGCCTGGGCGGCTCGACCGCCGGTCTGCTGCTCGCGGCGCTGGGCAGCGGGTGGGTCGCGGCCGCCGCGGCCGGGACCGCCCCCGTGGTCAGCGCGGCCGCCGCGACCGCCGCCGCCGCCCTCGCCACGGCCCTGCCCGGCCCGCGGGCCCTCGGCGGCGGGGTCGGCCTGGCCGCCGGAGCCGCCGCGGGAGCCCTCGGTGCTGCCGCCGCGGGGGGCGCAGCGCTCCCCGGCGCCGCGGTGGGGCTGGCGGTGGCCGCGGTGGTGGTGCTCGTGGCCGTGCTGCTGGCCCCGCTGGCCCCGGCCTCGCGCCGCCTCCCGGCCCTGGGGCGCGGCGCCGCGCCGGTCGCCGCTGCCGGGGCCGTCGCCGGCCTGCTGGCGCCGCTGCTCCTCCGCTGACGGGCCGCTCGGCAGCCGGCCCCGACCGGCCCCTCCCGACAGCCCCGCCGCGCCGCAGGAGCGGCGGGGACGCGGCGTGTCGCCGGGGCGCGCGGCCGTCCGTCTGCGACCGTCGAGGCATGGACCTCCTGCCCGTGGTGCTGCTGCTCCTGGCCGCCTTCGTGCTGTTCCGCCTGGTGCAGCTGGCGGTCGACCCGTCCGCGCGCGAGCACGGCGCCCCGGTGGCCGCCGCCCCCGCGCCCGCCGACACGACCCGCCGCGCCGCCTGACGGCTGCCCGAGAGGCGCCTGGGAGCCGCCCGGCGGCGGCCCGGGAAGCAGCGGCGCCCCGCGAGCGCTGCACCCGGCGTGACCGAGCCCGCGACCGAGCCAGCGCGCCCCTCCAGCCCCCTCCTGGCCCGCCCCGGAGCCGTCGAGGCCGAGGGTCCCGACGCGGGGGTGGCCTGGCACTACGGCGACCCGGTGCGCGAGCAGCGGATGCTCGAGCAGGGCCTGGCCGTGGTCGACCTGTCGCACCGGAGCGTGCTGCGGGTCTCGGGCGCCGACCGGCTGCGCTGGCTCGACTCCCTCACCAGCCAGCGCCTGGTCGACCTGCCGCCGCGCACGTCGGTGGAGTCGCTGCTGCTCAGCCCGGAGGGCCGGGTCGAGCACGCGCTGCACGTCGTCGACGACGGCGGGTCCACCTGGCTGGTGCTGGAGGGCTCCGAGGGGCCGTCGGCGGCCGCGTGGCTCGACTCGATGCGCTTCACGCTGCGCGTGGAGGTCACCGACGCCACCGGCGCCTTCGCCGTCGTCGGTGAGCCCGTGGCGCGCGAGTCGCTGCCGGGGGAGCCGCTGGCGTGGGTCGACCCCTGGCCGCGCACCGGGCCGGTCTCCGCCCGCTACGGTCCCGCCGACGCCGACCACCCCGGCGCCGACCGCCCCTGGCGCGAGGTGCTGGTGCCCCGCGAGGAGCTGGAGGCCTTCGTGGCCGACCGCCCGCTCGCCGGCACCTGGGCCGCCGAGGCGCTGCGGGTGGCGGCCTGGCGCCCGCGCCTGGGCGTCGAGACCGACGAGCGCACGATCCCGCACGAGCTGGACTGGCTGCGCACGGCGGTGCACCTGTCCAAGGGCTGCTACCGCGGCCAGGAGACGGTCGCCAAGGTCCACAACCTCGGCCGCCCGCCGCGGCGGCTCGTGGCGCTGCACCTCGACGGCTCGGGCGCGGCGCTGCCGGCGCCCGGGGCCGACGTGGTCGACGTCGACAGCGGCCGCGTCGTGGGCCGGCTCACGAGCGCCGCGCGCCACCACGAGCTCGGCCCGGTGGGTCTGGCCCTGGTGCGGCGCAGCACGCCCCTGGAGGCGCGCCTGAGCGCGGGCGGGGTCGCGGCGGCGCAGGAGGCGGTCGTCGACCCCGACGTGGCGCCCGCGCACGCGCGCCCGGTGCTCGGGAGCCCGCGCCGCCCGCAGCCCTGAGGCCGCCGGGGGCTCGTGCGCCGGTCAGGGGGCGCGGAGGAGCCCGTCCGCCGCGGCGTCGGCCACGGCCGACCGGGGGCGGGGCAGCAGCGCCAGCACCTGCGCGGAGGTCGCCGACCGGGGTGCGGAGCGGTCGCGCGCGGCTCCCGCGGCGCGGGATCGCCGGTCCGCACGGGCGATGGCGGTCCCCACCGCCAGGCTGACGACGACCGAGCCGCCGGCCCAGGCCCCCAGGACCACGAGCACGTCCACGCGTCCCCCTCTTCCCGACCCCCGGAGCGGGCGTCCCTTGCCGAGAGTACGCATCCGGTCACGCTGGGTGGGGGACGTCGGGGGGTGCGCCTGACGTGTCGCACGTCGCACCCGGCGCCGGCCGCACCGGCGGGGCCCCGGGGCCGCGCGGCGGTAGGGTCCACGGGTGAGCATCGAGGCCCTCGAGATCTTCTACATGACGCTGCTCGTCCTGAGCAGCCTGGTCATCGGCTGGTTCTCCTTCTACGTGGTCTTCAGGCTCTTCAAGGGCCAGCGCTGAGCGGAGGCGTGACGGTGCCCCTCGAGATCGACGCGTCCCTGCCCGCATCGCTGGTCCCCCTGAGCTGGCTCGTGGGCCGCTGGGAGGGCGCTGGCGTCATCGCCTCGCCCGAGGCCGGTGAGGCCCAGGTCGGCCAGGAGGTGGAGGTCGTCGCCGACCCCCGCGGCTTCCTGTCCTGGACCTCCCAGGTGTGGCGCCTGGACCCCGACGGCGGTCGCACAGAGCCCCTCGACACCGAGTCGGGCTACTGGCGCACCGCCGCGGAGCAGTCCGACCCCCGCAAGCCCGGGGTCGACGTCGAGCTGGTGCTCGCCCACCCCACCGGCGTGGTCGAGGTCCTCGTCGGCCGGGTCCTGGGCACGCGCGTCGAGATGGTCACCGACGCCGTGGTGCGCACCGCGAGCGCGGGTGACTACACCGCGGCGAAGCGCACGTTCGGACAGGTCGAGGGCGACCTGCTGTGGGTGCTCGACGTCGCCAGCTCGACCGAGCCGCTCCACCCGCGCCTGTCCGCCCGGCTGCGCCGGGTCGACTGACCGAGCGCGCTCAGGACGCGAGCAGCGGGCTCTGCGCCCCGGGCGCACCGAGCGCGCTGGTCGCGGGGCTCGCCCCCGGGACGAGCTGCACCGGGGCGGTGAGCAGCCGGGCCCAGCCCCCGCCGGTCCACACGTGGGTCGCCTCGGCGGTCCACGGGCCGCACGAGACCGCCACCCGGTCACCGGCGGGGAGGGTCGGATCGAGGTAGAGGTCACCCGGCACCTGCTCGGGGCCACGCTGCCACGGCATCATCCTCGAAGGGTGCGCCCACCCGGGGGCCGCTCTGCGGCGCCACGCGGGACCGACACCGGCTGTGACCGGGCCGTGACCGGGCCGTGACCGCGTCGTCCCCCACCGCCACCGGGCGCGCCGCGCCGAGAGCCGGACGCCGGGGGGTGCCCGCGGCTACCCTCGGGCCATGACGCTGGACTACCGCCCCGGTGGGCGGCGACGGCTCGACCACGTGCTCGACCCGGCCTACACCGACGACCTCACCGGTCTCGACGAGGCCGTGCTCCGGGCCCGGCGCGACGACGCGCAGCAGGAGGAGGCCGACCTCTCCTACACCCGCCGGCTGCTGCAGGGCCGCCTCGACCTGCTCGAGGCCGAGCGGGCCCACCGCAGCGGCGAGCGCCCGGCCCCCGGGCGCGGTGCGGCCCGCAGCGACGCCGAGCTCGCCGAGGCCCTCTCGCGGATCCTCGCCGACGACAGCCGCTCCACGCGGGGCATCGGGCGCTTCCTGTCGGTCGAGCCGAGCCGCGTGGGGGAGCACCGCCGCGAGGCCGAGCTCGCCGTCGCCGACGTGCGCACCAGCGCCCCCGCCGAGCTCGGTGACGCCGACCTCGCCGACACGATCGCCCACCTGCGGGGCATCGAGGGCCGCCTGTCGACCACCCGCCGCAAGGTGCAGCAGGTCGAGGGCCGGCTCACCGAGGAGCTGGGCCGCCGCCTGCGCGTGGGGTGACCCTGCCGCGCTCGTCGTGGGCGAGCACCCGGGCCAGGGCGCCGCGCGGCGGGCCCGGTCGCAGCAGCAGGTGCCCCTGGGCGGCGTCGCAGCCCGCCCGCTGCAGGGCGCGGAGCTGGTCGGCGGTCTCCACGCCCTCGCCGACCACCCTGGCGCCGATGGCGTGCCCGAGCGTCACCAGCCCGCTGAGCACCGCCTGGCCGCGCCGCGACAGCGCCGCGGTCGTGAAGGACCTGTCGACCTTGAGCACGTCGACCGGGAAGTGCGAGAGCTGCGCCAGCGAGCTGGACCCGGCGCCGAAGTCGTCGACGGCCACCTTGATGCCGCTCGCCGACAGGCGCACCAGCTCCTGCTCGACCAGGCCCCCGGCGCTGAGGGCCCGCTCGGTGACCTCGACCCCGAAGCGCCACGGCGCCAGCCCCGCCCGCGCCAGCTGGTGGAGCAGCCCGTCGGTGAAGCCCTGCTCCACCAGCTGCAGCGCCGAGACGTTCACCCAGGTCGTGAAGGGCTCGCGGTGGCCCCACAGGTCCGCGGCGTCGCGGACGGCGGCCGTGAGCACCCACGCGCCGACGTCGGCGATCATGCCGCTGCGCTCGGCCACGGCCACCGGCTCGCCCGCCCCGAGGCGACCGCGCTGCGGGTGGTCCCAGCGCAGCAGCGCCTCCACCTCCTCGACCGCGCCCGTGCCCAGGTCCAGGACGGGCTGGTAGTCGAGCGAGAGCTGGCCCTGGCCGGTGGCGGAGCGCAGGTCGACCTCGAGCCGGTCGCGGGCCCGGACCGCCTCGCGCAGGGCGTCGTCGAACCACGTCACGCCGTCGCGGCCGTGGGCCTTGCGCTGGTACAGCGCCGCGTCGGCGTCGGCGAGCACGGTGTCGCCGCTGGACCTGCCGCTCGTCCCGGAGCCCGCGGGGGCGTGGTCGCAGACCGCCGCGTCGAGCGGGCTCCGCTCGCCGCGGCGCGCGTCGGCCACGGCCACCCCGATGCTCGCGCTCACCCGCACGGTGCGGCCGCGGGCGCGCACCGGGTCGCGCAGGGCCGCCAGCACCCGGTGGGCCACCTCGTGGCCGACCCGCTCCGCGGTGGAGGCGTCGTCGTCGAGCAGGGCGACGACGAACTCGTCGCCCCCGAGCCGGGCGACGACGTCGCTCGTGCGCACCTGCTGCCGCAGGCGCCCCGCGACCGCCACGAGCAGCTCGTCACCGGCCGCGTGGCCGAGGGAGTCGTTGACCTGCTTGAAGCCGTCGAGGTCGAGGTAGAGCACCGCGGCGGACCCGCCGGCCTCCCCGAGGTGGTGGGCCAGGCGCTGGCGCAGCTCGGAGCGGTTGGCCAGGCCCGTCAGGGGGTCGGACGCGGCGCGGCGGGCCAGGTCGGCCTGGTGGTCCGGCTGCGGGGCCAGCAGCCGGCCCTGCTCGTCGGTCGTGCGCTCCGGGCTCACCAGGCGGTCCCCGCCAGCGGGGGTGCCGCCGCGAGCACCGACGACGCCGGCGCTGCCGCCCCCAGGGCGACGCCCTGGACGGCCCCGAAGCCGAGGGCGCGCGCCCGCTCCACCTGGTCGGCCGTGCCCGCCCCCTCCGCCAGGGCGAGGACGCCCAGGTCGCGGGCGATGTCGACGACCCCGCGCAGCAGCCGGGCGCAGGCCGGCTCCGCGATCCGCTGGACCAGCGACCTGTCGACCTTCAGCGAGTCGACCGGGAAGCTCACCAGGTAGTCGAGGGAGGCGTACCCGGTGCCGAAGTCGTCGACGGCGACGCGCACGCCCTGCTCGCGGAGCAGGTGGAGGCGCTCGGCGATGCGCTCGCGGTCGGACAGCCACGAGCCCTCGGTGATCTCGAGGACCAGCGCGCTCCCGGGGAGCCCGGCCCGGTCCAGCGAGCCCAGGACGACGGCGGGCAGGTCGTGGCGCAGCAGCGTGCTCGCGGACGCGTTGACCGAGACCGAGAGGTCGAGGGCGCCCCGGGAGCGCCAGCGGGCGCAGTCGGCGAGCGCAACGCGCAGCACGGCCTCGTCGACGTCGCGCACCACCCCGAGGCGCTCGGCGAGCGGCACGAGGCGGTCGGCCCCGAGCGTGCCGCGCTCGGGGTGCTGCCAGCGCGCCAGCGCCTCGTAGCCGCTGACGCGGTCGTCCGCGGCGCACGCGCCGAGCCGGGCGATCGGCTGGTAGTGCGGGACCACCTCGCCGCCGGCGAGCGCCGAGGGCAGCCGGGCCGCCAGGGCCCGCTCCTCGTGCCGCGCCTGGAGCATGTGGGGCGTCGCGGTGACCACCGGGAGGCGCCGCCGCGCGGCCTCCCCGAGGGCGAGCTCGGCGTCGCCGAGCTGCGCGGTGGCCGCCATCGAGACGGCGAGGGCGTCGTCGGGGTCCGCCGCCGGCAGCGGCGGGAGCACCACCTCGCCGACGCGCCCGCTGAGCCTGACCTCGCCCCCGGGCACCTCGACGGGCACGGCGAGGGCCTCGAGGAGGCGCTGCGACACCCACGAGGGCGCGACCGCCGCGTCGTCGGCCTCCGAGGGGGCGCCGGCGGGCGGGAGCGGCGCGAGCACGGCGAACCCGTCGCCGCTGATGCGGTAGGTGCGCGCTCCCGCGGGGGCCGCGGCCGACAGCTGCGCGGCCACGGCCGCGAGGGCGCGGTCGCCGGCGGCGTGGCCGCGGGTGGCGTTGACGTCGGCGAAGGACTCCAGGTCGACCACGCACAGCAGGGCCGGCGGGCTCGTCGGCTCGGACAGGCGCGCCGCCAGCGCCTGCACCAGGGTGCGGCGCGTGCCCAGCCCGGTGAGGGCGTCGACCCCGCCGGCGCGGCGGGCGCTGCGCGTGGCGAGGACCTGCCGCAGCACCAGCAGCGCGACCGTGGCCGCCGAGGCGGCCGTGACGGCGGGCACGGGCTCCTCCGCGTCGCTGTAGCGGGCCAGCGCGGGCAGCACCACCAGGGTGACCGCGGCGCCGAGCACGGCCAGGGTGCCGGGGAAGCGGCGGCTGGTGGGAGCGACCGTGCGCCCAACCGCGCGCATCGACGGCGCCCACGCCGCGGCCGCAAGCGCCGTCCAGGCGGGCACCAGCGCGGCGTCGACGGCGGAGCCGGGCTGGTAGCCCGGGCCGAGGGCGGCGCCCAGGGTGAGCAGGAGCCAGACCACGAGGCTGCCGGCGGTGGCCAGGAGCCACCGCATGGCGCCCTGGCGGGCCCTGCCGGTCACCACCGACCAGGCGGCGGCCGCCGCGAAGACCACGGCCGCGGCGGCCTGGGCCGCGAGCCAGGTCTCGGCGGTGGAGGTGCCGGGCTGCGCGTCGCTGTGCAGGGCGGACACGAGCGCGAGCGAGGCCGAGGCCGCGGCGATCGCGAGCAGGGCGACGTCGACGGCGTCGACCAGGGCGTCGCGCTCGGGCTGGCGGCCCACGGCCACCACCGCCCGTCCGAGCGCGAGGAACGCGGCGGTGCACGTGGCGGCCACCGCCCACGGGCCGGCGTCGGCCACGAGGAACCACCAGGCGAGGCTGTACAGGGCGGCGGCGGAGAGCAGCGAGGCCCAGACGGCGGGCCGTGCGGGTCGGCGGTGCAGCACCCCGGCCACCGCGGCGACGAGGCCGACCACCTGCACGGCGCCGACGAGGGCCACCGAGGCGCCCTCCGGGGCCAGGACCACCGCGGTCACCAGCACCGCCACGAGCGCTGCGACGGAGGCGACCGGGGTGACGGGCACCCGCCCGCGCTGCCGCGCCGCCGCTGTCGTCACGGCCCCACTCTCCCGCAACCCCGGCCCGTCCGTCACCGCCCGGAGCCGCGTCAGCCGCGCGGGGACGTGCGCCGCCGCCGCAGGGGGGGACCCGGGCGGCCCCCTCGCGCGGCCTGCGCGATGCTGCGGGGATGAGCTCCGGCGCAGCGGGAACCCCGATGGACCTGTCCCTGGCGGGCCGCGCCGTGCCGCTGGCCGCGGTCGTGCGCGGCCCCCTCGTCGAGTCGGTGCACCTCGGCCACCTGGTGGTCACCGGGCCTGACGGCGAGGTGGAGGCGGCCGTCGGCGACCCTCAGGCACGGGTCTGGCCCCGCTCCTCCCTCAAGCCGCTCCAGGCCGTCGCCTGCCTGCAGGCGGGCCTGGAGCTCGGCACGGCAGAGGACGCCCCGGACGACGAGGTGGCGCTGCTGGCGCTGGCGTGCGCCAGCCACTCCGGGGAGCAGCAGCACCTCGACGGGGTCCTGCGCATCCTCGACGGGGCGGGCCTGGCGCCGTCGGCGCTGCTGAACACCCCCGACGTGCCCTACGACCCCGAGCAGGCCGTCGCCTGGCGCGCCGCCGGCCGCGGCCCGATGGCGCTGGTGCAGAACTGCTCCGGCAAGCACGCCGCGATGCTGGCGACCTGCGTCGCGGCGGGCTGGGACACCGGCGGCTACCTCGACGTCGGGCACCCCCTCCAGCGCCAGGTGCGCTCGACCGTCGCGGACCTGGCCCGGAGCGCCCACAACCTGACCACGGTCGACGGGTGCGGCGCCCCGCTGCACTCGCTGCCGCTGGCGGGCCTCGCCCGGGCCTTCGGCCGCATCGCCGGGGCGCCCGGGCGCGCCCCCGGCAGCGCCGAGGCGGCCGTGGCGCGCGCCATGAGCAGCCACCCGGAGATGGTCGGCGGCACCGGCCGCGACGTGACCCGCTTCATGGCCGGCGTGCCCGGCCTGGTGGCCAAGGACGGCGCCGAGGGCGTGTACGCCGCCGGCCTGCCCGACGGCCGCGGCGTGGCCCTCAAGGTGCTCGACGGCGCCTCCCGCCCCCGGCCGGTGGTGCTGGCCGCGGCGCTGCGGGCCCTGGGCGTCGACGCCCCCGTGCTCGCTGAGCTCGGCCGCGAGCCGGTGCTCGGCCACGGCCGCCCGGTCGGCGCGGTCACTGCGCTGCTGCCCGACCCGCTGCCCCGCCCCGCGCACGAGGGCCACCGGTCCCTGCCCGAGGGCCTGCTGTGAGGGCCGCGCTGTGAGGGCCGTCGTCCAGCGGGCCGCCTCGGGCCGGGTGGTGGTCGACGGCGAGGTGGTCGCCGAGCTCGACGGCCCGGGCCTGGTGGTGCTGGTGGGCGTAGGACTCGACGACGGCCCCGCCGACGCGGCCCAGGTGGCCCGCAAGGTGGCCGACCTGCGGGTGCTGCGCGACGACAGGTCCGTGCTGGAGGCGGGGGCGCCCGTCATCGTCGTCAGCCAGTTCACGCTGCTCGCCGACACCCGCAAGGGGCGGCGGCCCTCCTGGTCGGGCGCCGCCCGCGGCGACGTCGCCGAGCCGCTGGTGGCCGCCGTGGTCGACGACCTGCGCGCCCGCGGCCTGCGCGTGGGCACCGGGGTCTTCGGGGCCGACATGGCCGTCGAGCTGGTCAACGACGGACCGGTCACGATCCTGCTCGACACGCGCTCGCAGCCCTGACGGCGGCGGTCCGCCGCCTACGATCAGGGGATGGACCTCATCGGCGCCGGCCAGAACATCGTCTTCCTGGCGCTCGGGCTGGGTGCGCTGGGGCTGCAGGTGTGGGCCCTGGTCACCGCGATCCGCTTCAGCGGGCCCTCGTACCCGGCCGCCGGCAAGCAGAGCAAGCCGCTGTGGGTGACCATCACGGCCGTCGCCTCGGCGATCGGCTTCGTGTCCCTGGGGGCGAACCCGCTGGGGTTCCTCAACATCATCTCCGTGGCGGCGGTGGCGTACTTCCTCGTCGGCGTGAAGCCCGCGCTGCAGTCCGTCCAGGGCCCCGGCGGCCGCACCTCCAGCGGCCCCTACGGCGGCTGGTGAGTCACAGGCCGACGGCGCCCGCGTCGACGGCCACCTCGCCCAGGCGCCAGCGCGCCGGGCGCCCGCGCACCGGCCAGCCCTGCGCGGCGACCTCCGCGCAGGCCGCCGCGAACCGCTGGCGCGCCCCGAAGACCGCCAGCGGCGCCTGACGCGCCCACGCGGCGTCCAGGGCCGC
Source organism: Quadrisphaera sp. INWT6 (assembly GCF_015390235.1). Classification (GTDB taxonomy): domain Bacteria; phylum Actinomycetota; class Actinomycetes; order Actinomycetales; family Quadrisphaeraceae; genus Quadrisphaera. The sequence goes on along the minus strand of NZ_VUOH01000002.1, from coordinate 935,054 downwards.
CAGGTAGGCGTGCACCGGCTCGCCGGGCACGTTCCTCTCGATGAGCGCCTTCGGCAGCCGCTCGGCCACCGCCCCCGGGCGCTCCAGGCCCGCGAGCCGCAGCGAGAGCACCAGCGAGCGGGGCGCGCCGTCGCCGCCGACCACCAGCCACGCCGCCCGCCGTCCCACCTCGTCGCAGGTCGCGTCCACGAGCAGGCCGCCGGGGGCCAGCCGCCCCGCCACGAGCGCCCAGGCGCCCGCGACCTCCTCGACCGGGTACTGCCGCAGCACGTTGGCGGCGCGCACCAGCACCGGGCGGCGCCCCGCGAGCACCGCCGGGGCGCCGAGCTCGAAGCCGCCGAGCTCGAAGCGCACCCCCGCGGCCGCACCGGCCGGGAGCCGCTCGAGGGCAGCCCGGGCCAGCGCCACGCGCCCGGGGTCGATCTCCAGCCCCACCACCTCGACGTCGGGTCGCACGGCGCGCAGGCGCGAGGCCAGCTCGACGGTGGTGGTGGCCGAGGCCCCGTAGCCGAGGTCGACCACGAGCGGGTCGTCGGCCGAGCGCAGCAGCCCGCCCGCGGGCCCGGTGGCCCACCTGTCGATCCGGCGCAGCCGGTTGGTCCCGGTGGTCCCGCGGGTGGGCCGCCCCACCGGGCGGGAGGTGCGGGACGACGGGGCCATGGCGCCGCCCATCGTCCCCTGCCAGTCCCCCGGGCGGTGGTCCGGGCGCTGCAGCGGGCCGCCGGGAGGGCTACCGTCGCGCCGTGCCGCTCCGCCGCGCCCGCCAGCGCCCACCCCTCAGCGGAGGCTGGCGGCCCCGCCGCGTGGCGATGGTGAGCATGCACACCTCTCCGGTCGACCAGCCCGGCACGGGTGACGCCGGCGGCATGAACGTCTACGTCGTCGAGCTCGCCACCGAGCTGGCCCGCCGCGGCACCGAGGTCGAGGTCTTCACCCGCGCCCGCTCCTCCGACGCCCCGCCGGTGGTCGAGCTGGCCCCCGGCGTCCTGGTGCGCCACGTCCCCTCCGGCCCCTTCGAGGGCCTCGCCAAGGAGGACCTTCCGGCCCAGATGTGCGCCTTCGCGGCCGGGGTGCTGCGCACGGAGGCCCGCCACGAGCCGGGCTGGTACGACGTCGTCCACTCCCACTACTGGCTCTCGGGCCAGGTCGGCGACCTCGCCGCCGACCGGTGGGGGTGCCGCTCGTGCACTCCTCCCACACCCTCGCGCGGGTCAAGAACGCCCACCTCGCGCAGGGCGACGTCCCCGAGCCCCGCGCCCGCGTGATCGGCGAGGACCAGGTGGTCGCCGCCGCCGACAGGCTGGTCGCCAACACCGCCGAGGAGGCCCGCGAGCTGGTCTCCCTGTGCGGCGCGGACCCTGAGCGCGTCGACGTCGTCCCGCCCGGGGTCGACCTGCGGCGGTTCTCCCCGGGCCCGGGGCCCGACGGCGGCCGCGCCGCGGCGCGCGAGGCCCTGGGGCTGCCCCGCGACGCCGTCGTGCTGCTCTTCGCCGGGCGGGTGCAGCCGCTCAAGGCGCCCGACGTGCTGCTGCGCGCGGCGGCGGAGCTGCTCCGCCGCGGTGGCCCCGACCTGCGCCACCGGCTGGTCGTCCCGGTCGTCGGCGGCCTCTCGGGGGCCGGGCCCGCGGCGCGGGGCGAGTACGACCTCGCGGCCCTGGCCCACCGGCTGGGGCTGGCGGGGGTGCCCGGCGTGCCCGACGTCGTGAGGTTCGAGCCGCCCGCGCCGCGCGACCTGCTCCCGCAGTGGTTCCGCGCCGCCGACCTGGTCGCCGTGCCCAGCCACAACGAGTCCTTCGGGCTGGTGGCGCTCGAGGCCCAGGCCTGCGGGACGCCCGTGGTCGCCGCGCGCGTCGGCGGCCTGGCCACCGCCGTCGCCGACGGCACCTCCGGCGCCCTGGTCGACGGCCACGACCCGGCGCGGTGGGCGGAGGTGCTCGGCGCCCTGGTCGACGACCCGGACCGCCGCGCGGCGCTCGCCCCCGGGGCGCGCCGGCACGCCGAGCGCTTCGGCTGGGCCGCCAGCGCGGAGGGCGTGCTCCGCAGCTACGACGCGGCCCGCGCCTCGCGCGCGGCGCGGGCCGGCCGCACCGCCTGACCGGCCGACCGGCGCACGGAGGGGGCCCGACCGCGGCGATAGGGTCGCGGCCATGAGCACCCTGCTGCTGCTGCGCCACGGCGAGAGCGAGTGGAACGCCCTGAACCTCTTCACGGGGTGGGTCGACGTCCCGCTGTCGGAGAAGGGGCGCGCCGAGGCCGCGCGCGGCGGAGAGCTGCTGGTCGAGTCGGGCCTGCTGCCCGACGTCGTCCACACCTCGCTGCTGCGCCGCGCCATCACCACCGCGCACCTCGCCCTCGACGCCGCCGACCGCCACTGGATCCCGGTCCGCCGCAGCTGGCGCCTCAACGAGCGCCACTACGGGGCGCTGCAGGGCAAGGACAAGAAGCAGACCCTCGCCGATTTCGGCGAGGAGCAGTTCATGACGTGGCGCCGCTCCTACGACGTGCCGCCGCCGCCGATCGAGCGCGGCAGCGAGTTCAGCCAGGACGCCGACCCCCGCTACGCGGACCTCGGCGCGGACGCCCCGCTCACCGAGTGCCTCGCCGACGTCGTCGACCGGATGCTGCCGTACTGGCACGAGTCCGTGGTGCCCGACCTGCGGGCCGGCAGGACGGTCCTGCTCGCCGCGCACGGCAACTCCCTGCGCGCGCTGGTCAAGCACCTCGACGGCATCTCCGACGCCGACATCGCCGGGCTGAACATCCCCACCGGCATCCCGCTGCACTACGACCTCGACGCCGACCTGCGCCCCACCACCCCCGGTGGCACCTACCTCGACCCCGAGGCCGCCGCGACGGCCGCCGCGGCCGTGGCCAACCAGGGCCGCTGAGCCGGCGGGCGACCGCCCGTCGCCCCTGAGCACGACGAGGGCCCCCGGACGCGCGTCCGGGGGCCCTCGTCGTGCTCGCCCCGCGGGGCGGTCGGTCAGACGACCGGGTCGAGCGGCCCGTCGACGTCGCCGGTGACCAGGTAGGTGATGCGCTTGGCCAGCGAGACGGCGTGGTCGCCGTAGCGCTCGTAGAAGCGGCTGGCGAGGGTGACGTCGGCGGTGGTCTCGGCCGAGGAGCTCCACGACGGCGAGGACAGCGCCGCGAAGACCTGGCGGTGCAGGTCGTCCAGGGCGTCGTCGTCCTTCGCCAGCTCGGCGGCCAGCGCCAGGTCGCGCGTGGCGATGACGCGACCGGCCTTGGAGGCGATGCGCTGGGCGGTGGCGCCCATCTCCGCGAAGGTCAGCTCGAGGTCGGCCGGGACCGCCTTCTGCGGGTAGCGCAGGCGGGCCAGCAGGGCGACGTGGCGGGCGAGGTCGCCCATGCGCTCCAGGCTGGAGCTCATGCGCAGCGACGCCACGACGACGCGCAGGTCGGTGGCCACCGGGGCCTGGCGGGCGAGGATCGCGACGGCGCGCTCGTCGAGCTCGCGCTGCGCCTCGTCGATCTGCACGTCGGCGGCGATGACGCTCTCGGCCAGGCGCACGTCGGCGGCCAGCAGGGCGCGGGTGGCGCTGCCCATGGCGGCGCCCACGAGCCCGCACATCTCCTGGAGGCGCTCGGCGAGCTGGTCGAGCTCGGAGTGGAAGAGGTCGCGCACGGGGGTCTTCTCCTGACGACGGGCGGGTGGGGCCGGTGGGCCCGCGGAGGGCTTGCGGAGGGCCGGTGCGCGGGGGCGCGCGGCGCGGCCCGACGAGCCTGGCGCCCCGCGGTGAACAGCGCCAGGTGCCCGGGTGAACAGGTGGCGAACCGGACCCCGGACGGGCCCCGCGGTCCACCCGGTCGGCCCCGGGGGGTCCCCGGGCGGCCCTAGTGTGGCGGACGTGCAGGCCTCCGTGGTGGTGGCCGCCCTGCTGGGGCTGGTCGTGGGATGCCTCGTCGCCCTCGCCGTCCGGCACGGCGACGGGGCCAGGGCGGCGCCGGACCCCCAGCCCGACCCCGACGACCTCCCCGCGGGCGTCCCCGAGCTGCTCGCGGTGCTCGGCGGCCCCGCGGTGGTGCTCGACGTCTCCGACGCCGTGGTCCGCGCCTCGCCGGCGGCGCACGCCGTCGGGCTCGTGCGGCGCGCCGCCCTCGTCGAGCCCGACCTCCTCGCCGCCGCGCGCGCCGTGCGCGCCGACGGCGAGGTCCGCGAGGTCGACGTCGACCTGAGGGTGCCCGCGGCCGGGGGCGCCCGCCGCTCCCTGTCGGTGCGCGTCGCGCCGCTCGGGCCGCTGCACGTCGTGGTCCTGGGCAGCGACCGCACCGAGGCCCGGCGCCTGGAGCAGGTCCGCCGCGACTTCGTGGTCAACGTCGGGCACGAGCTCAAGACCCCGGTGGGCGCCGTGTCGGTGCTGGCCGAGGCGATGGCCGACGCCGCCGACGACCCGGAGGCCGTGCGGCGCTTCGCCACCCGGATGGGCGTGGAGGCGCGGCGGCTGGCGGTGCTCGTCCACGACGTCGTCGAGCTGTCGCGCCTGCAGGACGGCGAGCCGCTGGCCGCCGCGGAGCGCGTGGACGTCGACGACGTCGTCGCCGAGGCCGTCGACAGGTGCAGCACCACCGCGGGGGCGCGGGGGATCGCGCTGGAGACGGGCGCCGAGACCGGCCTGGAGGTCGTCGGCGACGCCGAGCTGCTCACCACGGCGGTGCGCAACCTCGTCGACAACGCCATCCGCTACTCCGACGCCGGCACCCGGGTGGCCGTCGGGGTGCGCCTCGACGAGGCCGCCGGGCTCGTCGAGGTCTCCGTCAGCGACCAGGGGCTGGGCATCGCCCCCGCCGACCGCGAGCGCATCTTCGAGCGGTTCTACCGGGTCGACCCCGCGCGCTCGCGCGTCACGGGGGGCACCGGCCTGGGGCTGAGCATCGTCAAGCACGTCGCCGCCGGCCACGGGGGCGACGTGCAGCTGTGGAGCCAGGAGGGGCAGGGCTCCACGTTCACGCTGAGGGTGCCGCAGGCACCCCCGAGGCGGCCCGTGCGCGCGGCCGCCGGCACCGAGCAGGAGGAGTCGGCACGATGACGAGGGTTCTGCTGGTCGAGGACGAGGAGTCGTTCAGCGACCCGCTGTCCTACCTGCTGCGGCGGGAGGGCTACGAGGTGGAGGTGGCGGCCGACGGGCCGACGGCGCTGGCGGCGTTCGACCGCGGCGGCGCCGACCTGGTGCTGCTCGACCTCATGCTCCCGGGGATCCCCGGCACGGAGGTGTGCCGCCAGCTGCGCACGCGCAGCGCCGTCCCCGTGATCATGCTCACGGCCAAGGACTCCGAGGTCGACGTCGTGGTGGGCCTGGAGCTCGGCGCCGACGACTACGTCACCAAGCCGTACTCGGCGCGCGAGCTGCTCGCCCGGGTCCGGGCCGTCCTGCGGCGGCGGTCGGAGCCGGAGGACCTGGTGCCCTCGGCCGTCGAGGTCGGCCCGGTGCGCATGGACGTCGACCGCCACGTGGTGACGGTGCGCGGCGAGGCCGTGCGGCTCCCGCTGAAGGAGTTCGAGCTGCTGGAGCTGCTGCTGCGCAACGCGGGTCGCGTGCTGACCCGGGGGCAGCTGATCGACAGGGTGTGGGGCTCGGACTACGTGGGCGACACCAAGACGCTCGACGTCCACGTCAAGCGCCTGCGCGCGAAGGTCGAGGAGGACCCCTCCGACCCGCGCTTCCTGGTCACGGTCCGCGGGCTCGGCTACAAGGTCGAGGCGCCCGCCGCCTGAGCCGCGGCGGGTGCGACGAGGGCCCCGGAGGCGCTGCCTCCGGGGCCCTCGTCGTGCGCCCGGGCGCCGGGGGACGGGCCGGTCAGCCCTCGCCCTCGGCGTCGGTCGTCGAGGCGCCCGGCGAGGGCGTGCGGGAGGCGGACGAGCTGGCCGACGGCGAGCCCGACGCGGTGGGGGACCCGGTGCGCGTGCCCGTGGCGGTCGGCGAGGAGGTCACCGAGGCGGTGGGGCTGGACGTGGGCGTGGCGGTGGGCACGTACGGGGCGTACTGCTCCAGCGTGCCGTCCAGGACCGGGACGGCCAGGGTGGTGGAGCTGCCGCCGGTGGAGATGCTCATCTGCAGCACCTGCCCCGGGGTGGCGGCCAGGTCGGGCACGCGGACCTGCTCGCCGCCGGGGCCGACGTCGAGGGTGGCCGACGGCTCGACCGTGAAGCTGCCGCGCAGGCCCGAGTCGCCCTCGTCGGAGATCTCCACGGAGGCGGCGTCGTCGCCGGAGTTGACGATGCGCGCGACCAGCGCGGCGGGGCCGTCTCCGTCGGTGGCCACGAACAGGCCGGCCACGTGCACCGCGCCCACCGTGGTGGCCGCGGCCGCGCCGGGGGAGTAGGGCTCAGCGGTCTGCTGGGCGTTGGTCGCCGTGCAGCCGGAGGCCGTGGCGAGCGCCGACAGCGCCATCGCGCTCACGGCCAGGGCGCGTCGAGTCAGGTGCACGCGGCGGAGCCTACCGGCGCCGGCCTCCGGCGCCCGCGCAGCACGCCGACCTGTGACCTGTCAACCCCGGCGGGCCCTGCGGGGTGGCTCCCCGCCTGTGACCTGCACGGCTCTGACCAGCGCGAACGCTCTGCGGACCGGCGGGGGGCAGCCTCGCGCCGTGGTATTCTGGGGGTCGCGAAAGGGGAGCTGCTGATGGCATTCAAGGTCGGCGAGACGGTCGTCTACCCCCACCACGGGGCGGCCCTCATCGAAGAGATCAAGAACCGCACGATCCGCGGCGAGGAGAAGATGTACCTCCGCCTCAAGGTGGCCCAGGGAGACCTGACCATCGAGGTGCCCGCGGAGAACTGCGACCTCGTCGGCGTCCGCGACGTCGTCGACAAGGCCGGTGTGGACAGGGTGTTCGGCGTCCTGCGCCAGCCCTACACCGAGGAGCCGACCAACTGGTCGCGCCGCTACAAGGCCAACCTCGAAAAGCTCGCCTCCGGTGACGTCATCAAGGTGGCCGAGGTCGTGCGCGACCTGTACCGCCGCGACCAGGACCGCGGCCTGTCGGCCGGCGAGAAGCGCATGCTCGCCAAGGCCCGCCAGATCCTCGTCTCCGAGCTCGCGCTCGCGGAGAAGACCGAAGAGGCCCGCGCCGAGGCCCTCCTCGACGAGGTCCTCGCCAGCTGAGCACCGCCTGCGTCCTCGTCGCCGCCGGGTCAGGCACCCGGTTGGCGGCGGGGGCACCGAAGGCCTTCGTGCTCCTCGAGGGTCGTGAGCTGCTCGTCCACGCCGCGGAGCGCGTCCTGCGCTCCGGGGCCGTCGACCAGCTCGTGCTCGTCGTGCCCGCTGGGCGCGAGGGCGAGGCGCTGGCCCTGGTCGCCGGGGTACCCGGCGCCGGAGCCGCTGCCGTCCGCGCGGTGCCCGGGGGAGCGGACCGCCGGTCCTCCGTGGCCGCCGGGATCGCCGCGCTCGACGCCGGCGTCGACGTCGTCCTCGTGCACGACGCCGCGCGCTGCCTCACCCCGCCGGCCCAGGTCGCCGACGTCGCCGCTGCCGTCGCCGCGGGCCACGAGGCCGTCGTGCCCGGTCTCGCCGTGACCGACACCGTCCGCTCCACGGGCCTCCCCGGCTCGAGCGGGGAGGCGGGCAGCGTCCAGCTCGACAGGGCGGTGCTCCGCCTGGTCCAGACGCCGCAGGGCTTCCGCCGCGACGTGCTCGAGCGGGCCCACGCCACCGCCGCCGGAGGCGACGCCCCCGAGGCAGCCCTGGCGGTCACCGACGACGCGTCCCTGGTCGAGCTGTTCGGGGCCCGCGTCCACGTCGTCCCCGGCCACGAGGAGGCCCTCAAGGTGACCCGTCCCGTCGACCTGCTGGTGGCGTCGGCCCTGCTCGCGCGCGAGCGCGCCGGAGACCCGCTGTGAGCGCCCCGCTGCCCCGCGTCGGTGTGGGCGTCGACGTCCACGCCGTCGCCCCCGAGGGGTCCGAGCGGCCGCTGCACGTGGCCGGGCTCCACTGGCCGGGGGAGCGGGGGCTGGCGGGCCACTCCGACGCCGACGTCGCCGCGCACGCCGCGTGCGACGCCCTGTTCTCGGCCGCGGGCATCGGCGACCTGGGCGCGCACTTCGGCACCGCGGAGCCGCAGTGGGCGGGGGCGGCCGGCGTCGTCCTGCTCGCCGAGGCGGCGCGCCGCGTGCGGGAGGCCGGCTACGAGATCGGCAACGTCGCCGTGCAGGTGGTCGGCAACCGCCCCAAGGTCGGCACCCGCCGGGCGGAGGCCGAGGCGGCCCTGTCCGCGGCCTGCGGTGCCCCCGTGTCGGTCTCCGGCACCACCACGGACGCCCTGGGCCTCACCGGCCGGGGCGAGGGCGTGGCGGCGATCGCCACCGCCCTCGTCGTCACCCGCTGACCCCGCAGGAGGGCCCCCGCCGACCGCCGGGAGCCCTCCTGGGGAGGCGGGGCGTCAGGCGGGGACGACCAGGCCCGAGGTCCTGGTGCGGGCCACCTCGAAGCGCGCGGCGACGTCGGCCCAGTTGACGACGTTCCACCACGCCTTGACGTAGTCAGGCTTCACGTTCTTGTAGTCCAGGTAGAACGCGTGCTCCCACATGTCCAGCATGAGGACCGGCACGAGGCTCACCGGGACGTTGCCCTGCTGGTCGTACAGCTGCACGATGACGAGGCGCTGGCCCACGGAGTCCCACGCGAGGATCGACCAGCCGGAGCCCTGGATGCCGAGGGCGTTCGCGGTGAAGTGCGCGCGGAAGCCGTCGAAGGAGCCGAAGAACTCGTCGACCGCCGCGGCCAGGTCGCCGACGGGCTTGTCGCCGCCGTCCGGGGACATGTTCGGCCAGAAGATCGAGTGGTTGATGTGCCCGCCGAGGTTGAAGGCGAGGTTCTTCTCCAGCCCGGTGATGGAGCCGAAGCTGTCCTTCTCGCGGGCCTCCGCCATCTGCTCCAGCGCGGTGTTGGCGCCGGCCACGTAGGTGGCGTGGTGCTTGTCGTGGTGCAGCTGCATGATCGCGCCGCTGATGTGCGGCTCGAGGGCGCTGTAGTCGTAGGGCAGGTCGGGCAGGACGTAGTCCGCCATGAGCTCCTCCTCGTCGCAGTCGCCGCCCGGCGCGAGGGGTGCCGGTCGGCCCGTCAGGTGCGCCGCCCCCGCACGGCTCGGAGCCGCGGGGTGCGCCGTCCCCTCCGAGCATTCCGCCGACCCCGAGGACGGGCAACACCGGGGTGCCCTCGGCGTCTCCCCTTCGAGGCGGAGAGCGCCCTGGTCGTGCCTTTTCGTCCGGTTCGGGGCAGATTCCCCCCATCTGGCCCCATCCTCCGGCGCTGCTGCGCCGAACGGGTGGCGCCAGCGGGGGCCGAGGACGACCCCCCAGCCTTCGAAGAGGGAGAGCACGTGTTCGGGAACAAGCTCGTCACGGACATGATCAGCCGCAGCGCCGAGAACGGCGCCGACCGGCGCGCGTTCCTGCGCACCGCCGGTGTCGCGGGCCTCGGAGTGGTCGGCGCCACGGCGCTCGCCTCGCCGGCCGCGGCGACCGGCAACAAGGGCGGCGGCGGTGACGGCGGAGGCGCCATCAGCGACGGCGCCATCCTCAACTTCGCCCTGAACCTCGAGTACCTGGAGGCGGAGTTCTACTCGCGCGCCTTCTACGGACGGGGCCTCGACGACGGGCTGACCACGGGCGTCTGCGCCCGCGGCGACGTCAACGGCGGCCGCAAGGTCGAGTTCAAGAGCAAGCTCGTCCGCGGCATCGCCGAGGAGATCGCGAACGACGAGATCGCCCACGTGAAGTTCCTCCGCGGGGCGCTGGGCGGGGCCGCCGTGGCCCGGCCGGCGATCGACTTCACCGGCGCCTTCAACGCCGCCGCCAAGGCCGCCGGCCTCATCAAGGACGGGCAGTCCTTCGACGCGTTCGCGGACGACACGAGCTTCCTGCTCGGCGCCTTCCTGTTCGAGGACGTCGGCGTCACGGCCTACAAGGGCGGCGCCCCCCTGATCAGCAGCAAGACGTACCTGGACGCCGCGGCCGGCATCCTGGCCGTCGAGGCGTACCACGCGGGCGCCGTGCGGACCGTCATCTACACCGAGGGCCTGTCCGACGCCGCGAACAAGATCTCCGACGCGCGCGACTCGCTCGACGGGAAGACGGACCTCGACCAGGGCGTCTCCCAGGGCAAGAGCGGCCGCATCAACATCACCCCCGTGGACGGCAACGCGATCGCCTTCAGCCGCACGCCGCAGCAGGTGCACAACATCGCCTACCTGAACCCGGCGCAGGGGGTCCGCTCCGGCGGCTTCTTCCCGGCCGGCACCAACAACGAGGACGCCCGCTTCACCACCACCTGACGGGCCCCGGCCACGGCGGCCGCCGCCCGCACCGACCGGTGCGGACGGCGGCCGCCGTGCTGCTCGGCCCGCTCAGGCGCCCCCGGCGGCCCGCGGGGGCACCCCGGTCAGCGCCCCCGCGCCACCGCCAGCGCGCCGCGCAGCAGCGACAGCGCGGCCTCGTCGTCCAGCCCCGCGGCCACCGCCTCCTGCGCGAGCGCCGCCGCGGCACCGCGGGCCGCGGCGTCGCCGCGGGGCGCCGTGCGGTCGCGCACCGCGGTGCCGGCGCGGCTGGCGGTGGCCACCACGTCGGAGGCCTCCAGCGCCCGGTAGGCGCGCGCCACCGTCCCGGCGGAGACGCCCAGCTGCTCGGCGAGCCCGCGCACCGTGGGCAGGCGGTCACCGGGGGAGAGCGCGCCGTCGTCGACGGCGGCGACCACCTGGTCGTGCACCTGCTGCCAGGGCGCGGCGGCGCCGGGGCCGCGGTCGAGCTCGACGCGCAGCCCCCGCCCAGCCGCCCGGTCGGGAGCCACCTCAGCGCCGCTCGCGCGGCTCAGTGACCACGGTCGACCCACTCCTGCAGGTGGGGCTGCTCGTCGCCCACCGTCGTCGAGCCGCCGTGGCCGGGCACCACCGCGGTGCCGGGGGGCAGCGCGAACAGGCGCTCGCGGATGGACTCGATGATCGTCGGGAAGTCGCTGAACGAGCGGCCCGTCGCGCCGGGCCCGCCGGCGAAGAGCGTGTCGCCGGTCAGCACGGTCTCCAGCGAGGGCACGTAGAGGCACACCGACCCGGGGGAGTGCCCCGGGGTGTGCAGCACGTGCACCTCGTGGCCGGCCACGGTCAGGACCTGCCCGTCCTCGAGCAGCTCGGTCGGCGCCGAGGTCGGGTGGGTGAGCGTCCACAGGCCGAGGTCGGCGCGGTGCAGCAGCACCGGCGCCGCGAAGCGCTCGCCGGCCGCCGGTGCGCGGCGCACGTGGTCGTCGTGGGCGTGGGTGCACACGACGGCGACGACGCGCCGTCCGCCCACCAGCGCGGCGATGGCCTCGAGGTCGTGCGGGGCGTCGACGACGAGGCACTCGGCGTCGTCGCCCAGCACGAGGACGTTGTTCTCGACGTCGAAGGTCTGCCCGTCGAGGCTGAAGGTGCCCTCGGCGGTGCTCCGGTCGAGGCGGAAGGTGCCGGTCGGGGCGCTCACAGGACCACCACCGAGCGCAGCACGTCGCCGCGGCCCATGGCGGCGAACGCGGCCTCGACGTCGCCCAGGCCCACGGTCTCGGTGACGAAGTCCTGCAGGGGGAAGCGGCCCTGCAGCGCCAGCGCGGCGAGCATCGGGAAGTCGCGCTCGGGCAGGCAGTCTCCGTACCAGCTCGACTTGAGCGCACCGCCCCGGCCGAAGACGTCGAGCAGGGGGAGCTCGACCTTCATCTGCGGGGTCGGGACGCCCACGAGCACGACCGTGCCGGCGAGGTCGCGGGCGTAGAACGCCTGCTCGTAGGTCTCCGGGCGGCCGACGGCCTCCACGACGACGTCGGCGCCGTTGCCGCCGGTCAGCTCGCGGATGCTCTCCACCGCGTCGGACCGGCGGCTGTTCACGGTGTGCGTGGCGCCGAAGCGCTTCGCGACCTCGAGCTTGCGGTCGTCGACGTCGACGGCGATGACCGTGGTGGCCCCCGCCAGCTTCGCGCCGGCGATGGCGGCGTCGCCCACGCCGCCGCAGCCGATGACGGCCACGGAGTCGCCGCGGGTCACCGCGCCGGTGTTCACCGCGGCGCCGAAGCCCGCCATGATGCCGCAGCCCAGGAGGCCCGCGGCCGCGGCGGGCAGGGCCGGGTCGACCTTGGTGCACTGGCCGGCGTGCACGAGCGTCTTCTCGGCGAAGGCGCCGATGCCGAGCGCGGGGGACAGGGGCGTCCCGTCCGCCAGGGTCATCTTCTGCTCGGCGTTGTGGGTGGCGAAGCAGTACCAGGGCCGGCCGCGGCGGCAGGCGCGGCAGGAGCCGCAGACCGCGCGCCAGTTGAGCACCACGTAGTCGCCCACGGCGACGTCGGTCACGGCCTCGCCGACCGCGGAGACCACGCCGGCGGCCTCGTGGCCGAGCAGGAAGGGGTAGTCGTCGGAGATCCCGCCCTCGCGGTAGTGCAGGTCGGTGTGGCACACCCCGCAGGCCTGGACGTCGACCACTGCCTCGAACGGGCCCGGGTCGGGGACGACGACGTCGACGAGCTCGACGGGAGCTCCCTTGCTGAGGGCGACGACGCCCTTCACGGTGTGCGGCATGGTCCGACGCTAGCGAGCCCGCCCCGATCGCGTCACCGGCGGGAGCCGCACTGCTCCGCCGACTGATGGATCACGATCCGTGCCGACCGCGGGCAAACGGGAGGTCAAGCGACGGTCAAGCGCCAGTAAAGGCTTGACCTCAGACCACTCGATGACGACGGAGCGGCATCCATGCAGGTCAACGCGCTCCTACAGTCCGGGCACCGCACGCGCGCGGGAGATCGGCGCGTTCGCGGCCGGTCCCACACCACCAGGAGCCCTCGTGTCCTACGTCATCCCGCCCGCCGCCCGCGAGGGCCGGGCGCCCTTCCGCGGCCACGAGACGTGGTTCCGCGTCACCGGGAAGCTGCCGGCCCCCGGTGCTCCGCCGCGGGCTCCCCTGCCGGTCGTCGTCCTGCACGGCGGCCCCGGGGCCGCTCACGACTACACCCTCGCCATGGCGAACCTCGCGAGCGGCGGGCGCGCCGTCGTCCACTACGACCAGCTCGGGTGCGGTCGCAGCACGCACCTGCCCGAGGCCGACCCGGCCAGCTGGACGGTCGAGCTGTTCGTGGCCGAGCTCGTCTCACTGCTCGACCACCTGGGCCTCCAGCGCGTGCACGTGGTCGGCCAGTCCTGGGGCGGGATGCTGGGCCCGGAGTTCGCGCTCGCCCACCCCGACCGGGTGCAGTCGCTGACGATCTGCGACTCCCCGGCCTCCATGACCACCTGGCGCGAGGCAGCCGAGGAGCTCATCGACGCCCTGCCCGAGCCGCACCGGTCGGACCTGCTGCGCCTGGAGGCCGCCGAGGCCTACGACGACCCGGCGTACAAGACCGCCACCGACGCCTTCTACGCCCGCCACGTGTGCCGGGTGCAGCCGCTGCCCGCCGAGGTGGCCGCGACGTTCGCGCAGATCGAGGCCGAGCCGACCGTCTACCACGCGATGAACGGCCCCAGCGAGTTCACGATCACCGGTTCGAACCTCACCTGGACCGTCGAGGACCGCCTGCCCGGCATCACCGCCCCGACGCTCGTCGTCGCCGGCGCCCACGACGAGGCCACCCCGGCCTGCTGGGCACCGTTCGTCGAGCGGATCCCCGACGTGCGCAGCCACGTCTTCCCCCAGTCCAGCCACATGCCGCACGTCGAGGAGCACGAGAGCTTCCTCGAGGTCGTCGGTGGCTTCACCGCCGAGCACGACCCCCGAGGAGACCAGCAGTGAGCACCGCGACCACCCCGAGCACGGGCGGCGACGGCGAGGCCGCCCTCGCCGACCTCGGCTACAAGCAGGAGCTGCGCCGCTCCCTGACCACCACCGACCTGCTCGTCTACGGGCTGGTCTTCATGGTGCCGATCGCACCGTGGGCGATCTTCGGCGGCGTCTACAACTCCGCCGCCGGCATGGTGCCGCTGGTCTACGCCATCGGCCTCTTCGCCATGATCTTCACGGCGCTCGCCTACGCGCAGATGTCGAAGGCCTTCCCGGTGGCCGGCTCCGTCTACGCCTACGTCGGGCGCGGGGTCCACCCCAACCTCGGCTTCCTGGCCGGGTGGACCATCCTGCTCGACTACCTGCTGGTGCCCACGCTGCTCTACGTCATCGCGGCGCTGTCGATGCAGGCGGTCGTCCCCGGTGTCCCCGGCTGGGTCTGGATCGTGGTCTTCCTCGCGATCAACACGACCGTGAACTACGTGGGCATCTCCTTCACCGCCGTGGTGAACCGCATCTTCCTGGCGGCGGAGCTGCTCTTCATCGCCGCCTTCGTCGTCATCGCGGTGCTGGCCATCAGCAACGGCACCGGTGGCGCCCGGTTCACGACGACGCCCCTGTTCGACGCGGCGGAGTTCAGCCCCGCCCTGCTGGCGACCGCGCTGTCCATCGCCGTCCTGAGCTTCCTGGGCTTCGACGGCATCGCCACGCTGTCAGAGGAGAGCCGGGGCGGCCGCTCCTCCGCGGGCAAGGCCATGATCCTCGGTCTGGTCGTCGTGGCGCTGCTCTTCATCACGCAGACCTGGCTCGCCGGCATGCTCGTGCCCGACACCACGTCCTTCCCCGAGGGCCTGGAGACGGACAACGCCTTCTTCAACATCGTCCAGGGCGCTGCGGGACGCGGGTGGCAGGTCGCCTTCCTCGTCATGAACGTGCTCGCGGTCGGCATCGCCAACGCCGTCGCCGCGCAGTCGGCCACCGCGCGCCTGCTGTTCTCCATGGCGCGCGACCGGCGCCTGCCGCGCTTCCTCGCGCACGTCAACCCCAGGAACCAGGTCCCCGACCGCGCCATCCTGCTCATCGGCGGGCTGACCCTGGTGCTGGGACTGGTCTTCAACCAGCTCGGCCTGACCGTCATCGCCTCGCTGGTCAACTTCGGCGCCCTGACGGCCTTCATGCTGCTGCACGTCTCCGTGGTCTCGTACTACGCCGTGCGGAAGCGGAGCGGCAACGTGCTCCTGCACGTCCTCGTGCCGGTCGTCGGGTTCCTGGTCATCGGGTACGTGCTGGTCAACGCCGGCACGCAGGCCCAGGTCGGCGGCCTGTGCTGGCTGGCGGTGGGTGTCGTCGTCCTGCTCGTGCAGCGGGCCCGCGGCCGCCGCGGCATCGAGGTGGCCCCGGAGCACGCCGCGCGCTGACCCCACCCCCCTTCTGTGATCATGGGCGCTGGCCACCTCGCCCAGGGGTGGCCAGCGCCCATGATCACGCTCGAGGGTGCTCGGCGGCCGAGAGGGGGCCGCGGCGCCGATAACCTGGGGGGGTGCCACTCCGCCTGTACGACACCGAGGCCGCCGCCGTGCGCGACTTCGAGCCCCTGCGCCCCGGAGCGGCCTCCATCTACCTGTGCGGCGCCACCGTGCAGGCGCCGCCCCACATCGGGCACCTGCGCTCCGGCGTCGCCTTCGACGTGCTCGCCCGCTGGCTCGAGGTCGGCCACGGCCTCGACGTCACGTTCGTGCGCAACGTCACCGACATCGACGACAAGATCCTCACCAAGGCCGCCGACGCCGGCCGCCCCTGGTGGGCGTGGGCCTACACCCACGAGCAGGCCTTCACGGCCGCGTACGACGCCGTCGGCGTCCGCCGCCCCACCTACGAGCCCCGCGCCACCGGCCACGTGCCCGAGATGGTCGAGCTCATGGAGCTCCTGGTCGAGCGCGGCCACGCCTACGCCGCCGATGACGGCTCCGGTGACGTGTACTTCGACGTCCGCTCCTTCGCGGAGTACGGCGTCCTGACGCACGTGAGGCTCGACGACGTCGCCCCCGCCGAGGACGCCGACCCCCGCGGCAAGCGCGACCCCCGCGACTTCGCCCTCTGGAAGGGGTCCAAGGCCGGCGAGCCCGCCACCGCCTCCTGGCCCACGCCCTTCGGCCGCGGCCGCCCCGGCTGGCACCTGGAGTGCTCGGCCATGGCCCGCCGCTACCTCGGCGACGCCTTCGACGTGCACGGCGGCGGCCTCGACCTGCGCTTCCCCCACCACGAGAACGAGCAGGCGCAGAGCCGCGCCGCCGGCCTCGGCTTCGCCTCGTACTGGCTGCACAACGGCTGGGTCACGCAGGGCGGGGAGAAGATGAGCAAGTCGCTCGGCAACTCCCTGCTGGTCACCGAGGTGCTGAAGGGCACCACCCCGCTGGCGCTGCGCTACTACCTCGGCTCGGCGCACTACCGCTCGAACCTCGAGCACTCGGCCACCTCCCTGGCGGAGGCGGAGAGCGCCGTCGGGCGCGTGGAGACCTTCCTGCGCCGGGTGCAGCCCGTGGTCGAGGCGTACGCCTCCCGCCCCGCCGGCTCCGGCGCCCCGGCGCTGCGCCTGCCGCCCGCCTTCCGCGCCGCCATGGACGACGACCTCAACGTCCCCGGCGCGCTCGCCGTGCTCCACGACACGGTGCGCGCCGGCAACGTCGCCCTCGACAACGACCGCGAGCAGTTCGCGGTCGCCGCCGCGAACGACGTCACCGCCATCGTGCGGGCGCTGGGCATCGACCCGCTCGACCCGCACTGGACCGGTGGCACCGGCGCCGCGTCGTCGGCGCAGGCCGCGCAGGAGAAGGCCCTGACCGCCCTCGTGCAGGCGCAGCTCGACGCCCGCGCGCAGGCCAAGGCCCGCAAGGACTTCGCCGCGGCCGACGCGGTGCGCGACACCCTCGCCGCCGCCGGCGTGCGCGTCCAGGACTCGTCCGACGGCGCCCGCTGGTCGCTCGGCGGCTGACGCCGCCCCCCACCCCCTCGACAGGAGACCCACCCATGGCCGGCAACTCGACCCGCCGCGGCGCCGTGCGCAACGCCGGCAGCAAGAAGGGCGCCACCACCGGCACCGGGGGCAAGGGCCGCCGCGCCCTGGAGGGCCGCGGTCCGACGCCCCCCGCCGAGGAGCGCACCAAGCACCCCGCCGCCAAGCGCGCCGCGGCCGCCGCGCGCCGCGCCGAGCAGGGCTCTGCGGCGGGGGGCGCCGCCCCGGCGCGCTCCGGCGGTCGGCCGCCGGTCGGCGCCCCCCGCGCGGGCCGCACCACCACCAGCCGCTCCGGCAACGAGGCGGTGGCCGGCCGCAACTCCGTGGTGGAGGCGCTGCGCACCGGCGTCCCGGCGACCGCGCTGCACGTCGCCACCCGCATCGAGACCGACGACCGCGTGCGCGAGGTGCTCCGCGCCGCCGCCGACCGCGGGCTGCCGGTGCTGGAGACCACCCGCACCGACCTCGACCGCATGACCGACGGGGCGGTGCACCAGGGCCTGGTGCTCACCGTGCCGCCGTACTCGTACTCCACCCTCGCCGACGTCCTCGACGACGACGCCGCCGCGGGCCGCGCCCCCCTGGTCGTCGCCCTCGACGGGGTGACCGACCCCCGCAACCTGGGGGCCGTCGTCCGCTCGGCCGCCGCCTTCGGCGCCTCGTGCGTGCTGCTGCCCGAGCGGCGCTCCGCGGGCATGACCGCCAGCGCCTGGAAGACCTCCGCCGGCGCCGCGGCCCGCCTCCCGGTGGCCCGGGAGACCAACCTGACGCGCGCGCTGAAGGTGGCCAAGGACGCCGGCTGCTTCGTCATCGGGCTGGACGCCGACGCCGACGCCCCGGTGGGCTCCGCCGACGTCGCCCGCATCGCCGAGGGCCCGGTGGCCATCGTCATCGGGTCCGAGGGCCGGGGGCTGTCTCGCCTGGTCCGCGAGGGCTGCGACCTGGTCGCCTCGATCCCCATGGCCGGTGCCGTGGAGTCCCTCAACGCCGGCGTCGCCTGCAGCATCGCCCTGTACGAGGTCGCCCGCGCCCGCACCGCGGCAGGAGCCCGCGCCCGCCTCTGAGGCCCCTGCGCCGGCCGGCCCGCAGGTCGTGCACCCCTCAAGGTCGGGCGTGCACGACCCGATGACCACCAGGTGCCGCTGCTCACCACCCACCTGCGCCGTGCGGCGGAGGTGGTGCGCCGCGTGCTCGCCCCGCGCGACGCCGTCTCGGCGGTCCTGATGAACCGGGCCACCACGGGCCTGCTGCTCGTGGGGGCGACGACCACCGCCGTGGGCGTGGTGCTGAGGGACGACCTCCCGCACCGCGCCGCCGTGGCGCTGTTCGCCGTCGGGGCGGTGGTCGCCGCGGTCGTCCTCCACGCCCTGCGGCGCCTCGTGCCCGTCTGGGCCTACCACCTCACGCAGCTCGGGTCCTCCGCCGCCATCGCCACCGGGGTGCACCTGTACGGGGGCGGCGAGCACGCCATCGCCGACGCGTCCCTGATGGTGCTCCCGGTGGCCAGCTCCGCCTTCTACTTCTCCGGCCCCGGGGTCGCGGTGCACGCCGCCGTCAGCGCCCTCTCCCTGGTGGCCGCACTGGCGCCCCTCGGGACCTCGCCCGCCGACCTGTTCACCACCACGGTGGTCATCACCGTCACGGCGGTCCTGGTCAGGGGGCTGGCCCGCGCTGCGGAGAGCACCGGCACCGACCCGCTGACCCGTCTGGCGGACCGCACCAGCACGACCACCCGCCTGCAGCGCTCGATGGAGCAGTCGCGGCGCACGGCCGACCCGGTGACCTTCGTCGTGCTGGGCCTCGACGCCTTCACCGCCGTCAACGACATCCGCGGCCACGCCGCCGGTGACGCGCTGCTGCGCTCGCTCGCCACGACCTGGGGCGCCGCGCTGCCGTCGGGCTCCCTGCTGGGCCGCTGGGGCGGGGACGAGTTCGCCCTCGTCCTGCGCTCGCACGCCGACACCGCCTGGGAGCTGCTCGACGTCCTGCGCGCGAGGTGCCCCGACGACCTCAGCTTCAGCGCCGGGGTGGTCTCGGTGGAGGTCGACGACGACGTCGAGGCCGTGGTGGACCACGCCGAGGGCTCCCTGGCGGTCGCCAAGCGGGAGCGCCGCGGCAGCTCCCACCTGTGGGTCCCCGGCACCCCCACCAGCCGCTCGTTCCTCGCGGCCCTGGAGGCCGGCGAGGTCGAGGTGCACTACCAGCCGGTCGTCTCCCTGGCCGCGGGCCGCACCACCGGGGCCGAGGCCCTCGTGCGGTGGCGGCGCCCCGGCGGCGGCTTCGTCCCCCCATCGGACTTCCTGCCCCACGCCGAGACCAGCGGCGCCGTCGTCGACCTCGGGCGCTTCGTGCTGCGCCGGGCCTGCGCCGACGCCGCCGCCTGGCCCCACCCCGCCGGCGCCGAGCCGCTGACGGTGGCCGTCAACGCCTCGGGCACCGAGCTCGCTCACCAGGACTACGCCGCCTGGGTGGTCTCCGCGCTCCACGCCGCGGACCTGCCCGGGCACCGCCTCGTGGTCGAGGTGGTCGAGGGCCTGCTCGACGAGGACTCCCCGGTGGTGGCCGACAACCTGCACGCGCTGCGCGCGGCGGGCGTGCGCCTCGCCGTCGACGACTTCGGCACCGGCTGGTCGAGCCTCGCCCGGCTGGGCCGCCTGCCCCTGGACGTGCTCAAGGTCGACCGCAGCTTCGTGAGCACCGTCGCCCCCGGCAGCGACGCGGCGCTCTGCGCGGGCGTCGTGGCGCTGGCGCAGGCGCTGGACATGTCGGTCGTGGCCGAGGGGGTCGAGACCGAGCACCAGGCCGCCTGGCTGCGCGAGCGCGGCTGCCAGGAGGCCCAGGGCTGGTTGTGGGCCCCGGCCCTGCCCACCGCGGACTTCGCCGAGCGGCTCCTGCGCGAGGTGTGCGCACCGGCACCCCGCCCCGCAGGCCCGGCGCCGTCCCGGTGAGCCACCGGACCGCCGCCGGGGTCCTGCGGTCGCTGCTGCAGGCCGCCCGCACCCAGCCGGTGGTGCACACCACCACCATCAGCGCCACCACGTCGCTGGTCATGGTCCTCTGCGGCGGGTGCGTGGCGGTCGCCACCCTGCTGCGGCCGGACCTGCCGCACACCTGGCCCCCGCTGGCGGTCGCCCTCTCGGCCGTGGTGGGCGGGCTGGTGCTCTGGCCGCTGCGCCGGCGCCTGCGCGCGTCCCACCACCTGGTGGTGCACCCGGTGACCGCGCTCGTCCTCGGCCTCGGCGTCCACCTCGACGGCGGCGGCACCGCGAGCGCCACCGACGCCGGCCTGTTCGCGGTGATGGTGGTGGTCGCCTTCTTCTACTTCCCGTGGGCCACCGCGGCGGTCATGACGCTGTTCACCCTCGTGGTCGCGAGCGCCGCACTGGCCTCGGTGTCGGGCGTCTCATCGGGCGACCTCGTGGTGCTCGCCGGGAAGCTCGCCACCACCGGCGTCGTCGTCGGGTTGCTGTCCCGCTCCATCGCCGCGGCGACGGCCGCCGCGGAGGTCGACGTCCTGACGGGGCTGCCCAACCGGCGGGGCGCCGAGAACCGCCTCACCGCCGCCCTGGCGGCCCACCGCGGCGGCACACCGCTGTCGCTGGCGGTCCTCGACCTCGACCACTTCAAGCAGGTCAACGACAGCCTCGGCCACGCCGCCGGTGACGAGCTGCTGCGCCGCGCAGCCTCGTCGTGGGCCGCGCTGCTGCCGCCGGCCGCGGTGCTCGGGCGCTGGGGCGGTGACGAGTTCGTTCTCCTGGCCCGCCTCGACCCCGCCAGCACGGCGGACCTGACCGAGCGGATGCGGTCAGCGCTCCCGCCGGGGCGCAGCTGCACCGCGGGCGTGACCGGGCTGGCGGTCGGCGACGACCTCGACGCCGCGCTCTCCCGCGCCGACCAGGGCCTCTACGCGGCCAAGCGCGCCGGCCGCGGACTCACCGAGGTGTGGACGCCGGCGCTGGCCGGCGGTCAGCCGTGGCTGGAGAGCCACCCGTCGATGCGGTCGGACTCGGGGTCGTCGGGGTCGTCGACGCCCGACAGCAGCGGCGCCTCGTCGCCGTCCATCCCCACCGCCGCCAGCTGACCGGTGTTCATCAGCCCCGCCTGCAGGATGAGCGCCTGCTCGTCGGGGCGCTGGGCCAGCACGTCCTCGACGTACCAGCGCGCCGCCTCCAGCAGCGGGATGTCGCGCTGGCGCTCCTGGGACCGGTACCAGCGGTGCTCCAGGACCTCGTGGAAGATCTCCGCCGGCTCCAGCTTGCGGCGCAGCTCGCGGGGCACGGCCTTGACCACCGGCTCGAAGACCCGCGCCAGCCACTCGTGGGCGACGATCTCCTCCTGGTCGTTCTGGCGGTCGGTCGCGGCGATGTAGCCGTCGAGGTCGTTCAGCAGGCGGCGGGCCTGGTTGTTCTCGGCGTCGATGCCGGTCAGGCGCAGCAGGCGGCGGGAGTGGTGCCCGGCGTCGACGACCTTCGGCTGGATCTGCACCACCGAGCCGCCGACGTCGGTGCTGATCGACAGCTCGCCCACGTCGAAGCCCAGCTCGTTGAGGCGCTCGATGCGGGCCTGGACCCGCCAGCGCTCGCCCTGCTCGAACGTGTCCGTGCCGGTGAGCTCCTGCCACAGCGAGTGGTAGCGCTCGACGATGGAGCTGGCGACCTCGATCGGGTCGACGCCCTCGTCGAGGTACTCCGCGGCCTCGAGGTCCATCAGCTCGCCGGCGATGTTGATCCGCGCGACCTCGACGTCGTTGCTGCGCTGCCCGTCGGAGAGCTCGTTGTGCAGCTCGCCGGTCTCGGCGTCCACGAGGTAGGCGGCGAACTCGCCGGCGTCGCGGCGGAAGAGGGTGTTCGAGAGCGACACGTCGCCCCAGTAGAAGCCCGCCAGGTGCAGGCGGACCAGCAGCACGGCCAGGGCGTCGACCAGGCGCGTGGCCGTGTCGGGCCGCAGCGACTGGCTGAACAGCGCGCGGTACGGCAGCGAGAACTGCAGGTGCTGGGTCACCAGCGCCGGGTCGAGCGCCTCGCCGTCGGGCTTGGAGCGCCCGGTGACGACGGCGATCGGGACCACGCACGGCACCTCGAGGCGGCGCAGCACGCGCAGCAGGCCGTACTCGCGGCGCACCAGCTCCTCGGTGTTCTCCTTGACCGCGGCCACGGTGTCCTGCAGGCGCACGAAGCGCACCACGTGGCGGGAGATGCCGCGGGGCAGCGCCGCGAGGGTCTCGGCGGGCCACTGGCTCAGGGGCACGTCCCACGGCAGGTCGGGGAGCGCCAGTGCCGCCGGCGCGGAGCCGAGGGCGGTGATCTGCAGGGGCAGCGCCATGCGCCGATCCTCCCGCACCGGAGGCGGTCGGCGCTGCCGACCCGCGCCGGTAGAGTCGGTCACCGCGCTGGTGAGGCCGCGGGACCACCCGGCCGGGCGCAGCGCCCCCGTCGTGACTCGTGCCGCCGGGAGGCGCCCGACGTGCAGGAGGTGCCGGAGTTGGGCCTGGTCGTGCAGAAGTACGGCGGCTCCTCCGTCGCCGACGCCGAGGGCGTCAAGCGGGTCGCCGCCCGCATCGCCGAGACCCGCCGCGCCGGCCACGACGTCGTGGTCGTGGTCTCCGCCATGGGCGACACCACGGACGAGCTGCTCGACCTCGCCGAGCAGGTCAGCCCGCTGCCGCCCGCGCGCGAGCTCGACATGCTCCTCACCAGCGGCGAGCGCATCTCCATGGCCCTCGTGGCGATGGCGACGGCCAACCTCGGCATCCAGGCGCGCTCGTTCACCGGCAGCCAGGCCGGCGTCATCACCGACTCCGCCCACGGCCGCGCCCGCATCATCGACGTCACGCCCGGGCGCATCCGCGACGCCCTCGACGCCGGCGACGTCGCCATCGTCGCCGGGTTCCAGGGCGTCTCGGTGGAGACCAAGGACATCACCACCCTCGGCCGCGGCGGCTCCGACACCACCGCGGTGGCGCTCGCGGCGGCCCTGGACGCCGACGTCTGCGAGATCTACACCGACGTCGACGGGGTCTACTCCGCCGACCCGCGCATCGTGCCGACCGCCCGCCGCCTCGAGCGCGTCACCTACGAGGAGATGCTCGAGCTCGCGGCCAGCGGCGCCAAGGTGCTCATGCTGCGGTGCGTCGAGTACGCCCGCCGCTAC
Organism: Quadrisphaera sp. INWT6; assembly: GCF_015390235.1. Lineage (GTDB taxonomy): Bacteria > Actinomycetota > Actinomycetes > Actinomycetales > Quadrisphaeraceae > Quadrisphaera. Next base: position 912,150 of record NZ_VUOH01000002.1, on the reverse strand, counting down.
GGCGTGCCCGTGCACGTGCGCAGCTCGTTCAGCCCCAGGCCCGGGACGCTCGTGGCCGGATCGATGGAGGACCTTCCCGTGGAGCACGCGATCATCACCGGCGTCGCGCACGACCGCAGCGAGGCGAAGATCACCGTGGTGGGCGTGCCCGACAAGCCCGGCACCGCCGCGGAGCTGTTCGAGCACGTGGCCGAGGCCGGCATCAACATCGACATGATCGTGCAGAACGTCTCCGCCGCGGCGACGGGGCTGACCGACGTGTCCTTCACCCTGCCCAAGACCGACGGCCAGGCCGCGATGACGGCGCTGTCCGCCGCGCAGCCCTCGGTCGGGTTCGGCTCGCTGCGCTACGACGACCAGATCGGCAAGCTCTCGCTGATCGGCGCCGGCATGCGCAGCAACCCCGGCGTGTCCGCGCGCTTCTTCAAGGCGCTGGCCGACAACGGCATCAACATCGAGATGATCTCCACCTCGGAGATCCGCGTGTCGGTCGTCACCCGCGCCGACTCCCTGGACGACGCGGTGCGCGCCGTCCACACCGCCTTCGGGCTCGACGCCGCCGCCGGCGAGGGCCCGGCCACCGTCTACGGAGGGACCGGACGATGAGCGAGAGCAACCCCACCGCGAGCGCGCGGGCCGGCCGCCGGCCCGTCCTCGCCGTCGTCGGCGCCACCGGCGCCGTCGGCACCGTGATGCTCGGCATCCTGTCGACCCGCGAGGACGTCTGGGGCGAGATCCGCCTGGTCGCCTCCGCGCGCTCGGCCGGCAAGAAGCTGCGCGTGCGGGGCGAGGAGGTCGAGGTCGTCGCCCTGGCGCCCGAGGTCTTCGACGGCGTCGACGTCGCCATGTTCGACGTGCCCGACGAGGTCAGCGCCGAGTGGGGCCCGGTCGCCGCGGCGCGCGGCGCCGTCGTCGTCGACAACTCCGGCGCCTTCCGGATGGACCCCGACGTCCCGCTCGTGGTGCCCGAGGTCAACGCCGCCGCGGCCCGCACCCGGCCGAAGGGGATCATCGCGAACCCCAACTGCACGACCCTGACGATGATGGACGCGCTCGGCGCGCTCCACCGCCGCTGGGGCCTGACCGAGCTGGTCGTCGCCTCCTACCAGGCCGCCTCCGGCGCCGGGCAGCCCGGCGTCGACAGGCTCCACGACGAGCTCGCCGTGGTCGCCGCCGACCGCACCCTCGGCAGCCGCTCCGGTGACGTGCGCGCCGCCATCGCCGAGGCGCTGGGCGACGAGCCCTCCCCGTTCCCGGCGCCGCTGGCCCTGAACGTGGTGCCGTGGGCCGGCTCGCTCAAGGACGACGGCTGGTCCAGCGAGGAGCTGAAGGTCCGCGCCGAGAGCCGCAAGATCCTCGGGATCCCCGACCTCAAGGTGTCCGCGACCTGCGTGCGGGTGCCCGTGGTGACCACGCACTCCCTGGCGGTGCACGCCACCTTCCAGAAGCCCATCAAGGTCGACGACGCGCGCCAGGCGCTCGTCGAGGCGCCCAGCGTGGTGGTCCTGGACGACCCGGAGAACGGCGACTTCCCGACCCCGGCCGACGTCGTCGGGTCCGACCCGACCTGGGTGGGGCGCATCCGGCAGTCGCTGGACTTCCCGAACACGCTCGACCTGTTCGTGTGCGGCGACAACCTGCGCAAGGGCGCGGCGCTGAACACCGCGCAGATCGCCGAGCTGGTGGCCGCGGAGCTCTCCGGGCGCTGAGCCCCCGCCGCCTGGCTGGTCGTGCAGGAGACCCGCACCCGGAGCTCCCGGGTGCGGGTCTCCTGCACGACCAGCGCTCTCGTCAGGCCGGGGTGCGCGACTCCCGCCGCCCGACCGCCCAGAACGCCACGGCCAGCGCCGTGAAGGCCAGCAGCGGCACCAGCTCCACGAAGAGGTAGGTCCAGCGCTCGGAGAAGGCCCAGCCGTCGGCGCGGAACGTCTCGGTGAACCACCCCGCGCCCAGGCCCGGGAAGAGGATCTGCACGGTGCAGAAGACGATCCAGCCCGTCGAGACGACCGTCAGCAGCCCGATGGCGGGCGCGCGGTAGGGGCGCGGCGCGTCGGGCAGGCGGCGCCGCAGCACCCACGCCGCGGGGAAGATGCCCAGGTAGCTGATCAGCGTGGTCGAGACGGCCAGCGCCAGGACGACGGTGAAGAACTTGCCCGCGTCGCCGGAGGTGACGGTGTTGGCGGCCACGAAGACGAGCGTCGAGATGACCCCCGAGAGCACGTTGACCCGCAGCGGGGTGCCGAAGCGCTCCGAGAACCGGCCCAGGGCCCGGGGCCCCGCGCCGTCGTAGCAGGAGACCGCCAGCGTGCGGTCCGAGCCCATGATCCAGGTGAGCCCCGAGGTGAAGGCCACGACGGCCACGAGCACCCCCATCGCCCAGCCGACGGCCGTGGAGAACGGCGTCAGGGTCACGGTGGTGGTGCCGTCGGCCGCGGCGGTCACGGACCCGCCGAGCACGGTCAGGGTCTGGCGGATCGCGTCGGAGAAGCCCGCCAGCCCGCTGGCCTGCGACTCGGGCAGCACCACGAGGATGCCCAGCACCGGCAGCGCGTACAGCAGCCCGGTGGCGACGACGGACTTGCGGATGCCGGAGGGGACGTCCTTCGCGGCGTCCTGCATCTCCTCGCCCGCCGCGCTGGGCAGCTCGAAGCCCACGAGGCTGAAGAGCACCACCGGGGCCAGCAGCACGAAGCCGGCGAACGTCGGCGAGTAGCTGCCGATCGACGGGCCGTGGAAGCCGTGCTGCACGCCGTAGCCGAGCACCAGCGCGCTGAACAGCCCCAGCAGGGCGAAGCGCGCCAGCGCACCGGTGGTGGCGACCCACTTGCCCACCCGGAAGCTCAGGACGGCGAACAGCACCCCGCCCAGATGAACACCATCGCGAAGGCGTACTGGAAGGGCAGCGAGAACGCCTCGCCGCCGTGGAAGAACGTCATCAGGCCGCCGAGGGCCGTGCCGACCAGCGTGCCGCCCATCCACACCGGGTTGGTCACCCAGTAGAAGAGGTTGTTGACGGCGCCCGCCAGGCGTCCGAAGGCCATGCGCACCCAGACGTAGGGCCCGCCCTCCTCGGGGAAGGTGGCGCCGAGCTCGGCCAGCAGGACCGACGAGGGCACCGCGAAGAGCAGCAGGCACACCACCAGCCAGGTGAAGCCCTGGCCGCCCTCGGAGGAGAGCGTGCCGAGCGCGTCGACGCCGACGAGCGTGCACACGAGGAAGAAGAAGATGTCGGCGCGGCCGAAGTGCTTGCGCAGCTTGCTCTTCTCGGCCGCTGCGGTGCTGCTGACCGCCTCGCCGTCGCCGGCGAGACCGACCGGACCGACCGGCTCCTGGACCCCTGCTGCTGTCACGTCGCACCACCTGCTGGTCACGCGCCTGCGCCCGGCTCTGCGGGCATGCCGGGCGGAAGTGTGGACCTGCGCGTGTGTCGTCCGCATGAACGCCGGCTGGGAGCGCACCCGCCGGGTCGCGGAACGGGAAGAGGGCCCCTGCATCAGCAGGGGCCCTCTGGAGGGTCGGGGTGACAGGATTTGAACCTGCGGCCTCTTCGTCCCGAACGAAGCGCGCTACCAAGCTGCGCCACACCCCGGTGGAGCGCACCTACTCTAGCCGAGCCTGGGGCCGCCGCTCGACGCGGTTCCTCCGGGCAGGGGGTCAGGCGCTCACGAGCTCCAGCAGGGTCGCCTCCGGGGCGCACGCGAAGCGCACGGGGGCGTAGGGGCTCGTGCCCAGGCCGGCCGACACGTGGAGCCAGCTGGAGCGGCGTCCCCGCTCCCAGCGGTGCAGGCCCTTGGCCATTGACCGGGGCAGGTCGCAGTTGGTGGTGAGCGCCCCGAAGCCCGGCACGCACAGCTGCCCGCCGTGGGTGTGCCCCGCGATGATCAGCGGGTGGCCGTCGGCGGTCATCGCGTCGAGCACCCTGCGGTAGGGGGCGTGGGTGATGCCGATCGACAGGTCGGCGGCCGGGTCGGGTGCTCCGGCGAGGTCGAGGTAGCGGTCGCGCTGCAGGTGGGGGTCGTCGACGCCGACCAGGTCCAGGCGGCGCCCGTCGACGTCGAGCCGCCCCCTGGCGTTGGTCAGGTCGACCCACCCGGCGTCGCCGAACGCGCCCACGAGCCGCTCGGTGGGCAGCGGCGTCGGCTTCGCGTGGGCGCGCGAGGGGCGCCACAGGTAGGCGGCCGGGTTCTTCGGCTTGGGCGCGAAGTAGTCGTTGGAGCCGAGCACGAACGCCCCCGGCAGCTCCATCAGCGGCGCCAGCGCCTCCAGCACCTCCGGGACGGCCTCGGGGGAGGTGATGTTGTCGCCCGTGTCGACCACCAGGTCGGGCTCGAGGGCCGCGAGCCCGCGCACCCACTCCTTCTTGGCCCGCTGCCCCGCGATCATGTGGATGTCGGAGACGTGCAGCAGCTTCAGGGGCGCCTGGCCCGCGGGCAGCACCGGCACCTGGAAGCGCCGCAGCCGGAACGACCGCACCTCGTACCCCGCGCCCCAGGCCACGCACCCGGCTCCGACGGCGGCCAGGGCCCCCGTGACCAGCGCTGCGCGACGGATACCTCGGTGCTCCACCTCGCGAACCCTGCCAGACTCGCCGGGTGAGCACGACGAGCACCACCAGCAGCGGGTCCCTCGCGGACCGCCTCCGCGACGACCTGAACACCGCCCTCAAGGCCCAGGACGCCGTCCGCCGCGACACCCTGCGCATGGCCCTGACCGCCGTCAAGACCGCCTCGGTGGCGGGCACCGAGGCGCGGGAGCTCTCTGACGAGGAGGTCCTCGCCGTCCTGCGCACCGAGGTGAAGAAGCGCAAGGAGGCCGCTGAGGCCTTCGCCGGGGCCGGCCGCACCGGGTCCGCCGAGCGCGAGCGCGCCGAGGAGGCCGTGCTGGCCGCCTACCTGCCCGCCCAGGTCGACGACGCCGCGCTGCAGGCCGCCGTCGCCGCAGCGGTGTCGCAGGCGGCTGAGGGCGGCAAGACCGGGATGGGCGCGATGGGCGCCGTCATGGGCGTGCTGCGCCCGCAGCTGGGCTCCACCGTCGACGGCGGGCGCCTGTCCGCCGAGGTGCGCCGCCAGCTCTCCGCCTGACGGCGGGCCCCCACCTCCCGCGACGATCATGCGCCTGAGCGCCACGTCGACGCAGATGACGCCCCTCCAGCGCAGCTGACGCCCCATCACGAGCACCGATGGGGCGTCAGCTGCGCTGAAGGGGCGTGGAGTGCTCCGTTGCACCGTTCACCGGCACCCGCCGTCGCCTGGCCGCGGTCTGAGGTGGCGCGGAGCTGCATGATCGTCGCGGGGTGGGGGGTCTAGAGGGAGAGGACGACGGCGGCGACCGCGGCGTTGGCGAGGTTGGCCATCGCTCCCGCGAGCAGCGCCCGGGGGGCCAGGGCAGCCACCTCGCCGCGGCGCTCCGGCGACAGCGAGCCGATGACACCGATCATGATCGCGATCGAGCCGAGGTTGGCGAAGCCCGCCAGTGCGATCGTCACGACCGCCACGGTCAGCGGGTCGAGCGAGGCGACCTGCGGCCCGAAGTCGGAGTACGCCACGAACTCGTTGAGGAACGTCTTCTGGCCGATCCAGGAGCCGGCCAGGCCCGCCTCGGACCACGGCACGCCCAGCAGCCACGCCAGCGGCGCGAGCAGCCATCCGAGCACCCCCTGCACCGTGACGCCGTCGGCGCCGAACCAGCTCGCGATCCCGCCGACGACGCCGTTCACCAGCGCCAGCAGCGCGATGAAGGCGATCAGCAGCGCCCCGACGACGACGGCGATGCGCCCGCCCGCCATCGCCCCGCGGCCCAGGGCGTCGATCGCGTTGGCGGACTCGGTGTCGCGGACCCTGCGCACGTCGTCGTCGCCGGTGGTCTCCTGCACCGGCTCGGTCTCCGGGAGGATGAGCTTGGCCATGAGCAGCGACGCCGGGGCGTTCATGGCGGTGGCCGCCAGCAGGTAGGGCAGCGGGGCTCCCAGCTGCGCGTAGCCCAGCAGCGTCGACCCGGCCGCCGCGGCGAAGCCGCCGGTCATGACGGCGAACAGCTGCGACCGCGTGAGCCGCTTGAGGTACGGCGCGATCATCAGGGGCGCCTCGCTCTGCCCCAGGAAGATCACCACCGAGGCGAAGAAGCTCTCCAGGCGCGAGACGCGCAGCAGCCACCCGATGGCCCCGCCGAGCGCCCACGCCACGTGCTGCACCACCCGCAGGTAGAACAGCAGCTGGATGATGGCGCCGAGGAAGATGATCACCGGCAGGACGCCGAACGCGAAGACCGAGCCGAGCGAGGGGCCCACCTCGGTGAGGGGGCCGAAGAGGAACGCCGTGCCCTCGTCGGCGTAGCCGATCAGGCTCTCGACGGCTCCAGCGACGGCGTCGAGCGCGGCGCGGCCCGGGCCCCAGCGCAGGACCAGGAGCGCGAAGACCACCTGCAGGGCGAGCGCTGCGCCCACCGTGCGCCACGGGATGCGACGGCGGTGCACCGAGAACAGCACCCCGACGCCGAGGAGGACCGCCAGGCCCAGGAGTCCGCGCACGGGGCACACCCAACAGCCGCGGTGCCGCGGCTGCCAGTCAGGCGGTCAGGCGGTCAGCGGGCGGGCGTCAGCCCTCGCCAGCACCGTCAGGGGCCGGCTCGACCGTGGTGCCCTGGGTGCCGCCACCGCCGTCGCCCTGGCCCTGGGCACCGCCCTGGTCGCCACCGCCCTGGTCGCCGCCGCCCTGGCCCTGCTCGCCGCCACCCTGGCCCTGGCCGCCGTCGCCCTGGGGCTGGTCGCCGCCCTGGTCGCCGCCGCCGGCGGCGGGGGCGCTCGTCTGCCCACCACCACCGCCGCCGCCGCTCGGGCCGCGCGTCGCCTGCGGACGCTGCGGGGCGGGAGCCCGGCCGATGATGTTCTGCGGCGGGTCGGTGAAGTCGACCTGCTCGGCCCCTTCGAGGGCCCGGTTCATGTAGTCCTGCCACATGGGGGCCGCGATGGTGCCGCCGTACATGGTCCCGTAGCGACGGCCGGCGATCGTGGCACCGTTGATCGACATGCTCCGCTCCGGCACCCCGATCCACACCGAGGTGGCCAGCTGCGGGGTGTAGCCGGTGAACCAGGTCGCGACGGAGTTGTTCGTGGTGCCGGTCTTGCCGGCCGCCTCGCGCCCCCGGCGAGGCCCTTGCCCGCGGCGGTGCCCTCGGTGAGCACGCGCTGGAGCGCGTAGTTGACGCCGTCGGCGACGGGCTCGGGGATGGCCTGGTTGCACTGCGCCCCCGGGACGGTGAGCGGCTGGCCCGAGGAGTCGGTGATGGCCTCGATGGCGGTCGGCGCGCAGTAGACCCCCCGGGCCGCGAAGGCCGCGTACGCCGTCGCGATGGTCAGGGGTGCGACCTCGTTGGAGCCCAGCATCATCGAGGGCAGGACGTCGAGGCGGGTGTCCTTCGTGGTCCCCGGAACCGTCGGGTTGGCGCCGACCGCGGCCTTGTGCACGCCGAGGGCCTCGGCCGTGCTGCGGATGTCGCACAGCGGCAGCTGGTTCTCCATGGCGGCGTAGCCGGTGTTGATGGAGTCGAAGGTGGCCTTCAGCACGGGCATGGTCCCGTTGCCCTCGCCGTCTCCGGCGTTGCCCGGGGCGTACTCGTTCTCAGCGGTGTACTTGGCGCCGGGGGCGCAGTCGCCGTACTGCCAGCTGGAGTTCGGGTACGAGCGCTCCACGCCGTTCACGGTGGCGTTCAGGGTGCGCCCGGAAGCCAGCCAGGTGGCCAGCACGAACGGCTTGAAGTTCGAGCCGGGCTGGAAGCCCGACGAGCCGCCCTCGCTCTTGTCGGTGTTGTAGTTGATCGAGGTGTAGCCGAACGGCGCGTCGGGTGCGGTGCTGTAGGTGCGGTTCTGCGCCATCGCCCGGATCTTGCCGGTGCCCGGCTCGACCGAGCTGATGGCGGCGCCGAGGTTGGAGGTGCCCTCGTCGCGGACGACCTTGCCGCCCGAGATGTGGTTGGTCTGCACCGAGGAGTCGACCGGGACCGCGTTGGCGACCTCCTCGAACGCCGCCTGCTGCTTGCCCGGGTCGAGCGTCGTCGTGATGGTCAGGCCGCCGCGGTAGAGCAGCTTGAGCCGGTCCTCCTTGGTGCCGCCGAAGGCGTCGTCGTCGCGGAACTGCTTCACGGCGTAGTCGCAGAAGAAGCCCGCCTGGCCGGCCTGCTCGCAGCCGTTCGGCGTCGGCTGGACGTTCAGCATCTGGTCGATCGGGATGGCGGTGGCGGCGTCGTGGTCGGCCTGGGAGATCACGCCCAGCTGCAGCATGCGGTTGAGCACGACGTCGCGGCGGCCCTGCGCGTCCTGCGGGTTCTTCACCGGGTCGTAGCCCACGGGGTTCTGCACGATGCCGGCCAGCAGCGCCGCCTGGGGCAGGTCGAGGTCCTTGGCGGAGCGGTTGAACCAGTGGCGGCTCGCGGCCTCGACGCCGTACTGCCCGCCGCCGAAGTTGGCGATGTTCAGGTAGTTCTCGAGGATCGTGTCCTTCGAGTACTGCTTCTCCGCCGCGATCGCGAGCTTCATCTCGCGCAGCTTGCGGGTGTAGCCCTCCAGGCCCGAGCGCACGGTCACGTCGTTGAACGCCGCCTGGCGCTCCTCGGCGCTGGCGTTGGTGGGCAGGTCGGAGAGGGCCTCCTCCACCTGGACGTTCTTGATCCACTGCTGCGTCAGCGTGGACGCGCCCTGCACGTCCCCGCCCTGGGCGTTCTGCACCAGCGCGCGGGTCAGGCCGCGCGGGTCGACGCCGCCGTGCTCGTAGAAGCGGTTGTCCTCGATGGCCACGATCGCGGTGCGCATGACCGGGTTGACCTGGTCGAGCGGCACCGAGATGCGGTTCTCGTAGTAGAACGTGGCCATCGGGCTGCCGTCGGCGTAGAGGATCCGCGACTGCTGGCTCAGCGGGGGCTGCTCGAGGGCCGACGGGAGGTCGTTGAAGGCCCCCACGACGTCGTTGCTGGTGCGTCCCGCGGCGATGACGGCGGGCGCCGCGATGCCCGCCACCAGCACGCCCGCACCCACGCTCGCGGCGAGGAAGCCGGCCAGCAGCTTCACCGCGCGCCCCGCGGAGGCGGACCGGCGCGGGGCGGACTCGGGGGAGCGCTGCGGCATGCGTCAAGAGTACGGGCCCAGGACCGCTCACCCGGTCCTCCCAGGAAGCCCCATACCAGACCCGGACGGGTGCCGGCTGAGCCGACGGTGACTAGTCACCGGTGGTCCTCGAAATGGCCCGGGAGAGGGGTGCCTTCGGGCGTGACCAGTTCGTAACTTCATCTGTGTCACTCGCCCGGAGCGAGCGGAACGGCCCGAAAGGTCCGGAACGCCCCTCCGAGGCGGGATCCCCGATCGGCGCTTCCCCGCCGCTCCACCGACCGGAAGGCACCACCATGAGCGAGACCGCGATCCTCGAGCCCGCCGAGTGGACCACCCAGGCCGCCTGCCGCGACACCGACCCGGACGCGCTGTTCGTCCAGGGCGCCGAGCAGAACCGCGCCAAGGTCGTCTGCCAGGCCTGCCCCGTGCGCACCGAGTGCCTCGCGGACTCCCTCGACAACCGCATCGAGTTCGGCGTCTGGGGCGGCATGACCGAGCGCGAGCGCCGCGCCATCCTCAAGCGCCGCCCGAACGTGCAGTCCTGGAGCCGCCTGCTGCAGGCCGCCAAGGCCGAGCACGCCCGCGTCGAGGCCGCCGCCACCGCCCGCACCGCCTGACACCCACCACCGGACCCACCCCGTCGCACCCGCCTGGGGGCAGGAGGCGAGGGGGTCAGCCCGCAGCCAGCGCACCGCCGACGGTGCGCAGGGCACCGAGGTCGGCGACGTCGCCGTCCAGGGCGGGCACCACGGCCGTCGCGGTCGCCGGGCTCCCGGCCACCAGGGCGTCCACCAGCCCCCGCTCCCGCTCGACCCGTTCCACCAGCTCGACGTGCAGGTCCAAGACGCGGGCCGCCGCGAGCTCCGCCTCCCCGGCACCGGGGCCGCTCCTGAGCCGCTCCGCCGCCGCCGCGGCGCGCTCGGCGTCGAGCCCCGGCGCAGCGCCCGCAGCCCGGTTGACCACGACCGCCGCCGGGTGCAGCCCCGAGGAGCGCAGCCGCTCCACCAGGAACGCCGCCTCGGCCAGCGGCTCGGCCTCCGGTGCCGTGGACCACCACGAACGCCGTCCGCGAGTCCTGCAGCGCCGCCGACGTCGCCTCGGCCCGGGCCCGGAAGCCGCCGAACACCTCGTCGAGGCCCGCCACCAGCGACTGCACGTCGCGCAGCAGCCGCCCGCCGAGCACCTTGTCCATCGCCGCCGCAGCACCCCCGGCCAGTGCGCCGACCACGCGGCCGCCCGCCGCGCGCACGCCGCGTGCTGGAGCGGCGCCCGAGGCGCCCGTCCCGCCGGCTGCGAAGCGCGCCGGAGCCATCAGCAGCCGGGCGAAGCGCCCGTCGAGGAAGCCCGCCAGACGGGCCGGCGCGTCGAGGAAGTCGAGCGCCGAGCGGCTGGGAGGGGTGTCGACGACGACGAGGTCCCAGCCCCCGGGGGCGTCGCGGCCCGCGCGGAGCTGGCCGAGCCGCTCCATCGCCATGTACTCCTGCGTGCCGGAGAACGACGTCGCCAGCGAGGTGTAGACGGGGTTCGCCTTCACCGCCGCCGCCCGCTGCGGGGGCAGCGCGGCGTCGACCAGGCCGTCGAGGGTGCGCCGCGCGTCGAGCACGAGGGCGTCGAGGCTGCCCCCGGCGGCGGTGTCGACCCCGGGCACGCGGCGCGGCTCGTCGGGGGCGGGCCCGTCGTCGTCCTGCCCGTCCCCTGCGGCCCCTGCACCCGGTGCGTCCGTGCCGAGGGCCTGCGCCAGCCGCCGGGCCGGGTCGACCGTCAGCACCGCCACGCGGCGCCCGCGCTCGGCGGCCCGCAGGGCGATGGCGGCCGCGGTCGTGGTCTTGCCCACGCCGCCGGAGCCGCAGCACACGAGGACCTCGGTGCCCGGGTCGTCCAGGAGGGCGTCGACGTCCCAGCCGCCCGCGCTCACCGGGTGCTCCCGAGCAGCGGCGAGGCCACGAGGTGGTCGGCGAGGCGGTAGAGGCCGTCCAGGTCGACGCCGCCGGGCAGGTCGGGCAGCGACCGCACCGGCCGCCCCAGCGCCGCGAGCTCCGCGCGCCAGCGCTCCTGCTCGCCCACCTGGGCGGTGCGCGTCCGGTTCTGGGCCACCAGCGCCGCGACCAGGTCGTCCTCCTCGCCCGGGTCCGTGCCGAGGGCCGTGCCGAGGGCCCTCGCCACGTCGTCGTCAGGCACCTGCTGCGGCGCCGACGACCCCGCCAGCTCGCGGTTGGCCACCACGGTCCCCAGCGGCAGCCCGGCCGCGCGCAGCTCGGCGGCGGCCTCGGCGGTCTCGGTCACGGGCAGCTCCTCCAGCAGGCTCACGAGGTGGACGGCGGTCTGCGGCGAGCTCAGCAGGGCGGCCACGGACGCGGCGCGGCCGGCGATCGGCCCGCCGCCCGCCAGCTGCGCCAGCTCGGCCCCGATGCCCAGGAACCGGGTCACCCGGCCCGTCGGCGGGGCGTCGAGCACGACGGCGTCGTACACCGGGGTGCCCGTCGCGGAGCTGCCGCCGCGGCTCGTGGTGGTCCGCAGCACCGCCTCGTAGACCTTGCCGATGAGCAGGACGTCGCGCAGGCCCGGCGCCACCGTGGCGATGACGTCGACGGCGCCCGCGCGGTCGAGCACCGTCGAGGCGCGCCCGCCGCGGCCCCGCCCCCCGAGCACCCCGCCGTGGAAGGTGTCGAGGTAGTCGAGCAGCGCGGCCCGGGGCTCCACCGCGAGGCCCACCACCTGGCCGCCGCCGGCCCCCTCGGCCACCTCGACCTCCTCGTAGGGCAGCTCGGCGGTGCCCAGGAGCCGGGACAGGCCCTGCCGGCCCTCGACCTCGCACAGCAGCACGCGGCGCCCGGCGTCGGCCAGGGCGATCGCCAGCGCGACGGCGAGGGTCGTCTTGCCGGTGCCCCCCTTGCCGCTCACGACGTGCAGGCGGGGGGCCCCGGTGCCCGCGGGGTCGTCGGCCGGGTCGTCGGCGGGGCTGCTGCTGGGCGCACCGGGAGGAGCCACGCGCCGACAGTACGGACGGCGCAGCGCCCCCGCCCGGCGTGGCTAGGCTCGTGGCCGTGACTCAGCTGACCCAGTGGGAGTACCTGACCGCGCCGCTCATCGTGCACAGCACGAAGGCGATCCTCGACAACTTCGGCGAGGAGGGGTGGGAGCTCGTCCAGGTCGTGCCGGGACCGGGCGGCAACGGCCTCGTCGCCTACCTCAAGCGCCCCCGCCAGGGCGCCTGACCGGTGGGTGCGCTCGACCGCCTCGCCGAGCTCGGGCTGCAGCTGCCGCCGGCGCCGCAGCCCGTCGCCTCCTACGTGACCGCCGTGCGCACCGGGGACCTGGTCTTCACCTCGGGCCAGCTGCCGCTGGTCGACGGCGCGCTCCCGGCCACCGGCCTCGTGGGCGAGCGCGAGGGTGACGTCAGCCCCGCCACCGCGCAGGACCTGGCCCGCACCGCGGCGCTCAACGGCCTCGCCGTCGTCGACGCGGCGCTGCGCGGCAGCGGCGGGCTCGACGCCGTCGTCCGCGTGGTCAAGGTCACCGGCTTCGTGGCCAGCGCCCCGGGCTTCACGGGCCAGCCGGGCGTCGTCAACGGCGCGAGCGACCTGCTGGTGGAGGTCCTGGGCGAGGCCGGCCGGCACGCCCGCAGCGCCGTCGGCGTCGCCGAGCTGCCCCTGGGCTCGCCGGTCGAGGTCGAGCTGGTCGTCGAGGTCGCCTGACCGCTCCTCGCGCCGCGCGCGCTCCCCGGGCGGCGGGCCTGCAGGTGGCCCCCCGCCCGGGGTGCGGCAGACTGCCGCCGTGGTCGACCGTGACGTGCTGCGCCGCGCCCCGCTGTTCGTGGGCGTCGACGACGACGCCGTGGAGGTCCTCCTGTCCCTGGCGCGGATCGTCGAGCTGCGCCGCGGGCAGGTCCTCTTCGCGCAGGGCGACGAGCCCGCCGACCTCTTCGTCGTCCAGACCGGCAAGATCAAGCTCGGGCGCACCTCCCCGGACGGGCGCGAGAACCTCCTCGCCGTCCTCGGGCCGGGGGAGATGTTCGGCGAGCTGAGCTGGTTCGACCCGGGCCCGCGCACCTCCAGCGCCGTGGCCGTGGGCCCCGCCACCCTCGCCGCCCTCGACTACGAGGAGCTGTACGCCTGGATGGCGCCGCGGCCGGAGGTGGCCCAGCAGCTGCTGCGGGCCCTGGCCCGCCGCCTGCGCCGCACCACCACCGCCCTCGCCGACCTCGTCTTCACCGACGTGCCCGGCCGCGTGGCCGGCACCCTGCTCGACCTGGCCCTGCGCTTCGGCCGCACCACCGAGTCGGGGCTGCTCGTGCAGCACGACCTCACCCAGGAGGAGCTCGCCCAGCTGGTCGGCGCCTCCCGCGAGACGGTCAACAAGGCCCTCGCCGACTTCGCCGCCCGCGGCTGGGTGAAGCTCGAGGCCCGGTCGGTGAGCCTGCTCGACGTCGAGCGCCTGCGCCGCCGCGCGCGCTGACCCCGCCGACACCTGCCGACACCCGCCGACGCCAGCCGACCTCCCCGGCGCTGTCGGGGCGCGCCCGTACCCTTCGCGGGTGAGGCCGACGCCGGGAGGGGGCGCCCCGCACGAGACGCCCCTGGGGCGCGTGCGGCGCGCCCGACGCATGCACCGCGTGCTCGCGGCGCGCTACCCCGACGCGCACTGCGAGCTCGACTTCACCTCGCCCTTCCAGCTGCTGGTGGCCACCGTGCTCTCCGCGCAGACCACCGACGTGCGGGTCAACTCCGTCACCCCCGCCCTGTTCGGCACCTGGCTCACCCCCGCCGACCTCGCCGGCGCCGACCGCGAGGCGCTGGAGGCGGTGCTGCGCCCCGTCGGCTTCTACCGCGCCAAGGCCGCCTCCGTGCAGGGCCTGGCGGCCCGCCTGGTGGACGCCTACGGCGGTGAGGTGCCGCGCCGCCTCGAGGACCTGGTGACCCTGCCCGGGGTGGGGCGCAAGACCGCCAACGTGGTCCGCGGTGACGCGTTCGGCCTGCCGGGCATCACCGTCGACACCCACGTCGGGCGCCTGTCGCGCCGCTTCGGGTGGACCGAGCAGGAGGACCCGGTCGCCGTCGAGGACGACCTCGCCGCCCTCTTCCCGAAGAGCGACTGGACGCCCCTGAGCCACCGCGTGATCTTCCACGGCCGCCGCACCTGCCACGCCCGGCGCCCGGCGTGCGGCGCCTGCCCCCTGGCCCGCGACTGCCCCTCGTACGGCGTCGGCGAGACCGACCCGGTCAAGGCCCGGGCGCTGGTCAAGGGCCTGGTCCAGGCCGGCCTGGAGTGAGCGCCCCCCTGCCCGCGTGGGTGGAGCGCCTGGCCGGCGAGCTCCCCGCCGCCGGTGGCGCCGTCGCCGAGCTCCTCGCCGGCCGCGCCGGTGCCGCCCGCGCCGAGGGCGTCCCCCTCGGGGCCCGCTCCGGGCGCCGCGCCGCCGTGCTCGTGCTGCTCGGGCCGGGCGACGACGGCGCGGGTGACGTGGTGCTCACCGAGCGGGCCTCCGGCCTGCGCACCCACGCCGGCCAGGTCGCCTTCCCCGGAGGGGGCGTCGACGAGGCCGACGGCGGCGACCCGGTCCGCGCCGCCCTGCGCGAGGCGCAGGAGGAGGCGGGCGTCGACCCGGCCGGCGTGGCCGTGGTCGGCCGCATGCCGGCGCTGGTGGTGCCCCCGACCGGCACCTCGGTGGTGCCGGTGCTCGGCTGGCAGGCCGTGCCCGTCCCCCCGGTGGTCGGCGACCCCGCCGAGGTCGCGCGCGTGCTCCGGGTGCCGCTGGAGGCCCTGGCCGACCCGTCCGCCCGCGCGGTGGTGCGCAGCCCCTCGGGGTGGACCGGGCCCACCTTCGCCGTCGACGGCCTCGTGGTCTGGGGCTTCACCGCGGTGCTCCTCGACGCGCTGCTGCGCGCTGCGGGCCGGGAGCAGCCGTGGGACGCCCGCCGCGAGGTGCCGATGAGCTCGGTGACCGGGGCGGTCGCTGCAGCGGCCCCCGGCGCGAGGGGGCGCTCGTGAGCACGCTGGACGTCGTCCTGCTCCTGCTGCTCATCGTCTACGGGCTCTCCGGGCTGCGGCAGGGGCTGGTGGTGGGGGTCCTGTCGGTGGGCGCCTTCATCGCCGGCGCCGGGCTCGGCATGTGGCTGCTCCCGCTGGTCGTGACCCCGATGGAGCCGGGGCGCACGCGCACGGTCGTCGTCGTGGTGGGCGTGCTGCTCGTCGCGTGGGGCTGCCAGCTGCTGGGCTCCCTGGTCGGGCGGCGGCTGCGCGACGTCATCACCTGGCAGCCCGCCCAGGTGGTCGACTCCGCCCTCGGGGCGGTCGCGGCCGTCGTCGCCGTGGCGCTCGTGTCGTGGTTCGTGGCCGGGGCCGTCCGCGCCGGCCCGATGCCGACCCTGGCGCGGTCGGTCGCGTCCTCCAAGGTCATCGCGACGATCGGCACCCTGGTCCCGCCGCAGGCGGAGACCCTGTTCGCCGGGTTCCGCTCGGTGGTCGAGGCCAACGACTTCCCCCGCGTCTTCAGCGGCACCGGCGAGGAGCCCCTGACGCCGGTGGCGCCGCCGAACGACGCCGTGGTGGGGGGCGCCGTCTCCGTGGCCCAGCGCGGCATCGTGAAGATCACGGGGACGGCGCAGGCGTGCCGGCGCGGCAGCGAGGGCAGCGGCTTCGTCGTCGCCCCGCAGCGGGTGGTCACCAACGCGCACGTCGTCGCCGGCGTCGAGCGGCCCACCGTGCAGGTCGGCGGCGAGGGCGAGCAGCTCGAGGCCACCGTGGTCCTCTTCGACCCCGCGGAGGACCTCGCCGTCCTCGCCGTGCCCGGGCTGCGCGCCGAGCCGCTCGGCACCGGGCGCCAGCTGGCCGGCTCCGCCGACGCCGTCGTCGCGGGCTTCCCCCAGGACGGCCCGTTCACCGCCGTGCCCGCCCGCGTCCGCGAGGTGGTGCGCGCGGAGGGGCAGGACATCTACGGCACCTCGGCGGTGGTGCGCGAGGTCTACTCCCTCGCCGCCGACGTCGAGCCCGGCAACTCCGGGGGCCCGCTGCTCGACCCGGGCGGCAACGTGGTCGGCGTCGTCTTCGCGCGCTCCCTGACCGACGCGGGCACCGGGTACGCCCTCACCCTCGACGAGGCCCGCCCCGTGCTGCAGAAGGCGCAGGAGGCCACCACCCCGGTGTCGACCGGGGCCTGCACGGCGGGCTGAGGGCTCCCGCCCGGGCGCGCCGGGCTCAGAGGCGCAGCTCGCCCAGCCAGTCGACCAGCAGCTCGCTGACCGCCTCGGGGGCCTCCTCCCCGAGGAAGTGCCCGGCGCCGGGCACCTGCGCCCACCGGTAGGCGGAGCCGGCGCGCTCGCCGCTGCGCCGCGCCGCGCGGGCGACGACGGCGCCGTCCTCGGCGCCCTGCGCGTGCAGCACCGGGACCTCCACGGGCCGGGCCAGCGCGCTCGCGAGGGCGCGCCCGTCGGGGCGCACGCGCGAGCGCACCACCCAGCGGTAGCACTCCATGGCGGCGTGCGCGGCGAACGGCACCCGCAGCGCCGCGGCGTGCTCGGCCACGACCGCCGGCGTCGCCCAGCCGGGGGCGCCCCAGTCGCGCAGGACCTGCTCGACCGTCGAGCCGTCGCGCACGGCCCACTCGGGCTCCACGGGCACCTGGGAGCGGGCCAGGTGGCGCACCGCGGAGGGCGTGAGCACCCGCCACGGCTCGCGCAGCGGCAGCAGGGGGTGGGGCTCGCCGAGGCTGGCGACGGCCGCGGTGGTGGCGGGCTGCAGCGCGGGGGAGGCCCACGCCACCCAGCCGCCCCAGCCGCTGCCCGCGAGGACGGCGCTGGAGGCCCCGAGCGCGCGGACCACCCCGGCCGCGTCGGCGGCGAGGGTGGCGGTGTCGTAGCCGCGCGGGGGCTTGTCGGAGGCGCCGCTGCCGCGCAGGTCGAGCGCCGCGGCGCGGTAGCCGGCGGCGGGGAGCGCCACCAGCTGGTGCTTCCAGGCGCGCCAGGTCTGCGGGAACCCGTGGAGCAGCAGCACCAGCGGCGCGGAGCCGTCGGCAGGACCGGCCTCCGCGACGTGGAAGCGGCAGCCGTTGGCGGTGACGTAGCGGTGGCGCCAGGGCCCGTCGTCCAGGAGGTCGGCCGCGTCGACCGGGGGGCCCGCCCGCAGGCCGCGCGGCGGCTGCCTCACCACCGCGCCGTCACCCGGGCACCCCGGGGGGTGCGGTCAGTGGTGGCCCTTCAGCGCCTCGATCGACTGCTTGGACGTCGAGATGGTGCGCTCGGGCTTGCCGACCTTGCTGATCCGGCCCTTGCCGACGAGCGCCAGCGCCCCGGCGATGACGAGCAGCACGACGGCCACGATGAGGAAGCCCGCCCAGGTGGGCAGCCAGAGCGAGAGCAGCCAGGCGATCGCCAGCAGCACGAAGAGGCCGCCGATGCCGCCGAAGACGGCGGCGCCGACGAAGAGGCCGGCGCCGATGGCGCCCTGCTTCACCTCGGCGGTGATCTCCGACTTGGCGAGCGCGATCTCGGCGCGCACGAGCGCCGACAGGTCGCGACTGGCGTCGGCGACGAGCTGGCCGATGGTGCGCTCGCTGCCCGTGGTGCCCGTGGTGTGGCTCACCGGTGTTCCTCCTGGTCGTCGGGTCCGCGGCGGGACCTGTCCGGCCGCGCACTCTGCTCGGCGAGCGTAGGGGGGCCTCGGCCCTCACGCGCGGTGGAGGCCCCCACCCGGTGGACGGGGACCCTGCGGCCCCCGCCCCCCGGGCGGTGGCCGGTCAGTCCTCCGAGCCCCGGCCGCCCTGGAGCCCGGCCTGGATGGTGGCCATGACGCTGGAGTCGGCCAGGGTCGTCACGTCACCGACCTGGCGGTCCTCGGCGACGTCGCGCAGCAGGCGGCGCATGATCTTGCCCGAGCGGGTCTTGGGCAGCTCCGAGACCACCATCACCTGCCGGGGCTTGGCGATCGGGCTGATCTCGCGGGCCACGTGGTCGCGCAGCGCCCTGGCGATGTCGCCGCCGCCGCCGTCGTGCGCGGCGCTCTCGCGCAGGATCACGAACGCCACGATGCCCTGGCCCGTGGTGGGGTCGGAGGCCCCGACGACGGCGGCCTCGGCCACCGCCGGGTGGCTGACCAGCGCCGACTCGACCTCGGTGGTGGAGATCCGGTGGCCGGAGACGTTCATGACGTCGTCGACCCGGCCCAGCAGCCAGACGTCGCCGTCGGCGTCGCGCCGGGCGCCGTCCCCGGCGAAGTACCAGCCCTCCTTGGCGAAGCGCGACCAGTACGTGTCGCGGAAGCGCTCCTCGTCGCCCCAGATGCCGCGCAGCATGCCCGGCCACGGCTCGGTGAGCACCAGGTACCCGGCGCCCTCGTGGCCGGCGGGGAGCACGCGGCCCTCGTCGTCGACCACCTCGACGCCGATGCCCGGCAGGGGCACCTGCGCCGAGCCCGGCTTGAGGCTGGTCACGCCCGGCAGCGCGCTGATCATGATGCCGCCGGTCTCGGTCTGCCACCACGTGTCGACCACGGGCGTGCGGTCCGATCCGATGACCCGCCGGTACCAGGTCCACGCCTCGGGGTTGATGGGCTCGCCGACGCTGCCGAGCACCTCCAGGGTGCTCAGGTCGTGCCCGGAGACGAGCTCCTCGCCCCACTTCATGAAGGTCCGGATGGTGGTGGGCGCCGTGTACAGCTTGGTGACGCCGTGCTGCTCGACGATCTGCCACCAGCGGTCCTGGGTGGGCGTGTTCGGGGTCCCCTCGTACATGACCGAGGTCGTCCCGTTGAGCAGCGGCCCGTAGACGATGTACGTGTGGCCGGTGACCCAGCCGATGTCCGCGCCGCACCAGTAGACGTCGCTCTCGGGGTGCAGGTCGAAGACGGCGCGGTGGGTGTAGGCGGCCTGGGTGAGGTAGCCGCCGGTGGTGTGCAGGATGCCCTTGGGCTTGCCCGTGGAGCCCGAGGTGTAGAGCACGAACAGCGGGTGCTCGGCCTCGACGCCGACCGGCTCGTGGGTCGGGGCGGCGGCCTCGAGGGCCTCGTGCCACCAGTGGTCGCGGCCCTCGGTCCAGGCGACCTCGCCCTTCGTGCGCTGCACGACGAGGACGGCCCTCACGGTGCTCTCGACGCCGTCCCTCGGCTCCAGCGCCGCGTCGACGGCCGGCTTCAGCGGCGCGGGCTCCCCGCGGCGGTACCCGCCGTCGGAGGTGATCACGGCCACGGCCCGGGCGTCGTCGACGCGGTCGCGCAGGGCCTGGGCGCTGAAGCCGGAGAAGACGACGCTGTGCGGGGCGCCGATGCGGGCGCAGGCGAGCATCGCCACGACGGCCTCGGGGACCATCGGCAGGTAGATGGCGACGCGGTCGCCCGTGCGCACCCCGAGGTCGGTCAGGGCGTTGGCGGCGCGCTGCACCTGGGCGTGCAGGTCGGCGTAGGTGGTGGTGACGGTGTCGCCCGGCTCGCCGACCCAGTGGAAGGCGACCCGGTCGCCGTTCCCCGCGGCCACGTGGCGGTCGACGCAGTTGGCCGCCGCGTTGAGCCTCCCGTCGGCGAACCAGCGCGCGAACGGCGCGTCGGACCAGTCGAGCACCTGGGTGGGCTCGACGTCCCAGGTCAGCAGCTCGCGGGCCTGCCGGCCCCAGAACGCGAGGCGGTCCGAGGCCGCCTCCTCGTAGAGCGCCGCGGTGGCCACCGCGCCGGCCGCGAGGTCCGCGGGCGGCGGGTAGGTGACCTGCTCGTGGGGGTGCTCGCTGGTCGGCTCGGTCATCGCGTCCTCCGGGTCGTGCACGCGCGGTGCTCTGCAGGCGGCAGGGTCGGCCGGGACGACGGCCGCGTCGTCCGCGACCGACCCTGGCACAGGGGGCGTCAGTGGTCGACGGCACCCTCGGCGCCCGCGCCGGTCAGCGCGCGCACCTCCATCTCGTCGGCCTTCGCCTCGTGGTCGGGCTCCGGCCGGCTCGTCATCGTCCCGACCCACCCGAGCAGGAAGGCCAGGGGGATCGACACGATGCCGGGGTTCTCCAGCGGGAAGAGCGCGAAGTCGACGCCGGTGTCCTTGACCAGCGACAGGCTCGCTCCGGTCACCGGGTCGACCTTGCCCGACACCACCGGTGAGAAGGCGATGAGCAGCAGGCAGCTGCCCAGTCCGCCGTAGATCGACCACAGCGCCCCGCGGGTGGTGAACCGCCGCCAGAACAGCGAGTACACGAGCGTCGGCAGGTTGGCGCTCGCGGCCACGGCGAACGCCAGGGCCACGAGGAACGCCACGTTCTGCCCGACGGCGAACATGCCGCCGAGGATCGCCACGGCACCGATGACGACGACCGTGCGGCGGGCGATCCTCACCTCCGCGCCCGGGTCGGGCTTCCCGTCCTTGACCACGCTGGCGTACACGTCGTGCGCGAACGAGGCGGCCGCCGTGATGGCCAGGCCGGCGACGACGGCGAGGATCGTCGCGAAGGCCACCGCCGCGATGAAGCCCAGCAGCAGCGTGCCGCCCAGCTCGTAGGCGAGCAGGGGCGCCGCGCTGTTGACCCCGCCCGGGGCGGCGCGGATGGCCTCCGGCCCCACCAGCGCCCCGGCGCCGTAGCCCAGCACCAGCGTGAACAGGTAGAAGAGGCCGATCAGCCAGATCGCCCAGACCACGCTGCGGCGCGCCTGCTTGGCGTCGGGCACCGTGTAGAAGCGCATGAGCACGTGCGGCAGCCCCGCGGTGCCCAGCACCAGCGCCAGGGCCAGCGACAGGAAGTTGAGCTTGGTCAGCGCCGTCGCGCCGTACTGGTTCATCGGCTCGATGAGGCCCTCCGGGTCCTCCACCCCCTGCGCGGCGGCCGTGTCGATCGCCGCCTGCATCAGGCTCGAGACGTTGAAGCCGTACGTGGCCAGCACCCACACCGTCATGGCGGCGGCGCCGGCGATGAGCAGCACGGCCTTGACGATCTGCACCCAGGTGGTGCCCTTCATGCCACCGACCAGCACGTACACGATCATGAGGACGCCGACGACGGCGACGACGACGTACTGCCCGGCGGGCGCGGTGATGCCCAGCAGCAGCGCCACCAGGCCGCCCGCGCCGGCCATCTGCGCCAGCAGGTAGAAGAAGCAGACGGCCAGGGTCGCCAGGGCCGCGGCCATGCGCACGGGCCGCTGGCGCAGCCGGAAGCTGAGGACGTCGGCCATCGTGAACTTGCCGGTGTTGCGCAGCAGCTCGGCCACGAGCAGCAGCGCCACGAGCCAGGCCACCAGGAAGCCGATCGAGTAGAGGAAGCCGTCGTAGCCGTAGATGGCGATGGCGCCCGCGATGCCCAGGAAGCTGGCCGCCGAGAGGTAGTCGCCGGCGATGGCGGTGCCGTTCTGCGGGCCCGAGAACGAGCGGCCGGCGGCGTAGTAGTCGGCGGCGGTCTTGTTGTTCCGGGACGCCCTCAGGACGATGACCATGGTCACCGCCACGAAGGCGCCGAAGATGCCGATGTTGACCAGGGGGTTGCCGAGGTTCACCGCGCACCGCCGGTGATCTGCGCGCGCAGGGCCTCGGCCCGGGCGTCGAAGCGGCGGTCGGCCCAGCGCCGGTAGGCCATGGTGATGGCGAACGTGGTCACGAACTGCCCGAGGCCCAGCAGCAGCCCGACGGTGATCGTACTGCCGCCGAGGCGGGTGCCCATGAGCTCCGGCGCGTAGGCGGCCAGGAGCACGTAGAGGGCGTACCAGGCGAGGAACCCGGCGGTGGTCGGGAAGACGACGCGGCGGAAGGAGCGGCGCAGCGCCGCGAACTCCGCGCTGTCGCGCACCTCGTCGAACCCCGGCGGGCGCTGGGCCCCCTCGGGCGGGCGGTGGTCGGCGGTCATGGAACCTCCTGGAGCCGGTCGGCGCCTCGTCGCACCGACCGGCCCACAGTGCAGCCCGCTGCGGCGCGTCCGTCAAGAGGAGGTCAAGACGGGGTCCTGAGGTGGTCGTGTTCGCTCGCCGGGGGGCGTGGGCACCGCTGCGCCCACAGGGACGCCCGCAGGGGCCCTCCGTCCACAGGCGGGGCCGCCGGGCCGTCCGCCCGGCCCGTGCCGGACCAGGGTCGGACCCGTGGACGTCGGTGCTGCTGAGGACCGGGTCGCGCGGGCGCCTTCGCCCCCCGCGGCCGACGAGGTGCTGCTCGTGACCGGCCGGTCGGTGGTCGTGGAGCAGGTGCTGCGGCTGGCGGCCGCCGAGGGGGTGCGGGTGCGGGTCGCCGAGGACGTCGCCGCGGCCGGCAGCCTGTGGCGCGACGCGGGCACCGTGCTGCTCGGCGACGACGCCGCCGCCCGGGGCGTGCCCCTGCGCCGGTCCGGGGTCCTGCTCGTCGCCCCCAGCGGCACCGACGACGCCGGCGGAGGGGCCCGGCTCTGGCGCGCCGCCGTCGACGCCGGGGCGGCGGCCGTCGCCGAGCTGCCCGACCAGGCCCCGCTGGTGGCGAGCGCCCTCGCCGCGGCCGCCGAGGGTCCCGGCCTGCAGGGCCGGCTGGTCGGCGTGGTGGGCGCCTGCGGCGGAGCGGGGGCGTCCGTGCTGGCCGCGGCGGTGGCGCGCGCCGCACCACCGCGCACCACCCTCCTGGTCGACGCCGACCCCGTGGGCGGCGGCGCCGACCTCCTGCTGGGGGTCCACGACGAGCCGGGCCTGCGCTGGCCCGACCTGCTCGGTGCCGGCCCCCGCCTGCGCGCCGCCGCCCTGCGCGACGGCCTCCCGCGCACGAGCACCGGTCTGCCCGTCCTCGCGTGGTCGGCCGGCCCGGGCGAGGAGCCCTGGGGCACCGTCCCGCCCGGCGGTGCGGTGCCGGCGGACTCCGCGGAGGCCGTGGTGGCGGCCGCGGCGCGCGCCAGCGACCTGGTGGTCGTCGACCTCCCCCGGACGGGCCGCGCGGTGGAGCCGCTGCTGTGGCAGCTGGACCTGCTCGTGGTGCTCGTGCCCGCCCAGCTGCGCGCGGTCACCGCGGCGCAGGCGCTGCTGCCGGGCCTGGTCGGGCCCGCGGGCGACGTGCGCCTCGTCGTCTCGACCCGGCCCGGGGCTCCGCTGGCCCCCGACGACGTCGCCGACGCGCTCGCCCTGCCGCTGCTCGACCACCTCGGCCACGGCGCTGACGTGCGCGCGGCCCTCGGCCGCGGGGAGCCGCTGCCCCGGCCGCGGGGCGCCCTCGCCCGGTGCGCGCGCTCCGTGCTGCGGGCCGTCGACGCCCTCGACCCCCGCGACGCCGCAGCCCTCGTCAGCAGCGCGCCGGGGGCCGTCGCCGCCACGGGTCCCCGCAGCGGCCGCGGTCGGCGCAGGCGCGCATGAGCCCGGCCACCGCACCCGGCGCCGCCGGCCCGCTCCAGCAGCTGCTCGACGTCCCCGGCACCACCGACGTCGTGGTCAACGGACCCGGCTCGGTGTGGGTCGACCGCGGCGACGGCCTCGAGCGCGTCGACCTCGACGTCGGGGCGGAGGACGGCCTGCGGGCGCTCGCGGTGCGGCTCGCCGCCACCGCCGGCCGCCGCCTGGACGACGCCAGCCCCTGCGTCGACGCCGTCCTCGCCGACGGCACCCGCCTGCACGCCGTGCTGCCCCCGATCTCCGGCAGCGGCACCCTGCTGTCGCTGCGGGTCCCCAGCCGGGCGCCGCTGCGGCTGTCCGAGCTCGAGGCGGGCGGGTCCGTGCCCCCGGGCTGGGGGCCGGTGCTGGTGGCGGTCGTGCGGCGCCGGCTGTCGCTGCTCGTCTCGGGCGGCACGGGCAGCGGCAAGACGACCCTGCTCGCCGCGCTGCTCGGCCTCGCGGACCCTCGCGAGCGGATCGTCCTCGTCGAGGACGCCGGCGAGCTGGCGCCCGCCCACCCCCACGTGGTGCGGCTCCAGGCGCGGCACGGCAACGTCGAGGGCGCCGGCGCCGTGGGCCAGCGCGAGCTCGTGCGCCAGGCGCTCCGGATGCGTCCCGACCGGCTGGTCGTGGGCGAGGTGCGCGGCGCGGAGGTCGCCGACCTCCTGCTGGCCCTCAACACCGGCCACGAGGGCGGCTGCTGCACCGTGCACGCCAACGCCGCGTCCGCCGTCCCCGCCCGCCTGGCGGCGCTCGGAGCCCTGGGGGGACTCGGCCCGGCCGCCCTGGCGGCCCAGGCGGAGGCGGGTCTCCAGGTGGTCGTGCACCTGCGCCGCGAGGGCGCCCTGCGCCGCGTGGTCGAGGTGGGCGTCGTCGGGCGCAGCAGCGCCGGCGGGGCGCTCGCGGTGGTCCCGGCGCTGGTCGCCGGCCCCTCCCCGCACCACCCCGGCACCCGCGGTCCCGGGTGGGAGCGGCTGGCCGCGCTGCTGCAGGACCCGGCCGCACCGCTGCCGGCGGCGCCGTGAGCGGTCTGCTGCCCGCTGCGGCGGTCTGTGCGGCGGGGCTGGCGGGGTGGCTGCTCCTGGGGCCGGCCACCCCTGGCGCGGCGCGCGAGCGCGGACGGCGCGCCGCGCCGGGCCGCCGCCTGCGCGCGCGGTGGCGCAGCGGACCGGGAGCCGAGACCGCCGAGCCGGCCGGGGTGGTCGTCGCGCGGGCCGCCGCCGAGGTGGCGGCCCTCCTGCGCGCCGGCGCCCCGCCGGTGGCCGCGTGGGCGCCGCAGCGGTGGGACCCGGGGGCCGGGCCGGCGCCGCTGGGCGGGGTCCTCGACCGCGCCGCCCGCGCGGCGTTCCGGGGCGACGACCTGGCGGCCGAGCTCCGCTCCGGCGCGCGGCCGCCCCGTGCCGCCGCCGCGCTCGACGCCCTGGCGCTCGCCTGGCGCACCAGCGAGACCACCGGGGCGCCCGCGGCAGCGGTCCTCGACAGGCTGGTCACCTCCCTCCTCGACGACGCCGGCGCCCAGGACGCCCGCGACGCCGCGCTCGCCGGTCCGCGCGCCACCGCGCGGCTGCTCGCCGTCCTGCCCCTGGCCGGGGTGGTGCTGGGCGTGCTGGTCGGGGCCGACCCCGTGGGCGTGCTCCTCGGCACGGTGCCCGGGAGGTGGTGCGCCGCGGTCGGGGTGCTGGCCACCGTCCTCGGGTGGGTCTGGACGGCCCTGCTCGTGCGTGCCGCGGAGCGCGCCCGGTGAGCTCCCGGTGAGCGCCGCCGCGGGGACGGCGCTGGTGGCGGCGCTGCTCGTGGCGGTGGCGCGCCTGGTGCTGCCCGGGCGCCCCCGCCCGGCGCGCCCTCGAGCCGCTCGTGGTGGTGGCGGTGCGCGGCCGCCCCTGCCGGACGCCGCGCTCCTGCTCGACCTGGTGGCCGCCGTCGTGGAGGCGGGGGCCCCGCCGCCCGCGGCGGTCGACGCGGTGGCCCGGGTGCTGCGCGAGGCCGGGTCGCCCGTCGCCGAGCACCTGGCCGGGCTGGGCGCGGCTGCTCCGGGGCTCCCGGCGCCCCCGGGCGGCCGGGGGCACCTGGACCGCGGCGCCGAGCACGCCGTCGCGTCGCTGCGGGGCCCGCTGGCGCGGTGCCTCGAGCTGGCGGAGCAGACGGGAGCGCCCGTCGCGGTGCTGCTGCGCTCCGCGGCCGACGAGCTGCGTCGGCGCCGTCGGCGCGCCGCCGCGCTGGCCGCGGCGCGTCTGGGCGTGCGGGTGGTCGCCCCGCTGGGCCTGTGCACCCTGCCGGCCTTCGCCGCGCTCGCCGTGGTGCCCGTGCTGATCTCCCTCGGCCGCGACCTGCTGGCGGGCTGACCGCCGTCGCTGCGCCCACAGGGGGCGTGCTCGCGCCCGCCGTCCACAGGGGCCGCGCTCCACCGCCCGGGACCGCTCGGCGCCGCCACGGTGGACGCAGGCCCGGTGGACCCCACCGCGGCCGCCGGCCGGGGCCCCCGGCCGGCGCCAGGACACGACCGACGAGCACCGGAGGCCCGCCATGACCACCACCACCGACACCAGCCGTCCCCACGACGCCCCCGCCGACGCGGGGATGGCCACCGCGGAGTACGCCATCGCGACGCTCGCGGCGTGCGGGTTCGCCGCGCTGCTGCTCGCGGTCCTCTCCAGCGGCGAGGTGCGCCAGATGCTCCTCGACCTCGTGCAGCGCGCCCTGAGCCTCGTGTGACCCGGTGCGGGCCACCCCGCCGCGACGCCGAGCGCGGCGCGGTCACGGCCGAGCTGGCCGTCGGGCTGCTGGTCGTCGGCGTGGTCCTGGTGCTGGCGGGGTGGCTCGCCGCGGCCGGCGCGGCCCAGGTCCGGGTGCAGCTGGCCGCGGGGGCCGCCGCGCGGGCCCTGGCGCGCGGCGAGGACCCGGCCGCCGTGCAGCAGCGCGTGGCGTCCGCGGTGGGGGAGGGGGCCAGGAGCGAGCGCGCCGACGAGGCGGGGCTGGTGCGGGTCCGCGTCGTGGCGCCGCTGGAGGTGCCCGTGCTGGGCGCCCGCGTCGAGGTGGCCGGTGAGGCGGTGGCGCCCCTCGAGGCCCCCGCGGACCCGGTGCCGGTGCCACCGTGACGGTGACCCGGTCGGGTGCGGGCCGCTCAGCCCACCGCGACGACGGGTCGGGCAGCGTGCTGGTCCTGGCCCTGGTGGCGGCCGCGCTCCTCCTGGGGGCCGGGGCGGCTGCCGCCTCCTCGACCACCGTGGCCGCGGCGAGGGCCGCAGGGGCTGCCGACGCCTCGGCCCTCGCCGCGGCAGCCGCGGCCACCACCGGCGCAGACCCCTGCGCGGTGGCCGGCGCCACCGCCCGGTCCGCCGGCGCCGAGCTGGTCGGCTGCTCCCTCGCCGGAGGAGGCGTCGTCGACGTCGAGGTGGCCGCCGCCCCGGGCGGTGCGGTGGGGGCGCTGACCGGCCCGGCCACCGCACGGGCCCGGGCCGGCCCCGTCCCGTGAGCCGCCGGTCAGGACCGGCTGGACCCCGCCCTGCCGCCGGCGTCCGGCCGCGGGGCCGTGGTCGAGGTGGGGGCGGTGGAGCCGGTGGCCGAGCCGGTGGGGGCGCCTCCGGAGCGGGGGGCCTCCGAGGGGGCGGGCCCGCCGGCGTGGCGGGCGCGCTCGGCCTCGACGCGCCGCAGGTGCTTGAGCTCCTTGCGGCGCTCGGCGCTCTTGCGGTTGCCGCGCAGCAGCAGGCTCAGCCCCAGCTGGGCCACGAGCAGGCACGCCGCCCCGAGGAGGAAGACCGCGAGCGCGGTCAGCGTGATGGTGGTGTTGATCTGCGCCCACTCGAGCGAGACGGTCGGGGTGGTGCCCGTGACGACCACGAACAGCACGACGAGCGCCACCACGAGGAGCAGCAGCACGGCGAGGACGATCACGAGGGCGCTCCCGAGGACGGGCCGGCGCTGCCCGCCGGCCGGGGGACGGACGCTAGCGCTGGGCTGCCCGCTCGGCGCGCTGGCGCAGCGCGTCCGGCTCGGTCCCCGGCGCGTCGCCCCCCGCGCCGTCGCGCAGGTCGACGACGGCGTCGCGCGGTCCGCCGTCGTCGTCGGCCTGCGCGAGGACCAGCTCGAGCATCGCCAGCGCCCCGGCCTTGTCGAGCGGCTCGTTGCCGTTGCCGCACTTCGGCGACTGCACGCACGAGGGGCAGCCGGCGGCGCACTCGCACTCGGCGACCAGGTCGGCGGTGGCGCGCAGCCAGGTCCGCGCCGCGGTGAAGCCGCGCTCGGCGAAGCCCGCGCCGCCCGCGGCGGCGTCGTGCACCACCACGGTGGGCAGGCCGGTGTCGGGGTGGAGGGCCGTCGAGACCCCGCCCACGTCCCAGCGGTCGCACGTGGCGACCAGCGGCAGCAGGCCGATGGCGGCGTGCTCGGCGGCGTGGGCGGCGCCCGGCACGTCGGCCGGGGAGACCCCGGCGGCCTCGAGCAGCTCGGGGGGCACCGTCCACCACACGGCGCTCGTCCGCAGCACCCGCTCGGGCAGGTCGAGCGGCTCCTCGCCCAGCACCTGGCCGGTCGCGGCCCGCCGCCGCAGGAACGAGGTGACCTGCGAGGTCACCTCGACCGTGCCCGTGCTCAGGCGCACCGGGCCCCAGTCGCGCGAGCGCGCCTCGGCGAGGATGCGCACCTCCGTCGTGGTGCGCGCCGAGGTGGTGTGCTCGACGTCCTCGCGGCGCACCAGCGCGACCGAGCCCTCCTCGTCGAGCTCCTCGACCACGTGGGTCTCCCCCTGGTGCAGGTAGACCGCCCCGGGGTGCACGGCGTGGTGGGCGGAGGCGGCGTCGACGCTGCCGAGCACGCGGCCGGTGGAGCTCTCGACCAGGCGCACGGGCTCGCCGCCGGTGCCGCGCAGGTCGGCGAGGTCGGTCGCGCGCTGGCGGGACGTCCAGAACCACCCGCCGGGGCGCGCCCGGAGCAGGCCGCCCGCCACGAGGTGGCGCAGCACGGGCTCCGCGGACGGGCCGAAGAGGGCGAGGTCGTCGCGGACCAGGGGCCGCTCGGCGGCGGCGGCGCACAGGTGGGGACCGAGGACGTACGGGTTGTCGGGGTCGAGCACCGTCTGCTCCACGGGGGCGCCCAGCACGGCCTCGGGGTGGTGGACGACGTAGGTGTCCAGCGGGTCGTCGTCGGCCACCAGCACGGCGAGCGCGTCGGTGCCGGACCGCCCGGCGCGGCCCGCCTGCTGCCACAGCGCCGAGCGCGTCCCGGGCCACCCGGTGATGACGACGGCGTCCAGCCCCGAGACGTCGACGCCGAGCTCGAGGGCGCTGGTGGAGGCGACGCCGAGCAGGTCGCCCGAGCGCAGCCGCTGCTCGAGCGCGCGCCGCTCCTCGGGCAGGAACCCCGAGCGGTAGGCGGCCACCCGGCGCGGCAGGTCGGGGTCGACGTCGGCCAGCGCGCGGCGGGTGGCGACGGCGACGGCCTCGGCCCCGCGGCGCGAGCGCACGAACGCCACCGTGCGCACGCCGGAGGCCACCAGGTCGGTGAGCAGCTCGGAGGTCTCCGCCGGGGCGGGACGGCGCGTGGGAGCGCCGTTCTCCCCGGTGCCCGGCAGCAGCGGCGGCTCCCACATCCAGAACCGGGTGGCGCCGCGCCGGGCCGTGTCGTCGGTGACGGCCAGCACGTCGGCGGCGGGCACGCCGAGAAGGCGGGAGGCGGTGGTGGCGGGGTCGGCGGCGGTGGCGGAGGCCAGCACGAACACCGGCCCCGGGCCGCCCGCGGCGAGGGCCAGCCGGCGCAGCCTGCGCAGGACCGCCGCCACGTGCGAGCCGAACAGCCCCCGGTAGCGGTGGCACTCGTCGACCACCACCACGCGCAGCGCCCGCAGGAAGCGCTGCCAGCGCCCGTGGCCCGGCAGCAGCGACCGGTGGAGCATGTCGGGGTTGGTGAGCACGTAGTTGGCGTGCTCGCGCACCCACCGGCGCTCCTCGGAGGGCAGGTCCCCGTCGTAGGTGGCCGCCCGGACCCCGGGGACGCCCAGCGCCCGCACCGAGGCCAGCTGGTCGGCGGCGAGGGCCTTGGTGGGAGACAGGTACAGCGCCGTCGACCCGCGCCCGCCCGGCTCGCCCGCGCCCTCGGCGACGGCGGTCAGCGCCGGCAGCAGGTACGCCAGCGACTTGCCCGACGCCGTCCCCGTGGCGACCACCACGTGGCGCCCGGCGCGGACCGCCTCGGCGGCCACCGCCTGGTGCTGCCACAGCTCGTGCACGCCGCGCTCGCCGAGCGCGGCCCGCAGCGCCGGGTCGACCCAGGCCGGCCAGGCGGCGGTGGTGCCGGCGCGGGCCGGCACGAGGTGCTCGTGCAGCACGCGCTCGCGGCGGCCGGGGGCGGCGAGGAGGTGCTGCACGGCGCCCGCGAGGTCGGCCGCCCCGCTCGTGCTCACCACACCCCCATGGTCACCCACCCGCGGGCCGGGCGGTGGCCGGGCGGTGCTCGGGCGGTGCTCGGGCGGTGGTCGGGCGACCGCGAGGTGACCACCGCGCGTGGCCGAGGTCGGGTGCGGGTGGTTCACTTCCCGTGAGGGGCCCGCTGTCGCCAGCGCCGGCGCCGCCGCGAGCCCGATCATCCGACCGAGTTCCAGCCCGACCCCGAGGAGCCACCGTGGACCTGTCCGTGACCAGCCGCGAGCAGGGCGGCCGGACCGTCGTCGAGGTCGGCGGCGAGATCGACGTCTACACCGCCCCCGTCCTGCGCGAGCGCCTGAACGACCTCGTCGGCGAGGGCCGCCACCACCTGGTCGTCGACATGGAGAAGGTCGACTTCCTCGACTCGACCGGCCTCGGCGTGC
This sequence comes from Quadrisphaera sp. INWT6, assembly GCF_015390235.1. Lineage (GTDB taxonomy): Bacteria > Actinomycetota > Actinomycetes > Actinomycetales > Quadrisphaeraceae > Quadrisphaera. The sequence continues at coordinate 881,989 of NZ_VUOH01000002.1, read as the reverse complement.
TCGTCGGCGGCCTCAAGCGCGTGCGCTCGCACGACGGCTCGCTGCACCTGGTGTGCACCCAGGAGAAGATCCTCAAGGTCTTCCGCATCACCGGCCTGACCAAGGTCTTCCCGATCCACAGCACCGTCGACGACGCGGTCGCCGCGTCCAGCGGAGAGTCCGCCTCCTGACCGTGGCGCCCCCCTCGCAGCACCCGGCCGGTCCCGGCGCCCCCGCGGCGCTGGGGCCGGTCGTGCTGCGCTTCACGGCCCTGCCCGAGCACGTCCGCACCGCCCGCCTCGTGGCGACGTCGCTGTCGCGCCGGGTCGGCCTGGACACCACCGACGTCGAGGGCGTTCGCCTGGCCGTGGGCGAGGCGTGCGGGCGCGCGGTGCAGCGCAGCGAGTCCGCGGGCGCGTCCGACCTCGTGGAGATGGTCCTCACCGCGGCGTCGGGGGTGCTCGTGGTCGAGGTCGTCGACGGCGCCGGTGACGACGGCGTCGAGTCCGAGGAGGTCGCGATGCTGCTCATGGAGGGCCTCGCCGACGAGGTCTCCGTGACGGCGGGCCCCGGGGGCCCCGGTGGCACCACCCGGCTGACGTGGGGCCTGCCCACCGACCCGGCGTCCTGACGCGACCGGCGGAGCGCCTTGTAGTCTCACGCCGACCTTCTGTCCCTCCGACGGGTGCCGCGAGGCCACCAGGAGGGGCTCGCCCCAGCCTCGTCGAGGAGGACGGATGCTCGGGCTGACGAGCGGGACCGTGCTGGCTGCAGCCGGCAGCGCCACCACCGCCAGCACGGCCGTGACCGGTCGTGACCAGTGGATCGTCGTCGGCGTGGCGGTGGTCGCCGCGCTCGGGCTGGTGATGGCCTTCGTCTTCCGGCGCCAGGTGCTCGCCGCGGGCGCGGGCACCGAGCGGATGCAGGAGATCGCCGCGGCGGTCCAGGAGGGCGCCAGCGCCTACCTGCGCCGCCAGCTCCGCACCCTGGCGGTCTTCGCGCTGCCGGTCGTGGCGCTGCTGTTCCTGCTGCCGGGAGACGCCGAGGTGCGCATCGGCCGCGCCGTCCTCTTCCTGGTGGGAGCGCTGTTCTCCGCGGCGGTGGGCTATCTGGGCATGTCCCTGGCGGTGCGCGCCAACGTGCGCGTGGCCGCGGCCTCGCGCGACCCCGAGGGCCGCGCGGCGGGCTTCCGCCTGGCCATCCGCACCGGCGGCACCGTCGGCATGGCCACCGTCGGCCTGGGCCTGCTCGGCTCCGCCCTGGTGGTCCTCTTCTTCAAGGCCGACGCCCCCACGATGCTCGAGGGCTTCGGCTTCGGGGCCGCGCTCGTCGCGATGTTCATGCGCGTCGGCGGCGGCATCTTCACCAAGGCCGCCGACGTCGGCGCCGACCTCGTGGGCAAGGTCGAGCAGGGCATCCCCGAGGACGACCCCCGCAACGCCGCCACCATCGCCGACAACGTCGGCGACAACGTGGGCGACTGCGCCGGCATGGCCGCCGACCTGTTCGAGTCCTACGCCGTGACGCTGGTGGCCGCGCTGATCCTGGGCCGGGCGGCCTACGGCGACGCCGGCCTGGTCTTCCCGCTGCTGGTGCCCGCCGTCGGCGCCCTCACCGCGGTGCTCGGCATCATGCTCACGCGGACCCGCGGCACCGAGAACGGCCTGACCGCCATCCAGCGGGGCTTCTACATCTCCGCCGTCGTCTCCGCGGTGGGCAGCACGGTCGTGGCGTTCCTGTACCTGCCCGCCAGCTTCGCCGACCTGCCGGGCCTGGCCGCGGCGCAGAGCGCGGGCGACCCCCGCTTCCTCGCCTCCGCCGCGGTGATCGTCGGCATCCTGCTGGCCGTCGTCATCCTCTGGATCACGGGCTACTACACGGGCACCGAGTCCAAGCCGACCCGGGCCGTGGCGCGCACGTCGCTGACCGGTCCGGCCACCGTGGTGCTCTCCGGCATCGGGCTGGGCCTGACCTCGGCCGTCTACACGACGCTGATCATCGGCATCGCCGTGCTGCTGTGCTTCCTGCTGGCCGGCGGCGCCGTCGCGCTCTCGCTGTTCCTCGTGGCGCTGGCCGGCACCGGCCTGCTCACCACGGTGGGCGTGATCGTGGCCATGGACACCTTCGGTCCCGTGAGCGACAACGCGCAGGGCATCGCCGAGATGTCCGGCGACGTCGACGAGGACGCCGCGCGCACCCTCACCGACCTCGACGCGGTGGGCAACACCACGAAGGCGATCACCAAGGGCATCGCCATCGCCACGGCGGTGCTCGCGGCGACCGCCCTGTTCGGCTCCCTGGCCGACAGCTTCGGCACGGCGCTCAACAGCGCCGCCGCCACGCTCACCCAGGCCAACCAGCCCTCGTACTACGACATCTCCTCCCTGGGCCTGGTCCCCTCCCGCAACAACCTCGACGTCGCGGTGGCCCTCGGGCTGGTGTCGGTGCCCTCGGTGCTGGTGGGCCTGCTCGTCGGCGCCGCGGTGGTCTTCCTGTTCTCGGGCCTGGCCATCGACGCGGTCACCCGCGCCGCCGGCGCGATCGTCTTCGAGGTCCGCCGCCAGTTCCGCGAGAAGCCCGGGATCATGGACGGCACCGAGAAGCCGGAGTACGGACGCGTCGTCGACATCTGCACCCGCGACTCGCTGCGCGAGCTGGCCACCCCCGGTCTGCTCGCGGTGCTCGCGCCCGTCGTCGTCGGCTTCGGCCTCGGCGTCTCGGCGCTGGTGGGCTTCCTCGCCGGGGCCATCGGCACCGGCTGCCTCATGGCGGTCTTCCTGGCCAACGCCGGCGGGGCGTGGGACAACGCCAAGAAGCTGGTCGAGGACGGCCAGCACGGCGGCAAGGGCTCTGAGGCCCACGCCGCCACGGTCATCGGCGACACCGTCGGCGACCCGTTCAAGGACACCGCCGGCCCGGCCATCAACCCGCTGCTCAAGGTCATGAACCTGGTGGCGATCCTGGTGGTCCCGGCGATCGTGACCCTCACCATCGGCGAGAGCGCCAGCCCCGCCGTCCGCCTGGGGATCGCCGGCGCTGCGCTGCTCGTCATCGTCATCGCCGTGGTCGTCTCCGCCCGCCGCACCAGCGCGCTCGACGAGGACGAGGACGACGACGACCTCGACGACGACCTGGACGACGACGGCGACGGCGACGCCCTCGAGCCGACGACCGACCCGGCGACCGAGCCGGCCGCGGTGCGGGTCGACGAGCCGGCGGTCGGGGCGAGCAGCTCACCGGCCGCACCGGCCGCCGGGCGCGAGCCCGCGGAGCGCCCCGCCCGCTGACGTACCGTCGGCACCATGACGACGACGCCCCCCGCGCCCGTGCTGCCGGGGGGCGTCGTCGCGCCCCTGAGGGACGACCTCGAGGCCTCGGGGTGGACCGTCGACGGCGTCGAGGAGCTGCTCGGCCCCGTCGCCGAGGCCGCGCTGCGCCGGGAGTCGCTGGTCCCCGCGCTGCGGGTGACCGAGGGGCCGGCCGCCGCCGGCGACCCCGCCGCCGTCCTCACCCGCCTGTTCCTCCTCGGCCGGCCGGTGCCGCGCGCCGCCCTCGACCGCGCGCTGCCGGCCACGGGCGCCTCCGGCGCCGAGGCGGTCGGCCTGGTGCGCGCCGCCGGCGCCTCGCCCGACGACGAGGTCCGCGCCGCCGTCGACCTGCGCCCCCACAGCGCCGCCGGCAGCGCCACCGGCACCGGCGGGGAGGTGACCTGGTGGGTGGCCTCCGACCTCGGCGAGCCCGTCACCGGCGAGGCGCTGCCCGTCGAGCACGTGCTCGGCATCGGCGGCGCCTCCGCCTCCCTGGCCCGCCTGGCCGTGCGCGAGCCGGTGGGCCGGGTGCTCGACATCGGCACGGGCAGCGGCGTCCAGGCCCTGCACGCCTCCCGCCACGCCCGCTCGGTCACCGCCACGGACACCTCCCAGCGGTGCCTCGACTTCGCCGCGTTCAACGCGGCGCTCGCCGGCGTGCGGCTCGACCTGCGCCGCGGCAGCCTCCTGGAGCCCGTGGCCGGTGAGCGCTACGACCAGGTCGTCTCCAACCCGCCGTTCGTGGTCACCCCGCGGGCCGCGGGGGTGCCCGGCTGGGAGTACCGCGACGGCGGCCTGGTCGGCGACGAGGTGGTGCGCCGCCTGGTCACCGGCCTCGGTGCCGCGCTGGCGCCGGGGGGCAGCGCGCAGCTGCTCGGCAACTGGGAGCACCGCACCGGTGAGGGCTGGCGCGACCGGGTGACCGGCTGGCTGGAGGAGTCCGGCCTCGACGGCTGGGTGGTCCAGCGCGAGGTGCAGGACCCGGCCGACTACGCCGAGACCTGGATCCGCGACGGCGGCCAGCGCCCCGGCCCGGTCGCCGACGCCCTGCTGGAGGCGTGGCTCGACGACTTCGCCGCCCGCGGCGTCGAGGCGGTGGGGCTGGGCTTCGTCGTCCTGCACGCCCCGCCCGCGGGTGCCGCCGACCGGCCGCGCTGGCGCAGGGTCGAGGAGGTCACCGGCCGCCTGGACGGTCCGCTCGGGGGCCACGTCGCGGCCGTCCTCGCGGCGCGGGACCGCCTCGCCACCGCCGGGGACGACGACCTGCTCGCCGCCCGGCTGCGCGTGGCGGACGACGTCACCGAGGAGCGCCACGCCCGCCCCGGCGAGGGCGGCCCCCGCGCCGTGCTCCTGCGGGCCGGCGGCGGGCTGGGGCGCACCGCGTCGGTCGGCACCGCGCTGGCGGGCCTGGTGGGCGCCTGCGACGGCGAGCTCGCGGTCGGCCAGGTGGTGGCGGCCCTGGCCGTGCTGCTCGAGGTCGACGCCGCGGCGCTGCGCGCCGAGCTGCTGCCGCAGGTGCGGGGGCTCCTGGAGGACGGCCTGCTCGAGTGGCCCTCGTGACCCGCGGGTCGAGGCTGCCGCTGGTGGCCGGGGTGCTGGTGGCGCTCGCCTGCGCCGCGGGCGTGGTGGCGCTCCACCGGGTGTTCGTGACCACGGCGCACGGCCAGCTGGTCGACGAGGCCGCCCTCGTGGGGGCCCGCGCGCGGCTGTGGCGCCTCCAGGACGGCGCCGAGCTCGTGCTCGACAGCGTCTCGGCGGTGGCGGTGCTCGCCGCGCTGGCGGCCGTGGCGGTGGTCGCGCTGGTGCAGCGCCGGGTCCGGCTCGCGCTCGCGGCCACCGCCCTGGTGGTGGGGGCGCTCGCCACCACGCAGGTGGTCAAGAGGCTGCTGCTGACCCGTCCGGACCTCGACGTCACCTACGCGCTGGAGAACTCCTTGCCCAGCGGGCACACCACCTTCGCGGCGGCGGTGTCCGCCGCGGCGCTGCTCGTCTCGCCCGTGCGGCTGCGCCCGCTCGTGGCCGTGGTCGGGGCCGCCTACACGGCGGTCATCGGCGTCGGGACGCTCGCCGCGGGCTGGCACCGGCCCAGCGACGTCGTCGCCGCCGCCCTGGTGGTGCTCGCCTGGAGCGCCCTGCTGGCGCCGCTGGCCGGCGGCCGGGCCTCGGGCGGAGCGGGCTCCTCCGGCCGCGCGGTGGCCGGCACCGTGCTGGTCGTCGGCGCCGTCGTCGGCCTGGCCGGGGGAGCCGCCGCCCTGGCCGCCGTGTGGGTGAGCGTGCCGCCCGAGCCGACCGGCCGCACGGGGCAGCTGGTGGCCGGGGTCGGCGGCGCCCTGGGCGTCGGCGGGGCCGCGTGCGCCGGGCTCCTGGTGCTCCTCCTGCTCCAGCGGGCCGCCGACCGCGCTGCCGACCGCGCCACCGGCTCGACGGCTGGAGCGCGTCCCCCGGGGGGTACCGTGCACGGCGAGCACCCCGCGGCGGCGCCCGGTGCCCGGCCGCCGGGCCCCGACGGCCGCAGCGCCGCCTGAGGCCCGGACGACCCGTCCGACCCACGCCCCGCCGCCGCGTCCTGCACACTCGCCGTGGCGCAGCGCTCGACCAGCGCGGCCGCCCGCGTCCCGAACCGAACCGCTCCCACCCGGAAGGCAGGCCCGTCCGTGGCCCGAAGCTCCACCTCCGCAGCGCCCGTGCGCCGGCTCGTCATCGTCGAGTCGCCCGCCAAGGCGCGCACCATCGCCAGCTACCTGGGCGACGGGTACGAGGTCGAGGCCAGCGTCGGCCACATCCGCGACCTGCCGCAGCCCTCGGAGCTGCCCGCGGAGATGAAGAAGGGCCCGTTCGGCAAGTTCGCCGTCGACGTCGACAACGGCTTCGAGCCGTACTACGTGGTCGACGCCGACAAGAAGAAGAAGGTCACCGAGCTCAAGCGGGCCCTCAAGGAGGCCGACGAGCTCTACCTCGCCACCGACGAGGACCGCGAGGGCGAGGCCATCGCGTGGCACCTGCTGCAGACGCTGCAGCCGACGGTCCCGGTCAAGCGGATGGTCTTCCACGAGATCACCCGCGAGGCCATCCAGCGGGCGCTGGAGTCGACCCGCGACATCGACGCGCACATGGTCGACGCGCAGGAGACCCGCCGCATCCTCGACCGGCTGTACGGCTACGAGGTGTCCCCGGTGCTGTGGCGCAAGGTCCGCGCCGGCCTGTCCGCCGGCCGCGTGCAGTCGGTCGCCACCCGGATGGTGGTCGAGCGCGAGCGCGAGCGCATGGCCTTCCGCTCGGCGTCGTACTGGGACGTCCAGGCCGGCACCTCCCCGGCCGGCGCCGGGGCCTCCCAGCGCTTCACCACGCGCCTGGTGGCCGTCGACGGCGCCCGCGTGGCCACGGGCCGCGACTTCGCCGACAGCGGCCAGCTCACCGAGCGCGCCGCGGGCCTCGGCGCCGGGCTGGTGCGCCTGGACGAGGCCGCCGCCACCGCCGTCGCCTCCGCGCTGCGCGACACCGGCTCCGACGCCCTCGTGGTGCGCTCGCTCGAGACCAAGCCGTACACCCGCAGGCCCGCGGCGCCGTTCACCACGTCCACGCTGCAGCAGGAGGCCAGCCGCAAGCTCGGCTCCTCCGCCCGCCAGACCATGCGCACCGCCCAGTCGCTGTACGAGAACGGCTGGATCACGTACATGCGCACCGACTCGGTGTCGCTGTCGCAGCAGGCGGTCAGCGCGGCGCGCTCGCAGGCCGCCGAGCTGTACGGCGCGGAGTACGTGCCGTCCGCGCCCCGCACCTACGCCTCCAAGGCCAAGAACGCCCAGGAGGCCCACGAGGCGATCCGCCCCTCGGGCGACGTCTTCCGCACCCCCGCCCAGGTCGCCGGCCAGCTGCGCGGCGAGGAGTTCCGCCTCTACGAGATGATCTGGCAGCGCACCGTCGCCAGCCAGATGGCCGACGCGCGCGGCTCCACCGCCACCGTCCGCCTCGCCGGCGACGTCGCCGTGGCGCCCGGCACCGGCTCGCTGAGCGCCGGTGCCCGCGAGGTCGAGCTGTCGACCTCGGGCACCGTCATCACCTTCCGCGGCTTCCTGGCCGCCTACGAGGAGGGCCGCGACGAGGAGCGCCACTCCGGCGGCGGCGACGCCGAGCGCCGCCTGCCCGAGCTGGTCCAGGGCCAGCGCGTCGACGTCCTCGACGCCTCCGCTGACGGCCACGAGACCTCCCCGCCGCCGCGCTACACCGAGGCGAGCCTGGTGAAGGCGCTGGAGGAGCGCGGCATCGGCCGCCCCTCCACCTACGCCGCCACGATCGCCACCATCTCCGACCGCGGGTACGTCTGGCGCCGGGGCAGCGCCCTGGTGCCCAGCTGGCTGGCGTTCGCGGTGGTCAGGCTGCTCGAGGACCACTTCGACCACCTCGTCGACTACGACTTCACCGCCGAGATGGAGGACGACCTCGACCGGATCGCCGGCGGCTCCGAGGACCGCCGCGCCTGGCTGAGCCGGTTCTACTTCGGCGCCGAGGGCGGTGCGGGGGCCGCCAGCGGCACGGGCACCGGCTCGGGCCCCGGGACCCCGGGCGCGCGCGTGGGCCTGAAGCCCCTGGTCGACGACCTCGGCGACATCGACGCCCGCGGCATCAACTCCCTGGACGTCGGCGAGGGCATCACCCTGCGCGTCGGGCGCTACGGGCCCTACCTGGAGCTGCCCCCCGCGGAGGGCTCCCCGGAGGGTGCCGACCCGCAGCGCGCTCCCGTGCCCGACGACCTCGCCCCCGACGAGCTCACCCCCGCCAAGGCGCGCGAGCTGCTCGAGGCCGCCGGCGACGGCGACCGCGAGCTCGGTACCGACCCGGCCACCGGCCGCACCGTGGTGGTCCGCGCCGGCCGCTTCGGCCCGTACGTCACCGAGGTGCTGGAGGACGGCGCGCCCAAGAGCGCCAAGCCCCGCACCGGGTCGCTGTTCAAGAGCATGCAGCTGCAGACCGTCACCCTCGACGACGCGCTGCGCCTGCTGTCGCTGCCGCGCCTGGTGGGCACCGACCCCGCCACGGGCGAGGAGATCACCGCGCAGAACGGCCGCTACGGGCCGTACCTGAAGAAGGGCACCGACTCGCGGTCGCTGACCAGCGAGGACCAGCTCTTCGACGTCACCCTCGACCAGGCCCTCGCCCTGTACGCCGAGCCCAAGCGGGGCCGCGGCGGCCGCGCGGCGGCGGCGCCCCTGCGCGAGCTGGGCACGGACCCCGCGAGCGGCGCGCCCGTCGTCGTCAAGGAGGGGCGCTTCGGCCCCTACGTCACCGACGGCACGACGAACGCCACGCTGCGCACCGCCGACTCCGTCGAGTCCGTGACGATCGAGCGCGCGGCGGAGCTGCTCGCGGAGAAGCGCGCCAAGGCCCCGGCCACGAAGGGCGCGAAGAAGCCCGCGGCGCGCAAGCCGGCGGCCAAGAAGCCCGCGGCGAAGAGCGCCGGGGCGGCGCGCAAGAGCTGATCACCATCGCGCGCGTCGAGGAGGGCCCAGCCGTTACGGTCGCGAGCGTGGTCCACCCGAACGGCTCCCATCCACGACCCTCGCAGGACCGAACACGTCCTAGGAGCGCCGAGGTGGCGCGGTGAGCGGGGGAGGTGGGACCGGTGTGGAGCGCGAGCGCGCCGTCGACCCCCTGGCCGCACCCATGGCCAGGGTCGCCGCAGGAGACCGCGACGCCTTCGGCGAGGTCTACGACGCCGTCGCGCCCAAGGTGCTGGCCGTGACGCGCGCGGTGCTGCGCAACCCCTCCATGGCCGAGGAGGTCACGCAGGAGGTGCTGCTGGAGGTCTGGCGGCAGGCCGCGCGCTACGACCCGTCCGCGGGCTCCGTGGCGGCCTGGGCCACCACCATCGGGCACCGCCGCGCCGTCGACAGGGTGCGCTCGGTGCGCGCCCGCGAGGACCGCGAGGACCGCGTGGTCGCGGGTGAGGGCCGCGTCGAGTACGACGAGGTGTCCGAGCAGGTGCTCCAGCACGAGGACGAGGCCCGGGTCCGCAAGGCCCTGAAGGGCCTGACGGAGCTGCAGCGCGAGGCCGTGGTCATGGCCTACTGGGGCGGGCGCACGTCCACGGAGATCTCGGCGCAGCTCGGGGTCCCGGTGCCCACGGTGAAGACGCGCCTGCGCGACGGCCTGCAGCGGCTGCGCGGTGACCTGGCCCGCGGGGAACCGGCGGCCGGGGGCGCATCATGACGGAGACGGGTCGGGCGGACGGGACGAGCGGAGGAGGGGACGTGGACGGGTACGACGGCGGTGCGCACGCCCTGACGCCCCTGTACGCGGTCGACGCCCTGGAGCCCGGGGAGGTGGCGGCCGCTGAGGCCCACCTCGACAGCTGCGTCACCTGCCGGGAGGAGCTGGTCGAGGTGCGCGAGGCGCTGGCCGCTGCGGTGGCCGACGAGCCCGCCGAGCCGTCGTCGGCCGCCCTGCGCGCCCGGGTGATGGCCGCGCTCGACGACGTCCCCCAGCTGCCCGCCCTCACCGCGCCGTCCGCTCCGGACGACGAGCTGGCCAGGCGCCGCGCGCAGCACGAGGGCGCTGACCGGGCCGCCAGCGGCCCCGCCCCCCGCCCCGGACGCTCCCGCGGCACGGCCCCGCGCCGGTGGGTGCAGGGTCTGGTCGCGGCCGCGGCGGCCGTGGTGGTGGCCGGTGCTGCCGTCACCGGGTACGCCGCGCTGCAGTGGCGCGCCGACGCGCAGTCCGCCCAGCAGGTGGCGCAGGCCATCACCGAGGTGGCCGGCGCGCCGGACGCCCAGATGGTCGACGCCCAGGCCGGGGCCGACGGCTGGGGGAGCAGCCGCGTCATGGTGTCGCGCTCCCTGGGCGAGGCGGTCCTCGTGCCGACCGGCGTCGAGGACGCCCCCTCGGGGCGCACCTGGCAGCTCTGGTTCGTCTCCGGTGGAGACGCCCGCCCCGCCGGGACCTTCACCGGCGCCGGCTCCGCCGCGGTCCTCTCCGGTGCCGTGGACGGCGCCGACGCCGTCGCGGTGACCCTCGAGCCCGCCGGTGGGAGCCAGGCCCCGACCACCACCCCGGTCGCCGTCTACCCCCTGACCGCCTGACCGCCTGACCGCCTGACCGCCCCCGGCTCCTGGCGGCCCGGCTCCGCCGACGGGGTGCCCGCGCGCGTCCCGGCTGTGGACGGTGCCGCTGGGGCCGGGCGGCGCGGCTACCCTGCTGCGGTGACGGACGCAGCGGTGCCGGGCGGCGCCGCCGCGCAGGTCGAGCCCGACCACGGCGTGCGCGCCGTGCTGGCCATCAAGCCGTTCCGGCAGCTCTGGTGGTGCCTGGGGCTCTCGAGCCTGGGTGACTGGCTGGGCCTGCTCGCCACCACCGCGCTCGCGGTCAGCCTGTCCGGGGGCTCGGCGGAGGGCGGTGGTCTGGAGGACTACGCGGCCGCCAACCTCGCGGTGGCCGGTGTGCTCGTGCTGCGCCTGGCCCCGGCCATCGTGTTCGGGCCGCTCGCCGGCGTCGTCGCCGACCGGTGGGACCGCAAGACCACGATGGTCGTCGGCGACGTGCTGCGCGGCCTGCTGTTCATCACCGTCCCGGTCGTCGGCGAGCTGTGGTGGCTGCTGGTGGCGACCGTCCTCATCGAGGTCGTCGGGCTCTTCTGGACGCCCGCCAAGGACGCCACCGTCCCCAACCTCGTGCCGCGCCGGAGCCTGGAGGCGGCCAACCAGCTGACGCTGGTGGTCACCTACGGCACCGCCCCGGTCGCCGCCCTCCTGTTCAGCGGCCTGTCGCTGCTCAACCCCGTGCTCCCCGGCGGCCTCGACGGCGTCTCGCTGTCGCTGTACGGCAACGGGGTCACCTACCTGGTGGCCGCCGTGGTGGTGGCGGGCCTGGTCATCCCCCCGCGCACCACCGCCGCGACGACCGACGACGGCGAGGAGCCGCTCGGCGTGGGCCGGAGCATCGTCGACGGCTGGCGCTACGTGTGGGTGACGCCCCTGGTGCGCGGCCTCGTGGTGGGCATGCTCGGCGCCTTCGCGGCCGGCGGGTTCGTCATCGGCGTCGCCCGGACCTTCGTGGAGGACCTCGGCGCCGGAGACCCCGGCTACGGCGTGCTGTTCGCCGCCGTCTTCACCGGGCTGGCGCTCGGCATGTGGACGGGACCGCGCGTGCTGGCCGCGCTGCCGCGCTGGCGGCTCTTCGCGCTCTCCCTGGTGCTGGCGGGCCTGGCCCTGTTCCCGCTGGCGCTGGTGCCCAACATCGTCATCGTCGCGGCGCTGTCCGTGGTGGTCGGCGCCTGCGGCGGCATCGCCTGGGTGACCGGCTACACGCTGCTCGGCCTGGAGGTGGCCGACGAGGTGCGCGGCCGCACCTTCGCCTTCGTGCAGTCCTCGGCCCGCGTGGTGCTCGTCGGCGTCCTGGCCCTGGCGCCCGCGCTGGCGGCGCTCTTCGGCACGCACCGCATCGAGTTCACCGACACCGCCGGCATCACCTACAACGGCGCCGCCCTGACGCTGCTGGTGGCGGCGGTGCTCGCGACCGGCATCGGGCTGGCCGCCTACCGCGTGCTCGACGACGGCCACGCGGGCCCGCTGCGCGACGACCTCGTCCGCGCCTGGCGGCTGCGCGCCACCGCCCGCCCCGAGCGGCGCCGCTCCGGGCCCGGCTTCTTCGTCGCCCTCGAGGGCGGCGACGGCGCCGGCAAGAGCACCCAGGCGCGGCTGCTCGTCGAGCGCCTGCGCGCACTGGGCCACGAGGTGGTGCTCACCCGCGAGCCCGGTGCCACCGAGCTCGGCCTGCGCATCCGCGAGCTGCTGCTGCACGGCGGTGACGTGGCCCCCCGCGCGGAGGCCCTGCTCTACGCGGCGGACCGCGCCCACCACGTGGCGACCGTCGTCAGGCCCGCCCTGGCGCGGGGGGCGGTGGTGGTCACCGACCGCTACGTCGACTCCTCCGTCGCCTACCAGGGGGCGGGCCGCCACCTCGACGGCGACGAGGTCGCCTCGCTGTCGATGTGGGGCACCGAGGACCTGCTCCCCGACGTGACCGTCCTGCTCGACCTCGACCCGGCCGCCGCCCGCGCGCGGCTCGGGTCCGACCTCGACCGCCTCGAGCGTGAGCCGGCGGAGTTCCACGCCGCCGTCCGCGAGCGGTTCCGCGAGATCGCCCGGCGCAGCCGCCGCCGCTACCTCGTGGTCGACGCCGGCGCCCCCGCCGAGGCGGTCGCGGAGCAGGTGCGCGGGGGGCTCGACCCGCTGCTGCCGCCCCCGCCGCACCTCGACCGGCGCCGCCGGCCGCGGCCGGCGGCGGACGCCACGACGCCGGTCGCGGCCCCGTCGGCAGGGCAGCCGGCAGCCCAGTCGCCAGCCCAGCCGCCGTCCCCCGCGCCGTCCCCCGCGGCGCCCCCCGCGGCGCCCCCGGCACAGCCCCTCGACGACCCCGCCGACGGCTGGGACGCCGGCCGGTGAGCGTCTGGGACGACGTCGCCGGCCAGCCCGAGGTGGTGGCCCAGCTGCGCGGCGCCGCCGAGGACCCGACGGCCATGACCCACGCCTGGCTCTTCACCGGGCCGCCCGGGTCGGGCCGCTCGACCGCGGCGCGCGCCTTCGCCGCGGCCCTGCAGTGCGAGCGGGTCGGCGAGCCCGGCTGCGGCCGCTGCCACGCCTGCCGCACGGTGCTCGCGGGCACCCACGCCGACGTCCAGGTCGTCGCCACGGAGAAGCTGAGCATCGGCGTCGACGACGTGCGCGTGCTCGTCCAGCGCGCCGCGCGCCGTCCGTCGTCCGGACCGTGGAGGGTGGTGCTCGTGGAGGACGCCGACCGCTTCACCGAGCAGAGCGCGAACACGCTCCTGAAGTCGATCGAGGAGCCGCCGCCGCGCACGGTCTGGCTGCTGTGCGCCCCCAGCCCCGAGGACATGGTCACCACGATCCAGTCGCGCTGCCGCCCGGTGCGCCTGCGGGTGCCGTCCGTCGACGACGTCGCCGCGCTCCTGGTGCGCCGCGACGGGATCGACCCGACGATGGCGGCTCACGCGGCGCGCGCCGCGCAGAGCCACGTCGGCCTCGCGCGGCGCCTGGCGCGTGACGAGGGGGCTCGGCTGCGGCGCCGGCAGGTGCTGCAGCTCGCGCTCGAGGTGACGGGCGTGGGGGATGCCGTGGTGCGCGCGGGCGAGCTGGTCGAGGTCGCGTCGGAGGAGGCGGCCGCCGCCACGGCGGAGCGCGACGCCGCGGAGCGCGCGGCGCTGCTGCGCTCGCTGGGGGCGGAGGCCGCCGGCGCGCTGCCGCCGGCGCTGCGCTCGCAGGTGCGCGCCCTGGAGGACGACCAGAAGAAGCGGGCCACCCGGTCCAAGCGCGACGCGCTCGACAGGTCCCTGGTCGACCTGGCCTCCCTGTACCGCGACGTGCTCGTGGTGCAGCTGGGCGCCACCGTCGAGCTGGTCAACGCCGAGCTGGCCACCGAGGTCGCGACGATGGCGCGCCGGTCGGCTCCCGAGCAGACCCTCACCCGCCTCGACGCGGTCGGCAGGGCGCGCACCCGGATCGCGGCCAACGTCAACCCCCTCCTCGCGGTCGAGGCGATGGCCCTGGCGCTGCGCCCGTGACCGCGACCACGACCGCGGGGCCCCGCCGCCGCCGGCGGGCGCGGCTGGCGCTCCTGGCGGTGGTCGCGGTGCTGGCCACCGGGTGCAGCGGTCCTCCGCAGCCCACCGGCGGCGCCCCCACCACCCTCCCCGCGCCCAGCACGGGCGTCAGCGCCCCGGGCGAGGCGGCCACGGACCCCGCCCTCGCGCGCTTCTACGGGCAGAGCCCCAGCTGGACCGACTGCGGTGGCGGGCTCGAGTGCGCCACCGTGCAGGTGCCCGTCGACTGGGCGGCCCCCGACCGCGACGAGCTCGGCCTCGCGGTGGCCCGCCAGCCGGCCACGGACCCCTCCGAGCGCCTCGGGGCGCTGCTGGTCAACCCCGGTGGTCCCGGCGCCTCCGGGGTGGCGTGGCTGCGCGGGGGCAGCCAGGCGGTCGTCTCCGACGCCGTCGCCGCCCACTACGACGTGGTGGGCTTCGACCCGCGCGGCACCGGGGCCTCCCAGCCCGTCGACTGCCTGGCCGACGCCGACTTCGACGCCTACCGCGCCGCCACCACCGACGCCAGCACTCCGGCGGGCCTGGAGGAGGCGACCGCCCAGGACGAGGCCTTCGCGCAGGGGTGCGAGATCGACGCCGGCCTGCTCCTGGGGCACCTGGGCACCGTCGACGCCGCCCGCGACCTCGACGTGCTGCGCGCCGTGGTCGGCTCGGAGCACCTCGACTACCTGGGCAAGTCCTACGGCACGCTGCTCGGAGCGGTGTACGCGCAGGAGTTCCCCCAGCGCGTGGGGCGCCTCGTGCTGGACGGCGCGCTCGACCCCGCGTCGAGCGCGAGCGACGTCACGCTGGTCCAGGCGCAGGGCCTCGAGCAGGCGCTGCGGGCCTACGCCGCCGACTGCCCGCAGCGCTCGGGCTGCGACCTCGGTGACACCGCCGACGCCGTCGTCGAGCGGGTCCGCGCGGTGCTGGACGGCGCGCGCGAGCGCCCCCTGGCCACCTCCGACCCGGCGCGGCCGGTGACGGCGCCGCTGGCGTTCCAGGGCGTGGTGGCGACGCTCTACAACCAGGCCAGCTGGCCCTACCTCGACCGCGCCACGAAGGCCGCGGAGTCCGGTGACGGCTCGCCGCTGCTGCAGCTGGCCGACGCCTACGCCGGGCGCCTGCCCAGCGGGCAGTACAGCTCCAACCTGCTCGAGGCGTTCACGGCGATCAACTGCCTCGACCGGCCCGTCGACGCGAGCCCGGAGGCGATGGCCGCCGAGGCCGCCCAGCTGGAGCAGCGCTCGCCGACGTTCGGCAGGTCGCTCAGCTACGGGGCGCTGCAGTGCTCGGTGTGGCCCGTGGGCCCGACGCGCACGCCCGCACCGGTCTCGGCCGAGGGCGCGGCGCCGTCGCTGGTCGTGGGCACCACCAACGACCCGGCCACCCCGTACGTGTGGGCCCAGTCGCTGGCGGCGCAGCTGTCGGGGAGCCGGCTGCTGACCTGGCAGGGCGAGGGGCACACCGCCTACCGCCGGGGCTCGGCGTGCGTCGACGCCGCCGTCGACGGCTACCTGGTCGAAGGGGTGCTGCCGGGCCAGGGCGCCACCTGCACCAGCTGAGGGGAGCGCCCCTGCGCTGGTGCTGCGCGAGCCAGCGCCGCGAGCCAGCGCCGCGGGTCAGCGTCGCGGGTCAGCGTCGCGGGTCAGCGTCGCGGGTCAGCGCTGCGCGGCTGCCTCGGCGGCGCGCAGCCGGATGCGGTCCTGGATGCTCAGGCCCGACTCGTCGACGGCGTCGTCCAGTAGCTCCAGCACGGACCCGGCCTCCAGGTCGACCACCTGGCGCACCTGCGGCGCGGGGCGCCGGCGGGGGGCGCGCTGCAGCAGGGGGGCGGCCGGGGGCAGGCCCGCCGAGCGGGGACCCGGCGGCGGGCCGGCGGGCTGGTCAGCGGGCCGCCCGGCGGGCCCGGGGGTGAGGTCGAGGGTCGTCGCACCGTTGCGCATGACTCCTCAACGGTGCGACGCGCCGGTGTCTTGAGGAGTGCGGCGTGTCCGGGCGGGCGCGCCGGGTATGGTGGGCGCGCTGCACGGCGCTCGTCGTCGTGCGCGCCGCCTTAGCTCAGTCGGCAGAGCGATTCACTCGTAATGAATAGGTCCGGGGTTCGATTCCCCGAGGCGGCTCCACCAGACCCCTCGTCGCAGCAGCGGCGGGGGGTCTTCTGGTGAGCGGGGGGTGTCACCTCTTCCGGGGTGGGGCTGTCCCCACCTCGGAGACGCCGGGGAGCACCCTGGGAACGTGGCGCCCCGGAGACCAGGCTCGACGACATGTCCACAGCGACCGACACCGTCCCCTCCCTCCCTCCGGCGCCGCGCCCGTGACGCCACCGCCGCCCCCGCCCGCGGGGCCCGTCCCCGGCCGCGGGGGGTCCTCGCCGCTGGGGTGGGTGCTGCGCACCCCCGGTGACCTGCTGTACCTGCTGACCGGCCTCCCGGTCGCCATCGCCTCGGCGGTGGTCGGCTGGGTGCTCTCCAGCCTGGTGACGGGGCTCGCCAGCACCGTCGTCCTGCTGCCCGTGGCCCTGCTGGTGCTCCTGGCCACGCTGGCCTGCGCCCGCGGGTTCGCCCACCTGGAGCGCTTCCGCCTCTCCTGGACCGGGGAGCGGATCCCCGCGCCGGCACCCGCCGGCTCGCCGCTGACGCCGCCCGCCCCGAACCGCACCGGCCGCTGGTGGCGGTGGTGGGACTGGCTGCGCGACGGCCAGCTCTGGCTCGACCTGCTGCACGGCGCCATCGCCATCGCCCTGGCCACCCTCACCTGGTCCATCACCGTCGCCTGGCTGGTCACCGGCCTCGCTGGGGTCAGCTACTGGGCGTGGGGCGAGCGCGCCGAGGCCGCCGCGGGCCCGGGGAGCATCACGATCGCCGGCATCACCGGGCTCCCGGTCGCGTGGCAGGTCGTGGTCGGCGTCGTCCTGCTCGTGACCCTCGTGCCGGTCGCCCGCGGCCTGGCCTTCGCCCACGCCGCCTTCGCCCGCGGCACCATCGGCAACTCCTCGGTGCGGGCCCTCGCCCAGCGCGTCGAGGTGCTGACCGCCAGCCGCGCCGCGGCCTCCGACGCCGAGGCCGCCGCCCTGCGCTCCCTGGAGCGCGACCTGCACGACGGTCCCCAGCAGCGCCTCGTGCGCCTGGAGATGGACCTCGCCGCCGCCCAGCGCCGCCTGGCCGCCGGCGACGCCGACGCCGCGGCCACCACCGTCGGCGAGGCGCGCCTGCAGGCGCAGGAGGCCCTGGCCGAGCTGCGGGCGCTGTCCCGCGGGATCGCGCCTCCGGTGCTGGTCGACCGCGGGCTCGTGGCCGCGGTGGAGTCGCTGGCCTCGCGCAGTGCGGTGCCCACCGTGGTGCACGCCGACCTGGGGCCGTCGCTGGAGGGGCGCCGCCTGCCCAGCGCCGTCGAGCGCACCGCGTACTTCGTGGTCGCCGAGGCCCTGACCAACGCCGCCAAGCACAGCGGCGCACGCGCAGTGGTCGTCGACCTGCGCGGCGAGCCGCAGCCGGAGGCGACCTGGCTGGTGGTGCGGGTGGAGGACGACGGCGTCGGAGGCGCCGACCCCGAGAGCGCCACGGGCACCGGGCTGCGGGGGCTGGGCGCCCGCGCGGAGTCGGTGGACGGCGCACTGACCGTCTCGAGCCCCGCGGGCGGCCCCACCGTGGTGGAGGCCCGCCTCCCCCTCCGCTGATCCCGCTTCGAGATCATGGGCTTCCCGAACGCGGTGTTCGGGGAGCCCACGATCACGGTGCTCCGCGTGGGGGTCTGCGAGCATCGGGGGCGTGAGGGTGGTGCTGGCCGAGGACTCGGTGCTCCTGCGCGAGGGCCTGGTGCGGCTGCTCGCAGAGGCCGGCCACGAGGTGGTGGCGGCCGTCGGTGACGCCCCGTCGCTGCTCCTCGCGGTCGCGGAGCACGCGCCCGACGTCGCCGTCGTCGACGTGCGGATGCCTCCCGACCACACCGACGACGGGCTCCGCGCCGCGGTCGAGGCCCGGCGCCGCCAGCCGGGGCTGGCCGTCGTCGTCCTGTCGCAGTACGTGGAGGCCTCCTACGCGGCCGACCTCCTGGGCGACGGGCGCGGCGGGGTGGCCTACCTGCTCAAGGACCGGGTGGCGGACCTCGACGCGCTCATCCGGGCGTTGGACGCCGTCGCCGGAGGTGGGACGGCCCTCGACCCAGAAGTGGTCGCGCAGCTGCTGGCCCGCCGGCGCCCCGACGACCCCCTCGCCGCCCTGACCCCGCGCGAGCGCGAGGTGCTGGCGCTGGTGGCGGAGGGCCGCTCGAACACCGCCATCCGCGAGGCCCTCGTGGTGAGCGAGGGGGCGGTGGAGAAGCACGTGGCGAACATCTTCACCAAGCTCGGGCTGCCGCCCTCGACCACGGACCACCGCCGGGTGCTGGCCGCCGTCACCTACCTGCGGGCGACCAGCACCTGAGGGCCCGTCAGCCCTGCGCGGCGGCGCGCAGGACGTCGACCAGCGGGGTGCTGGGGCGTCCGGCCAGCTGGGCCAGGGGGGCCGGGTCCGCGTCGAGCGCGCCGCGGGCGGTCGCGGTGTCGACCGCCACGAGGAAGCCCACCAGGCCCTCGTCGAGCCCGGCGGCGCGCAGGCCGCCGGCCAGCTCGTCGGCTCCCACGACCTGGTGCCGGACCTCGCGGCCCAGGACCTCCGAGAGGGCGGCGGCGAGGTCGTCGTAGGTGAACGGGGTGCCGCCGAGCTCGTAGGTGCGACCCGCCGTCGAGGCGTCGAGCAGGGCCGCGGCCGCGGCGGCGGCGTAGTCGGCGCGGGCGGCGGCCGCGATCGGCGCGCCTCCGGTGGCGCTGGTGACGGAGCCGGTGGCGCGGGCCTGGTCGAGGGTCGAGGCGTAGTTCTCGGTGTACCAGCCGTTGCGCAGCACGGTGGTGGGCAGGCCGGAGGCCCGCAGCAGCTCCTCGGTGACCACGTGCTCGGGGGCCACGGGCAGCTCGGTGCTGTCGGCGCGCAGCACCGAGGTGTAGACGACGCGCTGGACGCCCGCGGCGACGGCCGCGTCGACGACGGCGCGGTGCTGGCGCTCGCGCTGGCCGATGTCGCTGCCGGAGACGAGCAGCAGGGCGTCCACGCCGGCCAGCGCCGGGGCGAGGGTCTCCGGACGGTCGTAGTCGGCCTCGCGCACCTGGACGCCGAGCGCGGCGAGGTCGGCGGCCTTCGACGGGGTGCGGACCAGGGCCACCACGTCGGCGGGGGAGGTCCCGCGCTCGAGCAGCTCGCTGACGACGAGGCGGCCGAGCTGGCCGGTGGCTCCGGTGACGGCGTGCGTGGTCATGTGAGGCCTCCAAGGGGTGCTTACGAAAAGTGAGGGCTTTCGGAAACGCAGCGTACCCCCGCTGCGGCGGTAGGCTGACCACGTGGAAGCCGAGCCCGACGACGCCCTGGTGGCCGACGTCTTCGCCCGCGCCTGCACCTCCCGCTCCCTGCTCGCCGACGTCACCGGCCGCTGGGGCTCCCTGGCCGTCCTGGCCCTCGCCGACGGCACCGCCAGGTTCGGCGCGCTGCGCCGCCGGGTCGACGGCGTCAGCGAGAAGATGCTGTCCCAGACGCTGCAGGCGCTCGAGCGCGACGGCGTGGTGGTGCGCGACGTCGTCAGCACCGCGCCCCCGCGCGTCGAGTACGCCCTCACCCCCCTCGGGCGGCGCATCGCGGCGCGCCTGCGCGACCTCGTCGAGGTCCTCGAGGGCTCCGTCGGCGAGGTCGAGGTGGCCCGGGCGGCGCACGGCGCGCGGGAGGCGGGCAGGATCGAGGCGTGAGGCTCCTGCTCGTCCGCCACGGCCAGACCCCGTCCAACGTGCTGCGCGTGCTCGACACGCAGGTCCCCGGCCCCGGGCTCACCGAGCTCGGCGAGGAGCAGGCGCGCGCCCTCGTCGACGCGCTCGCGCACGAGCGGGTCGACGCCGTGTGGGCCTCCAGCGCCGTCCGCACCCAGCTGACGGCCGGCCCGCTGGCGCGGGCGCGCGGCATGGAGGTCCGGGTGCAAGACGGCCTGCGCGAGCTCGAGGCCGGAGACCTGGAGATGTCGGGGGAGGACGACGACGTCCTGGCCTACCTGGAGACCACCTTCACCTGGGCCCGCGGCGACCTCGGCGCGCACCTCCCGGGCGCCGAGGACGGGCACACCGCCCTCGCCCGGCTCGACGCCGGCGTGGCCGCCGTCGCAGCGTCGCTGCCCGAGGGCGGGACGGCGCTCGTGGTGAGCCACGGCGCCGCGATCCGCGGCTGGGTCGCGGCGCGCACGCAGGTCAGCGCCGACTTCGCGTCGTCGCACCCGCTGTTCAACACCGGCCTGGTGGTCGTCGACGGCGACCCGCGCAGCGGCTGGACCGCGCTGACGTGGGCGGGGGAGCCGCTCGAGGGCCCGGACAGCCCCCTGTGGGCCTCAGGCCCGGCCGCCGAGCCGGTGCGCCCCGCCGCCTTCGGCGGGTAGCCCGGACGCCGGGCCCCCACCGCCGACCGCTGCGGCGGGGACCCGGGACGGAACTGCTGCTCAGCCCTTCCAGATCGCGGTGTAGATGTCCTTGTAGCCGCTCGGCGGGTCGAAGACGTCGCCCGTCGGCACGTTCTGCTTCGTGATCAGACCCGGCTGGGCCACGAACCCCGACGGCGCCTCGCCGGCGAGCGCGCGGTTCACCTCGTCGACCAGCTGCCAGCCCTGCAGGTCGAGCGGTTCCGCGACGGTGACGGCCTGGTAGTTGTCGGTGCGGATGCGCTGCATCTCGGCTGCGTCGCCGTCGCCCGCGGCGACCGACTTCGGCGGCCCGTCGGCGCTGCGCCCCGCGTCGCGCAGGGCGGTGGCGGCACCCCCGAAGTAGTTGCCGTTGATGGCCATCAGGTAGCCGAGGGCGTCACCGTTCTGCTGGAGCAGGTTGCTGACCAGACCGGGCATGCGGCTGTCGGCGTCCGCGATCGGCGAGTCCTCGAAGCTGAGCACCTGGCACCCGGAGCAGGCCTTCACGTAGGCCTCCATGGCCCGGGCCTTGGTGACGGCCAGCTCGTACTGCCCGTCCGTGAAGATCGCGACACCGGCCTTCCCGTCGGAGTCGGCCACGGCGTAGGCGGCGGCGAGCTGCGCGACGACGAGCGGGTCGGTGCTGACGTTGGTGACCATGCCGTTGCCCGGCCCGGTCAGGACGCCCGCGTGCCAGCCGATGACGGGGATTCCCGCGTCCGTGGCCTGCTTGACGGGGGCGGCCTGCTCGGTGGGGTCGAGCCCGCCCAGGACGATCGCGGCCGGGCCCGAGGTGATGGCCTGGTTCATCGCGTCGGTGTTGCCCTGCGGCGTGCCCTGGCCGTCGTAGACGTTGACCTTCCACCCGATGGCGCCCGCGGCCTCCTCGACGGCCTTCGACACCGTGTTGTGCCCGCCGTTGGACAGGTCTCCGGCGACGAACGCGATGGTCGCCCCCGGCTGCTGGGCCTTCGGCCCGGTCGAGGGGGGCGTGAAGCCCTCCTTGCCCTCGAGGCTGGTGGCGACGAGGTCCTTGCTGAACTGGACCGGGTCGCCCTGCGGCAGGATCGAGCTGAAGTCGGCGGTGGAGGTGTCCGAGGCGGTGGCCCCGTCCGACGCTGCGGTCGAGGCGCTGCCGGCCGCGGTGCTCCCGCTCTGCTCCGCCACGGAGCCGCTGGAGCACGAGGCGAGCAGGAGGGCGACGGGGAGGGCGAGGGCTGCGAGGACGCGGCGCTGCGTCCTCCGGGTGCGGTTCATGGGGTGCTCCTCGTGGTGGTGGGTGGACGGGTCGTGCTGGTCGAGCGGTCAGGGGTGGTCCCCGGGGGCGGGTCGGCCGTGTCGGCCGGGCCGCCCCCGGGGTCGGCCCGGACCCCTCCCGCCCCCTCGTCGGGAGCGGTGGCTGCGGGGGGTGCGTCGGCCTGCGCCACGCGGCGGCGGCTCGCGAGGCTGGCGATGGTGATGGCCGCCACGAGCGTCAGGCCGTTGAAGAGGGGCTCGAGGTAGAACCGTCCGGGCAGCAGCTGCTGGAGGCCCGAGATGCCGATGGTGGCGATGGCGACCCCGAGCAGGGTGCCGAGCGCGTTGACGCGACCGGGGCGGATGGTGGTCGACCCCAGGAAGGCGGCGGTCAGCGCCGGCAGCAGGTACTCCGGCCCGATGTTCGACTGGACCACACCGCCGGCGCGGGAGGCGACGAGGATGCCCGCGACCGCGGTGAGCACGCCCGAGGCCACCATCGCCCCGACCACGTACCGGCGGCGCGGGACGCCGGTGAGCTCGGCGGCGCGGGGGTTGGCGCCGACGGCGTACAGGTAGCGCCCCGCGGGCAGGTGCTCCAGCACCACCCAGAGCACGACGCCCAGCAGCACGGCGATGACGAAGGGGCCGGGCACGGGACCCAGCGACCACGTCGCCAGCCCGTCGAAGGCCGCGGCGCGCTGGCCCGCCCCGTCGGTGATCTGCCGGCCCCCGGTGTGCCAGAACGTCACCGCGTAGATGACCTGCCCCGTCGCGAGGGTGGCGATGAACGCGTCGACCTGCGCGAGCTCGACGAGCAGGGCGTTGAGGAGCCCGACGAGCGCCCCGCCGAGCAGGCACAGGACCAGCGCGACGCGGTAGTCGAGCCCCATCAGCTGGAACGACAGCGCCATGACCTGCCACAGCCCGAGGCCGTAGCCGATGGAGAGGTCGATCTTGCCCGCGACCATCGGCACCGTGACCGCCAGGGCGAGGATGAGCAGCACGGACTTGCTGGCCGTCAGCAGCTGGAAGTTCAGCAGCGTGGCGAAGGTGTCCGGGCGGGCGACGGCGAAGACCGCGAACAGCACGACGGTCAGGACGACCATGCCGTAGACGCTGAAGAGCTTGCGGTGCCAGGGAGCGCCCGGCGGGGGCTCCAGCGCCGTCGAGCGCAGCGAGGTGCTCATGTGGTGCTCCCGGAGGTGCTCAGGCCGCTGGCGGCGGCGACGAGGTTGGCGATGGTGAGGTCCGGTCCGCGCAGCTCGGCGACCACGCGGCCGCGCTCGAGCACGAGGGCGCGGTGGGCGATCCTGCTGACCTCCTCCATGTCGGTGGAGACCACGACGGTCGCGGTGCCGTCACGGGCGGCGTCGCGCAGCAGGGCGTAGATCTCGGCCTTGGCGCCGACGTCGACGCCCATGGTCGGCTCCTCGAGCACCAGCACGCTGCGCCCCAGGCCGAGCCAGCGGGCCAGGACCACCTTCTGCTGGTTGCCGCCCGAGAGGGTGTCGCACGCCAGCTCGGGGTCGCTCGGGCGCACCCCGAAGCGCTGGACCTGGGCGAACGCGGCCCTGCGCTCCGTCCTCAGCCGGTAGGGCCGCCAGGCGCGGCGCCCCCAGACGGCCGGGTTGACGAAGAGGTTCTCCCGCACGGACAGGCCGGTGGCCACGGACTCCGTCTCGCGGTTGGAGGTGGCGAAGCCGACACCGGCCCTCACGGCGTCACCGGGGCCCCGCGGTCGGTGGCAGCGCCGTCGATGGTCATGGCCCCGTCGCTGGGGACGGCACCGGCCACCGCGCGTCCGACGGCCTCCTGCCCGGCGCCGCGCAGGCCGCACAGGGCCAGCACCTCGCCGCGGCGGACGCTGAGGTCGACGGGCCCCGCACCGCCGGCGCGCACCCCGGCCAGCTCCAGCCGCACGTCGTCGGCGGGGGCGTCGAAAGCCGGCAGCTGCGTCTCGCTGCCGACGATCAGCTGCACCAGCTCAGCGGGCGGCAGGCCCGCCACGGGCCGGTCGGCGACGACGACGCCGTTGCGCATCACGACCGTGCGGGAGGAGATCTGGTAGATCTCGTCGAGGCGGTGGGAGACGTAGAGCATCCCGACGCCGCGGTCGCGCAGGCGCCGCAGCACCGTGAAGAGCCGCTCGACGTCAGCCGCCGGCAGCGAGGCCGTCGGCTCGTCCAGGACCAGGAGCAGCGGGTCGGAGACCAGGCCCCGGGCGATGGCGAGGAGGCTCCGCTCGGTGCGCGGCAGGTCGACGATGCGGGTCTCCGGGTCGATGCCGCCACCGACGGCGTCCAGGACCCGCTCCGCCTGGGCCCGGACGCCCCTCTGGCTGATGAACCCCGCCCGGCGGGGGTAGCCGAGCACCTGCGCGATGTTCTCCGCGACCGTCATCCAGTCGACCAGCCCGAGGTTCTGGTGCACGAAGGAGATGCGCTTGCGGGTGCCGCCGGCGTCGAGGTCGGTGCCGCGCAGCAGCACGCGCCCTGCGTCCGGCCGGTAGACCCCGGCCAGCATCTTGATCACCGTGGACTTCCCGGCGCCGTTCTCGCCGAGCAGCGAGACCACCTCGCCCGTGCCGACGGCGAAGCTGACGTCCTGCGCGGCGCGCGTGGCGTAGAAGCTCTTGCTCAGGCCCTCGACGCGCAGCAGGTCGGGGGCCGGGGCGGGGGCGGTCACGACGTCCGCTCCAGCGCACCGAGGCGGTCGGCGAGCACGTGCAGGTCGCGCACCAGCTGCGCGCGCAGCTCCGGTGTCCCGCGGCGGCTGATGAGCGTGGTGCTCACCGCGGTGGGGACCAGCGCGCCGGGGACCGCGACCGCCAGGCAGATGACGCCGGGGACCCCCTGCTCCTCGTCGACCGCGTGACCGCGGCGTCGCGAGGCCAGCAGGTCGTCCCGGAGCGCGGCGACCGTCCGGTGCGACCGCGGTGTGGGGGTCGGCAGCTCGTCGATGAGGGCGAGCCGGGCCTGGAGGTCGGCGTCGGGGAGGACCGACATCATGGCCTTGCCCAGGCCCGTGACCACGGCGGGGTTGCGGGACCCGATGTCGTTGACGAAGCGGATCGGCTGGTTGCCCTCGCTGCGGGCGACGTAGAGCACCTCGAGCCCCTCCAGGACCCCGAGCAGCACGGTCTCGCCGCGGAGCGCCGGCAGGGAGGCGGCGGTCCGCCGGAACTCCGCCACGAGGTCGGTGCTGATGAGGAGCGAGCGGCTGAGCTCGAGCACCTTGTAGCCCAGGAGCCAGCCGCGGGCGCTGCGGCGGACCATGGCGGCGGCCTCGAGGCTCAGCAGCACGTTCGCCACCGACGACTTCGGCAGCTCCAGCAGCGCCACGAGCTCGGTCAGGGTCGTCGCCTCCCGGCGGCGGGCCAGCGCCTCCAGCACCAGGGCCGCGCGGTAGGCGGCCGGCGACGGGCCGGGGTCGAGGCTCAGCTGGGCGGCGACCGCCACGTGCGGCGCCGCCGCCTGGTCGGTCACCGCAGCGCTCCCCGCCGGTCGTCGCCGGAGCTCGCCCGGAGGGCGGCCGCGGCGTCGCGGGTGCCGGTCCGCAGCCGGTACACGCTGGTGGACGCGGTGATGAGCAGGTCGCTGCCGTCGTCACCGCCGAAGCAGGCGTTCGAGACCCGCTCGGGGACGGGCACCCGCTCCAGCAGCGCGCCGCTCGGGTCGAGCACCAGGACCGCGTCGTCGCTGGAGCACCAGAGCCGCCCCTCGACGTCGACCCGGAAGCCGTCGACGACGCCGCGCTCGCACACGTGCACCACCTCGCCGCCCTCCAGGCGGGGCGCGTCGCCCTCACCGCGGACGACGCGGAACGCCCGCACGTGGTGCGCCTGCTCGGACGGGTCGTCGCTGGTGAGCCCGGTGTCGGCGACGTACAGCACCGACTCGTCGGGGCTGAAGGCCAACCCGTTGGGCTGCTGGAAGTCGGTGGCGACGGCGTCCAGCCGGCCGTCGGGGTCCAGGCGGAAGACCCAGCAGCCGCCGTACTCGCGCTGACCGGGGTGGCCCTCGGCCTCGACCGTGATGCCGTACGCGGGGTCGGTGAACCAGATCGCGCCGTCCGAGGCGACCACCACGTCGTTCGGGGAGTTGAGCCGGTGACCCCGGTAGGAGTCCACGACGGTGGAGACCCCGTCGCCCCGCTCCAGCTCGACGGCCCGGCGCCCGTGGCTGCACTGGTACCAGCCGCCCCCCGGGGCCGGCGTCCGGCCGTTGGTGAACTCCACGGCGGACCGGCGGGTCCCGGAGGCACCGGTGCGCGGGTCCCAGGAGCAGATGCGGTCGGCGGGGATGTCGCTCCAGACGAGCACGCCCTCCTCGGCGACCCAGCACGGGCCCTCCAGCCACGCACCGCCCCCGGCGACCCGCTCGAGGCGGTGGCCCCCGGGGAGCACCCCCGCGGGCAGCCCGGGCAGCGGTGCTGACCCCGGGGCCCGGTCGTCACCGGTGGGGCTGGGAACGTCGTCGTCCACGGGGTCCTCCTTCGGACTGGCCGGCGTCGAGTGGAGCACCGAGCCCGGCTGCAACCTACGAACGGTCCAGCCCGCTGGACCGGGGTCGCCCGGTCTCCCCTTCGAGGGCTGCCGGGGTCCAGGGGGCTGGACCGGGACGTGGTCCTCGGGGCCCCGCCGCGTACGGTCCTGGTGACGGCACCGGCGCCGTCCGAGCCCCTCGGGAGGTCAGCACGTGGCAGGTCCGCAGCTCGAGGTGGTCGGCAGCGCGCTGGCCCTCGCACCGCAGCAGCCCGGGGCCGACAGGGCCGTGCGCGAGGGCGGCCCCGCCCTCTGGCGGCGGCAGCTGTCGCGGCTGCGGCGCGCCGGGTTCAGCGCGCTCGACGTCCCCGACGGGTGGCTGCCGGTCGTGGAGATGTCTCCCGCTGAGCGCCAGGACCTCGGCTCCGTGCTCGACGAGCTGGGCCTGGCCGTCCGGGGCCTGAACGTGACGCGCTGCAGCGTGGTCGACCCCGAGCGGGGCGAGGAGAACACCGAGCGCCTGCTCCGGGCCGCGGAGGTCGTCGCCGAGCTCGGGTGGGGCCTGCTCGGCGTCGGGTTCCACCCCCGGCTGCGTCCCGACCAGGGCTGGCCGCTGGTGTTCTGGGAGAGCCCGTCGACGGCGGACGACCTCGGCGAGGAGACCCGTGCGCTCGCGGCGGACAGGCTCCGCCGCGTGGCGGCCCGGGCCGCGGAGCTGGGCGTCCAGGTGAGCGTGGAGATGTACGAGGACACGCTGGCCGCGACGGGGGCCGATGCCGTGCGCCTGGTGCAGGACGTCGGAGCGCCCAACCTCGGCATCAACCCCGACCTGGGCAACCTGCACCGGACGGCGCGTCCCGAGCGCGAGCACTGGCTCGAGACGGTGCGGGCCGTCGCTCCGCACATGGACTACTGGCACCTCAAGGACTGCGTCCGCGCGCACGTCGACGGCGGGCCGCCCGCCGTCGTCCCCACCCCCCTCGGCCAGGGGCAGCTCGACTACCGGCTGGCCGTCACCGAGGCGGTCGCCGGCGGCTACCGGGGCCCGCTGGTCGTGGAGCACTACGGCGGCGACGCCGTGTGGGTGCAGGAGCTGGGGCGGCGCTACCTGGAGCGGCTGCTCGACGACCTCGCCGAGGAGGGCGTGCTGTGAGCGCTGTCGGAGGGTCCGAGCGGGGACCGGGGGTGCACGTCGGCCCCAACCACGAGCCGCTGCTCGAGGAGGCCGTCCGCGCGGGCGGTGGGCGCGTCGTGCCCCTCTCGGAGGCGTCGGGTCTGGTCTACCGGGGCAGCGACGAGCCCGGGGAGGTCGTCGCCATGCTCCACCCCGGCATCCGCTGGGTGCAGCTGTGCCACGCGGGCGTCGAGCGGTGGACGGCCAACGACCTGGTGACCCGCGAGCCGGTGTGGACCAGCGCCGCCGGCGCCTACTCGCTGCAGGTGGCCGAGCACGCCCTCGCCCTCCTCCTCGCCGCCGCCAGGGACCTCCCCGCGGCGGCCCGCGCCACCTCGTGGGAGCCGAAGCGGACCCGCTCCCTGGCCCGCTCGACGGTGGCGCTCGTCGGCGCGGGCGGGATCGCCAGGTCGCTGGCCGCGCTGCTGGAGCCGCTCGGGTGCCGCCTCCTGGCGGTCAGCGACTCCGGGCCCTTCCCGGGGGCGGAGCGGACGGTGCCGCGGGCGTCGTACCGGGACGTGCTCGGCGAGGCCGACCACGTGGTGCTCACCGCACCGTCCACGGCACAGACGCGCGGCATGGTCGGGGCCGCCGAGCTGGCCCTCATGAAGCCGACCGCCTGGCTGGTCAACGTCGCCCGCGGCGACCTCGTCGTCACGGACGACCTCCTGGACGCCCTCGACGCCGGCGTGGTCGCGGGGGCCGCCCTCGACGTCACCGACCCCGAGCCGCTGCCTCCGGGCCACCCCCTGTGGACGCACCCCCGGGTCCTCGTCACCCCGCACTCGGCCAACCCCGACGACGCCTACTGGCCCACCCTCGCGGGACGGGTGGAGGAGAACGTGCGGCGCTTCGGCGCCGGGGAGCCGCTGGTGGCGGTCATCGAGCCGGGCGGCTTCTGACCGCCTGCCGGTCGGGCGACCGGCCGGCGGCGTCAGGTGGCGTCAGGCGGCCTCGGAGCGGCCGGCCTTCCAGTAGCCCATCGCGGCCAGCGACGTCTTCGGCAGGCCCGCGCCGCGCACGAGGCGGCGCAGGTCGCGGACCACGGAGGCCTCGCCGGCGACCCACGCGTACAGGTCGCCGCTGCCCACGGCCTCCGGGACGTCCCAGAGCACGTCGAGGTCGGCGTCCGGGTCGCAGGTCGAGCCCGCCTCGGCCGGCCGGCGCGGCGCGGGGGCGACCAGCCCGCCGCCGTCGAGGAGCGAGCGCACCGCGTCGACCAGCAGCGACCCGTGGGCGGCGTGACCGGCGGGGCCCTGGCGCGGCAGCCAGCGCACCGCGGCGCCGCCGGAGGCGACGGGCTGCAGCGCGTCCTCGGCGCAGGGGACCTCGAGCAGCGCCACCGTGCGGCGGGCGGCCTCGGGCTCCAGGGCCTCCAGCACGGCGCAGACGGCGGGGACGGCGGTCTCGTCGCCGGCCAGCAGCAGCCGACCGCCCTCCGGGGGCGCCCACTCGCGGCCCCAGGCGCGTCCGGTGCCGGGGCGGTCCGGGCCGACGACCACGAGCTGGTCGCCGGGGCGGGCCGTCATCGCCCAGCGGGAGGCCGGGCCGGCGGCGGCGTGGTCACCGGGGGCGGCGCCGTGGAGCACGAAGTCGACGTCGACCTCGCCCAGGCAGGGGCGCGCCCCCCGGACGGTGTAGGTGCGCAGCAGGGGCCGCTGGTCGCCGGGGGCGGCGAGCCACTGCGGGTACCAGTCCTCACCCCACGCGCGGCAGGTGGCCACGAGGTCGGCCGCGGTGCGGCCCGGCGCGGGCAGCACGACCTTGATGCGCTGGTCGGCGCCGCAGGCGCCGAAGCCGAGCAGGTCGTCACCGCTGAAGGTGATGCGGGTGAAGCTCGGGCACAGGCGCTGGACGCGGCTGACCTCCACGGCGAAGGTGCGGTACCCGGGGCTCTCCACGCAGGGAAGGCTAACCTCAGTCCGGCGGTGCGGGCCACCCCCTCGTCCGGAACGGCCCCGAGGACCTGCCCGTCACCCGCCCAGACCAGCCGCCAGCCGCTGCGGCGCGTGCCGCGTCGGCTCCCGGTAGAGCGGGTACAGCTCGCCCACGGTCCGCTCCACGGCGGCGCGGTCGAGCCAGGCGGGTCCGCCGACGCGCTCGGTCGCCTCGGGGGTCAGTACGACCGGCAGCTGGTCCGCCGTCGTCGGTGCGCCGAGGCCCACCAGGTCGCTCCCGCGGTCGAGCAGGCGGCGCAGCACCCGCTCGCCGATGCGCAGGTACGACAGGGTCTCCACCTCCAGGCCCGGCACCACGGCCTTGACGGCGTGCACCGGCGCCCCGTCGGGGGTGGTGCGCGTCCACGCCAGGGACAGGACGTCGAAGCCGCGCAGCCGCTCCAGCCAGGTCTCCAGCAGCGCCTGGGGCGTCTCCCACGCCGCGCGCGGGCTGGTCGGGAGGTCGGTGAAGGGCACCGAGGTCCGCCGTCCGAGCAGCGCGGGCGCCAGCAGCTGCGCGAGGTCGGGCCCCGTGCGCGCCGTCCAGGCCGTCATCTCCTCCAGGGCCCGGGCCTCCTGCTCGGGCAGCGGGACCGCCAGCTCGGCCGCGAGGTGCTCCGGGTCGCGCCGGCGGACCTCCTCCAGCGGGCCGAACGCGAACGCCCGGCGAGCCCGCGAGGAGCAGAACTCCAGGACCGCCTTGCGGACGGCCTCCTCCCGGTCGGGGTGCGCCGCCTCGCCGACGGCGCTGACCGCGATGCCCGGCACCGCGGCCCCACCGGCCCTGTCGTCGCGCCCGGCCACGTGCACGACGACGGCGAGCTCGGTGCTGTCCAGCTTCACGACCGGGTCGATGCCCAGCCCGCGCAGCCGCTCCAGCAGCGCAAGGGTCGCGGGGTCGGTGATCCCCGCCTCGTCGACGACCACCCCGGTGTCGAGCGCGCGGAAGTCGACGGTGTCGCCGTCGCGCTGCACCAGCTCGCCCAGGGCGTGCCCGAGCGCCCGCTCGAGGGTCTCCCCGGCGCCCATGCCGTTCGAGATCGGCGTCGTCAGCCAGGCGCCCGACGGCGGCGCGCCTCCCGCGGCCCCGCTCGGGGCTGCGACCTCGGCCGGGACCAGCACCTCCTCGCCGGTGCTCCAGCGCGTCATCGGCAGCCACAGCAGCGGGCGCTCCAGCAGCGGGTGGCGCGGGTCGGCGTCGCTCCCCGCGGGCAGCACGAGCGAGCGGGGGTCGGCGACCCGGTCGGCCCCGCGCCGCCGCACCAGCTCCGCGTACGAGCCGGTCACGGGCTCCGGGCGCCGGTCGGGCTCCAGCGGCAGGGCGTGCTCGGCCAGCTCGCCCAGGGCCCCCACCCGCGCCGCGAGGGCCGAGGTGCCGTACCCGACGCCGTGGCCGTCGCGCCGCGGGTCGCCGGCGGAGCGCCAGGTGGCGGCGGCCGTGGGCACGCCGGTGCGGTCGTACGGGGTGACGTCGACCTCGACCACCGCCCCCGGCGGGAGCGCCCCCGCGTACCGCTCGGCGGCGGCGGCGAGGGCGTCGGGCGCAGCGGGGGAGCTCACGGGCCCACTGTGCCCGGGGAGGTGCGGGGCCGCGCGCCCCGCGGGTCTGTCATGATCTTCACCATGGTGAGTCACGGACCTGCGGAGCACCTCGAGCGAGAGCTCGCCGTGCTCCTGCGCCGCGCGCGCGGCCTGTCCGGCCAGCTGGCCAGGCAGCTCCACCCCGAGCTGGAGCCCGGGGCCTACGGCCTGATGCTCCGCGTGGCGCTGGAGGGGGGCGCCCGGGCCACCGACCTGGCCGCCTACCTCGGCATCGGCAAGCCCACGATCTCGCGGCAGCTCGCCACCCTGGAGCGCCTCGGCCTCATCGAGCGCTCGCGCGACGCCGAGGACGCCCGCGCCCACGTGGTGACCCTCACCGCCGCCGGAGCCGCCCAGGTCGAGGAGGTGCGCGCGGCGCGCCGCGCCCACGTGCACGAGATGCTCAGCGGCTGGACGGACGACGACGT
This sequence comes from Quadrisphaera sp. INWT6, assembly GCF_015390235.1. Classification (GTDB taxonomy): domain Bacteria; phylum Actinomycetota; class Actinomycetes; order Actinomycetales; family Quadrisphaeraceae; genus Quadrisphaera. The sequence continues at coordinate 850,801 of NZ_VUOH01000002.1, read as the reverse complement.
CGAGCTCCTCGCGGGGCTCCTCGGCCGCTTCAACCGGGTCTCCGCGCAGGGCTCCTCCGACGGCGACGACGGCGCCTCGCGCGCCGTCTGACCAGCCGCTGACCGCGCCGCGGCGCGACGCGCCAAAGCGGGTCGCCCGGGCCGGGTGCTCAAGGCACCCCGCCCGGGCGCCGATGCCTGAGCGGTGCAGCCAGCGGATGCGGACCACGGCCAGCGGCCCACCCGGGGGGGTGCCCTGCGCCGGCCCGCCCTCCTCGCCCTCTGCCTCGCGCTGACCGCGGGCACCGTCCTCGCTCCCGGGCTCGACCCGGCGGCGGCTCCCGCGTCGGCCGACCCGCGCACCCCCAGCCAGGCCCAGGTCGACGCCGCGCGCCAGGCCGCCGCTGACGGCGCCTCCCAGGTGGAGGCGGTGCAGGGCCAGCTCGCCGCGGCGAACGACGCCCTCGACACCGCCCAGGTGCAGGCGGCCGTCGCGGCCGAGGCCTACGACGCCGCCGCCGAGGAGCTCGCGGCGCGCACCGAGGCCGCCCGCTCCACGGCCGAGGCCGCCACCGACGCCCAGGCCCGCGCCGACGAGGCCAGGGCCGCCGTCGGCCGCCTCGCCGCGGGCAGCTACCGCAGCGGGGGAGACCTCGACCGGGTCTCGGCCTTCCTGTCCGCCGACGGCCCCCAGGACCTCCTCGACCGCGCGTCCCTGCTCGACGCCGTGGGCCAGCGCACCGACCGCGCCTACGAGCAGCTGCGCGCAGCGGAGTCCGTCGCCGCGCTCCTGCAGGCCCAGTCCGACGCCGCCCTCGCCGACCAGCGCACCGCCGCCGAGGCCGCCTCCGCCGCCCGCGACGCCGCCCAGCACGCCGCCGACGCCGCCACGGCCCTCGTCACCACCACCGAGCAGCAGCGCGGCGCCCTCGTCGCGCAGCTCGCGCAGCTGCAGGGCACCAGCACCGCGCTGGCAGCCCAGCGCGCCGACGGCCTCGCCGCGGAGGCCCGGGAGCGCGCCGAGGCCCAGGCCCGCGCCGACCGCGCGCGCCGCCAGGCGGCCCCGGCGCCGTCGTCCTCCGGCTCCTCCAGCTCCTCGGGGAGGTCTTCGTCGGGCTCGTCGGGCTCGTCGTCGGGCGGCTCGAGCTCGTCGGGCTCCTCCGGCTCCGGCTCCTCGGGCGGCTCGTCCGGGCGCGCGTCAGCGCCCTCGGGCAGCTCCTCGGCCAGCGCCTCCCAGGGCCAGGCGGCCCTGGAGTGGGCCCGCACCCAGATCGGCGACCCCTACGAGTGGGGGGCCACCGGCCCCGACAGCTGGGACTGCTCCGGGCTGACCTCCGCGGCCTACCGCGCCGCCGGCGCCTCGCTGCCGCGGACCTCCTCGGCGCAGTACCGGGCCGTGGCCAAGGTCTCCTACGACGACATGCGCCCCGGCGACCTCATCTTCTACGGCTCCGACCCCGACGACGCCTCGACGGTCTACCACGTGGCGATCTACGCCGGCGGCGGCCAGATGGTCGAGGCGCCGCGCACCGGGCTCGACGTGCGGACCACCGCCGTCCGGTACGCGAACTCCATGACCTGGGCGGGGAGGCCCTGACCGGGGTGCGCGGACCGGTGGGGGAGAGTCGTCGCGTGCTGACCGACCCGCCGACCGACCTGCCCCACGACGCCGTCCTGTTCGACTGCGACGGCGTCCTCGCCGACTCCGAGGCCACCACCAACGAGGTGCTCCGCGGGATGCTCGCCGAGATGGGCTGGACCCTCGACGCCCGCGAGTCGCTGCGCCGCTTCGTCGGGCGGGCCGTCATGGACGAGGCCGACGTCATCGAGGAGCACACCGGCGTCCGCATCGACGCCGCGTGGCTCGCGGGCTTCCGGGCCCGCCGCGACGTCGCCCTGCGTGCCGGTCTGCAGCCGGTGGCCGGCGCCCCCGAGCTCGTGGCCGCCGTCGCCGCCCGGTACGGCGAGCGGGTGGCGTGCGCGTCCGGCGCCGACCGCGCCAAGACCGAGATGCAGCTGGACATCACGGGCCTGCGCCGGCACTTCGGCGACCGGGTCTTCAGCGGCCAGGAGACGCCGCGCACCAAGCCCGCCCCCGACGTCTACCTGCTCGCCGCCGCCACCCTCGGCGTCGACCCGGCGCGGGCCGCCGTGGTGGAGGACTCCGTGGCCGGCGTCACCGCCGGGGCGGCCGCGGGGGCCGCGGTCTACGCCTACTGCGCCCCCGACCAGGAGCACACCGCCCCCGCGGCGCTGCGCGCGGCGGGGGCGGCGGTCGTGGTCAGCGACCTGGCCGAGCTCGTGCCGCTGCTGCTGGGCAGCGGGCCGAGCGCGGCCTGAGGGATCGCGCCCCGCGGGGCGCTCGCGGGGTCAGTGCCCCGACTGCGCCCGCACGTCGGGGCGCTGCCCGGCGTCGTGGCCCGAGGTCAGGTGCCCGTCGTGCTCGGCGAGGCGCCTGACCGAGTTCTCGATCTCCGCCTCGGCCTCGACGCGGCCGACCCAGTGGGCGCCCTCGACGGACTTGCCGGGCTCGAGGTCCTTGTAGGTCTCGAAGAAGTGCTGGATCTCGAGGCGGTGGAACTCGCCGATGTCCTCGAGGTCCTTCAGGTGCGCCATGCGCGGGTCGCCCGCGGGGATGCACATGACCTTGTCGTCGCCGCCGGCCTCGTCGCGCATGTGGAACATGCCGATGGCCCGGCACCGCACCACGCAGCCCGGGAAGGTCGGCTCCTCCAGCAGCACGAGCGCGTCGAGCGGGTCGCCGTCCTCGCCGAGGGTCCCCTCGATGAAGCCGTAGTCGGCCGGGTAGCGGGTGGCGGTGAAGAGCATCCTGTCGAGCTTGATGCGCCCGGTGACGTGGTCGACCTCGTACTTGTTCCGCGACCCGCGCGGGATCTCGATCGTCACGTCGAACTCCACGGTGACCTCCTGGTCGGCTCCGGCACATCAGGGTGGGGTGCGGCGCGCCGCTGCGCCCCACCAGAAGACCGCTCGTCGCGGTCGGCTGCCGGTTAGTGTCCCGCACGCAGGACAGGTGAGACGAGGAGCCCGTGGCAGGTCCACCCGACAGCACGACCGGGAGCACCCCGGTGGGCGCCAGCGACCCCACCACCGGCCCCACCGCCGGTCCTCCTCCCGGTCCCGGGGAGCGGCGGTCGCGGAGGGGCCCGGTCGCCGCGGTGGCCGCCGCCGTCGCGGTCCTGCTGCTCGGCGGGTACGCCGCTGCTGACGCCGCCGACGCCGCGCCCGGGGTCCTCACCCTCGCCCCCGCGCCGGTCGCGCCCGCCCTGCCGGTGGCCCCCGGCGCCGCTGCCGACCCGCCCCGGCCCACCGCGCTGCCGCAGCTGGACCCCTCGGCGCCCCCGCCCGACCCCGCGGCGCTCGCCGCCGCCGTCACCTCGCTCCTCGCGGCACCCGCCCTGCGGGGCAGCGCGAGGGCGAGCGTCGTCGACGCGACCACCGGGCGGGTGCTGCTCGACGCCGGCGCCGCCGAGCCGCGCACCCCCGCGTCGGTGGCCAAGCTGCTCACCGCGGCGGCGGCCCTGTCGGTGCTGGGGCCCGACACCACCCTCCCCACGCGCGTCGTCGCCGGCACCGAGCCCGGCACCGTCGTGCTGGTCGGCGGGGGCGACCAGCTGCTCAGCGCGGGCGCCGGCGACCCGACCGCCACCACCGGCCGCGCCGGTCTGGCCGACCTCGCCGACGCCGCGGCCGCCGCGCTCCGCGAGCGCGGCGCGGGCCCGGTGCGCGTGCTCCTCGACGACTCCCTCACCGGCGGTTCGCCCCAGCTGGGCAGCGGCTGGGGCTCCGGAGACGTCGCCGCCGGGTACGTCGCCCCGCTGACCTCGGTGGCCGTCGACGCCGGGCGCACCGCTCCCGGGCGCTACGCCGCCCGCACCGGTGACCCCGCCCTCGCCGCCGCCGACCGCCTCACCGACCTGCTCGTCGAGCGCGGCGCCGCCGTCGACGAGCCCGCGGCCCGCACCAGCGCACCGGCGCCCACCCCGACCGCCTCCTCCTCGACCGCCTCCGCGGGGACGGCCCCCGCGCCGGGAGCCCTGCTCGCCGAGGTCCGCTCCGCCCCCGTCGCCGACGTCGTCGCCGTGGCGCTCGCGGAGAGCGACAACACCGTCGCCGAGTCGCTCGCCCGCCTCGTCGGCGCCGCCGCCAGCCGCCCCGCGGGGTTCGCCGAGTCGGCGCAGGCCGTCCTGGCGGCGGTCTCCACGGCGGGCGTGGACACCTCCGGCGCGGTGCTCGCCGACGGCAGCGGCCTCTCCGCGGGCTCCCGCGTGCCCCCCGCGGTCTTCACCGGGCTGCTGGCCGCGGCCGCCTCCGAGCGCTCGCCCCTGGCGCCGCTGCTGCCCGCCGTGCCCGTCGGGGGCCTGTCCGGCACCCTCGCGGAGCGCTTCACCGAGCCCGGCGCCGCCAGCGCCGCGGCCGGACGCGTCCGGGCGAAGACGGGGTCCCTCACCGGCGTGAGCAGCCTGGTCGGCACGGTGGTCGACGACGACGGGCGCCTGCTCGCCTTCGCCGTCCTCGCCGACGGCACCGGTGCCACCGACCCGGCGCGCGCCGCCCTCGACGACGTCGTGGGGGCGGTGGCGGCCTGCGGCTGCCGCGCCGCCACCGGCTGAGCACCCGACCCGCCGTCGACCCGCGGTCGACCCGCCGTCGACCCGCCCCGTGCGGGCGGGGGGCCCGGCACGGGCGGGCGGCTTACGGTGAGCGCGTGGCGGGTCCAGCGGGGGAGCACGACGGCGGCCTGGTCGACTGGGACCTCGCCGCGAGGACGGCCGTGCGCCTGGCGCGCCCGGGGCCGAGGGTGAGCCCCGAGGAGGCCCGCCGGGTGGTCGAGGTGGTCCGCTCGGCGGCCGCCGCGAGCCCGCCCCACGTCGCCCGCGTCAGCCAGCTGCTCGTGCCCGCCGGCCCGCCCGCGCGGGTGGTCGAGCGCGGCGCCTGGGCCCGGACCAACGTCGCCTCCTTCGCCAGCCTCCTGTCGCCGGTGATGACCGAGGCCCTGGCCCAGCGCTCGAGCCGCTCCCGCCGCTCCGCCGCCGGCGCCCGCGGGCTCGGCGTCGGCCGCCGCGTCACCGGCCTGCAGCTCGGCTCGCTGCTCGGGCTGCTGAGCTCGCGCGTGCTCGGCCAGTACGACGCGCTCGGCGAGGGTCCCGGCACCGGTGACCTGCTCGTCGTCGCCCCCAACGTCCTGGCCGTCCAGCGCGAGCTCGGCGTCGACCTGCGCGACTTCGCCCTCTGGGTCTGCCTGCACGAGGAGACCCACCGCGTGCAGTTCGCCGCCGCCCCCTGGCTGGCCGACCACCTGCGCTCGCGGGCCCGGGCGCTGTCCGGCGACCTGCTCGGCTCGCCCGGCGCGAGCGGCGAGCGCCTCGCCTCTGCGGTGCGCGGCCTGCGGGAGGCCGTGTCGGGCGGTGGCGGTCAGCGCTCCGGCGCCGGGCTGCTCGACCTCGCCACCACGGCCGACCAGCGCCGGGCGCTCGCCGAGGTCACCGCCGTGATGGCGCTCCTGGAGGGCCACGCCGACGTCGTCATGGACGAGGTCGGCCCGTCGGTGGTGCCCACCGTCGCCACGATCAGGCGCCGCTTCACCGCGCGGCGCGGCTCCAGCCGCGGGCTGCTCGACACCGCCCTGCGCCACGGCCTCGGCCTGGAGGCCAAGCTCCGGCAGTACGCCGACGGCGCGCGCTTCGTGCGCGGGGTGGTCCGCGAGGTCGGCACCGCCGGCCTGAACGCCGTCTGGAGCTCTCCGGCGGCGCTGCCCCGCCCCGAGGAGGTGGCCGACCCCGTGGCCTGGGTGCGCCGGGTGCACGGCTGAGCCTCCGGCGGACGCGCCCGTGACCGGGCCCCACCCGGCGGTCGCGGCGCTGCGCTCCGCGGTGGCGGCCGGCTGCGACGACCTGCCCGGGGGCGCGCTGGTGCTCGTCGCCTGCAGCGGCGGCCCGGACTCCCTCGCCCTGGCGGCCGCGGCGGGCTGGCTCGCCGGGGCCTCGCGCCCGCCGGGCCGGCGCGCCCGCTGGCGGGCCGGCGCCGTCGTCGTCGACCACGGCCTGCAGGCGGGGTCCGCCGAGGTCGCCCGGCGCGCGGCCGCGTGCTGCCGCGAGCTCGGTCTGGACCCCGTCGAGGTGGTCACCGCCGGCCCCGCGGCGCTCGCCGCCCCGGGTGGCCCGGGGCCCGAGGCCGCCGCCCGCGACGCGCGCTACGCGGCCCTCGGGGGCACCGCGCAGCGCCTGGGGGCCGCGGCGGTGCTGCTCGGCCACACCCTCGACGACCAGGCCGAGCAGGTGCTGCTCGGCCTGGCCCGCGGCTCCGGCGCGCGCTCGCTGGCCGGCATGCCCGCGCGCCGCGGCCCGTGGCGGCGGCCGCTGCTCGGCACCGGCCGCGACGTCGTGCGGGAGGCCTGCGCCGCGCTGGGGCTCACCCCGTGGGAGGACCCCACCAACGCCGACCCGTCGTTCACCAGGTCACGGGTCCGCACCCGGCTGCTGCCGGCGCTGGAGGCCGAGCTGGGCCCGGGGGTCGCCGGGGCCCTCGCCCGCACCGCCGACCAGCTGCGCGAGGACGCCGACGCGCTGGAGGCCCTCGCCGCCGAGCTGCTGGCCGCGGCCCGGCTCCCCGGCGGCGCACCGGGCGAGGACGACGACGGCGGCGGGGACGGCGTCGTCGTCCTCGACGCGGTGCGGCTGCAGGCGGCCCCGGCCGCCGTGCGCCGCCGCGCGCTGCGGGCCGCGGCCCTCGCCGCGGGGTGCCCCGCCGGCGACCTCGCGCGCTCCCACGTGCTCGCGGTCGACGCGCTCCTGACCGCCTGGCGGGGCCAGGGACCCCTGCACCTGCCCGGTCGGGTGGAGGCCTCCCGCTCGGTGGACGGGGGCTGTGGCAGGCTCTCGGTCGTCTTCAACCGCGTGACGAGAGAGCGAGCGACGCCTGGTGGACGCTGACGACATGGGGCGCGACCTCGCCGACGTGCTGATCAGCGAGGAGGCCATCCGCGCCCGCCTCGCCGAGATCGCCGCGCAGGTCGACGAGGAGTACGCCGGGAAGGACCTGCTCCTCGTGGGCGTCCTCAAGGGCGCCGTGATGGTCATGGCCGACTTCGCCCGCGCGCTGCGCGGCCCGGCCGAGATGGACTGGATGGCCGTGTCGAGCTACGGCTCGGGCACCAAGTCGTCCGGCGTGGTGCGGATCCTCAAGGACCTGGACCGCGACGTCCTGGGCCGCCACGTGCTCATCGTCGAGGACATCATCGACTCGGGCCTGACCCTGTCGTGGCTGGTCGCCAACCTCCGCTCGCGCGGTGCGGCCTCCGTCGAGGTCATGGCGCTGCTGCGCAAGCCCGAGGCCGCCAAGGTGGCCGTCGACGTGAGGCACGTCGGGTTCGACATCCCCAACGCCTTCGTCGTCGGGTACGGCCTCGACTTCGACGAGCGCTACCGCAACCTCCGCGTGGTGGGCACCCTGGCGGAGCACGTCTACTCCAGCTGACGCCCGCCCGGCCCGCGCCGGCGCGTCCGCTCACGGCGAACGGGCGGAACACAGCCGCGGCGTTCGACCGTTGGGCTGGTGAGCCCCCGTGCGCGGTGCCGGGGTGCGGCTGCCGCCGGTGTACGGTCGGCGCCGACTTCCCGAGCAGGAGGGATGGGCCACGGCCCTCATCCACGCATGAACGCCAGGCGATTCTTCCGCGGCCCCACGGTCTGGATCCTCGGGGCGCTGCTGCTCCTCGTCCTCGCCAGCCAGCTCTTCACCGGTGACCGCACCACGCACGTCGACACCCGGGTCGGCCTCGAGCAGCTCGCGAGCGGCAACGTCGCCTCGGCAGAGGTCGTCGACGGCGACCAGCAGGTCAAGCTGGTGCTGCGCGAGCCGCTCGACGGCAGCACGGACGTCGAGTTCGACTACGTCAGCGCCCGCGCCTCCGAGGTGGCGCAGTCGGTGGCGCAGAACACCACCGACTGGACCGACGAGGTGCCCCAGGGCTCGGTGCTGGGCTCGATCCTCATCACCGTCCTGCCGATCCTGCTCTTCCTGCTCCTGTTCTGGTTCCTCTTCGCCAACATGCAGGGCGGCGGCAGCCGCGTCATGCAGTTCGGCAAGTCGAAGGCGAAGCTGGTCTCCAAGGAGGCCCCCAAGGTCACCTTCGCCGACGTCGCCGGCGCCGAGGAGGCCGTCGAGGAGCTCCACGAGATCAAGGAGTTCCTCGCCGAGCCCGCCAAGTTCCAGGCGGTCGGCGCCAAGATCCCCAAGGGCGTGCTGCTCTACGGCCAGCCCGGCACCGGCAAGACCCTGCTGGCCCGCGCCGTCGCGGGCGAGGCGGGCGTGCCGTTCTACTCGATCTCCGGCTCCGACTTCGTCGAGATGTTCGTCGGCGTCGGCGCCTCCCGCGTGCGCGACCTGTTCGAGCAGGCCAAGAACAACGCGCCCGCGATCATCTTCGTCGACGAGATCGACGCCGTCGGCCGCCACCGCGGCGCCGGCATGGGCGGCGGCCACGACGAGCGCGAGCAGACGCTGAACCAGCTCCTGGTGGAGATGGACGGCTTCGACGTCAAGACCAACGTCATCCTCATCGCGGCCACCAACCGGCCCGACATCCTCGACCCGGCGCTGCTGCGCCCGGGCCGCTTCGACCGCCAGATCGCCGTCGAGGCGCCCGACATGAACGGGCGCCACCAGATCCTGCAGGTGCACGCCAAGGGCAAGCCCGTCGCCCCGGGCGTCGACCTGCTCGCCGTCGCGCGCCGCACCCCGGGCTTCTCGGGCGCCGACCTCGCCAACGTCCTCAACGAGGCGGCCCTGCTGACCGCCCGCAGCAACGGCGACGTCATCGGCGACGCCGAGCTCGACGAGGCGATCGACCGCGTCATCGCCGGCCCGCAGAAGCGGACCCGGCTGATGAACGAGAAGGAGCGGAAGATCACCGCGTACCACGAGGGCGGCCACGCCCTGGTGGCGGCGGCGCTGCGGCACACCGACCCGGTGACCAAGGTGACGATCCTCCCGCGCGGCCGGGCCCTCGGCTACACGATGGTCATGCCGGTCGACGACAAGTACTCGACCACCCGCAACGAGATCCTCGACCAGCTGGCGTACGCCCTGGGCGGCCGCGTCGCGGAGGAGCTGGTCTTCCACGACCCGACCACCGGCGCCAGCAACGACATCGAGAAGGCCACGGACATGGCCCGCAAGATGGTCACGCAGTACGGCATGAGCGAGCGCGTCGGCGCGATCAAGCTGGGCAGCGGCAGCGGCGAGGTCTTCATGGGCCGCGACATGGGCCACGAGCGCGACTACTCCGAGGGCGTCGCCGCCGTCGTCGACGAGGAGGTCCGCCGCCTCATCGAGAACGCGCACGACGAGGCGTGGGAGATCCTCATGGAGCACCGCCAGGTGCTCGACACCCTCGTGGTGCGCCTGCTCGAGGAGGAGACCCTGAACCGCGAGCAGCTCGCGGAGGTCTTCGCCCCCGTGGAGAAGCGCCCGCTGCGCCCGGTGTGGCTCTCGAGCGAGCGCCGCCACGTCGACCAGCGCCCCCCGGTGGTCAGCCCCAAGGAGCTCGCCGCCGCAGCCGTCGGCACCGACGGGCTCCCCCAGCGCATGGCCCCGCAGGACGAGGCCGCGGCCGCCGGGGAGGGCCAGCCGGCCGGCGGCGCCCGGACGCTCGAGTCCGAGGCGCAGCCCGGCAGCCGGCCCGGCGGCCCGCTGGGCCCGCAGGCCTGAGCGTGGCGGCCGCCGACGCTCGGAGCGCCGCCGGCAGGGCCCGCTCCGAGCCCCGCGTCGCGCCCCCGGTCGACCTCGACCGGGCGCGCGCCGCGGTGCGCGAGCTGCTCCTCGCCATCGGTGAGGACCCCGACCGCGAGGGCCTGCAGGAGACGCCCGACCGCGTCGCCCGCGCCGCCGTCGAGATGTACGCGGGGCTGCGCGCCGACCCGGCCGAGGTGCTGGCCACGTCGTTCGACATCGGCCACGACGAGATCGTCGCGGTCCGCGACATCCCCGTCTCCTCCGTCTGCGAGCACCACCTGCTGCCCTTCACGGGCGTCGCGCACGTCGCCTACGTGCCCAGCGCCGACGGCCGCATCACCGGCCTGTCCAAGCTCGCACGCCTGGTCGACGTGTACGCACGGCGCCCCCAGGTGCAGGAGCGCCTGACCACGCAGGTCGCCGACGCCCTGGTCGAGCACCTGCAGGCCCGCGGCGTGCTCGTCGTCGTCGACTGCGAGCACCTGTGCATGTCGGTGCGCGGCGTGCGCGCGTCCGGTGCGCGCACCACCACCTCGGCGGTCCGCGGCGGCATGCGCGACGCCACCACCCGGGCCGAGGCGCTCTCCCTCGTGCTCGGGCGCTGAGGGGCGGTGGCACAGCGGTGAGGACGCTCGTGTGGGGCGTGGTGAACACCACGCCCGACTCCTTCAGCGACGGCGGTCGCCACCTCGACCCCGACCGGGCCGTCGAGCACGGGCTGGCCCTGCTCGCCGAGGGCGCCGACGCCGTCGACGTGGGGGGCGAGTCGACGCGTCCCGGGGCGCAGCGCGTCGAGCCCGCCGAGGAGCTCGCCCGCGTGCTGCCCGTGGTGGAGGCCCTCGCCCGCCACGGGGCGGTCGTCAGCATCGACACGATGCGCGCCGAGGTGGCCGCCGCGGCGCTGGCCGCCGGCGCGAGCGTCGTGAACGACGTCAGCGGGGGCCTCGCCGACCCGGACATGGCCCCCCTGGTGGCCCGCACCGGCGCCACCTGCGTCGTGGGTCACTGGAGGGGGCACTCCGCCGGCATGGACGCGCTCGCCGGCTACGACGACGTCGTCGCGGAGGTGCGCTCCGAGCTGGGGGCCCGGCTGGCGGCGTTCGAGGCCGCCGGTGCCTCCCGCGGCCAGCTCGTGGCCGACCCGGGCCTGGGCTTCGCCAAGCGCGCCGAGCACGACTGGGCCCTGCTGGCCGCCCTGCCCGAGCTGGTCGGGGCGTTCGGCCGCGTGCTCGTGGGCGCGTCCCGCAAGCGCTTCCTCGGCGCGCTGCTCGCCGACGGCGACCGGACCCGGCCCCCCGGCGAGCGCGACGACGCCACCACCGCCGTGACCGCGCTGGCCGCGGCCGCGGGGGCGTGGGGCGTGCGCGTGCACGCCGTGCGCGGCAGCGCCGACGCGGTGCGCGTGGCCGAGCGCTGGAGCGCCGCATGAGCCCCACCGGCCCGCTCGGCCTGCCGGGGCTGCCCGACGGCGACGTCGTCTCGCTGCGGGGCCTGAGCGCCCGGGGCCGCCACGGCGTGCTCGTCGCCGAGCGCGTGCTGGGCCAGGTGTTCTCCGCCGACGTCGACCTCGTCCTCGACACGCGCACCGCCGGCGCCACCGACGAGCTCGCCGACGCCGTCGACTACTCCCGCGTGGCGCTCGACGTCGTCGCGGTGCTCGCGGGGGAGCCGGTCGACCTGCTGGAGGTGCTGGTGGGCCGCGTCGCCGAGGCGTGCCTGGCGCACGCGGGCGTGCAGGCCGTCGCCGTCGCCGTCCACAAGCCGCAGGCCCCGGTGGCGGTGCCCTTCGACGACGTGGTGGTCCGGGTCGTGCGCCGGCGCGGCCAGCTGCTCGACACCGTCCCGGCCCGCCCGGTCGACGCCGTCGTGGCCCTCGGCGCCAACCTGGGCGACCGGGCCGCCGCGCTGGCCTCGGCCGTGCGGGCGCTGGGCGCGGTGGACGGGCTCGAGGTCGTCTCCTGCTCCGAGGTGGTGGAGACCGACGCGGTGGGGCTCCCGGGCTCCGCCCCGCAGCCCGACTACCTCAACGCCGTCGTCCGGCTCCGGTGCGCGCTGTCGCCCCGGCAGCTGCTCCTGGCCTGCCGGGCGGTGGAGGCCGCCCACGGCCGCGACGCCGCGGTCCGGGCGGCGGAGCCCCGCTGGGGGGCGCGCGCCCTCGACGTCGACGTCCTGGCCTACGGGGTGCTCGTGGCCTCCGACGAGCCCGCCGGCGCACCGCCGGCCCCTGCGGGCTCGCCGCAGCCCCTGACGGTGCCCCACCCGCGCGCCGCGGAGCGGGCGTTCGTGCTGGTCCCGTGGGCCCGGCTGGCCCCCGACGACCGGCTCCCCGGTGCCGGTCGGGTGGGCGAGGCGCTCGACGCCCTGCTCGTCGCTGACCCGGGCGCTGCCGCCGGCGTGCGCCCCCGCCCCGACGTCCGCCTCCCCGGCCCGGACGACCTGCCGTGAGCCCCCTGCGGACCCGCGTCCTGCTCGCCGTGGCCGTCATCTCGGGCGTGCTCACGTGGGTGGTGCTCGACGTCGTCGACCCGACGGCCGTCTCGGTGCCCCTGCCCTGGACCGTGCCGGTGCTCCTCGTGGTGCTCGCAGGCGCGGTGCTCTCGGTGGGCCGCCCGGTGCGGCGCTGGAACCAGGGCCACCGCGACCGCCCGCTCGACGCGCTGCGCGCCGCCCGCACCGTGGTGGTCGCCCAGGCCGCCGGTGTCACGGGCGCCGCGCTGGCGGGGGCGTACGGCGGCCTCGTCGCGCTGCTGGTGCCGATGGTGCAGATCGAGGTGCGCCTCGACCGGCTGCTGCTCGGCCTGGCCGCGCTGGCCGCCTCGCTGCTGCTGCTCGTGGCGGGCGTGGTGGTCGAGCGGTGGTGCCGCCTGCCCCCCGAGGACCGCGACGGCCAGGCCGGCCGTCAGAGGGGGACGGGCTCCTCGCGCGACGGCGACGTGCGGCGCAGCGCCGAGTAGACGCCGTCGGGCGTCAGGACGCCCACGTACCGGTCGCCGTCGAGGACCGGCAGCCAGCCCGCGTCGTGCTGGACGATCTCCGACAGGCCCTTGCGCAGGCTGTCGCCGACGCTGATGGTCTCGTCGAAGCGCCGCGCCCTCGTGCCGGCGGTGTCGCCGGGCGCTCCGCCGCCCAGCTGCCGGGCGGAGACCCAGCCGCGCAGGTCGCCGGCGCGGTCCAGGACGACGGCGTAGGGCTCGGCGCCCCCCTCGACGGCGGCGCGCGCCGTGGCCAGGTCGTCGTCGACCAGCACGGTGGCCGGGTGGGAGAGGTCCTGGGCCTCGACCGGGGTCACGGCGAGGCGCCGCAGGCCGCGGTCGGAGCCGGCGAAGTCGGCCACGAAGTCGTTGGCGGGGGCCCCGAGCACGGTGGCCGGGTCGGCGATCTGCTCCAGCCTGCCGCCCTGGCTGAACACGGCGATCCGGTCGGCCAGGCGCACGGCCTCGTCGATGTCGTGGGTGACGAAGAGCACCGTCTTGCCGAGCTCGGCCTGGATGCGGCGGAACTCGCCCTGCAGGCGGTCGCGGGCGATCGGGTCGACGGCGCCGAACGGCTCGTCCATGAGCAGCACGGGCGGGTCGGCCGCCAGGCCGCGGGCCACCCCGATGCGCTGCTGCTGGCCGCCGGAGAGCTCGTGCGGGTAGCGGTCGGCGTACTGCGACGCCGGCAGGCCGACCAGCTCGAGCATCTCCTCGACGCGGGCGCTGGTGCGCTTGCGGTCCCAGCCGAGCAGCTGGGGCACGGTCGCCACGTTCGCCGCCACCGTCAGGTGGGGGAACAGGCCCACGCGCTGGATGACGTACCCGATCTCGCGGCGCAGCCTCACCGGGTCGACGTGGGTGACGTCGCGCCCGTCGATCTCGATGCGCCCGGCGGTCGGCTCGATGAGGCGGTTGACCATCCGCAGCGTGGTCGACTTGCCGCAGCCGGACGGGCCGACGAGCGCGATCAGCTCACCCGGGTGGACCAGCAGGTCGAGGCTCTCGACCGCCAGGGTGCCGTCGGGGTAGCGCTTCTCGACGCCGTCGAGACGGATCATCGCCTCGCGGGTAGCGTCCCCCTGGTGCTGACCAGCGGAGCCGTCGCGGTGGGAGTCGACGCTGTGCACGCAGCGACCATCCCCGAGAACTGCCTGGTGCGCAACGACTGGATCTGCCCGCTCTACGTGGAGACCCGCTCCTCGGTGCTGCTGGAGGCGCTCGGCCAGCACCTGTACCTGGTGCTGGTGTCCCTCGCGGTGGGAGCGCTGCTCGCCGTCCCCCTGGCGGTGCTGGCCCACCGGGTCCGCCGGGCGCGCGGCCTCACCCTCGGGGTGACCACGGTGCTCTACACGATCCCGTCGCTGGCCATGTTCATCCTGCTGCTGCCGTTCGTGGGCCTCTCGGCGACCACGGTGGTCATCGCGCTGGCGCTGTACTCGCTGACGATCCTGGTCCGCAACATCCTGGTGGGCCTCGACGGCGTCGACCCGGAGGTGCGCGACGCGGCCACCGGCATGGGCCTGTCGCCCTGGCGCACCCTGTGGCGCGTGGAGGCGCCGCTGGCCCTGCCCTCGGCGATGGCGGGCCTGCGCGTGGCGGCGGTCTCGACCGTGGCGCTCGCCACGGTCGGCGCGATCATCGGCTACGGGGGGCTCGGCAACCTCATCACCTCCGGCTACCAGGCCAACTTCAACGCCCAGGTGCTGACGGCGTCGGTGCTGTGCGTGGTGCTGGCGGTCGCCTTCGACCTGCTCCTGCTGGGCGCGCAGCGCCTGGCCACGCCGTGGCGGCGCTCGTGAGGGGACGCTCCTGATGGACTGGCTCACCGACATCCCGGGGTGGTTCGCCGACCCCGCCAACTGGCGCGGCGACACCGGCGTGCCCGCGCTGTTCGTGCAGCACCTCGGCTACTCGGCCGCCGCGCTGGGCCTGGCCTGCCTGGTGGGCCTGCCCGTCGGGGTCTGGCTGGGGCACACCGGGCGCGGTGGCGTGCTCGCGCAGCAGGTCTCCAACGCCGGGCGCGCCGTCCCCGTGCTCGCGCTCCTGGGCATCCTGCTGCTGGTGCCCGGCTTCGGGCGCACCTGGTGGACGCTCGTGCTCTGCCTGACGCTCTTCGCCGTCCCGCCGGTGCTCACCAACGCCTACACGGGGCTGCGCGAGGTCGACCGCGGCGCCGTCGACGCGGCCCGGGGGATGGGGATGTCGGGCGGCGAGGTGCTCCGCAAGGTGGAGCTGCCGCTCGCGACGCCGCTCATCATGAACGGGGTGCGCCAGTCGGCCGTCCAGGTGGTCGCGACCGTCTCCATCGCGGCGCTGTTCGCCTTCGGCGGGCTCGGGCGGATCATCACGCGCGCCACCGGCAGCGCCGGCATCGACCTCACCGCCGCGCTGGCCGGGACGCTGCTCATCGCGGCGTTCGCCCTGGTCGTGGAGTACGGGCTGGCCGCCGTGGGCCGGCGCGCCGACCCGGTGGCGAGGGCCCGCCGCAGCGCCGAGCGCCGCTCGTCGGCGCTCCGCGGCGACCGCGCCGCGGGGGACCGGGAGGCGTCCGTTACGACATCGTGACCGCCTCCGGTCGCGCACGAGGGGCCTGCGTGGGGTTGCATGCGGTGACCCGCACGCGACGCGGGCCGCGGGGGTCGAGAACGAGACGCCCGCCCGACACGCGCGGCCCCACCCGGCCGCGGGACACAGAAGGCGGTCACCTCGTGATGCGCACCCGCACCTCCCTCCTGATGGCCGGCCTCGCCAGCGCCGTCCTGGCCCTCAGCTCCTGCGCCGCGCAGGACGTCGAGTCCGGTGGCACGGAGGCCTCCTCCGCGGCCACCTCCAGCGGCTCGGGCGAGACCGTCGTGGTCGGCGGCCCGAACTTCACCGAGGCCGCCGTCATGGAGAACATGTACGCGCTGCTCCTGCAGGACGCCGGCTTCACCACCGAGATCAAGGCCGTGGACAACCGCGAGGTCTACTTCGGCGAGCTCGCCTCCGGCGGCATCGACGTCGTGCCCGAGTACGCCGCCACGCTCGCGGAGTACCTGAACCAGCAGGCCAACGGCAAGGAGGCGGCTCTCATCGCCACCAACGACGCCGCCGCCACGGTCGCCGCCGCGCAGCCCCTCGCCGAGGCCCAGGGCGTCACCCTGCTCGACCCGGCCGAGGCCGCCAGCCAGAACGCCTTCGCCGTGACGCAGGACTACGCCACGCAGAACAACCTGAAGACGCTGTCCGACCTGGGCGCCCTCGGCCAGCCCGTCACCCTGGCGGCCACGGAGGAGTGCCCGCAGCGGCCCTTCTGCCAGCCGGGCCTGGAGAACACCTACAGCATCCAGGTCGGCTCGCTCCTGCCCCTGGGCTACGGCTCCCCGGCCACCAAGCAGGCCGTGCAGAGCGGCCAGGCCCAGCTGGGCCTGGTCGGCTCCACCGACGGCACCCTCGGCCAGTTCGGCCTCGTGGTGCTGCAGGACGACAAGAAGCTCCAGCTGGCCGACAACCTCGTCCCGGCCGTGAACACCGCCTCCGCCAGCGACCCGAAGATCGCCGAGGCGCTGAACAAGCTGGCGAGCGTGCTCACCACCGCTGACCTCACCGCGCTGAACGGCCAGGTCGACGGCGAGCGCCAGCTCCCCGAGGACGTCGCGAAGGCGTACCTGCAGGACAAGGGCCTCATCCAGGGCTGACCCGCCCTCCGGGCGCAGGGCCGCCCCGCACCAGTCCTCGTGGTGCGGGGCGGCCCTCCGCCGTCCTGAGGGCGAGGAGCCCGGCCGCCGCCACCACCTGCGGCGCGCGACCGAGCCCCAGGGGGCGACGCTGCGTGACCGAATCGGGCGCCACGCCCGACCGCGTGGCGGATGTGACTCATGAGAAAGAAGTTGCACACGGCGTGTCGTGAGCCCACCGGGACGCGTGCGCCCTATGTTTCACGCATGGCCTCCTCCGCCCGCCACCGCGCCGCCACCGCCCCCCTGACCTGGGCCGCGCGCAGCCTCATCACCGCCACCACGGTCCCCGTGGGTGCTCTCGCCGGCTGCGTCGTCGCCGCCGTCGCCGCCTCCGCCCAGAACCCCGGCCTGGGCATCGCCGGGCTCGCCGCCGCCGGCGTGCCGCTCACGCTCCGCGAGGTCCGCGCGCGCCGCTCGGCCCGCAGGAACGGCCGCACCCGCGGCCGCCACGTCGCCGGCCTCGAGCAGGTCTGGCCCTCCGCCGAGAGCGCCACCGACAGCCGCGACGCCGTCGTCGTGCGCCTCGACTCGGCCGTCGACCCGGCCGAGCCCTCCCCGGCCGCGTTCCGCGCGCTGTCGCTCGTGCCCGTCGCCGGCGCCGAGACCCGCGCTCGGGCCGTCGCGGCGGAGACCGCCGAGGCCGTCGTGCTGGCGATCCCCGCGCCGCGCGGCGCGTCCGAGCCCGTCGAGGTCGTGGAGCCCGCCCGCTCGGAGGTCGTGCTCCGCCTCGGCGCCGACGCCGCCGACGTCGTCGTGCAGGTGGAGGCCGCCGAGGCCTCCCTGGTGGCCCCGCAGCAGCGCGCCGCCGAGATCGCGCAGCTCAACCGGCTGTGGGCCGCGGGCACCGGCCCGGACACGGGCTCGCTGCGCGTGGCGGCCCCGGCCGCCTGACCCGGGGGTCACCGGCGGGAGGCCCGACCGCCGGGCGGTGCAGCGCGCGGAGGACCACGGACGGTCCTCCCGCGCACCCGCCCGAGGGGGTGCCGCCTGGCGCCCGTCCGCGACAGGAGGACGCTGAGGCCGTGGACAGCCCGTTCGACCTCCCCGACGTGCGCTGGACCCCCGTCTCGGGCCGGCTCGTCACCGCGCGCAGGATCGTCAGCGGGGTCGGGGTGCTCGTCCTGGGGGTGCTGGGCGCCGGTGCGGCCGTGCTGCTGCCCTCGGCCTGGTGGCTCCTCGGCGCAGCGGCCTGGGTGGCGCTGCTCGCCTGGCAGCTGTGGCTCGCGGGCCGGCAGGTGCGCGCCATCGGCTACGCCGAGCGGGAGGACGACCTGCTGGTGCGCCGCGGGATCCTCTTCCGGTCGCTGTCGGTGGTGCCCTACGGGCGGATGCAGTACGTCGACGTCTCCGCGGGGCCCCTCGAGCGCTGGCTGGGCATCGCGACCGTCCAGCTGCACACCGCCTCGGCCAGCACCGACGCCACGATCCCCGGGCTGGTCCCGGAGGAGGCGTCGCGCCTGCGCGACCGCCTCTCGCGCCGCGGCGAGTCGCGGCTGGCGGGCCTGTGAGCGACGGGCCCGTCGCCCAGGCACCGGCACCTCCGCCGCAGGGGGCCGCGCTGCCGGGGGAGCCCCGGTGGGAGCGGCTGCACCCGGTGACGCCGGTGCTCCGGAGCTGGCGGGTGCTGGTGGTGCTGCTCGTGCTCTACGGCCAGGAGCGCGGGCGCAGCGCCGCCAGCGGGCAGGACCTGCCGGGGCACCTGGAGATCGTCATCGCGGCGGCGGCCCTGGTGGGGTGCGTCGTGGTGGCCGTCGCCCTGTCGGCGCTGTCGTGGCGGGCGACGCGGTTCACCGTCGACGACGAGGCGGTGCGCCTGAACAGCGGGGTGGTCGCCAAGCGGCAGCGGGTGGCGCGCCTCGACAGGCTGCAGGCGGTCGACGTGGTGCAGCCGCTGGTGGCGCGGCTGCTGGGGTTCGCCGAGCTGAGGGTGGAGGTTGCGGGAGGAGCGGGGTCGCAGGTCAAGCTGGCGTACCTGAGGGAGGCCGACGCGCAGCGCCTGCGCAACCTGCTCCTCGCCCGCTCGGCGGGGCTCGCCTTCGAGGGCGACGCAGCCCCCGAGGCTCCCGAGGAGCAGCTGGTGGAGGTGCCCTTCGGGCGCGTGGCGGCCTCGGTGGCGCTCTCGGGGGCGATGGTCGCGCTGCTGGTGGTGCTCGCCGGCGTCGTCGTCTCCGTGGTGGTGACCCGCGAGGTGGGCGTGCTCTTCGGGGCCGCGGCGCCCCTGGTGGGGCTCCTCGGCGGCCTGTGGACGGCGCTGTCGAAGGGGGCCAACTGGCGCGTGGCCGCCTCGCCCGACGGCCTGCGCCTGCGCTCGGGGCTGCTGGAGAGCCGCACGCAGACCGTGCCGCCGGGCCGCGTGCAGGCCGTCCGCCTCTCGCAGCCGCTGCTGTGGCGGCTGTTCGGCTGGTGGCGGGTGCAGGTCAACGTGGCGGGGTTCGCCGGGGAGGGGAACGAGGCGCAGAGCGCCTCCACGCTGCTGCCGGTGGCCAGCGCCGCCGAGGCCTCGGCGGTGCTGTCGCTGGTGCTGCCCGCCCTCGAGGCCGACCTCGCCGCCTCGCAGGGGCCCGCCGGCCTGGCCACCGGGCTCAGCGGCACCTCGCCCGAGGGCGGCTGGCTGGTGGCCCCCCGGTCCGCCCGCTGGGTCGACCCGGTCTCCTGGCGCCGCCGCGGCGCCCTCGTCACCGACGGCGCCCTGCTCGTGCGCCGGGGCCGGCTGCGCCGCGAGCTCGACGTGGTGCCGCACGAGCGCACCCAGTCGCTGCTGGTCGCCCAGGGACCGCTGCAGCGGCGGCTCGGCCTGGCCAGCCTGGCGCTGCACTCCACGTCCGGGCCGGTCAGCCCCCGCGCCGAGCACCTCGCCCTCCCCGACGCCACGGCGCTGCTGGAGGAGCAGGCCGCCCGCGCCCGCGCGGCCCGCGCCGCCGCCGGTCCGGAGCGCTGGATGGAGCAGCCGGTCCCGCCGGTCCTCTGAGGGGCCGGGGTCAGGCCCGGCGCAGGACGACGGCGACGTCCGTCACCGCGAACAGGAACTGCCCCGCGGCGGCCAGCGCGCGCAGCTCCTCCATCCAGCCGGCCGCGCGCGCGAGGAGCGCCGGGTCGTGCTGGGCGGCGGCCAGGACGCCGGTGGCCACCTTCCAGGCGAGCGACCCGTCGTCGAAGCGCCGGTGGGGGTCGGCCCACGACGTCGCGGTCACCACCTCCCAGGGCGCGCCGCGCTCGGCGCCGGTGGCGGCGAGGGCCAGCAGCTTGCGGCCCATGAAGCCGTCCGAGGGGCCCGGGCCGGGGTTGGCGGCGGTGAAGCCGTCGACCAGCTGGCGGGTGAGCACGTCGTCGGTGGACGTGAACAGGGCCGTGTCCCAGTCGGAGTGGGCCAGCACGCACAGCCCCCCGGGGCGCAGCACCCGGTGCACTTCGGCCAGGTGCGCCACCGGGTCGGTGAGGTGCTCCGCGGCGTTGAGGGAGACCACCCTGTCGAGCTCGCCGTCGCCCCAGGGCAGCGGTGAGTCGAGGTCGGCGATGCGGCTGCGCACGCGCGGGTCGGCGAGGAGGTCGTCGTCGAGGGCCGAGACGTGGTCGAGCGCGTGCACCACCGCCGGGGCGCACCCCCCGCCGGCCCCGGCCGCGAGCAGCGCCCGCACCGTGCGGCCGCTGCCGCAGCCCACGTCGGCGACGACGAGGCCCTCGGCGTCCAGCTGGGCCAGCTCGGCCACCCGCTCATGGCGTCCCACCCGGTCCACGCTACCCAGGGCCCCGCTGCCGCCCGGGGCCGTCCGGACCGGCCCGTAGGCTCCCGGGGTGCTGGACGAGCCCGCGAGCGCCCACCCGCCGCGCCGCCCCGCGCCCGGGCGCCTGGGCGTCGGCGTGGTCGGCGCCGGTCGCGTGGGAGCCGTGCTGGGCGCCGCCCTGCGGGCCGCGGGGCACGCGGTGGTCGGGGTGTCGGCGGTGTCGGAGGCGAGCCTGGAGCGCGCCGCGACCCTGCTGCCGGGGGTGCCGGTGCTGCCGGTGCCCGACGTCGTGGAGCGCGCCGAGCTGGTGCTGCTCGCCGTCCCCGACGACGTGCTGCCCGACCTCGTCGCCGGCCTGGCCGCCACGGGGCGCTGGCAGGCGGGCCAGCTGGTGGTGCACGCGAGCGGGCGCCACGGCACGGCTGTGCTGGAGCCGGCGCGCGCCGCGGGCGCGATCCCCCTGGCGCTGCACCCCGCGATGACCTTCACCGGCACGAGCCTCGACCTGCTGCGCGTGCGCGACGCGGTCATCGGCGTCACCGCCGCCGCGCCGGTGCTGCCCGTGGCCCAGGCGCTGGTGGTGGAGGTGGGGGCCGAGCCCGTCGTCGTCGCCGAGGCCGACCGCGCGCTGTACCACGCGGCCCTCTCGCACGGCAGCAACCACCTGGTCACCCTGGTCGCGCAGGCCGCGGAGGCGCTGCGCGCCGCGGGCCTGGAGCAGACCGGCAGGGTGCTCGGGCCGCTGCTGCACGCCGCCCTCGACAGCGCCCTGCGCGCCGGCGACGACGCCCTCACCGGGCCGGTCGCCCGCGGCGACGCCGGGACGCTGGCCGCTCACCGCGCGGTGCTGTCCGCGGCGGCCGCCGACGGCGCCGTCGGCGACGACCTGCCCGCCGCCCACCTCGCCCTGGCCCGGGCCACCGCCCGGCGGGCGCGCGCCCAGGGGCGCCTGGGCGCGGCGGCCGCGGACGCCGTCGACGCCGCCCTGGCCGACGGCGCCACCACCCCCGAGCCCGGCCCGCCGGGCACCGACCGCCCCGAGACCGGAGACACCGCGTGAGCACCACCCCCAGCGCCCCCCGGCTGGTGCGCACCCGCGCCGACCTCGCCGCCGCCCGCGCCGAGCTGCCCGGGCCCGTCGCCGTGGTCATGACCATGGGCGCCCTGCACGCCGGCCACGCCGCGCTCGTGGCCGAGGCCCGCCGCCGCGCCGCGAGCGTCGTCGTCACGATCTTCCTCAACCCGCTGCAGTTCACCGCCGGCGCCGACCTGGCCCGCTACCCGCGCACCCTCGACGCCGACCTCGAGCTGCTCTCGGGCGCCGGCGGCGGCCCCGCGGCCGACCTGGTCTTCGCCCCCTCGCCCGACGTCGTCTACCCCGACGGCGACCCGGGCGTGCGGGTCACCGCCGGCGCGCTGGGCGAGGTGCTGGAGGGGGCCTCGCGCCCGGGGCACTTCGACGGCGTGCTCACCGTGGTGGCCAAGCTGATGCACCTGGTCCGCCCCGACGTGGCGCTCTTCGGCCAGAAGGACGCCCAGCAGCTGCTGCTCGTGCGCCGCATGGTGCGCGACCTCGACCTGGGCGTGGAGGTGGTGGCCGTGCCCACCGAGCGCGACCCCGACGGGCTGGCGCTGTCGAGCCGCAACGCCCACCTCTCCCCGCTCGACCGCGAGGTGGCCCTGGTGCTGTCGCGGGCCCTGCGCGCCGGGGGGGCCGCCGCCCCCGAGGGCGCCAGCGCCGTCCGCCGGGCCGCCCGCGACGTGCTGCAGCGCGAGCCCCTGGCGCGCGTCGACTACCTCGCCCTGGTCGACCCGGAGTCCCTCGCCGACGTGCCCGAGCACTTCCGCGGGCCGGCCACCCTGGCCGTCGCGGCGCACGTGGGGCCGACCCGTCTGATCGACAACCTGCCCGTGGTGGTCGGCGCCCGGCGCTGAGGCGCGCCCGGGCGCCGGCCGACCTCGACTAACCTGCCTGCTCGTGACCGAGGTGCCTCCCGTCGACGACCTGCCCGAGCAGCTGCGGGTCCGCCGCGACAAGCGCGCCCGCCTCCTCGACGGCGGCACCGACCCCTACCCCGTCTCGGTGCCGCGCACCGCGTCGCTGGCGGAGGTCCGCGAGCGGCACGCCGGCCTGGCCGCCGGGGAGGAGACCGACGACGTCGTCTCCGTCGCCGGGCGGGTCGTCTTCCAGCGGGTCACCGGCAAGCTGGCGTTCGCCACGCTGCAGGACGGCGACGGCACCCGCCTGCAGGTGATGCTCTCCCTCGCCGAGGTCGGCGCCGACGCGCTCGCGGCGTGGAAGGCCGACGTCGACCTGGGCGACATCGTCTCGGCCACCGGGCGCGTCATCCAGTCCAAGCGCGACGAGCTGTCCGTGCTCGCCAGCGCCTGGCAGATGGCCACCAAGTCGCTGCGGCCGCTGCCGGTGCTCCACAAGGAGACCAGCGAGGAGACGCGGGTGCGCCAGCGCTACGTCGACCTCATCGTCAGGCCCGAGGCCCGCGCGGTGGTCCGCACCCGCGCCGCCGTCGTCAGGTCGCTGCGGACCTCCTTCGACGCGCTCGGCTACCTCGAGCTCGAGACGCCGATGCTCCAGACGCTGCACGGCGGGGCGGCCGCCCGGCCGTTCGCCACGCACTCCAACGCCTTCGACATCGAGCTGTACCTGCGCATCGCGCCGGAGCTGTTCCTCAAGCGCGCCGTGGTCGGGGGCCTCGACCGCGCCTTCGAGATCAACCGCAACTTCCGCAACGAGGGCGCCGACTCCTCGCACTCGCCGGAGTTCGCGATGCTGGAGTTCTACGAGGCCTACGCCGACTACGACGTGATGGCCGCCCGCACGCGGGGGCTCGTCCAGGCCGCTGCGCGCGACGCGCTGGGCTGCGCCGAGGGCGCCGAGGTAGCGGTCCTGGCCGACGGCTCCGAGTACGACCTGTCGGGGGAGTGGACCTCGCTGTCCATGTACCCGTCGCTGTCGGAGGCCCTCGGCACCGAGGTCACCCCGGCCACGCCCCGCGCCGACCTGGTGGGCCACGCCGAGCGGCTCGGGCTCGGCGTCAAGCCGACCGCCAGCGCCGGCAAGCTGGTCGAGGAGCTGTGGGAGCACCTCGTGGGCGACCACCTCGTGGCCCCGACCTTCGTGCGCGACTTCCCGCTCGAGACCTCCCCGCTCACCAAGTCGCACCGCTCGGTCGACGGCGTGGTGGAGAAGTGGGACCTCTACGTGCGCGGCTTCGAGCTGGCCACGGGCTACTCCGAGCTGAACGACCCGGTGGTCCAGCGCGAGCGGCTGGAGGCCCAGGCGCGCCTCGGCGCCGCCGGCGACGACGAGGCCATGCCCGTCGACGAGGACTTCCTGCGCGCGATGGAGGTCGGCATGCCGCCGGCCGGCGGCGTGGGCATGGGCATCGACAGGCTGCTCATGGCCCTCACCGGCCTCGGGATCCGCGAGACCATCCTCTTCCCGCTGGTCAAGCCCGAGGCCTGAGCCCGGCCGACCCCCAGCGACCTGGCGTACCGTTCGACCCGTGATGGCCGTCGTCGCCGCGCTCACGCCCCCGATCGGCGTGGCGCTGCTGTTCTGGTTCGTGATGCGCGCCGTCCTGCGCGCCGACCGCAACGAGCGCGAGGCGATGGCGGCCCTCGACAGGGCCGAGGCGGAGCGCGCGGCGAGGGCCTCCGGCGAGCGCGGCGCCGGCGCCTGATGGCCCAGAAGCTCCAGGTGGTGCTGGTCGACGACGTCGACGGCGGCGCCGCGGACCAGACGGTGCAGTTCTCCCTCGACGGGGTCGACTACGAGATCGACCTGTCCGACGCCCGCGCCGCGCAGCTGCGCGGCGACCTGGCCCCGTGGGTGGGGCGCGCGCGGCGCCGCCAGCCGGCCCCGCGGGGCTCCGCCGGCGGGGTGGACCAGGCCGCGGTGCGGGCCTGGGCGCGGCGGAACGGCCACACGGTCAACGAGCGGGGCAGGGTCCCGGCTGCCGTCGTGGGCGCCTACCGGGCGGCCACCGGCTCCTGAGCGGCTCGTCCGCCACCAGCGAACAGCCGGAGCGTCCGCGGGCGGAACACCTCCCTGACCAGGCAGCGTTGCTCATCGTGACGGGAGGCCACCCCGACCTCCCCGCCCGGACCGGTCGTCCGGGGGTGCACGAGCGCACCCCCGTCGTCGGGCCCCGGGGATAGCATCGTCAGGGTCAGTGAGGCAGGTCCCCCGCCGGCAGCAGCTGGTGGCCAGGCCCTCGTCCGCACCGCCCACGCTCGCGAGGAGCGCAGCATGTTCGAGAGGTTCACCGACCGCGCCCGCCGCGTCGTCGTCCTGGCTCAGGAAGAGGCCAGGATGCTCAACCACAACTACATCGGGACCGAGCACATCCTGCTCGGCCTGATCCACGAGGGCGAGGGCGTCGCCGCCAAGGCGATGGAGTCCCTCGGCATCTCCCTCGACTCCGTGCGCGAGCAGGTCCAGGAGATCATCGGCCAGGGCCAGCAGGCCCCGTCCGGCCACATCCCCTTCACCCCGCGCGCCAAGAAGGTGCTCGAGCTGTCCCTGCGCGAGGCGCTGCAGCTCGGCCACAACTACATCGGCACCGAGCACATCCTGCTGGGGCTCATCCGCGAGGGCGAGGGCGTCGCCGCCCAGGTGCTCGTGAAGCTGGGCGCCGACCTCAACCGCGTCCGCCAGCAGGTGCTGCAGCTGCTGAGCGGCTACCAGGGCAAGGAGCCCGCCACCGCCGGCGGCCCCCAGGAGGGCACCCCGTCGGGCTCCCTCGTGCTCGACCAGTTCGGCCGCAACCTCACCCAGGCCGCCCGCGAGGGCAAGCTCGACCCGGTGATCGGTCGCGGCAAGGAGGTGGAGCGCGTCATGCAGGTGCTCTCCCGCCGCACCAAGAACAACCCCGTCCTCATCGGCGAGCCCGGCGTCGGCAAGACCGCCGTCGTCGAGGGCCTGGCGCAGTCCGTCGTCCGCGGCGAGGTGCCCGAGACGCTGAAGGACAAGCAGCTCTACACCCTCGACCTCGGCGCGCTCGTGGCCGGCAGCCGCTACCGCGGTGACTTCGAGGAGCGCCTCAAGAAGGTGCTCAAGGAGATCCGCACCCGCGGCGACATCATCCTGTTCATCGACGAGATCCACACCCTCGTCGGTGCGGGCGCGGCCGAGGGCGCGATCGACGCCGCCAGCATCCTCAAGCCGATGCTGGCCCGCGGTGAGCTCCAGACCATCGGCGCCACCACGCTCGACGAGTACCGCAAGCACATCGAGAAGGACCCGGCGCTCGAGCGCCGCTTCCAGCCGATCCTCGTGGCCGAGCCGAACCTGGCCCACGCCATCGAGATCCTCAAGGGCCTGCGCGACCGGTACGAGGCGCACCACCGGGTGTCCATCACCGACGGCGCCCTCGTGGCCGCCGCCACCCTGGCCGACCGGTACGTGAACGACCGGTACCTGCCGGACAAGGCGATCGACCTCATCGACGAGGCGGGCGCGCGCTTGCGCATCCGCCGCATGACGGCTCCGCCGGACCTGCGCGAGTTCGACGAGAAGATCGCCGACGTGCGCCGCGAGAAGGAGAGCGCGATCGACGCGCAGGACTTCGAGAAGGCCGCCTCGCTGCGCGACTCCGAGAAGAAGCTGCTCGCGGCCAAGGCCGAGCGCGAGAAGCAGTGGAAGGCCGGCGACATGGACGTGGTCGCCGAGGTCGACGAGGAGCTGATCGCCGAGGTCCTCGCCACGGCCACCGGCATCCCGCTGGTCCGCCTGACCGAGGAGGAGTCCAGCCGCCTGCTCAACATGGAGGCCGAGCTCCACAAGCGCGTCATCGGCCAGAACGACGCCATCAAGGCGCTGTCCCAGGCGATCCGGCGCACCCGCGCCGGGCTGAAGGACCCCAAGCGCCCCGGCGGCTCGTTCATCTTCGCCGGCCCCACCGGCGTCGGCAAGACCGAGCTGGCCAAGGCCCTGGCCGAGTTCCTCTTCGGCGAGGAGGACGCGCTCATCCAGCTCGACATGAGCGAGTTCTCCGAGAAGCACACCGTGTCGCGGCTGTTCGGCTCGCCCCCCGGCTACGTCGGGTACGAGGAGGGCGGCCAGCTCACGGAGAAGGTGCGGCGGCGCCCGTTCTCGGTGGTCCTGTTCGACGAGGTGGAGAAGGCCCACGCCGACATCTTCAACTCGCTGCTGCAGATCCTCGAGGACGGCCGGCTCACCGACTCCCAGGGCCGCACGGTCGACTTCAAGAACACCGTGATCATCATGACGACGAACCTCGGCACGAGGGACATCGCCAAGGGCCAGCAGATGGGCTTCCAGGCCGGCGGCGACCTGTCCACCTCGTACGACCGCATGAAGATCAAGGTCAACGAGGAGCTCAAGACGCACTTCCGCCCCGAGTTCCTCAACCGCGTCGACGACGTGGTGGTCTTCCCGCAGCTCACCAAGGACGAGATCATCCAGATCGTCGACCTCATGGTGGCGAAGGTCGACCAGCGCATGAAGGACCGCGACATGGGCCTCGAGCTCACGCAGCCCGCCAAGGACCTCCTCGCCGCCCGCGGCTACGACCCCGTGCTCGGTGCGCGCCCCCTGCGCCGCACCATCCAGCGCGAGATCGAGGACGCGCTGAGCGAGAAGATCCTCTACGGCGAGCTGACGGCCGGCGAGATCGTCCTGACCGACGTCGAGGGCGAGGGCGCCACCGCGCGCTTCACCTTCAAGGGCACCCGCAAGACCGAGCTCCCCGAGGTGGCCGCCGTCGGCGCCGCCTCGAGCGCCGGTGCGGTGCCCCCGTCGAGCCCGCCCAGCCTGACGGCGGACGACGCGTCCTGACGCACCCCTGACCGCCCGCGAGGGCGGTCGGCACCGACGAGGAGCCCCCAGCCGCACCGGCTGGGGGCTCCTCGCGCCTCCGGGCCCGTCGGGCACGATGGACCCGTGGACCCCGGCACCCCCTCCGCCGCCGCCGCCCGCGGGCGCGTGGTGGTGCGGCGAGCCCGCGCGAGCGACGTGCGCGCCGTGCGCCGGCTCACCGAGCCCCTGGCGGCCCGGGGGGTGCTCGTGTCCAAGCACCCCGTCGCCAGCTACGAGAGCGTCCCGGAGATGCGCGTGGCCGAGCTCGACGGCGAGGTCGTCGGCTGCGGGGCCCTCCACGTCATGTGGGAGGACCTCGCCGAGGTGCGGACCCTCGCCGTCGACGACGGCGCCCGCGGCCTCGGCGTCGGCTCCGCCATCGTCAGGGCCCTGCTCGACGACGCCCGCACCGCGAGCATCTCCCGGGTGTTCTGCCTGACCTTCGAGGTGCCGTTCTTCGCCCGCCTCGGCTTCGAGGAGATCGAGGGCACCCCGGTGGAGCCCGAGGTCTACGCCGAGCTGCTGCGCTCGCACGACGACGGCGTGGCGGAGTTCCTCGACCTCGCGCGCGTGAAGCCCAACACCCTCGGCAACACCCGGATGCTCCTGCACCTGGCCTGACGGGTCAGGCGGGGAGCGACCAGCCGCCGTCGGCGGGGACGACGAGGCCGTCCTCGACCAGCGAGGCCAGGCACCGGCTCCGCTGGGCGTCGTCGTCCCAGGCGGCGGCCAGCGCCGCGGCGTCCAGCGCCCCGGGGGCCTCGCGCAGCAGCGCGAGCAGGCGGCCGCGCACCTGGCGGTCGGTGCCGTGCCACGCCTGGCCCCGGCGCGCCGGCCCCTCGTCGGGCGGGGCGCCCGCGCGCTGCCAGGCGCACAGGTCGAGCACCGGGCACGCCCCGCAGCGCGGCGCGCGGGCGGTGCAGACCAGCGCCCCGAGCTCCATGACGGCCACCGACCACCGCGGGGGCAGCAGCGGGTCGTCGGCGGGAGCCTCGGGCAGGACGGCGCGCGCCAGCGCCGTCTCCGCGGCCGTGAGGGCCGGGGCCGGCTGCGCGAGCCCCTGGACGGCGCGGGCGAGCACCCGGCGGACGTTGGTGTCGACCACGGCCACCCGCGCGCCGAAGGCGAACGCCCCCACGGCGGCGGCGGTGTACTCGCCGACGCCGGGGAGCGCCCGCAGGGCCACCGGGTCGGACGGCACCCGCCCGCCGTGGCGCTCCACGACGGCCGTGGCGGCCGCGTGCAGGCGCAGGGCGCGCCGGGGGTAGCCCAGCCGACCCCAGGCCCTCACGGCCTCTCCTGCGGGCTCGGCGGCCAGTGCCGCCGGGGTGGGCCAGCGCTCCAGCCAGGCCCGCCACACCGGCTCCACGCGGGCGACCGGCGTCTGCTGGAGCATCACCTCGCTGACGAGCACCGGCCAGGCGACGTCGTCGGGCCGCCCCGGGCGCCGCCAGGGCAGGTCGCGGGCGCTCGCGGCGTACCAGCCGAGGACCCGGGTGCGCAGCTCGGCCGCCGTGCCGCTGCCGGGAGCGAGGAGCTCGGGAGCGTCGGGCACGACCCATCCTCACCCACGAGGGGTCGGTGAGTGTCTCCCCGGGGTCCCCCGGCCGCCCGCCGGCAGCGCGACGGGGTGACGGCGGTCACCACGTCGTCCCAGGTCAGGGCCGGGGGGAGTCGCGTGACCGGATCGTGACCACACCGGTGGCCGAGAGGGCTTGACCGGACGTGGTTGAGAACGTTCACAATCGACCCCGCACAGGAGGACCGGGTCAGGTGGAGCAAAGACGCCGACGGCCCGGGCCTCCAGCCGCCGCACCTGGGGGACCCCGCGGTGCGGTGGCCACGGTCCGGGCGCTGGAGCCCGGCCGGGCCGCTCAGCAGGAGAGGTACCTCTGTGAACAAGCGTTTCGCGATCGTGTCCGTCGGAGCAGCACTGGCCCTGGGCCTGTCCGCCTGCGGTGGTGGCGGCGCCGGCTCCACCCCTGCCGGTGGTGACGGGAGCGCGACCAGCGTCGCCGCGGGCGACGTCACGGTCGGCGTCGCCATGCCCACCCAGACCTCGCAGCGCTGGATCGACGACGGCAACAACGTAAAGGCCGGCCTCGAGGGCCTGGGCTACAAGGTCGACCTGCAGTACGCCAACGACGACATCCCCACCCAGGCGTCGCAGATCTCCACGATGATCAACAACGGGGACAAGGTCCTCATCATCGCCTCGATCGACGGCACCGCGCTGAGCAGCCAGCTCGCCGACGCCGCCGCCGCCGGCATCAAGATTATCTCCTACGACCGCCTGATCCGCGGCACCGAGAACGTCGACTTCTACGTCTCGTTCGACAACTACAAGGTCGGCGTCCAGCAGGGCCAGTCCCTGCTCACCGGCCTGGGCATCCTCAACGCCGACGGCTCGGAGAACGCCTCCGCCACCGGCCCGTTCAACGTCGAGCTCTTCGCCGGCTCGCTGGACGACAACAACGCGACGTTCTTCTACAACGGCGCGATGGACACGCTGAAGCCCTACATCGACAAGGGCGTCATCAAGATCCCGTCCGGCCAGACGGACATCTCGCAGATCGCCACCCAGCAGTGGAAGACCGACGTCGCGCAGAAGCGCATGGAGACGCTGCTGACGTCTTCGGACTCCGGCGTCACGCTGAACGGCGTGCTGGCCCCGGCCGACATCATCAGCCGCGGCATCATCACCGCGCTGGCGAACGACGGCTACGGCTCCGGCGGCAAGGCGTTCCCGATCGTGACCGGCCAGGACGCCGACATCGACAACGTCAAGCTCATCAACGACGGCCAGCAGTACTCCACGATCTTCAAGGACACGCGCAAGCTCGCCGACGAGGCCATCAAGGTCACCGGTGACTACCTGTCCGGCAAGGAGCCGGAGGCGAACAACACGACCGACTACAACAACGGCAACAAGGTCGTGCCGTCGTACCTCCTCGAGTCGACGGTCGTCACCAAGGACAACATCAAGTCCGTGCTGATCGACTCCGGCTACTACACGCAGGAGCAGGTCGACAAGGGCCAGAAGTAACCACGTCCCCACGCTGCCGGCCGTTCCGCACCCCTGCTCGGGGTGCGGGGCGGCCGGCAGTCGCGAGGGTGGGCCCATGCGTGAAGCAAGCACCACAGACGACCAGGCGGGCGGCACAGTGACAGCGACCAGCAGCACCCCGGGCGGCGGGCGGCCGCAGACGGGCCCGGACGACATCCTGGAGATGCGCTCCATCACCAAGACGTTCCCGGGCGTCAAGGCCCTCTCCGACGTGACCATCAAGGTGCGTCGCGGCGAGGTGCACGCCATCTGCGGCGAGAACGGCGCCGGCAAGTCGACGCTGATGAAGGTGCTCTCGGGCGTCTACCCGCACGGCACGTACGACGGCGACATCGTCTTCGAGGGCCAGGTGGCCCGGTTCGCGAACATCAACGAGTCCGAGCACGCCGGCATCGTGATCATCCACCAGGAGCTCGCGCTGGTGCCCTACCTGTCCATCGCGGAGAACATCTTCCTGGGCAACGAGGTCAAGGGCCGCGGCGGTCTCATCGACTGGAACCGCGCGAACGGCGAGGCTGGCAAGCTGCTGCGCCGCGTCGGCCTGAAGGAGAACCCCACCACGCCGGTCGGTCAGCTGGGCGTGGGCAAGCAGCAGCTGGTCGAGATCGCCAAGGCGCTCACCAAGGACGTGAAGCTGCTCATCCTCGACGAGCCCACCGCCGCGCTGAACGACAACGACTCCGAGCACCTGCTGGGGCTGCTGCGCCAGCTGCAGGCCGAGGGCATCACCTGCATCATCATCAGCCACAAGCTGAACGAGATCATCTCGATCGCCCAGTCGACGACGATCATCCGCGACGGCCGCACCATCGAGACCCTCGACATCGCCGCCGGCGAGGTCACGCAGGACCGCATCATCCGCGGCATGGTCGGCCGCGACCTCGAGAGCCGCTACCCCGAGCGCGAGAGCCACCCCGGCGAGGAGGTGCTGCGCGTGGAGGACTGGACGGTCGGCCACCCCACGCAGGACCGCAACGTGGTCGAGGGCGCCAGCCTCTCCGTGCGCGCCGGCGAGGTCATCGGCATCGCCGGCCTGATGGGGGCCGGCCGGACCGAGCTGGCCATGAGCATCTTCGGACGCTCCTACGGCCGCTACCGCGGTGGGCGCCTGTACAAGCGCGGCCAGGAGATCCAGGCGAGGAACGTCCGCGAGGCGATCAAGCACGGCCTGGCCTACGCCACCGAGGACCGCAAGAAGTACGGCCTCAACCTCATCGACGACATCAAGCGCAACGTCTCGGCGGCGGCGCTCGAGAAGCTCGCCGGCGGCGGCGGGCTGGTGAACTCCAACGAGGAGATCGCCGTCGCCGAGCGCTCGCGCAAGGACATGAACATCAAGGCGCCGACCGTGATGTCCGTGACCGGCAAGCTCTCGGGCGGCAACCAGCAGAAGGTCGTCCTGTCGAAGTGGATCTTCACGGACCCCGACGTCCTCATCCTGGACGAGCCGACGCGCGGCATCGACGTGGGCGCCAAGTACGAGATCTACGTGATCATCAACAAGCTGGTCGCCGCCGGCAAGGCCGTCATCGTCATCTCCTCCGAGCTGCCCGAGCTGCTCGGCATCTGCGACCGCGTCTACACGCTGTCGCAGGGCCGGATCACCGGTGACGTCCCCATCGGCGAGGCCACCCCCGAGCGCCTCATGGAGCTCATGACCCTCGAGCGCGTCACCGCGCGCTCGGGCGCCTCCGGTGGCGTCACGGTGGGCACCTCGAGCGAGGCCCCCGCCGTCCCCGGCGCGCCCCAGCAGTCCGAGCAGTCTCGCTCGCCCATCTCCAGCCAGAAGCCCGAGGACCTCGCATGAGCACGAGCACCACCGCGCCCGCCAAGGCGCCCGAGCCCAAGACCGGGAGCGCCAACCCCCTGGTCGCCCTCACGGCCAACCTGCGCCAGAGCGGCATCTACATCGCCTTCGTGCTGGTGGTGGCGCTGTTCGCGGTGCTCACCGACGGCCGGAGCCTGGCCGCGGCCAACGTCTCGACCATCGTCACGCAGTACGCCTACGTGCTGGTCCTGGCGATCGGCATGCTGATCGTCATCGTCGCCGGGCACATCGACCTGTCCGTCGGCTCGGTGCTGGCGGTGGTCGGCGCCGTGGCGGCCCGCCTCGCCATCACCTACGAGCAGCCGTGGTGGGTCGCGGCGCTCGCGGCCCTGGCCGTCGGGATCGTCATCGGCGCCTGGCAGGGCTTCTGGGTGGCCTACGTGGGCGTCCCGGCCTTCATCGTGACGCTGGCGGGCATGCTGCTCTTCCGCGGCCTGGACTACCTCGTCCTGGAGAACATCTCCCTGTCGGGCTTCCCGCCGGCGTACTCCAAGATCGCCACCGGCTACCTCAACGGCCTCATGGGCGGCTACGGGTACGACGCCTTCACGCTGCTCATCGGCGCGCTCGCCGTGGTCGGCTTCGTGGTGCAGCAGCTCCGCACCCGTCGGGCCCGGGTGAAGTACCAGCAGACGGTCGAGGCGCTGCCGGTCCTGCTCCTGAAGATCGTCATCGTCGCGGCCGTCGTCATGTGGTTCGCCTACCAGCTCGCCACCGCCCGCGGCCTGCCGATCGTGCTGATCCTGCTCGCCGTGCTGATCCTCGCGTACGCGGTGATCACCAAGTCGACGGTCTTCGGCCGCCAGGTCTACGCCATCGGCGGCAACCTGTCCGCCGCGATGCTCTCGGGCGTGAACGTCCGGAAGGTCAACTTCTGGATCTTCGTCAACATGGGCTTCCTGGCGGGCATCGCCGGCGTCATCTTCTCGGCGTACACCAACGGCGCCCAGCCGGCCGCCGGCACCGGCGCCGAGCTCGACGCCATCGCCGCTGCCTTCATCGGCGGTGCTGCGGTCACCGGCGGCGTCGGCACGATCGTCGGCGCCATGGTCGGTGGCCTGCTGGTCGCCGTCATCAACAACGGCATGATCATCCTCGGTCTCGGCCAGGAGTGGCAGTTCATCATCCGCGGCATGGTGCTGCTGCTGGCCGTCGCCTTCGACGTCTACAACAAGCGGCGCTCCGGCACCCGCTGACGCTCCGCCTCCACCACGACGTCCGCCCGCCCCCGGTCACCGGGGGCGGGCGGACGTCGCCGTGCGGGGCGGGTGGGCGGGCGGGGGCTCAGGTGAGGTCGCGGTGCAGCGTGCGACGCTCCCAGGACCCGTCGCGGGTGGCCCGGACGTGGTCGACCTCGAGGCGCGCGGTGGCGCCGTCGACCACCACCGTCATCACCCCGTTCTCGAACCACGGGCCCTCCTCGACCTCCCAGCGCGCCGGGGGCCGCCGCACGCCCGCTGTCCGGGCCAGCAGCGCCGCCGCCGCCCGCACCGGCCGGACGCCGGCCAGGCGGTTGGCCACCCGCAGCGCCGGCTTGAGGGGGTTGCGGAAGGGCGACATCACCAGCTGGTGCACCGCGGTGCGGCTGCCGACCACCCCGTCGAGCTCGGCCCGCGCGGTGTAGCTGCAGTGCACGTCGCCCGAGAGCAGCAGGATGCTGGCCGGCGGCTCCGGCCCGGAGGCCACGCGGGCCAGCAGGCGCAGCAGGTCGTCCAGGGACGTCCCGAACGCCGCCCAGTGCTCCAGGTCGACCGCCTGCCGGATCTTCTCGCCCACCCCGGACAGGCGCCGCCCCCACCGCCCGGCGACGACGGCCTCGTTCCAGCCCTCGACGTCGGAGAACGCCGGGACCATCAGCACCGGCAGGGTGCTAGCCAGCAGCAGGTGCTCCACCGGACCGTCGTCGGGGGAGCCCAGCGCCTGCTGCTGCACCCAGGCCCACTCGGCCTCGTCGAGGATGGCGCGGTCGTCGGGCTGCAGCCTGCGCGAGCAGCGGCAGTCGACGGCCACCAGCCGCACGCGGTGCCCGGTGCCCCCGGACCCGCCGCGGGTGTCGCCGAAGTCCCGTACGTAGCTCCAGCGGGCGCTGTCCGGCTCGTTGTCGGCGCGCTCCGCGTGGACGTCCAGCAGCTTCGTCCGCGTGTCGTCGTCGTCAGCGGCCTGGATGGCCGCCAGCAGCTCCTCGGCCTCGAGGGCCTCGGGGGAGAGGTTGCCCAGGTGCTGGTAGACCCAGTAGCTGCCCAGGGCGCCCCGCACCCGGTCGTCGAACCACGGCTTGCGGCGCATCTCCTCGCGCCAGGCCAGCGACGTGTTCCAGTCGTCGCGCAGGTCGTGGTCGTCGAGGAGCATGCAGGTCGGGACCGTCGAGAGCAGCCAGCGCACCGGCGGCTGGCTCCAGCTCTCGGTGTAGAGCCAGGTGTACTCCTCGAAGGTGCAGATCTCCTGCGCCACCTCGGGGTGCTCGGCGACGTCGGGGTCGCGGCGGGCGCTCTCCAGCCGCTCGCAGACGGCCCGGGAGGGCTCGTCGGCGTAGAGCTGGTCGCCGAGCATGAGCAGCACGTCGGGGCGGTGGGGCGCCGGTGCCCCGGCCCGCCCGCTGTCGGGGTCCGGCGCGCCGAAGGCGATCCGGTTGGCCAGCTCGACCAGGGCGTCGGGTCCCACCTGGGCCACGCCCTCGGCGTCCAGCGGCTCCGAGCGGCGGCACGAGCCGAAGGCCAGGCGCAGGCGGCCGTCGTCGTGGGCGGTCCGCACCAGCGACGGGGGGTAGGCCGCCAGCTCCGGGGACCGCTCGGCCGACGGCGGCCACACCCGCCGCTGCGAGCCCTCGGTGTCGAGCCAGACCTCGTAGGGCAGCTCGGCGGCCTCCGGCAGGCCGCGCACGACGAGGATCGCGTAGTGGTGCCCGTGGACGCCCCACGTGTCCGTGGACGCCGCGACCGGCGCGTCCAGCACGCCGCCGCCCACCTCGACCCGCACCGCGCACGGCGCGCTGGTCTCCACCCACAGGGTGGCGCTGGTCGCGGCGACGTGGCGCAGCACCGGCCCGAGCAGCAGCTCGGGCCCCTCCCGGACGTCCTGGTCGGCGGTCCGGTCGTCGGTCCGGTCGGCGATCACGGGGCCATCCTGCGCCCCCGCGGCGCCGGGCACCTCCCGCAGGGGCCCCGGCCCCCGAAGGTCAGACGTAGCGCTCGAGGATGCTCGACTCGGCCAGGCGCGAGAGGCCCTCGCGCACGGCGCGGGCGCGGTGCTCACCGACGCCGCCGACGGTCATGAGGTCGTCGGTGCTGGCCGCCAGCAGCTTCTGCAGCCCGTCGTAGTGCGTGACCAGCCGGTCGACGACGACGGTGGGCAGGCGCGGCACCTTGCTGAGCAGCCGGTACCCGCGCGGGGAGGCGGGCGAGTCGAGCGTGTCGCCGTCGATGAGCAGGCCCAGCACCCGGGCCAGCGCCTCCAGGTCGACCAGGCGCGAGTCGGTGAGGGCGGACAGGTCCTGCAGGACGGCGGCGACGGTGCGCCCGGTGCGGCTCGTCGTCTCCGCGGTGAGGTAGTCGCGCACCACGAGCTCGCGGTCGCCCCCGATGCCGCTGACCAGCTCGTCGAGCTGCAGGGACAGCAGGCGGCCGTCGGCCCCGAGCTCGACCACGTACCCGGAGATCTCCTCGGAGATCCGGCGCACCATCTCCAGGCGCTGCAGCACGCTGGCCACGTCGCGCAGGGTGACGAGGTCCTCGATCTCCAGCGCCGAGAGGGTGCCGGTGACCTCGTCGAGGCGGGAGCGGTACCGCTCCAGCGTGGCGAGCGCCTGGTTGGCGCGGGCGAGGATCGAGTCCGACCCCTCGACGACGTGCCGCCGGGAGCCCACGTACAGCGCCACGATGTTCATCGACGCGCTCACGGAGACCACGGGCAGACCGGTCTGCTTGGCGGTGCGCTCGGCGGTGCGGTGGCGGGTGCCCGACTCGCTGGTCTCGATCGACGGGTCGGGGACGAGCTGCACCGCGGCGCGCACGATGCGGGTGACGGCCCGGTCGCACACGATGGCGCCGTCCATCTTGGCCAGCTCGCGCAGGCGGGTGGCGGAGAAGTCGACGTCGAGCTCGAAGCCGCCGGTGGCCAGGTGCTCCACCGTCTCGTCGTACCCGAGCACCACCAGGGCCCCGGTGCGGCCCCGCAGGATGCGCTCCAGGCCGTCGCGCAGGGCGGTGCCGGGCGCCACCACGGCGAGCGTGGCCCTCAGGAGGGCCTCTTCCTCGCGCTCGTCCAGCACGGGGTGAGTCTAGGGGTGGCCCGGGGGGTGGGTCCGGCCGCGGGTGGCGCCCGGGGCTGCCTGGGGGTGCCTGGGGGAGCTCGGGGGCGCGCGGTCAGGCCGGGAGCACCCGGACGGCGGCCTCGCTCAAGGAGGAGACCTCCTCCAGCTGCGCCGCGGCGCGGGTGCGCGCGTCGAGCCGCTCGGCGGTGCCGGTGGGCACCAGCAGGCGCGTGTGCCCGAGCCGCACCGCCTCGGCGATGCGGGCGGCGAGCGCCGGCACCGGGCGCACGTCGCCGGAGAGCGTCACCTCGCCGACGGCGGCGACGTCGGCGGGCATCGGCACCTGGCGCGCCGCGGAGGCGATGGACAGGCAGACGGCGAGGTCGGCGCCCGGGTCGTTGATGCGCATCCCGCCGACGGTCGCGGCGTAGAGCTCCTGCTGGTGCAGCTTGACGCCGGCGTGCCGCTCGGTGACCGCCGTGAGCATCGCCGTGCGCGCCGTGTCGAGCCCGGACACGGCGCGGCGCGGCACGGGCGCCTGCGTCGGCGAGACGAGGGCCTGCACCTCGGCCAGCAGCGCGCGCCGCCCCTCGACGGTGACCGTGGTGCACGTGCCGGGGACGGGGGCGTCGCGCGTGCCGCGGAACAGGGCGCTCGGGTCGGGCACCTCGCGCAGGCCCGTGTCGGTCTGCTCGAAGCAGGCGACCTCGTCGGCCGGCCCGTAGCGGTTCTTGACCGCCCGCAGGAGCCGCAGGGTGCTGTGCCGGTCTCCCTCGAGGGTGAGGGTCGTGTCGACGAGGTGCTCCAGCGAGCGGGGCCCGGCCACCGTCGTCTCCTTGGTGACCTGCCCGACGAGGCACACCGGGAGGCTCCGCTCCTTGGCCAGGCGCGTCAGGGCGCTGGCGACCGCCATCACCTGGGACACCCCGCCGGGACGGCCCTCCACCTCCGCCGAGGAGACGGTCTGGACCGAGTCGACCACCAGCAGCGCCAGGTGCTCGCCCGACGTGCGCAGCTGCTCCACGTGGCCCAGGACGGCGCCGAGGTCGGTGTCGTCGGCGAGCAGCAGCGCCTCGGAGCGCGCCCCGGTCCGTCGGGCGCGCACGGCGATCTGCTCCACGGACTCCTCCGCGGAGACGTAGAGGACGACGGCGCCGGGACCGGCCGCCGCGGCCACGGCGTCGGCGACGGCCAGCAGCAGCGTGCTCTTGCCGGCGCCGGGCTCCCCGGCGAGCAGCAGCACCTGGCCCGGCACGAGCCCCCCGCCGACCACCCTGTCGACCTCGGCCAGCCCCGTGGGGGTGCGGCGCACGGTGCCGCCGGTGACGACCTCGCTGGCCCGGCGGGCCGGCCGCAGCGGAGCGGCGGGCGCCGGCACGCCCAGGGAGCGGTGCGCGGTGGCGGCGGGCCCGCCCGCGGCCGCCTCGGTGAGGGAGCCCCAGGCCTGGCACTGCCCGCAGCGGCCGACCCACCGGGGGGTGGACCACCCGCACTCGGTGCACCGGTGCTCGGTGCGGGCGGCGCGGGAGGAGGACCTGGTGCTCACGGGGACGACGCTAGGCGGGAGCACCGACGCCCCGCCCCACCTGCGCCGGGAGGGCGCAGCGGCGGGACGGGGCGTCGAGCGGGCGGTGCGAGGGCGTCAGCGCGCCTCGGGGTACGCCGCGGCGAAGCCGTGCATGGCGAGCAGCACCACGGCGCCGACGAAGCCGGCCGTGGTCGGGGCGATCGCGAGGATGAGCATCGCGATCTCCTTGGTGCGCGCGTACAGGAAGCCCGACGCGACGGCCATGATCAGCAGCCCCGCGACGGAGATGCCGAAGGCCTGCCAGGCGGCGTCGAGCGTGGCGCCGTCGATGTCACCGGGGGGCGCGATGGTGGCCGGGACGACGGTGGCGAGCACCGTGCCGCCCAGGAAGAGCAGGAACAGGGCGACGGACGCGGGGTTGAGCACGACCTTGCGGATGGGGCCGCGGTCGGGTGGGCTGTGGCGCTCGGTGGCGCGCGGCGACGTGCTGGTCATGGCGCACACTGTGCTCGTCGGCGCCTCCCGGCGCCAGCCCCCACGCTCGGCGCCCGCCGGGCCGGGGCGCGCCGCCGCGCCCCGGGGCCGCTCGGGTGGACCGCGCCGCGAGGGGCGTGCCGGCGCCGCCGGCGCGCCTACGATCGGGCTCCGAGCCCCGGCGGGGCGGCCGCCGCGCTCCCGCGGCGGCGGACGCGCGGAGGTGGCGGTGCACGAGTCGGCGAGGCCGCCGGTCATGGCCGACGTCGCCGCGCGCGCGGGGGTGTCGCTGCAGACCGTCTCGCGCGTGGTCAACGGCCACCACGCCGTGCGCTCCGACACCCGAGAGCGCGTCGAGGCGGCCATCGCCGACCTGGGCTACCGCGTCAACACGGCGGCGCGCGCCCTGGTGACCCGGTCGAGCCGCACGGTGGGCGTCGTGGGCGTCAGCACCGCGGAGTTCGGCCCCACGAGCGCGCTGCACGGCCTGGAGGCCGCGGCGCGGGCCGCCGGGTACGCCACCTCCGTGGTGCTCCTGCCCGACGTCGACCGCGCCGCGGTGCGGGCCGCCGTCGACAACCTGCGCGACCTGGGCGTCGACGGCCTCGTCGTCATCGCCCCCGACGACGCCGCCGTCGCCGCCCTCGAGGCGCTCGAGGCGTCGGTGCCCGTGGTGACCCTCGAGGCCCCGCTGGACGCCGCGGTCGGCGGGGCGCTGCCCTCGGCGAGCGTCGACCAGGAGCGGGGGGCGCGCCTGGCCGTGCGCCACCTGCTCGACCTGGGGCACGAGACGGTGCACCACCTGACCGGCCCCAGCGACTGGCTGGAGGCGCGCTCGCGGGAGGCGGGCTGGCGCGCCGAGCTCGAGGAGTCCGGTGCGCGCGTGCCCGAGCCGGTGCCGGGCGACTGGTCCGCCTCGTCGGGCCACCGCGCCGCGCAGCAGCTGGTCGACGACGGCGCGACGGCCGTCCTCACGGGCAACGACCAGGCCGCCATCGGCCTCCTGGGCGCGCTCTGGCAGCGGGGCCTCGCGGTGCCCGGCGACGTCAGCGTGGTGGGGTTCGACGACGTCCCGGAGGCGCCGTACCTGGTCCCGCCGCTGACGACCGTGCGCCAGGACTTCGACGCGCTGGGCCGCCGCTGCCTGGACGTGCTGCTCGCACGGCTGCGCGGCGAGGAGCCCGACGTGCAGCGCGTCGAGCCGTCGCTCGTGGTGCGCCTCAGCACGGGCCCGCCGCCGCGCCGCTGACCGGGCGCTGACCGACGGCTGACCGACCGCTGATCGGGGGCGGGGCGGGTTGACCCCGTTCCGTGTGAGCGCTCACACTGGCTGCGGCCGCCGGTGTCCTCCGTGCGGGCCGCCCCCAGGAGGAGACCGATGAGCACCACCGCCCCCGGCGTCCCGGCCCGCGGCGAGCGCGGCACCCACCGCCGCCTGCGCGAGGAGGTGGCCGCCCTGCACGGCCACCTGGTCCGCTACCAGCTGGTCACCTGGACCGCCGGCAACGTCTCGGCGCGCGTCCCCGGTGAGGACCTGTTCGTCATCAAGGCCTCCGGCGTCGACTACGAGACCCTCGACTGGCGCGGCGTCGTCGTGTGCGACCTCGACGGCAACCTGGTCGACGGCGAGCACGGCCCCAGCTCCGACACCGCCGCCCACGCCTTCGTCTACCGCTCCCGGTCCGACGTCGGCGGCCAGGTGCACACGCACAGCCCCTACGCCACGGCGTGGGCGGCGCGCGGGGAGTCCATCCCGTGCGTGCTCACGGCCATGGCCGACGAGTTCGGCGGCCCGATCCCCGTGGGCCCGTTCGCGATCATCGGCGACGACTCCATCGGCCGCGGCGTCGTCGCGACGCTCGAGGGCTCG
Organism: Quadrisphaera sp. INWT6; assembly: GCF_015390235.1. GTDB lineage: Bacteria > Actinomycetota > Actinomycetes > Actinomycetales > Quadrisphaeraceae > Quadrisphaera. The sequence continues at coordinate 810,790 of NZ_VUOH01000002.1, read as the reverse complement.
CGCAGCCCCGCCGTCCTGATGCAGAACCACGGCGTCTTCACCATCGGGAAGGACGCGCGCTCGGCGGTCAAGGCCGCCGTCATGACGGAGGACGTCGCGCGCACGGTCCACCTCTCCCGCCAGCACGGCGAGCCCCTGCCCCTCCCGCAGGACGCCGTCGACAGGCTCTTCAACCGCTACCAGAACGTCTACGGCCAGCGCTGACCGCGACGACGCGGCCCCAGCACGAGCGCGACACCCCACGGAAGGCTGACCACGCACCCATGAGCCACACGTCACCCCTGCTCGACCCGTTCTCCCCCCGCGAGGTCTGGTTCCTCACCGGCAGCCAGGACCTGTACGGCGAGGAGACCCTCGCCCAGGTGGCCGAGCAGAGCCAGCGCGTGGTGGCGCTGCTCGACGGCGCGGACGTCGTCCCCGTGAAGGTCGTCTGGAAGCCCGTGGTGAAGAGCTCCGACGCCATCCGCCGCGTCATGCTCGAGGCCAGCGCCGACGACTCGGTGGCCGGCGTCATCACCTGGATGCACACCTTCAGCCCGGCCCGGATGTGGATCGCCGGCCTGTCGGTGCTGTCCAAGCCGCTGCTGCACCTGCACACCCAGGCCGACCCGGCGCTGCCGTGGGCGACCATCGACATGGACTTCATGAACCTCAACCAGGCCGCCCACGGCGACCGGGAGTTCGGCTACGTCCTGTCGCGCCTGCGCTCCAGCCGCACCACGGTGGCCGGCTACGCCGGTGACGCCGGCGTGCAGCAGCGCGTGGGGGAGTGGGCCCGCGCGGCCGTCGCCGCGTCCGTGGCGCGCTCGCTGAAGCTGGTCCGCTTCGGCGACACCATGCGCAACGTCGCCGTGACCGAGGGCGACAAGGTCGAGGCCCAGATCCGCTGGGGCGTCGACGTCGAGGCCCTGGGCGTCAACGCCCTGGCCGACGTCGTCCTGCAGGTCTCCGACGCCGAGGCCGACGCGCTGGTGGCTGAGTACGCCGACCGCTACGAGGTGGCCCCCGAGCTGCTGCCCGGCGCCGAGCGCGCCGACTCCCTGCACTACGGCGCCAAGATCGAGGTGGCGCTGCGCCGCGTGCTCGAGGCCAACGGCGCCGAGGCGTTCACCACCAACTTCGAGGACCTCGGCACCCTGCGCCAGCTGCCCGGCCTGGCCGTGCAGCGCCTCCTGGGCGACGGCTACGGCTTCGCCGGCGAGGGCGACTGGAAGACCGCGGCCCTGACGCGCGTGCTCAAGGCGGCCGGCGCCGGCCTGCCCGGTGGCACGGCGTTCATGGAGGACTACACCTACGACCTCGCGCCGGGTCAGCCGCAGCGCATCCTCGGCGCCCACATGCTCGAGGTCTGCCCGACCATCACCACCTCCACGCCGCGCATCGAGGTGCACCCGCTCGGGATCGGCGACCGCGAGGACCCGGTCCGCATGGTGCACACCGCCGACCCGGGCGACGCCGTCATCGTCGGCTGGTCCGACCTCGGCGAGCGCTTCCGCCTGGTGGCCAACGAGGTGCGCGTGGTGACCCCGCCGCAGGACCTGCCCAACCTGCCCGTGGCCCGCGCCGTCTGGGAGCCCCTGCCCGACTGGCGCACCTCCACCGAGTGCTGGCTCGAGGCCGGCGGCCCGCACCACACGGTGATGTCCACGCAGTTCGGCCTGGAGGTCCTCGAGGACCTGGCCGACGTCGTCGGCACCGAGCTGGCGATCATCGGCCGCGGGACGACGACGCGCTCCTTCAAGCGCGAGCTGCGCTGGGAGAGCGCCTACCGCGTCCTTCAGCGCGGCGTCTGACCCGCCCGCGGCCCACCGGGCCGCACCAGACCGCGCACCGGTCCCCGCCCGTCGACCCGGGCGGGGACCGGTGCGCCCCCACGTCCGGGCGCGGGCGCTCGTCGATCACGGGGCTCCAGCGACAGCTCCTGGGGCGACGGCACCGGAAGTCCGTGATCGCTCCTCGGGAGCCCGTCACCGGCGCCGGGGCCGGTCCACCGGGTGGGGTGCGCGCCCCGACCGTAGGGTGATCGCGTGCCTGTCGCCGTGACCCTCTCGACGGCCTCGGTGTACCCCCAGGGGGCTGCCGACGCGTTCGAGATGGCCGCCCGCCTCGGGTACGACGGCGTCGAGGTCATGGTCTGGACCGACCCGGTCAGCCAGGACGAGGACGCGATCGCCGAGCTCTCCGACCACTTCGGCGTGCCGGTCACCTCGGTCCACGCACCCACCCTGCTGCTCACCCAGCGCGTGTGGGGCCGCGACCCCTGGGCCAAGGTCGAGCGCGCCGCGCGCATGGCGAAGGGGCTGGGGGCCGGCACCGTCGTCGTCCACCCGCCCTTCCGGTGGCAGAAGGAGTACGCCACCGGCTTCGAGGCCGGGGTGCGGCGCATCGCCCAGGCCGAGGACGTGACCCTTGTGGTCGAGAACATGTACCCGTGGCGCGCCGGCGGGCGGGAGTTCGCCGCCTACCTCCCCAGCTGGGACCCGTGCGACCGCGACTACGACGCGCTGCTGCTCGACGTCTCCCACGCCGCCACGGCCGGGACCAGCTGCCTCGAGATGGCGCAGCGCATGGGCGACCGCCTGAGGCACCTGCACCTCACCGACGGCAACGGCTCCCCGAAGGACGAGCACCTGCTCCCCGGCGAGGGGTCGCAGCCGGTCGCCGAGCTGCTCGCCCACCTCGCCGCCACGGGGTGGCAGGGCGACGCGTGCGTCGAGGTCACCACCCGCACCAGCCGCGGTCCCGACGAGCGCCGCGCGGCGCTCGCGAGCGCCCTGGCCTTCGCCCGCCGGCACCTCGAGGTCCCCGCGCCCGCCTGACCGCCGGGGCGCCGCTAGCGTGCAGGAGTGACCGGTGGCGCGTTCGTGGTGTGGGACGACGCGCTCTCGGCGCACGACTTCGGCCCCGGCCACCCCATGGCGCCCCTCCGGCTCGACCTGACGGCGCGCCTCGCCCGCGACCTCGGCCTGCTGTCGGCGCCCGGCGTGCGCGTCGTCGGGTCGCGCGTGGCACCGGACGAGCTGCTGCTCACGGCCCACGACCCGGCCTACGTCGCCGCCGTGCGGCGGGTCTCGGCCGACCCGCGCCGGGTCGACCTCGCCCACGGCCTCGGCACCGACGACGACCCGGTCTTCGCCGGCATGCACGAGACCTCGGCGCGCTTCGCGGCCGCGAGCACCGACTGCGCCGAGGCGGTGTGGTCCGGCGAGGCCGAGCACGCCGTCAACGTCAGCGGCGGCATGCACCACGCGATGCCCGACCGCGCCGCGGGGTTCTGCATCTACAACGACCTCGTCGTCGCCATCCGCCACCTGCTCGCCCGCGGGGCCCAGCGCGTGGTCTACATCGACCTCGACGTCCACCACGGCGACGGCGTGGAGGTGGCGTTCTGGGACGACCCGCGCGTCATGACCATCTCGCTGCACGAGTCGGGGCGCACGCTCTTCCCGGGCACCGGGTGGCCGGAGGAGACCGGGGGCCCCGGCGCCGAGGGCAGCGCCGTCAACGTCGCCCTGCCCGCCGGGACGGCCGACGCCGGGTGGCTGCGGGCGCTCCACGCCGTGGCGCACCCCCTGGTGCGCAGCTTCCGGCCCGACGTCATCGTGACCCAGCACGGCGCCGACGCCCACGCCCAGGACCCGCTGGCCAACCTCTCGGTGAGCGTGGACGCGCAGCGCGCCGCGGCGCGGTCGCTGCACGAGCTCGCCCACGAGGTCTGCGGGGGGCGCTGGGTCGCGACCGGTGGTGGCGGCTACGACGTCGTCGACGTCGTACCGCGGGTCTGGTCGCACCTGCTGGGCATCGCCGCCCACGCCCCCGTGCCCCCGGCGACGCCGGTGCCGGCCTCGTGGCGGGAGCACGTGGAGGCGCAGGGCTGGGACGCCCCGCTGTCCATGACCGACGGCGCCGACGCCTGGTACACCCCGTGGGAGGCCGGGGCCGACCCCTCCGACCCCCTCGACCGCGCGGTGCTGGCCACCCGGCGGGCGGTCTTCCCGAACCACGGCCTGGACCCCTGGTTCGACTGAGCCCCACCCGCCGGCCGCTGGGTCGCGGTCGGCCCGGGGGCCGTCCGGCGCGCCGCCGAGACACGCCGCGACACGGCTCCCACCTGCAGCGGAGTCCCTGCGCGGGTGCTCCGGCGGGGTCACAGTGGGAGCCCGGGGAGGCCCCGCGAGAGCCGCTCGGGCATCTCACACGGTTGTAACTCGCGCAACGACTTCCCCAACCGTCACACGTGCCACTACTGTCAGTGTGCAGGGGCCCGCAGAGGGCCACCGCCAGACCAGGAGGAACGATGGCGATGGACCGCGACTTCAGCGGTGTGCGCTTCCTCACCGTGGCCGAGGTGGCCACGATGATGCGCGTGTCGAAGATGACGGTGTACCGCCTCGTGCACTCGGGGGAGATGCCCGCCGTGCGCGTGGGCCGCTCGTTCCGGGTCCCGGAGACGGCCGTCGACCAGTACCTGGCCCACTCCTTCGTGGAGACCGAGGCGATGTGACCCCCTGCCGGCGGTGGGTGCTCACCCGGCCGGTGGTCGGTAGTCTGGGCGCCAGGAGCACCAGCCGGCAGCGCGCACCGCTGCCCCGAGGGATCTGAGGGACGATGGGTTCTGTCATCAAGAAGCGCCGCAAGCGGATGGCCAAGAAGAAGCACCGCAAGCTGCTGCGCAAGACGCGTCACCAGCGCCGCAACAAGAAGTAGGCGCCCCAGCTGCAGACCCGCACCGCGAGCTCGCGGTGCGGGTCTCGTGCTGTCCGGGCGCGGCCGCGCCGGCGACTAGCCTCTCCGGGTGATGCAGGAGCGCGTGGTGCTGTACGGCCGGGTGGGGTGCCACCTGTGCGAGGTCGCCCGGGAGCAGGTCCGGCGGGCGTGCGCCGCCGCCGGCGCCTCGTGGCGCGAGCAGGACGTCGACGCCGACCCCGAGCTCGTGGCCCGCTACAGCGACCTGGTCCCCGTGGTCACCGTGGACGGGCGCCACCACGCCCACTGGCGCATCGACGAGGCGGAGCTGCGGGCAGCGCTCGACGCGCGCTGACTTTGTTCTGCCGTTCACAAGTGCCTAGGCTGGGCTGTCCGCGCCACCGCGCACGGGCTGCCACTGGTGCGTCGGGTCCGCAGACGGTTCAGCGCACAGGACGCACCAGTAGTACCAGCACCGCCGCCGCCGCCAGCAGGAGCCCTGCCACACCGTGACCACCCCGCACGCCGCTCCGCCGCTGCGCACCCAGCGCGACGGCACCCGGGGCGTCCCCGACGCCACCGTGGCACGGCTCCCCGTCTACCTGCGGGTGCTGACCGGGATGGGTGAGCGCGGCGTCGCCACCGTCTCGAGCGAGGAGCTGGCGCTGCTCGCCGGCGTCGGCTCGGCGACCCTCCGCAAGGACCTGTCCCACCTGGGCAGCTACGGGGTCCGCGGCGTCGGGTACGACGTGGCCACCCTGGTCCAGCACGTCGGCCGCTGCCTCGGCCTGGCCGAGGAGTGGCCCGTGGTCATCGTCGGCGTCGGCAGCCTGGGCCACGCGCTGGCCAACTTCAGCGGGTTCGCCCCGCGCGGCACCCGCGTGGTGGCCCTGCTCGACGCCGACCCGGCCGTGGTCGGCGAGCGGGTGGCCGGGCTCGAGGTGCTCCCCGCCGACAGCGTCGGAGCCGTCGTCGCCGAGCACGGCGTGCGCATCGCGGTGCTCGCGGTCCCCGCCCGTGCAGCGCAGAGCGCCTGCGACGCCGTCGTGGCCGCCGGGATCACCAGCGTGCTGTCGTTCGCCCCGGTGGAGCTGCACGTCCCCGCGGGCGTCGAGCTGCGCAGCGTCGACCTCTCCACCGAGCTGGCGATCCTCGCCTTCCGCGAGCGCCGCCGCGCTGCGGCCGGGGCCGAGGGGCCGCCGGTGCTCGAGGTCGCCGCGCCCGAGCGGGCGGGGGCGTCCCGGTGAGCCTGCTCGTGGTGGGCCTGTCGCACCGCACCGCCCCCATCGCCCTGCTGGAGCGGGCCGCGCTGGACGCCGACGGCGCCCGCGAGCTGGCCCGCGAGCTGTGCGGGGGCGCCGTGGAGGAGGCCGCCGTGCTGGCCACCTGCAACCGGGTCGAGGTCTACGCCGAGGTGAGCGCCTTCCACACCGGGGTGCACGACCTCTCTGCCGCGCTGGCCGACCGGATGGGCCTGCCCCTGGCCGACCTGGGCGAGTCGCTCGTCTTCGCCTTCGGCGACCGCGCCGTCGAGCACCTCTTCTCGGTGGCCTCCGGCCTGCAGTCGATGGCGCTGGGCGAGTCCCAGGTGCTCGGCCAGGTCCGCGCCGCCCTGCGCCGCGGCCAGGAGGACGGCACGGTCGGCCGCGTCCTGGACCCGCTGGTCCAGCGCGCCCTGCGCGTGGGCAAGCGCGTCCACAGCGAGACCGGGCTCGACCGCGCCGGCCGGTCGCTGGTCGAGGCCGCCCTCGACGGCGCCGAGCAGGTCGTCGGGCCGCTGGCGCAGGCCCGTGCGCTGGTCATCGGGGCCGGCTCGATGAGCGCCCTGGCCGCCACGACCCTGCACCGCCTCGGCCTGGGCTCCATCGCCGTCGCCAACCGCACCCCCGCCCGCGCCGAGCGCCTCGCCGGCGCCGTCGGCGGCACGTGGCTGGGCCTGGAGGAGCCGGGCGCGCTGCGCGCGGCCCTCGCCGAGGCCGACGTCGTCGTCTCGTGCACCGGCGCGGTTGGCGCCGTGGTCGACGCCGAGCTGCTGTCGGCCGCCCGCGGCGACCGCGCCGCCACCTGGCCCGGCCCCCTGGGGGCGGCGCCGCAGCTGGTGGTCGACCTCGCCCTGCCCCACGACGTCGACCCGGCCGCCGGCGAGCTGCCGGGCGTCGAGCTGGTGGGCCTGGACGCGCTGCGCCGCCGCCTCGCCCCCGCCGCCGAGGTCCCGGAGGCCGAGGCCCCGGTGATCCCGGCGGCTCCGGCGGCTGGCGCGGACGGACTGGCCGGCGTCGCGGTGAGCCTGCGCGCCGCGCGCGCGGTGGTGGCCGGGGAGGTCTCCGGCTACCTCGCCGAGCAGCGCGCGGCGTCGGTGGCCCCCACGGTCGCGGCGCTGCGCTCCCTGGCCCGCGAGGTCGTCGAGAGCGAGGTCGCGCGCCTGCGCGGCCGCCTCGGCCCGGACGCCGACCCCCGGCTGGTGGCCGAGGCCGAGCTGGCGGTCCACCGCGTCACCGAGAAGCTGCTGCACACCCCGACCGTGCGCGTGAAGGCGCTGGCCGCCGACGGCGCCCACGGCGACGGGTACGCCGCGGCGCTGCGCGCGCTGTTCGACCTGGGCGGTCCCGCCGACGCCGCGCCGGAGGCCCTCGACGGCGGCAGCGTGGCGCTGCCGGTGGCCACCGCGTCGACCGCGACCACCGGTGTGGGCAGCGTGGCCGACGTCCTGCGCGCCGGTGCCGGGGCCTCCCACGAGCGGAGCGAGCTGTGAGCGGCGCCCCCGCCCTGCGGCTGGGCACCCGGCGCAGCCTGCTGGCGCGCACCCAGTCCGAGCACGTGGCCGCCGCGCTGCGCGAGCGCACCGGGCGCGAGGTCGAGCTGGTCGAGGTCACGACCCACGGCGACGTCTCCCGGGTGCCGCTGACGGCCATGGCCGCCGCGGGCACCGGCGTCTTCGTCTCCGCGCTGCGCGACGCGCTGCTCGAGGGGCGCGTCGACCTCGCCGTCCACTCCCTCAAGGACCTGCCCACGGCCCCGGCCGAGGGCTTGGTCGTGGCCGCCGTGCCGCCCCGGGAGGACCCGCGCGACGTGCTCGTGGCCCGTGACGGCCTGCGCCTGTCCGAGCTGCCCGAGGGGGCGCGCGTGGGCACCGGCTCACCGCGCCGCGCTGCGCAGCTGCGGGCCGCCCGCCCCGACCTGCAGGTCGTGGACGTGCGCGGCAACGTCGACACCCGCCTGCGCCTGGTCTCCGACGGCGAGGTCGACGCCGTGGTCCTGGCCCGCGCCGGCCTGGTCCGCCTCGGCCGCGCCGACGAGGTGACCGAGGTGCTCGAGCCCGGCACCATGCTGCCCGCCCCCGGGCAGGGCGCCCTGGCGGTCGAGTGCCGGGCCGACGACGACGCCGTCCGCAGCGCCTGCGCCCTCCTGGACGACGCGCCCACCCGCGCGGCCGTCGAGGCCGAGCGCTCGCTGCTGGCGGCCCTCGAGGCGGGCTGCGCCGCCCCGCTCGGCGCGCTCGCCCTCGTCGACGCCGGTGGCGAGCTGCAGCTGCGCGCGCTGGTGGCCTCCCTCGACGGCTCCGCCACCGCGGAGCGGTCCGGGCGGGGCCCGCTGGCGGCGGCCGCCGAGACCGGACGCCGCGTGGCGGCCGACCTCCTGGCCTCGGGCTCGCCCGCCCTCGGCCCCCTGGCCACCTCCGGCCCCACCCCCCACGACACCCCTGACGCCAGCCCTGACGCCAGCCCCGCCCCACCCCTCGACCCCGCCCACCCCCCGATCGCTCACGAGACGGCGGCCCCCGTGCCGCCGGAGAGGGTGCACCCGTGACCCCGCCCACCGCCGCTCCTGCACTCGCAGGGGCCTCCTCCGACGCGGTGACCACCGCGCCGGACGTCGCCGCGACGACCGCTCCCGCCGCTGTCCCCGCCGCTGCGACCCCCTCCGCGCCCGCCCCGACCCCCTCGCAGCCCGCCGCGCCGTCGGTGGCCTTCGTGGGCGCCGGTCCCGGTGACCCGGGCCTGCTGACCCTGCGCGCCGCCGAGCTGCTGGCCGCCGCCGACGTGGTCGTCGTCGACCGCGGGGCCGAGGCCAGCGCCACGGGCGCCTCCGACGCGGCCGCGCTCGCCGCCGTCCAGCGCCACTGCCGCGCGGACGTCGACCTCGTCGAGACCGCCCCCGCCGACGGCGGCGCCCCCCTGACCGGTGCCGCCCGGGCCAAGCTGGCCCTGGCCCCCGCCCGCGCCGGGCGCCGGGTCGTGCGCCTGTTCTCCGGCGACGCCGCCAGCTCGCCCCAGCTCGCCGACGAGCTCGCCGCCGCCCGCCGCGCGGGTGCGGCCGTCGAGGTCGTCCCGGGCGTCTCGGTGGCCACCGCCGTGCCGCTGTACGCGGGCATCGCGACCGCCACCGCCCGCTGCAGCGACGTGCACGTGCTCGACGCGGCCCTGGGCGAGGCGGCCGTCGACGCCGTCAGCTCCGTGCCCGGCACCGTGGTCATCACCGGTACCGCCGAGGAGGTCGTCGGCGCCGCCAAGGCGCTCGTGGCCGCCGGCCGCTCCGGCTCCCTGGAGGTGGCCGTCACCTCCGGGGGGACCACCACGTCCCAGCGCACCGTGGGCGCGACGCTGACCTCCCTGCCCGACGTCCTGGCCGCCGAGGGCGAGCACCTGCCCGAGCCGCTGGTCGCGGTGCTGGGCCCGGGCACGTCCAAGCGCGACAAGCTGGCCTGGTTCGAGTCGCGGCCGCTGTTCGGCTGGCGGGTGCTGGTGCCGCGCACGCAGGCGCAGTCCAGCACCACCGTCGAGCGGCTGGCCGCCGCGGGCGCCGTCAGCGAGGTCGTCCCGACCATCGCCGTCGAGCCGCCCCGCAGCCCCCACCAGATGGAGAAGGCCGTCCGCGGCCTGGTCACCGGCCGCTACGAGTGGGTCGGCTTCACCTCCGTCAACGCCGTGCGCGCCGTCAAGGACAAGTTCGCCGAGTACGGCCTGGACGCCCGCGCGTTCTCCGGGCTGAAGGTCGCCGCGGTCGGCGGCGTCACCGCGGCCGAGCTGCGCGCCTGGGGCATCGAGCCCGACCTGGTGCCGGAGGGCGAGCAGTCCGCTGCCGGCCTGCTGGCCGAGTGGCCCCCCTACGACGAGGTCCTCGACCCGATCGACCGCGTCTTCCTGCCCCGCGCCGACATCGCCACCGACACCCTGGTCGAGGGCCTGCAGCAGGCGGGGTGGCAGGTCGACGACGTCACGGCCTACCGCACCGTCCGGGCCGCCCCGCCGCCCGCGCCGGTGCGCGACGCCATCAAGACCGGCGCGTTCGACGCCGTCGTCTTCACGTCCTCCTCGACGGTGCGCAACCTCGTCGGCATCGCCGGCAAGCCGCACCCGAGCACGGTGGTGGCCTGCATCGGCCCGGCGACCTGTGCCACGGCCACCGAGCTGGGCCTGCGCGTCGACGTGCAGGCCGAGCACGCCAGCACGGCCGCCCTGGTCGACGCCCTCGCCGCCTACGGCGCGCAGCTGCGCACCCAGGCGGAGGAGGCCGGCGAGCCGGTGCTGCGTCCCAGCGAGCGCCGCGGCGGCGCCCGCAGGCGGCGCTGAGTGCCGTTCCCGGCTGAGCGGCCGCGGCGCCTGCGCTCGACGCCGGCGCTGCGGTCGCTGACCGCCCAGGAGCACCTCGCGCCGCAGCGCCTGGTGCTCCCGGTGTTCGTCAAGGAGGGGCTGAGCGCGCCGTCCCCCATGCAGTCGATGCCGGGTGTGGTCCAGCACTCGCTCGGCTCGCTGGTGGAGGCGGCCCACGAGGCCGTCGAGGCGGGCGTCGGCGGGATCATGGTCTTCGGCGTCCCGCAGGTGCGCGACGCGCGCGGCTCGGGCGCCGACGACCCCGACGGCATCCTCAACACCGCGCTGCGGGCGCTCGACGGGGCCGTCGGCGAGCGCTGCGTGGTCATGGCCGACCTCTGCCTCGACGAGTTCACCGACCACGGGCACTGCGGCGTGCTCGACGCCGCGGGCCGCGTCGACAACGACGCGACGCTGGAGCGCTACGCCGCGATGGCGCTGGCGCAGGCCGAGGCCGGGGCCGCCCTGCTGGGCCTCAGCGGGATGATGGACGGGCAGACCGGCGTCGTCCGCGCGGCGCTCGACGCCGCCGGCCGCTCCGACGTCGTGCTGCTGGCGTACGCCGCGAAGTACGCGTCGGCGTTCTACGGACCCTTCCGCGAGGCCGTCGAGTCGACGCTCCAGGGAGACCGGCGCTCGTACCAGATGGACCCGGGCAACCGCCGCGAGGCGCTGCGCGAGGTCCGCCTCGACGTGGCCGAGGGCGCCGACGTGGTGATGGTCAAGCCGGCGCTGCCCTACCTCGACGTGCTCAGCGACGTGGTGGCGTCGGTCGACGTGCCCGTGTGGGCCTACCAGGTGTCCGGCGAGTACGCGATGGTCGAGGCCGCGGCGGCCGCGGGGATGATCGACAGGGAGCGGGCCGTGCTCGAGTCCCTGACGGCCATCCAGCGGGCGGGCGCGATGGCCACCCTCACCTACTGGGCCACGGAGGTCGCAGACCTGCTCCGCCGGGGCTGACCCGAGTTGAGCGGAAGCCGCTCAACTCGGGTTTGACGCACTCCCGCCACGGGTACCACCGGGACGGCACCGCAGGTGGTGCCCGCAGGCCGCAGCGGCCTGCGTCCCCGGTGAGGAGGATCCCGTGACCGTCATGCAGTTCGACCCCTTCGGCGACCCCTTCCGCCAGCTCGACCGGATGGCTCAGCAGCTGGTCAGCGGCGCCCGCACGCCCCTGCGCATGCCGATGGACGTCTGGAAGGACGAGGCCGGCTACCACGTCGAGCTCGACCTGCCCGGCGTCGACCCGAGCAGCGTCGACGTGACCACCGAGCGCAGCGCCATCACCGTCCGCGCCGAGCGCTCCACGCGCGCCGCCGGCTCGCGGGAGGTGCTCGTCGCGGAGCGGCCGCACGGGTCGTTCGTGCGCCAGCTCCAGATCGGTGACGGCCTCGACGCCAGCGGCGTGAGCGCCGACTACCGCGACGGCGTGCTGCACCTGCTGGTCCCCGTGGCGCCCTCGGCCCAGCCGCGGCGCGTCCAGGTGTCTCGCTCCGACCGCGGTGACCACCACGAGGCGGCCACCGGGGCGGAGCAGGGCCGCGAGGCCGTCAGCGCCTCGTGACGGGCTGAGGCCCGGTCCCGGCTGCGCCTGACGACCGAGCGCGAGCCACGCCGTCAGGCGTAGTCGGGGCCGCCGGTCACGCCGAAGAACTCCTCCAGCGTCGCGGCGCCCGCCGCTGTCATGGCGGCGACCAGCTCGACGCCGACCCAGCGGAAGTGCCACGGCTCGGGGTTGTAGCCGGTGACGGCCTGGTCGGCCTCGGTGTAGCGCAGCAGCCAGCCGTGCCGACCGGCGTGCTCGGCGAGCCACAGGCCCTCGTCGGTCTGGCCGAAGCTCGGGCTCAGCGTGGCGTTCCCCGCCACGGAGGAGAAGTCGACGGCGAGCCCCGTCTGGTGCTCGCTGTACCCGGCGCGGGCGCTGTACCGGTCGGCGCCCGCCTGGCCGTTGCGGCTCACGGAGCGCCGGTGCACGTCCTCCTGGTAGTCGCGGCTGCGGAAGCCGCTGACGAGGGTGAGCGAGACGCCGTCGTCGCGGCTCCGGGCGAGCAGGGCCTCCAGGTCGGGGGCGGCGGCCGCGCTCACGACCTCGCCGGCGACCTTCGTCAGCTGCGCCGGGGCGTAGTCGGCGGGGGTGATGGGGTGGGTCTTGTTGACCACCACCCAGGGGCTCGTGGCGTCGGTGGTGGAGTGCGCCGACCGGTCGAAGGTCGGCGTCGGCGCGGGGGTGCTGGCCGCAGGCGTCGACGGAGCCGGTGACGGCGCCGCCGGGGACGCCGCCGACGGCGCGCTGCTGGGCAGCCTCGCGGCCATGAGCGCCTCCGCCTGCGGAGCGGTGCTGGAGGGCAGCCGCAGGCCGGCGCCGGAGGTGGCGGCGAGCGCCCCGGCGACCCAGGCGGCGCCGGCGACCAGCGCTCCGCGCCGCGTGACGGGGGAGGGGGCGCGGTGCCGGCTCACGGTCGGACCCCCTCCGGGACGCTCACAGCGGCACCCCGGTGCTGGAGCTGCCCCTCCGAGGGTAGGTGAGGCGGGCTCTGCGCGTCCCCCGCGCACCCGACGCGGGGTGCCGTCACAGGCCGAGGTCGTCGGCGAGGGCTTCGACGGTGGCGGCCGCGAAGGCGTCCGCCGGGTCGAAGGTGTTCGCCAGCTGGCCGAAGACCTCGCTGCTCACGAGGCCGAGCAGCGCCGTCCACGCGCGCGCCCCCGCGACCACCACCTCCGGCGCCGCCCGGCCGGCCGGGCCGTCGCCGGCGGCGGCCGTGACGCGGGCGGCCTGCTCCGCCAGGGCGGCGGAGACCGGACGGCGGGGTGCCGGGTCCGCGTCCGCGAGCACGTGCAGGAGCGCCAGCGGCGCCCGGGACCCGGCGGCGGTGGTGCGGCTGTCGCCCCGGTACCCCGGCACGGGCGAGCCGTGGACCAGGGCGTACTCGTGCGGGTGCTCCAGCGCCCACGAGCGCAGCGCGGTGCAGGCCGCCGTGAACCGCTCGCGCGGCGTGCGCCCGGGCGCCGTCGGCCGCGCCGCCGCCTCGACGGCGGCGCCGGCGCTGTCGTAGGCCTCGACGATGAGGGCCGTGAGCAGGTCGTCGCGCGTGGCGAAGTACCGGTACACGGCAGAGGAGGCCAGGCCGAGCTCGCGGGCCACGGCGCGCACGGACAGGGCGGCGGCCCCGACCTCGGCCAGCTGGCGGCGCGCCGCGGAGAGGATCTCGGCGGTCAGCTCGCGGCGGGCGCGCTCGCGCGCGGTGGTGGTGGCGGACGCGGTGCTCATGGTCCGTCCATGGTCGCACGCGCAAGAGCGCCAGACCGCAACGAGAGCAGTGCTCTTGTGCGAACCTGCCCGCGGTGCGATGCTCGACCCATGGCGAGATCAGCGCTCTCGAACGAGTCCGGTGCTCACGGCGGCGAGGGGCGCCTGCGGTACGTCGCGCCGGGGTGGGTCACGGCGCACCTCCTCAACCCCGTGGTGGCGCGGATGACGCGGTGGGGGCTGCCGCTGGCCGGCTCGCGGGTGCTGGCGGTGCGCGGCCGCACCAGCGGCGAGTGGCGCACGACGCCGGTCAACCCCCTCGACCTCGGCGGCGAGCGGTACCTCGTGGCGCCGCGCGGCACCACGCAGTGGGTGCGCAACCTCCGCGTCGCCGGGAGGGGTGAGCTGCGGTCCGGGCGGCGCAGCGAGGCGTTCGGCGCGGTCGAGCTCCCGGCCGCGGAGGCGGTGCCGGTGCTCCGCGCCTACCTGCGCCGCTGGGCGTGGGAGGTGGGCGCCTTCTTCGACGGCGTCGGTGCCGGCGCCTCCGACGAGGAGCTGCTCGCGGCGGCGCCGAAGCACCCGGTCTTCCGGCTCGTCGGCGTGGCCTGAGCCGCGAGGCGCGGTGGCGCTGCGGCGGGAGCGCAGGAGGCCCGCCCCCGGGGTCGGGGGCGGGCCTCCTGGTGCGCCGGCGCGCGCCGGCTCGGGCGGGGTGGGGCTCAGGCCTGCTTGATGGCCGAGATGTCGAGGGAGATCTTGATCTTCTCGCTCACGAGCACGCCACCGGTCTCGAGGGCGGCGTTCCAGGTGAGGCCGAAGTCCTTGCGGTTGATCTCGGTCTCGGCGGAGAAGCCGGCGCGGGAGTTGCCGAACGGGTCGGTGGCCACGCCCTCGGCGGTGACGTCCAGGGTCACCGGCTTGGTCACGCCGTGCAGGGAGAGCTCGCCGTCGACGGTCCAGCCGTCACCGGTCGGGGCCACCGAGGTGGAGCGGAAGGTCATGGTGGGGAACTGCTCGACGTCGAAGAAGTCGGCGCTGCGCAGGTGGCCGTCGCGGTCGGCGCTGCGGGTGTCGACGCTGGCGACGGCGATCTCGGCCGTCACGGAGATGAGGCTCGCGTCGTCGTCGAGGACGACGGTGCCCGAGACGTCGGAGAAGCTGCCGCGCACCTTGGTGACCATCGCGTGGCGGGCGGTGAAGCCGACCTCGGAGTGGGAGGGGTCGACGGTGTAGGTGCCGGCGACGAGACCGGCGGGGAGCGTGGTGGTCATGGTTCCTCCAGGGTGGTGCGGGATGCGGTGCGCCCCCACTGTGACGCATAATGGTTCAACATTCAACATTGTTCCCCCGAGGAGTGGTGACCGTGTCCGCAGCCGAGCCCGCGCCCCCACCACGCGCTGGCTGGACGCCGACGAGCAGCGGGTCTGGCGCCTGTACCTCGAGGCCACCCAGCTCCTGGTCCGGCGCCTGGGCAGCGAGCTCGACGAGTCCGAGCACGACCTGTCGATGGCCGAGTACGAGCTCCTGGTCCGCCTCTCCGAGGCCCCGGACTGGTCGCTGCGCATGTCCGACCTCGCGGACGACCTCGTGCACTCCCGCAGCCGGCTCACCCACGCCATCTCCCGGCTGGAGCAGCGCGGCCTGGTCCAGCGGCGCTCCTGCCCGGAGGACCGGCGCGGCGTGCTGGCCGTCATGACGCAGGCGGGCTTCGACGCCCTGGAGGCCGCGGCGCCCCTGCACGTCGCGGGGGTGCGTGAGCACCTGTTCGACCAGCTGCCCGCCGGGGACGTCGCGGCCCTGGGCCGCATCTGCGGCCGCCTGGCCGAGCACCTGCGCTGAGGCGCCGGCGCGCCGGCCAGCGGGTCAGCGGGTCAGCGGGTCAGCGGGTCAGCGGGTCAGCGGGTCAGCGGGTCAGCGGGTCAGCCGACGGTCGTCCCGAACAGCAGCCCCAGCAGGTAGGTGGCCGCCGCGGCGCCGAGCCCGATGGCCAGCTGGCGCAGGGCACGGGGGAGCAGCGGGGCGCCCGACAGCACGCCCACCACGGCCCCGGTGGCCAGCAGCGCCAGCGACACCAGCACGAGGGCCACGCCCAGCGCCGCCCACTCGGTGAGGCCCAGGAGGAAGGGCAGCACCGGCACGAGCGCGCCGCTGGCGAAGAAGCAGAACGACGACGACGCCGCGGACCACGCGCTGCCGACCACGTCGTCGCCGTCGTCGGGACCCGCGCCGCCCCCGGCTGCGGACCCCGCCCGGCCGGTCGCGTCGGCGGGGAGGCCGGCCAGCTGCTCGTCGGCGTGCCGCTGGGCCTCCTGGGGGGCCATGCCCCGCGCCCGGTAGACCAGCGCCAGCTCGTTCGCGTCGACGTCGAGCGCGCGCACCACCGACGGCGCGTGCGCCGCCGGAGCGGACGCGGCGATCAGCTCGCGCTGGGAGCGGACCGACACGTACTCCCCGGCGCCCATCGACAGCGCCCCGGCGAGCAGGCCGGACACGCCCGTCAGCAGGACGGCGCCGCTGCCCACCCCCGCACCGGCGACCCCCAGCACCAGCGCCAGGTTCGACACGAGGCCGTCGTTGGCGCCGAAGACGGCGGCGCGGAAGGTGCCCGAGACGCGGGCGCGGCCCCGGGCGGCCAGCCCGCGGACCACCTCGCCGTGCACCGCCTCGTCCGCGGCCATCGCCTCGGTCGCGTCGGGCTCTCGCCCGTAGGTCGAGCGCGCCTCGGCCTGCTGGGCGAGGGCCAGCACGAAGACCGATCCGATCCGCAGGGCCAGCAGCGCCAGGAGCCGAAGCCCCAGCCCGGGCCGGCTGGGGCGCGCCGGGGCACCCGTCCGCTCCTCGAGGAGCGCGGCCCAGTGCGCGGCGTGGCGGCCCTCCGCCTCGGCCAGCGCGAGCAGCACCTCGCGCTCCTCCCCGGAGCGGCGCGCTGCGAGCCGGCGGTACACGCGGGCCTCGTAGAGCTCGTCGGCGAGGTGGCGCCGCCAGCGCCGCACCTGCGCGGAGGTGGCGGGCGGGCGGGGTGCGTCGGCCACGGGTCCTCCGGGTGGTGCGCTGCGGGCGCGCTCACAGTACGGCCGGCCGTGCCGCTCCCCGGGCCGGTGCCGTGATCGGCTCAAGTCGCGGGCGGGGGAGCCGATGTCATGGGCAACGGAAATGATCTCCCCCCGCTGCTCGACCAGGAGGACCATGGCGCTCCGCCGCCCCCGTGCCACCGCCGACGACGTGTCGGAGGTCCAGCAGGCGCGCGCCGACGTGGCCGCCGTCACCGCGGTGGTCCAGGCGCTGTCCCGCGCCACGTCGGTCACGACGGCGGTCGACAGCGCGCTCGCCGTCGTCCGCGACCGCTTCGGCTGGGCCTACGGCTCCTACTGGCGGGTCGACACCAGCGGTCGCGAGCCGGTGCTGCGCTTCGCCCAGGAGTCGGGCGCCGTCGGCGACGAGTTCCGGAAGGTGACCGCGGAGGCCAGCTTCACCCGGGGCACCGGGCTGTGCGGCCGCGCCTGGGCGGGTGAGGACGTCGTGTTCGTCCCCGACCTCGGCGAGGTCACCGACTGCGTGCGGGCCCCCGTCGCGCAGCGCGCGGGGGTGCGCTCCGCCACCTGCCTCCCCGTCAGGGCCGGTGACCGGGTCATCGGGACCATGGACTTCTTCACCACCGACCTCCTGGTCATGTCGCCCCACCGCCTCGACGCGCCTCCGGGCCGTCTCCACCCTGGTCTCGCAGGCCGTCGAGCGCCTCGCCGTGCTCGAGGACGTCGCCGAGACGGCCAAGGACGTCGCGGCCTCCAGCGCCGTCCTGCGCGCCATGAGCGGGGCCAGCAGCGTCGAGCAGGTGCTCAGCCGGGTGCTGGACACCATCCGCGAGGGCTTCGGCTGGAGCTACGGCTCCTACTGGGCGGTCGACCGGACCGGCCCCCGGGCCCTGCTGCGCTTCGCGCAGGAGTCCGGCAGCGCCGGTGAGGAGTTCCGCCGCGTCACGGCCGGCGCCACCTTCGTGGAGGGCACCGGCCTGGCCGGCCGCGCCTGGGCCGCGCGCGACCTCGTCTTCGTGCCCGACCTGGCCCAGGTCACCGACTGCGTGCGCGCTCCCGCCGCCGCCCGCGCCGGCGTCAGGGCGGGCGTCTGCCTGCCCGTCGTCGTCGGCCAGGAGGTCGTCGGCACCCTCGACTTCTTCACCACCTCCGACCGCGCCCTGAGCGACGGCCGCCGGGAGGCCCTGCGCAACGCGGCCTTCCTCCTCGCGCAGGGGCTGGACCGCATCGCCGCCTCCGACCGCCTGGCCGAGGCCGGGCGCGACCTGGGCATCTCCATCGAGGAGGTGGAGCGCAACGTCGTCGCCGCCACCGGCGTCGCCCAGCGGGGGGCCGCCGTGGCCGCGGCCGCCGACGAGCACGCGGCCGGGCTGGCGCAGTCGTCGGAGGCGATCTCCAAGGTGGTCGCCCTGATCTCGGGCATCGCCTCCCAGACCAACCTGCTGGCGCTGAACGCCACGATCGAGGCCGCCCGCGCCGGCGAGGCCGGCCGCGGCTTCGCCGTGGTGGCCCACGAGGTCAAGGAGCTGGCCAGCGAGACCGCCCGCGCCACCGCGGACGTCGACGCCCAGGTGGGCGCGATCCAGTCGCAGGTGGAGGCCGTGACGACGGCGCTGCACGAGATCACCCGCGCCGTCGAGGAGATCAACGAGACCCAGGGCATCATCAGCGGCGTCCTCACCGAGCAGGTCGCCGTGACCAAGGCGATCCTCGCCTGACGAGCCCGACGGGCCCGGGGCGCTCCTGGCGGGCGCCCCGGGCCCGTCGCGGTGAGGATCGGGGCATGACCAGCTCCAGCGCGCCGGGCTCCGACCACCAGCTCCTCGACGACCGCGCCGCGCCCTCCCGGCGCGGCACCGCTGTCGTCACCGGCGGCTCCGCGGGGCTGGGGCGGGCGGTCGTGCGCGACCTCGCCGCCCGCGGCTGGGACGTGGCCGTCCTCGCCCGCGACCCCGAGCAGCTGGCCGGCACCGTCCGCGAGGTCGCCGAGGCGGGGCGCCGCGGGCTCGGCGTGGTCTGCGACGTCGCCGACCGCGAGCAGGTCGAGGCCGCCGCCGACCGCGTCGAGGCCGAGCTCGGCCCCGTCGAGGTCTGGGTCAACAACGCCATGGCCAGCGTCTTCGCCCCCTTCGTCGACACCGACCCCGCCGACTTCGAGCGCGCCACCGCCGTCACCTACCTCGGCCAGGTGCACGGCACCCGCGCGGCCCTGCGGCTGATGCGCCCCCGCGACCGGGGCCACGTGCTGCAGGTCGGCTCGGCCCTGGCCTACCGCGGCATCCCGCTGCAGGCCGCCTACTGCGGAGCGAAGCACGCCGTCGCCGGCTTCACCGACTCGGTGATGACCGAGCTGCGGGCCGAGGGCAGTCGCGTGAAGGTCTCCGTGGTCCACATGCCCGGGATGAACACCACGCAGTTCACGTGGGTGCGCACGACGATGCCGAAGCACCCACAGCCCGTCGCGCCGATCTACCAGCCCGAGGCCTGCGCCGCCGTGGTCGGGCACGTCCTCGACCACCCGCGGGCGCGCACCTGGGTGGGGGAGTCGACCGTCTACACGGTGCTCGGCAGCTGGCTGGCGCCGTGGTTCGTCGACAGGTACCTGGCGCGCACCGGGATCCCCGGGCAGCAGACCGACCAGCCCGCCTCGACGATGGCCGGCGACTACCTCGACGAGCCCGTGCCCGGCGACCTCGGCGCCCACGGCGAGTTCGACGAGCAGGCGTGGAGCACCAGCCCGCAGGTGTGGCTGCAGCAGCGCCGCCGCACCGTCGACGTCGCCGGCACCGTCGCCCTGGCGGCCGGCGCCGCCGCGGGCGCCGTGGCGGGCGTGCGGGCCCTGGCCCGGCGCCGGTGAGCCCCGCCGCGGACCGGGGGAAGAGCCCCTGGCGCGGGGTGGCGAGGACCCGCCCGCTCGAGCTGGCGCGCGGCGCCTGGGGCCTGGCCCTGCTGGTCGCGCCCCGCCGGGTGCTGGCCGCGGTCGGCGAGCGCGCCCCCGACCGGCGCACCGTCGTCGTCACCCGGGTCCTGGGAGGCCGCCACCTCGTGCAGGCCCTCGTCACGGGCCTCGCTCCGACCCGGGCGGTGCTCGCCGACGGCGCGTGGGTCGACGGCGTCCACGCCCTCACGGCCGTCGGGCTCGCTGCGAGCGACCGCCCCCGGGCCCGCCTGGCGCTCCTGGACGCGGGCGTCGCCGGCACCTGGTCGCTCCTGACCCGCGCCGCCGCCCGGCGGAGCCCCCCGCCCGACGGACCGGCGACGGTGTGGAGCGACCGCCTCGCGCGCGTCGTCCACCCCCTGCTGCCGGGCGCACCCCGCCTCTGACCCCTCGTGCACGACCGCGGTCAGGCGCCGGGGTCGAGCACCAGGAACGCGCCGGTGGCGGCGTACCACCCGGCGTCCAGCAGCAGGCCGAGCCCCACGAGCGCCAGCGCGCCCGTGACGAGGTGCCGCACGAGGGGGCGGGCGCGGCCCCACCAGCGGGTGAACAGGGCGACGGCGCGCTCGTGACCGCCCCGGGCCACGGCGACCACCAGCACCACCAGCGGGGCCTGGCTGACCACCGACCAGGTGGTGTGGGCCGCCAGCACCTCCCACCACGGCTCGCCGCGCCCCGCCAGCACCACGAGCCCGACGTAGGAGGGGTCGAGCACGGCGCCGGCGGTGAAGAGCGCGCCGACGCCCAGCAGCCCCGCGCCGCTGCGGGTGCTGGGGGTGCGGCGCCGGGGCGCCTCGTCGGCCGGGTCGGCCGGAGGGCGGCGCAGGCGCACCACCGCCCACGCCAGCGCCGCGAGGCCGGCGAGCGCCTCGAGCACGGCCGTGACCGGGCCCCCGGGCACGGCGGCGCCCCAGTCGACGTCGGCCAGGCCGGCGCCGGCGGTCAGGGACAGCGCCGTCCCCAGGAGCGCCGTGAGGACCACGACGAGGACGCCGAAGGCCACCACCGGGCGGGCCCGGGTGCCCGCGGCCAGGGCGGCGGCCGCGATGAGCGCCCCGGCGGGGTCGAGCCCCGCGAGGCCCAGGCCGAGCGCAGCGACGAGCAGGCCCACGGGGCCACGCTAGGGGAGGCGGGCCCCACCGGCGGGACGGCGGGCGGGTGCCGGACGGGTGGCTCCCGCGGCCAGCGGCGAGGATGGGCCGGTGAGCACGACCGAGCGCCCCACCGACCTCACCCCCGCTCCCGCCTCCGCGGCGCTGTTCGAGCGCGCCAGCGCCGTCCTGCCCGGCGGGGTGAACTCGCCGGTGCGCGCGTTCCGCGCGGTGGGCGGCACGCCCCGCTTCACCGCGTCGGCGCAGGGCCCGTGGCTCACCGACGCCGACGGCGTGCGCCGCGTCGACCTCGTGGGCTCGTGGGGGCCGATGATCCTGGGCCACACCCACCCCGCCGTGCTCGACGCAGTCCGCGGGGCCGCGGCCCGGGGCTTCTCCTACGGCACGCCCAGCGAGGGCGAGGTTGCGCTCGCCGAGGAGCTGGTGGCGCGCGTGGAGCCGCTGGAGCAGGTGCGCCTGGTCAGCTCCGGCACCGAGGCCACCATGAGCGCCATCCGCCTGGCCCGCGGCTTCACCGGCCGCCCCCTCGTGGTGAAGTTCGCCGGCTGCTACCACGGCCACGTCGACGCCCTCCTGGCCTCGGCGGGCTCCGGGCTCGCCACCTTCGCCCTGCCGGACACCCCCGGCGTCACCCGCGAGAGCGCCGCCGAGACCCTCGTGCTGCCCTTCAACGACGTCGCGGCCCTGGAGGAGGCGTTCGCCGCCCACGGCGACCGCATCGCCTGCGTCATCACCGAGGCCGCCGCCGGCAACATGGGCGTCGTGCCGCCCGCTCCGGGGTGGACCGCCGCGCTGCTGCGCGAGACCCGCCGCGCCGGCGCGCTGCTCATCAGCGACGAGGTCATGACCGGCTTCCGGCTCTCCCGCGCAGGCTGGTACGGCCTCGAGGGCGCGCAGGACGTCGACGGTGAGCGGCGCTCGCCCGACCTGTTCACCTTCGGCAAGGTCATGGGCGGCGGCTTCCCCGTCGCCGCGTTCGGCGGCCGCGCCGACGTCATGGCCCACCTCGCCCCGGCCGGTCCCGTCTACCAGGCGGGCACCCTCTCGGGGAACCCCGTCGCCGCCGCCGCCGGCCTGACCACGCTGCAGCTGTGCACGCCGGAGGTCTACTACCGCGTCGACGCCGTCGCCGCCACCATCCGGGACGCGGCGTCCGCGGCGCTCGCGGCCGAGGGCGTGCCCCACACCCTGGGCGTGGCCGGCAGCATGTTCAGCGTCTTCTTCACCGACGTGGACGTCGTCGACTACGACACCGCCCGGACCCAGGACGCCGGCGCGTTCGCCGCCTTCTTCCACGCGATGCTCGACGCCGGGGTGCACCTGCCGCCGTCGTGCTACGAGTCGTGGTTCTGCTCCGCGAGCCACGACGCCGAGGCCGTCGGCGTCGTCCTGGACGCCCTGCCCCTCGCGGCGCGGGCGGCGGCGCAGCCCAGGGGCGCTGACGACTCGGCGTCGTTCACCCGTCCGGCTCAAGCAGGGGGGCCGGTCCGCCGATGTGCAACGTGCCGGGCGGCCCGGCGCAACACCGCGGAAACGCCAGACGTGCAGCATCTGTCCATGAACCCGCTCGTCACCGTGCGACGGGTCTCCGGCAGCGCTGCTGAGGGAGCCCTCCTGTGATGCTCGACGCGCTCAGCGCCCCCCTGCTCGCCGCTCGCACCGCCGAGCTCGACGCGGCCGCGAAGGTCACCTACCGGCTGGAGCAGACCTTCCGGTACTCCTACGACGCGCCCGTGGACGACCTGCGCCACCGCCTCGTCGTCATGCCGCCGGCCCGCCACGGCGACGTCCACCGCCGCCTCGCCACCCTCACCGTCTCCGGCGTGCCCGCGCGCCGCCACCGCCGCACCGACCGCCGCGACCGCTGGGGCAACGAGACCACCGACGTCCACGCCCCCCGCGTCACCGACCACGTCGAGTTCCGCCTCGCCGCCGTGCTCGAGCGCGTCGTCGGCTCCGGCGCCGTCGAGCTGCCCTGGGCCCGCCTGCGCGACGCCCGCCTGCTCACCGCCACGCCGCTGACCGCCCCCGACGCCGCCATCGTCGAGCTGGCCGAGTCGCTGCGCCGCCCCGAGAACCCCCTCGAGACCGCCGAGCGCGTCTGCTCCGCCGTCCACGCCGCTTCACCTACCGCAACGGGACGACGACGACCCGCACCACCGCCGCCGAGGCGCTCGGCGGGCGGCGTCGGGGTCTGCCAGGACTACGCGCACGTGATGATCGCCGTGATGCGCCACCTCGGGATCCCCACGCGCTACGTCTCGGGGCACCTCATCGGCCAGGGCGGCACGCACGCCTGGGTCGACGTCGTGGTCCCGGGCAACCGCGCCGACGGCGGCCTGGGCGCCGTCGCGGTCGCCTTCGACCCCTGCAACGACAAGCGCGCCGGCGCCGGTCACCTGACCGTCGCCGTGGGCCGCGACTACACCGACGTCGCACCCACCTCGGGCAGCTTCAGCGGCCCCGGCGTCCGGGGGACGCTGACCTCCACCCGCGACCTGGGGGTCGTCAGCCTCTCGGTGTGACGCCGGGTGTGACGTCGGGTGTGACGCCGGGTGTGACGTCGGGCGCAGCCCCGCCGCGGGTCGCACCGGCACCCAGGTGCGGGTGGGATGCTGGCGGCATGGCCCTGACCGCCGTCCACCTGCTGCGCCACGGCGAGGTGCACAACCCCGCGCGCGTGCTCTACGGGCGCCTGCCGGGCTACCACCTGTCCGAGCGCGGTCACGCGATGGCGCGCCTGGTCGCCGACACCCTCGCCGCCGAGGGCGCCGACGTGGTGGAGGTCGTCGCCTCGCCGCTGCAGCGCGCCCAGGAGACCGCGGCCCCCGTGGGCGCGGCCTTCGGGCTCCAGGTCGGCACCGACGAGCGGCTCATCGAGGCCGACAACCACTTCGAGGGCCTCACCTTCGCGTCGGGGCGGGCTCGCTGGCCCGGCCCCAGCACTGGTGGTCGCTGCGCAACCCGCTGCGCCCCTCGTGGGGGCGAGCCGTACGCCGAGCAGGCCGAGCGCGTGCTCGCCGTGGCCCGCGAGGCCGCCGCCCGCAACGCCGGCCACGAGACGGTGCTCGTGGCCCACCAGCTGCCCATCTACAGCGCCCGCCGCCGCGCCGAGGGCCGCCGCCTCTGGCACGACCCGCGCAAGCGCGAGTGCACCCTGGCCAGCCTCACCACCCTCCGCTTCGACGGCACGGCCCTGGTGGGGGTGGACTACCGCGAGCCCGCCGCCTCGCTGCTGCCGGGCGCGGTCGACACCGCGGGCGCCGCGTGAGCCCGGTGGACCCCCGCAGCCCCCTCAGCCGGCGCGCCCTCCTGGCCGGCGCCGGGCTGCTGCCCGTCGCGGTGCTCGCGGCCTGCACCCCCGAGCTCGGGGCGACCGGCCCCGACACCGGCAACCAGCAGGGCTTCGTCGGTGGCGACGGCGCCTTCCGGGTCGTCGCTCCCGAGGAGCGCGGAGACCCGGTGGCCCTCAGCGGGGAGACCACCCACGGCGACACCGTCGACATCGCCTCCTGGCGCGGTCAGGTCGTGGTCCTCAACGTCTGGTACGCCGACTGCGCCCCCTGCCGCACCGAGGCCCCGACCTCGCCGCCATCGCGGGGGAGTCTCCGGACGTCCAGTTCCTCGGCATCAACACCGAGGACCGCCAGGACCGGGCCCGCTCCTTCGAGGAGAAGTTCAAGATCCCCTACCCCAGCCTGCTCGACGCCGACAGCGGCCAGGCGGTGCTGGCCCTGCGGGGGACCATCCCGCCGCAGGCGGTGCCCTCGACCGTCATCCTCGACGCCGAGGGCCGCCCCGCGGCGCGCATCGTCGGCAAGGCGGCGAAGGACGTGCTGCGCGGTCTGATCGCCGACGTGAAGGCGTCGGGCGGCTCCGCGTGAGCGCTGCCGAGCTGTTCCAGGGGACGGCGGCCAGCGGGCCGCTGCTCCTCGCGGTGCTGGTCGCCGCGGTGGCGGGGGCGGTGAGCTTCGCCTCCCCGTGCGTCCTGCCGCTCGTGCCGGGCTACCTCGGGTACGTCACCGGGCTGCGCGGCGTCGAGCTGGAGCAGCAGCGCCGCAGCCGGGTGGTGCTCGGGCCGTGCTCTTCGTGCTCGGGTTCACGGCGGTCTTCGTCGCGCTGGGCTCGCTCTTCGGGTCGTTCGGAGCGCTGCTCCAGGCCAACGAGGTGTCGCTGTCCCGCTGGCTGGGCGTCGTCGTCATCGCCATGGGGCTCGTCTTCCTCGGCGTCGTGCCCGGAGCCCGCGGTGAGGCGCGGGTGCGCTGGCGGCCCGCCGCCGGCCTGGCCGGCGCCCCGCTGCTCGGCGTGGTCTTCGGGCTGGGCTGGACGCCGTGCATCGGCCCGACCCTCGCCGTGGTGCTGACGCTGGCCACCGACGCCGGCACGGCCTCCCGGGGCGCCCTGCTCACCTTCGCCTACTGCCTGGGCCTCGGGCTGCCCTTCGTGCTGGTGGCGATCGGGCTCGGCCGCTCCCAGCGGGTCCTCGGCCTGCTGCGCCGCCACCACGTGCTGCTGTCGCGCCTCGGCGGCGTCGCGCTCGTGGTCTTCGGGGTGCTGCTGGTGACGGGCCTGTGGAGCGCCTGGATGGGCGACGTGCGGGGCGTCCTCGCGAGCTACGAGACGGTGGTCTGACATGACGACGACGCAGGAGCGCCGCGCCCCGGTGCCCGACCCGCCCGAGCTCGACCCGGCGCCCGTGGGCCTGGGGCTGCTCGGCTGGGCCCGCTGGACCTGGCGGCAGCTGACGAGCATGCGCACCGCGCTGCTGCTGCTCATGCTGCTGGCGGTGCTGGCAGTGCCGGGGTCGCTCTTCCCGCAGCGCAACATCGACCAGGTCCGCGTGGCCGACTACTTCGAGCAGCACCCCGACCTTGCGCCGTGGCTCGACCGGCTGAGCCTGTTCGACGTCTACTCCTCGCCGTGGTTCTCGGCGGTCTACCTGCTGCTGTTCATCAGCCTCGTGGGCTGCGTGCTGCCGCGCACCAGGGTGCACCTGGCCAACCTGCGCCAGCCGCCGCCGCGGACCCCGGCCCGCCCTGTCCCGGCTGCCCGAGCACCGCAGCGTCGAGGTGGCGTCGAGCCCCGAGCAGGTGCTCGACGCCGCGCGCGCTGTGCTGCGCGAGCGCAGGTACCGCACCGCCGAGCACGCCGGACCCGGAGGGCCCTCGCTCGCCGGCCAGCGCGGAGAGCTGCGCGAGACCGGCAACCTGCTCTTCCACCTGGCGCTCGTGGGCGTGCTCGTCGCCGTCGCCGTCGGCGGCCTGTGGGGCTACCGGGCGCAGGTCATCGTGCCGGTGGGCGGCTCCTACGTGAACCAGACCACCAACCTCGACACGTGGGACCCGGGCGCCCTCGTCAGCGGTGACTCGCTGCCGCCGTTCAGCTTCAGCCTCGACGCCCTGCACGTCTCCTTCGACGACGACGAGGGCAGCAGCCAGTACGGCGCTCCGCGCAGCTTCTCGGCCGACACGACCCTGACCGAGACCCCGGGCGCGGCGCCCGTCGAGCGCACCATCCGGGTCAACGAGCCGCTGCGGGCGGCCGGCGCGTCCGTCTACCTCGCGGGCAACGGCTACGCGCCCGTCCTGACCGTCCGCGACGGTGACGGGAACCCCGTCTTCAGCCAGCCGACGCCGTTCCTCGTGCAGGACGCGAACTACTCGTCGACGGGCGTCATCAAGGTGCCCGACTCCCCGACGGGCCAGGTGGGCCTGCAGGGGATCTTCCTGCCGACCGCCGCGCTGGGCACCGACGGGATGCCGGCGTCGTCCTTCCCGGACGCCCGCGACCCGGTGCTCTACCTCACCGTGTGGACCGGCGACCTGGGCCTCGACGACGGCGTGCCCCAGAACGTCTACGAGCTCGACACCTCGAAGATGACGCTGATCACCACCGGCGACGGCATCCCCGTGCGCCTGCGGCTCGAGCCCGGGCAGACCGCGCAGCTGCCCGACGGCCTCGGCTCGGTGACCTTCGACTCCCTCGACCGCTACGCCGGCTTCACCGTCCGCCACGACCCGGCGCGCGGCGCCGCGCTCGTCTTCTCCCTGCTGGCGATCGCGGGGCTGACGGCTTCGCTCTTCGTGCCCCGCCGCCGGCTCTGGCTGAGGGCCGGTGCCGTCGCCGCGGGCGCGCCCGACGGCGGCCCGTCGTCGGAGTCCGGACGTACCCTGGTCGAGGTGGGGGCCCTGGCCCGCAGCGAGGACCACGGCCTGGCCGGTGAGGCCGACGCCGTCCTGGCCGCCGTCCTGGCCCGCCTCGACGAGCAGCCAGCACGCCAGCCCGAGCACCCCCAGCAGCCCCCGCAGCAGCACCGACCTGAGGAGAGCGCCCCGTGAGCGTCGACACGACGCTGGCCTCGACCAGCAACTCCCTCGTGTACT
Source organism: Quadrisphaera sp. INWT6 (assembly GCF_015390235.1). Classification (GTDB taxonomy): domain Bacteria; phylum Actinomycetota; class Actinomycetes; order Actinomycetales; family Quadrisphaeraceae; genus Quadrisphaera. Next base: position 783,804 of record NZ_VUOH01000002.1, on the reverse strand, counting down.
CGGCGATGGCCGTCTACGCCGTGGCGCTGGGGGCGAGCGCCTTCGACCTCGCCACCCTGGGCGAGAAGGTCGGCGCCAAGCGCCGTGCCGCGAGCCGGTCGGCGGCGCGCCGCGAGGAGCTCGTGCCGCAGGCCGCCGGTGTCGGCACCATCACGGTGGGCCGCACGACGGCGCCCACGGGCCCGGCACCGCTGGCCGAGGACGGCACGCCCCGCAAGGCCGCCGGCATCGCGACCTCGCTCACGGTGCTGGCCCTCCTGCTGCACCTGGGCGGCGTGGTCACCCGCGGCCTCTCGGCGCACCGCGCGCCCTGGGGCAACATGTACGAGTTCTCCGTGACGGGCACCGCCGTCGTCGTGCTGGTCTACCTGGCCGTGCTGTCGCGGCGCGACATCCGCTGGCTCTCGACGTTCGTGCTCGCGCCGGTGCTGCTGAGCCTCGGGCTCGCGGTCGCGGTGCTCTACACCGACTCCGCGCCGCTCGTGCCGGCGCTGCAGAGCTTCTGGCTGATCATCCACGTCTCGATCGCGTTCGTGAGCTCAGCGCTGTTCGTGCTCGCCTTCTCCACCACGGTGCTCCAGCTGGTGCAGGAGCGCCGCGAGGTCCAGCGGGCTCAGGGGCGCCCCACGGGGGCCGGGCGGTTCATGGAGGCGCTGCCGCCCTCGGCCGACCTCGAGCGGCTCAGCTACCGGCTGATCGCCATCTCGTTCCCGCTGTGGGCGTTCACGCTGGTGGCGGGCGCCATCTGGGCCGAGGTGGCCTGGGGCCGGTACTGGAACTGGGACCCCAAGGAGGTGTGGACCTTCATCATCTGGGTGGTCTACGCCGCCTACCTCCACGCCCGCGCCACCGGTGGCTGGGGCGGGCGCCGCGCGGCGTACCTGTCCATCGCCGGCTTCGCCTGCCTGATGGTCAACTACGGCGTCGTGAACGTCTTCTTCCCCGGCAACCACTCCTACTCCGGCCTCAGCTGACCGGAGGCGCTCCGCGGAGCGGGGCCTCGGCGCGCGGCCTCAGAGGTCGCCGAGGTCCTTGCGGTCCAGCGAGCGCAGGAAGTCCTCGTCGTCGTCGGGGCCCTTCGGGGCGCTGCCGCGCGACGAGGGCTGCGCGGGACCGGAGCGGCGGTGCGACCGCCCGGCCACGAGCCACGCCAGCGGCCCGACGACGGGCAGCAGCACGATGACCGCCACCCACACCGGGACGGGCAGCCCGCGGACCTCTGACCCGGTGGTGCGCAGGCAGTCGACCAGCGCGTAGATGCCCAGCAGGAGGGCTGCGAGGGCTACCAGCATCGGCACCCGTCGATGGTAAGCACGTCGTCCACCTACGCTCGTCGTCGTGTCGCCCTACGCCCGCTACGCGATCCTGCGGATCCTCCTCTTCGCCGTCGTCCTGTTCATCGGGTACGCGGTCGGGATGCGGGAGTTCCTGCTCATCGTCTTCGCGCTGGTGGTCTCCGCCGTGCTGTCCTACCTGCTGCTCGGCGGCCCGCGCCAGGCGCTGGTCGAGAAGCTGCAGCAGCGCACCGCCCGTCGGCACGAGCGCGCGGTCGAGCGCCAGGAGCAGCGCGCGGCGTCCGGCAAGCGGAGCCGCAGTGACGAGGACAACGCCGCCGAGGACGCCGACGACGACTCCCGCCGCGGCTGAGCCGGCTGGCGCGCCCGCCGGCCGGGCCCGTCAGAGCAGCGTCGCGAGCCCCAGGGCGACGGCCAGCAGCAGGGCGTAGGCCAGCTCCAGCTGGCCCGTGCCGCCCAGCACCGGCACGAGGTCGCGGCCGGTGGCCCCGCCGCGCACCACGCGCACCGCAGCCACGGCCAGCGGGACGGTGAGCAGGGGGAGCAGCGCGAACGGCGTCGTCCGCGCCGGCACGGACAGCAGCAGGTACGGCAGCACCAGCAGCGCCGTGTAGAGGGTGCGGGTGCGGGCCTCGCCCAGGCGCACGGCGAGGGTGCGCTTGCCGGCGACGGCGTCGGTGGGCACGTCGCGCAGGTTGTTGGCCACGAGGATGGCGCACGCGAGCGACCCGACGGCCACGGCGCCGACGAGGGCGTCTCCCGAGAGCCGCCCGGCCTGGGTGTACGTGGTGCCGAGCACCGCGACCAGCCCGAAGAAGAGGAAGACGAACACCTCGCCCAGGCCCGCGTACCCGTAGGGGCGGGGGCCACCGGTGTAGGTCCAGGCGGCGACGACGGCGAGCGCCCCGACCACCAGCAGCCACCACGCGCCGCTGAGGGCCACCAGGGCCACCCCGGCGACCGCCGCGACGCCGAAGGAGAGCAGCGCCGCGCGGAGCACCTGCCGCGGCGGGGCCGCGCCCGAGCCGGTCAGGCGCAGCGGGCCGACGCGGTCGGCGTCCGTGCCGCGGACGCCGTCGGAGTAGTCGTTGGCGTAGTTGACGCCCACCTGGAGCGCGAGGGCCACGACCGCGGCGAGCAGGGCCCGCCCGGCGTGCGCCGCGCCCAGGGCCGCCGCCGCTCCGGTGCCCACCAGCACCGGTGACAGCGCCGCCGGGAGGGTCCGGGGACGGGCACCGGCGACCCACTGCCCTGCGCTCGCCACCGGGGGAGCGTAGGTGTCACGCGCGGCGGGCGCGCCAGCAGGTGGTCGTGTACGGCACCGGGACGGTCTCCCGCCCCGCCGTGTCGGGGTGCGTGGCGAGCAGCTGGCGGACCTCGTCGAGCACCCGCCGGCGCTCCGCCGGCTCGGCCGTCATCACGTAGCTGCGGCTCGCCGCCAGCCCGACGACGTCCTCGGGGGACAGGTCGTGGGTCCACCGGTCGGTGGTCAGGCGCTCGGCGTCGACCAGGGGAGCACCGATCTGCGGCTCCTCGGAGCGCTGCGCCATGTGCGGGGCGGGGGCGAGCAGGTCGCCGAGGGCCGCCACCCACGGCTCGCTCTCGTCGCGGCGGTTCCACAGCAGGCCCAGCCGGCCGCCGGGCGCGAGCACCCGACCCACCTCGGTGCTGGCCCGCTCGGGGTCGACCCAGTGCCAGGCCTGCGCGAGCACCACGAGGTCCAGCGACGCGTCGGGGAGCGGGAGCTGCTCCCCGGTGCCCACGAACGTCGGCACCCCGGGCACGTCGGCGTGCAGCTGCGCGAGCATCTGGGCGTCGGGGTCGACGGCGACCACCTCCAGACCCCGCTCCACCAGCCGCGCCGTGAGCGCTCCGGCGCCCGCGCCGACGTCGGCCGCCCGCAGCCGCCGCTCACCGAAGGACCCGGTGAGGCCCTCCAGCAGCCAGTCGACGGCCTGTGCGGGGTAGGTCGGGCGCACCGCGGCGTAGCCGGCGGCGCCGGCGCCGAAGGACAGGGCGTGCGAGGGGTCGGGTGTCACCACGCCTCCACCCTGCACCCCCTCGCGACGATCATGCGCGTGAGCGCCAGGTGCGCTGGCGGTCGGCGGGGTCGTGGCGCTGAGGTGCGTGATCGTCGCGGGGAGGGGGGCGTGGTGGGGAGGGTGGTGCCCGGTGGGTGTCTTGGTGCCCGGGTCGGGGAGCTCTTCCCGGGCACGGGTCCACCCAGTGGGCACGCCCTCACCCGTCGTCGTCGCTTCCGCTCCCTCCGCGACGATCATGCGCGTGAGCGCCAGGTGCGCTGGTGGTCGGCGGGGTCGTGGCGCTGAGGTGCGTGATCGTCCCGGGGAGGGGGTCAGGTACCCAGGAGGCGGGCGGCCAGGTCGGCCGCGGCGCGGCGGTCTGGCTTGCCGATCCCGCGCACGGGCACCGCCTCCACCGCGAGCACGTCGCGCGGGGCCGACGCCGCTCCCAGCTCCTCGCGGACGGCGGCGCGCACCTCCTCCAGGGACGGCGCACCACCGGCGCCCGGCACCACGAGCGCCACGACCCGCTGCCCCCACTCCGGGTCGGGCACGCCCACCACCAGTGCGTCGGCCACCCCGGGCAGGCCGGCCAGCACCCGCTCCACCGCGAGCGGCGCCACCTTGCGGCCCCCGGTGACGAGGACGTCGTCCAGGCGGCCCAGCACCGACAGGCGCCCCTCGGCGTCGACGGCGCCCAGGTCGCTCGTGGCGTACCAGCGCCGCCCACCGCGCTGCACGAAGGTCTCGGCGGTCAGGTCCGGACGGCCCCGGTAGCCGGTGGCGAGCACGGGACCGGTGAGCAGCACCCGGCCGTCGTCGTCCAGCGCGACGTCCACCCCGTCGAGGGCGACGCCGTCGTACACGCAGCCGCCCGAGGTCTCCGTGGAGCCGTAGGTCCGCACGACGCGCACCCCGGCCCCCGCGGCCCGCGCCAGCAGGGGGGCGGGCGCGGCGGCCCCTCCGAGCAGCACGGCGTCGAGGTGCGCCAGTGCAGCGGCCGCTGCGGGCACCTCGAGGGCCCGGGCCAGCTGCGTCGGCACGAGCGAGGCGTACTGGCGACCGCGCTCCCCGCCGTCGTGCAGCGCCGCGACCCCCGCCGCGAGCGCCTCGGGGTCGCCGGGCGGGACGACGACGGGCTCGGTGCCCGCCACCGCGCTGCGCACGAGCACCTGCCACGCGGCGACGTGCTCCAGCGGCAGGGCCAGCAGCCAGCGACCGTGTCCGCCGAGGCGCGCCGCGGTGGCCCGCGCGGAGGCGGTCAGCGCGGCGCCGGCGAGCTCCACCGCCTTGGCCTCCCCGGTGGAGCCGGAGGTGGCCAGCACGAGGGCGGTCCCGGCGTCGACCGGCTCCTCGACGCGGGCGGCGGCGCGCAGCCGGTCGGCGGCTGCCGGGTCCGCGGGGAGGGGCAGCAGCGCGGGGCCGGAGCCCGCGAGCGCGTCGCGCAGGGCGTCCAGCAGCCCTGCGACCGGTGCTGCGCCACCGCCCGGGGCGACGACGACCTCGCGCAGGCTCCGCGGCCCGGACACGTCCACCCGGCCACGGTAGGCGCGGCCCGGCCGGGCGGTGCAGCGAGGATGGGGCCGTGGCTGCTGCTCCGCTGGACGACCGGCGCGCGGCGGGCACCGCGCTCGCCCTCGGGTCGAGCGCCTCCAGCCAGACGGGCGCCGCGGTGGGCGCCCTGGCCTTCGACGGGCTGGGCGTGCCCGGCGTCGTCGCCGTCCGCCAGGTCGTGGCCGCGCTCGTCCTCAACGCCGTCGTGCGCTGGTCGCCGAGGTCGCTGGACCGGCGCACGTGGGGGCTGGTCGCCGTCCTCGCCGCGGTGATGGGCCTGATGAACCTCACCATCTACCTGGCCGTCGACAGGATCGGCCTGGGCCTCGCGGTCACCATCGAGTTCCTCGGCCCGCTGGGCGTGGCGGTGGCCACCTCGCGCCGCCTGCTCGACGTGCTGGCCGCCGCCGCGGCCGCCGTCGGCGTGCTCGTGCTGGTCGCGCCGGGGCCCTCGAGCGACCTGCTGGGCATCGCGCTGGCCCTGGCCGCCGCGGCCGCGTGGGCCGGCTACATCCTGCTCAGCCGCGCCGTGGCGGCCCGGGTGCCCGGCGTGCAGGGCGCCGCCGCCGCGGCGACGGTCCTCGCCGGTGCGTGGGCGCTGCCGGTGCTGGTGGTCGTGCTGCTCGCCCGCCCGCCGCTGGAGGCGCTGGCCCTCGCGGCGGCCTGCGGCCTGCTGTCCTCCGCGCTGCCCTACGCGCTGGACCTGCCCGCGCTGCGGATGCTGCCGGCGTCGGTGTACTCGACGCTGGCGAGCGCCAACCCCGTGTGGGCCTTCCTCGCGGGCGCGCTGGTGCTCCGCGAGGGCGTGGCGCTGCACGAGGTGGTGGGTGCCGCGCTCGTCGTCGTCGCCAACCTCGTGGCGACGGCCCTGCCGGTCCGCCGCCGCGCCGGGGGCGTGGCGGCGGACGCGGCGGCGGAGGTGGGAGACCCCGAGGGCCTCCCGCCGGGGGTGTCAGGCCGGGACGGGGTGGCGTGAGCCCGACAGCGAGGTGATGACCTCGGCGAGCACGCGCTCGGAGTCCTCGTGGGGCACCTGGCAGGTGCCGGCCGCCTCGTGGCCGCCTCCGCCGTGCCGCAGGGCGACGGCGCCGATGTCGGCGGTGGAGGTCCTGTCGAGGATGGAGCGGCCCATCGCCAGGACGGTGTTCTGCCTGCCGCGGCCCCAGATGACGTGCACGGAGACGCGCGCGGCGGGGAAGAGCGCGTAGACCAGGAACCGGTTGCCCGCGTGGATGACGTCCTCGTCGCGCAGGTCGACCACCACGACGTCGTCGTGGAGCGTGCTCACGCGCAGCAGCTGGGCGGCGAACTGCTCGGCCTGCGCCTCGTAGAGGGCCACGCGCTCGGCGACGTCGGGCAGCGCGAGGATCTCCTCGGCGTCGGCGTGCTGGGTGCAGTGGTCGATCATCTGCATCATCAGGTCGTAGTTGGAGATCCGGAACTCCCGGAAGCGGCCCAGGCCGGTGCGGGAGTCCATGAGGAAGTTGAGCAGCGCCCAGCCGGTGGGGCGCAGCACCTCCTCCAGCGAGTACTGCGCGGAGTCGGCCTGGTCGACGGCCGTCATCAGCGACTCGGGCACCTGCGGGAAGGCCGCGGCACCGCCGAAGTGGTCGTAGACCACGCGCGCCGCCGACGGCGCGTGCTCGACGATGACGTGCGCGGCCGCGCCCGGCGCGGGCGTCCCGTTGCGCAGGGCCTCGCTGTGGTGGTGGTCGAAGACCGTGTGCGCCCGCGGGTCGTACGGCAGGTTGGTGAGCAGGTCGCGGCCGGTGATCTCCACGGCGCCGTCCTGCACGTCCTTCGGGTGCACGAAGGTGATGTCGTCGATGAGGTCGAGGTGCTTCAGCAGCACGGCGCAGACGAGCCCGTCGAAGTCGGAGCGGGTGACGAGGCGGTGGCGAGCGGCAGACGGCATGTCCTGGGTCTCGGCAGGTGTCCTGGACACCTGGACCCCTCGGGGCGTCCCACCCCCGGGTGACGGCGCGCCCGCGGAGCGGGCCACCCGGGTGGGCTACAGCCCCTGCCGATGACACTCCCGTGAGCAGCGAGCTGTCGAGGAGCGTCCGAGCCACCCCGCCCGGCTCCGGCGTCCACGACCTGCAGGCCGCCTGCGACCAGCTCGTCGCGACCGCGGCCGACCCCGCCGCCGCCCGCGCCCTGCTCGTGCGGGTGTGGGCGCTGGGTGCCGCGACCGCCGACGGACTGCTCGCCGACCTGTGCGACGTCGCCGCCACCAGCGCGGCGCGCGCCGGCACCGAGCCCGACGCCGCCGCGCTCCTCGACGCGCTGGGCCGCCACGAGGAGGCCGCCCGCGTGCGCGAGGCCGTCCGGCGCGGCCTGGACGACCACCAGCGGTCCGCTGGTGCCGCCGCCCGGGTCGAGGCCGCGCGCAGGGCCGCCCGCGTCGCCGCCCGCCTCGCCGAGGTCTCCCGGCACCGCCGGCTGGCCGCCGTCTGAGCCGCCGTCTGAGCCGCCGTCTGAGCCGCCGTCTGAGCCGCTGGCTGAGCAGGACCCCGCCGTCCGGGTAGGGGAGGCGTGTGGAACGACGACGAGGCAGCGCCGGGCAGGGTCCCGGGTGGTGGGGCCGGGGCGGCCCCTCGTGGAGCGAGCAGCACGGCGGACCCCCGGTGCGCAGCGCCCTGACCCTGCGGCTGGTGCTGGCGGCCTTCGGGCTGCTGCTGTGGGGCGGGGCGTCCCTGTGGGTCGCTGCGGCCGGCGGACCCACCTGGCTGCTCCTCCTCACGGCGTTCGCGGCGGTCGGGTTCGCCGTCGACCTGGTGGTGGTCGCGCGGCGCAAGCGCCGCGGCGAGCCGGGGTGAGCTCCCCGGGCGACCATGGACGGGTGGGTCCTCGCAAGCCGCCGGGCGTCAGCTACGAGTCGTGGGTCGACCGCCAGGTGCGCGAGGCCGCCGAGCGCGGCGCCTTCGAGGGGCTGAGCGCCGCCGGCAAGCCCCTCGACCCGGCCCTGCTCACCCAGACCGCGGGGGAGTGGGCCGTGGAGTGGGCGCGCCGCGAGGGCGCCGACATGACGGCGGCCCTCCCCCCGGCGCTGGCCCTGCGGCGCGAGCGCCAGGAGCTGGTCGACGCCGTGCCCGGCAAGCCCACCGAGGAGGCCGTGCGCGCGGCGGTCGAGCACTTCAACGAGCGCCTCGACGCGGCCTACCGCCGCCCGCAGGAGGTGCCGCCGGTGGCGCTGGCCTTCGTGGACGTCGAGCGGCAGCTCGCGCGGTGGCGCGAGGTGCACCCCCGGGAGCCCGTCGCGCCCGAGGCGCCGCCGCAGGCGGCCGCAGCGCAGCGCCCGTGGTGGGCCCGGGCCCGTTCCCGTCGACGGTCCGTCTGACCCCTGCCGGCCGTGCTCCGCCGGCGGCCCGCGGGCGCGGCCCAGGGCATCATCGAGCGCGTGAGCGCTCGGGTGACCCTGTCCGACGTCGCCGCGCGCGCCGGCGTCTCGCGGGCCACCGCGTCCCTCGTGCTGCGCGGCGAGGGGCGGATCGCGGACGCCACGCGCGAGCGCGTGCACGCCGCCATGGCCGAGCTGGGCTACGTCTACGACCGCGTGGCCGCCGCCATGCGCTCCCAGCACGCGCCGGTGGTGGGCGTGGTGGTCAGCGACATCACCAACCCCTTCTTCGCGCAGGCCCTCGTCGGTGTGCAGGCGGCGCTGCGCGAGGAGGGGTACCTGCCGCTGCTCGCGAACGCCGCGCACGACCTGGCCCAGCAGGCCGAGCTGCTCGGGCTGCTGCGCGAGCACCGCGTGGCCGGCCTCGTGCTCGCGCCGGTCGCGGGCACACCGGCCTCGCTGGTCGACGAGCTGCGGGCCTGGGGCCTCGAGCACGTGCTGCTCACCCAGCCCGTCGACGGGGCCCGCACGTGGACCGTCGCCCCCGACGACCGGCTCGGGGGCCGGCTGGCCGCCGAGCACCTGCTGGAGGTCCACGGGTGCCGGCGGCTGGTGCTGGTCGGGGCGTCGCACGACGTCGCCAGCGCCCGGCTGCGCGAGGCCGGCGTCCACGACGCCGTCGCGGGTGTGCAGGGGGCGCAGGTCGTCGCGGCGCTGGGGTGGCTCCATGACGACCCGACGGGCCTGCGCCTCGGCCGGGAGGCGCTGGCCGGCCCGCTGTCCCAGGACGACGACGGGGGCCGCGCCCCCGACGGCGCCGTCTGCTTCAGCGACGTCCACGCGACGGGCCTGCTGAGGGCGCTGCGCGAGGCGGGCCGGCCTGGCGCGCTGCCGGTGACCGGGTACGACGACATCCCCGCCGCCGCCCTCTACGAGCCGCCGCTGACGACGGTCTCCACCCACGGCGAGCAGCTGGGCCGCACCGCCGCGGAGGGGCTGGTCCACCGGCTGCGGGAGCCGTCCGGGGGCGAAGCAGCGCTGGAGCTGGCGGTGCCGCCGCGGCTCGTGGTGCGGCAGTCGTGCGGATGCGCGTGACACGCGTGGTGGATCGATCTAGCATCGGCGGCGCAGCACCCGGCGACCCGCTCACCGGCACCCGCCAGACCCCGCCAGACCCCGGCCCCGCACACCCACGTCACTCCCGGAGCACCCCGTGACCCTCACGGCCACCACCCCGACCGCGACCACCGGCGCGCAGCGCGCCGCGTCCCGCCTCGCCACGCCCTGGTGGCGCGAGGCCGTCGTCTACCAGGTCTACATCCGCTCCTTCGCCGACGGCGACGGTGACGGCACCGGCGACGTCACCGGCCTGCGCGCGCGCCTGCCCCACCTGGCCTCCCTCGGCGTCGACGCGATCTGGATCAACCCCTGGTACCCCTCGCCCCTGGCCGACTCCGGCTACGACGTTGCCGACTACCGCGCCGTCGAGCCGCTGTTCGGAGACCTCGAGCAGGCCACGGCGATGATCGCCGAGGCGCACGGCCTCGGGATGCGCGTCATCCTCGACGTCGTCCCGAACCACCTCTCCGACGAGCACGTGTGGTTCCAGGCGGCCCTCGCCAGCGCCCCGGGCTCCCCGGAGCGCGCCCGCTTCATCTTCCGCGACGGCCGCGGCGAGGCCGGAGAGCTGCCCCCCAACGACTGGACCAGCCACTTCGGCGGCCCCGCCTGGACGCGCGCGGTCGAGGCCGTCGGTGACGACGCCCACCCCGCCGGGCAGCCCGGCCAGTGGTACCTGCACCTGTTCAACACCAAGCAGCCCGACGTCGACTGGACCAGCGAGGACGTCCGGGCGGAGTACGACGACGTCCTGCGGTTCTGGTTCGACCGCGGGGTCGACGGGTTCCGCATCGACGTGGCCCACGGCCTCACCAAGCACGCCGACCTGCCCGACACCGGCGAGATCGCGAACCCCCACCGCCCCTTCGGTGCCGGTGACCACCCGTTCCTCGACCGCGACGACGTCCACGAGGTCTACCGCCGCTGGCGCGCCATCGCCGACTCCTACGACGACCCCAAGGTCTTCGTGGCCGAGGCGTGGACCGGCGACCCGGTGCGCCTGGGCCTGTACCTGCGCCCCGACGAGCTGCACACGGCGTTCAACTTCGACTTCCTCGTCTCGGCGTGGCGCGAGCCGGAGCTGCGCGACGTCATCGACAGGACGCTCGCCGCGCACCGCGCCGTCGGCGCCCCGCCCACCTGGGTGCTGAGCAACCACGACGTCTACCGCGAGGTCTCCCGGTACGCCCGCGAGCAGGACCGTCCGCAGCTGGGCGGCGAGGAGGACTTCACCGGCCGTCCCGCCGACCTCGAGGTGGGCCTCCGTCGCGCCCGCGCCGCGGCGCTGCTCATGCTGGCGCTGCCCGGTGGCGCGTACGTCTACCAGGGCGCCGAGCTCGGCCTGCCCGAGGTGGAGGACCTGCCCGAGGAGTCCCTGCAGGACCCGGTGTGGTTCCAGTCCGGCGGCCAGCGCCGGGGCCGCGACGGCTGCCGCGTGCCGCTGCCCTGGTCGGGCGCCGAGGCGCCCTTCGGCTTCAGCGAGCGCCCCGACGGCGCGGCGCCGACGGGGCAGCCGTGGCTGCCGCAGCCGGCGTCCTTCGCGGGCCTGACCGTGGCCGACCAGGACGGCGACCCGACCTCGACGCTCGAGCTCTACCGCTCGGCGCTGTCGCTGCGCCGCTCGCTGGAGGCCCTGGGCGACGGCGCGATGGAGTGGGTGGACGGCGGCGACGGCGTGCTCGCGCTCACCCGCGAGCCGGGCTTCGCCTGCTGGGTCAACCTCTCCACGCAGCCGGTGGCGCTGCCCGCCGGTGCCGAGGTGCTGCTGGCCAGCGGCCCCCTGGACGACGGCGACGGCGACCGGCTGCTGCCCACCGACACGGCGGTCTGGCTGCGCCGCTGACCCCGCCCCCGACCCCGACCCCGGCGTGATCGTGGACTTGTGGAACAGTGCTCCAGGCACTGTTCCGGAAGTCCATGATCACGGTCAGGGGGTGGGTGCGGAGGGGGCGGCGTTGACCATCCACGGGGTGCCCCAGCGGTCCTTGCACTGGCCGAACCAGTCACCCCACGGCGCCTCGGCGAGCGGCACGTCCTCGTGGCCGGTGGCGGCCAGCGCCCGGTACCAGCCCAGCAGCAGCTCCCCGTCGTCGCCGGTGAGCGCCACCGCGAAGCCCTTGACCTCGTCGAACGGCATCGAGGTGGGGGTGTCCGAGCCCATGAGCACCATGCCGTTCGGCAGGGTCAGCTGGCCGTGCATCACCCAGCCGGCCTCCTCGCCCTCGATCGGCATGCCGCCCTGCTCGAAGGTGGTCAGCACCAGCTCCCCGCCGAAGGTGGAGGCGTAGAACTCCATGGCCTCGCGGGCCGTGCCGCGGAAGTTCAGGTACGGGTTCAGGGTGTGGGCCACGAGGTCCTCCGGGGTCTGCTGGTCGAGCGGCCCGTGAGCCGGGTCCGTCACGGGGAGGACGGCGCGGGGGGACCGGACTCATCGGTGGTCCGCCGTGTCGCACCCGGAACGGTCGTGGTACTGCCTACCGTGGTCGGGATGTGCAGGCTCCTCGGGTTCGCCGCTCCGGACGCGCGCTCCCTGGCCGACGCCGTCGGCGCGGTCCAGATGGCCACCTTCTGCGCCATGGCGCGGCTGCACGACGACGGGTGGGGCGCCGCCTGGACCACCGGGGGCGGCGCGCCGGTCCGCACCCAGCGCAGTCCCCGCAGCGGCTACGAGGACCCGGCGCTGGCGGCGCTGACCACCGCGACCCCCGCGCGCGCGGGCCTGGTGCACCTGCGCCTGGCCAGCTCCGGCATGCCGGTGGCCCCCGAGAACACCCACCCCTTCCTCGACGCGGGGACGGCCTTCGCGCACAACGGCGCCGTCAAGCCCGTCGCGCTGCTGGAGGGACTGCTCCCCGACGCGGCGCGGCACCGCCTGCGCGGCAGCACCGACAGCGAGCGCTACGCCGCGCTGGTGCGCCACCGCGCGGTCCAGCTGGGCGACCTCGCCGCCGGAGCCGCCTCCGTGGTGGCGCAGCTGGCGCCCCTGTTCCCGAGCTCGAGCCTCAACGCCGTGCTGCTGACCCCCCGCGAGCTGGTGGTCGTCCAGGCCAGCGCCGGGGCCCGCGTGCCGCACGAGGACTTCGACGCCAGCGGCCTGGCCGAGCACGAGCTGCCCACCGGCCACCGCACGGGCTACTACCAGCTGTGGCGGCGGCGCTCGCCCGACGGCACCGTCGTGTTCTCCTCCTCGGGGCTGCGCACCGACGGGTGGGAGCCCCTCGCGCCGGGCACCGTCGTCGCCGTCGACCTGCGCACGCTCGCCGAGCGCGTCGTGCCCGTCACGGCCGGGGCCGCGGCCCCCGCGCCGCGGTCCGCGCCGCTCCCCGCGACCCCGCCCGGCCAGGAGCGCCACGAGTCGCACGACCGGGCCGATCGCGCCATGGTCAGGACATGAGCGAGAACGAGATCGCCCCGGCGGACAACCCGGAGACGCAGTCGGCCATCGCCGACCGCAGCAACGGCACCGCCCGGGCCACCGGCGCCTCCGTCCCGCCGCCGGTCATGGACCAGCGCGGCGAGGGCGACGCCGACGGCACCGCCGCGGGCGACCCGCTGGCGGGCGTCACCATCAGCGAGGACGACGCCGCGCAGGCCGTCCCCGGCGACACGGGCCCGGAGAACCCCGGCGCCCGCCCCCACTCCTCCTACGACACCCCGGGCGGCTCCCGGTGAGCGCGCCGCACGACGACCTGCCCGGCAGCCCCGAGCCCGAGCTGCAGGTCCTGGAGGACGACGAGACGGTGCCGCCCCGCCCCGAGGACGAGATCGCCGACGTGCTCCGCGCCGAGCCCTCGGACCCCACCGACCCGCGCGCCTGACCCCTCCTCGAGCCCACTCTCGAGCGCCTGCTCCCTGCAGAGTGGGCTCCTGAGACGCCGCTGGACCGCACCCTCCGCGGAGGGTGCGGTCCAGCGGCGTCTCGGGAGCGGGTCAGCGGTGGGCGTCCTGGGCGACCCGCCGGTCGGTGTGCCGCCCGAGGTGGTCGGCGTCACCGGTGGCCGGCTCCACCGGCGCCGCGTGCCGGCCGTGGTGGACGGCGTCGCCGTCGTCCTCCACCGCCTGCGCGTCGTCAGCGGCGTCCTGCACCGGGGCGTCCGTCCCGATGACCGCAGCGCCGACCGGGGAGGCGGCCTGCGCGCCGGTGCTGGCGGGGGCGTCGTTGCTCGTCCGCAGCGCCGTCTCCTTGAAGAACAGCACGAACAGCAGCGACAGCAGGGCGAACGGCGCGGCCACCAAGAAGATGTCGGCGATCCCGTCGCCGTAGGCGGCCTGGACCAGCGAGCGCACCGGCTCGGGGATCTCCGCCAGCACCGGCACGCCGCCGCCGGCGGCCGAGCCGAGCTGCGAGGGGTCGACACCCGCCTCGGTGAGGCTGGAGGTCAGGTAGGCCGTGACCCGGTGGCCGAGCACCGCGCCCAGCACCGAGACGCCGATGGAGCCGCCGAGGGAGCGGGTGAAGGCCACGAACGAGCTGGCCGTGCCCATGTCCTGCGGGGCGGTGACGTTCTGCACGGCGAGCACGAGGTTCTGCATCATCATGCCGACGCCCAGGCCGACCAGCGCCATGTAGATGCCGACCACCCAGTAGTCGGTGTTCCAGGCGACGGTCCCCATGAGGCCGAGGCCCGCGGTCAGCAGCACGCCGCCGGTGACGATCCACCGCTTCCACCGGCCGGTGCGGGTGACCAGCTGGCCGATGACGGTGGAGGAGAGGAACAGGCCGGCGATCATCGGCAGGGTGCGCAGGCCGGCGACCGTGGGGGAGTCGCCGCGGGCCAGCTGGAAGTACTGCGCCAGGAAGATCGTGGCGCCGAACATCGCGATGCCGACGAAGAGGCTCGCGACCGAGGCGAGCACCGTGGTCGAGGAGCGGAACAGGTGCAGCGGGATGATGGCGTCCCGAGCGCGGCGCTCCACGAGCACCAGCGCGACCAGCAGCGCGATGCCGCCGCCCACCAGAGCGAACGTCTGCCACGACATCCAGTCGAAGTTCTTGCCCGCCAGCGAGACCCAGATCAGCAGCGACGAGACGCCGGCGGTCAGGAGCGTGGCGCCCCAGTAGTCGATGTGGACCTTCCGCTTGACCACCGGCAGGTCGAGCGTCTTCTGGATGACGACGAACGCGGCGACGGCGAACGGCACGCCCACGAAGAACGTGTAGTGCCACGACAGGTGCTCGGTGATGACGCCGCCGATCAGCGGGCCGCCGACCGTCGCCAGGGCGAAGGTCGCCCCGAGGTAGCCGGAGTACCGGCCGCGCTCGCGGGGGGCGATCATCGTGGCCAGCACGATCTGCGCCAGCGCGGTGAGGCCGCCGGCGCCCAGGCCCTGGCCCACGCGGGCGGCGATGAGCATCGGCACGTTGACGGAGAGCCCGGCGACGACCGAGGCGATGACGAAGATGACCAGCGAGCTCTGGACCAGCACCTTCTTGGAGAAGGTGTCGGCCAGCTTGCCCCAGATCGGGGTCGAGACCGTCGTGGCCAGCAGGGCGGCCACCACCACCCAGGTGTAGCCCGACTCACCGCCGCCGAGCGCCGGGATGATCACCGGCAGCGCGTTGGACACGACGGTCGAGCTGAGGATCGCCACGAACATGCCCAGCAGCAGCCCCGACAGGGCCTCGAGGATCTGCCGGTGCGTCATGGCGGGGTGGGTGGCTTCGGGCAGCGCTGCTGCCGCGGGGCGCGGAGCGGTGGTGGTCATGCGTACCTCGGGGTCTGCGTCGCGGGGGCGGGCTGTGCGGGGGCGGTCTGTGCGGTGTGGGGGGACGTCCGGGCGAGGTCCTCGGCCAGGCGGTCCAGCAGGCGGGTGAGGGCGCCCAGGTCGTCGTCGTCCCACGCCGTGAGCCGCGTGGCGACGGCGTCGACCAGGCGGCGGCGCTCGGCGCGGAGCAGGGCGATGCCGGCGGGGGTGGCCGAGAGGCGCTGCGAGCGGCCGTCGGAGGCGTCGGGGGTGGCCTCGACGAGCCCGTCGCGGCGCAGGTGCGCCACCTGGCGGCTGACCGTGGACAGGTCCAGGCCCATGTGCTCGGCCACCTCGCTGACGCGGGCGGGGCCGACGGCGACGACGGTGGCCAGGGTGGCCGTGGCGGCGCCGGGGTGCGACCCGACGAGCGCCCGCTTGCTGCGCGCCAGGTGCGGGAACTGGTCGACCAGCGCTGCGCAGGCGTGGGGACTGGCCACGGGAACCTCCTCTACAAGTTCGTTGAAGCAACCGTAGGTGTAATGCTTGCAGCAGGCAACTTCATTCCCCGTCGGCGGTGGTGCATGCGCCGCTCGGGGATCTCTCGGCGGGATGCCGCAGCCGCGGCGCAGAGCGACGGTCGGTGCCGCACGTGCGGCGTACGGTGTGCCCGTGAGCCCAGCGGCCGAGCCCCCTACCTACTCGGCCCGCGAGGCCGCCGAGCTGCTCGGTGTCAGCGACGACACCGTGCGCCGCTGGGTCGACTCGGGCGCCCTGCCCGCCCACCGCGGTCCGGCGGGTCGCCTCGCGGTGCCCGGTGCGGAGCTCGCCGCCTTCGCGCGCACCCACGCGGGACGCCCCGCCGGCGACCCCTCCGGCGTCGCGCGCTCAGCCCGCAACCGCTTCGTCGGCCTGGTGACCTCCGTGGTGGCCGACGGCGTCATGGCCCAGGTGGAGCTCCAGTGCGGGCCGCACCGGGTCACCTCGCTCATGAGCTCCGAGGCGGCCCGCGAGCTCGGGCTGGAGCCCGGCCGGATGGCCGTCGCGGTGGTCAAGGCGACCACGGTCATCGTCGAGACCCCCGCCGGCGCCTCGTGACCGCCGCGGCGCACCGCCGAGCCGCGTGAGGCGACACCGCTCGGGTCGGACCGGCCTGCCCGCGTGGGCCTTCGCCCCCGCGGCCCTCGGCGCGGCCTTCGTCGTCCTGCCCCTGGTGGCCGTCGTGGCGCGCGTCGACTGGCCGTCCTTCGGGTCGCTGGTCACCTCCGAGGCGTCGCTCGCCGCGCTGCGCCTGTCGCTGCTGACCGCCTCCGCCAGCACCGCCCTGTGCCTGCTGCTCGGGGTGCCGCTGGCCCTGGTCCTGGCCCGGTGCTCGTTCCCGGGGCTGCGGCTGCTGCGCTCGCTGGTGCTGGTGCCGCTCGTTCTCCCGCCCGTGGTCGGGGGCATCGCCCTGCTCTACACCTTCGGGCGCCAGGGGCTGCTGGGCTCCTCGCTCGAGGTGCTCGGCCTGCGGCTCGCGTTCTCCACCGCCGCCGTCGTCATCGCCCAGACGTTCGTGGCGATGCCCTTCCTCGTGCTCTCCCTCGAGGGGGCGCTGCGCGCCCGCGGCACCCGGTACGAGCAGGTCGCGGCCACCCTGGGCGCCGCCCCGTCGACCGTGCTGCGCCGCGTCACCCTGCCGCTGGTGCTGCCGGGGCTGGTCTCCGGCGCGGTGCTGTCGTTCGCCCCGGGCGCTGGGGGAGTTCGGGGCCACGCTCACCTTCGCCGGCAGCCTGCAGGGCGTCACCCGCACCCTGCCGCTGGAGGTCTACCTCCAGCGCGAGTCCGACGCCCGCGCCGCGGTGGCGCTCTCGCTCGTGCTGGTGGTGGTCGCCGTCGTCGTCATCGTGGTCGCCCGCGGTCGCACCACCTCCGGGGACGCCCCGTGACCGGCCTGCTGGTGCGGGCGACCGTCGACGCGCGGGGCCTGGACGCCGAGGTCAGGGTGGCACCCGGGGAGGTCGTGGCCCTGCTCGGCCCCAACGGCGCGGGCAAGTCGACGCTGCTCGCGGTCGCCGCCGGACTGCTGCGCCCCGACCGCGGCAGGGTCGAGCTCGACGGCGCGGTGCTCCTGAGCGCGGGCGCCGGTGCGGACGAGCCCGACGCCGACGTCGCGCCCCACCGGCGGGGCACGGCGCTGCTGGCGCAGGAGCCCCTGCTCTTCCCGCACCTCACCGCCGCGGAGAACGTCGCCTTCGGTGTGCGGGCCGCCGGGGGCGGACGGCGTGCGGCGCGGACGGCGGCGCTGGGTGGCTGGAGCGGGCCGACGCGGCGCACCTCGCCGACCGCCGCCCCGCGCAGCTCAGCGGCGGCCAGGCCCAGCGGGTGGCCGTGGCGCGAGCCCTCGCGACCTCCCCCCGGGCCCTGCTGCTCGACGAGCCGATGGCCGCGCTCGACGTCACCGCGGCCCCCGAGGTGCGCCAGCTGCTGCGCCGCGTCCTGGCCGCGCCGGGCTCCCCGCCGGCCCTGCTCGTCACGCACGACCCGCTCGACGCGCTCGCCCTCGCCGACCGCGCCGTCGTCCTGGAGGCGGGCCGCGTGGTCGAGGAGGGTCCGGTCCGCGAGGTGCTCGCCAGCCCCCGCAGCGCCTTCGCGGCCCGGCTCGCCGGGCTCGACCTCGTCGGCGGCACCGCCGACCCGGGTGGCCTGCGCACGACCGACGGGTCGCTGCTCGCCGGCGTGCTCGACCCCGCCTGCGTCCCGGGTGCCCCCGCGGTCGCGGTCTTCTCCCCGGCCGCCGTCGCGGTGCACCGCGAGCCCCCGGCCGCGGGCCGCAGCAGCCCCCGGGTGGCCCTGCCCGTCGTCGTCGCCGCCGTCGAGCCGCGGGGTCCGCTCGTGAGGGTGCGCGCCGAGGCGCCGGCCGCCGGTGGCCCCGCGCTCGCGGCGGACGTCACCGCCGCCTCCGCCGCCGACCTCGACCTCGTGCCCGGCGCGCGGGTCTGGTTCGCGGTCAAGGCCGCCGAGGTGGCCGTCCACCCCGCCCGGCGCTCCGCCGGGGCGTGACCGGCGACCACCCGCCGGGTCAGGGGAGCGGCTCGCCAGCCCAGGCGTCGTCGAGCGGGCGGTAGCCGAGCACGCGCTGCGTGGTGGAGGGGTCGGCCTTGCGGTACCGGCCGGCTGACGTGCCGTTGGCCACCACGAAGCCCGCCCCGTGGCCCACCGGAGCGCCGTCGACCTCGCGCAGCTCCGCCTCCACGGACGCGCGCAGCAGCTCGGCGGCGTCGCGCACCGACAGCCACGCCGCCTTGTCGCGGGGGGTCGCGCCCTCCCACGGCGGGCCCTGCTCCTGGAAGAAGCCGATGCGCAGCGCCACGACCGACGTCGAGCTCGTGGCCGCGACCCACGAGCCGACCAGCTCGGCCCACCCCTTGGTGGCGCCGTAGAGGTTGGCGGGCCGCGGGGGGTCCTCGCTGCGCACCTGGTGCTCGGACGGAGGGGCCGAGACCGCCTGCAGGCTGCTCGCCACCACCAGCCTCCGCACGCCCGCCGCAGCTGCGGCCGCCGCGACCGCGTGCGTGCCGACCACGTTGGCGGGCAGCAGCTGGTCCCAGGTGGCGTGCGGGTCGGGCACCCCGGCGAGGTGGACGACGGCGTCAGCACCCTCGAACGCCGCCCGGCACGCCCCCTCGTCGGTGACGTCCAGGGCCGCCACCGGCAGGCCGCTGCCCGGCAGCTCGCCCGCGCGCAGGTCCGTCAAGCGCAGCCGCCACGACGCCGGGAGGAGCGGGGCCGTGGTGCGTCCGATGCGTCCCGCGGCCCCCGTGACGACGACGAGGGGACCGTCCACGCGCGATGAGGGCATCCGCCGACGCTAGCGAGCACCCGTCGTCGTCGCCCTGCCCGCCCCACCCCCACGGGAGTCGCAGTCGAGCGCCTGGTTGTGGTTCCCACCCCCGTGGGAGTCGCAGTCGAGCGCCTGGTTGCGGTTCCCACCCCGCGGGAGTCGCAGTCGAGCGCCTGGTTGCGATCCGGGGGGGCAGCGGGTCGTGCGGTCAGCAGCAGCGGGCGCCGGGCGTGGCGGCCTTGGCGTCGGTGCGGGCCCGCTCGAACGCCCCGCGGCTCAGCGGCTCGTGGCCGTGCTCGCGGCAGTGCTCCAGGTAGGCCTCCCAGCGGGCGGTGCCGCCGATCTCCCGCAGGTACCAGCGCACCCCGGAGACCAGCGACCCGAGCCCCGTGCTCACCCGTGCCCGCCGCCGTGCGCGCTCC
This sequence comes from Quadrisphaera sp. INWT6, assembly GCF_015390235.1. GTDB lineage: Bacteria > Actinomycetota > Actinomycetes > Actinomycetales > Quadrisphaeraceae > Quadrisphaera. Next base: position 764,545 of record NZ_VUOH01000002.1, on the reverse strand, counting down.
CGCGGCCACCGTGACCGCCGGAGGCCCGTCCGCCGGCCGCTGCGTGCTGGCGCAGCGCCTCCTTCTCGGCGGGCGTCGCGAGCATCCCCGCGGGCTCGACCAGCCGCGACTCCTCGAAGGGGACCTCGGTGGTGGGCAGCGACCCGGCCCTGAGCGCCCGGACCACCACCAGCGCCGCGTTGGCCGCCACCACGAGCACGAGCACCGCGAACAGCGACTGCAGCACGCCGTTGGTCGTGGAGTTGGTGACCACCTGCTGCATCTGGGCGGCGTCCTTGGCGGGCGCCAGCACCTCCCCGGCGGCCAGCGCCTCCCGGTAGCGAGACGCCTGCGCGAAGTAGCCGATGGCCGGGTTGGAGGAGAAGACCTTCTGCCAGCTGGCGGCCATCGTCACCACGAGGTCCCACGCCAGCGGCACGCCGGTCACCCACGCGTACCTCGCCCTGCCGTGCTTGATGAGCAGCGTGGTGCACAGCGTCAGCGCGATGGCCGCGAGCAGCTGGTTGGCGATGCCGAACAGCGGGAACAGCTGGTTGATGCCGCCGAGCGGGTCGGTGACGCCGGTGTAGAGGAAGTACCCCACGCGCCGACGACGACGGCGCTCGCGAGGTACGTCCCGGTGCGCCACGTGAGGTCGCCGAACCTCGGCCAGACGTTGCCGATCGTGTCCTGCAGCATGAACCGGCCCACACGGGTGCCGGCGTCGACGGCGGTGAGGATGAACAGCGCCTCGAACATGATCGCGAAGTGGTACCAGAACGCCTGCAGGTTGCCACCGAACGCCTCGTGGAAGATCTGCGAGATGCCCATCGCCAGCGTCGGCGCCCCGCCGGTGCGGCTGATGATGCTCGGCTCCTGGATGGCGGCCGCAGCACCCGCCAGCGCGTCGGGCGAGGTGGCGAAGCCCAGCCCGCTCACGTACGCCGCGGCCGTCTCCGGCGAGCCGCCCGTGGCGCCCGCGGGCGCGTTCATGGCGTAGTACAGCCCCTGGTCGATCACCGACGCGGCGATGAGCGCGCTGATGGCGACGAAGCTCTCCATCAGCATGCCGCCGTACCCGATGAAGCGGACCTGCCGCTCCTTGGCCACCATCTTGGGCGTGGTGCCCGAGGAGATGAGGGCGTGGAAGCCCGACAGCGCGCCGCAGGCGATGGTGATGAACACGAACGGGAACAGCGACCCGGCGAAGACGGGCCCGTTCCCCTCCCGGGCGAAGCTGGTGACGGCGTCGTTCTCGAGCACCGGCCGCGCCAGCAGCAGCGCCGCGGCCAGCAGCACGATGACGCCGACCTTCATGAACGTCGACAGGTAGTCGCGCGGGGTCAGCAGCAGCCACACCGGCAGGACCGACGCCACGAAGCCGTAGACCACCAGCGCGACGACCAGGGTCTCCTTGCTCAGCGTCAGCGACTCCGCCAGGCCGAGCTGCTCCACGTAGCCGCCGCCGATGATGGCCGCGAGCAGCAGGACGACGCCGATGGCGGTGGTCTCCAGCACCCGCCCGGGTCGCAGGAAGCGCAGGTAGACGCCCATGAACAGGGCGATCGGCACGGTCAGCGCGATGGAGAAGACACCCCACGGAGACTCCGCCAGCGCGTTCACCACGATCAGCGCCAGCACCGCCAGGATGATGATCATGATGGCGAAGACGGCGACGAGCGCCGCGATCCCGCCGACCACGCCGATCTCGTCCCGGACCATCTGCCCGAGGCTCTTGCCGTTGCGCCGCATCGAGAAGAACAGGACCACCAGGTCCTGCACCGCTCCGGCGAAGATCACGCCGACGACGATCCAGATGGTCCCCGGCAGGTACCCCATCTGCGCCGCGAGCACCGGCCCGACCAGCGGCCCTGCCCCCGCGATGGCGGCGAAGTGGTGCCCGAAGAGCACCCGCCGGTCGGTGACCTCGTAGTCGGTGCCGTTCTCGAGCCGCTCCGCGGGGGTGGCGCGGCGGTCGTCGGCGCGCAGCACCCGGTAGGTGATGAAGCGCGAGTAGAAGCGGTAGGCGATGGCGTACGAGCACAGCGCCGCGAAGAGGATCCACAGCGCGCTGACGGACTCCCCGCGCGAGAGCGCGAGCACCGTCCAGCAGGCCGCGCCGACCAGGGACACGCCCGTCCACAGCGCCACCTGGCCCGCCCTGGAGCGGGGTGGGGCGGTCTGGGGCAGCTCGCTCCCACCCGGCCCTGACGTCGTCGTCGTGGTGGCCACAGCCGCCTCCTCGCGGTCGCCTGAGAGATCGCTGAGGAGGCTACGTCGCTCGGGCGGAGGACGCCCGCGCGGGGGCCCTCCCGGGCGTGTCAGCGGTAGGCGAGCAGGCTGATCGCGACGTAGTGCGCGGGCCACGCCAGCAGCGTCAGCGCGTGGAAGACCTCGTGGAAGCCGAACGTCCGCGGCCACGGGTCCGGGCGCTTCAGCCCGTAGACGACACCGCCCACCGTGTAGAGGGCGCCGCCCGCGAGCACGAGCGCGAACACCGCGACGCCGCCGTGGTCGAGCAGCACCGGCAGCGCCGGCAGCAGCGCCCAGCCGAGCACCAGCGAGATGCTCGTGTGCAGCGCGCGGGGGCACCGCGGCCACAGCCAGCGGAACGCCACGGCCATCAGCGCCGCCGTCCACACGGTGGCGAGCACCCCGACGCGCCAGCCGCCGGTGAGTCCCAGCAGCGCCACGGGCGTCATCGAGCCGGCGATGACCAGCGGGATGTTGCCGTGGTCGGCGCGCATCAGCCACAGCCGCGCCCGGTCCGACCACCGGAACCGGTGGTAGACGGCGCTGGTGGCGAAGAGCAGCGTGCTCGTGCCCGCGAAGATCGCCACGCCCGTGACCGCGGTGGCGCCGCGCGCCAGGCACACGAGGACGATGCCGGCCGCCAGCACCAGCGGCACGGCTCCGGCGTGGAGCCAGCCGCGCATCAGGGGCTTCAGCACCGCCGGGGAGGGCAGCTGCACCCTCGAGGGCACCGGCTGGGTCGCGCTCACCGCGCCACCTCCGTCCTGTCGTCACCTGCGGGGTCCGACGTCGTCACCTCCGCCATGCTCCGTGCTACCCGACGGGGCTGGCAAGGGCCTGGGTGGTCGGCCGGGTGGTCGGCCGGGTGGTCGGCCGGGTGGTCAGGCGCAGAGCAGCCAGACGGCCGCCGCGTGCAGCGGCCACGCCGCCACCGTCAGGGCGTGGAAGACCTCGTGGTGGCCCGCCAGGCGCGGCCACGGCTCCGGCCACCGCGTCGCGTAGACGACGGCGCCCGCTGTCAGCAGCGCACCGCTCGCCGCCACGAGCGCGACCACGAGCCCGGCGTCCACCACCGCCCCGCTGGCGAGCAGCAGCGGCAGCACCGGCACCACCGCCCAGCCGAGCGCCGCCGTCGCCGCGGTGTGCAGGCGCCGGGGGCAGTCCGGCCACACCCACCGCGACGCCGCCAGCATCAGCGCAGCGGTCCACAGCGCCGCCAGCAGCACGACCCCGAGGCCGCCGGGCACCCCGAGCAGCAGCAGCGGGGTCGCGCTCGCGGCGACCACCAGCGGGATGTTGCCGTGGTCGAGCTGCTTCATGCGGCGCAGCCCCGCCTCGCCCCACGCGCGCCGGTGGTACAGCGCGCTGGTGGTGAAGAGCACGAGGCTCACCGCGGCGTAGACGCCGACCGCCCCCGCCTCCAGCCGGGTGTCGGCGCGGTCCAGCAGCACCAGGCCGGCGACGGCGACGACGGGCGCGAACCCGGCGTGCAGCCACCCCCTCAGCGCCGGCCTGGCGGCCGGAGCGGGCACCAGCTCCAGGACGTCGCCGCGGCGGGCGCGGGCGCGGGCGCGCTGGCGGGGCAGGGGCGCGGCAGCCGTGGTGGTCGTGCTCACGAGGCTCCGGTCTACCGGCGCCAGCCGCCCCCCTGACGACGCCGAGGTGGACGCCGGGTGACCTCCCCGCGAGAGGTCGGTGCCCCTCGGCCACCCGACCCGCAGCCAGGCGCTCGGCTGCGGTTCTGGAGGGGGTGGGAACCGCAGTCAGGCGCTCGGCTGCGGTTCTGGAGGGGGTGGGAACCGCAACGAGGCGCTCGGCTGCGGTGGGGCTGGGCGAGGAGGGGGGCTCAGCGGGCGAGGAAGGCCACCAGCGCTGCCTTGATGGCCGGCCGCGACCCGAAGACCAGCAGGAAGAGCGCCTCCCGCACCGTTCGCTCCGCCAGCCCGCCCGCGATGACGGCGCTGCTCCCCGTCGCGGTCGCGAGCGCCCCCGCGGCCCTCCACGCCAGCTCCACCGCCGCGGCGCGCGCCGCCGGCAGCTCCGCCGGCCCCGCGGCGTCGAGGCGCTCGCGGGCCGCGTCGAGCTGGGCCCCCAGCGCGTCCGCCGCGGGGGAGCCCTCCAGCGCCCGCACGCACCGCAGCACCAGCCCGAGCGCGAGGGAGCCGTTGGTGCGCAGCCCCGCGGCGTCGCCGGCGAGCAGCGCGGCGTGCCGGCCGGTGGCCACGAGCCGGTCCGCGGGCACCCGGTGCCCGGCCAGGTGCAGCTCGACGGTGCGGCTGGCGGGGACGCCGACGAGGTCGAGGGGCTCCCCGCGCAGCGTCGGTCCCTCCTGGTCGGGGCGCGCGTCGAGCAGGAGGAAGAAGACGTCCTCGCCGTCGCGGGCCGTGAGCAGGACGGCGTCGAGCAGCCCCCACCCGGTGACCCAGGGGACGGTGCCGTCGAGCACGAACGCGCCGTCGTCGTCCCGGCGCGCCACGACGGCGGCGGGCCCGGGGCGCAGCGCCGCCTGCAGGGCGATGCCCGCGTGCAGGCGGCCGGCGCGCAGGTCCTCCAGGGTGCTCGCCCACGCCGGGCCCGCCTGCTCCAGCCACCGGACCACCCCGATCCGCTGGACCCACACGAAGGCCGTGGCCAGGTCTCCCGCGGCCAGCTCCTCGAGCACGGCGAGCGCGTCCGCGCCCCCGGTCCGCCCCAGTCCGGCCGCCGCGAGCGCGTCGAGGTGCGACCGCGGCACCGCTCCCGCGGCCTCCGTGCTGGCGGCCTGCGGCGCGAGCAGCTCCTCGGCCACCCGTCGTGCGGTCTGGGTGCTGCTCACGGGGACCTCAGAAGTAGTAGGGGAAGGGCGACCAGTCGGGCTCGCGCTTCTCCAGGAAGGAGTCGCGGCCCTCCACGGCCTCGTCGGTCATGTACGCCAGGCGCGTCGCCTCGCCGGCGAACACCTGCTGCCCCATGAGGCCGTCGTCCACCAGGTTGAAGGCGAACTTCAGCATCCGCTGGGCCGTGGGGCTCTTGCCGCACACCTCGGCGGCCACCCGCAGCGCCTCGCACTCGAGGTCGGCGTGGTCGGCGACGACGTTCACCGCGCCCATGTCGGCCATGTCCTGCGCCGAGTACTCCCGGCCGAGGAAGAAGATCTCGCGCGCCCGCTTCTGCCCGACCATCCGGGCCAGGTAGGCGGAGCCGTACCCGGCGTCGAAGCTGCCGACGTCGGCGTCGGTCTGCTTGAAGCGCGCGTGCTCGCGGCTGGCCACCGTGAGGTCGCACACCACGTGCAGGCTGTGCCCCCCGCCGGCCGCCCACCCGGGGACGACGGCGACGACCACCTTGGGCATGGTGCGGATCAGCCGCTGCACCTCGAGCACGTGCAGGCGACCGCCCTCGGCGGCGGTGCGCCGCGCGTCGACGCCGGCCGCCGTCTCGTCGGCCGTCGGGCCGCCCCCGTCTCCGCCGGCCGCGTACTGGTACCCCGAGCGCCCGCGGATGCGCTGGTCGCCGCCGGAGCAGAACGCCCACCCGCCGTCCTTGGCGCTGGGCCCGTTGCCGGTCAGCAGCACGCAGCCGACGTCGGCGGTGCGGCGGGCGTGGTCGAGGGCGCGGTGCAGCTCGTCGACGGTGTGCGGGCGGAAGGCGTTGCGCACCTGCGGCCTGTCGAAGGCGATCCGCACGGTGCCGCCGGCGGCCCCCGGCAGCACGCAGCGGTGGTAGGTGACGTCGGTGAGGCCCTCGAACCCGGGGACCTCGCGCCACGCGGCGGGGTCGAAGGTCTCGGACACCCCGGGCAGCGCGCTCACCGGCCCACCCTAGCAGCACCGCCCGGCATCAGGCCGAGAGGCCGCCCACGCCCACCCAGAGGACGAAGGCGCCCAGGAACCACAGGGCGGGCGCGGACAGGAGGGCCACCAGCGCCACCCACCAGGCGCGCCGCCCGCGGACCAGCCGCACCACCGCCCAGGCGCCGAACCCGAGGACGCCGGCGCTCGGCCCGAGCGCCGCGAGGCCGACCCCCGCCGTCAGCCCGAGGGTGCTGCAGGGTCCCTGCACCCCGCACCCGCCGGCGGCCGTCGTGAGCACCGCGCCCAGGGGGACGGCGGCCGCCGCCGCGAGCGCGCCGACGAGGAGCAGCAGCACGGTGACCACGAGGTCCGGCGTCGAGCGCTGCTGCTGCCGCTGCGGCTCCGCGGAGATCGCCATGCCCGCAGGGTAGGGCTCCCGGGGCGCCGTCCGTCAGCGCCGCGCACCCCGTGGCGCACCCCGTGGCGCACCCCGTGGCGCACCCCGTGGCGCACCCCGTGGCGCACCCCGTGGCGCACCCGGTGGCGCGCCCGGTGCGCGCCCCCGTGCGGGGGTCAGGTGCCGCGCCGTCCTCCCCGGCCCCGCCGTCCCAGCGCCGCGCCGATCAGCGGAGCCAGCAGCAGCATCACGAGCAGGCGCAGCACCTGGACGGCCAGCACCAGCGTGGTGTCACCGCCGCTGTCCGCCGAGGTCGCCACCACCGCGTAGAGCCCGCCCGGCGTGGTGGCCAGGTAGGCGTCCAGGGTCGAGGCGCCGGCCAGGCGCAGCAGCGGCACGCCCACGGCCGCCGTCGCCGCGATGACCAGCACGATCAGCACCAGCGCCGTCGGCAGCACCCGCCCGACGGTGCGGAGGTTGGACCGCGTGAAGGACAGGCCCACCTGCAGGCCGATCAGCGCGAACGCCACCTGCAGCACCGGAGCGGGCACCGTGGCGCCCTGCGTCAGGCCGGTGGCGGAGGCTGCGGCCGCCAGGACCATCGGCCCGAGCAGCGGCCCGGCGGGCAGCCTCGCCAGCCGCGCCAGCCAGATCCCCGCGGCGGCGACGGCGCCGGTGAAGAGGACGTCGGCCCACCACGGCGCCGCGCTCGCCGTCAGGGCGACTCCGCCCCCTGCGGTCGCCGCGCCGGTTCCTCCTGGACCCCCGCCCAGCAGCACCGCGACGACCGGCATGGCCAGCAGGATGAGCAGCACCCGCAGGTACTGGACCACCGCGACGACGCGCTGGTCCGCTCCCAGCTCCCCGGCGATGGCCGTCAGCCCCGACGCGCCCCCGGCCACCATGGCGAAGGAGCCCGTGGCGGCGTCGACGTCGCGGCACAGCCCCAGCAGCAGTCCCGCGAGCACGCTGACCAGCAGGGTCGCCACCACGGCTGCGAGGACGGGCGCCCACGCCCCGGCCAGCTCGGCGAGCGTCGCCGGCTGCAGCAGGGCGCCGGACAGCACGCCGAGCACCGCCTGCCCGCCCTTCGAGGCCGGCGCGGGCAGCTCCAGGCGCTCCCCCCGCCGCAGCCGCGTGCGCGGCCAGCCGGCGAGAGCGACCACGAGCCCGGCGAGCACCGCGGCGAACAGGGCCGCCGACGGCACGCCGAGGCGCGCCATCCCCGCTGCGAGCGCGGCGGTCGCCACGGCGACCACCAGCCACCCCACCGCTCCAGGCTAGGCGGGCGGGTCGCCTCCGGTGGCCGGCGCACCGATGCTGGGGTCATGACGAGCGCCCCGCAGACCCCCGGCCACGCCTCCGCGCTGCCCCGCCTGGAGGGGCGGACCGTCGTCGTCTCCGGCGCCAGCTCGGGCATCGGCGCCGCCGCCGCCCGCCGGTTCGCCGCGGCGGGGGCCACCGTCGTCCCGCTCGGCCGCGACCCGCGGCGCACCGGGGCGCTGGCGGCCGAGCTCGGCGTGGAGCCCGTCCTGGCCGACTTCACCAGCTTCGCCGACGTCCGCCGCGCCGCCGCCGAGGTGCTCGAGCGCTGCGACCGCATCGACGTGCTGGCCAACAACGCCGGCGGCACCTTCCCCGACCGGGTGGTCACCGAGGACGGCCACGAGAAGACGCTCCAGGTGAACCACCTGTCGACGTTCCTGCTCACGGCCCTGCTGCGCGAGCGCGTCGAGGCGACGCCGGGCGCGCGGGTCATCACGACGTCGAGCCGCGCGAACTCCTTCGGGAGGGTGGACCTCGGCGACCTCGACAGCGCTGTCGGCCGCTACCGGGGCTTCCGGGTCTACGGCACCACGAAGCTGATGAACGTCCTGTTCACCCGCGAGCTGTCGCGGCGCCTGGAGGGCACGGCCACGGCGTCGTGCTTCCACCCCGGTGTGGTGGGGACCGCCTTCGGCGCCGACACGCCCGTGGTGCGGGTGCTCTACCGGCCCCCGCTGAGCCGCCTGCTGACCATCACCTCCGAGGAGGGCGCCGCGCCGCTGCTGGCGCTCGCCACCCGGCCCGACCCGGAGACCGTCGACGGCGCCTACCTCGACAGGTTCGTCATCGGCCGCCCGAGCCGGCAGGCCGACGACGTCGAGCTCGCGCGGGGCCTGTGGGAGCGCTCCGCGGCGATGGTCGGCGTGCCCGCCTGAGGCGCTGCGACGGGGCCCGGGCCGGCGCTCAGCGCGAGCCGGCCAGCGTCACCACCGCATCGAGGACGGCGTAGCCGCCGGCGCCCAGGGCGAGGGAGCAGACGAGCACCAGCCCGGCCGCCGTCCGCTCGCCGCGTCGCGGCAGCAGCGTCGCGACCAGCACCCCCGAGACCACGAACAGCCACCCGCCCGCGGCCTGCCAGGGGAACAGGAGCACCGAGCGCAGGCCGTCGGCGAGCACCAGCGCGCCCAGCAGCCCCAGCGCCGCGCCGCGGACGTGCCCGCTGCCGGCGGCCACCGCCGCGGCGCAAGCCCCCACCAGCGCGCCGCTCACCACGCCCGCCCCCGCCCACACGGCCACCGACGCCACCGCGTGCGGGGTGCCGCTCACGAGGGCGGCCCACCCGTAGTAGCCCGCCACCAGGGCCTCGGTCGCGACCAGCCCGCTGACCGCCCCGAGGCCCTCCGCGCGCCGGCCGCGCCACCCGGTGGCGGAGACCACCACCCCGGCCAGCAGTGCGGGGATCACCGCCCAGGCCGCCACCGAGCCGGCCAGCGGTCCCCACGCCGTGGGCAGCACGCCCTGGCCCACCTCGGTGGCGGCGCCCAGCAGCAGGGCGGCTGCGCCCGCCGCGACGACCGCCGCCACCGCGACCCCGGACCGCGCCGCCCGACCCGGTGCGGGCCGGTCCCCGCGGGACGACGGCGCCCCTGCGGTCCGGGCCGAGGGGTTCGGGGCTGCCACCGCGCTCATGACGAGAGCGTGACGGCGCCGCGGGTCGGGCGTCGTCAGCCCGGCGCACCGACCTGGTGCCCCGCCCGTCAGCCCGGGGGATGAGTCTGCGAGCGTTCCGGGGGTGGACGCCTCCGCCGAACGGCGCTCGGACCGGCACCCGTGCGACGGCGCTCCGGCCCTCGACGAGCTCCTCGACGGCGTCGCCGTGGTGGCCCTCCCGCTGCGCGTGAGGTTCCGGGGGCTCGACGTGCGCGAGGCCCTCCTGCTGCGCGGCCCCGCCGGGTGGGGGGAGTTCTCGCCCTTCGCCGAGTACGACGACGCCGTCGCCGCGACGTGGCTGGCGGCCGGCGTCGAGGCGGCGTGGCGCGGCTGGCCCGCGCCGCTGCGGCCCCGGGTCGCCGTCAACGCGACGGTCCCCGCCGTCCCCGCCGAGCGGGTGCCCGAGGTGCTCGCGCGCTTCCCGGGCTGCACCACCGCCAAGGTCAAGGTCGCCGAGCCCGGTCAGCAGCTCCGCGACGACGTCGCCCGCGTCGCCGCCGTCCGCGAGGTCCTCGCGGCCCGGGGGGCCGGCACCGGGACGGGCACCGCGGTGCGCGTCGACGCCAACGGCGGCTGGTCCGTCGACGAGGCCGCCGCCGCGCTGGAGGCCCTCGCGGCCGGCGGGCCGCTGCAGTACGCCGAGCAGCCCTGCGCCTCGGTGCCCGAGCTCGTCGAGCTGCGCCGCCGCCTGCGCGCCGCCGGGGTGGAGGTGCCGGTGGCCGCCGACGAGAGCATCCGCCGCGCCGAGGACCCCCTCGCGGTGGTGCGGGCCGGCGCCGCCGACGTCGCCGTCCTCAAGGTCCCGCCGATGGGCGGGGTCCGCGCCGTCCTGGCGCTGGCGGCGCAGCTGCGCGAGGAGCACGGCGTGCCGGTGGTCCTCTCGAGCGCCCTCGACACCGCCGTCGGCATCGGCGCCGGGCTCGCCGCCGCCGCTGCCCTCCCCGCTGCCCTCCCCGCTGCTCCGACCTCCGCGCTGCCCTCGGGGTGGCCGGGGGCGGGGGAGCCGCTCGCCGCGGGGCTCGGCACCGGGTCGCTCCTCGCCGTCGACGTCGCCGCGCCCCGGCCGCTGGAGGACGGGTCGCTGCCGGTGGGCGCGGTGGAGCCCGACCCCGAGCTGCTGGACCGCCACGCCGCTCCGCCCGAGCGCCGCCGGTGGTGGCTGGACCGCCTGCGGCGCTGCCACGCCCTCCTGCCCTGAGCCGTCCCCTCCCCTCCGGCGGTGGTGTCGGCGGGCGGTCGGCCGCCCATGATGGGCCGGTGGTGAACCCGTCGACGGCGCTCGCGCGCGCGGTGGTCCAGCAGCTCGCGGCGTCGGGGGTCCGGGAGGTGGTGCTCTGCCCCGGCTCCCGGTCGGCGCCGCTGGCGTACGCGCTCCACGCCGCCGACGCCGCGGGCCTGGTCCGCCTCCACGTGCGCCACGACGAGCGGGCCGCGGGCTTCACCGCCCTGGGCCTGTCCCGCGGCGGGGGCGCTCCGGCCGCCGTCGTCACCACCTCGGGGACGGCGGTCGCGAACCTCCACCCGGCGGTGCTCGAGGCGGCGGAGTCGGGCGTGCCCCTGGTGGTGCTCTCGGCCGACCGGCCCCACGCGGTGCGCGGCACGTGGGCCAACCAGACCACGGCCCTGCAGGCGGGCCTGTTCGGCGCCGCGGCGCGGCTGGCCCTCGACCTGCCGGTGCCCCGCGAGGGCGAGCTGCTGGCCCGCGTCGAGGCCACCTGGCGCGCGGGCGTGGCCGACCTGGTGGCCACGGCCCGCGGCGACCGCGACGCGCGTCCCGGCCCCGTGCAGGGCGACCTGGCGCTCGCCGACCCCCTGGTCCCCGACGCCCCCTGGGACCCCGCCCCCGGTCCTCGCGCTCCCTCCGCCCCTTCCGCACCCTCCGCGGAGGGTGCGGTGGAGGGGGAGGCGCGCACGGTCGTCGTCGTGGGCGACGCACCCGCCCACCTGGGTGCTCTCGCGCGCGCCCTCGCCGAGCGCCGGGGCTGGCCCCTGCTGGCCGAGCCGAGCTCCGGCGCCCGCGGCGGCCCGAACGCCGTCGGCCCCTACCGCCTGCTGCTCGGCGAGCCGGACCTCGGCGGCGCTGTCGAGAGGGTCGTCGCCGTCGGGCGCCCCACCCTCAGCCGCCCCGTCACGGCGCTCCTCGCGCGCGGCGACGTCGCGCTGGTGCACCTCGTCGCCCACGCGGACGACCCCGGCCCCGACCCCACCCGGGGCGCACGCCGGGTGGTCGTGCCACCGACGGCCGGCACCGAGCAGCTCCTGACCGGCAGCCGGGGTGACGCCGCCTGCCTCACCGCCTGGCAGCGCGCCGGAGCCGCGGCCCAGGAGGCCCTCGACGCCGAGCTCGACGCCGCAGCGGGCTCCGGACGGCTGACCGGCCCGCTCGTCGCGCGCGAGGTCGCCGCCGCGCTGGGACGGCGCCCGGGAGAGCTGCTCGTGACGGCCGCCTCCAACGCCGTCCGCGACCTCGACCTCGCCGCCGCCCCCTGGACCGGCACCCCGGGGGGCCCGCGGGTGCTCGCCGGCCGCGGCCTGTCCGGCATCGACGGCACGCTGTCCACGGCCACCGGAGCCGCGCTCGCGGCGGGGGCGCCCGCGACGGTGCTGGTCGGCGACCTGGCGCTGCTGCACGACGCCAACGGCCTGCTGCTGCCCCCCGGGGAGCCGGAGCCCGACCTGCGCGTGGTGGTCGTGGACGACGACGGCGGCGGCATCTTCACCGGCCTGGAGCACGGCGACCCGGGCGCTCCCGACCGGGCCGCCGTCTTCGAGCGCCTCTTCGGGACGCCCCACGGCCGCGACCTGGTGGCCCTCGCCGCCGCCCTGGGCGTCAGCGCGCGCCGGGTCGAGGGCCTCGACGACCTCCGCGCGGCCCTGGCGGCGCCGGTGCGGGGCCGCGAGGTGCTCGTGGTGCGCGCCGACCGCGCGGACCTGCGCGCGCTCCACGCCCGGGTCCGCGGAGCCGTGTCGGAGGCCGTGCGCCGGAGCGGCTGAACCGCCTGGAACGCCTGGAACCGCCTGGGGGCCGGGCCTCAGGCGCTGCCGAGGGCGTCGCGGACCGGCACGAGCTTCGCGTCGGACTCCGCCAGCTCGGCCACCGGGTCGGACCCGGCGACCACCCCGCACCCGGCGAACAGCCGCACGCGGCGGCTGTCGTCGGGGTCGATCCGGGCGCAGCGCAGCGCGAGGCCCACCTCGCCGTCGCCGTCGGCGTCCACCCAGCCCACGGGGCCGGAGTACCGGTCGCGGTCCATCTGCTCCAGCTCGGCGATCAGCGCCGCCGCGGCGGGGGTGGGGGTGCCGCACACCGCCGCCGTCGGGTGCAGCGCCGCCGCGAGCTCGAGCACCCCGGGGGCGCCGCCGGGGCGGCCGTCGTCGAGGACGCCGGTGACGTCCGAGGCCAGGTGCATCACGTTCGGCAGGTGGAGCACGAACGGCGCGTCGGGCGCCGTCGTCGTCCGGCAGTGGGGTGCCAGCGCCGAGACCACCGAGCGCACGGCGTACTCGTGCTCCTCCAGGTCCTTGCCCGAGCGCGCCAGCGAGCCCGCGAGCGCCGCGTCGCGCTCCTCGTCGCCCGTGCGGCGGATGGTGCCGGCCAGCACCCGGGAGTGCACCAGGCCGCGCTCGCGGCGCACCAGCAGCTCGGGGGTGGCGCCGACCAGGCCGTCGACGGCGAACGACCAGCACGAGGGGTAGGCCTCGGCGAGCCTGCCGAGCAGCCAGCGCGGGTCGACGGCGTGCTCGGTCTCGGCGACCAGGTCGCGCGCGAGCACGACCTTCTCGAGCTCACCGGCCTGGATGCGCTCCACCGCCCGGGCGACCGCGGTGGCCCACGCCGGGCCGCTCAGCGCGCCGTCGGAGTAGCGGACGGCACCGGGGCCGCCCAGGCCGCTGAGGGCGTCGTGCTCGTCGGCGGCCCCGCCGAGGGCGGAGGCGAGCACGTCCGCGGGCGCCGCCGCGGGCTCGTCCACCGGGGTCGCGGTGGTGACCCACCAGGTGCAGCCCCGGCGCCCGACCAGCACCTCGGGCACGACGAGCACCCCGCCCGCCGCGGAGCCGCCGTCGAAGGACAGGGAGGTGAAGGCCACCGGGCCCGTGCCCGGCTGGCGCACCTCGTCGACCACGGGAGCGCCCAGCAGCAGGTCGCGCCAGGCGGCGCCCGCCGTCGCGAAGCGGTGCTCGCCAGAGGCCTCGACGCGTGCCGCCTCGCCCCACCCGACGATGCCCTCGCCCCGCCGCACCCACGCCAGCGGCCCGCCGGGGCCGGTGCTCGCGGGGGCGGTCCGGGTGAGCAGCTCCAGGAGCGGGCCCGGGTCGCTCAGGCGGGTGGTCCGCCAGCGCAGCCGCGCACCCGCGGAGAGGGCGCGCTCGGCGGCCGGCCCGGAGGGGCGCGGCGCGGGCGGGCGGCCGGGGCGGCCGACGGTCGTGGTCATCGCCGTCCAGGCTAGGCGCCTCCCGGCGGAGCGACCCCCGCAGCGGGCGCCGGACGTGATGACGTCCACCACACGGCGCACCGGCGGTCCGTCAGCGGCGGGTCACCCGCGCAGGGAGGCCTCGACGCCGTCGGCCTCCGCGGTGCCCGCGGGGAGCACCACGAACTGCCGCAGCACCAGGTCGGCCCCGGTGACCGGGCCGCGGGGCCCGGGCACGGAGTCGACGCTGATGCCCGTCTCGGGGACGCCGAGCAGCTTGTAGCCGTCGAGCAGGCGGGTGGTGGTGTTCCAGAAGCCGCCGGTGCCGCCCCACGAGCCGAGGAACTCCGCGGCCGTGCCGGCGTCCTCGGTGACGACGGTGGCGGCGATGCCGCTGGTCTGCGCGCCAGCGAGCCCGGCGGCCTCGACGGCGCCGGCCACCGGCGCCACGGTCACGCGGGCCTCGTTGCCGGAGTCCAGGGCCCACTCGTGCCCGAGCCGCTGGGCGTGCGGGGGCAGCTGCGCCTCGACGCCCGCCTCGGAGAGCACCTCTACGGCCACCTGGCTCAGCTCCTCCCAGCGGGCGGCGTGCACGAGCAGCAGGTTCAGCCGGTTGCAGACCCCGAGCCTGTCGACGCCGGCGCGCAGCAGGTCGCGGAACCTGTCGAGGTCGGCCGCGAGGTCGGCGTAGAGCACCCCGCCGCCGTCGGCGTGGGCGAGCACCCGCGTCCCGGCCGCGGCGCCGAGGCGCGACAGGTGGCGGGTGGTCTCCCCGGAGCCGCGCACGATGACGAGGGGGACCAGGTCGGGCTGGGCCACCAGCGCCTCGGCGGCGTCGTGGCCGGGCTGGCGGACCAGCTGCACGGAGCCGTCGGGCAGCCCCGCGGCGGCGAGCGCCGGGGCGAGCACCTCGTCGACCAGCACGCTGGACGTGCGCAGGGCCGCCGACCCGGTGCGCAGCACGGCGGCGCTGCGGGCGCGCAGCACCTGCCCGGCGACGTCGACGGTCACCGCGGGCCGCGCCTCGTAGGTGGCGCCGATGACACCGACCGGCACGCGGCGCTCCCACACCTGGCCGCCGTGGACGCCCTCGCCCGGCAGGTCGCGGACGAACACCATGCGCGGCTGCGCGGGCAGCGCGGCGATCTCCCGCAGCTGCTGGGCCGCGGCCTCCAGGCGGGCCGGGTCGAGGCGGAGCCTGTCGAGCAGCCCCGCGCTCGTCCCCGACGCCTCGGCGGCGGCCACGTCGTCGGCGTTGGCCGCGAGCACCGCGTCGGCCGCGACGGCCACGCGCTCGGCCGCGGCGGCCAGCGCCTCGCTCACCTGGGAGTCCGGGGCCATCCGCAGCGCGGCGGCGGCTCCGGCGGCGCGCTGCGCGGCCTCCCGCACAGCGGCGGCGGCGGTGGAGCTGGAGGACGACGTGGCGCTGCTCACGGCGCCAGAGCCTACGACGCCGCCCTCCCGCGGCGGTGATCACGGCCGGGAGGCGGGTGGGGCGCCGCACGGGAGCCGATGGGGGACCATGGTCGGGTGACTCGCGCCGACCTCGCCAAGGCACCCCAGCAGGTCGCCGCCATGTTCGACGGCGTCGCCAGCCGCTACGACCGCACCAACACCATCCTCAGCCTCCGCCAGGACCGCGGGTGGCGGCGCGCGGTGGTCCGCGCCCTCGACCTGCGCCCCGGCGAGAAGGTCCTCGACCTCGCCGCCGGCACCGGCACCTCCACCGAGCCGTTCGCCGACCTCGGCGCCCGCGCCGTCGCGTGCGACTTCTCCCGCGGCATGCTCGCCGTCGGCGCCCGCCGCCGCCCCGACCTGCCCTTCGTCGCCGGTGACGCCACCCGCCTGCCCTTCGCGGACGCCGCCTTCGACGCGGTGACCATCAGCTTCGGCCTGCGCAACGTGGTGGAGCCGCAGGCGGCGCTCGCGGAGGTGCTCCGGGTGACCCGCCCGGGCGGACGCCTGGTGGTGTGCGAGTTCTCCCACCCGACGTGGGCGCCGTTCCGCACGGTCTACACCGAGTACCTGATGCGCGCGCTGCCCGCGGTAGCGCGGCGCACCGCCTCCAACCCCGAGGCGTACGTCTACCTCGCCGAGTCGATCCGCGCCTGGCCCGACCAGGCCGGCCTGGCCCGCTGGGTCCAGGACGCCGGGTGGACCGGCACCGCCTGGAAGGACCTCACCGGCGGCATCGTGGCGCTGCACCGCGCCGTCCGCCCCACCTCGTGAGCACGAGCGCGGGCGGCGGGGAGCGCGCCGACGTCGTCGTCGTGGGCGCCGGCCCGGCCGGCAGCTCGGCCGCGGCGCACCTGGCGGCCGCCGGGCTCGACGTCGTGCTGCTGGAGAGGTCGTCGTTCCCCCGCGACAAGGTCTGCGGCGACGGGCTGACGCCCCGCGCGGTCCGCGAGCTCGCCCACCTCGGCCTGACCGACGCCGAGCAGGACGGCTGGGCGCGCACCCGCGGCCTGCGCCTGGTCGGCGGCGGCCGCAGCTACGACATCCCCTGGCCCCGGCTCGCCTCCTTCCCCGACCACGGGCTGGTGCGCACCCGCGGCGACTTCGACGAGCTGCTCGCCCGCCGGGCCGGCGCCGCCGGGGCGCGCCTGCTGGAGCGCACGGCCGCCGTCGCCCCCGTGCTCGACGGGACCACCGGCCTGGTCACCGGGGTGCGCGCCAGGCCCGTCGACGAGCGCGGCCGGGCGACCGGGCCCGAGGTGGTGCACAGCGCTCCCGTGGTGCTCGCCGCCGACGGCGTCTCCAGCCGCACCGCGGTGGCCCTCGGCGTCGAGCGCCGCACCGACCGGCCCCTCGGCGTCGCCGCGCGGGCCTACTTCCGCACGCCCCGCAGCCACGAGCCGTGGATGGAGAGCTGGCTGGAGCTGTGGTCGGGCGAGCCCCGCCGCTCGCCGCTGCTGCCCGGCTACGGCTGGATCTTCGGCCTCGGTGACGGCCGCGCCAACGTCGGGCTGGGCGTCATCGACGCCAGCCAGCCGGTCGACCTCAAGGCCGTGCTGCGCCAGTGGCTCGCCACCACCCCCGCGGAGTGGACCCTCGACGAGGCCCACCAGGAGGGGCCGGTGAAGAGCGCCGCGCTGCCCATGGGCTTCAACCGCACGCCCCACGCGAAGCACGGCGTGCTCCTGCTGGGCGACGCCGGCGGCATGGTCAACCCCTTCAACGGCGAGGGCATCGAGTACGCGCTGCACTCCGGGCGCCTCGCCGCCGACGTCGTGGTCACCGCCCTGCAGCAGGGCCGCGACCGCGGTGACGCCGCCCGCGCGGCGGCCCTCGAGGCGTACCCGCGCGCCCTCTACGCCGAGCTCGGCGGGTACTTCACCCTGGGCCGCACCTTCGCCAAGCTCATCGCCCACCCGCAGGTGCTGTCGGCGGCCGTGCGCCTGGGCCTGCCGCGCCGCCGAGCGATGCACCTCGTGGTCAAGCTCCTCGCGAACCTGGCGGAGCCGACCGGCGGTGATGCGGCCGACCGCGTGGTCACCCTGCTGTCGCGCCTGGCCCCGGTCGGGCGGTGACCTACGCTGGCCCCGTGGTCACGGGAGCGCTCGTCCCCGCGCCCCCGGGGCCTGCGAGCCCCCGGGCGCGCGGCACCGCCGCCGTCCCCGACGTCGACGAGGCGCTGACCGCCCGCGTCCTCGACGGTCTGGACGGCGTCGAGGCCCAGCTGCGCGAGGCCGTGAGGCACACCGACGCCCTCGCCGACGCCGCCTCCCGGCACCTGGTGGAGGCCGGCGGCAAGCGGGTGCGCCCGATGCTCGCGCTGCTCGCCGCCCACCTGGGCGACCCCGACGACCCGGGCGTGCTGACCGCCGCCGTCGCCGTCGAGCTGGTGCACCTCGCGAGCCTCTACCACGACGACGTCATGGACGACGCCCCGCTGCGCCGCGGCGCCCCGTCGGCGCAGGCCAAGTGGGGCAACGACGTCGCCATCCTCACCGGTGACCTCCTCTTCGCCCGCGCCTCCCGCCTGGTGGCCGAGCTCGGGCCCCTCGCGGTGCGGCTGCAGGCCGAGACCTTCGAGCGCCTGTGCCTCGGCCAGATGCACGAGACCGTCGGGCCCCGCCCCGACGAGGACCCGGTGGCGCACCACCTGCAGGTCCTCTCCGACAAGACCGGCTCGCTGATCGCGCTCGCCGGCCAGTTCGGCGCGCAGTTCTCCGGCGCCCCGGCCGACGTCGTCGAGGTCATGCGGCTGTACGGCGAGCGCGTCGGCGTCGCCTTCCAGCTCGCCGACGACGTGCTCGACCTCTCCCGCTCCGGCGAGGACGCCGTCGCCCGCACCGGCAAGGCCGCCGGCACCGACCTGCGCGAGGGCGTCCCCACGCTCCCGGTGCTGCTCGCCCGCCGCGCCTCCGCCGGAGGCGACGCCGAGGCCGCCGCCCTGGTCGAGCTGCTCGACGCCGACCTCTCCGGTGACGAGGCCCTCGCCACCGCCGTCGACGCCCTCGCGGCCTCCCCGTACGCGGCGACGGCCCGCGAGAGCGCCCGCGAGTGGGCCGCGTCCGCCGTCGAGGTGCTCGACGGCCTGCCCGCCGGGCACGTGCGCGACGCCCTCGCGGCGTTCGCGCGCAGCACCACCGAGCGCGACCGCTGACGCCCGGCGTCCCCCGCGGGGTGACGCCCTGCTGAGGGGGTAGGGGAGCGGGGTGGCAGCCCACCCCAGCCCCCGCGAGACCGGCAGCCCCCGCGGCGGCCAGGCCCCTCCGACGTACCTCGACGCGAACCGGGTCTGGGTCGACTCCCGGGCGCGCCACGAGGTCGGTCTGCGGTTCGAGGGTCCCGAGCTCGCGCGCCTGGGGGCGCGCGGCGAGGTGTGCGTCGAGGTCGGGACGGGACGGCGCGGGCTGGGCACCCGGTGCGCGGTCGAGCTGATGGGGGCCCGCCGCGTCACGGCCGTCGACCTCCACGCCGCCTCGGTGGTCTCGGCGCGCGCGGCGCTGGCCGACCTCGCCGCGCGCCCCGGTGTCGAGGTGGAGGTCCTCGAGGCCGACGCGGCCGCCCTCCCGCTCGACGGCGGCAGCGCCGACCTGCTGGTGTCCTTCCACGCCCTGCACCACGCCGACGACTGGCGCGCCGTCCTCGCCGAGGCCGCCCGCGTGGTCAGGCCGGGCGGGCAGCTGGCGCTCACGGAGATGACCTCGCGCGTCGTCGACGCGCCGTGGCTGCGGGCCGTGTCCCGCCACCCCGAGGGGCGCTTCTCCGGCGACGAGCTCCTCGAGGCGGTCGGGGCCGCCGGGTTCGCCGTGCAGCCGGGGCGCACCCGCCGCCGCGCGGGCGACCGGCTCGTGCAGGCCGTGGCCACCCGGGAGGGGTCCTGAGCGCCGCACCGGCGTCGGAGCCGGCGTCGGTGCCGGCATCGCCGGCGTGGGGAGCGCGGGCCGTCCTGCCGGCGGCGCTGCGGCTCCTGCGGCGCCGGGCCGGGGCGGCGTACGCCGCGGCGGCCCTGGCCACCGCGGTGAACACCGTGCCCGACGTGCTGCGGCAGGTGCTGGTGTGGAGCAGCCCGAGCGCGCTGGCGGCCCTCGCCGTCGACGTCGTCGGGTTCCTTACGGCCCTCGTGGCGCAGGTGTGGGTCGTGGGGGCGCTCGTGCCGCTGGCGGTGGGCGGCGGCGCCCGGCCGGCGTCGTGGAGCGGGCGCGGGGCGCTGCGGCGCGGCCTGCGGACGTCCGCGTCGGCCGTGCGCGCCGCCCCGGGCACCGTCCTCGCCGGTGTGGTCACCGGCGGAGCGGTGTCCGCGCTGGTGACGGTCCCGGCGTCGGTCGCCGCCCTGGGGTGGCGCTCGGTGCTCGGCCCGCTCGGCGACCCGCCGGCGGGGGCCTTCGCCGTGGCGGCGGCCAGCGACGTCGTGGCCAGCGCGCTGACGCTGCCGTACCTGGCTCTCGTCGTCGTGCTGGTCGCCTGGCGCGCGGCGGGTGTGGACGGGCCCGCAGGGGGCAGGGAGCGCGCATGAGCACGGCAGACCGCGACCGGGTGTGGTGGGACCAGCGGCGCAGCATCGGGGCGCTGTCGGTGTGGCTGGGCGCGGTCGCCCTCTTCGCGCCGCGCGCGATGACCCGCCTGCTCGGCGTCCGCGCCGACGCGACCCAGGACGACGCGGCGCTCCCGCTGCTCGTGCGGCTCATCGCCGCGCGCAACATCGCCATGGGGGCGGCCCTGCTGGTCAGCCCGCCGCCGCAGGCGCGGCGCACCTCCGAGGTGACGCTGCTGCTGACCGGGCTCGACGCCGCCGCGGTGCTGGTGTCGCGCCGCACGGGAGACGTGGCCGGCCGCAGCGCGCTGCTCTCGCTGCTGGTGCTGGCGACCACGCTGGTCGGCGTCGTCCAGTGGCACCGGCAGCCCTGAGCCGGGCCCGCAGCCGGCCCGTGACGCCGGGGCCGGGGCCTGCCAGGGTGGGGCCGTGAGCACGTCGTCGTCCTCCCCGTCCGAGCGCTCGGCCCCCTGGTTCGCCTCGACGGTCGTCTACCAGGTCTACCCGCGCAGCTTCGCCGACTCGAACGGCGACGGCATCGGTGACCTGCCGGGGATCACCTCCAAGCTCGACCACCTCGCGGACCTTGGTGTCGGAGTGGTCTGGCTGAGCCCGGTGTACGCCTCCCCGCAGGACGACAACGGCTACGACATCAGCGACTACCAGGCGGTCGACCCCTCCTTCGGCACCCTCGCCGACATGGACGCCCTCATCGCCGCCGCGCACGAGCGCGGCATCAAGGTGGTCATGGACCTGGTGGTCAACCACACCAGCGACGAGCACGCCTGGTTCACCGAGAGCCGCGCCTCGAAGGACTCCGCCAAGCGCGACTGGTACGTCTGGCGCCCGCCGCGCGAGGGGTTCGCGGCCGGTGACCCGGGGGCGGAGCCCACCAACTGGCGCTCGGCGTTCTCGGGCTCCACGTGGGAGCTCGACGAGACCACCGGCGAGTACTACCTGCACCTGTTCAGCCGCAAGCAGCCCGACCTGGACTGGGAGAACCCCGAGGTGCGGGCCGCGGTCGCCGAGATGATGCGTTGGTGGCTGGACCGCGGGGTCGACGGCTTCCGCATGGACGTCATCAACTTCATCTCGAAGCGCTACGACGCCGACGGCTCCCTGCCCGACGGTGCGCCGTGGCCCGACGGCGGCCTGTGGGGCGACGGCGGCCCGTTCTTCATGACCGGACCGCGCCTGCACGAGTTCCTCGCCGAGCTGCGCCGCGAGGTGTTCGGCGGCCGTGACGGGCAGCTCCTCACCGTCGGCGAGATGCCCGGCATCACCGTCGACGACGCCGTCGAGCTCACGGACGCGAGCACCGGCGTCGTCGACATGGTCTTCCAGTTCGAGCACGTCAACCTCGACCACGGCACCGGCGGCAAGTGGGACCCGCAGCCCTTCTCCCTGCTCGACCTCAAGGCCAGCTTCGGCCGCTGGCAGGCCGGCATGGCCGAGCGCGGCTGGAACAGCCTCTACTGGGACAACCACGACCAGCCGCGCATCGTCTCCCGCTGGGGCGACGACGGCCGCTGGTGGCGCGAGAGCGCCACGGCGCTGGCCACGCTGCTGCACCTGCACCGGGGGACGCCGTACGTCTACCAGGGCGAGGAGATCGGCATGACCAACCTGCCGTTCACCTCGCCCGCCGACTACTCCGACATCGAGGCCGTCAACCACCTGCGCGAGGCCGTCGAGGGCGGCGCCGACGAGGCCGAGGTGGCTCGCCTCGTGGGGTCCATGGCGAGGCTCAACCGCGACAACGCCCGCTCCGGCGTGCAGTGGGACTCCAGCCCGCACGGCGGCTTCACCACGGGCACGCCCTGGTACCGGGTGCACGAGAACGCCTCCTGGCTCAACGCCGAGGCCCAGCGCGACGACCCGGCCTCGGTGCTCTCCCACTACAAGGCCCTCATCGCCCTCCGGAAGGCCGAGCCGTGCGTCGGCACCGGCGACTTCACGATGCTCGCCGCCACGCACCCGCACGTGTACGCGTTCACCCGCGCCACGGCCGAGACGGGGCTGCTGGTCGTGGTGGCGGTCAGCGGCGAGGAGCAGCCCCTCGACGACGTCGCCGCCGACCTGGGGGCCGACGCCGCCGCGTGGGACGGCGCCGAGCTCGTGCTGGGCAACTGGCACGACGACGACGGCTCCGGGCGCACCGGGCTCTCCCCGCTGCGCCCGTGGGAGGCGCGCGTGCTGCGCCGTCCCCTCACCGCCTGAGCCCTGGAGGTCAGGAGCCGCCGGAGCGGCGCCGCGCGCGCACGAGGAGCCATCCGGCCAGGGCGCCGGCCGCCCCGGCGACGACGGTCCACACCACCGTCGAGGTGGTGATCTCCGAGCCGGGGTCCGACTCCGCTGACGCCGGGGTCGTGCTAGGCGTCGCCGTGGCCTCGACCGCCGCCGAGGGCGCAGCCGACGACGACGGCGCGCTGGCGGCTGCGGTGCTCGTGCTCGGCGCCGGGCTCGCCCCGACGGCGCCCTCGGCGGTGAAGGTCACGGTGCCCTGGATCGGGTGCCCGTCGCTCGAGGTCACCCGCCAGTCGACGGTGTAGGTGCCGGCGGGCCGGTCGGCCGCCAGGCCCTGGACCACGTCGTCGCCGGCCACCTGGGGCTCGCCGTCGGTGACGACCGCGCCGTCGGGCCCAGTGACCTGCACCTGTGCGCCCAGCTGCAGCGGGGCGGAGCTGAAGCCCAGCGAGACCGACTCGGGCGCGTTCGTCACGGTGGTGCCGTCGCCCGGGGTGCTCGAGACCAGGGAGTCGTGCGCCCAGGCCGCGGGGGCGAGCAGCAGCGACGAGCAGCCGAGGACGGCGGCAGCGCCGAGCGCCGCGAGGGTCCGGGTGGGGGAGGAGAGGGACACGGTGCTCCAGGTGGTGCGTCGGGTGTCCGTTCCAGGCTAAGCGCCCCCCTCGTGATCATGGGCGTCCGCCACCCCTGGGAGGTGGCGGACGCCCATGATCACGGACGGGTGGGACTACTCGGCGGTGCGGCGCACCTGCACGGTGCTCGGGCGCGGGGTGCGCTTCGAGGCGTCCGTGTACGGGAACGTCGACGTGGGCCTGTCGACCACGGCGCCGTCGACCTCACCCGGGTGCTGCACGTTGACGAACACCGAGCCGTCGGCGGCGTCGATCCACGGGCCGCAGGTCTCCGCGCCCGCGGGCACGGCGAGGAACTGCGAGACGCGGCCGCGCTCAGCACCCGTCAGCGGCACGTAGTGGAGGGCGTCGTTGAGCTTGATGGAGCTCGGCGCGCCGTCCGTGGAGACCCACAGGCCCGGCTGGCCGGCGTCGAAGGCCACGTTGTCCGGGCAGGAGATCGGCGACACCCTGTCGGCCGGGAAGCCGGAGAAGTACGTCGACGGGTCCTCCGGGTCGCCGCAGACCAGCAGCAGCGACCAGTCGAAGCGGGTGCCGGTCGCGTCGTCACCGACCTCGCGCAGCTCGATGACGTGGCCGTCCTTGTTCGAGGGCCGGGGGTTGGCGGGGCCGGCGGCCTTGCGGGTCTTGTTGTTGGTGCAGGCCACGTAGACGTACCCGGTGCGCGGGTCGGGCTCGACGTCCTCGGGCCGGTCCATCGGGGTGGCCCCGACCTCCGCCGCGGCGGCGCGCGTGAAGACGAGCACCTCCTCCAGGCTCATCCCCGGGACGGCCGACGCGCCGTCCTTCGTCAGCGCGATCCACTCGCCGGTGCCGTCGCGGTCGGTGGTGACGTCGCCCTCGGCCGAGAACCTCGCCACGTAGAGGTCACCGGCGTCGAGCAGCTCGCTGCGGCCGCCCTTGCCGCCCCTGCCCACGCGGTCGCGGCTGACGAACTTGTACAGGTGCTGGTCGGCGGTGTCGTCGCCCATGTACGCGACGACGTTGCCCTTCCTCGCCACGATCGTGGTGGCGCCCTCGTGCTTGAACCGGCCCATCGCGGTGTGCTTCACCGGGGTGGAGCGCGGGTCGTGCGGGTCGACCTCGACGATCCAGCCGAACCGGTTGATCTCGTTCGGGGTCTTCACCACGTCGAAGCGGTCGTCGGCCTTGTACCAGTAGCGGCCGTTGCCGACCTTCCCGTCCTTGTCGACCAGCCCGTAGGTGTCGCGGTTGCGCGGGTCGCCGGCGGCGTCGCCGCGGAAGTACTGGTCGAAGTTCTCCTCGCCCGACAGCACCGTGCCCCACGGCGTCGTCCCGCCGGCGCAGTTGTTCAGCGTGCCGACGACCCTGCGCCCCGAGGGGTCCTTCGCGGTCTTCAGCAGGTCGCTCCCCGCGACCGGGCCGCGCAGCTCGAACTCGGTGGACAGGCCGGTGAAGCGGCGGCCGAGCCTCGAGGGCTCCACCTCCCAGAACCCGTCCTTCCCGCGGCGCAGCTGCACCACCGAGAGGCCGTGCGCGGCCATCGAGGTGCGCAGCTGCTCGACCGTCAGCGCCTCCTCGGACGTGAAGCCGGGGTACATGAGGTTCTCGTTGGTGTACTCGTGGTTCGACACGAGCAGCGCCCTGTTCCGGCCCTTCGGCAGGATGGCGAGGTAGTCGTTGTTGTAGCCGAACTGCATCGCCTGCGCCTGCGCGCTCTGGCGGTCGAGGTCGAACGCCGGTGCGCCCTGCACCACCGGGTCGCCCCAGCTGATGATCGGCTTCCAGGTGTAGCCGGCGGGCACGGTCATCTGGTCGACGGTGCTGGCCACGGCGGCGATCGGCGTGAACGCCAGCCCCTTCGGGCCGACGGTGCCGGGGGCCCCACCGGGAGCCCCACCGGGACCGCCCTTCCCAGGCGCAGCCGCCGCGGGCTGCGCGGTCACGGCGCCGCTGCCGGCGGCCGCGGCGACGACGCCCAGGCCCAGCAGCAGGTTGCGCCGCGACAGCGACGCCTCGGCCACGGCGGCGAACGACGGCGACGTCGACGTGCTGCCCTCGGCCTTGAGGCAGGCGTCGCCGCACTTGAAGTGGCAGGTGGCCGCCGAGCGGTTGCCGCGGGTGTGACCCGTCATCGGCAGCAGCGGGCGGGAGGGGGTGAGGGTCATCTCGGGCTCCTCGGAGGGGGTGCTCGACGGGCGACCGGCCCGGGGTGTCCGGGCCGTTCCAGGTCCGAGGTCGACGCTCACCCGGGGGCGCGGCGGGGCCGTGGACCCCGGGTGGCCCCGAGGTGAACTGTCCGGATCGCCCGCATTTCGTCACGGCGTCGTGACGGAACCCCCGGTCGACCCGGCGGCCTCGACGGCGGCCGTCGGTGCGCGGCGCCCCTGGCGGGCGGAGCGCAGCATGTCGGTGGTGAGCAGCACCAGCGCCACCCAGACGAGCGCGAACCCCACCCACCGCGACAGCGGCATCCGCTCGCCCAGCACCGCCACGCCGATGACCAGCTGCATCACCGGGGTCACGTACTGCAGCAGCCCCGTCGTGGTGAGCGGGACCCGGGCGGCCCCGGCGGCGAAGAGCAGCAGCGGCACGGCGGTGACGACGCCGGTGGTCGCCAGCAGCACCAGGTGCCACGGCGGGTCGGCGGTCAACGTGCCGCGCCCGCTCGCCTCGATGGCCACGAGCGCGACGACGGCGAGCGGGGTGAGCAGCAGCGTCTCGGCCGAGAGGCTGCTGAGCGCGCTGACGCCCCGGCCGCCCGGCCCGGTCGACCCGACCTGCTTCTTGACCAGCGAGTACGTGCCGAAGCTCAGCGCCAGCACCAGGGCGATCCACGGCGGCCTGCCGTAGTCGACGGTGATGACGACGACCGCGACCGCGCCGGTGCCCACGGCCGCCCACTGCAGGGGGCGCAGCCGCTCGCGCAGCAGCAGCACCGCGAGCGCCACGGTGACGAGGGGGTTGATGAAGTACCCCAGCGACGCCTCGATGACGTGCGCCTGCTGCGTGGCGTAGATGTAGACGCCCCAGTTGACCGCGATGACGGCGGCGGCGAGCGCCAGCAGCGCCACCACGCGGCCCTCGCGGGCGAGCGCCAGCAGGGGGCGCCAGCGGCGCAGGGCGAGCAGCAGCACGCAGCACAGCACCGCCGTCCACAGCACGCGGTGGACGAGCACCTCCACGGCGCCCGCCGGGGCGAGCAGCGGGAAGTACAGCGGGAACAGGCCCCACAGCAGGTACGCGGCGAGGCCGAGCAGGGTGCCGCGGCGCTCGGACGTGCCCCTCACCCCCGGCGGACGTGTGCGGGGCGGGTCACTCCACGGTCCAGGAGTCGCCGCCGCGCAGCAGCGCCTCGAGGTCGTCGTCGCCGGCGCGCCAGCCCGGCCCGCCGGACGCCTCGCGCGCGGCGTCGAGCTGGGAGCGCACGCCGTCGTCGTAGGTCGGGCGGCTGTGGGCGCGGAAGACGCCGACGGGCACGTGGGCCATCGTCGGCTCGTCCAGGCGCGACAGGGCGAACGCCAGCGAGGGGTCGGCGGTCTCGACGTCGTGGACCACGGGCTCGCGGCCGGCGGCCCGGGCCTCCTCGAGGCCCACCACCTCGACGCCGAACCCGGACGCCGAGCGGACGACGGCCTTCTGGGAGCCCTCGGCGCCGAAGACGACCTCCTGGCCGTGCTCGAGGCGCACCAGGCGCGCGACGGACTCCTCGCGGTCCTTGAGGACGTCGAAGGCGCCGTCGTTGAAGATCGGGCAGCCCTGGTAGATCTCCACCAGCGACGTGCCGCGGTGCTCGGCGGCCGCCCTCAGCACCTGGGTGAGGTGCTTGCGGTCGGTGTCGAGGGTCCGCGCCACGAAGCTCGCCTCGGCCCCGAGGGCCAGCGACACCGGGTTGAACGGCGCGTCGAGCGAGCCCGACGGGGTCGACTTGGTGACCTTGCCGACCTCGGACGTGGGGGAGTACTGCCCCTTGGTCAGGCCGTAGATCCGGTTGTTGAACAGCAGGACGGTCATGTTCACGTTGCGGCGCATCGCGTGGATGAGGTGGTTGCCGCCGATGCTCAGCGCGTCGCCGTCACCGGTCACCACGAACACCGACAGGTCGGGGCGCGAGGCCACCAGCCCGGTGGCGATCGCCGGGGCGCGCCCGTGGATCGAGTGCATGCCGTAGGTGTCGAGGTAGTACGGGAACCGCGAGGAGCAGCCGATCCCCGAGATGAAGACGACGTTCTCCTTGCGCAGCCCCAGCTCGGGCAGGAAGCCCTGCACGGCGGCGAGGACGGCGTAGTCGCCGCACCCGGGGCACCAGCGCACCTCCGAGCCGGAGGTGAAGTCCTTCTTGCCCAGGCGCACGCCGTCGGGCAGCGACGGGACGTCCGCCGTCCCGCTGCGCAGGGTGGGCAGGCCGAGCGGTGTGCTCATCGAGCGTCCCTCCGGGGGGTGGGGCGCACCCGGCCGGCCACGACGTCCTCGATCGCCTCGACGATCTCGGTCGACGTGAACGGCAGGCCGCGCACCTGGTTGCAGCTGATGACGTCGACGAGGTAGCGGCCGCGCAGGAGCAGCGCCAGCTGCCCGAGGTTCATCTCGGGCACCAGCACGTGCTCGTGCGCCAGCAGCACCTCGCCGAGGTTGGCGGGCAGGGGGTTGAGGTGGCGCAGGTGCGCCTGGGCCACGCGCAGGCCCCTGCGGCGGGCCTCGCGCACGGCGGCGGTGATGGGGCCGCGGGTGGAGCCCCAGCCGAGGACGAGCAGGTCGCTGTCGGCGTGGTCGTGACCACCGGCGTGGTCGCCTGTGTCGACAGTGACGTCGGGCACCTCGATGCCCTTCACCTTCGCCCGGCGCAGCCTGACCATGCGGTCGTGGTTGGCCGGGTCGTAGGAGATCTCACCGGTGACGTCGGCCTTCTCCAGGCCGCCGACGCGGTGCTCCAGCCCCGCGGTGCCGGGCACGGCCCAGGGGCGGGCCAGGGTGTCCGGGTCGCGCAGGAACGGCCGGAACTGCGGCGTCATGCCGTCGTCGGCGGTGGAGTTCGGGTCGGTGGAGATGTCGGGGTCGACGGCGTGCACGTCGTGCGCGGCCGGCACCCGCCACGGCTCCGCGCCGTTGCCGAGGTAGCCGTCGGAGAGCAGCAGCACCGGCGTGCGGTACTTCACGGCGATGCGCACCGCGTCGACCGCGGCGTCGAAGCAGTCGGCGGGGGTCGACGGCGCCACCACCGGCACCGGCGACTCGCCGTTGCGGCCGTACATCGCCTGCAGCAGGTCGGACTGCTCGGTCTTGGTGGGCAGGCCCGTCGAGGGCCCGCCGCGCTGGACGTCGACGACGACCAGCGGCAGCTCGAGCGCCACCGCCAGGCCGATCGTCTCGCTCTTGAGGGCGAGGCCGGGGCCGCTCGTCGTCGTGACGCCGAGCGCGCCGCCGAACGAGGCGCCCAGCGCGGCGCCCACGGCCGCGATCTCGTCCTCCACCTGCAGCGACGTCACGTCGAAGCGCTTGAGCCCGGAGAGGGTGTGGAGGATGTCGGAGGCCGGGGTGATCGGGTACGAGCCCAGCACCAGGGGCAGCCCGGCGCGGTGCGCCGCGGCCACCAGGCCGTAGGCGAGCGCGGCGTTGCCCGTGACGTTGCGGTAGGTGCCCTTCTCGGCCGGCGCCGGGGGCACGGTGAAGCGCACCGGGAAGGCCTCGGTGGTCTCCCCGAACGCCCAGCCGGCGCGGAAGGAGCGCAGGTTCGCCTCGAGGACGGCCGCGCGCTTGGCGAACTTCGCCGTGAGGAACCGCTCGGTCTGCGCCGTCGGCCGCTCGTACAGCCAGCTCAGCAGGCCGAGGGCGAACATGTTCTTGCTGCGCTCGGCGTCCTTGCGGCTCAGGCCCAGGTCCTTGAGCGCCTCCACCGTCATCGACTGCATCGGCAGCGCGTGCACGCGGTAGCCCTCGAGGCTCCCGTCGTCCAGCGGGCTGGTGGCGTAGCCGACCTTCGCGAGGTTCCGCGGGGTGAAGTCGTCGGTGTCGATGATCAGCGTGCCGCCGGGCCGGACGTCGTGGACGTTGGCGCGCAGCGCGGCGGGGTTCATCGCGACGAGCACGTCGGGGGCGTCGCCCGGTGTCGTGACGTCGTGGTCGGCGAAGTGCAGCTGGAAGCTCGAGACGCCCGGCAGGGTGCCGGCGGGAGCCCGGATCTCGGCCGGGAAGTTCGGCAGGGTGGCCAGGTCGTTGCCGAGGCTCGCGGTCTCCGCGGTGAAGCGGTCGCCGGTGAGCTGCATGCCGTCACCGGAGTCTCCCGCGAAGCGGATGACGACGCGCTCGAGGACCTCCACCTGCTTGTCGACCCGGTGGGCGGGCTGCTCGGGCGACCGCTGGGGGTCGGGCACGGTGCTCACGTGTGTCGATGCTACGTGCGTCGCGCGGAGACGCTCCGCTGTGAGGTGGCTGTGGACCTCCTCCGGACAGCCCCGCCGGGGGTGCGCCCGGGAAGCACCGTGGGGGACAGTCTGTTGCAGGTCATGCAGAGGTAAAGAGGACTGAGAGGACCCCATGGGCCACGGCCACTTCAACGGCGTCAAGACGGCGATGCTCTTCGGGCTGCTGGGCGGCGTCGTGCTCCTGGCGAGCTGGCTGCTCTTCGGCGGCAGCCAGCAGGGCCTGCTCGTCGGCCTCGTCATCGCGCTCGTGGTCAACGGCATCGCCTACTGGACCTCCGGCTCCGTGGCCGTCCGCGCCATGCGCGCCCGCCCCGTCACCGAGGCGGAGCAGCCGGCCATGCACCGCATCGTCCGCGAGCTCAGCGAGCGCGCCGGCCAGCCCATGCCGCAGCTCTACGTCTCCCCGACGTCCGCCCCGAACGCCTTCGCCACCGGGCGCAACCCGAAGAACGCCAAGGTCTGCGCCACCCAGGGCATCCTCGACATCCTCGACGAGCGCGAGCTGCGCGGCGTCCTCGGCCACGAGCTGATGCACGTCTACAACCGCGACATCCTCACCAGCTCGATCGCCGCTGCCATGGCCTCGGTGATCACCTACCTGGCCTACATCGCCATGTTCTTCGGCGGCGGTGACCGCGAGCGCCCCAACCCGCTCGCCGCGATGCTCATCCTCTTCCTCGGCCCGGTGGCCGCCGGCCTGGTGCAGATGGCCATCAGCCGCACCCGCGAGTACGACGCCGACGAGGACGGCGCCCAGCTCACCGGCGACCCGCTCGCCCTCGCCTCGGCGCTGAGCAAGCTGGAGCGCGGCGTGCAGGCGCGGCCGCTCGCTCCCGAGCAGCAGCTGCAGAACTCCTCGCACCTGTTCATCGCCAACCCGTTCCGCGCGGCTGACGTGAAGAGCCTGTTCGCCACCCACCCGCCGATGGCGGAGCGCATCGCCCGCCTCGAGGCGATGGCCTACGGCTACCGCCAGCGCTGACCGCCGGCCGACCCGTCGGCCCGCCCGCGGGTGACCTCCGGGGGAGACGCGCCGGAGGGGGCCGAACGCCCTCCCCGCAGGCCCCTCCTGTGTCACCGTTGAGCGGTGATCGAGGCCCTCTCGCTGACCAAGCGGCACGGCAGCCGGCTCGCCGTCGACGACCTCACCTTCACCGTCCCCGACGGGACCGCGACCGGGCTGCTGGGAGCGGCCGGGTCGGGCAAGTCGACGGTGCTCCGCCTCGCCGCCGGGCTGGACCGCGGTGAGGGCCGGGTGCTCTTCGACGGCGCGCCGCTGGCCCGCTGCCCCCGGCCCGCGGCGGCGGTGGGGGTCGCCCTCGACGCGGGCTCGCTGCACCCCGGGCGCACCGCCCGCGGCCACCTGCGGGTGCTGGCCGCCGGCGCGGGCGTGCCGCGGCGCAGGGTCGACGAGGTGCTCGAGCAGACCGGGCTGACCGGGGTCGAGCACCGCCGCCCGGGCGTCTTCTGGCGCGGGGCGGCGCAGCGGCTCGCCGTCGCCGGGGCGCTGCTGGGGCGGCCCCGCGCCCTCCTGCTCGACGACCCCCTCCCCGCCCTCGACCCCGACGGCCGCACCTGGCTGGGGTCCCTGCTGCGCGAGCACGCCGACGGCGGGGGCTCGGTGCTCCTCACCGGCAGCCGCGCGGCCGACCTCGCCCCCATGGTCGACGCCCTCGTGGTGCTGCGCCGGGGCCGCCTGGCGGCCCAGGGGCCGGCCTCCGAGCTGGTCGCCGGCGCCGCGGCGTCCGTGCTGGTCCGGGCCAGCGACGCCGGGCGCCTCACCGCCGCGGTGCTGCGCTGGGGAGGCGGGGTGGAGCCCCTGCCCGACGGCGCCCTCGTGGTCACGGGCCTGGACATCGCCGCCGTCGGCGAGGTGGCCCGCGCCGAGGGCGTGGCCGTGCACGAGCTCTCCCGGCGCGAGGCCGACCTGGACGCCGCGCTGGCCGCCCCCGCCGAGGTGGCGCTGCCCGCCTCGGACCTGCTCGGGTCCTCGGCGGTGTCCGCGTGAGCCCGGCCGTCGCCCTCGCCGCCGCGGTGCGCCTCGAGGTCGCCCGCCTGCTCACGCTCCGCTCGACGGTGGTGCTGCTGGCTGCTGCTGCGCTCGTGGGCGCCCTCGGCGCCGCGGGCTTCTGCGCGCTCGGCGCCCGGACCGACCTGGGCCGCTCGGGCCTGCTCGAGGCGCTCACGGCCGGCAGCGCCGTCGGGCTGTCGCTGACCGGGGTGCTCGCCGCCGTCGCCGGGGCTGCTGCCTCGGCCTCCGACCACCGGCACGGCGCGGCGCGGGCGGCGCTCGTGGTGGTGCCCCGGCGCGGCGCCCTGCTGGCCGCCCGCGCGGTGGTCGTCGGGTCGTGGTCCTCGGTGCTCGCCGGGACGTCGCTGGTGGCGGCCACCGCCGTCGTCGCCGCGTGGCCGGGCGAGCCGCTCTGGGGCGCCTCGCCGCGGCTGGCCGTGCTGGCGGTGCCCCTGGCGGGCTTCGTGGCCCTCGTCGCCCTCCACGGGCTGGCGGGCTGCGCGCTCGCCTCGCTGCTGCGCAGCGCTCCGCTGGCCGTGGGCCTCGTGGTCGCCTGGCCGCTGGTGCTCGAGCCGCTGCTCCGCCTGGCGCTGCCGCGCGCCTCCTGGGCCGAGGCCGTCGAGGGGCTCCTGCCCGCCGCCGCGGCCGTCAGGCTGGTGGCGCTGCCCCCGGTGGCGTCCGGTGCCGCGGGCCTCGTGGGCCCGCTGGCGGCCGGGCTGGCCCTGGCGGTCGTCGTCGGCGTCGTGGCCGCGGGGGCGGCGGCGCGCTTCGTGCGCCGCGACGCCTGAGGCGCCCGGGACCGGCGGGGCCCCGGGCGCCGGCCGGCCGGCCGGAGGAGCCGGTCAGCGGTAGTTGACGAACTGCAGGGCGACGTCGAGGTCGGCCGCCTTGAGCAGCGCGATGACGGCCTGGAGGTCGTCGCGGCTCTTGGCCGAGACGCGCAGCTCGTCACCGGTGACCTGCGTCTTGACGCCCTTGGGACCCTCCTCGCGGACGATCTTGCCGATCTTCTTGGCGTCGTCCTGGCTCAGCCCCTCCTTCAGGGAGGCGTCGAGCTTGTACTCCTTGCCGGACAGGCGCGGCTCGCCGGCGTCGAGGGCCTTCAGCGACACGCCGCGCTTGATGAGCTTGGTCTGCAGCACGTCGAGGACGGCCTTGACGCGCTCCTCGCTGTTCGCGCTCATGGCGATGGCCTCGGTGCCGCTCCAGTCCACCGACGCGCCGGTGCCCTTGAAGTCGTAGCGCTGCGCCAGCTCCTTCTGCGCCTGGTTGAGGGCGTTGTCGACCTCCTGGCGGTCGAGCTTGCTGACGACGTCGAACGACGACTCGCTGGCCACGGTCTGGTCTCCTCGTGGTGGGGCGGACGGGGGTGCCCGAGGGCTGCGCGGAGGCCGTGCGGCGGCCGTCGGCGGGGTGCGGCGCAGCCGCTGCGCCGGGGGGTGCCGCGCCGGGCCCTCGGGCTTGCTATCGTAGGCAGCCGCGGCAGGTTGCCCGAGCGGCCAATGGGAGCTGACTGTAAATCAGCCGGCGATGCCTTCGCAGGTTCGAATCCTGCACCTGCCACGCGAATCCGCGGGTCTATGCGGCTCCCTCACCGGGGCCGTGTAGGCTCGCGGACGCCGGCCCCGATAGCTCAGTCGGCAGAGCGTCTCCATGGTAAGGAGAAGGTCTAGGGTTCGATTCCCTATCGGGGCTCCACCGCTGGGGTGGCGCGAGAGCGCCGCCCCAGCCCCCTGGCGGGGTAGCTCAGTTGGCGAGAGCGCACGACTCATAATCGTGAGGTCGAGGGTTCGAGTCCCTCTCCCGCTACGCGTAGACTCCACCGCCGACCCGCCGCTGAACCGCGGTCGGCGAGACCGATGTGAGAGGTGGGCCCCGCCGTGGCCAGCAAGTCGACCGACGTCCGGCCGAAGATCACGCTCGCGTGCACGGAGTGCAAGGAGCGCAACTACATCACCAAGAAGAACCGGCGCAACGACCCGGACCGCCTGGAGATGAAGAAGTACTGCCCGCGCGACGGCCGTCACACCGCGCACCGCGAGACCCGCTGACGCTCGACGTCGAGCTCGGCTGAGGCGCGCAGTGCCCGTCGACGCAGGCCAGGCAGGCCGCACGTGGCCGCCGGGGGAGCCCTTCGAGGTGACCCGGGCGGCCATCGCTGCGTTCGCGGCCGCCACCGCCGGGGGTGGGCCGGTGCACCCCGCCCACACCGACCCCGAGGTCGCCCGCTCGCTGGGGCACGCCGACGTCGTGGCCCCGCCCACCTTCCTGGTGGGCCTCGCCCAGTCCAGCGACGCGCGCTTCGTGGACGACCCGGCCTCCGGCGTCGACTTCTCCCGCGTCGTGCACGGCGAGCAGCGCTTCACGCACCACCGCCCCGCGGTCGCCGGTGACCGCCTCGTGGCGGCCCTCACCGTGGAGTCGGTGCGCCGCATGGCCGGCAACGACCTGGTGACGATGCGCAACGACATCACCACCACCGACGGCGAGTCCGTCTGCACGTCCACCTCGATGCTCGTGGTCCGGGGGGAGTGAGCGTGCCCAAGCTCTCGGAGCTGTCCGTCGGCGACGCCGTCGGCTCGGCCACCGTCCACCTGACCCGCGCCGACCTGGTGCGCTACGCGGACGCCAGCGGAGACCAGAACCCGATCCACCGGTCCGACGAGGTCGCCCGGTCGGTGGGCCTCTCCGGCGTCATCGCCCACGGCATGCTGACCATGGGCGTCGCGGTCCGCGTCGTCGTCGACTGGTGCGGCGACCCGGCCGCCGTCGTCGACTACGGCACGCGCTTCACCGGCCAGGTGCCGGTCGGCGCCGACGACGCGCCCGAGCCCGGCGCCGACCTCGAGGTCAGCGCCGTCGTCGGCGCCCTCGACGTCGAGGCCGGCACGGCCCGCGTCGACATCACCGCCACCTGCGGCGGCACCCGGGTCCTCGGTCGCGCCCGGGCCGTCGTGCGCCTGCCCGCCTGAGGGGCCGGCCGCCCCAGCCACCTCAGCCCTGGCGCCCCGCGCTGCGGGGCGGTGCGGTGGTGGTGCCGACCACGAGCTCGACGGGCAGCTCCACGCGCTCGGGGTGCTGCCCGGCGAGGAGCGCCGCCACCAGGCGGCCCGCCTCCCGGCCCCGCGCCGCCGCGTCCTGGCGGGCCGTCGTCAGGCGGTCCCCGCCCAGCCACGGCGTCTCCACGCCGTCGTAGCCGGTCACCGAGAGGTCGCCGGGCACCGCCAGCCCCAGGGCGCGGGCCGCGGTGACCACCCCCACGGCGAGGAGGTCGGACTGCGCCACGACGGCCGTCGGCCGGTCCGCCGCGGGCAGGAGGCGCCCGCCGTCGTCGCACAGCAGGGCCCTCGCCGCCGCCTCGCCCTCCTCGCGCGAGTTGGCGCCGCTCTCCCACGCGGGCAGCGGGCCGGCGCCGGCACCGAGGACGTCCTCGGTGCCCGCCAGGCGCTCCCAGGCGTCGTTGTACGCCCGCGCCGCCCGTCGCGGACCCTCGAGCCAGCCCGAGCGGCGGTGGGGCCCCCACGGCAGCGTGACGACGGCAGCGCGCTCGTGGCCGAGGTCCGCCAGGTGCGACGCGACGCGACGCGCCGCCCCGCGGTTGTCGAGCTCCACGAGGTGCACGCCGTCGCGGTAGGGGCCCTCGATGCCGACGACCGGCACCCGGCGCCGCAGCAGCAGGTCCAGGGCCGGGTCGTCGTCGCCCCCGCAGGTGGCGAAGACCACGGCGTCCACCGGTGACTGCTCCACCACGGCCAGGCGCGCCGGGTCGTCCTCGACCCCGCCGATGAGCAGCAGGCCCGCCCCGAGCGCCCCGACCTCGTCGGCCAGCGCGTCGAGCTGCACCACGGCCAGCGGGTCGGCGAACGCGTAGCCGAGCCGGTCGCCGACGACGACGCCGACCACCCGCGAGCGCCCCCGGCGCAGCGAGCGCGCCAGGGGGTCCGGGCCGGCGTACCCGAGCTCCGCGGCGGCGGCGAGGACCCGGGTGCGGGTGGCCTCGAGGACGCGCCGGTCACCGGCGAAGGCGAGGGACGCCGTCGACGTCGAGACGCCGGCGCGCGCCGCGACGTCCTTCAGCACCGGCCTCCCCGCCACCGGGGAGGAGGCGCGAGGGGCCGGCGATCCGTCTTGACCGGGGGTGGGCACGGGTGCGAGCCTAGCCATCGAATCGATTCGATCGTGCCGGCTAGGCCCACCGCCGCCGTCCGCACCGACCACCGCTGCTGGAGCCACCCGTGTCCACTCCGACCACCGCCCTGCCGGTGCCGCAGGTCCGCGCCGCCCGGAACGCGGTGTTCGCGGTCTTCGCCCTCAACGGCATCGCCTTCGCGACGTGGGCCTCGCGCCTGCCCACCACCCGCGACGAGCTCGGCCTGTCCCAGGCGCAGCTCGGCCTGCTGCTGCTGTGCATCGCCGTCGGGTCGGTGGCCGCGCTGCCGACCGCGGGCCCCCTGGCGGCGCGCATCGGCACCACGAAGCTGGTGCGGCTCGCCACCGCCATCGGGCTCGGTGGCGTGGCCTGGGCGGCCTTCGCCGCGACGGCGCTGCACTCGGTGCCGCTCACGGTGGTGGGCATGGTGCTCATGGGCGTCGGCATCGGCGCCTGGGACGTCGGCATGAACCTCGAGGGCGCGCTCGTGGAGCAGCACCTCGGCCGGGCGATCATGCCCGCCTTCCACGCCGGGTTCAGCGGAGGAACGGTCCTGTCAGCGGGGATCGGGGCGCTCATGGCCTGGGGCGGCGTCCCCGTCTGGGCGCACGCGGCGGCCGTCGCCGCCGTCTCGGTCGTGGCGCTGTGGTGGGCCAGCGGGAGGTTCCTGCCCGAGGGCGGCCACGCCGCGGACGCCCACGACGCGGGCGTGGCCGCTGCCACCGGCGGCGGCACCGCCGCGGGCCCCGCGGAGACGGCCGCCCCCGCGCGCCTGTCGGCGCTCGGCGCCTGGCGCGAGCCCCGGACCCTCCTCATCGGCGTCCTGGTCCTGTCGGCCGCGTTCACCGAGGGCACCGCGAACGACTGGCTGGCGATCGCCCTGGTCGACGGGTACGGCGCCTCGGCCGCGGTCGGCGCCGTCGGCTTCGCCGTCTTCCTCTCCGCCATGACCGCCGCGCGGCTCGGCGGCCAGTGGGCGCTCGACCGCTGGGGCCGCGTGCCCGTGCTGCGCGCCACCACGGCCCTCGGCGCGGTCGGCGCCCTGCTCGTCGTCTTCGGCACCTGGCTGCCGCTCGCGCTCGTGGGCGCCGTCCTGTGGGGCGCGGGAGCCGCCCTGGGCTTCCCCGTCGGGATCTCGGCCGCCGCCGACGACCCGCGCCGGGCCGCCGTGCGGGTCAGCGTGGTCACCACGATCGGCTACACGGCCTTCCTGGCGGGTCCTCCGCTGCTGGGCTTCCTGGGCGAGCACGTCGGCGCCCTCAGGGCCCTGCTCGTGGTGGCGCTGGTCGCGGTCCCCTCGCTGCTGGTCAGCAAGGTGGCCCAGCCGCGCGCCGGCTCGGCCGGGGAGAAGGACGACGCCGCGGTGCGCAGCGCCTAGCCTTCGGGCGTGACGAGCACCGCCCAGCACCAGGCCGCGACCCTCGCCGAGCTCACCACGCTGCGCGTCGGGGGGCCGGCCGCCCGCACGGTCGTCGCCACCACCCGCCAGCAGGTGGTCGACGCCGTCAGCGCCGCCGACGCCGCCGGCGAGCCGGTGCTCGTGGTCGGCGGGGGCTCCAACCTCGTCGTCGGCGACGAGGGCTTCGACGGCACCGTCGTCGTGGTGCGCACGAAGGGCGTCGAGCTCGAGAGCGGCGACTGGTGCGGCGGGGCGTTCCTGCACGTCGACGCGGGCGAGGACTGGGACGCCCTGGTCGCCCGCGCCGTCGCGAACGGCTGGTCGGGCGTGGAGTGCCTGTCCGGCATCCCCGGCACGGTCGGCGCGACACCGGTGCAGAACGTCGGCGCGTACGGCCAGCAGCTGTCCGACGTCCTCGCCAGCGTGCAGACGTGGGACCGGAAGGACGGGCGCCTGCGCACCATCCCCGCCTCGAACTGCCGCCTGCGCTACCGCGACTCCCTCTTCAAGGACGAGCCCGGCCGCTACGTGATCCTCGACGTCGTGCTCCAGCTGCCCGTCAACGACCTCGCCGCGCCGGTGCGCTACGCGGAGCTCGCGGCGCAGCTGGGCGCCGAGCCGGGGGAGCGGCGCCCCCTGGCGGAGGTCCGCGACGCCGTCCTCGCACTGCGCCGGCGCAAGGGCATGGTGCTCGACGAGGCCGACCACGACACCTGGTCCACCGGGTCGTTCTTCACCAACCCCCTGCTCACCGCCGAGCAGGCCGGTGCGCTGCCGGCGGACGCGCCCCGCCACGACGGGGGTGACGGCCGCGTGAAGACCTCCGCCGCCTGGCTGGTCGAGCGCGCGGGCTTCCCGCGCGGCTTCGGGCTGGCGGGGGAGCGCTCGCCAGCCGCCCTGTCGACCAAGCACACCCTCGCGGTGACGAACCGCGGCACCGCCACCGCCGCCGACGTCCTCGACGTGGCGCGCGCCGTGCGCGACGGCGTGCGCGAGCGCTTCGGGGTCGAGCTCGTCCCCGAGCCCGAGCTCGTCGGCTGCTCCCTCTGAGCGCGTCGTCACCGCCCTGGCGGCGGGTGGCGCCGGCGCTGTTCGCCTGCGCCTGGGGCGGCAACCACTTCACCCCGCTGCTGCTGCTGTACCGGCAGGTCGAGGGCTACTCGGCGGTCGTCGTCGACCTGTTCTTCGGGGTCTACGTGCTCGGCGTGATCCCGGGCTTCCTGCTGGCGGGCCCGCTGTCCGACCGGCTCGGCCGCAAGCGGCCCGTCGTCGTCGCCGTGGTGCTGGGGATGGCGGCCAGCGCCGTCCTGGCCGCCGGGGCCGGTGGCGCGGTCCTGATGTGCGCGGGGCGCTTCCTCGCGGGGCTGAGCGTCGCGACGGCGATGGTGGTCGGCACCAGCTGGGTCGAGGAGCTCTCCTCCACCCCCTGGGACGACGTCGACCCGCCCCGGCGCGCGCGGCGCGCGGCCCTCGTCCTCACAGCGGGCTTCGGGCTGGGGGCCGGCGCGAGCGGGGCGCTCGCGCAGTGGGGCCCGGCGCCCACCGTCCTGCCCTACGCCGTGCAGTCGCTGCTCGCGCTGGTCGCGCTGGTGCCCCTGCTGACGGCGCCCGAGACGCGTCCGCGCGACCCGGCCCGCCCCGACGAGCCGCTGACCCGCGCGCGGGTCGCCGCGGCTGCCGCCGAGGTGCTGGCCGACCTCCGCGTGCCCCGGCGCGTCCAGCGCCGCTTCGTCGGCGTGGTGCTGCCGGCCGCCCCCTGGGTGTTCGGGTCGGCGGCGCTGGCGTACGCCGTGGCGCCCTCCCTCGTGGTCGGCAGGGTCGGTGACCTGGCCGTCGCCGCGGCGGCACTGCTGTGCGTGGTGGGCCTGGGGGTGGGCGCTCTCGTGCAGCCCTGGGTGCCGGTGCTGGCGCGCCTGTCCGGCGGGCGCCAGCTGGTGGTCGGGATGGGGGCGGCCGTGCTCGGGACGGGGCTGGTGGCGCTCCTGGCCGCGCGGCCCTCGGTGCCGCTCGCCCTCGTCGTCGCGGCGGTCCTGGGCGTGGCCTACGGCGTGGTCCTCGTGGCGGGGCTGGTCGAGGTGCAGGCGCTGGCGACGCCGCGCGACCTGGGGGCGCTCACCGGCTGGTACTACAGCGCCACCTACCTGGGCTTCCTGCTGCCCGAGGCGCTGTCGCTGTCGGCGCCGCTCGCCGGCGAGCCCGCGCGCCTGCTCGGCGTCCTCGCCCTGGCGCTGGTGTGCGCCGGTCTCGTCGCGGCGGGCCTGCGCCGGCCCGCCGCGACGAGGGTGCCCTGAGGGTCAGCGGGCCTCGCCGAGCACCCGCTGGATGCGGCTGACGCCCTCGACCAGGTCGTCGTCGCCGAGGGCGTAGCTCAGGCGCAGGTAGCCGGTCGGCCCGAACGCCTCGCCCGGCACCACGGCCACCTCGGCCTCCTCCAGCAGCAGCGTCGCGAGCTCGGCGCTGGTGGTGGGCACGCGCCCGCGGATGGTCCGGCCCATCAGCGCCTTCACCGAGGGGTAGGCGTAGAAGGCCCCGCGGGGGGTGGGGCAGTCGACGCCGTCGATGGCCGACAGCATCTCGACCATCGTGCGGCGGCGGCGGTCGAAGGCCTCGCGCATGGTGGCCACGGCGTCGAGGGACCCGGTCAGCGCCGCGATGGCGGCGCGCTGCGACACGTCGGCGACGTTGCTGGTCAGGTGGCTCTGCAGGTTGGTGCCGGCCTTCACGACGTCGCGCGGGCCGATGAGCCACCCGACGCGCCAGCCCGTCATGGCGTAGGTCTTGGCCACGCCGTTCAGGACGAGCGTCCGGTCGGCCAGCTCGGGCACCACCACGGGCAGCGACGGCGCCGTGGCGCCGTCGTAGAGCAGGTGCTCGTAGATCTCGTCGGTGACGACCCACACCCCGTGCTCGAGCGCCCACTCGCCGACGGCGCGCACCTGCGCCTCGTCGTAGACGGCGCCCGTGGGGTTGGAGGGCGAGCAGAACAGCAGCACCTTGGTGCGCGGCGTGCGGGCGGCCTCGAGCTGCTCGACGGTGACCAGGTAGCCCTGGTCCTCCCCGGCGAAGACCTCGACGGGGACGCCGCCGGCCAGGCGCACGGCCTCGGGGTAGGTGGTCCAGTACGGGGCGGGGAGGATGACCTCGTCGCCCGGGTCGCACAGCGCCGCGAACGCGGTGTAGACGGCCTGCTTGCCCCCGTTGGTGACCAGCACCTGGTCGGGGGAGACCTCGTAGCCGGAGTCGCGCGCCGTCTTGGCGACGACGGCCGCCTTCATCTCCGGCAGGCCCCCGGCGGGGGTGTACCGGTGGTTCCTCGGGTCGCGGCACGCGGCGGCGGCGACCTCGACGACGTCGGCGGGCGTCGGGAAGTCGGGCTCGCCGGCGCCGAAGCCGATCACCGGCCGCCCCTGCGCCTTGAGCGCCTTCGCCTTCGCGTCGACGGCCAGCGTGGCCGACTCCGCGATGGCCGCGAGGCGCGCCGACACGCGGCGCTCGCTGGCGGGAGGGGTGCTGGGACCGGCGGCAGGACCTGCGCTCACCCCCCGATCATCCCGCACGGCGCAGCGGTCGGTCACCCCGGCCGCCGACAACGCGTATGCTGGCCGACCGGTGGTCGTGCGCTGCCCACGTCCGGGCGTCCAGCGTCCCGGCCGAGAGCGGCGCCGCGGGGTGGGAGCCCGGCGGCAGGACCACCGAAGGGCAGTGGCGCAATTGGTAGCGCACCGGTCTCCAAAACCGGCGGTTGCGGGTTCGAGTCCCGCCTGCCCTGCGAAGCGGACCCGGCGTCCGCGCGCAGGACGACCCGAAGGACGACCAGCCGGACGACCAGTCCGGGGAGCAGCGCCGGCGCACCGGTGCGAGGAGGTGCGAGCGACGTGACCGAGACCGACCCGGGCAGCGCCTCCGGCGCGACGACCGCGACCCGTGGCCGCGGCGGCCCGCTCGCCCGCCTGCTCGTGTTCCTGCGCCAGGTGGTCGGCGAGCTGAAGAAGGTCGTCTACCCCACCCGCGACGAGCTGGTCACCTACACCACGGTCGTCCTCGTCTTCGTCGCCGTCGTCATGACGTACGTGTCCCTGCTGGACCTCGGGTTCGGACGCCTCGTGCTCTGGGTGCTCGGCGGCAGCTGAGCCGCCACCCGCCCCGCCGAGACGACCGGCAGCCCGCAAGGCCACCCGCAGCACCCGCAGACCAGGAAGCAGGCCCCCCCATCGTGTCCCAGCCGCAGTACGACGCCTCCGAGCCCCACGACGCCGAGGCCGTCGAGGTCGACGCCGCCCAGGACGTCGCGGTGGACGGCGACGACGTCGACGCCGCGGACGCCGCTGAGCCGGCTGCTGACCACGACGCCGCTGACGCCACCGACGACGTCGACGACCTCGACGACGCCGACGACGCGGCTGCTGACGACGCGCCCGCGGCGGACGAGGACGAGGTCGACCCGGTCGAGGAGTTCAAGACGCAGCTGCGCCGGGCCCCCGGTGACTGGTTCGTCATCCACTCCTACGCGGGCTACGAGAACCGCGTGAAGAGCAACCTCGAGAACCGCATCGGCAGCCTCAACATGGAGGACTACATCTTCCAGGTCGAGGTGCCCATGGAGGAGGTCCGCGAGATCAAGAACGGCCAGCCGAAGCTCGTGCGCCGCGTGCGCATCCCGGGCTACGTGCTGGTGCGCATGGACCTGACCAACGAGTCCTGGGGCGCGGTGCGGCACACGCCCGGCGTCACCGGGTTCGTCGGCAACACCCACCAGCCGGTGCCGCTGAGCACCGACGAGGTGTTCTCCATGCTGGCCCCGGCGCTGGAGCCCAAGGAGGGCGCCAAGTCGTCCCCGAAGGCCACCCCCGTCACCGAGGTCGACTTCGAGGTCGGCGAGTCGGTCACGGTCATGGAGGGTCCCTTCGAGACCATGCCGGCCACCATCTCCGAGATCAACGCCGACCGGCGCACGCTGCAGGTGCTGGTCTCCATCTTCGGCCGGGAGACGCCGGTCGAGCTGTCGTTCGGCCAGGTCGCCAAGATCTGACCGGCTGCTCCGCCAGCAACCACCGCAGGAAGACCACGAGGTAGAGAAGAGCCATGCCCCCCAAGAAGCGGGTCTCCGGACTCATCAAGCTCCAGATCAACGCCGGCGCGGCCACCCCGGCCCCGCCGATCGGCCCCGCGCTGGGCCAGCACGGCGTCAACATCATGGAGTTCTGCAAGGCGTACAACGCCGCGACCGAGTCGCAGCGCGGCAACGTCGTCCCCGTCGAGATCACCGTGTACGAGGACCGCTCGTTCACGTTCATCCTCAAGACGCCGCCGGCCGCCGAGCTCATCAAGAAGGCCGCCGGTGTGGCCAAGGGCTCCCCGACGCCGCACACCACCAAGGTCGCCCAGCTGACCCAGGACCAGGTGCGCGCCATCGCCGAGCACAAGATGCAGGACCTCAACGCGAACGACGTCGACGCCGCGATGAAGATCATCGCCGGCACCGCGCGCTCCATGGGCATCACCGTCCAGGCCTGAGGCCCCCCGGCGGCGCCCCGCGCCGCCAGCACCACCCCCAGCAGTCGTGGGAGGCCCGCCGAGCGAGCGCGGGCCGCCTGACCACAGAGAGAGAGCACCGTGAAGCACAGCAAGGCCTACCGCGCCGCAGCGGAGAAGATCGACCGCACCGCCCTGTACAGCCCCCTCGAGGCCGTCAAGCTGGCCAAGGACACCTCGGTCACGAAGTACGACGCCACCGTCGAGGTCGCCTTCTGCCTGGGCGTCGACCCGCGCAAGGCCGACCAGATGGTCCGCGGCACCGTGAACCTGCCCCACGGCACCGGCAAGACCGCCCGCGTCCTGGTGTTCGCCGTCGGCCCGCGCGCCGCTGCCGCCGAGGCCGCCGGAGCCGACATCGTCGGTGGTGACGAGCTCATCGAGCGCGTGGCCGGGGGCTTCCTCGACTTCGACGCCGCGGTCGCCACCCCCGACCTCATGGGCAAGGTGGGCCGCCTGGGCCGCGTGCTCGGCCCCCGCGGCCTCATGCCGAACCCCAAGACCGGCACCGTGACGATGGACGTGGCCAAGGCCGTCACCGACATCAAGGGCGGCAAGATCGAGTTCCGCGTCGACAAGCACTCGAACCTGCACTTCATCATCGGCAAGTCCTCCTTCTCGGAGACCGCCCTGGTGGAGAACTACGCCGCCGCGCTCGACGAGGTGCTCCGCCTCAAGCCGGCCGCCGCCAAGGGCCGCTACATCTCCAAGGCGACCATGGCCACCACCATGGGCCCGGGCATCCCGCTCGACCCGTCGCGCACCCGCGACCTCCTCGAGACCGGCGCCGCCTGACGGTCTCCGCAGGCACCTGCAGGCCCCCGCTCCCGGTGCCCCGGGAGCGGGGGCCTGCGTCCGTCCCGGGGCGTCCCGGAACGCGCTGCGCCCTGCGGAGCGGTCTGGGGGACCCCCGCGGCCGTGTAGAGTGGGCCCACCGAAGACCGCCGGTCTCCGCCCGCCCCCCGGGGAGGACGGACGAAGGCTCCGCCACGACGGAGCGCCCAGCGCAGGTGAGCGAGACCCAGCAGCACCCGGAGCGCGAGAGCGCACGGAGCTGCCTGCGAGCCCCGTGCGCCTGGCGCCGGGGCTCTCGTCGTGTCGGGCCCGGACCGCCGTCGGCCGGGTCGCTCCCTCGCGGGAGCGGTCTGCAGCACGTGACAGACCCGGAAGGAGGATCGTGCCCACTGCTGAGAAGGAAGCAGCCGTCGCCGAGCTCACCGAGCTCTTCCGCGGCGCGAACGCCGGTGTGCTCACCGAGTACCGCGGCCTGACCGTCGCGCAGCTCAAGGAGCTCCGCCGCGCGATCGGCGACAACGGCAGCTACAACGTCGTCAAGAACACCCTCACCGCGATCGCCGCCAAGAACGCCGGCGTCGACGCGTTCGAGGGCCAGCTGTCCGGCCCCACGGCCATCGCGTTCATCACCGGTGACCCGGTGGAGGCCGCCAAGGGCCTGCGCGCGTTCGCCAAGGGCAACCCGCAGCTGGTCATCAAGTCCGGCTTCCTCGAGGGCAAGCCGCTGACCGCGGCGGAGGTCCAGGCGCTCGCCGACCTCGAGCCCCGCGAGGTCCTGCTGGCCAAGATGGCCGGTGCGCTCAAGGGCTCCCTCAACCGCGCCGCGTACGTCTTCAACGCGCCGCTGTCGAAGGCCGCCCGCACGGTCGACGCCCTGCGCGCCAAGGTCGAGGCCGGCTCGCCGGCCTCTGCGCCGAGCGACGAGGCCG
The DNA here is from genome assembly GCF_015390235.1 of Quadrisphaera sp. INWT6. GTDB lineage: Bacteria > Actinomycetota > Actinomycetes > Actinomycetales > Quadrisphaeraceae > Quadrisphaera. The sequence continues at coordinate 720,694 of NZ_VUOH01000002.1, read as the reverse complement.
CGGCTCCCGCCGCGACCGACGAGGCCCCGGCTGCCGCCGCGGCCGACGAGGCCTGAGCCTCACCACCCCAGACACGCACCACACGAGACACGAGGAGAGCCACCATGGCCAAGCTGTCCACTGACGAGCTGCTCGACGCCTTCAAGGACATGACGCTCATCGAGCTGTCGGACTTCGTGAAGAAGTTCGAGGAGGTCTTCGAGGTCACCGCCGCTGCCCCCGTCGCCGTCGCCGCCGCTGGTGGCGCCGCTGGTGGCGCCGCCGCCGAGGAGGCCGAGGAGCAGTCCGAGTTCGACGTCATCCTCGAGGCCGCCGGTGACAAGAAGATCCAGGTCATCAAGGAGGTGCGCGCCCTGACCTCCCTCGGCCTGAAGGAGGCCAAGGACCTCGTCGACGGCGCCCCCAAGCCCGTCCTCGAGAAGGTCGCCAAGGACGCCGCCGAGAAGGCCAAGGCCCAGCTCGAGGGCGCTGGCGCCACCGTCTCCGTCAAGTGAGACGGGTGCTGCTCGCGCGCGGCGCAGGCCGCGCCTGAGCAGCACCGCCCCAGCACCACCCAGCACCACGTCGTCGGCGCCGGTCCCCTCGGGGGCCGGCGCCGACGCGCGTCCCGGGCCGGGTCCGGGCGCAGACCGGTCGCCGGGCCTGCGCGTTCTGCTTGACGGCGCGGGGGAGCGGAGGCATCCTCGTCGGGCCGGGGTGCTCCAGGGGGCCCCGGACTCCGGAGAGCGACGACGACGGCGTCGTCCGCTCGAGTGACGTGGGCTCCGGGCCCACGGGTGACCCCGGCTGGACTTGTGCGCTCCGCGGGCGTACGGTAGCCCCTTGCGCACACTCATGCATGCCCCGAACCGACACTAGTCGGCCAGGGGTCGCAAGCATGCGCCCGCACCGTCCGCAGGCCCGTGGAAGGACTCCTCTTGGTCGCCTCGCGCACCTCGCTCCGCCCCAGCTCCAACGGTTCCACCTCGACCGCCCGTCGTGTGTCGTTCGCCAAGATCCGCGAGCCCCTCGACGTCCCCGACCTCCTCGCGCTGCAGACCGAGAGCTTCGACTGGCTCCTCGGCAACGAGCGCTGGCGCGAGCGCGTCGCCGCCGCCAAGGCGGAGGGCGAGGTCCCCGACACCTCGGGCCTCGAGGACATCTTCGAGGAGATCTCCCCGATCGAGGACTTCTCCGGCTCCATGTCGCTGAGCTTCCGCGACCACCGCTTCGAGCCGCCCAAGTACTCCCTGGAGGAGTGCAAGGAGCGGGACATGACCTACGCGGCGCCGCTGTTCGTGACCGCCGAGTTCATGAACGCCACCACGGGCGAGATCAAGAGCCAGACGGTCTTCATGGGCGACTTCCCGCTCATGACCCCCCGCGGCACCTTCGTCATCAACGGCACCGAGCGCGTCGTCGTGTCGCAGCTGGTCCGCTCCCCGGGCGTGTACTTCGAGCGCACGATCGACAAGACCTCCGACAAGGACGTCTACTCCACCAAGGTCATCCCCAGCCGCGGGGCCTGGCTGGAGTTCGAGATCGACAAGCGCGACATGGTCGGCGTCCGCGTCGACCGCAAGCGCAAGCAGTCCGTGACGGTCCTCCTCAAGGCGCTCGGCTGGACCGACGCGCAGATCCTCGAGGAGTTCGGGCAGTTCGAGTCCATGCGCGCGACGCTGGAGAAGGACTCCACCGCCAGCCAGGACGAGGCGCTGCTCGACATCTACCGCAAGCTGCGCCCGGGCGAGCCGCCGACCAAGGAGGCCGCCCAGACGCTGCTGGACAACCTCTACTTCAACCCGAAGCGCTACGACCTCGCGAAGGTCGGCCGCTACAAGCTGAACCGCAAGCTCGGGCTCGAGGAGCCGCTGAGCGCCGGGACGCTGCGGGTCGAGGACGTCGTCGCCACCATCAAGCTCCTGGTCACGCTGCACGCGGGCCAGAGCACGATGAAGGGCGTGCGGAACGGCCAGGAGGTCGACATCCGCGTCGAGGTCGACGACATCGACCACTTCGGCAACCGCCGCCTGCGCGCCGTCGGCGAGCTCATCCAGAACCAGGTCCGCACGGGCCTGAGCCGGATGGAGCGCGTCGTGCGCGAGCGCATGACGACGCAGGACGTCGAGGCCATCACGCCCCAGACGCTCATCAACATCCGTCCCGTCGTGGCCTCCATCAAGGAGTTCTTCGGGACGAGCCAGCTGAGCCAGTTCATGGACCAGACCAACCCGCTGGCGGGCCTGACCCACAAGCGCCGCCTGAGCGCCCTGGGCCCGGGCGGTCTGAGCCGCGACCGCGCCGGCATGGACGTCCGCGACGTCCACCCCTCGCACTACGGCCGCATGTGCCCGATCGAGACCCCCGAGGGCCCGAACATCGGCCTGATCGGGTCGCTGTCGAGCTACGGGCGGATCAACCCGTTCGGCTTCGTCGAGACGCCGTACCGGCGCGTCGAGGACGGCGTCGTCAGCGACGAGGTGCACTACCTCACCGCCGACGAGGAGGACGAGCACGTCATCGCCCAGGCGAACGCCCCCCTCGGCGAGCGCCAGGAGTTCACCGAGGCCCGCGTGCTGGTGCGCGCCAAGGGCGGCGAGGCCGAGTTCGTCCCGGCCGCCGACGTCGACTACATGGACGTCTCGCCGCGCCAGATGGTCTCCGTGGCCACCGCGATGATCCCGTTCCTGGAGCACGACGACGCCAACCGCGCGCTCATGGGCTCCAACATGCAGCGCCAGGCCGTGCCGCTGGTCCGCGCCGAGGCCCCGCTCGTGGGCACCGGCATGGAGCTGCACGCCGCGGTCGACGCCGGCGACGTGGTCGTGGCCGAGAAGCCGGGCGCCGTCACGGCGGTCAGCGCCGACATCGTCACCGTCGCCAACGACGACGGCACGACCTCGACGTACCGCCTGGCCAAGTTCCGCCGGTCCAACCAGGGCACCGCGTACAACCAGCGCGTTCTGGCCGTCGAGGGCACCCACGTCGAGCGCGGCACCGTCCTCGCCGACGGCCCGTCGACCGACCAGGGCGAGCTGGCCCTGGGGCGCAACCTCCTCGTGGCCTTCATGCCGTGGGAGGGCCACAACTACGAGGACGCGATCATCCTCTCCCAGCGGATCGTGCAGGACGACGTCCTGAGCTCGATCCACATCGAGGAGCACGAGGTCGACGCCCGCGACACCAAGCTGGGCCCGGAGGAGATCACCCGGGACATCCCCAACGTCGCCGAGGAGGTCCTGGCGGACCTCGACGAGCGCGGGATCATCCGCATCGGCGCCGAGGTCGTCCCCGGCGACATCCTCGTCGGCAAGGTCACGCCCAAGGGCGAGACCGAGCTCACCCCGGAGGAGCGCCTGCTGCGCGCCATCTTCGGCGAGAAGGCGCGCGAGGTGCGCGACACCTCGCTGAAGGTGCCCCACGGCGAGTCCGGCACGGTCATCGGCGTCAAGGTCTTCGACCGCGAGGACGGCGACGAGCTGCCCCCGGGCGTGAACCAGCTGGTCCGCGTCTACGTGGCGCAGAAGCGCAAGATCACCGGTGGTGACAAGCTCGCCGGCCGCCACGGCAACAAGGGCGTCATCTCCAAGATCCTGCCCGTCGAGGACATGCCGTTCCTCGAGGACGGCACCCCCGTCGACATCGTGCTGAACCCGCTGGGCGTGCCCGGCCGCATGAACGTCGGCCAGGTCCTCGAGCTGCACCTCGGCTGGATCGCCAAGCAGGGCTGGAAGATCGAGGGCGACCCCGAGTGGGCCGCCCGCATCCCGGAGGTGGCCCGCGAGGTCGCCCCGAACACGCCCGTCGCGTCCCCGGTCTTCGACGGCGTCTCCGAGAACGAGATCACCGGTCTGCTCGGCTGCACGACGCTCACCCGCGACGGCGAGCGCCTCGTGGACGAGTCGGGCAAGGCGCGGCTGTTCGACGGCCGCTCCGGCGAGCCGTTCCCGCACCCGGTCTCGGTCGGGTACATGTACATCCTCAAGCTCCACCACCTGGTCGACGACAAGATCCACGCCCGTTCGACCGGCCCCTACTCGATGATCACGCAGCAGCCCCTGGGTGGTAAGGCCCAGTTCGGCGGCCAGCGGTTCGGCGAGATGGAGGTGTGGGCGCTCGAGGCGTACGGCGCGGCCTACGCGCTGCAGGAGCTGCTCACCATCAAGTCCGACGACGTCCTCGGCCGCGTGAAGGTCTACGAGGCCGTCGTCAAGGGCGAGAACATCCCCGAGCCGGGCATCCCCGAGTCCTTCAAGGTGCTCATCAAGGAGATGCAGTCGCTCTGCCTGAACGTGGAGATCCTCTCCAGCGACGGCACGAGCATCGAGATGCGGGAGACCGACGACGACGTCTTCCGCGCTGCGGAGGAGCTGGGCATCGACCTCTCCCGCCGCGAGCCGTCCAGCGTCGAGGAGGTCTGACCTCCCGTCACCCGGGCCCCCGCTGGGGGGTCCGGGTGACGCACCCCTCTCCCAGCACCCCGCGCTCAGCAGACTGAGCGCCCCTGAGCACCACCGAGAGGACACCAGTGCTCGACGTCAACTTCTTCGACGAGATCCGCATCGGCCTGGCCACCGCCGACTCGATCCGCGCCTGGAGCCACGGCGAGGTCAAGAAGCCCGAGACCATCAACTACCGCACGCTCAAGCCGGAGAAGGACGGGCTCTTCTGCGAGAAGATCTTCGGTCCCACCCGGGACTGGGAGTGCTACTGCGGCAAGTACAAGCGCGTCCGCTTCAAGGGCATCATCTGCGAGCGCTGCGGCGTCGAGGTGACGCGCGCCAAGGTGCGCCGCGAGCGGATGGGCCACATCGAGCTCGCCGCCCCCGTGACGCACATCTGGTACTTCAAGGGCGTCCCCAGCCGTCTCGGCTACCTGCTCGACCTCGCGCCCAAGGACCTCGAGAAGGTCATCTACTTCGCGGCCTACATGATCACGTGGGTCGACGACGAGTCCCGCTCCCGCGACCTGCCCTCGCTGCAGGCGCAGATGGACGTGGAGAAGAAGCAGGTCGCCGACCGCCGCGACAGCGACGTGGAGGCCCGCGCCCAGAAGCTCGAGGCCGACCTGGCCGAGCTCGAGGCCGAGGGCGCCAAGGGCGACGCGCGCCGCCGCGTCCGCGAGTCCGCCGAGCGCGAGATGAACTCGATCCGCCGCCGCGCGGACGCCGAGGTCGACCGCCTGACCCAGGTGTGGGACCGCTTCGCCAAGCTCAAGGTCGCCGACCTCGAGGGCGACGAGGTGCTCTACCGCGAGCTGCGCGACCGCTACGGCCTCTACTTCGAGGGCGGCATGGGCGCTGCGGCGATCCAGAAGCGCCTCGCCTCCTTCGACCTGCAGGCCGAGGCCGAGTCGCTGCGCGAGACCATCGCCACCGGCAAGGGCCAGCGCAAGACCCGCGCCCTCAAGCGCCTGAAGGTCGTGTCGGCGTTCCTGACGACGACCAACTCGCCGCTCGGCATGGTGCTGGACGCCGTCCCGGTCATCCCGCCGGACCTGCGCCCGATGGTCCAGCTCGACGGTGGCCGCTTCGCCACATCCGACCTGAACGACCTGTACCGCCGCGTGATCAACCGCAACAACCGCCTCAAGCGGCTGCTCGACCTCGGCGCGCCCGAGATCATCGTCAACAACGAGAAGCGGATGCTGCAGGAGGCCGTCGACGCGCTGTTCGACAACGGCCGCCGCGGCCGTCCGGTCACCGGCCCGGGCAACCGCCCGCTGAAGTCGCTGTCCGACATGCTCAAGGGCAAGCAGGGCCGGTTCCGCCAGAACCTGCTGGGCAAGCGCGTCGACTACTCGGGCCGCTCGGTCATCGTGGTCGGCCCGCAGCTCAAGCTGCACCAGTGCGGCCTGCCCAAGCCGATGGCGCTCGAGCTCTTCAAGCCCTTCGTGATGAAGCGGCTCGTCGACCTCAACCACGCGCAGAACATCAAGTCGGCCAAGCGCATGGTCGAGCGCGCCCGCCCGGTCGTGTGGGACGTGCTCGAGGAGGTCATCACCGAGCACCCGGTGCTGCTGAACCGCGCGCCCACGCTGCACCGCCTCGGCATCCAGGCCTTCGAGCCCCAGCTGGTCGAGGGCAAGGCGATCCACCTGCACCCGCTCGTCTGCGGCGCGTTCAACGCCGACTTCGACGGTGACCAGATGGCCGTGCACCTGCCGCTGAGCGCCGAGGCCCAGGCCGAGGCCCGCGTGCTGATGCTGTCGAGCAACAACATCCTCAAGCCGGCGGACGGCCGCCCGGTCACGATGCCGACCCAGGACATGGTCATCGGCCTGTTCCACCTGACCTCCGTGGTCGAGGGCGGGGCCGGCGAGGGCCGCACGTTCGGCTCGGTGTCCGAGGCGATCATGGCGTTCGACGCCCGCTCGCTGGACCTGGGCGCGGTCGTCCAGATCCGTCTCGAGGGCGTCGTCCCGCCGGTCGGCGCCGCGGTGCCGGAGGACTGGGAGCAGGGGCAGCCGCTCCTGGTCAAGACCACCCTCGGCCGCGCGCTGTTCAACGAGGCCCTGCCGACGGACTACCGGTTCGTCGACGCGGTCGTCGACAAGAAGCAGCTGTCGACCATCGTCAACGACCTCGCCGAGCGCTACCCCAAGGTGCAGGTGGCCGCGACGCTGGACGCCCTCAAGGCGGCCGGCTTCCACTGGGCCACCCGCTCGGGCACGACGATCGCCATCTCCGACCTGGTCTCGCCGGACAACAAGCAGGCGATCCTCGAGGAGCACGAGGCGCGCGCCGAGAAGGTCCAGCAGCAGTACGAGGCCGGCCTGATCACCAACGACGAGCGCCGCCAGGAGCTCATCGAGATCTGGACCGTCGGCACCAACCGCGTCGCGGAGGACCTCGAGTCCTCGATCGACCCGAAGAACACCATCTTCCGGATGGTCACCTCGGGCGCGCGAGGCAACTGGATGCAGATGCGCCAGATCGGTGGCATGAAGGGCCTCGTGGCCAACCCGAAGGGCGAGATCATCCCCCGCCCGGTGAAGTCCTCGTTCCGCGAGGGCCTCTCGGTGCTGGAGTTCTTCATCTCGACCCACGGCGCCCGCAAGGGCCTCGCCGACACCGCACTGCGCACCGCCGACTCGGGCTACCTGACCCGTCGTCTGGTGGACGTGTCGCAGGACGTCATCGTCCGCGAGGACGACTGCGGCACCAGCAAGGGGCTCACGCTCCCCATCGGCGTCCGCGGCCAGGACGGCGAGCTGCGCCTGCTCGACACCGTGGAGACCAGCGTCTACGCCCGCACCCTCGCGACCCCGGTCGTGGTGGACGGCGAGGTGCTGGCCGAGGCCGGCGCCGACGTCGGCGACGTCCTCATCGACGCGCTCGTCGAGCGCGGCGTCGAGGAGGTCAAGATCCGCTCGGTGCTGACCTGCGAGTCCAAGGTCGGGACCTGCGCGCTCTGCTACGGCCGCTCGCTGGCCTCCGGCAAGCTCGTGGACATCGGCGAGGCGGTCGGCATCATCGCCGCCCAGTCGATCGGCGAGCCCGGCACGCAGCTCACCATGCGCACCTTCCACGTCGGCGGCGTCGCGTCCGAGGGCGGTGACATCACGCACGGCCTCCCGCGCGTGCAGGAGCTGTTCGAGGCGCGCACCCCGAAGGGCCAGGCGCCCATCGTGGAGGCCGTCGGCAAGGTGTCCATCGAGGACGCGGAGCGCACGCGCCGCATCACGGTGACGCCGGACGACGGGTCCGAGGAGGTCTCGCACCTGGTCAGCAAGCGCGCGCGCCTGCTGGTCTCCGACGGCCAGCGCGTCGAGGTCGGGCAGCAGCTCGTGCAGGGGTCGGTCGACCCCAAGCAGGTGCTGCGCATCCTCGGCCCCCGCGCGGTGCAGAAGCACCTGGTCGACGAGGTCCAGTCGGTCTACCGCAGCCAGGGCGTGGGCATCCACGACAAGCACATCGAGGTCATCGTGCGGCAGATGCTGCGCCGCGTGACGATCATCGACTCCGGCGACGCGCACCTGCTGCCCGGCGAGCTCGCCGAGCGCGGTCGCTTCGAGTCGGAGAACCGCCGCGTCGTGGCCGAGGGCGGCACCCCCGCCGCCGGACGCCCGGAGCTCATGGGCATCACGAAGGCGTCGCTCGCGACGGAGTCGTGGCTGTCGGCGGCCTCCTTCCAGGAGACCACCCGCGTGCTCACCGAGGCCGCCCTCAACGGGCGCAGCGACCCGCTGCTCGGCCTCAAGGAGAACGTCATCCTGGGCAAGCTCATCCCGGCCGGCACCGGCCTGGCGCGCTACCGCGACGTCAAGGTCGAGCCGACCGAGGAGGCGAAGGCCGCGATGTACGCGATCCCGAGCTACGACGACTCCGACTACGAGGGCTACTTCGGCTCCGGCTCCGGCCAGGCCGTGCCCCTGGAGGAGTACGACATTGGCGGCTACGGCCGCTGACGGCGCGCTGCGCCGCTGACCAGCGGCGCAGCGCCCGCTCGAGACGCCCTCGGCGACCGGGAACACCCCGGTCGCCGGGGGCGTTTTGACTGGTGTAACGCGCACCGCGTACCCTCGACAGAAGCCCGGGCGCGCCCGGGCCTCCGTGCGCCAGGACCGGTCCGCCCCCGCTGAGGGGTGGGCGTCCGGGCCGGGTCCGGCGGGAGATCCGCCGGGCAGTCGGACGTGCCCGACCACGGGGGCCAGGCAGTACGAGGGTCGAACGGAGCCAGCTCCGGGAGACGGCAGCCCGACACAGACAGACGCACGTCACGACCCACGGAGACTCAGTGCCCACCATCCAGCAGTTGGTCCGCAAGGGCCGCCAGGACAAGGCGAGCAAGACCAAGACGCCTGCGCTCAAGGGGAGCCCGCAGCGCCGCGGCGTGTGCACCCGCGTGTACACCACCACCCCGAAGAAGCCGAACTCGGCGCTCCGCAAGGTCGCCCGCGTGCGCCTGTCGAGCCAGGTCGAGGTCACCGCGTACATCCCCGGTGAGGGCCACAACCTGCAGGAGCACTCCATCGTGCTCGTGCGCGGCGGCCGCGTGAAGGACCTCCCCGGCGTCCGCTACAAGATCGTGCGCGGCGCCCTCGACACCCAGGCGGTCAAGAACCGCAAGCAGGCCCGCAGCCGCTACGGCGCGAAGAAGGGTAACTGATGCCTCGCAAGGGACCGGCCCCGAAGCGGCCGCTCGTCGTCGACCCGGTCTACGGGTCCCCGCTGGTCACCCAGCTGGTCAACAAGATCCTGGTCGACGGCAAGAAGTCGACGGCCGAGCGGATCGTCTACGGAGCGCTCGAGGGCGCCCGTGAGAAGACCGGGGGCGACCCGGTCGTGGCCCTGAAGAAGGCGATGGACAACGTCCGTCCCGCTCTCGAGGTCAAGTCGCGCCGCGTCGGCGGCGCCACCTACCAGGTGCCGATCGAGGTCCGCGCGGGCCGCTCCACCACGCTCGCGCTGCGCTGGCTCACCAGCTACGCGCGCTCGCGCCGCGAGAAGACCATGACCGAGCGCCTGATGAACGAGATCATCGACGCCAGCAACGGCCTGGGGGCTGCGGTCAAGCGCCGCGAGGACACCCACAAGATGGCCGAGTCGAACAAGGCGTTCGCGCACTACCGCTGGTGACCCACGGCGCGCCGCCGCTCGGGCGGCGGCGCACCTGCACCTGACCCACACCACTCGATCCACAGGCCCCTCGGGGGCCGGACAGGCGGGACCACAGCGTGGCACTCGACGTGCTGACGGACCTCACGAAGGTCCGCAACTTCGGCATCATGGCCCACATCGACGCCGGCAAGACCACGACGACGGAGCGGATCCTCTTCTACACGGGGATCAACTACAAGATCGGCGAGGTCCACGACGGCGCCGCCACGATGGACTGGATGGAGCAGGAGCAGGAGCGCGGCATCACCATCACGTCCGCCGCGACGACGTGCTTCTGGAACGGCACCCAGCTCAACATCATCGACACCCCCGGACACGTCGACTTCACCGTCGAGGTCGAGCGCAACCTGCGCGTCCTCGACGGCGCCGTCGCGGTGTTCGACGGCAAGGAGGGCGTCGAGCCCCAGTCCGAGACGGTGTGGCGCCAGGCGGACAAGTACGACGTCCCCCGCATCTGCTTCGTCAACAAGATGGACAAGCTGGGCGCGGACTTCTACTTCACCGTCCAGACCATCAAGGACCGCCTGGGCGCGACGCCCCTGGTGATCCAGATCCCGATCGGCGCCGAGAGCTCCTTCATCGGCTGCGTCGACCTGGTCCTGAACAAGGCGCTCGTGTGGCGCGGCGAGACGGGCAAGGGCGAGGCGTACACCGTCGAGGAGATCCCCGAGGACCTCGCCGAGCAGGCCGCCGAGTACCGGCACCAGCTCATCGAGACCGTCGCGGAGTCCGACGAGGCGCTGCTCGAGAAGTACCTGGGCGGTGAGGAGCTGACGATCGAGGAGATCAAGGCCGCGATCCGCAAGCTGACGATCTCGTCGACGCTCTACCCGGTGCTGTGCGGCTCGGCGTTCAAGAACAAGGGCGTCCAGCCCATGCTCGACGCCGTCGTCGACTACCTGCCGACCCCGCTGGACGTCCCCAGCGTCGAGGGCCACAAGCCCAACGACGAGGAGACCATCCTCACGCGCGCGGCGAAGTACGAGGAGCCCTTCTCGGCCCTCGCCTTCAAGATCTCGACGCACCCGTTCTTCGGCAAGCTGACCTACATCCGCGTGTACTCGGGGCGGATCTCCTCCGGCGCCCAGGTCGTCAACTCGACCAAGGGCAAGAAGGAGCGCATCGGCAAGATCTTCCAGATGCACTCCAACAAGGAGAACCCGGTCGACGAGGCCGCGGCGGGTCACATCTACGCCGTCATCGGCCTGAAGGACACGACCACGGGGGAGACGCTGTCCGACCCGTCGGCGCCGATCGTCCTGGAGTCGATGACCTTCCCGGAGCCCGTCATCTCGGTCGCCATCGAGCCGAAGACGAAGGCCGACCAGGAGAAGCTGGGCACCGCGATCCAGAAGCTCGCCGAGGAGGACCCGACCTTCCAGGTCCAGCTCGACGAGGAGACCGGCCAGACCATCATCAAGGGGATGGGCGAGCTCCACCTCGACATCCTGGTCGACCGCATGCGCCGCGAGTTCAACGTCGAGGCCAGCGTCGGCAAGCCCCAGGTGGCCTACCGCGAGACGATCCGCCGCACGGTCGAGAAGCTGGACTACGTCCACAAGAAGCAGACCGGTGGTTCGGGCCAGTACGCGAAGGTCCAGATGAAGTTCGAGCCCCTGGACACCTCCGACGGCCAGATGTACGAGTTCAAGAACGCCGTGACCGGTGGTCGCGTGCCTCGCGAGTACATCCCCAGCGTCGACGCCGGGATCCAGGACGCCATGCAGCTCGGTGTGGTCGCCGGCTACCCGCTGGTGGGCATCAAGGCCACGCTGCTGGACGGCGCCTACCACGAGGTCGACTCCTCGGAGATGGCCTTCAAGGTCGCCGGCTCGATGGTCCTCAAGGAGGGCGTCAAGAAGGCCGACCCGGTGCTCCTGGAGCCCGTGATGGCCGTCGAGGTCCGCACCCCCGAGGACTACATGGGTGAGGTCATCGGCGACCTGAACGCGCGCCGCGGCCAGATCCAGGCCATGGAGGACATCAGCGGTGCGAAGATCGTCCGCGCGTCCGTCCCCCTGTCGGAGATGTTCGGGTACGTGGGGGACCTGCGGTCGAAGACCCAGGGCCGCGCCGTGTACACGATGACCTTCGACAGCTACGCCGAGGTCCCGCGCAACGTGGCCGAGGAGATCATCAAGAAGGCCCGCGGCGAGTGACCTGCTGACACCACGTCGGCTGGAGCGGGTCACCCGTTAGCATCATCGTCAGACAGATCTCGAGGAGGAACACCCAGTGGCCAAGGCCAAGTTCGAGCGGACCAAGCCCCACGTCAACATCGGGACGATCGGGCACATCGACCACGGCAAGACGACGCTCACCGCGGCGATCTCCAAGGTCCTGCACGACAAGTACCCGGACCTGAACCCCTTCACGCCTTTCGACCAGATCGACAAGGCCCCTGAGGAGAAGCAGCGCGGCATCACGATCTCGATCGCGCACATCGAGTACCAGACCGAGCAGCGCCACTACGCGCACGTCGACTGCCCCGGGCACGCCGACTACATCAAGAACATGATCACCGGTGCGGCCCAGATGGACGGCGCGATCCTCGTGGTCGCCGCCACCGACGGCCCGATGCCGCAGACCAAGGAGCACGTGCTCCTGGCCCGCCAGGTCGGCGTCCCCTACATCGTGGTGGCGCTGAACAAGGCCGACATGGTCGACGACGAGGAGATCCTCGAGCTCGTCGAGATGGAGGTCCGCGAGCTGCTGTCCTCCTACGAGTTCCCGGGTGACGACCTGCCCGTCGTCCGCGTCTCCGCGCTGAAGGCGCTGGAGGGCGACGCCGAGTGGGGCGCCAAGCTCCTCGAGCTCATGGACGCGGTCGACTCGTCGATCCCGCAGCCCGAGCGCGACGTCGACAAGCCGTTCCTCATGCCCATCGAGGACGTCTTCACGATCACCGGCCGTGGCACCGTCGTGACCGGCCGCATCGAGCGCGGCATCCTCAAGGTCAACGAGACCGTCGAGATCGTCGGCATCAAGGCTGCTTCGCAGTCGACGACGGTCACCGGCATCGAGATGTTCCGCAAGCTGCTCGACGAGGGCCAGGCCGGCGAGAACGTCGGCCTGCTGCTCCGCGGCCTCAAGCGCGAGGACGTCGAGCGCGGCCAGGTCGTCTGCAAGCCGAAGTCGATCACGCCCCACACGGACTTCGAGGCGCGGGTCTACATCCTGTCCAAGGACGAGGGCGGGCGTCACAACCCGTTCTACTCGAACTACCGTCCGCAGTTCTACTTCCGCACCACCGACGTCACCGGCGTCATCACGCTGCCCGAGGGCACCGAGATGGTCATGCCCGGCGACAACACCGAGATGAGCGTTCAGCTCATCCAGCCGATCGCCATGGAGGAGGGCCTGCGCTTCGCCATCCGCGAGGGCGGCCGCACCGTGGGCGCCGGACAGGTCGTCACCGTCACCAAGTGATCTGACGCACCACCCCGCCTCGGCGGGACGACGAGGGCCCGGGAGCACTGCTCCCGGGCCCTCGTCGCGTCCAGGGGCCGCACGGCGAGCGGTGCTGGCCCAGTTCAGGAGCGCGACGCGCCCGGATTGGACCGGCGGTCGATCCGTCTGGCAGTATGTCCAGGTCGTTCGACGTGCGCGCTCTCCAGAGGATCGAGTCCTCTGCGGGGCGCCCCACCTCCGGTAGCCCGCAGGTGGATCGTCAGCGCCCGGGGGACCGGGCACGGCAAACAGACCTCCACAGGTGGCAAGCGCGCTAGAGCGCTCGAGGACCGGCGACACGCCCGACCTCGGGGGCCGGTGGCTCGCCCTGTGGCACAGCGGGACGAGAGAGGGACGGGCCATGGCGGGACAGAAGATCCGCATCCGGCTGAAGTCGTACGACCACGAGGTCATCGACAGCTCCGCGCGCAAGATCGTCGACACGGTGACGAACGCCGGCGCCACGGTCGTGGGCCCGGTGCCGCTGCCGACCGAGAAGAACGTGTTCGTGGTCATCCGCTCGCCGCACAAGTACAAGGACAGCCGCGAGCAGTTCGAGATGCGCACGCACAAGCGGCTGATCGACATCATCGACCCGACGCCCAAGGCCGTCGACTCGCTCATGCGGCTCGACCTGCCCGCGGACGTCAACATCGAGATCAAGCTCTGAGCCGGCCGGCGAGCTGAGCTGAGAGAGCTGCGAGGAGAACGACGATGAGCACGACCACCGACGCGCGGCGTCGCGTCGCGGGCCTGCTGGGCACGAAGCTGGGCATGACCCAGGTCTGGGACGAGGCGGGGCGCCTCGTGCCCGTCACCGTCATCCAGGCCGGTCCGTGCGTGGTGACGCAGGTCCGCACCCCGGAGACCGACGGCTACGACGGGGTCCAGATCGCCTTCGGCGCGATCGACCCCCGCAAGGTCAACAAGCCCCTCGCGGGCCACTTCGCGAAGGCGGGCACCACGCCCCGCCGTCACGTCGCCGAGCTGCGCACCCCGGACGCGGGCGACTACAGCGCCGGCCAGGAGCTGACCGCCGAGCTGTTCAGCGCCGGCCAGCTGGTCGACGTGAGCGGCACCACGCGCGGCAAGGGCTTCGCGGGCGTCATGAAGCGCCATGGCTTCGCCGGCGTCTCGGCCAGCCACGGTGCGCACCGCAACCACCGCAAGCCCGGCTCCATCGGTGGCTGCGCCACCCCGGGCCGCGTCTTCAAGGGCCTGCGCATGGCCGGCCGCATGGGCGGCGAGCGCCAGACCACGCAGAACCTGCTCGTCCACGCCGTCGACGTCGAGCGCGGCTACGTGCTGGTCAAGGGCGCTGTCCCCGGCCCGCGCGGCGCGGTCGTCGTCCTCAAGAACGCGGCCAAGGCCGCTCAGGAGGGTTGAGCCCGATGTCCACGCAGACCACTGGTGCGAGCGACGCGGTCCTCGACCGCACCGTCGACGTCATCGGCCCGGACGGGTCGGCCTCCGGGTCGGTCGTGCTCCCGGGTGCCGTCTTCGACGTGCAGACCAACGTGCCGCTGATCCACCAGGTCGTGGTGGCCCAGCTCGCCGCGGCCCGCCAGGGCACCCACGCCACCAAGACCCGCGGCGACGTCCGCGGCGGTGGCAAGAAGCCCTACAAGCAGAAGGGCACGGGCCGCGCCCGCCAGGGCTCGACCCGCGCGCCGCAGTTCGCCGGCGGTGGCGTCGTTCACGGCCCGCAGCCGCGTGACTACAGCCAGCGCACGCCCAAGAAGATGAAGGCGGCCGCCCTGCGCGGGGCCCTCTCCGACCGGGCCCGCCACGACCGCGTGCACGTCCTCTCGGGCGTCGTCGCGGGCGAGGCCCCCAGCACGCGCAGCGCGATCGGCGTCCTCGCCGGTCTGTCCGCCCGCCCCCAGCGCCTCGTGGTGCTGCAGCGCGGCGACGAGCTCGCGTGGAAGAGCCTCCGCAACGCCGCGGGCGTGCACACGCTCTTCGCCGACCAGCTCAACACCTACGACGTCCTGTGCTCCGACGACGTCGTGTTCACCTCCGGTGCGCTCGAGGCCTTCCTGGCCAGCGCGACCCGCAGCGAGGAGGCCGCGCGATGAGCGAGACCACGACCAGCACGACGAGCCCGTTCGCGGCCGTCGGCAAGGACCCCCGCGACGTGCTCTTCGCGCCGGTGGTCTCCGAGAAGAGCTACGCGCTCCTCGACCAGGGGAAGTACACGTTCCTGGTCGACCCGCGGGCGAACAAGACCGAGATCAAGGTCGCCGTCGAGAAGGTCTTCGGCGTCAAGGTGGCCTCGGTCAACACCCTCAACCGCGAGGGCAAGAAGCGCCGCACCCGCACCGGCACCGGCAAGCGCAAGGACACCAAGCGCGCCGTCGTGACGCTGCGCGAGGGCACCATCGACATCTTCGGGGGAGGGGCCTGACATGGGCATCCGCCAGTACAAGCCGACCACGCCGGGTCGCCGCGGTTCGTCCGTCGCCGACTTCGTCGAGATCACCCGCAGCGAGCCCGAGAAGTCCCTCGTGCGCCCGCTGCCCAAGAAGGGCGGCCGCAACAACAACGGCCGCATCACGACGCGCCACCAGGGCGGCGGTCACAAGCGCGCCTACCGCGTCATCGACTTCCGCCGTCACGACAAGGACGGCGTGCCGGCCACGGTCGCTCACATCGAGTACGACCCGAACCGCACGGCCCGCCTGGCGCTGCTGCACTACATCGACGGCACGAAGCGCTACATCCTCGCGCCGACGAAGCTGAAGCAGGGCGACCGGATCGAGAACGGCCCCGAGGCCGACATCAAGCCGGGCAACAACCTGCCGCTGCGCAACATCCCCGTCGGCACCGTGGTGCACGCCGTGGAGCTGCGTCCCGGCGGCGGCGCGAAGATGGCCCGCTCCGCGGGTGCGTCCATCCGCCTCGTGGCCCGTGAGAGCGGCGTGGCCCAGCTGCGCATGCCCTCCGGCGAGGTCCGCACCGTGTCGGCCGAGTGCCGCGCCACGGTCGGCGAGGTCGGCAACGCCGAGCAGTCGAACATCAACTGGGGCAAGGCCGGCCGCATGCGCTGGAAGGGCAAGCGCCCGACCGTCCGCGGTGTCGCCATGAACCCGATCGACCACCCGCACGGTGGTGGTGAGGGCAAGACGTCCGGTGGACGCCACCCGGTCAGCCCCTGGGGCCAGGCCGAGGGCCGCACCCGTCGTCCGGGCAAGGCCAGCGACCGCCAGATCGTCCGTCGGCGCACTGCCGGCAAGAAGCGCTGAGGGAGTAGCTGAGCCATGCCGCGCAGCCTGAAGAAGGGTCCCTTCGTCGACGACCACCTCTCCAAGAAGGTGGACGTGCAGAACGAGAAGGGCACGAAGAACGTCATCCGCACCTGGTCGCGCCGGTCGATGATCATCCCCGACATGCTGGGGCACACGATCGCCGTCCACGACGGCCGCAAGCACGTGCCGGTGTTCGTCACCGAAGCGATGGTCGGGCACAAGCTCGGCGAGTTCGCCCCCACCCGCACCTTCCGCGGGCACGAGAAGGACGACCGCCGGGGTCGTCGCCGCTGACCCCGGTCAGCTGGCGATGAACACCCGAGGCAGCCGAAAGACGACGAGGCAGGACGTAGAGATGGAAGCCAAGGCGCAGGCGCGGTACGTCCGCGTGACGCCGCAGAAGGCGCGGCGCATCATCGACCTGATCCGCGGCAAGCGGGTCGGCGAGGCGGTGGCGGTGCTCAGCTTCGCCCCCCAGGCCGCCAGCGAGCCGGTGCTGAAGGTCGTGCAGAGCGCGGTCGCCAACGCCCGCGTGAAGGCGGACCGGGCCAGCGAGGCCTTCGACGAGCGCAGCCTCGTCGTGACCGCGGCCTACGTGGACGAGGGCGTGACGCTGAAGCGGTTCCGCCCCCGGGCGCAGGGCCGCGCGGGGCAGATCCTGAAGCGCACGAGCCACATCACCGTGGTCGTCGCCGAGGAGCCCGCCAAGGGCGCCGACGCCGCGTCGGCCCAGACCACCACGCAGACGAGGAGGGCCCGCTGATGGGTCAGAAGGTCAACCCGAACGGGTTCCGCCTCGGCATCACCACGGACCACCGCTCGCGCTGGTTCGCTGACAGCACTCGCCCCGGGCAGCGCTACAGCGACTACGTGAAGGAGGACGTGGAGATCCGCCGGCTCATGTCGAAGGGCATGGACCGGGCCGGCATCGCCCGCGTCGAGATCGAGCGCACCCGCGACCGCGTGCGCGTCGACATCCACACCGCCCGCCCCGGCATCGTCATCGGCCGCCGCGGCGCCGAGGCCGACCGCCTGCGCGGCGAGCTGGAGAAGCTCACGGGCAAGCAGGTGCAGCTGAACATCCTCGAGGTGAAGAACCCCGAGGTCGAGGCGCAGCTGGTGGCCCAGGGCATCGCCGAGCAGCTGGCGAGCCGCGTCTCCTTCCGCCGCGCGATGCGCAAGGGCATGCAGACGGCGCAGCGCGCCGGTGCCCGCGGCATCCGCGTGCAGTGCTCGGGCCGCCTCGGTGGTGCCGAGATGAGCCGGTCGGAGTTCTACCGCGAGGGTCGCGTGCCGCTGCACACCCTGCGCGCGTACATCGACTACGGCTTCTACGAGGCCAAGACGACCTTCGGCCGCATCGGCGTGAAGGTCTGGATCTACAAGGGCGACCACACGCAGCGCGAGCTGGCGGCCCAGGCCGCCACCGCCCCGCGCGGCGCGCGTCCCCCCCGCGGTGACCGCCCCCAGCGCGGCGACCGTCCCCAGCGCTCCGGCGGGCCCCGCAGCGAGGCCTCCGCAGCACCCACCAGCGCCCCGGCCGAGGCCGGCGCGTCCGCATCCGGATCGGAGGGCTGACCCGTGCTGATCCCTCGGCGCCTCGCGCACCGCAAGCAGCACCACCCCACCCGCCGTGGCCAGGCCACCGGCGGCACCGCGATCAGCTTCGGTGACTTCGGCATCCAGGCGCTCGAGCACGGCTACGTGACGAACCGCCAGATCGAGTCCGCTCGTATCGCCATGACCCGCCACATCAAGCGCGGTGGAAAGGTCTGGATCAACATCTACCCGGACCGCCCGCTGACCAAGAAGCCCGCCGAGACCCGCATGGGCTCCGGCAAGGGCTCGCCGGAGTGGTGGATCTCCAACGTCAAGCCCGGACGCGTCATGTTCGAGCTGGCCGGCGTGCCGGAGGACATCGCCCGCGAGGCGATGCGTCGCGCCATCCACAAGCTGCCGATGAAGTGCCGCTTCATCACGCGCGAGGGGAGCATCGGCTGATGGCCGTCGGGTCCAAGGACCTCGAGCCCACCGCTCTGCGGGGGTTCGAGGACGAGCGCCTCGTCGAGGAGCTGCGGAAGGCCAAGGAGGAGCTCTTCAACCTCCGCTTCCAGTCGGCCACCGGGCAGCTCGAGAACAACGGTCGGCTCCGCGCCGTCCGCCGGGACATCGCCCGGATCTACACGACGATGCGCGAGCGCGAGCTCGGCATCGGGGAGGTCGACGCCCGATGAGTGACGCAACGAACCAGGCCGCCGAGTCCGGCGCCGAGGAGACCCGCGGCTACCGCAAGACCCGCCGCGGCTACGTGGTCAGCGACAAGATGACGAAGACCGTCGTCGTCGCCGTCGAGGACCGCGTCAAGCACCCCCTCTACGCCAAGATCATCCGCCGCACCACCAAGGTGAAGGCGCACGACGAGACCGAGACCGCCGGCATCGGCGACCTCGTGAGCATCGCCGAGACCCGGCCGCTGTCCGCCACCAAGCGGTGGCGCGTGGTCGAGGTCCTCGAGCGGGCCAAGTAGTCCCCGAAACCCAGGTCCACACAGTTCCGCGAGGCTCGGGTGCTGAGGAACAGCACCCGAGGACCGGCGTGACGACAGGAGAGAAGCAGTGATCCAGCAGGAGTCGCGGCTGCGCGTCGCCGACAACACGGGTGCCAAGGAGATCCTCTGCATCCGCGTGCTCGGCGGCAGCGGACGCCGTTACGCCGGCATCGGTGACGTCATCGTCGCCACCGTCAAGGACGCCATCCCCGGGGGTGCCGTCAAGAAGGGCGACGTCGTCAAGGCCGTCATCGTCCGCACCACCAAGGAGAACCGCCGCCCCGACGGCTCCTACATCCGCTTCGACGAGAACGCGGCCGTGATCCTGCGCGCTGACGGAGACCCGCGCGGCACGCGCATCTTCGGTCCGGTGGGCCGCGAGCTCCGCGACAAGAAGTTCATGCGGATCATCTCGCTCGCCCCGGAGGTGCTCTGACCATGGCTGCCAAGACGCGCATCAAGAAGGGTGACCTGGTCCAGGTCATCACCGGCAAGAAGCAGTCCCGCGGCGGCGACCGCGGCAAGACCGGCCGCGTGCTCGAGGTCTTCCCCGAGCGCGGCCGCGTCCTGGTCGAGGGCATCAACCGCGTGACGAAGCACGTCAAGGCCGGTCAGACGGCCCGCGGCAGCCAGACCGGCGGCATCGAGCAGCACGAGGCCCCGCTGCACATCAGCAACGTGGCCCTCGTGGACCCCAAGACCAAGAAGCCCACGCGCGTGGGCATCCGCACCGAGACCGTCGAGCGCGACGGCGTCGAGCGCACCGTCCGGGTGCGCGTGGCCCGCCGCTCGGGCGAGGACATCGCATGAGCACCTCCACTGACAGCACCGAGGGCACGACGGCCGGCTTCGCCCGGCCCCAGCCGCGCCTGAAGAGCCGCTACGCGGCGGAGATCGCTCCGGCGCTGCGCGAGCAGTTCAAGCACGACAACGTGATGCAGGTCCCGCGCCTGGTCAAGGTCGTCGTGAACATGGGCGTCGGCGAGGCGGCTCGCGACTCCAAGCTGATCGACGGCGCCGTGCGCGACCTGTCGGCCATCACCGGCCAGCGGCCGGCGGTGACCAAGGCCCGCAAGTCCATCGCGCAGTTCAAGCTGCGCGAGGGGATGCCCATCGGCGCCCACGTGACCCTGCGCGGCGACCGCATGTGGGAGTTCCTGGACCGCCTGGTCAGCCTGGCGCTGCCCCGCATCAGGGACTTCCGCGGCCTCTCGCCGAAGCAGTTCGACGGTCGCGGCAACTACACGTTCGGCCTTGACGAGCAGTCGATGTTCCACGAGATCGACCAGGACAAGATCGACCGCGTGCGCGGCATGGACATCACGGTCGTCACCACGGCCACCACCGACGACGAGGGCCGGGCGCTCCTGCGGGCCCTCGGCTTCCCCTTCCGGGAGAACTGAGACATGGCCAAGACCTCTCTGATCGTCAAGGCGTCGCGGAAGCCGAAGTTCGCCGTGCGCGCCTACACCCGGTGCCAGAAGTGCGGTCGCCCGCA
Organism: Quadrisphaera sp. INWT6; assembly: GCF_015390235.1. Lineage (GTDB taxonomy): Bacteria > Actinomycetota > Actinomycetes > Actinomycetales > Quadrisphaeraceae > Quadrisphaera. The sequence continues at coordinate 700,348 of NZ_VUOH01000002.1, read as the reverse complement.
CTCGGTCTACCGCAAGTTCGGCCTGTGCCGCGTGTGCCTGCGCGACATGGCCCACCGCGGTGAGCTGCCCGGCATCACCAAGAGCTCCTGGTAAACCCCACTCACTGAAGAACCACTGCGCCGCAGGCCCCGGGCACACCACCCGGGGGACCACGGCGAGGAAGGGCGGACGAGCCCGATGACCATGACAGACCCGATCGCGGACATGCTGACGCGCCTGCGGAACGCCAACTCGGCGTACCACGACGACGTCTCCATGCCCTACAGCAAGCTCAAGTCCCGCGTGGCGGAGATCCTCCGCGCCGAGGGCTACATCGGCGCCTGGCGCGTCGAGGAGGCCGAGGTGGGCAAGCGCCTCGTGCTGGACCTCAAGTACGGCCCGAACCGCGAGCGCTCCATCGCCGGCCTGCGCCGCGTGAGCAAGCCCGGGCTGCGCGTCTACGCGAAGTCGACCGAACTGCCGCGCGTGCTCGGCGGCCTGGGAGTGGCGATCCTGTCCACCTCCTCGGGCCTCCTGACCGACCGCCAGGCCAACAAGCAGGGCGTGGGCGGGGAAGTCCTCGCCTTCGTCTGGTGAGGGGGTAGCACATGTCGCGCATCGGAAGGCTCCCGGTGACGATCCCCGCCGGGGTCGACGTCACCATCGACAGCAACGACGGGGCTGCCGCCTCGGTCGTCATCAAGGGCCCCAAGGGGACCCTGACCCACGTCGTCCCGGCGCCGCTGAGCGTCTCGCGCGGTGAGGACGGCACGCTCGCCGTCAGCCGCCCGAACGACGAGCGCCTCTCCAAGTCGCTCCACGGCCTGACCCGCACGCTGCTCGCCAACATGGTGACCGGCGTGACCGAGGGCTTCACCAAGCAGCTGGAGATCGTGGGCACCGGGTACCGCGTGCAGGCGAAGGGCGGGGACCTCGAGTTCGCGCTCGGGTTCAGCCACCCGGTCCTCATCAAGGCTCCCGAGGGCATCTCCCTCACGGTGTCCGCGCCGAACCGCTTCGCGGTCAGCGGCATCGACAAGCAGCAGGTCGGCGAGGTCGCCGCGAACATCCGCAAGCTGCGCAAGCCCGACCCGTACAAGGGCAAGGGCGTGCGGTACGCCGGCGAGGTCGTCCGGCGCAAGGTCGGGAAGGCGGGCAAGTAGTCATGGCACTGGCCAGTAGGACCAAGCTGCTGCGCAAGGGCAGCGGCAAGACCGGGGCTGCCGCCCGCTCCCGCCGCCACCTGCGCGTGCGCAAGAAGGTCACCGGGACCGCGGTGCGTCCGCGCCTGGTGGTCAACCGGTCGGCGCGCCACATCGCCGTCCAGGTCGTCGACGACGTCCTGGGCGTCACCGTGGCGTCGGCGTCGACCATGGAGGCCGACCTGCGCGCCCACGACGGCGACAAGACCGCCAAGGCGCGCCGCGTCGGCGAGCTCGTCGCCGAGCGCGCCAAGGCCGCCGGGATCGAGGCCGTGGTCTTCGACCGCGGCGGCAACCGCTACCACGGCCGCGTCGCCGCGGTGGCGGACGGCGCCCGCGAGGGGGGTCTCTCCCTGTGAGCACCCACACGAACCCGATCGACGGAAGGATCGCCTGATGCCCGGACCACAGCGCAGGGGCGCCGGAGGCCCCCCCAGCGGGACCGGCGGCGGCCAGGGCAACGACCGCGGCCAGCGCGGCGGCAACGACCGCGGCGGGCGCGGCGGCAACGACCGCGGCGGCCGCGGTGGGCCCGAGGAGCGCAGCCAGTTCCTGGAGCGCGTCGTGACCATCAACCGCGTCGCGAAGGTCGTCAAGGGCGGCCGTCGCTTCAGCTTCACCGCGCTCGTCGTCGTCGGTGACGGCGACGGCACCATGGGCGTGGGCTACGGGAAGGCCAAGGAGGTGCCCGCCGCGATCGCGAAGGGCGTCGAGGAGGCGAAGAAGAACTTCTTCCGCGTCCCCCGCATCCAGGGCACCATCCCCCACCCCGTCCAGGGCGAGGAGGCGGCCGGTGTCGTCCTGCTGCGCCCGGCGAGCCCCGGTACCGGCGTCATCGCCGGTGGCCCGGTGCGCGCCGTCCTCGAGTGCGCCGGCATCCACGACGTGCTGAGCAAGTCGCTGGGCTCCTCCAACGCGATCAACATCGTCCACGCGACGGTGGCCGCGCTGAAGGGCCTCGAGCAGCCCGAGTCCGTGGCCGCGCGCCGCGGCCTGACGGTCGAGCAGGTCGCCCCGGCGGCCCTGCTCCGCGCCCGGGCGGCGGCCGTCTGATGGCGCAGCTCAAGGTGACCCAGATCAAGTCGGAGATCGGTGGCAAGCAGAACCACCGCGACACGCTGCGGACCCTCGGGCTCAAGCGCATCGGCCAGTCGGTCGTGCGCGAGGATCGCCCCGAGGTGCTCGGCATGCTGCGCGCGGTGCGCCACCTCGTGACCGTGGAGGAGGTCAGCTGATGGCTGACAGCACTGAGCACGCGCTCAAGGTGCACCACCTTCGCCCCGCCCCCGGTGCGAAGACCGCCAAGACCCGCGTCGGCCGCGGTGAGGCCAGCAAGGGCAAGACCGCTGGCCGCGGCACCAAGGGCACCAAGGCCCGCTACCAGGTCGCAGCGCGCTTCGAGGGTGGGCAGATGCCCCTCCACATGCGCCTGCCCAAGCTCCGCGGCTTCACCAACCCGGCGAAGGTCGTGTCGCAGGTCGTGAACCTGGACCGGCTCTCGGAGCTCTTCCCCCAGGGCGGCGAGATCGGCGTCGACGAGCTGGTCGCGGCGGGCGCCGTCCGCCCCGGCCAGCGCGTCAAGGTGCTCGGCACCGGCGACATCTCCGTGCCGGTGCAGGTCGCCGCGCACGCCTTCTCCGCCTCGGCCGAGGCGAAGATCGCCGCTGCGGGCGGTACGACGACCCGGCTCTGACCGAGCCGGACGCGCCGCGCCGACCACGTCGGCGCGGCACAGCGACAGGGCCCGGGTGGTGCGCCAGCGCACCGCCCGGGCCCTGCCGCACCCGGCCCCCGCACCCCGCCCGGTGGCCCGCGCAGCGGGCGGACGAGCGGGGCGGGCGTCGGCCGGGGCAGCGGTAGCGGCCCCGGGCGCCCCCGCGCCCGGGTAGCCTCGCGGACGTCGCCACCAGGGCGCGCGGGGAGCTCCGGCGCAGGCCGTCAGGAGCGAGCAGCGACAGCGCCCCCGTCCTGATCCCGGACGGGAGGCGGCGCAGACACACCAGGAGGACTCGTGCTAGGTGCGTTCGTGCGGGCGTTCAAGACGCCCGACCTGCGACGCAAGATCGTCTTCACGCTGGCGATCATGGCGGTGTTCCGCCTCGGGTCCTTCGTGCCGGCGCCGGGCGTCAGCTACACCAACGTGCAGCAGTGCATCGCGGGCATCGACACGACCAGCGACCTCCTGGGCCTGGTCAACCTCTTCAGCGGCGGTGCGCTCCTGCAGCTGAGCGTCTTCGCGCTCGGGATCATGCCGTACATCACCGCGAGCATCATCGTCCAGCTGCTCCGCGTCGTGATCCCCAAGTTCGAGGAGCTGCACAAGGAGGGCCAGGCCGGCACGGCCAAGCTCACCCAGTACACGCGCTACCTGACCATCGCCCTCGCGGTGCTGCAGTCGACCACCTACGTGGCGGTCGCCCGCTCCGGCAACCTCTTCGGCTCCGGCGCCGGCGCCCCCCGCCGCGTGCAGCGAGGTCATCCCGGACGACTCGATCCTCGTGATCCTGCTGATGGTCCTCACGATGACCGCGGGCACCGGCCTGGTCATGTGGATGGGCGAGATGGTCACCGAGCGCGGTGTCGGCAACGGCATGTCGCTGCTCATCTTCACCTCGGTCGCCGCCACCTTCCCGACCTCCGTCCTGGCCATCGGGCGCGAGCGCGGCTGGGGCACCATGGCGCTCGTCATCGCCGTCGGGCTGGTCATCGTCGCCGCCGTCGTCTTCGTCGAGCAGTCCCAGCGCCGCATCCCGGTGCAGTACGCCAAGCGCATGGTGGGGCGCCGCATGTACGGCGGCACCAGCACCTACATCCCGATGAAGGTCAACATGGCCGGCGTCATCCCGGTCATCTTCGCCTCGTCGCTGCTGTACCTGCCGGGGCTCGTGGCGCAGTTCGGCGACCCGACCTCGAGCTGGGTCGTCTTCGTCCGCGACACCTTCACCCGCGGCGACCACCCCGCCTACATCGTCGCGTACGTCCTGCTCATCGTGTTCTTCACGTACTTCTACGTCGCGATCACGTTCAACCCCGACGAGGTCGCCGACAACATCAAGCGCGTCGGCGGCTTCATCCCCGGCGTGCGCGCCGGCCGGCCCACGGCCGAGTACCTCGACCACGTCCTCACGCGCATCACCCTCCCCGGCGCGATCTACCTCGGGCTGGTGGCGCTGATCCCGCTGCTCGCCCTGGTCGCCGTCGGCGCCAACCAGAACTTCCCCTTCGGTGGCACGTCCATCCTCATCGTCGTGGGCGTCGGCCTCGAGACGGTGAAGCAGATCGAGTCCCAGCTCCAGCAGCGCCACTACGAGGGGTTCCTCCGTTGACCAACAGCACCGGCAGCACCAGCACCGCCCGCCCGGCCCGCGTCGTCCTCCTCGGCCCTCCCGGGGCCGGGAAGGGCACGCAGGCCGCCCTGCTCGCCGAGCACCTCGGCGTGCCGGCGATCTCGACGGGCGACATCTTCCGCGCGAACGTCGCCGGGGGCACCGAGCTGGGCGTCGAGGCCAAGCGCTACATGGACGCGGGGGAGTACGTCCCCGACGAGGTCACCAACCGCATGGTGGCCGGCCGCCTCGCCGAGGACGACGCCGCGCGCGGCTTCCTCCTCGACGGGTACCCGCGCACCACGGCGCAGGTGCGCACCCTGGACGAGGCGCTCGCCTCCGCCGGGACGCACCTGGACGGCGTGCTGGAGATCACCGCCGACACCGACGTCGTGGTCGAGCGGCTCCTCAAGCGCGCCGCCGAGCAGGGCCGCAGCGACGACACCGAGGAGGTCGTGCGCCGCCGGCTGGAGGTGTACGCCGAGCAGACCGCGCCGCTGGCCGCCGCGTACGGCTCGCGCGGCCTGCTGGTGAGCGTCGACGGCGTCGGCCCGGTCGCCGAGGTGCAGCAGCGCGCCCTCGCCGCCCTGGCGTCCCTCGTGGAGCCCGGCGACGGCGCCAGCGCCGCCAGCGGGGCCTGAGGGCGCAGCGGTGCTGGGCAGGGAGCGCATCGAGTACAAGACCCCCGAGCAGGTCCTGGCCATGCGGCGGGCCGGCCTCGTGGTGGCCGACGCGCTCGCCGCCGTCACCGAGGCCGCCCGGCCCGGCGCGACGACCGACGACCTGGACGCGGTGGCCGCCGAGGTGCTGCGGTCCGCGGGAGCGACGTCGTCGTTCCTGGGGTACCACGGGTACCCCAAGGTGCTGTGCGCCTCCGTCGGCGCCGAGGTGGTCCACGGCATCCCCGGCCCGCGCGCGCTCGTCGCGGGTGACGTGCTGTCGGTCGACTTCGGCGCCGTCGTCGACGGGTGGCACGGCGACTCCGCGGTGACCGTCCTGGTCGGTGACGCCGCGGCGCACGACCCGGCCGACGTCGAGCTCGTGAGCACCACGCGGGACGCGCTGTGGGCCGGCATCGCCGCCCTCGCCCGCGGGGCCGCCGAGGGCGGCCGCCTGGGCGTCGTGGGTGACGCGGTCCAGGACCTCGTCGAGCTCCGCGCGGCGCAGGGCCGGCCCCCGCTCGCCATCGTCGAGGGCTACGTCGGCCACGGGATCGGCACCGCGATGCACCAGGCCCCCGAGGTGCTCAACCACCGCAGCCGCTCACGGGGCCCCAAGCTGCGCCCCGGGCTGTGCGTGGCGGTCGAGCCGATGCTCGCGCGGGGCGGCGACGAGACCGAGGTCCTCGACGACGGCTGGACCGTCGTGACCGACGACGGCTCCACCGCGGCCCACTGGGAGCACACGGTCGCCCTCGTGGAGGGCGGCGTCTGGGTGCTGACCGCGCCCGACGGCGGCGCGGCCGACCTCGCCGCCCACGGCGTCGAGGTCCGGCCCCTGGCCTGACCGGGGGCAGCCCCGAGGGCCTGATCCCACACCCGCCGGGGCCGCTCGGAGGACCGATTTCGTCGGGGCGGTCGGCGTGGCTTAACATGCAGGGTCGCTCTCGTGCTCCAGCCCCTGACGGGCCGGTGACGAGGGCCCGTCCGGCCCCCACGGCCGGTCGACGACGATCAGTTGCAAGGGCCGGGAGCGCAGCGACGCTGCGCCTCCGGTCGGTGAGCGGAGGACATGCCCAAGAAGGACGGCGTCATCGAGATCGAGGGCGCGGTGGTCGAGGCGCTGCCGAACGCCATGTTCCGCGTCGAGCTCTCGAACGGCCACAAGGTGCTCGCTCACATCTCGGGGAAGATGCGGCAGCACTACATCCGCATCCTCCCGGAGGACCGGGTGGTCGTGGAGCTGAGCCCCTACGACCTCTCGCGGGGTCGCATCGTCTACCGCTACAAGTGACCGCTCGCTCGCAGCCCCCAGCCGCCAGCCGCACGACAGGACGATCATGAAGGTCAAGCCGAGCGTCAAGCAGATCTGCGACAAGTGCAAGGTGATCCGCCGGCACGGTCGCGTCATGGTGATCTGCGACAACCTGCGCCACAAGCAGCGCCAGGGCTGATCGCAGCTCCACCCGCTCCACAGCTCCACCCGCTCCGACAGGAGCGCGCAGCACCGAACAGCAGGCCCCGCCCTGCGCCGCCCCCGGGCGCGCCGCAGGACGACACCCCCGGTCCGGAGGCCGGGGACCGCCACCACGGCGGACAGGACCTGCTCCACACCCCCGGATGACGGACAGGACAGCAGTGGCACGCATCGTCGGCGTCGACCTCCCCCGCGAGAAGCGGCTCGAGGTGGCGCTCACCTACATCTTCGGCATCGGCCGGACCCGCGCGCACGAGGTGCTCGCGGCCACCGGCATCAGCGGTGACACCCGCGTGCGCGACCTCGGCGAGCCCGAGCAGGTCAAGCTCCGCGAGTACATCGAGGCGAACTTCCGGGTCGAGGGCGACCTGCGCCGCGAGGTCGCCGCCGACATCCGCCGCAAGGTGGAGATCGGCTCCTACGAGGGCCTGCGGCACCGCCGCGGCCTGCCCGTGCGCGGCCAGCGCACCAAGACCAACGCGCGCACCCGCAAGGGCCCGAAGCGCACGGTCGCCGGCAAGAAGAAGGCCGGGCGCAAGTGACGCGCGGCTGAGCGCCCGGGCCACCCGCCCGGCAGCGCGCAGCCGCCCCACGGCCACGCCGGCCAGCCGCACACGAGACCCTCGCACCCAGGAGAAGAGCCATGCCCCCCACCGCCCGTCGCGCCTCCGCCGGCGCCGCCCGTCGTCCTCGCCGCAAGGAGCGGAAGAACGTCGCCGTCGGCCAGGCGCACATCAAGAGCACCTTCAACAACACCATCGTGTCCATCACGGACCCGTCCGGTGCCGTCATCTCCTGGGCCTCCGCCGGCCAGGTCGGCTTCAAGGGCTCGCGCAAGTCGACGCCCTTCGCCGCGCAGATGGCCGCCGAGGCCGCTGCCCGCCGCGCCCAGGAGCACGGCATGCGCAAGGTCGACGTCTTCGTGAAGGGCCCGGGCTCGGGCCGCGAGACCGCGATCCGCTCCCTGCAGGCCACCGGCCTGGAGGTCGGGCAGATCTCCGACGTCACCCCCGCGCCCCACAACGGCACGCGCCCCCCGAAGCGCCGCCGCGTCTGACCCGCTGACGACCCCCGGGGCCACGCGCCCCGGGGGTCGACCAGCTCCACCAGCACCACCCCCGCGCGGCAGACCTCGCCGCCCGGGGCGATCTCGATCCGGGGGTCATATGGCGGACCCCGGCAGGAAGGCAGGCACCCGTGCTCATCGCACAGCGCCCCACGCTCCTCGAGGAGCCGATCTCCGAGCACCGCTCGCGCTTCGTCATCGAGCCCCTGGAGCCCGGCTTCGGGTACACGCTCGGCAACTCCCTGCGCCGCACGCTGCTGTCGTCCATCCCGGGCGCCGCCGTGACGAGCATCCGCATCGACGGCGTGCTCCACGAGTTCAGCACGGTGCCGGGCGTCAAGGAGGACGTGACCGAGCTCATCGTGGGCATCAAGGCCCTCGTCGTCTCGAGCGAGCACGACGAGCCCGTCGTGATGTACCTGCGCAAGCAGGGCCCCGGCACGGTCACGGCCGCTGACATCGCCCCGCCCGCCGGCGTCGAGGTGCACAACCCCGACCTGGTGCTGGCGACGCTGGACGAGACCGCCCGCCTCGAGGTCGAGCTGACCGTCGAGCGCGGCCGCGGCTACGTCTCCGCGGCGCAGAACAAGGACCTCGACGCCGAGATCGGCCGCATCCCGGTCGACTCGATCTACTCGCCGGTCCTCAAGGTCACCTACAAGGTCGAGGCGACGCGCGTCGAGCAGCGCACCGACTTCGACCGCCTCGTCGTCGACGTCGAGTCGAAGCCGTCCACGCGTCCCCGCGACGCGATGGCCAGCGCCGGCAAGACGCTGATGGAGCTCTTCGGGCTGGCCCGCGAGCTCAACGTCGAGGCCGAGGGCATCGACATCGGCCCGTCGCCGTCGGACGCCGCCCTGGCGGCCGACCTGGCGCTGCCGATCGAGGAGCTGGAGCTCACGGTCCGCTCCTACAACTGCCTCAAGCGCGAGGGCATCCACACCGTGGGCGAGCTCACCGCCCGCAGCGAGGCCGACCTGATGGACATCCGCAACTTCGGCGCGAAGTCCATCGACGAGGTCAAGGTCAAGCTGACCGGCATGGGCCTGCAGCTGAAGGACAGCCCGCCCGGGTTCGACCCCGGCCTGGCCGTCGACAGCTACGGTGCGGACGACGACTCCGCGTTCGCCGAGACCGAGCAGTACTGAGCACCGGGCTCGAGCGCCCGGCCCGCCGGGCCGGGCGCTCGAGCCCAGCACCACCACGCGACGACCGACAGCACGACTGAAGCACTGGAGAAGAGATGCCCACCCCCACCAAGGGTCCGCGGCTCGGCAGCGGCCCGGCGCACGAGCGCCTGCTGCTCGCCGGCCTGGCCACCCAGCTGTTCGAGCACCGCAGCATCACGACCACGGAGGCCAAGGCCAAGCGCCTGCGCCCCCTGGCCGAGCGCCTGGTGACCTTCGCGAAGCGCGGTGACCTCGCCGCCCGTCGTCGCGTGCTGTCGACGGTGAAGGACAAGGGCGTCGTGCACGCGCTCTTCACCGAGATCGGCCCGGCCATGGCCGAGCGCCCGGGTGGCTACACCCGCATCACGAAGATCGGGCTGCGCAAGGGCGACAAGGCCCCCATGGCCGTCATCGAGCTCGTCATGGAGCCGCTGACCGCCCGCGCCGCCACCGTCCGCGAGGCGGAGGCCGCCACCGGCCGCGCCGCGCGCGGCAACACCGACGCCCCGGCCGCCGCCCCCGCGGACCAGGCCGAGTCTTCCGACGAGGCGACGACGCAGGCGGCGCCCTCGGCGCCCGCCGGCGAGACCACGGCGGTCACCGACCAGCAGGCCGAGGTCGACGACGCGGCGGGCTCGGCGCCCGCCGAGGGCGACGACGCCGCGAAGGCCGACGAGGCCCCCAAGGCCTGACCGCAGCGCACCAGGACCCCCGCACCCGACCCCGGGTGCGGGGGTCCTGCGCGTCCGGGGGCTCGTGGCAGGGTCGACCCGTGCAGGAGGCGGCGGTCCGGGTCAGGCTCGACCTGGGGTACGACGGCGGCGGGTTCGCGGGGTGGGCCCGCCAGCCCGGCCTGAGGACGGTCCAGGGCGAGCTGGAGGCGGCCCTCGCGCGGGTGCTGAGGCTGCCGGAGCCCCCCACGACGGTGGTCGCCGGCCGCACCGACGCCGGTGTCCACGCCCGCGGGCAGGTCGTCCACGTCGACGTCCCCCGCGGCGCCTGGGAGGCGCTGCCCGGGCGGTCGGCGCGCAGCCCCGGGGTCGCGGCCGTGGCCCGCCTCGCCGGGGTCCTCGAGCGCGACGTCGTCGTGTCCCGCGCGGCGGAGGCGCCGGCGGGCTTCGACGCCCGCTTCGCGGCGCTGCGGCGCCACTACGCCTACCGGGTGAGCGACGCCCCGGGAGGGCCGTCGCCGCTGCGCCGCCACGACGTCGTGGCCGCCGGGCACGCCGGCGGAGGCCGGGACCGCCTCGACGTCGAGGCCATGGACGCCGCCAGCAGGGCCCTGGAGGGGCTGCACGACTTCTCCGCCTACTGCCGCCCCCGCGAGGGCGCCACGACCACCAGGACGCTCCTGCGGTACCGCTGGGGGCGCGTCGCCGACGACGCCCCGGCCGGGGAGGCCGGGCTGCTCGTGGCGGAGGTCTCCGCTGACGCCTTCTGCCACTCCATGGTGCGGGCCCTGGTGGGGGCGGCCCTCGCCGTGGGCGCCGGTCGGCGTCCCGTCGCCTGGCCCGCCGAGGTGCTCGCCCGCGGCGTCCGCGACGGGGGAGCGGCGGTCGCCCCGGCCCACGGGCTGGTGCTCGAGCGGGTCGACTACCCCGACGACGCCCACCTCGCGCAGCGGGTCGTCGAGGCGCGCGCGCGGCGGGTCCCCGCGGCCGATCTCCAGCGCGACGCGTGAGGCCCGCCGTGGCAGCCTCGGGAGCATGAGCACCCCCGGCACCACGCCCGACCAGGACCCCGTCACCGCCCTCGCCGACTCCCAGGACGACGCCTACGCCAGCGCCCTGCTCGACGAGGGGCACTCCCCGAACGAGCGCGAGGTGAGGGTCGGCCGCTACGGCCTCACCGCCGACGAGGAGCTCGCCGGCGAGCCGCTCGACGAGCGCCTCCGGGAGGAGGAGCCGGACCCCGCCGCGTCGGTGGCCTACGGCGAGGACGCACCCGCCGCCGCTGCCGGCGAGGAGGGTGCGGGCGACGCCGACGACCTCGAGCTGCCCGCCGACCAGCCGGCCGGCGGCGGCGCCGAGGGGGAGCTGCTCGACGACGAGGTCGGCGACGCGCGCGCGGGCCGCCTCGTCGAGCCCGACCAGGGAGCCGGCGAGGACCGCGAGAAGAGCGCCGTGGCGAGCGACGCCGGGGTGGACGGGGGCGCCGCCTCCGCCGAGGAGGCCGCGGTGCACGTGGTGCCGGACGTCGAGGACCCCGCCGCGCGGGCCTGAACGGACCTGGGCCGACCCCGCGACGCCCGCGGGGCGCCCGGGGCGCGGGGAGCGGCGGCGGGGTGCCGGGGAGGCGTTTTGACCCGGCCCACCGCCGCCGAGTACTGTGCTGGACGTCGTGCGCTCCGTCTGCGCCGTGGAGGGTGACAACGCCTCCGGCGCGGCCAGGTGAGCCGCACACCGCTGAACCAGCGAGCACCACCGATCCACCCTGGCGAACCACTGTCGAACGAGCGAAGGTCCGAGCGTGCGCACGTACACCCCCAAGCCCGGCGAGGTCCAGCGCGCCTGGCACGTCATCGACGCCTCGGACGTCGTCCTGGGACGTCTGGCGAGCCAGACCGCGAACCTGCTGCGCGGCAAGCACAAGCCGGTCTTCGCGCCGCACGTCGACACGGGCGACTTCGTGATCATCATCAACGCCGACAAGGTCGTGCTGACGGGCAGCAAGTCCGAGCAGAAGCGCGTCTACCGCCACTCGGGCTACCCGGGCGGTCTGAAGTCGGAGCGCTACACCGACCTGCTGGCCCGTGACCCGGAGCGCGCCGTCGAGCGCGCGATCCGCGGCATGATCCCGCGCAACGCGCTGGGCCGCCAGGCCATCGGCAAGCTCAAGGTCTACGCCGGCCCGGAGCACCCGCACTCCGCGCAGCAGCCCACGCCCTACACCCTGAACCAGGTCGCCCAGTAAGGGCGCAGGAGGACCTCCGTTGAGCACCGACACCGTCAACACGGACGACACCGACCTCGTGGAGGGCGTCGACGCCGACTCCACCGAGGGCTTCGACGACGAGTTCAGCTCCTACTCGACGACGACCCCCGGCATCGCCGGCGGCGGCTCGAGCATCACCGCTCCGGGCGGGGCCACCGGCCGCCGCAAGGAGGCCGTGGCCCGCGTGCGCCTCGTCCCCGGCTCCGGCCAGTGGACGATCAACGGCCGCACGCTCGACGCGTACTTCCCGAACAAGGTCCACCAGCAGATGGTGAACGAGCCGTTCCGGGTCACCGAGGTCGAGGGCCGCTTCGACGTCATCGCCCGCATCGACGGCGGCGGCTCCTCGGGCCAGGCCGGCGCGCTGCGCCTCGGCATCGCCCGGGCGCTCAACGGCATCGACCTCGAGGCCAACCGCGCCCTGCTGAAGAAGGCCGGCTTCTTGACCCGCGACGCGCGGATCAAGGAGCGCAAGAAGGCCGGCCTCAAGAAGGCCCGCAAGGCTCCCCAGTACAGCAAGCGCTGATCCGGCTCTCCGGGCTGCGGCAGCGCAGCCCGGGCTGGACCACGAGCTGACATGGGTCGGTACTTCGGAACGGACGGCGTCCGCGGACTCGCGAACGTCGACGTCACTGCAGAGCTCGCTCTCGACCTCTCGGTCGCGGCGGCCCACGTCCTGGCCGACGCCGGTGCCTTCTCCGGGCACCGGCCTCGCGCCGTCGTGGGGCGGGACCCCCGGGCCTCCGGGGAGTTCCTCTCCGCAGCCGTCGTGGCCGGCCTCGCCAGCGCAGGGGTCGACGTCGTGGACGTGGGCGTCCTGCCGACGCCGGGCATCGCCCACCTGGTCGCCGCCACCGGCGCCGACCTCGGGGTGGTGCTCTCGGCGTCTCACAACCCGGTGCCGGACAACGGCATCAAGTTCTTCGCCCGGGGCGGCCACAAGCTGCCCGACGAGGTGGAGGACGCCATCGAGGGGCGCCTGCGCGAGACGTGGGCGCGCCCCACGGGCGCCGGCGTCGGGCGGGTCACCGCCGACGCCGGTGCCGGGGGCCGCTACGTCGAGCACCTGCTCTCGACGCTGCCGCACCGCCTGGAGGGGCTGAAGGTCGTCGTCGACTGCGCCCACGGCGCCGCCTGGTCGGTCGGTCCGGAGGCGCTGCGCCGCGCGGGCGCCGAGGTCGTCGTCATCGGGGCCAGCCCCGACGGGCTCAACACCAACGACGGTGTCGGGTCCACCCACCTGGAGCCCCTGCAGGCCGCCGTGCTCGCCGAGGGCGCGGACGCCGGCATCGCCTTCGACGGCGACGCGGACCGCTGCCTCGCCGTCGACGCGGCCGGCGCCGTGGTCGACGGCGACCAGATCATGGGCGCGCTGGCGCTGGCGCTCGCCGACCGCGGCCAGCTCCACGGCGACACCCTCGTGGCCACGGTGATGAGCAACCTGGGCCTCCTGCTCGCCATGCGGTCCCGCGGCGTGCAGGTGCTGCAGACCGGCGTGGGCGACCGCTACGTGCTCGAGGCCATGCGCGAGGGCGGCTACTCCCTCGGCGGGGAGCAGTCCGGCCACGTGGTGATGCTCGACCACCAGACCACCGGCGACGGCGTCCTGACGGCGCTGCACCTGCTGGCGCGCGTCGCCGAGCTGGGCCGGCCCCTGGCCGACGTCGTCGGCGTGGTCCAGCGGCTGCCGCAGGTGCTCGTCAACGTCAAGGGCGTCGACAGGTCGCGCGCCTCCTCCGACGCCGGGGTCGCCGAGGCGGTGGCCGCCGCGGAGGCCGAGCTCGGCACCACCGGACGGGTGCTCCTGCGCCCCTCGGGCACGGAGCCCCTCGTGCGCGTCATGGTCGAGGCCGGCGAGGTCGCACAGGCCGAGGCCGTCGCGGCCCGCCTGGCCGGCGTCGTCTCCGCCCGCCTCGCGCTCTGACCCCGGTCGCAGGCCCGGCCCCGCGGGCGGACGGCCGGCGCCTGCTCAGAGCTTGCGCAGCCGCACCCGCGTGACCGAGTGGTCGGCGGCCTTGCGCAGCACGATCGTGGCGCGGCCCCGGGTGGGCAGCACGTTCTCCCGCAGGTTCGGCTCGTTGATCTCCTGCCAGATCTGCCGGGCGCGCGAGCGGGCCTGGTCGTCGCTGAGGTCCGCGTAGCGGCGGAAGTACGACTCGGGCCGGGCGAACGCCGTCTCCCGCAGGCGCAGGAAGCGCTCCTCGTACCAGCCCGCGACGTCCTCGGTGCGGGCGTCGACGTAGAGCGAGACGTCGAAGAAGTCGCTCACGGCCAGGCCCGTGCGACCGTCGTGCCGCGGCCGCGCCGGCTGCAGCACGTTCAGCCCCTCGACGATGAGGACGTCGGGCTGGCGCACCACCACCTCGGCGCCCGGGACGATGTCGTAGACGAGGTGGGAGTACAGCGGCGCCCGCACCTCCGGGGCCCCCGACTTCACGGCCGTGACGAAGCGCAGCAGCGCCCGCCGGTCGTAGGACTCCGGGAACCCCTTGCGGCCGAGCAGCCCGCGGCGCTCCAGCTCGGCGTTGGGCAGCAGGAACCCGTCGGTGGTGACCAGCTCCACCCGGGGGTGTCGGGCCAGTGCGAGAGCAGCTCTCGCAGCAGGCGCGCGGCCGTGGACTTGCCCACGGCCACCGAGCCGGCGACCCCGATGACGAACGGCGTGCGCGGCGCCGGGCCCCGGCCGTCCTGCAGGCCCCCGTCGAGGAAGGTCGAGGTCACGGCGTGCATGCGCTGCACCCCCGCGGCGTACAGGTTGAGCAGGCGCGACAGCGGGAGGTACACCTCCTCGACCTCGCGCAGGTCGATCCGCTCGCCGAGGCCGCGCACGCGCTCCAGGTCAGCGGCGTCGAGCACCATCGGGGTGGAGGCCCGCAGGCGGCTCCAGGCGCTGCGGTCCAGGTCGACGAAGGGGGAGCCGCCCGCCCGCGCCACGGCGGCCAGGGCGCCGGTGCGCGTCGTCGCTGGTTCCACGGAGCGTCATCATGCCGTCCGGGCGCCCCGTAGCCTCGGGGGCATGTGCGGCATCGTGGGCTACGCGGGTCCTGCGTCCACCGGTCGGAGCAGCGTGCTGGAGGGCGGGGCGGGCCCCGACTCCGGCGGCGAGGCGCTCGCCGCGGTCCTCGAGGGCCTGCGGCGCCTGGAGTACCGCGGGTACGACAGCGCGGGCGTCGCGCTGGTCACCGGCGGCGAGGACGGCTCGGAGCGCTCCCTGAGCACCACCAAGCGCGCCGGGCGCCTGGCGCGCCTGGTCGAGGCGCTGGACGCCGAGCCGCTGCCCGCGTCGTCCACCGCGATCGGCCACACGCGCTGGGCCACCCACGGCGGTCCCACGGACGCCAACGCCCACCCGCACACCAGCGCCGACGGCCGCCTGGCCGTCATCCACAACGGCATCATCGAGAACTACGCCACCCTCAAGGCCGACCTCCAGGCCGAGGGCGTCGAGTTCGCCTCCCAGACCGACACCGAGGTCACCGCCCACCTCCTGGGGCGCGCGGCCGCCGCGGCCCTGGCGGAGGTCGGGGCGGACGGCGGCCCGGCGGACGCGGGCGAGGCCCTCGCCGAGGCGATGCGCCGGGTGTGCCGCGAGCTGGAGGGCGCCTTCACGCTGCTGGCCGTCCACGTCGACGCCCCCGGCGTCGTCGTCGGCGCCCGACGCAACTCCCCGCTCGTGGTGGGCCTGGGCGAGGGGGCCAACTACCTCGGGTCCGACGTGGCCGCCTTCATCGGGCGCACCCGCTCCGCCCTGGAGCTCGGCCAGGACCAGGTCGTGCGCATCACGGCCGACGACGTCGTCGTGACCACCTTCGACGGCGCGCCCGTCACCCCGCGGGCCTTCTCCGTCGACTGGGACGCCGCCGCCGCCGAGAAGGGCGGCTACGACTGGTACATGGACAAGGAGATCCACGAGCAGCCGAAGGCCGTGGCCGACACGCTCCTCGGCCGCACCGACGCCAGCGGCGCCCTGGTCCTCGACGAGCTGCGCATGGACACCGCCGTCCTGCGCCGCACCGACAAGATCATCGTCATCGCGTGCGGCACCTCCGCCTACGCCGGCCACGTCGCCAAGTACGCCGTCGAGCACTGGTGCCGCATCCCGGTGGAGGTCGAGCTCGCCAGCGAGTTCCGCTACCGCGACCCGGTGCTCACCGAGCGGACGCTCGTCGTCGCCATCTCCCAGTCGGGGGAGTCGATGGACGTCGTCATGGCCGTGCGCCACGCGCGCGAGCAGGGCGCCAAGGTGCTCGCCATCTGCAACACGCAGGGCTCGACCATCCCGCGCGAGGCCGACGCCGCCCTCTACACGCACGCCGGGCCCGAGGTGGCCGTCGCCTCCACCAAGGCGTTCCTCGCGCAGATCACGGCCTGCTACCTGCTGGGCCTGTTCCTCGCGCAGCTGCGCGGCAACATGTTCGCCGACGAGGTCCGCACGGTGCTGCGCCAGCTGCACGCGATGCCGGAGGCCGTGCAGACCGTGCTCGACCGCACCGAGGAGGTCCGGGAGCTCGCCCGCGAGCTGGTGGACGCGAAGTCGGTGCTCTTCCTGGGCCGCCACGTGGGCTTCCCGGTGGCGCTCGAGGGGGCCCTGAAGCTCAAGGAGCTGGCCTACCTGCACGCGGAGGGCTTCGCCGCTGGCGAGCTCAAGCACGGCCCGATCGCGCTGGTCGAGGAGGGGCAGCCGGTGTTCGTCATCGTGCCCTCGCCCGACAGCCGCGACTCGCTGCACGCGAAGGTCGTCTCCAACGCCCAGGAGGTGCGCGCCCGCGGCGCGCGCACCATCGTCATCGCCGAGGACGGCGACGACGCGGTGCTGGGCTCGGCCGACCTCGTCATCCGCGTGCCGCGGGTGCCGACCCTCATGGCGCCGCTGGTCACCGTGGTGCCGCTGCAGGTGTTCGCCATGGAGGTGGCCAGCGCCAAGGGCCTGGACGTCGACCAGCCCCGCAACCTGGCCAAGTCCGTCACCGTCGAGTGAGCGCGCCGAGGACCCTGGGATGATCGGCCGGTGATCGTGGGGCTGGGCATCGACGTGGTCGGTGTCGAGAGGTTCGGGCGCACCCTGGAGCGCACCCCGGCGCTGCGGACGAGGCTGTTCACCGCCGCGGAGCGCGACCTGCCGCTGGAGTCCCTGGCCGCCAGGTTCGCGGCCAAGGAGGCCGTCGCCAAGGCCCTCGGGGCCCCCGCGGGCCTGGCCTGGCACGACGCCGAGGTGCTCCGCGGGCCGGGGGGGCGCCCCGTGCTGCGGGTCACCGGCTCGGTCGCGGCCGCCGCCGAGGCGCTGGGGGTCACCTCCTGGCACGTGTCCCTCACGCACGACGCGGGGGTGGCCTCCGCGGTCGTGGTCGCCGAGGCCCTGGGGCAGGCTGGCGGCTCGTGACCGACGCCCACGACGTCGCGGCCGTGCGCCGCGCCGAGCACGCCGCCGACCCCGAGCTGGCCGCGGGCAGCGACCGCCTGATGACGCGCGCGGCCGCGGGCGTCGCGGCCGTCGTCGCCGGCGAGCTGCGCCGGGGCGGCGCCGGTGCCGCGCGGGGCGTCTACGGCGCACGGGTGGTGCTGCTCGTCGGCCCCGGCAGCAACGGCGGCGACGCCCTGCACGCCGGGGCGCGGCTGGCCGCGCGCGGTGCGAGCACCACCGCCCTGCGCTCCTCGGACCGGGTGCACGCCGGCGGCCTGGCCGCCCTCCTCGCGGCCGGCGGCCGGGTGGTCGCCCCCGACGACGCGGACGCCGCCCGCCGCGCGCTGGAAGGCGCCGACGTCGTCGTCGACGGCCTCCTCGGCGTCGGGGCCCGTCCCGGTCTGGACCAGCGGGCCGCCGCGCTGGTCGCCGCGGTGCCCTCGGGCGCGCTCGTCGTCTCCGTCGACCTGCCCAGCGGCGTCGACCCCGAGACCGGGGAGCTGCCCGACGGGCCGTGCGTCCACGCCGACCTCACGGTCGCCCTCGGCTCGGCCAAGCCGGCGCTGCTGCTCCCGCCCGCCGCCGGCGCCACCGCGGGGCGCCTCGTGGTCGTGGACATCGGCCTCGACCCCCGCGCGCTGGGCGAGCCCGCCGTCAGCGAGCTCGATGCCGCGCAGGCCGCCGCGCTGTGGCCGGTGCCCGGCCCGGGCGACGACAAGTACTCCCGCGGCGTCCTGGGCGTCGTCGCCGGCGGTGACACCTACACCGGAGCGGCGCTCCTGTGCACCGGCGCCGCCGTGCGCTCCGGCGCGGGGATGGTCCGCTACTCCGGGCCGCCGCGGCCCACGGAGCTGGTGCGCCAGCACCTGCCCGAGGTGGTGCCCGGGGCCGGTCGCGTGCAGGCCTGGGCAGCCGGCTCCGGCGTCGACCCCGACGACGACGCGCAGGCCCCCGCCGTCGCCGAGGTGCTGCGCGCGGCGGTCGACGACGGCGTGCCGTGCCTGCTCGACGCCGGCGCGCTGCCGGCGCTGGTGGCCCGGGTCCGCGAGCACGGGCCGCTCGACCCGGCCCGCAGCCCGGTGCTGCTCACCCCGCACGCCGGCGAGCTGGCCCGCCTCCTGACCGACCTCGACACCTCTCCGGTCGAGCGGTCCGCGGTGCAGGCCCGCCCCCTCGCCCACGCCCGCACCGCCGCGGAGGCGACCGGTGCCACCGTGCTGCTCAAGGGCTCCACCACGCTCGTCGTCGAGCCGCCCGGCGCCCCCGGGGCGAGCGGGCGGGGCGGACGCCCGAGGGTGCGCGCCCAGACCGACGGCCCGGGCTGGCTGGGCACCGCCGGAGCCGGTGACGTGCTCGCAGGGGTGGCGGGCGTGCTGCTCGCCGCCGGCCTGGACCCGCTCGACGCCGGGTCGCTCGCCACCGCCGTCCACGGCCGGGCCGCCGTCGCGGCGAGCGCCGGGGGCCCGCTGCACGCCGAGGCGGTCTCCCGGGCCGTGCCCGGCGTCGTCGCGCACCTGCTGACCACGGGGGAGTGGCCGTGACCGACCTGCCCGACGACGCCGCGCGGTGGGACCCCCGCTGGACCGGCGAGCTCGTCGTCGACCTCGACGCGATCGCCGCCAACACCGCCGCGATCGCCGCGCGCGTCGCACCGGCGGCGGTGATGGCCGTGGTCAAGGCCGACGCCTACGGGCACGGCCTGCTGCCCGCCGCGCGCGCCGCGCTCGCGGGGGGCGCCACGTGGCTGGGGGTCGCCCAGCTCGGCGAGGCGCTGGCCCTGCGCGCCGGCGGGGTGCAGGAGCGCGTGCTGGCGTGGCTGTGGGCCCCGGGGCAGGACCTCGACGCGGCCGTCGCCGCGGGCGTCGACCTCTCGGCGTCGTCGGCCGGCGGGGTCGGGGAGCTGGCCGCGGCCGCCCGCCGCGCCGGGACCCGCGCGCGGGTGCACCTCGAGGTCGACACCGGCATGGCCCGCGGCGGAGCCACCGCCGAGGACTGGCCCGGTGTCGTGCGCTCAGCGCTCGACGCCCGGGCCGAGGGCCACCTGGAGCTGGTGGCCGCGTGGTCGCACCTGGCCTGCGCGGACGTCCCCGGAGACCCCTCGGTCGAGCGCCAGCGGCTCGCCCTCGCCCGCGCCGTCGAGGTGGCGGAGGGGCTCGGGGCGCGGTTCGCGCTGCGCCACCTGGCCAACTCCGCCGCCGTCCTCACCGACCCGGCCACCCACCTCGACCTGGTGCGTCCCGGCATCGTGCTCTACGGCCTCTCCCCTGGCACGGCCGTCGGCACGTCCGCCCAGCTCGGGCTGCGCCCCGCCATGGCCCTGCGGACCCGCCTCGCGCTCGTCAAGGACGTGGAGGCCGGGCAGGGCGTCTCCTACGGGCACACCTACACGACCCCGACCGCCACGCGCCTCGGCCTGGTGCCGCTGGGGTACGCCGACGGCGTGCCGCGCGCCGCCAGCGGGGCCGGTCCGGTCGCGGTGGCCGGCGGGCGCACCACCGTCGCCGGCCGGGTGTGCATGGACCAGTTCGTGGTCGACCTGGGCGGGCTGCCGGGGGCCGACCGCGCGCAGCCCGGCGACCTGGTCGAGCTCTTCGGCGACGGCGCCCTCGGCGGCCCCACCGCCGACGACTGGGCGCACGCCGCCGGCACCATCGGCTACGAGGTGGTGGCCCGCGTCTCCGGGCGGCTGCCCCGGCGCTACACCGGCACCGCGGGCGTCCCGCCCGACCCCGACCAGCCCGAGCAGCCCGACCAGCCCGAGCAGCAGCACGACCACCACGACGAGCAGGAGGACCGCCGGTGAGCCAGCAGGTGGGGACGAGCGCCCTCGCGGTGCCGACGGCGGAGGCCATGCACGACCTGGGGCGCGCCCTGGCCGCCCTGCTGCGCCCCGGCGACCTCGTGGTGCTCGTGGGCGACCTCGGGGCCGGCAAGACGACCCTGACCCAGGGCCTGGGCGACGGCCTCGGGGTGCGCGGCCCCGTGACCTCGCCGACGTTCGTGCTGTCGCGCGTCCACCCCTCGCTGGTGGGCGGGCCGGCGCTCGTGCACGTCGACGCCTACCGCCTGGGGTCCGCCGAGGAGGTCGACGACCTCGACCTGGACGCCTCCCTGGAGGAGTCGGTCACCGTGGTCGAGTGGGGCACGGGCCTGGTGGAGCAGCTGGCGGCCGACCGCCTGGTGGTGGAGCTCGAGCGCCCGGCCACCGCCGAGGAGGGCGAGGGACGGCGCGCGGTGCTGCGCGGCGTCGGCACCCGCTGGGAGGGCGTGGAGCTGCCCGGCTCCTGAGGCACCCCCGGTGATCATGCAGAAGACCCGCACCCGGGAGCCCGGTGTGCGGGTCTTCTGCATGATCACCAGGCGGTGACCGGAGGCGGCGTCAGCGCGAGGCGCCGACCCGGCGGTCGTCGTCGTCCTCGACCACGGGGGTCGTGGAGGTCGGGGCCGCAGCGGCCACGGCGGCCGCAGCACCGTCGGCGACGGGCTCGCCCGACTCCTCGGCCTGCGCCTGGACGCCGGCCGTGGTGCGCAGCGGCTTCTCCGGCAGGAACAGCGTGACCAGGAAGCCGATGACCATGACGCCCGCCGCGATGAGGAAGATCGAGTCCATCGCGGAGGAGAAGCCGACCCGGAACGGGTGGGCCAGGGCGGCGTCGAGGCCGTTGAGGAACGAGGTGTCGTTCAGCGAGCCGCCGCCCGAGGTGACCCCGGCGAGGGTCTGGGCCTGGTCGGGGTTCGCCGCGAGGGCCTGCTGGAACTCCGAGGTGCCCTGCGCCTCGCCGAACGCGGTGGCGATGCGGCCCACCACGAGGCTGAACAGCAGCGACAGGAAGACTGCCGCGCCCAGGGTGCCGCCCATCTGGCGGAAGAAGGTCACCGAGGAGGTGGCCACGCCCATGTCGCGGGGGCTGACGGCGTTCTGCACGGCCAGGATGACCGACTGCATGTTGAGCCCGAGGCCCATGCCGAAGAGCAGCATGATCGCCATCGTCGTGAGCAGGGGCGTGTCGGCGCCCACGAAGGAGAACAGGAACAGGGCCACGGCGAGCACCGCGGTGCCGATGACCGGGAAGACCTTGTAGCGCCCGGTGCGGCTGGTGATCCGGCCGGAGACGGCGGCGGCGCTCATGATGCCGAGCATCAGCGGGAGGGTCTGCAGGCCGGCGACGGTGGGCGAGGAGCCCTTGACCACCTGCAGGTACTGCGGGAGCAGCAGCATCCCGCCGAACATGCCCATGCCGACGATGAAGCTCGAGGTGATGCCGACCGAGAAGGTGCGCTCGCCGAACATGCGCGGCGGCAGCAGCGCCTCGTCGCCCATGACCCGCTCGGCCACGACGAACCCGACCACGCCGAGCACCGCGAGGACGTAGCAGACCACGGCGCTGGTGGAGCCCCAGCCCCACTCGCGGCCCTGCTCGGCGACGATCAGCATCGGCACGAGGGCGACGACGAGCGCGGTGGCGCCCATCCAGTCGATGCGGTGGTCGCGGCGGACGTGCGGGATGTGCAGCACGCGCATCACGACGAGGAACGCGGCGATGCCGAAGGGCACGTTGACGAAGAAGATCCAGCGCCAGCCGGCCATGCCGAGCAGCTGGTCCTGGCCGGCGAGCACGCCGCCGATGACCGGACCGAGCACGCTCGAGGAGCCGAAGACGGCCATGAAGAAGGCCTGGTACTTGGAGCGCTCCCGCGGCGGCACGATGTCGCCGAGGATCGCGAACGCGAGGCTCATGAGGCCGCCGGCGCCGACGCCCTGGAGGGCGCGGAACGCGGCCAGCGAGTACATCGACCACGCGAAGGCGCAGGCCACGGAGCCGATCACGAAGACGCCGATGGCGAAGAGGTAGAACGGCTTGCGCCCGTAGATGTCGGAGAGCTTGCCGTACAGCGGCGTGGTGATCGTCGAGGTGATGAGGAAGGCCGTGGTGGCCCACGCCTGCAGCGAGTAGCCCTGCAGGTCGTCCGCGATGGTGCGGATGGCCGTGGAGACGACCGTCTGGTCGAGCGCGGCGAGGAACATGCCGAGCAGGAGGCCGGACAGGACCGTCATGATCTGGCGGTGCGTGAACGCCCCGGTGGGGGCGCTGCCCGCGCGGGGCGCGGCGGCGGAGGCGGACATCAGGACTCCTGGCTGTTCGGGGAGCTGTTCGGGGAGCTGTTCGGGGAGCTGCTCTGCGCGGCGGGGGCACCGCACGGCGTGAGCACCGCGGCGGCGAGCGCCTGGTGGAAGCGCCGCACGTCGGCGGCGAAGGTGGAGATCTCCTCGGGAGCCCAGCTCGCGAGGGCGACGGCGAACTGGTCGGCGCGCTCGGCGCGGATCGCCGCGATCGCGGCGCGGCCGGCGGCGGTGAGGCCGACGAGCGAGGCGCGGCGGTCGGCGGGGTCGACCTCCCGCTCGACGAGGCCCTCGGCGACCAGCTCGGCGACCTGCCGGCTGGTGGTGGAGGTGTCGGTGTGCACGAGCTCGGCCAGCGCCGTCGTGCGCAGCGGCCCGTGGTGGCCGATGGGGAAGAGCAGGCCGCGCGCGGACCGCTGGGTCGACTGGGCCTTGTAGAGGTGGACGACGCGCATGAGGGAGGAGAACTCCTCCACGAGCGCCACCGCGGCGGGGGTGTGCGCCGCGGAGGGCGCACCCGGGCGGTGGTCGATGGATGTCACAAGCAAGGAAGATAGCGAGACTGCATGCAGCATGCAAGCACTTCGCGCCGGGTCGCCCGAGCGGCGCAGCGCACACCCCGGGGAGTCCCGCGCCACTGCGCCTAGGCTCCGTCCGTGCTGATCCTGGCCCTGGACACCTCCTCCTCCGTCGGTGCCGCGCTCCTCGACGGCGAGCGCCTCCTGGCGGCGGAGCAGCACCACGACCCGCGCCGCCACGGCGAGCTGCTCGCCCCCGCCATCAGCGCCGTGCTCGCCGCCGCGGGCGTCGACCGCCGCGAGCTCGGGGCCGTCGCCGTCGGGGTCGGCCCCGCCCCGTTCACCGGCCTGCGCGTCGGGGTGGCCACCGCCCTGGTCCTCGGGGAGGCGCTGGGCGTCCCCGTCCACGGCGTCGGCAGCCTCGACGCGCTCGCCGCCACCGCCCTGGCCGCCGGTCGGGGTTCGCTCGCGGGTGGCTTCGTCGTCGCCGCCGACGCCCGCCGCAAGGAGGTCCACTGGGCCCGCATCGCCGTCGACGACGCGAGCGACCCCCTCAGCGGCTGGCGCCGCACCGGCGGCCCGGCCGTCGCCGCCCCGGGCGACGTGCCCACCGAGGGGCTGCCCGCCGTCGGCCGCGGCGCCGAGCTCTACCGCGAGGCGCTCCCCGGCCCGGCCGACGGCGCACCCAGCGGGCCGCCCTCCGACGGAGCCGCCCTCCCGACCGACCCCGACCCCGGCGTGCTGGGCGCCCTCGTCGCCCGCCGCCTCGAGCGCGGGGGAGAGCTGCTGGCCCCCCAGCCCCTGTACCTGCGCCGCCCCGACGCGGTGGTCCCCGCGGCGCTCGCGGGCCGGTGACCGGGGCGGCTGCGGGCGCGGTGGTGGGGCTCCGGCCGCTGCGCTGGTGGGACGTCGAGGCGCTGCTGCCGGTGGAGGCGGAGCTCTTCGGCGCCAGCGCCTGGAGCGCCGAGCTCTTCTGGTCGGAGCTGGCGGCGCCGGGGCGCACCTACCTCGTGGCCGTCGAGGCCCGTGACGGCGGCGGCGGGGCCCCCACCGAGGCGCTCCTCGGGTACGCGGGCCTCGCCGTCGCGGGGCCCGACGCCGACGTGCAGACCCTCGCCGTCGCCCCCGGCGCGCAGCGCCGCGGCCTGGGCGGCCTCCTGCTCGACGCGCTCGTCGACGCCGCCCGGAGCGGCGGTGCGGCGTCGGTGCTGCTGGAGGTGCGCGCCGACAACGAGCCCGCGAAGGCGCTGTACGCCGCTCGCGGCTTCGAGCGCGTCGGCGTGCGGCGCCGCTACTACCAGCCCGAGGACGTCGACGCGCTCGTGCTGCGCCGCCGGCTGACGGGTCTGACCAGGGCCGACGGGGGCTGACCGGGGCTGACCGGGGCGCTGCCTAGGCTGGTGCCGTGAGCGAGCCGCTGGTGCTGGGGATCGAGAGCTCCTGCGACGAGACCGGCGTCGCGCTGGTCCGCGGGACCGAGCTGCTGGGCCACGCCGTCGCCAGCAGCGTCGACGAGCACGTCCGCTTCGGCGGCGTCGTCCCCGAGATCGCCAGCCGGGCCCACCTCGAGGCGCTGCTGCCCACGCTGCGCCGGGCCTGCGAGGACGCGGGCCTCACCCTCGCCGACGTCGACGTGGTGGCCGTCACGGCCGGACCGGGCCTCGCCGGGGCGCTCCTGGTGGGCGTGGCCGCCGCGAAGGCCCTCGCCCTCGCCCTCGACGTCCCCCTGCTCGGGGTGAACCACCTGGTGGCGCACGTCGCCGTCGACGTCCTGGTCTCCGGGGCGCTCCCCGAGCGCAGCCTGGCGCTGCTGGTGTCGGGCGGGCACACCGAGCTGCTCGACGTCCGAAGCCCCTCCGGCGACGCGCGGGACCTGCGCGTGGAGCTGCTGGGGCAGACCCTCGACGACGCCGCGGGCGAGGCCTTCGACAAGGTCGCCCGCCTCCTGGGCCTGCCCTACCCGGGCGGCCCGCACGTGCAGCGCGCCGCCGAGTCCGGCGACCCGAGGGCGTTCGCCTTCCCCCGCGGGCTCACCGCGGCGCACGACCTGCGCCGCCACCCGCACGACTTCTCCTTCTCGGGCCTCAAGACCGCCGTCTCCCGCGAGGTGGAGGCGCACCGGCGCGCCGGGGGCGACGTCACCGCCCCCGCCTTCGTGGCCGACGTGGCCGCCTCGTTCCAGGAGGCCGTCGCCGACGTGCTGGCGCGCAAGGCCGTCGCCGCGTGCCGCGAGCGCGGCGTCGACGTCCTGCTGCTCGGTGGTGGTGTCGCTGCGAACTCCCGCGTCCGGGGGCTGCTCGCCGAGCGGTGCGAGGCCGCGGGGGTCGTCCTGCGGGTGCCGCCGCTGCGGCTGTGCACGGACAACGGCGCGATGGTCGCGGCCCTGGGCTCGCTGGCGGTCGCTGCCGGCCTGGGGCCCTCGCCGCTCGGGCTGGCCACCGACCCCGGCCTCCCGGTGACCACCGTCGTGGTCTGATCGCCGGTCTCATCGTGCGGACCAGGTCTGCGCCGGGTCTTCAGCGCGGGCCCAGGTCGGCGTGAGACATTGGTCGGGCGCTGCCGCCCCCGGCGGGGCCCGGCCAACAGCCACGTCCGTGGGTGAGGCCGTCGACACCGCGGGAGCCGTCATCACCGCTCAGCCCGTCCAGGCCGCCACCGACCTCCCCGCACCCGCCGCGCCGCGGGTCCGGGAGCGCGACCGAGCCGTCAGCGCCTACGCCGAGCTCTCCAAGAAGGTCAAGGAGGCCGGGCTCCTCGGCCGCCGCCGCGGCTACTACGCGGTCCGGACGAGCATCGCCGTCCTCGCCGCCGCAGCCCTGGTCGCCGGGGTCGTCCTCCTCGGCGACTCGTGGTGGCAGCTGCTGCTGGCGGGTGCGCTCGGGGTGCTGTGCACCCAGTTCGCCTTCCTGGGGCACGACGGCGCGCACCGCCAGGTGTTCGAGTCGTCCGCGCGCAACGAGTGGGCGGCGCGGGTCTTCGCCGGCCTGTGCGCCGGCCTCAGCTACGGCTGGTGGATGAACAAGCACTCCCGCCACCACGCCGCCCCCAACCAGGTGGGCAAGGACACCGACATCGAGTCGCTCGTCGTCGCCTTCCACGACGAGGAGGCGGGGCGCCGCCGCGGCCTGTGGGCGGCCGTGACCCGCAAGCAGGGCTGGTTCTTCCTCCCGCTGCTGCTGCTCTCGGGCGCCAACCTCCACGTCGACAGCGTCAAGGCGCTGGCCCGCCGCTCCCCGGTCAAGGGCCGCTGGGTCGACGTCGTGTTCCTCGCGGTGCACTGGAGCACCTACCTGGGCGTCCTGCTGCTGACGATGGGCCCGGGCAAGGCGGCCGCCTTCGTCGGCGTGCACCTCGCGGTCTTCGGCGTCTGCATGGGCGGGGCGTTCGCGCCGAACCACGTCGGCATGCCGATCATCGAGCGCGGGGCCAAGCTCGACTTCCTGCGCCGCCAGGTGCTCACCTCGCGCAACATCAGCGGCGGCGTCGTCGTCGACTTCGTCATGGGCGGCCTGAACCGCCAGGTCGAGCACCACCTCTTCCCGAGCATGCCGCGCCCCAACCTGCGCAAGGTGCAGCCGATGGTGCGCGAGTTCTGCGCCACCCACGGCATCCCCTACACCGAGACCACGCTGGTCGGCTCCTACCGCGCGATCATCAGCCACCTCAACGAGGTGGGGCTGCGCGCCGGCGACCCGTTCAGCTGCCCGATGGCGGCGCAGCTGCGCGCCTGACCCCCTCGAGGCCGCGGCGCGGCTGCCCCTCGACACCGGTCAGGGGCAGCCGCTAGCCTCCGCGGCAGGTCATGAGTGCCAGCGCGGAGCCCCGGCTCGCTGGCCGGCAACCCCGCGTCGTGGGGTGCCCCGGGAGAAGACCTGGCCCGCTGCGCCAGCAGGGGCAACGGCGCAGCCTCCCTCCGTGCCGTCTCCTCGGCGCACGCGCGTCCACGACGTCCGCGACCGAGGAGAGACCCGATGAGCAGCACGCTCGACCTGACCAGCACCTCCAGCGCCGCCCCCGCGGCCGGCCCCGCTGAGCGCCTCGCCGCGGCCCGCGAGCGCCTGCAGCCGGTCCTCGACCGCGCGGCCACCGGCGTGGTGCAGCGCGAGCTCGACCACGAGCTGCCCCGCGCCCAGGTCGCCGAGCTGGTGGACGCGGGCTTCCTGCGGCTCCGGGTGCCGGTCGAGCACGGCGGTGACGGCCTCGACCTCGTGGCCACCACCGAGCTGCTCGTCGACCTGGCGGCCGCCGACTCCAACCTGCCGCAGGTCTTCCGCGGGCACCTGGCCTGGGTGGAGCACCTGCTGTCGCTGCCCGAGGGCCCCTACCGCGACGCGTGGTTCGCACGCATCGTCGCGGGGGAGTGGGCCGGCAACGCCTGGAGCGAGACCGGCGGCACCGAGCTCGGCGGCCAGCAGACCAAGGTGACCCGCGGCGAGGACGGCCGCTGGCGCATCACGGGCCGCAAGTACTACACGACCGGCACGATCTACGCCGGGTGGAGCGACGTCGTCGCCCAGCTCACCGACGAGGCGACCCTCGCCGCGCAGGCCGCGGGCGACGCCGCCGCCGGCACGGTGACCGCGCTGGTGCGGCTCGACCAGCCCGGCGTGCGGGTCAGCGACGACTGGGACGGCTTCGGCCAGCAGCTGACGGGCACCGGCACCCTCGAGCTCGACGGCGCCCTGGTGGAGGACGACGACGTCGCCGCCTTCGACGACAGGTTCCGCTACCAGACGGCGCTGTACCAGCTCGTGCTGCTGGCGGTGCACGCCGGGATCGCCGCGGCCGTCGAGCGCGACACCGCCCACGAGGTCCGCAGCCGCACCCGCTCGTACAGCCACGGCCTGGCCGCGGTGGTGCGCGAGGACCCGCAGGTGCTGGCCGTGGCCGGGGAGATCTCCGCGATCGCGTTCGCGGCGCGGGCCACGGCGCTCGCGGCCGCCGCCGCGGTCCAGGGCGCGGCCGACACGGCGCGCCCGGAGCTGCGCGACTCCGAGGCCGACCGCGCGGCCAACGTCCGCGCCGAGGTCGCCACGGCGCAGGCCCAGGTGGTGCTGTCCGAGAGCGTGCCGCGCGCGGCGACGCTGCTGTTCAACACCCTCGGAGCCTCGGGCACGTCCCGCGCGAAGGACCTCGACCGCCACTGGCGCAACGCGCGCACGGTGGCGTCGCACAACCCGGTGATCTACAAGAGCCGCATCGTGGGCGACTGGTCGGTCAACGGCACGACGCCGCCGTTCGTGTGGGCCATCGGGACGGCGCGCGGAGCCACCCCCGCCTGAGCCGCACCCGGGTGCCGCCCCTCCGGGGCCGCCCGCCGGGGCGGCACCCGGAGCCTCAGGCGGTGACGCCCAGGGCCAGCGCGAAGGCGGCGTAGAAGCCACCGGCGGCGGCGAGCCGCCCCGGGGTCACCCGGCGGGTGGCGAACAGGACGAGCAGGTAGGCCACGCACAGCGCGGTGGCGCCCGCGGCCAGCAGCAGGGGTCCCTGCAGGTGCCAGCTGGTGAAGAGCACGCCCAGGCCCGTGGGCACCGTCGCCTGGATGACCATCGAGCCCGAGAGGTTGCCCAGCGCCAGGTCGACCTTGCCCTTGCGCGCCCAGATGACGGCGTTGAGCACCTCGGGCAGCTCGGTGGCGACCGGTGCCAGGAGCAGCGCCACGAGCGAGGCGGGCAGCCCCAGCTGGGGTGCGAGGGCCTCGAGCTGCCCGACGAAGACCTGCGAGGCGGCGAAGACCACCGCCAGGGACAGCACCACCTGCGCCACCACGGCCCAGGTGGCCGGGCGCTCCCGTCGCCGCTGCAGCCTCAGCGGCTCCAGGTCCTCGCTGGCGTGGGCGGGCCCACCCGTGCGCACCTGGCGCCAGCAGTACAGGGCGTAGACACCGAAGAGGACCCAGCCCAGCTGCGGCTTCACGGCGAAGGCCACCAGGCCCAGGCCGGTGGCCAGGACGAACGCGCCCAGGAACCACGCCTGGTCGCGGGCGAGGGCGCGGGTGTCGACCCCGGCGAGGGGGTCGGGGCCGGGGGCCGCGGCGACGGCCGCGGGCGAGCCGCCACCGGGGCTGGCGGCTGCCACGCGGGCGCGCCCCGCGCTCACCGCCCGCACGCGCCGCGAGCGGGCGGTCAGCAGCAGCACCGCGCCCGCGACGGCGTAGGCGATGCTCCCCACCACCAGGGGGCCGCCGAGGGCGGAGCCGACGCCGACGTCGGCGCCGGACTCCTCGGACCCGAACAGCACGGCGACGAGGGTGACCACGCTCTCCGGCAGGGCGGTCCCGGCCGCAGCCAGCACGGTCGCCACGACCGCCGACCCCACGGCGAGGCGCACCCCGAGCCACTCGACGGCGTTGGTGAACCACTCGCAGGCGAGGTAGATGACGACCGCGCAGGCGAGCAGCACGACGACGGTGGAGAGCACGAGGGGGAGGGCCTTCCGCGGGGCGTCCTGCGGCGCCGGTCGGCGCGGCGCAGGCCGGCGAGCCGCCGGACCGGGGGTGGTCGACGACCAGCTCACCGGTGAGGTCTGCGACCCCGCGCTGCGGGGCCGTCGACGACGCTACCGGTCGGCCGGGAGCGGGCCAAGGACTTCGGTCGCCCGAAAAAAGGCCCTGTGACCTGCGGTGATGCCTCCGCGGAGTTCGTGCGGCCGAAACCTCGCCCGACAGCGCCCGACAGCGCCCGGCAGTGCGGTCAGCTGCGCAGGGCGGTGGCCCACTCGGGGGAGAGCGCGGCGACGTCGTCGCGGAGAGCCACCTCGAGGTCGGCCGGCTCGCGCAGGTGCTGCGGGGGCCGCACGCCCAGCCGGGGGCGCAGGCCCGGGCGCAGGGCGGCGACGACGAGCGCGAGGCCCACCAGGGCGGCCGGCGCCAGGAGCGCCAGGAGCAGTGCCACGTCCACCCACCTCCGCGTCGTTTTCGGTGGGCCGAAACTACCACCGGACGGTGCTCAGGTGCGCGCGCAACCCCGCAGGACGCGCTCGACCACGGCGGCGGCGGCCCCGGGGGCGTCGACCCCCGTGGCCACCCGCACCGTCCCCGCCGGGTCGGGCACGTGGACGGACACCCCGCGGTCGTCGACCTCGGCCCGCCCGGGCGGGCCGAGCTCCAGCAGGTCGGGCTGGCACAGCAGCAGCGCGGTGACCGGGTCGTGGGGGACGCCCCAGCGCTCGCCCCAGAACTCGCGCCACTGGTGCACCTGGGCGGCCAGCGCCGCGCCCAGCGGGCCCGCGGCGGCGATGCGCTCGACGTCGTCGGCGCCCAGCTGCACCTGCTGGGTCACCTCGAGGCCCACCACCAGGGTCGGTGCGCCGCAGGTGAGGACCTCCGCGGCCGCCACCGCGTCGCTGCGGAGGTTGTGCTCGCCCTCCTCCGCGCCGCCGTCCCAGCGGCCGCCCATGACCACCAGCGAGCGCAGCTCGCGGGCGAGGCCGGGGTGGCGGCGCAGGGCGACCGCCACGCCGGTGAGGGGGCCGATGGCGAGGAGGTCGACCTCGCCCGGGGCCCCCCCGGCCGTCCGCGCGACCCAGTCGGCCGCGTCACCGGGGCCGGAGACCGCGGTGGTCGGCGCCGTCGACAGGTCGCCGAGGAGCGTGCCCTCGTGGCCGGCCCACCAGGCCTCCGCGCCGCTGAGGGGCTCGCCGGCACCGGCCCGCACCGGCAGGCCGCCCGGCTCGCCCGGCCCCGGGACCCCGGCCAGCTCCAGCAGGCGGGACGTCGCGCGGGCCCGCAGCGCCGTGTCGCCGTAGGTGGTGGTGACGCCCAGCAGGTCGACCTCGGGGGAGCCGAGCAGCAGGGCCAGGGCGAGCGCGTCGTCGACGTCGCTGCCGAGGTCGGTGTCGAGGACGACGCGGCGTCGGGCGCTCATGGCCGCGAGCCTGCCACCGCCGGCGCCCGGCGCCCGTCGGGCGCGCCCCGGCGGTCAGCCGTGGACGACGGGGCGGCAGAGCAGCACGTGCTGCTGGCCCGCGAGGCGGGTGAGCACCAGCGTCGCCGAGCGGGGGCCCTCCA
Source organism: Quadrisphaera sp. INWT6 (assembly GCF_015390235.1). Lineage (GTDB taxonomy): Bacteria > Actinomycetota > Actinomycetes > Actinomycetales > Quadrisphaeraceae > Quadrisphaera. The sequence continues at coordinate 669,486 of NZ_VUOH01000002.1, read as the reverse complement.
GGCGCAGCGAGCGGCGCAGCTGCTCGACGTCGACGGCGCTGCCGCGCTTGAGCACCTCGACCGCGCCGACGCCCCGGTCGCGCAGGCGGGTCCGCAGGGCCTTGAGGCCGAACGGCCACACCTCCTCGACGGCGAACGCGCGCGCCAGCGGCGTCTCGACCAGGCGCGGGGAGGTGACGTAGGCGATGGTCGGGTCGACCAGCACGCCGTCGACCAGCTCGGCGACCCGGCCGACCAGGCCCGAGCGGACCACGGCGCCGTCGGGGTCGTACAGGTAGGCGCCGACCCCGTCGGGCGAGGCGATGGCCGCGGGGGGCTCCATCCCGGTGCCGTCGACGACGGTGGTCGTGCGCCCCCGCGGCCCGCCGCGCAGGACCAGCGCGCTCGCGGTGACCCCGGGGCGCGCCAGGGGGCCGAACCAGCACCCGGCCTCGACCACGTCGCCGTCGACCGAGACCCACTGCACCTCCGCGGAGCGCCCGGACGCGGCGGCGATGTCGCGCGGGACGCCCGGGGCGAGCTTCACGCCCGTCGCGGGCACGCGCGCGGCGACGTCCAGCACGGCGCTCCAGGGCGGCGAGGCGCGCTCGGGGTCGAGCACCCGCCTGCCGGTGGCGGTGCGGCGGGCGGGGTCGAGCCACGCGCCGTCGACCCCCGCGAGGTCGGGGTCGGTGCCCGCGCCGAGGTGGGGGAGGACGTCGAGGACGTCGGCGCGGCGCACCCGGGCCTCGGGCCAGTGCCGCAGGTTCACGGTGGCGACCGCTGCGGCGGCCTCGTCGCGGTCGACGGCGAGGACCTCCAGGCCGAGGGACGCCAGCGCCATGGCGTCGCCGCCGATGCCGCAGCCCAGGTCGGCGACGCGGGTGCAGCCGGCGTCGCGGAAGCGCCGGGCGTGGTGCGCCGCGACCTCCAGGCGCGTGGCCTGCTCCAGGCCCTCGGCGGTGAAGAGCATCCCGTCGGCGAACGGGCCGAACTTGGCCGCGCCCCTCGCGCGCAGCCGCGACTGCGTCAGCGCGGCGGCCACCAGGGCCGGCTCGGCGCCCTCGGCGCGCAGGCGGGCGCCGAGGCCGAGCGCGGCGTCGGGGCCGGGGTAGGGCGGCAGCGCCTCCAGCAGCGCCCAGCCGTCCGGCGCCAGGAGGGGGGCGATGCTCGCCGCCGCCGTGCCGCCGGTGCCGCCCGCACCGCTCGCGCCGGGTCCGCCGCTGTTCCCGTCCACCCGCCGATCCTCCCAGCACCCCCGGCGACCGGGGGAGCGGGCTGGCACTCGGGTTGACCGAGTGCTGACGGCCTCACTACTGTCCTTCTTGGCACTCTCCCCGTGAGAGTGCCAGCGCCCGAGGTCGGAGCGGCACCCGCGACGACGCACCGGCTCCCGCGGCGCGCCCGCACCCGTCCGTTCGCATCACAGCGACACCACAGCGAAGGGGAGGTCCGCCCGTGTCGGTCTCCATCAAGCCGCTCGAGGACCGCATCGTCGTCAAGCCCCTCGACGCCGAGCAGACCACCGCATCCGGCCTCGTCATCCCGGACACCGCGAAGGAGAAGCCCCAGGAGGGCGAGGTCCTGAGCGTGGGCCCGGGCCGCATCGACGACAACGGCAACCGCGTGCCGCTCGACGTCAAGGTCGGCGACAAGGTCATCTACTCCAAGTACGGCGGCACCGAGGTGAAGTACGGCGGCCAGGAGCTGCTCGTGCTCTCGGCCCGCGACGTGCTCGCCGTCGTCGCCTGAGCGACTGACGCACTGAACTCGGCTCGCCCCGGCGGCCCGCCCGCCTCACGGCGGCGGCCTCCGGGGCGTTCGCCGTCCCAGCACGCTCACAGCACCAGCACGCCACCAGGAAGAAGGACATGGCCAAGCAGCTGCAGTTCGACGAGAACGCCCGCCGCGCCCTGGAGCGCGGCGTCGACGCCCTCGCGAACGCCGTCAAGGTGACCCTCGGCCCGAAGGGCCGCAACGTCGTCATCGACAAGAAGTGGGGCGCCCCCACGATCACGAACGACGGCGTCACCATCGCCCGCGAGGTCGAGCTCGACGACCCGTACGAGAACCTCGGCGCCCAGCTCGCCAAGGAGGTCGCCACCAAGACCAACGACGTCGCCGGTGACGGCACCACCACCGCGACCGTCCTGGCCCAGGCCATGGTCAAGGAGGGCCTGCGCAACGTGGCCGCCGGCGCCAGCCCCTCCGGGCTGAAGCGCGGCATCGACAAGGCCGTCGAGGCCGTGTCGACGCAGCTGCTCGCCACCGCCCGCGAGATCGACGACAAGGGCGAGATCGCCCAGGTCGCCACGATCTCCGCGCAGGACTCCTCCGTCGGCGACCTGCTCGCCGACGCCTTCGACAAGGTCGGCAAGGACGGCGTCATCACCGTCGAGGAGTCGTCCTCGATGAACCTCGAGCTCGACTTCACCGAGGGCATGCAGTTCGACAAGGGCTACATCTCGCCCTACTTCGTCACCGACTCCGAGCGCATGGAGGCCGTCCTGGAGGACGCCCACGTGCTGCTCTCGGCCGGCAAGATCTCCTCCGTCCAGGAGCTGCTGCCCCTGCTCGAGAAGGTCCTGCAGACCTCCAAGCCGCTGTTCATCATCGCCGAGGACGTCGACGGCGAGGCGCTGTCCACCCTCGTGGTGAACAAGATCCGCGGCACCTTCACCGCCGCCGCCGTGAAGGCCCCGGCCTTCGGTGACCGCCGCAAGGCGATCCTCCAGGACGTCGCGATCCTCACCGGCGCCCAGGTCGTCAGCCCCGAGGTCGGCCTCAAGCTCGACCAGGTCGGCCTCGAGGTCCTCGGCTCGGCCCGCCGCGTCGTCATCACCAAGGACGACACGACGATCATCGACGGCGGCGGCGACGCCGACGCCGTGGCCGACCGCGTGCGCCAGGTCAAGGCGGAGATCGAGAACACCGACTCCGACTGGGACCGCGAGAAGCTGCAGGAGCGCCTGGCCAAGCTGGCCGGCGGCGTCTGCGTCATCAAGGTCGGCGCCGCCACCGAGGTGGAGCTCAAGGAGAAGAAGCACCGCATCGAGGACGCCGTCTCGGCGACCCGCGCGGCCATCGAGGAGGGCATCGTCGCCGGTGGCGGCTCCGCCCTCATCCAGGCCGTCTCCGCGATCGACTCCCTCGGCCTGACCGGCGACGAGGCCACCGGTGCGCAGATCGTGCGCCGCGCCGCCTCCGAGCCGCTGCGCTGGATCGCCGAGAACGCCGGCCTCGAGGGCTACGTGGCCGTCGAGCGCGTGCGCGGCCTCGACGCCGGCCACGGGCTCAACGCCGCGACCGGCGAGTACGTCGACCTGGTCGCCGCGGGCGTCATCGACCCGGTGAAGGTGACGCGCTCCGCGCTGCGCAACGCCGCCTCGATCGCCTCCATGGTGCTGACGACGGACACCCTCGTCGTCGACAAGCCCGAGGAGGAGGCCCCGGCCGCCGGCGGCCACGGGCACGCCCACTGAGCGATCCGCTCACCAGCAGCAGAGCCCCCGGACCCGTCAGGGTCCGGGGGCTCTGCTGCACCCGGCCCCGAGCGGACCCCCGTGACGATCGTGCGGCTGCGCGCCACCCGGTCGCCGAGGGCGGGTGGCGCACATGACGCTCACGTGCGTGATCGTCGCGGGTGGGGCGGAACGGCAGGAAGCCCCCGGACCCGTGGGTCCAGGGGCTTCCTCGAAGGGTGCTGGAGCGGTCAGACCGCGTCGGCGATGCGGAGCGTCGTCTCGGCGACCACCGGGTTGGGGGTGCGGCGGGAGCGCTGCGCGGCGTAGATGCGCTCGCGGTCGTCCTCGGTCAGCGCGCCCCACACGCCGTAGGGCTCGCGGACGGTCAGCGCGTGCTGGCGGCACTCCTGCACGACCGGGCAGGCCGAGCAGACGGCCACGGCGGCGGCGTCGCGGTTGCGGCGGGCCGGGCCGCGCTCGCCCTCGGGGTGGAAGAAGAGGTCGGTGTCGTGCTCGCGGCAGGCGCCCTGGAGCTGCCACTCCCAGATGTCGGCGACGGGGCCGGGGAGGCGGGAGATCTCAGCCATGGGGTGGTCCTCCGGTGTTCAGGCGTGGTGCACGGGTGGTGCAGAGCTCTGGCGGGTGGTCCTGCGCGCAGGCGTGTGTGGATCCGGCCGCGGCGGGGTACTGCCTGTTCAGAGCGGCTGCACCGGGTGGTGCGGAGCTCTTGTTGAAGACACTACAACCGCTTCAGGGGTTGTTCAAGGACCTGGGGCTGCTCCATCCGGGTGGTGCCTGTGCCTCCGCTCGCCGCCACCCCTGCGCGAGCCCCTCCACACGTCTCCCGCGAACGTCCCCCTGATGGCCCCGCCGGCGGCGGGAGCGACTGGCACGGCCCGCGCCCGGCCTCCACACTGATCAGGTGCCGCCTCCCGACCACGCCGCAGCCGGCGTGTCGCTGGGCGTGGCCGCCGCCGCCCGGCGCCTCGGGGTCGCCCCCGCGACGCTGCGGACCTGGGCCCGCCGCTACGGCCTGGGCCCCAGCGAGCACGAGGTCGGGTCGCACCGCCGCTACAGCCCCGAGGACCTCGCCCGCCTCGTGGTGATGCGCCGCCTCACCCTGGAGGGCGTGCCGCCCGTCTCGGCGGCCGCCTCCGCGCTCGCCGCGGACCTGCACGAGTCGTCCCCGGTCCCCGCCCCCCTCGACGCCGACGACGACGGGCCCGACCCCGACGACGAGGAGCCCGCACCGCCGGCCGCCGGCGGCCTCGCGGCGTGGAGCGCCGTGCTCCCGGCCGACCGCACCCCCCTGACGCGCCGGCCGTCACCGGCCGGCCAGGACCCCCTGCAGCGCGCGGTCCTCGCCGGTGACGCGCCCGGAGCGGCCGCGGCCGTCATGGCCGCCTGCGCCTCCCGGGGGCCCGTGGGCGCCTGGGAGCAGGTGGTGGAGCCCGCGCGGCGCGCCCTGGCCCGCCGCTGGGAGGCCACCGGAGCGGGCGTCGACGCCGGCGTCCTGCTCACCGCCGCCGCCATGGAGGCGCTGCGCGCGCTGCGGCGCCCGCCGGAGCGGACCACGGCCGTCGTCCTGCTCGCCGCCGCCGAGGGCGAGTCCGACCCGATGCCCCTGCACGTCCTGGCCGCCGCCGTCGCCGCCGGCGGGGTGCGCCCGTGGGTGCTGGCCCCCGGCCTGCCGCGCGAGGCCGTCGCCGCCGCCGTCCGCCGCACCGGGCCCGCGGCCGTGCTGCTGCACGCCGAGCACGGCGTGGCCGACGCCGCCGCCCAGCTCGGTCCGCTCCCGAGGCTGCGCCACCCGGTGCGCCTGGTCCTGTCCGGCCCCGGGTGGGCCTGGGCGCACGTCCCCGAGGGCAGGCCCGCCCTGCGCGCCCCGACCCTGTCGGAGGCGCTCGAGGTGCTCCAGGAGGCCACGGAGCCGTAGGCAGCCGGTCGACAGCCGGTCGACAGCCGGTCGACGGAGCGGTCCCAGCTCTCAGGTCGGCCCGATCCGTGCCGATGACACCTCCAGGACAGCCGACCGCACGGGTCGGCGCACACGGAGGTGGCGACGGTGTCTGCGGTGGCGACGGTGATGGTCTGCGACGACTCCCCGCTGGTCAGGGAGAACCTGCGGCGCGCGGTGGCGGGGGTGGCCGGTGTCGGCCGCGTCGTCGGCGCGAGCTCGGGGGAGGAGGTGCTCACCCGCTGGACGGCCGAGCGCCCCGCCCTGGTGCTGATGGACGTGCGCATGCCCGGCATCGGCGGCGTCGAGGCCGCGCGTCGCCTGCTCGCCCGCCACCCCGGCGCCGGCGTGCTGATGCTGACCGTGGCCGAGGACGTCGAGGGCGTGGCCCGCGCGGTCGCCGCCGGCGCCCGCGGCTACGTGGTCAAGGACGCCACCCGCTCCGAGCTGGTCGCCGCCGTGATCGGCGCCATCGGCGACCCCAGCGGCCGCAGCCGCGGGGCGCGCCGCACCGAGGCCGGGGCCGCCCCGGCGCTCACCGAGCGCGAGCTCCAGGTGCTCACCGGCATGGGCGAGGGCCGCAGCAACGCCGAGATCGGCAAGCAGCTCTTCCTGTCCGAGGACACCGTGAAGACCCACGCCCGCCGGCTCTTCCGCAAGCTCGACGCCGCGGACCGCGCCCAGGCCGTGGCCAAGGGCTTCCGCCTGGGCATGGTGCACTGACCCGCTCGGGGCTCCCCAGCGCCTCCGGCGCCCGCGGCGCCCGTCCGAGGACGCCGGTCACCCCCCGTACGATCAGGGGGTGACCGGCGTCCTCGGTGCTTCCACCCTCCCGCTCGACGGCCTCGGCCTGACCTTCGACGACGTGCTGCTCCTGCCGGGGCAGAGCGACGTCGTCCCCAGTGCCGCGAACACCGCCTCCCGCGTCTCCAGGCGCGTGGAGGTCGCCGTCCCCCTCCTCAGCTCGGCGATGGACACCGTCACCGAGTCGCGCATGGCCATCGCCATGGCGCGCCAGGGCGGCCTCGGCGTGCTCCACCGCAACCTCTCGCCCGAGGAGCAGGCCACCCAGGTCGACCTGGTGAAGCGCTCCGAGTCCGGCATGGTGACCGACCCCGTGGTCTGCGGCCCGGAGGCCACCCTCGACGAGGTCGACGCGCTGTGCGCCCGCTACCGCATCTCCGGCGTCCCCGTCGTCGACGAGGGCTCCCACCTGGTGGGCATCGTCACCAACCGCGACCTGCGGTTCGAGACCGACCGCACCCGCACCGCCGGGGAGGTCATGACGCGGATGCCGCTGGTGACCGCGCCCGTGGGCACCTCCGGCGAGGACGCGATGGCGCTCCTGGCCAAGCACAAGGTCGAGAAGCTGCCGCTGGTCGACGGCGAGGGCCGCCTCAAGGGCCTGATCACCGTCAAGGACTTCACCAAGCGCGAGCAGTACCCCCTGGCCACCAAGGACGAGGCCGGCCGGCTGCGCGTCGCCGCCGCGATGGGCGTCTTCGACGGCGCCTGGAAGCGCGCGATGCTCCTGGTCGAGGCCGGTGTCGACGTGCTCGTCGTCGACATGGCCCACGGGCACTCCCGGGCGGTGCTGGAGATGGTCGCCGCGCTGAAGGCCGAGCCGTCCGCCGCGCACGTCGACGTGGTCGGCGGCAACGTCGCGACCCGCGCCGCCGCCGCCGCGCTGGTCGAGGCCGGCGTCGACGGCGTGAAGGTCGGCGTCGGGCCGGGCTCGATCTGCACCACCCGCGTGGTCGCCGGCGTCGGCGTCCCGCAGGTCACCGCCATCTCCGAGGCCGCGGCCGCGTGCCGCCCGGCCGGCGTCCCGGTCATCGGCGACGGCGGCCTGCAGTACTCCGGGGACATCGCCAAGGCCCTCGTGGCCGGCGCCGACACCGTGATGCTCGGCTCCCTGCTGGCCGGCTGCGCCGAGAGCCCCGGCGAGCTGGTCTTCATCAACGGCAAGCAGTACAAGTCCTACCGGGGCATGGGCTCCCTGGGCGCGCAGCAGACGCGCGCCGGGGGCCGGGGCTTCTCGAAGGACCGCTACTTCCAGAACGACGTGGCCGCCGCCGAGCAGTTCGTGCCCGAGGGCATCGAGGGCCAGGTGCCCTACCGGGGCCCGCTGGCCGCCGTCGCCCACCAGCTGGTCGGGGGCCTGCGGCAGTCGATGTTCTACACCGGCGCCGCGACCGTGCCCGAGCTCAAGGAGCGCGGCCGGTTCGTGCAGATCACGTCGGCGGGGCTCAAGGAGAGCCACCCGCACGACGTCCAGATGGTCCTCGAGGCCCCCAACTACAGCGGTCGCTGACCGGTCGCGAGGAGCGCACATGAGCTACGAGGTCGAGATCGGTCGCGGCAAGCGCGGCCGGCGCGCGTACAGCCTGGACGACATCGCCGTCGTCCCCAGCCGTCGCACCCGCGACCCCGAGCTCATGAGCGTGTCGTGGCAGATCGACGCCTACCAGTTCGCGATGCCCGTGATCTCGGCCCCGATGGACTCGGTGGTCTCGCCCGAGACCGCCGTCGCCATCGGGCGCCTCGGCGGCCTGGGGGTGCTCGACCTGGAGGGCCTGTGGACCCGCCACGAGGACCCCGAGCCCCTCCTCGACGAGATCTCCGAGCTGCGCGGCGGCACCCGCGCCGAGGTGGCCGAGGCCACCCGCCGCCTGCAGCGCGCCTACAGCGCCCCGATCGACCCCGAGCTCGTGGCCCAGCGCCTCAAGCAGGTGCGCGACGCGGGCGTCGTCGTGGCCGGCGCCCTCTCCCCGCAGCGCACCGCGCAGCTGTGGAAGACCGTCGTCGACGCCGGGGTCGACCTCTTCGTCATCCGCGGCACCACCGTCTCCGCCGAGCACGTCGCGGCCGCCGGGGCCGAGGCGCCGCTGAACCTCAAGCAGTTCATCTACGAGCTGGAGGTGCCCGTCGTCGTCGGCGGCGCCGCCAGCTACACCGCCGCCCTGCACCTGATGCGCACCGGTGCCGCCGGCGTCCTCGTCGGGTTCGGCGGGGGTGCGGCGCACACCACCCGCGGCGCGCTCGGCATCCACGCGCCGATGGCCACGGCCATCGCCGACGTCGCCGCCGCGCGGCGCGACTACCTGGACGAGTCCGGCGGCCGGTACGTCCACGTCATCGCCGACGGCGGCATGGGCCTGTCGGGCGACGTGGTGAAGGCCGTCGCCTGCGGCGCGGACGCCGTCATGCTCGGCGCCGCCCTCGCCCGGGCCACCGAGGCCCCCGGCCGCGGCTGGCACTGGGGCCCCGAGGCCCACCACGGCGACCTCCCGCGCGGCCAGCGCGTGCACGTGGGCACCGTCGGCTCGCTCGAGGAGATCCTCCTCGGCCCGGGCACCACGCCCGACGGCACCACCAACCTCATCGGCGCGCTGCGCCGCGCGATGGCGACGACGGGCTACTCCGACCTCAAGGAGTTCCAGCGCGTCGAGGTCGTCGTCAGCCCCTACCAGCCCACCTGACCGCCGGGGCCCGACGCCGCCCGCCTCAGCGGCGCCCGCCTCAGCGGCGGGCGCCGCGCGGCTGGTCCACGCGCAGGAAGCGGCACAGCACGAACGCGACCGCGTAGAGGACCACGAAGGCCCACACGGTGCCGACGTCACCGCCCCAGGGCTGCACGACGGCCACCACGGCGGCCCCGAGGAACGCGGCCCCGCCCGCAGCCGTCGTGTACACGGCCATCGCCGCGCCCTTGTGGTCGGTGAGCTGCGGCAGGATCGCGCCCAGCGGCACGAAGCCGGCCAGCATGACGCCGAACACCATCCCCGCGGCCACCGAGAGCACGTAGCCGCCGTCGGAGCCGGGCTCCACCCAGTGCGGCACGTACCACCACAGCAGCAGGCCGACCGCTGAGCCCAGCACCCCGAACCACCGGACGGTGCGCACCCAGCCCCACCGGTCGCCGAGGGCGCCGAAGAGGGCGTTGAAGGCGATGTTCGAGGCGTACACGAAGCTGCTCATCAGCAGGAACTGCGACTGCGACCAGCCGAGGCTCCCGGCGATCACCCCGGGCAGGATGATGAACATCCCGTACTGCGGCGCGGTGTTGATGATGCGGACCAGGAAGCCGACCAGCACCTTCGGCTCGGTGGCGGCCAGGCGCACGCCGCTGGTCAGCACCTGCGCCGCGCTCTCCTCCGCCGGCACGAGCCGGCGGCGCCCGTGCGGCTCCCGCACCAGCAGCGTCAGGGCGTACCCGGCGGCCACGAGCGCGATCGACAGCCACATCGCCCCGGTCTCGCCCCCGTAGCCGCCCCCGAAGGCGGGGATGGCGGCGATCGCCACCAGGGAGCCCAGCGTGGGCAGGCCGCCGGTGAACATCACGTAGAACCAGCCCACGGCGGTGCCCGCGCGCTCGCGGGGGGCCACGGCGTTGATCCACACCAGGAACGCGAAGGCGAACAACGGGTACCCGAAGCCGCGCACGAAGTAGCTGGTGGCGATGAGCGCGAGGTTCCCCGTCTCCAGGCTGAGCAGGAACGCGACCTCGAACACGACCCAGACCGCGAACCCGAGCGTCATCACCCGGTGGGGACCGAGCAGGTCGGACAGCGCACCGGCCAGGTAGGAGCCGACCAGCACCGCGAGGCCGTAGGCCGAGATGATCGTGGCCGCCGCCGCGGACCGGGAGCCCAGCGCCTCGGCGAGGTGCGGGGCCACGAAGTTCGTCTCCACGGCGTTGCCGGTCATGAAGACGACGACGGCGAGGAAGCCCCACCGCAGGACGTGCGGGACCCCCAGCCCGTCGAGCCGCGTCTCGCGGGGGTCGCCCACCGGCAGGCCCCCCGAGGGGCTCGCGGTGCCGGGTGCCACCTGGCTGCTGCCTGCCACGCGGAGGCCTCCTCGCCTGCTCGCCGTCGAGCTCCGGCCGTCGGCCGGAGGAGCCGACCACGCTGGCACGGTCCCGGGACGACGGCGACCCGGCACCCTCCGGGGAGGGCGCCGGGCCGGCGGTCGAGGTGGGGCGGTCGGGCCGCCGCGACCTCAGGCGGTCAGGCTCGGCCGGGAGTCCGGGGCCTCGCGGCGGGCGGCGTCGGCGGCCTCGTCGTCGGGCAGCTCCTGGCTGGCCCGCTCCGCGGCGACCCGCTCGGTGTAGGAGCGCACCTCCGCCTCGACGCGGTCGGCGTCCCACCCCAGCACCGGGGCCACGAGGTCGGCCACGGCGCGGGCCGAGCGCACCCCGCGGTGGCCGTACTCGATGGACATCCGCGTGCGGCGGGCGAGCAGGTCGTCCAGGTGCAGCGCTCCCTCGTGCGTCACCGCGAAGACGACCTCAGCGCGCAGGTAGTCCTCGGCGCCCTCGAGCGGCTCCAGCAGGTCGGGGGTCTCGCGTCCCATCTCGAGCAGCGTCGTGGCCTCCGAGCCGTAGCGGTCGAGGAGGTGCTGCACCCGGTGCTCGGGCACGCCGTAGCGGCGCGCCAGGGCCGGCACCTGGTTCACCAGCGCGTGGTAGCCGTCGGCGCCCAGCAGCGGCACGTGCTCGGTGACCGAGGGCGGCACCTGCGAGCCGAGGTCGGCCTTGGCGGCGTCGACGGCGTCGGCGCCCATCACCCGGTACGTCGTGTACTTGCCGCCGGCGATCGAGACCAGGCCCGGCTGGGGGCGCGCCACGGCGTGCTCGCGGGACAGCGAGCTGGTGCCCTCGGACTCCCCGGCCAGCAGCGGGCGGAGCCCCGCGTAGACGCCGCGGACGTCCTCCCTGGTCAGCGGGGTGCGCAGGACCGTGTTGGCGTGCTCGAGGATGTAGTCGATGTCGGCGCGGGTGGCGGCCGGGTGGGCCCTGTCGAGGGACCAGTCCGTGTCCGTCGTCCCGATGATCCACCGGGTGCCCCAGGGGATGAAGAAGAGCACGGACTTCTCGGTCCGCAGGATCAGCCCGGTCTCGGAGGCGAACCTGTCGCGCGGGACCACGATGTGCACGCCCTTGGAGGCCCGCACGCGGAAGCGCCCGCGCCCGCCGGCGAGGTGCTGCATGTCGTCGGTCCAGACGCCCGTGCAGTTGATGACGACGGTCGAGCGCACGTCGGTGGTGGCCCCCGTCTCGACGTCGCGCACGGTGGCGCCGACGATCCTGTCGCCCTCGTGCAGCAGCGAGACGACCTCGGTGCTGTTGCGCACCACCGCGCCGTAGTGCGCCGCCGTCCTCACGACGGCGAGGGTGTGGCGGGCGTCGTCGGCCTGCGCGTCGTAGTACCGCATGGCCCCGACGAACGCGTCGGGCTTCAGGCCCGGCGCCAGGCGCAGCGCGCCCCGGCGCGTCAGGCTCTTGAAGCCCGGCACCGAGCGGGCGCCGCCCATCGTGTCGTACATGGTCAGCCCGGCCGCCATGTACGGCCGCTCCCAGAGGCGGTGGTTGAGCGGGTAGAGGAACGACACCGGCTTGACCAGGTGGGGAGCCAGGCGCGTGAGCATCAGCTCGCGCTCCTTCAGCGCCTCCCGAACCAGGGAGAAGTTCAGCTGCTCCAGGTAGCGCAGGCCCCCGTGGAACAGCTTCGACGAGCGCGACGACGTGCCGGAGGCCCAGTCGCGCTGCTCCACGACCGCCGTCCGCAGACCGCGGGTCGCGGCGTCGAGGGCCACGCCCGCGCCGGTCACGCCCCCGCCGATGACGAGCACGTCGAAGGGGGCCGCGCCGAGGGCCTCCCACGCGCGCTCGCGGTGCTCCGGACCCAGGGTGCTCATCTGCGACGCAGCCGTCATGACGATCGCTCCTCCACGCTCGAGCTCATCCGCCGGCACCCGCGCCCAGGCCGGGCCGGAGCCGCGCCGTGGTGCGCCAGCCTAGGCCCGGCGCTGGGCCCCCGCAGTGCCGCGCACCGGCCCCCGGCGGGCGAGCAGCTCGTGGGCCGCGAGCTCGTCGAGCACCAGGTCGCTGACGAGCCCCGCAGCCAGGGCCGCGGAGAGGGCGGCCACCTTGTCCTCGCCGGTCACGGCGCACACGCGGCGCGGGACGCGGCGCAGCACGGGAGGCGGCAGCCCGGAGGAGCGGGCGTTGAGGTCCAGCCCCTCCCAGGAGCCGTCAGCGCGCAGGAAGACGGTGCAGACGTCGCCGACCACCCCCGACGCCGTCAGCGCCGCGCGGTCGCGGGGGGTGAGGTAGCCCTCGGCCCACACCCGGCTCGGGACCGCCCCGCCGAGGGCCCCGACGCCGAAGAGCGCGACGCCGGCGGCCTGCTGCAGCCCCAGCACGCGGCGCACGCTGCGCTCGCGCCACATCGCCTGCCGGGTCTCGGGGTGGTCGAAGAACGCCGGCACCGGGAAGTGGTGCACCTGCCCGCCCCACGCCGCCGCGAACCGCCCCAGCACGTCGCTGCCGTACCCGACGCCGCTGCTGTGCGTGTTCATCGCGCCGTTGAGCTGCACCACCTGGACGTCGGGCAGGGGGCGGGCCAGCAGGTGGCGGCTCACGGCGCCGGTCGTGGTGCCCCAGGCGACGCCCACCACGGTGCCGGCGGCCACCACCTCGTCGAGCAGCCGGCCCGTCGCCTCGGCCACGAGCTGCAGCCTCTCGTCGGGGCCGGCGCCGTCGGGCAGGGGCACCACCCGTGCCGCGACGCCGTGCCGCTGCTGCAGCTCGCGCGCCATCGCCGCTGCACGTCCGTGCACGGGGTTCACCCGGATCGACACCACGCCGGTCGAGCGGGCGGCGTCGAGGAGGCGCGAGACGGTCGAGCGGGACACCCCCTCGCGGACCGCGATGGCCTCCATCGTCTCCCCGTCGACGTAGTAGCTCCTCGCCACGCGCTCCACGCGCTCGCCGTCAGGCACCCCGCCAGCCTCCTCCTCGCGCACCACCCGGCCCGGGTGCCCCGCTCTGCACGTCCGTGCACCAGGTTGCCCGGTCCGGGCCGCCGGGGGAAGTCTCGAGGTGTCCGAGCGACGGGCCGCCGCAGGTGGACGGCCGCACGACAGCCACGACAGATGGGCGTCCTCCGTGACCGCAGCGCACACCACCCCCCGTCCCACCCCCCGTCCCTCAGCCACCGCCCTGTCCCGCGACGCGCGCGACCGCGCCCTCGACCGGCTGGCCTCGGAGCAGCTCGACGTCCTGGTCGTCGGCGGCGGCGTGACCGGCGCCGGGGCCGCCCTCGACGCCGCGAGCCGCGGCCTGTCCGTCGGGCTGCTGGAGCAGCGCGACTGGGCCTCGGGCACCTCCAGCCGGGCCAGCAAGCTGGTGCACGGCGGGCTGCGCTACCTGGAGATGCTCGACTTCGCCCTCGTCCGCGAGGCCCTGCACGAGCGCGGGCTGCTCGTCGGCCGCCTCGCCCCGCACCTCGTCCACCCGGTGCCGTTCCTCTACCCCCTGCAGCACCGGGTGTGGGAGCGCGCCTACGTGGGCGCCGGCATCGCGCTGTACGACGTGCTCGCCGGGGTGCTCGGCCGCGTCGGCGGGCGCGGGGTGCCGCTGCACCGGCACCTGTCGCACCGCGCCCTGGCCCGGGTGGCGCCCTCGCTGCGCCCCGACGCCGCCGTCGGCGCGATCCGCTACTACGACGCCAAGGTCGACGACGCCCGCCTGGTCGAGGTGCTGGTCCGCACCGCCGCCGGCCACGGCGTCGCGGCCGCCAGCCGGGTCACCGTCACCGGCTACCTGGAGGAGGACGGCCGCGTCGCGGGCGTCACCGCCGTGGACCTGGAGAGCGGGCGCGAGCTCGTCGTCCGCGCCCGGCACGTCATCGGCGCCACCGGCGTCTGGACCGAGGAGACGCAGGAGCTCTTCCGCGCGCAGGGCCTGCAGGTGAGGGCGTCCAAGGGCGTGCACGTCGTCGTCCCGCGCGACGCCGTGGCCGGTGACGACGGCTTCATCCTCAAGACCGCGAAGAGCGTGCTCTTCATCATCCCGTGGCCGACCCACTGGGTCATCGGCACCACGGACACCCCCTGGGACCTGTCCAAGGACCACCCGGTGGCCAGCGGCGCCGACGTCGACTACCTGCTGGAGCAGGCCAACGGCGTGCTGCGCCGCCCGCTCACCCGCGACGACGTCATGGGCGTCTACACGGGCCTGCGGCCGCTGATCCAGCCGGTCTCCTCCGACGGGTCGGCCACCACGAAGGTCTCGCGCGAGCACACCACGGCGACCGTGCGCCCGGGCCTGACCGTCATCGCCGGCGGGAAGTACACGACGTACCGGGTGATGGCCCGCGACGTCGTCGACGTCGCCCTGGCCGACCGCGCCCCGGGCGACCCGGCCGGGGCCCCGCCCGCCTCCCTCACCGACGAGCTGCCGCTGGCCGGCGCCGACGGCTACGCCGTCCGCTGGAACCAGCGCCACCGCCTGGCCGCGGCCCGCGGCTGGAGCGAGGAGCGGGTGGTGCACCTGCTCCACCGCTACGGCGCCCTGGTCGACGAGCTGCTCGCGCTGGTCGACGCGGACCCGTCCCTGGGGGAGCCCCTGGAGGGCGCGCCCGACTACCTGCGCGCGGAGGTCGTCTACGCCGCGACCCACGAGGGCGCCCTGCACCTGGAGGACGTGCTCACCCGCCGCACGCGCCTGTCGTACGAGCAGGCCGACCGCGGCACCGCCTCGGCGCGCGCCACCGCCGAGCTGCTCGCCGGTCCGCTCGGCTGGACCGCCGAGCAGGTCGAGGAGGAGGTGTCCACCTACCTCGAGCGCGTGGACGCCGAGCGGGCCGCCGAGGTCGAGGTCGACGACGACGCCGCCCAGCGCGCCCGCTCGCGCGCCCGGGAGATCCGGCCGCTCCCGGTGGCCGGGGGGCGCTGACCCCACCACGCTCGACCCAGCACGACCCCGTCGAACCCCCGGCGGGACCCCGGACAGAGAGGTCCGCCCGTGTCACTCACCAGCGTCTTCTTCTCGGAGGTCTTCGGCACCGCGCTGCTGGTCCTCTTCGGCGTCGGCGTGGTCGCCAACGTCACCCTCGCCCGGACCAAGGGCAGGGGCGCGGACTGGCTGCTCGTCAGCTTCGGCTGGGGCCTGGCGGTCTTCGTCGGCGTCTTCGCCGCCTGGCGCTCCGGTGGCCACCTCAACCCCGCGGTGACCCTGGGCCTGCTGGCCTCGGGGGCCTCCGAGTACGCCCCCGACGTGCCGGTGACCTTCGGCAGCACCGTGACCTACCTGGTGGCGGAGGTGGTCGGTGCGGTCATCGGCGCCGTGCTCGCCTGGCTGGTCTACCGCAAGCACTACGACGCCGAGGAGGACGGCGCCGTGGTGCTGGGCACCTTCTCCACCGGGCCGGAGATCCGCAGCTACGGCTGGAACCTCGTCACCGAGGTGATCGCCACGTTCACGCTGGTCTACGTGGTGATCCAGTTCGGCAACACGCCCACCGAGGTCGGGCCCCTGAACGTGGCGCTGCTCGTCGTCGCCATCGGCGCCTCGCTCGGCGGGCCCACGGGCTACGCCATCAACCCCGCCCGCGACCTGGGCCCGCGCATCGCCCACGCCCTGCTCCCGATCCGTCACAAGGGCTCCAGCGACTGGGGCTACGCCTGGGTGCCGGTCGCCGGGCCCGTCATCGGCGGCGTGCTCGCCGGCCTGGTCTCCCAGGTCTTCTGAGGCGCTCCGCACCACCACCTGCTAGACCACCTGCAACCCACCACCTGCAACGACGCACCGGAGGAACGACGTGGCCAGTGTCATCGCCGCCATCGACCAGGGCACCACCAGCACCCGCTGCATGCTCT
This sequence comes from Quadrisphaera sp. INWT6, assembly GCF_015390235.1. GTDB lineage: Bacteria > Actinomycetota > Actinomycetes > Actinomycetales > Quadrisphaeraceae > Quadrisphaera. The sequence continues at coordinate 653,418 of NZ_VUOH01000002.1, read as the reverse complement.
TCGACCACGACGGGAAGGTCGTCTCCGTCGGTCAGAAGGAGCACCAGCAGATCTTCCCGAGAGCGGGCTGGGTCGAGCACGACCCCGAGGAGATCTGGTCGAACACCCGCGAGGTCGTCGGGCAGGCCCTGGGCAAGGGCAACGTCAGCGCCGGCGACATCGCCGCCGTCGGCATCACCAACCAGCGCGAGACCGCGGTCGTGTGGGACAGGACCACCGGCAGGCCCGTCTACAACGCGATCGTCTGGCAGGACACCCGCACCGACAGGATCGTGCGCGAGCTGGGCGAGCTCGGCGGGGGAGCGGAGCGCTACAAGGACAGGGTCGGCCTGCCGCTGGCCACCTACTTCGCCGGGCCCAAGGTGAAGTGGATCCTCGACAACGTCGACGGCGCCCGCGAGAAGGCCGAGTCGGGTGACCTGGTCATGGGCACCATCGAGACCTGGCTGATCTGGAACATGACCGGCGGCGTCGACGGCGGCCTCCACATCACCGACGTCTCCAACGCCTCCCGCACGATGCTCATGGACTACCGCACCCTGAGCTGGGACGAGGACATCGCCGCCGAGATGGGCATCCCCACCTCGATGCTGCCGCGGATCGTGTCCAACTCGGAGGTGTACGGCAAGGCGCGCGCGCAGGGGCTGCTGGCCGGGGTGCCGATCGCGGGGTCCCTGGGCGACCAGCAGGCCGCGACCTTCGGGCAGGTCTGCTTCACCAAGGGCATGGCCAAGAACACCTACGGCACCGGCAACTTCATGCTGCTCAACACCGGTGAGGAGGCCGTGCCGTCGAAGAACGGCCTGCTCACCACGCTCTGCTACCAGATCGGCGACCGGAAGCCGGTGTACGCGCTGGAGGGCTCCATCGCGGTCACCGGCTCGCTGGTGCAGTGGGTGCGCGACAACCTGCGCCTGATCGGCGGGGCCGCGGAGATCGAGGCGGTGGCGAGGTCGGTCGACGACAACGGCGGCGCCTACTTCGTGCCGGCGTTCTCGGGGCTGTTCGCCCCGCACTGGCGCTCCGACGCCCGCGGCGCCATCGTCGGGCTGACCCGCTACGTCAACCGCGGGCACCTGGCCCGCGCGGTGCTGGAGGCCACGGCCTACCAGACCCGCGAGGTGCTGGAGGCGATGAACGCCGACTCCGGCGTCGACCTCACCGAGCTCCGCGTGGACGGCGGGATGATCGCCAACGAGCTGCTGATGCAGTTCCAGGCCGACGTGCTGGGCGTGCCGGTGGTCCGCCCGAAGATCGCCGAGACGACGGCGCTGGGCGCGGCGTACGCGGCGGGCCTGGCCGTGGGCTTCTGGGCCGACGAGGACGAGCTGACCGCGCAGTGGGCCGAGGACAAGAGGTGGGAGCCCTCGATGGATCGCGCGGTGGCGGACCGGTACTACCGCAAGTGGGGCAAGGCCGTGCAGCGCACCCTGGACTGGGTCGACGAGGACGACGACTGACGGGGCCCCGCGAGGGGGCTCAGCCGCTCGTGGCCAGCCGGTGCACCGCGTCCCGGCTGGCCACCTGCAGATCGGCGTAGACCTCGGTCAGCTCCCGGTAGCGCTCGACGTTCGCCGGCACCGGCTCCACCGTCCGCTCGGGGTGGGACCAGTCCGTCCCGGGTGGTACCAGGCCCGCTCCCGTGGCTGCGAGCAGCGCGCCGCCGTAGCAGGCGCCCACGGTCTCCCGGGGCACGTGCTGCACCAGCCCGGTCACGTCGCTGACCACCTGCAGCCACAGCTGGCTCCGGGTGCCGCCGCCCACGGCCACGAGGCGTCCAGGAGGACCCCCGACCTCGCTGACGGCGTCGAGCACCTGGTCGATCGCCAGGGCGGTCCCCTCGTAGGCGGCGCGCACGAGGTGGCCCCGTCCGTGGCGCAGCGTCAGACCGGCGAGCACCCCGCGGGCCTGCGGGTCGTACAGGGGCGTGCGCTCCCCGGCGAAGTGCGGCAGCACCAGCAGGCCCTCCGCCCCGGGGGGCACCGCTGCCGCTTCCGAGAGGAGCTCCGGCCAGGGCGCCCGGCCGGTCAGGTCCCGCACCCACTCCGTGAGGGCACCCGCCGTCGCCGTCCCCCCGGACAGCGTGTACTGACCGGGGTCCGTGCCGCTCGTGGCCCAGACGCCGGGCCCGGAGCGCAGGCCGTCGACGACCTGCAGCACGAAGGCCGTCGAGCCGTACATGAGCATCGTGTCACCGGGGGAGCGCACCCCGGCGCTGTGCGCCTCGGCCCAGGCGTCGACCGTCCCGGCCACGACGGGCGTCCCGGGTGCCAGCCCGGTGGCAGCGGCAGCGGCGGCGGTGACGGTGCCCACCACCTCGGCGGGCCAGGCCAGGCGCGGCAGGGGCAGCCCCGGGGCCACCTCGTGCGCCCAGTCGCGGGCCCAGTCGCGAGCCGGCAGGTCGTAGAGGGGGTCGCACTGGCTGGCGGTGGCGTGGTCCTGGACGTGCTCACCGGTGAGCTGCTCGACCACCCAGCTGCTCGAGCCGTGCCAGCGGGCGGCGCGGGCGTAGAGCTCCGGCTCCTCGTCGCGGACCCAAGCCAGCTTGGGGCCGACGGCCTGGCTGCTGAGCGCCTTGCCGCAGCGCGCCAGCAGGGCCTCCGGTCCGTACCGGAGCGTCAGCCGCTCGATCTGGGACTGCGCCCGGGTGTCGATGCCGTACAGCACCGCGGGGCGCAAGGGCCTGCCGGCGGCGTCGACCACCACGAGGCAGGGACCGACGCCGCTGACGGCCACGGCGGCGACCCTCGGCGCGCCGACTCCCGCTGCCGACCCCACCAGCTCCCGGCACAGCGAGACGACCTCGCTCCACCAGACCGCCTCGGCGTCGACCTCGGCCCAGCCGGGGCGGGGGAGGCTGACGCGGTGGTCCCGCTGGGCGCGGGCGACGACGGCGCCGTCCGGCGTGGTCAGGACCGCTTTCGACGAGGAGGTGCCGAGGTCGACGCCCAGCACCACCTCGTCCACGTCCGGGACGGTACATCGTGGGTACCAGGACGCCGCGGGGCCGGTGGTCCGCCTCCAGGGAGGGGGACCACCGGCCCCGCAGTGCCTCAGGCGGAGGTCACTGCGACATCGTGAAGGGCGCCGTGTACTGGTCGACGTTGTCCTTGGTGATGAGGATGCAGTCGAAGGCCTGCTTCTCCTCGCTGACACCGGTCTCACCGGTCTTCAGGAAGGTGTCGGCCTGCTTGACCGCCTCCTGGGAGAAGGTCACCACCGGCTGGAGCACGGTGTACGACAGCGTGCCGGCCTTGATGGCGTCGACCGCGTCGGGGGAGCCGTCGAAGCCGCCGATCGCCTTCATCTGCACGATCTGCCCGGACTCCTGCAGCGCCGCGATCGCCCCGAGCGCCATCTCGTCGTTGCCGGAGATCACGGCGTTGATGCCGGGGTTGCCCTGCAGCATCGCCTGCATCTTGTCGTGGCCCTCGGTGCGGTCCCAGTTGGCGACCTGCTCGGCGACCTCCTTCAGACCCGGGTACTGCGACAGGACGGTCTGGTAGCCGTTGGAGCGCGTCGCGGCGTTGTTGTCGCTGGGCGCGCCCAGCAGCTCGGCGTACTGGCCGTCCTGGCCCACCAGCTGCGCCCACTGCTGGGCCCCGAGAGCTGCGCCCTGGGCGTTGTTGGAGACCAGCTGGGCCTTGGCGATGCCGGTCTGGTTGATCTCGGCGTTGATGAGGAAGACCGGGATGCCGGCGGCGTCGGCCTTCTGCACGGCGCCCACGGAGCCGTCGGCGTTCGCGGGGTCGAGCAGCAGCGCCTTCGAGCCGTTCGAGATGGCGGTGTCGACGAGCTGGCTCTCGGTGTTCGTGTCACCGCGGTGGGCGGCCACGGTGGCCGTGTAGCCGAGCTCCTCGGCGGCGGCCTTGGCGGAGTCGCCCTCCGCGGCCCAGTACGGGTTCGAGGGGTCGTTCACGATGATCGTGATGAGCCCGCCGGCGGCGGCGCTCCCACCACCGGAGCCCCCGGCGCTCGCCGAGGTGCCCGGGTCGCTCGCGCCGCCACCGCAGGCGGTGAGGGCGAGGGCGAGGGCGCCGCTGCTGGCGAGGGCGAGCACGGACCTGCGCTTCATGGTGTTCCTTCCGAGGGGCGCCGACGTCACCGGCGGCGCTGAGCGGGTGGGGCCGGGGGGAGAGCTGTCGAGCGGTGGTGCGGTGGTGGTCTCAGACGGAGGCGGTGGTGGGCGACCTCGGAGGGGCGGGAGGAGCGGGCTGCGCCCCCGGAGCGCCACCGCCGCCGGCGCTCCGCGCCGACGCACGGCGACCGCCGCGGTACTGGACCGAGTTCAGGAGCACGGCCGCGACGATGACGGCGCCGGTGAAGACGGTCTGCCAGTAGACGGAGACGCCGACGATCACGAGCCCGTCGGACAGGAAGCCGATGACGAAGGCGCCGAGCAGCGTGCCGCGCACGGTCCCGCGACCGCCCGAGAGGGCGGCGCCCCCGATGACGACGGCCGCGATGGCGGTGAGCTCGTACGTCGTGCCCGCCGTGGGCCCCGCGGAGGTGAGCTGGGAGGTCAGGATGAGCCCGGCGATCGCGGCCGTGACGCCGGAGACCACGTAGACCCAGATCTTGACGCGCTTGACGGGCACCCCCGACAGCTCCGCGGCGCGCTCGTTGCCGCCGGAGGCGTACAGCCAGCGGCCGAAGACCGAGCGGTTCAGCACCCCGGACAGGGCGACGGCCACGGCGACCATCACCAGCACGCCGATCGGCACGGTCGCGATGCGGTTGAAGCCGAGCCAGGCGAAGCCGGTGTTGCCGAGGGCCTGGTCACCGCCGAACGAGTTGTAGGTCAGGCCGTTGGTCATGAGGCTGGCGAGGCCGCGGACGGCGTAGAGGGTGCCGAGCGTCGCCACGAACGGCGCGACGCCGAACCGCGCGACGAGCACGCCGTTCACCAGGCCGATCAGCGCCCCGACCCCGATGGCTGCCAGGGCCACGACCCACACCGGTGGGAAGAGGGTCGAGGCGATCCCGAAGGGCGACAGGTCCACGCCCTGCATGAGGAAGCCGGCGACCATGCCCGCCATCCCCAGCGTGGACCCCACCGACAGGTCGATGCCGCCGTTGAGGATGACCAGCAGCATGCCCATCGCCAGCAGCGCGTAGATCGCCACGTGGGAAGCCATGACCAGGACGTTGGAGACGGTGGGGTACGCGTTCGGCGCGAGCGCGGAGAAGATCACGAAGATCGCGACGAGCGCCAGGAAGGCGCGGCCCTCGAGCAGCAGCGCACCGAGGTCGGTGCGCCTGCGGGCCGGGGCGGTGGTGGTGGACGAGCTCATGGGGGTCCTTCCTCGACGGCGAGGGGAGGCGGGGCGCGACGGCGCCGGCGCTCAGTGGGTGGCGGCCTCGCCGGAGGCGGCCATGATCTGGTCCTTGCGGACGTCGGGGCCGAACTCCGCAGCGATGCGCCCGCGGGACAGCACGACGATCCGGTGGGCGATCGCGAAGCACTCGTTGAGCTCCGAGGTCGAGTACACGACCGCCAGCCCCTCGCGCGCCTTCTCCGCCAGCAGTCGGAACACCTCGCCCTTGGCGCCGATGTCGATGCCGCGGCTCGGCTCGTCCAAAAGGACGACGTCGGGGTGGGTGGCGAGGACCTTGCCGATGACGACCTTCTGCTGGTTGCCACCGGACAGCGAGCCGATCGGCGCTCCACCGCCGGACGTCTTCACCCGCACGCTGCGGATGCCCTCCTCGACCACGGCGCGCTCCCCGCGGCGGGAGACGACGGCGCCGCGGACGAAGGAGCGCAGCGAGGCGAGCGAGAGGTTCTGCCCGACGCTCATGGTCTGCACCAGGCCGTCGCGCTGGCGGTCCTCGGGCACCAGGCCCAGGCCGCGCTCGATGCGCCGGGCGATGCTGAGGCCGGCGACGTCCTCGCCCTTGAGCAGCACCCGCCCGCCGGTGGTGGGCACCCGTCCCGCGAGGGCCTCGAGGAGCTCGGTGCGCCCGGCGCCCATGAGCCCGTAGAGGCAGACGACCTCCCCGGCCCGGACCGTGAGGGAGACGCGGTCGACGACGGAGCGCTCAGGGTTCTCCACGTCGGGCACGCTCAGCTCGTGCACCTCGAGGGCCGGGGTGGTGAGCTCGTACCCGGTCGGCGGGGAGCCCAGGTCGTAGGAGTCACCGACCATCTGCTGCACGACCCACTCGAGGTCGATCTGCGACCGGTGGGCCGCTGCCGTGATGGCCCCGTCGCGCAGGACGACCGCGTAGTCGGTGATCTCGAGGGCCTCCTCGAGGTGGTGGGAGATGTAGACGATGGACACGCCGCTCGCGGTGAGGTCGCGCACCACGCCGAAGAGCACCTCGACCTCGGAGGCCGACAGCGCGGACGTCGGCTCGTCCATGATGAGGATGCGGGAGTCCACGAGCAGGGCCCGTGCGATCTCCACCAGCTGCTGCTGCCCGACGCGCAGGTCGGCCACCGGCGTCGCGGGGTCGATCGCCTGCCCCAGACCGGCCAGCACCTCCCGCGCCTGGCGGGTCTCTTCGGCGAAGTCGACCCCCAGCGGGCCGCGCAGCTCGCGGCCCATGAAGAGGTTGTCGCGCACGCTGAGGTTCGGCGCGAGGCTGAGCTCCTGGTGGATGATCGAGATGCCGCGCTCGCGGGCGTCGACGGTGCTGGTGATGTCCACCGGCTCGCCGTCCAGCACGATCTGGCCCGACGTCGGCTGGGTGACCCCGGACAGGATCTTCATCAGCGTCGACTTGCCCGCGCCGTTCTCGCCGAACAGCGTCGTCACCCGGCCGCGGTGGACGTCGAAGGCGACGCCCTTGAGCGCGCGCGTGGCGCCGTACGTCTTCACGACGTCGCGCGCCTGCAGCACGACCTCGTCGGCGACGGGCGCCGCGGCCGTCACGGCTGCACCTCGAGGGAGACGGGCGTCACGCTCCAGCTCTGGGGGTTGATCAGCGTGACCACCCCGACCGCGGTGATCGTGCGCCCCGTCAGGTCCTGTCCGGCGTAGGGGGCGAGGACCTGCGCCTTCAGCTGGTCGTTGAGGGCGGCGCCGGCGTCCTGGTACTGGATCTGGTTCTCGAAGTCGTTGAGCGAGACGTCGCCCGTGACGTCGCGCAGGTCCGTGCCGTTGACCGCCGGGCCCAGCTGCACGTGCACGAGGAAGCCCTCCGGGACGCCGGGGACCGTGACCACCGGCAGGCCGGTCTGGTCCGGAGCGCCGACGGTCCCGGTGAGGCTGACCGGGACGACGGCTCCGATGCCGCTGCTGCTGGCGACGCCGTACTGCGTGGCCGCCTGGGGGTCCGCCTGCAGGGCGGTGGCGAGCTCGGCGGCGGGGACCGCCTTCTCGGTGGCGTAGGCCTGCACCTCGCCGAAGCGCTCCTCGCCGTAGGCCGCGGCGTCGAAGGCCGCGGGTCCGACGAGCAGCTCGGAGTCGTTCGGCACGACCTTCGTGCTCAGGGCGGCAGCGGCCAGGACCACGAGCACGGCAGCGGTGACGACCAGGCGCCCGCGAGAGCGCGGGGCGGTCGGGCGGCGGCGCGGGGCTGCGGGCGCGGCCGGGGATGTCGCCGGCGGTGTGGCGGTGCTCATGGCGCGGCCTCCTCGGGATCTGCTCGGGATGGGTTCGGTGCTGGTGGGGCTCGCTGCGGGCGGCCGGGGCGGAGCGGGGCAGGGCGGGGCCGTCGTCCGGCCGAGCGGCCGGACGACGGGTCTGCAGGCGGTGTGCGCCAGCGCCGGTCAGCCGGTGAAGGAGGAGTCCGGGACGAGGGAGACCTTGACCGAGGACGCACCGCTGGCGACGAGGTCCAGGCCCTCTTGGAAGCGCGACAGCGGCAGCTGGTGGGTGCAGATGCGGTCCAGGGGCAGGGCGCCGGACTCGATCATCTGGACGGCCTTCGGCCAGGTGTGGGGGCCGAGGTGCGCGCCGCGGACGTCGAGCTCCTTGTCGTCGCTGATGATCGACCAGTCGACGCTGGCCTCGGAGCCGAAGACGCCGTACTCGACGTACGTGCCGAGCTTGCGCAGGAGCGTGAGGCCCTGCTTCACCGCCGCGGGGTGGCCGGTGCCCTCGAGGTACACGTCGGCACCGAAGCCGTCGGTGAGGTCGCGCACGGCGGCGTAGATGTCGTCGCTGGTGATGTCGAGGACGACGTCGGCCCCGGCTGCCCGGGCCAGCTCGAGCTTGCTGGCGATGGCGTCCAGGGCCACGACCTTCGCGGCGCCCTTGGCCTTGGCCCCGGCGATCATCCCCAGGCCGATCGGTCCGCAGCCGGCGACGACGACGACGTCCTCGAACTGGATGTCGGCGCGCTCCACGGCGTGCAGCGCGCACGAGAGCGGCTCGGCGAAGGCCGCGTGCGCGGGGGGCAGGTCCTTGGAGATCTTGTGGACCAGGGCCTTGGGCGGGAAGGCGATGAACTCGGCCATGCCGCCGTCGTAGGTCTTGAAGCCGTACATGTCGTGGGTGGCGCACATGTGGTAGGCGCCGCGCAGGCAGTAGCGGCAGTCCCAGTCGGGGACGATCTGCTCGCTGACCACGCGGTCGCCCACCGCGACGCCCCAGCGGGCCGCTGCCTCGGCGGAGATCTCCACGACCTCCCCGACCAGCTCGTGACCGGGGATGCGGCCCTTCTCGGCCCAGGCGGGGCGGTGCTCGTCACCCCAGAACTTGGCGGCCCCGTGGTAGCACTTGAGGTCGGAGGCGCAGATGCCCACGGCCTCGACGCGCACCAGGGCGCCGCCCTCGGGCAGGGCCGGCACGGGCACCTGCTCCAGGCGGTAGTCCTCAGGGCCGTGGCAGACGACCGCCTGCATGGTTCCTGTCGCCATCACGACCTCCTCGTCGTCCGGGGCGGCGTCCTCGCTGCCCTCTCGACGAGGACCCTAGGTCCGTCGTGCACGGATGTCCAGCACGCCTGTGCACCTGTTCATCACGATCTGGTCTCCCGTTCACGGCGACGGCGTGCCAGGATCGTCAGCTGTGAGCGCTGGGGCGACGGAGGGCGCGGGCCGGAGCCCCGACCACCTCCTCTACAGCGTCGCCGTGGAGTACTACCTCCAGGAGGCGACCCAGGCCGAGATCGCCCAGCGGCTGCGCACCAGCCGCGCCACCGTCAGCCGGCTGCTGGCCGAGGCGCGGCGCCGGGGCATCGTCTCGATCGAGGTGCGCCACCCCGACGCCGGACCCGACCGCGACCTCGCCGCCGCTGTGGCCGACGCCCTCGGGCTGCACGAGGTGCACCTCTACCCCGACGTCCCCGCCGACTCGCCGCACGGCGTCCTGTCGGGCGCCCTGTCGCGCCCCCTGGCCGCGGTCCTGGAGGGCGCCCGCCTCGCCGCGGGAGACGTGCTCCTGGTCTCCAGCGGGCGCATGGTCTACGCGGCGGCCCACGCGGAGCTGCCCCAGCTGCCGGGCGTGCTCGTGGCGCCCACGGTGGGCGGTCAGCTCGAGCCGGAGCCCTGGTACCAGACCAACGAGATCATCCGGGCCTTCGCGGCCTCGGTGGGCGGCAACCCCGCCTTCCTGTACGCGCCCGCCCTGCCCGGTGCGGCGCTGCGCGAGGGCCTCCTGGACGACCCTGGCATCCGCCGGGTCGTCGACACCTGGGGCACGGCCAAGGCCGCCGTGATGGGCATCGGCGCCCCTCCTCAGCAGCGGGTGTCGCTGCCCCACTTCGTGCCCGCGCAGAGCGCCGCGCTCGACCGCGCCGTCGGAGACATCTGCTCCCGCTTCTACGACCGGGAGGGGGTCGCGGTGGAGTTCCCCGGCAGCGAGCGCCTCATCGCGACCCCGCTCGAGCTGCTCCAGCGCATCCCGGTGACCGTCGCCGTGGCCAGCGGGCCGGAGAAGGTCGGCGGCATCCTCGCGGGAGCGCGTGCGGGCTACTTCAACCGGCTGGTGACGGACACCAGCACCGCAGCGCAGCTGGTGTCCGCCACCTCCTGACGTCAGGCGCGGTCGGCGTCCGCGGCCTCTCGCTCGGCGTCCTCGAGCGACTGCTGCGCGTCGGCGCCGTCGGCGCCGGCCTCGTACTCGCCGATGGCGGCGACCTTGGCGGCCGAGGCGCTCGAGGTGTCGAAGGTGTAGCCCAGCCACTCGCGCGCCAGGCGCCGCGCCAGCTCGACGCCCACGACGCGCTGGCCGAAGCACAGCACCTGGGCGTCGTTGCTGAGCACGGAGCGCTCCACCGAGAAGCTGTCGTGGGCGGTCACCGCCCGGATGCCCGGCACCTTGTTGGCGGAGATCGCCACGCCGAGGCCCGTCCCGCACACCAGCAGGGCGCGGTCGGCCTTCCCGTCCCGGATGAGGCGGGCCGCCGCGACGGCGACGTGCGGGTAGTCCGTGCCGCCCGCCGCGTCGACGCCGACGTCGGTGACGTCAGCAACGCGCTCGTCGCCCTGGAGGTCCTTCTTCAGGACCTCCTTGTAGTCGTACCCGGCGTCGTCGCTGCCGACGACGATCCTCAGCTGCTGGCTCACGTGCCCGTCCTCCCTGGGTCTGTCGGGTGCTTCAGCGGTCGGCGAGGACGCCGGCCACCACCTGGGCGACCATCCCGAGGCTGGTGGCCCCGGCGTCCGGTGTGCCCTTGCTGCGCTCGGCGAGGGGGCGGGCCCGCCCCACCTTGGGCAGCAGGTCCTTCGTGGCCGCGGCGGCCTCGACGGCGCGGTCGGCCGCGGGGCGCCACGCCTCGCGCAGCGGGAGCCCGGCGCCGGTGCCCTCGTCGAGGGCGTCGCAGAACGGGCCCAGGGCGTCGAGCATGGTCTTGTCCCCGGGCTTCGCGCCGCCGAGCCGCATGAGGTGCTCGTACCCGGCGCGCACGCCCGCAGCCACAGCCCCGGCGGCGGGCGCGCCGTCGTCACCGACGCGGGTGGCCAGCGCTCCGAGGAACTCGCCCCACAGGACGCCGGAGGTGCCGCCGGCCCGGGCGGCCCACTCGTCACCTGCGGCCCGCAGCACGGTGCCGGTGCCCGCCCCGCCGTCCGCGGCGGTCCGGGCGGCCTGCGCCGCGGCGGCGGAGCCCCGGACCATCCCGCGCCCGTGGTCGCCGTCGCCGGCGACGGCGTCGATGCGGCCCAGCTCGTCCTCGGCCTCCGCCATCCGGGTGGCCACCGCCTCCAGAGCTGCCGCCACCAGCGCACCGCCCTCGCGGGCGCCTCGGTCGGCCGGACCGCTGGACAGTGGCGGGGCGGCGGCCCGCTCGGCGGCCTCGTCGTCGCTGCGCTCGGCACCGCCCTCGACCGCCGCGGGGCGGCCCTTGCGGTACGCGGGCGTGTCGGCCGGAGCGCCCCACAGGCGCTCCAGCTCGTCGTCGAGCCAGGTCAGCGTGAGTGAGCACCCGGCCATGTCGAGGCTGGTCACCAGCTCGCCGACCTCGGGCTGCACGACCTCCAGGCCCCGCTCGCGCAGCAGTGCGGCGACGTCCTTCCAGACGACGAAGAGCTCCTCGTACTTCGTGTTCCCCAGGCCGTTCAGCAGGGCCGTGACCCGGGCGCCCTCCACCGGGAGACCCTCGGGGGCACCGCCGAGGACGCCCTCGACCAGGACCCGGGCCAGCTCGGCCGCCGTCGGCATGTCGACCTCGTCGATGCCCGCCTCGCCGTGGATGCCCAGCCCGACGCTCATCCGCCCCTCGGGCACCGTGAAGAGGGACCCGTCGGCCCCCGGCAGGGTGCAGCCGCTGAAGGCGACGCCGAGGGTGCGGGTGCGCTCGTTGGTCTTGAGGGCGACCCGCTCGACGCCGTCGAGGTCCATGCCCTCCTCCGCGGCGGCGCTGGCGCACTTGAACACCGGGACGTCGCCGGCGATGCCGCGCCGCCTGCCGTCGGCGCCCTTGCCCTCGCTGGCGACGTCGTCCGTGACGGCGACGTAGCGGGCGGGGATCCCCTCCGCCTCCAGCCGTCCGACGGCGAGCGTGAAGTTCAGCACGTCACCGGCGTAGTTGCCGGTGGTCAGGAGCACTCCGCCCCCTCCGGAGGCGGCGCGGCCCACAGCGGCGGCCTCGGCGGCCGACGGCGAGGTGAAGACGTTGCCCATCACGGCTCCGTCGGCGTACCCCGGGCCGACGATCCCGGCGAACGCCGGGTAGTGCCCCGACCCCCCGCCGACGACGACGGCCACCTTGCCCTCGCGGGTGCGGTGCCGGCGGACGACGCCACCGGGGACGTCGACCACGTACGAGGAGAAGGCGTCGAGGAACCCCGCCTTGGAGTCCTCCGCGAACGCTGACGGGTCGTTGAACAGGCGGGTCATCGTCGTCCTCACATGTCCGGGCTTCGGTGGCCGTGCAGGTGCACAAGGTTGCGGAACAGGTGTGCACACCCACTCTAGGGTGCGGGGAGCCGCCGGACCAGGCCGCCTCCGCGCGCGACGTACCCTCGAGGGGTGCTGCGCACGGCCCTGCGACCCGCCAACCTCGGGCTGCTCGCGGTGATGCTCGCCGCCGCCGTGCTGTTCTCCGTGCTGGGGGAGTGGCAGCTCGGGCGCTCCGAGGAGCACGCCCGGGTCTCGCCCACCGAGCAGGTCGTGGCCCTCGGCGAGGTGCTCCAGCCGGCGTCCGACTTCACCGGCCACGCCGACCACCAGCGCGTCGACGTCACCGGCACCTGGGCCGACCTGCCGCTCGAGCAGGTGGCCGACCGGCCCCTGGACGGCCGTGACGGCTCCTGGGTGGTCGCCGCCCTGAGGGTCGACGGCACCGGCGCCCTCCTGCCCGTCCTCCTCGGGCAGCTGCCCTCCGGGGAGGAGCTGCCCGCGGCGCCGTCCGGGACGGCCGACCTGAGGGGGCGCCTGATGGTCTCCGAGGAGCCCCAGGGCATCGCGCCCGACGGCGAGCTGGCGGTGCTTCAGCTCCGGTGACCTCGTCAACGCGTGGCCCGGCCAGCTGTACACCGGCTACCTCGTCGCCGACGCCGGGTCGCTCGCCGCACCGGGGGCGCTGGTGCCCGTGCCGAGCGAGGCGCCGACGCCGCGGCTGGACCCGCAGAACCTCTCCTACGCCTTCCAGTGGTGGCTCTTCGCCGTCTTCGCCCTCGTGCTGTGGGTCAAGATCGTCCGCGACCGGCACCACGACGAGCTCGCCGACGCGGCCTGGGAGGATGAGCAGGTGCCCGACGCCCTGACCCCGGCCCCCGAGGCCCCCTCGTCACCAGTGCAGGGGGTGCGCCGATGAGCTCGACCCGCCCCGCGCGCCCCGCGCCCCGGGTCCACCGCGACCCCGGCGCCTCGCTGACCCGCTACCGCGTGATGGCCCTGGCCACCGGCGTCATGCTCCTGCTGCTCTGCGTCGAGCTGCTCTACAAGTACGTGTACCTGGGCCACGGCTTCCTCGACCAGCGCACGACCCCGCTCGACTTCATCGCCTACGTGCACGGCTGGGTCTACTTCGTGTACCTGATCGCCGTGGCCGACCTGTGGAGCAAGCTGCGCTGGCCGATGGGCCGCCTGCTCGTGCTGGTGCTGTGCGGCGTCGTGCCCCTCCTGTCGTTCTGGGCCGAGCGCCGCGTCGTCGCCGACGTCCGCGCCGGCCGCAGCGGTCCGTCCGTCCCCGCGTCACCCGGAGCCCCCTCGTGAGCCAGCACCCGCCCGTCCCGCCCGCCGAGGTGGCCGCCGAGCAGCGCCACCGCCCGGTGCTCGTCATCGACTACGGCGCGCAGTACGCCCAGCTCATCGCCCGCCGCGTGCGCGAGGCCGACGCCTACTCCGAGGTGGTGCCCAGCACCGCCTCCGTCGCCGAGATCCTCGCGAAGGACCCGGCCGCGGTGATCCTCTCCGGCGGCCCCAGCTCGGTGTACGCCGACGGCGCGCCCCAGGTCGACCCGGCCCTGTTCGACGCCGGCGTGCCCGTGCTGGGCATCTGCTACGGCTTCCAGGCGATGGCCTCGGCCCTCGGCGGCACCGTCGCGCAGACCGGTCTGCGCGAGTACGGCGGCACCGCCCTGCAGGCCCGTCCCGAGGGCAGCACCCTGCTCGACGGGCAGCCCGCCGAGCAGGACGTGTGGATGTCCCACGGCGACTCCGTGAAGGCCGCACCGGAGGGCTTCACGGTCACCGCGCGCAGCGCCGGCGCCGACGTGGCCGCTTTCGAGGACGACGAGCGCCGCCTCTACGGCGTGCAGTGGCACCCCGAGGTGGCCCACTCCACCCACGGCCAGCGGGTGCTCGAGAACTTCCTGCGCCGCGGCGCGGGGCTCGCCGGCGACTGGACCGCCGGCAGCATCATCGAGGAGCAGGTCGAACTCGTCAGGGCCCAGGTGGGCACCGGCCGCGTCATCTGCGGCCTGTCCGGCGGCGTCGACTCCGCCGTGGCCGCCGCCCTGGTGCAGAAGGCCGTCGGAGACCAGCTCACCTGCGTCTTCGTCGACCACGGGCTGCTGCGCGCCGGCGAGGCCGAGCAGGTCGAGCGCGACTTCGTGGCCGCCACCGGCGTGAACCTCGTCGTCTGGGACGCCACCGAGGCCTTCCTCACCGCGCTCGCGGGCGTCACCGAGCCCGAGGCCAAGCGCAAGGCGATCGGCCGCGAGTTCATCCGCGCCTTCGAGGCTGCCTCGCGCCAGGTCGTGGAGCAGGCGCAGGCCTCCTCCGACGGCGACGGCGGCGAGGTGCGCTTCCTCGTGCAGGGCACCCTCTACCCCGACGTGGTGGAGTCCGGCGGCGGCCAGGGCGCGGCGACCATCAAGAGCCACCACAACGTGGGCGGCCTGCCCGACGACCTGCAGTTCGAGCTGGTCGAGCCGCTGCGCGCCCTGTTCAAGGACGAGGTCCGCGCCGTCGGCGCCGAGCTGGGCCTGCCGGCCGAGATCGTCGGCCGCCAGCCCTTCCCGGGCCCGGGCCTGGGCATCCGCATCATCGGCGAGGTGACGCAGGAGCGCCTGGACGTGCTCCGCGCCGCCGACCTCATCGCCCGCGAGGAGCTCAGCGCCGCGGGGCTCGACGGCGAGATCTGGCAGTGCCCCGTGGTGCTCCTCGCCGACGTCCGCTCCGTGGGCGTGCAGGGCGACGGCCGCACCTACGGCCACCCCGTCGTGCTGCGCCCCGTGAGCAGCGAGGACGCCATGACGGCCGACTGGACCCGCCTGCCGTACGACGTGCTCGCGCGCATCTCGACGCGCATCACCAACGAGGTCGCCGAGGTCAACCGCGTCGTCCTCGACGTCACCAGCAAGCCGCCGGGCACCATCGAGTGGGAGTGACCTCCGTGACCTCGTCGAGCGGGTCGAGCGACCTGCACCGCACGCTGCTCCGCCCGTCCGTCGTGGCCGCCGTCGGGCTGGTCGGCGGCTTCGCCGTGGCCCGCGCCACGAAGCGCGAGGTCGGCGGCGGCCTGTTCGGCCTCGCCGGCACCTGGTGCGGGCGCCAGTGGGCCCGCACCACCGGCCCGGTGGGCGCCGCCGTGCTCGGCGCGCTCTACACCGCGGCCATGGGGGGCTCGCACCCGCTGGCCAGGAAGATCGGCCCCTGGCCGTCGGTGCTCGTGGTGACCGCCGGCGTCGCGGCCGCCAGCGAGGCCGCCGAGGCCTGGGGCCGATGCCGGGGCCTCCCGAAGGGCGACTGAGCCCCGGTCTCCGCCCCGAGCCCCCACCCCCGGCCACCGCCCCCAGCCAGCGGGGAGCGCGTGCGCCGGGGCGGGGCGCCGGGCGTCGGCGCGTCTGGGCGTCAGTCCCGGGGCGCGTCGCCGCGGGGCGGCTGGGGAGCGGTCTCGCGAGCCGGGGTGCGCGCGGCGCCGGGGGTCTCGTCGGCCCGGTCGGCGCGCGGCTCCGCGGGGGTGCCCGCCGGACGCTCCGCCGGGTGCGTGGCGGGGTGGTCCGCGGGGTGCTGCGCCTCGACGTCGTCCTGCGCGGGGGCGCCGGTGTCGTCGGGGTGCTGGTGGCGCCCGAGCAGGCGGGCCACCCGCTCGCGCCGGGGCGGCCTGCGCACCGGGACGCCTCCCGGGCTGCCCGCCACGAGGGGGAGCAGCCAGCGGTTGCGCGGGTCGGCGTCGACCACCACCGCCCGGGTGAGCAGGCTCAGCGGCACGGCGAGCAGCGCGCCCAGGCCGCCGAGCACGAAGCCCCAGAACACCACCGACAGGAACGTCAGCGACGCCGACAGGCCGACGGCGTCACCCACGATCTTGGGCTGGATGAGCCCCTGGATGACGACGTTGATGACCGTGTAGACGATGACGACGAGCAGGGCGTTCTCGGGCCCGTTGGCCAGGAGCGCCAGCAGCGCGGGCGGGGCCACGCCGAGCAGGAAGCCGATGTTCGCGACGTAGTTGGTGACGAACGAGACCAGGCCCCACAGCAGGGCCAGGGGCACGTCGAGGTAGGCCAGCGCGATGACGTCGAGCACCGCCACGATGGCGCCGAACACCGTGGACACGACCAGGTAGCGCTGGGTGCCGGACGCGAAGGTCCGCAGCGCCTCGACCGCGTCGGAGTGCGCGCTCGAGGCCAGCTGCAGCAGGCGCGGGAAGGCCGCGGCGTCGAGGGCGAGGAAGAAGAGCAGCAGCAGGATGAAGGTGAAGTCGGTCAGGCCCGACGTCAGCCCGGCCACGAGGGTCTGCGCGTAGCCCAGCAGCTGGTACGGGTCGGCGCTGTTGACCATCTGGATCAGCTGGGTCTGGTCGACGCCGACCCGCGTGAGCAGCTGGAGGGTGGAGTCGCGCAGGTCGTACAGCTGGGAGGTGTACTGGGGGAGGGTGGTGGCCAGCTCGACCACCGCCCACGCCAGCGAGGCCGCGAGCCCCGCCACGATGAGGTAGACCACCACGAGGTTGGCCGTCACACCGGCGCCCGTCGCGAGCCACGCCGGCACCCAGCGGCGCTGCCCGAGCCGCTGGATGCTCGCCCCCAGCGGGTGCACGACGATGATCAGCACGAGCGCCAGGAACGCCGGCCCGAGGCTGCCGGACAGCGCCTTCAGACCGGCGACGACGACGACCGCCGCGGCCAGGCCCAGGAGCAGCCGCAGGCTGCGCGACCCCGCGGCCGGGTCCGGCGGTGCGGCGACCGCGCCCGCCTCCTCGCCGCCCGCGGTGCTCGTCGGGCTGGCGGCGCTCACCTCGGGTCCGCGGACGCGGTCTCGAGGCCGAGCGCGCGGACGGCGGCGCGGGCGCACTCCTGCGCCGGCAGCTCGATGGACACGACGACGCCGTCCTCGTCGGGCTCGAGCCGCTCGAGGGTCTCCAGCTGGGAGCCGAGCAGGGAGCTCGGCATGAAGTGGCCGGTGCGCCCGCCGATGCGCTGGGCCAGCAGCTCGGCCGGCCCGTCGAGGTGGACGAACCGCACCCGGGCCCGCGAGCCGCGCAGCAGGTCGCGGTAGGAGCGCTTCAGCGCCGAGCAGGTGACGACGGCGTCCTCGCCGGCGTCGGCGCGCTCGCTGGCCCAGTCGCGCAGCGCGCCCAGCCAGGGCCAGCGGTCGGAGTCGGTGAGCGGCGTGCCGCTCTCCATCTTCTCGATGTTGGCCCGGGGGTGGAACTCGTCGGCCTCGGCGAAGGTCCAGCCCAGGTCACCGGCGAGCATCCGGGCGACGGTCGTCTTGCCGCTGCCGGAGACGCCCATCACCACCAGCAGCTGGGGCGCGGCGGTCACGCCGAGGCCACGGGGGAGATGCGCCACCACGTGCGGGTGGTCTCGCCCGGCTCCAGCACGCGCAGGTCGGTGCCGCTGCGCAGGGCGTCGGGCGGGCAGGTCATCGGCTCGACGGCGAGGCCGGCGCGGTCGTCGGCCGGCTCGGGGCGGTCGGCGGTGTGCACCTGCACCCACGGGCAGTCGGTCGGGTCCCAGTGCATCGCGACGCCGCGGCCGTCGGCGGCGAGCACCACGGCCGTCCCGGCGCCCACCGAGGTGTAGGCGTCGTCGACGGCGCGGCCGCGCAGGGGGGCGCCGCCGCGGAAGTCCAGGTCGGTGCCGTCGACGGGCCGGGTGGTGCCGGCGGCGTCGGGCAGGAGGCGCTCGGGGTCGACGGCGAGGGTCGCGGCGGCGTCGAGGGAGAAGGTCCAGTCGTCGACGCGGCCGCCCTGGGCCACGAGGTAGGGGTGCACGGAGGTGCCGTAGGGGGCCGCCTCCGCGCCGTCGTTGCGCGCCTCGAGCTCCCAGGTGAGGCCGGCGTCGGGGCCCTCCTCCACGAGGCGGTAGGTCACCGCCAGCGACAGCAGCCCCGGGTAGCCGGCCTGCGGCCAGACCCGGGTGGTGAGGGTGACCGAGTCGGCGGAGCGCTCGGCCAGGTCCCACGGCTGCCACACGACGAGGCCGTGGAGCGCGCAGCCGCGGTCGGGCTCGGTGAGGGCGAGCTGCTGCTCGGCGCCGCGCCAGGACCACCGGCCGTCGCCGGTGCGGTTGGGCCAGGGGGCGAGCACCGCCCCGCGGTAGTGGCGGCGGGGCTCGGCGACGTCGAAGGGCACGACGAGGTCGCGGCCGTCGACCGTGAGCGACCTCAGGCCGCCGCCCACCTCGGTGACCACCGCGCGCAGCGATCCCGCGGTGATCTCGTGCTGCTCACCGGAGGCCGGGACGGCGCTGGAGGAGGTCATGCCTGCAGGTTAGGGCGTCCTCGCCGGGCGGCCAGCGGGCCAGCGGCCGAGGAGGCGCCGGACGCGTCGACGGTGACCGGTGAGGCGGCCGTGCCGGCCCGGACCACCTCGACCAGGTGCTCGTGCGCCTCGACCACCGCGCCGGACCAGACGACGCAGCGCTCCACCCGGCCCTCGACGACGGCGCCGGGCGACACGGCGCTCCCGCCGCCGGTCGCGGCGAGGTTGGCGCGCAGGTAGTCGGCGGGGGTGCCGCAGTCGACGGACCCGCCGGGCTCCACCACGGCCAGGTCGAGCGCGCCCGCGGCGTCGAGGCCGCGCCAGAGCACCTCGTACAGGCCCGACGGCACCGGCTCCAGCGGCGCCACGAGGCCGGCGGGGAGGAGGCACGAGCCGAGGTAGCGGACGCCCGTGCCGTCAGCGGTGCGGAAGTCGGCCCGCGCGCCCGCCGCCGCGGGCTCGCACAGGAGGCGGCACCGCTCGCCGTCCCAGCCCGCCAGCAGCGCTGCGGTGGCGGCGCTGCCGTCGCGGACCCACACGTCGGCGTTGGTCACGAGCACCGACCGCCCCGCGAGCCAGCCGCGCAGGGCCCCGAGGGCCCCCGCGGTGCCCAGCGCCTCGGCGGTGCCGTCGGGGGAGTCCTCCCGCGACAGGTGGGCACGGGACCCCACCGCGGCCGCGACCCGGTCCGCCTGCGCGTGGGCGTTGACCGCCAGGTGCTCGGGGCCGGCGCCGACGGCTCCCGCCAGGCGCGCGAGGGCCCCGTCGAGCAGCGGGACGCCGCCCACGGGGACCAGCGCCTTGGGGAGCAGGTCGGTGAGGGGGCGCAGCCGCGAGCCGGAGCCCGCCGCGAGGACGACCCCGGCGAGCCCGGTGGTCGGCCCGGTGGTCGTCCGGGTGGTCGTCCGGGTGGTCGTCCGGGTGGTCGGTCCGGTGGTCACGGGGTGCGGGGCAGGAGCCGCCCGCCGCGCGCGCCGCCGTCCAGCGCCGCGGCCACGCCGGCGAGGATCGAGCGCGTCGGTCCGTCGGCGTCGGCGAGCACCTCGTGGGGCGCGAGCCACGCCGCGGCCCGGGCCTCGCCGCCCGGCACCACCTCGGGGCGCTCGTCGACCTCGACGCGGAAGACGACGTCGACCCGCCGGGGCCCGGGCTCCACGAGCACCGTCAGCGGCGGACCCACCCGCACCTCCAGGCCGGTCTCCTCGCGGACCTCGCGCTCCACCCCGGCCGCGGCCCCCTCGCCCCGGTCGAGCAGCCCGCCCGGCAGCGACCACCCGGTGCGGTGCGGCTGGCGCAGCACGAGCACGGAGCCGCGGTGGTCGAGCACGCAGACGGCCCCGACGGTGTAGGCGGGCGTGCCGGCCCTCACCAGGGCGCGCCGCAGCGGCGCGGGCGCCGACCGGAAGGCGGTCAGGGCCGCGGTCTCGGCGCTGCGGCGCAGGGAGGGGGGCAGGTGCCCCAGGAGCGACCCCAGGGGCCCGGAGCTGTGCTCGGCGGCGACCACCCCGAGAGCCTAGGGGCCGGTGCCCGCCTTGCCTCAGCACGGGGCCCCGACCGCCGATGGAGATCACGAAGGGGTCTGCAACGCGACGGTCGTCACTTCTGCACCGTCTGTTCACCCGTTGTCCGGCGCACTGCCAGGTCCGGAGAGGAGAGTGGTCCTTCGTGAGCAGTGTCAGACCGCTCGTCCAGGTGCCGGCCGTGATCGGTCACCGTGGAGCCAGCGGCTACCGCCCGGAGAACACCCTCGCCGCCTACGAGCTGGCCGCGCGCCTCGGCGCCGACCGCATCGAACCCGACCTCGTGCCCACGCGCGACGGAGCCCTGGTGCTCCGCCACGAGAGCGAGATCACCCACTCCACCGACGTGGCCACCCGGCCGGACCTCGCCTCGCGGCGCACCTCGCGCCTGGTCGAGGGGAAGGTCGTCACCGGCTGGTTCACCGAGGACCTCGACCTGGCCGAGCTGCGCTCCCTGCGCGCCGTCGAGCCGCGCCCGGGCCTGCGCCCCGGCACCACGGTCTACGACGGGCTCTACCAGGTGCCCACCTTCGCCGAGCTGCTCGAGCTCGCCGCGTCGCTGCGCGCCGAGCTGGGGCGGCACATCGTCGTCACGGCCGAGGTGAAGGACCCCGAGCGCTACGCCGCCGACGGGTTCGACGTCGCCGCGATGGTGCTGGCCGAGCTCGACCGGCTGGGCCTGGACGCCGCCGACGCGCCCGTGGCCCTGCAGTGCTTCCAGCCGGGCTTCCTGCGCCGCGTCCGCGCCGAGGGCACCCGCGTCCCGCTGGTGCAGCTGGTCGAGGGCGACGACGCCGGCCGCGCCGCCTGCACCCCCTGGGGCCTGCGCGAGGTCTCCACCTACGCCCAGGTGCTGGCCCCCGCCAAGGACATGGTGCTGCCGGTCGGGTCCGACGGGTCCCTCGGCCCGGCCACCCCGCTGGTCGAGGACGCCCACCGCGCCGGGCTGGCCGTCCACGTCTGGACCCTGCGCAACGAGAACGCGTTCCTGCCGCCCGCGCTGCGGGTGGTCGGCTCCGACGCCGCCCCGGGCCGCGCCCTCGCCGAGCACCTGGCGTTCCTCGAGGCCGGGGTCGACGGGATCTTCACCGACCACCCCGACACGGGCCTGGAAGCGCGTCGCCTCTGGTCGACCGGGCAGCTCGTGCCCGGCGCCCGCCGCGGCGGCAGCCCCGCCGCCACCCGCCTCGCCGGCTGACCCCTCCCGCCCCCTCCGGAACCGCAGCCGAGCGCCTGGCTGCGGTTCGGGGGGGTGTCGGAGTCGCAGTCGAGCGCCTGGTTGCGGTTCGGCGGGGTGCTGGAGTCGCAGTCGAGCGCCTGGTTGCGGTTCCGGGGGGTGCTGGAGTCGCAGTCGAGCGCCTGGTTGCGGTTCCCGGAGCCGTCACGTCCCGGTCACCGCGCCGCCTTCCCGCGTGTCCGGGATGTCCGTAGTGTCCAGTTCGTGCCCCTCTCGCGACGCACCTCCACCGCCTCGGCGCTCGCCGCCGCCGTCCTGGTCCTCGGCCCGTCCGCGGCCGCCGCGCAGGCGGGGTCGCCGGTCCCCGTGGTCCCGGTCGCGCCGCAGCAGCCGGCGCCGCTGCCGGCCGACGGCGGCGTGCGGCTGACCCTGCTGCACGCCAACGACCTCGAGTCCGCGCTGCTCCCCGAGACCGACGGGGCCGGCGCCGAGCAGGCCGGTGCCGCCAGGTTCGCCGCGCTGGTCGAGCGCCAGCGCGCCGCCGCGCAGGCGGGCGGCCCGGTGCTCGCCCTGGCGGGGGGCGACCTGTTCCTGCCCGGCCCGCAGCTCGACGCCAGCCGCCTGGACGGCACCGGGGAGCTCTACGACGCGCTCGCGTTCGACGCCGCCGGCTTCGACGCCAGCGCCATCGGCAACCACGACCTCGACCTCACCCCCGACTTCCTCGCCGACTACCTCGACGCCGTCAGCGAGGAGACCCCCTTCGTCGCCGCCAACCTCGACCTGTCCGGTGAGCCCCGCCTGCAGGTGGAGGTCGAGGACGGCACCGTCGTCGCCTCCACCGTGGTGGAGTCGGCGGGGGGGCGCTTCGGCGTCATCGGGCTCACCACCCCGGAGCTGCCCGAGCTCACCAGCCTCGGCGAGGTGCGGGTCGACCCCGCCCTCGCGGAGGTCGCCAACGCGCAGGCGGCGGCGCTGGAGGCCGCAGGGGTCTCGAAGGTCGTGCTGGTCTCGCACCTGCAGGACGTCGACAACGAAGTGGCGCTCGTGCCGCAGCTGCGCGGGGTCGACGTCGTCGTCGCCGCGGGCGGCGGGGAGGTCATGGCCTCGCCCGGCGACGCGCTGCTGCCCGGCGACGCGGTGAGCACCGACGCCGCGGGCGCGCCCCTGTCCTACCCGACGGTGGTCGGCGCCGCCGACGGCGCGCGGGTGCCCGTGGTCACCACGAGCGGGCTCTACCGCTACGTCGGCCAGCTGGTCGTCGACTTCGACGCCGAGGGCCGGCTCGTGGCCGTCGACGACGTCGCCAGCCGCCCGTTGCCCGTGACGTCGACCGGGCCGGACGCCGTGGCGCCGGACCCCGACGTCGTCGCCGAGGTCGAGGAGCCCGTGGCCGCCTACGTCGACGGCCTGGCCTCCCAGGTGGTGGCCCGCACCGAGGTGCCGCTGGACGGACGCCGCGACGCCGTGCGCTCGCGGGAGACGGGGCTGGGCTCGCTCGTGGCCGACTCGCTGCTCGCGGCCGGTCGCGCCGGGGCCGAGGAGGCCGGGGTGGCCCCGCCGGTGGTGGCGCTGCAGAACGGCGGCGGGCTCCGCAACGACTCGGTGCTGCCCGCCGGGGACGTGTCAGCGCTCGACACCTACGACGTGACGCCGTTCGCCAACTTCGTGGCGGTGGCCCCCGAGCTGCCGGTGGAGGCGTTCGTGGCCGCCGTCGACCACGGCGCGGGCGCGGGAGAGGGCTCGTTCGCGCAGGTGGCGGGCTTCTCGTACACCGCCGACCCGGACGCGCCGGCGGGCTCGCGGGTGCAGTCCCTGACCCTGGCCGACGGCACGCCCGTGGTGGTCGGCGGGCAGCGGGTGCTCGACGGGACCATCTCGGTGGCGTCGATCGACTTCCTGCTGCGCGGCAGCGACGGCTACGACGCCCTCGACGGCGCGGCGTTCGAGGTGCTGCCGACCACCCAGCAGCAGGCGCTGCAGACCTTCCTGGCCGACGACCTCGGCGGGACGGTGACGGCGGCGCAGTACCCGGAGGCGGGCACCGGCCGCATCACGCAGGTCTGACCCCCGGGTGGCGGGGCGCCGTCGAGGGGGTCCGGGTGTCGGTGGTGAGACGTAGGCTCGTCCGACGATGAGCACGCTCTTCGACGACCTTCCCCTCCCGGTCCCGCAGACCCCTGCCGGCTCGTCCTCGGACGACGCCCGGCCGGGCGCGCTCGCCGACAGGCCGGCGCTCCGGATCGACGCGGCCGCGCTGCTGGAGGGCCTCAACCCCGCCCAGCGCGAGGGCGTGCTCCACGAGGGCACCCCGCTGCTGCTCGTGGCCGGTGCGGGCTCGGGCAAGACGCGCGTGCTCACCCACCGCATCGCCCACCTCGTGGCCGCCCGCGGCGCCCGCCCCGGGCAGGTGCTGGCCATCACCTTCACCAACAAGGCCGCCGGCGAGATGAAGGAGCGGCTCGAGGGGCTGGTCGGCCCCGCCGTCCGCTCGATGTGGGTCTCCACGTTCCACTCGGCGTGCGTGCGGATCCTGCGCCGCGAGGCCGAGGCCGCGGGCCTGCGCTCCAGCTTCTCCATCTACGACGCCGACGACTCCCGCCGCCTCCTGGCGCTGGTGGTCCGCGAGCTCGACCTCGACCCAAAGCGCTACGCGCCCCGGGCGCTGGCCACCCAGATCAGCAACCTCAAGAACGAGCTGGTCACCCCCGAGGCGCACGCCGCCACGGCCGCCGAGGGCACCCACGCGGAGCGGGTGCTCGCCGAGGTCTACGCGCTGTACCAGGCGCGCCTGCGCCAGGCGAACGCCATGGACTTCGACGACCTGATCATGACCACGGTCCGGGTGCTGCAGACCCACCCCGCGGTCGCCGAGCACTACCGCCGCCGGTTCCGGCACGTCCTGGTCGACGAGTACCAGGACACGAACCACGCGCAGTACACCCTGGTGCGCGAGCTGGTCGGCGGCCCGGGCTCCTCCCACCCCACCGACGGCGTGCCCCAGGGCGAGCTGACGGTGGTGGGCGACGCCGACCAGTCGATCTACGCCTTCCGCGGCGCGACGATCCGCAACATCGTCGAGTTCGAGGAGGACTACCCCGACGCCCGCACGATCCTGCTGGAGCAGAACTACCGCTCCACGCAGACGATCCTGTCGGCGGCCAACGCGGTCATCGCCAAGAACGCCGACCGCCGTCCCAAGAACCTGTGGACGGCGGAGGGCTCCGGCGAGCAGATCGTCGGCTACGTCGCCGACGCCGAGCACGACGAGGCCGCCTTCGTGGCGAGCGAGATCGACAGGCTGGTCGACGACGAGGGCCTGCGCTACGGCGACGTCGCCGTCTTCTACCGGACCAACGCCCAGTCGCGGGCGCTGGAGGAGGTCTTCGTCCGCGTCGGCCTGCCCTACAAGGTGGTCGGCGGCACCCGCTTCTACGAGCGCCGCGAGGTCCGCGACGCCCTCGCGTACCTGCGGGCCCTCGCCAACCCCGACGACGTGGTCAGCCTGCGTCGGATCCTCAACGTGCCCAAGCGCGGCATCGGCGAGCGCGCGGAGGCGTGCGTCGCCGCCCTCGCCGAGCGCGAGCGGATCGGCTTCCCCGCCGCGCTGGACCGCGCGGAGCAGGCGCCCGGCATCGCCGCGCGCTCGCTGACCTGCATCCGCGGGTTCACCACGCTCATGGACGAGCTGCGCACCGTCGTCGAGGGCGGGGCGGGCCCGTCCACCGTGCTCGAGGCCGTGCTCGACAGGTCGGGCCTCCTCGCCGAGCTGCGCGCCAGCCTCGACCCGCAGGACGAGTCGCGCGTGGAGAACCTCGCCGAGCTGTCCGCGGTCGCCGCCGAGTACGAGCAGGCCAACCCCGAGGGGACGCTCGCGGACTTCCTCGAGACCGTCTCGCTCGTGGCCGACGCCGACCAGATCCCCGGTGGCGCCGTCGCGGACGGCGCTGACGAGCAGGCGGGGGAGGACTCGGGCGTGGTCACGCTCATGACGCTCCACACCGCCAAGGGCCTGGAGTTCCCCGCGGTCTTCCTCACCGGTCTGGAGGACGGCACCTTCCCCCACCAGCGCTCGCTGGCCGACGACGGCGAGCTCGCCGAGGAGCGGCGCCTCGCCTACGTCGGCATCACCCGCGCCCGGCGCTTCCTGCGCATCTCCCGCGCCGCCTCGCGCAGCGCCTGGGGCCAGCCGCAGTACTTCCCGCCCTCGCGCTTCCTCGACGAGATCCCCTCCGAGCTGCTCCGCTGGGAGCGCGCGGAGGCGTCGGGCTCCTCGGGCTGGGGCGGCGGCGGTGCGGGCGGCCGCGGTGGGTCGAGCTACAGCGCCGGCGGCTACGGCAGCAGCCACTCCTCGGCGCAGGCCAAGCTCGCCGGCACCCCCGGCGTCCGGACGGCGGGCAGCCGGCCGGTCATCAACCTCGCCGTGGGTGACCGCGTCACCCACGACTCCTTCGGCATGGGCACCGTGGTGGCCGTCGAGGGGGCGGGCGACAAGACCGTCGCCCACGTCGACTTCCGCAGCGAGGGCACCAAGCGCCTGCTGCTGCGCTACGCCCCCGTCCAGAAGCTCTGACCCCGGCCGTCCCGGTCCGCCCGTGATCGCCGGCGTCCGGGGGCCGCGGGCCGGAGCTCCGTGGTCACCGGCGCCAGGGGGCCGCGGGCCCCGGGGCGGGTCAGCGGTACGGGGGCAGCTGGCCGGCCAGGCGGGTGGCGGTGGCCGCGACGCTGGGCGGCACCGGGACGCCGGCCGGCACGTCGTCGGCGGTGCGGGGCGCTCCGACGGCGGTGTGCAGCGGGAGCACCCCGGCCCACACGGCCCCGTCCTCGGGCTGGTCGTCGCCGGGGCCGGCGGAGCGGACCTTGACGCTGGCCTCGTCCAGCGGGAGCCGCAGCACCAGCGTGGCGGCCACCTCGCGCCGGGTGGGGCGGCGCACCTCGTCCCACCGGCCGGGCATGAGGTGCTCCGACAGCACGCGCAGGGCCTCCTCCTTCTCCGCCGCGGGCACCTCGACGGCCGTGCCGTAGACGACGGCGCTGCGGTAGTTCATCGAGCTGTCGAAGACCGTGCGGGCGTAGACCAGACCGTCGAGCACGGTGACCGTCGCGGTCATCGGGACGCCCGTCGCGGCCTCGCGGAACAGGCCGCCCCCGGTGGAGCCGTGCAGCAGCAGCGACTCCCCGTCGCGGGCGGCGGCCAGCGGCAGCACCACGGCCGAGCCGCCGCGCACGAGCGCCACGTGGGCGACCAGTGCGCTGTCGAGCACGTCGTGCAGCGCCGCGCGCTCGGTGGCGTAGCGGTGGCCGTACCGCGTCGGCCGGGTCCGGTCGGTCTCCACCAGGTCGGTCGAGGCGGCCGAGCCGGGCGAGCCGGGCGAGGCGGGTGGGCCGGTCTGGGCGACCGGGGTGACCGGGCTGTCGGTGGGGGTGCTCACAGGAGCAGACTGGCTCCTCAGTGGTCCGCGCGAGCAGGCCACTGCCCTGGTGATCGAGCAGACCAGTCCGGCGCACGAGCCGACCGGACCGGTCGGGAGGCGGGAGCACGCGTGAGGACTACCGCCGAGCTCGAGCTGCCCGTGTCCCTCGACCGCACCGGCGCGGTCCCGCTCCACGCGCAGCTCGCCGACGCCCTGCGCGCCGCCGTCCGCCACCACCACCTGGCCCCGGGGGCGCCGCTGCCCTCCTCGCGGCGCCTCGCCGACCAGCTCGGGCTCTCCCGGGCCACCGTCACCACCGCCTACGAGCAGCTCCTGGGCGAGGGCTTCCTCCAGGCCCGGCACGGCAGCGGCACCCGCGTGAGCGAGCACCTGCGCGCGCTGCCGAGCCCCGGTCCGGGCCGGGTGCCGGCAGCGCTGCCCGCTCCCCGGGGCACCGCGGTGGCGGGCGTCGTCGTCGACCTGCGTCCCGGCCAGCCCGACACCGCCCGCCTGGTCGACGCCGCCTGGCGCAGCGCCTGGCGGGCCGCCTCCGGCGCGGCCGTGCCCGACCGCGTGCCGCCGCCGCTGGGCCTGCCGGCGCTGCGGTTCGAGGTGGCCGCCCACCTGCGCGCCGCCCGCGGCCTCGACGCCGACCCCGCCGACGTCGTCGTCACCGCCGGCACCGGTGACGGCCTGGCCCTCGTCGTCCACGCCCTCACCGCGCTGCGGGGCCGTCCGCTGCGCGTCGCCGTCGAGGACCCCGGCTACCCCTCGTCGCTGCGCTGCCTGCGCCGCCTCGGCGCGGAGGTGCTGCCCGTGCACGTCGACGACGACGGGCTCCTCGTCGACCGGCTCCCCGCCCGGCGCGGTGAGCTCGACGCCGTGCTGGTCACCCCCAGCCACCAGTACCCGTGGGGCGGGGTGCTGCCGCTCGAGCGGCGGGCCGCGCTGCTGGCCCGCGCCCAGGAGGCGGGGGCCCTGGTGCTGGAGGACGACTACGACGGCGAGTTCCGCTACGGGTCCGCGCCGCTGCCGGCCCTCGCGGGTCTCGGCCCCCAGCACGTGGTGCACGCCGGGACCTTCTCCAAGGTGCTCTCGCCGTGGCTGCGCGCGGGGTACCTGCTCGCACCGCCGCACCTGCGCGGCGCGCTCGCCGACGTCCGCCGCGACCTCGGCGAGCCCGTCGGCGGGCAGGCCCAGCAGGCGCTGGCGCACTTCCTCGCCGGGGGCGGCCTGCGGCGCCACGTCGCGCGGGTGCGCCGCGACCAGGCCCACCGCCGGGCGCACCTGCAGCAGCTGCTGTCCGAGCACCCGCACCTGCGGGCCCGGGGCGCCGCGGCCGGGCTGCACGTCGTGGTCGAGCTGCCCCGCGGCACCGACGCCGCAGCGGTCCTCGCCGCCGTCGCGGGCCGCGGGTACGAGCTGGCCGACCTGGCCGAGTACGCCGTGGCCCGCACCGACCTGCCGCCGGCCGTGGTGCTCGGCTACGGCGCGGCCACCCAGGCCCAGCTGCGCGGCGCCGTCGCCGCGCTGGCCGGGGCGGCACGCCCGTGACCGCGCCCGGGGCGCCGGGGCGGCGCCCGCTCGTCATCGGCCACCGCGGCGCGAGCACCTGGAGGCCGGAGCACACCCGGGCCGCCTACCGGCTCGCGGTCGAGGCGGGCGCCGACGGGTTCGACGTCGACCTCGTGGCCACGGCCGACGGCGTGCTGGTGGTGCGCCACGAGAACGAGCTGTCGGACACCACCGACGTCGCCGACCACCCCGAGCTCGCGCACCTGCGCACCACGCGCGTGGTCGACGGCGTGAGCACCACGGGCTGGTTCGCCGAGGACCTCGCCCTCGAGCAGGTCAGGTCGCTGCGGGCCCGTGAGCGCCTGCCCGGGCTGCGGCCCGCGAGCGCGGCCCACGACGGCGAGCAGCCGGTGATGACGCTCGCCGAGGTCCTGGCGCTGCGGGCCGAGCTCGAGGTGGCCACCGGGCGCCGCGTCGAGGTGTGGCCCGAGCTCAAGCACCCCGGGCACCTCGCCGACCGGGGCCTGGCGCTGGAGCCCCTGGTGCTGGCCGCGCTCGGGGCGGCCGACCTGCTGGGAGACGGCGCGCCCGTCGTCGTCCAGTGCTTCGAGGTGGCAGCGCTGCAGCACCTGCGCGACGCCGCCGCGCACCTGCGCCTGCTCCAGCTGACGCAGCCGACCGGTGCGCCTCCGGACCTGCGCCGCTCCGGTGACCACCGCGACTACGCCGACCTGTGCTCACCGGCGGGGCTGCGCGAGGTGGCCCGGTGGGCCGACGTGCTCGGGCCCCACCTCGTGCAGGTCGAGCCCCGCGACGCGGGGGGCGTCTCCGGCGGGGGCGGCGGCCGCGGGGGGCGGGGGAGCCGGCTGGTCGACGACGCGCACGACGCCGGCCTGGCCGTCGTCCCCTACACCGTGCGGCCGGAGAACACCTTCCTGCCCACCGAGCTGCGCAGCGGCCGCGACCTCGCAGCCCGGGGTGACGTGGCGGCGCTGCTGGCGCAGCTGCGCGGCGACGGGGTCGACGGCGTGTTCACCGACGACCCCGCCGCCGCGCTGGCGACCTGGGCCTGAGCTCGTGCTGACACCGGGCCCGGACCGGCCCGGTCTCAGGCCTTGACGGCCAGCACCTGGCAGGGCGCCTGGAGCAGCACCGTCTGGGCGTCGCTGCCGAACAGCAGCTTGCCCGTGGGGGTCCGCTTGCGGATGCCGATGACCACGAGCGAGGCGCTGAGCCGCTCGACGGCGTCGAGGATGTCCGCGGCGCCGCCGGCCTGGTCACCGAGGCGGTGCTCCAGCTCGTAGGGCACCCCCGACTCCTCCAGGAGCGCGGTGACCTCGGCGAGGTCCTCGTCGCTGGCGTAGCCGGGGTCGGAGTAGGCGTCGCCCTTGGAGGTGTTGAGCACGTGGAGGGGCTCTCCGCGCAGGTCGGCCTCCTCCAGCGCCGCCACCAGCGCGGCACGCCCCTCCGGCTTGGGCACGTAGCCCACGACGATCGTCACCACTGACCTCCGCTGTCCCAGTCGTTCGTCTCGTCGTTCTTCGTGCGGGCCGCGTCGCGCCGCTCCTTCCCGCTGGGGACGGTCGGACGTCCCTCGCCCACCGGCGACGTGGGGCCGCCGGGCGTGGTGCTGGCCTGGGCCACCGCGAAGACCGCGGCGTCGAGCCGGGCCTGTCGGCGCTTGAGCCACTGGCTGCCGATGAACGCGACCACCACGAGGCAGTACACGACCGCCGCGAAGGGGCTCGTGACCAGCGCCGTCGGGTCGCCCTGGCTGATGGCCAGGGTGCGGCGCAGCTGCTCCTCGGCGATCGGGCCGAGGATCAGGCCCACGATGGCGGGGGCCACCGGGAACCCGAACGAGCGCATGGCCCACCCGATCCCGCCGAGGATGAACAGCAGCACCAGGTCTTCCACCGAGGCGCCCACGGCGTACACGCCGAGCGCGGCGAAGGTGAGGATGCCCGCGTACAGGTAGGGCCGGGGCAGGCGCAGCACCTTCACCCAGACGCCCACCAGCGGCAGGTTCAGCACCAGCAGCAGCACGTTGCCGATGTAGAGGCTGGCGATCAGCGCCCACACCAGGTCGGGCTCGTCGCTGAACAGCTGCGGGCCGGGGGCGATGCCGTAGCTCTGGAACGCCGCCAGCATGATCGCCGCGGTGGCGCCCGTGGGCAGGCCGAGGGTGAGCAGCGGCACGAGCACGCCGGCGGCGGAGGCGTTGTTGGCGGCCTCCGGCCCGGCGACGCCCTCGATGGCGCCGTGGCTGAACTCCTCCTGGTGCTTGGACAGCTTCCGCTCGGTGGCGTAGGAGAGGAAGGTGCCGAGCTCGGCGCCGCCGGCGGGGATGGTGCCGATGGGGAAGCCGATCGCGGTGCCGCGCAGCCAGGGCTTCCACGACCGCTTGAAGTCCTGCTTCGTGAACCACCTGCCGGAGATGGGCACCAGGGGGATCGGCCCGCGGCGCAGGCGGGAGGCCACGTGCAGCGCCTCGCCGACGGCGAAGAACCCGACCGCCACGATGACGATGTCGATGCCGTCGCCCAGGGTCGGCAGCCCCAGGGTGAAGCGCTGCTGGCCGGTGAGGGAGTCGGTGCCGATGACGGAGATGAACAGCCCCAGCGCCAGCGAGGAGATCCCGCGGGCGGGGGAGGAGCCGAGCATGGCGGCCACGGTGAGGAAGGCCAGCACGGCCAGGGCCACGAAGTCCGGCGGGCCGAGCTGCACGGCGAGGTCAGCGATGGTCGGCGCCACGAGCGACAGGGCGACGGTGGCGATGGTGCCGGCCACGAAGGAGCCCAGGGCCGCGGTGGCGAGCGCCGCGGCGCCGCGCCCGGCCTTGGCCATCTTGTTGCCCTCGAGCGCGGTGATGATCGACGCCGACTCCCCGGGGGTGTTCAGCAGGATCGAGGTGGTCGACCCGCCGTACATGCCGCCGTAGTAGATGCCGGCGAACATGATGAACGCCGCCGTCGGCTCCAGGGAGTACGTGAGCGGCAGCAGCAGCGCCAGCGTCATGGCCGGGCCGATGCCGGGCAGCACGCCGACGGCGGTGCCCAGGAGCACCCCGACGACGGCGAAGAGCAGGTACTCCGGCTGCAGGGCGGTCTCGAAGCCCGCCATCAGCGCGCTGAGATCACCCAAGGAAGGGCACCCCCTCGAGCGGGCCCGCGGGCAGGTACACCCCGAGCAGCTGCGTGAACAGGACCTGGACGAGGGTGTTGAGCACCACCGCCACGAGCAGCGCCCGCCACCACGGCCGGGCGCCGAGGGTCCAGGCCGCGCCGGTGAACATCACCGAGGCCGCGATGAGCCACCCCAGCGGCTCGACGAGCACGCACAGCGCCGCGAAGGCACCGGTGAGCTTCAGCACCGAGGCCCAGTCGGCGCCGCCGTCGGTGTCGACGTCCTCGCCGCCCTCCACCTCGCCGCGGTCTCCGCGGACGAGCGCGACCACGAGCCCGACGGCCGAGAGCACGAGCAGCGCTCCGACCGCGTACGGGAAGGCCCGGGGGCCGACGGCGCTCGCGGAGGCGGGGACGTTGATGGTGTGCGCGTCGACGAGGGCGAAGACGCCCAGGCCGCCGAGCACGGCGGCGACCGCCAGCTCGCTCTTGGGGATCGGGCCGCGCGAGCGCGCCGCGCGCGCCGTCGCCTCCCCGGAGGCGTCGACCGTGCTCACGAGGTGAGGCCGATCTCCTTCAGGACCCCGCTGATGCGCTCCTCCTCGGAGCCCAGGAAGGTCTCGAACTCGTCGCCCGGCATGTAGGCGTCGGTCCAGCCGTTCTTCTCGACCAGGTCCGTCCACGCCGCCGAGGAGTGCATCTCGTCGACCAGCGCCTCGAGCTCCTCCTCGGCCTCGTCGGAGATGTTCGGCGGGGCCACCACGCCGCGCCAGTTGGTGAACTCGATGTCGTAGCCGGACTCCTTGAGCGTGGGGGCGTCCACGCCCTCCACCCGCTCGGCGCCGGACACCGCCAGGGCGCGCAGGTCACCCGAGGCGACCTGCTCGGCGTACTCGCCGACGCCGGAGATGCCGGCGCTGACCTGGTTGCCGAGGAGCGCCGCGAGCGACTCGCCGCCGCCCGAGTAGGCGATGTAGTTCAGGTCGCTGGCGGGCACGCCCGCCTCCTGGGCGATGAGCCCGGCGAGGATGTTGTCGGTGCCGCCGGCGGAGCCGCCGGCGATGGAGACCCCGCGACCCTCGCTCTTCATGGCCGCCACGAGGTCGTCGATGGTCTGGTACGGGGACGCGGCCGGGACGACGATGATCTCGTCCTCGCTGGTCAGGCGCGCCAGCGGCGTGGTGTCCTCCAGGGTCGCCTGGCTCTGGTTGGTCTCGATGGCGCCGACCATCACCAGGCCCATGACCATGAGGAAGTCCTCGCTGCGCTCGTTCTTGAGCTCGGCCAGGCCCACCGTGCCGCCGGCCCCGCCGACGTTGGTGACCTGCACGCTCTTGGCCAGCTCGTCGCCCTCGATCGCGCTGCTCATGGCGCGGGCGGTCTGGTCCCAGCCGCCGCCCGGGTCGGCCGGGGCCATGATCTCCAGCCGGTTGATCGGGTCAGCGGCGCCGCCGCCGCCGTCGCCGGAGGCGGCGCCCGTGCTGCTCGAGCCGCAGGCGGCGGTGGCGAGCAGCGCGGCGGCGCCGACGCCGGCGAGCGCGGCGCGCAGGGCCCGCGAGCGCAGCGGGCGGGCGGCGGTGGTGGCGGAGCTGGACACGTGGCGACCTCCTCGTCGTCCCCACCCCCTCGTCGGGGTGGGAGAGCCGTGCGGCTCGATGACGACGAGGGTGCGCGCGCTCCCAGCGGCTGCCCAGCATGCGGCCGTACTGGTGGTATCGGCCCTTGCGGTGGTTCTGGTCGTATCGGTCGCGCGAGCGGAGGTACCGGGCGTTCCTCCGGGCCCCGCCGGTCGGCGATGATGACCTGGTGCGCCGGCCGATGCCGCTCGGCCCGCAGCTCCTCGCGCTGCAGGCCCTCATCGTGCTGTCCGCGGTCCTCGTCGCGGGCCTCGCGGCAGCCTCCATCCAGCGGGCCCAGGTCCGCGACGACTACAGCGAGCGCATGCTCCTGGTGGCGACCAGCGCCTCGAAGCTGCCTGACGTCCTGGAGGCCTACGGGCAGCCCCGGCCCAGCGACGACCTCCAGCAGCTGGCCGAGGTGCTGCGCCAGGCGTCGCAGGTGACGTTCGTGGTGTTCCTCGACGCCGACGGCACCCGCCTCAGCCACCCCGACCCCTCGCTCATCGGCTCTGCCAGCTCCACCGACTCGGCGGAGGTGCTGCGCGGCGAGACCTTCGTGGGCACCCAGACCGGCACGCTGGGGGAGTCGCTGCGCGCCAAGGTGCCGGTGACGGACGGCTCGGGCCGGATCATCGGCGCCGTGTCGGTCGGCATCCTCGAGTCCCAGCTCGACCGCGACTTCGGCGAGGAGGTGCCCTGGCTGCTCGGGTGGCTGGGCGGTGCCGCGGTGCTGGGCTCCGTCGGCTCCTACCTCGTGACCCGGCTGGTGCGCCGCCGGATCATGGGCCTGGAGCCCGACGAGATCGCCCGGCTCCTGCAGGCGCGCGAGGCGATGCTGCACGGCATCCGCGAGGGCGTGCTCGCCGTCGACGAGCACGGCCGGGTGGTGCTCGTCAACGACGAGGCCTGCCGCCTGCTCGACCTGGACCGCGCTGAGGGGACCGACGACGCGCTCACCGGGCGCGCCGCGGCCGAGGTGCTCGACCCGGCCGCGCTGGACCTGCTGGACGCCGCCGACGACGCCGTCGACGCGCCCCTGCTCGTGGGTGAGCGCGTCCTCCTGGCCAGCCGCACCCCGGCGCTCGTGCAGGGCCGGCGCGTGGGCCGCGTGCTGACGGTGCGCGACCGCACCGAGCTCTCGGGCGCCGTGCGCGAGCTGGACGGGCAGCGCAGCCTCACCACCACCCTGCGCGCGCAGGCCCACGAGTTCAGCAACCAGCTGCACGTGCTGCGGGGCCTGCTGGAGCTCGGCCGCACCGCTGACGCCGCCGCCCTCATCGACAGGCTCGGCGGCGGCGGGCGGCTCCTGTCCGGCGCCGGGCTCGGCGGCGTGCACGACGCGTCGGTCTCCGCGCTGCTGATGGCGAAGGCGGCCCTGGCGCGCGAGCGGGGCGCCGAGCTGGTCGTCACCCCCGCGACGCGGGTGGGCGAGGGCGCCGGCGACGACGTCATCACCGTCCTCGGCAACCTCGTGGACAACGCCCTCGACGCCGCCGGTCAGGGCGGACGGGTGCGCGTCGACGTGCGGGGCGACGGGCGCGGCGGTTGGGTGCTGGCCGTCGACGACGACGGTCCCGGGGTGCCGGTGGCGCTGCGCGAGGAGGTCTTCAGGGTGGGCGTGACCACGAAGGACGGCGGGGACGGCCGCCACGGCCAGGGCATCGGGCTCGCGCTCGTCGCCCGGGTCGCCGCCCGTCGCGGCGGCTCGGCGGTGGCGACCACCTCCGAGCTCGGCGGGGCCCGCTTCGAGGTGGTGCTCGGGCCGGGCGGTCCCGCGCCGTCGTCGTCCTCCGCGCAGCTCGCCGGAGCCGGGGCGTGAGCGGGCGGGCCGCCGCCGGGGTGGTGCGCGTGCTGGTGGTCGACGACGACCCCGCCGTCGCCGGGCTGCACCAGGCCTACGTCGGCACGCTGGAGGGCTTCGCCTGCGTCGGGGTCGCGCACCGCGGCGCCGACGCGCTGCGCGCCGTCGAGGCGCTGCGACCCGACCTCGTGCTGCTCGACGTCCACCTGCCCGACGTGCCCGGCACCGAGGTGCTGCGCGCGCTGCGGGCCGGCGGCTCCGACGTCGACGTGGTGGTGGTCACCGCGGCGCGCGAGCTCGAGGTCGTGCGGGCCTCGATGTCCGGCGGCGTGGTCGACTACCTCGTCAAGCCGTTCTCCCTGGCGCTGTTCACCGAGCGGATGCAGGCGTACGCGGCGCACCGCCGGCAGCTGGCGCTCACCGGCGGCGGCGCGGGCGGCGCGCTGGAGCAGGACGACGTCGACAGGCTGCTGCACCCCGGCGCCCGCACGGCGGCGGGACCGGCCGCGCCCGAGCACCTGCCCAAGGGGCTCTCGCACCGCAGCCTGGAGCTGGTGGTGCAGGTGCTGCGCTCGGCCCCCGAGCCCGACCTGTCCGCCGGGGAGGTGGCCGCCCGGTGCGGCATGGCCCGCGTCAGCGCCCGCCGCTACCTGGAGCACCTGGAGCAGACCGGGCGCGCCGCGGTGAGACCCCGGTACGGCGTCGCCGGCCGCCCCGAGAACGGCTACGCCTGGCTGCACCGCTGACCGGCCGCCGCGGGGGCACGGCGGGCGCCCGCCCGGAGGATCGTTAGGCTCCCGGTGCACCCGCGGCCAGGTCGGACGCCCCTGAGGGGCCGACGGCGCCGCGGGCACCCGCAGCGGCCGACGACGGAGGCGCAGCCCCAGTGGACCTGTTCGAGTACCAAGCACGCGACCTGTTCGAGTCCCACGGAGTCCCGGTGCTGCCGGGCCTCGTGGCCACGACCCCCGAGGAGGCCCGCGCGGCCGCCGAGCAGCTGGGGGCGGGCGTCGACGGCAAGGTCGTCGTCGTCAAGGCCCAGGTGAAGGTCGGTGGCCGCGGCAAGGCCGGCGGCGTCAAGGTCGCGAAGTCCGCCGACGAGGCCGAGGCGCGCGCCCGCGACATCCTGGGCATGGACATCAAGGGCCACACCGTCCACACGGTGATGATCGCGGCCGGTGCCGACATCGCGACCGAGTACTACGTCTCCCTGCTGCTCGACCGCGCCGAGCGCCGCTACCTGGCCATGGCCAGCGTCGAGGGCGGCATGGAGATCGAGCAGCTCGCGGTGGAGCGCCCCGAGGCCCTCGCCCGCGTGGCCGTCGACCCGGCCGTCGGCATCGACGCCGCCAAGGCCGCGGAGATCACGAGCGCCGCCGGGTTCGGCGACGACGTCTCCGCCCAGGTGCAGGACGTCCTCGAGAAGCTCTGGACCGTCTACCGCGAGGCCGACGCCACGCTGGTCGAGGTCAACCCGCTGGTGCTCACCGGCGACGGCCGCGTGGTGGCCCTGGACGGCAAGGTGTCGCTCGACGACAACGCCTCCTTCCGCCACCCCGAGACCGCCGCGCTCGCCGAGGAGGAGGCCGCCGCGGGCGACCCGCTCGAGGCCAAGGCGCGCGCCAGCCACCTCAACTACGTCAAGCTCGACGGCGAGGTCGGCATCATCGGCAACGGCGCGGGGCTCGTCATGAGCACCCTCGACGTGGTCGCCCAGGCCGGCGAGGAGTTCGGCGGCGTCAAGCCCGCCAACTTCCTCGACATCGGCGGCGGCGCCTCGGCGCAGGTGATGGCCAACGGCCTCGACGTCATCCTGGGCGACCCCCAGGTCAAGAGCGTCTTCGTCAACGTCTTCGGCGGCATCACCGCGTGCGACGCGGTCGCCAACGGCATCGTGCAGGCGCTGGAGATCCTCGGCGACGAGGCCACCAAGCCGCTGGTCGTGCGCCTCGACGGCAACAACGTGGTCGAGGGCCGGCGCATCCTCGCCGAGGCCGCCCACCCGCTGGTGACCGTGGTGGACACGATGGACGGCGCGGCCCGCGAGGCCGCCGAGCTGGCTGCGAAGGCCTGAGGGGACGAGGACGTGGCGATCTTCCTGACCAAGGACTCCAAGGTCATCGTGCAGGGCATGACCGGCTCCGAGGGCCGCAAGCACACCCAGCGCATGCTGACCTCCGGCACCACCGTCGTCGGCGGGGTGAACCCGAAGAAGGCCGGCGAGACGGTCGAGTTCACGGCCGCTGACGGCTCCACGACGCAGATCCCGGTCTTCGGGTCCGTCGAGGACGCCGTGGCGCAGACCGGTGCCGACACCACCGTGATCTTCGTGCCCGCCGCGGGCACCAAGGCCGCCGCCGTCGAGGCGATCGACGCCGAGGTCCCGCTCGTCGTCGTCATCACCGAGGGCGTCCCGGTGAAGGACACCGCCGAGCTGTTCGCGCACTCGCAGGCCTCGGGCAAGAGCCGGGTCATCGGCCCGAACTGCCCCGGGCTGATCAGCCCCGGAGCCTCCAACGCGGGCATCATCCCCGCCGACATCACGCCCGCCGGGCGCATCGGCCTGGTCAGCAAGTCCGGCACGCTGACCTACCAGATGATGTACGAGCTGGCCGACTTCGGCTTCTCCACCGCGGTGGGCATCGGCGGTGACCCGATCATCGGCACCACGCACATCGACGCGCTCGCCGCGTTCGAGGCCGACCCCGACACCGACGTCATCGTCATGATCGGTGAGATCGGCGGCGACGCCGAGGAGCGCGCCGCGGCGTACATCAAGGAGAACGTCACCAAGCCGGTCATCGGCTACGTGGCGGGCTTCACCGCCCCCGAGGGCAAGACGATGGGCCACGCCGGCGCCATCGTGTCGGGCTCCTCGGGCACCGCGCAGGCCAAGAAGGAGGCGCTCGAGGCCGCCGGGGTGAAGGTCGGCCGCACGCCGTCCGAGACCGCGGCGCTGGCCCGCGAGGTCATGCAGTCCCTGGCCTGAGCCGCGCTCGACCCCACGACGACCCCGCCGGTCCCACCGGCGGGGTCGTCCGCGTCTCGGCCCCCGGGGCGCGGGGTGGGTCAGCCCGAGGTCGGCGGGAGGAAGCTGAAGCTGCGGAGCTGCTCGCGGTAGGTCGTGTCGCAGGCCCGCAGCGAGGTGTCGGTGACAGCGGTGCGGCGGCACTGGTCGCGCTCGGCCGTCGGCTGCCAGACGACCAGCGAGGCCAGCTGCAGCACGATGATGACCCCCGTCATGGCGAGCCCGATGCTCAGGGCCACCAGCTGGCTCGCCCGCAGGTGGGCCTGCGCCGCCACCACCAGGGCGATGACGCCGACCACGCCACCGGCCAGCAGGAAGCCCAGCGCCCCCAGGCTCCAGGGCCACGGCAGCGACATGGCCACCAGGCCCGCCAGGACCAGCAGCAGGAAGCGCAGCCCGAGGCGCGCGGTGCGCAGGGCTCCCGCCGGGTCGGGCGGCGTGCGGCCCGGGGGCGGGTGCCCGGGGCCGGCGCCCCGGTGCGAGCCGCCGTGCGAGCCGCCACGAGGTGCGTCGTGCGCACCTGGCCGGGGGGCGGGTGCGCCCGGGGGGCGCCAGCCGCCCCCGCCCTCGCGCGCGTCCTGGTCGCGGTCCGGCTCGCGGCGCGAGCCGGGCGGCGCGTACGGGTCGCTCATCGGGGTGCTCCTGCTCTCGGGCCGCTGGGCGCCGACGGCTGCGGCGCTGGCCGGACCGGGGGTGACCGGCCGACCTCGCTATCGTCTCCGACCGTGACCGGCCCCGACGCACCCCCCCGCCAGGCCCCGGCCCGGGTCGTGGTCCTGGCCTCCGGCTCCGGCACCCTCCTGCAGGCCCTGCTCGACGCCGCGGCGGTGCCCGGTGCTCCCTTCGCCGTCGTCGCGGTCGGCGCCGACTCGGCGCAGCGCGCGGCCCCCGCCCTCGCCCGCGCCGAGCGCTCCGGCACCTCCGCCTTCGTGGTGGAGCTGCGCGACCACCCCGACCGCGCCGCCTGGGACGCCGCCCTCGCCGCCGAGCTGGCCCGCCACCGCCCCGACCTCGTGGTCAGCGCCGGCTTCATGCGCGTGCTCGGCGCCTCCGTGCTCGACGCCTTCGGCGGTCGCGTGGTCAACACCCACCCCGCACTGCTGCCCTCCTTCCCCGGGGCGCACGGCGTCCGCGACGCCCTCGCCCACGGCGTGAAGGTCACCGGCAGCACCGTCCACCTGGTCGACGCCGGCGTCGACACCGGGCCGGTGCTCGCCCAGCGCGCCGTCGAGGTCCTCGACGACGACGACGAGGCCGCGCTCCACGAGCGCATCAAGACCGTCGAGCGGGCGCTGCTCGTCGACGTCGTGACCCGCATGACCACCGGCGGCTGGACCGTCGAGGGAAGGAAGGCCCGCCTTTCATGACTGCCCCGACCCCCCAGGACGGCCGCAGGCCCGTCCGCCGCGCGCTCGTCAGCACCTCCGACAAGTCCGGGCTGGTGGAGCTCGCGCGCGGGCTGCACGAGGCCGGCGTCGACATCGTCTCCACCGGCTCCACCGCCCACCGGGTGGCCGCCGCCGGCATCCCGGTGACGCCCGTGGAGCGCATCACCGGCTTCCCCGAGAGCCTGGGCGGCCGCGTCAAGACGCTGCACCCGAGCGTCCACGCGGGCCTGCTCGCGGACGTGCGCGACCCCGACCACCGCCGCCAGCTCGAGGAGCTCGGCATCGAGGCGTTCGAGCTGGTCGTGGTGAACCTGTACCCGTTCGAGAAGACGGTGGCCTCGGGCGCGGCCCCGGAGGACTGCGTCGAGCAGATCGACGTCGGCGGGCCCGCGATGGTGCGCGCCAGCGCCAAGAACTCCGCGTCGGTCGCCGTCGTCGTCGACCCGGCCGACTACGACGCCGTGCTGGAGGAGGTCCGCGCCGGCGGCACCACCGCCGCCACGCGTCGCCGCCTCGCGGCCAAGGCCTTCGCCACCACCGCCGCCTACGACGTCGCCGTGGCCTCGTGGTGGGCCGCGGGGGCCGGCGCCGGCTCGGAGGAGCAGGCGCGCACCCCCGACTTCGTCGGCGCCACCTGGACCCGCGCCGACGTGCTGCGCTACGGCGAGAACCCGCACCAGGGCGCCGCGGTCTACACCGCCCCGGCGGGCAGCCCGCTGTCCGGGGGAGACCCGGGCCTGGCCGCCGCTGAGCAGCTGCACGGCAAGGCCATGAGCTACAACAACTACGTCGACGCGGACGCCGCGCGCCGCGCCGCCTCCGACCACGCCGAGCCGGCCGTCGCGATCATCAAGCACGCCAACCCGTGCGGCGTCGCCGTCGGCGCCGACGTCGCGGCGGCCCACGCCGCGGCCCACGCCTGCGACCCGGTCTCGGCGTTCGGCGGCGTCATCGCCACCAACCGCCCGGTGACCCTGGCGATGGCCGAGCAGGTGGCCGAGGTGTTCACCGAGGTCGTCGTGGCGCCCGACTTCGACGACGACGCGCTCGAGGTGCTGCGCCGCAAGAAGAACGTGCGCCTGCTGCGCGCCGCGCTCCCGCCGGCCGGGCAGGCGCGCCCGGAGTTCCGCGCGATCTCCGGCGGCCTGCTGCTGCAGGACGCCGACGTGCTCGACGCGGCCGGCGACGACCCCTCCGGGTGGACCCTGGCCGCGGGGGAGGCCGCCTCGCCCGAGGTCCTGGCCGACCTCGCCTTCGCCTGGCGCGCCATCCGCGCCGTGAAGTCGAACGCGATCCTGCTGGCGCGCGGCGGCGCGTCGGTGGGCGTGGGCATGGGGCAGGTGAACCGCGTCGACTCCTGCCGCCTCGCGGTGGAGCGGGCCAACAGCCACGGCGAGGAGCGGGCGCGCGGCGCCGTCGCCGCCTCCGACGCGTTCTTCCCCTTCGCCGACGGCCTGCAGGTGCTGCTCGACGCCGGTGTGCGCGCCGTCGTCCAGCCCGGTGGGTCGGTCCGCGACGACGAGGTCGTGGCGGCGGCGCAGGCCGCCGGCGTGACCATGTACCTCACGGGCGCGCGGCACTTCACCCACTGACGTCCCCCCTGGACCGCAGCCGAGCGCTCGGCTGCGGTCCGGGGGTGGTCGGGAACCGCAGCGGGGCGCTCGGCTGCGGTCCGGAGGGTCAGCGGGCTCCGGGGAGCAGGCGCGGCTCCAGGCGCTCCTCGACCGCTGCGCCGTCGGCGCCCCGGGTCACGGTGTACGCGCCCTTGCCGCGCACCTCGCTCACCGCCTCGGCCAGCTCGGTGCCGCGGTAGACCAGGCCGACGCCGTCGTCCGTGCAGTGCGTGGTGGGCAGCACGCCCTCGGCCACGAGCCGGTGCACCAGCGGGCGGCGCTCGGCCTCGGAGTCGTAGTGGACCCCGTTGCCGTGCGGGAGCAGCGCGAGGCCGTTCGTCACCGGGCGCAGCGACGGCCCGAAGGAGTCGGTGGTGCCGCCGACGTGCCAGCAGATGGACCCCGCGCTCACCCCGCCGAGCACCACGCCCGCCTGCCACACGCGGCGGAACACCTCGTCGAGGCCGTGGGCGCGCCACACCGCGAGCAGGTTGACCACGGAGCCGCCGCCGACCCAGACGACGTCGACGTCGAGGAGCAGCTCCTCCGGGGCGTCGACGCTCGGCATGGTGAACAGGTTGAGGTGGCGCAGGTCCCAGCCGGCGACGGCGGCGGCCTCGTCGAGCTCGGCGTTCCACCAGCGCTGGTCTCCGGAGGCCGTGCCGAGGTGCACCAGCCTCGGGCGGCGGGCCGTGCCCGACAGCTCGACGGCGTGCTCGACCAGCGGAGCGAAGGCCACCCGGCTGCGGTGCCCGGGGCGCATCCCCCCGGAGGTCGCGACGATCGTGGGTGCGTCGGCAGGCATCCACGGACGGTAGCCGTCAGGTCACGCGGGTGTCCGGACGCCCATGCTCACGGGGAGGGGGTGGGGTCAGGCGGCGGTGAGGAGGTGCCCGGCGGTGACGGCGGCCAGCGCCAGGGTCTTGTAGCCCTCCCGCTCGAACAGCACGGTGATCCGGTCGCCGTCGGTGCTCATGACGACGCCCGGTCCCCAAGAGGCGTGCTCCACGGCGTCGTCGACGGCCCAGCCGCCGCCCGCGCCCGCGGCGTCCGCGGTGACGGCCTGCTTCTGGGCGTGGACGCGGGCCGCCGACCCCGACGTGCAGGTGTCGCAGCTGCCGCACGGCTGCTCGAGGCGCTCCCCGAAGTACCCGAGCAGGAACTGGCGGCGGCAGCCGGTGGTCTCGGCGTACCCCCGCAGCATCTCCAGGCGCGACCTGTCGGTGCGCCGCCGCTCCGCGGCCAGCTCCAGGGCGCGCTCGACGGCCGCGCCCACCGGCACCGAGGCGTCGACCCAGCCGGCGCCCCCGCGGGTGACGCGCACCGCCCCGGCCTGCTCGAGCAGGTTGAGCAGGCTGGTGGTGCGCGACGCCGACAGGCCCGCCGCGTCGCGCACGTCGCGGGCTGCGGCGACAGCGCCGTCCGCCCCGCCGTCGTGCACCGCGCCCGCCACCGCGGCCAGCGCCTCGACGTCGGGCCCGCCCCCGGCGTGGAAGCGCTGCAGGCCCAGGTCCTCCGGGCGGTAGCAGAGCGTCGCGAGGCTCGGCTCGCCGTCGCGCCCGGCCCGCCCGACCTCCTGGTAGTAGGAGTCGAGGGAGTCGGGCACCGAGGCGTGCAGCACGAAGCGCACGTCGGGCTTGTCGATGCCCATCCCGAACGCCGAGGTGGCCACGACGACGTCGAGGTCGCCGCAGGTGAACGCCTCGTGCACCCAGGTGCGGTCGTCCGCCGACAGGCCCGCGTGGTACGCCTCGACGTCCAGGCCCAGGTGGGACAGGTCGTCGGCGTAGGCCTCGGCGTCCTTGCGGGTGGCGACGTAGACGATGCCGGGCTTGGCGGCCGTCGCGGCGCGCTCCACGACGACGGCGCGCTTGGCGGCCTCGCCGTCGGTCTCGTGCAGCACCTCGAGGTGGATGTTCGGCCTGTCGAAGCCCTGGACGACGACGTCGGCACCCGGGATCCCGAGCCGCGACAGCACCTCGCGGCGCACCGGTGGAGCCGCCGTCGCCGTCAGCGCGCACACCACGGGACGGGTCCCGCCCGGACCCACCAGGTCGGTGACGACGTCGCCCAGGCGCAGGTAGTCGGGGCGGAAGTCGTGCCCCCACGACGACACGCAGTGCGCCTCGTCGACCACGAACAGGCTCGGGCCCAGCGCCCGCAGCCGCTCCCGCACGTCCTCGCGGGCCAGCTGCTCGGGCGCCAGGAACACGAACTCGGCGCCGCCGGTGCTCAGGGCCTCCCACGCCGCCCCGTTCTCCCGGGCCGACTGCGAGGAGTTCACGGCCACCGCGTCGCGCACCCCGGTGCGGGCCAGGGCCTCGACCTGGTCGCGCTGCAGCGCGATCAGCGGGGACACCACGACCGTGGGGCCGGGCATCCACAGGGCCGCCAGCTGGTACACCGCCGACTTGCCGCGGCCGGTGGGCATCACCGCCAGCACGTCGCGCCCCGCGAGCAGCGCCTCCACCGCCTCGCCCTGGCCCGGCCGCAGGCCGGCGAACCCGAAGCGCTCGCGGGCGGTCCGCTCGACGTCCTCGCGCGTGGGACGTCCCGTGCTGGTGCTGCTCACCGTCCAGTGCTACCCCCGTCGCGGGCCGGCACGCCCCCACCGGCGTGTGAGACCCGTCTCCGCCATCCGGACGGCGGACCCCCGGTTAGCCTGGCCAGGTGGAGCGAGCACGCGGCGCTGCCGGCAGGCGCGCGCCGGGCGGGCTGCTGCTGGGCGTCGTGGGCGTCGCGCTCGCCGGGGTGCTCGCGGCCGCGGCGCTGTGGTCGTTCGGCGCCGCCGGGCTCCTCCTGGCCTCGGTGCTCCTCGGCCTGGCCGCCGCGCGCGCCGCGCTGCCCGTCGCCGCCCTGGGCCCGCTCGCGGTGCGCTCGCGGTGGGTCGACGTGCTCACCTGCCTGGTGCTGGGGGTGAGCACCGCGGTGCTCGCCGTCGTCGCACCGGGCGGGCTGCGGGGCTGAGCACCCGCTGGGCACCCGCTGGGCACCCGCTGAGCGCCGGCTGGGCCCCGGCTGCCAGCGGCGCGGCGTGGGCCCGCCGGAGTTGACGCGGACGGCCCGCGCGCGGTGGACTTCGCGCGCCCATCCAGAGCGGCCGAGAGACCTGGCTCGTCGACGCCGCAGCAACCCGCCCGACCTCGTCGTGGTGCGGTGCTCCCGCCAGGACCGATGAGGAGTCGAGGACCGCCATGAGCTCTGCCCTGCCCGACACCACCCCCGCCGGGCGCGCGCCCGTCGAGTTCGCCTACTGGGTGCCCAACGTCTCCGGCGGCCTGGTCGTGTCGAACCTGCCGCAGCGGACGTCGCACGAGCCGGCCTACAACATCGAGACCGCCAGGGCCGCCGAGGCCGCCGGCTTCACCTACGCCCTCTCCCAGGTGCGCTACGCCGCCTCCTACGGCGCCGACGCGCAGCACGAGTCGACCTCCTTCTCCCTCGCCCTGCTGCTGGCCACCGAGAAGCTCAAGGTCATCGCCGCGGTGCACCCCTACTTCTGGCCGCCGGTGGTGCTGGCCAAGTGGGCGGCCACCGCGCAGGCGCTGACGGGTGACCGCCTCTGCCTCAACGTCGTCTCCGGCTGGTTCAAGAAGGAGGCCCTCGACCTCGGCGCCCAGTGGCTCGAGCACGACGAGCGCTACGAGCAGTCCGAGGAGTTCATCGAGGTCCTCCGCGGCGCCTGGACCACCGACCACTTCGCCTTCGAGGGCAAGCACTTCCAGGTCGGCGACGTGAACTTCCGCCCCCAGCCCGACGTGCTGCCCGAGGTCTTCCAGGGCGGCAACTCCACCGCCGCCCGCCAGATGGCCGGCCGCGTC
Organism: Quadrisphaera sp. INWT6; assembly: GCF_015390235.1. Taxonomy (GTDB): domain Bacteria; phylum Actinomycetota; class Actinomycetes; order Actinomycetales; family Quadrisphaeraceae; genus Quadrisphaera. The sequence continues at coordinate 608,905 of NZ_VUOH01000002.1, read as the reverse complement.
TCGGACTGGTACTTCATGAACGGCAACACCCCCGAGGGCGTCGCCGAGCAGGTGGCGCAGGTCGGCGGGTACGCCGCGGAGAACGGCCGGACGATCCGCTTCGGGCTCAACGCCTTCGCCGTCGTGCGCGACACCGAGGCCGAGGCCGTCGAGGTGCTCGACGCGATCATCGCCAACGCCGACGCCGACAAGGTCAACGACTTCGGCAGCGCCGTCAAGGAGGCCGGTGCCTCGGCCAAGGACGGCAAGGGCATGTGGGCCGACAGCGAGTTCAAGGACCTCGTCCAGTACAACGACGGCTTCCGCACCGGTCTCATCGGCACGCCCGAGCAGGTCGCCCGCCGCGTGCTCGCCTACCGCCTCATCGGCGTCGACCTGGTGCTCCTGGGCTTCCTCCACGTCAAGGAGGAGGTCGAGGCGTTCGGCCGGACCGTCATCCCGCGGGTGCGCGAGCTCGAGGCCGAGCTGGCGGCGCTGCCCGAGGGCACCGACCCGGTCGAGCACCTCGGGCTCACCGAGGAGCTGGCCGCCGCCCGCGAGGTGCTCGCCCGCCCGGGCGCCGTCGTCCCGGTCTGACCGCCCGCTCGTCCGCCGGCGGGCGGACGGCCGCATGATGGAGCCCGGCCGGTGCGCTGCACCGGCCGGGCTCCGCCGCGTCACGAGGCGACGGCGGGGCGCCAGGCGCACCACCCGGGGGGCTGACGGATCAGCGGCGTGCTCGAGGGGTTCGCCGTGGTCGGGGCCGTCGTGCTGGTGGGCTGGGTGCTCGGGCGCCGCGGGACCCTCGGGCCCGACGGCCAGCGGGTGCTGGCGCGCCTGGTCTACGCCGTCGGCACCCCGGCGCTGCTGGTGCGCACGCTGTCGACCACCGACGTCGCCGCGGTGCTCGGGGCGCCGCTGCTGGTGACGGCCGCCGCCGCGCTCGCCGCCGGCGGCACCTCGCTGGTGCTGTCGCGCCTGCGGCGGCACGACGTCGAGGAGGGCGTGGTCGCGGCCCTGTCGGCCAGCTACGTCAACGCCGTCAACCTGGGCCTGCCCATCGCGGTCTTCGTGCTGGGCGACGGCGCCATCGTGGCTCCCGCGCTGCTCTTCCAGCTGGTGGTGCTCGCCCCGGTGGCGGTGGGGGTGCTCGACGCCCGGCGTCGCGACCGGGCCGACCGGGCCGACCGGGCCGCGGGCGGGGCGGCCCGAGCACGGGCCGGGGCGCGGTGGTCGCGCACGGCGGTGGGCCTGCTCCGCAACCCCCTGCTGCTCGGGGCGGCCGTCGGGCTCGCGCTGGGAGTGCTGCAGCTGCCCCCGCCCGAGCCCGTGGCCTCGGTGCTGGAGCTGCTCGCCGGGGTGGCCGTGCCGTGCGCCCTGCTGGCGTTCGGGATCTCGCTGTCCGCCGGCCCCGGCCCCCGCTGGGCCGACCCCGACGCGTGGACGGCGGTCGGCCTCAAGCTGGTGCTGTCCCCGCTGGTGGCCTGGGGCGTCGGCGGGCCGCTGCTCGGCCTGACCGGTGACGCGCTGCTGGCCGTGGTGCTCGTCGCGGCGCTGCCCACGGCGCAGAACGTCCTCGTCTACGCCACCCGGTTCGGGGCGGCCGAGCGCCTCGCCCGCGACAGCGTGCTGCTCAGCACCCTCCTGAGCGTGCCGGCGCTGACGGCCGTGGTGCTGGTGCTCGGCTGACCCCGGCCGGAGTCAGCCCAGCAGGAGGGAGGACCCGGCGGCGCTGCGCTCGAGCAGCTGCCGGCGGGCGAGGGGGGCGGCGGAGGCCGCCCAGAGGCGCTCGTGGTCGACCAGGGCCGACCACAGGACGCGCACGGCCATGCCGAGCTCCTGCAGGGCGCTGACCCCCGCGGTCTGGCAGAGCAGCGCCGCCACCCCCGGGGCGAGCCCCGGGACGACCGCCAGCACGCGGTCGGCCGACTCCAGGCAGGCGGCCAGGGGCTCGCCCGCCTCGCCGACCGCCAGGACGGGGACGACGACGTCGCGGCGCCGGCCCACGTGCTCGCGCACCGCCGAGGAGGCGGCCGACAGGTGCAGGCCCAGCGCGCGGGCGCGCAGGTCGGAGGCCAGCTCTCCGGAGACGGCCACGCGCAGCGCCAGCAGGTCGACGGTCTGCGCCTGGAGCGCGAGCTCGTCGGTCAGCGTGCGCCTGCGGCGCTGCGCCGGCACTGGGCCGGACCCCTGGGAGGTCATGCTCAGATCATGGCGCCCGGAACTGACATCCCGCTGGGACTGAGCCCACATCGTGACGAAGATCCGCCCTGCGGGGGACCTTGCGCTGACCGCCGGTGGTCCTGGAGGTGTCTCAGACCGGCAGGTGGCGGTCCCACCAGCGCTGGAGGTGCTCGAAGCGGGCCACCCGGTGCGACGGCCGGCCCGACCGCGTCAGCTCGTGGCCCTCGCCGGGGAAGAGCAGCAGCGCCGACTCCACGCCCTGGCGGCGCAGCGCCGTCCACCACCGCTGGCCCTGCTCGACCGGGCAGCGCCAGTCGTGCTCGGAGTGCACCACGAGGGTCGGCGTCCGCACGGAGGCGACGTGCGTCATCGGCGACTGCTCCCGCATCGCCTCCTCCGAGCCGTGCAGCTGGTCGGGGAAGAACCAGCCGATGTCGGCGGAGCCGACGAAGCTCGTCGCGTCGAGGTACCCGCGCTCGACCACCGCCGCCGCGAAGCGCTGCGTGCGGGTGGTGAGCAGCGCCGTCATGTAGCCGCCGTAGCTGCCGCCCATGACGCCGACCCGCTCGGCGTCGAGCGGCAGGGAGCCGTCGGCCAGGGCGCCGTCGAGCAGGGCGAGCACGTCGTCGGCGTCGACGGTGCCGAGCGCCCCGAGCACCGCCTCCCCGTGCGCCAGGCCGTAGCCGGCCGAGCCGCGGGGGTTGCCCATGACGACGGCGTACCCCGCGCCGGCGGCCACCTGCGCCTCGTCGAACAGCGCCCAGCCGTACTGGGCGTGGGGGCCGCCGTGCACGAGCAGCAGCACCGGGTGCGGCCCGTCGCCGTGGAGCTCCGGGTCGGGCAGCACCACCCAGCCGTGCACGGGGTGCCCGTCGCGGCTCGGGTGCTCCACCTCGTGCAGCGGCCGCAGGCGCCCGGTGGCGCGCAGCGGCGCACCCACGTCGGTCAGCCGCTCCGCCCCACCGCCGGGGAGCACCCGCGCCAGCTCGCCGCGGCTCGTCTCGTCGGCCACCACGCCGACGGTCGTGGCGCCGTCGGGCGTGCTCGCGACGCCCACCACCTGCAGGTGGCCGTCGAGCAGGACGTCGCGCGAGCCGTCGGGGCGCACGCGCAGCAGGTGGAGGGCCCCGCGGGAGCGCTCGACGACGAGCGCGCCGAGCGCGTCGACCACGAGGGAGCCGGCCGGGTCGCCCAGGTCGACGTCGGGCTCGGTCAGGCGCTCCAGCTCGCCGGGGGTGAGCGGACCCGTCCCCGGCGCGGGGAGCGGGGCGGTCCACAGCGACTCCGGCTGCGCCACGGCTCCGAGGCCCTGCTCGTCGAGGGACGTCGCGAGCAGCCACAGACGCCCACCGTCGGGGTCCAGGGCGAGCGCGCCGACGGCGAGGTCGCCGACGACGACGGGCTCCAGCTCGGTGGCGCGCTCCGCGGCGGCGTCGACGCGGTGCACCCCGCGGCGCAGGTCGTGGCCGGCGCCGTCGTGGCGCGCGGACGCCACCAAGAGAGCCGTGCCATCGGGCGTCCAGGTGGGCTCGGTGTCGTCGGCGTCGCCGTCGGTGACCTGGCGCGGGGCCGGCAGCTCCGCGCTGCCGGCGCTGCCTGCGGGGGACCCGGAGGTGGCGGCGGTGACGTCCAGGACGAAGGCGTGGTGGCGCCGGTCGGTGAGGTGCCCGACCCCGTCGACGCGGTGCGCGGGCGCGGTGATGAGCCGCGGCGGCTCGGCGTCGGGCCCCCGCAGGTGGGCGGGTCCGGTCGCCGTGCCGTAGCGGCCGGGCTCGGGCACGCGCGCCGCGAACGCCAGGGCCGAGCCGTCGGGCGACCAGCGCGGGGCGCCCGCGCCCAGCGGCAGCTGCTCGTCGGTGGTCAGCGCCACCGGCTCGCCACCGGCCAGCTCGACCAGGTGCAGCTGCGGGCGGCCACCGGGCTCGGCCCGCAGGAAGGCCACCCACCGGCCGTCGGGGCTGGTGGCGGCCGCGGTGTCGCGGTGCCCGCGCGTCAGGCGGCGGGGCCCGCCGCCGCCCCGGGCGGGCACCGCCCACAGCGAGCCGCGCTCCTCGTCGGTGGTGAGGTCCGGGGCGGTCACGGACACCACGGCGACGGAGCCGTCGGGGGCGAGCGAGGGGGAGGAGCAGCCGGCGAGCAGGGGCAGGTCGGTGGGCAGCACCTCCTCGACGCTACCCCCGGGCCTCTGGGGCCGCGCCCGCGAACCCGTGCTGGCGCCAGGCCTCGTGGACGACGACGGCGACCGCGTTGGAGGCGTTCAGCGAGCGGCGCTGGGGCAGCATCGGGATGCGCAGCCGGTCGCTGACGCGCGGGTCGGCCAGCACGTCCTCGGCGAGGCCCACCGACTCGCGGCCGAACAGCAGCACGTCACCGGGGGCGTAAGCGACGTCCGTGTAGAGCCGGGTCGCGGAGGCGGTCAGGGCGTAGGCCCTCCCGGCGCCGCGCACCGCGAGGTCGGCCCACAGGGCCTCGACGTCGTCGTGGACGGTGGTGCGGGCGAGGTCGTGGTAGTCCAGGCCCGCTCTGCGGAGCTTGGAGTCCTCCAGGTCGAAGCCCAGCGGGCGCACGAGGTGGAGGTGGGCGCCGGTGGTGGCCGAGAGGCGGATGGCGGCGCCGGCGTTGCCGGGGATCTCCGGCTCGACGAGGACGACGTGGAACACGGGCACACCCTCTCGCACGCCGATGTCGCTCCCCACCCCACCGCAGCCGGGCGCCTCGTTGCGGTTCGTGACCCGGTGGGAACCGCAGCCGGGCGCCTCGTTGCGGTTCGTGACCCGGTGGGAACCGCAGCCGGGCGCCTCGTTGCGGTTCGTGACCCGGTGGGAACCGCAGCCGGGCGCCTGGCTGCGGTCCGGAGGTCCGTCCGGGCGCACCTGGACGCGGCAGCGCGCCGGGACCTCGGTAGGTTCGGAACGACACCTACTGCTCCGACGGAGGACAGGGACGCGCATGGCGAAGATCAAGGTCGAGGGCAAGGTCGTCGAGCTCGACGGCGACGAGATGACCCGGATCATCTGGCAGTTCATCAAGGACCGCCTGATCCACCCCTACCTCGACGTCGACCTCGAGTACTACGACCTCGGCATCGAGCACCGCGACGCCACCGACGACCAGGTGACGGTCGACTCCGCGAACGCCATCAAGAAGCACGGCGTCGGCGTGAAGTGCGCCACCATCACGCCCGACGAGGCGCGGGTCGAGGAGTTCGGCCTCAAGAAGATGTGGCGCTCCCCGAACGGGACCATCCGCAACATCCTCGGCGGCGTGATCTTCCGCGAGCCGATCATCATCAGCAACATCCCGCGCCTGGTGCCGGGCTGGACCAAGCCGATCATCGTCGGCCGCCACGCCTTCGGCGACCAGTACCGCGCCACCGACTTCACGTTCCCCTCGGCGGGCACGCTGACGGTGACGTTCACGCCCTCGGACGGCTCCCAGCCGATCGAGCACGAGGTCTTCCAGGCCCCGGGCGCGGGCGTGAGCCTGTCGATGTACAACCTCGACAGCTCCATCCGCGACTTCGCGCGCGCCTCCCTGAACTACGGGCTGACGCGGAACTACCCGGTGTACCTCTCCACGAAGAACACGATCCTGAAGGCCTACGACGGCCGCTTCAAGGACATCTTCGAGGAGGTGTACGAGGCCGAGTTCAAGGACCAGTTCGCCGCGGCGGGCCTGACCTACGAGCACCGCCTCATCGACGACATGGTCGCCTCTGCCCTGAAGTGGGAGGGCGGCTACGTCTGGGCCACCAAGAACTACGACGGCGACGTCCAGTCCGACACCGTCGCGCAGGGCTTCGGCTCGCTCGGCCTCATGACCTCCGTGCTGGCGACGCCGGACGGCCGCACCGTCGAGGCGGAGGCCGCGCACGGCACCGTCACGCGCCACTACCGCCAGCACCAGGCGGGCAAGCCCACGTCCACCAACCCGATCGCCTCGATCTACGCGTGGACGCGCGGCCTGGACCACCGCGGCAAGCTCGACGGCACCCCCGCGGTGCGCGAGTTCGCCGAGAAGCTCGAGCAGGTCGTCATCTCCACCGTCGAGAGCGGCAAGATGACGAAGGACCTCGCGCTGCTGGTGGGTCCGGAGCAGCCGTTCCAGACCACCGAGGAGTTCCTGGCCACGCTCGACGAGAACCTCGCGAAGGCGCTCGCCTGACCTCGGCCGCACACCGGTGACCACCGGCGGCACCCCGTAGGGTGCCGCCGGTGATCGCTGTCCGGGGCCCCGTCCGAGGCCCGGGGCGCAGGGGCCACTGGCCCTCCGCCCGTGCGCGGGCCGCCTCCGCGTGGCGCCGCTGGGCCTGGCTGCGGGTGGCGACCGCCGTCGTCGTCGCCCTGGTGGCGGCGGGCGCCGCCACCGCCACGGTCGGCGGGGTCAGCGCCAGCGTCGGCCCCGTCGACGCGCGGCTGGTCCTGGTGCCCTCGCTCACCGGCGGCACCCAGGTGCAGGTCCCGCCCCTGGGCGAGCTGGAGCTCGACACCCACCGCGGGCCCCTGCGGCTGCGGGCCGAGGTCGACGGGCTGCGCCTCGACGACGCGCGCACCCTCGTCGCCCGCGGCACCACCGCGGCCTCCGTGGGCGAGGAGCTCACCGCCGACGTCCGCTCCGCCGTCGTCCGCCTCGTGGTGAGGTCGGCGCTGGTCGCCCTGGCGGCGGGGGCGCTGGCCTGCCTGGTGGTCTTCCGCCGCCGCCGGGCCGTGGTCACCGGGACGGCGGGCGTCGCCGTCGCGCTGCTGGCCACGGGCGGCCTCGCCGCAGCGACGGCCGACAGCCGCGCCCTGGCCGAGCCGCGCTACACCGGCCTGCTGAGCCGCGCGCCCGCGCTCGTGGGCGACCTCGCCAGCGTGGGCAGCCGGTTCGACGTCTACCAGACCCGCGTGGCCGCGCTCACCGGCAGCGTGTCCCGGCTGTACTCGGCGCTGTCGGGCCTGCCCGACACCGCCACCACCGGCGACGACGACGTGCGCGTGCTCTGGGTCTCCGACGTGCACAACAACCCCGAGGCGTACCGGCTGATGAGCACGCTGGCCAGCGAGTTCGGGGTGTCCGCGGTGGTCGACACCGGTGACTCCACGGACTTCGGCAGCGACGCCGAGGCGCGCCTGCTCACGCCGATGGCGGGGTTCGGCGTGCCGTACCTGTGGGTCCGGGGCAACCACGACTCCACCGTCGTGCAGACGGCGGTCGGGAACCTGGGGGGTGACGTCGTCGTCCTCGACGGCGGTGACACCTACGAGGTGGCCGGCATCCGGTTCGCCGGCACCGGGGACCCCCGCTTCAACCCGAGCAGCTTCGTGGTCAACGACTCGGCGCGCGAGCAGCTCACGGCGGCGGGGGAGCGGCTGGCCAGCGCCCTCGACGCCTCGGCCGCCGCCGGCGAGCCCGTCGACGTGGCGCTCGTGCACGAGCCGGCGATGGCGCTGCCGCTGGTCGGGAAGGTGCCGCTCGTGCTCGACGGGCACACCCACCGGCGCGCCTCCGCTGCCGACGGTGACACGCTGCTGCTGACGCAGGGCTCCTCCGGCGGCGCCGGCCTGCGCACGCTGGTGGGCGACGAGCCCCTGCCGCTGCAGATGTCGGTGCTGCACCTCGACCCCGACGACGGCTCCCTGCTCGCCGTGGACGACGTCACGGTCGGCGGCGTCGGCCAGGACAGCGCGACGGTGGAGCGGCGCACGGCGGCCTCCTACCGCGAGGACTCCTCGGCCCCCGACGACGCGCCGGCCCTGGAGGAGCCGTCGGACCAGCCGTCGCCCGAGCCGACCGAGCCGCCCCTGCTGCTCCCCACGACGGGCACCGCACCGCCCACCCCCTCGTGATCATGGGCGTCCGCCACCCCGGAGGTGGCGGACGCCCATGATCACGGTCGGGGCAGGGGAGGGGCGCCGGCGGCGCGCAGGGCCGCGACGACGCCGAGCACGGCCTCGGCGGCCTCGGCGCCCTTGTCCTCGCGGCTGCCGGGCAGGCCGGCGCGGTCCAGCGCCTGCGCGTCGGTGTCGCAGGTCAGCACCCCGAAGCCGACCGGGACGCCGGTGCGCACCGACACGTCGGTGAGCCCGCTGGTGGCCGCGGAGCAGACGTACTCGAAGTGCGGCGTGCCGCCGCGGACGACGACGCCGAGCGCCACGACCGCGTCGTACCCGGCCGCCGCCAGGCGCGCCGCCGCCACGGGCAGCTCGAAGGTGCCGGGCACGCGCACCACGGTCGGGGCGGGGGCGCCCGCGGCCTCGAGCGCGCGCAGCGACCCGGCGAGCAGGCCCTCCACCACCTCGGTGTGCCACAGCGCCGCGACGACGGCGACGCGCACGCCGCTCCCGTCGAGCTCGCCCTGCAGCGACGGGGCTCCGTGTCCGCTCATGCCTGCTCCTCCTGCGATGACGTCGTCTTCTCCGCACCCTCCGCGGAGGGTGCGGAAGGGGGTGTGTGGCCCAGGCGGGCCCGCTTGGTGGCGAGGTAGGCCTCGCGCAGCGGCGCCGGCCTGCTGGCGCGGGCCCCGCCGTCGTCGTCGCTCCCACCAGCGCCGCCGACGTGCAGGGGCACCTGCTCGGTGACGACCACCCCGTGGGCCGCCAGGCCGTCGGTCTTGGCCGGGTTGTTGCTGAGCAGGCGCACCCGCTCGTGCCCCAGGGCGCGCAGGACCGCGGCGGCCCCGCCGTACTCGCGGGCGTCGACGGGCACGCCGAGGCGGGTGTTCGCGTCGACGGTGTCGGCGCCGGCGTCCTGCAGCGCGTACGCCGCGACCTTGCGGACCAGGCCGATGCCGCGGCCCTCGTGCCCGCCCACGTGCACGAGCACGCCGCCCTCGGCGGCGATCCTGTCGAGCGCCCCGTGCAGCTGGGGGCCGCAGTCGCAGCGCAGCGAGCCGAACGCGTCACCCGTGAGGCACTCGGAGTGGACCCTGACCAGCGGGGGAGCCCCCTCGCCGGTGCCCTCGGCGACGACGGCGAGGTGCTCGGCGCCGGTGGCCAGGTCGCGGAACGCCACCGCGGTGAAGTCGCCGTGCTCGGTGGGCAGGGCGGCGCGGGCGACCTCGACCACGCGGGCGCGGTCGTCGGCGGGCGGCGAGGCCACGGCGCCGGTGCCGGGGAGCCCGGCCGCGGCACCGGCGGCGCGCAGGTGGGCGGCCAGCTGGTCGATGGTCAGCACCGGCAGCCCGTGCTCCGCGCCGAGGGCCACGACGGCCGCGCCGCGGAGCATGTCGCCGGCGGGGTCGTCGAGGTCGACCAGCTCGGCGATGACCGCGACCGGCGGGAGCCCCGCCAGGCGGCACAGGTCGACGGCGGCCTCGGTGTGCCCGCGGCGCTCCAGCACCCCGCCGGGCCTGGCGCGCAGCGGCAGCACGTGGCCGGGGCGCACCAGGTCGGTGGGGCCGGCGGCAGGGTCGGCCAGGACCCGCAGCGTGCGGGCGCGGTCGGCGGCGCTGATGCCGGTGGTGACCCCGGAGGCCGCGTCGACCGTCACGGTGTACGCGGTGCGCAGGGAGTCCTGGTTGCGCTCGACCATGTCGGGCAGGCCGAGGGAGTCGGCCAGGCCCGCGGGCAGCGGCGCGCACAGCAGCCCGGAGGTGTGCCTCACCGTCCACGCCACCCACTCGGGCGTGGCCAGCGAGGCCGCGAGGACGACGTCGCCCTCGTCCTCGCGGTCGGCGTCGTCGAGCACGAGGACCGGGCGCCCGGAGCGCAGCGCGGCGAGCGCCTCCTCGACGGAGGCGAGGTCGAGCTGCAGGTCGGCGGACGCGCTCACCGGGGGGTCCCGGCGACGGCGCCCGCGGCGAGCAGGCGCTCGACGTGCTTGGCCAGGACGTCGACCTCGAGGTTGACGCGCTCCCCGACGGCGCGGTGGCCCAGGGTGGTCGCGCGCAGCGTCTCGGGGATGAGCGACACCGAGAAGGTGTGCCGCCCCTCGTCGTCTCCGCCGGTGCCGGTCACGGCGGTGACCGTCAGCGAGACGCCGTCGACGGCGACCGACCCCTTCTCCACCACGTAGCGCGCGAGCTCGGCGGGGAGCTCCACGGTGACCACCTCCCAGCGCTCGCCCGGCTCGCGGCGCACCACGGTGCCGACGCCGTCGACGTGGCCCTGCACGACGTGCCCTCCGAGCCGGCCGCCCGCGGGCACGGGCCGCTCCAGGTCGACGCGGCTGCCGGGGGCCAGCCCGCCGAGCGTGGTGCGCTCCAGGGTCTCGAGCATCGCGTCGGCGGTGAACTCCCCGGCCGCGCCGTCGAGGTCGACGACGGTCAGGCAGCAGCCGTCGACGGCGATGGAGGAGCCGTGGGAGGCGTCGGACGTGACGAGCGGGCCGCGGACGGTGATGCGGGCCGAGGTGGTGCCGCGCTCCAGCGCGACCACCTCGCCCAGCTCCTCGACGATGCCGGTGAACATCAGGCCTCCTGCTGGGTCTGGGTCTGGGTCTGGGTCTGGGTCTGGTCGGTGGGGCGGGCGAGGACGACGACGTCGCCCCCGAGCGCGCAGGCGTCGACGAGCTCCAGGCGGAGCGCGTCGCCGATCGAGGTGGCGCCGAGGTCTCCCAGGGCGCTGCGCCCGCCGCCGAGCAGCGCGGGCGCCAGGTGCGCGACGACGTCGTCGACGAGGCCGGCCCGCCAGAACGCGGCGGCGAGCTGCGGGCCGCCCTCGAGCCACACGGAGCGGACGCCGCGGTCCCACAGCGCGCCGAGCGCCTCGCGGGGGTCGCGGGTGCGCAGGTGGACGGTCTCGGCGGAGCCGTCGAGGAGCTGGGCGCCGGCGGGCAGGTCGCGCAGGCCCACCACGACGCGCAGCGGCTGGTGGGGGAGCGGGGCGCCGTCGGCGTCGCGGACGGTCAGGGCGGGGTCGTCGGCCAGGGCGGTCCCGGTGCCGACGAGCACGGCGTCGTGCCGGGCGCGGCGGGCGTGCACGTCCGCGCGGGCCACCGGCCCGGTGACCCAGCGGCTGGAGCCGTCGGGGGCGGCGCTGAAGCCGTCGAGGGTGGCGGCATACTTCCACGTGACCAGCGGGCGGCGGTGGCGGTGGGCGCGGGCCCACGGCCGCAGCAGCTCGGCGGCCTCCGCGCGCAGCGCCGGGTCGTCGGCGAGCCGGGCGGGCACGCCCGCGGCGGTGAGCTCCGCGGCGCCGCCGCCGGCCACCGGCGTGGGGTCCGGGGCGCCGACGACGACGCGGGCGACCCCCGCGGCCAGCAGTGCGCGGGTGCACGGGCCGGTGCGACCGGTGTGCCGGCACGGCTCGAGCGTCACGACAGCAGTGCAGCCGGTGGTGCCGCGGCCGCGGGCGGCGGCGTCGGCGAGGGCCGCGACCTCGGCGTGGGGCGTGCCCGCGCCGGCGTGCCAGCCCTCCCCGAGGACCTCGCCGCCGTCATCGAGGAGGACGCACCCGACCTGCGGGTTCTCCGTCTGCGGCCCGCGGCGGGCGAGGTCGAGGGCCCGGGCCAGGGCCCGTGCGCCGGCGCCGGCCGAGGGGCCGCCGGAGGGGCTGTCCACAGGTCTGTCCACAGGGGTGTGGACAGGCGTACGGGTCTGCTCGTGGTCCACCGCGCTCCCTGCTCGCTCGCACCGGGTGCGGCTCCGGGGGCGCTGGGGGAGGGCGACGGCGGCGGTGGCGGGCGGCCCGTCCCACAGGGGGCGGGGCTCCGCTGAGCCGACGGCGCTTCGGCGGACCCCTCGCGGGGGCCGCCGCGTGCTCCTCCCCTCCGGACTCTCACCGTCGGTCCCGGAGTCCCACCGGGTCCACCGGCCGCTGGCTGCGGTCGGGTCGCGGACTGTCACCGCCGGTTCGGAATTGCACCGACCCCGGAGCGCGCGTCGTTCAGCGGGCGATGCTGCCACGCCGGTGCGCCCCGGGGCCAGTCCTGGTGCGTCCGGCCTAGGGTCGGCGCGTGGCGCACTCCCGGACGGGCACCTCGTCGCGGACGGGCTGGCCCGGTCCCCTCCCCGGGGCCCGGACGGGCTCGAGGGTGGGCGGCAGGGTCTCCGCCGCCGTCGCGCGCCGGCTGGCCGGGGGCGTCCCGGTCACCACGGCCGGGCGCCGGGCGCGCCGGCCCTCCGCCAGCGACCGGACCGTCCGGGAGGTGCTGGAGCTGGCCGTGCGCTGCGGCGAGGCGATGCTCTCCCTGGGCGCCGCGGCCGCCGACGTCGTCGAGGCCATCCGCCTCACCTGCGGCGCCTGGGGCGTGGAGGTGCAGGTCGACGTCACCTTCACCGCGATCCTCGTCGCCGCCGACGGCGACGACGACGCCCCCGGCGTCAGCGCCCTGCGCGTGGTGCAGGTCCGGGCCTCCGACTACGACCGGCTCGCCCGCGTGAGCGCCGTCGTCGAGGACGTCGCCGCCCGGCGGCCGGCCGACGCCGGGTCCGACCGCACCGACCAGGGCGCCCACGAGCGGCTCCTGGAGGAGCTCGAGGCCGCCCACTCCCGCCTCGACGCGGTGCTCAGCGAGCCCCAGCGCTACCGCCCCGCCCTGGTCACCGCCAGCCTCGCCGCGATGGCGGCCGGGGTCGCGCTGCTGCTGGGCGGAGGGCCGCTCGTGGTGGTGGTGGCCGCGGCGACGACCGGGGCCATCGACGCCGCGCTGCGCTGGCTGGGCCGCTGGGGCCTGCCGGCGTTCTTCCTCCAGGTGGCCGGGGCGGCGGTGGCGACCACCGTCGCCGTCCTGCTGCTGGCGGTGGTGCCCGGCCTGCCCGTGGAGCTGACCGCGCTGCCGCCGTCGCTGGTGGTGGCCTCGGGGATCGTGGTCCTGCTCGCCGGGATGTCCATGGTCGGGGCCGCCGACGACGCGATCAACGGCTACCCCGTCACCGCGAGCGGCCGGCTGCTGGAGGTGCTGCTGCTGACCCTCGGCCTCGTGGTGGGCATCGGCGGCGTGCTCGACCTCGCCCGCCGCGCCGGCGCCCAGCTCGACCTCTTCGACGCGGGCGCCGCCGCCTGGCCGCTGCCGGTGCAGGTGCTCGGCGCCGCGGTCGCCTCGGCGGCCTGGGCCTGCAGCTGCTTCGCCGGTCCCCGCACGGCCGCGCTCGCGGCCGCCGCCGGGGGCGGGGCCTGGCTCGTGCACGCCGCGCTCACCGGTGCCGGGCTGCCGACGGCGGCGGCGGGCGCCGTCGCCGCGCTGCTGGTGGGCGCCGCCGCGGAGCGCACCCGGCGGCTCAGCGGCGTGCCCGTCACGGTCATGACCAGCTGCGGCATCGTGCCGCTGCTCCCGGGCCTGGCGATCTACGGGGGCATGCTCGACCTGGTCACCGGCGCCGAGAGCGGCGGCAGGCTCATGGAGGCCGCGGTGGTCGGGGTGGGCCTGGCCGCCGGCGCGACCCTCGGCCGCACCCTCGCCGCGCGGGCCGGGGGGCTCCGGCGCCGCCACCCGTCGCCGCCTCCGCCAGGACCCCGGCACGCGTCGGAGGGCCGCTAGGGGGGCCTCGCCCTAGGGTTGTGATCGTGACCCGCGAGGCCCCGGCGAACCCGCCCCACGTGCTGCCCCTGGACGACTCGGCCGATGCGCCCGCCGAGCGGCGCGCCGTGCCGACGAGCGTGCCGGAGGTGACCCTGCGCGAGGGCGAGCCGCTGGCCGGCCCGTGGCGCCAGGTGCCGCTCAGCGGGCTCGTCGCGCTGCTCGAGCACTCCGCCGAGGTGCCCGCCGGGCGCCCGCGCGTCGTGGCGGTCGACGGGCGCGGCGGCAGCGGCAAGTCGGCCCTGGCCGACCGCCTGCTCGCCGCGGTCGAGGGCGGCGTGCTGGTCCGCACCGACGACGTCGCGTGGAACCATGCCTTCTTCGACTGGACCGACCTGCTGGTCGACGGCGTCCTGCGCCCGGCCCGCGAGGGCCAGGCCGTGAGCTTCCGCCCGCCGGCGTGGGAGGAGCACGGCCGCGAGGGGGCGCTGGAGGTGCCCGAGGGCACCCAGTGGCTCTTCCTCGAGGGCGTCGGCGCTGGCCGCCGCGAGCTGGCCGACCAGGTCGACGTCGCCGTCTGGGTCCAGTCCGACCCGGAGGTCGCCGAGCGGCTCGGCATCGACCGCGACGTCGAGCAGGGCGTCAACGGCGACCGCGAGCAGGCCACCCGCTTCTGGCACGAGTGGCAGGCCGAGGAGGTGCCGTTCGTCGCCGAGCAGCGCCCCTGGGAGCGCGCGCGCATCGTCGTCGCCGGCGCGGGCCTGGCCGGGGTGCTGAACGAGGAGGTCGTGGTGGCCCCCACGCCGGCCGTGGTGGCCGGGGCCACCGGCGACGACGGCGGGGAGCCCGTCGAGCGCACCTACGACGAGCAGCGCTTCGCCGCCCGGCCCCGCCGCCTGCGCCCCTCGGCGCAGCTGGAGGTCCGCCGCGGCCGGGCCACCCACCGCCGCACCGCCGACGGCACCAACCCCGCCTACGTCGCCTGGCTGGTGCAGCAGTCGATGCTCGCCGACGCCGAGGGCCTGAGCCGGCAGCTGTCCGGCACCCCCGCGATGTGGCGCAACCCCTACGCGCGCCCCGACGCCCGCCGGGCCGTCTCGACGGCGTCGGTGTGGTTCACCGCCTACCCGATCTCGCTCATCACCGAGGAGGGCCAGTCGTTCCTGGCCTCGGTGGCCGACGCCCGCCTGTGGAGCGCCTTCCAGCAGATCGGCATCGACGGCATCCACACCGGCCCGGTGAAGAAGGCCGGCGGCATCACCGGCTGGGAGGAGACCCCCAGCGTCGACGGGCACTTCGACCGGATCAGCACCCAGATCGACCCGCTGTTCGGCACCGAGGACGAGTTCCGCACCGTCTGCGAGGTCGCCGACGCCCACGGCGGCTCCGTCATCGACGACATCGTCCCCGGCCACACCGGCAAGGGCGCCGACTTCCGCCTGGCGGAGATGGGCCACGGCGACTACCCCGGCGTCTACCACATGGTCGAGATCCCCCGGGAGGACTGGCACCTGCTGCCCGACGTCCCCCCGGGCCGCGACGCCGTCAACCTCGACGCCGTCACCGAGGCGCGCCTGGCCGACGCCGGCTACATCATCGGCGCCCTGCAGCGCGTGATCTTCTACGCCCCGGGCGTCAAGGAGACCAACTGGAGCGCGACGTCGGAGGTCACCGGCGTCGACGGGCAGGTCCGCCGGTGGGTGTACCTGCACTACTTCAAGCAGGGCCAGCCCTCCATCAACTGGCTCGACCCCACGTTCGCGGGCATGCGCCTGGTCATCGGCGACGCCCTGCACTCCCTGGCCGAGCTCGGCACCAGCGCGCTGCGCCTGGACGCCAACGGCTTCCTCGGCGTGGAGCGGTCCGACAGCGGCGCGCCCGCCTGGTCGGAGGGCCACCCGCTGTCGGAGGCGGCCAACCACGTCATCGCCAGCACCGTGCGCAAGGTCGGCGGCTTCACCTTCCAGGAGCTGAACCTCGGCATCGAGGACATCCGCGACACCGGCCGCGTCGGCGCCGACCTGTCCTACGACTTCGTCAACCGCCCCGCGTACCAGCACGCGCTGATCACCGGCGACACCGAGTTCCTGCGCCTGACGCTGCGCACCTCCCTCGAGGTGGGCGTCGACCCGGCCTCGCTGGTGCACGGCATGCAGAACCACGACGAGCTCACCTACGAGCTCGTGCACTGGAGCACGGTGCACGCCACCGACACCTACGCCTTCCGCGGGCGGGAGGTCACCGGCGCCGAGCTGGGCGAGGCCGTCCGCCAGGACATGGTCACCGGGATCACCGGCGAGGCCGCCGACTACAACCACGTCTTCACCACCAACGGCATCGCCTGCACCACGGCGTCGGTCATCGCCGCCTCGCGCGGCCACCGCACGCTCGACTCCATCGGTGACGGCGACGTCGAGATGATCCGCCGGGCCCACCTGCTGCTGGCGATGTTCAACGCCTGGCAGCCGGGCGTCTTCGCCCTCTCGGGCTGGGACCTCGTCGGAGCGCTGCCCGTGCCCGCCGAGCAGGTCGCGTCGCTGGTCGACACCGGCGACACCCGCTGGGTGGAGCGCGGCGCGCACGACCTCATGGACGTCGCGCCCGACGCGACCACCTCCGCCTCCGGGATGCCGCGGGCGCAGGTGCTCTACGGCGCGCTGCCGCAGCAGCTGGCCGACGAGAGGTCGTTCGCGTCCCGGCTCAAGGGGCTGCTCGCGCTCCGGGCCGCGCACGGGATCGCCACGGCGACCCAGCTCGACGTCCCCGCCGTCGCCCACCCGGGCATGCTCGTGCTGGTGCACCGCCTCGACGGCGGCGACCCGACCCGCGCGGCGGGCCTGCAGGTCACGGTGCTGAACTTCACCGGCGAGACCATCGAGGGCACCGTCCGGTCGGAGCACTTCACGCCCCGCACGGCCGTCCTCGACGCCCGCGACGACGGCGAGATCGGCTGGGTCGACGACCTCAACAGCTTCAGCGTGTGGCTGAGCCCGTACTCCGGGCTGTTCCTGCTGCTGCGCGAGCCGGCCTCGCCCGAGGACGACCTGCGCCGCTCCGGCCGCTGACGCGCCCCGCTCCGCGCCGTCGCGGCGCCGCGACGGCGGAGTCCGGGGTCAGGACCACCGCGTTCCCGACCCCGGACTCCGCCGTCGTGCGTCCGGTGCCCACCCGGCCCTCCCACGGGTCCGCCGCCCCCTGCCCGCGCGATCGAGGACCTGCGCGCCACCTCCGTGGTGCCGGCTCAGCGCCCGCGGCCTGCGTGCTGCTCCTGGCGGGAGGGCTCGGACGAGTCGTGCGCCCCCCCGGGTGGCGCTGGCGTCCGTGATCGTGCGGGGAAGGGGAGAGGTCGGGGAGGGGCGGCCCGGTCAGCGGAAGACGACCGTGCGGTGCCCGTCGAGGAGCACCCGGTGCTCGGCGTGCCAGCGCACCGCGCGGGCCAGCACCTGCGCCTCGACGTCCTGGCCGATGGCCTGCAGCTCGGACGTCGGCATGCCGTGGTCGACCCGGTGGACGTCCTGCTCGATGATCGGGCCCTCGTCGAGGTCGGCCGTGACGTAGTGCGCCGTCGCCCCGATGATCTTCACGCCGCGCTGGTGGGCCTGCTGGTAGGGCCGCGCGCCCTTGAAGCTCGGCAGGAACGAGTGGTGGATGTTGATGGCCCGCCCGCTCAGCGCCCGGCACAGGTCCGTCGACAGGACCTGCATGTAGCGCGCGAGCACCACCAGCTCGACGTCGAGCTCGTCGACCAGGCCCAGCAGCGCGGCCTCGGCGGCCTCCTTCGAGCCCGCACCGCCCGCCGCGGCGCCCCGCTCGACCGGCAGGTGGTGGAACGGCACGCCGTAGAAGCCGGCCAGCGGCTCCAGGTCTCGGTGGTTGCCCGCCACGGCGACGACGTCGACCGGCAGCTGCCCCGCCCGCGTGCGGAACAGCAGGTCGTTGAGGCAGTGGCCCGCCTTCGACACCATCACCAGCGTGCGCAGCGGGCGGCCGAGCACGTCGAGGGTCCACTCCATGCCGAAGCGCTGCGCCACCGGCGCGAACGCCCCGCGCAGCGAGGCCTCGTCGAGGTCGGCGCTCACCTGCACCCGCATGTGGAACCTGCCGGTGTCGGGGTCGCCGAACTGCTGGCTGTCGGTGATGTTGCCGCCGAGGTGCGCCAGCACCCCCGTCACCGCGTGGACGATGCCGGGCCCGTCGGGGCACGACAGGGCGACGACGTAGCTCGAGGGGCTGGAGGGGGCGGACGGCGAGTCGGGCACGACCCGCGAGCGTAGCCAGCGCGAGCGGCACCTAGCGTCGACGCGTGCCACCGGACCACCCCCGACCCGCCCCGCGGACCCCCGCCCGCCCCACCCCGCGGGCGGCCTGGCTGGCCGTGACGGCGGTGGTCCTGGTGGCCCTCAACGTCCGCGGGCCCCTCGCGGCGCTGCCGCCGGTGGCCGGTGAGGTCGGCGCCGACCTGGCCGTCACGGCAGGGGCGATCGGGCTGCTGACCACGCTCCCCGTGCTGTGCTTCGGGCTGGCCTCCCCGCTCGCGTCCGCGCTGATCGCCAGGTGGGGGCTGCGCAACGCCGTCCTGGGCTGCGTGCTCGGGGTGCTGGCCGGCACGCTGCTGCGCTCGGCCGGCGGGTACGGCGCCGCCGTCGCGGGCACCCTCGTGCTCGGCCTGGCCATCACCGTCGGCAACATCGCGATGCCCGTGCTCGTGGCCGAGGACTTCCCCGCCGCCGTCGGCCTGCTGACCGCGGTCTACACCGCCGCGTTCGACATCGGGAGCACCGCCACCACGGCCCTCACCCCGCTGGTCGCCGCGGGCGCCGGCTGGCGCCCGGCGCTCGCGGCGTGGGGCCTGGTGGCCGTCGTCACCGTCCCGGTGCTGCTGCTGGCCCGGCGCGGTCGCGCCCGGGCCGCAGCGGCCCGGGCCGTGCCGCCCCCCGAGACCGGTGAGGACGGGGTGGCCGGGGTGGCCGACGCCGCCCCGGCCCCGGCCCTCGCGCGAGCCGGGGCGGTCGACCCGCGCCCCGTGCACCGCAGGCCCGCCACCTGGCTGCTCGCCCTGGCCTTCGGCGGCCAGTCGTTCTCGTACTACGGCACCACCGCGTGGCTGCCCGAGCTGCTCGCCGACCAGCTGGGCGTCTCCGCCTCGGCCGCCGGGGCCAGCGCCGCGGTGTTCCAGGTGGCCGCCGTGGCCGGCGCCTTCGGGGTGCCGCTGGTGCTGAGGACGACGGGCCGCCCGCGCGTGGCGCTGTGGCTGGTCTGCGCCGGGTGGGCGGTGCTGCCGCTGGGGCTGCTCGCGGCCCCGGAGCTGTGGTGGGTCTGGTCGGCGGTGGCCGGGGCCGCGCAGGGCGGCGGCATCACCGTGGTGCTCGTCTCCGCGGTGGCGCGCAGCACCGGCTCCGCGGAGGTCCGCCGCACGGGCACGCTGGTGCAGGGCGCCGGGTACGCCCTGGGCGCCTCCGGCCCGTTCGTGGTGGGGGCGGCGCACGACGCGACGGGCGGCTGGACCGCTCCGCTGGCGGTGCTGCTGGGCGCCGTCGGCGTCCTCCTCCTCGCCGGCACGCCGGGGGTGCCGCGGCGGTACGCCCCCGCCCGCTGACCGCCTCCGGGCAGACGTGGCACACGTGTTCGGTATCGGCTTCATCACAGGATCGCCGCGGGCGGTGTCCTGAGGTGCACTTCCCGTGCCTCACTGTCACTGTCGGCGGGCCGTGGGTCCCACCGCGGTGACGAGCGGGGGGAGGTGGCGCGGTGCTGCTCGAGGCACGGGGCGTCCACAAGGCGTACGGGCACGTGCAGGTGCTGCACGGGGTCGACTTCGAGGCGGAGGCCGGGAAGGTCACCGCCCTCATCGGCGACAACGGCGCCGGCAAGAGCACGCTGGTGAAGATCCTCTCGGGGGCCCTGGCCCCCGACGCCGGAGAGCTCAGCCTGCACGACCGCCGGGTGAGGCTCACCTCGCCGGAGCACGCCCGCTCCCTCGGCGTCGAGACGGTCTACCAGGACCTCGCGCTCGCGCCCGAGCTCGGCCCCGCCGAGAACGTCTTCGCCGGCCGCGAGCTGCTGCGCCCGGGCCTGCTCGGCCGCCTCGGCGTGCTCGACAAGAAGACGATGCGCGCCCGCGCTCAGGAGGCGTTCACCTCGATGGGCACCGACGTGAAGGACCTCGACGCCGCCGTCGCGGCCCTGTCCGGCGGGCAGCGCCAGTCGGTGGCCATCTGCCGCGCCGTGATGTGGGCCAAGGACCTGGTCTTCCTCGACGAGCCCACCGCCGCGCTCGGCGTCCGCCAGACCGGCAAGGTGCTCGAGCTGGTGCGCCGCGTGGCCGACTCCGGGGTCGGCGTCGTGCTGATCTCCCACAACATGACGGAGGTGCTCGAGGTGGCCGACACCGTGCAGGTGCTGCGCCTGGGACGGCGGGTGGCGAAGCTGCCGGCCAGCGGGACCACGGTGGCCGACCTCGTCGGCGCCATGACCGGCGCGCTCGACACGCCCGTCACCGACGCCCGTGACGACGACCGCACCGACGACCGCGCCGACGAGCGGGCCGCCCGGTGAGCGCCACCACCGGCGGGGGAGCCGCCGCGGCGGGCGCGGCGCCGCCTCCCGCGCAGACCCCGCGCACCGGCGCCGGCCCCGGCGTGCCCAGCTCCTCGCGGCCGGCCTGGCGCCGGGCGCTGTCGTCGTCGCCCGCGTACATGGCGGTCGTGCTGCTGGTGCTGGTGGCGCTCTTCTCGCTGCTCGCCCCGGACACGTTCCCCACCGCCGCCAACGGCCGCAACGTCCTCACCGACGTCGCCGTCCTCCTGGTGATGGCGGTCGGCACCACGTACGTGCTGGTCGCGGGCGGGTTCGACCTCTCGCAGGGGTCCGTGCTCGTCTTCGCGGGCGTCGCCGCCGCCAAGGCCATGGAGGCCCTCGGCGGGCAGGGCGCGGGCACCGTGCTCGTCGGCATCGCCGTGGGGCTGCTCGCGGGGACGGCGTGGGGGGCGGTCAACGGCCTGGTCATCACCAAGCTCGGCGTCCCGGCGCTCATCACCACGCTGGGCTCGACCGGCGCGGCGCTGGGAGCGGCCCAGCTGCTGTCCAACGGCACCGACGTCCGCACCGTGCCCGACGCGCTGATCTCCGTCGCCGTCCAGCGGCCGCTGACGCTCAGCTGGCTGGTGTGGGTCGCCGCGCTCGTGGCGCTCGTGGGCGGGCTGGTCCTCGCGACCACCCGCTACGGCCGCCACACCCAGCTCATCGGCTCCAACGCCGAGTCGGCGCGCCGCGCCGGCATCGCCGTCGACCGCCACACCGCCTCGCTGTACGTGCTCAACGGCGCGCTGGCCGGCCTCGCGGGCCTGATGTCCCTGACCCGCTTCGCGACCACCACCATCAGCGGCCACACCACCGACGGCCTGCAGGTCATCACCGGGGTGGTCCTCGGCGGCACCAGCCTGTTCGGCGGCGCCGGCACCGTCATCGGCACCGTCATCGGGATGTTCATCCCGGGCGTGCTCAACAACGGCTTCGTCGTGCTGAACGTGCAGGCCTTCTGGCAGCAGGTCGCCGTCGGCGTCGTCCTCGTGGTCGCCGTCTACGTCGACCAGCTCAAGCGCCGCCGCCGCAACGCCGCCTGAGGCCCTCCCCGGGGCGGCGCACCGCTGCGCCGCACCCCACAGACCCAGCCCCACCCCACCCCACGCTCGCACCCCTGCAGACCGGAGACCCCCGTGAAGACCACCCGCACCGCCCGCGCCGCCGCGCTGGCCGCAGCCTCCCTGCTCGCCCTGACCGCCTGCGGCGGCTCCTCCGACGAGGCCGGCTCCGGCGGGTCCGGCGACGGGAAGCTGTCCGTCGTCTACGTGCCGGGCCTGACCGGCAACCCCTTCTACAACACCGTCGGCTGCGGCGCGCAGGCCAAGGCCGACGAGCTCGGGGTCGACTTCAAGGTCCAGGGCAGCCCGGAGTTCGACGTGGCCAAGCAGACCGCCATCGTCAACGCCCTCGTCGCCGACGCCCCCGACGCGCTGATGATCTCCGTCACGGACTCCACGGCCATGAAGCTGCCGCTGGCCGAGGCCAAGGCCGCCGGGATCGACGTCATCACCATCGACGGCGACCTCGAGGACAAGAGCATCGCCCTCACCAACATCCAGTCGGACAACGAGGAGGGCGGCGCGCTCGCCGCGGAGAACCTCGCGAAGCTCGTAGGGGAGAAGGGCGCGGTGCTCGGCATCAACCAGAGCCCGGGCAACCCGATCGGCGAGGCCCGCGAGAAGGGCTTCAAGGACAAGCTGGCCGAGTACCCGGGCATGACCTACCTGGAGACGCAGTACTCGGAGAACTCCACCGCCACGGCCGCGCAGATCGCCTCGGCGGCGGCGACGTCGAACGCCGACCTGGTGGGCGTCTACACGATGTCGACCAACAACACCGAGGGCGCCATCACCGGCGTCCGCGAGGCCGGCAAGACCGGCGTCGTGCGCGTGGTCGGCTACGACACCTCCGAGCCGATCCTCCAGGCCCTCGAGGACGGCACCGTCGACGGCGTCGTGGTCCAGTACCCCTACGGCGAGGGCCAGACCGGCGTGCAGAGCGCCGTCGACGCCAGCGAGGGCAAGGACGTGCCGCGCGAGCAGACCGCGCCGTTCGTCTTCGCGACCCCGGAGAACCAGGCCTCCGACGAGGTCCAGCAGTACGTCTACAAGACCGACTGCGCCTGAGGCCGTGACCGCGCCCGCCCCGGCGCCCGACCCGCCGAGCGCGGATCGGGCGCCGGGGCGGGCGCGACGCGTCCGGGCCCCATACGGTGGGCGACCGTGACCGACTCGTCCTCGTCCTCGACCGCGGAGCAGGAGGCGGCGACGCCCACCGCCGTCTCGACCCCCACCGTCTTCGTGCTCTTCGGAGCCACCGGCGACCTCGCCGCCCGCATGGTGCTGCCGGCCTTCGGGGCGCTGGCCAAGCACGGGCTCCTGCCCGACAACTGGCGCCTGATCGGCAACGGCCGCGGGCACCAGAGCGACGACGAGTTCCGCGACCACGTCAAGAAGGTCCTCGACGAGGCCAGGACCGGGCTGAGCGGCCGCCAGTGGCGCGGGTTCGCGTCCTCGCTGCGCTTCGCCGGCGGCGGCTTCAGCGAGTCCGACGCCGGTGAGCTGGCCGACGTGGTCGCCGAGGCGAAGGACGACCTGGGCGGCGGCGACGACGTGCAGCTCGTCCACTACATCGCCCTGCCGCCGTCGACCTTCGAGGCGTACACCAAGGCCCTCGACGTCCACGGCCTGGCCGAGGGCGCGCGCGTGGTCTACGAGAAGCCGTTCGGCACCGACTCCGAGAGCTTCGAGCGCCTCGACGAGCTGGTGCTGTCGATCTTCCCCGAGGAGCGGGTCTTCCGGATCGACCACTTCCTGGGCAAGGAGGCCACGCAGCAGCTGCACGTGCTGCGCTTCAACAACCGCCTGCTCGAGCAGGTCTGGAACCGGTACCACGTGGCCTCCGTCCAGATCGACATCCCCGAGACCCTCGGCGTCTCCAACCGCGCGGGGTTCTACGACGAGACCGGCGCCACCCTCGACATGCTCGTCACCCACCAGCTGCAGGTGATGGCCGAGGTGGCCCTGGAGCCGCCGGCGGACGGCTCGCCCGAGGCGCTGCTGGAGGCCCGCGAGGCGGTGCTGAAGGACTTCCGCCCGATGGACCCCTCCGAGGCCGTGCTGGGGCAGGTCGAGGGCTACCGCGACATCGAGGGCGTCGAGGACGACTCCCAGACCGACACCTTCGTGGCCGCCAAGGTGTGGATCGACAACGACCGCTGGGAGGGCGTGCCCTTCCTGCTGCGCACCGGCAAGCAGCTCAAGGAGAGCCACCAGCACGTCACGCTCGTGCTGCGCCGCCCGCAGACCCGCGGCTTCGGCGAGCGCCCGCCGCGCCCGGAGACCATCGCGTTCTCCCTCGCCGGCAACGGCACGGTGGCCGCCACCGTGACCGCGCAGCGCCCCGGCGCCCCCGGCGACCTCGTGGCCGGCTCCCTGCAGCTCGACCTCGAGGACCTGCCCCGCGCCGAGCCGCTGCCCGCGTACGCCTCGCTCCTGCGCGACGTGCTCGCCGGTGACCGCGCCCTGTTCACCACCGCCACGGGGCTGCGCGAGGCGTGGCGCGTGGCCGCGCCGCTGCTCGACAACCGCCCCGAGGTGCAGCCGTACGCCCCCGGCTCCTGGGGCCCCGACGCCGCCAGCGAGCTCGCGGCGCCCCACGGCTGGCTGGCGCAGACCAGCCTCGACTGAGCCCCGCCCCTCCGGACGCCCCCGGGGACCGCACCCTCCGCGAGGAGTGCGGTCCCCGGGGGCGTCCGGTCGAGAACGGGGTCGACCCCGCCCGCCCCGGGCGTCTACTCTGATCGACGTCGCGACTGGCGAAGGTGGGTGACCACCGGGGAGCGGCGGGAGAGCAGCCGAACGGGTCGTCCGCCTGGGCCCGTCCGTGACAGAAGCCGCCGCCACCTGCGAGGAGCACGCCCGTGACCCAGACCGCTCTTCCCGCCCAGAGCATCACCGACGCCCCCCTCTCCGAGGTCGACCCGGAGATCGCCGCCGTCCTCGACGGCGAGCTGCGCCGCCAGCAGGACACGCTCGAGATGATCGCGAGCGAGAACTTCGCCCCCCGCGCGGTCATGGCGGCCCAGGGCTCGGTGCTCACCAACAAGTACGCCGAGGGCTACCCCGGCCGCCGCTACTACGGCGGCTGCGAGCAGGTCGACGTCGCCGAGGAGCTCGCCCGCGACCGCGCCAAGGCGCTGTTCGGCGCCGAGCACGCCAACGTCCAGCCCCACTCGGGCGCGCAGGCCAACGCCGCCGTCATGCACGCGCTGATCCGTCCGGGTGACACGATCCTCGGCCTCGAGCTGGCCCACGGCGGCCACCTCACCCACGGCATGAAGGCCAACTTCTCCGGCCGCCTCTTCGACGTCGCGAGCTACGGCGTCGACCCGGAGACGTTCCTCGTCGACATGGACGTCGTGCGCTCGGTGGCGCTGGAGCGCCGCCCGAAGCTCATCATCGCCGGCTGGTCGGCCTACCCCCGCCAGCTCGACTTCGCCGCGTTCCGCGAGGTCGCCGACGAGGTCGGCGCGCTGCTCATGGTCGACATGGCGCACTTCGCCGGCCTGGTCGCCGCCGGGCTGCACCCCAACCCGGTGCCCTACGCCGACGTCGTCACCTCCACGGTGCACAAGACCCTCGCGGGCCCGCGCTCCGGCGTCATCCTCAGCCGCGCCGAGCACGCCAAGAAGCTCGACTCCGCGGTGTTCCCGGGCCAGCAGGGCGGGCCGCTGATGCACGTCATCGCCGGCAAGGCCGTCGCCTTCAAGATCGCGGCCAGCGACGCGTTCAAGGAGCGCCAGCAGCGCACGCTGGAGGGCGCGAGCATCATCGCCGACCGCCTCATGCAGCCCGACGTCGACGCGGCGGGCGCCTCGGTGCTGACCGGCGGCACCGACGTCCACCTGGCCCTGGTCGACCTGCGCCGCTCCGAGCTCGACGGCCAGCAGGCCGAGGACCGCCTCCACGAGGCCGGCATCACGGTCAACCGCAACGCGGTGCCCTTCGACCCGCGTCCGCCGATGGTGACCTCGGGCCTGCGCATCGGCACGCCCGCCCTGGCCACCCGCGGCTTCGGCGCCACCGAGTTCACCGAGGTCGCCGACATCATCGCCGGCGCCCTCGACCCCGCCGCCGACGTCGCCCCCCTGCGCGAGCGCGTGCGCACCCTCACCGAGGCGTTCCCGCTCTACCCGGAGATCGGCTCCGCCCTCGAGTCCACCCCCGGCGGCGTCCGGTGACGGCGCAGCTGCTCGACGGCAAGGCCGCCGCGGCGGCCATCAAGGACGACCTGCGCGAGCGCGTCTCCCGGCTCGCCGAGGCGGGCCTGCGCCCGGGCCTGGGCACCGTCCTCGTCGGTGACGACCCGGGCAGCCAGGTCTACGTCGCCGGCAAGCACCGCGACTGCGAGCAGGTGGGGATCGCCTCGATCCGCGAGGACCTCCCCGCCGACGCGACCCAGGCCGACGTCGAGGCCGCCGTCGCGCGCCTCAACGCCGACCCGGCCTGCACCGGCTTCATCGTGCAGCTGCCGCTGCCGAAGGGCCTGGACGAGCAGCGCGTGCTCGAGCTCATCGACCCCGACAAGGACGCCGACGGGCTGCACCCCACCAACCTGGGGCGCCTGGTGCTCCGGCTCTCCGGCCCGATCACCTCGCCGCTGCCGTGCACCCCGCGGGGCTGCATCGAGCTGCTCGAGCGCAACGGCATCGGCCTGCGCGGTGCGAACGTCGCCGTGGTCGGGCGCGGCACCACGGTGGGCCGCTCCATCGGCCTGCTGCTGACCCGCCGCGGCGTCGACGCCACGGTCACGCTCACGCACACGGGCACGAAGGACCTCGCCGCGCACCTGCGCGAGGCCGACGTCGTGGTCGCCGCCGCGGGTGTCGCGCACCTGGTGACGCCGGACATGGTCAAGCCCGGTGCCGCGGTGCTCGACGTCGGCGTGACCCGCGTGGTCGACGAGGAGACCGGCAAGGCGAAGCTGCTGGGCGACGTGCACCCCGGCGTCGCCGAGGTGGCCGGGCACCTGTCGCCCAACCCCGGCGGCGTGGGCCCGATGACGCGGGCGCTGCTGCTCGCCAACGTGGTGGAGTCCGCCGAGAGGGCGCTCGCCGCCCGCTCCTGACCCCACCCCCTCCGTGATCATGGGCGTCCACCACCCCCGGGTGGCGGACGCCCATGATCACGGTGGTCAGGGGGTGCGGCGCCACCAGGCGGTGGTGTCGGGGGGCAGGACGACCGGGGACGCTGCCCCGCCCCCGGCGTCCGCGCCTCCGCCGGCGCCGGTGAGCTCGGGGCGGGAGGCGAGCAGCACGCGCGCTCCCGCCGGCAGCTCCACCGGCTCCGCGAAGGTCGTCCACGAGTGCAGCGGGCCGCCGTCGTCGCCCTCGGCGGGGCTCCGGTGGAGGGCGAGCACGCCGGCGGGGGCGTCGTCCCACTCCAGCGGGCCGGCGGCGGCCCAGTGCGACCGCCGCAGCGCCAGCGACGCCCGGTACAGCGACAGCACCGACGCCGGGTCGCCCTCCTGGACCGCGGCGGCCAGCGAACCCCACCCCGGGGGCTGCGGCAGCCAGGTCCCGGCCACCGGCTCCGAGCCCGTCCAGGGCAGCGGCACGCGCGAGCCGTCGCGGCCCGGGTCGGTGCCGCCGGAGCGGTGGAAGATCGGGTCGACGCGGGCGTCCGCCGGCAGGTCCTCGACCTCCGGCAGCCCCAGCTCCTCGCCCAGGTACACGTAGAGCACCCCGGGCAGCGCCGCGACCAGCAGGTGGGCCGCCCGGGCGCGCCACCGCCCCAGCTCCAGGTCGGGCACCGAGCCGGGCCAGCGCGCCCGCTCCCACTCGTTGCCGCCCTTCTCCTCGGGCTGCTCGCGGGCGTAGCGCGTCACCTGCCGGACGACGTCGTGGTTGGTGAGCACCCACGACGACGGCGCCCCCGAGGTGGCCGAGAACGCCAGCTCGCGCTCCACCACGCGCCGCCACGGGCCCTCGCGCCACGCCACGTGCAGCGGCTCGAAGGCGAAGGCGGCGTGCAGCTCGTCGGGCCGCACGTACAGCGGCAGCCGCTCGCGGCGCGCCACCCAGGCCTCGGCCACGAAGACGCGCGGCGGGTCGTAGGAGTCGGCGAGGGCCCGCCAGGCGCGGTAGACGTCGTGCACCTCGTCCTGGTCCCACCCGGGGTGGGCCTGCGTGCGCCGGTCGGCGCCCTCGGCGTCGGGCAGGCCCGCCGCCTTCGCGAGCCCGTGCGCGACGTCGACCCGGAAGCCGTCGACCCCCAGGTCGAACCAGAACCGCAGGACGTCGAGCAGCTCGGCGCGCACCTCCGGGTTCGACCAGTCGAGGTCGGGCTGCTCCGGGGCGAACAGGTGCAGGTACCAGTCGCCCGGCCGGCCCGTGGCGGGGTCGGTCGAGCGCGTCCAGGCCGGCCCGCGGAAGGAGGAGTCCCAGTCGTTGGGGGGCTCGGCGCCGTCGTCCCCCCGACCGGGCCGGAACAGGTACCGCGCCCGCGCCGCCTCGTCGCCGGCCAGCGCCGCCCGGAACCAGGGGTGGGCGTCGGAGGTGTGGTTGGGGACGACGTCGAGCAGCACCCGCATCCCCAGGGCGTGCGCCTCGGCGACGAACGCCTGCGCCTCCCCGAGCGTCCCGTACGCCGGGTCGACGTCGCGGTAGTCGGCGACGTCGTACCCGGCGTCGACCATCGGCGAGGGGTACCAGGGGTTGACCCAGATCGCGTCGACGCCGAGGGCCGCGAGGTGGGGCAGGCGCGCCCGCAGGCCGGCGAGGTCACCCGTGCCGTCGCCGTCGCCGTCCGCGAAGCTGCGCAGCAGCACCTGGTAGACGACGGCCGTGCGCCACCAGGCGCGGGTGCTGCTGGTCACGCGACGGGACCGAAGAACGCGTCGAGCACGCGGTCGGTGGCGTGCCCGTCCTCCAGGGAGACCCACCGGCGCTGGAAGGCCGCGTACTGCTCGGTGAACGCGGCGCTCACGCCGGGCAGGTCGCCGAGGGCCTCGGCCAGCTCGTGCGGCTGCGTCAGCAGCGGGCCGGGGCCCTCGCTGCGCAGGTCGAAGGTGAAGCCGCGCAGCACGTCGCGGTACCTGTCGAGGTCGTAGGCGTAGAGCACCACCGGTCGTCCGGTGACGGCGAAGTCGAACATCGACGAGGAGTAGTCGGTGACCAGCGCGTCGGCCGCCAGGTACAGCTCGGCCACGTCGGGGTGGCGCGAGGCGTCGATGACGCGCGGGTCGCGCGACAGGGTGAGCCGGTCGGCCACGTAGTAGTGCAGGCGCAGGACCAGCACCACGTCGTCGCCGAGGGCGTCGAGCAGCTCGGGCACGTCGAAGCCGAGCGGCAGGTCGCCGGAGCCGTTCGCCTCGTCGTCGCGGTAGGTCGGCGCCAGCAGCACCGCCGTCGCCCCCTCGAGGATGCCCAGCTGCGCCCGCACCGCGGACCGGCGCTCAGCGGCGTCGGGGGCGGAGAGCACGTCGTTGCGCGGGTACCCGGTCTCGAGCACCTCGCCGTCGAAGGCGAAGGCCTCGCGCAGCAGGCGCGTCGCCTCCGGGCTGGGGGTGACGAGGGCGTCCCACCGGGAGATGTCGGTGTCGAGCTCGGCGAGCACGTCCTCGGCGGGCAGGGACGCGGCGCTGCGGTGGATGCGCTTCAGCGGCGTGCCGTGCCAGGTCTGCAGGTACCTGACGGGCCGGCCCACCGGCCAGGGGTCCAGCGTGACGTGGCAGTTGGCGACGACGGCGTCGGCGCTCGCGAGGGCCTCGGCGCAGGCGGCGCTGCGGATCGGCACGGTGCGCACGCCCTCGGGGAACGCGCTGGCGTGCCGCGGGTCGGCCATCCACACGTGCTGCCAGCCGGCGCTCTCGTCGAGGCCGCGGGCGAGCAGCCCCTCGTGGAGGGCGCGGGGGTTGTCGGCGTAGCGCCCGTTGAAGGCGTTCCAGACGACGGTGCGAGGGGGGAGGGCTGACGACACCCCGTGATGCTGCCCCGGAGCACCCACCGCCGCCTCGCCGACCCCCCCTTGCCTGTCCGTGATCATGGGCGTTGGCCACCCCGGGGTGGCGGAGGCCCATGATCACGGACGAGGGTCAGGTGGCGGCGCCCCCGGTGACGTTCCAGCGCGCCAGGCGCAGCGGGGGGACGACGACGCGCGCCGTCCCCGCCGCCCCGAACGTCAGGGAGCGGGGGAGCGCCTCGGCGTCCGAGCCGACGGTCACGGCGCCGGGTGCCAGCGCCTCCAGGTAGGACTGCGTGAAGCGCAGCACCCCGACGGGCCCCACGACCTCGCCGTCGCGCACGAGGAACGTGCCGTTGCGCGTCAGCCCCGTCCACACCGACCGGCGCGCCTCGGCCAGGCGGGTGTACCAGAGGTCGCACACGAGCAGGCCGTGCTCCAGCCCCGCCACGAGCTCGTCCACCGAGCCGCCGCTGCCGGGGGCGAGCACCGGCGCCTGCGCCACCGGCCCCCAGGTGTCGCTGGCGTCGTGCGCCCCCGCGGTCGTGGGCAGGGCCGGCAGACCGCCACGCGCCGCCAGGGCCGCTGCGGTGCGGCGGTCGGTGGTGACCGCCCGCGGCACGCCGTCGCGCACCAGCTCGGTGCGCGACGCCGGGGTGCCCTCGGTGTCGAAGGGCAGCGCCGTGGAGGCCGGGTCGAGCGGGTCGTCGAGCAGCGTGAGCGCCGGGTCGAGCTGCTGCTCGCCGAGCCGGACCCCGCTCGTGCCCTCGACGAGGCCGCGTCCGCTGAACGTCGAGCTCAGCAGCCCCGCGACGACGTCGAGCACCGCCGACGGCTCCAGCACCACCGGCAGCTCGCCGCGCCGCAGCGGCTGGGCGGGTGCGGCCTGCGCCCGGGCCCGCCGTGCGGCGCGGGCTCCGAGGGCGGCCGCGTCGAGGTCGGCCAGGGAGCGGGCTGCGGCCCGGCCGACGCCGTCGGCGCGGAAGGAGGCGTCGGGCGGTGAGCCGTCGAGCCCGGAGGCGGGCAGGGCGCGGGCGATGCCGTCGACCACGGCGCCCGTGGACGACGCCCGGGCGTGCAGCCCGGCCGTGTCGGCGACCGCGCTGGTCAGCAGGGTGGTCTGCGCGTACCCGGCGGTCTCCAGGCCGCCCGCCGCCTCGACGAAGGCCGCGACCAGGGCGGCGCGCTCCGCCGGTCCGGCGCCGGCCGTGGCGTCGTCGGGACCGGCGCCCGCGGGCACCCGGGCCGGCCCCGCCAGCCCCGGCCACGCCGCGTCGCGCGGGCTCAGCCGCGCCGCGGCCAGCGCGGCGCCGACGAGGTCCGCCAGCGCCGCCGTCGTCGTCCTCGTGGTGGAGACCGTCGCCGACCGGCCGCCGTCGAGGGCGACGCGCAGGTGCACGCCGGTGCGCTCGTCCTCGGTGTTCTGGTGGATGCCGGAGCCGGCGAAGCGGGTGAGCGCCAGCCGGTGGAGGTCGGCGCGGACCACCGCCTCGACGGGGCCGGCACCTGCGCCGCCCTGGCGGCGGACCTCGTCGAGCACCCGCTCGACGACGGCGTCCAGCTGCTGGGTCCCGTCGTGCTGGTGCCTCGTCCCCGGGGTGCTCATCCGCGCACCCCCACCCGCACGCCGGTGAACCGGGCGGGCGCGGCCCCGTGGCCGGTGTGCCCGACCTGGCCCGGCTGGCCCTTGCCGCAGTTGGGCGTGCCCCAGGCGCGCCACTCACCCGGCTCGCGGCCGGCCAGCATGTCGAGGCTGTTCCAGAACACCGGCCCGGTGCCCGTGTACGAGGGGTTGCGGAGCATCCGCCCGCGCTTCCCGCCCTTGAGCTCCCAGCCGATCTCGCAGCCGAACTGGAAGTCGAGGCGCTTGTCGTCGATCGACCACGACCGGTTGTGCTCCATGAGCACGCCGTCGTCCGTGGCGGCGACGACCTCCTCCAGCGAGTGCGGACCGGGCTCCAGGCCGACGTTGGTCATGCGGACCATCGGCAGGCGGCCGTACCCGTCGGCGCGCACGGAGCCGGCGTGGTCGTAGCCGGCCAGCGCCGCGGAGTCGCGCCCGGACAGGACGCCGGTCCAGATGCCGCCCCGCACCGCGTCGCGCGCGGCGGCGGGCGTGCCCTCGTCGTCGTACCCGAAGGAGCCGAGCGCGCCGGGGATGGTCGGGTCGATGGTGATGTTCATGAGCTCGGAGCCGAAGCGCAGGTCGCCCAGGCGCGACAGGTCGAGCCAGGAGGTGCCCGCGTAGGCGGCCTCCCACCCGAGGATCCGGTCGAGCTCGATGGCGTGGCCCACCGACTCGTGGATCTGCAGGCTCATCTGCTCCCCGCCGAGCACGAGGGTGGTCTCCTCGCTCGGGCACAGCGGCGCGGTGAGCAGCGCGGCGGCCTCCTCGCCGATGCGCTCGGCGTGGGCGGGCAGGTCGAGCTCGTCGACCAGCTCCCAGCCGCGGGTGCCGTACTGGCCGCGGAACGCGGGGTAGGAGCGGCGCTGCACCTCGTGCTCGCCGAGCGCGAGGCAGTGCATGCCGGCGCCGGTCTCGCGCACGTGCTGCCCGGTGCGCGCGCCCTCGCTGGAGACGTAGGCGGTGCGGGTGTCCCACGCCGCCGAGAGGGCCTCGGCGACGCCGATGACGCTGCCGCCCGCCTTCCGCATCGCGTGCGTGACGCCCACGAGGAGGTCGGCCTTCTCGGCCAGGGGGACCTCGAACGGGTCGCGGGCGCAGCCGCTGCTCCAGCCGCCGCGCTGCGGCGGGACGGGCAGCAGCTCGACGGGGCCCGCTCCCGGTGCGCGGACGGCGGCGCTGGCCCGGGCCACGGCGACGGAGCGCTCGCCGGTGGCGCGGGCGTCGCGCTCGCCGGTCGGGTCTGCCAGGGCCGCGAAGCCCCAGCCGTCACCGACCAGCGCCCGGACCCCGATGCCCGCCTCGGTGGTCTGGGACAGCTGGCGCAGGTCGCCGTCGCGGGCGGTCAGCGCCTCGTGGCGCCGGTCCACCACGCGGGCGTCGGCGAAGCGCGCCCCCGCGGCGAGGGCCGCCTCGACGGCGGCCTGCGCGAGGTCGAACGCGGCCGACGGCACGGCGCCGGGCGGCGAGGCGCTGGCGGTCGGGGGCGGTGTCGCCGTGAGCGAGCTGGCTGCGCTGGGTGTCAGGAGCATCGCCCTCCACCCTGCCCCTGCGGCGCGGCGACGGCACCCCCGCTGCCGGCGCGACCCCGACCTGCGGGTGGGTCAGGCGGCGGGGGCGGGCACCAGGGCGCGCGAGACGGCGGCGTCGACCGGCTCGTCACCGCCGACCAGCTCGAGCACCAGGCCCTCCTCGCCCGCCGGCAGGTCGGTGGCGCGCAGCAGCGCGACGAGGACGGCAGCGACGTCGTCGCGGGAGACCTCCCCGCGCGGCAGCGAGCGCTCCAGGGCCACGCGGCCGGTGCCGGGGGAGTCGGTGAGGGCGCCGGGCCGCAGCACCGCCAGCTCGAAGGCGCCGCGGGCGGCGCGCGCGAGCAGCTCGTCCTCGGCGGCCAGCTTCGCCCGCAGGTAGGCGACGAAGACCTCGTCGACGCCGTCGGGGGTGGCCCCGTCGCGCACCGAGTCGACCCCGGTGGAGCTCACCAGCACGTACCGGCCCGCCCCCGCGGCCTGCGCCGCGTCGGCCAGGAGCACCGCGGCCGCCCTGTCGACGGTGTCCTTGCGCTCGGTGCCGCTGCCGGCTCCGGCGCCCGCGGCGAAGACGACGGCGGTCGCACCCTCCAGCGCGGCCGCGACCTCCTCGACGCCGGCGGACTCCAGGTCGACGACGGCGGCGCGCGCGCCGTCGGCCTCCACGTCGGCGACGTGGTCGGGGTTGCGGACGAGGCCGACCACCTCGTCACCTCCGGCCACCAGCTGGCGGACGAGGCGGCGGGCGACCTGCCCGTGGGCTCCTGCGACGGCGATCTTCACGGCCACCACCCTGCCCCGGGCGGCGCGCTCCCGCCTCTCCGGCGCGGGGGTGCTCCGGGCGTCCATGATCACGGGGCGGAAGTGCTCCGGAGGCCCATGACCACGGGGAGGGGAGGGGTCAGGCGAGGCCGCGGAGGAAGGCCTCGGCCACCGGGACCGCCGTCGTCCCGCCCGACGTGCCGTTCTCCACCAGCACCGCGAACGCCACGTCGCCCTGGAACCCGATCGTCCACGCGTGCGTCGGCAGCGGGTCTCCCGAGCCGAACTCCGCCGTGCCCGTCTTGGCGTGGACCGGGGCGCCCGGCACGTCGGCGAGGGCGCTCGCGGTGCCGCGCACCGCGACCTCGCGCATGAGGTCGCGCACCACGGACAGGCGCGCGGCGTCGGGCTGCGGCGGTCCGCCCGCGGTGCCGGTGGTCCCCGCCGACTGCGGCTGCGGGTCGAGCACGAGCGAGGGCTCCACCCAGCTGCCGCGCGCGATCGTCGACGTCGCGACCGCCATCGCCAGCGGGCTCGCGAGCACCGTGCCCTGCCCGATGGACGCGGCGGCGCGGTCGACGGCGCCCTCGTCGGACGGCACGTCACCGGTGAAGGCCTCCACGCCGAGCCCGGCGTCCCAGCCGCCCCCGATGCCCACGGCGGCCGCCGCCTCCGTCAGGCCCGTGGGTGACAGGCGGTCCGACAGGCCCACGAAGGCCGTGTTGCACGACTGCGCGAAGTCGGTGCGGAACGGCACCTGGCCCAGCGCGCCGCCCTCGAAGTTGCGGAAGCTGCGGCCGTCGACGACGGCGGTCGCGGGGCAGGGGACGGTGTCGTCGGGGGACAGGCCCGCGGCGAGCAGCGCCGTCGTGGTGACCGCCTTGAACGTCGACCCGGGCGGGTACTGCCCGACCAGCGCCCGGTCCGTGCCCGAGCTGGGGGTGTTGGCGACGGCGAGCACCGCGCCGGTGGTGACGTCGACGGCCACGAGGGCCGCGGCGGGCTGGGCGTCCTTGCTGGTGGCGGTCGCGAGCGCGGCGTCGGCGGCCTGCTGCACGCGCGCGTCGAGGGTCAGCTGCACGTCCTGGCCGGCCACCGGCTCGGAGGTGAACAGGTCCCGCGCCGCGCCGCCAGCACCCTCGGCACCCTCGGCGGCGACCGCCTGCACGGTCGTCCCGGGCGTGCCGGCGAGCCGCTCGTCGTAGGTGCGCTGCAGACCCGACAGGCCCGTGGTGTCACCGGAGACCACGCGCCCGCCGCTCGCGTCGACGACCTCCTGCGTGGCGCTGCCCACCCGCCCCAGCAGCGCCCGCGCGAAGGCGGGCGTGGGCGCCAGCGGCAGCGTCGAGGTGCGGAACACCGTGCCCGGCAGCGGCTGCAGCTGGGCGCTGAGGGCGTCGTAGTCGGCCTGGCGCAGCGTGATGACCGGCACGAACGCGTCCGGCGACGCCGACGCCACGCGCGAGACCAGCGCCGCGCCGTCGACGTCGAGCAGGTCGGCCAGCTGGGCGGCCAGGCCCGCGGGGTCGGTGGCCCGGCGGGGCTGCACCCCGACCTCCACCACAGGCGCGTCGGCGACGATCGCGCTCCCGTCACCGCCGAGCACCTGCCCGCGCTCGGCCGCGGTGCGCTGCACGGCCAGCCGCTCGCCCGCGGCCAGCGACGGCTCGACGACGGACGGCGCGTACCCGGCGCCCCAGGGCGTGCGCCCGGTCCAGGTGGACGTGTCGGTCCACCCGCCCCCGCCGGCCTCGGACAGCGACGCGCTCGTGGCGTACGACCACCCCTCGGGTGCGGTGCCCACCGGCCAGCGCACCGCGAGCTGCGCCGTGGCCGCCGCGCCGTCGCGCTCCACCGAGGTCACCGACACCTCCGGGCGCAGCCCGTCGAGGCCCGAGAGCACCTCGGTGTACGCGGCCGGTGCGTCGGCGGCGCCGTCGCCCACGAGGCGCACCCCGGTCAGGTCGCCGGCGGCCATCCCCGCCGCCAGCGCCTCCGCGGCGCGCCGCGCACCGTCGTCGAGCTCGCCCTCGCGCCACTGCCAGCCCGCCGCGGAGGCTCCCGCCGCCACCAGCAGGACGACGACGACGCCCCCGGCCACCAGCGCGGGCCTGCGGCGCCGGGTCGCGCCGCGGTCGGCGCGGGTCGGGCGGTCGGCGCGGGTCGGGCGGTCCTCGGGGCGCAGCGCGCGTCGTCCGGCCATGCGGCCAGTGAACCGGAACGGGGTGACCTCCCGGCGCAGATCGCGAGGAGTGCGCGTGCGGGTCCTGCGGAGGCCCCGCGGGAGGGGTGTGGAGCGCGCGGACGCGGGTACGCGGTGCTCATGACCACCGTGACCGAGAGCATCGACGTCGACGTCCCCGTCCGCACCGCGTACGACCAGTGGACCCAGTTCGAGACCTTCCCCCAGTTCATGGGCGGCGTGGAGTCCATCCGCCAGGTCGACGACACCCACTCGCACTGGACCACGAAGGTCGGCGGCGTGGAGCGGGAGTTCGACACCGTCGTCACCGAGCAGCACCCCGACGAGCGGGTGGCGTGGAAGTCGACCGACGACGACGGTCCCACCCACGCCGGCGTCGTCACCTTCCACCGCCTCGGTGACGCGCAGACGCGCGTGACCGTGCAGATGGACTGGGCGCCGCAGGGCCTGGTGGAGAAGGCCGGTGCCGCGCTCGGCGTCGACGACCACCAGGTGAAGGCCGACCTGAAGAAGTTCAAGGCGTTCATCGAGGAGCGCGGCGGGCAGACCGGCTCCTGGCGCGGTGACGTGCCCGCCGGCAACGAGAGCTGATCCCCGCAGACCTCGTGATCGCGACCGGCGGGGCCGGGCGCGACGCCCCGGAGCCGCCCCGGCACGATGCCGGGGTGGCTCCGCTCGTGATCGCGACCGTCAACACCAACGGCATCCGCGCCGCCGTGCGCCGCGGCATGCCCGCCTGGCTGCAGGAGCGCCGCCCCGACGTGCTCTGCCTGCAGGAGGTCCGCGCCGACGACGCGACGCTCGTCGCCCTCCTGGAGGAGGCCCTCGGCGGCGGGTGGCACGTCGCCCACGTCGAGCCCACCGACGCCGGCTCCAAGGGGCGCGCCGGCGTGGCCGTGGCCACCAGGCTCGACGTCGCGGGGGAGCCGCGCACCACGGTCGACCCCCGCTTCGACGGGGCGGGCCGGTGGGTCGAGCTCGACGTGCGGGCCGAGGTCCCGGGCGGAGCCGTCACGGTCGTGAGCACCTACGTCCACTCGGGCGAGGCCGGGACGCCCAAGCAGGACGACAAGATGGCCTTCCTCGACGCCGTCACCGCGCGGATGGCGCAGCTGGTGCAGACCGCCGCCGACGGCGGCCCCCAGGCCCTCGTGGTCGGCGACCTGAACATCGCCCACACCGAGCGCGACATCAGGAACTGGAAGGGCAACCTCAAGAAGGCGGGCTTCCTGCCCGAGGAGCGCGCCCACCTCGACGCCTGGGCCGCCCAGGGCTGGGTCGACGTCCCCCGGGCGCTCGCGGGCGACGTCGACGGCCCCTACTCCTGGTGGAGCTGGCGGGGACAGGCCTTCGACCGCGACACCGGCTGGAGGATCGACAGCCAGTGGGCCACCCCGGGCCTGGCGGCGCTCGCGAGCACGGCGGTGGTCGACCGCGCCGCCACGTACGCGGAGCGCTTCAGCGACCACGCGCCCGTCGTCGTCACCTACGGCGGCTGAGGTGGACGACGACGTCGGCGCCGCGCCCACCCGGCTCGATGATCACCGCGCAGGAGGCGGCGGGCGGGTCTACCGTTCCCGCATGCCAGAGGCCGCCGACGACGGCATCGCCCCGGTCTCCCTGCTGACCGGGGGGGCCACGGTGGCGCGCCTGCGGATGGCCAGGGTCCCCGCCTCGGTCGGCCACGTGCGCCTCCTGGTCGACGACGCGCTGTCGGACCACGACGTCACCGACAGGTCCCTCATCGACGCGGCGGTCCTGCTGGCCTCCGAGCTCGCCACCGACGGCGTGCGCCACGGCTCCGGCGAGGACCTCGACGTCGAGCTCTCCCTCGGCCGGCGCCGCGTCCAGCTGACGGTCACCACCGCCTCCGACCGCCGGCCCGGCGAGGTGGCCCCCGCCATCGCCGGGCACAGCCAGCAGCTGCTCGACATGCTCACCTCCGCGTGGGACGTGCGCTGCGGCGCTGGTCAGCGCGTCGCCTGGTACCACCTCGACCGCTGAGGCCCTCCGGGCGCCGCTCGTGACCCCCTCACGGGGCGGTCGGATGTCGCCCGACCCGCTGGCGGGGCGGGCGGCCTCGCGGTTGGGTGGCCGGGGTGTGCGGACTCTCCGGTGAGCTCAGGTTCGACTCGACCCCGGCCGACGCCGCCGCCGTCCGGTGCATGTCGGAGGTGCTGGCGCCCCGCGGCCCCGACGGGTCGGGGGAGTGGGCCCGCGGCCCGGTGGCCCTCGCGCACCGGCGCCTGGCGATCATCGACCTGTCCGACGCCGGCGCCCAGCCGATGGTCGACGGCGAGGGAGCGGACCAGCTCGTCGCCGTGTTCAACGGCTGCATCTACAACCACCACGAGCTCCGCGCCGAGCTGACCGCCCGGGGCCACCGGTTCTGGTCGACGTCCGACACCGAGGTGATCCTCAAGGGCTACCGCGAGTGGGGCGCCGACGTCGTCGACCACCTCGTCGGCATGTTCGCCGTCGTCCTGCACGAGGTCGGCAGCGGCCGCGTGGTCATGGCCCGCGACCGGCTCGGCATCAAGCCGCTGTACGTCGCGGAGACCCCCGGCCGGGTGCGCTTCGCCTCGTCGCTGCCGGCGCTGGTGGCCGCGGGCGACCTCGACACCTCGGTCGACCCGGTGGCGCTGCACCACTACCTGAGCTGGCACGCCGTGGTGCCGGCGCCGCGCACGGTGCTGCGCGGCGTGCGCAAGCTGCCCCCGGCGACGGTCCGGGTGTACGAGACCCGCAGCGGCTCCGCCGCGCCCACCGACCGCGTGTACTGGCAGCCGAGCTACGAGCGCGACCCCGCGAAGGCCGGCTGGAGCGCCCGCGACTGGGAGGACGCCGTCGAGGACGCCCTGCGCACCGCCGTGCGCCGCCGGCTCGTGGCCGACGTGCCCGTCGGCGTCCTGCTGTCGGGAGGGCTCGACTCCTCCCTCATCGTCGGCCTCCTCGCCGAGGAGGGGCAGACCGGCCTGGCGACGTTCTCCATCGGCTTCGACGCCGCGGGCGGCCGCGAGGGCGACGAGTTCCAGTACTCCGACGTCATCGCCGCGCACTACGCGACCGACCACCACAAGATCGCCGTCGACGCCCCGACCCTGGTCGACGCCCTGCCCCACGCCGTCGGCGCCATGAGCGAGCCGATGGTCAGCCACGACGTCGTGGCCTTCGACCTGCTCTGCGAGCAGGTCGCGAAGGAGATCCGCGTGGTGCAGTCCGGGCAGGGCGCCGACGAGGTGTTCGCCGGCTACCACTGGTACCCGCCGATGGCCGACGTCCCCGGCGCACCGGGCGGCGGCCCCGACGTCGCCGCGGCCACCGACCGCTACGCCCGCGCCTTCTTCGACCGCGGCCCCGACGGACCGGGCGGGATGTCGTGGCTGGTCTCGCCGGGGGTCCTGGAGGGGATGCTCGCCGAGGGCGGCCCCGACGCCTCCCGCGCCTTCGTGGCCGCGCACCTGGGCCGCCCGGGCGCCGCCACCGCCGTCGACGCGGCCCTGCGCCTCGACACCGAGGTCATGCTCGTCGACGACCCGGTCAAGCGCGTCGACAACACCTCCATGGCCTGGGGCCTGGAGGCCCGCGTGCCCTTCCTCGACCACGACCTGGTGGCCCTCGCCGCGCAGGTGCCGCCCGAGCTGAAGCTCGCCGACGGCGGCAAGGGGGTGCTCAAGGCGATCGGCCGGCGCACCATCCCGACCGAGGTCATCGACAGGCCCAAGGGGTACTTCCCGGTGCCGGCCCTGACGCACCTCGAGGGCGGCGTGCTCGACCTCGTCCGCGACGCGCTCACCAGCGACGCGGCGCGTCACCGCGGCCTGTTCAGCCCCGCGGCGGTCACCGCCCTGGTCGACGACCCCAACGGCCAGCTCACCCCGCTGAAGGGCAACCGGCTGTGGCAGCTGGGCCTGCTGGAGCTCTGGCTGCAGACGCACGGGGTGCGCTGATGTCCGACCGCAGGCGCCCGGTGGCCGGGCTGCGCCGCCACCCCGCGCCCCGCGCCCCGCGCCGCCACCAGCCCCCGCACCACGGGCGCGAGCGCGACGTCGTCCTCGACATGGGGTGGGGGCGGCTGGTCTTCGGCAACACCTTCGGCGACCCGCGCAGCATCGTCGACGCCCTGCGCGACGAGGCCACCGGCACCCGCGACATCGCCTGCTACGTGCCCGACCCGCAGGTGCTCGTCGGCACCTCGCCCCACGAGCTCTTCGTCGACCCCTCGTACACCTACCGGCTGCCGCTGCACACCTACCGCCAGCGCCGCGACGCCGTGCCCGACGTCGAGGTCCGCACCGTGCGCTCGCGGGCCGACCTCGAGGCGGTCAACCGCATCTACGGGCTGGCGAAGATGGTCAGCGCCGACGTCGACGTCATGTGGGCCAACCAGCGCACCCGCACGTTCACCCACCTCGTGGCCGAGGACGCCCGCGCGCCGGAGGGCCAGCGGCGCGTCGTGGGCACGGTCACCGGGGTCGACCACGTGCTCGCCCTCGGAGACCCCGACGGCGCCGCGAGCCTGTGGTGCCTCGCCGTCGACCCGCAGGCCGCGCCGCCCGGCACGGGGGAGGCACTGGTGCGGCGCCTGGTGGAGCGCTACGCCGCGCGCGGCCGCACCTGCGTGGACCTGTCGGTGCTGCACTCCAACACCGGCGCCATGGGCCTGTACGCCAAGCTCGGGTTCACGCGGGTGCCCGAGGTGTGCGTGAAGCGCAAGAACCCCATCAACCGGCCGCTGTTCTCGCCGGCCCCCGAGGGCCTCGACGCCGTCAACCCGTACGCGCGGATCATCGCCGACGAGGCCCTGCGCCGCGGTCTGCGCGTGGAGGTCACCGACGCGCCGTCGGGGGAGCTGCGGATCTCCTCCGGGGGCCGCAGCGTGCTCACCCGCGAGTCGCTGTCGGAGCTGACGAGCGCCGTCGCGATGAGCCGCTGCGACGACAAGCGCACCACCGCGCGGCTGCTGTCGGCCGCGGGCCTCGCGGTCCCGCGGTCGGCCGAGGTGGGCCCCGGCTCCGACGGCTCCGACGGGGCTGACGGCTCCGGCTCCCTGGCGGCGGCCCGGGCGCTGCTCGCCGAGGTGGGCGACGTCGTGGTCAAGCCCGCCCGCGGCGAGCAGGGCCGCGGCATCACGGTGGGCGTCACCGACGACGACGCGCTGGTCGCCGCCGTCGCCGAGGCGGCCGCGTTCTGCCCCGACGTCCTGGTCGAGGAGCGCGTCGCCGGTGACGACCTGCGCGTCGTCGTCATCGACCACGAGGTGGTCGCCGCCGCCGTGCGCCGACCCGCCCAGGTGGTGGGCACCGGCCGCGACACCGTCAGGGAGCTCGTGGAGCGCCACTCGCGGCGCCGCGCCCAGGCCACCGGGGGCGAGAGCACGGTGCCGCTCGACGCGACCACCGAGGCCGTGGTCGCCGCCGCCGGGTACGGGCTCGACGACGTGCTGCCCCGCGGCGAGGTGCTCGCCGTGCGCCGCACCGCCAACCTGCACACGGGCGGCACCATCGAGGACGTCACCGACCGCCTGCACCCAGTGGTCGCCGAGGCCGCGCGCCGGGCCAGCCGGGTGCTGGGCATCCCCGTGACCGGCCTGGACCTGCTCGTCCCCGACGTCGAGGGGCCCGAGCACGTGGTCATCGAGGCCAACGAGCGGCCGGGGCTGGCCAACCACGAGCCGCAGCCGGTGGCCCAGCGGTTCGTGGACCTGCTCTTCCCGGAGAGCCGCCGGTAGGGCCTGAGGGCTCAGGTCCGTTGCCCGGGCGACCGATGGAGGGGCGTGACCGCCACCGCCGCCCGCTCGAGGAGCGCCATGACCGCCCGGCTCGCCGACCTCCGGATCAGCACGCGCCTCTTCGCCGCCTTCAGCGTCGTCTGCGTGCTCATGCTCGCCCTGGGGACCCTGTCCGTGGTGGAGCTGCGGCAGGGCCAGCAGCGCCTGCACGCCGTCGCCTCCGGCAACGTCGGCGCGCTGACGGCCATCGACCGCGTCTACGCCGACCAGGTCGCCCTCTCGCGCGACCTCGCGTCGCTGCACGTGGCGGTGGCGCAGGCCGCGACGAAGCCCGGGGGCGTGGACCTGGCGCTCGACGACGTGACAGCCAGCAGCGACGCCCTCGCCGACGCCTGGAAGGCCTACCAGGCCGCCGGCCCGGCCGCGCACCCCCAGGACGTCGCCACCACCGGGCACCTCCTCGACGCGTGGACCGTCGTCCGCCCCGACATCACCACGGCCGCGCAGGCCGGTGACCTGCAGGGCGTCACCCGCGCCCGCGACGCGCAGACGGCGCTGGTCGCGTTCGTCGGCCAGCTGGTGCAGGAGCTGGTGACCACCGAGGTCACCGACGCCGCCGCCGAGGAGGCGGCCGGGACCGCCGTGGCGCAGCGCGCCACCTGGGTGGTCCTCGTCGGCTCGCTCGTGGCGGTCGTCCTGTCGGTGCTGCTCGTCGTCGCGCTCTCGCGCAGCATCGGACGTCCGCTCTCCCGGGTGCTCGAGGTGGTCACCGGCCTGGCCGCGGGGCGCCTCGACCAGCGCACCGGCATCTCCCGCAAGGACGAGATCGGCGCCCTGGCCGCGGCCACCGACGCCTCCCTCGACCAGCTCGCGGGCGTGGTCCGCACCATCACCGACCGCGCCGGCGCGGTGGCCGGCTCGTCCGAGCGGCTGAGCGAGGTCTCGGCGCAGCTGACGTCCGGGGTCGGCCAGTCCGCCCAGCAGACCCAGATCGTGGCGGCGGCCTCCGAGGAGATCTCCGCCTCGATGGCGACCATCGCCGCCGCCGGCGGGGAGATGACCTCCGCGATCGGGGAGATCGCCTCCTCCACGGCGTCCGCGTCCGCCACCGCCGCCGACGCGGTGTCGACCGCTGAGGCCGCTGCCGCCACCGTGGAGCGCCTGGGCGCCTCCTCGCGCGAGATCGGCGACGTCGTGAAGCTGATCACCTCGATCGCCGAGCAGACGAACCTGCTGGCCCTGAACGCCACCATCGAGGCCGCGCGCGCCGGGGAGGCCGGCAAGGGCTTCGCCGTCGTCGCCGGTGAGGTCAAGGAGCTGGCGCGCCAGACCGCGCAGGCCACCGACCAGATCGTGTCCCGGGTGCAGACCGCCCAGGCCGACGCCGCCGGGGCGCGCAGCGCGATCGAGCAGATCAGCGAGGTCATCTCCCGCATCGACGCGCTGCAGGCGACGGTCGCCTCGGCGGTGGAGGAGCAGTCGGCGACGACGGCGGAGATGGTCCGCTCGGTCACGGACGTCTCCGCCGGCACGCAGGAGATCAGCAGCGGCATCGCGGGCGTCGCCACCGCCGCAGCGCAGTCGACCGCCAGCGCCGAGGCCACGGCGACCACCGCCGACGAGCTCTCGCGCACGGCCGCCGACCTGCGGCAGGCGGTCGCCACCTTCCGCCTCTGAGCCACCTCCTCTGCGCAGCCGAGCGCCTGCTTGCGGTTCCGGGCCCCACCCGAACGGCAACCAGGCGCTTGGCTGCGGTCCGGGAGGCTCCGGGAACCGCAGCCGGGCGCTCGGCTGCGGTCGGGGGCCGTCAACCGGCAGCGCGCTGGGCGACGGCCCGCCGGACGGCGTCCTCCACCGCCCCGGGCTGCCGCAGCAGCTCCGCGGTGACGTGGACGACGAGCCACCCCGCCTCCCGGAGCGCGTCGAGGCGCAGGCGGTCCTTGCCTAGGGCGTGTCTGAGCGATCACGCTGCGTTCGGGGTACTACCCCCACATGGCAGCTGACCGCCACGACCTCCCCGACGCCCAGTGGCACCTGCTCGAACCGCTGCTACCCGACCGCACCCCACGCCGCGGCGGCCGCTGGGCCGACCACCGGCCCGTCATCGACGGGGTCATCTGGCGGGTCCGCACCGGCTCACCATGGCGAGACCTACCGGCGGCCTACGGTCCCTGGCAGCGT
Organism: Quadrisphaera sp. INWT6; assembly: GCF_015390235.1. Classification (GTDB taxonomy): domain Bacteria; phylum Actinomycetota; class Actinomycetes; order Actinomycetales; family Quadrisphaeraceae; genus Quadrisphaera. The sequence goes on along the minus strand of NZ_VUOH01000002.1, from coordinate 565,788 downwards.
TGTCGACTCCGTCTACGACCGCCATCGACGCTGGTCAGCTGACGGCACATGGGAGAAGGTCCTGGACGCGCTGCGCACCGAGTGCGACCTGAACCTCACTGCGCAGGAGGGTGAGTGGGTGGTGTCCATCGACTCCTCGATCATGCGCGCTCACCACGACGCCGCCGGCGCCAGAGGTGAACCACCACGCGACGTGCCGCCCGAGCGCCTGGCCGCGCAGGTCCCACCCAGCCCCCGGGAACGGGGGCGTTCGGGGGGTCAACACCGGACACCTCGACCCGGAAGCCGCCAGGCGCCAGGCCAGCCGTGAGCGAGAGGGCCTGGGGCGGTCCCGCGGTGGCCTGAGCAGCAAGGTGCACCTGCTCGCCGACGCCCGCTGCCGTCCCCTGGTGTGCGCGGTCAGCCCCGGCCAGCGCGGGGACACGTTGGCCTACCCGGTCCTGATGGGCCGGCTTCGCATCCCTCGAAGCGGGTGCGGGCGCCCGCGCACCCGACCGGACCGGGTGATGGGTGACAAGGCCTACTCCAGTCGTCCAGTGCGCGCTGACCTGCGCCGTCGTCACATCACCGCGACGATCCCGGTGCCAGATGACCAGGCCGGTCACCGGCGCAAGCGCGGGTCGCGCGGGGGTCGTCCGTACGCCTTCGACGCGGAGGCCTACAAGGGCCGCAACGTCGTGGAGCGGACGTTCGCCAAGCTCAAGGACAACCGGGCGTTCGCGATGCGTACCGACAAGCGGGGGTACATCTTCGCCGGGACGGTGGCGGTGGCGGCGCTGCGGATCTGGCTGCGGGACCTCACTCGGCGAGATCCGTCAGACACGCCCTAGCTGGCCCTCGAGGACGCCGTGCCAGCGCCCCTCGTACTCGACCGCGATCCTCAGCTCGACGATGGCGAGGTCCACGCGAGCCACGAACCTCCCACCGGCGCGGACCTCGAACTGCGGCACGACCTCGTACCCGCCTCGCAGCAGCCGCACCCGCACCGCCGACTCCGGCTGGGAGGCAGCGCGCGGGTCGACCAGCGCGGCCGCCTCCCGTGCCAGCACCACGCCGTCGTCGTGCTGGTCGAGCAGCGACCGCTGGAACGCGTCGACGTCGATGAGCCGCGCCCTGGCCACAGCGTCGAGGTGCCCGACGCCGACCTCGAGCGGATGGCGGGCGGCGAGGTCGAAGGCCATCCGCTGCGGCGCCACCACCGGCACCCCGCGCCACGTCCCCGACCCCAGCGGACCCCGGCTGACGCCGCGGACGAGCACTCCGCGGGGGCCGGCGCGGCGCTCCGCCTGCGGGACGGCCACCTCGACCTCGTCACCACCGCGAAGGAGCGGGACGCCCCTCAGCGTCGCGAGCGAGCGCCCGGTCACGCGAGCGGTCGCCGGCAGCACCAGCGCCGCGCCGCGGCAGTCGAGGAGGTGGTCGTGCGGGACGTGCCGAGGGGCGTAGACGTCGACGAAGAGGCGCCTGAGCCTCCGGTCGCGCAGCTGGGCCGGGGTGAGGACCCCCTGCTCCACCAGGTGGGAGCCCCTGAAGACCAGGGGCAGCTCCTCGGGCCAGGGACGACGGCGCGGCATGGCCCCACGCTGGTGCGCGTGCCCCCGCCGAGCGGGCACCGGTCACCGTCCTGTGGACGGAGCTGCACCCAGGGCTCCCTGTGGGCGAACCGCGGCGAGGCGCCTGGTTGCGGTTCCGGAGGGGGCCCGAACCGCGACCGAGCGCTCGGCTGCGAGGAGAGAGGGGGTCAGCGCAGGCGGGACGCCCCGGGCGAGGCCAGGGCCCGCAGGAACGCGGGCTCGGGGTGCCCGGCCTCCAGCGCCGCCGCGCGCACCGCCGCGGCCACGGCCTCCTCGGTGCCGGAGCGCACGAGCGCCACCGCCGAGCCGCCGAAGCCGCCGCCCGTCATCCGGGCCCCCAGCGCGCCGGCCGCCTCGGCGGCCGAGCAGACCACGTCGAGCTCGGGGCAGGAGATCTCGTAGTCGTCGCGCATGGACGCGTGCGACGCCGAGAGCACCGGGCCGACGTCGTCGATGCAGGCCACCGCGCCCACACCGCTGACGCCGACGCAGCTGCCCTCCGCCGCGGACGTCAGCAGCGACACCACCTGGTGCACGCGCGCCGTCTCGGTGATGACGTGGCGGGTGCGGCGCACCAGCTCCTCGACGCGGTCCGGCGCCTCCCCGGCGGCCTCCGCCGCAGAGCGCAGCCGGGTGAGCACCGCCTCGGCGCCGTCGGCCGTCCCCCCGGCCTCGGTGACCGCCTCCGCCAGCAGCCCGTAGCCGAGCAGCGACGCCGCGCGCTCCGACGCCGCGCGCCGCGAGCCGTACTCGCCGTCGGCGTGGCGGTGCGGGGCGCGGGTGTCCATCACCAGCAGCGCACGCCCGTGCTCGGCCAGCGGGAGCGGCACCTGCGTCACCGCGCCGGTGGCGCTGTCGAGCCACAGCGCGTGCTCCGCCGTCGACCGCAGCGACGCCGCCTGGTCCATGCCGCCGGTGGACGCGCGGGCGACCTCGTTCTCGGCGCGCACGCACGCCGCGGCCAGCTCGGCGCGGAACGCGTCCGACGACGTCTCTCCCATCGCGCCGAGGTCGGCGACGGCGAGGGCCACCACGCACTCCAGGGCCGCCGAGCTCGAGAGCCCCGCCCCCAGCGGCACGGTGGAGACCACCGCGGCGTCCACCCCGCCGACCTCGTGGCCGGCCTGCGCCAGGGCCCACAGGACGCCCGCGACGTAGGCGGCCCACCCCTCCGGCGCGCCGGGGCCGACGTCGGACAGGTGGCCCTGCCACACCGACGGCTCTCCACCCAGGTCAGCAGCGGACACCACCCGGACCAGGCCGTCCGTGCGGGCGCGCACCGCGGCCACCGTGCTGTGCGGCAGCGCCAGCGGCAGCACCGGGCCGCCGTTGTAGTCGAGGTGCTCGCCGATGAGGTTCACGCGCCCGGGGGCGGACCACACGCCGTCGGCCTGGCCCTCCCAGTGGCCGGCGAACAGCGCCACCGCTGCGTCGGCGGCGGCGGGGGCCGGTGCGGCCTCGAGCCAGGTCGGGGTCCCCGACGTCGTCGGCTGGGTTCCCGTGGTCACGAAGCCACCTCCCGCAGCCGGTCGGCGATGCGCTCCGGCGTCGTGTCGTTGATCCAGGCGCCGACCCCGGACTCCGAGCCGGCGAGGTACTTCAGCTTGCCCGGCTGGCGCAGCACGGAGAACGCCTGCAGGTGCAGCCGCCCGAGCTCGCGGTCGGCGCCGAGCGGCGCCTGGTGCCAGCCGGAGATGTAGGGGAGCGCGTCGACGCCGTCGAAGTACCTGTCGAGCCGCCCCAGCATCTCCGAGTAGACGACGGCGAGCTCGTCGCGCTCGTCGGTGCTCAGCGCCGCCAGGTCGGGCACGTCGCGGTGCGGGGCCAGGTGGAACTCGACGGGCCAGCGCGCGGCGGCCGGCACGTACGCCGTCCAGTGCTCGCCCCGGAGCACCACGCGGGTGCCCGCGCGCTGCTCGGCCGCCAGGACGTCGGCCAGCAGGCTCGTGCCGTGCGCTGCGCGGTGGCGCTGCGCCTGCACGAGCAGCTGGGAGGTCCGCGGGGTGGGGGCGGGGTAGGCGTAGATCTGCCCGTGGGGGTGCTGCAGCGTCACCCCGATCTCCTTGCCGCGGTTCTCGAAGACGAAGACCTCGCCGCCCTCGCGGACCCCGGCCAGCGACGACAGCTCGGCGGTCCTGTCGGCCCACGCCTCCACGACCGTCCGCACGCGCGAGACGGGCAGGGAGGCGAACGTGGCGGAGTGGTCGGCGGTGAAGCAGACCACCTCGCACCGACCGACGGCGGGGCGCACCGGCCAGAGGGCCTCGCCGTCCACCAGCGACTCCGGCTGGGAGGCCAGGTCCGTCCCCGCGCCCGCGTAGGAGGGGAACCGGTTGGCGAAGACGACGACGTCGAAGTCGGTCTCGGGGACCTCGCCGGGCTCCTTGCCGGGCCGCGCCGGGCACAGGGGGCACAGGTCCGCGGGGGGCATGAAGGTGCGGTCCTGGCGGTGGGCGGCGTGGGCGACCCACTCACCGGTGAGCACGTCCCACCGCATGGTGGAGGTGGTGGCGACGGCGGGCAGGTCGCGGGTGTCGACGGCCTCGCGGACGGCGGTGCCCGAGAGGTACGGCTCGGTGTCGTCGAAGTAGAAGATCGGCCGCCCGTCGGCCATCGCGCGCTCGGTGCGGCGCACCCCCGACGAGCCCCTCGACGAGCTCCCGGACAAGACCTCTGACACGTGCACCCCTCCACCGCTGCGGTCCGGGTCCTGGCAGCGCTGCCGCCCGGGGTCCGAACGCTACCGGTGCGCGGTCGCGTTCGGAAGTGTTCGTTCGTGTGTTTTTTTGGTGGGTTGTTGGTGGGTTCTGGTGGTTATCGTCAGGACAGGGGCGTCGGCACCTCGTCACCGGCGACCACGAGCCGCCCCACCCGCGCTGCCAGCACCTCCCGGGCCGCCGCCGGCAGCCCGCCGTCGGTGACGAGCACGTCGACGGCCTCGAGGTCGGCGATGCTCGCCAGGCCGACCACCCCCCACTTGGAGGAGTCGGCCAGGACGACGACGTGGCGCGCGGCCGCCACCAGCGCGCGGTTGGTCTCGCCCTCGGCGAGGTTCGGGGTGGTCAGACCGGCGTGCTCGTCGACCCCGTGGACGCCCAGCAGCAGCACGTCGACGTGCAGGGACCGCAGCGCCGCCACGGCCACCGGGCCCACCAGGGCGTCCGACGGGGTCCGCTCCCCGCCGGTCAGCACCACCGAACCGCCGCCGGGCCGCTGCGACCACGCCTCGTGCAGCGCCTGGGCCACCGGCAGCGAGTTGGTGACCACCGTCAGGCCGGGCACCTCCGCCAGCGCGGCGGCGACCGCGTGCGTGGTGGTCCCGGCGGACACGGCGACCGAGGCCCCGGGGGCGACCAGCGCCGCCGCGGCGCGGGCGATGGCCTCCTTCTCGTCGGGGGCCATCAGCTGCTTGGCGGTGAACCCCGGCTCCTCCGCGCGGGCCGACGGCGCCGTCGCCCCGCCGTGCACCCGGGCCACCAGGCCCTGGCCGGCCAGGATGGTGATGTCGCGGCGGACGGTCATCTCCGACACGCCCAGGGCGCTCACCAGGTCGCTGACGCGCACGCCCCCGTGGGAGCGCACCTCCTCCAGGATCCGCTCCTGGCGCTGCCTCGCGAGCACCTCCGAAGGCTAGGGGCCGCGGGGCCCTCCCGTCTGCTGCGCCACCCGTCCGAGGTCGTCGGGCGGCGTCCTCGCGCTGGTGGAGCGGCCGCTGGTGGTTGACTGGTCGCGTGCCAGCCCGCCTGTTCTCCGGCATGCAGCCGACCGCCGACTCGCTCCACCTCGGGAACTACCTGGGTGCGCTGGTCAGCTGGGTCGCCATGCAGGACGAGTTCGACGCCACCTTCTGCGTCGTCGACCTCCACGCCCTGACCGTCTCGCCCGACCCGGCCGCGCTGCGCCAGCGCACCCGGGTGACCGCGGCGCAGTACCTCGCCGCCGGCATCGACCCGGAGCGCTCCACGCTCTTCGTGCAGAGCCACGCGCCCGAGCACGCCCAGCTGGCGTGGCTGCTGAACTGCCTCACCGGCTTCGGCGAGGCCAGCCGCATGACGCAGTTCAAGGACAAGTCGGCCAAGGTCGGCGCCGACCAGCAGAACGTGGGCCTGTTCGCCTACCCCGTGCTCCAGGCGGCCGACATCCTCGTCCACGACGCCGCGCGGGTGCCGGTCGGCGAGGACCAGCGCCAGCACCTGGAGCTCACCCGCGACCTCGCCCAGCGCTTCAACACCCGCTACGGCGACACGTTCGTGGTGCCCGAGGTCCACATCGTGCGCGAGACCGCCAAGATCACCGACCTGCAGAACCCCACGGCCAAGATGAGCAAGAGCGCGTCGTCGCCGAACGGGATCATCGAGCTGCTCGACGACCCGAAGAAGACCGCCAAGAAGATCCGCTCGGCGGTCACCGACACCGGCACCGAGGTCCGCTTCGACCCGGCCGAGAAGCCGGGCGTCTCCAACCTGCTGACCATCCACTCGGCCCTGTCGGGCCAGAGCGTGCCCGAGCTGGAGGCCCGGTTCGCCGGGCAGGGCTACGGGCACCTGAAGGTGGAGGTGGCCGACGTCGTCGTCGCGGCCCTGGAGCCGGTGCGCACCCGCGCGCTGGAGCTCCTCGACGACCCGGCCGAGCTCGACAGGATCCTCGCCCGCGGTGCCGAGCGCGCCCGCGAGCGCGCCTCCGTCGTCCTGGCGCGGGCCTTCGACCGGGTGGGCGTGCTGCCCGCCGCGCGCTGAGGCGCCGGTGAGCGGCGGGCGCGGTCTGGCGCACCCCGCGACGCCGCCGTCGGTCGCCGCCCAGGCGGCGGCGATGACGGGCGTCATGCCGGTGCTGCCGGCCGCGGGCGAGACGCTCATCGGCGTCGCCATCGCGGTGCCGCAGCCCTGGGCCGCCGAGCTGGAGGGCTGGCGCACGGCCTTCGGCGACCCGCTGGGCGCCACGGTCCCCGCGCACGTCACCCTCGTGCCGCCCACGGCGGTGCCGACCGGCGCGATGGACCAGGTGGTCGACCACCTCCGGCGCACCACGGCGGCGTCGGCCCCCTTCACCATCCGGCTGCGGGGCACGGGCAGCTTCCGGCCCGTCTCGCCGGTGGTCTACGTGCGCCTGGCCAGCGGCGGGCAGGAGTGCGCGCAGCTGGAGGACGACGTGCGCGCCGGCGTGCTGGGCACCCAGCGCCGGTTCCCGTTCCACCCGCACGTGACCGTCGCGCAGCTGCTCGACGAGGCCGCCCTCGACCGCGCCGAGACCGAGCTCGCCGGCTACGAGGCGACCTTCGACGTCACCGAGGTGGGGCTGTTCACCCACGGCCGCGACGGCGTGTGGCGCGCGTCCGACGGGTTCCCCCTCGGCGGCTGACCGAGCGGCTGGGCGCGCGGGCGACGCCCGCCTGCGCGACCATCGCAGGCGTGATCGCGACGCACCACCGACCGGCGGCCCCGCAGCGAGGCGCCGCGTGAGCGCTGTGGTGGGCCTGTGGCAGCGCTACCAGGCCAGCCACCTGGGCCGGGCGCTGAGGCACTACGGCCTGGAGCGCGGGCAGATCCTCGCGGGCGGGCTCGCCTACGTGGCGCTGTTCTCGCTCTCGGCGATCCTCGTGCTGCTGTTCGCGGTGTTCGGCCGGGTGCTGGCGAGCAACCGGACGCTGCTCGACACCGTGGTGAGCACCATCAACGGCTACGTGCCCGGTCTCATCGGCGAGGGCGGCATCGAGCCGGAGTCGCTGCTGGACACGAACGCCCTGTCGACCACGGGGATCGTCAGCCTCGTGGTGGCGGTGCTCGCGGGCACCGGCTGGATGGGGGCCCTGCGCGAGGGGGTGCGGGCGATGTTCGGCGTGCCGCCGGACCAGCACGGCGTCGTGGCGCAGCGCCTGCGCGACGCCGTCGGCCTCATCACGCTCGGCGCGGCCGTGCTGACCTCGGCGGTCGCGTCGATCACCGTGAACGCCGCGGCGCCGTGGCTCCTGGCGCTCGTGGGCCTCGACGAGGGCGGGTTCACGAACGCCGTCGTCCGGGTCCTGGGCATCGGCATCGTGTTCGTCGCCGACACCGCCATCTTCGTGGTGCTGCTCAAGGTGCTCGGCCGCCTCGACATCCCCTGGGGCCACCTGCGCAGCGCCGCCCTGCTGGGCGCTGCGCTCTTCGGGGTGCTGAAGGTCCTCGCCGGGCTCGGCCTCGGCTTCCTCACCGGGACGAGCAACCCGCTCTTCGCGACGGCCGGCGTCATCGCCGGTCTGCTGGTGTGGCTCAACATCGTGTTCCGCGTCGTGCTCACCACCGCGGCCTGGGCGGCCACCGACCCCGTCGTCGCGGCCCACCTCACCGCCACCGAGGGCGAGCCCGTGCTCGGCCCGGCGGTCGGCCCCGCCGCCGAGGCGACCCTCGCCAAGGCGTGGGCCCCGCACCGCCAGCCCTCCTACGGCGAGCGCGCGGCCGACCGCGTGCAGGTGGCCGCCGGCGTCGTCCTCGGCGCGGCGTCCCTCGCGGTCGTCCACCTCGTGGCCGGTGGGGTGCGCAGCGGCGTCGGGGCCGTCCGCGACGCGGTCCGCGGCCGCGGCTGACCCGTCGCTCGACCCGCCCGCCCGACCCGCCGCTCGACCCGACCGGGCGGCCCGAGCCGCCACTAGGGTCGCGGCCATGGCCTCTGCGCTCACGCTCGGTGCCGAGGAGGAGCTGCACCTCATCGACACGACGACGTGGCAGCTGTCCGCCCGCGCGCCCCAGGTGCTCTCCCGGCTCCCGCGCGAGGGGTACTCCGCGGAGATCCAGCGCACCACGGTGGAGACCAACACCGCCGTCGTCGAGACGCTCGACGGGCTGCGGGCGGAGCTGCTGCGGCTGCGCGCCCAGGTGGTGGCCGTCGCCGCGAAGGAGGGGCTCGGCGTCGCCGCCGTGGGCACGGCGCCCCGCTCGGCGTCGCCCGACTTCGAGCTGACCGCCACCGGCCGGTACGGCCGGATGCAGGAGCAGTACCGGCTGCTGGTCGACGAGCAGCTCATCTGCGGCACGCAGGTGCACGTGGGCGTCGCCGACCGCGACCTCGCCGTCGACATCGCCCAGCGGGTGGCCCCCGACCTGCCGGTGATGCTCGCGCTCAGCGCCAGCTCGCCGTACTGGAACGGGCACGACACCGGCTACTCCAGCATCCGCACCACGATCTGGCAGCGCTGGCCCACCGCGGGCGCCACCGGCCCGATGGGCTCGGCGGCCGAGTACGACGCGCTCCTGGCCGACCTCATCGGCTCCGGGGTCATCGCCGACGCGAAGATGGCGTACTTCGACGTCAGGCCCTCCGCGCACGCCCCCACCCTGGAGCTGCGGGTGTGCGACGCCTGCCCGCTCGTCGACGACGCCGTGCTCATCGCGGGGCTGTTCCGGGCCCTGGTCCGCGAGGCCGAGATCGCCGTCGAGCGCGGTGAGCCCCGGCGCGACCGGCCCGCGCCGCTGCACCGCGCGGCCCTGTGGCAAGCCGCCCGCGGCGGGCTGCGCGGCCGCCTGCTCGACCCCTCCGAGCACCCCCGGCCCCTGCCCGCCGCCGAGGTGGTCCGCGCCCTCGTGGACCGCCTGCAGCCGGTGCTGGCGGATCTGGGCGACGCCGAGCAGGTGCGCGAGCTCGCCGAGCGCGCCCTGGTCCGCGGCAACTCCGCCGACCGCCAGCGGGCGGCGTTCGCGGAGACCGGCCAGCTCGACGACGTGGTCCGCCTGGTGGTCGCCGAGACCCACGGCCCCGCCGGCGGGGTGCCGCAGACCGGTCCGGTGCTCTCGGGCTACGCGGTGCGCGCCGGTGACGAGGCCGTGGCGCCGTCGGCGCAGGTCCGCCCGCAGTACCGGGGCGTGCTGGAGGCCGTCCGGGCGCTCGGGCCCGACGCGCTGCGCCAGCGCGAGCAGGCCCGCGACGCGTGGGCGGAGCGCGCCCAGCTCGGGTTCCGGGTCGGGGGCGAGGTGCGCCCGTTCGGCGTCGACCTGGTGCCGCGCGTCCTGGGCCGCCACGAGTGGGCCGAGCTGCGCGCGGGCCTGGAGCAGCGCGCCGTGGCCCTGGAGCGGTTCCTGCGCGACGTCTACGGCGAGCAGCGCGTGCTGGCCGACGGGGTGCTGCCCCGCGAGGCCGTCGTGGGAGCGCCCGGGTGGCGCGAGGAGGGGCTGCGGCTGCCGGCGTCGGCGGTGCGCGCCGCGGTGGTCGGCTTCGACGTGGTCCGCGGGGAGGACGGCGGCTGGCGGGTCCTGGAGGACAACCTGCGCGACCCCAGCGGCGCGGCCTACGCCTGCGCCGCCCGGGAGCTCCTCGACGACGTGCTGCCGGAGGCTCCGCGCCCCGACGGCCTCGCCGCGCCCGCCGCCTACTACGAGCGGCTGCGGGCGACGCTGCTCGCCGGCGCGCGGCCCGGGACCCGGGCGGCGCTGCTGTCGAGCGGACCCGCCAGCGGGGCCTGGTTCGAGCACCAGGGCCTGGCCAGCGGTGCGGGCCTGCTGCTGGTCGGGGCCGACGACCTCGCCGTCGTCGACGGGCGCGTGGTGGCCACCGGCGCCTCCGCCGAGGGGGCGCCGCTCGTGGGGGGCACCCGCACGGGGCGGCCCGAGCAGGTCGGCGTGCTCTACCTGCGCCTCGACGGCCCCCTGGCCGAGGTCCGCGCCTCCGACGGCCGGCCCGTCGGCGCCGAGCTCCTCGACGCCGCGGCCGCGGGCGCCGTCGTGCTGGCCAACGCCCCCGGCAACGGGGTCGCCGACGACAAGGCCGTCTACCGCGCGGTCCCCGAGCTCATCTCGTACTACCTGGGGGAGCGGCCCCTGCTGGAGCAGGTGCCCACCTACCTGGTCGCCGACGAGGGAGAGCGGCGCGCCGTCCTGGAGCGCGTGGGCGAGCTGGTCACCAAGCCGGTCGACGGCCACGGCGGCGCCGGGGTGCTCATCGGCCCCACCGCCGACGCCGGCCAGGTCGCCGCCCGGCGCGCCGAGATCGGCGCGCACCCCGAGCGCTGGGTGGCGCAGGAGCTGGTGCAGCTGTCGTCGCTGCCCGCGCTGGTGGGCGGCGCGCTCGTGCCGCGCCACGTCGACCTGCGCGTCTTCGCGCACGTGGTGGGCGACGGGCGCGACGACGCGCGCGTGGCCGACCTCGCCCTGACCCGCGTGGCGCCCGCCGGGTCGGTGGTGGTGAACTCCTCGCGCGGCGGCGGCGCGAAGGACACGTGGATCGTCGTCGGCGACGCCCCGAAGGAGACCCCGGCGTGACCACCACCGCCCCGTCCGATCCCACCACCACCAGCACCAGCCGCACCGGCACCACCACCACCGGCGCCGTCGAGCGCGCCGTCGCCCTGTCCGACGTGCTCGTCGGCGCCTGGGGCAGCTGGGGGCCGGTGATGACCCCCGACGCGCAGCGCGTCGCCTTCGTCTCCGACCGCTCCGGCACGCCGCAGGTGTGGGTGCAGGACGTGGTCACCGGGCTGCCCGCCGGGGCGCCCCTGCCCCGCGCCCGCCGCCTCGACCTGGGCACCCCCGACCCCGTCGTCCACGTCACCTGGGCCGCCGACAGCCGCTGGCTGGGCGTCGAGGTCGCCACCGACGGCGGCGTCCGCACCGAGGTGTGGGTCGTGCGCTCCGACGGCACCGACGCCCGCCGCATCGCCGGAGGCAACGGCCTGCGCCCCGGGGAGGGCGTGCACGCCGTCCTCGGGCCGTGGACCCGCAGCGGCCACCGCCTCGTGGTCACCCTGCCGCCCTCGGGGCCGGGTGAGCCCACCCGCTCCTACCTCGCCGAGCCCGCCACCGGCCGCCTCGACCCCCTCGCCGAGGGGGAGAACACCACCGTCCTCGACGTGTCGCTCGAGGAGCGCTTCATCGTGCTCAAGGACGGCGAGCGCGGGCGCCAGTTCTGCGTCGTCGTCGACAGGCTCGACGACACCTCCGCCCTGCTGCTGCAGCCCGGTGCCACCGGCTCCACCGACGGCGCCCTGCTCCGCCCCGCCCCCGAGGGCGACTCCGGCCCGCTGTGGGTCTACCTCGCCTCCGACGTGGGCCTCGCCCGCCGACAGCTCATCGGCATGCCGCTCGGCCCGCACGGGTGGAAGGGCGAGCCGCGGGCGCTGGCCGTGCGCGACGACGCCGAGCTCGAGGCCCTCGACGCCGACGACGCCGGACGGCTGCTGCTGCTCGTCTGGAACGCCGCGGGCCGCAGCGAGCTGGAGCTCTTCGACACCGCCACGCACGAGCGGACCCCGATCACCGGCCTGCCCGGCCAGGTCGCGGCCGACCCGGTGCTCTCCCGCGACGGCTCCTCGGTGGTGCTCGGCCTCGAGGGACCCACCCGTCCGCGGGAGCTGTGGCACGTCGACGTGCCCACCGGCGCGTGGTCGAGGATCACCCAGGCGCCCCAGCTGCCCTCGGACCAGCTGGTCGAGCCCGAGCTGGTGCGCTTCACCGGCCGCGACGGGCTGCCGCTGACGGGGTGGCTGTACCGGGCTGGAGGTCCTGCGGCCGGCGCCGCGTCTGGGGGGGCTGCGGCGCTGTGGCTGCACGGCGGTCCCGAGGCCCAGGAGCGCCCCACCTTCAACCCGTACCACCAGGCCCTCGCCGCCGCCGGCGTCGCCGTCCTGGCCCCCAACATCCGCGGCTCCTCGGGCTTCGGGCGGGAGTTCGTGCACGCCGACGACGTCGAGAAGCGCTGGGACGCCTTCGCCGACGTCCTCGCCGCCGCCGACCACCTCGTCGAGACCGGCGTCGCCGCCCCCGGGCGGGTCGCGGTCACGGGACGCTCCTACGGCGGGTACGCGTCGCTGGCGTCGCTGGCGTTCTCGCCGGGGGCCTTCGCCGCCGGCGTGGACATCTGCGGGATGAGCGACCTCACCACCTTCTACCGCGACACCGAGCCGTGGATCGGCGCCGTGGCGGTGACCAAGTACGGCCACCCCGAGCGCGACCGCGCCCTCCTCGAGGAGCTCTCCCCGCTGCGCGCAGTGGACGACGTCGACGCCCCGCTCCTCGTGGTGCACGGCGAGCTCGACACCAACGTGCCCCTGGGCGAGGCCCACCAGGTGGTGGCGGCGCTGCGCGCCCGCGCCGAGGTCGACGACACGACCCCGCCCGTGGAGTACCTCGAGCTGGCGGGGGAGGGCCACGAGTACCGGCGCGCGGAGTCGCGGCGGGCGCTGAACGCCGCCGTGGTGCGCTTCCTGGCCGAGCACCTCGGCCCCCTCTGACCGCCCCTGGCAACCGCAACCAGGCGCTCGGCTGCGGTCCACCGGGGGCTATAACCGCAACCAGGCGCTCGGCTGCGGTGAGGGGGAGGACGACGAAGGGCCGCGACCTCCGGCGAGCGGAGGGCGCGGCCCTGTCGTGGTGCCCTGCTGGGCGGGGCGTCAGACCTTGCGGGTCAGCAGCGCCTGCTTCACCTCGGCGATCGCCTTGGTCACCTGGATGCCGCGGGGGCAGGCCTCGGAGCAGTTGAAGGTGGTGCGGCAGCGCCACACGCCCTCGCGGTCGTTGAGGACCTCCAGGCGCAGGTCAGCGCCCTCGTCGCGGCTGTCGAAGATGAACCGGTGCGCGTTGACGATCGCGGCCGGGCCGAAGTACTGCCCGTCGGTCCAGAACACCGGGCAGCTCGACGTGCACGCGGCGCACAGGATGCACTTGGTGGTGTCGTCGAAGCGCTCGCGGTCGTGGGCCGACTGCAGGCGCTCCTTCGTCGGCTCGTGCCCGGACGTGATGAGGAACGGCATGACCTCGCGGTACGACTGGAAGAAGGGCTCCATGTCGACGACGAGGTCCTTCTCGACCGGCAGGCCCTTGATGGGCTCGACGGTGATCGGCTTGCTCGGGTCGAGGTCCTTCAGCAGCGCCTTGCACGCGAGGCGGTTGCGGCCGTTGATGCGCATGGCGTCGGAGCCGCAGACCCCGTGCGCGCAGGAGCGGCGGAAGGTCAGCGACCCGTCCTGCTCCCACTTGATCATGTGCAGCGCGTCGAGGAGGCGGTCGGTGCCGTGCACCGAGACCTTGTAGTCCTCCCAGTGGGGAGCCTCGTCCTGCTCCGGGTCGTACCGGCGGATCCGCACGGTGACGTCGAAGCTGGGGATCGCCCCGGCGGTGCTCTCCGGGGTGGCGTCGGTCTCGCGAGCCATGGCGCTCAGTACTTCCGTTCCATCGGCTGGTAGCGGGTGATGACGACCGGCTTGGTGTCCAGCCGCACGCCCTCGTGGCCGTTCTCGTCGACCGCGCGGTACGCCATCGTGTGGCGCATGTGGTTGGCGTCGTCGCGGTTGGGGTAGTCCTCGCGGAAGTGCCCGCCGCGGCTCTCGGTGCGGTGGAGCGCACCGGCGCAGATGACCGTGGCGAGCTCCAGGAGGAACCCGACCTCGATCGCCTCGAGCAGGTCGGTGTTGTACCGCTGGCCCTTGTCCTGCACGCCGACCCGGGCGTACCGCTCGCGCAGCGCGTCGATGTCGGCCAGGGCCTGCTTCAGCGTGGTCTCCGTGCGGAAGACCTGCGCGTTCGCGTCCATCGTCTCCTGCAGGTCGCGGCGGATCGCCGCCACGCGCTCGGTGCCGGTGGAGCTGCGCAGGCCCTCGACCATCGCGACGACGTCGGTCTCGGGGCTCTCCGGCAGGTCGGCGAAGACCTCCGTGGCGAGGGCGTGCTTGGCCGCCGCCAGGCCGGCGCGCTTGCCGAAGACGTTGATGTCGAGCAGGGAGTTGGTGCCCAGGCGGTTGGATCCGTGCACCGAGACGCAGGCCACCTCGCCCGCGGCGAACAGGCCGGGGACGGCGGTGTCGTTGTCGGCGAGCACCTGCGAGGTGACGTCGGTGGGCACGCCGCCCATGGCGTAGTGCGCGGTCGGGTAGACCGGCACCGGCTCGGTGTAGGGCTCGACGCCCAGGTAGGTGCGGGCGAACTCGGTGATGTCCGGGAGCTTGGCGTCGATGTGCGCCGGCTCCAGGTGCGTCAGGTCGAGCAGCACGTAGTCCTTGTGGGGACCGGCGCCGCGGCCCTCGCGGACCTCGTTGGCCATGGAGCGGGCCACGATGTCGCGGGGGGCGAGGTCCTTGATGGTGGGGGCGTAGCGCTCCATGAAGCGCTCGCCCTCGCCGTTGCGCAGGATGCCGCCCTCGCCGCGGGCGGCCTCGCTCAGCAGGATGCCGAGGCCGGCCAGGCCCGTCGGGTGGAACTGGAAGAACTCCATGTCCTCCAGGGGCAGGCCGCGCCGGTAGGCGATGCCCATGCCGTCACCGGTGAGGGTGTGGGCGTTGGACGTCGTCTTGTAGACCTTGCCGGCGCCGCCGGTCGCGAGGACCACGGACTTGGCGCGGAAGACGTGGATCGTGCCGGTGGCCAGCTCGTAGGCCACGACGCCCGCCGTCGTGCGGACGCCGTCGACCTCGGTGAGCAGCAGGTCGAGCACGTAGAACTCGTTGAAGAACTCCACCTCGTGCTTGACGCACTGCTGGTAGAGGGTCTGCAGGATCATGTGGCCGGTGCGGTCGGCCGCGTAGCAGGAGCGGCGCACGGCGGCCTCGCCGTGGTTGCGGGTGTGCCCGCCGAAGCGGCGCTGGTCGATGCGGCCCTCGGGGGTGCGGTTGAACGGCAGCCCCATCTTCTCGAGGTCGAGGACGGCGTCGATGGCCTCCTTGCACATCACCTCGGCGGCGTCCTGGTCGACGAGGTAGTCGCCGCCCTTGACGGTGTCGAAGGTGTGCCACTCCCAGTTGTCCTCCTCGACGTTGGCGAGGGCGGCGCACATGCCGCCCTGCGCCGCGCCGGTGTGGGAGCGCGTGGGGTACAGCTTGGTGAGCACCGCGGTGCGGGTGCGCTGCCCCGCCTCGAGCGCGGCGCGCATGCCGGCGCCACCGGCGCCGACGATGACCACGTCGTAGCTGTGGAACTGGACCTCAGCCATGGGGGGTCCTCCTCGGGGGTCGGGTCAGCGGGCGGGGCAGAAGCTGGGGAGCGCGGAGGCGTCGATGTCGGCGCCGACCGGGCACGGGTCGAAGGTGAAGATCACCAGGGTGCCGAGCACGACCGTCAGCGTGAACGCGACGTAGAGCGCCATCTTGAGCCAGAAGCGCGTGCCGTTGCGCTCGGCGTAGTCGTTGATGATCGTCCGGACGCCGTTGGTGCCGTGCAGCATCGCCAGCCACAGCATCGACAGGTCCCAGACCTTCCAGAACGGCGAGGCCCACTTGCCGGCGACGAAGGCGAAGTCGACCTGGTGGATGCCGTCGCCGAGCACCAGGTTCACGAAGAGGTGGCCCAGCACGAGCACCACGAGCAGCACGCCGCTCATGCGCATGAAGAGCCAGGCGTAGAGCTCGAAGTTGGTGCGGGTGGGCTTGCTGCGCCGGTACGGCGAGCGCGGGGCGTCGATCGCCTGGGCGGGGCCCGGCGTGGACTGGACGGCGGTCATCGCGGCCTCTCTCAGTGCTCGACGGGGGAGAAGATGATCGACAGGTGCCGCACCAGGAACGGCACGAACAGCACCAGCCACACGGCCAGCACGCCCCAGAACAGCTGGCGGTGGTAGCGCGGCCCCTTGGACCAGAAGTCGACCAGCATGATCCGGATGCCGTTGAAGGCGTGGAACAGGACGGCGGCCACGAGGCCGGCCTCGCCCAGGCCGACGACCGGGTTCTTGTAGCTGGCGATCACCGCGTCGTACGCCTGCGGCGAGACGGTGACGAGCGCCGTGTCGAGCACGTGCACCAGCAGGAAGACGAAGATCAGGACGCCGGTGATGCGGTGGCCCACCCAGGACCACATGCCCTCGCGGCCGCGGTAGAGCGTGCCGGTCGGGCCGGACACGGTGGGCAGTGCGGGCAGCGTTCGTGCCACGGGTGCGCCTTCCCTCGTCGATCTTCGCGGTCGGGTGGACCAGCGGGCGCCTCGCTCGGGCTGTGACCGGACTGCGGCGTCCCTGGGAGCCTATCGCCGGGGCACGACGGCGCTGGTCCGGACGTGCCCGTGCGTGACGAACGCGACAGTCCCCTGTGCCAGGCTGGCGCGCATGACTGCTGCCGGCGGCCGGACCGCGTCCCGCATCGAGGGCTTCGCCGCCGTCGTCCCCGCGGGCGGTGCCGGCACGAGGCTGTGGCCCCTGTCGCGGGCCGGCGCCCCCAAGTTCCTCCACGACCTCACCGGCAGCGGCCGCTCGCTGCTGCAGGCCACCTGGGACCGCCTCGTCCCGCTGGCCGGCGACGACCGCGTCCTGCTCGTGACCGGTCGCTCCCACGCGGCCGCCGTCCGCGAGGCGCTGCCGGGCCTGCGCGGCGAGAACCTGCTGCTGGAGCCCTCCCCGCGCGACTCGATGGCCGCCATCGGCCTGGCCGCGGCGGTGCTGGAGCGGCGCGAGGGCGCCCGGGCGGTGCTCGGCTCCTTCGCCGCCGACCACGTCATCACCGACGACGCCGCCTTCGGCGACGCCGTGCGCCAGGCCGTGGCGACGGCGCGCACCGGCGAGGTCGTCACCATCGGCATCACCCCCACCGGGCCCGCCACGCAGTTCGGCTACGTGCGCGGCGCGGAGCCGCTGGTGGTCGAGGGCGCCCCCGACGCCGTCCGCGTGGCCGAGTTCGTCGAGAAGCCCGACGCCGAGACCGCCGCCGCCTACCTCGCGGGCGGCCGGCACCGGTGGAACGCGGGCATGTTCGTGGTCGGCGCCGGCGTCCTGCTCGACCACCTCGCCGCGCAGCTGCCCGCCCTGGCCGAGGGCCTGCGCGACATCGCCGCGTCGTGGGACACCCCCCGGCGCGACGAGGTGCTCGACGCCGTCTGGCCCGGCCTGGTGAAGATCGCGATCGACCACGCCATCGCCGAGCCGGTGGCCGCCGCGGGTGGTGTGGCCGTCGTGCCCGGCGCCTTCGGGTGGGACGACGTCGGTGACTGGGACTCCCTCGCCACCCTGCTCCCCGGCGCCTCCGACGGCCTGGCCGTGCTCGGCGACCCGTCCCTGGTGCTGGGGGAGGACGGCGCCAGCGGCGTCGTGGTCGCCGGCACCGGGCGGACCGTGGCGGTGCTCGGCCTGCCCGACGCCGTCGTCGTCGACACCCCCGACGCCCTGCTGGTCACCACCCGCCAGCACGCCCAGGGCGTGAAGCAGGTGGTCGGCGCGTGGCGCGAGCGCGGCCGCGACGACCTGCTGTGACGCTGAAGTGACCCTGCGCCCCCGCCGCGGCCCCGACGGGCCCGCCGGCCCGCCCACGCTGACCGACCTCCTCGCCCCGCGCCTGGAGGAGCTCGTCGCGTTCCGGCGCGACGTGCACGCCCACCCCGAGACGGCGCACTCCGAGCACCGGACCACCGCGAAGGTCGCCGAGGCGCTGCGCGCCGCCGGCCTGGAGCCGCGGCTGCTGCCGGGCACGGGCCTCGTGTGCGACGTGGGCACCGGTCCCCGGACCGTGGCGCTGCGCGCCGACCTCGACGCGCTGCCCCTGGCCGACGAGACCTCCAGCCCCTGGTGCTCCACGGTGCCGGGCGTCGCCCACGCCTGCGGGCACGACGTCCACACCACCGTGGTGCTGGGCGCGGGCCTCGTCCTGGCCGACCTCGACCGCGCCGGCAGGCTGCCCGGGCGCGTCCGCCTGCTGTTCCAGCCCGCCGAGGAGGTCACGCCCGGCGGGGCGCTGGGCGTCATCGCCGCCGGTGCGCTGGACGACGTCGAGCGCGTGCTCGCGGTGCACTGCGACCCCCACACCGACGTCGGCCGCGTGGGGCTGCGCGTCGGAGCCATCACGTCCGCGTTCGACCAGGTGCGGGTGGAGCTGCACGGTCCCGGCGGCCACACCTCGCGACCGCACCTGACCGCCGACCTGGTCTTCGCCCTCGCCAAGGTGGTCACCGAGGTGCCCGCCGTCCTGTCGCGCCGGCTCGACCCGCGCGCCGGCGTCAGCCTGGTGTGGGGCCGCGTCAACGCCGGCGGCGCCGCCAACGCCATCCCGCGCCTCGGGGTGGCCGAGGGCACGCTGCGCTGCGTGCGCCAGGACGCCTGGAAGGACGCCGGCGACCTGCTCGCCGAGGTGGTCCGCGAGGTCGTGGCGCCCTACGGCGTCGACGTCGAGGTCGACCTCAAGCGCGGGGTGCCGCCCGTGGTGAACGAGGCGGTCAGCGCCGGCCTGCTCCAGGGCGCCGCCGAGGAGGAGCTGGGCGCCGGCTCCGCCGTCCCCACCGACCAGAGCCTGGGCGGGGAGGACTTCGCCTGGTACCTGCAGCACGTGGCGGGGGCCATGGCCCGGCTCGGGACGCGCACGCCGGGCGGGGCCACCCACGACCTCCACCGCGGCGACTTCCAGGCCGACGAGCGCGCCGTCGCCGTCGGGGCGCGCCTGCTGGCCGCCGCCTCGCTGGCGGGCCTGCGCCTGCCGCTCGACCCGGCCTGACCCCCGCCCGGCCCCGCCCGACCGGACGAACCGCCCATCACGGAACGGTTGCGATCCGGCCGGGGGGTCTCGTCCGCCGAGCGGGAGTCGTCCTAGGGTCTGGCGAGCACGCCCGGACGGGTCAGGGACGACCTCCCGGCCCGCCCTGACGGGCGCCGCGACCGCGGCCCCGGGGCGCAGCTGCGACGACCGCCCCCTGGAGGAGCACCTGTGAAGAAGAAGCTCGGCACCCTGGCCGCCGTCGGGGCCGTGGCCCTCCTGGCCGCCGGCTGCGGCGAGGCCCCCGAGGCCTCCACGGGCGCCGGCAGCGGGTCCGGCACGAGCGCGGCCTCCGACGTCAAGGCCTGCATGGTCTCCGACGCGGGTGGCTTCGACGACCAGTCGTTCAACCAGTCCGGCAAGGAGGGCCTCGACGCGGCCGTCGCCGAGCTCGGCATCCAGGAGCAGACGACGCAGTCGAGCTCCGAGGCCGACTTCGCGCCGAACATCGCCGCGCTGGTCCAGCAGAACTGCAACCTGGTGGTCGCCGTCGGCTTCCTGCTCGCCGACGCCACCGGCAGCGCCGCCGACGCCAACCCGGACACCCAGTTCGCGCTGATCGACTCGACCGTCGAGCCGGCCCGCTCCAACGTCAAGCCGCTGCTGTTCGACACCGCGCAGGCCTCCTACCTGGCCGGCTACGTCGCCGCGGGCACCTCCAAGACCGGCACCGTCGCCACCTACGGCGGCATCCAGATCCCGTCCGTGACGATCTTCATGGACGGCTTCGCCGACGGCGTCGCCAAGTACAACGAGGACAACGGCACGAGCGTCAAGCTCCTCGGCTGGGACAAGGCCACGCAGCAGGGCTCGTTCACCGGCAACTTCGACGACATCGGCGCCGGGCAGAACACCACGCAGAACTTCATCCAGCAGGGCGCCGACATCATCCTCCCGGTCGCCGGCCCCGTCGGGAACGGCACCCTGGCCGCCGCGAACGCCGCCAACGCGGCCGGCGGCGACGTCAAGGTCGTCTGGGTCGACTCCGACGGCTACAACACCGTCAAGGAGAGCGACCGCCCGCTGATCCTCACCTCGGTGGTCAAGGAGATCGGCGCCTCGGTGCAGGACGCCGTGAAGAGCGAGGTCGACGGCAGCTTCTCCTCGGAGCCCTACGTCGGCACCCTGGAGAACGGCGGCGTGAGCCTGGCCCCGTTCCACGACAACGACGCGAACGTCCCGCAGGCCGTCAAGGACGGCGTGAGCAAGCTCCAGCAGGACGTCGTCGACGGCACCATCACGGTGCAGTCGCAGTCGACCCCGTGACCTCCTCCTGACCGCGCCCCGCGCGGTCAGGGCGGCCAGGGCCCCCCGGGTACCGTCCCGGGGGCCCTGGCCGTGTGGCACGACCTGCCGGACGAGCAGCCGGCGACCAGCCGGACCGGCCCAGGAACGGAAGGAGGTGCGGGCGTGGAGCTCGCACTCAAGGGCATCACCAAGCGCTTCGGCTCGCTGGTCGCCAACGACGCGATCGACCTCGTCGTCGCCCCGGGCGAGGTGCACTGCCTGCTCGGCGAGAACGGCGCCGGCAAGAGCACCCTGATGAACGTCCTGTACGGGCTGTACCGCCCCGACGAGGGCCAGATCGTCGTCGACGGCCGGCCCGTGGAGCTCTCGGGCCCCGGTGACGCGATGGCCGCGGGCATCGGCATGGTCCACCAGCACTTCATGCTCGTCCCGGTCTTCACCGTCGCCGAGAACGTGGTGCTGGGCAACGAGCCGGTCAAGGGCGGCCTGCTCGACCTCGCCACCGCCCGCCGCCGGGTGCGCGAGCTGTCCGACCGCTACGGCCTCGCCGTCGACCCCGACGCCCGGGTGGAGGACCTGCCCGTCGGCGTCCAGCAGCGCGTCGAGATCCTCAAGGCCCTGGTGCGCGACGCGAAGGTGCTCATCCTCGACGAGCCCACCGCGGTGCTCACCCCGCAGGAGACCGACGAGCTGATCGCGATCATGCGCCAGCTCACCGCGGCGGGGACCTCCATCGTCTTCATCACGCACAAGCTGCGTGAGGTCCGGGCCATCGCCGACCGGATCACCATCGTGCGCCGCGGGAAGATCGTCGGCTCGGCCGACCCGACCGCCGCCGAGAACGAGCTCGCGGCGCTCATGGTCGGTCGCAGCGTGAGCCTGGGCGTCGAGCGCGCGCCCGCGACGCCGGGTGAGGTCACGGTGCAGGTGCGCGACCTCGTGGTCCGCGACGCCACCGGCGCCCGCGTCGTCGACGGCGTCGACCTCGACATCGCCCGCGGCGAGGTGCTCGCCGTCGCCGGGGTCCAGGGCAACGGCCAGACCGAGCTGACCGAGGCGATCGTCGGGCTGCAGCCCGACGTGAGCGGGTCGGTCCGCCTCGTGGGGCAGGAGCTGGTGGGCTTCTCGACCCGCGCGGTGCTCGACGCCGGCGTGGGCTTCGTCCCCGAGGACCGCACCCACGACGGGCTGGTCGGCAGCTTCTCCATCGAGGAGAACCTGGTGCTCGACCGGCACACCCAGCGGCCGTTCGCCAAGGGCCCCGCGATGGACCGCCGCGCCCTGCGCAGCAACGCCACCCGCCTGGTGGGGGAGTACGACGTCCGCGCGTCGGGTCCGGCCGTCGCCGCCGGCACCCTCTCGGGCGGCAACCAGCAGAAGGTGGTGCTGGCGCGCGAGCTGTCGCGCCCGCTGCAGCTGTTCATCGCCTCCCAGCCCACCCGCGGCCTCGACGTCGGCTCCATCGAGTTCGTGCACTCGCGGATCATCGCCGAGCGCGACGCCGGCACCCCGGTGCTCATCGTCTCCACCGAGCTCGACGAGGTGCTGGCCCTGGCCGACCGCATCGCGGTCATGTACCGCGGGCGGGTCGTGGGCGTCGTCCCCGGTGAGCGCGCCGGCGCGACCGGCGGCGCCGGTGAGGGCGCGAACCTCCGCGACGTGCTCGGCCTGATGATGGCGGGCGTGCCCGCCGCGGAGGCCGCCGAGCAGGCGGCGCGCAACCCCAGCGAGGTGGAGGCCGCCGCGGACGACGCCGCCGACGCCCCCGCCACCTCCACGGCCAGCACCCCCGCACACACCCCCGCGGACACCCCCGCAGACACGGACGGGACGGCGCGATGAGCACCCCCACCCCCGGCCCGCAGGTGCCCCCGGGCGGCTCGCCCGGCGCGCCCGGGTCGTCGGGAGCCCCGGCTCCCTCCTCGACCACCAGCCCCGACGCCCCGGGCCGTGCGGCCGCGTGGCTCTCCGACGCCCGCCAGAGCACCTGGCTGGTCTTGGTGCTCGCGGTCCTGTCGGCCTTCGTCCTCGGCGGGCTCCTGATCGCCGTCACCGACCAGGCCACCCGCGACGCCTCCGGCTACTTCTTCGCCCGCCCGCAGGACGCGCTGAGCGCCGGCTGGACCGCCGCGACCGACGCCTACGGGGCGATGCTGCGGGGCGCGGTCTTCGACCCGCAGGCCCGCAGCACCACGGCGGCGTTCCGGCCCATCACCGAGACGCTCGTCGTCGCCAGCCCGCTGATCGCGGCCGGTCTCGCCGTGGCGCTCGCGTTCCGCGCCGGGCTGTTCAACATCGGCGCCCAGGGCCAGCTGATCGTCGGCGCGATGCTCGCCGGCCTCGTCGGCTTCCGCCTCGACCTGCCCCTGGTGGTGCACCTGCCCCTGGCGGTGCTGGCCGGCGTGGTCGGCGGCGCGCTGTGGGGCGGGATCGTCGGCCTGCTGCGGGCCCGCACCGGCGCCCACGAGGTGATCGTCACGATCATGCTCAACTACGTCGCGGTGTACCTGCTGGCCTACGCGCTGACCACGCCGGGCTTCCAGCGCGAGGGGTCCTCCAACCCCATCAGCCCGCCGGTGGCCGACTCGGCCGCCTTCCCGCTGCTGCTCGGCCCCAGCTTCCGGCTGCACCTGGGCTTCCTCCTGGTGCTGGTGGCCGCGGCGCTGGTCTGGTGGCTCCTGGAGCGCAGCACGGTCGGCTTCAGCTGGCGCGCGGTGGGGGCCAACCCGGCCGCCGCCCGCACCGCGGGCATGTCCGTCTCCTGGGCCTTCGTCGGCGTGATGCTCGCCTCGGGCGCCCTCGCCGGCCTCGCCGGCGCGGTGCAGCTGCTGGGCACGGAGCGCTCGCTCAGCGGCGGCATCGCCGGGCAGATCGGCTTCGACGCCATCACCGTGGCGCTGCTGGGCCGCTCCAAGCCGCTGGGGGTGGTCCTGGCCGGGCTGCTCTTCGGCGCGCTGCGGGCCGGGGGCGTGCTGATGCAGGCCTCCACGAGCACCCCGATCGACATCGTCCTCGTCGTCCAGTCGGTGATCGTGCTGCTCATCGCGGCACCGCCGCTGGTGCGCACCGTCTTCCGGCTGCAGCCGCGCCGACGCGCGGCCGCGACCACGACCAGGAGCGCCGCCGCATGACCACCCCCACCACCGCCCCCGTGCCCGCCTCCGGCGGCCCCGCGGGAGCCCCCGCGGCCGGCGACGGGCCGGCGGCCCCCGCCGACCGGCTCAGCCCCCGCACCGCCATCACCTACGCGGTGCTGACGGCGCTGGCGCTGGTGCTCTTCGCGCTCAACGCCCCGGACGGCTCGTCGCGGTTCCGGCTCTCCGGTGGCAACGACGCCGTCCAGCTGCCCGAGCTGCCCCTGCCGGGAGCGGCCTTCGGCTGGCTGGTGGTGCTCGTCTGCCTCGGGGTCACCCTGTGGGTCGAGCGCGAGCGCCGGGCCGGCCGCCGCGCCGGCGTCTGGGCGCCCGCGGTCTTCGCCGCCGCCTGGCTGGCGGGCTTCCTGGTCTGGGTGGTCGCCGGCCAGACCATCAGCCTGGTGGGCCTGCTCGCCGGCGGCCTGGTGCTGTCCGTGCCGATCGTCCTGGGGGCCCTCGGCGGCGTCGTGTCCGAGCGCGCCGGCGTCGTCAACATCGCCATCGAGGGCCAGCTGCTCGCGGGGGCCTTCGGCGCCGCGGTCGTGGCCAGCGCCACCGGCAGCGCCTACGCCGGGCTGGTCGCCGCGCCGCTGGCCGGTGCTGCGGTGGGCCTGCTGCTCGCGCTGTTCGCCATCCGGTACGTGGTCAACCAGATCATCGTCGGCGTCGTGCTGAACGTGCTGGTGATCGGCCTGACCAACTACCTGTTCACCACCCTGCTGTCGGGCAACCCGTCGCTGAACTCCCCGCCGGGGCTGCTCCCGGTGGCGGTGCCCCTGCTGTCGGACATCCCGCTGCTCGGCCCGGTGCTCTTCAACCAGTCGATCATCGTCTACATCACGTACGCGCTGGTCGCCGTCGTGCACGTGGCGCTCTTCCGGACCCGCTGGGGCCTGCGGGTGCGCGCCGTTGGCGAGCACCCCAAGGCCGCCGACACCGTCGGCATCGACGTGAACCGCACGCGGTTCATCAACGTCGTGCTGTCGGGGGCGCTGGCCGGACTGGGCGGGGCGATGCTCACCCTGGGCGTCGGCCTGGCCTTCGGCGAGGAGATGAGCGCCGGCAAGGGCTACATCGCCCTGGCGGCCATGATCTTCGGCCGGTACACGCCCATCGGCGCCCTGGTGGCGGCCCTGCTGTTCGGCGTCGCGACCAACCTCCAGGACATCCTGGCCTCGATCGCCACCCCGGTGCCCTCGCAGTTCCTGCTGATGGCCCCGTACCTCGCCACCGTGTTCGCCGTCGCCGGACTGGTGGGGCGCGTGCGCGCCCCGGCCGCCGACGGCGAGCCCTACGTCAAGCAGTGAGGACCCCCGATGAGCTCTGAGCAGGTGGCCGGGCACGACGTCGACTGGGACGGCCTGCTGGCCGCTGCCCGCGAGGTGCAGCAGCGGGCGTACGCCCCGTACTCGAACTTCCACGTGGGCGCCGCCGCGCTCGTCGACGACGGGCGCGTGGTCACCGGCTGCAACGTCGAGAACGCCGGGTACGGCGTGACGCTGTGCGCCGAGTGCGGCCTGGTGTCGTCGCTGGTGTCCGGCGGCGGCGGGCGCCTGGTGGCGTTCGCGTGCGTCGGCGGCGACGACGCGCGGCAGATCATGCCGTGCGGACGCTGCCGGCAGCTGCTCTACGAGCACGGCGGGCGCTCGCTGCTGGTCTCGACGCCGGAGGGCGTCCTGACCATGGCCGAGGTGCTGCCGCAGGGCTTCGGCCCCGAGGAGCTCGAGCGCGGCTGACGCCCTCGGAACCGCAGCCGAGCGCCTGGATGCGGTCCGGTGGGGGTCGGGAACCGCAGCCGAGCGCCTGGATGCGGTCCGGTGGGGGTCGGGAACCGCAGCCGAGCGCCTGGCTGCGGTCCGGTGGGGTCGGGAACCGCAGCCGAGCGCCTGGATGCGGTCCGGTGGGGGTCGGGAACAGCAGCCGAGCGCCTGGCTGCGAACGGCGGGGTCCCCAGTGGCAGGGTGAGCGGGTGAGCCAGACCACCCCCGCGACCGAGCCGCACGACGCCGTCGAGGTCATCGCCGCCAAGCGCGACCGCCACGAGCTGACCGACTCGCAGATCGACTGGGTGGTCGATGCCTTCACGCGCGGAGCGGTGGCCGACGAGCAGATGAGCGCGCTGGCCATGGCGGTCCTGCTCAACGGGATGGACCGCCGCGAGATCTCCCGCTGGACCGCAGCGATGATCGCCAGCGGTGAGCGCCTCGACTTCTCCGGCCTGAGCCGCCCCACCGCCGACAAGCACTCCACCGGCGGGGTCGGCGACAAGACCACCCTGCCCCTCGCCCCGCTCGTCGCGGCGTGCGGCGTCGCGGTGCCCCAGCTGTCGGGCCGCGGGCTCGGCCACACCGGCGGCACGCTGGACAAGCTCGAGGCGATCCCCGGGTGGCGGGCGGCGCTCTCCAACGACGAGATGCTCGCCCAGCTCGAGGACGTCGGGGCCGTCGTCTGCGCCGCGGGCTCCGGCCTGGCCCCGGCGGACAAGAAGCTCTACGCCCTGCGCGACGTCACGGGCACCGTCGAGGCGATCCCGCTGATCGCGAGCTCCATCATGAGCAAGAAGATCGCCGAGGGCACCGGTGCGCTCGTGCTCGACGTCAAGGTCGGCACCGGCGCGTTCATGAAGACCCGTGCCGACGCCGAGGAGCTGGCGCGCACCATGGTCGACCTCGGCACCGACGCCGGCGTGCGCACGGTGGCGCTGCTGACGGAGATGTCGACGCCGCTGGGCCTCACCGCCGGCAACGCCCTGGAGGTCCGCGAGAGCGTCGAGGTGCTCGCCGGGGGCGGTCCGCGCGACGTCGTCGACCTCACCCTGGCGCTCGCCCGGGAGATGCTCGCGGCTGCGGGCCGCGGTGACGTCGACCCGGCCGAGGCCCTCGCCGACGGCCGCGCCATGGACGTGTGGCGGCGGATGGTCGCGGCCCAGGGCGGTGACCCCGACGCGGCGCTGCCGGTCGCGGAGCACACCCACGAGGTGCGTGCGGGGGCCGACGGCGTGCTGACCCGCCTCGACGCCATGGCCGTGGGCCTGGCGGCGTGGCGCCTGGGCGCCGGGCGCGCCCGCGCGGGGGAGCAGGTGCAGGCCGCGGCCGGCGTCGAGCTGCGCGCCAAGCCCGGTGACGCCGTGCGCTCCGGTGACGTGCTCGCGGTGCTGCACACCGACACCCCTGAGCGCTTCGAGCGGGCGCTGGCCGCGCTCGAGGGCGGGTGGGACGTCGCCGCGGGCGCCAGCACCGCCGCGACCGCGCCCGACGTCGTCCTCGGCCGCATCGGCTGAGCCGCCACCTGGGCCGGGCCCCGTCGGGGGCCCGGCCTAGCCTGGCGCCATGACTGAGCTGCGTGAGCGCCTGGCCCGGGCCCCGAAGGTCGTGCTGCACGACCACCTCGACGGCGGCATGCGCGCCTCGACCCTGCTGGAGCTGGCCGACGAGATCGGCCACGAGCTGCCCGAGAGCACGCCCGAGGCCCTCGCCGCCTGGGTGCAGCGCCAGGCCGACTCCGGCTCCCTGGTCAGCTTCCTGGAGCCGTTCTCGCACACCGGCGCCGTGCTGCAGACCCCGCACGCGCTGGAGCGGGTGGCGCGCGAGAGCGTCCTCGACCTCGCCGCCGACGGCGTGGTGCTCGTGGAGAGCCGGTTCGCCCCCGAGCTGTCGACGGCGGGTGGCCTGAGCATCGAGGAGGTCGTCGACGCCGTGCTGGCCGGGCTGCACGCGGGGGCGGCGGAGTCCGCCGACGCGGGCCGACCGATCCGCGTGGGCGCGATCGTGTGCGCGATGCGCCAGGCCGACAGGTCGCTCGAGGCCGCCCGGGCCGCGCTGTCGCGGCGCGACGCCGGGGTGGTCGGCTTCGACATCGCCGGCCCGGAGATCGGCTTCCCCGCCACCGACCACGCGGAGGCCTTCACGCTGCTGCGCGAGGAGCTGTTCCCCTTCACCGTGCACGCCGGCGAGGCCGTCGGGCCCGAGTCGGTGGCGCAGGCGCTCGGGCTCGGGGCGGCGCGCCTCGGCCACGGCGTGCGCATCCTCGAGGACGTCACCGTCGGCGCCGACGGCAGCGCCCTGCCCCGCTTCGGGCGCACGGCCGCCTACGTGCGCGACCGCCAGGTGCCGCTCGAGGTCTGCCCGCGCTCCAACACCCAGACGGGCACCTCGGAGTCCATCGCGCAGCACCAGGTCACGGCGCTGCGCGACCTGGGCTTCACCATCACGCTGTCGAGCGACGACCGGCTCTGGACCGGCACCACCCTCACCGACGAGATGGTGCTGCTCGCCGAGGAGGCGGGCTGGGGCTGGGACGACTTCCGCCAGGTCACCCTCGACTCCCTCGACGCCGCCTTCGTGCCGCAGGACGAGCGCATGGCGCTGCTGGAGCACGTCGTGCTCCCCGGCTGGGCCGACTGACCCCACCCCCCCTCCGACCGTGGTGCCAGTGGGCGTCCGCCACCCCGGGGTGGCGGACGCCCATGATCACGAGGGGTGAGGGGTTCCGGGGTGTCGGTGGGCGGTGCCACGCTGCGGAGGCATGAGCGACGACGACGTCCAGACGGCCCCCCGGTCCACCCTCGTCTCGGGTGACCCGATGGAGACCCCGGCCACCAGCACCCTGCGCACCAGCCTCGAGCTGGTCATGGTCGGCGTCTCCGACGTCGACGCCGCCAAGCGCTTCTACGCCGAGGTGCTCGGCTGGGGGTGCGACCACGACGTCCGCGTCAGCGACGAGCTCCGCTTCGTCCAGGTGACCCCGCCCGGCTCCGGCTGCTCCATCGCCTTCGGCACGGGCATCACGCCGCTGCGCCCGGGAGACCAGAAGGGGCTGCAGGCTGTCGTGCCCGACGTCGACGCCGCCCGAGCCGACCTCCTGGCGCGCGGCGTCGAGTGCACCGGGGTCGACGAGATGGCCTGGGGCCGGTTCGCCTTCTTCACCGACCCGGACAGCAACGCGTGGATCCTCCAGGAGGTCCCCGCGCGGGGGTGACGCGCGCGGCCGACCTAGCCTCATGAGGTGAGCACCACCCTCCCCGCTCCGACGCTGCCGCCGAGCGAGCGCGCCGTCGAGGCCGCGCTGCGCACCGCTGAGGCAGGGGAGCACCTCGAGCCCGACCAGGCCGAGGCGCTGCTCGCGGCCCGCGGCCTGCGCGACGGCGACCCCCTCGACAGGCTGCTGCGCCTCGCCTCGGCGGTGCGCGACGCCGGCCTGGCCGCCGCGGGGCGGCCCGGCGTGGTGACGTACTCGCGCAAGGTGTTCGTCCCGATCACCACGCTGTGCCGCGACCGGTGCCACTACTGCACCTTCGTCGACACCCCGCTCCAGCTCGCGCGCGCCGGCCGCGCCCCGTTCATGACCGAGGACGAGGTGCTCGCCCTGACCCGCGACGGCGCGGCGCTGGAGTGCAAGGAGGCGCTCTTCACCCTCGGCGACCGGCCCGAGGCCCGCTGGCCGGAGGCGCAGCAGTGGCTGGACGCCCACGGCTTCGCCTCCACGCTCGCCTACGTGCGCCACCTGGCCGTGCGGGTGCGCGAGGAGACGGGGATGCTCCCGCACCTCAACCCCGGCGTGATGACGGCCGACGAGCTGGCCGACCTCCGCCCGGTCGCGGCGTCGATGGGCATGATGCTCGAGACCACCAGCCGCGAGCTCTTCGAGCGCCGGGGCGCGGCGCACTTCGGCAGCCCGGACAAGGACCCCGCCGTCAGGCTGCAGGTGCTGGAGGACGCCGGCGCCGCCGTCGTCCCCTTCACCACCGGCGTGCTGCTCGGCATCGGGGAGACCCCGGCCGACAGGGTCGACTCGCTGCTGGCGCTCGCGGACACCGCGCGCCGCCACGGGCACGTCCGCGAGGTGATCGTGCAGAACTTCCGCGCCAAGCCCCGCACCGCGATGCGGGGCGAGCCGGACCTCGCGCTGCAGGAGTACGCCGCCGCGCTCGCCGTCTCGCGGCTGCTGCTGGGGCCGGGCCTGCGCATCCAGGCGCCGCCGAACCTCTCCGCCACCGACGACGACGGGACGGAGCTGGCGCTGCTGCTGCGCGCCGGGGTGGACGACTGGGGCGGCGTCAGCCCCCTCACCCCCGACCACGTCAACCCCGAGCGCCCGTGGCCGCACCTCGACGACCTCGCCCGGTGGTCCGCGGCGTCGGGGTTCGAGCTGCGCGAGCGCCTGGCGCTGCAGCCCGAGCACGCCCTCGACGCCGCCACCTGGCTCGACCCGGAGGTCGCGCCCGCGGTCACCGCGCTGATGGGCCCCGACGGGCTCGCCGTGCAGGGTCGCCGCCCGGTGGGCGCGGCCCCGCGCCGTCCCGCCGCCTGAGGGGTCAGCTGGCGGCGCCGTAGGGGGCGGGGTCGAACGAGGCGTTGCGGGCCCGGAACTCCGCCACCGACGCCGGCCACAGCAGCGCCAGGCGTCCGTTGCGGTCGTCGCGGTACCAGCTGGTGCAGCCGCCGTCCTCCCAGACGGTGCCCGCGGCCATCGCGTCGACGTCACGCAGGTACGCCGCCTCGGCGTCGTCGCTGACCTCCAGCGGCGCGGCCCCCGCTCCGGCGCGAGCCAGGTGGTCGAGCGCTCCCAGCACGTGGTCGACCTGCGCCTCCAGGAGGTCGACCGCCGAGGAGTGCCCCAGCACCGCGTGCGGCCCGCCGAGCAGGAACAGGGCGGGGAAGCCCGGCACCGCCGTCGACGCGTACGCCCCCATGCCTCCGGCCCAGCGCTGCGCCAGCGAGCGGCCACCACGGCCGTGGAGCCGCTCGGCGATCGGCGGGCGCGTGGTGGTGAAGCCCGTGGCCAGCACCAGGGCGTCGAGCCCGTGCCGCTGCCCGGACCGCGCGACCGCCGTGCGCCCGCGGGGCCCCTCCAGGCGGTCGAGGGCGGTCGGCTCCAGCGCCACGTCGTCGCGCAGCAGCGCGGGGTAGAAGTCGTCGGAGAGGAGGACGCGCTTGCACCCCACCTCGTAGGCGGGGGTCAGCGCGCGGCGCAGCGGACCCTCGGGCACCTGCGAGGCGAGGTGCGCCAGCGCCCGGGCGCGCAGCGCGTCGAGCGCGGGCCTCTCACGACGCCGGGCGGCGATGCCGCTGTCGAGCTCGGCGAGCAGCTCGCTGCGCAGCGCGACGACGGCGGCCGGGTCGCGCTCCAGCGCGGAGCGCTCCGCGGGCGGCACCTCGGCGTCACGACGGGGGACCACCCAGGGCGCGCTCCGCTGGAACACCACCACCTGCTCCGCGACCCCCGCCAGCTGCGGCACCACCTGCACCGCCGACGCGCCCGTCCCGACGACGCCGACGCGCAGGCCCCTCAGGTCGAGGTCGTGGTCCCAGCGGGCGGTGTGGACGACGGGCCCGTCGAAGCCGTCGAGCCCCGCGACGTCGGGGTCCCGCGGCTCGGCGAGGCGCCCGACGGCGGTGACCAGCACCCGCGCGGTCACCCGCAGCTCGCCGTCGGGGGTCGCGGCGGTGACGCGCCAGCGCCCGGCGTCGTCGTCCCACGTGGCGTCGAGGACGTCGGTGCGCAGCCGCAGGTGGGGCTCCAGGCCCTCCTCGCGGGCGCTGGTCCGCAGGTAGTCCTGCACCTGGGCGCCGCGGGCGTAGCGGTGGGTCCAGGCCGGCTGCGGGCGGAACGTGTAGGCGTACAGCGGTGCGGGCACGTCGCAGGCGACACCGGGGTAGGTGTTGTCGCGCCAGGTGCCGCCGACGTCGTCGCCCCGCTCCAGCACCACGAAGGTCTCCCGGGCGCGGCGGCGCAGCTTGATGGCCGCGGCCAGGCCGGCGACCCCGGCGCCGATGACGGCGACGTCGACGCTGAGGTGTTCGGGAAGCCCATGATCACGGTCAGGAGTGTGCGTGGATCCCATGATCACGGGAGGGGGAGGGGGAGGCGGCGCTCCGGGGGGACGTCGGCGTACGTCGTGGTCCGCTGCCGCGGTGTCCGCCCCAGGCGCGACGCCACGGCGACGACGTCGGCGGCCACCAGCTGCAGGCCCGCCTCGGCGCCGGCGTCGGGGCGCAGGGCGCCGTCGAGGAGCAGACCGCCGAGGTCGTCGGCGCCGCCGCGCAGCACCTGCTCGACCAGCGGGGTCGTGCCGCCGCCGAGCTTGGTCCAGGCCACCTGCACGTGCGGCACGCTCCCCGCCCCGCCAGCGGCCATCAGCAGGCGCGCCACGGCGTGCAGCGCCCGCGTCTCACGCGCCGCGGGACCGGGCGCGCTGCGCGGCAGGCCAGCCGGCAGCGGGTCGGGCAGGGGAGCGGTCAGCGCCGGCACCCACGGCATGAGGATGAGCTCGGTGAAGCCCGCCGTGCGCCGCTGCACCTCCTGCAGCCGCCGCAGGTGCGCCACCTGCTGCGCCGGCGTCTCCAGGTGGCCGTAGACGAGCGTGGCCGTCGATGGCAGGCCCACCTCGTGGGCGGTGCTGACGAGGTCGACCCACTCCTGCGAGGTGAGGTCGGGCTGGCCGGGCGGTGCGAGCGCCGGACGGAGCGCGTCGTTGAGCACTCGCGCGCCTGTGCCCGGGACCGAGCCCAGCCCGGCCTCGCGGGCGGCGGTGAGCCACTCCCGCGGCGTGCGTCCCGAGCGCGCCGCGGCGTCGGCGACCTCCGTGGGTCGGAACGCGTGCAGGTGCAGCTGCGGGGCGCGCTCGTGCAGCGCCCGCACCAGGTCGAGGTAGCCGTCGTCGCGCCCCCGGGTGCCTGACGACGACGGCGGGAGCGGGCCCTGCACGCACAGCTCGGTGGCGCCCAGCGCGACCGCCTCGTCGACCAGGGCGTCGCGCAGCTCGGCCTCGCGCGAGCCGGGAGGCCCGGCCACCACCGCCGTCGTGAGGTTGCGGTTGACCACGAAGGTCAGCTCGCCACCCCCCGGCTGGTTCCCGCGGACGGCGTCGGCCAGGGCGCACAGCGCCTCGAGGTCGTCACCGTCGGCGCCCAGCAGCTGCTGGTACCCCGCGGTCGTCGAGCCCCGGGTCCTGCGGTCCGCCGTGGCCGTAGCGCGCGAGCAGGTGGAGCAGCTGCTGGTGGGGGGAGCTCACCAGATGCGCACCCGCTGCTCGAGCGGGGTGAAGAGGGCGTCGCCCTCGACCACGCCGAACGCCTCGTGGAAGGCGTCGAGGTTGGTGACCACGGCGTTGCAGCGCAGGTCGGCGGGGGAGTGCGGGTCGATGGCGAGCCGCCGGCGCACCTCGGCCTCGCGGGTCTTGGTGCGCCACACCTGCGCCCACCCGATGAGCACGCGCTGGGTGGCGGTGAACCCGTCGAGCTCGGGCCCGTCCTGCAGGCCCGCCTGCTCCAGCGCGATCCGGTAGGCCTTGAGCGCGATGGTCAGGCCGCCGAGGTCGCCGATGTTCTCGCCCACGGTCAGCTCGCCGTTGACGTGCGCGTCCGGTGCCTCGCGCGGCGACAGCGCCGCGTACTGGGCGACGAGCGCGGCCGCGCGGCGCTCGAACTCCTCGCGGTCGGACGGCGTCCACCAGTCGACGAGGTTGCCGGAGCCGTCGTACTTGGAGCCCTGGTCGTCGAAGCCGTGGCCGATCTCGTGGCCGATCACCGCGCCGATGCCGCCGTAGTTGGCGGCGTCGTCGGCGTCGGCGTCGAAGAACGGCGGCTGCAGGATCGCCGCGGGGAAGACGATCTCGTTCATCACCGGGTGGTAGTACGCGTTGACGGTCTGGGGCGTCATCAGCCACTCCGACCTGTCGATCGGCTGCCCGATCTTGGCCAGCTCGAAGGCGGTCTCCCACTCCCCGGTGCGCCGCACGGTGCCGACGAGGTCCTCGCCGTCGACCACGAGGGAGGAGTAGTCCTTCCAGCGGTCGGGGTAGCCGATCTTGGGGGTGAAGGCCGCGAGCTTGGCCAGGGCCTTCTCCCGGGTCTCCGGGCTCATCCAGTCCAGCGTCGAGATCGACTGCCGGTACGCCTCGACGAGGTTCTCGACCAGCTCGACCATGCGGACCTTCGAGCGCGGCGGGAAGTGCCGCTCCACGTACAGCTGGCCCACGGCCTCGCCGAGGGTCCCCTCCACGAACGAGACGCCGCGGCGCCAGCGCTCGCGCAGCTGCGGCGTGCCCGAGAGCGTGCGCCCGGAGAAGTCGAACTGCTCCTCGACGAGGTCGGACGAGAGGTACGGGGCGAGGCCGCGCACCAGGCGCACCGAGAGCCAGGCCCTCCACTGCTCCATGGGCCGCTCCGCCACGAGCGCGGCGGCGCCGGTCACGAACGACGGCTGGCGCACGACCACCTCGGCCAGCGCGTCGGCGCTGACGCCGGGCAGGCGGCTGGCCGGCTGCCCGCCCTCGACGTCGAGGTCGAGCAGCGCCGCCCGCCACGCCTCCCAGTCGAGCCCGGGGGCGCTCGCCACCAGCTCGGCCCAGGTCTTGAGCGTGTACGTCTTGTGCGCGTCGCGGCGCGAGACCCGGTCCCAGCTGACGCCGGCCAGCGCTGTCTCGAGGTCGAGGACGGTCGCTCCCAGGGGCTCCAGCCCCGCCAGCGCGCACAGCCTGTCGAGGTGCTCGACGTACTTCGCGCGCACCTCGGCGTGCTCGTCGAGCCGGTAGTACGCCTCGTCCGGGAGGCCGAGCCCGGCCTGCTCGGCGTAGACGACGTAGCGGGAGGAGTCCTTGGCGTCGGGGGAGACGTACGCCGCCACCAGCGCCACCAGGCCCTCGCGCTGGTAGCGGCCCACGAGGGCGGCCAGCGCCGAGCGGTCGGCGACGGCGGCGACCTCGGCCAGCAGCGGCTCCAGCGGTGACGCCCCCAGGGCCTCCACGCGCTCGACGTCCATGAACGCCCGGTAGGCGCGCCCCACCTGGCCCAGGGACCCGCCGGCGGCCTCGCCGGTGGTGGCGGTCGGGGCGCTCGCGGCGGCCTCCTCGACGATGGCGCGCACCTGCTCCTCGGCGGCGTCGAACAGCGCCCGGAAGGCGCCGTCGGAGGAGCGGTCGGCCGGGATCTCGTGCGCGGCGAGCCAGGAGCCGTTGACGTGGCCGAACAGGTCGTCCTGGGGGCGCACGGCGGCGTCGACGTGGGCGAGGTCGAGACCGGACCCTGTCGAGGGCTGCGTCGGGGAGGTGGCCATGCCCCATCCTCCCTACTGTTCGCGGGTGTCCGACAACCGGGAGCCGGCCCGGCAGGCGGCGGACCAGCCAGCGGGGAGGCCGGCGCAGCGAGCCGCAGGCCGGGCCTCGCGCGCCCTGGGCGCCTCCCGGGTCCTCCTGCGCCACCCGCCCTACCGCCGGGCCACCACGATCGTCTGCGTCGCCCTGGCCATGGCGGCGCTGTTCGTCACCTCCTACGTCGACGCCCTGGGCCGTCCCTCGGCGCGCGCCGTCGACGTGGCCGTCGTCGCCGGCTCGGGGGCGGACGCCGACGGCGGGCCCGTCGACCAGCTGCAGGCCGCGCTGCAGCAGGGGCTGGTGGTGCACCCGGCCGCCGACGTCGACGCCGCCCGCGAGGCCGTCGCCGAGCAGCGCGCGTACGCCGTCGTCGACCTCGTGGACGGCGTGCCGCAGCTGGAGCTATCCAGCGCGTCGGGCAGCTCCGTGGCCCGGGTGCTGACGACGGCGGCGCTGCGGGTCAGCGACTCCTCGGGGCAGCGCTGGGCCGTCAGCGACCTGCACCCCCTGCCCAGCAGCGACCCGTCGGGCCTGGCCGTCTTCTACCTGGTGCTGGGCTCGACCATCCTCGGCTTCGTCACCACGTTCCAGCTCCGGGCCAACGCGAAGCCCCTGCCCCTGCGCGACTGGCTGGCCTTCCACCGGCGGCCTGTCGGTGCTCGGCGGGCTGGTGCTCGCAGCCACCGCGAAGGGGCTCGGCGTGCCCGTGGTCCTGTGGGAGGCGTGGGGGCTGCTCACCCTGCAGATGGCCACCGCGTCGGCGTTCGCCGGGACGGCGGCCCTCCTCGTGGGCCGGTGGTCGATCCTGCCGACCTGGCTGCTGTTCGTGGTGCTCGGCAACACCTCCTCCGGCGGCGCGGTGGCGCCGGCGCTGCTGCCGGAGCCGTTCAGTGCGCTCTCGCGGGTGCTGCCCACCGGGTCGACCGTCTCGGCGCTGCGCTCGGCGGCGTACTTCCCCGGCTCCCAGCACCTGGAGCCGGTGCTGGTGCTCGTGGCGTGGGCGGTGGTGACGTCGGCGGTGCTGGTGGTGGTCTCGCGACGCCGGGGCCGCAGCCCGGGGGAGGACTGAGGCGGGGAGCCGGGCTGCGAGGATCGGGAGGTGAGCACCCAGACCTGGACCGCGGAGCGCGTCGCCCGCCTCGTCGACCACACCCTGCTGAAGCCGGAGGCCACCCCGGCCGACGTCGCCGCCCTGCTGGCCGACGCCCGCTCGCTGGGCGTGCTGGCGGTCTGCGTCTCGCCGTCGTTCCTGCCGCTGGACCGCACCGCGGGCGCGGGCGCGACCGAGGGCCTCGTCGTCGCGACCGTCTGCGGCTTCCCGTCCGGCAAGCACGCCAGCGCGGTGAAGGCCGCCGAGGCCGCGGCCGCGGTGGCCGCCGGCGCCGACGAGGTCGACATGGTCATCGACGTGGGCACCGCCCTGTCCGGTGACGTCGACGCCGTCCGCGCCGACATCGCCGCGGTGCGCGCTGCGGTCCCCGCCGCCGCGGGTGCCGGTGGGGTGCTCAAGGTGATCGTCGAGAGCGCCGCGCTGCCCGACGACGTGCTCGTCGCGGTGTGCCGCGCCGCCGAGGAGGCGGGCGCCGACTTCGTGAAGACCTCCACCGGCTTCCACCCCTCGGGTGGCGCGAGCACGCACGCCGTCGAGGTCATGCACGCCACCGTCGGCGGGCGCCTCGGCATCAAGGCCTCCGGCGGCATCCGCACCGCCGAGGCCGCGGTGGCCCTCCTGGACGCGGGCGCCACGCGGCTGGGCCTGTCGGGGACGGCCGCGGTGCTGGACGGCCTGCCGCGCGGCTGACCGCCCCCGCCCGGGGGCGGTCCGGAGGGGCCGCGTCCGGGCGCCCCAGGGCTGGGCGCCCCAGGGCTGGGCGTCTCAGGGCTGGGCGTCTCAGGGCTGGGCGGACCGGGCCCGGCGGTCGCGCTTCTGCTGGTACATGGCGGCGTCGGCCCGGGCCAGCAGCTCCTCGCCGGTGCACGGCTCGGTGGCCACCGCCACGCCGGTGCTCGCCCCCACGCGGGCGGTGCGCCCACCCGCCAGGGACACCTCGGCGGACACCGCCGTCTGCAGGCGCTGGGCCGTCTGCTCGGCCTCGCGCGCGTCGTGCAGGTCCGAGAGCACGACGACGAACTCGTCGCCCCCGGCGCGGGCGACCACGTCACCGGGGCGCACCGCGGCCGCGAGGCGCCGGGCGACCACCACGAGCAGCTCGTCACCGGCGGCGTGGCCCAGGGAGTCGTTGACCTCCTTGAAGCCGTCGAGGTCCACGAAGACCACGGCCGATGGGGAGCGTTCCGCCGCCGCGGCGGCCGCCCCCGCCACGGCGTCCGCCAGGCCCCGGCGGCCGGTGAGACCCGTCAGGTGGTCGTGGAGCGCCGCGTGCTCGAGCTCCCGTACGCGGCGGCGGCGCTCGGCGTCCAGCGCGTCGGCCGCGGCCCGCTCGCGTCGGGCCATCTGCGCGGTGTTCACGAGGGACGGCAGGGTGAGCACCAGCAGCGCGGCCCCGAGCAGCACGCTGGTCCCGGCGGGGACGACGCCGTCGGTCCAGCCCGCCAGCTCAGCGCCCCACGAGGCCGCCGAGACCGCTGCGAGCAGCACCGTGCACTCGACGACCCGCCGCCTCGTCGGGTCGGTCCGCACCGAGTGCGACACCACCGAGGAGCTCACGGCCGGGACGAGGACGCTCAGGCCGAGCAGCACCAGCAGCCAGGTGACGAGCACCAGCGCGACGACCGCGGGAGCCGCGCCGGCCCTGCCCGTGGACAGGCGGTCCTCCAGGAACAGGCGGACGGGACGGGCGGCCACGACGCCCAGCGCGCCGCCGACGAGGGCTGGGGGCACCGGTTCGACGTCGTGCCCCAGGGCGCCGGCGAGCAGGGCGAGCCCCGTGGTCGCCGCGGCGTAGGCCAGCACCGTCGCGGGCACCTCGACGAGCCGGAGCAGCCGGAGCAGCCGGAGCAGCCCGACCGGTCCGGCCCGCCCGGCCCGCCCGGCCGTCCCGGGGGACGGGGACGGCTCGTGGCGCGCCGACCGCTCGCCCACCACCACCGGACCCCCCGCCCTCGCTGCACTCCCTGCTGCCCGCACCTTCGGCAGGGCGCCGGCGGACTGGACCCGCCGCGCCGCGGACCACCCGGATGCCGGGGGCCGCGGCGGCGTCAGAGGCCCAGGACCGCCCGCACGGCCGCGTCGAGCGCCTCGAGCGCCCGGCCGGCGCGAGCTCGGGCCGCGCCCAGCTCGGCCTCGGCGGTGACCGGTTCCACGACCTCCAGGTAGCACTTCAGCTTCGGCTCGGTGCCGCTCGGCCTGACCACCACGCGGCCCCCGCCGGCCAGCACCCAGCGCAGCCCGTCGGTCGCGGGGACGCCGGTGGTGGCCACCGACCCCTCCGAGAGGTCGTCGACCCGCTCCACGGCCCGCCCCGCCAGCTCCGCGGGCGGCTGCGCGCGCAGCCGCGCCATCGCGTCGGAGATGAGGGAGAGGTCGTCGACGCGCACCGACACCTGACCGGTGGCGTGCACGCCGTGCCGCACGGCGAGGTCGTCGAGGACGTCGAGCAGGGTGCGTCCCCGCGCGGCGAGGTCGGCGGCGAGCGCGGCGACCACCACGGCCGTCGAGATCCCGTCCTTGTCGCGCACCACCTCGGGGGCCACGCAGTAGCCGATGGCCTCCTCGTAGCCGAAGACCAGGCGCGGCGCCCGGGAGATCCACTTGAAGCCCGTCAGGGTCTCGGCGTGCCCCAGCCCGTGGGCCTCGGCGATGCGCCCCAGCAGGCTGGAGGAGACCAGCGAGCACGCGAGCACGGCGCTGCGGGGCTGCCGCCCGCCCGGGGGGCGCAGCCCGCCGGAGGCGACGTGCTCGCCGAGCACCGCCCCCAGCTCGTCGCCGCTGAGCGCGCGCCAGCCGCCGTCGGCGGCGGGGTCGGGCACGGCGACGGCGCAGCGGTCGGCGTCGGGGTCGACGGCGACGACGAGGTGCGCGTCGCGGCGCCGCGCCAGCGCGAGGGCCAGGTCGAGGACGCCGGGCTCCTCGGGGTTGGGGAACGCGGTGGTCGGGAAGGCCGGGTCGGGGTCGGCCTGCTCGGGCACGACCGCGACGTCCGTGGCGCCCGCGCGGCGCAGCGCCTCCACCGCGACGGCGCCGCCCACGCCGTGGACCGGCGTCAGGACGACGCGCAGCCGGGCGCGCCGCCGGTCGGCGGGCGGCGGGCCGGGCAGCGCCGAGACCTCCCGGAGGTAGGCCTCGAGCACGTCGCCGCCGAGCACCGCCCAGCCGCGCCCGGCGCGGGGCACCTCGCGCGCGGGGGGCTGCACGGCGATGGCCGCGGCGATCAGCGCGTCGGCCGGTGGCACGATCTGCGCCCCGCGGCCCGGGTCCTCACCACCGGCGGCGTCCGCGGGCGTGCACCGCCCGCCGAGGTAGACCTTGTAGCCGTTGTCCTGCGGCGGGTTGTGGCTGGCGGTGACCATGACGCCGGCGTCGGCGTCGAGGTGGCGCACCGCGAAGGCCAGCACCGGGGTCGGCAGCGGCCGGGGCAGCAGCAGCGCCCGCACCCCCGCGGCCGCCACGACCGCCGCCGTGTCGCGGGCGAAGGCGGGCGACCCGTGCCGCGCGTCGTACCCGATGACGCACACCGGGGGGCCGGCCTCGGGGTCGGACGGCGCGGCGACGTCGAGGAGGTGCGCCGCCAGGCCGGCGGCCGCGCGCACGACGACGGCGCGGTTCATGCGGTGGCTGCCCGGGCCGAGGGCCCCGCGGAGCCCGGCGGTGCCGAACTCGAGGTCGCCGTCGAGGGCGTCGGCCAGCTCGGAGGTCGCGGCGGCGTCCCCGCCGGCGGCGCGCTCGACGAGCGCCCGCAGGGCCGCGGCGTCGTCGTCGTCGACGTCGCCTTCCGCCCAGGCGAGGGCGCGGCCGCGCAGCGCCGCGGACGGGGCGGCGGGGGCCGTCACGCGGCGTCCTGGGAGAGCACCCGGCGCACCACCTGCGCCAGCAGCGCCCCGATGCGGGGGCCGGCCGCGCGGCCGGCGTCGACGACCTCCTGCGGGTCGAGCGGGGTCGGGCTCACCCCCGCGGCGAGGTTGGTGACCAGGGAGATGCCCAGCACCTCCAGGCCCGCCTGGCGGGCGGCGATCGCCTCGAGCGCCGTGGACATCCCGACCAGGTCACCGCCGATGCGCCCGGCCATGCGGACCTCGGCCGGGGTCTCGTAGTGCGGGCCGGGGAACTGCACGTACACGCCCTCGGTGAGGTCGGGCTGCACCGCGCGGGCGAGGTCGCGCAGGCGCGGGGAGTACAGGTCGGTGAGGTCGACGAAGGTGGGGCCCTCCAGCGGCGAGGTCGCCGTGAGGTTGATGTGGTCGCTGATCAGCACCGGGGTGCCCGGGCCGCGGGCGGGGTCGATGCCGCCGCAGCCGTTGGTGAGCACGAGCGTCGAGCAGCCCGCCGCCGCGGCGGTCCGCACCGCGTGGACGACCGGGCGGACCCCGCGGCCCTCGTACAGGTGGGTGCGGGAGAGGAACACCAGGGCGTGGCGCTCGGCGCCGGCGTCGTCCGTGACGCTGACCGAGCGCACCGTGCCGACGTGCCCGAGGGCGGCCGCGGGCGCGAAGCCCGGCAGGTCGGTGACCGGCACCTCCGCCGTCGTCGCCCCGAGCAGGTCGGCGGTGACCTGCCAGCCCGAGCCGAGCACCAGCGCGGTGTCGTGGCGGGCGACCCCGGTGCGCTCGGCGATCGCCCGCGCCGCGGCGGCGGCGATGTCGAAGGGGTCCGTGCTGGGGTCGGCGTGGTCGAAGGCCGGGTTGTTGGAGTGGTCCGGGCCGGCCGCCGCTGCGCTGTCGAAGGGGTCCATCACGCTCGGCACCGTACTGCGGCCCCGCTGGTGGGCGGCTGGACGGGCGCGTCAGCCGACGGAGCGGCAGGGGCGCGCGCGCAGCTCGGCGACGTAGTCGTCGGGGGCGCCGGCCGCCTCGGCGGCGTCGGCGAGCATCCCCAGGTAGAAGGCGCTCGGCATGCCGCCCTCGTAGTCGTCGAGCACGTAGGTCCACGCCAGCAGCTCGCCCTCGAGCGTGTCGACGCGCACCTTGACCCTGGTGTAGAGCCCCAGGTCAGCGCCCTCCCACCGGTCGAGCTCCTCGGCGTCGGAGTCCGTGAGGTCGTACACGGCCACGAACACCTGCGCCGGGGGCACCTCGGGGTGGGCCGGGTCGACCTGCTCGGGCACCTCCACGACCGTGGCCAGCGCGCCGTCCCAGCCGCGCTCCTCACCGCCGAACGTCAGGCGCCACCCGCGCAGCCACCCCGTCGCCTCCAGGGGCGAGTGGGGGGCCCGGGTGGCCATCCGGTCCGGGTGCAGGTTGCTGGCGTACGCCGCGTACAGCGCCATGAGCGCCGAGGGTAGCGGCGACGACGTCGTGGAGGACCCCCGCCACGGGCCGCCCCGGCCGCCGCGGCCCTCGACGGGGCCCGGGACCGGCTGCGGGTCCGGGCGCCCCGGGCACCGGCCCTCCCGGGCGCGCCGGGGTGGGAGGATCAGGGACGTGCTGGGACGCAAGCCGAAGGTCGTCGTCGTCGGGGGTGGCCCGGGGGGCTACGAGGCGGCCCTGGTCGCCGCGCAGCTCGGGGCGCAGGTCACCGTGGTCGAGCGCGCCGGGATGGGCGGCTCCACCGTCCTCACCGACGTGGTCCCCTCCAAGACGCTCATCTCCGTCGCCGAGGTCATGAACCAGGCCTCGGAGGCCGAGGCCCTCGGGCTGCGGTTCCCCGGCAGCGACGGAGACCCGGAGACCGCGGAGCCCATCACGGTCGACCTGGCCCGGGTCAACGCCCGCGTGCGCAAGCTCGCGGAGGCGCAGTCCGCCGACATCGCCCGCCGCCTCGACGCCGAGGGGGTGCGCGTGCTGCGCGGCAGCGGCCGCCTGGACGGCACCGAGCGCGTGGTCGCGGAGCTGGCCGGCGGCGGCAGCGAGGTCCTCGACGCCGACATCACCCTGGTCTCCACCGGCTCCTCGCCGCGCGAGATGGACTCCGCCAGGCCCGACGGCGAGCGGATCCTCACCTGGAAGCAGCTCTACCAGCTGGAGAGCATCCCCGAGCGGCTCGTCGTCGTCGGGTCGGGCGTGACGGGCGCCGAGTTCGCCAGCGCCTACGACGCGCTCGGCTCCGACGTCGTCCTCGTCTCCAGCCGCGACCGCGTGCTGCCGGGGCAGGACGGCGACGCCGCCGAGGTCATCGAGGACGTCTTCCGCCGCCGCGGCATGGAGCTCATGGGGCGCTCGCGGGCGAAGGCCGCGCGGCGCGAGGGCGACGGGGTGGTGGTGACCCTCGAGGACGGGCGCGAGGTGCGCGGCTCCCACTGCCTCATGGCCGTCGGGTCGGTGCCCAACACCGTCGGGATCGGGCTCGAGGAGGCCGGCGTCGAGCTCTCCGGGAGCGGGCACGTCCAGGTCGACCGGGTCTCGCGGACCTCCGCGCGCGGCGTCTACGCCGCCGGTGACTGCACCGGGGTGCTGCCGCTCGCGTCCGTGGCCGCCATGCAGGGGCGCACCGCCATGTGGCACGCCCTCGGCGACGCCGTGAGCCCGCTGCGGCTGCGCAAGGTCTCCGCGAACATCTTCACCGCGCCCGAGATCGCCACCGTCGGCTGGACGCAGGAGCAGGTGGAGTCCGGCGAGGTCGACGGCGAGGTGCTGATGCTCCCGCTGGCCGGCAACGCCCGCGCCAAGATGCTGGGCATCCGCGACGGCTTCGTGAAGCTCTTCGCCTCCACCGGGTCCGGCCGCGTGCTGGGCGGCGTCGTCTGCGCCCCGCGCGCGTCGGAGCTGATCTTCCCGGTGGCGCTCGCGGTCGAGCACGGCCTGACCGTCGACCAGGTGGCGCACGCCTTCACGGTCTACCCGTCGCTGTCGGGCTCCGTGGCGGAGGCGGCGCGCCGCCTGCACGCCAGCCCCGAGATCGCCTGAGGCCGTCCCCGCCTCCAGGGCCGTCCCCCGGCGGGTCAGGAGCTGGCGGCGGGGGTGGCGTTGGCGTCGGCGATCGTGCAGATCACCGCGCCGGTCGTCAGCGTCGCGCCGACGTCGGCCTTCAGACCGGTGACCACGCCGTCCTTGTGGGCCGTCAGCGGCTGCTCCATCTTCATCGCCTCGAGGACGACGACGAGGTCTCCGGCCACCACGGTGTCGCCCTCGGCGACGGCCACCTTGACCAGCGTGCCCTGCATGGGGGCGACCAGGGCGTCGCCGCCGGCGGCCTTCGCCGCGGCCGCGGCGTTGCGGGGGCGCTTGGGCTGGCGGCGCGCGGACTGCACCGCGCCGCCGACCTGCGCGCCGGCCTCCATGACCCATCCCGGCAGGGTGACCTCGAGGCGCTTGCCGGCGACCTCGACCACGACGGTGGAGCGCTCGGCGTCGTCGGGGTGCGGCGCGTCGGCGGCCGGGCCCGACCAGGGGGCGGCCGAGCCGGCCCACTCGGTCTCGATCCAGCGGGTGTGCACCGCGAAGCCGTCGGCGGCGGTGAAGGCCGGGTCGTCGACCACCAGGCGGTGGAACGGCAGCACGGTCGGCATGCCCTCGACGACCATCTCGGCCAGCGCGCGGCGCGCCCGCTGCAGCGCCTGCTCGCGGGTGGCGCCGGTGACGACCAGCTTGGCGAGCATCGAGTCGAAGCTCCCCGAGACCACGTCGCCGCTGCGGACGCCGGAGTCGACGCGGACGCCGGGGCCCGACGGCGCCTCGAAGCGGGTGACCGTGCCGGGGGCGGGCAGGAAGCCGCGGCCCGGGTCCTCGCCGTTGATGCGGAACTCGAAGCTGTGGCCGCGCACGGGCACCTCGTCGTACCCGAGGGGCTCACCGGCGGCGAGGCGGAACTGCTCGCGCACGAGGTCGACGCCGGCGACCTCCTCGGTCACGGGGTGCTCGACCTGCAGGCGGGTGTTCACCTCGAGGAAGGAGACGGACCCGTCGGCCCCCACGAGGAACTCGCAGGTGCCGGCGCCGACGTACCCGGCCTCGCGCAGGATCGCCTTCGACGCCTCGCGCATCGAGCGCTCCTGCTCGTCGGTGAGGAACGGCGCGGGCGCCTCCTCCACGAGCTTCTGGTGGCGGCGCTGCAGCGAGCAGTCGCGGGTGGACACGACGACGACGCCACCGTGCTCGTCGGCGAGGCACTGGGTCTCGACGTGGCGGGGCTTGTCGAGGTAGCGCTCCACGAAGCACTCGCCGCGCCCGAAGGCCGCGACCGCCTCGCGGACGGCCGACTCGTACAGCTCGCCGACCTCCTCGCGGTTCCGGGCGACCTTGAGGCCGCGGCCCCCGCCGCCGTAGGCGGCCTTGATGGCCACCGGCAGGCCGTGCGCGTCGACGAAGTCGAGCACCTCCGCCACGCCGGAGACCGGACCGGGGGTGCCGGCGACCAGCGGTGCACCGACCTTCTCGGCGATCTCGCGGGCGGAGACCTTGTCGCCCAGGGCCTCGATCGCCGACGGCGGCGGACCGATCCAGGTGA
The DNA here is from genome assembly GCF_015390235.1 of Quadrisphaera sp. INWT6. Lineage (GTDB taxonomy): Bacteria > Actinomycetota > Actinomycetes > Actinomycetales > Quadrisphaeraceae > Quadrisphaera. Next base: position 521,846 of record NZ_VUOH01000002.1, on the reverse strand, counting down.
GGCCGGCGTCGACGACGGCGCGGGCGAAGCCCGAGTCCTCCGAGAGGAAGCCGTACCCGGGGTGCACGGCGTCCGCGCCGGACCGGGCCGCGACCTCCAGCAGGAGGTCGGCGCGCAGGTACGACTCGGCCGACGTCGTGCCGCCGAGGGCGTGCGCCTCGTCGGCGAGCTCGACGTGCAGCGCGTGCCGGTCGGGCTCGGCGTACACCGCGACGGAGCCGATGCCGGCGTCCTTGCAGGCGCGGATGACGCGCACCGCGATCTCACCGCGGTTCGCCACCAGCACCTTCGTGACGGGCCTGCCGGCCCCGGTGCTCCCGGTGCCCCTGGAGCGGCTCGCGCCGCGCCTGTCGCTGCCCACGCCCGACTCGCTTCCCACTGGCTGGTCCTCCGCTCCGGAGGCCCCGCAGGGCCGTCCCGGCCGAGCAGCCTATCCGCCGCGCGCGGCGCCTCACCCGGTCGCCGCTGCTCGGGGTGCGCTCGGGTGGTGTGCCCACCGCGCGGGAGGCACGCTGCCCGGGGGCGCGTCCAGCCACGGCGCGGCCCGGAGCCCGGCAGGAGCACTGCTCGGGCCACTGCGACGGAGCAGGAGTCCGATGTCGTCACAGGCAGCCTCGAGCAGGCCGGCCACCGCGAGGCGGGGGAGCTTCCTCGACCGCGAGCGCACCGTCGCCCCACCCGGCTACAGCCGCTGGCTGATCCCGCCCGCCGCGCTCGCGGTGCACCTGTCGATCGGGCAGGTGTACGCGTTCAGCGTCTTCAAGACCCCGCTGCAGGAGCACTTCGGCACCGAGGGCACGCCCATCGCGGTGATCTTCTCGATCGCCATCGTCATGCTCGGCCTGGCGGCCGCGTTCGGCGGCACCTGGGTGGAGCGCAACGGGCCCCGCAAGACGATGGTCGCCTCGGCGCTGTTCTTCTGCGGCGGCCTGTTCATCGCCTCCGCCGGTGTCGCGCTGGGGCAGCTGTGGGTGGTGTACCTCGGCTACGGCGTGGTCGGCGGCATCGGGCTGGGCCTGGGGTACATCTCCCCGGTCTCCACGCTGATCAAGTGGTTCCCCGACCGCCCGGGCCTGGCCACCGGTCTGGCGATCATGGGCTTCGGCGGCGGCGCGCTGATCGCCTCGCCGCTGACCAACCGGCTGCTGGGCACCTACGCCGACGCCCCCGAGAACGCCATCGCGCCCACGATGATCACGCTCGCGTGCGCCTACCTGGTGCTGATGCTGCTCGGAGCCTGGGTGGTGCGCGTCCCCGCCAAGGACTGGCGCCCCGCCGGCTGGACCCCGCCGCAGCAGCAGGCGGGCGGCATGCGGGCGACCGCCGACACCACCGCGAGGAACGCGATCCGCACGCCGCAGTTCTGGCTGCTGTGGGTGGTGCTGTTCACCAACGTCACCGCGGGCATCGGGATCCTCGAGCAGGCCGCGCCGATGGTCCAGGAGTTCTTCTCCCAGATCGACGCCGCGGCCGCCGCGGGCTTCGTCGGCGTCCTGTCGCTGTGCAACATGGCGGGCCGGTTCGTGTGGTCGTCGACGTCCGACGTCATCGGCCGCAAGCGGATCTACATGGTCTACCTCGGCGTCGGGCTGGTCGCCTACCTCGGCGTCGTGCTGCTGGGGACGTCGTCGGTGGCGGTCTTCGTCATCCTCACCGGCATCATCCTGAGCTTCTACGGCGGTGGCTTCGCCACCATCCCGGCCTACCTCAAGGACATGTTCGGCGGCCTGCAGGTGGGCGCCATCCACGGCCGGCTGCTCACCGCCTGGTCGGCGGCCGGGGTCGCCGGGCCGCTCATCATCAACAGCCTGGTCGACGCCCGCCGCGCCTCCGGGGCGAGCGGAGCCTCGCTGTACCAGCTGCCGCTGCTCGTCATGGTCGGCGTGCTGGCGGTGGGCTTCGTCGCGAACGCGCTGGTGAGGCCCGTCGACCCGAAGTTCCAGGAGCCGGTGGCGGGCGGGCCGGCGTCGTCGGCCTCCGCCGGGCAGGACCGTCGTGAAGGGGTGGGGAACCGATGAGCGAGGCGTCGCAGGGGGCCGCGAAGGCGGCGGCCGTGGTGCTGTGGGTCCTCGTGGGCGGGGGGCTCGGCTACGGCGTGTGGCAGACCGTCGCCCGCGCCAGCCAGCTGTTCGGCTGACGCTCCGGGCCGCGCCGCTTGGAAGGACGGGGGCTGGGTAGGAGGTCGGGGTGACTGGAACCCCTGAGCTCGTCGACCCGACCACCCAGTACCCCGTCCCCGAGTTCGACCAGGGCGCGCAGCCCGGTCCGGGCCAGGCGTGGGGCATGGACCCGAAGCCCGACCACGGCGAGGAGAGCTACCGGGGCAGTGGCAAGCTGACCGGGCGCCGCGCGCTGGTGACCGGCGGTGACAGCGGCATCGGCCGCGCCGCCGCCATCGCCTTCGCCCGCGAGGGCGCCGACGTCGCCATCTCCTACCTGCCCGAGGAGGAGACCGACGCCGCCGAGGTGATCGCCCTGATCGAGGCCGCCGGGGTGAAGGCCCTCGCGCTGCCCGGCGACATCAAGGACGAGGCGCTGTGCACCTCCCTGGTGGAGAAGACCGTGGAGGCGTTCGGCGGCATCGACGTGCTCGTCAACAACGCGGGCAAGCAGCAGGCGCGGGAGTCGCTGCTCGACATCACCACGCAGCAGCTCGACGACACCTACAAGACCAACGTCTACGCGATGTTCTGGATCACGAAGGCCGCGCTGCCGCACCTGCCCGCGGGCTCGTCGATCATCAACACCACGTCGGTGCAGGCGTTCCAGCCGTCGCCGACGCTGGTCGACTACGCCAGCACCAAGGCCGCCATCAACAACTTCACCAAGGGCCTGGCCGCGCAGGTCGCCCCGAAGGGCATCCGCGTCAACGCCGTCGCCCCCGGGCCGGTCTGGACGCCGCTGCAGCCCGCCGGCGGCCAGCCGGAGGAGGCGCTGCCGACGTTCGGCGAGCAGACCCCGCTGGGCCGCCCCGGCCAGCCCGCCGAGTACGGCGCGGCGTACGTGCACCTGGCGTCGAACGACTCCAGCTACACCACCGGCTCGACCCTCTCGATCACCGGCGGCATGCCCACCCCGTGACCCCCCTGGAGCGCACCCTCCGCGGAGGGTGCGCCCCAGGACCACGTCGGGACCGCGCTCTCCGTGGAGGGCGCGGTCCCGAGGTGCGTCACGAGGTCAGGACGACGACGACGGCGTCAGCTTCCGCCACGCGGGGATGAGCTCCGAGGAGGCGAACTCCAGGAACCCGTCGGGGTCCGGACCGGCGTTCTGGGTGACCAGGTGGTCGTAGCCGGCGTCGACGAACTGCTGCCCGTTCGCGACGTGCCTCGCGAGGTCCGGGCCGCAGGCGAACTGCCCCAGCACGTCGTCGCGGGTCACGAAGCCCGCGGCGGCCTCGAAGTTCACCGGGTTGGGCAGCTCGGCCATGACCTTCCAGCCCGTCAGCGCCCAGGCGCTCTTCTCGAGCACGGCGTCGACCGCGGCGTCCTCGGTGGGCGCCCACGCCAGGGGCACCTCGCCGTAGACGGGGCCGCTGCCGCCGTCGCCCTTCCACGCCGAGACGAAGCCGGCGTCGGGCTCGGTGCCGAACAGGCCGTCGCCGAGGTCCGCGGCGAGCTTGGCCGACGCCGGCCCGGAGCCCGCCACGGCGATGACCGGCAGCTGCTCGGGCAGGTCGAAGACCCGCGCGTCCTCCAGCTGCAGGTGCTTGCCGGAGTAGGAGTGGTACCCGCCCGACCAGAGCAGACGGATGATCTCGAGGGACTCCCGGAACCGCTCGTGGCGCTCGTGCACCCCGCGGAACGCCGGCTCGCCGATCACGTGCTCGTTGAGCCGCTCACCGGCGCCGACGCCCAGGGTGAAGCGCCCGTCGGAGAGGATCTGCAGCGTCGCCGCCGCCTGGGCGACGACGGCCGGGTGGTACCGGTACGACGGGCACGTCACACCCGTGACGAGCCCGATGCGCTCGGTCTTGGCCGCCGCGTTCGCGAGCATCGCGAAGGCGAAGCCGGAGTGCCCCTGCGCCTCGACCCAGGGGTGGAAGTGGTCGCTCACCTCGACGAAGTCGAAGCCGGCCCGCTCGGCGGCCACCGCCTGGCGGACGACCTCCTTCGGGTCGAACGCCTCGGCGGCGAGCTTGTAGCCGATCTTCAGGCCGCTGCCCGAGGACGACGGGGTGCTGGTGGTCTCTGCCATGGCTCCGCCCTACCCCGCCAGCCCTCCCGCAACCGAGCGCCCGGCTGCGGTTCGTGGGGGTGCAGGAACCGCAGCCGAGCGCCTGGCTGCGGTTCGCGGGGGTGCGGGAACCGCAGCCGAGCGCCTGGCTGCGGGGCGGGGGGGGCTCAGGCGCGGGGCGTCCAGAGGTCGGTCCAGGCGACGCCGACCTCCGCCAGCAGCTCGCGCAGCAGCGGCAGCCCGATGCCGACGACGGTGTGCGGGTCGCCCTCCACGCCGGACACGAACGCCCCGCCCAGCCCGTCGAGGGTGAACGCCCCGGCCACCGCCAGCGGCTCGCCGGTGGCGACGTACGCCTCGACCTCGGCGTCGGACACCTTCGCGAAGTGCACCGTGGTCGACGCCACGGCACCGAGGGTCGCGCCGGTGACGGGGCCGTCCTCGCCCTCGCGGGCGTCGATGACCCAGTGGCCCGTGTGGAGCACGCCGGAGCGGCCGCGCATCGCCTTCCACCGCTCGACGGCCTGCTCGGCGCTCGCGGGCTTGCCGAAGACCTCGCCGTCGAGCTCCAGCACGGAGTCGCAGCCCACCACCAGCACGCCGTCGTCGGGGGCGCCGTCGGCGTCCTCCCAGCGCGCGGCGACGTCCTCGGCCTTGGCCTTGGCGAGCACCAGGGCGACGTCCTCGGGGTCGGTCACGCCGTAGCGCTCGACGACGGCGGGCTCGTCGACCCCGGAGACCAGGACCAGGGGCTCCACGCCGGCGGCGCGCAGCGTGGCGGCGCGGGCGGGGGAGGCGGAGGCCAGCAGGAGGCGCACGGGAGCGGTCGTGGCAGCGGTCACGTGCGGCGACGCTAGCCGAGGGGCTTGGAGAACCAGAGCTGGGCGTCGGCGTTGTCGTTGTACGGCGCGACCTCGACCCAGCCGGTCCGCCGGTAGAGCCGGGTGGCCGCCTCGAGCTCGCCGCGGGTGTCGAGCACCAGGCGGGTCGCGCCGCGGTCGCGCGCCCACCGCTCGACGACGTCGAGCAGGCGCGCGCCCAGCCCCAGGCCGCGGGCCTCGGCGGAGACCCACAGGCGCTTCACCTCGACGGCCGGGCCGTCGGCGAGGGCCACCGCGCGGGCGCCGACGCAGCCGAGCACCTCGCCGTCGCGGTCTCCGGCGCGACGGGCCAGCCAGAACGCGCCGTCGGGGCCCGCCAGGTCGGCGTCGGCGTCCTCGGCGAGCTGCCAGGTGACGCCCATGGCGGCGGAGACGTCTGCGGCGAACGAGGCCCGCGCAGCCGCCGCCTCGGGGGCGGTCGGCGGCGCGGGCCGGAAGACGACGTCGGTGCTGGTCTCGGGGGTGGTGCTCATGGCCGTCAGTGTCCCGGGCGCCGTGGACGACGTGACGCCCGACGGGCAGAGGTCCACCCAGACCCCGTTCACGGGGTGCGAGGTGGACCTCTGCCCGTCCGGCGTCACGCCGCGGCGTGGCGGGAGACCACGGTCACGGTCGGGAGGGAGCCCCGGAACCGACGAGGGCGTCGTCCTGGCCGGACTCCGCCTGCTGGGCCGCGGCGCGCTCCTCGCCCTCGGACAGGAACGTCGGCAGCGTGCGGCCGTCGTAGCGCTCGCGGTCGAGGATGCCCTCGCGCTTCGCCACGATCGTCGGCACGAGCGCCTGGCCCGCGACGTTCACCGCGGTGCGGCCCATGTCGAGGATCGGGTCGATCGCCAGCAGCAGGCCCACGCCCGCCAGCGGCAGGCCCAGCGTCGACAGGGTCAGCGTGAGCATCACGGTGGCGCCGGTGAGGCCCGCCGTCGCGGCGGAGCCGACCACGGACACGAAGGCGATGAGCAGGTAGTCGGTCCAGCTCAGGTCGACGCCGAAGAACCCCGCCACGAAGATCGCGGCGATGGCCGGGTAGATCGCGGCGCAGCCGTCCATCTTCGTGGTGGCGCCCAGCGGCACGGCGAACGAGGTGTACGCGCGGGGCACGCCGAGGTTGCGCTCGGTGACCCGCTCGGTCACGGGCATGGTGCCCACCGAGGAGCGCGAGACGAACGCCAGCGAGATCGCCGGCCAGGCGCCCGCGAAGAAGCGGCGCACGCCGAGGCCGTGGGCCTTCAGCAGCACCGGGTAGAGCACGAAGAGCACCAGCGCGAGGCCGACGTAGACGTCGACCACGAAGACGCCCAGCGGCGAGAGCGCGTCCCACCCGTAGGTGGCGACGGCGCGGCCGAGCAGACCGACGGTGCCGAGCGGCGCGAGGCGGATGACCCACCACAGCACCGTCTGGACGACGGCGAGCGCGCTGCGGGCGAACGCCAGGAACGGCTCGGCGCGGTCACCGGTCTTCAGGGCGGCGATGCCGACGGCGATCGCGATGACGATCAGCTGCAGCACGTTGAAGCTGAGCCCCGTCGTCGAGGTGGCCGTCGTGGTGTCGCCCGCTGCGGTCAGCGTCGTCGAGGTGCTGGCGCCGAGGCCCAGCCAGTTGCTCGGCACGATCCCCTGGAGGAAGTCGAGCCAGGAGCCGGTGCGGCTGGGCTCCGAGGCGGCGTCAGCCGAGACGCCGGAGCGGGTGCCCGGGTCGGTGAGCAGGCCGATGGTCAGGCCGATCGCCACCGAGACCGCGGCGGTGATGGCGAACCACAGCAGCGTCTGGCCGGCCAGGCGCGCCGCACCGGCCACCTGGCGCAGGTTGGCGATCGAGGTGATGACGGCCAGCAGCACCAGCGGCGGCACGAGGGCCACCAGCAGGGTGACGAACGTGGAGCCGACGGTGTCGAGGGTGGTGACGAGCCAGTTGTCGGGGGCGCCGTCGACGACGGGCCCCATCTCGCGGGCCACCAGGCCGAGGACGACGCCCAGCACGAGGCCGGCGATCACCTGCGCCCCGAACGGGATGCGCCTCAGGCGGGAGAGGGGGGACGACGAGCGCGGACGCGCGGGCGCGTCAGGTGCGGCGGAGGAGGTCACGGGGAGCCTTCGGGTCGGGCGACGGGGTGGGCCGGTGCGGCCTCGCGGGGCCGTCGGTCACCGACAGCGGTCGCTCGCGGTGCGCAGGAGGTCGACGTGGAGCCTGCGGGTGAGGGACCACCCCGGCTCGTCGACCTCCCCGACCCTGCGCACCCAGCGTTCAGCGCCCGCCCAGGTGGAGGTGTTCCCCCGACGGGTCACGGATCCGCATCACCACCCACCGCAGCCGAAGGAGGGACCGGCGCCACCGGCTGCTCCGGACGGGGACGGGAACGAGCCGCCGTCGGGGTGATGGCCGGTGGTCGTGGCTGTTCCTCGGTCGCGCAGCGTTCCTACCGTCGCCGGTGACCGTGGGCAGCCGCCCTCGTGTGCGGCTGACCTGGGAGACCGCGTGGCCATCGTCGAGCAGGGGGACCCCGGGGTCTCCGCGCTGCTGGCGCCCGACCGCCCCGCCGGTGCACCTCCGGGTGCCCCGCCCGAGGGGCCCGGAGGAGGGCCACCGGGCGGTGGCTCTCCCCGACGGCGGGACCGGAGCCGCCTCGTGCTGGGTCTGGCGGCCGTCGTCGTCGTCGCTCTCGTGGCGGCCGCCGCCGCCCTGTGGTCCGCGGCCCCCTCCGTCGGCCACCTCGGCGACCCCTTCGAGGAGATCCCCGCCACCGCTCGCGCCACCGCCGACCCCGCGGCGGGCGAGGCGATGAACATCCTGGTCATCGGGTCCGACAGCCGCGCCGAGAGCGCCGCGGCCGAGGACGGCGGCACCGCCTCCCTCGACTGGCGGGCCGGCGGGCAGCGCAGCGACGTGCTGGTGGTCGCCCACCTGTCGGCGGACGGGAGGACGGCCCAGGTCGTCTCCCTCCCGCGCGACTCGTGGGTGCCGGTGCCGGGCTACGGCACCACGAAGATCAACGCGGCGTTCAGCTACGGCGGCGCGGCGCTCGCGGTGCAGACGGTCGAGCAGCTCACCGGCGTGCGGATCGACCACGTGGCCGCCATCGACTTCGACGGCTTCGCCCGCGTCACCGACGCCCTCGGCGGGGTCCGACATCTGCGTGCCGCAGACCACCACCGACGGCATCGGCACGGTCGAGGCAGGGTGCCAGCGGATGGACGGCGAGCAGGCGCTGGAGTACGTGCGCCAGCGCAAGACGCTGCCCGGCGGCGACTTCGACCGCCAGCGCCGCCAGCAGAACTGGATGCGCTCGGTCATCACCGGGGTCACCCAGCAGGACGTCGCCGGCGACCCCCTGAGGGCCGCGGGCGTGGTCCGCCAGCTGGCCGCGTCGGTCCAGACCGACGACGGCCTCGGCGAGGCGCAGCTGGTGCAGCTCGCGGTCTCGTACCGCGCCCTGCGCGCCGACGACGTCACCTTCCTCCAGGCGCCGCTCGCGGACCCGGCGACCGGTGACGAGGACGGCGCCTCGGTGGTCTACCTCGACGCCGCCGCCGGTGCGCAGCTGTGGGAGGCCGTGCGCACCGACGACGTCGCGAGCTGGCTCGCGGCGAACCCCGGTGCGGGGCTCGCCGACACCGTCCGCTGACCCGCCCGCGGGGTCCTGACCGCCCGCCGCGCCGCCCTCAGCGGGCGAGCGCCCCGCGCAGCACGTCGAGCGGCACCGACCCGACGTCGAGGGCGCGGCGGTGCCACGCCACCAGGTCGAACGGGGTGCCGTCGGCGGCGGCGCGGGCCCGGGCGTCCTCGCGCAGGCCCAGCCACACGCGCTCGCCGAGCTTGTACGACGGCGCCTGCCCCGGCCAGCCCAGGTAGCGCAGGTGCTCGAAGCGCAGGAACTCCTCGGCCTGGAAGGTGTGCTGGCGCAGGTAGCGCCACACGGCGTCGGCGTCCCACGCAGCGCCGGGTGAGGTGGCGACCTCCGCGGGGGCCTGCAGGCCGAGGTGCAGGCCGATGTCGACGACGACGCGCGCGGCCCGGAACAGCGACCCGTCGAGCATGCCGAGGTGGTCTGCCGGGTCCTCCAGCCAGCCGAGGTCGGACATGAGGCGCTCGGCGTACAGGGCCCACCCCTCGGCGTGCCCGGAGGTGAAGCAGAGCATGCGGCGCCAGCGGTTCAGCGAGGCGGAGCGGTACAGCGTCTGGCCGATCTGCAGGTGGTGGCCGGGCACGCCCTCGTGGAAGACGGTGGTGCGCTCGCGCCAGGTGCCGAAGCGCTCCACGCCCGGCGGCACCGACCACCACATGCGGCCCGGGCGGGAGAAGTCCTCGCTGGGCCCGGTGTAGTAGATGACGCCCGACGAGCTCGGCGCGATGCGGCACTCCAGGCGGCGCACCGGGTCCGGGATGTCGAAGTGGGTGCCGGCGAGCGCCTCGACGGCGCTGTCGGAGAGCTCCTGCATCCACGACCGCAGCGCGTCGGTGCCCACCACCTGGCGGTCCGGGTCGGCCTCGAGCTGGGCGATGACCTCGCGGGTGCTGGCCCCGGGCGTGATCCGCTGCGCGGTGGCGGTCATCTCCGCCTCCAGGCGGGCCACCTCCTCCAGCCCCCAGGCGTAGGCCTCCTCCAGGTCGAGGGCGGCGCCCACGTGGTGGCGGCTCAGCAGGGCGTAGTCGTCGCGGCCGACCGCGTCGGTGGTGCGGGCCGCGGGGGCGAGCTCGTCGCGCAGGACGACGGCGAGGGCGTCGTACGCCTCCCGCGCGGCGGCGGCCCCGCGAGCGAGGTCGGCGGCGAGAGCGGGGGAGGGGGCCGCGCCGTCGGGGCGCGCGCCGGCGACGAGGCGCGCGAACGGCCCGTCGTCGCTCGTGAAGCCCGCGATCTGCTCCAGGCAGGCGTCGACCTGCCGGCGCGCGGGGGGCCTGCCCGCGGCGACCGCGGCGCGCAGCGAGGCCGTGTACCCGGCGAGCGCCTCGTCGGTGCGCGACAGGCGCGAGGCGATGGCGGCCCAGTCGTCGGCGGTGGCCGTGTCCATGAGGTCGAAGACCTCCTGCACCGACTGCACCGGGCTCGCGAGGACGGCGAGGTCGCCGACGTCGAGCCCGGCCTCGTGCACGGCCACCTGCAGGCCGAGGCGGTCGCGCATCGCGGCCGCGGTGGTGGCGTCGGTGTCGTCGAGCTCGGTGCCCGTGCGCCCGCCCGTCGGGGAGGCGCCGGCGAGCAGCGCGTCGAGCTCGGCCAGGGTGCGCCGGTCGTGCTCGGCGCGGGCGGCGGCGCCCTCGGGGGAGCGGTCGGTGGGCTCGTCGGTGCGGCCGGGGAGGCCGAGGTGCACCCGCAGGTCGGGGTCGAGGGCGGCCGCTCCCTCCAGGTGCCGGTCGGCCAGCGCGTCGACGGCGGACGGGGTGCGGGGGGTGGTGCTGCTCACCGGACCCACGCTAGGAGCCCCGCCCCGCGGGTGCGCCCGCGGGGCGTCCAGCGAGTTCCCAGCGCGTGACGGGGTGGGCCGGTGGGTGTACGACGGAGGGGTGCTGACCTCCCCCCGGCGCACCCGCGCCGTCCTGCCGCCCACCGCCCTCGTCGCCACGGCGCTGCTGCTCGCCGGGTGCGGGGCCGGGGGCACCGCCGCAGACGCCGCCTCGACCGCCCCGAGCCTGTCGACGGCGACGTCGGCGGCGCCCAGCACCTCGACGAGCACCGCGAGCGGCGCGACGGGCACGGCGTCGTCCTCAGCGGGCTCGTCGGGCGGGTGCGCGCCCACGGGGCAGGAGGTGCCCAGCGGCGCCGCGACCGCCGCCACGGCGGACCTCGACCACGACGGGCGCGCCGACGAGCTCTGGCTCGCCGACTCCACCACGGGCAGCGGAGCGCTGGAGCGGCGGCTCGGGGTGAGGACGGCGTCGGGGGCGGTCTTCTCGACCACGTACACCTCGGCGTCGCCGCAGGGGACGACGGCGGTCGGGCAGGCCCTCGACGGCTCGACGAGCATCGTGCTGCTGAGCGACGGGCGGCAGGTGCCGCTGTACGCCGTCGTCACGGGCTCCGGGCAGGGCGCGTGCCAGCTGGTGGCCTCGGCCAACGCCCAGGGGCAGCAGTACGCCTTCGACCTGGGGTTCACCGGGTACGGCAGCGGCGTCGCGTGCGTGCCGACGTCCCAGGGCGGCAGCGACCTCGCGCTCTACGGCCTGCTGGTGGTGGGCGGCGACGCCGAGGGCGACCTGCCGGGGATCCAGCGCACCCGCATCGACCTGTCCGACGGCGGCCGGCAGGCGCGCAACGGCCCCACCGACTCGCCCGCGGAGCTGCAGGGCATCAACCCCGAGGGGGCTCAGGTGGCCGCGGCGCGGCAGGTGTCCTGCGGCGACCAGGGCCCCGACACGGCGGTCGTCGAGCCCGCCTCCTGACCCGCGCCCCTCGCGAACCGCAGCCGAGCGCTCGGCTGCGGTTCCCGGGTGGGTCCGAACAGCAACCAGGCGCTCGGCTGCGGTTCGGAGGTGGGTCCGAACAGCAACCAGGCGCTCGGCTGCGGTTCCGAGGGGGTCGGGAACCGCAGCTGAGCGCCTGGCTGCGCACGTCGAGGGGGTCAGTCGGTGGAGGTGCCGCCCTTGAGGGCGGCCAGGCGCAGCTCGACCTCGGTCTGGTCGGAGTCGGCCTCGAGGGCCTCGAACTGCGCGTCCAGGCTGGAGGCCGCGAGCTCCTCCTGGCCCCGCACGCGCGCCTCCTCGCGGCGGACCTTCTCCTCGAAGCGCGAGACCTCGCTGGTCGGGTCCATGAGGTCGACGGCCTTCACGGCGTCGTGCACCTGCGACTGCGCCGCGGCCATGCGGGAGCGGGCGACCAGCTCGTCGCGCTTGCCCTTGAGCTCCTCGAGCTTGCGGCGCATGCCCTCCAGGCCGGTCTTCAGCTTGTCGACCACCTCGGTGCGCGAGGCGATCTGCGGCTCGAAGCCCTTCGCCTGCCCCTCGGCGTCGATCTGGCGCTGCAGCGCGATGCGCGCCAGGTGGTCGAACCTGTCGGCCTCGGTGCCGTTCCCCTCGCCGCGCAGCTGGTCGGCCTTGCGCGAGGCCGCCTGGGCCTTGCCGCCCCACTCCTTCGCGGTGGCGACGGCCTCGGCGTGGTCGTCCTCCATGAGGCGCAGGTCGCCGATGGTCTGCGCCACCGACGCCTCGGCCTCGCGGATGGCCTGCGTGTAGTCGCGGACCATCTGGTCGAGCATCTTCTGCGGGTCCTCGGCCTGGTCGATCAGGGCGTTGAGGTTGGCCCTGACCAGCTGGCTGACCCGTCCCAGCAGCGACTGCTGCGCCATCGGTGCTCCTGCTCTCCGTGCTGCGCGCCGCGCCACCACCGGGCGGGCGCCTGCTGACCTGCGCTCCCAGCATGGCCGAGCGCCGCTGCCGGGCGCCACCGGGCGCCACCGGGCGCCACCGGGCGGAACGGGGCCGGGGGCGACACCCGCGGGTGACGCTCAAGTCGATCACCCGAGGCACCGATCACGGGTGCATGACCTCCCGACCCACGGGTGTGGAGCGGCACCTCGGTCCCGACGAGCTCATCGTGAGCAAGACGGACCTGCAGGGCCGCATCACCTACGCCAACGAGTCCTTCCTCCGCATCGGCGCCTTCACCGAGGACCAGGTGATCGGGCAGCCGCACAACCTGATCCGGCACCCGGAGATGCCCCGCGCCGTCTTCAAGCTGCTGTGGGACACGGTGCAGAGCAAGCAGGAGCTGTTCGCCTACGTGGTGAACCTCGCCGCCGACGGCGCCCACTACTGGGTGCTCGCGCACGTCACGCCGTCCTTCGACGCGCACGGCGCCGTGGTCGGGTACCACTCCAACCGCCGCCGTCCGCACCCCGAGGCGCTGGCCCGCATCAAGCCGGTCTACGCGGAGGTCCTCGCGGAGGAGGCGCGCCACTCCGGCGCCCGGGCGGCCACCGCCGCCGGTGCGGAGCTCCTGGCGCAGATGGTCGCCCGGAGCGCCGGCTCCTACGACGAGTTCGTCTGGTCCCTGGAGCCCCAGGAGGTGGGCGCACGATGAGCCCGTTCAGCAAGCGCTCCGCCGCCGCGACCGCCGAGGCCGAGCTGGCCGTGCACCGCGAGCTCGTCTCCGAGCTGCGCCGCACCTGCCGCGCCATCGCCTCCGGAGACCTCGAGGCCCGCGTCCGCCCGGTCGCCGGCGTCGAGGCCTCGGCCCACCGCACCGACCTCGTGGCGCTGCGCGACGAGGCCAACAACGCCTTCGACGTCACCGACGCGTTCGTCCGCGAGTCGAGCGCGTCGCTCACCGCCGCCGCGCAGGGCCGCTTCCACCGCCGCTTCCTGCTGCGGGGCATGCCCGGCTCCTTCCGCACCGCGGCCGTCACCATCAACGCCGGCGGCGGCGCCGTGCGCAGCGCCGCCGAGGACGTCGCCCGCGCCGGCGACGCCCGCCAGGTGCTCGCCGACGAGTTCGAGGCGTCCGCGGTGTCCACCACCCACGCGGTGGGGGAGGCCACGACGGTGCTGAGCGCCGCCGCGTCGCAGGCCACGGCCTCGGCGAAGCACGCCGCCGACGAGGCCGACGCCGCCCGCCGCACCATGCAGGCGCTGGCGCAGTCGTCCGACAAGATCCGCGACGTCGTCGCGGTCATCGACACCATCGCCTCCCAGACCCGGCTGCTGGCCCTCAACGCCACCATCGAGGCGGCGCGCGCCGGCGCCGCGGGCAAGGGCTTCTCGGTGGTGGCCTCGGAGGTCAAGGACCTCGCCGACCAGACCGGCCGCGCCACCGAGCAGGTGACCGCCCAGGTCGAGGCGGTGCGCCAGGCCAGCGGCTCCGCCGTCGACGTCATCACCCGCGTGGTGGAGACGATCTCGGCGATGAGCGCCGTCATCGACGAGATGAGCACCGCCGTCGACGGCGGCGCCGCCGCCACCGGCGAGCAGGTCCGCGGCCTGTCGGCCACCTCCCAGCAGCTGCGCGAGCAGGTGATGGGCCTCCTGGAGGGGATGCGCTCCTGACGGGCGCGCGCTCCTGACGGCCCACCGGCGGTCTGGGACCGCCACCCGGGTCAGCGGGGCTCGGCGCCCCGCACCCGGGTGGCGATCCGGTACAGCGACGTCGACGCCGCGACGTAGAGGTCCTGCCCGCCGTGCGCGTTGTCCGGGCCGAAGCAGACGTTCGCGACGACCTCCGGCACCGGGACGCGCCCCAGCAGCTCGCCCTCGGGGGAGAGCACCAGCACGGCGTCCTCGCTGGAGCACCACAGGCGGCCGGCGTCGTCGACCCTGAACCCGTCGACGACGCCGCGCTCGCAGACGTGGAGCACCTCCCCGCCGGTCAGGCGGCGACGCCCGTCGTCACCGGTGACGACGGCGAAGCGCCGCACGTGGTGGTTGCCGTCACCGGCGCGGTCGGAGATGACGCTGGTGTCGGAGACGTACAGGACCGCGCCGTCGGGGGAGAGCGCGAGCCCGTTGGGCTGCTCGAGGTCCGTGGCCACCGCCTCCAGCACCCCGTCGGGGTCGAGGCGGAAGACGTGGCAGCCGCCGTACTCGCGCTCGCCCGGGTGGCCCTCCCCGGGCTGGAACAGCCCGTAGGTGGGGTCGGTGAACCACACCGAGCCGGCGGCGTCGACGACGACGTCGTTGGGGCTGTTTCAGCCGCCGCGGGCCCTCCGGGGTCTCGACGCTGTCGACGAGCGCCTCCACCACGGGCCCCGCGCCGTCGGAGGAGGGTCGCTCCACCTCGACGCGCCGCCGGCCGTGGGAGCACTGGACCACGCCGCCCCCCGGGGCGCGGGTGCGCCCGTTGAGGAACTCCACCCCCGTGCGGTGCACCCCGCTCGCCCCGGTGGCGGGCTCGTAGAACATCACCCGGTCACCGGGGATGTCGCTCCAGCGCACCACGCCGCGCGCCGGCCGGCCGGCGGGACCCTCGTCGGGCAGCCACACCGGGCCCTCCGACCAGGTGCAGCCACCCACCAGGTGCTCGAGCTCGGCTCCGGGGGCGAGCAGGGGCAGGACGGCGTCGTCGGGAGCCACGGTCAGAACCTTCCACCCCCGCCGAAGGAGCCGCCACCGCCGAAGCCGCCCCCTCCGCCGAAGCCGCCACCGCCCCCGAACCCGCCGCCTCCGCCGAAGCCCCCGCCTCCGAAGCCGCCGCTGCCCCCGAACCCGCCACCGCGCGAGCCGCCCCCGCCGGAGAGGATCCCCCCGAGGATGCCGCCGATCACCGCGCCCTCGAAGGAGCCGCTGCTGCCGTAGCCGCGGCCCGACCGGCTGCCGCCGTTCCAGCCGTTCCAGGAGTCGAGGTCGTCGTCGGCCTCGCGCTGGGCGCGCTCGGCGAGGCGGTCGGCCTGCTGCGCCGCCGCGAGGGCGCGCACCGGGTCGGTCTCGGCGTGCTGCTCGGCGTCGTCCAGCTGCTCCACGGCACTGGCGAGCAGCGCCCGCGCGGACCCGCCGACCGCGCCGCGGCGGGTCTTGAGGAAGGAGCGCGCGGCCTTCACCTCGGCCCGCGCCGCCGGCAGCGCCTGCTCCAGCTGCGCCCTGGCCCGCGCCACCCGCTGCCCCTGCTCGCGGGCACCGGCGAGCGCGGCGTCGAGGGCGGCGTCGGCGTCGTGCACCCGCCGCAGCGCGGTCTGCGGGTCGCGGGAGCCGTCCTCCCCGCCGTCGCCGCGGGCCGCCGCGGCGGCGGACTGGGCGCGGCCGACCGCACCGGCGAGCTCCTCGCGGCCCCCGCCCGCGCTCCCGGCAGGACCGCGCCCGCCGGCGTCCAGCACGGCGCGGGCCTCGGCGAGGTCGGCGTCGAGCTCGGTGAGCGCGCGGGGCAGCGCCTCGGTGGACCGCTGCAGGTCGGCCCCGACCTCGTCGACGGCGTCGAGCAGCTCGGCGGCCTGCCGCAGGGCGTCGCGCACGGCCTGCGCGGCCACCGCCGCCTCGCCCGCGGAGCCGGTGGTCCCCAGCGGGGCCGGTGCGCCCGCCGCGGCGTCCGTGCTCGCGGCCAGGCCCTCGCGCGCGTCGGCGAGGCGCTGCGCGGCCAGGTCGAGCAGCCGCGCTGCCTGCTCGTCGTCACCGTCGACGCTGCTCAGCGCCGCCGGGGCGTAGCGGGAGTGCAGCTCGACCAGCCGCTGGCGCGCCGCGGGCAGCCGGTCGGCGAGGGCCTGGCGCTCGGCCTCCAGGGCGGGCAGCACCTCGGGCAGGCGGCGCTGCAGGTCGCGCAGCTGCTCGAAGGCCTCGGCCTGCTCGTCGAGCGCGGCGTCGGCGGCCTGCGCGTGGGCGAGCTGCTGCTCCAGCAGGGCCCGGCGCTCCGCCTCGGGCAGGGGCCGGCCGTCGGGGCTCTGCGAGGTCGCGTCGGCGAGGCGGCGCTGCACCGCGAAGGCCTGCGCCAGCTCCTGCCGGGCGCGCGCCACCGCGGCCGCGAAGGGCGCGGTGGCCTGGTCACCGAACTCCGCGGCGGCGAAGCCCAGCTCGGCGTCGGAGCCGTCGACGGCGTCGTCAGCGGCGACCAGCGCGGCCGCGGCGCGGCGCTCCAGCTCCTCCAGGGGCTCCTGGGGCGCCTGCCCTCCGGGAGCACCGGGCGCGCCCCCGGCGAGGCCCGCGCGGCGGCGCCGGCGGGCCGAGCTCGACAGGAGCCCCAGCACGAGCAGGCCGACGCCGAGCACCAGCACCACCCCGACGACGACGAGGCCCCACGAGACGCCCCCCGAGCTCCCCGACCCGTCGCCGGAGCCGCCGGAGCCGCTGGAGCCGTCGTCCGAGCCGCTGGAGCCGCTGCCACCGGCGGCGCGGCCCAGCCCGTTCACGGCGGCGGTCACCGCACCGTTCCAGTCGCTGTCGGCCAGCTGGGCGCGCACGTCGCCCTCCATCACGGCGTCGAGCTGCCCCTCGCTGACCGCGCCGCCGTTGAAGCCCTGGTACCCGTAGTCGCGGTCGTCGACGGCCACGGCCAGCAGCACGTCGCTGCCCGACAGGCCCGAGGCCTGCGCCGTCTCCCGCGCCCAGTCCGGCCCCTCGGTCCCGTCGAAGGAGTCGACGAAGACGACGAAGAGGTCGATGCCCGCGGCGTCGCGCAGGGCCTCCAGCTGCTGCTGCGTGGCGGTCTCGTCGAGCACGCCGGCTGTGTCGGTCAGGGCGCTGCTGAGCTGCTGCGGGGGCTCGGCGAGCGCCGGGCCCCCCGTCCACAGGACGGCGAGCAGGGCGAGGACGACGGCGGTCAGGCCGCGGACGCGGGCGGTGCGGGGCACCTCGGGATCCTCCCGTGGCACCGCTCCGGCGTCCACGGCGAGGCGCGCCGGACCGCTGCGCGCCGTCTGGGTCCCCTCGCCGCGACGGCGGGGTCCAGGGTCAGGACGGGGCCTGATCTGGCCCGGAGCTCCGCCGTCGCGAGGCGGAGCAGGAGGTTCCCGGATCCTGTGACGCCAGGTGGGGGTCAGCGCCGCCAGGCCGCAGCGCGCCAGGCGCCGGGACCGGGGGTCCGGGGCACCCGGAGCAGGGCCGACCGGTCCGACCAGGCGTCGGGCTCCGGCTCGGGCGCCACCGCGCTGCCGCGCACCGACGCCGCGGCCGCGAGAGCCGCCACGAGGGCCACGACCTCCTCCTCGGTGGGCCCGCCGGCGACGATCCGGACGACGTCGTCCTCCGGGGTCCCCGCGGTGCCCGCAGCCTCGCTCACAGCGGGATGTTCCCGTGCTTCTTGGCGGGCAGCTGCTCGCGCTTGGTGCGCAGCGACCGCAGCGCGCGCACCACGTGGGCGCGGGTGGTCGAGGGGTCGATGACGTCGTCGACGTACCCGCGCTCCGCAGCCACGTACGGGTTGGCCAGGCGCTCCTCGTACTCCTCGACGAGCGCGGCGCGGGCGGCGGGCACGTCGCCCCCGTCAGCGGCGACGGCGGCGAGCTCGCGGCGGTTCACGATCTCGACGGCGCCCTGGGCCCCCATCACGGCGATCTGGGCGGTGGGCCAGGCGAGGTTCACGTCGGCGCCCAGGTGCTTGGACCCCATGACGATGTACGCGCCGCCGAAGGCCTTGCGCGTGATCACGGTGATCTTCGGGACCGTGGCCTCGGCGTAGGCGTACAGCAGCTTGGCGCCGCGGCGGATGATGCCGTTCCACTCCTGCTCGGTGCCGGGCAAGAAGCCGGGGGTGTCGACGAGCGTCAGCACCGGGACGCCGAACGCGTCGCACAGCCGCACGAACCGCGCCGCCTTCTCGGAGGCGTCGATGTCGAGGGTGCCCGCCAGGCGCGCCGGCTGGTTGGCGACGACGCCGACGCTGTGCCCCTCCACGCGGCCGAAGCCGACCACCACGTTGGGGGCGTACAGGTCCTGCACCTCGAGCAGCTCGCCGTCGTCGAGGACGTGCGCGATCACCTCGTGCACGTCGTACGGCTGGTTCGCGGAGTCGGGGACCAGGGAGTCGAGCTCGCGGTCGGCGTCATTGACGACGAGCGGGTCGGCGTCGTCGTGCGGGGCGAGCACCGGCGGCTCGGACAGGTTGTTGCTGGGCAGGTGCGCCAGCCAGTCCTTCACCCAGGTGATGGCGTCGTCCTCGCTGGGCGCCATGTGGTGGGCGACGCCCGAGACGGCGTTGTGCGTGTGCGCGCCGCCGAGCTCCTCCATGGCGACGTCCTCGCCGGTGACCGTGCGGATGACGTCGGGTCCGGTGACGAACATGTGGGACGTCGCCTCGACCATCACCACGACGTCGGTGATGGCGGGGGAGTACACCGCTCCGCCGGCGCACGGGCCCATGATCAGCGACACCTGCGGCACCACGCCCGAGCCGCGCACGTTGCGCAGGAAGATGTCGCCGTAGCCCGCGAGGGAGGAGACGCCCTCCTGGATGCGCGCGCCGCCGGAGTCGTTGATGCCGATGACCGGGCAGCCCACGCGCAGCGCGTGGTCCATCACCTTGACGATCTTCGAGGCGTGCACCTCGCCGAGCGACCCGCCCGAGACGGTGAAGTCCTGGGAGTAGACGACGACGGGGCGCCCGTCGACCGTCCCGTGCCCGGCGACCACGCCGTCCGTCGGCGGGCGCTCGGTCCGGCCCGTGGCGGGGTCGGAGAACAGCGCACGGGAGTGGGCGCCGACCTCGACGAAGCTGTCCTCGTCGAGCAGCGCCTCCAGGCGCTCGCGGGCCGTGCGCTTGCCCTTGGCGTGCTGGCGCTCGACGGCGCGGGCGCTGCCGGGGGCGAGGGTGGCCTCGCGGCGGGCCCTGGCCTCGGCGAGCTTCCCCGCGGTGGTGCGCAGGTCACGGCCCTCGGGGGTGCTGGTCACCGGGCGAGGGTAGCCACTCGCCCTCAGCCGCCGAACGGGAGCGGCGGGAGCGCGCAGACGTCGACCGGGAGCGAGAACACCGCGCCGGAGGACGGGTGGGCGTCCAGGTCGATCCCCTGCGTCGAGGTGGTGGCGTAGAGCACCGCCCCGCCGCGGGTGCCGTCGTCGCCGTCGCCGGTGCCGCCGAGCGTGCAGGCGGTGACCCCCGGCACCGGCACCTCGACCACCTCGGTGAGGCGGCCGTCGACGTCGTAGCGGGCCACGGCGCCGGCCCCGTTCAGCGCCACCCAGGTGCCGCCCTCGGCGTCGAGCACGAGGCCGTCGGGGCGCCCCTGCCCCCGGGCGCCCACGTGCCCGCCACGTCGGAGGTGGTGGCGACGACGTCGACCCACGGCTCGCGGTCCAGCACCTCGCCGGTCTCGGAGACGTGCAGCAGGTCGACGCGGCCGGTCTCGGTGTCCACGAAGTGCGCGCGCTGCGCCCCCGGCGCCCACTGCAGCCCGTTGGACACGGTCAGGCCGTCGAGGACGGCGCGGGCGGACCCGTCGACGTCCAGGCGCCACACCACCCCGACCGCCTGCCCGGACAGGTCGTTGCCGGCGTACGCCATCGAGCCGCACCAGAAGCGGCCCCACGGGTCGCACGCGCCCTCGTTGAAGCGCAGGCGCTCGTCGTCCCACAGCGGGGTGAGCATGCGGGGCTCCTCGCGGCCGGCGAGGAGGGCGTCGACGCTGTCGAAGAGCGCGAAGCGCCGCCGGGCCGCCACCGCCCAGCCGCCGCCGGCGCGCGGGCGCAGGCAGGCGAGGGCGTCACCGACGTGGTGCTTCGCGACCTCCCCACCGGGGCTGACGACCAGCAGGTCGCCCTGCTCCAGGTCGACGGCGAGCAGGCGGCCGCCGTCGGCGTCCCAGACGGGGCCCTCCCCGTGCTCGGCGACGGGGTCGGTCAGCTGCGCGGCGGTGGGCACGTCCGTGACGCTAGGTGCCGCGGGGCCGGTGTGCGCGCGGGGAGGAGCCGCGGCCCCGCGGGCGGCCGGAGGAGCACCGGGCGGGCTCGGCTCCTCCCCGCCGGTCCGCGCCGGTCCGCGCCGGAGCGAGGAGCGGGGCGAGGATGGGGCGATGAGCCCCGAGCCCGGCCCCTGGACCGACCTCGACAGGCCGCCGCTGGCGGTGGCGTCCCTGCGGAGCGCGCTGCTGGCGCCCGCCGGCCCGCTGGCGCGCCTGGAGGTGCTGCCCGAGGTGGGGTCGACCAACGCCGAGCTGGTCCGGCGCGCCGCGGCCGACCCCGACGGCTGGCCGGCCCCGGCGCTGCTCACCACCGACTCCCAGGTGGCCGGCAGGGGCCGGCTCGGCCGCACCTGGGAGGCGCCGCCGCGGTCGGGGGTGGCGCTGTCGCTGCTGCTGCGGCCCACCGCCCCGCCGAGCACCTGGAGCTGGCTGCCGCTGCTCGCCGGCGTCGCCGTCACGGGGGTGCTGCGCGACCTCGCCGGCCTGCCCGCGGAGCTGAAGTGGCCGAACGACGTGCTCGTCGAGGGGCGCAAGGCGTGCGGGCTGCTGGTGGAGGTGCTGCCGCCCGCCGCGGGGACCGCGGCCCCCGCGGGCGTCGTGGTCGGGGTGGGCGTGAACACCACCACCCGCCGCGAGGAGCTCGACGCCGGGGGCTTGGACGGCGCGACGTCGCTGCGCCTGGAGGGGGCCGCCACCACCGACCGCGACGTGCTGGTGCGGGCGCTCGTGCGCGCGCTGCTCGGTGAGGTCGGCAGGTTCGAGGGCGCCGGCGGCTCGGCGCAGCGCAGCGGGCTGGCGGCCCGCACCGCGGAGGTCTGCTCGACGCTGGGCCGGGAGGTCTCGGTGGCGCTCCCCGGCGGCGGCGTGCTCCGCGGCACCGCCGAGGGCCTCGACGACGACGGGCGGCTGCTCGTGCGGGGGAGCGACGCGGGCGGCGGGGGCGGTGGCGTCACCGCCGTGGGCGCCGGCGACGTCGTGCACGTGCGCTGAGGGCGCTGAGGGCGCTGGTCGCGCTGGTGGCCCTGGGGCCCGGCGGGTGGTCCGCACCCGTCGGGCGACGTGCCGGTCGGTCCCGGTCCCTAGGGTGGCGGCGTGAGGCGCGTGCTGCTCGTGGAGGACGACCCGGCCATCGTCGAGCCCCTGGCCCGCGCCCTGGTGCGCGAGGGGTACGACGTCGACGTCCGCTCCGACGGCGCCGGGGCCCTGGAGTCCGCGCGCCAGGGCGTCGACCTCGTCGTCCTCGACCTCGGCCTGCCCGACGTCGACGGCCTCGACGTCGCGCGGCGCCTGCGGGCCGACGGCCTGGGCATCCCGGTGCTGGTGCTCACCGCCCGCGCCGACGAGGTCGACCTCGTCGTCGGGCTCGACGCCGGCGCCGACGACTACGTGACCAAGCCGTTCCGCGTGGCCGAGCTGCTCGCCCGGGTGCGGGCCCTGCTGCGCCGCGGCGAGGCCGGCGTGGTGCTGCAGGCCGGTGGGGTGCGCCTGGATCCGTCGTCCCGGCGCGCCTGGCTGCGCACCGGGGGCGAGGAGCAGGGGGGCGACGACGGCAGCGGCGTCGAGCTGGTGCTCGCCGCCAAGGAGTTCGACCTGCTCCGGGTGCTGGTCCGCGAGGCCGGCAACGTGGTGCCCCGCGCCGCGATCATGGAGGAGGTGTGGGGCTCGGAGTGGTTCGGCTCCACCAAGACCCTCGACATGCACGTGTCGTGGCTGCGCCGCAAGCTCGGCGACGACGTCGGCGACCCCCGCTTCATCACCACCGTGCGGGGCGTCGGGTTCCGCTTCGAGCGCGGCTGACCGCGGTCGACGACGGCTCGACGACGGCTGACGGGGCGCTGGGGTGAACCGCCGGGTCCAGGCCGCCACGATGACGGCGGTCATCCTCGCCGTCGTCCTGCTGGGGCTGCCGCTGGGGGCCGCCGGGTCGTGCTGCAGACCGAGCAGGCCCGCACCAGCGTGCAGGTCCGCGCCGACGCGGTCCTCGCGGCCGTCAGCGCCCGCCTCGCCGTGGGCGGTCCCGTCGACGCCGCGCTGCTAGAGGAGCACACCCAGCGCGACGAGCGCTGGCCCGCGTCGGTGCGGGTCGAGCTGCCCGATGGCGGGGTCGTCACCGCGGGCCCGGCCACCGGGGGCTCCGACGTGGCCGGGAGCGCCGGCACCGCCGACGGCCTGGCGGTGCGGGTGGTGGCCAGCCGCTCCGCCCTGCTCGCCGCCGACGTCCAGCTGGTGGTGCTGGTCGTGGGCCTCGCCGCCGGGGCCGTCGCCGCCGGGTCCGCCGTCGGCCTGGTGCAGGGCCGCCGCCTGGTGCGGCCCCTGGAGGACCTCGCCGAGCGCGCCGAGCGGCTCGGCTCGGGCCAGGTGCCCACCACGCCCCCGCCGTCGGGCGTGGAGGAGGTCGACTCCGTGGCGCAGGCGCTGGTGCGCAGCGCCCGCGAGCTGCAGGCCCGCCTCGCCGCGGAGCGGCAGTTCGCCTCCGACGCCAGCCACCAGCTGCGCACGCCCCTCACCGCGCTGTCCATGCGCCTGGAGGAGGTGCTCGCCACCACCACCGAGCCCGCCGTCGCCGCCGAGGCGCGGGTGGCGCTCGAGCAGGTGGAGCGCCTCGCGGGCGTCGTCGACGACCTGCTCCACCGCCCGCGCGTCACGTCCCGTGCGGCGGGGGAGCCGCTCGAGCTCGCCGCGGTGCTCGCCCAGCAGCACGCCGAGTGGGCGCCCGCCTACGCGCGGGCGCGCCGCCAGCTCGTGCTCGAGCACGGGGGGCCGGGGGCAGGGTCCTCCGACGGCGTGCGGGTCCTCGCCTCGGCGGGACCCCTCGCCCAGGCGCTCGCCACGCTGCTGGAGAACAGCCTCGTGCACGGCGGCGGCACCACGCGGGTCCGCGTCCGGCACGGCGAGTGGGTGGTGGTCGAGGTCTCCGACGGCGGGCCCGGGGTGCCGCCCGAGCTGGGCACCCGGGTGTTCGAGCGCAGCGTCAGCGGGGCCGACAGCACCGGCCTGGGGCTGCCGCTGGCGCGCGACCTCGTCGTCGCCGAGGGGGGCCGCCTGGAGCTGCTGCGCGAGAGGCCCGCGACGTTCGCGGTGTTCCTGCGCGCCGCGGGCTGAGCCGCCCCTCCCGACGCGTCAGACGCCGACGGGGCGGGGCCGCGGCCCCTGCGCGTCGGCGCCGCGCGGCCGCCGGAACACCCACAGCCGGTAGGCGACGTAGCGGAACGCCGTCCCGAGGGCGATGCCCACGAGGTTGGCGGCGTTGTCGGCCACCGGTCCCCGCAGCCCGAGCACGTAGTGGCTGGTGGCGAGCACGGCGAGCCCGATGAGCAGCGCGACGGCGTTCATGCCGACGAACAGCAGCAGCTCGCGCACGGCGTGCGGCCGGTTGCGGTGCCGGAACGTCCACCACCGGTTGCCCGCCCACGCGCACACCGTGGCCACCGAGGCCGAGACCACCTTGGCCGTGAGGGGCTGGTCGGCCAGCAGGCCGTCGCCGCCGAAGCGCAGCAGGTTGAAGAGGCCGACGTCGACGACGAAGGCGACGCCGCCCACCACGCCGAAGGCCCCGAGCTCGCGGCGGTGCCGGTGCCACAGCCGCGCCGCCACCGCGCGGCCGCGCCGCCAGAGCTCCACCCCCACACCGTAGGCGCCCCCCGAGGCGGGTGCCCCCGCTCCCGGTGCGCCGCCGCGGGCCGCGCCGCCGTACCCTTCGGGCCCGTGAGCGGCCCCCGGAACGAGCAGGACCACCAGCAGGACCACCAGCACGACGGGGCGCAGGACGCGCTCCGCGCGGCGCCGCCCGCGCAGGAGACGACCTTCCCCGTCGTCGCCGTCATCGGCGGCGGGCAGCTCGCGCGGATGACGGCCCCGCCCGCCGTCGCCCTCGGCGCCCGGCTGCGGGTGCTCGCCACCGACCCCGACGAGTCCGCCGCGCAGGTGGTCTCCGACGTCGTCCTGGGTGAGGCCGACGACGCCGACGCCCTGGCGCGGGTCGCCGACGGCGCGGCCGTGGTGACCCTCGACCACGAGCAGGTCCCCACCGACCTGCTGCGCGCGCTGGAGGCCCGCGGCGTCGCGGTGCGTCCCGGTCCCGACGCCCTCGAGCACGCCCAGGACAAGCTGCTGCTGCGCCGCCGCCTCGGTGCGATGGGCGTCCCGGGCCCGCGGTGGGCGCACGTGCGCACCGCCGCCGAGCTGGAGGCCTTCGGCGCGGAGGTCGGGTGGCCGGTGGTGCTGAAGACCCCGCGCGGCGGCTACGACGGCAAGGGCGTGCTCGTGGTCGGCTCGGCGGCCGAGGCCGCGGAGTGGCTCGAGCGCGCGGCTGCCGGTGCCGGTGCCGGTGCCGGGGACGGCGGCGGCGAGGGCCCGGGCCTGCTCGCCGAGGAGCGCGTGGGCTTCACCCGCGAGCTGGCCGTCATGGTCGCCCGCTCGCCGATGGGCCAGGCCGCCGCGTGGCCCGTGGTGGAGACGGTGCAGGTCAGCGGCGTGTGCGTCGAGGTCATCGCCCCGGCGCCCGACCTCGACGAGGACCTCGCCGCCCAGGCCACGTCGCTGGCGCTGCGGATCGCCGGCGAGCTCGGGGTGACCGGCGTGATGGCGGTCGAGCTGTTCGAGGTGCCCGGCGACGACGACGGGGCCCCGCGGGTGCTCGTCAACGAGCTGGCCATGCGCCCCCACAACAGCGGCCACTGGACCATCGAGGGCTCCACGACCTCGCAGTTCGAGCAGCACCTGCGGGCCGTGCTCGACCTGCCGCTCGGCGACACCACCCCCCGCGCGCGCTGGACGGTGATGGCCAACGCCCTCGGCGGCCAGTACCCCGACCTCTTCCGCGCCCACCTGCACGTGATGGCGCACGACCCGGCCGTCAAGGTGCACCTCTACGGCAAGGCCGTCCGCCCCGGGCGCAAGATCGGCCACGTCACGGCCTGGGGCGACGACCTCGACGAGGTGCGCGCGCGGGCGCGCCACGCGGCGGACTACATCACCGGCACCATCGACGGCTGACCTGCGGGGGAGGCGCCCGGGAGGGGCCTGGCAGGGTGGGCGCCCATGAGCACGGGTGAGCAGCCGCTGGTGGGCGTCGTCATGGGGTCCGACTCCGACTGGCCGGTGATGCGGGCCGCCTCGGAGGCGCTGGCCGAGTTCGACGTCGCCCACGAGGTCGACGTCGTCTCCGCGCACCGGATGCCGGCCGAGATGGTCGCCTACGGCTCCGAGGCCGCCGGGCGGGGCCTGCGCGTCATCATCGCGGGCGCCGGGGGAGCCGCCCACCTCCCGGGGATGCTCGCCGCGGTGACGCCGCTGCCCGTCATCGGGGTGCCGGTGCCGCTGAAGCACCTCGACGGGATGGACTCGCTGCTGTCCATCGTGCAGATGCCGGCCGGGGTGCCGGTGGCCACCGTGAGCATCGGCGGGGCGCGCAACGCGGGGCTGCTCGCGGTGCGCACCCTCGCGGCCGGCGAGGGGCCCCTCGCGGAGCGCCTGCGGGCGGCGATGACGGCGTTCCAGGGCGAGCTGCGCGACGTCGCGTACGCCAAGGGCGCCGCGCTCCGCGCTCGTCGCGAGGGCTGAGCGGGCTGTCGCTCTGCGCATCCCCCCGCTGTCTCCCGCGCAGCAGGCGGCTGAGGGCAGTCCGGGGCGGCGCCGGCGACGAACGCGGGTGTTCTGGGTGCTGTCGCTGCAGGTCATGGGCGCTTCGCGCGGGCTGGGCGGCCGTCTCCCGAAAGGGGGTCGGTCGCACGCGACACGCCGGGTGCGCGTCCCCGAGATGACCTTGCTCCCTGCCTAGCGTCATCGGCGTCCCTCTGGGAAGGGCGCCGCGACCACCGACGCGGACGCCGCTCAGCGTCCAGGTCAGCGTCGACGGCGGAGCCGTCTCGTGCAGCCTGCACAGCAGGAAGAAGGCACCGTGTTCGGGAAGCCCCTCGTCGTCGACATGATCAGCCGGAGCGCTGAGAACGCCACCGACCGCCGCAACTTCCTCCGCGCCGCCGGCCTCGCCGGTCTCGGCACGGTGGGTGCCGCCGCGGCGATCTCCACCAGCGCCGGCGCCGCCAGCGCCGCGGACGCCCCCATCTCCGACGGCGCGATCCTCAACTTCGCGCTGAACCTGGAGTACCTGGAGGCCGAGTACTACCTGCGCGCCACCACGGGCTCGGGCCTGCCCGACAACCTGACCACGGGCACCAAGGCCCTCGGCGGCGTCACCGGCGGCTCGCAGGTCCCCTTCAAGGCCGGCAGCACCGTGGCGAAGTACGCCAAGGAGATCGCCGCCGACGAGCTGGCGCACGTGAAGTTCCTGCGCGGCGCGCTGGGCGCCGCCGCCGTGGCCCGCCCGAAGATCAACTTCACGGACGCCTTCACCGCCGCCGCGCGCGCCGCGGGCGTCGTCGGGGCCACCGAGTCGTTCGACCCCTTCAAGGACGAGACGAGCTTCCTGCTCGGCGCGTTCATCTTCGAGGACCTGGGCGTCACCGCGTACAAGGGCGGCGCCCCGCTCATCTCCTCCAAGGACTACCTGGGCGCGGCCGCCGGCATCCTCGCCGTCGAGGCGTACCACGCGGGCCTCGTGCGCCGCTCGATCTACAACCTGGGCATCGACGTCTCCGTCATCGCCAACAAGATCTCCGACGCCCGCGACTCCCTCGACGGCAAGGACGACATCGACCAGGGCGTGCTCGCCGGCAACCCGAAGGCCTACCGCGCGAACCTCGTGCCGGCCGACAAGGACGCCATCGCGTACAGCCGCACCCCGCAGCAGGTCCACAACATCGCCTACCTGAACCCGGCGTCCGGCGTCACCAAGGGCGGGTTCTTCCCCGACGGCACCAACAACGACGACGCGCGCCTGACCACCACCTGAGCAGCCCGCTCGTCGTCGTCCCCGTCAGCCCCCAGCTCCAGC
The DNA here is from genome assembly GCF_015390235.1 of Quadrisphaera sp. INWT6. Taxonomy (GTDB): domain Bacteria; phylum Actinomycetota; class Actinomycetes; order Actinomycetales; family Quadrisphaeraceae; genus Quadrisphaera. The sequence goes on along the minus strand of NZ_VUOH01000002.1, from coordinate 494,660 downwards.
AGAACCCGCCCAGGAGGCACCCGTGACCAGCTCCACCCCGCGCCGGCGCACCCGCGCCGCCGCCGTCACCCTGCTCGCCGCCGTCGCGGTGGCCGGCCTCGGCGCCACCAGCGCCTCGGCCGCGACCGGTGTGAAGTTCGACCAGCGCACCGGCGGCGCCACCCGCGTCGAGACGGCCGTCGAGTCGTCGAAGGCCCTGTACCCGGGCGGCGGCAGCGAGGACGTCGTCCTCGTCAACCTCTCCCGCACGGTCGACGGCCTCTCGGCGTCGTACCTCGCCGGCCTCAAGAACGCGCCGATCCTCTACACCGACACGGACGGCGCCCCGCAGGCCACCCGTGACGAGATCAAGCGCCTCGGCGCCAAGCGCGTCTGGCTGGTCGGCGGCGAGGCCGTCATCTCCAAGGACCAGGAGAAGGCGATCGCTGTCGACTACACGGTCAAGCGCTTCGGCGGCGACGACCGCTACGCCACGGCCGCCGCCGTCGCGACCGCCGGCGAGTTCGCCCCCGAGCGCGTCTACATCACGTCGGGCACCTCGCTCGCCGACGCCGTGACGGTCGGCCCGCAGGCGTGGGCCAACAACACGCCCATCCTGCTGACCGAGGCCGGTCACGTGCCGGACGCCACCAAGCGCGCGCTCGACGAGCTGGGCGTGGGCTACCGCACGGTCATCGGCGGCAAGGCCGTCGTCTCCGACGACACCTACAAGGCGCTCAGCGCGTCCAACCGCGTCGCCGGCGACGACCGCCAGGGCACGGCCGTGGCCGTCGCCGAGGACTCGGTGGCGACCGCCAACTTCACCTACGCCGGTGCGGCGCTGGTGGGCGGGGCCAACCTCAACGCCGTCGACGCCCTGTCGGCCTCGGCGCTCGCCGGGTACCACGGCATCCCGATCCTCTACACGGCGACGCCGGACGACATCGGCGCCGCCACGGCGAACTACCTCAAGAAGCACGCCGTCGACTTCACCGGCCCGGGCTACGTGTTCGGCGGCAAGAGCGCCGTCTCGGACAAGGCCGCCGAGCAGGCCACCGGCGCCGCTCAGTGACGCGCCGGGTGCTCCGGGTCCCGCGCTGACGGCGCGGGACCCGGAGCACCCGCCCCGGCCGGGCTCGCCCCTGTGCTGCACCAGCCCCCCCGGCCCCCCAGACCACACGACACCCCAGCCCGAGACGAGGACACCATGTTCGGCAAGGCACTGGTCCACGACATGATCAGCAGGAGCTCCGAGACGGCGCACGACCGCCGCGCGATGCTGCGCGGGGCGGGCCTGCTGGGCCTCGGCGCCCTGGGCGCGGGCGTCGCCGGCACCGCTCTCGCGGGCGCGGCGCAGGCGGCTGACGGCCCCAGCGACGCGACCGTCCTGAACTTCGCCCTCAACCTCGAGTACCTCGAGGCGGAGTACTACTCCTACGCCGCCTTCGGCCACGGCCTCACGCAGTCCATGGCGGACGGGACCGGCACCATGGGCGGCGTCACCGGCGGCCGCAAGGTGCTCTTCAAGAGCCGCGCCGTGCGCCAGTACGCCGAGGAGATCGCCAAGGACGAGCTCGCGCACGTCGCGTTCCTCCGCTCCGCGCTCGGCAGCGCCAAGGTCTCCCGCCCGCAGATCAACCTGCGCGAGTCGTTCTCCGCCGCCGCGGTGGCCGCCGGCGTCATCAAGCAGGGCGAGACCTTCGACCCGTTCGCGAACGACACCAACTTCCTGCTCGGCGCGTTCATCTTCGAGGACGTCGGCGTCACCGCCTACAAGGGCGCCGCCCCGCTGATCTCCAACAAGACCTACCTCGAGGCCGCCGCCGGCATCCTCTCGGTCGAGGCGTACCACGCGGGCATCGTCCGCTCGGCGCTGTTCGAGCTCGGCACCGACGTCCAGGGCATCGCCCAGAAGATCTCCGACGTCCGCGACGCCGTCGACGGCGCCGGTGACCTCGACCAGGGCCTCACCCCCGACGGCGGCTCCACCGCCAACATCGTGCCGACCGACGCGGACGGCATCGCCTTCGGCCGCTCCCCGCAGCAGGTCCTCAACATCGTCTACCTGCAGGGCGGCACCGGCATCAGCTCCGGCGGCTTCTACCCCAAGGGCCTCAACGGCGACATCAAGACCTCCTGAGACGACACCGTCCACGAGGGGCCCCGCCGGTGACTGCCGGCGGGGCCCCTCGTCGTGCGGGGGCCGACCCCTGGGGGCCCCGGCTCGCCGGGTGACCGCGGCTCGCCGGTGACCGCGGCCCCTCGACTGACCGCGGTCACTCGGCGCGGGGGCGTCCTGGACCGAGGCACCGCCAGGTGACCGCGGTCAGCTCGCCAGGGGGCGTCCCGGGCCGAGGCACCGCCAGGTGACCGCGGTCAGCTCCCCGACTGACCGCGGTCACCCAGCGAGGGGGCGTCCTGGACCGAGGCACCGCCAGGTGACCCCGGTCAGCTCGCCAGGTGACCGCGGTCACCCGGGGGGAGCGGAAGCGTCGGCAGCGGAACGGTCAGGAGGTGGCGGACGACGCCGAGCCGGTCGCCTCCGCCGCGGCGTACGCCGCGACGGCGGAGGTGTCGTCGTCCTTGATGGCCTGGAACACGGCCTGGGCCTTGGTCTCGTCCCAGTCGACGACGAGCCCTGCCTTGGTGCGCCGGGTGGTGCTCGCGATCGGCACGTTCAGGGACACCGCCCCGCCGCCGGCCACCGCGCGGACCCCCTGGACGAACCCGAAGAGGTCGGCGGGGCCGAACCCGTCGTCCACGGACAGCGCCGAGCCGCCGGCGGAGGCCAGCGGGAAGGCGCGGAACGGGTTGAGCAGCACCGCGGGGGAGGCCGCCTCCTTGGCGACCGCGCCGATGATGGCGCGCTGGCGCTGGGCGCGGCCCAGGTCGCCGTTGAGGTCGAAGTCGCGGGTGCGGGCGTACCCGAGGGCTGTGGCGCCGCCCATGGTCTGGCACCCGGCCTGGATGTCGAGGCCGGCCTTGGGGTCCTTGATGGCCTTCTCCGGGCACATCTCGACGCCGCCCACGGCGTCGACCAGGTTGGCGAAGCCGCCCAGCCCCGTCTCGACGTACCCGTCGACGTGGATGCCGGTGGCGCCCTCGACGGTCTCGACCAGCAGCTGCGGCCCACCGAAGGCGTACGCGGCGTTGATCTTGTTCTCGCCGTGGCCGGGGATGGCGACGTAGCTGTCGCGCGGCAGGCTCAGCAGCACGGTCGGGCCGCCGCCGCTGGGGCGGTGCAGCAGCATGATCGTGTCGGTGCGCTTGCCCTCCACGTCGGTGCCGGTGGAGAGCTCCACCATCTGGTCGCGGGTCAGGCCCTCGCGGCTGTCGGAGCCCACCAGCAGGATCGTCTGGCCGGGCGTCGCGGCCACGGACGAGGCCGGCAGCTCACCGATGCGCTGCACCGACGTGTACGCCACGGCGCCGAGCGCCAGCGGATACCCGACCAGGGCGATCAGCAGCAGGACGACCACGGTGCGCACCGGCCGGCGGCGGCGCGCCGTCCTCGGCGGGGGACCTGCGGGACGACCCGCCGGGCGGCGCGGGGGCTGCCCGGTGCGCTGCCCAGGACGCTGCGCGGGACGCCGCGGCGGAGGGGCCTCCTCGCGGTAGGCGCGCTGGCCGCGCTGCTGCTGGGTGCGCGAGGGGCGCGCGGACTCGGAGGGACCCCGCTGGCCCGGAGCGCCGCGGCGCAGCGACGGAGACGACCGGTAGGTCGTCGAGGGACCCCAGCGCGGTTCGTCAGCCACCTGGCGAGAGTAGGCGCGCGGAGGCGGCGCGGGCCGGTGTTTCGGCGCGGCCGGTCCGGATGCTCAGCGACTGCTCAGCAGGGCTCAGCAGGGCTCAACGGGGCTCAGCGGGGCTCAGCGGGGCTCAGCGGGGCTCAGGCCCGCAGGTGCGCCACCTCGATGAGCGGGCACGTGTCCATGACGACGTCGAGGCCGGCGTCGCGGGCGCGGGCGGCGGCCTCCTCGTCGACCACCCCGAGCTGCAGCCACACGGCACCGGCGCCGACGGCGATCGCCTGGTCGACGACCTCGCCCGCCCGCCGGCTGTTGACGAAGACGTCGACGACGTCGACGCGGCCGGGCACCTCGGCCAGCGTGCGGTACCCGCGGGCGCCGTGGACCTCCTCGGCGCGGGGGTGCACCGGGACGATCGGGTGGCCCATCTGCTGCAGCCCGGCCGCCACCCGGTGCGCGGCACGGGCGGTGTTCTGCGACAGGCCCACCACGGCCCAGCGGCCGGGGGTGGTCAGCAGGCGGGCGATGACGGCGGGGTCGTTGCGGTGCGCCACGTCTCCGACGCTAGCCGCGACGGGCGCGGACCCCCACCGGCGCCACGGCCGAGGTGGTGCGCACGGAGCCCCTGACCACGGGAGGTGGGAGGCGTCAGGTCCAGCGGCCGGGACGGGGGGCCGGGAGTGCGGCGAAGACGGGGCCCTCGTCGACGACGACCGGCGTCGGGGGCACCTGCGCCACCGGCGCGACGGGGGCCTGCGCGACGACGGGCGCCGCAGCGGCCTGGGCGGCGAGCGCGGCCTGGGCCGCCTGGTGCTGGGCGGCGGCGGCCTCGTCGAGGGCCAGGCGGCGGCTCAGCACGGTGACCTGCCGCTGGAGGTCGCGGGTGCGGAGGTAGGACGTGACCATGAAGCCCAGCACCACGAGGATCGTCGCGTAGAGCAGCAGGTCGGTGCCGCGGCCGACGCCCAGCAGCTCGGCGGCCGACTGCCACGTCTGCGGGAACAGCAGCGAGGCGGTCGCGAGGCCGGCGAAGGCGACGACCATGACGCGGCGCACCGCCTGGTGGCGCGCGGTGCTGTGGCCGCGGACGAAGAGCAGCGCCACGACGCCGATGCCCGCCATGAGCAGGACCTTGATCAGCACGCTCTCCACCTCGCCATCGTGCCCGAAGACCTCACCCAGCGTGCTGCAAACCGAGACGCAGAGCAACGACCGCGCCCGGAAGGCGCAGCGCGCGCCGCGTCACTTGAAGATGAGCTCGGTGACGATGTTGACCGAGTTCAGCACCGACTGGCCCTTGGCCACGGAGTAGTCCGTGTACAGGACCTCGACGGGGTGCTCCACCCAGCGCCATCCGCCGCGGCCGATCTGCTCGACGATCTCGCTGGCGTGCGCCATCCGGTTCTGGGTGATGTCGAGGGAGGCGGCCACCTCGCGCGTCATCGCCCGGAGCCCGTTGTGCGCGTCGGTCATGCGCACCCCGGTCGTCGCGTTCGTGTGGACGACGGCGGCCCGCAGCACCGCCCGCTTGAGCGGGCTGACGCGGGTGCGCCCGTCGAGGAAGCGCGAGCCGATGACGACGTCGGCCTCGCCGGAGCGCAGGCGCTCCACCATGGCCAGGGCGTCAGCCACCTGGTGCTGGCCGTCGGCGTCGAAGGTCACCACGAAGCGGGTGCCGGGCTGCGACAGCGCCCAGTCGACGCCGGTCTGCAGCGCGGCGCCCTGCCCGAGGTTGACGGGGTGGCGCACCACCACGGCCCCCGCGCGGGCCGCGGCGTCGCCGGAGCCGTCGCGGCTGGCGTCGTCGACGCAGACCACGTGGGCGAAGGACCGCCGCAGGCCGGTGACCACCTCGCCGACCACGGCCGCCTCGTTGTAGAGGGGCACGACCACCCAGGTGTCCTCGACGGCGCGCACCCCCCGACGGTACGGCGACCGGGCCCGCCCCCGCTGGCGTTCGGACCAGCGCGTCCGCCGCCCCGGCCCGCGGCGTGGCACCCTGACGCGGTGCAGGAGCGGCCAGCGGCGACCGGAGTGCGCCGCGGGTCCAACCTGCCGCGCGTCGGCGACTACAACCAGGTCGTGGTGCTCGAGGCCATCCGCAGCCACCCCGAGGGGCTGAGCCGCGTCGAGCTCGCGGGCCTCACGGGCCTGTCGGCGCAGACGGTCTCCAACATCTGCCGCCGCCTGCTCGACACCGGTCTCGTCGTCGAGGCCGGCAAGCAGGGCGGCGGGCCGGGCAAGCCCCGCACCCTGCTGCGCCTGGACGCGCAGGGCCGGTACGCCATCGGCGTCCACCTCGACCCCGCCGCCGTGACCGTCGTCGTCCTCGACCTGCTGGGCCGGGTGGTGGCGCGCAGCGGACACCCGCTGCGGCCGGGCGCGGGGCCGGGACAGGTGCTCGCCGACGTCGCCCGCGACGTCGACGCGCTGGTCGAGGCCTCCGGGGTCGATCGCGAGCGGGTGGTGGGCCTCGGGGTCGCCGTGCCCGGACCCGTGGACGCCGCGGCCGGCGCCGTGGTGCACCCCCCGAACCTGCCCGGGTGGGACCGGGTGGCCGTGCGCGACCTGCTGGCCACCGCCACGGGGCTGCCCGTGGTGCTCGACAAGGACGTCGTCGCCGCGGCCGTCGCCGAGGTGTGGGCCGGCGGCGTGGGGGGCACCGGCAGCGCCGTCGTCCTCTACCTGGGCACCGGCGTGGGCGTCGGGATCGTGCTCGGGGGAGAGGTGCACCGGGGAGCCTCCGGCAACGCCGGGGAGGTCGGCGGCCTCGTGGTCTCCGGGCGGCGCGGCCCGGGGGAGGAGGTGCTGGCCTGGCACCTGGGCGACACGAGCGCCCCGCTGCACCTGGTGCGCGAGGCCGAGCGGCTCGGCGTGGGCCGGTGGGACCTCGACGCCGGCACCGACGACGGCCCCGACGAGCACGGTGCGTCCGTGGCCGGTGCGTTCGCCGACGTCTGCGCCGCGGCCGCCGCGGGTGACGAGCGCGCCGCGGGGATCCTGGACGACCTCGCCCGGCGCACGGCCGAGGCGGCGACGGGGCTGGTGGACATGCTGGACGTCGAGCAGGTCGTCTTCTGCGGGCCGGTGTGGTCGTCGCTGGAGCCGACCTTCCTGCGCGTGGTGCCCCCGCTGGTGCAGGCGGCGGCCGTGGCCAGCGCGATCCACCCCGTGGAGGTCCGCGGCACGCGCGTCGGCGAGGACGTCGCCGCGGTCGGAGCGGGCTGCCTGGTCCTGGAGGACGCCTTCAGCCCCCGCTCGGCCACCCTGCTGCTCCAGCACTGACCCGCGGTCACCACTGCTGCGGGCCAGGGGCCCCCGGGTGACCGGGGGCCCCGCTGCTCCGGACCCCCGGGTGACCGCGGTCAGGTGGCGTGCCACCGCCCCAGGACGCGCGGTCTCCAGGTGACCGCGGTCAGTGCGCCAGGTGACCGCGGTCAGTGCGCCCGGTGACCGCGGTCAGTGCGCCCGGTGACCGCGGTCAGTGCGCCAGGTGACCGCGGTCAGGTGGCGTGCCATCGGCCCAGAGCGCCCGGTCTCCAGGTGACCGCGGTCAGCCCCGGCAGCGCTCCGCCCATAGGGAGCGGCCGGGGCCCCGTCGTCCACAGGACCCCGGCGGAGGACGCGACCCCCGCTCGACGGGAGACACGCTCGGCGGGTGCCCGACCGCCCCACCTCGCTGCGCGCCGTCTCCGCCCTCGCGGCCGGTCAGGACGGCGTGCTGACCACGCGCCAGGTCGAGGAGGCGGGCGTCTCGGAGGCGCTCCTCCGCACCCTGGTGCGGTCCGAGGTGTGGGTGCCCCTCGTGCGCGGCACGTACCTGGTGGAGCCCGAGCGCACCGAGCGGGAGCGGCGCCGGTCGTGGGCGCGCGCAGGCACCCTGCTGGTCCCGGGGTCCGCGGTGTCGCACCACACGGCCGCCGCGCTGCTGGGGATCCACGGCGCACCGCGAGCGGGGGTGGTGCACGTCTCGAGGGCGGCCAAGGCGCTCGCCCGGCCGCAGCTCCACCCGCACCGGGCGACCTTCCGGCCGGACGACGTCGTCGACCTCGACGGGCTGAGGGTCACGAGCCCCGGGCGCACGCTGACGGACCTCGTTCCGCAGCTCGACCGCCTGCAGGCGCAGGCGGTGCTCGACTCGGCCCTGCACACGGGCGCCGTCTCCCGCGCGGAGCTGCTGCGCGCCGGGGAGGCGGCGCAGCGGCGGGCGGGGCACCCCGTCGCTGCCGCCGTGTGGGCGGACGCGGCCCCGGAGCCCGAGTCGCCCCTGGAGAGCCGCGTCCGGCGCCGGTGCCTGGACGGCGGGGTCCGGCCCGTCGAGCTGCAGCGCCCCGTCGTGGACAGGTGGGGACGCACGGTGGCGACGGCCGACCTGGCCTTCGACTGGCGCCAGCTCTCGCAGTCGCTGGGCGTGCCCGTGCCCCTGCGCGTCGACGCTGACCGCCCGCTCCTCGGGGAGGCTGACGGGCGGCGGTTCCACGGCGAGGGCGACAGCGACGAGGACGAGGACGTCTTCGTCTGGGACCGGCGTCGCCAGAACCTCGTGCAGGGGCTGGGGTTCGTGGTCGTGCGGTTCACCTGGGCGGACACGGTCTCGCGGGGCGCCGTGCTGGCCGCGCTGCGCGCTCAGCTGGGGGAGGCCGTGGCGGCCTGACGCCGTGGGCTGACCGCGGTCAGGTGGCGTGCCATCGGCCCAGGGTGCCGGGTCTCCAGGTGACCGCGGTCAGCGCTGCTCCGGCCCTGGGGGTGACCGCGGTCAGGTGGCGTGCCATCGGCCCAGGGCGCCGGCTCTCCAGGTGACCGCGGTCAGGTGGCGCGTCATCGGCCCAGGAGCCCCGGGCTCCAGGTGACCGCGGTCACCTGGGGGAGTGGCAGGCGGCCCGGGAGGCGGGGAGCGGCCACGGCCCTCGGGGTCCCGGCGCAGACTGGGTCCGGCCGTCCGGCCGTCCGGCCGTCCGGGCGTCTGGCCGTCCGGTCGTCGAGCTCCACCGGGCCGTCTGCCGAGCGGGGGCACCTCCCGGCGCGGCGGTCGTTCAGGGGTGGTGCACCGCGGGCGACGATCACGAACGGGTCACGACGCGCAAGGCGCTCTTGACACCGGTATCTCCATTTGATGTAGAAACTCCCCAGTACGAGTCGCCGGAGACTCGTCGAGTGAGCGAAGGGGCCACCCCATGCAGCGCACGCGCTTCGCGGGCATCGCAGCAGCAGCAGCCGTCACCCTGTCCCTGGCGGGCTGCGGCTCGTCCGGCGGTTCCGAGGGCGGTGACGACGCCAAGACGATCTCCGTGGTCTACCAGAAGACCGCGAGCTTCACGCAGCTCGACGACGTCCTCACCAAGGCGAAGTCCGAGTACGAGGCCGCCAACCCGGGCATGACCGTCGAGCTCAAGCCCGTCGAGTCCGAGGCCGACCAGTACTTCACCAAGCTGGCCCTGATGAACAAGTCGGAGGACACCGCTCCCGACGTCATCTACGAGGACAGCTTCCAGGTGCGCTCCGACGCCGCCGCCGGCTACCTGGCCCCCCTGGACGACCAGCTCTCCGGCTGGTCCGACTGGAGCCAGTTCGACGACACGGCCAAGCAGGCCGGCCTCGGCGACGACGGCAAGACCTACGGCGTGAGCCTCGGCACGGACACCCGCGCCCTCTACTACAACAAGACCCTGTTCCAGCAGGCCGGCCTGCCCACCGACTGGCAGCCGAAGACCTGGGACGACGTCCTCGCCGCCGCCCGCACCATCAAGGCGCAGGTCCCCGACGTCACGCCGCTGAACATCTACGGCTCGAAGGCGTCCGGCGAGGCCACCTCCATGCAGGGCTTCGAGATGCTGATGTACGGCACCGACGACGAGCTGTACGACACGAGCAGCAAGAAGTGGGAGACCGGCACCAAGGGCTTCTCCGACTCCCTGGGCTTCTACCAGTCGGTGTTCTCCGAGGGCCTCGGTCCGAGCCAGGACCTCGCGCTCGACTCCACCCTGGGCAGCCAGGTCAGCACCACCCTCATCCCGCAGGGCAAGATCGCCATCGCGATCGACGGCTCCTGGCTGCCGGGCCAGTGGCTCAGCGGCGACAACGCCTGGCCCGAGTGGCAGCAGACCATGGGCATGGTCCCCATGCCGACGCAGACCGGGCAGGCCCCCGGCTCCACCTCCATGTCCGGTGGCTGGCTGCTCTCCGTGGGCCAGCACGCCGCTGACAAGCAGGCCGCGTTCGACTTCGTCAGCACCGCGCTGAGCAAGGAGAACGCCCTCAAGTACGGCACCGAGGCCAGCCAGATCGCCGTCCGCAAGGACGTCGCCACGGACCCGGAGTACCTGAGCTACAACCCCTCCTTCGAGTTCTTCTCCTCGCTGGTGCCGGTCACGCACTTCCGCCCGGCCACGCCGGACTACTCGCAGATCTCCAGCAACATCCAGGTCGCGGTGGAGTCGGTCGTCACCGGCAGCGCCACGCCCGCCGAGGCTGCGAAGACCTACGACGAGGCCCTCGAGGGCATCGTCGGCCCGGACAACGTCCAGGCCGCGAGCTGACCATGGCCACGCTCGAGCTCGACGGCTCGACCTCCCGGGGGCGGGTGCCCGACACCCGCCCCCGGGGCACGGCGAAGGAGGCGGCTCGCACCGCGGGCCGCCTCCTGCCGCTGACGCCGGCGATCGCCCTCATGGGCGTCTTCCTCGCCGGCCCCATCGGCTACGCCCTGTACGGGTCGCTGACCAACGCGGCGCTGTCCGGGTACCGGGCGGCGAACCCCGAGTTCGTCGGGATCGACAACTACACCCGGCTGCTCACCAGCGGCGACTTCTGGCACGCCGCCTGGCTGACGCTGCTGTTCGTCGGCCTGTCCGCGGTCGTCGGCCAGAACGTGCTGGGCATGTTCCTGGCGGTGGTGCAGAACCACGCGCCCAAGCCGGTCGCCAACGTCGTCGGCGCCCTGGTCGTCGGCGCGTGGGTGATGCCGGAGATCGTGGCGGCGTTCGCGCTGTACGCGTTCTTCGCCAGCGACGGCACCCTGAACGCCGGCCTCGAGGCCGTCGGGCTGGCCCCGGCCAGCTGGCTGATCGACACCCCGATGCTCGCGGTGATCCTGGCCAACGTGTGGCGCGGCACCGCGTTCTCGATGCTGGTGTTCAACGCCGCCCTCGCCGAGGTGCCGCCGGAGATCGGCGAGGCCGCCCAGATCGACGGCGCCACCGCCCTCCAGCGCTTCTTCCGCATCACGCTGCCGATGGTGCGCCGCGCCATCTCCACCAACATGATGCTGACCACGCTGCAGACGCTCGGCACGTTCACGCTGATCTTCGTGATGACGTCCGGCGGCCCGGGCAACCGCAGCACCACGCTGCCCGTCCTGGCCTTCCAGGAGGCGTTCAAGCTCGCCCAGATCGGCTACGGCACCGCCATCGCCGTCGTGACCCTCGCGGTGGGTGCGCTGTTCGCCGTCCTGTACGTCCGCGTGCTGAAGCCGGAGGTCGACTGACCATGAGCGCCACCGTCCCCGTCGCGCCCGCCGCGCCGCAGCCGCCCGTCCCGGTGGTCGCCAAGCGCCGCCGGCCGCCGCTGCAGATGGCGTCCCCGAAGAAGCGCGGCACCGCCACCGCCGCCAGCGCCTCGCTGGTGCTCGTCGGCGTCGTGTTCTTCGTGCCGCTGGCCTGGCTGCTGCTGGCCGCGGTCGACCCGTCGGCCACCGTCGCGATCGGCATCCCCGAGTCGCTGACGCTGGACAACTTCACCACCGTGCTCACGCCGGACCTCACGTTCCGCCCGCTGTGGAACTCGGTGCTGCTCTCGGGCGGCACGGCCCTGCTGACGGTGGCCGTCGCGACGCTCGCGGCGTACCCGCTGAGCCGCTACCAGATGCGGTGGAACAAGTCGTTCCTCTACACCGTGCTGTTCGCGAGCTGCCTGCCGATCACCGCGGTGATGGTGCCGGTGTACGCCCTGTTCGTCTCGCTGGGCCTGCTCGACAACGTGCCCGGCGCGATCTTCTTCCTCGCCGCCACGAGCCTGCCCATGGCGATCTGGATGATGAAGAACTTCGTCGACAGCGTGCCGATCTCCCTGGAGGAGGCGGCCTGGGTCGACGGCGCGAGCGCCATGCAGGCGCTGGCCCGCGTGGTGGTCCCGCTGATGCGCCCGGGCCTGGCGGTGGTCTTCATCTTCGTGTTCACGCAGACGTGGGGGAACTTCTTCGTGCCCTTCGTGCTGCTGCTCGACCCCGACAAGCAGCCCGCCGCGGTGAGCATCTACAACTTCTTCGGCGTCAACGGCGCGGTGGCCTACGGCCAGCTCGCGGCGTTCTCCCTGATCTACACGCTCCCCGTGCTGGCGCTGTACCTCCTCGTCCAGCGCGTCTCGGGCGGCTTCGCCCTCGCCGGCGGTGTGAAGGGCTGACGCGGAGCCCCGGCGCCCTCGGAGCCCCCGAGGCGCCGGACGCTCAGCCCCACCGCCCCACCCGCCGCGCACGGCCGGCAGCGCCCCTGCCGGCCGTGCGCGCCCCACTCCTCCCCGCAGCCACAGGAAGGCCCTCACCGTGCACGACGACTCCCACCTGGTGGAGATGCGGGTCGAGCGCTTCGTCCGCGAGCGCCTCGTCCCCGCCCTCCACCGCCGTCGCCACCCGCTGTCGGTGACCCGCTGGGAGGCACCGGGTGAGCCGGTGCCCTTCGCGCACGCCGCGGCCCAGGACTTCGCCCCGTTCGCCATCGGCCCGAACGGCACGCCGTGGGGCCCGCCGTGGGGGACCACCTGGTTCCGCCTGACCGGCGCGGTGCCGGCCGGCTTCGGCGAGGACCCCCGTGTGCGCGTGGAGGTCGACGTCGACCTGGGCTACCTCGCGGTGCAGCCCGGCTTCCAGTGCGAGGCCACGGCGTACCGCCCCGACGGCTCCGTGGTGAAGGGCCTGCACCCGCGCAACCGCTACCTGCCGCTGGCGCAGGTGGGGGGCGCCGACGCGATCGACGTGCTGCTCGAGGCCTCCTCCAACCCCGACGTCTCGGGCGCGTCCGGCGGGCACGACTGGTACTTCGAGCCGACGCAGCTCGGCACCAGGGAGGGCGCCGGCAGCGACCCGGTCTACCGGATGCGCGCGGCCGACGTCGTCGAGCTGGACCTCGACGTGTACGACCTCACCCGCGACGTCGCCGTGCTGCGCGGGCTGCTGGAGCAGCTGCCGCAGGCCACGAGCCGCCGCGCGAGCGTGCTGCGCGCGCTGGAGGACATGGTCGACGCGGTGGACCCGGACGACGTGTCCGGCACCGCCGCCGCGGGCCGCGCCGCGCTGGCCCCGGCGCTGGCCGCCCAGGCCGACGCGACCGCGCACCGCACCGTGGCCGTGGGCCACGCGCACATCGACTCGGCGTGGCTGTGGCCGACGCGCGAGACCGCGCGCAAGTGCACCCGCACCTTCTCCAACGTGCTCAGCCTCATGGACGAGCACGACGACTTCACCTTCGCCTGCTCCTCCGCGCAGCAGTACGCGTGGGTGAAGGAGCACCAGCCCGAGCTGTTCGAGCGGATCAAGAAGCGCGTCGCCGAGGGCCGGTTCGTGCCGGTGGGCGGCATGTGGGTCGAGTCCGACACCAACCTGCCCGGCGGCGAGGCCCTGGCCCGCCAGTTCGTGGCCGGCAAGCGGTTCTTCTCCGAGGAGTTCGGCGTCGAGCCGGCCGACGTGTGGCTGCCCGACTCCTTCGGCTACACCGCCGCGATGCCGCAGATCGCGCGCCTGGCCGGGGCCCGGTACTTCCTCACCCAGAAGCCGAGCTGGAACGAGACCAACCGCATCCCCCACCACACCTTCTGGTGGGAGGGCATCGACGGGTCCCGCGTGTACACGCACTTCCCGCCGGCCGACAACTACAACTCCGAGGTGTCGGCGGAGGACCTGGCCCGCGCCGAGCGGCAGTACGCCGAGAAGGGCCGCGCCAACACCTCGCTGCTGCTGTTCGGCTACGGCGACGGCGGTGGCGGCCCCACCCGCGAGATGATCGAGACCACGGCGCGCACCCGGAGCCTGGAGGGCTCCCCGCGCGTCGAGCTCGGCCACCCGCACGAGTTCTTCGCAGACGCCGAGGCCGAGTACCCCCAGCCCCCGGTGTGGAGCGGGGAGATGTACCTCGAGTTCCACCGCGGCACGTACACCTCGCAGGCGCGCACCAAGCGCGGCAACCGCCGCAGCGAGCACCTGCTGCGCGAGGCCGAGCTCTGGGCGACCGCCGCCGCGGTGCAGACCGGTGGCGCCTACGCCTACCCGTACGAGCAGCTCGAGCGCATCTGGCGCACCGTGCTGCTGCAGCAGTTCCACGACATCCTCCCGGGCACCTCCATCGCGTGGGTGCACCGCGAGGCCGAGGCGAACTACGAGCGCATCGCCGTCGAGCTGGAGGTCGTGGTCGCCGAGGCGGTCGCGGCGCTGGCCGGCACCACCCCCGCCGAGGTCACCGCCGGTGCGCACGGCGCCGCGGCGCAGGCCGACGGGTCGGGCTCGCAGGTGCTGCGCTTCAACGCCGCGCCGCACACCCGCGGCGGGGCCCCGGCGCTCGGCGCCGCGGTCGTGGCCGCCGGTGCCGGCGCCCAGGGCGCCGCGCCGGTAACCGCCGAGCGCACCGCCGAGGGGATCGTGCTCGACAACGGGCTGGTCCGCGTGGTGGTCGACGCCGAGGGCACGCTGTCCTCGGTCCGCGACCTCACCGCGGCCGGCGGGGCGGGCCGCGAGGTCCTGGCCCCCGGGGCCCGCGGCGCGCTGCTCACCCTGCACCGCGACACCCCCACCCAGTGGGACGCCTGGGACGTGGACGTCCACTACCAGCGCCACACCACGGAGCTGCTCGAGGCGGGCTCGGTCGAGCTCGTCGAGGGCGCGGCCACTGGCGGGGGCCGCGCCGCGGTGCGCGTCACCCGCAGCTTCGGCTCCAGCAGCCTCACCCAGCTGCTCGTGCTCGAGGCCGGCAGCCGCACCGTCGGCGTCGAGCTCGACGTCGACTGGCACGAGCGCCAGAAGATGCTGAAGCTCGCCTGGCCCGTCGACGTGCACGCCGACCGCGCCGCCAGCGAGATCCAGTTCGGCCACGTGATGCGCGCGACGCACACCAACACCAGCTGGGACGCCGCCCGCTTCGAGACCTGCGCGCACCGCTGGGTGCACGTGGCCGAGGCCGGCTACGGCACCGCCGTGGTCAACGACTCCACCTACGGCCACGACATCGGCCGCGCGACCCGCGAGGACGGCGGCACCACCACCACGGTCCGCATGTCGCTGCTGCGCGCGCCGGTCTACCCCGACCCCGACGCCGACCAGGGCGCGCACCGCCTGCGCGTCGGTCTCGTCGTGGGGGCCGACGTCGCCGACGCCGTCCGCGAGGGCTACCGGATGAACCTGCCGGTGCGCGAGGTGGCCACCTCCGCCGGCAGCGCCACCCGCGAGCTCGCCCCCGTCGTCGAGGTCCTCAACGCCGACGGCGCGCCCTCGACCGGCGTCGTCGTGGAGGCCGTGAAGATGGCCGAGGACCGCAGCGGCGACGTCGTGGTCCGCCTGTACGAGGCCCTCGGCGGCCGGGCCGCGGCCCGC
Organism: Quadrisphaera sp. INWT6; assembly: GCF_015390235.1. Lineage (GTDB taxonomy): Bacteria > Actinomycetota > Actinomycetes > Actinomycetales > Quadrisphaeraceae > Quadrisphaera. The sequence continues at coordinate 479,363 of NZ_VUOH01000002.1, read as the reverse complement.
GTCGTCGCCGGGTTCGCGCACGGCGCGGTCACCGAGGTCGACCTCCTGGAGCGCGCCGTCGAGGAGCCCCGCGCCCTCGTGGCGCAGGCACCGGGACAGGATGGCGCCGTGTCCTCGACGACCGAGCTGGCCCTGCGGCCCTTCCAGATCGTGACCCTGCGCCTCTCCCGGAGCGCCCTGTGACCGGTGCGACCGGGGCGCAGCAGCTGCCGGGCTGGCTCGGCCAGGCCACGCACCGCGCGTGGCTCGACGAGCACTGCCGCGACCTGCTCGCCTTCGGGCAGCTCTTCCCCGCCGAGGGCGGGGGAGCGGCGTGGCTCGACGACGAGGGCGACCCCGACACCAGCCGCGGCGTGCACTGCTGGATCACCGCGCGCATGGCGCACGTGTACGCGCTGGGCCACCTCATGGGCGTGCCCGGCGCCGGCCCCCTGGCCGACGAGGCCCTCGCCGGCCTCCTGCCCGGCGGCGTGCTGCACGACGACGAGCACGGCGGCTGGTTCGCCGCGGTCGACGAGGACGGCTCCCCGGACGGGGTCAAGGCCTCCTACGCCCACGCGTTCGTGGTGCTGGCCGCCTCGACCGCGACGGCGGCGGGGCGCCCCGGCGCGGCCGAGCTGTTCGCGCAGGCGCTGGACGTCTACGAGCAGCGGTTCTGGGACGAGGAGGCGGGCATGCCCGTCGACACCTGGAACGCCGACTTCACCGAGCTCGACGGCTACCGCGGCATCAACGGCGCGATGCACTCCACCGAGGCGCTGCTCGCCGCGGCCGACGTCCTCACCGACGTCGTGGGTGACCCCGCGGCGGCGGCGGTGTGGCGCGGCCGGGCCCTGGGGATCTTCGCCCGGGTCGCCGGGTGGGCCCGCGGCAACGGCTGGCGCATCCCGGAGCACTTCGACGCCACCTGGACCGCCGACCTCGAGTACAACGCCGACAAGAAGGCCGACCCCTTCAAGCCCTACGGCGCGACGATCGGCCACGGCCTGGAGTGGGCCCGCCTGATGCTGCACGCCGAGGCCGCCGCGCGCGCCGCCGGAGAGGAGCCCCCCGCGGGGCTGCTGGAGGCCTCCGAGGCGCTGTTCGCCACCGCCGTGGCCGACGGGTGGGACGTCGACGGGGCGCCCGGCTTCGTCTACACGACCGACTGGTCGGGCACCCCCGTGGTCCGCGACCGCATGCACTGGGTGCCCGCGGAGGCCACGGCCGTCGCGGCGGCGCTCGCGCTGCGCACCGCGGACGTCGAGGACGGGCGCGCCGAGGGCTACGCCGCGCAGTACGCGCTGTGGTGGGACCACATCGCCGACGTGGTCATCGACCACGAGAACGGCTCGTGGCACCACCAGCTCGACCCGAAGAACCGTCCCATCGGCACCGTCTGGCCCGGCAAGGCCGACCTGTACCACGCGGTGCAGGCCACCCTGGTGCCGCGCCTGCCGCTCGAGCCCTCGTTCGCGACGGCGGTCCGCCGGGGCCTGCTCCGCTGACACCGGCGCACCGCGGCTGACACCCCCGGCGCCACCCCACGAGGTGGCGTCGGGGGTGTCTCCCGTCCTGGGGACAGTGGTGGCGGCAAGGCCCTCAGGAGCGCGGGCCCGCGGTCGATGTGCACTCCGTGACCGCCGCGACGCACCGCCACCGCGGTGCCCCCGCGACCGGGGCGGCGGTGGCCCGGGGAGCTCGCCGTGCTCATCCGCCTCGGCTGCGACGCGGCGCAGGGCAGGCTGCTGGCGCCTCCTGCGGCCGCTGGTCGCCCGCTGGCCGCAGCACCTCCGGCGCACCGGGCAGCGCACGCTGACACCACCCCCTGACACCACCCGCACGGGTGGTGTCTGCCGAGGGGAAGACGCCCCGTGCGCAGCAGTCGTTCTCAAGCGGCCAGGGCGGTGGCCGATGTAGATCTTGTGAGCCGGTCGACCCCCCGCGAGCCCGTGTGGCTGCCGTCCGGGTCGACCCTCCCGCAGCCCGCCTGGGAGGCGCGCCACCGCTGGCTGACGCTCCTGCTGTGGGGCTCCCTCGCCGCGACGGCCGTGCTCACCGCGGCGATGGAGCACCCCTGGTACGCGGACCCGGCGCTCGCGGGGGCCGGCTACGCCGTCCTCGCGGTGGTCGCCGCAGCAGCCAGCCTCCCGCTCGGCGGGCTCAGCCCCCGGACGTCGCGGCGGGTGCGCTCCTGCGCCACCGCCTGCGGCCTGATGGCGGTCGCTGCCGTGGCGGTCGCCCTGTTCGGCGGCGCCCCCGAGGCCCACTTCCTCTTCTTCATCTTCATCCCGCTGGTGGCCCTGTACGAGACGTGGCTGCCGTTCCTGGTCGCCATCGCCCTGGTCGTGCTCGAGCACGGGGTCGTCGGCATGCTGGTCCCCGCCGCCGTGTTCGGCTGGCAGACCGAGCAGGCGCTCCAGCACACCGGTGTCTGGCACTCGGCGGCCGTGCACGGGCTCCTGTTCGGCCTGGCCTGCGCCGCCTCGATGATCGCCTGGCGGGGCGCCGAGGCCGCCCGCACCGAGGCCGCGGCCGTCGTCGGCGAGCTCCAGCGCCAGACCCGGCGCGACGAGCTCACGGGCTTGGCCAACCGCACCGGGCTCGCCGAGGGGCTCGACCTCGTGCTGCGCCACCCGACCACCGGCCCCGACCTGCTGGCCACGCTGGGAGCGGCGGCGCTCGTGCCCTCCGGCGCGTCGGCCTCCGGCGTCCCGGGCGCCCTCGGGCTGCTGGGGGCACCCGGCGCCGACCTCGACGACGCCGAGGAGGGCGTCGAGTCGATGCCGGTCGCCGTCGTCGTCATGGACCTCAACCGCTTCAAGGAGGTCAACGACACCCTCGGCCACTCCGCCGGTGACCAGCTGCTGCGCAGCGTCGCCACCACCATGCGGTCGGTGGTCGACGGGGTCGGCCTGCTGGCCCGCCTCGGCGGTGACGAGTTCGCGCTGCTGCTCCCGGGCGCCGACGGCCAGTCGGGGACGGCGATCGCCGAGCTGCTGCGCCAGCAGCTGCGCGAGGGCGCGCAGGTGGCCGGGGTCGACCTGGACCTCGACCTGTCCGCGGGCGTCGCGGTGCACCCCGGCGGCGAGCTGCTCGACGCCGCCGGACGCGCCCGCGTCGCCGAGGACCTGCTGCGCCACGCCGACATCGCCATGTACGTGGCCAAGGAGTCCGGCGGCGGCGCCACCGAGTTCGACCCGGCGCTGGACCACCACAGCACCGCCCGCCTGGAGATCACCCGCGACCTGCGGATCGCCGTCGAGCGCGACGACGAGCTGCTGCTGCACTTCCAGCCGAAGGTCGGCGCGCACGACGGGCGCCTGGTGGGCGTCGAGGCCCTGGTGCGCTGGCAGCACCCGGTGCGCGGGTTCATGCCCCCCAGCGAGTTCATCCCCGTGCTGGAGCGCACCGACCTCGTCCACGCCTTCACCGACAAGGTGCTGGAGCTCGGCCTGGACCAGGCGCGGGCGTGGCTCGAGGACGGCTACGACGTGCCGGTCGCCGTCAACGTCTCCCCGCGCTGCCTGACGCACCCGGGCTTCGTCGCCTCGGTGGCCCAGATGCTCGCCCGCCGGTCGCTGCCCGCGCACCTGCTGCGCGTCGAGATCACCGAGGACGCCCTCGTGGCCGACCCGGAGGCCGCGGCCAGCGTCATTACCGAGCTGCGCTCGATGGGGGTCAGCACCTCCATCGACGACTTCGGCACCGGCTACTCCTCGCTGTCGTACCTGCGGCGCCTGCCCGTCGACGAGGTCAAGCTCGACCGGGCCTTCGTCACCGGCCTCGGGCTGGTCGCCGGCTCGGTCAAGGACGGCCCCTCCCAGGCCGTCGGTGACGAGGTGCTGGTCAGCTCGATCATCGACCTGGCCCACCGGCTCGACATGAAGGTCGTGGCCGAGGGCGTCGAGCACCCGCACGAGCTGCTCGCGCTGGTCTCGATGGGCTGCGACGTGACGCAGGGGTACCTGCACGGGCGTCCCGCGCCCGCGGCGGCGCTGCCCCTGCCGCTGCTGCTGACCACCCGGCTCGACGGCGAGCCCACCGCCGGTGCTCCTGCCGGGCCCGCGGCCGGCGCGCTGAGCCCGGCCTAGGCCTCCGGCGGAGCCGAGCGCAGCGCCAGCAGCGCGACGTCGTCCTCCGAGCCGGCGCCGACGCGGGCGAGCAGCTCATCGCATAGGGCCCCGGGCGCCAGGTGGCGCAGCTCGCGCACCTGCGAGGCCAGCCACTGCATGCCCTCCACCAGCGACGCGTCGCGACGCTCCACCAGGCCGTCGGTGTAGACCAGCAGCACAGCTCCGGGCTCCAGCACCAGCGAGTGGTCCTGCCGGGGGATGCCGGCGGCCAGGCCGATCAGCAGGTCGGGCTCGGTCTCGAGGAACTCCGCGGTGCCGTCGGCGTGCAGCAGCAGCGGCGGCGGGTGACCCGCGTTCGACCAGCGCAGCAGCCGCTCCCCGCGCTCGGCGAGCTCCGCGGGCTGCTCGACGACCGCCAGCAGCACCGTGGCCATCGCGCCGACGGCGAGGCCCTCGACGGCGGCGTCGAGGCGGGAGAGCACCTGGGCGGGGTGCGCGCCGCTGGAGTAGGCGATGCCCCGCAGCAGGTTGCGCATCTGCGCCATCGCGGCGGCGGCCTCGCGGTCGTGGCCGGTGACGTCACCGACGACGACGCTGGTGGCGCCCCCGTCCAGCTGGAAGGCGTCGTACCAGTCGCCACCGACCTGGGCCTCCGCGGCGGCCGGCACGTAGCGCACCGCCACGTCGAGGCCGGCGGGCTCGGGCGGGCTGGTGAGGAGGCTGCGCTGCAGCGTCTCGGAGAAGCGGCGGACGGCGGCGTTGGCGGCCTCCTCGGCGTCGCGGGCGCGGATGCGCTCGAGCGCCTGCGCCGTCAGCGCCGCGAAGGCCCCCAGCAGCTGCTGCTCGGGGCGGGTCCACTCGTGGGGCTCGTCCAGCCCCACCGAGAGCGAGCCGATGACGTCGGCGCCGCGCCGCAGGGGCACGGCGGCCGACGCGCGCGTGTTGGCCTGCTCGTACAGGGCGCGCGTGGTGCCGCCCTGCTCCGGGAAGAGCGCGACGGCGTCGTCGGCGTCGCCGAAGAAGTGCTCCCGGCCGGTGGTGGCGGCGTCGACCATCGGCAGGGGGAAGTCGAGGGGGAGGTCGGACACCTCCGAGCGGACCTGCGCGTCGAAGAACGACGTCGTGTACGAGCGCAGGCCCCCACCCTCGCGCAGGGTCAGCACCGTGCCGCGGGCCCCGAGCAGCCCGACCCCGCCGCCGGTGACGACGGCGAGCACCTCCTCGACGTCGTTCGCGAGCTCCAGGGACGACGCGAGCGCCACGAGGGTGCCCTGCTGCGCCGCCCACCGCTGCGCGCTGCGCCGGGCGGAGACCTCGGCGGCCCGCGCCCAGATCCGCCGCAGGGCCTGAGCGACGAGGCTCGCGAAGGTCTCCACGAGGCGCTCGTCGGCGGGGCGCCAGGCGCGGGGGCCGGCGACGGTGACGGACAGGGAGCCGAAGACGCCGTCGGGCGAGGTCATCGGGACGGTGGCCAGGGCCTGGACGCCGGCGGCCGCCCACAGCGCCTCGCCGGCCGGGAACTCCGCGGCGCCGGCGGCGCGGTCGGCGTAGAAGTAGGAGCGGCCCGACAGCAGCGTCTCGACGGCCGGGACGGCGGTCTCGACGGGGAGGTCGGCCAGCTGGGCGACCACCTCGGCGGGCGCCTCGAACGTCACCCGGCCGCGCACCCGCCGCGGGGGCAGCTGGTCGTCGGCGGCGATGACGAAGGCGACGCCGTTCGCGCCGAGCAGGGAGCGGGCCGCGCCGTCGACCACCGCGGCCACGGCGTCCTCGTCCTCGGCCTCTCCCAGGGCCCGCGCCACGTCGACCAGGGCCGCGGTGCGCTCGGTGTCCTGCACGGCCTGGCGCTGCGCGCTGCGCACGTCGGTGACGTCGGCGTTGGTGCCCAGCATCCGCACGGCGCGGCCGGCGGCGTCGACGAGCACCTGGCCGCGGGCGTAGACGATCCGCTCGGTGCCGTCGGGGTGCACCACCCGGAACTCGGCCTCGAGGTTGCCGCGGGTGTCGATGGCCCGTGCCAGCGCCTCGCCGATGGCGGGCTGGTCGTCGGGGTGGATGGTGCGGTTGATGTCGGAGACGAGGCCGGTCAGGGGCATGTCGGTCTGGCCGTACATGACCCGGCTGCGGGCGTCCCAGACGAGCGAGTCGTCGGTGAGGTCCCAGTCCCACAGGCCCAGCTGCGCGGCCTCGGTGGCCACCTGCAGGCGCGCCTGGGCCAGGTCGTGGCCGGCGGCGAGCGCCGCGGAGCCCTCAGGACTCCCCGTGGTCTGCACCCCCCCAGTATCGGGGACGGAGCCCACCGCGCGAGGCCCACCAGGATCTTCCTGGTCACGCGGCGTGACAGGAGTGTCATGGGCAGGTGATGGTGACGTCACCGGTGGGAGGGGGACCGGTCGCCCGCGACGTGCTGCGCGCAGGGGCGCCACCGGCCGATGGGAGAGGAGCCGCCCGGGCTCGGGCGGCGCTCGCGCTCACCGGGGGTGGTCGGTCGTGGTCCGTCCAGCAGCTCAGCACGTCGGCCCGCACCCGCCCAGGCACGCCCGCGACCCCTGGCCGTCCGGACGGCGCGGCCCGCGCACCGGCCAGCCCAGCAGCCAGCCCAGCGGCTCCCACCGGGGGGCGTGCCCCCGGACCCTCGACCGGACCCGCGACCGCTGGCGCCGGCCGCTGGCGGCGCTGGTGGCCGCGGGCGGGGTGGGGCTGCTGAGCACCGGCGCGTACGCCTCCTGGCAGGCCACGGCCTCGGCGTCCACCGCCTCCCTCGACGCCGCCACCACCTCCCTGGAGGCGATCGACGCCAGCGGCGGCCGCCTGTCGGTGGCCGTCGCCGACCTGCTCCCCGGTGACTGGCTGCACCGCTACGTCGACGTCAGGAACGGCGGCTCCGGCGCCGCCGCGACGGCGCTGACCGCCTCGGCCACCGGCCCGCTGAGCGCCGGCCTGCTGGTGAGCGCCTCCGCCTGCTCGGTGGCCTGGGACACCACCGTTGGCACCTGCGGCGGGACGACGACGGCGCTGGGCAGCGGCCCCCTCACCGGCACCGTGACCACCGGCACCAGCAGCATCCCCGCCGGTGGGGTGCAGCACGTGCGCTACCGGCTGGAGCTGGCCTCGACCGCCCCGCAGTCGCTGATGGGGACCACGGCGACGGTCACCGTCTCGGCCAGCACGACCCTCGTCGGCGGTCGTGAGCGCACCGCGGGCTGACCCGCACGGACATCGGGGGTCTGTGCGTCACACCCCCGGGCGTCACACCCCCGGGCGTCACACCCCCGGGCGCCGCACCCCCGGGCGCCGCGCCTCCGTGCTGGTGCTGGTGGCGGCGCTCGTCGGCGCCACCGCCGGCTCCCTCGCGGGGGCGGTGGCCGGAGCGGGACCCGCCGCCGCGGCCTGGGGCGCGGCGGCCTCCCGCCCCGCCGCCCAGCTGAGGAGCGCCGACGTGGGGGTGGGCTTCGAGGTCCGGTCGGGCTCGGGCTCGGGCTCGGGCTCGGGCTCGGGCTCCGGCTCCGGGGCGACGACCGCGGCGCAGGCGAGCCCGTACGCCGTCGGGCCGGCGCTCGCGGCAGGACCGGTGCTGGTCGACGTCGTCAGCAGCTCCAGCGTCTCCGCGCGCACCACCCTCGTGGTGACCACCGGCGGCGTCCTCGGCGCGGAGGTGCGCGTGCACAGCTGCGCGGTGCCCTGGACGGGGGCGGCCGGCACCGCCACCTGCTCGGCCCCCGGCGGGGCCGTGGCGGTGGCGTCCTCCCCGCCGCTGACCGTGCTCTCCGGAGCGTCGGCGAGCTGGTCGGTGGACCTGCCCGCCCGGGGGCGCCAGTTCCTGCGCCTGACGCGGGGCGTCACCGTCGTCGGCGCCACCTCGCTCACCGCGACCGCCAGCCCCCTCGGGGGCGGCAAGGACAGGACCCTCGGATGACCGCTCGTCGCTCCGCCCGCACCGCTGCGCACCCCCTGGCCGCCGCGCTCCGCACGGGGCTGCTGCTGACCGCCCTGGCCCTCCTGGTGGTGGCGCACCTGGCGGGCGTGCGCGCCGTCCCCGTGCTCACCGGCTCGATGACGCCCTACGCACCCGCGGGCTCGCTGGTGCTCACCGCTCCGGTGGGCGGGGCCGAGGTGGCGGTGGGCGACGTCGTCGCGTTCGTGCCCCCGGCGCCCTACCGCGGCGACCGGCCGGTGATGCACCGCGTCGCGAGCACGAGCACCACCGCGCAGGGACGGGCGATGACCACCCGCGGCGACGCGAACGCCCATGACGACCCCTGGACCGTCGCCCTCGACGGCGCCGACCTGGGCCGCGCCGTCGCGGTGGTGCCGCTGCTGGGGCACCTGGCGGTGGCCGGTCCCGCCGCGGTGCTCTCGCTGCTCGCCGGTGCCGCGGCCCTCGCGGTGGCCCTGCGGCTGCTGCGGCGGCCGGGGTGCGCCTGCGCCCTCCGCCGCGCCGCCTCTGGGTGACCCCTCGCCCGGCGTGACCTCCCGCCCGTGGTGGTCCCACGGCCCGTCCCTGATCACGGACGTCGCACCCCCTTCACGGGCGGCGCTCGCATGGCTACGGTCGGTGCACGGCGTCGACGGTGACGCCCCAGCTCCACAGAGCTCCGTCGAGCACAGGGTGGGTGTCATGAGGACCAGGAGCACCAGGCGGCTGCTCGCCGCCGCAGCCGTGGCGGCCTTCGCCGCGGTCGGTCTGCCGGCGACGGCACAGGCGGCGGAGGGCGACAAGAACGACAGGATCGTGGAGCAGTGGTACGTCGACGTGCTGCAGCGCCCCGCGAACCAGACCCAGGCGCAGTCGGGCCGGCAGTTCTGGACCGACCGCCTCAACGCCGGCGACACCCGCCTGCGCATCCTGGAGTCGATCGAGAGCTCGGCGGAGTTCGCCGACAACACCGTGGGCGGCTACTACGAGGAGTACCTCGGCAGGCCCGCGAACGACCGCGGCGCCGACTACTGGAAGAACGGCGTCCGCGCCGACATGGAGCCGGAGTGGGTCGAGCAGAACATCCTCGCGTCGGCGGAGTACGCCGGCCGATCCGGCCAGAACCCCGTGGACGAGTGGTACTCCGACATCCTGGGCCGCCAGGGGTCGAACTCCGCGAACTCCGGCGAGGAGGAGTACTGGACCGGTCGGGCCAAGGCCGTCGGCCCCCTCGCCGCGGTGCGGGAGATCTGGTACTCGGGTGAGGCTGTCGACCGCCGCGTTCGCTCGGCCTACTACGACCTGCTGGGTCGCGAGCAGGTGAGCCTGCAGGAGGTCGACTACTGGTACAACACCGCGGTCGACGGGCGGCTGGCGTTCCGCAACCAGATTGCCACCTCGGACGAGTACGCGGCGCGCGCCCAGACGCGGTGATGCCCTGACGCGCTGAGCAGGACGACGACGGCGGCCCGCCCCCACCCGGGGACGGGCCGCTGTCGTCGGGGTGCGCCTCCGGCTCGTCAGCGCGGGGGCATCAGCGCAGAGCCATCAGCGCGGAGCCATCAGCGCGGAGCCATCAGCGCGGAGCCATCAGCTCGTGACCGTCAGTCCGGGCTCCGTCAGCGGGCGTGCGAGCAGGCGTCCGGCCACACGGCGGCGCGGACGCGCTGCACCCACGCGGGCAGCTGCGACCGGGAGGCCAGCGAGCCCAGCGAGCCGCCCACGGCGCTGCGCACACCCAGGGGCGCCCGGCCCACCGGGATCGCGGGCGACGTGGCAGCGGCCCAGGTCTCGTGCCACCAGTGCGCCGGGTCGAGCGAGCGCTCGTCGGCGGCGGGGCCGGCGGTGCGCTCGTGCACGGCCACAGCGGACGGGTCCAGGCTCATGCTCCTGGTCTCGGCGCGGGCGGCGCCGGGCTTGACCCGGCCCGGTCCTGGGGCACCCGGATGCTGCAGCAGGGCTCGCCGGGCTCAGCCGGGCTCGCCGGGCTCCGCTGCCGGATCGGTGTCATGCGGCCTCATCCGCGTCGTCGGGGCTCCCTCGCGTTGGGCGGCGCAGGTCGGCGGCGAACGACCGCGTCTCGGTGATCCGCTGGTGCAGCGAGTTGCGCACCGGTGTGCGCTCGCGGTCGACCCAGGGCGGCGGCACGAACCACGGCACGGCGTCGCGCACGGTGATCGTCCAGTGGCCCAGGTGGATCTCGGTGCGGTGCCGGGAGCACAGCAGCACCAGGTTCGAGAGCTCGGTGGCCCCTCCCTGGCTCCAGAAGACGACGTGGTGCGCCTCGCACCAGGTGGCCGGGGCGCCGCACCCGGGGAAGGCGCACCCGCCGTCGCGAGCGGCCAGCGCCCGCCGCTGCGCGCGGTTGGCCAGGCGACCGACCGACTCCATGCGGACGACCGCGCCCCGGCGGTCGAGCACGACCCTGTCGACCACCGCGTCGCACGCGTGCCGCTGCAGGGCCGTGGGGGAGAGCGGGGTGGCGTCGTGGGTGGTGGTCGCACCGCCCGCACCGGGCTCGTCGGCCAGCTGGGCCTCGGTGGCGACCACCACGAGCCGCCCCACCTCGTGCTCGGCGCCGCCGTCGTGGCCCTGCGCGCGGCGGAACACCTCGGTGAAGGCGTCGGCGCGGCGCTGCGTGGTGGTGCGCTCGTCGGGTGCGTCCGCGCCGGGCCCGTCGGGGTCCGGGCGGGTGGGGGCTGACAGCGCGCCCAGCAGCGCGGTCACCGGAGCCGCCTCGGCCTGGGGCAGGGACGCGCGGACCTGCGTCATGCCGAACGCGTCGACGTGCCAGCTGCACTGCCGGCGCTCGAACGACGCGGCGGGCGGCTCGGGCCAGTCGTCACCGTCCAGGCCGCCGGGCCCACCGGTCAGTGCGCGCCGCAGGTGCTTGGCGAGCGTGTCGGCGTCGCTGGGGCAGAACTCGCGCGCCTTCTCGGTCAGGTGCTCGTCGACATCCTCGCGCCGCTCCTCGAGCACGCGCTGCGGCACGCGCGGGAGCAGCTTCACGGCGACGTCGACGTGGGCCCGTGACACCTCTCCCTCCGCCAGCGCCGCACCCAGCCCGCGGAGCGCGCCCCGGTCGGGGTCGGTGGCCCGTGCAGCGGCCACCAGCCTGGAGGCGTCTCCGCTGCCCAGCAGCGCAGCCCTCTCGAGCCACGCCTTGGTCTGCGTGCTCTCCGCCTTGCGGCGCTGGGGCCGCTCGTGCTCGACGAGCATCCGCACCACGTGCAGCGCCGCCGCTGCGACAGCCGCCTCGGCCCGGTGCAGCGCGAGGTAGGCGCCCTGCAGCTCGGCGAGCGACAGCGACGCCCCGCTGCTCGCCAGCAGCGACGCCGCCGCCTCGGCGATCAGCGCGGGAGCGCACAGCACGGGGTGCGTCGGCACTGCCCCGCCCAGCACCCCGGCATCGATCACGTGTACGAACCTAGCGATCACCACCGACACCCGCTCGCCCCGCCGCCGCCCCTGTGGACGGCCGGCGGGACGCCTCTCGAGGAGGCCGGCTCGACCCACCGGGGTGCGTCCGCGGGGGGCTCCACAGACGTCCGCTCCCGCCACCACGCGGCCAGCTCGTCGGCCGGCATCGGCGCCGCGAACACGTACCCCTGCACCTCGTCGCAGCCCAGCCGCACCAGGTGCTCCAGCGTCTCGGCGTCCTCGACGCCCTCGGCCACCACCGTCATCTCCAGCGCGTGGGCCAGCTGCACGCTGCTGGCCACGATGGTGCGCGCCCGGGCGTCGACCAGCAGGTCGCCGGTGAAGGAGGCGTCGAGCTTGAGCTCGTCGACCGCGAGGTTCCGCAGCCGGGCCAGCGACGAGAACCCGGTGCCGAAGTCGTCGATGCTCACCCGCACCCCCGACGCCCGCAGCGCGCCCACCACGGCGCTGGAGCGCTCCGGGTCCTTCAGCAGCACCGACTCGGTCACCTCCAGCACCACGGCGTCCGCCCCCACGCCGTGCTCCGCCAGCAGCGCGCGCACGCGGCTGGGCAGCTCGACGTCGTGCAGGGCGCTCGCGGGGAGGTTGAGCGCCAGGCGCACCCGCAGCCCCTGGGCGCGCCACGCCGCCTGCTGCTCCACGCCGGCGCGCAGCACCTCGTCGGTGAGGGGGCCCATGAGGCCATGGGCCTCGGCCAGGTCGAGGAACCGCGCCGGTGCGAGCAGCCCGAGCGAGGGGTGCGGCCAGCGCACCAGCGCCTCGGCCCCGGCCGGGTACCCGGTGGCCGCGCAGACCTGCGGCTGGTGGTGCAGCACGAGTTGGCGCGCGGCCAGCGCCGCGCGGAGGTCGGCCACGAGGGCGAGCTGCTGGGCGGGGTCGTCGTGGTGCACCGGGTCGTGCGAGACCCAGCCGCTGCCCGTGCGCTTGGCGTCGTACATGGCGGTGTCCGCGGCCCGGAGGAGCCGGCCCGCCGCGTCCGCCGCTGCCTCCGACGCCGACGGGTAGGTCCCGCCGCCCTCGAGGCTGCCGCCGTCGCCGTCGTCGGGCCTGCCCACGGTCTGCCACGTGGAGGTGCCCACGCTCGCGCCGAGCGGCACCGAGATGCCGTGCAGGGACACCGGACGCCCCAGCGCGCGCGCCAGGTCGCTCCCCAGGCGCGCCGCCCGCGCGCGCGGTGACGGCGCGGGTGCCACCACCACGAACTCGTCGCCGCCGAGGCGCCCGGCCACCTCGCCGGGCTGCAGGACGCTGCCGATCCTGGCGGCCGCGGCCTGGAGCAGGGCGTCGCCCACGGCGTGGCCGAGGGAGTCGTTGACCTCCTTGAAGTGGTCGAGGTCCACCACCGCCACCACCAGGGGCTGCTCGGCGGTGATCGCCCGCTCCAGCGCGGCGAGGGTGCCGCGGCGGTTGGGCAGGCCGGTCAGCTCGTCGACCAGCGACGCGCTGCGGTTGGAGATCAGCGCCAGCAGCTCGCGCACGTCGAGGAGTAGCCGCGCCACGGCCCCCGCCGTCGCCAGTGCGGCGAGGGCGGCGACCGTCGTCATCCCCTGCACCAGGGCGACGGCGACGACGGGCAGCCCCAGCGCGACCAGGACGTACGAGGTGATGCTGCTGATCGCGACGTCCTGGCGGTCAGCGGGGCGGGTGACCTCTGGGAGGGCGGCGCAGACGGCGATCGCCAGCAGCCACGGCGCGCGGACCAGCGCCCCCCACGGGATGCGGGGCACGGCGTCCGCCAGCACCGCGGCGCTGACGGCCAGGCAGACCACGAGGGCGGCGACCATCAGCGCCGGTCGCGGGTCGCCGCGGCGCAGGGCGCCCCGCGTGGTCACCAGCAGGGCCGTCACGGCGACGGCGGACCCCGCCATCGACACGAGCAGGTGAGACCCCGGGCCCCAGGTGCCCCACTCGGGGTGGGGGCCGAGGCGCATCACCACCAGCGCGCCGGTGGTGAGCAGCACGACGCCGCAGAGCGTGCTCAGCACGTGGTCGGGGTCGAGGCCGCTGCCCTCGACCGCGGGGCGGGTCCAGCGGATGATGCCGAGGTAGGTCAGCGTCACCGTTACGACCATCGCCGCGCACGTCAGCGCCGTGGTCACCGGCTCCGGGACGCCCGCGAGCGTCGTGACCGAGTACACGACGACGGCGCCGGCGCTGACCCACAGCGAGAGGCCGAGCTTGCTCCACAGCTGGTGCTCGGCGCGCGCGGCGCAGGCGCCAGCGGACCAGCAGGCCGGTGCAGAGCAGCAGCGCCAGGTACGCGAGCAGCGCGGCGCCGGTCCCCGCCTCGCCGGGGAGCAGCGGCCCCAGGACGACGGCGGCGGCAGCCCCCGCCGCGGCGAGCAGCACCGGGCGGGGTGCCGTCGCGGTGGTGGGGGAGGTGCGGGTCGTGCCGGTCCACCGCCGCAGACCGGCGGCGACCGGGTCTGGGGACGACCGCGTCATCCGACTGCCCTCCTCCTGGTCACCGGCGTGGTCACCCGGCGGCCCGGACCTGCTCGTGAGCCGGGGGCCAGGGGCGCTGGGTGGTGTGTTCCTGATCATCCTGCCGCCGGGGGTGGTGGGAGACGAGGTCGCAGGACGACGCCGAGGCGGGGCGGATGGCCATCGCGGGGGAGTGCGGACGGCGTCCTCCTGGCGACGGTGGCCTGTGGACGCACGAGCACACGCGGAGGCGTTCTGCGCGGACGCGGCCTGCGGTGGTGTCGCGCGACGTGACGCGGGTCGGACGCGGGGGTGCTCGTACTCCTCCTCTCGCGCACGCGCGAGGGGCCGGGCTGGCCGGCCGGCGTGTCTGCCGGGGGCGCCCAGCTCGTGACCAGCACGAACGCCGGAGGCTGTGTCCGCAGCGCCTCGTCAGGGGTCTGGGGAGGTGCTCGCGGACCGGCAGGGACCACCTCGTGTCTCCCTGACGGGGGCGCGTCGGTGCTCGCACCAGAGGCGCGGCGCGTGTTGCAGAGCGTGACGACGACGGCGGCGGGCTGAGAGTCCCCTCCGAGTTGTCACGCAGCGCGACTGATCCGCTACAGCTGCGCGGCGCGTCGCGGGGTGCCTGAAATCGGCGCGCCGCAGGTCAGGGGCTTTCGCGTGTCGCCCTTGTCCGACTTTGGTACGGAATTCGCCCTGCTGGGACTCGTGGTGCAGTCGTTAGCGGGAGAGTTTCTGGTGGCGATTGGGGCGTGTCGCGCGACATGGCGTGTCGCGATCGGGCACTGTTCCTTTACGCCGAACGGGGGGGCTCGCCCACCAGCTCGGCGCGAGGGGCTCACGCACGAACCTCGGATGCACGACGCGCCGGAACCACAAAGATGTTGTTCTGACGTTTCCGCTGGTCAGCGGGCTCTGGCGAGCTGTCGCGACACGCCGACACGCGCCATGTTTGGAAATCCCACAGTCGGGGCAGCGGCCCGGGTAACTTCTTCCATGTCGTCACCGAGAGGTGAGGAAGAAACACAGTCCGTAATGTCCGGATCCGCCGGACGGCGGATCTGGAAGGCCCGGAACCCCGGGTCCTCCCGACCCGGGGACCTGCGTCCCCACACCGTTCACTCCATGGAGGACATTCACATGTCTGCTCGCAACATGGCGAAGCGCACCGCTGCTGGGACGCTCGCACTCGCCGTCTGCCTCGGTGGTGGCGCCCTCGCCCTCGCCGGTGCCGCTCAGGCCGACGCCAACTTCAAGTTCGACAGCCGCATCGCCGGTGACGACCGCTACGAGACCGCGATCGCCGCGTCGAAGGCCGCCTTCCCGACCGACGGCAAGACCGAGAACGTCGTTCTCGTCAACGGCTTCGCCACGGTCGACGGCCTCACCGCTTCGTACCTCGCCGGTGTCGCCAACGCCCCGATCCTCTACGTGAGCGACAAGGGCGCGGACGCCAAGACGCAGGCCGAGATCAAGCGCCTGGGCGTCAAGAACGTCTGGCTGGTCGGTGGCACCACCGTCATCCCGCAGTCCGTCGAGGACGCGATCAAGGTCGACTACAAGGTCACCCGCATCAACGGCTCGGACCGCTACGAGACCGCCAAGCTCATCGCTGAGGCTGGCGCCAAGATCTCCGGCAAGCAGCCCTCCAAGGTCTTCGTGGCCTCGGGCACCTCCTTCGCCGACGCCCTCGCCGTCTCCCCGGTCGCCTACGCCAAGGGCTACGCGATCGCGCTGACCGAGAAGGACTCCACCTCGGGCTACACCAAGGACGAGCTCAAGGCGATCGGCGCCGACACCAAGATCCTCGTCGGCGGCACCGCCGTCGTGTCCGACTCGGTCAAGTCCGACCTGGGCGTCTCCACCCGCGTGGCCGGCGACGACCGCGCCGTGACCGCCAACCTGGTCGCTGACTGGGCCAAGAAGTCCGAGGGCTTCAACCCGGCTCAGGCCGCCCTCGTCGGTGGCACCAACGGCAACGGGGCTGACTCCCTGGTCGCCTCTGCGGTGCTGGGCAAGTCCCTGACCACCCTGCACTTCGCGGGCTGGGACGCCACCAACGTGTACCTGAAGGACCACGCTGCTGAGCTGACCGGCAAGGGCGTCGTCTTCGGTGGCAAGGCCGCCGTGAACGACGACCAGGTCGCCAAGGCCCAGTCCGCTGCTCAGTCCGTCGCGGCTGCGACCGGCATGATCGTCACGGCCATCCCGTCTGGTAGCAGCACGACCTTCTCGTACGCCGACCCGGTGACTGCGGCCGCTAAGAAGGCCACCACCAAGAGCACCGACAAGTTCGTCGTTAGCGGTTCCTCCGCTACGCAGGGCGCCTTTGTTGCGTCTCTGCAGGTCGGTGGCACTGTCTCGATCGTGGCCGGTTCTGACGGCAACACGACCTACTCGTACACCTCGCTCGCCAGCTCTGGCTACATGACCGGTCTGGTCGGTGCGTTTGCCCTTAGCTCTTCCCACACACTGACGGTCGTCGAGCCCATCACGGGTACTCCCCTGCCCTTCGCGGGTACTACCGCTGGCGCGCCGGCTTGGGACTACACCAGTGGCGGCACGTCGTTTATCAACTACACCGTGGATGGGCAGAGTGTCTCGAAGGGCATTTTCGAGGGTGCGCTGAGCCTCGGTGACACGGTGACTGTCTCGGGTACGGGTGCCGACCTCAGCCACATCCGCACTGTCGCCCTGACGAGCGGCAGCGCAACCGGCACCATCGCGGCGGTCACGATGAGCAGCACCTCGGGTAGCACTGGTGTCCTGACCAGCTTCACCATCAAGACGGCTGCGGGCGCTACCTTCACGCAGGCTGTCACGCCCGGCTCTGGCGACACCTACTCCCTTGACGGCACTTCTGTCGCACAGGCTGCTTTCATCGGTAGCGGCAACCTGGGTAGCAGCACGGCTAGCCCGGTTTCGGTCGGCGACCAGATCACGTACTCCCAGGCGGGGGGCGTGCAGAAGTTCGCCCTCGTGAACTCCGCTCCGGCGAAGATCTCCGGAGTCGTTGCTAAGACTGTCGGGGCGAACAGCACCGACTCGTCCGGTGTCGCTTGGTGGGGCACGAACAGCGCCCAGGGTTACGTCGCCTACTCGGGCGTTACCCGGTTCGTCATCGACGGAACCATCGCCTCCTCGTCCGACTTCCAGGCCGCTGTGAACCCGGGTGATCTGGTCACCTACCAGGCTGCCGACGTGACGACCAACACCGCCGCGACGCTGACCCTCACGAGCAAGCCGCTCACGGGTACGGTCGCTGCCGGTAGCTCGTCGGCTCACACCGTTAGCATCCAGGACGCCGACGGGAACCAGATCTCGGCTACGAACCTTTCGTACAGCAACGCGTCGAACTCGACCAGTGTCTTCGGTGCTGGTACCAGCACCGTTTACACCATCGACGGCACCACGAGCACGCTGGCGCAGTTTGACGCCATGGTGGGCCGCATCTCCTCCGGCGCTCGCACGGGCACGGTCCAGGTGAGCATCAACAACGGTGTCGTGACATGGTCGCTTGCGACCACTGTGTTCTCGGCCGCTCCGAGCATCAGCTCCGCGTCCAGCGCACACACGACCACCATCACTCTCAACTTCAACAAGCCGGTTACGAATGCCTCCCCGGCGAACGCCGACTGGACTGTGACTGGTGCCACCCTGGCCAGCACCGCTCCGGCTTGGTCGAACAACAACACCACCCTGACTCTGACCGTTACGACGGCGACGACGGCTGGTGCGGCCATCACCGTGGCTCCTGCTTCGGCAACGGCGGCTGCTGCCTACGTCGACACCTACGGGACGGCGCTTGGGACCAGCTCGATCACCTTCACTGTCAGCTGATCAACTAGGAGACAGCAGAACGGGCCGGGACCTTAGGGTCCCGGCCCGTTCTGCTTTCTAGGAGCCAGTCGGGAGTCCAACTCAAGCGGCGCGAGCAGAAAGTAGAGCAGCGTGGTCGCCGCCGGGCGTCGTGGCGTCTCGCTAACCACCCGTCATCAATTAAGCACCGTCATTCGCACCGGCCCCGGTTGCTACCAGACCACAGAACGGACAGCTTTCCCCTAGGTAGGGCTACGACGATTGAGCTTCGAAGTAACCACGTGCTCCTCCACAGTCGCCCACTGACGTGCTGTGACACCGTGGTTGCCATGGGCATCACCTGGGACCGGCGCCAGTGGCGCGACGCCGACTCCCTCGCCGCCATCGGGGAGCTCACCGCGCGGTGGCTGGAGGGCACGCTTGCCTACCAGCCCGAGGACTTCGCCACCCAGCCCGCCCCCGAAACGCGCCCGCTGGTGCCCGTCCTGGCCCCTCTCAACCGCGCGGGGTACGTGACGACGAACTCCCAGCCCGGGGTCGCCCTGCGGGCCGGGTCGGGGCAGCGGGCGTTCGTGACCGGCTACTGCGACGAGCTGTCGCTGCGGCGCCCGGAGAGGGCCGTGCGGGACACCGACCTGGTGCTACTGGCGTTCCGCCCCTACGACGGAGGGGGCGAGCCCGTCGTCGTGACGATGCGGGACGGCGAGGAGGCGACGTGGCTGGGGCGACCGGTGTCGGCTGACTACATCCGCCACGCGTGGGACCAAGACGTGGCCCCCGCCGGTGTCTCAGCCCTGCTGGCGGCCTTGCAGTTCCAGCTGTTCGACCCGGAGTGGGGGCGCAAGGAGCTGCTGTGGCGACGGTTGAGGCACTTGTACTAGCCCGCATCGCGTACGGCTCCGAGGTAGGGATTGTCGGGTCCCGGTCCGTCGTGCGGCCCCGCGCGGCTCAGCGCCAGGGCGGAACCGAGTTGACGGTCAGCGTGGTCATCACCGAGCGCGCCGAGTGCTGCGGCTGGGGGCAGCGCGACAGTTGCCGCCGTCGAGCTCATCGCCCCCGGTCACCTCTCCACGCGTCGGGCGACCTACCCGAAGGCTCTCGTGACGCCTTCCTGTAGGTCGTCCTGGACGAGGTGGAGGTAGATGCTCGTGGTCGTCATCGAGGCGTGTCCCAGCAGCTTCTGGATGTGGGAGATGCCCAGCCCGCGTCGCAGCAGGTAGGTGGCGTACGTGTGGCGCCACCGGTGCGGCAGGTGCGGTCCGGCGACCCCGGCCATCTCCCCGTAGCGCTGTACCACCCGCTCGAGGGTCTTGCCGTTGGTGGCGCCCCGGTGCGGGCCTTGCAGTAGAGAGCGGGGGTTGGCGAAGAGCCGGTCCGACTCCGGTAGGTAGCGGCGGACCTCGGTGAGGTACCACGTCATGACCTCGACGTAGACCGGTGGCAGAGGGACCGTTCGCAACTTGTTGCCCTTTCCGAGCACGCTCAGGCGGGTGCGTTCGATCTCCAGGTCGGATAGGCGCAGGGTCGTCAGCTCCGTGCGGCGGATGCCGGTGTAGCGCAGCGTGGACAGCACGGCGTAGTCGAACTGCTCTCGTCGATTGCCGTCCTGGGCGGTGGCCCTGGCCGCTTCGGTGATGGCCTCGGCCTCATCGGCGGTGTAGTCCTGCCGCGCCACGGGAAGCGCGCGGGGTGGGCGGACGTGGTCCAGCGGGGAGCGGCCGGTGAACCCGAGGGTGGACAGCCACCGGTAGTAGGCGTGGAGGGCGTACCACTGGAGCTGCTGGCTGGAGGCGCTGAGGCCGCGGGCGTCTTCGTGGTTGAGCCATCCCCGCAGCTGGACGGGGCTGATCTCACCGGCGATGGCGTCGGGGGGCAGGTGGGTGAGGATGCGGTGGGCGTAGGTGACGTAGTTGTGCACTGTCGTGGGCCGGAGCCGCTCGAAGCTGAGGAGGAAGTTGGCGAAGTCGTTGATGGCCTCCCCGAGTAGATGGGTGGGGTGTAGATGCGCTCGGTCAGCGACCACCCGTCAGAGCCGAACTCAACTCGAACCCAAAGCCGCTGTGGTGCCTGGAGCGGGCCCGGTGACCGGGGGAGGTCTGCAGGAAACGACTCACCGCCCATACGGCTTTCCTTCCGCGGGCGTCAGTCCTCCATGGCGCCTCGGGTCATGGCGGCGGTCGCCCGCTGCAGGAAGGCCAGCACCACCTCGCGCTCACCCTCGTCCAGCGACCGGCTCACCTCGTCGAGCAGTCCGATGGCGGGCCACCAGTGCGCCTCGTTGGCCAGCCGTGCCCGCTCCTCCAGCACCACCAGGGTGCGGCGCCGGTCGGTGGGGTGCGGCTCGCGCCGCAGGTGCCCCGCCGCCGCGAGCCTGTCGACGAGCACCGTGGTCGACGCCGTCCTGATCCCCAGCCGCTCCGACAGCTCCGCGACGCCCATCGGGCCGGCGCTCAGCAGGTACAGCGCGGTGACGTCGGTGGTGCCGAGCCCCTGGCGGCGGGCGATGCGGTTCAGCAGCTCGCGACTGGCGTCGCTGAACGCCTGCAGCTCGCGCGTCACGCCGTCCGGCTCGAAGTGCACCTGCCCCACCGCTCGCTAGATTGTCTACCTATCAGGCACTCTAGCGACAGGGGTCCCTCATGGCCATCAGCAGCGTCCTCATCTCAGGCGCCAGCATCGCCGGTCCGGCGCTCGCCCACTGGCTGGCCCGCGCCGGCGTCGACGTCACCGTGGTCGAGCGGGCCCCCGAGCTGCGCGAGGGCGGGCACAACATCGACGTCCGCGGCGCCGGCCGTGAGGTGCTGCGCCGCATGGGCCTCGAAGACGCGGTGCTAGCGCACACCACCGGAGAGGCCGGCACCCGCTTCCTCGACGACCGCGGCCGGGTGCTCGGCGCCTTCCCCGCCTCCACCTCCCAGACCGGCGGCCCCACCGCCGAGGTCGAGGTGCTGCGCGGCCGCCTCAGCAGGCTCCTCGTCGACAGCTGCGAGGGGCTCCCCGGCAGCATTACCTGGCGCTTCGACGACCAGGTCGCCGAGCTCGACGACGACGGCAGCGGGGTGGCCGCCACCTTTGCCTCCGGCGACGAGGAGCGGTACGACGTCGTCGTCGTCGCCGAGGGGCTGCGCTCCCGCACCCGGCAGATGGTGTTCGGGGGCGGTGGAGGCAGCAGGAGCGCCCACGTGAAGGAGCTCGGCGCGTACTGCGCCTACCTCGCCGTGGCCCGCGAGCCGAGCGACGACGACTACTGGAACTGGCAGGTGCTGGGCCGCGGCCGCAGCGCGCACCTGCGCCCCGACGACGAGGGCACCACCCGCGGGCTGCTGACGTTCCTGTCCGACGTCCCCGGCCTCGACGAGCTGGAGCCCGCCGCCGCGGCCCTCGTCATGCAGCGCCTGTACGCCGGCACCGGTCCGATCGGGGAGCGCCTGGTCGCGGCCCTCGACACCGAGCCGTTCTACTTCGAGGCGCTCGGCCAGGCGGTGCTGCCGCGCTGGTCGCAGGGTCGCATGGTGCTCGCCGGTGACGCCGCGCACTGCGCCTCGCCGATCTCGGGGATGTCGACGACGCTCGCCCTCGTCGGTGCGTACCTGCTCGCGGGGGAGCTGACCGCCCCCGGAGCCTCGCTCGCCAGCGCGCTCGACGGGTACGAGCGGCGGCTGCGTCCGCTGGTCGACGCCGCGCAGAAGCTGCCCCCGGGCACGCCGCGCGTCGGCAACCCGCGGCACACCGCCGAGATCCGCGTGCTGGGCGCGCTGGTGGGCCTGGCCTCCAGCCGCGCGGTGAAGCGCCTGAAGCTGGGGGAGAAGCTCATCTCCCCGCCCGCCGACGCCGTCGACCTGCCCCGCTACGAGCACCTGGAGGCCGCCCCGGTGTGACCCGGGGGCGTCCCCCGGAAAGGTGCCGGGGGTCACCGCTGTTGCCCCTCCTGATCAGGGCGGTGTCACCTAGCGTCACGGGGTGACGCGCCGTGACCCCTTCGCCCCCGCCCTCGGAGCGGCCTTCGCGGCCCACGTCCGGCGCTCCGCGGCCGGCGGCCCCTCGCCGTACGCCGTCGCCGCCGCCAGCGCGTCGGGGCCGGTGGTGCGCTTCGCCGACGGGCGCGAGCGCGTCAACGCCGGCTCCAACAACTACCTCGGCCTGACCGACGACCCGCGCGTGGTCGCCGCCGCGCACGCCGCCCTCGACCGCTACGGCACCGGCGTCTCGGGCAGCCGGCTGCTCAACGGCACCACCGAGCTCGTGCTCGACCTGGAGGCCGAGCTCGCCGACTTCTACGGCGCCGAGGCGGCCGTGGTCACCACCAGCGGCTTCACCGCCAACCTCGCGCTGCTGTCGGCGGTGGGGCGCCCGCACGACGCCGTCCTGCTCGACACCGGCGCCCACGCCTCCCTGCACGCCGGAGCCGCCGCCTCGGCGGCGCGGGTGCTGCGCTGGCGGCACAACGACCTCGCCTCCCTGCGGCGCCGCCTGGAGCAGCTCGACGACGACGCCGGCGCGCTCGTCGTCGTCGACGGCGTCTACTCGATGGAGGGCACCTGCGCCCCGCTGCCCGAGCTGGTGGCGCTGTGCCGCGAGCACGACGCGCGGCTCGTGGTCGACGAGGCGCACGGCGTGGGCGTGCTGGGGGAGCGGGGCCGCGGCGCCGTCGAGCAGGCCGGGGTGCTCGGCGAGGTCGACGTCGTCACGCTCACCCTCAGCAAGTCGCTGGCCTCGTGCGGAGGCGCCGTCATCACGACGGCCGCCCTGGCCGAGGGGCTGCGCGGCTCGGCGTCGCCCTACCTCTTCGCCGCCGCGGGCGTGCCCGCCGCCGTGGCCGCGGGGCTCGCCGCCCTGCGGGTGCTGCGCGCGGAGCCCGAGCGCGTCGCGGCCCTGGCCGACCGCGGCGAGCGCCTGCGCGCCGAGCTGCACGCCGCCGGCGTCCCGACCGTGCCCTCGGTGGGAGCGGTGGTCGGCGTTCCGGTCGGTGACGAGCAGCGCGTGGTGGAGGTGTGGCGCGAGGTCTTCGACGCGGGCGCGTACACGAACGCGGTGGTGCACCCGGCCGTCCCGCGCGGTGGCGCCCTGCTGCGGCTGTCGGTGATGGCCACCCACACCGACGCCCACCTCGCCCGGGCCGCCGCGGCCGTCGCCCGCGGACTCGCCCGCGTCGACCCCCGAGCGCGCGCCGACGTGCCCCTGCAGCGGCCCGAGGTGGTCGACCTGCGCGAGGGGTCGCAGGTGCCGCGCCCCCTCGTGTGAGGGCGACGCTCAAGGCCGACGGTCCAGGGACCGATCCTCACAGGGTGCGGACCAGGAACCACCCAGCGCGCAGCCTCACCTCGCCAGTCCTGCTCGCGGTCACAGCCGCCGTGGTGCTGGCGACCACCGCGACGACCGCGCTCGGCCTGACGGGCTCGGTCGGGGCCTTCCCCCTCGGTGCCGCCTGCTCCGCCGTGCTGGGCGCAGGCGCGGCGCTGGCGATGCTGCTGCACCCGCGCGGCGGTCTGGCCGTGCGCGCCATGGGCGCCGCCGTCGCCCTCTGGGCGTGCGGGCAGGGGTGGCTCGCCTCCCTCGTGCTGCGCACCCCCGGCCTCGACCAGCAGCCCACCCCCGGCGACCTGCTCCAGACCGCGGCGGCTCCCCTCGCCCTGGTCGCGGTGCTGGCCCTGCCCCGTCCCGCGGGCTTCGCCGGTCGCCGCCGCCAGCTGGTGCTCGACGCCGCCGTCGTGGCCGCCGCGGGCGCTGCAGTGCTGTGGCGGGCCGCCTTCGTGCCCCTCGAGCCCACGGGCACCGCGGCGGTGACCGCCGCCGCCGTCGTCCTGGCGGACCTGGCCGTGCTCGCCCTGTGCGTGCAGCTCGCCGTCGCCGGGCTCGACAGGGGTGCGGCGCTCGCCGCCGGTGGTGTCGCCCTCTTCGTGGTCACCGACCTCGCCAACACCCACGAGCTCGTGCAGCCCGGGGGCACCTGGACCTGGGTGGGCGCCGCCGCCGCCTGCGCCGCGTGGCCGCTGGTCGCAGCGGGCTTCCTCACGGCCGGCCGGGCCCGCCTCACCCACCGCGGCGCCAGCCCCCGGTCCGCCGACCTGCGCACCGGCTCGCTGACCGGAGGCGTGCTCGTCGCCGCCGTGGCCTTCGCCGTGGTCTCCAGCACCTACGACCAGCGCCCCGTCGACCCCGTCTCCGGGGCCCTGGTGGGCCTGGTGCTGGTGGCCCTGGTGGTCCGGGAGCTGGTGCACCGCCGCCACCGCGACAGGTTCCTCGACGACCTGCGCCAGCAGGCCCTGCACGACCCCCTCACCGGCCTGGCCAACCGCTCGGCCCTGGTGGCGGAGCTGGCCGAGCACGCCCGGGCGCGGCACGAGGTCGCCGTCGTCGTGCTCGACGTCGACGGCTTCAAGCAGCTCAACCAGCAGCTCGGCCACGCCGCCGGTGACGCCCTGCTCCAGGTGCTGGGGGGCAGGCTGCAGGAGGCGCTGCCCCCGGGCTGGCTCGCCTGCCACCTGGGCGGCGACGACTTCGCCGCCGCCGGGCCGGGCGACCTCGCCCGGGGCGTCGACGTGGCGGAGGAGGTCACCCGGGCCCTGCGCGAGCCCGTCGAGCTCCCCGCCGGACCCGACGCGGGGTTGCTGCCCGGCCCCGCCGTCGACCACCGCGCCGTCGTCGCGGTGGCGGCCAGCACCACCGCGGGCATCGCCAGCACCACCCCCTCCCTCCTCGACCCCGCCAGCTGCGTGGCCGACGCCACCACGGCGATGCGCACCGCCAAGGCCGCCGGACGCGGCCGCACCGCCGTCCACGACGCCGCCGCCCGCGAGCGGACCGCGCGGAGGGCCCTCGTGGGCCAGCGGCTGCAGGTGGCCGTCGGCTCCGGCGCCGTGACCGCCGCCCTGCAGCCCCTGGTCGACATCGCCACCGGGCGCACCACCGGCTTCGAGGCCCTGGCCCGCTGGGACGACGAGCTGCTCGGCACCGTGCGCCCCGACGAGTTCGTGCCCGTGGCCGAGGAGAGCGGGCTCGTCCCCGCGCTCGGCGCCGCCGTGCTGCGCGCCGGCCTGGAGTCGCTCGTGGCCGTCGGCGGCGTCGAGCGGCGGCTGCGGCTGTCGGTCAACGCCTCCCCGGTGGAGCTGCGCGGGCTCGGCTACGTCGACGGCGTCCTGGGTGCCCTCGCCCGCGCCGGGGTGCCGGTCGACCTGCTCACCGTCGAGGTCACCGAGGGCGTCTTCATGACCGCCGACGACCCGGCCGTCACCGCCCTCACCGCGCTGGGCGCCGCGGGGGCGCGGGTCGCCGTCGACGACTTCGGCACCGGCTACTCCTCGCTGTCGTACCTCGAGCGCCTGCCCGTCCACGTCGTCAAGATCGACAGGTCGCTGGTCTGCGGCCTCGACCGGCCCCGGCCCCGCGCGGTGCTGCGCGCGGTGGTCGAGCTGTGCGCCGCCCTCGACCTGCACGTGGTCGCCGAGGGCGTGGAGACCCGCGAGCAGGCCGACGTGCTGGCCGGCCTCGGCGTCGTCACCGGCCAGGGGTGGCTGTGGGCGCGCGCCCTCGGCACCGACCAGGTCCGCGCGCTGCTCGAGGCCGAGGACGCCGCCGCCCTGCCGGCGAGCGCGGCCTCCGAGGCGCGCCCGGCCTGAGGCGCTCCGCCGTCCGGGTGCCTCGGCGCCCGGCGCGTCCAGCGGGGCCGCCGCGGCGTCGATGACGCCGTGTGACCCGACGCGCGCGCCGCACGGCGACGACCGCGGCAGCCGCCGCGCTCCTCGCCCTCGCCGTCCCCGCCCCCGCCCTCGCCGCCGGTGGCGCCGACGGGCGAGCCGGGCAGCTCACCGGGCCGCCGGCCATGTACGTCGTCGCCGTCGACGACACCGCAGACGTCAGCGCGGTCAGCGCCGCCGCCGACCGCCTCGGCGACGTCGTCGCCGTCCACCCCGAGACCGGCACCGTGGTCGTCCGGGCCACGCCCGGCGAGGCCCGCGCGCTCGACCGCCTCCCCGGCACCGACGCCGTCGAGCGCGACGTCTGGCTGACCCCCGCCGCCGTCCCGTGGCACCTCGACCGCGTCGACCAGGCGTCCCTGCCGCTCGACGGCCGCTTCAGCCCCGGCGGTGACGGCACCGGGGTGACCGCCTACGTCGTCGACTCCGGGGTGCGCGCCAGCCACGCCGCCTTCTCCGGCCGCGTGCGCTCCGGCGCCGACTTCTCCGGCAGCGGCTCCACCGACGACTGCAAGGGCCACGGCACCGGCGTCGCCAGCGCGCTCGCGGGCCGCGCCGTCGGCGTCGCCACGGGCGCGACCGTGGTGCCGCTGCGGGTCAGCGGCTGCTCCGGCGGTGCCCTGAGCAGCACGGTCATCGCGGCCGTGGAGTGGGCCGTGCGCGACCACGCCGCGGGCGCGCCCGCGGTGCTCAACCTGAGCATGGGCGGCCCGCCGTCCAGCGCGCTCGACCAGTCGCTGCGCGCCGCCGTCGCCGACGGCATCACCGTGGTGGTCGCCGCCGGCAACGAGACCGCCGACGCCTGCGGGGTCAGCCCCGCCCGCGAGCCGCAGCTCATCACCGTCGGCGCGAGCACCTCCGACGACGGCGTCGCGTCGTTCTCCAACCGCGGCGGCTGCGTCGACCTCCTCGCGCCGGGCGCCGGCGTGGTGGTGGCCTCCTCGGCCAGCGACACCGCCGCGGTCGTCGCCGACGGCACCTCGTTCTCCTCCCCGCTGGTCGCCGGTGCGGCCGCCGTGCTGCTCGGGGCGAACCCGGCGCTGACGCCGGCGCAGGTGGCCGCGGCCCTCCAGGGGAGCGCGTCGCACGTCGCCCGGCCCGTCAGCGGCACCACCGACCGCCTCGTCCGCGCCACCGCGGCGCTGCCCGGTGCGGCGCTGGCCACCGGAGGGGCGGCGGGGTCCGCCGGCTCGTCGGGCTCGTCGGGCTCGGTGGCCGGCGCGGCGCTCGTGGTGGTCGGCGACCAGGCGTCCGTCAGCGACGCCACCGCGGCCGCGCTCGCCGGGGGCCGCCCCGCGGCGCGGGTCTCCGGTGACGACAGGTACGCCACCAGCGCCGCCGTCTCCGCCAGCGCCTTCCCCGGCGGTGCCGAGCACGTCTACCTCGCGGTCGGCGCCACCTTCCCCGACGCGCTCGGAGCCGCCGCCGCGGCCGGCGCCGGCTCCGCTCCGGTGCTGCTCGTGCGCCCCGACGGCCTGCCCGCCCCGGTGGCCGCCGAGCTGCGACGCCTGGCCCCCGCCGGCGTGACCGTGGTCGGTGGCCCGGGCGCCGTCAGCGACGCCGTGATCGACCAGGCCCGCGCCGCCACCGCCGAGACCGGGGCCGACGTCACCCGCGCGGCCGGAGCCGACCGGTACGGCACGGCCGCCGCGCTCGCGCTGGACGCGCTCGCCACCTCCGACGACCCCTCGGCCGCTCCGGCGGTCGTCTACCTCGCCTCCGGCCAGGTCTTCGCCGACGCGCTCAGCGCGTCCAGCGCTGCCGGCCGCAGCGGGGCACCGCTGCTCCTCACCACCGCCGGCGCCCTGCCCGACGCGACGACGGCGCTGCTGCGCACCTGGAGGCCCTCGCGCGTCGTCGTGGTCGGCGGCACCGCCGTCGTCACCGACGCCGTGCTCGACCAGGTGCGCGCCGCGACCGGCGGCTCCGTCGACCGCCTCGCCGGAGCCACCCGGTACGAGACGGCCGCCGCCGTGCTCGAGGCCGAGCTCGGCGCCGGCCGCACCCCGAGCGCGCTGTGGGTGGCCAGCGGCGAGGCGTTCTCGGACGCCCTGGTGGGCGCCGCTGCGGCAGCCGCCGGCGGGGGAGCGCTCGTCATCGTCCCGCCGGGCGGACCCACGGGGCGGCTCGCGGACGGCGTGAGGGCGGCCCTGCCCCGCTAGCCCCCAGAGGGGTTCAGAGGGGCTCGGACGTCGCTGACCTCAGGCGCGGAGGTACCAGCCGCGCCGGTGCAGCGCCAGCGCCACCACCCACCACGAGGCCAGCAGCGCGGCGCTGAACCCGACCTGCGGGCCCCCGGCCCAGGACATCCCCTCGGCCAGCGACTGGGCGTAGCTCGGCTGGACCGCCGGATCGGGCCTCAGGGGGCGCAGGAGGAGCAGCGCGACGACGACGTGGCTGCCGAAGTACACCAGGAGGCTGTTGCGCCCCAGCGCGACGAACGGCCTCCGGCACGCCTGCACGACGGCACCGGGCAGGGTGGGCCGCCCGCTCCGCGGCGAGGGGGCCTCCACCCACGGCGCGTCGACGACGGCGTGCACGAGGGCGACGACCAGGACGACCGCTGCCGCGACCGAGAGCCCGAAGGGCGCCGTCCACAGCCGCTTCATGGCCGGGACGGCGGGCGAGGCGGCCACCGCACCGACGGCCAGCACGGCCGAGACCGCCAGCAGGCGGAGGGCCACCGCTGCGGGGCGCGCCGCGGCGGCTGCGACGGCGCGCCGCCCGGTGGCCCTGGACGCCCCTGACGACCTGCCGGCCGCGATCGCGTGGGCGGCGGCCGTCCCGGCTGCCGCGGTGGCGCAGGCCCCGAGGAGGGCGACCAGGCCCTCGGGGTCGTGACCGGCCTGGAGCTGCCAGTACAGGTGGTCGGCCGGGAAGAGCCTCCCGTCCACGGCGAGCGAGGGGTTGCACTGCGGGGTGAGGACGCCTCCCGGGCACAGCCCCTGCCAGTGGCTGAGCAGCCACGTGTGGGCAGCGGCGAGCCCGAGGGCGACCGCTGTCCACGCGACCCACCCGCGGACCACCAGGTGCAGCGCCGCCACGACCAGGACCAGGGCCGCGTACAGCTGCAGGACCCCCGTCCACCGCAGTGCGCCGAGGTCCACCGCGCCGTCGCGCGCCCAGGCGAGGACGGCGTTGTAGGCGAGACCGGCCAGGACGAGGACGACGACGCGACGGGCCAGCCGCGGGAGCCGGACCCCGTTCTTGTGCGCGAAGCCGAGCCCCACCCCGGTGAGCACGACGAAGGCGGGGAAGACGACGTCGAGGGGGTGCACGCCCTGCCAGGGAGCGTGCTCGAACCACTCCGGAGGGGTGATCAGGCTGCTGGTCACGATGCTGACGACCAGCAGCAGGCCGCGCACGGCGTCGACGGCGGCGACGCGGGGCGGGCGCGTCGTCGCGGGGGTCGTGGCGGGTGCCTCCGCCCTCGGCAGCGGGACGGCGGCCCCCTGCGCGGACGGGGCGCCGGTGCGCTCGCCGCCTGCCGGAACCAGTGCAGGACCACCCATGCTCCGAGGCTAGGGACGCAGCGGCGGCCAGGTGGGCGATCGGTGGATCAGGTCGAGGAGCGGCCGGCGCGGCGTGGCGCCAGCGGCCACGGGCTGCCGCTCTGCCACGGTGTTGATCCCCCCCTCCCTCGGTGACCGAGCAGGAGTTCCGCCGTGCCCGTCCGCAGCCTCCGAGCCGCAGCGCTCGGGCTCCTGCTGACCCTCCTGGTGCTGGGGGCCACCCCTGCGGCCGGCGCCGCACCGGCGGCGGGCGGCCAGCCGGGCGGTCCCACGAGCGTGCTGTACGTCGTCCTGCCCCACCCCGACGACGAGTTCGAGGTCTGGTCGCAGGTCCAGGACACGATCGACCGCGAGGGGCAGGCCCGGCTCTTCCACGTGCGGCAGCACTTCCGCGTCTCGTTCGGTCCGCCTCCGTCCCCGTCGTCCTCGGCAGCCCCGACGTCCTCGCCCTGAGCCGTCCTCGCCGCAGCCGGGTGCAGCTGGGCCGCCGCGCGGGTGAACGCCGGCCGGGGCTGCTCAGCGCCGGTCTCGAGGTGCCGACAGCCGTGGCGTGAAGAGGATCCCCCTGTCGCGCCGCGGGAAGATCGTCGCCTCGGTGCTCTCCGGCGCCCTGGCCGTCGGCGGGTGCGGCGGTGCCGCGCTGGCCCTGACGTCCGGGCCCGGTCCGCTACTGACGGACTGGGGCCCCGCCGGTGACGGCCTCGACCGCTACCTGCTGACCATGGAGCCGGGCGCTGACGCCTCGCTGCTCGCTGACGCGGCCCTCGCCTCCGCCGTCGTCCCGCTCACCGGGGCGCTGTCGGGGGCGTTGACCGCGCCGGCGACGCCGCAGCCCCCGGCGGGGGCCGAAGCCCTCGGCCCGGGCGGCAGGATCGTCCAGATCGCGGGCACGGCGTACTACGTCACCGACCTCGGCGGCGTCGCCGTCACTCCGGGGGCCTCCACCGCGGTGCTCAGCCCGGTGGACCTCGCCCAGTGGGCCAGTCAGAACGGCGTGCACCTCGACCTGCCGGCGAGCACCTCACCGTCGTCCCGCCCGGTCAGCTCCGCGGTGCCGAGCGCCTCGGCCTCGCTGCCCCCCGCCGGAGCGACGACGACGGCGTCCGGGGCGCCCGCTACCGACGAGCAGCTGGCAGACCTCGCCGCAGCCCCCGGGGTGGTCTCCGCGCAGCGCGTGGTCGACCTCGTGCTGGTCGCCGGAGACCTGACGCTCGCCCAGGCCCGTGCGCTGCCGGGAGTCGCCGACGCCCAGCCGTCGCTGCAGGGCGAGCTCTTCGGCGAGCTGGCGGTCGACGACCCCTGGGCCCGGCAGTGGGGCTACCACCTCGAGAACACCGGCAACAGCTACCAGCCGCCCATCGCGAGCGGAGCCGACGTCGACGCCGCCGACGGGTGGGCCGCCAGCGAGGGCCAGGGCGCCGTCATCGCCGTCATCGACTCGGGCTTCGACGTCGACCACCCCGACATGCAGGGGGCGCTGTGGACGAACCCCGACCCGGCGTGCGCCACCGCAGACACCGACCGCGACGGCATCGTCGGCGACTGCCACGGCTGGAACTTCTACAAGAGCTCAGCTGACCTGCTGAACGGCGACACCGGGTCCCACGGCGTCGCGGTGAGCGGCATCGCCGCAGCCCGCAAGGGGAACGGGATCGGCAGCGCCGGCGTGGCCCCGCGGGCGACGATCATGCCCCTGGTGGCCGGGTACGGGAGCTCGGTCGACATGAGCGCTGCCATCCGCGCCATCTACTACGCCGCTGACCACGGGGCCACGGTCATCAACGCCTCGTGGGGCACCAACGGCGACCACGCCCCCACGCGGCAGATGCTGACGGACGCGATCCGGTACGCCGGCAGCAAGGGCGTGCTCGTGGTCGCCGCGGCGGGCAACGACTCGCGCGACCGCGACCAGGTCGTCTCCCTGCCCGCGTCCATCGACGACCCGAACCTCATCACCGTCGGCAGCTCGAACTCCGCCGACACGATGTCGCCCTTCACCGCGTGGGGCGCCCGCTCGGTCGACCTCTTCGCCCCCGGCAGCTGGGTGCCCGTCACCCGGTCCGGCGGCTACGACTGGATCAACGGCACCTCGTTCTCCAGCCCGATCGTCGCCTCCGCCGTCGCTCTCTACCGGACCGCCCGCCCCGACCTGACGTCGCAGCACGTCAAGGAGCAGCTGCTGGCTGACGCGACGCGCCTGCCGGCCTTCGCCGGGAAGTCCGTCACCGGTGCGCGGCTCGACCTCGCGAACCTGGGCGCCAGCGCCAGTGGCGCGCAGTACGCGTTCTCGGGGATGAGCGGCACCGCCGACGAGGTGGCACCCCAGGTGGCGGTCACCGCGACGACGGGTGCCGGCGACTACGCGCTGTCGCTCGGCCTCGCGATGCAGGTGGACGGCGAGCCGTGGGCCGTCGCCGACGCACCGGTCACCCTGGCCGGACAGACGGTGGAGACCGACGACGACGGGTTCGCGACCTTCCCGCTCGGCAGCCTCGCCGACTTCGGCACCCGGACCTTCGCACCGGGGCTATCACTCGGTGACGGCACCTACGCCCTCGTGGCGCAGCTGCTGCAGGACGGGACGCCGGTGGGCCGGCCTTTCGCGGCCCCGCTCCTGGTCGGTGCTGCGGCCGAGCAGACCCCGGGTGCCTCGAACCCCGGTGGCGGGTCGACGCCGGGGACCTCGCACCCCGGTGGCGGGTCGGAGCCGGGCGCCTCGGACCCCGGTGGTGGGTCCGCCCCTGGTGGCGGCTCCGACCCCGGTGGCGGCTCGGACCCCGCTGCGGGTGAACAGCCCGGTGCGGGTTCGAACCCGGGCGGCGGCTCGGACCCCGGAGCGGGTGAACAGCCCGGGAGCACCACCCCGGGCGACCGCGGCGGCTCCGGTGGCGGGTCCGCCCCGGGTGGTGGCTCCAGCCCCGGTGGCGGCTCGGACCCCGGGCCGGGTGACCAGCCCGGGGGCACCACCTCACCCGTGGACCGCGACGGGTCGGGCGGCGGCGAGTCGGACCCCGGTGGCGCGCCGTCACCGGAGCCGACCAGCTCCACCCGCCCGGAGGCGCCCTCGACCGAGCCGACGCCGAACACCCCCGGCGGCGGTGGTGGCGGTGGCAGCTCGCCCGCGCCGCCGTCGACGCCCTCGCCCAGCGGCACCCGGAGCTACGACGGCGCCGGTGACTTCGACATCACGTCGCTGACCCCGACGGTCGTGGGGACCGCCGGTGGGACGACCGCCAGGGCGTCCGGCCGGGGCTTCTCCTACCGCGTGTCCGTGCGCGTGGGCAACGCCGCTGCGCGGGTCATCTCGGCCCAGGACGACGAGCTGACCTTCGTCCTGCCGGCGCGCTCGGCAGGGACGTACGACGTCGTCGTGTTCGCCCCCGGTCGTGAGTCGACGCTGCCCGGAGCGATCACCTACCGCGACAGCGACTCGGGATCCGGTGGCGGGTCCGACCCCGGTGCGGGCGGCGGTGGCGGTGGCTCGAACCCCGGGAGCTCGAACCCCGGGAGCTCGACTCCCGGTGGTGGTGGCGGTGGGTCGAACCCGAGCAGCAGCCCCGGCAGCTCGACCCCCGGGGGCGGGGCCTCCCCGGCGCCGACCACCCGGACCGGCCCGAACGGCGAGCGGCTGACGAAGTCGGCCAAGCTCAGCGGGGTGGGCTACGTCTGGTCGACGCAGTGCCGCACCACCTGCACCGGGACGCGCCTCTGACGGCGTGAGCAGAGCGAGGGCCGAGGTGGATCGTCCGCCTCGGCCCTCGCGTGCCTTCCTGCACTGTTGACCTTGGCGTTCCTTTCCACTGTGAGCGCTCACACCGGGAAGGAACGCCAAGGTCATCCCGTCGCGGCATCCCGGAGCTGCTCCCATCGCCCATGATCACGGCGGGAAGTGCTCCGGAGGCCCATGATCACGGTGGGGGAGGGGGGTTGTCGGGGTGGGGCGGCGCCCCTAGGGTCCGGATCGCTCGTCAAGGGTGACGGGCGATGACCACCGGTCCGGGGCCAGCAGGAGGCGCGCGTGCGCACGGGGTTCGTCTGGGAAGAGCTGTACGGCTGGCACGACACCGGCACGCACGCCGCGTTCGTGCCCCCTGGAGGGCTCGTGCAGCCCACCACCACGTGGAGTCGGCGGAGTCCAAGACGCGCTTCGCGTCGCTGGTCGAGGTCAGCGGCCTGGGAGCGAAGCTGGACCGCATTCGCGCGGTGGCCGCCACCGACGACGACGTCCTCGCCGTCCACACCCCGGAGCACCTCGAGCGCATCCGGACCGGCAGCGCCGCGCTGCGCGGCGGTGACGCCGGTGACGGCACCTCGCCGTTCGGGCCCGGTGGGCTCGACATCGCCCTGCTCGCCGCGGGGGGCGCCGTCCAGGCGGCGAAGGCCGTGGTCACCGGCAGGGTCACCAACGCCTACGCGCTGGTCCGCCCGCCGGGGCACCACGCCCGACCCGAGACCGGCATGGGCTTCTGCGTCTTCGCCAACGCCGCGATCGCGATCCAGCACGTGCGCCGCCACCACGGGGTGGAGCGGGTGGCCGTCGTCGACTGGGACGTCCACCACGGCAACGGCACCGAGGAGGTCTTCGCCGAGGACCCGGACGTGCTCACCATCTCGGTCCACCAGGACCAGCTCTACCCCAAGGGCACCGGCCGCCTGGTCGACCGCGGCCGCGGCGCGGGGGAGGGGACCGCGATCAACGTGCCCCTGCCCGCTGGCACCGGCAACGACGGCTACCTGCACGCCGTCGAGCAGGTGGTGCTGCCGGCGCTGGAGCGCCACCGCCCCGACCTCGTCGTCGTCACCTCCGGGTTCGACGCCGGCGCCCTCGACCCGCTCGGCGGCATGGTGGTCACCACCACCGGCTTCCGGCGGATGGCCCGCGCGGTGCTCGACGCCGCGGAGGGTCTCTGCGACGGCCGCGTGGTGATGACCCACGAGGGCGGCTACAGCCCCGTCTACGCCCCGCTGTGCGGCGTCGCCGTGCTGGAGGAGATGTCGGGGGAGCGCACCGCGGTCACCGACTTCCTCGCCGACGAGTACGAGGACCTGCCCGACCAGGCGCTGCGCCCGCACCAGGCCGACGCCGTCCGCGCCGCCGCCGAGGCCGCCGGCCTCGCCGGTGCAGGGGCCACCGCGGGAGCCACCCGATGAGCACCGTCGAGCGCGACGGGCAGCGCGGCCTGGTGGTCGACGGGAAGCTCCGACGGGTGCTCGGCACCCCGTCGCTGGTGCTCTTCGGCCTCGCCTACCTGGTGCCGCTGACCGTCTTCACCACCTACGGCCTGGTGACCACCGAGACGAGCGGCCACCTGGCCACCGCCTACGTGGTGACCACGGTCGTCATGGCGTTCACGGCCGTCAGCTACGCCCTCAACGTGAAGGCGCACCCCTCGGCGGGCTCGGCGTACACGTTCGTGCAGCGCACGTTCGGCGCGAGGGCCGGCTTCCTCACCGGCTGGGTGCTCATGCTCGACTACCTGCTCCTGCCGATGATCAACTACCTCGTCATCGGGCTGTACATCAACGCGCAGTTCCCCGCGGTGCCGGCCTGGCTCGTGGTGGTCGTCGCGATCGCCCTGGTGACGACGCTGACCGTCGTCGGCATCACCGTGGTCGACAAGGCCAACGTCGTGCTGGTCGGCGTGCAGCTGGTGTTCGCCGTCGTGTTCGTGGCCGTCGTGGTCGCGCAGGTCGGCGGGGCGGACGCCCCGTCGCTGACCGCGCCGTTCGTCTCCGACGAGCTGCAGTGGGGCACGGTGTTCTCCGGCGCCGCGGTGCTGGCCCTGTCGTTCCTCGGGTTCGACGCCATCTCGACGCTGTCGGAGGAGGCCCGCGAGCCGCGCCGCACCGTGCCGCTCGCGATCGTCCTGACGACGGCGCTCGGCGGGGTCATCTTCATCGTGCTGTCGTGGGCGTCGCAGACCGCGCTGCCCGACTGGCGCTCGATCGTCGACCAGGACTCCGCCGGGCTGCAGGTCATGACCGAGGCCGGGGGGCAGCTGCTCGCCTCCGCCTTCCTCGCCGCGTACGTCGCCGGCTGCGTGGCCTCCGCGACGGCCAGCCAGGTCTCCGTGGCGCGCATCCTGTTCGCCATGGGCCGCGACGGCGTGCTGCCGCGGCGCCTCTTCGGCAGCCTCAGCGCGCGGTACCTCACGCCCGTCGGGGCCACCCTGGTGGTGGCCGCGCTGTCGCTGGTGGCCCTCGCCGTCGACCTGGCCACCCTGGCCTCGATCATCAGCTTCGGTGCGCTCGCGGCGTTCTCGCTGGTGAACCTGACGGTCATCAAGGGCTACGTGGTCGACGGCGGGCGGCGCTCTCCGCGCGACCTGTTGCTCTACGCGGTGGTCCCGGCCGTCGGCTTCGTGCTCACGCTGTGGCTGTGGACCAACCTGACCGCACTGACGTTCCAGGTCGGTGCCGTGTGGGCGCTGGTCGGCGTCGTGTACCTCGCGGTGCTGACCCGGGGGTTCCGCCGCCCGACGCCGCAGCTGGCGGTCGACCACACCCCCTGAGGTCACCCGGTGCAGCTGACGCCCCTTCCGCGCAGCTGGCGCCCCGTCGAGCCCGGCGAAGGGGCGTCAGCTGCAGCGAAGGGCGTCACCCGCAGCGGAGCGGCGGCCGCGGGCGCGGGGTGACGGGCGCGGCGGTGGCCGGTCAGACGCCGTGCCACCTCCACGATGAGCTCGTCGCCCGCGTGGTGCCCCAGCACGGTCCTGACCTCGTCGTGGCGGTCCAGGGTCAGCGCCGGCAGCGCCACCCGTCCGTCCGCTCCGGGGTCCGGCACCGGCTCGGCGCGCTGCGACCCGGCCGGGACCGACCAGGTGCACGCCGTCGCCGACCGCGTCCGCGCCGACGCCGCCACGCACGCAGCGAAGGCGCAGCGTCACCCCCGCTCCCCGGCACCCGCCGAGCAGGCGACCGCGCACGCCGCCACCACCACGCCGACCGCCGCGGGCACGCTCCGGTAGGTGAAGAAGGCGTGCACCTGGGAGTGGTTGCTCAGCACCTCGTACCAGGCGGGCACCAGCAGGGCCGGTGCCGCCAGCAGGGCGGCCACCACCAGCCGCGGCGCACCTCCCCGGCGCACCGCCAGCACCAGGGCGACGACGACGGCGACCGCCGCGACCACCAGCAGGGGCAGCGCCGTGGCGGTGGTGCTCCACCAGTACGTGACGTTCGCGCTGGTGGGAGCCCCGAACGCGGGGTCGACCGCGGCGCCCGCGCCGTCGAGGCGCTCGGCGGACTTGTCGGCGACGGCGGTGAGGACGCCCGGGCCCTGGACCGCCGCGGCGACCACCCAGCGGCACACCCAGGTGCCGCCGAAGGCGACCGGCCAGGCGGCGCCTGCGGCCAGGAGCGCGCGCACCAGCGACCGCCGCGCCGCTGACGCCGCCGCCGGGTGCCGGCCGTGGGTCGAGCGCCAGGCCACCGCCCCGGCGACCGCGGTGCACAGCGCCCACGACATCGCCGGGGTGGTCAGCAGGTCGACGTAGGCGAACAGCGCCCCGGCGGCTCCCGCCCCGAGGGCGGCCCCGCGCCACCCGGCGAGGTGCCGGTGCCCCGTGGCGACCGCGGTCAGGGCCACCCCGGCGGCGACCGCCGCCAGCGACAGCGCGTGCGTGAAGGCCAGCGCCGGCGTCGTCAGCGCGTTGGTCGCCCCAGCCACCGGGACCACCAGCGCCAGCGCGGCCGGCGCGCCCAGCCGGCGGCGCGCCGCCTGCCACAGCGCCAGGCCGCCGAGCGCCAGGAGGAGGCCGCTGACCAGCCTCAGCCCGGGGACGCCGAGGGTCGCCAGCACCGGCCGGGTGATGACCGAGTAGCCGTTCCAGTACCGGAAGTAGGTGGCCGGCGGGACGACGGAGGCCCCGGCGGCCAGGGCCCTGACCTGCACCGCGCCCTCCTGGCACGACTCCAGCCGCGGGCCCCCGGTGGCGCGGAACCACAGCGAGCGCGTGTCGTCGGCGGAGCTCACGCCGTAGCCGAGCACCACGCACTCGGTGAACCCGTCGGCGCGGCCGCCGACGCGGTCCGAGCGGTAGTCGGGTCCGTAGCCGCCGTCGGCCACCGCGGCGGCCAGCGCCGCCACCACCGGCGGGTTCGGCACCGCCTGGGCCGCCACCAGCCCGCCGAGGAGCAGCAGCTGCACCGCGGCCAGCGCCAGGGCCCACCGGCACCAGAAGGCGACCACCGGGCCCGCGGCGGACGGGTGCGGGGTGCGCTGGGCGCGGCGGCCGTGCCCGCCCGGGCTCACCGGACGGGGGAGCGGCCGGGGGCGCTGGTCCCCGCGCGCCGGGAGCCGCGCAGGCGCACGGCGCAGGCGGCGATCCGCAGCCCGTCGCGCACCGTGCGCAGCTTGCTCACCGAGCCCGCCGGGCGGTCGGTGAAGCCCAGCGGCACCTCGACGCTGGAGAAGCCGCCCACCGCGGCGTGCACCGCCATCTCCGTCTCCACCTCGAACCCGGCGCTGCGCGCGGGGAACGAGGCGACGAACGCCCGCGACATCACCCGGTACCCGCTGAGCATGTCGGTGTAGCCGGTGCCGAACAGGCCGTTGACCAGGCCGTTCAGCGCGCGGTTGCCCGCGGCGTGGCCGGGCCGGTGCGCCGTGGCGCTGGCGGGGCGCCGCGTGCCGACCACCACGTCGTGGCCGCCGGCCAGCAGCAGGTCGACCAGGGCGCCGGCGGCCGCGGCGTCGTAGGTGCCGTCGCCGTCGATGAGCACGTACACGTCGGCGTCGACGTCCTCGAACGCCCGCCGCACCGCGTGGCCCTTGCCGGGCCGCGGCTCGCGGTGCACCACCGCGCCGTGCGCGGTCGCCACGGCGGCGGTCGCGTCGGAGCTGGCGTTGTCGACCACGTGCACCTGCGCACCGGGCAGCGCCGCCCGCACGCCGTCGACGACCCCGCCGACCGTCAGCGCCTCGTCGAAGCACGGGACGACGACGGCGACGCGCACCCTGCCGTCCTGGCGCACGAGCGGCGCCGGGACGGCAGGGGTGGTCACCCGGTGACGCTAGCGCTGGCGCCAGAGCTCCGTGGGGCTTTCGACGTCGGGGTCGCCTCCGCGTCAGTCCTGCGCGCGCAGCTGGGCGATCAGCCCGGGGTAGGGGTCCTCCAGGGTGCGCCTCCCCGAGCGGACCTCGTTGTAGGCGGCGGTGAGTCCCTCTCCCGCCAGGTAGTACCTCCCCCTGGTCTGGCCGCGAGCGGTGAGGAGGCCCGCGTCGACCAGCCGGGCGAGGTCTCGGGTCGCGGTCCGCTCCTCGAGCTCCAGCCGCTTCACGTAGGTGGGTCGTTGCACGCGCAGGCCGCGTGCGGCGTCGAAGAGGGCGTCCGCGACGCGCTCGGGGAGGTGGTGCTGGGCGACGAGGGCGTCGAGGCGCTCCCACAGCTGCTCCGCCTCGGCGATCCGGCTCCGCAGGGTGTGGGCCTGCATGTGGTGGGCCCGGAGGTTGAACTTCAGCCAGAGGTGAGCGTCGTTCCCGGGGTTCCAGGCGCCCCGTCCCGTCACCGCGAGCACGCGGTAGTAGTCAGCGGTGTTGCTGCCGAGCCACTCCTCGATGCTCGAGAACGTCGGCTCGAGCACCCGGTCCTGGGCGAGGACGAGCGTCTGGAGCGCTCGCGCCATCCGGCCGTTGCCGTCCTTGAAGGGGTGGACCATCACCAGGTTCAGGTGGGCCATCGCCCCGCGCACCAGCGGGTCCTGCTGCCGGTCGCGGTCGAGGTCCTCGACGAGCTCGTCGACCAGCCCCGGGACGAGATCGCTCGGTGGCCCTTCGTAGACGGTCCGGCCGGCGGAGTCGTCGTGGACGTAGACGGCTCCGGGTCGGAACTGCCCGGGCCCCTTCGGCAGGTCGTGCTCGAGGAGCATGAAGTGCATGGAGCGGAGGGTCATCGCGTCCACGCGGAAGCCGTCGCTCGGGGCCATGCCGAGGACGTAGGTCAGGACCCGGCGGTACCCGAGGATCTCCGCCCACGTGCGCTGGTCCGCGGTGAGCGGCTGGTCGTCGTCGACGGCGGCGACGGCGTCCTGGTCGGTGATGGAGTAGCCCTCGATGCTGTTCGAGCCCTGGATGGCCCGGGCCTGGGTCGTGCGTCGCAACCCGCCCGTCCACCGGCGGGGAGCCCGCAGGGACGCGGCCATCGCCAGACGGACGGCATGCACCTCCTCGATGACGGCGTGGTCGTCGAGGTCGAGGTCGGGGGTCTGGAAGACGGCCATGGCGCTATGTCCTTAACAATGAGACAGAACAGCCACTGTATCGGCACCGGTGTCCTCGTCTTTGAGACACTCCTCCGTCCGGGATCTCCGCCTCTCCGCGGCGTGGCGCCGCAGGAACGGGCCCGGTGTGTGCCACGGTCGAGCAGACTCCACCGCTGTCGAGGTGTTCCGAGGGGACCTGCCGTGCGCCACACCCGACCGAGGGCTGCTGCGCTCGCCGTCCTCGCACTCGCCACCGCGGCGCTCGCCGGTGTCGGCGGTGCGGCAGCAGCAGGGCCCGCCGCGGCCGCTGACCCCGCGTCCGTCCCGTCGACGGGCCAGCCGCAGGTGCAGCGCCTCTACGGCGACGACCGCATCGGCACCGCCGTGGCCGTCAGCCGCGCCGCGAACCCCGGTGACACCGGCTCGTACGCCGTGTTCGTCGCCTCCGCCTCCAGCTGGCCCGACGCCCTCGCCGCCAGCGCGCTCGCCGCGCACTTCTCCGCGCCGCTGCTGCTGGTGCCCTCCGAGGGGCCGCTGCCGAAGACCGTGGTCGACGAGCTCGACCGCCTCAAGCCCCAGGCCCTGTACGTGCTCGGCGGCACGAAGAGCGTCAGCGCCGCCGTCGCCACCGAGCTGTCGGCCCACGCCGACGCGGTCACCCGCTTCGACGGCACCGACCGGTACGACACCGCCGCCTACGCCGCCAGCGTGCTGGCCGACCCGGGCAAGCCGCTCTACGTCGCCTCCGGCGCCGGCTTCGCCGACGCGCTCGGCGGCGGGGCCGCCGCGGGCGCCGTGGGCGGCTCGCTCGTGCTCACCGACCCGCAGCGCGTGCCGGAGTCGCTCGCCACGCAGCTGCCGGCCCTCGCGCCCAGCCGCGTCGTGGTGCTCGGCGGGCCGGGCGTGGTCTCCGACTCGGTCGTGGGCAGCCTCAAGACGCTGCTGCCCGGCGTGCCGGTGGAGCGCTCCTACGGCGCCGACCGCTACGAGACCGCCGCGGGCGCCAGCGCCGCGGTGAACGCCGCCGGCACGCTCTCCGGCGACGGCCAGGGCCGCACCGTGCTGCTCGCCAGCGGCACCAGCTTCCCCGACGGGCTCGCCGGCGCCGCCGTCTCCGGCCCCAGCGGCTCCCCGCTGGTGCTGACCCAGAGGGACTGCGTGCCGGCCCCCTCGCTGCGCGAGATCCAGCGGCTGGGGGCGACGCGCGTCGTCGTCCTCGGCGGCCCGGGCGTGGTCAGCGACGCGGCGGCGGCCCTCACGCCCTGCTGACAGCACCGTCACCCGTACGGGCGGTGCAGGCCCCGGCACGTCAAGCAGTCCCGTTGCCCGGACGAAGCAACGGGGGTGATGAGGTGGAGCTGGGCGCTGCTGCTGAGCGGGTGCGCCGTCGTGCCCGCCTTCGTCGTGGCCACGGGTCCGCTCCCCGCCGTCCTCTACTTCGGCCTGTGCGCGACGGGTCTGGTCGTGATGGCCAGCTGCGCCCGCAGGCTTGTCCGCGGTCCGCGTGACGAGCGCGGCGCCGCGACCGGCTGGTGGTGCACCACCGCCGGCTTCGCCCTGTGGTTCGTCGGCGACGGCGTCACCGCGGTCCAGGGGACGGCGGCCGACCCCTCCACGCCCGCCGCGGTCCCGTACCTGCTCGGCTACCTCCCGCTGGTCGCAGGGCTCCTGCTCCTGGCGGGACGGGAGACCGCGGGGCGGGGGCGCGCCGCGGTCCTGGAGGGCGGTGTCGTCTCGGCCTCCCTGGCCCTGCTGGGCCTGGTCTGGGCCGTCGGCCCGGCCTTCTCAGCCGCGGGGTCCGAGGTGGACCGCCCCGGGCAGCTGGTCGGCGTCGCCTACCTCGCCGGTGACGTCGCGCTCGTGGCGCTGGCGGTGCACGTGCTCGCCGTCTCGGCGCGCCGCACCACCGCGCAGGTCGTGGCCACGTGCGGGTTCGTGGTCGTGCTCGTCTGCGACGCGTCGTGGCTCCTCGTGGGCGCCTCGCCGCCGTTCCAGTGGGTGCTCGGCAGCGGCGTGCTGCTGTGCAACCACGCGTGGGCCGCAGCGGCCGCGAGCGCGCGGGGCGGAGGGCAGGACGGTGCCCCGCCGGCGCCGCGACACCACCTCT
The DNA here is from genome assembly GCF_015390235.1 of Quadrisphaera sp. INWT6. Taxonomy (GTDB): domain Bacteria; phylum Actinomycetota; class Actinomycetes; order Actinomycetales; family Quadrisphaeraceae; genus Quadrisphaera. The sequence continues at coordinate 438,192 of NZ_VUOH01000002.1, read as the reverse complement.
CGCGCCGCCGCCTGGTGCTGCTCGCCGTCGCCGCCTGCCTCCCCACCGCGCTGCTGTGGACGGTCGTGACCCGCCCCGGAGGCGGTTCCGGGTGGCTCGCGGGTGCCGTCGCCGCCGGCGGCGTGCTGGTCTGCCTGCTCGTGGTGAGCCGGCTGGCGGTGGCGCTCACCGCGCTGCGGACCTCCACCCGCGACCTCCAGGACGCGCACCGCCACCTCGAGCACCGGGCCACCCACGACGTGCTGACGGGTCTCGCCGACCGGGCGCGCACCCGCGCCCACCTCGCGGCGGCGCTGGCCCGCGGCGGCCCGGTCGGGGTGCTGTTCTGCGACCTCGACGGCTTCAAGGCCGTCAACGACACCCACGGCCACGCCGCCGGCGACGCCGTGCTGCGGACCACCGCCGACCGGATGCTGACCTGCGTGCGCGAGGGCGACCTCGTCGGCCGCGTGGGCGGTGACGAGCTCGTGGTGGTGCTCACCGGGGTGCACGACGCCGCCGACGTGCTCGTCACCGCTGAGCGGGTGCTCACCGCGCTGCGCCGTCCGCTCCTCGCCGCGGGCGCGGAGGTGGCCGTCAGCGCCAGCATCGGCGCCGTGCTGGGCAGCGCCGAGGACGTCGACGGCGACGCCGCGGCCGGTGTGCTCCTGCGCGAGGCCGACGAGGCCGCCTACCGCGCCAAGTCCCTCGGGCGCGACCGGGCCGTGCTCTTCGACGACGCGCTGCGGTCCGAGGCCGCCGAGCGGGCGGCGGTCGAGGCCGAGCTCCGCACCGCCCTCGACGAGGACCAGCTGGTGCTCCACTTCCAGCCCGTGGTGGACCTCGCCGGGGACGGCCGCGTCGACGGCGTGGAGGCGCTCGTGCGCTGGCAGCGGCCCGGGGGTGGGCTGGTGGGCCCCGAGGCGTTCGTCCCGGTGGCCGAGCGCTCCGACCTCGTCTGCGAGCTCGGGCGGTGGGTGCTCCGCGAGGCCCTGCGCCAGCAGGCCGCCTGGGCCCGCTCGGCTCCCGGTGGCCGCGCGCCCGGTGTGGGCGTCAACATCGCCCCGCGCCACCTCGCGCAGCCCTCGTTCCTGGACGACGTGCTCGCCGCGCTCGCCGAGCACGGCACCGACCCGGGGAGCGTGGTCCTCGAGATCACCGAGACCCAGGTGCTGAACGACCCGGCCGCGCTGGAGGCCCTCCGCCGGCTGCGCGAGGCGGGCCTGCGCGTCGCGATCGACGACTTCGGCACCGGTTACACCTCCGTCGGCCAGCTGCGGCACCTGCCCTGCGACGTCCTCAAGATCGACCGCTCGCTCGTGGTGGCCACCGACCCCGGGACCGCCGCGCTCCTCGCCCTCGTCGTCACGGCAGGGCACGCCTTCGGCATGACCGTGCTCGCCGAGGGCGTGGAGACCCCCGCCCACGAGGCCGCCGTCCGCGCGGCCGGCGCGGACTACGCGCAGGGCTGGCTGTGGTCGCGCGCCGTCCCCGCCGCTGAGCTCGACGCCGTGCTCGGCGTCCCGGCCGCCCCCGCCGTCCCGTCGCCGCGCTGCGGGCCCGATCTCCCTGTGGCAGCGTCGACGGGGTGAGCGAGCAGGCCGTCAGCACCGGCACCGAGACCCCCTCCTACGACGTGGTGGTCATCGGCGCCGGCCCCGCCGGCACCGCCGCCGCGCTGCGCGCCCGCGCGCTGGGGGCGTCGGTCGCCGTCGTGGAGGGCAGGCACCTCGGCGGCACCTGCGTGAACACCGGCTGCGTGCCCACCCGGGTGCTCGCGAAGGCCGCCCGCCTGGTCCGCGACGCCCGCGGCGCCGGCGCCCACGGCATCGAGGTCGAGGGGGTCCGCGTCGACTGGCAGCGCGTCGTGGCACGCGTCCACGCCCGCGTCGACGCCGTCCGCGCCGTCAAGCACGAGGCCGCCAGCTTCGCCGAGGTCGGCGTCGACCTCTACGACGCCGACGGCCGCGCCCGCTTCGCCTCGCCCACCGAGCTGGTGCTCGACAGCGGCCGCCGGCTGCACGCGCGCTCGACCGTCATCGCCGTGGGCGGGCGCTCGCGGCGCCTGCCCGTGCCCGGCGCCGAGCTCGCCACGGTGCCCGAGCAGGTGCTGCACCTGGAGGAGCTGCCCCGGCGCGTGGCCGTCATCGGCGCCGGCAACACCGGCGCCCAGCTGACCACGATCTTCAACGCCTTCGGCTCCGAGGTGACCCTGCTCGACCTCGCGCCCCGGCTGCTGCCCGGCTCCGACCACGACGTCGCCGCGCACCTCGCCGAGGCGTTCTCGCGCCAGGGCGTGCGGGTGCTCACCGGCATCGGCGGGGTGGAGCGCCTGGAGCGCGCGGCCTCCGGAGCGGTCGCGCTGCACTGGACCGCCTCCGAGGCGGAGGGCGGCGGGGCCGCCAGCGACGAGTTCGACGTCGTCGTCATGGCCACCGGGTGGCCCGCGAACCTCGACGACCTCGGCCTGGAGGCCGCGGGCGTGGAGACCGAGCGCGGCGCCGTCGTCACCGACGAGCACCTGCGCACCTCGGTGCCGCACGTCCTCGCCGTCGGAGACGCCATCGGCCGCGACATGCTCGTCCAGGCCGCGCAGTTCGAGGGCGAGGCCGCGGCCGCCGTCGCCGTCCTCGGCGCCAGCGCCCGCCGCACCCACCAGCTGCTGCCCGCGGGCGGCTTCACCGACCCCGACTACGCCGGCGTCGGCCTCACCGAGGAGCAGGCCCGCGACCGCGCGCCCGGCTGCCGGGTGGCCTCGGTGTCGTACGCCGACCTCGACCGGGCCGTCATCGACGACCGCACCAGCGGCTTCCTGAAGCTGGTCGTCGACTCCTCGCGCACCAGCGTCATCGGGGCGCACGCCGTCGGCGAGAACGCCGTCGAGGTCATCCAGGCGGTGACGACGGCGATGGCCGCCGGCGTCGAGCTGGCCTCGCTGGCGCAGGTGCGCTTCGCCTACCCCACCTACAGCGCCGTCATCGGGCGCGCGGCGCGGCTCGCGCTGGCGCAGGAGGCCGACGGCGCCCAGCTCGGCTGAGGTCGCCGGCTGCTCCGCTCGTGGGCCGGCCGGTGGTGGCTCAGCGGCGGCTCAGCGGCGGCTCAGCGGCGGCTCAGCGGCTGCTGCGCAGGACCAGGCGGACGAGCGTGCCGGCCACCAGGGCCACCTCGCTCACGACGGCGACGGGCTTGCGGACGGTGTCGGCGATCTGGCTCACGACGGGCTCCTCCTCGAGACCTGGTGGGACCTCGACGCTAGGGCGCGGCCGGCTCCCGCCGCAGGTGATCGACTCGTGCTGGAGACCGCTCTCGGGCGCGGCGCCACGACACGCCGCCACCTGACCGCGGTCACCCCAGCTGACCGCGGTCACCCACGCCGCTGACCGCGGTCAGGTGGCGTGCCGGACGCCCAGGAGGCCAGGTCGCCAGGTGACCGCGGTCAGCGCGCCAGGTGACCGCGGTCACCCGGGGCACGGGCAGCGGTGGAGCGCCCTCAACCCGGAGCCCCGCCGTGCCGATCACCAGGTGGTGACCCAGCGAAGGGAACTCCTGCGCGGCGTGGAGCAGCAGCTCCTCGCCCTCGTCGCCCTGCCCGGGCAGCCCGTCGGAGCGTCGTCGCTCGCCGGCCCCCGGCACCTGTACCGCCTGCTCGCGGCACTGCTCGCCGACGGCGACCCCGAGCCCGAGGTGGGGCTCGACGGCGACGGCGACGTGCGCTGCCGCTGGCAGGTCGCCGGGGTCGAGGTCGTCCTGACCGTCGACGACGGCGGCAGCGGCTGGCTGTGGGCCCACGACGCCGACGGCGCCGAGGTGGCCTACGAGGAGTGGCGTCCGGCGCAGGAGCCCCGGGCCGCCCTCGACGCGGCCGCCGCCCTGCTGCGCCCCAGGACCTCCGTGGCCCTGCCCCGGACCGAGGCGCCGCTCGGCCTCACCCGCTGACGAGGACCCCGAACGCGCTCGACGTCGACGTCGACACGACCGTCGGGCCTCCGAACACCAGCGCCGACGACGGCCGCCCCGCTGACGAGGCCGCCGTGACCGCGGGAGCGACCGACGGCGACAGCGACGCCGACGGCGTCAGCAGCAGCGGCCCCCGCAGGTTGCCCATGGCCGCGGCCCCCGCGAGGGCGTCGGGCCAGTTGTCGCCGGTCGCCAGCCCCACCGCCGTGACGCGCGCGGACCCCGCCGGTGCGGTGAACCGCTCCGCGACGCGGCGCGCGGTGTCGTAGCGGTCGGTGCCGACCAGCGCGCGGTCCGCGCCGTGTCCGGCGGTCGCCCTCGCGGCCGGGCCGCCCACGGCGACCAGCAGCTCGCTGTTGGGGTCGAACTTCTGCAGGTGGGTCAGCGTCGAGGCCGGCATCGTCGGACCGTCGGTGAGCAGCACCACCCCGCCCGTGCGCGCGGCCAGCGCGGCCACGGCCAGGCCGTCGGGGTAGTCGCGGCCGCTGGCCACGTAGAGCGGGGCGCCGGCCACCGGGTCGTCGACGGCGACCTGCGCCGCGATCTTGGTGGCGGTCTCGTACCGGTCCGCGCCCGAGACCCGCGTCACCGAGTACTTGGCGTTCACCGCCTTGACGGCGGCCTCGACGTCGGCGGAGACCGCCGCGGTGCCCCCGAGGAGGTACACCGTCCCCGTCGTCGTCGGCTTGACCGCTCCGGCGGCGTCGGCCGCGGCGAGGGCGGGGCCCGCGGTGGTGCTGGCCGTCGTCGCGGGCGGGACCGCGAGCACGCGGGCCACCTCGCCGGCCACCTCGGTGTTGAGCGCGAGCGGGTCGGTGAGCAGCAGCGGCGCCCCCACGGCCGAGGCCAGGCGCGCCCCGGCCAGGGAGTCCGCGAAGCTCGTCGACGACGCGATGACGACGGCGCGCGCGCTCCCCGCCCCGGGGAAGAGCTGGCGCGAGGTGGCCACCGCCGTCATCACGCGGTTGCCGCCCTGCACCCGCGTGAGCCCCGCCGGCGGCTGGGTGACCCCGCCGTAGGGCACCACCGCGGCGGACGCGGTGGAGGCCACCCCGGTGCCGAAGGCGTTGGTCGCGGCGACGGTGAAGGTGTACGAGGTGCCTGCGGTCAGGCCCGTGAGCGTCGTGCTCAGGGTGCTGGGGGAGAGGGTCTTCGGGGTGCCCGCCGCGCCCCCCGGCGTACGGGGTGAGCACGTAGCCGGTGATGCCCTCGCCGGCCGCGGTGCTCGCGGTCGGGGCGGCCCAGGTGACGGTGGCGCTGCCCTGGGCGGCGACGGCGACGGGCTTGGCGCTGATCGTCGCCGGCACGCTCCCGACCGTGAGGGTGACGACCTGCTCGTCGTGGGTGCTGCCGTTGTCGGCGCGAACGGTGAAGGCGCAGCTGCCCGCGGTGCCGGGCGTGCCGGTGAGCACGCCCGAGGTGGAGCCGATGGACCCCGACCCGAGGCAGGTGGGCGTCGTGCCGACGAACGACCACGTCGGAGCGGGACTCCCACTGGCGGTGAAGGTGCGGCTCATGGCCACGCCCTTGACGGCCGAGGTCGGCGCCGTGGAGGTGATGCGCACCGCGGTGGGGGTCGCAGGCGGGGGCGTCAGCGTGAGCAGCACCGGCGTCGTGTCGTCGTCGGCGACCCACGCCACCCCGGTCGGGCCGAAGGCGAGGCCCTGCACGTCGTGGAGTCCTGTGGCCACGGGCGAGGCGCTGCCACCGGCCACCGAGAGCACCGCGGTGGTACTCGCGGCGAGGACGTCCGAGGCGGAGGCGGCCAGCGCGTCGACGCCCGTCAGCCCCGTCGCCACCACCGCCGAGCTGGTCCCTGCCACGCGCAGCACGGCGCCGTTGCCGGTGTCGGCGATGTAGAGGTCGCCGTTGGCGGGGTCGACGGCCACATCTTGTGGACCGTCCAGCTCGGTGGCGCGCGCGGTGCTGGCCCGCAGACCGCTGGCGTGGCCGGTGCCGGCCACGATGGTCAACGACGTCCCCGAGACCTTCTCGACCTGGTTGTTGCCGGTGTCGGCGATGTAGAGCGAGCTCGTCGCGGCGTCCCACGCGACCCCTGCGGGTGCCTTGAGCGGTGAGCTGCTGGCAGGACCCTCCTGGGGTGCCGCGCCGGCAGCGCTGCTACCTGCCACCAGGGTGAGCACCGCGGCGGCGGCGGTCGGAGAGCCGGCTGCCCCGAGGGCGGGCAGCGGGGTGGAGACGACGCGGTTCCTGCCGGTGTCGGCGATGATCAGCCGTCCCGCGCCGGAGGTGTCGAGTGCGAGGCCCTGGGGGTTGCTCACCGCCCCGATGCCGCTGGTGGCCCCGAGCGTGAGGACGGCCAGCACCTGTCCCGAGGCGTTCAGCGCGACCAGCTGGCCGCTGCCGGAGCCGTCGAGCACGTACGTCGTGCCGGTGGGAGAGACGACCACGCCGTCGACGTCGCCGAGCGTCGCGCCGGTGACGGTGACCGCCGCGGCAGCGCCGTACGCGGCGGCCTGGGCGGGCTCGGCTCCGGTGAGTCCGGTCGCGGCGAGAGCGGTGAGCGCCAGCGCTGCGATGACCGGGGTGGGGCGGCGCTGGGCTCCGGGGCGGGGGTCCGGAGGGCAGTCCACCAGGAGATCGTGACGGACCACCCGGGCGGAGATCGGTTGCGACACGCGGGCGGGTGGCGGACGCCCATGATCACGGCGGGGGCGCGGATCTTGGCGATCGGTGGGTCGGCGGGCCCGTGGTGACCCACCGATCGCCAAGATCCGCATCCGCCGCGGGGCGCAGGGCAGGGCAGGGCAGGGCGCGGCGCCAGCGGGGCGGGTCAGACGAGCAGCAGGCCCACCGCGGAGACGGCGGTCAGCGCCAGGGTGGTGCTGGCGAAGATGCGCTGCGGCACGCGGCGCAGCACCTTCGCCCCCAGGAACGCCCCCGCGAGCACCGCCGGTGCCAGGAGCAGGTTCAGCAGCAGCGACTGCCCGTCGATCAGCCCGAGCCCGACGCTGAACGGCACCTTGGCGAGGTTGACGATGAAGAACAGCCACGCGGCCGTGCCGACGAAGCCCATCTTGTCGACCCGCATCACCAGCAGGTACATCGTGGAGATCGGGCCGGCGGCGTTCGCCACCATGGTCGCGAAGCCGGCGCTGCCGCCGGCGGCCCCTGCGAGGGCGCGGCGCCGCAGCGGCGACCAGCTCTCCGGGCCGGGGGAGGGCTCGAGCGCCTCGCCGGGGCGCTCCCGCTCCGCGGCCCGCGCCGCCCGCGAGGCGTTCAGCATCGCGCGGCCCTGCAGCGCCGCGAGCAGGAGCAGCAGCACCCCGAGGAAGCGCCGCAGCGCGACGTCGTCGACGACGTCGAGGAAGACCGCACCCAGCGCCAGACCCACGAGCATCCACGGCAGCAGCCGCACGAGCAGCTTCCAGTGGGCGTGCCGCCGGTACAGGGCGACGGCGACGACGTCGGCGAGGATCAGCATCGGCAGGACGGCGCCCGTCGACGCGCGGGTCGGCAACGCGAACGCGAACGCCACCGTGGCCAGGAGCCCCACGCCCGCGAAGGCGGTCTTGGAGAACCCGATGACCAGGCACCCCGCCACCAGCAGGACCCACCCCAGGGGGGCGATCGCGGAGATGTCGACGGCGGTCCCCACCCGACGACCCTACGTTCCTGTTGCCCTGGCGAACCGAGCGGACCCGCCGGACGGCGCCCGAGCCGCCATCAGCAGCGGTCGAGCGAGGCGGCCGCGTCGGACAGCGAGGTCGGGCCGCCCAGCACCGTGGCGCTGCGGGCGCCCAGGCGGGTCACGCCGTCGACCACCGGGCCGGGGGCGCAGCCGGGCTGCACGAGCAGCAGCGGGGCCCCACCTGCGGCGGCCAGCGGGCCGCCCGCGAGGGCGTCCGGGAAGTCCTGGCCCGTCGCGAGGACCACCGACGCCGCGCCGTCGGGGAAGGCGGCCCGGGCCACGGCGACGGCGGTCTCGTAGCGGTCGCTCCCCTTGAGGACGTCGACGGCCGCTCCCGGCGCGGCGGCCCGCACCTGGGCGATGGCGGAGTCGGTGATGGTCCCGCCGAGCACGTGCACGGCGCTGGGGCGCAGCTGGGCCAGCGCCGCGGCGGTCGGGCCCGACAGCGCGCCGGGGTCGGTGATCAGCAGCGAGCCGCCCGCCGCGGCGGCAGCCGCCCCGCCCGAGAGGGCGTCGGGGTAGTTCGCGCCGGTCGCCAGGTACACCGGGCGGCCGGTGGGTGAGCCGCTGGCGGAGGCGGCCTGCAGGGCGGCCGCGGCGCTGGTGGCGTACCGGTCGTCGCCGGAGGTCCGGTCGACGGTGCCCGCGAACGCCCTCAGCTGGCCCAGCACGCCGTCGTCGACGGCGCTGGTCCCGCCGACCACGGTGATGCGGCTCGGCGCGAGCCGCGACAGCTCGGTGCGCACCGAGCTCGGGAGGTCACCCGTGGCGGGGACCAGCACCACCGGCGTCGTCGTGCTGGTGCGGCCCGCCGCGGCGCCGGCCGCGAGGGCGTCGGGGAACCGCTCGCCCGAGGCCACGAAGACCCGCTGGCCCGCGGAGGGGGAGCGCACGAGCGCCGCCGAGACGGCCGTGGCGGTGCTGTACCGGTCCGCTCCCTGCAGGCGCGTGGCCGCCAGCGACACCGCGCTGCTGGCCCAGTGCTCCTGGCCCGCCCTCGCCACCGAGACCTGCACGGTCACGGAGCCGTCGGCCGCGGGGGCGCTGGTGCGCACCGCGACGCCGCCGGCGGCGCTGGTGAACGTCGTCCCCTGGGCGACGACGACGTTCGTGTCGCTGCTCGGGCTGCCCGTCGGCGACGCGTCGAGCAGCAGCGAGCCGCCGTCCTGACCCGTCTTGAGCACCCGCAGGCCGTAGGTGGTGCGGCTGGACCCGCCCCAGCCGAAGGTGTCGCGGCCCGTGGCCGCGCGGACCTCGAGGTCGTAGGCGTCACCGCTGCGGGGGTCGGTGACCCGCACCGAGCGCAGGCCCGACAGCGACGACAGCGGCGCCACCGTCCACGTCGAGGTGCCGGAGGCGGTCACCTCGACGCGGCCACCGCTGCCGAGCACGCCCAGGCGCGCCAGCGCGATCGCCGAGGCGCTGCCGGTGGCCTGCACCGGAGTCCCGTCGGCGCGGGCGGCGGCGCTGGACATGACGTCGGTGCGGTCGCCGTAGGAGATGACCGAGCAGTCGCCGTAGCCGCCCCCGGTGCCGAAGGCGGTGTCGACGTCGCTGCCGCAGTCGAGCCGGTCGGCGTGCAGCAGGGACATGTTGTGGCCCAGCTCGTGGGCGATCGCGGGCCAGCTGGCGTCGCTGACGTAGGCCACGCCCCCGGCGCCCGCGGAGGCCCCCACCGAGCCGAGCCCGTAGGAGCAGCCGCTGCGGTAGGCCTGCGGCGGCAGGAGCAGCAGCAGGTGCTTGCCCGCGCCCTGGCTGAAGCCGGCGCGCTGCGCTGCCTCGTTCCACAGGGCGTTCGGGTTGGAGCAGCTCAGGGAGCTGGAGTACCGGGTGACCGCGCCGTCACGGCGGAACCCGACGGCGCCGCCGGTCTGCTCGCCCCAGTAGTCGCTGGTCGAGGAGAGCAGCGAGTCGATGCTGGAGTCGGAGTAGTACGAGTCCGACCCGCCGAGCATGGAGATCGCCACCACGGTCACGGGCTGCGACGACGTGACCGTCGCCGCCAGCGGCGCGGTCGCCCCGACGACGTCGGCGGCCACCGGCTCGGCCGTGGTCGCGGCGGCGACGGCGCTGGCCCGCGACAGGGCCGAGCCGACCGCCGCGGGGGAGTCCAGGGCGGCGTCGAGCGCGCGCTCCGGGATGGTCGTGTCCTTCGACGCCGACGTGGCTCCGGTGCTGCTGGCACCGCCGGCGGGCCCGGCGGTGGGTGCGAGCGTGGAGGTGTCCACCGGCTCGCCGTCCTGCACCGCCGCGACGACGGGCGCGGGCACCTCCACGCGCACGGTCACCGCGCTGCCGGGGACGACCTCCTCGACGTCGGCGCTGTCCAGGGGCACCCACACGCCCCCGACCTGCAGGTACGACGTCAGCGGCGTGGTGCCGCGGGCTCCGTCGGCGTCGGCGTCGGCGTCGTGGTCGTGGGCCGCGTGGTCGTGCCCGCCCTCCCCGCCGTCCTCGTGCTCGGCGAGCTCGGCCGCCGCCGCGCTGCGCGCCGCCTCGAGGCTCCCGGCCTCGGTGTGGTCGGCGTCGGCGAGCACCCGCAGCGTCCCCCGCAGCAGCGCCGTCGGCTGGTCGCTGTCGAGGCTGCTCGCGGCGGGGCCCGCCAGCTGCTGGTCAGCGCTCGCGGGCGCTGCCGCCGAGACGCCGACGACCAGCAGCCCGGCGGTGGCCGCAGCGGCCAGAGCGGGCAGGGGACGGCGCATCGGGAAGACCTCCGGGTGGGGGGATCTTCACCGTAGGTAGGCGCGGGGCGCGGGCGCGGGAGAACACGCGGACTGCGCGGGGCCTGTCCGCCGTGCTGGGGCCTGCCGGCCCCGAGGTGCGGGTCAGGGGTTGGTCAGCCGCTGACGACGTGGCAGGACGTGGAGACCGCCTCGTCCGAGACGGAGAGCTTGGCGCAGATCTTGCCGCCGGTCTCGAACGCCGGGGGCAGCTTGCGGTTGGAGGCCTTGATGCCCAGGGTGCGGCACCCCGGCAGCGTGGACGTGTCAAGGGTCTCGGGACGCCCGCTGAGGGGGCGGAAGGTGAACTCGACCTTCACGTCGCACAGCAGGCCCGAGCGCATGGCCGCGATGCCCGCGCAGTCGACGCTGGCGTACTGCGCCGAGATCTGCAGGCCCTCGCCGACGACGCTGTGGATCAGCACGCAGCCGTAGGGCACCGAGCGGGTGGCGCCGGTGGAGTCCTGGTAGGAGAACGAGGGCAGCGGCGTGACGCCGTAGGCGGACGCGTTGGCGGCGCCGGCTCCTGCGATCCCGAGGGTCGCAGCCGCCGCCAGCGTGAGCAGAGCGCGCAGGACACGGCGCATGACGACCTCCACAGGACAGTTGACGTCTTGATAATGCACGCGATCGGGTGAAGGCAAGCGGGGGCGGGCGAGTCCGCGGTGCGTCGTCGTCATCGTGATCACGCCCGGGTCCACCGGCCGTGACGCTGCGTGGCGCGGACCACCCGGGCGGGTGCCCGTAGCGTGCGGCCGTGCGCACGCTCATCGCCACGCGGGCCTTCGCCCCCGAGCCGGCCGCGGCCGCCTGGCGCCAGGCGGCGCTCGCCGCGGCGCTGGCCGGGGCCGGCCACGAGGTGGAGGTCCTCACCACCCGGCTCCCCGCCGGCACCCCCAGCTCCCCGACCACCGCAGGGGTGCGCGTGAGCCGGTGGCCCGTGCTGCGCGACGCGAGCGGCAACGTCCGCGGGTACCTCCAGTACGCCAGCTACGACCTCCCGCTGGGCCTGCGCCTGGCCCGCCGCCTGGTGGCGGGCGCGGTGCGCCGGGGGAGCGGCCCCGACGCCGTCGTCGTCGAGCCGCCGCCCACCACCGGAGCCGTGGTGCGCCTGGCGTGCGCGGCAGCCCGGGTGCCCTACGCCTACTACGCCGCCGACCTGCTCTCCCTCGCCGCCCGCGAGGCGGGCCTGGCGGGCCCGGCGCTGCGGCTGCTCACGGCGCTGGAGTCGTGGGTCCTGCGCGGCGCCGCCTGCGTCATGACCGTCGACGAGAGGTACGCCGCCCGCATCCGCGACCTGGGGGTGCGGCCCGACCGCATCTGCGTGGTGGGCACCGGTGTCAACACCGACGTGCTGCGCCCCGTGCCCTCCGGTCCTGCCGCTGCTGGAGACCCCACCGCCGACGCTCCCGAGCTGGTCTACGCCGGCACCATGTCGGAGGTCCAGGGCGCCGGCGTCCTCCTCGAGGCCCTGGCGCTGGTGCTGCCCGAGCACCCCCGCGCCCGCGCCGTGTTCTACGGCGGCGGTGTCGAGGCGACCGCTCTCGCCGCGCGGGCCCGTGAGCTCGGGCTCGACCGGGTGGAGTTCCGCGGCCTGGCGCCCCTGGAGGAGATCGCCCGCGTCACGAGCACCGCGCGGGCGGGTCTGGCGAGCCAGAAGCCCGACACCGCCTACTCCTTCGCCTTCCTCGTCAAGCCGCTCGCGGCCACCGCCTGCGGGGCGCCGGTGGTCTACGCCGGGGCCGGGCCCTTCGCCGACCTGGTCGAGGAGCACCGCCTCGGCTGGGCGGTCGGCTGGGACGCCGAACAGGTGGCGGTCGCCCTGCGGGAGGCGCTCGCGGGCGAGGGGCCCACCCCGGCCGAGCGCGAGCGGCTCGCCACGTGGACGCGCGACCGGTACTCGCTCCGCGCCGTCGCGGCCCGCGCCGCCGCCGCCGTGACCCGCGCCACCCGCGCCACCCGTCCGTGATCATGGGACTCCCGAACGGCTCCGGCGTCCCGACCACCCCGGCAGCAGTGTTCGTACTCTCGCAGGCGACCCCGGTCCGCGGCATGGAGCGCGCCGCCACCGACGTCGTCGCCGCCCTCCGCGCAGCCGGCCTCGAGGTGGCCCTGCACGCGCTGGTCCGGGCGCCGCGGTCCGGACGGCTGGGGCGCCTGTGCGACCTCGCAGCCTCCTTCGCCGCCGCCCGCCGCCTGGTGCGGCAGCCCGGGCCTCCGCTGGTGCTCGTGGGCATCTGGGTGGGGCTCCGCGTGCTGCCGTTCCGCCGCCCCGGTGACCGCGCGGTGGTCGCCTGGGAGCACTCCCTCACCCGCGAGCGCCGCGGCGCGCTCCGCTCGTTCGACGTCGTGGCCCGGCTCGTGCTGCCGCTGTACGCCCGGCGGACGGCGCGCGTGGTGGCGGTCAGCCCCGCCGTCGCCTCCGCGCTCGCCGACCAGCCGGGGGTGGGGGAGCGCGCCGTCGTCGTCCCCAACCCAGTGGCGGCCAGCTCGTCCCGGCCCACGGCGTCCGAGCGCGCCGGCGGCCCCCGCCTCCTCTACGTGGGCGGGCTGGAGCCGCTGAAGAACCCCGGGCTGGCGCTCGAGGCGCTGGTGCACCTGCCGGGTGCCCACCTCGATGTGGCCGGGGACGGTGTGCGGCTGCCGGCGCTGCGCGAGCGCGCGGACGCGCTGGGCGTCGGTGACCGGGTCACTTGGCACGGCCACACCGAGCGGGTGCCCGAGCTGCTCGCGGCGTGCGACGCGGTGGTGCACCCGTCGCGGTCGGAGACGTTCGGGTACGCCCTGCTCGAGGCGGCGGCGGCGCACCGGCCGGTGGTCGCGCTGGCCACGGAGCAGGCGCGGCACCTCGTCCCGGGGCAGGTGCCGGGCACGACCTGCCCCGTGCCCGGCGCCGCCGAGGCCTTCGCGGCGGCGGTGCGCTCAGTGCTGGAGGAGCCGCCGGCGGAGGACGACTTCGTCGCGGCCGACGCGGAGCGGGCCCGCGCCTACGACCCGGCCCAGCTGGTGACGGGGTGGCGCGCAGTGCTCACCGAGGTGGCCGGACTGGGGGCACCTCCCGCGTGCGGGGGACCATGATCACGGTGGGATCGGGCGAGTGGGCCCGCGGGCGGGGGACTCGGTCGTAGCGTGCTGTGACGTGACCGAGGTCGACGCGCGCCCCGCCAGCGCCACCTCCGGGCTCCGGCGCAGCAGCGCGAGCATGCTCCTCGGCCACGGCGGGCGGGCCGTGCTGGCAGCCCTCACCTTCGTGCTCGTCGCCCGCGGCCTGGGCGACGCGGGCTTCGGCACCGTCGGCGCCGTCATGGCCGCCGCTGCCCTCGCGCTGCCCTTCGCCTCCCTCGGCGCGGTGCACCTCCTGGTCCGCTCGGCGGTCCGCGAGCCCGGCCGCCTCAGGACGACGGCGCCCGGCGCGGTGCTCGTCACCGCCGTCGGCGGAGCCCTGGCGACGGTGCTCGCGGCGCTGGTCTGCCTGGTGGTGGTCCCCTCCCTGCCGCTGGCCGCCGTCGTGGCCCTGCTCGCGGCAGACCTCGTGGGCTCGGCCCTGCTGGAGCTGGTCGCGGGGGTGCAGGTGGCCCGCGGCCGGGCGATGGCGGCCGCGCTCTCCCAGGTCGGGTTCCACGGGCTGCGCTTCGCCGCCGCGGTGGTGCTCTTCGCCGTCCCCGGCGGGATGACCCTGCAGACCTGGCCGTGGGCGTACGCCGCGACCTCCGCCGTCGGTGCGGTCGTCGCCGTCGTGGTGCTGCGGGCGCAGCTCGGCCCGCCCGCGCCGGGCGAGGAGGGCGTGGTCGCCAGCGCCCGCTGGGTGCTCTCGCAGTGGCGCGACGGGTTCCACTTCTCGGTGGGCCTCGGCTCGCAGGCGCTCTACAACGACCTCGACAAGCTGATGCTGGCCCGGCTCGACTCCGTCGCCGCGAACGGCGCGTACACCGCCGCCTACCGCGTGGTCGACCTGTCGCTGGTGCCGCTGCGGGCCGTCCTGGCCGCCGCGTACCCGCGCTTCTTCGCCGCGGGGGCCGCGGGCGGCACCGCCGGGCTGCGCTCAGCGGTGGCGCTGGCGCGCAGCATCGCGCCGACGACGGTCGGGTGGTGCGCCCTGGCCTCGGTGGCGCTGCTCGCCGGCGCCGACCTCGTGCCCGTGCTGCTGGGCGAGTCCTACGAGGGCACCCAGGGCGTGGTCCGCGGACTCGCGGTGCTGCCGCTGCTGAAGGTCGCCCACTACCTCGCCGCCGACGCGCTCACTGGCGCGGGCCAGCAGCGGGTCCGCAGCGCCTGGCAGCTGGGGGTCGCCCTCGCCAACGGCGTGCTGAACCTCTGGCTGATCCCCGCTCACGGGGTCGGCGGGGCCGTGGCGGCCAGCCTCCTGTGCGACGGGGCGCTCGCGGTGGGGCTGTGGGGCGTGGTCTGGGGCCGGCTGCGGCGGGGCTGACCCGCCGCTGCTAGCCGGCCGGGGGGTGAGGACCCGTCCCGCCCAGCATGCAGAAGGCCCCTCCGGAGGCTGCTGGAAGCCACCTCGGGGGTCTTCTGCATGCTGGACGGGACGCCCGCGTCAGCGGGTGGTGCCCCTGGCGATGCGCTCCGCGTCCTCGGCCGAGACCTCGATGACGTCCTCGCGCTTCACGAGCACCCACTGGCTCAGCCGGGGACGGCGGTCGCCCGCGGAGGCCTGCGCGCGGTCGTCGTGGCGGTCGTCACGGCGGGTGTCGTCGTGCGACCGCGACGCCGTGCCCGCCGCTGCACCGGCAGCGGCACCGGCGGCAGCGACCCCGGCCACGGGAGAGCCCGACAGGCCTGACGAGGAGCGGTCGTCGCGGCGGTCGTCGTGGCGGTCGTCGTGGCGGTCGTCGCGGTGCTCGTCGCGGTGGAGCCCGGAGGCGTCGTCGCGGCGCAGGGAGGAGCTGTCGTCGCGGCGCAGCACCCCGCCCTGGCGGTCGTCCGAGCGGTCGTCCGAGCGGTCGTCGCGGTAGCCCGTGCCCCGGTCGCCGGTCGTCCCCGTGCGCTCGTCGCGGACGTCACCGCGGTCCTCCGAGCGGTGGTCCGAGCGGTCCTCCGAGCGGTGGGAGGCCGCTGCAGCGGCGGCGAGCCCGCCCAGGCCCACGGCGGCGGCGGGACCGGCGGCCGAGCCCCGGTCGTCGCGGTCGTCGCGGTCGTCCCGAGCGGCGCGGTCGTCGCGCAGGCCCGAGCGGTCGTCACGGGTGGCGTCGTAGCGCTCGTCCCAAGCGTCGGAGCGCCCGGCGTCCCAGCCGCGGTCGGCCTGGTCCCAGCCGCGGTCGGCCTGGTCCCGGTCCCCGGCGTATCCGGCCGCGGGCGCGTCGTGCCGGTCGTCGTGCCGGTCGTCGCGCAGCCCGCCCCGGTCGTCGTGGCGGTCGTCGACCCGGTCGTCGCGGCGGTCGCGGTCGCGGTCGCCGTACCCGCGGTCGCGGTCGGCCGCAGCAGCCGTCGCGGCGTCGCTGCCGGCCTCGGCGCTGCCCGACACGGAGCCGTCGGAGCCGGTCACGCCACCCACGCCGTAGTACTCGAAGAGGCGGTCCTCCTCGCTGATGTCGAGGTGCCCGTCGGAGTCGACGCGGGGGGCGTCCTTCACCTTCGACTTCTCGAAGGGGATGCGGACGTCGTCACCGTCGAAGTCCGCGTCAGCCAGGGGCACGAACGACTCGGACGTGCCGAACAGCCCGGTCTGCACGGTCATCCACTCGGGACGGCCGGTCTGGTCGTCGCGGTAGACCGCGCCGGCCTTGCCGATCTTCTCGCCGTCGGAGCCGTAGACGGTGGCCCCGGGAATCCTCTCGACCTCAGCATCGGTGATCATGACCGCTCCTCTGCGTCGATGTCAGCGCTGCGCTGCGTTGCGCGCCGTGCACTGGCCTACCGCTGGTGGAGCGGCCCTGCACCTCGGAGCGGCGTTGCGCGCGGAGATCGCCGGGCGGGGTGTCCCAGGGGAGACGGGTAGCGTCGCCGGGGATGGCACGCGCACCCCGCTCCCTCCCCGGCCGCGGGGTGACGGCCCGGACCGCCGCCGTCGTCGCCTCCCTCGCGCTGCTCCTCGCCGCGGGCTGCACCGGCCCCTCGGGCGCCGCGTCCGCCGGGTCGGCGGCAGCGGGCTCCGGCTCTGAGCGGGGCTCAGCGAGCACCGCGCCGACCACCGCGCCGACGCCCACCCCGAGCCCCGTCGACCCCGCCGTCGCCGCTGCGGACGCCGCCCTCGCCCGCCTCGACGCCCGCCAGCGGGCCGAGCAGCTGCTGGTGGTGGGCGTCCCCGCCACGGACCCGGCCGGCGGCGACGCCCTGCTCGCGAGCGCGCCCTACGGCGGCGTCTTCCTGCGCGGGAGGTCGAAGGCCGCCGCCACCGACGTCGGGGCCGTCACCACCGCCTGGGCGCAGGCCGCCCGCGACGCCGGCCGCCCGTTGCCCTGGGTGAGCGCCGACCAGGAGGGCGGTGCCGTCCAGACCTTCTCCGGCGACGGCTTCGTGGACCTGCCCACCGCCCGCACCCAGGGCCGCGGCACCCCCGAGGAGGTCCGGGGCACCGCCCGCGGCACGGGGGAGTCGCTGCGCACGGCCGGGGTGAACCTCGACCTGTCGCCGGTGGCCGACGTCGTCCCCGAGGGCACCGCCCGCGGCAACGCGCCCGTCGGCCGCTACGGCCGGGAGTACGGCACCACCGCCGATGCCGTCACCGAGGACGCGGGCGCCGTCGTCGCCGGGCTCGGCGAGGCGGGCGTCACGGCCACCGTCAAGCACTTCCCGGGCCTGGGGCGGGTCACCCGCAACACCGACACGTCCGCCGACGTCCGCGACACCGCCACCACCGCCGACGACCCCGACGTCGCCCTCTTCGGCCAGCTCGCGGCGCTGCCCGAGCGGCCCTTCGTCATGGTGTCGT
The DNA here is from genome assembly GCF_015390235.1 of Quadrisphaera sp. INWT6. Lineage (GTDB taxonomy): Bacteria > Actinomycetota > Actinomycetes > Actinomycetales > Quadrisphaeraceae > Quadrisphaera. The sequence goes on along the minus strand of NZ_VUOH01000002.1, from coordinate 421,001 downwards.
CGGCGACGTACGAGCAGATCGACCCGGGCTCCATCGCCGCGTTCTCGCCGGTGGTGGTCCAGCAGCTGCTGCGCGGGCGGCTCGGCTTCGACGGCGTGGTGATCTCCGACGACGTCGGCGAGGCGACGGCGGTGGCCGACGTCCCCGTCGGCGAGCGGGCCACCCGCTTCGTGGCCGCCGGCGGGACGCTCGTGCTGACGATCGACCCCGACCTGGCCCCCGCGATGGTCGACGCCCTGCTGGAGCGGGCCGCCGCCGACCCGGCGTTCGCGGCGCAGCTCGACGCGGCAGTGCGCACCGCGCTGCTCGCCAAGGCCCGCGCCGGGCTCCTGCCCTGAGCCCGAGCCCCCCGGTGGCCGCCCTCGCCCTGCTCGTCACCGCCGTGCTCCTGTGGGCACCGGGCGCCCTGCTCGGCCGGGCCCTCGGCCTGCAGCGCCGGTGGGCGCTCGTCACCGCTCCGGCGCTGACCTGGGGCGCGGTCACCGCCGCCGGGGTGGCCGTGCCGCGCCTCGGACTGGCGTGGGGACCGTGGACGGCCCTCGCCGCGCTCGGGGCGGGACTGGTCGCCGCCCTGCTGCTCGCTCGGCTGCGGCGTCGGTCACGGGGGGACGACGGCGCGCCGCAGGCCCCGCCCCCCGGCGCCGCGCCCTGCCCGCCGCCCTCGGGGCTGCGGTCGTGGCTCGCCGCCGGCACCGGCTGCGCCGCGGCGACCGCGCTCGTCGTGGCGGTCGCCTGGCGGGCGGGGCACCCCCTCGGCGGCACCGCCCAGACCTGGGACGCCGTCTACCACGCGAACCTCACGACCTTCATGGCGACGACCGGCGACAGCGACCCGGTCAGCGCCCCCAGCGCCCTGGCCAGCGCGGGCTGGCGGACCGTGGACACCTACTACCCGGCCGCCCTGCACGCCCTCGCCGCCCTCGTGGTGCGCCTCACCGGTGCCGGCGCGGCCACCGCGCTCGACGCGCTGCTGGCGCTCGTCAGCGCAGCGGTCGTCCCCGTGGCGGCCGCGGCGCTCGCGGCCACCGCGGCGCCCGCCCGCCGGGGGACCGCCGCCGCGGTGACCGCCGCCGTCGCGGCGGTGCCGGTGGCCTACCCGTACGACCAGTGGTGGCGCGGGGTCTGGAGCTACGGCGTCGCCGTGGCGGTCGCGCTCCTCGTGGCGGTGCTCGCCGTCCGCGCCCTGCAGGGCCGGCTCGTGCCCGGGCGCCCGGTGGCCGCCGCGACCGCCGCGCTGCTGGGCCTGCTCGGCGTCGCCGGGCTGCAGCCCGCGGGGGTCGTGCTGGCCGGGGTGCTCGTGCTCGGCTGGGCCCTGGGCCGCCTGGTCTCCGCCGTCCGGCGGCCGGCCGGCCGCCCGCCGCGGCCCCGGCTCCTCGTCGGCGTCGCGGCGGCGCTGGCGGGCACCGCCCTGCTGCCACCGCTGGTGCTGGGCCTGGCGCGCTGGTCGAGCGCGCTGGGCAGCCTGGCCGCCTACGACTACACCAGCCGCTCCGGCAGCCCCGCCAGCGTGCTCGGCGCCGTCAGGTCCGTGCTCGGGACGGTCCGCCAGGTGCTCCCCGCCTACGGCTACGGGGTGCCCCACCAGAGCGGGCAGTGGCTGCTGGCGGCGGTCGTGGTCGGTGCGGCGCTCGTGGTCGCGCTGCACGGGCCCGTCCGCTGGCTCGCCGCGGTCTGGCTGCTCGTGGTGCTCGCCGCGGCCTCGACGATCGCCCCCGTCGGCGGCGTGCTCACCCCCGCGGGAGCCGCGGCGCTGCGGTCGCTGACCCTGTTCTTCTACGGCGCCCCGTTCCGGCTGGTGGCGGTGGCGGCGCTGCTCGGCGCCGTCGTCGTGGGCGTCGCCGCGGGGCGCCTCGCGGCCCTCCTCGACCGGCACCCCGGCTCGGGGCCCCGCCACCGGCTCCTGCGCCCGACCGCCGCCGTCGGGGCGGTGGCGCTGCTCGCCGTCCTCGCCGCGGGCACGCTCGAGCGCGCCCCGGTTCGCATGGCCGCCGGGTACACCCCGAGGGTCACCGGGCCCGACCAGCTCGCCGTCATGGCGCAGCTGGCCCAGCAGGTCCGCGAGCACCCGCTGCCGGCCGGCGCGACCGTGGCCGACGACCCCGCCGACGGCTCCGCCTGGCTCTACGCGCTGCACGACCTGCCCGTCCTCTTCCGCCACTACTCCCCGGGCGCCGTGACGCCGCCGGCGGCGCTGCTCCTGGAGCGGCTGGACGACGTCGACACCGACGCGGGCGTCCAGCAGGCCCTGCGCGACCTGCGGGTCTGCTACGTCTACGCCAGCGACACCCCCGTGCAGGACCTGCAGCCCCTCGCGCCGGGCTTCGCCGACCTGGAGGGTGCGGAGCTCCTCCAGCCGGTGGCGCGGCAGGGCGGCGCCGCCGCCTACCGGGTGCTGGTCCCCGGGACGCCCTGCGCCGGCTGACCCCCTCGCCGCGATCACGGACTCCCGGGGTCGTTCGCCCAGCACCCGTCGCTGGAACCCCGTGATCGGCGACCGGGACCCCGTGATCGCTGCGGGGGCGGACCGCGGACGGGCCCCGGACGCCCCGCGCCGGCTGACCCGGCTGTTCACCTGGGGTGCCTACAGTCCGGCCATGGCCAGCGAGGACGCCGACGACTCCGTCGACCTCGACGACCTCGACGCCCCTGCCGACGACGCCGACGACACCACCGACGCCGCCGCTGCGGGCCCGCGCGAGACCGCCACTGCGCGCGGGCGCGGCGCAGCCCGGGTGCTGGGGGCCTGGCCCGAGCGGGTCCCGGCCTGGGCGCGGGGGCCGGCCGCCGTCGTCGTCGTCGCCCTCCTGGCCGGCGGGGCGGGGGCGCTCGCGGGCAGCGCCCACCGCGAGGCCCGCGACGAGCGGACCGCCGTCGAGCAGGCGCTGACCGTGGGCCAGGCGTTCGTCGCCGGGCAGGGGCTGCGGTCCGGCCAGCTGCGGGCCGAGCTGCGGCTGGTCCTCGTGAACCACGGCGAGCAGGCGGTGGCCGTGCGTCTGCAGGGGCTCACCACGCCCCACCAGGGCACCACCACGCCGCCCGACGAGGTGCAGGTGGCCGCGGGCGAGGTGGTGGCCGCGCCCCTGGAGGTCGCCGTCGACTGCTCCGCCGTCGGGCTGGCCCCGGACACCGCGGCGGCGGGCCCCACGGCCGTCCTCGCGTCGGTCCGCCCCGGCGGCGACGGCACCGGTGGCACCGGGGCCGCGGGCGCCGTCGACGTGCGCCTGCCCGTGCTCGCCGGGATCGCCCGCGCGCTCGAGGAGCAGATCGCCGGTGAGTGCGGCGGCACCGCGCTGCTGGAGCCGCAGACGGGGTGGCTGTGGAAGGACGACGGCGCGCTGCGGGTCACCACCACCGTCCCGGCGCTGGGATCTGCCGTGCAGCTGGTGCTGGACGGCTCCGACGGGCTCGGGGCCACCGCCGACCCGCCCCTGCCCCGCTCGCTCGGCCCGGGCGAGACCGCGGTGACCGACCTGCGGGTCGACCCCGACTGCGACGTCGTGGGCGACGGCTCCCTCAGCTGGCTCGACCTGCAGGCCCGCGACGCCCAGGGCGGGACCACCACGCTGGGTCGCTCCAGCGGCGGCTCCGACCCCGTCAGCGGCGTGCAGCCGTGGCTGGCGCGGCAGGTCGCGCTGGCCTGCGGCTGACCGCTGCGCGCGTTCGGGCCCGCGGGGGTGGGCGCGTCCCTACTCTCGAGAGGTGACGGGGTGGGGGAGCGCTGCGGCTCCGGCCGCCGTCGCCGCCGCGGTGCTGCTGGTGCCGGGGCTCCTCGTGGGCCGGGCGGCCGGTCTCAAGGGCCTGCTGTGGGCGGCCGCGGCGCCGGCGCTCTCGGTCGGCGTGGTGGCGCTGTCCGCCGTGGCCGCCGCGGTGGCCGGCCAGCGCTGGGGGCTGCTGCCCGTGGCCGTGGGCACCGCGCTCGCCGTCGTCGGCGCCCTGCCGGTCGGGGTGCTCTCGGGCTCGCTCGCCGGGGCGCGCCGGGCCCGCTCGTCCGGCCGCCGGGCCCCGGGGCCGGTGGGCCTGCTGGGTGCGCTCGGGCTGGGACCCCGCGACCTGGCCGTGGGCCTGGCGGCCGCGGGCGGCCTCATGGCCGGCGGCGTGCTCGCCGGCCACCGGCTGCTCGCCGCCCTGTGGGCCCCGACGGCCGTGTCGCAGAGCTTCGACGCGGTCTTCCACCTCAACGCCGTCCGCTGGGTGCTCGACACCGGTGACGGCTCCTCGCTGCACCTGGGGCGCCTCACCTCGCCCGGCGCGGACACGTCGTTCTACCCGGCGGGCTGGCACGACGTCGTGTCGCTGGCCGCCGGGGCCACGGGAGCGGGCGTCGACGTGGCCAGCAACGCCACCGCCGCGGTCGTGGCGCTGGTGGTCTGGCCGCTGGGCGCCGTCGGGCTGGTCCGCGTGGTCGTGGGCCGCCGGCCGGTGGCGGTCGCCGCCGCGGGGGCGCTGACGGCGGCGTTCACGTCGCTGCCGGTCTCGCCGCTGGAGTGGGGGGTGCTGTACCCGACCCTGCTCACCACGAGCCTGCTGCCCGGCGTGCTGGCGCTGCTCGTGGCGGCCGCCGACCGCGTCCGCGGGCTGCGCCGCCGCGCAGGGGCGGTGCTCGTGGCCGCGGGTGCTCTGCCCGGCCTGGCGCTGGCCCAGCCCAGCGGCGGGTTCGCGCTGGCCGCGGTGGCGCTGCCGCTGGGGGTCTCGCTCCTGGTGGCGACGGTGCGCGGGTGGTGGCGCTCGGGCGTCCGGCTGCCGGCCGTGGTGCTGCCGGTGGTGGCAGCCCTTCTGGCCGTCACCGCCTGGCGGTACGCCACGACGATGCCCTCGGTGCTCAGCGCCGCCTCGACGCCGTGGGCGCCGATGGTCAGCCCGGCCGCGGCGGTGAAGCAGGCGGTGCTCTTCGAGCACCTCAGCCGCACCGAGCTGGTCCGCCCGGCGCTGTGGGTGACGGCAGCGCTGGTGCTCGCCGGTCTGCTGGTGGTGCTCGGCCGCCGCCGGTTGCGGTGGGTGGCGGGCTCGCACCTGCTGGTGTCGACCCTCTTCGTCCTCGCCTGGGGGGTCGGTGCGCCGTGGAGCCGCGTCTACACCGGCTTCTGGTTCAACGACGCCTACCGCATCGCGCCGCTGACCGTCATCACCGGGCTCGTGCTGGCCAGCGCCGCCGTCGCCCTGGTCCCGCCAGCGGTGCGCCGCGCCTGGCGGCAGCTGCACCGGTCGCTCGCCGGGCAGCCCGCCCGGCCCGCGCAGCCGGTGCTGGCGGCGCACGCCACCGCCCCGGCGACGGGACCGGTCACCGGCCGGCGGTCGGCGCTGCGGGCCGGGGTGCCCGCGCCGCGCGCCCAGCCCGACCAGCAGGGGCGGCGCGGGCAGCGCGGGGAGCGCGGCCGCCGCCGCGCGCCCACCGAGGTGCGGGCCGCCTCGACCCGCCGCTGGGTCACCGCCTCCGCCGGGGGTGCGGCCATCGCCGTCGTCGTCGTGCTGGCCGGTGCCCGCGGGCCGGGGTACGCCGCCACCTACCGCGCGCTGTGGGAGAACTCGGTGGCCGCGGCCCCGGGGACCCTCGACGCCCAGGGCCACGAGCTGTCCGACGTGCTCGACAGCGACGAGCGCGCCCTGCTCGACAGGCTCGACGCCGAGGTGCCGGCGGGCGTGGAGGTGGCGGGCAACCCGTGGAACGGCTCCGGCTTCGTGTACGCGCTGACCGGGCACCCGACGCCGTTCCCCCACATGGTCTCGAAGTTCGAGGCCGCCCCGGACCGCGCCGTCGTCGCCGAGCGGCTGAGCGCCGCGGCGACCGACCCGACGGTGTGCCCGGCCGTGCGGGAGCTCCACCTGGGGTACGTGCTCGACTTCGGCACCGGGTACCTGTGGGGCGGCGACGACGAGAAGGCCGGTCGCGACCGGAGGTACCCCGGGCTGGAGGGCCTGGCGACGGCGGAGGGGTTCCGGCTGGTCGACAGCGAGGGTCGCGCCCGCCTGTACGAGATCACGGCCTGCGGCGCCTGACCCTCCCCTCCTGCGGCGGGGGAGGGCCGGGCGGTGGGGGTCAGCGGGAGCGGAACACCCCCAGCGCGCCCGTGGAGCTGAAGCCCGGGAACACCTCGGCCAGCGAGCCGGCGCCGCAGCGCTTCTGCAGCACCTCGCCGATGACGTCGCGGTAGTCGGTGGCGGCCGCGACGGCCCCGTCGTCCAGCGCAGCCGCGGAGAGGCCGGGGTAGGTGCCGTGCACCCGGCCCCCGACCACCCCGCCCCCCAGGGCGAGCACCAGGTTGCCGTGGCCGTGGTCGAGCCCGCCGGAGCCGTTCTCCCCGGCGCGGCGCCCGAACTCGCTCAGGGTCAGTACGGTGACGCCGCTCATGCGCGGGCCGAGGTCGGCGTCGAAGGCGGCGAGGGCGGTGGCGAGCTCGGTGAGCTTGCTCTTCATCCAGCCGCCGCCGGCGCTCCCGAGGCCGGCGTGCATGTCCCAGTCGCCGTAGTCGACAGCCGCGACCTGCACGCCCAGACCCGCCCTGATCATGCGGGCGAGGTCGCGCAGGGAGGCACCCAGGTCACCCTCGGGGTAGCCGCTGCCGGCGGCCACCGACCCGAGGCCGGCGACCGTCGCGGCCGCGGCGAGTGCGGTGCGCCCCGCCTCGGCCACCGTCGGCGGCCCCTCGGCGTGCAGTGCGGTGAAGGCCTTCGTCCAGCGGGTGCGCTCGGCGTCGTCCCACGGCCCGGCGAGGCCGAAGCCCTCCAAGCGCCTCATCGTCAGCTCGGGCGACGGCCCGGCGAGCGACGACGGCGTCTGCGCGCCCGTCATGGACACCGCCTGGAACGTGCCGGCGGCGGCTCGGGTGCCGAGGGTCCTGTCGAGCCAGCCGGTGCGCAGGGAGGTGCCGGGGGCGGCGCGCTCCATGTCCTCCATGGCGGCGAAGTGGCTGCGGCTCGCGCCCGGCATGCCCACCCCGTGGACGGCGCCCAGCCGGCCGGCCTTCCACAGCGGCAGCAGCGGGGCCATCGCGGGGTGCAGGCCGAAGGTGCCGTCGAGGCCGAGCAGCGACGACTGCGGCACCGCGATGCTGGGGCGCAGCCGGTAGTAGTCGGGGTCGCCCGCGGGAACGACGGCGGACAGCCCGTCCATGCCGCCCCGCAGGCTGAGGACGACGAGCACGTCCCCGGTGTAGCCGGGAGCGGCGAACGCGACCTGCGTGTGCACGGCCTCGGTGGCGACCAGCGTCATCGCTCCGGCCCCGAGGGCCTTGAGCAGGGACCGGCGCGAGAGCCCGCCCAGCCCGGAGCCCGCGTCTGGACAGCCGCAGCCCGCGACCACCGTCGAGCTCGTGCCGGTGGGGGTGCTGCTCCGGGCGCTGCTCATCGCTGGCTCATCGCTCCATGTGGCCGGGGGAGTTGAGGATCGTGCTGACCACGAAGCCGAGCCGCCCGGTCACCCACTCGTCACCCGCCGCGACGCGGTCGCCGGCGGCGTGGTCGGTGAAGACGAGCAGCGCGGCGCGCTCGTTCGGGGTGGGGCCGCGGCCGAGGTAGTGCTGCACCAGGGCGTCGACGACGCCGCCGTAGGTCGACGGCAGCGGGTTCGGCAGGGCGGCCGTGACGGCCGGGCGGACCAGCTTCGTGGGCCACCAGCCGTGGGTCATGGTGGTGGTCGAGTTCCAGCGCTCCATGGTGGAGCCCGCCGAGCGCCACGCTGCGGCCACGTCGGGGAAGCCGTTGGGCGGCGCCCACGCCAGCGGCCAGTGACCGATCTCCCGTGTCTGCCAGTACAGGTCGTCGATGCCGCCCCAGCCCGTGGGGCCCGGTGTCGCGCCGACGGCGCGGACGGCGGCGAGGAAGCCCTCCAGCGGCCGGCGGGTCTTGGCACCGGCCGAGGCCCAGAACTCGTCGCTGGCGAACAGGGCCCGCAGCACCGGCACCACCTGGGTGTCGTTGGCGGAGTAGACGGCGGCGAGGTGGGCGACGAGCGCGGTGGGCGGGTCGTCGGAGACGAAGCGGACGACGAGCTTGCGTGCGACGTTCGCCGCCGTGGCGCTGTGCCGGGCGAGGTGGCGGAGCAGCTGCACCGCCACCGCCTCGCCCTCGCCCGCGGCGTGCGCGGGCGTCGACCAGCCCAGCACGCTCGCTGCGGAGGTGTCGTGGCGGGCGGCGTCGAAGCGGTAGGCGCCGGTCGCGTCGTCGACGGTCAGGCCGGTGAGCACGCGGGCGACGGACCGCACCCCGGCCTCGCCGTACCCGGCCCCCACCCCGACGGTGTGGAGCTCCATCACCTCGCGTGCGTAGTTCTCGTTCGGCGCCTGCTTCGTGGAGGAGGCGTTGTCGAGGTACCGCAGCATCGCGGGGTGCTTCGCGGAGGCGACGAGCATCTCCTCGAACGAGCCCGTGGCGTGACGGCGGATGACGGAGGCGTCGTAGTCGTGGCGGTTGTCCCACACGTCGGTGCTGGGGTTCGTCACGTTGAGGTGGTTGGACCAGAAGTCGCACAGGACCTCGAACAGCTGGCGCCGGCTCCACGTGTAGCGGGCGAGAGTGGCCATGCCCAGCTCGTGCATCGTGTCGTAGCTGCCGACGCTGTCGGCAGCCCTGACCTGGGCGGTGGTGCGCCGCAGCTTGGTGAAGCGCGCCACGTAGCCGTCGCAGGCGCCGTCCTCCACGGTGGAGGGCTCCAGCTGCGCGTCGAACCAGGCCCGGGGGTCGCGCGCGACCTCCTCGTGCATCCCCGGGGTCGCCCCCCAGGTGGCCCGGCGCACCAGGTGGCGCACCGCCGCCGCGTCGAGGGGGGTCGGCAGTCCCGCGCCCGGGACGTGGCGCCGGATGCGCGCGTGCAGGGCCGCCAGCTGGGGGCTCAGCGCCACAGCGGGGTCACCTCCGGGCGGTCGTCGGGCACGGTGGACCGCCGCCGAGGGGGCGGTCGGGGTCGTGTGTTCCCGGGTCACGCTAGGTGGCGGCGTGCCACGATCGCAGGACATTCCGCACGTGTGGGGAGCTTCTTCTCGAGGGGGTGGCTCGCGTGGCGGGCTCGGACAGGGTCGGCGGCGAGGACCGCTACGCCACGGCGGCGCTGATCGCCCGCGAGCTGGCCAGCGGGCTGACGGCGTCCGGCAGCGCCCCCGGGGGCGTGCTGCTGGCCAGCGGTGAGGACGCCTCCGGCGGCATCGACGCCCTGGCCGCCTCGTCGCTCGCCGGGCACCTCTCGGCGCCGGTGGTGCTGACCCAGCGCTCGTCGCTGCCGCCCGTCACCCAGGCCGTCCTGCGCGACCTGCTCGGCCTGCTGCCGTCCTCGGGTCGCGTCGTGCACGTGATGGGCGGCACCGCCGTCATCACCACCGACGTGCAGCGCGCCGTCGAGGCGCTCGGCGCCCGCGTGGTGCGGGTCGCCGGCGACGACCGGTACGCCACCGCAGCCGCCGCCGCGAAGCTGGCCGCCCCCAGCGCCAAGAGCTACGCGCTGCTGCCGGGCGGGGCCCAGCGCACCGCCGTCGTCGCCAGCGGCACCAACCCCGCCGACGCCCTGTCCGCCGGGCCGCTGGCCTTCGCCGCGAGGGTGCCGCTGCTCCTGACCGCCCGCGACGCGCTGCCCGGGGTGACGGCCAGCACCCTCGCGGAGCTCGGGGTCGAGCAGGTGGTGACCCTCGGCGGCTCCGCAGCGATCTCGTCGCGCGTGCTCGACGCGCTGGCGGCGGCCGGGATGGCGGTGCTGCCCGTGCGCGGCTCCGACAGGTTCGACACCGCCGCGGTGCTGCTCTCGCTCGCCTGCGCCCCCGAGCTGGGCAGCTCCGCGGAGGACGGCGACGTCGGCGGCTTCGGCCTGCCCTTCGACACCGCCGGCTCCGGGTACCTGGCCAACGGCGTGCGCTTCCCCGACGCCCTCGCCGCGGGCCCGCTCGCCGGGCTGCAGCGCCGCCCGCTCTTCGTCACCGCACCAGAGGCGCTCAGCCCGGCGACGGCGTCGCTGCTGCCGGGGACGGCGGCGCGGTCCCTGGTCGCGGTGGGCGGCCCGAACGCCGTCCCACAGGCCGTGCTCGCGGCAGCCGGGCGCTGACGGCTTCGGACCTACGGTATCGCGTGATTCCGTAGGTCCGTCTACGGTGGTGCTGCATGAGGCCGTCACGGAAGACCCTCCTGGTGCTCGCCGGCGCTGTCGCGACCGGCGTCCTCGCCGCCGTCGCGGTCGGACCGCACCCACCCCGGTTGGGGCCCGAGCGCACCGGTGACGCGGCCCTGGCGGCCCGCACCCTGGAGGCGCTCGGCGGCGCGCAGGGGCACCGCGGCGTCGCCGTCGCATGGGTGGAGGGCGGCACCGTCACCACCGCGGGGCTCGGCACCACCGGGCGCGGCGGTGGGCCCGTCGACGGCGACACCCCCTTCGAGACCGGCTCCGTGGCCAAGGGGCTGACCGGGGTGCTGCTCGCCGACGCCGTCGACCGCGGCGAGGTCCGCCTCGACGAGCCGATCGGTGCGCTGGTGCCCGGTACCGCCCTCGCCGCCAGCGGCACCGCGACGCTGGCAGAGGTCGCGACCCACCGCTCGGGCCTGCCCCGCCTCGACCCCTCGCCCCTGGCGACCGGACGCGCGGCCCTCGCGGGCCTGACCGCCAGCACCCCGTACAGCGGCGACGCCGACGACGTGCTCCAGGCCGCCGGGAACGCCGGCGCACCCGGCGGCGCCGAGCCGGAGTACTCCAACCTCGGCTCCGCCGCGCTGGGCGACGCCCTCGCCGTGCGGGCCGGCACCACCTACGAGCAGCTGCTCGCCGAGCGCCTCACCGGGCCGCTGGGCATGACGCGCACCACGGTCGCCGACGACGCGTCCGAGGTCCCCGCGGGCGCCGCCCGCCCCGTCGCCGGAAACGGCCGCGCTCAGGACCCGTGGACCGCCCCGGGCCACGCGCCCGCGGGCATCGGCCCGCACTCGACCGCCGCTGACCTCGGCACCCTCGCCGCGGCCCTGCTGGACGGGTCGGCCCCGGGGGCGTGGGCGCTCGACCCCCTCGTCCCCTACGACGACGACGGCCAGCAGGTGGGCCTCGCGTGGTTCACCGATCCCGCGGACGCCGAGCGCGGGCTCCCGCCGGTCACCTGGCACAACGGCGGCACGGGAGGCACGCGCACCTACGTCGGGCTCGACCGGGAGGGCGGGCGCGCCGTCGTCCTGCTCGCCACCGGCTCCGACGGCGTCGAGGCGGCCGGCGAGGCGCTCCTCGCCGAGGCGGCGGGACGCCGGCCGTGACCGCTCAGCTGGTGTCGCTGCTGCCGTGGCTGGTCGTGCTGCTGGCGGTCTGGGCCGTCGCGCAGCTGGGGCTGACCGCCCACCGCGCCGCGCGGGCCGCAGCCGCGGGCGGTGCCGTCCCCGTCGGCCGCGTCCGCCTGCTCGCCCGCGTCCTGGGGTCGCTGACCTTCGTGCTCCTCGCACTCGCGCTCGGTCCGTGGGGGCCGGCCACCTGGCCGCTGTGGGGGGTGGTCGTCGCGGCGTGGGCCTGGGGCGCCCTCACGGCGGCGACCGCCTGGCGCCACCTGCCGCAGCAGGCGGCCGGCGGGCGCGGGCGGGGACTGGCTGACCTCGTGGCCGAGGCGGGACTGCTGGTGGCCGTGATCGCGTTCGTGGTCGTGTGACCGACGACGACGCCCGCTGGGCCGACCTCGAGCGCCGGGTGAGCCTCCTGGAGGCGGCGCTCGGCGGCGCGCTCCCCAGTGAGCTTCCCGGTGAGCTTCCCGGCGTGCGCCCCGCGCCCGCGCCCGCGGTGCCGACCGCCCCCGCCGGGACCTTCTGGGCGCTGGAGGAGCTGCAGCGCCAGGTCGCCGAGCACGGGCTCGGCGGGGGAGCGGTGCTGCTCACCGGCACGGCGTCCCTGCCGGGTGGCACCGCGGAGTGGCAGGAGGGCCGCGCCGTCGACGACCTCCTCGACGACGCCTCCCTGGAGGCGCTCGACGCCCCGGCCACCGCGCTCGCCGCCCTCGGCAGCCCGGTGCGCCTGCTCCTGCTGGTGCGGGTGCTGCGCAGCGCCGGCGGCACCGCCAGCGCCGCCGAGCTCACCGCCGACGAGGCCCTCGGCACGAGCGGGCAGGTCTACCACCACCTGCGCCAGCTGGTGGCCGCCGGCTGGCTGCGCACCGCGGCCCGCGGCCGCTACGGCGTGCCGGCCGAGCGCGTCGTCCCGCTGCTGGTGGCGCTGGCCCTCGCCGGCCGCTGACGCGGTCCCGGGGCGCTCCTGATCACCTCCGGCTGACCCCGCGCGGCAGCGCCGTCTACGGTGGGGGAGTGGTCGCACAGCTCCGCGTCGTCGCCGTCGTGGTGGCCCACGAGCGGCGCGAGCTGCTCCTGGAGTCCCTGAGGGCGCTGGCTGCGCAGAAGCGCCCGGTCGACCTCGTCGTGGTGGTCGACAACGCCTCCACCGACGGCTCCGCCGACGCCGCGGTGGCGCTCGGCCACGAGCTCGACCTCCCGCTCGACGTCATCCGCCTCGTCCGCAACACCGGCGGCGCCGGCGGCTTCGCCGCGGGGCTCGCCCGCGCGGTGGCCGGCCACGCCGCTGACCGCGCCTGGCTCATGGACGACGACACCGTGCCGGGTCCCGGCGCCCTGGCCGAGCTGCTCGCCGTCGACGAGCGCTACCAGTGGCTGGGCGGCGCGCGTCCCGCGGTGATGGCGAGCCGGGTCCTGTGGACCGACGGCCGCGACCACCCGATGAACACCCCCCGGCGCCGGCCCCTGGCCCGCCGCACCGACCAGGCCCTCGCCGCTCGCGCGGGCGCGGTGCCGGTCCGGTCGGCGTCGTTCGTGTCGATGCTCGTCGACGCCTCCGCGGTGCGCCGCCACGGGCTGCCGGTGGCCGACTACTTCCTCTGGAACGACGACTTCGAGTACTCCACCCGCCTGCTGCGCCACGGCGTCGGGCTGTACGTGCCGACCTCGGTGGTGGAGCACCGCACGAAGGTGTTCGGCGCCACCGACGCCGACCCGGGCCCGCGCTTCCGCTGGGAGGTGCGCAACAAGCTCTGGATGTTCACCCGCTCCGGCGGCCTCGCCTGGTGGGAGAAGGTCGTCTACGGCGGCTCCAGCCTGCGCCGGTGGGTCCGCACCTTCCAGCGCTCGCAGGCCCCCGACGTGCTGTGGGCCGCGGCCCGCGCCGGTGTGCGCGAGGCGCTGCGCGCCCCGCGGACGACGGCGCAGGTGCTCGCCGGGCTCGGGCCCGTGAGCGAGCAGGCCGCCGGCCTGGAGGCCGGGACCCGCCGGTGAGCCGGCCGAGCGCCGGCACCGCCGGCGAGCCCTTCTCCCTGCTGCTGCCGGTCTACCGCGCCGACAGCCCCGCCTTCCTCCGCCGGGCCTTCGCCTCGGCGACGTCGCAGCAGACCAGGCCTCCCGCCGAGGTGGTGCTGGTCCGCGACGGTCCCGTGCCGCCGGAGCTCGCCGCCGTGCTCGACGAGCTGGCGGCGGGGTCCGCCGTCCCGGTCGTGCGCCTGGACCTGCCGCAGAACCGCGGCCTGGCGAGCGCGCTGGAGGCGGGGCTGGCCCGCTGCTCCCACGAGCTGGTCGCCCGCATGGACGCCGACGACGTCTCCCTCCCGCACCGCTTCGCCGTCCAGCTGCCGCTCCTCGACGGCGAGGTCGACACCTGCGACGTCGTCGGCTCGGCCCTGGAGGAGTTCTCCGGGAGCGACGACGGCGGCGAGACCACCCTCGCGGTGCGCACCCCACCCGCGGGGCACGACGCGATCGCCGTCCGCGCCCGCTTCCACAGCCCCTTCAACCACCCCACGGTGGTGTACCGGCGCTCCGCCGTGGCCCGCGCCGGCGGCTACCGAGACCTGCCGCTGCTCGAGGACTACTGGCTCTTCACCCGCATGATCGCCACCGGCTCGAAGGCGGCCAACGTCGCCGAGCCGCTGGTGCGGTACCGCGTGGGGGCGGGGGCCTACGCCCGCCGCGGGGGCCTGCGGCTGCTGCGCAGCGAGCTCCTGCTGCAGCGCCACCTCCTGGCCGAGGGCTTCACGACGCCGGCGCAGTTCGTCCGCAACACCGCCGTCCGCGGCGGGTACCGCGCGGTGCCCGAGGGCCTGCGCCGCCTGGCCTACCGCGCCGTCTTCACCCGCCGTCCCAGCGCCTGACCCCTCGGTCCGTGCGGGCCGTCTGCGGAGCGCTCCGCAGATGCGCCCCTTGGGAGTGACGGACTCGTCACTCCCAAGGGGCGCATCTCAGGAGCACCCCGTCGAGAGCGCCGGGGCACCCGGCGGCGGCAGGACGACGACGGCGGGTGCGGGGCCCCGGGGTGGACGAGCCCGGCGAAAGCGACGAGCGCCGCAGGCTCCGCCGTTAGGGTGAGCCGGTCCGCCTAGGCAGGAGTGTCGTGAACGCAGATCTCGTCGTCGTCGGCTCCGGCTTCTACGGCCTCACCGTTGCCCAGCGGTGCGCCGAGGAGCTGGACCTGAACGTGCTGGTCATCGACCGCCGATCGCACATCGGCGGCAACGCCTACAGCGAGTTCGAGCCGGAGACCGGCGTCGAGGTGCACCGCTACGGCGCGCACCTGTTCCACACCAGCAACGAGCGGGTGTGGGAGCACGTCAACCGGTTCACCAGCTTCACGAGCTACGTCCACAAGGTCTACTCGACCTTCAAGGGCGAGGTGTACCCGCTGCCGATCAACCTCGGCACCATCAACCAGTTCTTCCGCGCCGCGCACGGCCCCGACGCCGCCCGCGCCCTGGTCGCGGAGCTGGCCGGGGAGATCGACACGGCGAGCGCGTCGAACCTCGAGGAGAAGGCGATCTCCCTGATCGGCCGCCCGCTCTACGAGGCGTTCATCAAGGACTACACCGCCAAGCAGTGGCAGACCGACCCGCGCGACCTGCCCGCCGAGGTCATCTCCCGCCTCCCGGTGCGCTACACGTACGACAACCGCTACTTCAACGACACCCACGAGGGCCTGCCCACCAAGGGCTACACCGCGTGGCTGGAGAACCTGGCCGACCACCCGAAGATCACGGTGCAGCTCGACACCGACTTCCTCGACCTGTCGCAGCCGCTGAACAAGCGCGACGTCGTGGGCCAGGTGCCGGTCATCTACACCGGCCCGGTCGACGAGTACTTCGACAACGTCGAGGGCGCGCTCAGCTGGCGCACGCTCGACTTCGAGCAGGAGGTCCTGCCCACGCGCGACTTCCAGGGCTGCCCGGTCATGAACTACGCCGGCGACGAGGTCCCCTACACGCGCATCCACGAGTTCCGGCACTTCCACCCGGAGCGCGAGGCGCAGCACTCCCAGGACAAGACCGTGATCATGCGGGAGTTCTCGCGCTTCGCCGAGAAGGGCGACGAGCCCTACTACCCGGTGAACACCGCGGACGACCGGGCCCGCCTGCTCGCCTACCGCGACCTCGCCAAGGGCGAGAGCGGCACGATCTTCGGCGGCCGCCTGGGCACCTACAAGTACCTCGACATGCACATGGCGATCGGTGCGGCGCTGAGCACCTTCGACAACAAGCTCGTGCCCCACTTCACGAAGGGCGAGGCGTTCGCCTCGGGCGGGGTGGACGCATGAGCACCACCACCACCAGCACGACGCCCCCCGCCCCGGCGTCCGGCGCCGGCTCGGCCGAGCGCGTCCTGCAGCGCGTCGTCCTGCCCGTCGACGGCGACCAGGACGTGCTGCCCCTCTACGTCGACGGCCAGCTCATGGCCGCCCCGGCGAGCAGCGCCGCACCGGGCGTCACGGCCGTGCCGGCCACGGTCGCCGCGCCCGGCACCGCGCCGTCCACCGACCAGGTGCTCGGCCGCACGCGCTTCAGCGTGCCGGTGGGCGACCGCGCGTCGTTCGCGACGTACTTCAACGCCTTCCCCGCCAGCTACTGGCGGCAGTACAGCGTGCTCAGCGCCGTCCGGCTGACGGTGAGCACCACCGGCGCGGGCACCGTCGTCGTCTACCGCTCCAACGCGAAGGGCAACGTCCAGCGCGTGGCCGCCGAGGTGGTCGACACGGCCCCCGGCGACATCGCGGTCAACCACTTCGACCTGCCCCTGAAGCCGTTCACCGACGGCGGCTGGTACTGGTTCGACCTGCACGCCGGCTCCGACGACCTGGTGCTCGAGCACGCCGCCTGGACGACGTCGCCCACCGCCCCGGTCACCGCCGAGCAGGCCGCCAAGCGCGGCAGCGTCGTCGTCACCATCACCACGCTCAACCGCCCCGACTACTGCTCGCGGCTCCTGCGCACCCTCGGCCAGGCCGTGCAGCCCGGCGGCGGCCTCGACGGGGTCGTCGCCGAGGTCGTCTGCACCGACCAGGGCACCCAGCTCGTCTCCGACGACGTCGAGGCGTTCCCCGAGGCCGAGCGGCTCCTCGGCGACAAGCTCCGCGTGATCCGCCAGGCCAACCTCGGCGGCTCCGGCGGGTTCGCCCGCGGCATGTACGAGGGTCTGCAGGGCGGCTACGACTACGTGCTGCTCCTCGACGACGACGTCATGGTCGAGCCCGAGGGCATCGCCCGCGGCGCCGCCTTCGCCGACCTCGCCCGCACCCCCACCATCGTGGGCGGGCACATGTTCTCGATGTACCAGCGCACGCTGCTCAACGCGTGGGCCGAGGGCGTGCAGCGCTGGAAGTTCTGGTGGGGCCCCTCGGGCGCCTCCGAGCACAACCACGACCTCGGCATGCAGAACCTGCGCTCCACGCCGTGGCTGCACCGCCGCTTCGACGTCGACTACAACGGCTGGTGGATGTGCCTCATCCCCACCGCGGTGATCGAGCAGCTGGGCCTGAGCCTGCCGCTGTTCATCAAGTGGGACGACGCCGAGTACGGCCTCCGGGCCCAGGCCGCGGGCATCCCCACCGCCTCGTTCCCGGGCATGGCCGTTTGGCACGTCCCGTGGACCGACAAGGACGACGGCATCGACTGGCAGGCCTACCACCACGCCCGCAACCGCGTGGTGGCCGCGCTGGTGCACTCCCCGTACCCGCGGGGCGGCAACGTGGTGCGCGAGCTGCTCACCACCCAGCTGAAGCACCTGCTGTCGATGCAGTACTCCGCCGCCGAGCTCCGCCTCATGGCGCTCGAGGACGTCTTCGCCGGCCCGCAGGGCATGCACGGCGACCTCGCCACCAAGCTGCCCGAGATCCGCGCGCTGCGCGCCGGGTACTCCGACGCCGTCTACAAGGGCGACGCCGGCGACTTCCCCGCGCGCAAGCGCAAGAAGCCGCCGCGCAAGGGCCGCGAGGCCGAGGTGCCCAAGGGTCGCCTCGCCGTGCTGAAGACGGCCGCCGTCGGCATCGTCAAGCAGGTCCGCCCGGTCGACGACCTCGCGGAGACCAACCCGCAGGCCGCCATCGCCCACCAGGACGCCCGCTGGTGGATGCTCAGCCAGTACGACTCCGCGCTCGTCTCCGCCGCTGACGGCACCGGCACCGCCTGGTACCGCCGCGACCGCAAGCGCTTCGTCGAGCTGGTCCGCCGCAGCACGGCCCTGCACGAGCGGCTCGCCCGCGAGTGGCCCGAGCTGGCGGCGACCTACCGCGCCGCGATGCCCGAGCTGACCTCGCCGCAGGTCTGGGAGCGCACCTTCCACGGCACGCCCCCCTCCACCCCGGCGAAGTGAGCGTCCACCACGACCTGACGGCGCAGCCCTGGACCGAGCCGGGGCGCGGCTCGGGGCTCCTCGACGTCGTCCGCCGGCGGTACCTGCTCAAGCTGCTCGTCCGCAAGGAGCTGCGGGTCCGCTACCGCGGCTCCGTGCTCGGGCTCGCGTGGAGCTACGTCAAGCCCGGCGTCCAGTACGTCGTGTACTTCCTCGCGCTGGGGATCTTCCTGCAGCAGTCGCGGAACATCGAGGACTTCCCGGTGTACCTGTTCTCCGGGCTCGTCGTCGTCAACGTCTTCACCGAGGCCTTCGGCAACGCCACCCGCGCGGTGGTGTGGAACGCGCCGCTGGTGAAGAAGATCTTCCTCCCGCGCGAGCTGTTCCCCGTGGCCAGCGTGTGGGTGGCCGGGGTGCACTTCGTGCCCCAGCTGGTGGTGCTGCTGGTCGGGGCCCTGCTGTCGGGGTGGCGCCTGGAGGTGCTGCCCGTGCTCGGGGCCGTCCTCGCGACGCTGATCATCGCGGCGCTGGCCACGGGCCTCGGGCTGCTCTTCGGCTCGCTGAACGTGGTGTTCCGCGACATGGAGAACTTCGTCGACCTGATCAACATGGTCGTGGTGTGGCTCTCCCCGGTGCTGTACCGCTGGGACCAGGTCACCAGGGTGGTGCCCGAGTGGGTGGCCGTGCTGTACCAGCTGAACCCGATCACGGTGGCCGTCGAGCTCTACCACTACGCGTTCTGGTGGCCCGGCACCCGGGACACCCCGGCCGACAGCCTGCCGCCGGACCTGCTGGTGAACTCCCTGGTCGCCGTCGTCATCGCCGCCGTCGTCCTCGTCGTCGGCCAGCTGGTCTTCCGGCGGGTCGAGGGCCGCTTCGCCATCGACCTGTGAGGCCAGCTGTGAGCCGACCCGTGATGCCTCGAGCCGCCCGGAGCCCCCGTTGAGCGTCCTGCCCGCCAGCGCCCCCGCCAGCGCGGGACCGTCCTCGCGCATCGTCGTCGACGACGTCCGCATGCAGTTCGTGCTGCGCCACAACCGCTCCCTCAAGGAGCTGGCGATGGCCGCGGTGCGCGGCAAGGACCTCGGCAACACCTTCATGGCCCTCGACGGCGTCTCGCTGAACGTCGACTCCGGCGAGACCGTGGCGCTGCTGGGCCACAACGGCTCCGGCAAGTCGACGCTGCTGAAGCTGATCTCCGGCGTCATGCACCCGACGTCGGGCTCCGTGCGCCTGCGCGGGCGCATCGCCGGGCTGATCGAGGTCGGCGCTGGCTTCCACCCCGACCTCACCGGCCGCGAGAACGTCTACCTCAACGGCGCGATCCTCGGCATGGACGAGGCCGCCATCCGCGCCCGGTTCGACGACATCGTCGCGTTCAGCGAGATCGAGCGGTTCATCGACACCGAGGTCAAGCACTACTCCTCGGGCATGTTCCTGCGGCTCGCGTTCTCCGTGGCGGTGCACACCGACCCGGAGATCTTCCTCATCGACGAGATCCTGTCCGTCGGTGACGAGCCGTTCCAGCGCAAGTGCCTGGACCGCATCCGCGAGCTCAAGGACGAGGGCCGCACGCTCGTCGTCGTCAGCCACGACCTCAACATGGTCTCCGACCTGTGCTCGCGGGGGATCGTGCTGCAGCGCGGCAACCAGGTCTTCGACGGCAGCGCCGCGGACGCCGTCGCCCACCTGCGCTCCCTCTGAGGACTCCCCGGGACCGCAGCCGAGCGCCTGGTTGCGCTTCCGGTGCCTTCGCGGACCGCAGCCGAGCGCCTGGTTGCGGTTCTGGTGCCCCCTCCCGGACCGCAGCCGAGCGCTCGGCTGCGGTCCGGGAGGGGGCGGGGTCAGTCGAGGGCGGGGACGTCGGGCCCGACCCAGCCGGGGGAGGTCTCCGGCTCGAACGACAGGTCGTAGGCGTCCGCCGCGTACGGGTACTGCAGCTCGGCCACCTGGCCCCACTGGCCGGCGTCGCGCCGCGCGCTCGGGTACGCGAACTCGCTGACCGGCTGGAACAGCGTGGCCGCGTCGGGCAGGGGGGCGGCGAGGCCGCCGCGCCCGTACTGCCAGATCGAGTCGTTGGTGCCCTCGAGGGCGTTCGGGCCCCACAGCACCGCGTACGCGGGCCGCTCGACGATGCCGTTCGCGACCGCCGGCTGCCGCTGGCAGCTGAACAGGTACGTGAACTGCCACGACGTCACCACGACGGCGTCGCGGGGGATCCAGTCCTCCAGGAGCACCGGCGGCTGCTGCACCGGCGCGGAGACGGCGAGCCAGCCGCCCGTGCCGCCGGAGGCGTCGCGCGCCACCAGGCGCACCAGCGTGGCGCCGTCGCGGGCGTCCTGGCCGGGGCGCAGCAGCATCACCGAGCGCCACTCGGGGGAGTCGATGAGGTCGTCGACCTCGCGCGTGCGCAGCACCTCGACCGCGCCGTCGGCACCGGGCCTGCCGTACTCCACCTCGAGGGTGTTGCCCTCGTTGAGGCGCCCCGCCACGGTCACCGTGACGTAGTCGGCGCTGTCGCGGCCCGACAGGTCGTACCAGCCGGTGGTGAGCTCACCGGTGTTGTCGTCCCCGGGCCCGGTGAGGCTGCCCCACACCTGGGGGAAGGCCTCGGGCGCGACGCCCGTGGGCACCGGGTCGCCGTCCCAGTAGCCGCCCTGGCTCGCGAAGCCCTCGGTCTGGGCGCGGCCCTCCTGCCCCGCGGCGGCGGGCAGCGCGGTGGAGCGCTGCGGGTCGGCGACCTGCACGGCCGACGCGGCGTCGCACCGGTCGTTGAAGGGGTCGCTGACGTACTCCGCGGGTGGGGAGTACGTGTCGAGGGTGCGCACCGCCGAGGCGGCGAAGGTGCCGCCCAGCAGCGCGACCGTCAGCCCGAGGGCGACGACGGCGGTCGCGCCCGCTCCGGCGACCAGGGCGTCGGGCCGGAGCGCGCCCGGGGTCCCGCCCCCGCCGTCAGCCCCACCAGCAGCGCCACCTGGAGACGCGCCGGTGTCGCCGTCCGCGGACCCTGCCGACCGACGGCGCCGCAGCACCAGCGCCGTGAGCGCCACCGCGACGACGGCCACCAGCACCCACAGCGCGGGTGACGAGAGCGGGCCCTTCGCCACGGCGTTGTCGCCCTGCAGCGGCAGCCCGAGCACCCAGTTGTAGGGCCAGAGGTTCGGACCGCGGAACGACAGCGCCGCGACGACCACCACGCCGAGCAGCAGCCCGAGCCGCGGAGCCAGCGCCGTGCGCGGCCAGACCCGGGCGGCGGCCGCCGGCCCGATCAGCACCAGCACCACGACCAGCAGCGGCAGCAGCCCCGAGAGGCTGCCGAAGTGGTGGGTCCACTTGCTGGGCGTGATCCACAGCGCCAGGTAGGCCACCAGCCCGGTGGCGCCGAGCGCGCCCAGCTCGGCGGGGAGCACCCCGGCTCCCGCGCCGCCGGGCCCCCTGCGGCGGGCGGCGGCCGTCAGCAGCAGGGTGACGAGCACCGCGAGCAGCCCGACGAGCACCGTGGTGCGCTTCGCGTACGCGCCCATCGGGATGTTCGGGTTCAGCAGGAAGCTGTACCTGACGTACTCGTCGGTCCAGCGCAGCGGCTCCTCGATGGCCGTGAAGACGCGCCGGCCCTCCTGGTAGTCGAAGAGCGTGCCGTCGGCGAAGCCGCCCGCGCTGGCCATGGCCCCGGGGGCGATGACGACGAGCGCGCGCAGCCAGCCCGTGGACCGGCTGACGCCGGCGGCGGCGCCCGGGGCGACCAGCGCCCAGGTCCGCGGCAGGAACGCGACCAGCGGGGCGATGGCCACGAGGCCCGTGGGGTGCGAGGCGCACGAGAACGCCGCCAGCACGACGGCGAGCGCCAGGGGCAGCAGCCGCCGGGAGCGCAGCGCGGTGAGGACCCCGACCAGCGTCCACGCCGACAGGGCCGCGACCACGCCCTCGGGGCGCACGCCCATGACGAACGGGGCGGACGCCGCGGCGTACACCAGCGCCAGCAGCCACACCGCGCGGTGCTTCGCGCCACCGGTCGGCGCCTGCTCGCCGCCGCGCCGCCAAGCGGGCACGAGGGCCAGCACCAGGTCGAGCGCGCGCCGCAGCGCGAACCACGTGGCCACGCAGAGCAGGAACGCCGGGATGCGGAGGAACACCGGGCCGCTGCACAGCTGCTCCCACCACGACAGCGCGTACCAGGGCCAGGTCAGCGGCACGAAGGACTGGTCGTACAGCTGGTAGTACTGCCCGATGTAGCCGCTGTTCGGCACGTTGCGGGCCATCGCCGCGTAGTAGCCGTCGTCGTCGGTCATCGGCGCGAGCGCGGTCCACAGCGCCAGCCCCGCGACGACGACGACGTGCGCCGTCACCGGCCGGAACGCGTGGCGCCAGCGGGGGAGCGGGGCCTCCCCGGTCCTGGCGGCGGCCGCGGCTCCGGCGGGACCGGCGCGCACCGGGTGGGCCCGGCGGTCGAGCAGCCACACCCCGCCGAGCAGCAGCAGCCCGCTGCCCACGAGCAGCCCGACCAGCACCAGCTTGAACGGCGTCGGCGAGCTGGCGAACCTGTCGTCCACGGCCACCTGCGCCTGCAGCTGCTGCCCGCTGTCCGCGGTGGCGGCCGAGACCGAGGTGGCCAGCGAGTCGAGCCGCGGGGCCCCGGCCACCGCCTGGCCCTGGGGTGCGCCGTCGACGGTCAGGGTGGTGGAGCCGTCGCGGAGCTCGGCGACCATCTCGCAGTCGCCCGTGGCGGGGACGGCGACGTCGGCCACCACCTCGCCGACCACGGACAGCACCGCGCGGCCGTCGCGGACCTGCCAGAACAGGGCCTCCTGCTGCGCCTGCGCCACCGGGGGCCGCTGCGTGGAGAACAGCACGCCGTCGTCGCTGCTCCCGGCCGCGCGCACGGCGGCGCAGTTCGCCGCGACGCGCAGCGCGTCGGGCGTCTGCGCCGACAGCACCAGCGAGGTGCTCTCCGGGGCGGAGGAGTCCTGCGGCCACGAGACGACGGGGCGCTCGTGGCGCACCGGCGCGAACGGCAGGGCCGCCGCGCACACCAGGGCCAGCAGGCCGAGCAGGCCCAGGAGGGGGAGGAGCAGACCGCGTCCCCTGGTCGGCGGCGCCGAGGCGGTGGGTCCGCCCTCCGCCTCCACCGCAGCGGGCTGCTCACCGGGCCGCTCAGGGGCCGCCGGTACCTCCGGACGCTTCGGACCCCCCACTGCCTGTGCCACGCTCCTGCCGGTCTCCAGCGCCACGGGCGCCAGGTGCTGTTGCTCCAGCACGTCACCGTAACGGGAGTTCCCGTGCGTCCGGTCCAGGCGCGGCGGGACCGACGGTCGGCGGGGCAGCCCCTGGTCCCCGTAGTGTGGCCGGTCGTGCGCAACGGCTTCGTCAGGGTGGCGGGAGCCACCGGAGTCGCCGCGCTGTTGACACTCCTCCTCTACCGGACGGCCGTCTCCGCCACCACCGCCACCGAGCGCGGCGCCTTCACCGTCTTCTGGTTCGCGGCCCTGATCATGAGCTTCGGGGTCTTCCTGCCCCTCGAGCAGGTGGTCTCGCGCGTGAGGACGCACGGGCCGGTGCCGCGCGCCGCCGTGCTGCGGCCGGCGCTGGTGCTGGCCGCGATCGCCGTCGTCGGTGTCATCGCGGTCTCCCCGCTGCTGGGCCTGGCCGGCTCGGTCCGCCTGTGGGTGGTGACCGCCCTGGTGGTGCTCGCCCTGGTCAGCGCGCTGCAGTACGCGGCGCGGGGGCTCGCCCTGGGCAGCGGACGGATGGACGCCTACGCGGGTGCGCTCGTCGCCGACGCCGGGATCCGCGCCGGGGTGGCGTTCGTCGTCGGCCTGCTCGTGGTGCACCCGCCGGGGGCCGTCTTCGTCGCCTGCGTCGTCGGCAGCGCCCTGGTGGCGCACGCCGGGCTCCTCCTGGTGCTGCAGCGGCCCGGTCCGGACCGCGCTCCCGCCCGCACCGGAGCCCCGGTCACGCCGCAGGCCACCACCCGGGCCGTGCTGGCCCTGCTGGGCGCGAGCCTGGCGGCGCAGGTGCTGCTGAACGCGGCACCGATCGTCGTGGCCCACGAGGGTCTGGGGACCGGGGCGGTCGCCGCGTACGGCGCGGCCTTCACGCTGGCGCGCATCCCGCTGTTCGCCGTCGTCCCGGCGCAGTCGGTGCTGGTGCCGCCGCTGACGCGGATGGTCGCCGAGGGCCGCCTCCACGAGCTCCGCGTGCGGATGGCGCAGCTGGCCGCCGCGGTCGCCGTGCTCGCGGTCGTCGGAGCGGGCCTCGGCTGGCTGCTGTCGGGCATCGCCATGGACCTGTTCACCTCTGGTGAGCTCGAGGTGCCGCGAGCGCTGATGGCCCTGCTCGTGGCCGGCTGCCTCGTCCACGCCGGCCTCGTCATCGGCACCCAGGCCCTGGTGGCCACCGGGCGCGAGCGGCGCGTCCTCGCCTGCTGGCTCACCGGCCTCGCCATCGCCGTGGTGTGCGGTGTGGCGCTGCAGCTCGGCACCGGCCTCGACCTGTCCTGGACGCTCGCCTGGAGCTTCACCGCCGGGTCGGCCGCGGCGTGGCTGCTGTCGGTGCTGGTCCTCGTGCAGCGCCCCCGCAGCGCGGTGCCGTCTCGTCCCTGAGCAGCCCTCGACCCTGTTGGCGCAGTTCACGCCCCATCACCGCAGCTCCTGCCCCATCGGGCGCCGTCATGGGGCGGCAGCTGCGGTGATGGGTCGGAACGGGCGATCGGGACGCGGGCGCACGGCGGATCGACGCCACCCGCGGCCGCCTGAGGTGCCCCGCGGCGCCGGGGTGGCCCCTTCGCCGCGCGCCTGGCCCCTTCGTGGTCGAGGTGGCCCCTTGGCGGATCCCCATGGGGCCACCTCGGCGTTGATGGGGCCACGCCGCTCGGCCCGGGCGGGTGTTCGGATCGGCCATGATCATGGTGGGAAAGTGCTTCGGACGTCCATGATCACGGAGGGGGCGGGCGACAGCCGGTAGCGTTCCCGGGTGGTCCGCCCCTCGCTGCTCCCGCCGCCCGCTCCCGCCGGGAGTGCCCCGCCGGACGTCGTCATGGGGCTCACCTACTACGCGCCCTACGTCTCCGGGCTGACCAACGCCGCGCGCGACGTCGCCGAGGGCCTGGTGCGCCGGGGCCGCTCCGTCACCGTGGTCGCCACCCGCCACGACGACGACCTGCCCGTCGAGGAGGTCGTCAACGGCGTCCGCGTGCTGCGCGCCCCCGTGGTCGCGCGCCTGGGCAAGGGCACCATCGCGCCGCTGCTGCCGGTCTGGCTCGCTGCCGTCGCCAAGGGCGCCGGCGTGGTCAACCTGCACCTGCCGCTGCTGGAGGCCGGGGTGCTCGCCGCCGCGGCCCGCGGCGTGGGGACGCCCGTCGTCCTGACCTACCAGTGCGACGTCGACCTGCCGCCCGGTGCCGCGGGCAGCGTGCAGAAGGTCGTCGTCGACGCGTCCTCGCGGGTGGCCATGGGCGTGGCGACGACGGTCGTCACCACCTCCCTCGACTACGCCGAGCACAGCAGGCTCTACAGCTCGATGCGGACCAAGGTCGAGGGCGTGCCCGCCCCGTGCCACGACAGGTCCGGCGGGCAGCCCCGCTACCGCGACGGCGACGGGTTCCACGTCGGCTTCCTCGGGCGCATCGTCGAGGAGAAGGGCGTCCCGTGGCTGGTCGAGGGCTTCCGCGCCCTCGCCGACCCCGACGCGCGGCTCATCATCGCCGGCGACTTCGCCAAGATCGCCGGCGGCAGCGTCATCGAGCGCGTCCGCGAGGCGATCGGCGGCGACGACAGGATCCGCGTCCTCGGCTTCGTGCCCGACGAGGCGATCCCGGACTTCTACGCCTCCATCGACGCCTTCGCGCTGCCGTCGGTCAACGCCTTCGAGGCCTTCGGCATCGTCCAGGTCGAGGCGATGATGCTCGGCGTCCCCGCGCTGGCCTCCGACCTCCCGGGCGTGCGCGTGCCGGTGGAGAAGGTCGGCCGGGGCCCGGGCGACGGCGTCGTGGTGGCCCGCAAGGACGCCGCCGCGGTCACCCGGGGGCTGGAGCAGCTGCGCGACGCCCACGCCGCGGGCGCCGTCGACCGCGAGGCGCTGGCAGCCCGCGCCCGCGAGCACTACGGCGTGGAGCGCTCCGTCGACGAGTACGAGCGGATCCTCGAGGCCGCCCGCCGCCCGCGGGCGCACTGACGGCGTCCCGGCCGGCCGGTCCGTCCACAGCTCCTGGGCGCTGACCGGACGCTGTCCGCATCCGCGCGACGAGGCCGCCCGGAGCCCCGGGCCCACCGGGTTCCGCCACCACGCCACCGCGCCACCGCGCCACCGCGCCCCGGGTCGGGTGCCCGTTCCCGGCGAACGGGGACGCTGTCCGCCCGGCAGCCGGGCGACTGTGGACGGGTCAGGTGTAGACGCCGATGGCGAAGGTCGCCACCCACGCCACGGCCACGACCTGCAGCACCCGGTCGCTGAGCGCGATGTCCTCCGGGGCGCCCGCGCGGCCGCCGTCGACGTCGACGGCGTAGCGCAGCACCGCCAGCACGAACGGGACGATCGAGATGGCCGACCAGGTCGACCCTCCCGCGGAGACCGCCGCCACCGTGGCCGCGCCGACGCCGTCGGCCACGGCCGCGTCGGCGCGGATCTCGAACGCCCACAGCGCGTAGGCGGTCACCATGACGCTCGCCGCGAGGCTCCACACGAACCGCAGGTAGGTGGGGGTGTACCGCAGCAGCGACGCGCGGGTGGTGCCGCCGGCGGCCTCGGCCAGGCGCATCTCGCTGTAGCGCTTGCCGGCCACCATGAACAGCGAGCCGAACGCCGTGACCAGCAGGAACCACTGCGACAGCGGGATGCCGCTGGCCACGCCGCCCGCGATCGCCCGCAGCAGGAAGCCCGAGGCCACGATGGCGATGTCGAGCACCGGCTCGTGCTTGAGGCGCACGCAGTAGGCCACCTGCACCACGAGGTACACGGCCATGAGCACCACCAGCTGCCACGACGCCAGCGCCGCGAGGGCCAGCGACCCGAGCGCCAGCACCACGGCGGTCGCGGCGGCGGCCGGCACCGGCACCACGCCCGCGGCGATCGGCCGGTTGCGCTTGGTGGGGTGGGCCCGGTCGGCCTCGACGTCGAGGGTGTCGTTCAGCAGGTACACCGCCGAGGCGGCCAGGCAGAAGCTCGCGAACGCCAGGGCGGTGGTGCCGATGACGTCGAGGTCGAACAGGAGGCCCGCCGAGAGCGGCGCGGCCTCCACCAGCACGTTCTTCACCCACTGGCGCGGGCGCATGGTGCGCACCACGCCGAGGGCCGCCGAGCCGGTGCTCCGGCGCACGGGGGAGTCGATGCCGGAGCTCATCGCGCGCCCCCCTCGCTCGTGGACGCTGCGGAGCGGGCGGCCCCGGGACGCAGGACCCTGTCGGCCAGCACCCCCGTCAGGCTGCCCACCAGCACGTCGGTGGGGAAGTGCAGACCCAGCACCAGGCGGGAGGCCCCCATCACGGGCGGGACCACCGGGGCCAGCGGCAGGCGCAGGAGGCGCCCGTACGCCAGGGCCGCCGCCGTCGTCGACGCGGCGTGCGAGCTGGGGAAGCTCAGCCGGCTGGGGGAGGTGGAGCGCACCTCGATCCCCGGGGCGTTCGGCCGCAGCCGCCGCACCACGCGCTTGAGGACGACGGTCGCGGCGTGCGCCCCCAGCACCGAGACCAGGGCCCGCGCCCACTCGCCGCGCCGGTGGCGGTCCAGGAGCCACCCGGCGGCGCCGATGGCCACCCACCCGGCGGCGTGGTCGCCGAAGCGCCCGAGGCCCGCGGCAGAGCCGATGACCCGGGCACCCGTCGTCCTGCTCTGCAGGGCCACGAGGACGGCCGACTCGGCGCGTCGCAGCGAAAGCACGTCCTGGGAGCTCACGTTCCGCGACAGTAGTCGGTACCACGACCCGGTCCGGTGGATCCGCCCAGCGGACGGGTGACGCAACGACCCCCGGGCTCAAGGCCTGGCTCAGACCGCGCAGAGGTCAAGGCGGCCAGCTCCGATGCCGAGGACTACTCCATGCACCGCGCTCCGTCCAGCCCCACGAGCCCGAGCGGTCCGCGCCACGCGCGCGAGGCACGTCAGGCAGCCCGGCACCGCAGCCGCCGCTGGTGGACCCGCCCCGCCGTCCTGCTCGTGGTCGCGGGCACGGTCGCCGGAGGCGCCCAGCTGGGCGGCGGCGAGCAGGCCCAGGCCGCCTCGAGCGACGTGACCCTCACCGGCCACGGCTTCGGCCACGGCCGCGGGCTGTCGCAGTGGGGCTCCTACGGCTACGCCGTCGACAAGGGCTGGAGCTCCGCGCGCATCCTCGACCGCTACTACGGCGGCACCACCGCCGGCACGATCGGCAACGACGAGATCTCCGTGCGCCTCATGGGCCTGGAGGGCGCCCAGACCATCGGGCTGACCTCCGGGGCCGACTTCTTCGTCGAGGGCACGCAGGTGCCCGCCGGCAGCATCGCCAGGTTCACCCGCCAGGGGAGCACCTGGGTGCTCACCACGGCCGCCGGTGGCTGCAGGGCCCCCGAGCCGACCGCCACGCCCACCCCGTCGTCCGACGGCAGCACCGGCTCCACCGGCAGCACGGGACCTGTCGACGTCGGGGGCAGCCCCGCGGTGTGGATCCCCGGCGGCGCCGGTGACGACCGCAGCCGCATGTTCACCGTCTGCAACACCGGCGCGCCCTACCGCGGCAACTTCCGCCCCGTCGTCGAGGCGAACGGCGCCACCCACCTGGTCAACCACGTGCCGCTGGAGCAGTACCTGCGCGGCGTCGTGCCCGCCGAGTCGCCCGCCGCCTGGGGCGACGCCGCCGGCGGCGCCGGCATGGCCGCGCTCGAGGCGCAGGCCGTGGCCGCCCGCTCCTACTCCCGCGCCGAGAACCGCTACAGCTACGCCCAGACCTGCGACACCACCGCCTGCCAGGTGTACGCCGGCGCCGCCAAGGAGGACCGCCGCACCGACACGGCGATCCGCAACACCGCCGGCGTCATCCGCCGCGACGCGAAGGGCGGTGTGGTCCGCACCGAGTTCAGCGCCTCCACGGGGGGCTGGACCGCCGGCGGCCAGTTACCCGCCGTCGAGGACGAGGGCGACGTGCGCTCGCCGCACCACGACTGGAAGGTCGTCGTCGACGGGCCCCGCATCGCGCGGTCGTGGCCGAAGATCGGCACCTTCACCGGCATGCAGGTCACGGCCCGGAACGGCCTCGGCGCCGACGGCGGCCGGGCCACCAAGGTCGTCATCACCGGCACCTCCGGCTCGGTCACCGCCACCGGCAACGAGGTGCGCAGCGCGCTCGGCCTGAAGTCCGACTGGTTCTCCGTGGTCACACCCTCGGGCCAGCAGTGGATGCTGCGCGGCACCGCCGACAGCGGCGACCCCGTCGCCGCGAACACCACCTACGGCGGCCCGAAGGACACGACCCTGTCGTGCGACTTCGACGGCGACGGCCGCGACGGCCTGACCACGTACCGCGACGGCCGCTGGACCAAGACCGACGACACCAGCGGCAGCTCGACGCCGCAGGTCGTCTCCTACGGCGCCTCCTGGATGCTGCCCGTCTGCGGTGACTGGGACGGCGACGGCAAGGACGGCATCGGCGTCTACGAGCCGAAGACCGGCACCTGGTACCTGCGGAACTCCTTCAGCCCCGGCAACCCCGACACCAAGGTCCAGTACGGCTGGAGCGCGGCGCTGCCCGTCGTCGGCGACTGGGACGGCGACGGCCGCGACACCCTCGGCGTCTACGCCGGCGGCACCTGGATGGTCCGCAACAGCAACACCCCGGGCCGCCCCGACGCCACCGTCCAGTACGGCTGGCAGGGCGCCACGCCGGTGAGCGGTGACTGGTCGGACAGCGGTCGCTCTGGTATCGGCGTGTTCTCCGGCGGACGGTGGATGCTCCGTGACACCGTGTCACCGGGCGACCCGCACCGGGACTTCTGGTACGGCGTCCCGGGCGACGCCCCCGTCCCCGGGCGCTGGGCCGCCGGCAACGACGGCGCGGGCATCACGCGGCCCGTCGCATGACCGGGCGCGCCTCCGGCCCGCACCTCCAGCCCGACCGCCGGCTCGAACACCGGACCGGCCTCCAGACCGCCAGCGAGAGCGCCCGCGCGACCCGCGGCGCGACCGACAGCCGGGAGCCCCGCCAGTGACACCAGCAGCGCACACGACCCGCGGAGGCCCCCTCCGGGGCGCCGCCCGCGCCACCGGACCCGGGCGCCGCTGGGTGGTCCGCTGCGGCGTCGTCGCTGTCGTGGCCTCCGGCACCGGCCTGGTGCCCGTCGTGGGGGCGAGCGCCGCCACGGCGCCCGTGAAGCCCACCGCCCAGGTGCTCGACGTGCCGGTCGTCGACGGGGCCGACGGCGCCGCGACGAGCTCCGCGCCGGGCGGTTCGCCGTCGACCAGCGCCCCCTCGGCGAAGCCCTCCGCCACCCCCTCGGGCAAGCCCTCGGCCACCCCGTCGGCCACGCCGTCGGGTCGGCCCAGCACGGCGGCCGTCGCGCCCGCCGTCCCCGGCGCCGACGCGCCCGCCGAGGAGCTCGCCACCGGGCCGGTGCGCACCGAGGACTTCAACATGGTGTCCGTCCAGTGGGACGGCGACCCGGAGGCCGACGTCGCCGTCCAGGTGCGCGTGCGCACCGACGACGGCTGGACCGGCTGGCAGCCCCTCGAGGTCGAGGACTCCGCACCCGACCCGGGCACGGCCGAGGCCCGCGGCGCCAACAGCGGCGGCGCCACCAGCCCCCTGTGGGTCTCCGGCGGGGCCGACGCCGTCGACGTCCGCGTGCAGGTCGAGGGAGAGACCACGACCCCCGACGGCGACCCCGCCGTCAGCGGCGTCCAGGCCAGCCTCATCGACCCCAAGACGGACGCCAGGACGGCTGCGACGTCGGGCACGCCGCTGGCCACCGCCCGGGCCGACACCGGGGACATGCCCGGCGTCATCACCCGCGCCCAGTGGGGCGCCGACGAGTCGCTGCGGCTGTCGAAGTGCACCGCGCCCAGCTACACGACCTCGCCGAAGGTGGCCTTCGTCCACCACACCGCGGGCACCAACACGTACACGAAGGCCGAGTCGGCAGCGATCGTGCGCGGCATCTACTACCAGCACGTCGTGGTCCAGGGCTGGTGCGACATCGGCTACAACTTCCTGGTCGACAAGTACGGCCAGGTCTTCGAGGGCCGCTACGGCGGCATGGACCGCGCGGTGCAGGGCGCCCACGCCGGCGGCTTCAACACCGCCAGCTTCGGGGTCTCGGTGCTCGGCAACTACGAGACCGCCCCCGCCTCCTCGACGATCCTCGACGCGCTGGCCCGGGTCATCTCCTGGAAGTTCGCGAAGACGCAGACCGACCCCACCGGCAAGGCGGTGCTCTACAGCGCCGGCCTCGGCGGCACCAACACCAAGTACCCGGTGGGCACCCCGGTGACCCTGAACACCATCTCCGGGCACCGCGACGTGGGCTCCACCGCCTGCCCCGGCAAGAACCTCTACTCCCAGCTCCCCGCGCTGCGCACCCGCGTCGCCCAGCTGATGGCCGAGAAGGAGTGGGACCTGCGCCAGAGCGCGACGCCGGGCGCCCCCGACGGCACCGCCTACTTCGGCGAGCCGCGCGGCACGACCCTGTCGTGCGACTGGGACGGCGACGGCACCGACGGCATGGCCGTCTACTCCGCCGGCCGCTGGTCGATCCGCCAGACCGTCGGCAACGACGCGGCCGACCTCGAGCTCAGCTACGGCTCCTCCACGATGGTCCCCGTCTGCGGCGACTGGACCGGCTCCGGCAAGGACGGCATCGGCGTCTACGACCCGGCCACGTACACGTGGTGGCTGCGCGACACCGCCAGCCCCGGGGCGCCGGACCACAAGTTCACCTACGGCTTCAAGGGCGTGAGGCCCGTCGTCGGCGACTGGGACGGCCGCGGCCGCTCGGGCATCGGCGTGTACGACGGCTACCGCTGGTGGCTGCGCGGCACGGCGACCCCCGGCTCCGCCGGCGCCGTCTTCTCCTACGGCTGGCCGCAGGCCACCCCCGTGACCGGCGACTGGGACGGCGACGGCCGCGACACCGTCGGCGTCTACGCCACCGGTGCCTGGTGGCTGCGCAACAGCATCACCCCGGGCCAGCCCGACGCCCTGTTCGGGTACGGCGCCTCCACCGACCAGCCCGTGGTGGGCCGCTGGGACACCAGCACCCTCCCCGTCACGGGCTCGTCCGGCACGAGCGGTGCCTCCGGGGCGGGCTCGGGCGGCAGCGAGAGCTCCGCGGGCGACGCCGCGACGTCGACCCAGGCCTCCCGCGGCGACGGCGTCGGCGTCTGGCGCACCTGGCCGTAGCCGCATCCCCGCACCGAGGAGCCCCGCACCACCGAGAGGTGGTGCGGGGCTCCTCGTCCGTCGGGGGAGCGCTCAGGCGTCGAGGAGGGCGAGGTCGGCGTCGACCATCGACCCGACGACGTCGGCGAAGGCCACCGTGGTCGACCAGCCCAGCGCGGTGCGGGCCAGGGACGGGTCTCCGACCAGGTCCGCGGCGTCGTTGGGGCGCCAGAAGGCCGGGTCGCTGCGCACCAGGTGGCGCCACTCGTCGATCCCGGCGCGGGTGAAGGCGGCGGCCACGAAGTCCTCCACCGAGTGCGAGGTCCCCGTGGCGACGACGACGTCGAGCGGCTCGCCGTGGCGCAGGGCGAGCACCATGGCGCGCACCGAGTCGGGCGCCCAGCCCCAGTCGCGCCGGGCCGCGGTGTTGCCGAGCACCAGCTCGTCGGCCCGGCCGCGCGCGATCGCCGCCACCGTCGACGTGATCTTGCGGGTGACGAACTGCGCGGGGCGCCGCGGTGACTCGTGCGGGTAGAGCACGGCGTTCACCGCGAACATCCCGCCCGCCCGGTGCAGCTGCACGAGGTGGTGGGCGTACGCCTTGGCGGCCCCGTACGGGGTCACGGGGACGACGGGCGTCGCCTCGCTCTGGGGGGTCACCCCGGCGCCGGCGTAGACCTCGGCGCTGGAGGCCTGGAGCACCCGCACCGGCTCGCCGCTGGTGCCGGTGACGCCTGCGGCGGCGTGCAGGATCGCTGCCGGCAGCACGGCGTCGAGCAGGGCCGTCTCCACGGGCTGCGACCACGAGCGGGCCACGGAGCTCTCCGCGGCGAGGTTGTAGACCTCGTCGGGGGCCACCTCGCGGACCAGCGCCGCGGCCGCCGACGGGTCGAGCAGGTCGGCGGTGTGCACCACGAGCCGGTCGCCGAGCGCCGCCAGGTGCGGCGGCAGCGGGCCCGTGCCGCGGCGCACGCCGTGCACGAGCGTGCCCTCGGCGGCGAGCAGCTCGGCGAGGTACCCGCCGTCCTGGCCGGAGACGCCGGTGACCAGAGCCGTCCTGCCCGTCAGCGGCACCGGTGGGGCGGCCGGCGCGACGGGGGCCGGCGGATGGAGCTCGCTCACTCGCCCCGCAGCGCCTTCTGCTCGGCCAGGTCGGAGTCGACCATCATCTGCACCAGGTCGGTGAAGCCGACCTTCAGCTCCCAGCCCAGCTGGGTCTTGGCCTTGGTGGGGTCACCGATGAGCAGGTCCACCTCCGCCGGGCGCATGAAGGCGGGGTCCTGGCGCACGTACTTCGTCCAGTCGGTGATGCCGACGTGGTTGAAGGCCACGTCCAGCAGCTCACCGATGGTGTGGGTCTCACCGGTGGCCACGACGTAGTCGTCGGCGGTGTCCTGCTGGAGCATGCGCCACATGGCCTCGACGTAGTCCCCGGCGAAGCCCCAGTCGCGGCGGGCGTCCAGGTTGCCCAGCACCAGCTCCTCCTGCAGGCCCAGGGAGATGCGGGCGACGGCCTGGGTGACCTTGCGGGTGACGAACTCCGGGCCGCGCCGGGGGCTCTCGTGGTTGAACAGGATCCCCGAGGAGGCGTGCATGCCGTAGGACTCGCGGTAGTTGATGGTCATGTAGTGGCCGAAGACCTTGGCCACGCCGTAGGGGGAGCGGGGCCACAGCAGGGTGTCCTCGCGCTGGGGCACGGCCTGGACCTTGCCGTACATCTCCGAGGAGGAGGCCTGGTAGAAGCGGACCTTGTCGGGGGTGTCGCCGCAGTAGAGGCGGACGGCTTCGAGGGCGTTCAGGACGCCCTTGCCGGTGACCTCGGCGGTGAGGTCGGCGTTCTCCCAGGAGTAGGCCACGAAGGAGATGGCGCCGAGGTTGTAGAACTCGTCGGGCTGGGCGGTGTTGAGGGCGCGGATCAGGGAGGACAGGTCCATGAGGTCGCCGGTGAGGACCTTGACGCCGGGGACCTCGCGGGCCAGCAGGGGCAGCTTGGGGTTGTTCTGGCCGCGGACCAGGCCGTAGACCTCGTAGCCCTTGGACAGCAGGAGCTCGGACAGGTAGAGGCCGTCCTGGCCCGTGACTCCGGTGATCAGCGCGCGCTTGGCCATGGGGCGACCCTAGGGGACGGCGTGCGGCAGCGTCTCCGGACCGGATGTGCGACCGTGGTGCCGGGTCCCTCCAGGGCCTCCGGACGAGGGTGCCGTACCCGGACCGCGACAAGACGGCCGCTCCATCGACGTCGTCGACCAGCGGAGGCCCCTCGTGTCCTGGACCGTCCTCGTCCTGTCCGGTGTGCTGGAAGCCGTCTGGGCCACCGCCCTCGGCCGCTCGGAGGGCTTCACGCGCCCCGCGCCCACCGCCGTCTTCGCCGTCGCGCTGGTGCTGAGCATGGCCGGGCTCGCGTTCGCGATGCGGGAGCTGCCCGTCGGCACCTCCTACGCGGTGTGGGTGGGCATCGGCGCGGTCCTGACGGTGGTGTACGCCATGGCCACCGGCACCGAGTCCGTCTCGCTGCTGAAGGTGCTGTTCCTGGCGATGATCGTCGGCGGCGTGGTGGGTCTCAAGGTCGCCCACTGAGCCGCGGGCGGCGGGGCGGCGCCGCTAGCGTGGGAGCCGCCGTCGACCAGGAGCTCCCGTGACCCAGACCTCCCCGCGCCCGACCTCCGCCCCGCCGCTCGCGCGGCGCCTGGACGGCGTCGCCAGCTCGCCCGTGCGCGACCTCCTGGCCCTGGCCTCGCGGCCGGAGGTCGTCAGCTTCGCCGGCGGGCTGCCCGCCCCCGAGCTGTTCGACCTGGACGGCGTCCGCGCCGCCTTCGACGCCGTCCTCTCGGGCCCGCGCGCCCGCCAGCACCTCCAGTACGCCCCCACGGAGGGCGACGCCGACCTGCGCGAGCTCCTGGCGGCGCGGCTCACCGGCCGCGGCCTGCCCACCGGCGCGAGCGACCTGCTGGTCACCACCGGCTCGCAGCAGGCCCTCGCGCTGCTGGCGACGGCGCTGCTCGACCCGGGAGACGTCGTGGCGGTGGAGGAGCCCACCTACCTCGCGGCGCTGCAGGGCTTCGCGCTGGCCGGGGCCCGCGTGGTGCCCGTCGCGAGCGACGACGACGGCGTGGTCCCCGCCGACCTGGCCCGCGTGCTCGAGGAGGAGCGCCCGCGGCTGGTGTACCTGGTCCCCACCTTCGCCAACCCCACCGGGCGCACCCTCAGCGCCGCGCGCCGCGCGGAGGTCGCCGCGCTGGTCGCGGAGCACCCCACCTGGCTGGTCGAGGACGACCCCTACGGCGAGCTCCGCTTCCGGGGCGCCCCGCTGCGCGCGCTGGCAGCCGAGCCCGCCGTGGCGGACCGGGCCGTCTACCTGGGCAGCTTCTCCAAGGTGGGGGTCCCGGGCATGCGCCTGGGGTGGCTGCGGGCCCCCGCTGCCCTGCGGCGGGCGCTCGTGGTGGCCAAGCAGGCGGCCGACCTGCACACCTCCACCGTCGACCAGGCCGCCGCCGCCGCGTACCTCGCCGAGAGCGACCTCGACGCGCACGTCACCCGCCTGTGCTCCGAGTACGGCCGCCGTCGCGACGCGATGCTGGCCGCGCTCCCCGGCGCCCTGCCGGAGGGCTCGAGCTGGAGCGACCCCGACGGCGGCATGTTCGTGTGGGCGCGCCTGCCCGGCGGCACCGACACCGCGGCGCTGCTCGCGGGGGCGCTGGAGCGCGACGTGGCCTTCGTCCCCGGGGCCCCCTTCTTCGCCGGGGCGCCCGACCGCGCCACCCTCCGCCTGTCGTTCACCACCAACCCGCCGGAGCGGATCGCCGAGGGGCTGCGCCGCCTGGCCCCGGCGCTGGGAGCCACCACGACCTGACGCGCACACCCCCCCCCCACCCTCGCGACGATCATGCAGCTGCGCGCCACGACGCCGGCTGCGAGCCGACCCTGCGGCAGAGGACCGCGGCGCGGTGTGGCGCTCAGACGCGTGATCGTCGCGGGGGAGGGGGTGGACGCGCGCAGGGGGGCGGGGCGGGGTGGGGTGGGTCGACGCACGGCCGATGAGTCTCGGACGCCTGGTGGGTCGTTCCCGCGAGAAGTCTGTGGCGCGCTGTCGGACCCCGGCGAGAGGATCCCCGCATGACCCCACCGACGGCGCTGCGGCGCCGGCCGACGGCGCGGAGCAGCCCCGGCTCGACCTGCGCCACGGCACCCAGCGGGTGTTCGCGCACCTGCTGGTGAGCAACGGCGTGGTCGGCGTCATGAACTACACGGTCTGGTTCGCGGTGACGTTCTGGGTGTTCCTGGAGACGAGGTCCGTCTTCGCCACCGGCATGATCTCCGGCATCTTCCTGGTGGCCACGGCCGCCACGGGCATGTGGTTCGGCAGCCTGGTCGACGACCACCGCAAGCAGGTGGTGATGCAGGCCTCCGCGCTCGCCTCGGCGCTGGTCTACGGCGCCTGCCTCGCGCTGTACGTGATCGCCCCCGCGCAGGCCTTCACCGACGTCGGCTCCTGGCAGCTGTGGACCTTCGTCGTGCTGGTGATGCTCGGCGTCATCGCCGGCAACCCGCGCATGATCGCGCTGCCCGTCTGCGTGAGCCTGCTCGTGCCCGCCGACCGCCGCGACCGCGCCAACGGCCTGGTCGGCACCGTCTCCGGGGTGTCGATGCTGGTCACCTCGGTGATCAGCGGGGTGCTCGTCGCGGCCGGGGGCATGCTCTACGTGCTGCTCCTGGCGGTCGCGGTGCTGGTCGCGTCGGTCGCGCACCTGGCGCGGGTGCACGTGCCGGAGGAGCAGCCGGTGCGGGCGACGCCCGTGGACGGCGACGGCGCGGCTCGGGGGGTCGACCTGCGGGGCACGTGGCGCCTCGTGCGCGGCGTCCCGGGGCTGGTGCCGCTCATCCTCTTCAGCTGCTTCAACAACGTCATCGGCGGCGCCTTCATGGCGCTGATGGACGCCTACGGCCTGTCGCTGGTGTCGGTGCAGGTGTGGGGGCTGCTGTGGGGCGGGCTGTCGGCACTGATGATCGTCGGCGGGCTGCTCGTGGCGAAGGTGGGGCTGGGGAGCGCCCCGGTGCGGCTGCTCCTGCTCGCCAACGCCGCCTCCTGGGCGGCCACGATGCTCTTCCCGCTCTCGGCGTCCGTGGTCAGCCTCGTGGCCGCCATGGCGGTGTTCATGCTGCTCATGCCCTTCGCCGAGGCCGCCGAGCAGACGGTCCTGCAGCGCGTCGTCCCCTACGAGCGCCAGGGGCGGGTCTTCGGCTTCGCCCAGAGCGTCGAGCAGGCGGCGTCACCGTTCACCGCGTTCCTCATCGGCCCGGTCACGCAGTTCGCGGTGGTGCCGTTCATGAGCGGTGACGGCGCCGGCGCGGCGGCCGTCGGCAGCTGGTTCGGCACCGGGCAGGCCCGGGCGATCGCGCTGGTGTTCGTGGTCCTCGGGTTCCTGGGCCTGCTCGTGACGCTGCTGGCGCTGGCGAGCCCCCAGTACCGCGCGCTGCGCGACTCCTTCGCGCGCTCCCGCGCCGCGTCCCCGGCCACCGACGGGGCGGCGGTGGGGGAGCCGGTCGCGGTGCCGGCGCCCGACCCGGCGCGGCGCACGGTCAGCAGCGGCAACGGGCCGGGCGCGAGCGCGTAGTCAGCGTCACCCGCACCGGCGGACCTCCCCGTCAGGCCGGGGCGGTGCCCTCCTGGGCCGCCACGCGCTCGGGGTCGGGGGAGCCCGGGCCCAGCAGCACCGCGCTGCCGCCCCCGGCGAGGGCCGCCAGCACGGCGTCGAGGGCCGCGTCGTCGTCGCCCGAGCGGGCGTCCACGAGCACCCGCGCGTCGCTCGGCGGCCCGGTCACGACCAGGCCCGGGGCGCCGACCACGGCGGGCAGCTCGTCGCCGTAGCCCGCCACCACGGCCGCCGCGTCGAGGGCCCCCGGCGGCACCACCTGCGCGCGGAAGGCCAGCGCCCCCAGCGCCTGCACCACGAGGTGGCGGGGCACGCCGGTGCCGGTGCCGCTCGTGGCGCCGGCGAGGCCGGGGGAGCCGTCGGCGACGACGAGCACGTCCGGGGCCGCGCCGCAGTCCTGCACCGCCAGCTCACCACCGACCGCCGCGACCGCGAGCCGCCACGCGACGGTGCGCCAGTGGGCGGGCAGGTCCAGGCGCACGGCGTCGCCGACCTCCACCTCGAGCTCCTCCACGAGCAGGTTCGCCGTCTTCGCCACCCAGTTCTCCAGCACCCGGGCCGACAGCTCCACGCGCTCGCCGTCCGCGCCGTACCAGGTCACGCGCGGGCGGCCGGAGTCCTGGCGGCGCAGGCGGGCGAGCAGCTGGGGGACGGCGACGCGGTCGGAGCTCATCCCCCCGACGGTAGGCGCCGCGCCGCGGCGGGGTTCCAGAGCACCCCGGGCGCGGGTGAGGATGTCCCGGTGACGTGGTCTGGGGGGAGCGGCGCCCCGTCGGCGCAGCGCGCCTGGGCCCCCGGGCGCCCCCTCGACCTCTCCGCCACCCTCGGGCCCCTGCGCCGGGGCGGCGGCGACCCCGCGGTGCGCCGCGAGGGCACCGGCCCGCTGGCCACCTGGTGGTGGGCCACCCGCACCGAGGAGGGCACCGCGCTGCTGCGGCTGCGCCCGGTGGCGGCGCTCGGCGTCGTCGAGGCCTCCGCCTGGGGAGGCGGCGCAGCCGTCGTCGTCGACCGCGTCCCCGAGCTGCTCGGCGAGGACCAGGACGACTCCGGCTTCGCGCCCCACCCCGACCACCCCGTGCTCGTCGCGGCCCACCGCCGCCACCGCGGCGTCCGCGTGCCCCGCACCCTCGCGGTGTTCGAGGCGCTCGCGGCTGCCGCGATCGAGCAGGTGGTCACCGGGCTGGAGGCCCACCGCGCCTGGCGCGACCTGCTGCTGCGCTTCGGCGACCCGGCCCCCGGCGCCCCCGCGGCCAGCCCCGGCAGCCCCGCCGCGGGGATGCGCGTCCCGCCGAGCGCCCGCGGCTGGGCGGGCATCCCCAGCTGGGAGTGGCTCCGGGCGGGCGTCGAGGAGCGACGACGCCGCGTGGTGCTCCACGCCGCCCGTTGCGCCCCCGCGCTGGAGCGCACCACCGCCCTGCCGCTGGAGCGGGTCGAGCCGGCGCTGCGCAGCCTGCCCGGCATCGGCGTGTGGACGGCGGCCGAGGTGCGCCACCGCGCCCACGGCGACCCCGACGCCTTCTCCTTCGCCGACTACCACGTGGCCAAGAACGTCTCCTACGCGCTGACCGGCGAGGTCATGGACGACGCCGGCTGCGCGGAGGTCGTCGAGCGCTACCGCGGGCACCGCTACCGGGTGCAGCGCCTGCTGGAGCTCGAGGGGGTCGCGCGCCCGCGCCGCGGCCCGCGGATGCCCCTGCCGCGGCACGTGCCGGTCGCCACCGGCATGCGCAGCTGACCCTCAGAGGCGCAGGCGGCGCAGCAGGCGCGGCGGCACCCAGCGCAGCACCTCGACGACGGCGCGGGCGCCGGGAGGTGCCCACACCGCGTCGTCGTCGCCGGCGAGGGCGTGCGCGGTGAGGTCGGCCACGGCCTCCTTGGTGGTGGCCAGCCACGCCGAGCGCCCCGCGGTCAGGCGCGTGCGGACGAACCCGGGGCGCACCACGAGCACGCGGACCCCGTCGCCGCGGACCGCCTCGCGCAGCCCGGAGGCGAACGCGTCGAGCGCGGCCTTGCTCGCGCCGTGCGCGAAGTCGGTGCTGCGCGCCCGCACGGCCGCGGCGCTGGAGACCACGACCAGCGCTCCGCCGCCCTGCGCCCGCAGCCGCTGCGCCGCCCCCGCGGCCAGCGCGACCGGGGCGGCGGAGTTGACCTGCACGAGGTCGGCGGCGGCGAGCGGGTCCTGCCAGGAGCGCTCGCCGTCCGGCGCGGTGCCCAGCGCCAGGACGACGACGTCGACCCGCTCCCCGGCGGTGGACGCGGTGTCGAAGGAGCTCTCCAGGGCCGGGGTCCAGGTGGTGCGGTCGCGGGCCTCCAGGGGCACGGCCCGGGCGCGGTGTCCCTCGGCCGCGAGCGCCACGACGGCGTCGGCCAGGCGCTCGCCCGGGCGGCCCGCCAGCACGACGTCGAGGGAGCGTCCTCGGCCGAGGCGGCGGACCACCGCCAGGCCGATCTCGGAGGTGCCGCCGAGCAGCACCACGCGGGACGGCTCGGCGACGCGCACCTGCTCCTGGGCCCGCTCGCGGGACCGCTCGGCGGTCCGCTCGTCGGTGGGGCTGGGGGCTGCCTGACGGGAGGGCCGGGGGAAGCGCACCGCCCGATCCTGCTGGAGCCCGCCCCCGGGTGGAAGGGCGGCCCCCGGGTGGTGTGGGTCAGGATGGGCCGGTGCGAACGGCAGACGTGCAGGTGAGCGGCCGATGAGGATCACGGCCGTCGCCGGGGGCGTGGGCGGGGCGCGGTTCCTGCGGGGGCTCGTGGAGCACCTCGCCGCATCGCCCGACCCCGAGCTCCGCGCGGCGCAGGTGACCGCCGTCGTCAACACCGGCGACGACGCCACGATGCACGGGCTGCGCATCACCCCCGACCTCGACACGGTGATGTACACCCTCGGCGGCGCCGTCCACGAGGAGCAGGGCTGGGGGCTGCGCGACGAGAGCCGCGTCGTCTCCTCCGAGCTCGCCGCCTACGGCACCGGCCCCGACTGGTTCACCCTCGGAGACCGCGACCTCGGCACCCACGTGTTCCGCACGCAGATGCTGCGCGAGGGCCTGCCCCTGTCGCGCGTGGTGGAGCGGCTGTGCGAGCGCTGGCAGCCCGGTGTCCGGCTGCTGCCGATGAGCGACCAGCCCGTGGAGACGCACGTGCACCTGGCCGACGGCCGGACCGTGCACTTCCAGGAGTGGTGGGTGCGCCTGCGCGCCTCGGTCCCGGCCACCGGCTTCGAGCAGGTGGGCCTGGAGGCCGCGAGCCCCGCCCCGGGCGTGCTGGAGGCCCTGGCCGACGCCGACGCCGTGCTGCTCCCGCCGTCCAACCCCGTCGTCTCGGTCGGGACCGTCCTGGGCCTGGCCGGCGACCACCCCGGCGCACCGCGCGGCCTGCCCGGTGCGCGCGGGGCGCTGCGCGACGGCGGGGCGCCCGTTGTCGGGGTGTCCCCGGTGCTCGGGGGCCGCGTGGTGCGCGGCATGGCCGACGCGTGCCTGGCCGCGCTCGGCGTCCCGGCCACGGCGCTGGGCGTGGGGGAGCTGCACGCCGACCTGCTCGACGCCTGGCTGGTCGACGCCGCCGCCGACGGCGACCTCGACGGCACCACCCTGGCGGGCAGCGCGCCCGGGCGGGGCCTGGTGCTGGCCCGCCCCCTGCTGATGAGCGACCGCGCCGCCGCCGCGGCCCTGGCCGGTGCCGCGCTCGAGACCGCCCTCGCCGTCGGCCGCGCCGACCGCGCCGACCGCGCCGACCACGCCGACGACCGGTCCCCGGGGAGCGCCTCGTGATGACGACCGCCAGGAAGGCCCTCGGACTCGTCGGGGGCACCACGGCCGCCGGGGTGGGGCTGCTCGCCGCCGCCCTCGCGCGTGCCGACGGCGCCACCTGCGAGGTCCGCACCGTCGACGTCGCCGGCACCCCGGTGCGCCTGCGGGTCTGCCACTCGGCCCGGGGCCGCACCTTCGCCCGCGGCGGCACCACCTACGGCGACACCTACGTCACCGGCACCCACCCGCGCACCCGCGACGACGACCGGCTCCGCCACGAGGCCGTCCACGTGCTCCAGTGGCAGCGCTGGGGGCCGCTGCTGCCCCTCCTCTACGGCCTCGCCGAGCTGCGCGCCGGGGGAGACCCGACCCGCAACCGCTTCGAGGCCGCCGCCGGCCTGCGCGACGGGGGCTACGCGTGAGCGCCCCGCACCCCTCCCCGGCCGAGCTGCCGCCCTCGGTGGCGCCGCCGCAGCAGGTGGTCGCCGAGGCCGTCCCCGGACTGCCCGAGATCACCGCCGGCGCCGACCTCGCCGGCCTCCTCGTGCGCGCCTGCGCCGCGGCGGGCGTCGCGCTGGGCCCCGACGACGTCGTCGTGGTCGCCAGCAAGGTGGTCGCCAAGGCCGAGGGGCGCTCCGTGCCCGCAGACCAGCGCGAGCGCGCCCTCGACGGCGAGTCCGTCCGCCTGGTCGCCGAGCGGGGGCTGCCCGACGGGCGGACCACCCGCGTCGTGCAGGCGCGCTCGGGCCCGGTGCTCGCCGCCGCCGGCATCGACGCCTCCGACGTCGCCGAGGGCACCGTGCTGCTCCTGCCCGCGGACCCCGACGCCTCCGCCCGCGCGCTGCGCTCGCGGGTGGCGGAGCTGCTGGACGTCGGCGAGCACGGAGGGCGCGGGGGTCGTGCGCCCGCCGTCGTCGTCAGCGACACCAGCGGGCGGCCCTGGCGCGACGGCGTCACGGACTTCGCGCTCGGCGCCGCCGGGCTGGCCGTCCTGGACGACGCGCGCGGCCGCCTCGACAGGTCGGGCCGCGTGATGGAGGTGACGGTCCGCGGGATCGCCGACGAGGTCTGCGGGCTGGCCGACCTCGTGAAGGGCAAGGCCGCCGGCACCCCGGTGGCGGTGGTGCGGGGGCTGGGGGCGCACGTCGTCGACGGCGACGGGCCGGGCGCCGCGAAGCTGGTGCGCACCGGGCCCGCCGACTGGTTCGCCCACGGGCACGTCGAGGCGGTCCGCGCCGCGCTGGGCCTGGCCGAGCGGGAGGTGGCGCCGCCGCCGATCGTCCCCGGGGGCCCGGTAACCGAGCGCGCGGCGCGCGCCGTGGTGGTCGCGAGCGCTGGACGCGGGCTGCGGGGCGCCGAGGTCTCCCAGGACGACGACCACGGCGGCGCTGGCGGCAGCGGTGCGCGCCTCGCCGTCAGCGGGCCCGCCCTCGCCGTGGGCGCCGCGGTGGAGCGCCTCCTGGCGGCGCTGTGGGCGGAGGCCCTGGAGGCCGACGTCTCCGAGCCCGCCGAGGAGGCCGCGGCCGGCGGCGAGGCGTCGCGCGTCCTGGTCGAGCTCCGGGTGCGCGAGCGCTCCTAGCGCCGCACCCCGCTTCGACGTGGTGCGCCCTCCCCGGGTGACCGCGGTCACCTGCGGCGCTGACCGCGGTCACCTGGCGTGCGGAGCGCCCAGGACCCGGTTTCGCCACCTGACCGCGGTCACCAGCGCCGCTGACCGCGGTCACCTGGCGTTGGTGACGCACGGTCACGGCGTCGCGTCGCGCGGCCCGTCGGAGCCGCTCCAGGGTGTTGCGCCGCCTCGCTCCTGTGTGCGTTACGCGTGGGGTTCTTGTGACTCCTGTGGTTGAAGTGCATCACTGCTGGTCACCGGCCCGTGACGCTCGGATGACGCTCGCGGGAGACCGCGCCCCGCGGCCGAGGGGGCGGCCGCCTCGCGCCCGGTGTGTCCGGCCGTGTCCGTTGTGCCCCGCGGCACGCAGGGGGCGACACGCCCAGGCGCGAAGAAACCCGCCACGGCTTCCTGCGTTTCGCCTGCACGCCCTGTAGTCGCACGTATGTAATTCAGTCACCGCCGCGAGGCGGTCAGGGTCCCTCCGCGGGCCCCCACGAACGAGATCTGAAGGAGTCGAGATGAGCGAGAGCACCACCGTCTCCCTCGGCCTTCCGCGCCCGCGGACGGCCCTGCCCACCGAGACCGGCCAGCTGGCCGCCGTGGCCCCGGCCGCGCCGACCGCCGCCGTGTTCGCGCCCCGGACGTCGCTGGAGGCCCTGCCCCCGCTGACGTCGATCGCGGACCCGAGCCTGGAGGACCTCCTCGCCGGCGACCTCGTCGAGGACCTCGTGGACGAGGACGACGAGGACGGCGACGACGAGGACTCCGACGACGCGGCCCTCGAGCTGGTCCTCGGCGCGGCTGACGCCGAGACCGAGATCAACTGGCAGGAGCAGGCGCTCTGCGCCCAGACCGACCCCGAGTCGTTCTTCCCCGAGAAGGGCGGCTCGACCCGTGAGGCCAAGCGCGTCTGCATGAGCTGCGAGGTGCGCGTGGCGTGCCTGGAGTACGCGCTCGAGAACGACGAGCGCTTCGGCATCT
Organism: Quadrisphaera sp. INWT6; assembly: GCF_015390235.1. GTDB lineage: Bacteria > Actinomycetota > Actinomycetes > Actinomycetales > Quadrisphaeraceae > Quadrisphaera. The sequence continues at coordinate 377,132 of NZ_VUOH01000002.1, read as the reverse complement.
GGGGCGGTCTGTCCGAGCGCGAGCGCCGCCGCGTCAAGCGGCGGGCGGTCTGAGCCAGGGCTCCTCCTCGGCGCCCAGCCAGCCGCAGCCCCGGCACGCCCGCCGGCCTGAGGCCCGGCGCAGCGCCACCGCCACCGGTCGCCTCCCGGCCACCGGCGGCGCCGGCACCGGGGAGCTCGCGGCGCAGACCGTCGCGGCGCCGACCCCGTCGGCGTCCGCACCGCCGTCCCACGACGTCGACGGCGCCTTCGTCGACGTCGTGCTGCTCGCCTGCGACGGCGAGCGGTGGCTGCCCGACGCCCTCGCGGCGCTCGACGCGCAGTCCCGCAGCCCCGACCGACTGGCGCTGCTCGACGCCGCGTCCGGCGACGGCAGCGCCGCGGTGCTCGCCCGCCACGCCAGCCGCTCGCGCCTGGTGGGCGGGCCGGCGGCGCTCGACGTCCTCCACCTGCGCCGCGGCGCGGGCCTGCTCGACGCCGCCCGCGCCGCGCTGGCGGCCACCGACGCCGAGGCCCTGACCGCCCCTGCCACCGTCCCCGCCGCCGCCAGCTCCGCCGGCGCGGGCGGGCGGCCGCAGCAGCACACGCAGGTCCCCGCCGGGCTGCGCTGGGTGTGGCTGCTGCACGACGACTGCGCCCCCGCCCCCGACGCCCTCGAGCGCCTGCTCGCCGCCGTCGAGGTGGCCCCCAGCGTCGGCGTGGCCGGCTGCAAGGTCGTCGACTGGGACGACGAGCGCCTCCTCCACCAGGTCGGCTTCAGCACCTCCGCGATGGGCCGGCGCCTGACCGGCGTCGAGCACGGCGACCGCGACCAGGGCCAGCGCGACCACCGCGACGACGTCCTCGCCGTCTCCTCCGCGGGCATGCTGGTGCGCCGCGACCTGCTGGAGCGCCTCGGGGGAGACCCCGGCCTCACCGTCCTCGGGGAGGACCTCGACCTGTGCCGCCGCGCGCGCCTGGCGGGCTCGCGCGTCGTCGTCGTGCCGGGCGCCGTGGTCCGCCACGTCGACGCCACCCGCTCGGGGCTGCGCCCCACCCCCGCCGCCCGCGCCGTCCGCTGGAGCGAGCGGCGCGACGAGGCCCACGCCCGCCTGGCGGGGGCCTCCCCGCTGGCCCTGCCCGCCGTCGCGCTCGCCGTGCTGCTCGGCGGGCTGGCGCGCCTGCTGGTGCGGGTCGCCGCCAAGCAGCCCGACCGCGCCGGCGCCGAGCTGGGCGCGGTGCTCGCGGCGCTCGCCCGGCCCCGCCGCGTGCTCACCGCGCGCCGCACCGCCGCCCGCACCGCCGTCCGGTCGCGCCGCGCCCTGCGGCCGTTGCTGGTGCCCCGCCGCGAGGTGGTCCGCTGGCACCGCGACCGCTGGGGCGCGCACCGGCATCACCCCCGCCACCGGCGTGCTGCCGGTGGTCGCCGCCCGCGCCCTGGCCGCCGCGACCACGCCGCCCTCGGGGCTGCCGGTGGTGCGCCTGCCCGAGGCGCCGCACCTGCCCGCGCCCCGCACGGCGCTGGTCGACGACCTGCTCGGCCCCCTCCGGCCTGCTGACCGGCCCGCCGACGACCTCGCGGCCGAGTCCGAGCCCGAGCTCGCCACCGCCGGGGCACCCGCTCCCGCGCCGACCACCGCCGACGACGACGGCGAGCGCGACGACGCCGACGGCGGCGCGGCCCCCCGCCGGGGGCTGCGCGTCCTGCTGCCCCTGCTCGTGCTGCTCGCCGTCGTCTCCACCGCGGGCCAGCACCGGCTGCTCGCCGCGGTCGCCGGGGGCCGCGAGGTCGTCGGCGGGGCCCTGGCCGCTGCTCCCGGGCTGGCCGACCTCTGGGCCGCCGCCCGCTCCGACTGGCAGCCCCTCGGGCTGGGCACCGCAGCCCCCGCCGACCCGTGGCTGTCGGCGCTGGCGGTGCTCGCCCTGCCCCTCGGCGGCTCGGTGCGCGCGGCGGTGCTGGTGCTGCTCCTGCTCGCGGTGCCGCTCGCCGCGCTCGGCGGGTGGGCCGCCGCCGGCGCCGCGACCCGCTCCCGGGTGCTGCGCGCCGCGGCCGCCGTCGTCTGGGCCGGCGGCGCGCCGCTGCTCGCCGCGACCTCGACCGGGCGCCTCGGCGCCGTCGCCGCGCACCTGGCCCTGCCCTGGGTGGCCCTCGGGCTGGCCCGGACGGCCACCGCCGCAGCGCGCCGCCCCGCCCTGGCGGCCGGAGCGCTCGCCGGCCTGGCCTCCGCCGTCGCGGTCGCGGGAGCGCCCGTGCTGCTCTGCCCGCTGCTGGTGGCGGTCGCCGTCGTCGCCCTGACGGCCCGCCGCTGGCCGAGCGCGCTGCTGTGGGCGGTGCTCCCGCCGCTGGCCGTGGCCGGCCCGCTGCTCGGTCCCGCCCTGGCCGACCCCCGGGTCCTGCTCCTGGGGCCGGGGCTGACCCCGGCCGGCTCCGACGCTGCCCCGCCGGGACAGGTCGGGCCGGCCGGCCTGGCCGGGCTGCGCCTGCTGCTCGGCGACCCGGGCTCCGTGCTGAGCTCCCTCGGCCCGGTGGCGGCGCTGCCGAGCTGGACCTCCGCGCTCGTCCTCGCACCGGGAGCGATGCTCCTGGTGCTCGCGCTGCTCGGCGCCGCGGCGCGCGGTCCCCGCGGCCGGCTGGCACGGGTGGCGTGGTGGACCGCGGGCCTGGGCCTCCTGGCCGCTGCGGCGGCCGCCGCAGCGGGCGGCTGGCCCGGCGCGGGCACGAGCCTGGTGCTCGCCGGCCTCACCGCGGCCGCGCTCGCGCGGGCACCCCGCGTGCTGCGCGCGGCCCCCCGCGACGTCGACGACGAGCTCGACGACGACCCCCACGTGCCCGGGCCCCACGGCCCCGGGCCCCACGGGCTCGGTCGCGCCGACGACGACGCCCCCGGGGAGGCGTCCCGCGCACGCCACCCGCGGCGCGGAGCCACCCGGGTGGTGGCCCTGGCCGCAGCCGCGGTGGTGGTGGCACCGCTCGCGCTGGTCTCGGTGTGGGCGCTGCAGCAGACCGGCGGCGGACCCGTCGGCGTGCGCCCCGCGGCGGCCGCGGACCCCGCCGTCGCCCGTGACGCCGCGCGCTCCCCGGACGCCGTCGCCACCCTGCACCTGGCCCTCACCGACGACCCCGTGACGGCTGCCACGGCCACCGTGCGCCGCGGTCCGCTCACCCTCGCCAGCACCTCCGTCGCGGCCCAGGTCGCCGCGGCCGGCGGCGCCGGGGCGCAGGCGGCCAGCACCGCCGCATCGGCCGACGCCGCCGTGCGCTCGGCGACCGCGCTGCTGGTGGCGGGCACCGGCGACCCGCGCGCGGACCTCGCCGCCCTCGGCGTCGGGTACGTGCTGCTGGAGGGGTCCGACCCGTCGTCCCAGCCCGAGCCCGGCGCGGCGCGCCTGGACGCCGTGCCCGGCCTCACCCGCGCCGGCAGCACGGGCGCCGGCGTGCTCTACCGCGTGCTCCCCGCCAGCGGCGGAGGTGACGACGCCCCCGACCGCCCCTCCCGCGCGCGGCTGCTCGCGGCCGACGGCGCGGTCCTGGCCGCCCTGCCCTCCGCCGGGGACGACGTCGACGCCGTCGTCCCCGCGAGCTCCGCCCCGGGCGACCCCGGCGAGGGGACCCGCACCGCCGTCGTCGCCGTGCGCTCCGACCGCGGCTGGACGGCGTCCCTCGACGGCCGCCCGCTGCCGGTGGTCACGGTCGACGGATGGGCCCTCGGCGTGGAGGTCCCTGCCGAGGGCGGGCACCTCGTGGTCACCCGCGACGCCGCCCCCGCGGACGTGTGGGACGTGCTCCAGGCCGCGGTGCTGCTGCTGACCGCCCTGCTCGCCGTCCCGGTCCCGGTGCGCGGCCGGAGGGTCCCGTGAGCCGGGCGGGCGGCGCCGCGGCCGCGCTGAGCGCCACCGGCGCCGCGCTCCTGGTGGCCGGTGGGCTGGCGGTCGGCGTGCTCGCCCCCCAGCCGCTCGGAGGGCCGCTCGGGACGGCGGCGGCCGCCGTCGACGTCCCCGTGCCCGCCGCCGGCGCCGCCCTGGTCTGCCCCGGGGCGCCGGTCGCCCCGGTCGCCGCCACCGGTACCGCCGGCACGACCGGCACGACCGGGGGACGGCGCGGCGCGGCGCCCCCACCACGGCGAGCGCGACCTCGGGCCTGCTCGTGGCCGGCGGCGGCGCGTCGCTGAGCGCCACGGCGCTGGCCGAGCGCCCGGCGGCCGGCGGCCAGCCCGCCGCCGCGCCCGCGGCCACCCCGGGCGAGGCCCTGGGCGACCTGCTCCGCGTGCGCCCCGCGGGCACCGCGACCGCGGCGGGCACCGGCACCGCGCTGGCCGCCGGGCCCGTCGACGGCGGTGCGCCCGTCCTGGCGGGCACGACCACCTCGCTGACGGGCTCGGGCGACCTGCGCGGGCTGTCGACCCCGGCGTGCGCCGCTCCCGCGGAGCAGACGTGGCTGGTGGGAGGGTCGACGGGCGTCGGCCGCTCCACCCGGCTGGTCCTCGCCGACGCCGGGAGCACCCCCACCACGGTCGACGTGACGGTCCTGACCGCCAGCGGGCCCCAGCAGCCCGACGCCCTGCAGGGCCTCTCCCTCGGCCCCGGCGAGCAGCGGTCGGTGCTGCTGGAGGGCGTGCTCGAGGGGATCGCGGCGCAGGACGCCGGCACCACCGGACCGGGTGGTGGCCCGCTCGCCGTGCAGGTCCGCTCGTCGGCGGGCCCGGTCTCGGCCTGGCTGGTCGAGGGCGTGCTGCGCGGGCTGGTGCCCGGTGGCACCGAGGTCGTCGGCCCCGCCGCGGCCCCCGCCACCTCGCTGCTCGTGCCCGGCGTCGTCACCGCCGGCTCCGCGCCCGCGGTGCTGCGCGTGGCGAACCCGGGGGCGGAGCCCGTGGTGGCCCGCTTCTCCGTGGTCGGCACCTCCGGCTCGGCGGTGCCCTCCGGGGCCGTGCCGGCGACGGCGGTGCCGGCGGGCTCCGCCGTCGACGTCGAGCTGCCGGCGCTGCCGGCCGGTGGCGTCGCCCTCGCGGTCGAGGCCGACGGGCCGGTGCTGGCAGCGGTCCGCACCGACAGCGCCCCGGGCTCCGGCACCCCGGGCGACCTCGCCTGGGCCCCGGCGGCCGAGCCGCTGCGCGGGCGCGCGCTGGTGGCCCTGCCGCCCGCCGCCCCGGGGTCGTCGGGCGCACCGGACGCGCGCCTGGTGCTCACCTCGCGGGAGGCCGCCGCCGTCGACGTCGCCATCGTCGGCGCCGACGGGAGGACCGGTCAGGCGCGGCGGGTGGAGCTGCCCGCCTCGACGACCACCGCCGCCGACGTCGACGACCTGGTCCGGTCCGCCGGCGGCTCGGGCAGCCCCGTGGCCCTGCTGCTGACCCCGGTGGCCGGGCAGGACGGCCACGTGGTGGCCGCGCTCTCCTCGCGCGCCGCCGCGGGCGGCGGGGGAGACCTGGTCAGCACGACGGCGGTCAGCCCCGGGTCCGCAGCGCCGAGCACCGTCGCGGTGGCCGTCACCGGCCCCTGAGCCCCTGAGCCCCTGAGCCCCTGAGCCCCTGAGCCCCGGCGACGTTGCAGCGCCGGTGGGTCGGGCGGCGGCTCAGCCGTCGTCGTCGCCGGAGCGGTAGCGGGGGTCGACCTGCTCGGGGTCATGCCCAGCGCCGCGGCGACCTGCTCGACCACGACCTCGTGCACCAGCGAGGCCAGGTCGGCCTCGTCGGCGCCGCGCGTCTCCAGGGGGCGGCGGTACAGCACCACCCGCGGCCGCTGGGTGCGCGTGGCCGGGAAGAAGCGGCCGAGGGCCACCTCGGGGCGCTCCCAGGTGGCCGAGTCGCCCGGGGGGACGTCCTCGACGGCGAACTCCACGGCGGCCATCTGCTCGGCCCAGCGGCGCTCCAGCCGCTCGACGGCGTCGAGCACGACGTCGTCGAAGCGCTCCGCGCGGGTGCGGGTGCCGGGCAGCTCCGGTGGCATCAGCGGGCCGCGCAGCCCGCGGCCGTGGCGGTCGCGGCGGCGGCGTCTCAGACCGCGGGCGCTGGGCACCCGGGAAGGCTACGGCCGCGCCATCGGGGGGAGCGCCGGCAGGTCCGCGGGAGAGGTGCGGCAGGGCTGGCGGAGGGCTGGCGGAGGGCTGGCGGAGGGCTGGCGGAGGGCTGGTGCGGCGGGGCGGGCCGGGTGCCCGGCCCGGCGACGCGCCCGGGTGCGGGGCGACGCGAACACGGCGAGTCGTGGCGAATGCGGGTGTTGCGGGAGGTGCAGGAGTACCGTCGCTCCATGGCGATGCGACGGTGCAGCAGGACAGCGTGCGGTACCCCGGCCATCGCCACGCTGACGTACGTGTACGCCGACTCCACGGCGGTGCTGGGCCCGCTGGCCCAGGCGGCCGAGCCCCACTGCTACGACCTCTGCGCGGCCCACGCCGGGCGCCTCACGGTGCCCCGGGGCTGGGAGGTCGTGCGGCTGCAGCCGGAGTCGTACGAGCACCGGCAGACCCACGACGACCTGCTCGCCCTGGCCGACGCGGTCCGCGAGGCGGCACGCCCGGCGCCCGAGCCCGTGGCGGTCCCGGCGCGGGAGCCGGTCGCGGCGGGCAGCGGCGGGCGCCGCTCGCACCTGCGGGTGCTGCGCGACTGACCCGCCCGTCCCGCTGACCGGCCCGAGCGGCCCGGTGGTCAGGCGCGGGTGCGCTCCAGCACCTGGGTGATCGAGAGGACCTCGTCCTCGGAGTCCCAGCGGCGGTGCTCGCAGCCCCGGCACGAGCTGAAGCGGACGGCGGTGCCGTCGGTGAGCACCATCGACAGCACGGTCAGCTGGTCACCGCCGCACGCGGGGCAGGTGGGGCGCTGGGCGCCGGTCTGCAGCAGCGAGCCGAGAGGCGGCGCGGCCGCGGCGGCGCGGCGACGGCGGCGCGGAGCCGCCTCGGTGGTGGTGAGGTCGGTCGACGCGGTGGTCGACAGACCGGTCGACAGGGTGGGGGCGGACGGGGCCACGGTCCTCCTCGGTGCGACGGGCGGAGCGCCGGAGGCGCTCCTGCTGCCGGGGCCCGGGCGCTCGCCCGGCCTCCAGCACTCATCCCATCGGCGCAACGGGGCGCGGCCTGAGGACTCTCCGGTCGCCCGCCCGGCCCCCTCGTCCGGCGGACGGGGGCGGACGGCGAGCGCCCCTGGCTACGCTCCACGGCGTGGCTGACTCCCCGAACGGCACCCCGATCGACCTGGCGACCATCGTCAAGGCCTACGACGTGCGGGGCCTGGCCCCCCAGCAGCTCGACGAGACCGTCGCGCACGCCCTGGGCGCGGCCGCCGCCGACGTCCTCGGCGTCGCCGGCAGGGCGGGGCAGGACGGCGGCACCCTCGTCATCGGGCACGACATGCGGCCCACCAGCCCGACCCTGGTCGACGCGTTCGCCCGCGGCGTGACCGACCGCGGCGGCGACGTGCTCGTCATCGGCCTGTGCTCCACCGACGGCCTCTACTTCGCCTCCGGCCACCTGGGCGCGCCGGGCGCGATGTTCACCGCGAGCCACAACCCGGCCGCCTACAACGGCATCAAGATGTGCTTCGCCGGCGCCAAGCCGGTCGGCACCGGCACCGGCCTCGACGAGGTCCGCTCGCTCGCCCAGCAGTTCCTGGACACCGCTGCTCAGGGGGGCGCCGACGGCGGGGGTGTCCCGCTCGCCCCCCGCACCGGCACCCGCTCCGACCGCGACCTGCTCGGCGAGTACGCCGCCCACCTGCGCACCCTGGTGCCGCTGGGCGGCTCGCGCCCGCTGAAGGTCGTCGTCGACGCCGGCAACGGCATGGCCGGGCTCACCGCGCCCGCCGTCCTCGGCACGGAGGCGGGGCTGCCCGAGCTGCCGCTCGAGGTCGTCCCGATGTACTTCGAGCTCGACGGCACCTTCCCGAACCACGAGGCGAACCCGCTGGAGCCGGCGAACCTGGTCGACCTGCAGAAGGCCGTGGTCGAGCACGGCGGCGACATCGGCCTCGCCTTCGACGGCGACGCCGACCGCGTCTTCGTGGTGGACGAGAAGGGCGACCCGGTCAGCCCCTCCGCGGTGACCGCGATGGTGGCGCTGCGCGAGCTGGCGAAGACGCCCGGCGCGACGATCCTGCACAACCTCATCACCTCGCGGGCCGTGCCCGAGCAGGTCAGCGCCGCCGGCGGCACCCCGGTGCGCACCCGCGTGGGCCACTCGTTCATCAAGGCGGAGATGGCCCGCACCGGCGCCGTCTTCGGCGGCGAGCACTCCGCGCACTTCTACTTCAAGGACTTCTGGGGCGCCGACACCGGCATGCTCGCCGCGATGCACGTCCTCGCCGCGCTGGGGAGCAGGACGGCCCGCTGTCCGAGCTGGTCTCGGAGTTCGACCCCTACTCCGCCAGCGGCGAGATCAACTCGACGGTGACCGACGTCGCCGGGACGACGGCAGCCGTCCGCGAGCGCTGGGAGGCCCGCGGTGGCGTCGTCGACACCATGGACGGCCTCACGGTGAGCTCCCCGGAGGGCGAGCAGCCCGCCTGGTGGTTCAACCTGCGCCCCTCCAACACCGAGCCGCTGCTGCGCCTGAACGCCGAGGGCGCCGACACGGCGACCATGGAGCGCATCCGCGACGAGGTGCTCGCCCAGGTCCGCGGCGGGGCTGCCTGATGGCCACCGCCGCGAACGAGCCGTGGCGCGAGCCGTGGCTGCGCGAGCTGCTGCGCTGCCCCGTCGACGGGGCCGAGCTGCGCGACGTCCCCCTGGCCGAGGAGGTGGCGGGCCTGGCCTGCACCGATGCGGGCCACCGCGTGGCCTACCCGGTCATCGACGGCGTGCCGGTGCTCCTCGCCGACGACGCCGTCCCCCTGCGCTGACCCACCGCTCGACCGTGGTGCCAGCGGACGTCCTGAGCACCTTTCGACCGTGATCATGGGCGTCCGCCACCCTCCCCGGGGGAGACTGGTGCGGTGATCGACGAAGCCCTGCTCGACGACCCGGCCGGCCTCGAGGCCGGCGACCCCCTGGGCGTGCTGCGCGCCCTCGCCGGCGCCGGCGCCCAGGTGCGTCGGGCGGTCGGCGCCGCCCAGGAGTCCGGCGTGTCGCGCCTGGACCCCTCCGACCGGCCCCGCGCCGTCCTCGTGGCCGCCCGCGGCGGGTCGGAGGTCGTGGCCGACGCCGTCACCGCCCTCGCGGGAGCGGCCTCGCCGGTGCCCGTGATCGCGCGCACCGGTGACGTGCTGCCCGGCTGGGTCGGGCCGCTCGACATGGTGGTCTCGGTGTCGCTGTCGGGATCGCACAGCCCGGCGATCCCCGTGGTCGCCGAGGCGGGGCGCCGCGGCGCGCGCGTGCTGACGGTCTCCCGCGAGGGCTCCTCGCTGGCGCGCGTGAGCCAACAGGTGCGCGGGCTGCACGTCACCACGCCGTCACCGGGTCGCGACGCCGTCGCCGTCCCCACCACGCGCACCGCGCTGTGGTCGCTGCTCACGCCGGTGCTGCTGGCCTTCGACAGGCTCGGCCTGCTCACCGCGGGGCCCTCCGAGCTCGCCGCGCTCGCCGACGCCCTCGACGAAGAGGCGCGCGAGAGCCGCCCGTCGTCGGAGACCTTCGTCAACCCGGCCAAGGCCCTCGCCGTCGAGCTCGACGGCGCGGTGCCGGTGGTCCTCGGCGACGGCCCGGTCTCCGCCGTCGCCGCGCGCCGCTTCGCGACGGTCCTCGCCCGCTCGGCGCGGGTCCCGGCGCTGGCGGGCACGCTGCCCGACGACGCCGGCGACGTCGTCGCCACCTTCGGCGGGCCCTTCGCCACGACGGTCGACGACGTGTTCGCCGACCCGTTCCTCGACGGTCCCAGCGGCGCCAAGCTCCGGCTCGTCGTGCTGCGCGAGCACGAGGCGCAGGCCAGCTCGGCGGTGGTGCAGATCGCCGAGCGCGCCGGCGTGCGGGTCTCGCAGGTGTCGGTGGAGGAGGAGTCGCCGCTGCAGCGCCTCGGCCTGCTCATCGCCCGGACCGACTTCGCCGCGACCTACCTGGCCCTGGGCTCCGGCACGGACCCGGGCTCCAGCCCGCACGTCGCCGACCTGCGCGACGCCACCCGGTAGCCCCGGGCGGCGCCGCACCGGCCGACGGCGCCGCGCAGGACGTCAGAAGCGGAAGGTCGCGACCTTCGAGCGCAGGTCGGCGGCCATGCCGGCGAGCGCTCCGACGGCCCCCTCGACCTCGGCGACCGCCGTCGAGGTCGAGGCCGCCGCGGCCTCGACGCCGCCGATGCCGCCGGCGATCTGCTCGGCGCCCCCGGCGGCCTCCAGCACCGACCGCGACATCTCCTGGGTGGTGGCCGCCTGCTCCTCGACCGCCGAGGCGATCGTGGTCTGGTAGTTGGAGATCTGGCCGATGACCTCGGAGATCTGGCCGAGGGCCGCGGCGGCTCCGGTCGAGTCCTGCTGGATGGTCTCCACGCGGCGGGCGATGTCCTCGGTGGCCCGGGCGGTCTCCCGCGCCAGCTCCTTGACCTCGCCGGCGACGACGGCGAAGCCCTTGCCCAGCTCGCCGGCGCGGGCGGCCTCGATGGTGGCGTTCAGGGCCAGCAGGTTGGTCTGCTCGGCGATCGAGGTGATCACCTTCACGACGTCGCCGATCTCGCGGCTGGAGGCGCCCAGCTGCGTCACGGTGCTGTTGGCGGCGGCCGCGGCGGCCACCGCGTCGGCGGCCACGCGCGTCGCCTCGGAGGTCGACCTGGCGATCTCGCGGATCGCCGAGCCCATCTCCTCCGCGCCGGCGGCGACGGTCTGCACGCTGGCGGAGACCTCCTGCGCGGTCGCCGAGACCGTGCCGGAGCTGGTGGTCGTGCGCTCCGCCGACGCGGAGATCTGCGCGGTGGCGCCGGCCACCTGCGACGACGCCGCGGCCACCGAGCCGGCCGAGCCCGCCACGGCGGACATCGTCGACCGCAGCGAGGCCAGGGCGGTGGACAGCGACGCGGCCACGCGGCCCACCTCGTCGTGCTCCAGGACGGCGGGGACGGCGGTCAGGTCGCCGCCGGCCAGGGCGTCGGCGGACTCGCCCAGGGCGCGCAGCGCGCGCAGCAGGCGCCGCACCACGAGCAGCGCGAGCGCTCCGGCGAGGGCGACCCCCAGCCCGAGGGCGGCCCACAGCAGCAGCACCGAGCGCGCCGCGGCCTCGCCGCCGGCGGCGTTGAGAACCGCCGCCTCCTCGCGGTTCGCGTCGGCCTCGGTCTGCACCTGGTCCATGACGGCGTCCACGGCGTCCTGCAGGGGCCCGGTGATGACGGCGGAGACCTCCGCGGCGTCACCGGCGTCGGCCGCGGGCACCAGCTGCTCGGTGGCCACGGAGTAGTAGGTGGTGAGGTCGCTCACGAGCGTCGCGTAGCCCTCGGGGGTGGAGGCGGCGGCCTCGTAGGCCGCGAGCTGCTCGTCGATCTTCTGCTTGCGCTCGGCCAGCTCGGTCGCCAGGTCCGCGCGGGCGGCGGCGTCCAGCGAGGCGTAGGAGGCGTACCGGGCGCGGTCGCCCTGGTAGGAGCGCTGCAGGTCGTTCAGCTCGCTCATCGGGACGACGACGTCCGCGTACAGGCGCTCCTGCTGGCGGTCCAGGGACCCGATGCGCTGGACGGCCAGGACGGTCAGCCCCGTGCTGACGAGGGCGAGCACCGCCAGCGACGTGCCGAGCTTCACCCCCAGGGAGCGGTCGGCGAACGGACGGCGGTGGGTCTCGGCCACGGCGGGCTCCTCAGCTGGTGGCGCGCCGGCGCGCCTCTGCACCGGTGCTCCAGGCATCGGCATCCGGGGAGCGCGCTTGAGCCCCGGGCGGAGCCCCGTGCGCGAGGAGCGGCGGGGAATGCGTGATCACCGCCCGGGGTTGGTCGTCCCCGTACAGTGGTACCGCTCGGCGTCGGTGCTGACCGAGGCCCAGAGGGGCCGCGCCGGCAGACCAGGCCGCACACCCGCGCACCACGCGCGGCAGCGGCGTCGTCCCACCCTCTGGAGAACTCAGACGTGACCGTCGACCACAAGGTCCGCGACCTGTCCCTGGCCGAGTCCGGCCGCCACCAGATCCGCCTGGCCGAGCACGAGATGCCCGGCCTGATGGCGCTGCGCGAGCGCTACGCCGCCACGCAGCCCCTGGCGGGCGCCCGCATCGCCGGGTCCATCCACATGACGGTGCAGACCGCCGTGCTCATCGAGACCCTCGTGGCGATCGGCGCCGAGGTCCGCTGGGCCAGCTGCAACATCTTCTCCACCGACGACGCCGCGGCCGCCGCCGTCGTCGTCGGCGTCGACGGCACCCCCGCCGACCCGCAGGGCGTGCCGGTCTTCGCCTGGAAGGGCGAGACGCTGGAGGAGTACTGGGAGTGCACCGACCAGATCTTCCGCTGGCCGGGCACCGACGGCCCGAACATGATCCTCGACGACGGCGGTGACGCCACCCTCCTCGTGCACAAGGGCGTGGAGTTCGAGGCCGCCGGCGCCGTCCCCTCCGCGACGGAGGACGACTCCGAGGAGTACCGCGTCATCCTCGAGGCGCTGCGCCGCTCGGTGGCCGAGGACGGCCAGCGCTTCACGCGCATGGCCCCGGGCATCAAGGGCGTCACCGAGGAGACGACGACGGGCGTGCACCGCCTGTACGAGATGCAGCGCGCCGGCACCCTGCTCTTCCCGGCGATGAACGTGAACGACGCCGTCACCAAGAGCAAGTTCGACAACACCTACGGCTGCCGCCACTCGCTCATCGACGGCCTCAACCGCGCCACCGACGTGCTCATCGGCGGCAAGACCGCCGTGGTCTGCGGCTACGGCGACGTCGGCAAGGGCTCCGCGGAGTCGCTGCGCGGCCAGGGCGCCCGCGTGCTCGTCACCGAGGTCGACCCGATCTGCGCCCTGCAGGCCGCGATGGACGGCTACCAGGTGGTGCGCCTGGAGGACGTGCTCGACGAGGCCCACATCGTCATCACCACCACGGGCTGCAAGGACGTCATCACCGCCGCGCACCTCGAGGGGCTGCGCGACAAGGCGATCGTCGGCAACATCGGCCACTTCGACAACGAGATCGACATGGCCGGCCTGGCCCGCATCCCGGGCGTGCAGCGCACCGAGATCAAGCCGCAGGTGCACGAGTGGACCTTCGCCGACGGCCACTCGATCATCATCCTGTCCGAGGGGCGCCTGCTGAACCTGGGCAACGCCACCGGTCACCCGAGCTTCGTGATGTCGAACTCGTTCTCCGACCAGACGATCGCGCAGATCGAGCTGTACACGAAGCCCGACGAGTACCCGACCGGCGTCTACCTGCTCCCCAAGCACCTGGACGAGGAGGTCGCCCGCCTGCACCTGGACGCCCTCGGCGCCAAGCTCACCGAGCTCACCAAGACGCAGGCCGAGTACCTCGGCGTCGACGTGGCCGGGCCGTACAAGCCGGACCACTACAAGTACTGATCCGCTGACAGCCCTGACAGCGCCGACCGGCTGAGCCCCGGCGAGCCCCGTCCTCCCGCGAGGACGGGGCTCGCCGCCGTCACAGGCCGGTGAGCCTGCGCGACCGCTCGTGCAGGGCGTCGCGCCGCTCCCGGGCGGCCCGGGCCCTCACGCGGTCGCGGTCGCGGCGCTCAGCCAGCACGGCGGCGAGCAGCCGCTCCGGGGGCGTGCCCGCCGGCGGCGGGGGAGAGACGTGCTGGGCGACCTCCGAGGCCAGCGAGCCCAGCAGCTGCTCGCGGGAGGCCGGGTGGAGGCTGGCGGCGCGCGACAGCGCCGTGCGGGCGGCCACGGCCAGCTGGTCGGGCAGCACGCCGACGTCGGCGCTGCGGACCCACGCCGCCAGCTCGGGCGGGGCCTCCAGCGGTGCCAGCTGCGAGCGGGGCACGCGCTCGCGCACCACGACGGTGCCCGCCAGGTGGTCGCCCACGCGCTTGCCGCGCGCGGAGGCGAGGCACGCGATGGCGGCGACCGAGCCGCCGGTGAGCCAGACCTCGCCCACGGTGGCCAGCACCCGCACGAGCGCCTGGCGGGCCCGCACCGGGCCGCCGTCGTCGCGGACCACCCGCAGGCCGGCTGCGGCCTTGCCGGGCGAGCGCCCCCGGCTGAGGGTCTCCCAGGTGAACGGCAGCACCACCAGCGCCAGCACCGACAGCGCCAGGGCGGAGGCGGCCAGCGTCGCCTCGTCGGCGCCGTCGGTCGCGATGACGTAGAGGAACAGCCCCCCGACCAGCACCGCCAGCTGGACGACGGCGTCGAGCGCGAGCGCCAGCCCCCGCGTCAGCACCGAGGCGGGGCGCAGCTCCAGCTCCACGGCCTCGCCGGTGACCAGCGCCGGGGGCAGGTCGAGGAGCAGCTCGTCGGGCTGCTGGTGCGCGGCGGCGCCGGCCGGCTGGCTCATCGCGCCAGGCTCCCACGCCGGGTGCCGCGGGACGCGGCACGACGTGGGGGAGCGCCGCGGCGGCTAGCCTCGCCCCGTGGACGCCGAGGCCTTCGCGGCCGTGCACTCCGACGAGTGGGACGAGCTGGAGGCGCTGCTGCGCCGCAAGCACCTGACCGGCGACCAGGCCGACCGCCTCGTGCTGCTCTACCAGCGCGCCGCGACGCACCTGTCGCAGGTGCGCTCGGCCACGGGAGACCCGGTGGTGGTGGCGCACCTGTCGCGCCTGGTGGCGCGGGCCCGCACCCGCCTGGCCGGCGCCAAGGAGCCCGCCTGGCGCGACCTGGTCCGGTTCGTCGTCGTCTCCTTCCCGGCGGCGCTGTGGCGCATCCGCTGGTGGACGGCGGGCGCCGCCGCCTTCACGCTGGTCCTCGGCGCCGCGACGGCGCTGTGGATCGTGCGCGACCCCGCCGTCCTCGCCTCGCTCGGCACCCCCGAGGACCTGCGGCAGTACGTCGAGTCCGACTTCGAGGGCTACTACTCCGCCGACCCGGCCGCGGCGTTCTCCGCCCGGGTGTGGACCAACAACGCCTGGATCGCCGCGCAGTGCGTCGCCTTCGGCGTCAGCGGGGTGTGGGTGCCGTTCGTGCTGTTCCAGAACGCGGTGGGCATCGGCCAGGCCGCCGGTCTGATGATCAGCTACGGCGAGGGCCCGCTGTTCTTCGGGCTGATCCTCCCGCACGGGCTCCTAGAGCTGACCAGCGTCTTCGTCGCCGCCGGCGCCGGGCAGAAGCTGTTCTGGGCCTGGGTGGCCCCCGGTCCGCGCCCCCGGTCGCGGGCCCTCGCCGAGGAGGGCCGCGCGCTCGTCACGGTGGCGCTCGGCCTGGTGGTGGTGCTCGCCCTGAGCGGCGTCGTCGAGGGGTTCGTGACCCCCAGCGGCCTGTCCACCTGGCTCCGGATCACCATCGGCGCCCTCGCGCTGGGGGCGTTCCTCGCCTACGGCGGGGTGCTGGGCCGCCGGGCGGTCCGCGCGGGGGAGACCGGCGACGTGCGCGAGGAGCAGCGCGAGGACGTCCAGCCCGTCGCCGGCTGACCGCCCTTCTCGCAACCGAGCGCCTGGTTGCGGTTCCGGGGGGTGCCTGGACCGCAGTCGAGCGCCTGGTTGCGCTTCGGGGGGGTGCTTGAACCGCAGTCGAGCGCCTGGTTGCGGTTCGGGGGGTGCTTGGACCGCAGCCGAGCGCCTGGTTGCGGTCCAGCGCGGGAGGGCTAGAGGCGGCCGGCGGCCTTGAGCGCGAGGTAGGCGTCAGCCAGCCTCGGCGGCAGCTGCTCGGGGCCGGCGTCGACCACCGCAGCCCCGGCCTGGCGCACCAGCGCCGTCAGCGCTGCCCGCTCCAGGCGGGTGCGCTCGCCCGCCGCCGCGGTGTACGCGTCGGTGGCGTCGGGTCCGGTGGCGCGAGCGGCCCGACCGCGACGCCCAGCCCCCTGGGTGCTGGGGCGCTCCTCGGCCAGCGCGTCGAGCGCCGGGTCCGCCACCGAGCCCACCAGCACGGCGTGCTTCGCGGTGAGGGTGCTGAGCACCGGCAGCAGCGACGCCTCCGCCGCGGCGGCCTCGAGCGGCGTCAGCAGCACCAGGAGCCCGCGGTGCGGCATGCGCCGGCGCACCTGCGCGACCACCGCCGGCCAGTCGGCCTCCACCAGCGCGGGCTCCAGCGGAGCCATCGCCTGCACCAGGGCGGGCAGCAGCGCCGGGGGCCGCTGCCCGACCACGGAGGCCCGCACCTCCCGGTCCACGGCCAGCAGGTCGACCCGGTCGCCCGCGGCCCCGGCCAGCGCGGCGAGCAGCAGCGCGGCGTCCATCGCGGCGTCCAGGCGGGGTGCGTCACCGGTGCGGGCGGCCGACGTGCGCGAGGTGTCGAGCACCACCAGCACGCGGCGGTCGCGCTCGGGCCGCCAGGTGCGGACCACGGGGGTGCCCCGCCGCGCGGTGGCGCGCCAGTCGAGGGAGCGGGCGTCGTCGCCGTCGACCCACTCGCGCAGGCTGTCGAACTCGGTGCCCTGCCCGCGGACCTGCACGCTGGCCGAGCCGTCGAGGGTCCGCAGGCGCTCCAGGGCCGCCGGCAGGTGCCGGCGGGAGGTGAACGGCGGCAGCACCCGCACCCGCCCGGGGGCGGGCAGCGTCCGCTGCCGCGCGGCCAGCCCCAGCGGCCCGACCGACCTGACGACGACGGCGGCCACGGGGCGGTCTCCCCGGCGCACCGGGCGCAGGTGCGTGACCAGGCGCCGCCGCTCCCCGGCGGGCACGTCGAGCCGGTGGCGGCCGCCGGGGGGCGAGGTGACCCCCGCCGACGGTCCCCAGGCGTCGCGCAGCCAGCCGCGCACCCGGCGCCCCCGGGCGGCGGTGCTCAGGACGACGAGCGGCGCCTCCACCGGCTCCCCGAGCCGCACCGGCGGCAGCTCCTCGCGCCGCACCTCCAGCGAGCGCGGCGAGCCGGCGAGGGCGACGTCCGCGGCGGTGGCGACCACCACGACCACGGCCCAGGCCACGACGCCCGACCACCAGGGCCCCACCGCCGGCGCGAGCGCCGCGGGCACGACGCCGAGCGCGACCAGCAGCACCCACCGCCCGGTCAGCGCCACGGCGCTCCCGCTAGCGGGCCGACCGCGCGGGGCAGCACCGGCGTCATCAGCGCGGCACCGGCACGCCGGCGAGCACGCTCTCCAGCACGGCGTCGACGCTGGCGCCGTCGAGCTCGGCCTCGGGTCGCAGCTGCACGCGGTGGCGCAGCACCGGCAGGCTGAACGCCTTCACGTCGTCGGGGACCACGTAGTCGCGCCCGGCGAGCCACGCCCACGCCCGGGCCGCGGCGAGCAGCGCGGTGGCCCCTCGCGGGGAGGCGCCCAGCCGCAGCGACGGCGCGGAGCGCGTGGCCCGGGCCACGTCGACGACGTACTCCAGCACCTCCCGGGCCACGTGCACCCGGGCGACGGCCGCGCGGGCGGCGGCCAGGTCGTCCGGACCGGCGACCGCCCGCACCCCGGCGGCGTCGAGGTCGCGGGGGTCGAAGCCCGCGGCGTGGCGGGCCAGCACCTCCACCTCCACGTCGCGCGGGGGCAGCGGCACCACGAGCTTCAGCAGGAACCTGTCGAGCTGGGCCTCCGGCAGCGGGTAGGTGCCCTCCTGCTCCACGGGGTTCTGCGTGGCCGCCACGAGGAAGGGCACCGGCAGCGGGTGGGCGGTGCCGTCGACGGTGACCTGCCGCTCCTCCATCGCCTCCAGCAGCGACGCCTGCGTCTTCGGCGGGGTGCGGTTGACCTCGTCGGCCAGCAGCAGCTGCGTGAACACCGGGCCGGGGCGGAAGGCGAACTCGCCGGCGCGGGAGTCGTAGACGAGCGAGCCGGTGACGTCACCGGGCATGAGGTCGGGGGTGAACTGGACCCGCTTGCTGCCCATGGACAGCGACGCCGACAGCGCGCGCACCAGCAGCGTCTTCGCCGTGCCGGGCACGCCCTCCAGCAGCACGTGGCCGCCGCAGAGCAGGGCGACGACGAGGCCCGTGACCACGCCCTCCTGCCCGACCACGGCCTTGCCCACCTCGGCCCGGACCGCCCCGAGGGCCTCCCGGGCGCGCTCGTCGGCGGCGCGGTCACCGCGCTCGCGGCGCACGGCGGACCGCTCGAGGGGCTGCTCGAGGGGCTGCTCGAGGGGCTGCTCGAGGGGCTGCTCGAGGGGCTGCTCGGTGGGCTGCTCGGCGGTCCCGGGCTGCTCCGCCGGCTGGGGGTGCTCGGGCTGCTCGTGGCTCACGGGTGCTCCTCGGTGGTCGTGGTCGTGGTGGCGGCCCCGCTCGCCAGGGCGGCCTCGAAGGCGTCCAGGTCGCGCAGGAGCGCGGCCAGCGCGGCGTCGTCGGTCGGTGCCGGTCCGGCCAGCAGGTGCTCGACGGCCGTGGGCGACCAGCGCCGGTCGCTCCCCGACCCCGCCGCGTGGGCCGCTCCCGCCGAAAGCACGCGCACGTCCGTGCCGGGCGGCAGCCCCAGCCTCGCCTGCAGCCTCCAGCGGACCGCGGCCCGCAGCGCGCGGGCCGCGGAGGCCCGGTCGCGCGAGGCCCGGTACAGCGCCGCCCGGCCCCGCGCCGTCTCGACCGAGCGGACCACCACGGGCAGCGGCTCGACGACCAGCGCCCCGAAGCGCCGGGAGCGCCAGAGCACGACGGCGGCGGCGAGCACCGCGAGCTGCAGGCCGACCGGGGCGACCCAGCCCGGCAGCAGCTCCAGCGGTGAGGGCGCCGCCTCGGGAGCGACGTCGAGCGGTGAGGCGACCAGCCAGACCACCCGGGGCTGCTGGCCCGCGGCCCGGAGCGCCAGCGCGGCGTTGCCCGCGGTGTCGAGCAGCTCGTTGGAGGCGAGCTCGGGGGTGGCGAGCACCCGCACCCCGGCGCCCGAGGGGGCCGTGCCGACGCCGTAGGTGCCGTCGAAGCAGACCTGCGCGCCGTCGCCGGCGGGGGCCAGCGGCCCGTCACCGCCGGTGGCCTCGCCGGCGGCGACGGCGTCGGGGTCGTCGCAGCCCGCGGGCACCACGCCGTCGTCGCGCCCGCCGTCCCCACCGCCCTCGCCGTCGTCGTCGCCCGACGCGACGGGCGTCGCGGCCGCCAGGAGCGGCTCGCCCCCGGGGGTCCGGAGCGCGAGGTCGACGCCCGTGGCCTCCAGGGAGGTCTCGTCCGCCCCGAGCAGGACGACGTCGGCCGCGGCCGCGGTGAGCCCGGAGAGCAGCGCCGGGTCGAGGAGCCGCGGGTCGGTGACCACGAGCGTGGCGCTGCCCGGTCCCTCGAGCGCGTCCTGCGCCGCGGCGGCCCGGGAGACCCGCTCCACCGGGACCCCGCTCGCGTCGAGCAGCTGCGCCAGGGCCCGGGCGCCCGCGGGGGCGGGGTTGTCGGGGTCGAGGTCGCGCCCGCTGGAGCGCAGGCCGAGCAGCGCCGCGACCGCCGGGATCCCGACCAGCAGCACCACGAGCAGCCCCACCAGGAGCCGCTGGCGGACCCGCCCGCCGGGAGCGCGGGGCCGGCCCGGCGCGACCGCGTCCGCGGAGCCGGTGCCGGTGTCCTCGTGCGGGGCCTCGGGCGGAGCGGTAGTCGGCGGGCTCACGCGCGGCCCGCCGGGGTGCCGGCGCTGGCTGCGGGGCGGGTGGCCGCGGCGTCGGCGTCCAGGGCGGCCACCCCCGCGGCGTCGTCGGCGGTGGCGCGGCGGTCTCCGTAGAGGACGCCGTCGAACAGGCGCGCCGCCGCCCCGAACCGGTCGGCCAGCCCCGGGAGCTCCGCCGACGCCGCGCGGGCCGCCTCCGAGGCGGTCAGGCCGGGTGTCGAGGGGACGAGGTCGCGGTCCTGCAGGGAGCGCACCAGCGCCCGGAACCCGTCGAGCGCGGCGTCGTCGTGGCGCCCCTCCTGGGCGGCCCGGCGAGCGGCGGCGCGCAGCTGGTCGGCGGAGGCGGGACCGGTGAGCGAGGCCGTGCCCGCCGCGGCGGCGCGGCCCGCGGCGCGCCCGGTGCGCCGGACGAGGACGAGGGCCACCACGAGCACGGCCACCACGACCAGGACCACGACCACCACCTGCAGCACACCGCCCCCGGAGGGCCCCTGCACGCGGCCGAGGGCGTCGAGGAGGGCGTCGACCAGGCGCTGCAGGAGACCCGGCTCGGCCTGGCGGTAGACCTGCTGCGACAGCTCGCGCTGGGCGGCCCGGCGGGCCTCCTCGGCGCTCGGCTGCAGGGGCGCGCCCGCGAGCACCGCGCTCGTCAGCCCGTTCGTCAGGAGCGTCACCCGGGGGGCGCCGTCACTGCGCGCCTCGCTGCGCGCGTCACCGGGCGGCGGCGCGGGCGAGGTCGACGTCGAGGCCCTCCAGGCGCATCCGCTGGTCGACGTACTGGAGCGCCACCACCGCGGCCTGCAGCGGGTAGAGCACCGTGGAGGCGAGCACCGTGCCGATCCCGGAGAGCACGAGGGTGACCGGGAGGTACATCGGGGAGTCGACCCCGACGGCGACCCCGATCGCTCCGCCCGCGAAGGAGAACGGCGTGGCGACGACGGCCGCGACGATGCCGATGCAGAGGGCCGTGAGCAGGTAGATGCCGAGCAGCCGCCAGAAGCCGCGCCTGGACAGGGCCCAGGCCCGCTTGAGGGACGCGCCCACCCCCTGTCCCTCCAGCACGAGCACGGCGGGGGCCATGAAGAGGCGCACGGTGAGGAACAGGCCGACCACCACGGCGGCCAGGGCGCCGAGCAGCAGCAGGGCGCCGCCGCCGACCAGCGCGCCGTCCGAGCCGTTCACCGCCCCGCCGACCAGCAACGCGGCGCCCGGGACGAAGAGCAGGAAGGCCGCGAGGGAGGGGATGAGGGAGGCGAGCAGCGAGACGCCCACCAGCGGGCCCAGGCGCCCGCGGACCTTGGCCCACAGCTCGCGCCCGGGCGTGCGGCGCCCGAGCACCGCCGTCGACACCGACGTCGTGACCACGCCCGTCAGCGCGGCGACGGCCACCAGGGTGAGCACGGCGCTGAGCAGCGACCCGCCCAGCAGCCCCGGGAGCCCGGCGCTGAGGCTGCCGAAGACCTGGTCGGGGGTGGCGGTGGGGTCGCTCTCGAGCTCGGTGAGGGACGCCTCGAAGCCGTCGAGCGCGACCACCTGCACCAGCGAGCTGATGACGGTGGTGATGACGACGACGACGGCCGCGGTGCCGAGGAGCGGCCCGGGGTTGGTGCGCACGGCGCGGAAGGCGCCGTCCCACAGCTCCCCGAGGGACAGCGGGCGCAGCGGGATGATCCCTGGGCGCGGGGCCCGGGCCGCCCAGGAGCCGCCGCCGGGGTGCGGGGCCTGCCCCCACCCGCTCTGGGCGGGCGCCGGAGGCTGCGGCCCCTGCGCCGGCTCGGGCGGCTGCCCGCCGGGGGAGCCGGGGGCCGTCCAGCCCGGGTGCTCGCTCATCCTCGTGACCTCCGTGCTCGTCGCCGGCGTCCATCGTGGCACCCGGGGCCGTCAGCCGCTGCCGCCCCGCCGCTCGCCGACCCGTCCGGTCCACGGCCTGCGGGCGCTGTCGGCGGGAGCAGGCAGACTGTGGGGGTGAAGGGACGCGTCCTCGTCGTCGATGACGACACCGCCCTGGCGGAGATGATCGGCATCGTGCTCGGTGCGGAGGGGCTCGAGGTGAGCTTCTGCGCGACGGGCAGCGGCGCCGTGACGGCGTTCCGCGAGACCCGGCCCGACGTCGTGCTGCTCGACCTCATGCTCCCGGGCATCGACGGGATCGAGGTGTGCAAGCGGATCCGCGCCGAGTCGGGCGTGCCGATCGTCATGCTGACCGCGCGCACCGACAGCCTCGACGTGGTCGCGGGCCTGGAGGCGGGCGCTGACGACTACGTGCCGAAGCCCTTCAAGCCGAAGGAGCTGGTGGCGCGGGTGCGGGCGCGGCTGCGCCGCAACGACGCCCCCGAGCCCGAGGTGCTGCGGGTGGGGCCGGTCACCATCGACGTCGCCGGCCACGCGGTGCACCGCGACGGCGAGCCCGTGTCGCTGACCCCGCTGGAGTTCGACCTGCTCCTGGCGCTGGCGCGGCGCCCCTGGCAGGTCTTCAGCCGCGAGGTGCTCCTGGAGCAGGTCTGGGGCTACCGGCACGCCGCCGACACCCGGCTGGTCAACGTCCACGTCCAGCGCCTGCGGTCCAAGGTCGAGGCCGACCCGGAGCACCCCGAGGTGGTGCTCACGGTGCGCGGCGTCGGGTACAAGGCCGGGCCGGCCTGACCAGCACCACCCCTGCGGCCGAGGGGGCCGGCCGGGAGCCGGTCCCGTCGCCGGCCCGCCAGAGGGTCCACGACCTCCTGGCCCCGGCGCGCGCCGTGCGCCGGCGGTGGCGGCGGTCGCTGCAGCTGCGCGTGGTCACCACCACCACCCTGCTCACGCTGGTGGCCGTGGCCCTGGCGGGCACCTACCTCGCCGGGCAGATCAGCCAGCAGCTCTTCGAGAGCCGCCGCGACCAGGCCCTGCAGCAGGCGCTGCAGGGCGCGCAGGACGCGCAGGAGCGCTTCTCGCAGTTCGACGCCGCGAACGCGCAGGACGTCCAGGACCAGACGCCGACGCTCCTGGGGCAGCTCGAGGGCGTCGGCCTGGACCTGAACCGCAGCGTGCTGCTCCTGCAGCCCCCGGGTGCGGAGACCGAGAACTCCATCGGGTCGGTCTTCACCACCGGCACCGGCCCGCGCAGCGTCCCCGACGAGCTGCGCACGGAGGTCCGCGACCACCCCGGCACGCAGCAGTACCAGCCGATCACCGTCGACGTCGGCGGTCGCGAGGAGCCCTGGCTCGCGGTCGGGTCGATGGTCAGGGTCCCCATCGCCGGTGACTACGAGCTGTACTTCCTCTTCGACCTGTCACGCGAGCAGGCCACGCTCGACGCCGTGCAGCGCACCCTGCTGGTGGGCGCGGCGGTGCTGGTGCTCCTCGTCGGGGTGGTCACCGCCGTCGTCACCGGGCAGGTGGTCGAGCCGGTGCGGGTGGCCGCCGCCGTCGCCGGCCGGATGGGCGGCGGACAGCTCACCGAGCGGATGGTGGTCCGGGGCGAGGACGACCTCGCCCGGCTCGCGACGTCCTTCAACGCCATGGCCGAGAGCCTCCAGCGCCAGATCACCGAGCTCGAGCAGCTGGGCACCCTGCAGCAGCGCTTCGTCTCCGACGTCTCCCACGAGCTGCGCACCCCGCTCACCACCATCCGCATGGCCGGCGAGGTGCTCCACGACGCCCGCGGCGGGTTCGACCCGGCGGTCTCGCGGTCCGCGGAGCTGCTCTACACCCAGCTCGACAGGTTCGAGGACCTCCTCGCCGACCTGCTCGAGATCAGCCGGTACGACGCCGGCGCCGCGGCCCTCGACCTGGAGCGGGTCGACGTCGGCGCCCTCGCCCAGCGCGCCGTCGAGGCGGCGCTGCCCCTGGCCGAGCGCCGCGGCTCGTCGCTGCGCGCCCAGGCCCTCGGCGACTGCACCGCCGAGGTCGACCGCCGCCGCGTGGAGCGGGTGCTGCGCAACCTGGTCACCAACGCCGTCGAGCACGGGGAGGGCCGCCCGGTCGAGGTCGACGTCGCCGCCGACGACACCGCCGTCGCGGTCCGCGTCCGCGACCACGGCATCGGGCTCACCCCCGCCGACGCCGCCCGCGTCTTCGACAGGTTCTGGCGCGCCGACCCGGCCCGGGCCCGCACCACCGGGGGCACCGGCCTGGGCCTGGCGATCTCCCGCGAGGACGCGCTGCTGCACCGCGGGCGCCTGGAGGTCTTCGGCCGGCGCGGCGCGGGCGCCACGTTCCTGCTGGTGCTGCCCCGCAGCGCCGACGCGGAGCTCAGCGCCGACAGCCTCGTCTCGCCGCTGCCCCTGCGGCCGCTGCTGCAGATCACGGCGGTGCCCGGTGGCTGAGGGCCGGTCGCCGGGGCGCCGGTCCGTGCTGCTCGCCCTCGCGGGCGTGCTGGGCGGCGCGGTCACCGGCTGCGCGCACATCCCGGGCACAGGTCCCGTGCGGACCGGCGGCGCGGTGGAGGCCGAGGACGAGCGGGGCTACCGGGTGCAGCCCCCGGGCCCCGTCCCCGGCGCCAGTCCCGCGGAGCTGGTCCTGGGCTTCCTGCTCGCGGGCATCGGCGTCGACGACGACTTCGAGGCCGCGCGCGAGTTCCTCTCCTCGGCGCGGCGCTCCAGCTGGCGGCCGACCGCCCGCACGGCGGTGCACCCCGTGGCCACCCTCGAGCTGCAGGTCGGCG
The DNA here is from genome assembly GCF_015390235.1 of Quadrisphaera sp. INWT6. GTDB lineage: Bacteria > Actinomycetota > Actinomycetes > Actinomycetales > Quadrisphaeraceae > Quadrisphaera. The sequence goes on along the minus strand of NZ_VUOH01000002.1, from coordinate 353,069 downwards.
AGGCCACCGGCCAGCCCGCCGCCGGCGACGACGCCGCGCAGGCCACGGGCGTGCCCGACGGCGCCAGCGTGCCCGTGCGGGTGGGAGCGCCGGTGCTGGCGGAGGTCGACCCGACCGGCCGCTACCGCTCCGCTCCCGTCGGCGAGCGCGTCGACGTCGTCCTGACCCTCGTGGGCGAGGGCGGCCAGTGGCGCATCAGCGACGCCCCCGACCTGCTCCTGCTCGACGAGAGCCGCTTCGGCCGGGTCTTCAGCCTCCGCGCGGTGGCCTTCACCTCGCGCAGCTCGGACGCGCTCGTGCCCGACCCGCGGTGGCTGCTCGACCGCACCGCCGCGGCGACCACCCTCGTGGAGCAGGTGCTGGAGGGGCCCCCCGCGTGGCTGGCGCCCGCGGTCAGCAGCGGCGCCCCCAGCGGCACCGAGCTGCCCACCGGCAGCGTCGTGGTCAGCGCCGGCACCGCCACCGTCGACCTCCCCGCCTCCCTGCAGCGCGAGCGCACCTCGCAGCTGAAGGAGCTCCAGCGCCAGGTGGTCGCGACGCTCGGCACCCTCGGGTCGAGCGCCACCCAGGTGCAGGTCACCCTCGACGGCGGCGAGCTGCCCAGCGCCGGCTCGGCGACCCTGGACGCCGGTGGCGGCGACGGGCTCCCGGTCGTCGTCGCCGACGGCGCGGTGCAGCGCCTCGCCGGCGGCCAGCTGGTCCCCGTCGAGGGCCTGCCGGCCCTGCCCGACCCCCAGGACCCCGCCGTGCTGGGTGACCAGCTCGTGGTGCTCGTCGCCGGCCGCACCCACGTGCAGCGGCTCGTGCTGGGCGACGGCGGCGAGCCCGCGGCCGCGGTGCCGGTCGGCGACGAGCTGGTCCCGCCCTCGCTGGACCCCCTCGGCTGGGCGTGGACGACGCCCGCGAGCAGCGCCGGGACCGTCACCGCGGTGGGCCCGCAGGGCGAGCTCGTCGCGGTGCCCGCGGCGTGGCTGGCCGGCCGGCGGGTCGTGGGCGTGCGCGCTGCCGCCGACGGCGCCCGCCTGCTGGTGACCTCCACCGGCGCCGCCGGCCAGCCCGACGCCGTCCGCGTCGACGTCGCCGCGGTCAGCCGCTCCGGCAGCGGCACCCCGCAGGCCCTCACCACCGACGCCACCCCGCCCACGCCCTGGCTGGCCGCGGCGCAGGGCGCGGTGTGGCTGGGGTCGACGAGCATCGCGGTGCTCGGCGCGGTCGTCCCCGGCTGCGCCCAGGCGGCCTCGGCCACCGAGGCCACCCGCGCCGCCGCCCAGGCCGGCGCGCCAGCGGTCTGGCAGATCGACGGCGGCAGGGCCACCGACCTCGGCGGGCCCGAGCCCGGTGCCGGGGCGGTGCGGCTCGCGGGCGCCACCGGCACCGGGCGCCAGTCGCTGCTCGTCGGCGGCGCCGACGGCCGCATCTGGTCGCGGGAGGGCTCGCGCTGGCTGGCGCTCGCCGGGCTCGTCGCCCAGGACCCCTCCTACCCGGGCTGACGGGCACCCGCCAGCGCCTCCCTCCGCCGGCCGCCCGTCCGCTTCTCCGCCCCTCCGTCCTCGCGTCCGTCCACAGGTCCGTCCACAGGTCCGTCCACAGGCGGGGACGGCGCGCCGGTGCGCGACGGCCCGTGCGACCACGCTGCTCCGGTGAGCACGACGTCGCGGTCCGGACCCCTCTCGGCGCCGTCGACGACGGCGCCCGGTCCGCCCCCGGCGCTGCGGAACGGCCTGGCGGCCCTGGCGGCTGCCCTGTGGCCGGTGTCCTGCGCCGCCTGCGGTGCTCCCGACCGCGCCCTGTGCCGCGCGTGCGCACGGCCCCTGCGCGAGCGCGCGGGCTCCCGCGCCGCGCTCGCCGGGACCACGGCGCCGGGGGCGCCCGCGGTGTGGGCCACCGCGGCCTACGAGGGGCCGGTCCGCACCGGGCTCGTCGCCTGGAAGGACCGCGGCCGGGCCGACCTCGACCGGTGGCTGGTGCCCGCGCTCGCGGAGGCCGTGCAGGCGGCGCTGGTGCAGGGCGAGTCCCTCGTCCCCGACCGCTGGGCGGTCGGCGGCTCCGCGGCGGTCGGGGACGCCGGGACCGTGCTGCTGGTGCCCGTGCCCTCGCGGCGGGCCGCCGTGCGCGAGCGAGGCCGCGACGCGGTCGGCGACCTGGCCCGCGGCGCGGCCGGGCTCCTGCGGCGCCGCGGGCTGCCGGTCCTCGTCGTCGGGGCGCTGAGCGCGGGCCGGGGGCTGCGCGACCAGGTCGGCCTCGACGCGGCGTCGCGCGCCCACAACGCGGCCCGGTCGCTGGGGGTGGCCGGTCGGGCGGGCGCCCGGGTGGTGGGTGCTCCGGTGCTGGTGGTCGACGACGTCGTGACCACCGGGTCCACGCTGGCGGAGGCCGCGCGGGTGCTGCGCGGCGCGGGGGCCGAGGTGCTCGGCGCCGCGGCCGTGGCGGCGGCGCAGCGGCGGGGGAGCAGCGGGTGACCCGTGGCCGCACCGTGACCGCGTCGTGACCGTGCCGTGACCGTTCGTCAGCACTGCGTGGCGATCACGTGACGCCCCGTGGAGACCCGCCGACGGTCCGGGGGCGGGAGCGCGCCCACCCCCGCGTGTCACCCGAAACGCGGGGGTGGGGGTGGTCGGGCTCCCGCGACCCCACTAACGTCGGTCCATGGCAGCCCTTCCGCCGACGCCCGCACCGCTGCGGCGCCGCGCCCGCGGGGGCCGCCCCTCCCGGAGGAGGTGGTCGCCAACGTCCTGAGCGCCGTGCGCGGACCCGCAGCAGCGGTGAGCGCGGCGTGCTGATGACCGGTGGCGGGCCGCGGGCCCGGCCACCGCTGACCGTCCCCCTGCAGCACTGGAGGAGAGACATCGTGGAGATCGTGGTCACCGCTCGGCACACCGAGGTGTCCGGCCGCTTCCGCCGCCACCTGGACGACAAGCTGTCCAAGGTCGAGCAGCTGGCGCCCAAGGTCGAGCGCGTCGAGGTCGCCGTCAGTCACGAGGCGAACAAGCGCCAGGCCGAGCGCTGCGAGCGCATCGAGCTGACGCTGCGCGGCCCCGGGCCGGTGGTCCGGGCCGAGGCGTGCGCCTCCGACGTCTACGCGGCGCTGGACATGGCCACCACGAAGGTCCTCGAGAGGCTCAGGCGGTCGAGCGACCGCAAGAAGGTCCACAAGGTGGGTCACGGCGGCCACCACCCGCGCTCCGCCGCACCCGAGCCGGTCCTCGACGGCGCCCTCCTGGCCCCGCCCCCGGCTGCGGCCCCGGAGCCCGAGGCGCCCGAGGAGGCGGCCGACGCGCACGTCCACCCCGCGCCGAGCGAGGGCGAGTGGGTGCTCGGCGAGTCGCCGGTGGTCATCCGCGACAAGGTGCACCCGGCGACCCCGATGAGCCTCGAGGCCGCCCTGGAGCAGATGGAGCTCGTGGGCCACGACTTCTACCTGTACGTCGACGAGGCCAGCGGACGGCCCAGCGTCGTCTACCGCCGCCGCGGCTGGAGCTACGGCGTGCTGCGGCTGGCCGGCGAGGGCGAGGAGCCCGGTGAGGGCAGCCGCGGCGCCGACGCCGGCGCCGAGCAGCGGGAGCCGGTCTCCGTCGGCTGAGCCCGAGGGGCGGTGCGAGCCGGACCGGCCCGCACCGCCTCCGGGGCCCGGAGGGGCGCCGGTTCTGGTCCGGTCTGCGCGGATCTGTCACGGATTCCGGCCCGATGTCGGCGAGTCGCCCGGGACGGGGCGCACCGGCTGGCACCATGGCTGCCGGGCCTCCCGGTGACGCAGCTGGCCCGGAGGCCGGTGGTGCCGCGGTGGTCGCGGCGGTGGTGAGCGGGGGATCAGTGACGGGGTCAGGCAAGGGCAGCGATGCGACGGGCGCGGTGACGGCCGCGGTCGACGTCCGACCCTCCTACACCGTCGGTGACCCGATCCGCGTGCTCATGGCCGACGACCACGCCCTCTACCGGCGCGGGCTGGAGATGGTCCTCGGCTGCGAGGACGACATCGACATCGTCGGCGAGGCCGGCGACGGCCTCGAGGCCATCCAGAAGGCCAGGGCGCTGCTGCCCGACATCGTGCTCATGGACCTGCGCATGCCGCGCCGCTCCGGCACGGAGGCGTGCTCCGCCATCAAGGCGGTGGCCCCGGCCACGCGCATCGTCATGCTGACCATGAGCGACGAGGAGGCCGACCTCTTCGAGGCGGTCCGCGCCGGCGCCAACGGGTACCTGCTCAAGGACGTGCCGGGCGAGGACATCGCCGACGGCCTGCGCTCGGTCATGGGCGGCCAGTCGCTGATCAGCCCGACGATGGCGGGCGCCCTGCTCTCGGAGTTCGCGGCCCTCTCGCGCGCCAGCGAGGCCCGGCCCTCGATGCAGGTGCCCCGCCTGACCGACCGCGAGGTGCAGGTGCTCGGGCTGGTGGCCCGCGGCATGGGCAACCGCGAGATCGCCGGCGAGCTGTTCATCAGCGAGAACACCGTGAAGAACCACGTGCGGAACATCCTCGAGAAGCTGCAGCTGCACTCGCGCATGGAGGCGGTCATGTACGCCGTCAAGGAGCGCATGATCGACCTCGGCTGAGGTCGCTGCGCCCCCGGAGGCCCGCCCCACCCCTTCGCCGGGCTGTCGGACCCGCCCGGCAGGCTCTGCGCCGTGGCGACCTCCGAGACGATGACCGCCGCCCAGGCCCGGCGGACGGCGATCGCCGCGCAGGGCCTGGGTGCGCCCCGCCCCGGGGCGCCCACGGCCCGTCACCTGCAGCGCGTCGTCGACGCCGTGGGCGTCCTGCAGATCGACAGCATCCAGGTCCTCGCCCGCAGCCACACCCTCCCGCTGTTCAGCCGCCTCGGCCCGTACGACCCCGAGCTGCTGCGCCGCGCCGCCGAGGAGCGGCCCCGGCGCCTGGTCGAGTACTGGGCCCACGAGGCGAGCTTCGTCGTGCCCAGCACGCACCGGCTGCTGCGCTGGCGGATGGCGCGGGCCGCCTCCGACGCGTGGGGCTCGGTGCGCAGCGTGGTGGCCGAGCACCCCGGCGTCGTCGAGGCGGTCCGCGCGGAGGTCACCGCCGGCGGGCCGTCGACCGCGCGCGAGCTCGAGGCGGCCCTGGCCCACGACGCGCCCCGCGCCCGCGACCACTGGGGCTGGAACTGGTCGGCCGTGAAGCGCGCGTGCGAGCACCTCTTCTTCACCGGCGAGCTGACCGCCGCCGGGCGGACCGCCTCCTTCGAGCGCCGCTACGACCTGACCGAGCGGGTGCTGCCGCCGGAGGTGGCCTCGGCCCCCGACCCCTCGGAGGCCGACGCGGTGCGCGGGCTGGTCGCCCTGTCGGCGCGGGCGCTCGGGGTGGCCGACGAGACCTCCCTGCGCGACTACTTCCGCCTCAGGCCGGGGCCGAGCCGCGCCGCGGTGGCCGAGCTGGTCGAGGAGGGCTCGCTGGTGCCCGTCGACGTGCACGGTTGGGCCCGCCCCGCCTACCGCTGGGCCACGGCCCCGCGCCCCCGGCGGGTCGCAGCGCGAGCGCTGCTGTCACCGTTCGACTCCCTGGTCTGGCACCGCCCCCGCACCGAGGAGCTGTTCGGCACCCGCGTGCGCCTGGAGGTCTACACGCCCGCCGCGCAGCGGGTGCACGGCTACTACGTGCTGCCGTTCCTGCTGGGAGACGCGCTCGTCGCCCGGGTCGACCTCAAGGCCGACCGCGCCCGCGGCGTGCTCGTGGTGCTCGCCGCCCACGCCGAGCCGGCCGCCCCGCCCGAGACGGCCGCCGAGCTCGCCGCCGAGCTCGGCGAGGTGGCGCGGTGGCTCGGCCTGGGCGACGTCGAGGTGGCACCGCGCGGAGACCTCGCCGCCCGGCTCGCCGGGGCCGTGCGTCAGAACGCGTAGGCGTCCTTCACCACCACCTGGTCGATGGAGGTCGACCCCTCCAGCAGCCCGGCGCGCGACAGCGCCGTCCGCGCGGCGTCGAGCCCCGCCGCCTCGGCGGACTCCTCGTCGTGGGACTCCACGAGCAGCACCAGCTCCAGGGAGCCGGCGTCGTCGGCGGCGACCACGGCGCCGTCGCGCGAGGCGCTGTCGGTCATCGCGGGCAGGTGCTCCCACGGCAGGCGGGAGGCGACCTCCGCGGCGAGGTCGGCCGGACGGCGCCCGTCCTCGCCGTGCAGGTCGACGACGACGTGGACGCGGCGCAGCGAGGGGTCACCGGGGGCGGGGGTGCTCATGCGCCGAGTCTGGCGCCGGACGCGCCGCCGCGCTCTGCGGCGCCAGCCGGTCGTAGCGCACGAAGTCCTGGACCGTGCCGTCGCGCAGCCGCTCAGCCCCGCGGTCGACGCCCACGGCGCGGAAGCCGCAGGCCACGGCCACGCGCCGGCTCGCCGCGTTGCCCCGCGCGATGCGCAGGACCATGCGGTCGAGCCCGAGGCCGCCGTCCTCGCGGGGGCGCAGCGCGTGCTCGGCCACCAGGCGCACCGCTGCGGAGGTCACGCCCCGCCCGCGCGCGTCGGGGTGGCACCAGTAGCCGACCTCCCCGCTGCGCGCGCCCTCCGACAGCCCGAAGACCCCCACCTCGGCCAGCAGCGGCCCGCCGGGCCCGCCGCCCTCCGGCCGCACGGCCCAGTACGCGCCGGCGCCGCGGGCCTGCTCCTCCTCGCGCCCGGCCACCCAGGTCGCCGCGTCGAGCACCGTGTACGGCGAGGGCAGCGACGGCAGCCACGCCTGCGTCGACGGCGACGCGCACGCCTCGGTGATCCTCGCGACGTCCCCGGGCGCGTGCGGCCCCAGCGCCACCCCGCCGCCGACCAGCTCCACCGGCACGAGCCAGCGCTCGCGGGGGACGAGGGCGTCGTCCCAGCGCCAGGTGCCCACCCAGGCGTCGCGCCGGTCGCCGCGCACGGGCAGCAGGCACCGCACCGCGCCGTCGAAGGAGCTGCCGCACGCCCACGCCAGGCGGCGCCCGGGCCAGTTGCCGACCTCGGTGCGCCAGTGCACCGCCTGCAGCCCCAGCTCGACGAAGGCCCACGTCAGGACGAGGCGGACGGCGGCCGCGGTGGTGCCCGCACCCCGTGCGCCGGGGAGCGCGGCGCAGGTCAGCCAGCCGCCGCCCTCGCCGTCGAGCTCCAGCACCACGACCGCGCGCAGGGCGCCGTCGACCTCCACGGCCAGGTCGTGCCGCGACGGCTCGGCGCCGTCGTCCTGCCCGTCGTCCTGCCCGTCGTCCTGCCCGTCGAGCCGGGGCCAGGTGCCGTCGGCGGCCCCCGGCAGCCAGCGCTCGACGGCGCGGTCCTCGCGCAGCTCAGCCACGGCGGGGGCGTCCTGCGGCACCAGCGGGCGCACGAGGAGCCCGAGCTCGCGCAGGAGCGGGGTGGCCACCGGCGCACAGTGGGGCACCCGGGCAGCTGGGGCAAGTGGGCCTGGCTCCCAGCCCCCGCACCTACGATGGTCGCTGAGAAGGAGCAGCGCTGCGGGCTTTCCCCGGTCGGCGCCTGCGGTGCGGTGATGAGTCGTTGGAGGGTCCGTGGCTGGTCTGCTCGAGAAGGTGCTGCGCGCCGGTGAGGGACGCACGCTGCGCCGCCTCCAGGGGATCGTGCGGCAGGTGAACGCCCTCGAGGACGACTTCACGCCGCTGTCCGACGCCGAGCTGGCGGAGGAGACCGACAGGTTCCGCGCCCGCTACCAGGACGGCGAGACCCTCGACGACCTGCTGCCGGAGGCGTTCGCGGTGGTCCGCGAGGGCGCCCGCCGCGTGCTGGGCCAGCGCCCCTACGACGTGCAGCTCATGGGCGGCGCGGCCCTGCACCAGGGCAACATCGCCGAGATGAAGACCGGTGAGGGCAAGACCCTGACCGGCGTCTTCGCCGCGTACCTCAACGCCGTCCCCGGCGAGGGCACGCACGTCATCACCGTCAACGACTTCCTCGCCACGTACCAGAGCGACCTCATGGGCCGCGTGTACCGCCACCTGGGCATGACCAGCGGCTGCGTCGTCGACGGCATGGCCCCGGCCGAGCGCCGCGCCCAGTACGGCGCCGACATCACCTACGGCACCAACACGCAGTTCGGCTTCGACTACCTGCGCGACAACATGGCCTGGAACGCGGGCGACCTGGTGCAGCGCGGCCACCACTTCTGCATCGTCGACGAGGTCGACTCGATCCTCATCGACGAGGCCCGCACCCCGCTGATCATCTCCGGGCCTGCCCAGGGCGACGCGTCCAAGTGGTACGGCGAGTTCGCGAAGATCGTGCGCCGCCTGCAGCGCGAGGTCGACTACGAGGTCGACGAGAAGAAGCGCACCGTCGGCATCCTCGAGCCGGGCATCGAGAAGGTCGAGGACCAGCTCGGCATCGAGAACCTCTACGACTCGGTGAACACGCCCTACGTCGGCTACATCAACAACGCGGTGAAGGCCAAGGAGCTCTTCACGCGCGACAAGGACTACGTCGTCACCGACGGCGAGGTCCTCATCGTCGACGAGCACACCGGCCGCATCCTCGCCGGGCGCCGCTACAACGAGGGCATGCACCAGGCCATCGAGGCCAAGGAGGGCGTGCAGGTCAAGGCGGAGAACCAGACCCTCGCCACCATCACGCTGCAGAACTACTTCCGCCTCTACAAGAAGCTCTCCGGCATGACCGGCACCGCCACCACCGAGGCGGCGGAGTTCCACCAGATCTACACCCTCGGCGTCGTGCCGATCCCCACCAACAAGCCGGTGGCCCGCGCCGACCAGCCCGACCTCGTCTACAAGACCGAGGTCGCGAAGTTCGACGCCGTCGTGGAGGACATCGCCGAGCGCCACGGGAACGGGCAGCCGGTGCTGGTGGGCACCACCAGCGTGGCCAAGAGCGAGTACCTCTCCCAGCAGCTGGCGAAGAAGGGCATCGGGCACGAGGTCCTCAACGCCAAGCAGCACGCCCGCGAGGCGGCCATCATCGCGATGGCCGGTCGCGCCGGCGCGGTGACCGTGGCCACCAACATGGCGGGCCGCGGCACCGACATCATGCTCGGCGGCAACGCGGAGTTCCTGGCCGTGGCCGAGATGACCGAGCGCGGCCTCGACCCCGTCGAGGACGCCGAGGCCTACGACGCCGCCTGGCCCGAGGCGCTCCAGCGCGCCAAGGACGCGGTGTCCTCCGACGCCGCGAAGGTCACCGAGCTCGGCGGCCTGTACGTGCTGGGCACCGAGCGCCACGAGTCGCGCCGCATCGACAACCAGCTGCGCGGGCGCTCCGGCCGCCAGGGCGACCCCGGCGAGTCGCGCTTCTACCTGTCGATGGCCGACGACCTGATGCGCCTGTTCAACTCCGGCCTGGCCGAGTCGATGCTCACCCGCGCGGGCATCCCGGACGACGTCCCGCTGGAGTCGAAGATGGTCTCCCGCGCCATCCAGAGCGCGCAGAGCCAGGTCGAGGCCCGCAACTTCGAGATCCGCAAGAACGTCCTCAAGTACGACGACGTGCTGAACCGCCAGCGCGAGGTCATCTACGCCGAGCGCCGCCGCGTGCTCGAGGGCGAGGACCTGCACGAGCAGGTGGGGCACTTCGTCGCCGACGTCGTGCGCGGCTACGTCACCGCCGCCACGGCCGAGGGCTTCGCCGAGGACTGGGACCTCGACCAGCTCTGGCAGGCGCTCAAGACCCTGTACCCGGTCTCGATCACCGTGGCCGACGTCGAGCAGGAGGCCGGCGCCCGCTCGGCCGTCACCCAGCAGATGCTCCTCGACGAGCTGCTCTCCGACGCCGAGCAGCAGTTCATCGAGCGCGAGCGCACGCTCGGCCCGCAGGTGGTCCGCGAGCTGGAGCGCCGCGTGGTGCTGAGCGTGCTCGACCGCAAGTGGCGCGAGCACCTCTACGAGATGGACTACCTCCAGGAGGGCATCTCGCTGCGCGCCATGGCCCAGCGCGACCCGCTGGTGGAGTACCAGCGCGAGGGCTACCAGCTCTTCCAGGCGATGCTCGAGGGCATCAAGGAGGAGTCGGTCGGCTACGTCTTCAACCTCGACGTCCAGGTGCCCGCCGAGCCCGTCCGCGACGACGCCGCCGGCGTCGCCGGGGAGCAGGCCCCGGCGCTCGTGGCCCCGGGCCTCGAGGGTGGTGGCGCCCCGCAGAAGCTGCAGTACACCGCGCCGTCCGCCGACGGCGACGTCGAGGTCACCGGAGACGACCTCTCCGCACCGGGTGGCAGCCGCCGCGAGCGGCGCGCCCGCAAGAAGGCCTGACCACCGGCAGCCGGCAGCAGCCGGTCGCACCGGCCCGCCGCCCGCGAGGGGGTGGGCCGGTGCGTCAGCCGATCTCCAGCGCGGTGACGCGCCAGCGGTGGTCCACGCCCTCCAGCCGCAGGGCCGCGGCGCGCACGCGCTCGCCGTCCCAGACCACGACGGCCGCCTCGACGACGCCGTCACGAGGGCTGCTCACGCGGACGTGCCGCACCACGGCGCGGGCGGTGCGCCGCCGTCCGCGGACCCTCAGCGCGAGCGAGGCCCGCTGCTGGAGACCGGCGTAGACGTCGGCGGTGAGCCAGCGCACCAGCTGGGCGGCGGGCCGCGCGCCGGTGAGCACCTCCACCGCCGCGAGCACGAGCCCCGAGCACAGCGGCTCCGGGGCGGGCAGCTCGGCCGACGCCGTCGGGCGGGGTGCCACCGCCGGGTCCACGCCGCGGGGGAGCGTGCCGTCGAGGACGAGCGGCAGCACGCCCTGCTGGGCGATGACGGGCGGGCGCCGCCTGCGGGGTGCGCCGAGCGCCGCGGGCTCCGAGCGCGGCGCGGGGACCACCCTCAGGGCGGAGCGCGCGGCCGGCGGCGGGGTGGGCCCCGGGGGCGCCAGCTCGCCGGCTCCGGCGTCGGTGAGCGCGCTCATGCGGCGTCCCGCTCCGGGACCGGTGGCGCGAGGAGGCGCTGGCCCGGTCGCAGCAGGTCGGGGTCGGCGCCGATGACGGCGCGGTTGGCGCGGTACCAGCGGGGCCAGGTCTGGGCGACCTCGGCCGCGGTGGCGCCCGGGGGCAGCGACCGGGCGGCGACGCCCCACAGGGTGTCGCCGCTGGCCACGACGACCTCGCGGGGACCCCGGGGGGCGCCACCTGCGGAAGCGGGCCCGGTCGGGGTGGGCGAGAGCGGGGTGGACGCGCTCGGGGTGGGGGCCGGTGACGCGGGCCAGGTCAGGGGGACCTCCGCCGCTGCCGCAGCGGTCGCCGCCGGCGGAGCGGCAGCAGGAGCCGCGAGCGCCGGACCGGTGACGCCCCCCAGCGCGGCGGCCCCGACGGCTGCGGCCAGGACCCGCCGGAGCAGCAGCGGCGTCAGCGCCGTGCTCAGGGCGTCCAGGCGTGCGCTGGTCCGACCCGCCGCCCGGGCCGCCAGGGCGGCGGCGGTCACGGCGGCCCCGCAGGTCCAGGTCAGGAGGACGGCCCCCGCTCCGACGGCCGCGACGAGACCCACGGCCTCGTCGAGGTCGCCCGGGGCCCGCAGCGGTCCGGTGAGGGCGGTGGTGACGACGGCGGTGGCGAGCTGCGCGCTCGCCACCAGGAGGGCTGCAAGGCCCACCACGGCGCTGCCGCGGCGCAGGTGGTGCGAGCGACGAGCACCGGAGGGGACCTGCGTTTGATGCAGTTTGCTGTCGTTCGGTGTCATGTGGCGATGATGCACGAGCTGCGCCGGGTCGTGGCGGGCCCTGGGCCGTCCTGGGGACCGCTGCCACCGAGCGCACCCGCTCGACCATCCCGGTGTGATCACCTCGGGGGACAGCGGGCGCGCCGAGCCCGCTGCGGCCGCTCGGGCTCGCCTAGCGTGGGTGGGTGCGCTGGGACTCCCTCTTCGCCGACCTGGAGGCCCAGCTCGACACCGCTGGCGCCGACGCGGTCGGCGAGCTCGGCGAGCGCGTGCGCGCGGAGGTGGCCGGGGTGCACCTGCGCGACCGCGTGCGGGGCGCTCGCGGCGAGGCCCTGGGGGTGCGGCTGCTCGGCGGGGCCCGGGTGGACGGCCTCCTGCGCGCCGCCGGCCCCGACTGGCTGCTGCTCGACGAGGTGGCGGGGGAGGCCCTGGTGCCCCTCGGGGTGGTCACCGCGGTGGAGGGCCTGCCCCGGGCGCTGGCCGCACCCGCCGCGGCCGTCGAGGCGCGGCTCGGGCTCGCGTCGGTGCTGCGGGGTGTGGCCCGTGACAGGTCGACCGTGCGCGTGGCGCTGCTCGGCGAGCCGCTGGGCGCCCTGACCGGCACGGTGGACCGGGTCGGCGCCGACCACCTCGAGGTCGCGCAGCACCCCGTCGACGAGCCCCGGCGCGCGGGGGCGGTCCGCAGGTCCGTCGTCGTGCCGCTGGCCGCGCTGGCCTGCGTGCGGCGGGTCGGCCAGCCGCACGGGTGAGGCCCGGCGGCGGCTGGTGGCTCAGCCGAGCAGCGCGTCCTCGTCGTCCGCGGCCGGGCTGGCGACCATGGCGCGGGTCTCCGCGTACTTGCCCTGGATGTAGTCCTCCAGGACCGAGATCTCCACGCGCCACTGCCCGCGGCCGCCGACCTTGATGGCGGGCAGCTCGCCGCTGCGCACGAGCGCGTAGGCCTGGGCGGCGGAGACGCTCAGGGACTCCGCCACGTCGGCGAGGGTCATGAAGCGCGCGGGCACCCCGAGATCCTCCCACGCGGGGTCGTCGCGGCCGTCCCCCGACCGGGAGACGGTCACGGCGCGTGAGTGGTGATCACACGGGCGGCCGGAGGACCACCCGCCGGACCGCGCCCCTCCACCCGGACGGGGCCACCCGGCGTGCGGAGCCGGGCCCGGGGGCCGTCCCGGCTGCCAGGCTGCGCCTCGCCCCCGGGACCCGCGGACGGCGGCCGACGCGCCGCCGTGCGAGCACCCGTCAGCCCGCCCGCCAGCCAGCCCAGGAGACCCGTGAGCACCGCCACCGCTCCCTCGCGCACCCCGGCCTCCCGCGCGGCCACCGCCGCCCGCCTGCGCGCCCCCTCCTGGCGCGACCCCCGGCTGCTGGTGGGGCTCCTGCTGGTCCTGACCTCGGTGCTGCTCGGAGCCCGGGTGGTCGCCGCCGCGTCGAGCACCACCCCGGTGTGGGCGGCGGCCCGCACCCTGGTGCCGGGGGAGGAGGTCCGGGCCGAGGACCTGCGCCGCGTCGACGTCCACGTCGACGGCGGAGCCGGGGGCTACCTGCCCGCCGGGGCACCCCTGCCGGACGGCGCCGTGGTGCTGCGCGAGGTGGTGGCGGGCGACCTGGTGCCGCTGAGCTCCCTGGGCGCCACCGCCGACCTCACCACGCGCCCCGTGGGCCTGCCGGTGAGCGGTCCCGTGCCGTCGGGGCTGGTGGCGGGGGCCCTCGTCGACGTCTGGGTGGTGCCGCCCGCCCCGAGGGGCGGTGCCGCGCCCGCCGGCTCGAGCGCGGCCGCCGCGTCCGCCGCGTCCGCCGCGTCCGCCGCGTCCGGTGCCGCGGCAGCGCCTGTGGCGTCCGGGCCCCACCAGCTCGCCGCGAGCGCCGTCGTCGCCGAGGTCACCACCGACAGCTCCGCCTTCTCCACCGGCCGCGGCGCCGTGGTGCAGGTCGAGCTGGACCCCGCCGAGCTGCAGCAGGCGCTGCAGGCGCTCGCCGACGACGCGGCGGTCTCCCTGGTGCTGGTCCCCGGGTCCACGCCCACGGCGGAGGGCTGAGGTGGCCCGTCCCGCCACCGGGCCCCTCCCGCTGCTGACGGCCGTCCCGGGGCCCGAGGAGGCGCAGCTCGTCGCGCACCTCGGGGGAGTACCGGGCGTCGCCGTCGTGCGCCGCTGCGCCGACCTCGGTGAGCTGCTCTCGGCCAGCGCCGCCGGGCACGGCCGCGCGGCCCTGGTGTCCGCGGACCTGCACCGCCTCGACCGCGACGCGCTCGCCCGCCTGGCGTCCGCGGGAACCGCCGTGGTGGGCGTCCTGCCGCCGGCCGCGCTCGCCCCCCTCACCGCCGGTGCGGCCGCCGCACGCCTCACCGCGCTCGGGATCCGCCACCAGGTCGACGCCGACGCACCGGGCCGCGACGTGGCGGCCGCAGCGATCGCCGCCGTCACCGACCTGGCAGCCGCGAGCGGCGCCGAGGACGACGACCCCGTGGCCTCCCCGTGGGAGGGCCAGCGCACCGCGGCCCGCGCGAGCACCTCGCCGTTCTCGCCCGCGCCGCTCACCGCCTCCGCACCGGCCACCGCACCGGCCACCGCACCGGCCACCGCACCTGCTGCGGCTCCGGTCGGCGCTCCGGTCGTCGCCGCAGCCGTGCCCCGTCCGTCCAGCAGCCCGGAGGCGACCCCGGGGCGCGTCGTCGCGGTCTGGGGCGCGCCCGGGGCGCCGGGCCGCACGTCCGTGGCCACCAACCTCGCCGCCGAGCTCGCCCTCCTCGGCCAGCGCGTCCTCCTCGTCGACGCCGACACCTGGTCGTCCAGCACCGCCCAGGTGCTCGGCCTGCTCGACGAGAGCGCCGGCGTCGCCGCCGCCTGCCGGGCCGCCGCCGCAGGCACCCTCACCCCGGCGCGCCTGCTCGAGCTCGCCCCCGCCGTCCTCCCGGGCCTGGCCGTCCTCACCGGGCTGCCCCGGGCCGAGCGCTGGCACGAGCTGGGCGCCGCCGCCCTGGAGGAGCTGTGGGCGGCCTGCCGCGCCACCGCCGCCTGGACGGTCGTCGACGTCGCCCACCCCCTCGAGCAGGACGAGGAGCTGGTCCTCGACACCGCGGCACCCCGGCGCAACGCCGCCACCACCACGGCGCTCGCGGCCGCGGACCTCGTGCTCGTGGTCGGGCAGGCCGACCCCGTGGGCCTGCAGCGCCTCGTCCGCGCCCTGGGCGACCTCAGCGAGGCCCAGCCGCGCGCGGCGCAGCGGCGGCGCGTCGTCGTCACCCGCGTGCGGGCCTCGGCCGTCGGGCGCGAGCCGGCCGCGCAGGTCGCCGAGGCCCTGGCCCGCTACGCGGGCGTGGTCGACGCGGTCCTGGTGCCCGACGACCGCCCCGCGTGCGACGCCGCCCTCCTGGGGGGCCGCACGCTGGCCGAGGCCGCCCCCGGCTCGCCGGCTCGCGCCGCCCTGGCCGCGCTGGCGGGTCAGCTGGTGGCCGGCGCGGCCGGTGCCCCGGCCAGGCCCCGGCGGCGCCGGTGGGCCAGGATGCGGGCGTGAGCCCCACCTCCGCCAGCACCCTCGAGCGCGTCTACGCGGCGCTCGTCCCGTCGCAGCTGGCGCAGGCCCTCGCCACCGGCTCCCTGCCGCCCGAGGCGCCCGTGCACGCCGTGACCCCGGCCCTGCGGGAGCACTACGCCGAGGGCGACACCGAGGAGCTGGAGCTGGCGGCCATGCTCGACGCGGCCGACTCCTCGCTGCGGCTCCTCGCCGCCGGCGCGGGGGCCGGGGCCGCCGGTGAGCCGGCGCGGCGCCTCGTGCTCGCGGCCGACGTCCCCGCTCGCTCGGTGCGCCCCCGGCCCGCCGCCGACGGCGACCCCGCCGAGGCGCTGTCCCGCGTCGAGCTCGCCGGACCGCTCGCCCTGCGCGCCGTCGTCAGCGCCCACGTGGACGAGGCCGACGCCGAGACCGACGTCGCCGCCGCGGTCCGGGCCCTCCCCGCGGCCGACGCCGGGGACGACGACGCGTCCTTCTCCGTCGACGGCGCCCAGGGCCACGACCTGCTCTGGTACGACGCGACCGAGCTCGCCGAGCTGGCCGACGAGCTCACCGGCCCGTAGCGCTCCCGGCCGGGGCGGTCAGTCGCCCAGCTGGCCCCCGAGGCGGGCGGACAGCTCCCGCTCCTGGTCGCGCAGGGCCCTCACGATCGGCTCCTCGGCGGCCCGCTCGACCCGCGCGCCCACCAGCGGCACCGAGGCCTTGAGGTCACCGGTCACCGAGTGCTCGGTGCCGCCGCGCACCGCCCGCAGGGCGGTGGTCGCGGTCGCCGTCACCGGGGCGCCCGGCACCTGGAGCACCGTGGTGCCGGTGCGCGAGCCGTCGGCGGCCGGGGGCCCCCAGGTGTCGACCTGGTGCAGCCGCAGCGCCGGCCCCACGAAGCGGCGTGCGATGTCGGGCAGCTCGTGGGTGGGCAGCGACCTGTCGACGGTGACGGTGAAGGCGCTCGACCCGAGCGGCTCGGCGCCCTCGACGCGCACGTCCCACTCGAGGGCGTCGCTGGCGGCGCACAGCTCCTCCACCACGGCGCGGTCGGCCAGGAGCGCGGCCACCGCCTCGGGGGTGCCCGGGTAGCGGAGGACGACGTCGAGGCGCATCCCGGCACGCTACGGCCTGGCGCACGCCGCGGCAGCGGGTGGCTAGCCTGGGCCGGTGCCCACCTTGAGCTCGCTCGTGCGTCGGCTCGGCGTCCTGGACGCCGCTGACGAGGAGTGGCTGCACCTCCTCGTCGGCGACTGGCAGATGCTGTCCGACCTGTCCTTCGCCGACCTGCTGCTGTGGGTGCCCGACGCCGAGGGCGGCTTCGTCGTCGTCGCGCACTGCCGCCCGAGCACCGGCGTCACCGTCCACGACGAGGACATCGTCGGCACGCGGATCGCCCCCGGTCAGCGCGAGCAGGTCGACAGGGCCTACGCCGAGGCCCGCATCTGCCGCGACCACGACCCGGAGTGGCTCGACGGGAGCCCGGTCCGCGAGGAGACGGTCCCGGTGGTGCGGCAGGGCCGCGTCATCGGCGTGATGTCCCGCGACACCAGCCTGTCGGTGCCCCGGGCGCCCTCGCGGCTGGAGCGCAACTACCTGCAGTGCGCCGACTCCCTGGCCCGGATGGTCTCCGAGGGCACCTTCCCCCACCAGGGCGCCCCGACCGGCGCCAAGCGCGGCGCCCCGCGCGTCGGCGACGGCCTCGTGCGCCTCGACGTCGACGGCACCGTCGTCTACGCCAGCCCCAACGCCCGCTCCGACTACCGCCGCCTCGGCTTCCAGGGCGACCTGGTCGGCCACTCCCTGGCGGAGGTGACGGCGGGCTCCATCGACAACAGCCACCAGGTCGACGAGACCCTGCCCCTGGTGGTCACGGGCCGCGCGCCCTGGCGCTGCGACGTCGAGTCGCGCCAGGCCGCGCTCTCGCTGCGGGCGGTGCCCCTGCTCGAGGACGGCGTGCGCACCGGCGCCCTCGTGCTGTGCCGCGACGTCACCGAGCTGCGCCGCCGCGAGCAGGAGCTGCTCACCAAGGACGCCACCATCCGGGAGATCCACCACCGGGTGAAGAACAACCTGCAGACGGTCTCGGCGCTGCTGCGGCTGCAGACCCGGCGCATCGGCTCCGAGGAGGGCCGCGCGGCCCTGGAGGAGGCGATGCGCCGCGTCAGCACCATCGCGCTCGTGCACGAGACGCTGTCGTCGGGCTTCGACGAGGTCGTCGAGTTCGACGACGTCATGGACCGCGGCCTGCTCCTCATCGCCAGCCTGGCGGCCAGCTCGGGCGCCGCGAGCACCAAGCGCGTCGGGGCCTTCGGCCAGGTGGGCGCCGAGGACGCGACGGCTCTGGCGCTCGTCCTCACCGAGCTCGTGACCAACGCCGTCGAGCACGGCCTGCGCGGTGGCAGCGGCGTGGTGGAGCTGCGGGCCGAGCGCGACGGCACGTCGCTGGTGGCCGTGGTCGCCGACGACGGCGCCGGTCTCCCGGAGGACTTCTCACCGCAGCGCGGGGGACTGGGCACGCAGATCGTCACGGCCCTCGTGCAGGGCGAGCTGCGCGGGACGATCGTGTGGCGCAACCGCGAGGGCGGGGGCACCGAGGCCGTGGTCAGCGCCCAGCTGCGCGAGCCGCGCGGTGGTGACCGGGGCGAGGCCGCCCGCGCCGACGCGGTCCGCGGCGAGGTGCCCGGGCCCGTCGCGCTCGACAGCGTCGAGGTCGCGGGCTGAGCCGGTGGGTCCGGTGGGTCCCGCAGAACGGGTGGGGGGCCGGTGAGGGGCGGAGACGCGGCGAGGGCCGCTCCCGTCGGGAGCGGCCCTCGCAGGTGGTGCCGGGTCGAGCTGGGTGGCGCGGCGTCAGCCGGCGCGACGGGCCCGGGCGGTGCGGCGCTTCAGGGCGCGGCGCTCGTCCTCGGACAGCCCGCCCCAGACGCCGGAGTCCTGGCCGTTCTCGAGCGCCCACTTGAGGCACGTCTCGACGACGTCGCAGCGACGGCACACGGCCTTGGCCTCCTCGATCTGCAGCAGGGCCGGGCCCGTGTTGCCGATCGGGAAGAACAGCTCGGGGTCTTCGTCGAGGCACGCTGAGCGGTGCCGCCAGTCCATCGATGGGCTCCTCGGATCTCGGGGGTGTCGTCCGGACCCGCCGCTCTTGTGAAGGCGTTCACGAGTCCGAACACGTATATGGGGCGCTCACTGGCGCCCCGTCCTCAGGTATCGTCACAGAGTCCAGTGCGTTGCACAAGGGTTGACTCCGGTGAGTCCTCCGTGGGGCGGCTGTGAGGTGTGAGGGCGCCACCTGCGGTGACGTCCGCCTGTGGTGGTCAACGGTCGAGCACCGCGCGGTGTTCCGCCACCCGGCGGCGGCTAGCGTCGGTGCGTGCCCGCACCAGCCCGTCAGCACCAGCCCTCCGGCGACCCGGCCCGCCGCCCCCGCACCCCCCTGCACCCCGCACTGCTGGTCGCGGCCGGTGCCGTGGTGGTGGAGGTGCTGGCCCTGGCCGGCGTGGTGGTCCTCTACGCCGTCGAGGTCGTCGGCGGAGCCGCCCGCGACGCCGTGGGGGCCACCGCCACCGGGGCGCTCGCCGCGGCGCTGGCGGTCGGACTGGCCCTGTGCGCGAGGTTCCTCGTGGCCGGCCGCCGCTGGGCCCGGGCCCCGCTGGTCACCTGGCAGCTGTTCCAGATCGTGCTCACCGCGCCGCTGGCCAGGGGGCCGCTGTGGTGGGTGGCGGCGGTGTTCGTGGCGCTGTCGCTGGTCGCGGCGGTGTGCCTGGTCTCGCGGCCCGTGGCCGCGCACGTCGAGGACGACGGCGCGGCGCCCCCTGCGCTCTGACCCGCCCTCTGACCCGCGCTCCGGCCGGCGTCAGGTCTGGGTGCCCTCGCCGAGCTCGTCGCGCATCGAGGCCAGCGTCCGCGAGAGCAGCCGGGAGACGTGCATCTGGGAGATGCCGACCTCCTCGGCGATCTGCGACTGGGACATGCCGCGCACGAAGCGCAGCGCGATGATCCGCCGCTCCCGCGCGGGCAGGCGCGCCAGGAGCGGGCGCAGGGCCTCGCGGTCCTCGACGCCGCGCATGTCGTCGTCGTCGCTGGCCAGCCAGGCGCCCGGCGCGTCGGACTCCCCGGCGTCCAGCGGCACCGTGGTGTACGCCCCGGCGGACTCCATGCCCTCCAGCACGGCGTCCTCGTCGACCCCCGCGCGCTCCGCCAGCTCGGCCACCGTGGGTGCGCGGCCCAGCTCCTGGGTGAGCGCGGTGCGGGCGTCGGCGAGCAGGCGGGAGAGCTCCTGCAGGCGTCGGGGCACCCGCACCGCCCAGCCGCGGTCGCGGAAGTGGCGGCGGATCTCCCCGAGCACCGTGGGCACGGCGAAGGCCGAGAAGGGGACGCCGCGGTCGGGGTCGTAGCGGTCCACGGCCTTCAGCAGGCCGATGGTGCCGACCTGGACCAGGTCGTCGAGGGGCTCCCCGCGGTCGGTGTAGCGGCGCGCGAGGTGGCGCACCAGCGGCAGGTGGGCCTCGACGACCCGGTGGCGCAGCGCGGTGCGGGCGGGGTCGTCGGCGCTCATGCGGGACAGCGCGAGCAGGTCCGCGGGCACCTCGACCGGCGGCGCCGCCTGCGGGGGCACCGACGCCCCCGCCGCGCTCACCGCGGCCTCCGGGCCCGGCGCCTCGTGCGCGTCCACCCCAGCCCCTCGCTCAGTCGCCGCGACCGGGACCGTCGTGGCGCAGGCGGATGCAGTGCCTGCCGAGCTCGTCGCGGCCGGTGTCCAGGCCGCTGACGAGGGCCTCGAGCACCGCCCAGGCGAAGCTCTCGCGGCCGGGGAGGGTGCGGGCGGGCCCGCTGACCTCCACCCGCATGCCGGTGCCGTCGAGCTCGAAGCGCGCCCTCAGCACGGGCCGCACCTGATGGCCGGCGGCAGCGCCCTCACCGGCCGGCCCGGGGGCGGGGCGCGCCTCGACGGCGTGGCGGTCGGTCGAGCCGTCCAGCGGCTGCGGCCCCAGGACCAGCGCGCACGCCTCGTCGACGGCGATCCGCAGGTCCTCGATCTCGTCGATCGTGAGGTCGAGGCGGGCGGCCAGGCCCGCCGTGGCCGTGCGCAGCACCGCGAGGTAGGCCGGGTCGGCGGGGACCTCCAGCTCGACGGTGTCGGCGACGGCGGCCGATCCGGCCGCACCGGCACCGCTGAGGCCGCTCGTCCCACCCGCGTCCGTGACCACGACGCCGCCTCCTGGTGCTCGTCCTGCGCCGACCCGTCCATCGTGGACTGCCCGTGACGTCCGGTCGACCCCGGGGTCGACGGCGGGGTCGACGGCGGGGTCGACGGCGGGGTCGACGGCGGGGCCTGCGCCGCGGGTGATCGGCGACCGGCTCCGGTGGCTCAGCCCTGCGCCGAGGCGGCCAGCTGCTCCAGCGCCGGGCCGGTGAGCCGCCAGGTGGTCCACTCGTCCTGGGGGCCGGCCCCGACGGCCGCGTAGACGGCCTGGGCGGAGGTGTTCCAGTCGAGGACCGTCCACTCCAGGCGCCGGTGCCCGCTGGCGACGGCCTCGGCGGCCAGCGCCGCCAGCAGCCGGCGCCCGATGCCGCCACCGCGGTGCTGGGGGCGCACGTAGAGGTCCTCCAGCCAGGTGCCGTGGCGCCCGGTCCAGGTGGAGTAGGTGGTGAACCAGATCGCCGACCCGGCCACCTCCCAGCCGCGGTCGGTCTCGACCTCGGCGACGTGGGCGAACACGCGGGGCTGGTCCCCGAAGAGGGCCGCGGCGAGGTCCTCGGGGGTGGCCTCCACGGCGTCGGGCTCGCGCTCGTACTCGGCCAGCTCGCGGATCATCGCGTCGAGCTCCGCCACGTCCGCCGGCTCCGCCCGCCGCACCCGCACCGCTGCCACCACGCCGACCTCCTCCTCGGCGGGCCGCCCGGCCCGCGCCGCCGCTCACCGTAGGGGCAGGCCACCGACGGCCACCGACGGCCACCGAGAGCCACCGAGAGCCACCGGCGGCCACCGACCGCGGCTGACGGCCGCGGCTGACGGCCGCGGGCGGGGGCAGGCGGGAGCCGGTTCACGCCCGGGCGAGCTGGACCACGACCTGAGAGCCCGACACCACCGCGCCGGCGCGCCCTGGGGGGCCGCCGCGGACCGGGGAGGGGCGCACCCCCAGCACCTCGGCGTCACCGGGGGCCAGCGGGTGCAGGAGCAGCCCGGTGCGGTGGCGCCGCAGCGCCGCGCCCAGCCCGCGGTGCGCCGGCAGCAGCCCGCTGGTGCCGGCCGCCACCACCGCCCAGAGGAGGTCGTGGGCGTCGAGCAGCGTCAGGAGCACCCCCTCCACCGGGGTGCCCGCCACCAGCTCGGCGTCGTCGACGAGCACCAGGCCGGGAGGAGCGCCCTCGGCCGCCACCGCCTCCAGGGCGTCGGCGAGCAGGCGCGCGGCCCCCGCACCGGTCCCGTCCACGACGACGCCGGGGTCCGCGGTCACCGGGCCCTGCGGCTCGACCGGGACGCCGCGCGGTGCGACCTGCACCACCCGGCGCCCGGCTCGCCGCGCCTGCCGGGCGAGCAGGCGCAGGGCGCTGGTGCGCCCCGACCCCGCCGGCCCGACGACGAGCGCGCCGGACCCGGCCGGCAGCGGCAGGCCGACCGGCAGCGCCTCGGGACCGCCGACTCCGACGGCGAGGTGGTGCTCCGCCGTGGGTGCGGCGGTGCTGGTCAGGTCGTCGGCCAGCAGCTGCCGGGGCAGGGGAGGGGTGCGGCGGACGACCAGCGGCCCCACCCCCCGAGCGGCAGCCCCAGCGGCCTCCTGGCCGGCGAGGTCGGCCACGACGGCCCGCTGGACGGCGTCACCGCCCGCGCCGTGCGCGTCGGCACCGCCCAGGAGCGGCAGCTGGCACTCGCGCACGGGTCCTGAGCGCAGCCGCAGGGCCCGTCCCGGTGGCCAGTGCACCGGGAGGGCCGTGCCCGGCACCCCGGCGAGCAGCGCCGCGGTGCGGTCGGCCGGGGAGAGCAGGAGGACCTCCCGGACCCCGGCGACCGCCCGCGAGGTCAGCAGGGCGGCGTCGCTGGTCAGCACGGCAGCGGCGCCGCCGTCGACGATCTGGCGCAGCAGGTCCGCGGCGGCGTCCGCCGCGGACCGGTCGGGCCCTGCCGCTCCGGGCGGCGGGGCCAGCAGGCGGTCGGCGCGGTCGACCAGCAGCAGCGGCTGCGAGCCGCCGGAGCCGCCGGAGCCGCCGGAGCCGCCGGAGCCACCGGAGCCGCTGCGTGCCAGGTCCGCGACCCGGGCGAGCACCCGCAGCAGGTGCTCGCCGTCGGCCGGGTCGACCACGCTGGACACGCGGGGCAGGTCGGTGAGGTGCCCCAGCTCGGCGGGGTCGCCCACCACGTGGACCTCGCGGTCCCGGGCGGCCACCGCGAGCCAGCGCAGCAGGGAGGTCCGTCCCGTCCCCGGCCCACCGGCGACGACCAGCGGTCCGTCACCGGCCCACAGCACCGGGCGCTGCTCGGGGACGGCCGGGTCGTCGGCGAGCGCCACCGGGAGAGCGCCGAGCCCACCGCCCGGTGCCTCGGCGGGCGTGCGCCAGCCCAGGACGTCGGGCAGCGCGGGCAGCCACGGCGGTGCCGGCCGCGCCCACCCCTCGGCCGCCCGGGCCAGCGCCGCCACGACCGCGGGCACCTCGTCCTCCCCGCCCGCCTCCCCGCCGACCTCCCAGCCCACCTCGCCGGGACCGGCTCCGACCCCGTGCTCCCCGGAGGGCCCGCCGGCGGTCAGGGGGACGACGGACACCGGCACCGGCCGGGCGCGCGTCGTCGAGGCGACGCGCACCTGCTGCAGGCGCTCCCCGCCGCGGCGCACCAGTGCCGCCCCGGGGCTCCCGGCGGGCAGGTGCGCCGCCCCCGGGTCGTCGACCACGTCGAGGGAGTCCGGGACGTCGCGCACCCGCAGCGCCACCCGCAGGTTGGTGTTGGCGCGCGCGTCAGCGCTCACCACGCCCGCCGGACGCTGGGTCGACAGGACCAGGTGCACCCCCAGCGACCGCCCCACCGCCGCGAGGCGCACCAGCCCCGGCACCAGGTCGGGGACCTCCTCGGAGAGCACCCGCACCTCGTCGACCACCACCAGCAGCCGGGGGAGCAGGCGCGCGCCGTCGGCCCGCTGCGCCAGCAGCGCCGTCCTGTCGACGGCGCCGTGCTCGGCGAGCACGCGCTCGCGGCGGCGCACCTCGGCCCGCAGCGACTCCAGCGCCCGGCGCGCGAGGTGCTCGTCGAGGTCGGTGACGGAGCCGGCCAGGTGGGGCAGGCCCCGCAGCCGACCCGCCGTCGCCCCGCCCTTGTAGTCGACGACGACCACGGCGAGCTCGTCCGGCGGCTCGGCCACGGCCATCGCGAGCACGAGCGCCACGAGCAGCGAGGACTTGCCCGACCCGGTGGTCCCCGCCACGAGGGCGTGGGGCCCGTCGCGCTCCAGGTCGACGGTCCAGGTGCTCCCGTCGTCGTGGACGCCCAGCGGCAGCTCGGTGCGGCGCCCGGTCCGGGCGGGGGAGGCGGGGTCCGCGCGCCAGGCCCGGGCGACGGCCCGGGCGTCAGCGGGGTCCGGGCCCACCGCTGACAGCAGCTGCCGCAGCGACGGGACGTCGGCGGCCGGAGCCGCTGCGGCGCCCGTCGAGCGGCGCAGCGGGGCGAGGGACCGGGCCAGATCCTCGGCCCAGCTCGTGCTCACCAGGTCGGCCACGAGGGGCAGCGCGTCCACGGCTCCCCGGGCACCCCGCGGAGCTGCGGACGCCCGGGACGGGGGCCGCTCGCCCCGCCACGAGCCGGTCCCGTCGGCCCCCAGGCGCAGCACGGCGGTGCCGGCTCCGGCCGGACCGCCGGAGGAGCCCCGCACCGACACGCGGAGGGGCGTTCCGGGGCCGTCGTCGTCGACCACGACGACGCGCGCACCAGCTCCCGGACCGTCCGCCGGAGCGTCCGGGCGCGGGGTGGCGTGCGGCAGCCAGCGCAGCCACGCCCAGGCCGCGGGCCTGCCGGTGCGCACGAGCACCCGGAGCCGGTCGGGGGAGTGCTGCACGGCCAGCTGGCCCAGCAGGCAGCGCACCGCGCCCCCGGCCACGCCGTCGGGGGCCTCGACCACGAGCTGGTCCAGGCGGGCCAGGTCGACGACGACGGGCCCCGCCGCCAGGTGGAGGCGCTCGTCGTCGTCCTCGCCAGCGCTCTCGGTGGCAGCGCCACCCCGTGCGCGCCGCAGGACCGCGGCGGTGGCGGTGCGGGCGCTGCCCACCCGGACGGCGAGGGGGGCGCCGGGTGCTGCCGCCCAGAGCCCGGCACCGCCGGAGGCCGCCAGCAGGCCGACGGCGGCGGGGTCGGGGTGGCGCTGGTCCAGCAGCTCACGCTCCTGCTGCGCGAGGCGCTCGGCGCGGGCCCGGGCGGCGGCGGTCTCGCGGGCGTGCTCGGCGAGGTCGTCGCGGTGGCGGCGGCGGCCCGACCGGACCTCCCCGCCGCGCGTGAGCACCGCGACCAGCGGACCGCTGAGGGCGAGCACGAGCGCGAGGGGCGACCACAGCAGCGCCAGGGGCACCGCCACCAGCACCGGGGCCAGGACCGCGGGCCACGCGAGCGGGCTGGGCGCGCGGGGCCCGGGCGGGTCCGGGAGCAGGACGACGGCGTCACCGGAGGGTTCCTCGTCACCGCGCGGATCCGGCGGCGGGGGCGGCAGCAGGAGGTGCCCCCGGCCGTCGGGAGCCGCTCGCAGGGCAGGAGCGGTTCGGAGGGCGGGGGTCGACGGGACCGGGGCGATTCGCACGCGGCTGCGGCCGAGGGCCAGCTCCGAGCCCGGGGCGAGCAGGCGCCACGTCGGGCCCAGCGGCGCGCCGTCCAGGTGCGACCCGGTGGCCGACCCCGCGTCGCGCGCGCGGACGCCGGACGGGCTCGCGTCGAGCTCGACGTGGACGGGCGAGGCGGCCGGGTCGTCGAGGGCGACCACCGACCCCGCGCCGCGGCCGAGCGACGACCGGCCCAGCGGCAGGTCCGCCACGGCTCCGGAGCCGGGGCCGGCGACCACGTGCAGCGCCGCCGGGGCGCCCGCCGTGCGACGCGGGTCTCCGCCGCCGAGGACCAGGACCGCGCCCCGCACGAGCGGCGGCACCCCCAGGGGCGCGGTCGGCGGCACGCGCCGTCCCGCGACGAACACGTCCGGGGGAGCGGCGCCGCCGTCGTGGCCGCACGCCTCGGCGAGGCCCGCCACCACCGCTGCCAGCGGGGCGACCGGAGGTGCGGTCACGACGACGTCCACCCCCGGGCGCGGGCGGGTCCGGCCGCTCGCTCCGTCCACCACGGTCATCAGCACGCGCACCGGCCCACCGTGCCCGGGGGAGCGCACCGCGCGCTGGGAGCGACCCGGGGCCTGTGGACGACCGCTCCGCACGGGTGCTCCTGGCACTCGTCCTGCGTCACCGACCCGCCCGGTCTGCACCGTTCTGCCGCATCGGTGGTGAAGTGTCGGGATCACCCACAGTGACGATCTCTTGTATCTCGGTCGGGGGACGCGCCACCTGGCCGACGATCTTCGACGGGGTGCTGGTGGCGCGGGCCGGAGGGCTCCTAGCGTCGTGCCAGCGCCGCCCCCGGAGTCCCCCGCTCCGGTGGGCGGCGCGCCCGCGGGCACCGGTCCCCGGAGCCGGAGACAGCCCAGGAGGCCACCGTGGACGCGACGGCGATCGTCGAGGACGAGGTGCGCGAGCTGGTCCGCCGCCGCGCCATCGACCCCGCCGACGACGCCGCCGCGGTGCGCCGCCTGGCCGAGGAGGTGGTCTCCGACTACGACGAGCGCAGCCTGACCGGGCGCCTCCCCGTGCTGGTGGACCGCGACGCCGTCGTGCGGACCGTGGTCGACGCCGTCGCCGGGTACGGCCCCCTGCAGGTGCACCTCGACGACCCCGAGGTCGAGGAGATCTGGGTGAACGAGCCGGGCAAGGTCTTCGTGGCCCGCGGCGGGCGCTCCGAGCTCACCACGACGATCCTCACCGAGGCCGGGGTCCACGACGTCGTCGAGCGGATGCTGCGCACCTCGGGCCGGCGCCTGGACCTGTCCAGCCCCTTCGTCGACGCCGCGCTGCCCTCGGGGGCGCGCCTGCACGTCGTCATCCCCGACATCACGCGCCGTCACTGGGCCGTGAACATCAGGAAGTTCGTCGTCGGCGCCACGCGCACCGAGCACCTCGTCGCGCTCGGCACCGTGACGGCGTCGTGCGCGGCCTTCCTCGACGCCGCCGTCGCCTCGGGCCTGAACGTGGTGGTGGCCGGCGGCACGCAGGCCGGCAAGACCACGATGCTGAACTGCCTCTCGGCGGCGGTGCCCGCGCGCGAGCGCATCGTCACCGTCGAGGAGGTCTTCGAGCTCGCCCTGGCCAACCGGGACGTGGTGGGGCTCCAGTGCCGCCAGCCCGGCCTCGAGGGCAACGGCGAGGTGACGCTGCGACGACTGGTCAAGGAGGCGCTGCGCATGCGCCCGGACCGCCTCGTGGTGGGCGAGGTCCGCCAGGCCGAGAGCCTCGACCTCCTCATCGCGCTGAACAGCGGCCTGCCCGGCATGGCCACCGTGCACGCCAACAGCGCCCGCGAGGCCGTCACCAAGCTGTGCACGCTGCCGCTGCTCGCCGGCCCGAACGTCACCGCCGACTTCGTCGTCCCGACCGTGGCCTCGGCGGTCGACCTTGTGGTGCACGTGGCCCTGGAGGCCGACGGGCGCCGCCGCGTCCGGGAGGTGCTGGCCGTCCCGGGCCGCGTGGAGGCCGGGGTCATCGAGACCGCGACCGTGTACGGCACCGTCCTGGGCGCCGACGGCGCGGGCGCGCGGCTCGTGCGCGGCAGCGGGACCCCTCCGCACGAGGAGCGCTTCGCCCGCGCGGGCTTCGACCTGGCGGCGCTGCTGTCGGAGGACGGCTGAGTGGGGGCCCTGGCGGGGCTGGCCCTGGGGGCCGGCCTGTTCGTGCTCTGGTGGGCGTGCTGGGCCGAGGCGCCGGAGGGGTCCGCCCCCTCCGCTCCGACCCGCGCCACCCCACGGGCCCGCCTCCTCGACCTCCTCGCCCGCGCGGGGCTGGCCGGGCTCCCCGCCGCAGCGGTGGTGGCGGCCTGCGCCGCGTGCGGGACCGTCGTCGCGGCGCTGGCCGCGCTGGTGTCCGGGTCCGTCCTCCTGGCGCTCGCCCTGGGCGCCGTCGCCTCCTGGTGGCCCGTCGCCCTGCTGGGGGCCCGCGTGCGCTCGCGCACCGCGGCCGTCCGCGACCTGTGGCCCGACGCCGTGGACCTGCTCGCCTCCGGTGTGCGGGCCGGGCTGTCGCTGCCCGAGGCGCTCGCGGCCCTGGCCGTGCACGGGCCCGAGCCGCTGCGGCCGGCCTTCGCCGACTTCGCCGACGACCACCGCGCGACCGGGCGGTTCCTGCCCGCCCTGGACCGCCTGAAGGACGCGCTGGCCGACCCGGTCGCTGACCGCGTCGTGGAGGCGCTGCGCATGACCCGCGAGGTGGGCGGGAGCGACCTGGGCCGGGTGCTGCGCTCGCTGTCGTCGTTCCTGCGCGACGACGCGCGCACCCGCGGCGAGCTGCTGGCCCGCCAGAGCTGGACCGTGGGCACCGCGCGCATGGCCGTCGCCGCGCCGTGGCTCGTGCTGGCGCTGCTGTGCACGCGGCCCGGCACCGTCAGCGCCTTCCGCGAGCCCGCCGGCGCCCTCGTCATCGCGGGAGGGGCCGCCAGCTGCGTGCTCGCCTACGCGGTCATGCGGCGGGTCGGCCGGCTCCCCGACGACGAGCGGGTGCTGCGGTGAGCGCCGCCCTGCCGGGCCTGAGCCCCACCGGGGCGGCGCTGGGGCTGCTCGCCGGAGCAGGGCTGTGGCTGGCCCTGCTGGGGGTGCCTGCGCTGGCCCGTCCCCGCCTCGACGCCCGGCTCGCCCCCCACCTGCGCGACCAGCCCCGCGGCTCGCGCCTCCTGGCCCCCGGGCGCACCCCCGCGAGCGCGGTGGCCCGCCTCCTCGGCACGGCCCCGGGAGGGCTGCTCTCGCCGCTCGCCCGGCTGGCGGTGCGCCACTCGCCCAGCTCGGCGGCCGTGGCCCGCCGCCTGCAGCAGGCCGGGAGCGCGGCGACCCTCGAGCACCACCGCGCGGAGCAGGTCCTGTGGGGCGTCGCCGGCGCCGGAGCCGGCCTGCTCCTCGCCCTGGCGGCGGTCACCCGCGGCACGCCGCTGCTCGCGGCGGCGACCCTCGTGCCGCTCGGGGCCGCCGCGGGGGTGCTGGCGCGCGACCAGGCGCTCACGCGCGCCGTGCGGCGCCGCGAGGACCGCCTGCTGGCCGAGCTCCCCACCGTCGCCGAGCTGCTCGCCCTGGCGGTCGGCGCCGGTGAGGGGGCGGTGGGGGCGCTGGACCGCGTCGCCCGCAGCTGCCGCGGTGAGCTGGCGGGCGAGCTCGCGACCACCCTCGCCGACGCCCGCTCCGGGACCCCCCTGGTGCAGGCCCTGGCCCGCCTGGGGGAGCGCACCTCGGCCGAGCCGCTGGCGCGCTTCGTGGCCGGCGTCGCCGTGGCCGTCGAGCGGGGGTCGCCGCTGGCGGAGGTGCTGGCCGCCCAGGCGGCGGACGTGCGCCAGCTGGCCCGCCGGCGCCTGGTCGAGACCGGGGGTCGCAAGGAGCTCCTGATGGTCGTGACGCAAGTCAGGCGCACCCCTTCCTGATCTCCAAGCACCTGACTAGGGAGTACGTCGACCTAGCCGCCGTCACCAGTGCGGGTCTCGGCGCCATCCTGCTGGCCCTCAGCGGCTGGAGGTTCCGACACGGTGCGGCGTGAGGCGCGGAGCCGCCGGCGCACGTCGTTGTTGGAGGGCTGTCCGTCCCACCGGTGCCAGCGGCGCAGCTTGCCGCGAGAGGTGCGGCGCCACCTGCGCCCGGCGGCGTCTGTGAAGTCGAGGGTGATGCCTCCCGCGTACTCACCTTCGAGGTGCCCAGCGATCTCCTCCCCAACCGGGGTGACCTCGGCAGCGCCGGGCGGCAGCACGTCGATGTACTGAGCCTCGACTGCACCCCGCGCCGCGATGTAGAGCACCTCGCGCACAGGCTGCGTCGAGCCGTTGCTCACATGCGAGTACCAGCGCCGGTAGCGCGCACGGCCGTTGCCGTGCTCGTCCAGCGACAGCCAGGCTGCCACCTGCTCGGCCTGCGCGCGGCGCTTGTCGAGCCGGTCGTGCAGGTATACCGCGAACCCCAGCACGAAGGCCAGGGCGGTGGCGCCGTCGCCGATGGCGCCGATGCGGTCGGTATTGATCCAGTCGATGACGCTGGAGAGAGTCACGAGCGCGCGAGCACCCGCCTCACGAGGCCGACGACGAGCGCCACGACGCCCCCGAGGACGAGCAGCACCGGGAGCATGAGGATCACGGGGTTGTCCCCAATGGCGGGGACGCCGCTGCCGACGGCGGCGAGCACCACGAACAGGACGACGCCGAGAGGCAGGGCGACGAGTCCGACGGCCAAGCTGCGCGAGCCCGGTCGGCGCGAGGGGGCGACGGTGGCGGTCATCGCTCCAGGGTCGCCGCGAGCCCGGGCCTGGCTGTGGAGCCACGCCGCAGACACCACCGCCCCGGCATCGACGCGTCGTGTTCGACCTCAAGTCGCACGTCGATGCCGGGGGCGGGGCGGTGACGCGGGCCTCCCGGTGAGCCGGGGGCTCATAGCCCGCACCACGGTCGCCGCTGAGCCACCACGACCATGGTGACTCACCAGACCGACACGGTGGCGGGACATGCCGGGGCGCCCGGTACTCCAGTAGCGCGTTCGCGAGGTCGCATGCCAGCGTCCACGTGCATGGACTTCATCCCTGGCGTCAGCCGCCTTGAGCACCTCTCCGGCAGCCACATCAACGCGTGGCTCTCGATCAAGTTACAGGGCGCTGCGAACGAGCAGCTCCTACAGGCGCCGATCATCTCGGTGACGCACCGACCCGGAGACCACGGCAACCCCATGGTCACTGAGCTGAGGCTGAGCATGAACGGCGGGGAGATCGCAGTCGTCCTGCCCTCCAGCACCTCGGCGCACGTCATCGCCTGACACGCCGATGCCCTCGGTAGCGCGCCGACGCCCATCGGGACGCGCCACCGAGGGCATCGAGCTGGTGGTGGGGTGACGGCCCCAACCACCGGTGCCGGCGAGCACGGTCGAGAGTCCGCACCCGCCGGCAGCTACTGGGCCTGCACGACCTACCCGTCAGGCCTTGCTGATCTTGACGACGGCGCGGTCGTCGGTGAACCCGAAGCCGGCGCGCATCGTGAGCACGACGGCGGTGCGGTCGGTGGAGCGGTACACGGAGCGGTCCAGCTCCAGGCGCACCGACCGACGGATGACGGTGAAGATTCGGCTGGAGTCGACCGCCCACGCGGTGCCGGCGGGCACGGAGCGGTGGCTCAGCAGCGGCACACCTTCCACCTGGCGGCGGCTGGGCTGGGCCGGGTCACCACCAGGGCTCAGGAGCGCCTGGTTGCTGCCGGTGGCCGCCTTGAGGGTGCTGATCGCCAGCACGTCAGCGGGGTTGGCCAGGACCGCCGTCATCCGGCCGCCCACGCCCTCGATGAGAGAGCCGGCCTGGGCGAACACGTCCAGGTTCTTCCACGAGCCGCCGGCGGAGGCGGCCTGCACGCCACTGCCGGAGGCCTTGACCAGCGAAGCCAGACCGAGAGGCGCCGGGGAAGGGAGGTCGCCCAGGAAGGCGTCGTCCAGGGCCTGGCCGGCCTGGTCCACGAGCTGGGTGCCGGTGAGCTCCAGCGGGTCGTACTCCGCGTCCTCCTCCAGCTCGCTGGTGATTGGCACGATGCTGCCGACCTTGGACGGCACGACGATGACCTCGTCGACCTCAAGATCCCCAACGGGCAGCGGCGCCGCCTCGCTGATCCATCCGACGATGGGAGCGTCGGTGACCCGGGGGAACCGCGAGACCTGGGCGTCGGTGGTGACCAGCGTGGAGACGGCGGGGTTCAGCGCGACGCTGCCGCCGGTCTGCAGCGGCAGCAGGATCAGGTTGCGGACGTCCTCGGGCTTGAGGATGCCGGAGGCGGTGACGGTCGTGGCCACGGTGGAGCTCCTGGGGTGAGCAGCGATGGGGATCGCTGCGCCCTCCGTCACGGGCCACGCAGGGGCTCAAGGCTGAGCCATGGCGGCACCACCGCGACCCGCGCTCCGTGACGGCCATGAGCTGCGGTGGTGCTGAGATCGATCATCCGCGCCGGCGGCGGCGCGGTGGGGCAGGTAGTGGGTGCGTACTCGTCGTGCCGACCACAAGAACCCGTCCCCGAGGCGCATCCGCGCTTCAAGGACGGGTTCTTGTGAGCCGTCAGCCGAGGCCGTCGGGCATGTTCTCCGCCAAGTACTTCAACACCCGCGTGAACCGCCACGCGACCATGGCGACGAACGACAACGTGTCAAGCACTTCTCGTAGTGACACCGCACTGTTAGCCTTCAAGTCCCCACCCGAAGTGTTGCTAACAGCGCGATGCTTCCCCGACGCCCTCGACGAACGCCGTCGAGGGCGTTCGTGGTTCTTGTCGGGAGGGTGTTCCGGATCCTCTGGAACGGTGATGGTGGTCCTCTCCGGCGGCTCACGACATAGCCGCCTCCTCCAGTGATGCACCGTCGCCCTGAGCGGCGCGACGGCTCTCGCCGGGCAGGTCGCCCGGAAGCTCATCAGCAGCAGACGACTCCGTCAGCTGCCAGGTGTAGGTGCCACGGCCGCATCGCTGCAGGTGCGGGTGCGTGGTTAGGGCGCGGGCCAGCGTGTTGGCGATGAGGTTTTGCGGGTTCGGCGATGAGGTCGACCACCCGTTGCGCTCCAGCACCTCAAGCACCTGAGCGGCGGTCCAGGGGGTCTTCGGGGCCGAGGCGACCACGGCCACGACCCAGTCGACATTGGTGCGGTGCCCCTTGGTGAGCACGATCTCCGGGACGTCCTCCGCCTCCAGCAGCCACATCCGTCGGTTGGCCGCGTTCTGTGCCTCCCGGCTCAGCGGCTCAGGCTGCAGACCGTTCAGGACCTGCAGCTGGGTGCGGACGCGGGTGCGCATGCGCTCCGCGAAGGGGTGGTACTCCAACATCGCGTTGGCGACCGCCGGCGGCAGGTCGACATGGAGGCCTCGACGAGTGCAGTCGTCGTAGTCGAGGAAGAGGGTGTAGAGGGTCGCCTCTGCGCGACGCGCCTGATCTTCGAGGTGCGCCACGCGGTCGAACCCGGGCGTCGTGGAGAGCGGCGCTGAGGTGTCGGTCGGCTGCATGCGGATGACAGTAGGGACGATCCGCCCATCGGTATGGGAAAACGGCCGAACTCGCCAACACCACCTCAAATTATGTGTGCAGAGGTGGCACGGGACGTCCGGTCAGGCTCCGGAGGTCGTCAGGAAGGGTCACCTCGAAGATCTTGAACCTGACCGCTTGGAGGCAGCCCTCTCCACGGGTCGCTCGTCGAAGTGGATCAAGGGGACACCCGCCCAGGGGGTCACCGGACGACGGTCGGGTCGCTCGTCGGCAGGCTCGGCAGCCCGGTGAGCTGCACCGCAGTCAGCACGCGCCGGCGCAGGCCACCAGCGAGGAAGTGGACACCGACCTGCGTGCGGGCCACAGCGGCGGCGTTGGCACCGCAGGCGAGAACGAGACGACGCTCAGCATCGGTGGACTCGCGCACGAACATTGCACCGAACTGTCGATGGTCATCACGTGCGTAGTCAGGGCTCAGCGTCGTGCGCAGCCCGCACGCGCTGCGGTCGTCGAAGGCCTGCTGATCCTCGGCGCGGCCGATGGCGCAGGACGGCGCGTGCGTCGAGGCCATCAGCCCGAGACGGCGGTCCACCCAGAGCTGGGCCTCACAGCCCGGCTCGGGACAGCGCGGGCCGGCGCTCACCGCCGGCCCCCGAGGACGTCGCTCCAGCTGGAGCGCTGGCGCGGGGGAGCCTCGCGGGCGCCACCGTCAGGGCTGCCGCCGCTGCGCCGCCGGGGGGCCAGCCCGGGGCGACGCTGGGCCATCGCTGCGGCGGCGGCCTCGACCAGCTCGGGATCAGGCACACCGTCGTCGTCGAGGAGGGCGTCGAGCTCGACGCCACCGAGCTCGACGTTGAGCACGTCCTCACCCACGGAGAGGTGCCGGGCGCCGGCGATGCGCGCCACGGCCTGGCGCTGCAGCTTGGCCAGGCGCTCCTCAGCGGCGGCGGCGCGGGCCTCGGCGACCTGGGCGCGCTCACGTTGGGCGCGCTTGCCCTCGGCCTGCTCGGGGGTCTCGGTGGGGTGGTCCTGCTCGACGTCCTCAGCGGGCGGGGTGTCCTCGGTGGCCATGATCGTTCCTCTCGATGCGAGCGGCCCGTCAGCCGCGCTGTGATCTCCAGCGTGATCGCTGACGGGCCGCTGGTGGGGCACCATCGCGGCCGAGCTGCTGGCGGCCATCAGCTCGGGCGCGAGGTGCTCAGCCGGCGGACAGCGCGGGCTCCCGGTCGGTCAGCCAGCGCAGAGCCCGACGCCGGCCACCGGCCGCGGTCAGGTGCACGCCCACGAACTGGGTGATGGGGGCCAGCCCGCAGGAGTCGAGCAGAGCGCGCTCGGTCTCCGTGGGGTGGCGATGGAAGCGAGCGGGATGGCCGTTGGCCACCAGACGCTGGAGGCGCTCCATGTCGGCCGCGTACTGGCTCGCCTCGACGTCGGCCAGGAAGCAGCCGGGCTCGTGCACGAGCTCAAGCGGGTCCGGCTCGGCGATACCGGTCGGGCGCTCGACGGTCTCGCAGGTGTCGCAGCGCAGCCGGCGCATCCGGGCGGGCACGTGCAGCGAGACCGGGAACGGGTCGATCAGGCCGGGGCCGTTGGGCAGCAGCACGTCGTCGTGGACGACCTCCGCAGCGGGCAGCCCATCGAGGGCCTCCCAGTGCGCGGCGGCCTCGGGGGTGATGGTGCGAGTGTGGCGGGGCTCGGTGGGCATGAGCTGTTCCTCTCGGGTGGGGTGGTCAGGACAGGTCGGCCGTGGCCAGGTCGACTTGGGACTGCAGGAAAGCCAGGCAGGCCTGGGTGTTCTCGCTCACGGCGTCCTGGGAGGCCTCCCAGGACTCCTCGTGCAGTGACTGGCGACTGGTGGCCAGGTAGACCACGTAGCGGGCGGCCTCGCCGCGCTGGACCCCCTCGGCAGGGGCGTTAGCCAGCGACCACTCGCACTGCCAGGCGGCCTCGCCCGGGAGCCAGGAGCCCGCCGGGTCCACGTAGACGGAGTAGTCGAGCCGCAGCCCCAGGGAGCGGCCCTTGGCCGCCAGCGAGCCAGGCTTGATGCTGACCGCGGGGTAGGACGAGTCCAGCGTCGGACTAGGCGCCTCGACAGGCTCTCCGCCGCGGGTGGGCGTCGTCGGGCTGGCCGCCGGCGCCGGCGAGGTCACCGGAGCCGCGGTGGGGGCGGCGGCCGTCGTGCAGCCGGCCAGGGCCAGGAGGGTGGCCATCGCGAGGGCCGTGGCGGAGGTGGTGCGAATCATGATCAGGCTCCCTAGTCGAGTGACGTGATGGAGGCCTCGGTGGTGGTGGCGTCAGGGGGTGGACATCCGTGGACATGTCCACCCCTGCGGCGGGACGAGCAGGCTCGGTCCGTCGCAAACCTGCAGGTCAGAGAGGGAACCTCCTGCCCCTATAGGCGGCTCCGGAGAGAGGGGGGGTGGACATGTCCACGGATGTCCACCCCCACGAGCTAGGGGCTCACGGGTCCACCTCCGCGAGGGCCAGCCGCTCGCCGTGCTCGGTCTCGGTGACGCTGACCAGCCCGGCGGACTCCAGCCGCGCGAGGGCCTCGTCGTAGTGCGGCCGGTCCCGGCCCGGCAGGCGCTTGCGCAGGTCGTTGCGGCTCTGCTCGCCGTGGTTACGCAGGTGGCGCACGAGGACGCGGCCGACGCGCTGGGCGGTGTGGTCGGCGACCGCCTCGGCGGCGACGGCGGCCCGAGCACCCTCGGCCTTGCCTCGTGCCACGTTGGCCCGCTCGGACTGCGAGCGCAGGTGGGCTGCGACGCCGGCGCGGGTGAGGTGTGAGACGCGCATGACGACGTCGGCCAGGCGCCAGTCCTCATCGGTGACGATCTCGCGCTCCTCCAGCAGCGCCAGCGCAGCGGCGACCTTGAGCCGGCAGAACAGGGCGTGCCCGTCGAGGGGGTCACCCTCGCCGCGGGCGCGGGCCAGGCGGGCCGCACGGATGCGCTGCACGGCCGTGTCACACACGCGCATGACGTACCGGCTCGACGGCAGCATGCGCGGCAGCGCGACGCTCAGCGGCTCGGGCTCAGCCACCGGCTCCGCGGGGATGGTCGGGTCAGTCACCGGCAGCCACACGAAGCGCTGCGGGGTGCCGCCGTCGGAGTCCTCCAGCAGACCCGCGGCTCGGCCGGGCTGAACTCCCAGCACCACAGCCATCCGGTAGGTGTGGCCCTCGATGGGCAGCCGCTTGGTCGGGTCGGCGTAGGCGAACCCGAGCGCCTCACCCGACCACGCCGAGCGCAGTTGCGGCAGCAGCGTGGCGCCCTGGCGCGAGCCGAGCGCGGTGAGGGTGTCGACCTCGGGCACGGTGAACAGGACCGAGGTGCGGTCGCGGACGACGCCCCCCTTCTCCCGGTGGGCGTACAGGTGGCCGATGCCCTCACCGGAGCCGACCGAGGCCGACTCCACCTCGGTGGCCAGCACGACGGCGTCGCGGGCTGCGGCCTCGGCGGCGCCCTTGCCACCGCCGGACTCACCCACCAGGGCCACGAACAGGTTGAGAGAGCCGTAGCCGCCCACGGTGGCCGGCAGCACCAGGGTCGGTGGCGCTGCGGCCACCGCCCGGGCCATCACGACACCGAGCAGGGCCCAGGGGCTGACCATGCGGGCGTGGGCGAACTGGTGGATGTGGGCCAGGCACGGCCGGGCGCGCCAGAACCCGGCCACCACCTCGTCGAGCTGATCGGCCGCCGGCGCGTCCTCGGCCGTCGCGGTGGCCGTGGTGGGCGCCGGCGCCTCGCGGATGCCAAGGGAGATGCGGGCCTGCTCGACGGTCATGCGGGCGGTGCGCTCGACGGCGTCACGCCAGCACCGCGCGGCCTCGCGCTCGGGCTCCTCGCCGCTGCTGCGGCTCGACCGGGCGGTGCGCAGTCGGGCCACCACCACCCGGTGGCTGGCGCTGAGGTCGGCGCGGGTGATCAGCCCGAGCCGGGCCGCGGCGGCGAGCCTGCACGCTGTCGAGAACGTCCAGGCGTGCCAGTCGCCGCGGGGGATGTCGGTGGCGATACCGGCGCACACCTGCACGACGTAGGGGTCGGTGGCAGCGGCCGCGGGCCAGGTGTCCAGCGGTGCGAGCACCTCGCGGCCGACGTCGGCGCGCTCAGCGTCGACCGCCAGCCCGGCCACCCATGCGGGCGGCAGCTCAGGCAGGTCGTCGACCGAGGGAACCTCGCCGGGGAGCAGGTCGACACCGTCCGGGCCCACCCACCGGTATTCGCGACCCTCGGGGTGGATTGACGGCGGGGCGACGACGTAGCGGTGGGTGGGCTGAACCATCTCGACGTGGGGGCCGTAGCCCGCGGCGCCCAGGGTGCTCACGAGCACGGTGTCCGCCGGCGCCCGGAACAGCCGGATGCCCGAGACGCCGTCGTGACGACTGGTGGACATGAACGTCGGCGGCAGGGCGCCCAGCGTGGCCTCGGCGGCCGCGAGGGTGGAGGCGCCCTCCTTGTCCCCGTAGGCGTCCACGTCGATGCCCTTCACGCCGTCGGCCAGCCTGAGGCCGACGTTGGCGGCCGGGGTGTCCTCGGTCCAGGCGGCCACGTCGGCGCCGCTGGGGTAGAGCGCGCCGGCGCCGGACCAGCCCGTTGGAGGTGGGAACTTCTGCAGGCTCGGCAGCGGCAGCGGCCCCCCGAGCCCGGAGCGCTGCAGCGCCAGCGCGCTCTCGGCGTAGGGCGCCGGCGGGACCAGCGTCAGCGGGCCGATGTGCCACGGGGAGCGCTGTTCATGCTGGTCAATAGGCGTGACTGATGCGACCATAGGAGTAGCCACCGTTCCTGGCTCGGTCCCGGCGGAGTTCGCGCTCCGGCCGGGACGATCTGTGTCTGGGGTCAGGCCGCGGTGTCGCGGCTGGCGGCGATGGCGCGCTCGTGGGCGGCCACGGTGCGCTCGTGCATGGAGTCGATGACTCCTGCGGCCAGGCGGTGCTGCAGGGACTCGGGCCAGCGCCGCGTGCGCGCCTCGCGGGCGACCCACCAGCGACCGGCGCCACGGCGGGCTTGCGCCTTGAGCTCAGCCAGGCGGGCGACCTCAGCGGCGATCCGCGCGTCGAGGGTGTCCTCAGCGAGGTTCACGAGCTGATCCGCTGGCGCAGGGCGGCCAGGTCGCCGGCGAACTCGTCGAGACGCCGCTGCAGCGCGTCGATCGCCTCGGCCAGCGCCTGCACCTGGTGCTCGGTCACGCGGCGGCCCTGAGCGGCGTCTCGACGTCGGCGCGGCGACGGGCTACCTCGGCGACAGCAGGGGCCAGAAGGGCTGCCAGGGCGTCGCGCTGCGCCTCAGTGAGGGGGAGCGAGGCCTGGCCGCTCACCGGGTCACCCCGGCAACCAGGAGGTCGGCCAGGGCCTGGCGCTGCTCGGCGCGCATGCCGTTGCGGTCAGCGAGGACGGCGCGGCGCACACGGGCAGCGGCCAGGTCCTGGCGGGCCACGCGGGCGCCGGCGGAGTTGCCGTGCTTGACGGCGTTGCCGATGCGGTTGCGTGCTTCGAGGACCGGGTCGATCTCGGACATGGCTGTGCTCCAGGCAGGAGAGGGGAGGGCCGAGCAGCCTTCGCGGCACCCGGGGGTAACTGTGACCCACGTCACACACTAGCCCTCCCAGTCGCTCTGCGTGAGGGACATGGCGGACGACTTCTCTGGAGTGCTTCCAGGTCAGATGGGTAGAACGTAAAAAGGCGGCCCCTCTGTCGAGGGCCCGCCCGTCACTCTGTGTTCTACCCACTAGTCGCCGGCGCCGGCGCCCTTCATGGTCATGCGGACCTGCTCGGGGGTGAAGCGAGCGCCCTTGCCGGCGGGCATGATCTCCACCGTCATCAGCAGGTTCACCACGGCCTTGCGCGCCCCCACCGGCAGCACCTCCCAGACCGCGGCTGGGTCGACGGCGCCCACGAGCGGCGAGGCTGGACTGTCGGCCACGGCTCGTCCGATGCGGGCCTCGATGCCCTCCAGTTCCCTCGTCAGCAGCAGCGCACGCTCCCGCACCTTGGTGGCTGACATCAGCCCGTCGGCCAGCAGGTCGCCCAGCGCATCGCGGCGCTCGCGCAGGTCTGCCGCGGCTGCGCGCAGGTCGGACACGTCCTCGTTGGGAGTGAACAGGTCGGGGTTCTCCTTGAAGACCCGCAGCACCTCGGCCACCACCACGGCGTCCACCAGGTCCGAGCGCCGAGCGCGCCGGCAGCCCTTCACGCTGCACTTGTAGACGTGCCAACGGCGCTCGCCGTTGACCATGGGGGAGCCCCGCATGATCGACCCGTCCTGGCCGCAGCGCGCCACCCCGGAGAGCAGGTAGCGCGGCTCGGTGGACTGCGCCATGCGGCGCCGGGGGTCGGCAAGCACCTCGGTCAGCCGCTGCTGCTGCTCCTCGGTGAAGATCGCCGGCCACGTGCCCGCCACGCCGTGGTCGGCCCCCATGAAGGTCACCCGGCCCGCGTGGCGTGGGGAGAGAAGCAGCCGTCGCAGCGTGATGGTGGTGAAGGGCTTGCCCAGCGTCGAGGTGAGCCCGCGCGCGTCTAGGGCCCGCACGGCTGCGGCGAGCGTGCCGCCGGCCAGCGTGATGGCTGCGGCCTCACGCAGCCCGGCGGCCTCTTCCTCCACGACGAACACCTGGCCCTCGGGGCAGCGGTCGTAGCCGAAGGGGCGTCGCGTCCAACCCATCAGGCCGGCGTCACGGCGCTGGCTGTTGGCGCGCTTCTGGCGGTCGCCCTTGACGTCCACCTCGTAGCGCGCCTGGGTGCCGAAGGTATCGGCCATCATGCGGCCACCCGGAGTGGTGAGGTCCAGGTCGGGGCCGCGCACCAGCGAAATCATCGCCCCCCGGCTCTGGCACGTCTCGTACAGCCGGATCTCGTCGCGCTTGTTGCGCTGCAGGCGGTCCAGGGTCCAGGCCACCACCACCGTGGCTCGGCCATGGTCGAGGTGACGCAGCAGCGCCTCGAAGCCGGGTCGCCGGCGCCCGGACTTGGCGGACATGTCGTTGTCCTCCTCCACCGCCACAACCGTCCAGCCGCGCTCGGCGCAGCGGCGGGCGCAGTCTTCGCGCTGGCGGGTCACGCCCGCTTCCTCCCCCACGCGGTCCTGGCTGATCCGCAGGTAGACGACGGCGCTGACGGGCTGAGAGCTGATCGCAGGGGGAGGCATGCCGCACAAGGTATGGGTGACGACTGTCGTCCCCGTCGTCTTCCTGGTCCTCCCCGTGACGGTCCTGTTCGCCGTCTTCCCCGGCCTCGCCGTCCTGCGCCTGACGCCCTGACCAGCCCACCCCACCGGCCCACCGCATCGCCCGACCGCACCGCCACCCGTCCTGCACCACCCCTGACGACACCGGAGGAACCATGAGCACCGACGCGACGACGACCCCCGCCACCCCGACCCGCTGCGCTGACCGCGGCGACTGCCCCGAGCGCGGTGACGTGCCCGGCTGGGTGCTCGTCACCGTCATGACGGCGGGCATCGTGGTGGCGCTCGGCGGGGTGGCGGTGCCCGCCCTCACCGGGATGTTCGAGCAGGCGGTCGCGGCGGTCGCCCTCCCGTGAGGACGACCCGGGTCCGGTGCCGTGCCCCGCGGTGACGCCGGCGCCGCCGTGGTGGAGAGCACCATGGTGATGGTGCTGGTCAGCGTGCTCTTCGCGGGCCTGCTGCAGCTCGGTCTCGCGCTGCACCTGCGGGGCACGCTGGTCGACTGCGTCGGGGAGGGCGCGCGGTTCGGCGCGCTGGCCGACCGCACGCCCGCCGACGGCGCCGCCCGGGCCCGCGAGCTCATCGAGGGGTCGCTGCCCGACGCCTACGCCGCCGACGTCACCGCGTCCGAGGTCCGCTCCGGCGGCCTCGACGTGGTGGAGGTGACCGCCGTCGTCCCCCTGCCCCTGGTGGGCTGGTTCGGGGGCGGCTCGATGGCGGTGCGCGGGCACGGCCTGGTCGAGGTGCTCCCGTGAGGCCCCTCGCGCTCCTGCGCCGGTGGGCGCGTCGAGCGGCCCGGCGCGGCGCGCACGACGAGGCGGGCAGCGCGTCGGTGGAGTTCGTGGTCCTGGCGTTCGTGCTGCTCGTCCCGGTCGCCTACCTGGTCATCACCCTCGGTCGGCTCCAGGCGGGCTCGTACGCCGCGTCCGCGGGCTCCCGCGCGGCGGCGCGCGCCTTCACCACCGCGGCCACCGCGGACGAGGCCCCCGGGCGGGCCCGCGCCGCGCTCGACCTGGCCCTGGCCGACCAGGGCTTCACCGGCGCCGATGCCACCGCCACCACCGACTGCGAGCAGCCCGGGTGCCTGGTGCCCGACGCCGCCGTGCGCGTCGAGGTGGAGGTGCTCGTGCCCCTGCCGTTCGTGCCCCCGCTGCTGCGCACCGCCGTCCCCGCCGCCGTCCCGGTGCGGGCCAGCGGGGTCGCCGTCGTCGACAGGTTCGCCCCGTCGAGGCTGTCTCCGTGACCCGGCGGCCGCGGGGCGACGACGGGCAGGTGGCGCCCCTCGTCGTCGTCGACGCCGTCATCGCCGTCGCCCTCGTGCTCGTCGGCGGCGCCGCCACGGAGCTGCACCTGGCGCGGACCCAGCTGCTGGCGCTCGCCGACGCCGCGGCGCTGGACGCCGCCGACGCCCTCGACGAGCAGGCGTACTACCGCGACGGCGTCGTCCCGGGGCAGGGCGTCCCGCTGACCGGCGCCACCGTCACCGACAGCGCCACGGCGCTGCTGGCGAGGCTCCCCGCGCCGGACGACCTGGTGGGTGTGGCGGTCGACGCCCCCACCGGGACGCCCGACGGCGTCACCGCCGAGGTGACGCTCAGCGCCGCGGTGCGGCCGGACCTGCTGCCGCGCTGGGTCGGGGAGGCGGTCGAGGTGCCGCTGCGGGTGACGTCGCAGGCGCGCGAGGGCGTCGTCCTGCCCTGACCCCGGACGCGACCCCCGGACGCGACCCCCGGACGCGACCCCCGGACGCGACCCCCGGACGCGACCCCCGGACGCGAGCAGCGCCCGCCCCCTTCCGGGGACGGGCGCTGCTGGCTGCTGCCCGGGGGCAGCGGGGGCTCAGTGGCCGGCTGCCTGGTACTGCTCCAGGACCGTCTTGGGGATGCGGCCGCGGGCCGGCACCTCGACGTCGTTGGCGGACGCCCAGGCGCGGACGGCCTTCGCGTCGTACTCGGCGCCGCCACCGCTGCTGCGGGGGGCGCTGGCGCGGCGCGCGCTCGAGCTGGCCGCACCGGCCTTGCGGGCCACCGCGAGGTAGGGCTCCAGCGCCGCCTCGAGCTTCTTCTGGTTCTCGTCGGAGAGGTCGATCTCGTAGGTGGCGCCCCACAGGCCGAACTTGACGGTCTCGGCGTCGGAGGTGCCGTCGATGTCGTCGGTGATGTGGGTGATGGTCTTGGTCGCCATGTCGTCTCTCTCACGGTGGAAGGGAAGGAGGTCCTCCTCGCGGAGGACTCGATCACCATTTATCGCACAGGCGGTCCACTAATAGCAATTCACGACATCACATTCACCCAGAACGTGCAGGAGAGGTCGGTCGCGATAGTCGGAGAGGCGTCACCGGGTCGTCAGGGAAGTGCGGCGAATTCCTCCTCGGAATCCTCCTCGTCCGCGAACTCGGGCAGGAAGTCGGACAGCACCTGCACCGCCGGGACCACGCCCTGCAGCTGGCACAGCACCCCGATGCCGCCGATCCACACCCGGTGGATCAGCACGTACTCCGGCGGCAGGTTCACCTTGAGCCCCACCGACCACTCAGGGCGCTCGCGGTCGTTGACGTGCCGGAACAGCGACTGCAGCCAGGCCCTGTCGAAGCGGAACTCCTCGTGGCGCAGGGGCTCCAGGAAGGGCAGCACGTAGTCCAGGAGCTGCTCGGGGTCGACCTTGATGCGCGACTTGATGAAGCCCTCCTCGCGCAGACCGTCGGCTACGGCCTCGGCGTCGCCGTCGAGAGCGGCGCCCATGAGCCTGCCGATGGCCGGCGGCATGCCGTCCGGGAGCCGGTTCACCGCGCCGAAGTCGAGGACCCCCAGGCGGCCGTCGGGGGTGAGGCGGAAGTTCCCGGGGTGGGGGTCGGCGTGCAGCAGGCCGGCGCGCGCCGGGCCGAGCAGCAGCAGCTCGAGGTAGCGCCGCGCGGCGAGGTCGCGCTCGGCCTGGGTGCCGTCGGTGATGAGCTTCGACAGGGGCGTCCCGTCCATCCACTCCGTCACCAGCACGCGTCCGGTGGCGGCGACGACGGCGGGGACGGCGACCTCCGGGTCGTCGGCGAAGGCGTCGGCGAAGGCGCGCTGCGAGGCGGCCTCGGCGCGGTAGTCGAGCTCCTCGGCCACGCGCTCCTTGAGCTCGGCGATGATCGGCGCGACGTCGAGGCCGGGCACCCACCCCGCGGCCACGCGCAGCAGCCGGCCCACCTGGTCGAGGTCTCCCAGGAGCGCCGCCCCCGCTCCGGGGTACTGCACCTTCACGGCGACGGCGCGGCCGTCGGCCCACGTGGCGCGGTGCACCTGCCCGACCGACGCCGCCGCGGCGGGCTGCTCGGTGAAGTCCTGGAACGACGAGCGCCAGCCCGGGCCCAGCTCGGCGGCCAGCACCGCGCGGACCGTCGCCGCGGGCATCGGTGGCGCCGCCTCCTGCAGCTTGGTGAG
Source organism: Quadrisphaera sp. INWT6 (assembly GCF_015390235.1). GTDB lineage: Bacteria > Actinomycetota > Actinomycetes > Actinomycetales > Quadrisphaeraceae > Quadrisphaera. The sequence goes on along the minus strand of NZ_VUOH01000002.1, from coordinate 310,165 downwards.
CGCGGCGCGGTACGGCCCGGCCTGCTCCTCCGGCAGCGCGGCCTCCAGCACCGACAGCTGCTGGCCCACCTTCATGGCCCCGCCCTTGAGCTGGCCCAGGACCTTGAACAGCTGCTCGGCCGTGGCGGCCTGCACCGAGGCCTGCACGTCGGCCTGGGAGCGGCCCGCGGCCCGCTTGCCCAGCCCGACCGCCTGCCGGCCCGCGAAGGCCGCCGGCAGCGAGGCCAGCTTCAGCCCGCGGCCGAGGGCCCCCCGGGGGATCGCCCCGGAGCGCTCGGCCCAGGTGCCGGCCCCCTGGCCGGGGCGCCCCTGGGGGCGCTCGTCGGTGAGGTCGTCGGCACGGGAGGCGCTGTCGTCCGTCACCCCGCCATCCTCCGCCGAGCCCGGCGGACGCGCAGCGCGGGGTTGATCGCCCCGCCCCGCTGCTCGGGGTGGTCGGGTGCTCAGGCGCCCAGCGCCCACGTGCACCCGCAGCGGCCGTGGGGGCTCCAGGGGCGCACGCCCACGACGCCGCCGTCGAGCTCCACCTCCAGGGTGGCGTCGAGCGCCGCGGGGTCGGTGCCGTCGAGCTGCGCCAGGACCTGCTGCACGGCCAGCGCGGCGGCGAGCGCCGAGAGCTCGGGCCGCTCCGGGCGGCGCGGGCCACCGGGGGGTGCCGCCAGCTGCGGCAGCAGGCGCGGCCACTCGGGGTCGCGGTCGGTGCGGTGCAGGTCGGTGCAGCGCAGGCACGTGGTGCTCCCCGGCCTCACCAGGGGGCCGACCGCCGCCGACGCGCCCCGCAGCAGGAGCCCGAGGTGCACGACGCCCTCGCGCACCAGGCCCTCGGCGCGGCGGGCGTCGTGGGCGCCCGCCGCCACCAGGACGACGACGTCGGGACGGGCGGGACCCGTGCCGTCCAGCGTGGTCCGGGTGGTGGGGCACCGGGCGGACAGCTCACGACGGGCCGCCTCGCCGCGCGGCACCCCGAGGTGCTCGGGGTGGTACCCGCCGGGGCCGGTGTCCGCCCGCGTCACGGGGGAGTCGTCCTCGACCAGGACCGTGCCGGTCCCGGCTCCGGCCAGGCCGAGGGCGACGGCGAGGCCGGCGGGGGAGGCTCCGACGACCACCGCGCAGGCGCGGGCGCGGTGGCCGGGGGAGGCAGCGACCGCCTCCAGGGCCCCGGCGCCCGCCAGGGCCTCGACGAGGGCGTCCGCGCGGTCCGGGCCGGCGCCGCGGGCCAGGGCGAGGTGGCGCAGCCCCTCGAGGTCGGTACCGCCGGCGAGGGCGTCGACGAGGTGCTCGTCGGCGGCCGACAGGCCCTCGACCACCACGGCTCCGCGGCCCAGGCCCAGCTGGAGCCGCCCGGGCCCGCGCCAGGCCCGCAGGACCCCGGGCCGCAGCCGCACCGCGGCGCCGCCGGCAGGGGCCGACGACCGCGCGCTGGGGTGGGGGACGGTGCGGGGGGCTGGTCGGCTCACCGCGCCAGCGTGGCAGCCGCGACCGCCCCGGCGCTGGCTCCGTCCACAGGCCTCGGCTCCGGCCGGGAACGGCAGCGGCCCGCCCCTCCGCCGTGGCGGGGGAGCGGGCCGCTGCGGGCGCCGGAGCGCCGCGGTCTCAGGCCTTGCCGAGGATGCGGTTCAGGTTCGTGCCGCACACGGGGCACTTGGCCTTCGCCATGCGGCGGCCGTTGGTCTCGACGACGCCGCCCTCGGCGTCGCGCTTCTCCTTGCACTTCACGCAGTAGAACGAGCCCGAGTAGGTCTCGGCCATGTCGGCTCCCTGGGGTGTGCCGGGCACTGGGCCCGGGGCTGTCGTGATCCGCGTCACCGTAGCGGCTGGGGCGGACACCGGTCGTCGGGCCGGACGCGGGTCGTCCCCTGGCCGCCGAGCCGTGCCGCCTTCCCCTGCGGTGGGCCCGGCGACCAGAGGACTGAGCACGACGGTAGGCCCGGTGCCAGGGGGCGTCAACGCGCAGACCCCCGACCGGTCCAGTGGGGCGCGCCGACGGCCGCGACAGCGGGTCATGGGCAGGTGACTGGTGGTAGCCGGGAGGTTCGTGCGAGGGTGTCGCACCCGGTGGACCGGCGGTGCGGGCAGTAGCGTTCGCGCATGGCGGCGCAGGGGGCGCGGACTGCCGGGGCTGACCCGGTGCTCCCGCGCGCGCCCCGGAGCGCAGCCGAGGCCGCTCCCCGCGAGGCCGTGGAGGTCCGCCGCAGCACCCGCCGGCGCCGCACCGTCACCGCCTTCCGCGACGGCGGGACCCTCGTGGTCTGCATCCCCGCGGGCTTCAGCGGTGCGCAGGAGCGGCTCTGGGTCGACCGCATGGTGACGCGCCTGCAGGCGCAGGACCAGCGCCGCCGCCCCAGCGACGGGGCCCTCGCCCGGCGCGCCGCCGAGCTGTCGGCGCGCTACCTCGCGGGTCGCGCCCGGCCGAGCAGCGTCCGCTGGGTCGCCAACCAGACCACCCGCTGGGGCTCGACGACGACGGCCGACGGCTCCATCCGCCTCTCCGACCGCCTGCAGGGCATGCCCTCGTGGGTGGTCGACTACGTGCTGGTCCACGAGCTGGCGCACCTGCTCGAGCACGGCCACGGCGAGGCGTTCTGGGAGCTGGTCGACGCCTACCCCCGCACCGAGCGCGCTCGCGGGTACCTCGAGGGCTTCGCGACGGCGCGCGACCTGCCCACCGACGTCGACGACGGCGCGGACCCGGCGTCGGCCCTCGGCTGACCCCCGGCTCGTCCCCCGGTCGGTCCCGCCGCCGCCCTCAGCGGCGGAGCGCCTCGCGGGCGCGCGCCAGCCGCGCCGGGAGGTCCGGCGCGGCGTCCGGTGGCAGCGCGTCGACGTCGAACCAGGCGACGCGGTCGCTCTCGTCGCTCAGCACCGGCTCCGCGCCGCGCGGGGCGGTGAAGAGGAACGCCACGTCGAGGTGCGCCCGGCACGAGCGGCCGAAGCCCGCGGACAGCTCGTGCCGCTGGACGTCGAGGGGCGCGCCGCCCAGCGCCGCTCGCAGCACCGCCCCCAGCCCCGTCTCCTCGGAGGCCTCCCGCAGGGCCGCCGCGGCCAGCGAGGGGTCGCCGGCCTCGACGTGGCCGCCCGGCTGCAGCCACATCCCGGCCTTGCGGTGCAGCACGAGGACGGCGCGGTCGCCGTCCTCGTCGAGCACGAACGACGTGACCGTCAGGTGCTCGGGCGGTCCGTCGCGGTGGAGCGCGCTGCCCTCGAAGCCCGGCGCGGGGGCTCCTGGGAAGACCGCCAGCTGTCGCCGGTGGCCCTCCAGGAGCGCGGCCTGCCCGTCACCGCGCGGCAGGTGCGCGGCCAGCTCCGCGTCGGCCTCGGCGGGGGTCACCGGGGGCCGTCACCCGGCTCCGGCGACTCCGGCGGGGCGGCGGGGCCCTCGCCGCGCAGCAGCGCCTCCAGGGCGGCGTCGACGTCGGCGTCCGCGGCCTCGGCGTCGCTGCGGCGGCTGGCGAAGCCGTCGGGGTCGTCGAGGTCGGCGGCGGTCGGCAGCAGGTCGGGGTGGGCCCAGACCGCGTCGCGGCCGGCGGTGCCGCGGGCGTCCTCGGTCACCGACCACAGGCGCGACGCCTCCCGCAGGCGGCGGGGGCGCAGCTCCAGGCCCACCAGGCCGGCCATCACGTGCTCGGCGGGGCCACCGGTGGCGCGGCGGCGGCGCACCGCCTCGCGCAGCGCCGCCGAGCTCGGCAGCGTGCGGGACGTGGCGGCGTCGACGACGTGGTCGACCCAGCCCTCCACCAGGGCGAGCGCCGTCTCCAGGCGCTCCAGGGCCGCCTGCTGCGCGGGGGTCCTCTCCGGCTCGAACACCCCCGACGACAACGCCTCCTGCAGCGCTGACGGGTCGGACGGGTCGAGGGTGCGCACGGCGTCCTCGATGCGGCCGGTGTCGAGGGTGATGCCGCGGGCGTAGGCCTCGACGGTGCCGAGCAGGTGGCCGCGCAGCCAGGGGACCCCGGCGAAGAGGCGGGCGTGGGCGGCCTCGCGCGCTGCGAGGAACAGGCGCACCTCCTCGGCGGGCACGCCCAGGCCGTCGGCGAAGGCGGCGACGCCCGTGGGCAGCAGCGCCGTGGTGCTCCCCGCGACCAGCGGGATGCCGACGTCGGTGGCGGAGACGACCTCGCGCGACAGGCCGCCGACGGCCTGGCCGAGCTGCGCGCCGAAGACGGAGCCGCCGACCGAGCGCATCACGGCGCCGGCGCCGGAGGCCATCTGGCGCATCTCCTCCGGCAGCTGCTCGGCCATCGCCGCGCTCACCGCGTCGGCCACGCTGGCGGCCACCGGCTCGGCGAGGCGCTTCCAGGTGGGGAGGGTGGCCTCGACCCACTCGGCCCGCGACCACGCCCGGCCGGCGGCCGAGGCGGCGGGGAGGTCGGTGGTGGCGTCGAGCCACAGGTCCGCCAGGCGCAGCGCCTCGGCGACCTCCCGCTCGTCGGACGACGTGGGGGCCGGGTCGCCCTCGGCGGCGGCGGTCTGGCGGGCCAGGTCCTGCGCGAGCTGCCAGTTGACGGGGCCGTCACCGGCGCTGCTCATCAGCTGCTGCACCGCGGCGGCCACCTGGGCCATCGCCTGCGGGTCCTTCTGGAGCTGCTCGAACAGCTGGGTCGGGTCGACACCGGCGAGGCCCCCCTGGCCGCCGAGACCACCGAGGCCGCCCAGCCCGCCGAGGGCGCTGAGGTCGGGCGCGCCGGCGCCGCCGCCGAGGGCGGAGAAGAGCTGCGACAGCGGGTCCTGGCCGGCACCGGGAGCCGAGCCGGAGCCCGAGCCCGAGCCCGAGCCGGAGCCCGGGGTGGAGCCCCGTCCCGAGCCCGCCGCGCTGGAGCCCTCGCCGGGCGCGCGGTCCTGCGGGTCCTCGTCGGGACGGGGGGACGGGGAGTCGGGCACCGGTTCTCCAGCCGCGCAGGAGCAGGCCTCGAGCGGCGGTGCGGCATCCACCGCTCGGGCGAGGCGGCAGGATGTGGCTCCTGCCCCTCCCGTCCCACGCTACCGAGCCGGAGGCGGAGGCGGCGGTCCCGGAGCAGGTGCCCACAGCGAACGCGCAGGGGGTGCGCAGGCGCGGTGAGCACGGGGACGACGACGGGAGCGCGGTGGGCGGCAGCACGACGGCGGACGGTGGCGCTCCGGAGGCCAGCACCCCCGGGAGCAGCGCCAGCGCGCCGCGGCTCGCGGGGCGCGTCGTCGTCACGGGGGCCGGGTCGCCGGCGGGCCGTGCCGTCGTCGCCGGCCTGGTGGCCGCGGGCGCCGACGTCGTCGCCCTCCACGACGCCCCTGCCGACGCGCCCGCTGGCGCCTCCGGTGGCGCCTCCGCTGACGTCTCGGCTGGTCCCGGCGACGACGCTCCCGGGGACGGCCCCCGCGCCGCCCGCGAGGTGCGCGTCGACCTGACCTCCCCCGAGGTGCTGGAGGCGATGACCGCCGGCGGCCCCCGCGAGGCCCCCGGGTCCGGGGCGCCGCCCGTCGCCGTCGTCCACGTCGCCCTCGACACCGACCTGCGCGCCGCGCTGGCCGAGCCCGCCGCCCGCCGCCGAGAGCGCGCCGAGGCCTGCGCGCGCGCCGTCGTCACGGCCGCTGCGGCGGCGGGGGCGGGACGGCTGGTGCTGGTCAGCAGCGCGATGGTGCACGGGGCGCGGCCCGACGGGCCGGTGCCGCTCGACGACGACGCCCCGCTGCTGGCGGCCCCGGACGACGGGCTGGTCGGTGACCTGCTCGCCGTGGAGGAGGTCTGGTCGCTGCTCGCGCGCAGCATGCCGGGGGTCCCCGCGGCGGTGCTGCGGCCGGCGGCGGTGGTGGGTCCGGGCGTGGACACGGTGGTGACGCGGTCGTTCGAGGTGCCGCGGCTGCTGGCCCTGCGCGAGCGGGCGCCGCTGTGGCAGTTCTGCCACGTCGACGACCTCGCCTCCGCCGTCGTCGTCGTGGTCGGTGAGGGCCTGGTGGGGCCGCTGGGCGTGGGCGCGGAGGGCGTGCTGGTCCACGAGGTGCTGGAGCGCTCCTCCGGCCTGCGGTCGGTGGAGCTGCCGGCGCGGCTGGCGCAGGCGACCGCCGAGCGGCTGGCGCGCCTGGGGCTGCTGCCCACGCCCGCGGGCGACCTGGCCTACGTGGTCCACCCCTGGGCGGTGTCGTCGCAGCGGCTGCGCGCGGCGGGGTGGCGCCCGGGGCGCAGCAACGAGGAGTGCCTGGAGGTGCTGCTCGAGGGGGTCCGGGAGCGGCGCTCCGGCCGCGGGCCGCGGCTGCCCCGGGAGGCGGCGCTCGGGGCCGCCGGCGCCGCGGGGGCGGCGGTCGCGTTCGTGGCCACCGCCGCAGTGGTGCGCCAGGCGCGCTCGCGGAGGTCGCGGTGAGCGCGCAGCACGACCAGCACGAGGACCGGCAGCAGGACGAGCAGCTGGACGAGGAGTCCGCAGAGCAGCCGGGGGGCGCGGCCGCGCGGGCGTCGTCGCGGGCGGTGGCGGCGCTGGTGTGCGGTGCGGTCTCCGTCGCGCTGGTCTCGCTGGTGGCGCTCGTGCCCGTGCCGTTCGCGGTGGAGAGCCCCGGGCCGGTGCGCGACGTCCTCTCCGGTGAGGGCGACACGCGCCTGATCAGCATCTCCGGGGCGCAGACCTACCCCACCTCGGGGTCGCTCGACCTCACCACCGTCAGGGTCAGCGGCGGACCGGGGCGCCCCGTCGACCTGGGCCTGCAGGTGCGCGCCTGGCTGCAGGGCGGGCGGACCGCGCTGCCCGAGGCGGCGCTCTTCCCGCCCGGGGCGAGCGAGGAGCAGGTCGACGCGAGCAACGCGGCGGCGTTCCTCTCCTCGCAGCAGGCGGCGGTCGTCGCGGCGCTGACCGAGCTGGGCTACGACGTGCCGGTGCGGGTGGACGTCACCGGCTTCTCCGACGGGTCCGGTGCCGCCGGTGTGCTGCGGGAGGGCGACGTCATCACCTCCGTCGACGGCGCAGCGGTCGACGGGGCCACCTCGCTGCGCGAGGCCGTGCAGGCGGCCGCGGCGAGCGGCGGTGCGGGAGCGGTCGTGCGCGTCGCGGTGACCCGCGACGGCGCCGACGAGACCGTCGAGGTGCCGCTCGGCACGGGTGCGGACGGCAGCGCGGTCCTCGGGGTGCTGGTGCGCGAGGACGCCGACCCGCCCGTCGACGTGGAGATCGCCGTCGACCAGATCGGCGGTCCCAGCGCGGGCATGGTGTTCGCGCTCGGCGTCGTCGACCTGCTCACGCCGGGGGAGATGACCGGCGGCCGCACGGTCGCGGGGACCGGGACCATCGACTCCGCGGGGCGGGTCGGCACGATCGGCGGCATCCAGCAGAAGCTGCTGGGGGCCCGTGCGGCGGGGGCGACGGCGTTCCTGGCGCCGGCCGGCAACTGCGACGAGGTGGTGGGCAACGTGCCCGACGGCCTCCAGGTGGTGGCGGTCTCCACGCTGGCGGAGGCGCGCGCTGCGGTCGAGGCCGTCGGCCGCGGCGAGGGCGCGGGGCTGCCCGGCTGCTCCTGAGGGCGGACCGCTGCCGACGGCGGCAGGTCGTGACCGTCTCGTGATGTGGGCGGGGCCTCCGGGGCCCGGACCTCCCAGCCGACCGTGCGACGATCGGGAGCCCGCCCCGAGCACCCTGCCGGGACGCTGAGCAGCGGCACCCCGGCGGGTTTCTGATGGAGGAACAGCCCGGTGACGTCCCAGCCCCCGCCCCGCCCACCGCGCCCCGGCGCACCGGGCGCCCGACGCCCGGGCCCGCCGCAGCGCCGCCGGCCGCTCGTGCCCGTCCTGGTGGGCGTGGCCGCGCTCCTGCTGCTCGGCAGCGTCGTGGCCTCGGTGGCCACCGAGGTGCTCTGGTACCGCCAGCTCGGCTTCAGCCGCGTCTACCTGACCCAGCTCGGGGTCCGCGCGGGCCTCTTCGTCGTCGGGGGCGTGCTGATGGCGGCCGCCGTCGTCGTCAGCATGGCCCTGGCCTACCGCAAGCGGCCCATCTACGCGCCGGTGCCCGGTCCCGCCGCCAGCCTCGACCGCTACCGCGAGGGGCTCGAGCCGCTGCGCCGGGTGCTCACCGTGGTGCTGCCCCTGCTGCTGGGCCTGTTCGCCGGCTCGGCGGCCTCCAGCCGCTGGCAGACCGTGCTCCTGTGGTGGAACGGCAAGGACTTCGGCCAGGTCGACCCCGTCTTCGGCCACGACATCGGCTTCTACGTCTTCTCGCTGCCGTTCCTGCGGCTCGTCGTCGGCCTGCTCACCGCCGTGGTGCTGCTCGCCGGTCTGGCCGGCGCCGCCACCCACTACCTCTACGGGGGCCTGCGCCTGGTGGGGCCCGGGCCGCGCACCACGGTCGCCGCCCGCATCCAGCTCGCGACGACCGCGGCGCTGCTCGTGGCCCTGCAGGCCGGCAGCTACTGGCTCGACAGGTACGCCACGCTGACCAACAGCCACCGCCGCTTCGACGGCGCGAGCTTCACCGACGTCAGCGTCGTGGTCCCGGCCCGCGCCATCCTCGCGATCGCCGCGCTGATCTGCGCCGCGCTCTTCCTCGTGACCGCGGTGCGCGGCAACTGGCGATTCCCGGCGGCCGGCGTGGGCCTGCTCGTGGTCACGGCCGTCGTGGCCGGCGGCATCGTCCCGGCCGTCGTGCAGCGCGTGCAGGTGACCCCGAACGAGGCCAGCGTCGAGGCCCCCTACATCGCCGACAACATCGAGGCCACGCGGGCGGCGTTCGGCATCGCGGACACGAACGTGCAGCAGTACCAGCCCACCACCGAGGGCGAGGCGGGAGCCCTCAGCGGTGACGCGGCCACCACGGCCAGCACCCGCATCCTCGACCCGGCCATCGTCAGCCCGACGTTCGCGCAGAACCAGCAGGTGCGCGGCTTCTACCAGTTCCCGAACCCGCTCGACGTCGACAGGTACACCATCGACGGGCAGAGCCAGGACGTCGTGGTGGCCGTCCGCGAGCTGCGGGAGGCCGGCATCGGCGGCACCTCCTGGGTCAACACCCGCACCGCCTACACGCACGGCTACGGGCTGGTGGCGGCTGCGGCTGATGACAAGCAGAGCAACGGCGAGCCGAACTACCTCGAGGGGGGCATCCCCTCGTCCGGCTCGCTGCCGGACTACGAGCCGCGGATCTACTTCGGCGAGGAGAGCCCGGAGTACTCCATCGTGGGCGCCCCCGAGGGCGCCCAGCCGCAGGAGATCGACTACCCGACCGACGCCGGCGAGGTGCGCAACACCTTCTCCGGAGACGGCGGGCCCAGCGTCGGCAACTACCTCGAGCGCGCGCTCTACGCGATCAAGTTCCGCGATGCCAACATCCTGCTGTCGTCGGCGGTCAACCCCGAGAGCCAGATCCTCTACGACCGCGACCCGCGCGAGCGCGTGCAGAAGGTCGCCCCGTACCTGACCCTCGACTCCGACCCGTACCCGACCATCGTCGGCGGGCGCGTCCAGTGGGTGGTCGACGGCTACACGACGTCCGACGAGTACCCGTACTCGCAGCCGCAGGTGCTCGAGGAGGCCACGGCCGACACCCTGACCTCCGCCGGAGCCATCGCGGCGCTGCCCCCGGACGACGTCAACTACCTGCGGAACTCGGTCAAGGCCACCGTCGACGCGTACAGCGGCGAGGTCGTGCTCTACGCCTGGGACGAGTCCGACCCGGTGCTCCAGGCGTGGCGGAGCGCGTTCCCCAGCACCGTGCGTCCGCTGGCTGAGATGAGCGGTGAGCTCATGTCCCACGTGCGCTACCCCGAGGACCTCTTCAAGGTCCAGCGGACCGTGATGGCCAGCTACCACGTGACGGACCCGGGGTCGTTCTACTCCCAGAACGACTTCTGGCGGGTCCCGGTCGACCCGACGGGTAGCGCCACCACGACGGCGGCTGCAGCCCCGGCGGCGGGAGCTGCCACGCCGGCACCGATCGCGACCGAGGGGGCGGTGCAGCCGCCCTACTACCTGACGCTGCAGATGCCGCAGCAGGACGCGGCGTCGTTCTCGCTGACCTCGACGTACATCCCTCGCAACCAGAACGGGGAGGCGGCGCGGAACATCCTCACCGGCTTCCTCGCCGTCGACGCCGACGCCGGCGACACCGCCGGGCAGAAGCGCGAGGGGTACGGCCAGCTGCGCCTGCTGCAGCTGCCCACCGAGGGCACGGTGAACGGCCCGGGCCAGGTCCAGAACGCGTTCAACACGAACCCCGCGGTGGGCCAGTTCCTGAACCTGCTCCGACAGGGCAGCTCGACGGTGCGGTACGGCAACCTGCTGACCCTGCCCGTCGGTGATGGTCTGCTCTACGTCGAGCCCGTCTACGTGCAGAGCACGGGCGAGACCGCCTACCCGACCCTCCAGCGCGTGCTGGTGGCCTTCGGTGACGAGATCGGCTTCGCCCCGACCCTCGACGAGGCGCTCGACCAGGTCTTCCAGGGCAACTCGGGGGTGACCACGCGGGACGCCGGCTCCAGCACCGGGGACCTGCCTGTCGACGGGACGGGTGGATCTGGGAGCACCGACGGCTCGACGCCAGACCCGTCGGCCAGCGCCTCGCCGTCGCCCTCGGCGACGGGTGGCACCGCGACCCCGCTGCCCGAGGGGGTCCGCGGCGCCCTGCAGCAGGCCGTCGAGGCCGAGCAGGCCAGCCAGGAGGCGCTGCGCAACGGCGACTTCACCGCCTACGGGCAGGCGCAGGAGCGGCTGCGCCAGGCGCTCGACGCAGCGGTCCAGGCGGAGGCGAGCTCGACGGCGACGCCGTCGGCCGGCTGACCCGAGCGCCGGCGCACCACGACGGGGCTCCCACCGACCGGTGAGAGCCCCGTCGTGCACCCGGCTCCGGGGTCGTCGAGAGCGGAGCCCGACCCCGGTTTGGAGCACGGGCTCGGGTCGGGTAATGTTCTGTTCACCGACGCGGGGTGGAGCAGCTCGGTAGCTCGCTGGGCTCATAACCCAGAGGTCGTAGGTTCAAATCCTGCCCCCGCTACAACAGTCGAAGGCCCCCGATCCTCACGGATCGGGGGCCTTCGCGCTTTCCGGGACGACGCACCGCCGGGTCCGGGGACGGGTCGAGCCCTGGAGGTCCTGTGCCGCGCGAGACCGCCTGGAGGTGGCGGCTGGCCGCGGCCGCGTTCGCGTTCTGGGCCACCATGCTCGGCACCACGCTGCCGACGCCCCTGTACGGCCTGTACACGCAGCGCCTCGGCCTGAGCACCCTGGCGCAGACCACGGTGTTCGCCGCCTACGCGGTCGGCGTCGTCGCGGCGCTGGTGGCCGCGGGGCAGGCCAGCGACAGGTTCGGCCGCCGTCCGGTGCTGGCCGTCGGCCTCGCCTTCGCCGCGGCGTCCGCCGTCGTCTTCCTCCTGCCCCTCTCCCTGCCGGGCCTGCTGACGGGCCGGGTGCTCTCCGGCGTCTCGGCCGGCCTGTTCACCGGCGCGGCCACGGCGCTGGTGTCCGAGCTGGCGCCGCCGCGATCGGCGCGCACCGCCTCCCTGGTCGCCACCGCCGCCAACACCGGAGGCCTCGGGAGCGGCCCCCTGCTGGCCGGAGCCGTCGCCCAGCTGGGGTGGGCGCCGCTCGTCGTGCCGTACGCGGCGCACCTCGCGCTGCTCGTGCTGGCGGGCGCTGCCCTCCTCGTCGCCGGCGAGACCGTGCGGGCTCCGCAGGCCGAGCGGCCGCCGTGGCGCCCGCTGCGGCCGAGCGTGCCGGCGGCGGCGCGCTCGGCGTTCGTGCCGGCGGCCGTCAGCGGCTTCGCGGGCTTCGCCTGCCTCGGGCTGTACTCGGCGGCCGAGCCGCGGGTGCTGCGCCAGCTGCTCGACGTCAGCGCGCCGCTCGCCGCCGGCGCCGTGGCGGCGCTCATCTTCGCCGCGTCGGTGCTCGGCCAGGTGGCCACGGCGCGGCGCGCACCCGCGCGGGTGCTGCCCGCCGGGTGCGCCGTGCTGCTGGTCGGCACCGCGCTGCTGGCGACCAGCCTGGAGCTCGCCTCGCTCCCGCTGCTCCTGCTGGCCACGGTGGTGCTCGGCGCTGCCCAGGGTGCGTGCTTCCGGGCCGGGGTGGCCGAGGTGGGCGCCGCGTCGCCCCCGCAGCGGCGCGCGGAGGTGGTCTCCACGCTGTTCGTGGTGCTCTACGTCGCCATCTCGGTGCCCGTGGTGGGCGTGGGGGCCCTGGCCGACGCCGCCGGGCTGCGCGTCGCCGTCCTGGCCCTCGCCGGGGTGGCGGGGGCCCTGGCCGCTGTGGCCCTGGTGCTGCTGGTGCGCCGCCGCACCGCCTGAGCGGCGGCGCTGGTGGCGCTAGTGGCGCTGGGTGGTCCTGGGTGCCGGCGTCAGCGCCGGGCCAGCAGGCCCAGCACCTCCTCGTGCAGCATCCCGTTCGTGGCGACGGCGTTGCCGCCGTGCGGTCCGTCCTCGCCGTCCAACGACGTGAAGCGCCCCCCGGCCTCGGTCACCAGCGGGACCAGCGCGGCCATGTCGTGCAGGGCCAGCTCGGGCTCGCACGCGATGTCGGCGCTGCCCTCAGCCACCAGCGCGTAGCTCCAGAAGTCGCCGTAGCCGCGGGTGCGCCACACCTTCTTGGTGAGGTCGAGGAAGCCCGGCAGGCGGCCGGCCTCCTCCCACTCCCAGATCTCGGAGTGGCTCAGGCTGGCGTCGCCGAGGTCGGCCACCTGCGAGACCTGGAGGCGCTTGGCGGAGCTCAGCCGCGGGCCCGACCACGCGCCGGTGCCCTGGGCGGCCCACCACCGGCGGTTCAGCGCCGGGGCCGAGACCACGCCCAGCACGGGGACGCCGTCGTCGAGCAGGGAGATGAGGGTGGCCCACACGGGCACCCCGCGCACGAAGTTCTTGGTGCCGTCGATCGGGTCGACCACCCACTGGCGCCCCGAGGAGCCGCGGGAGCTGCCGCTCTCCTCACCGACGAAGCCGTCGCGCGAGCGGGTCCGCGACAGCTGCGACTTCACGATCTCCTCGGCGGCGCGGTCGGCGTCCGTCACGGGGGTGAGGTCGGGCTTGGTCTCGACCACGAGGTCGCGCGCCTTGAAGCGCGTGGAGGTCAGGTTGTCGACGGCGTCCGCGATGATGTGGGCGAGCCTCAGGTCGTCGTCGTAGCCAGGCACACGTCGCACCGTAGCGGGCCGACCTACCCTGGGTGGCGTGGACTCCGCAGCCGACGGCGCCATCGGCGCCCCGCTCCAGGAGGCGCTCGCGTCGCGCGAGCGCGTGCTCAGGGCGTTCCTCGACGCCGACGGGCGGCTGGTGCAGATCCCCGCCAAGCGGGCGAAGCGCCTGGTCGTGCTCGACCTGCTGGCCCGCGTGTTCGAGCCGGGGGAGCGCTACCCCGAGCTCGAGGTGAACGCGCTGCTGCGGGCGTTCCACGACGACGTCGCCGCGCTGCGGCGCTACCTCGTCGACGAGGGCTTCCTGGACCGCGCCGACGGCGTCTACTGGCGCACCGGCGGCAGCGTCGACCTCTGACCCTCCCGGTGATCATGGGCCTCCCGAGCACTTCCAGGTCGTGATCATGGGCTTCCGGAACAGGATCGGGGGGTGCCGCTGCAGCCCTACGCCGCCTCGCCCGCCCGCCGCGCCCGTCAGGTCGCCGCTGACCTGGGCGTCCTCGCCTGGGCGGTGGTGTGCGTCATCGCCGGGGTCGTGGTCCACGGCGCGGTGGTCGCCCTCGCCGAGCCGGCGCGCTCCCTGGCGCGCGGAGCCGACGGCCTCGGCGACCAGCTCGGAGGTGCCGCCGACGCCGCGGGTCGCGTGCCGCTCGTCGGGGACGAGCTCGCCGGGCCCCTGAGCGGCGCCAGCGGCTCGGCGCTCGACGTCGCCACCGCCAGCACCGAGCTGGCGTCCACCATCGCCCACCTGGCCCTCGTGCTCGGGCTGGCGGTCGCGCTGCTGCCGGTGCTGCTCGTCGTGGCGGTCTGGCTGCCCGTGCGGCTGCGGTTCGCCCGCAGAGCGGGGACGGCGGCCGCCTGGCTGGAGGGTGCGAGTGATGGCGGGGGTGACGACGGGGTCGACCGCGGAGGGAGTGCTGCGGCGCGGACCGAGCTGCTCGCGTGGCGCGCGCTCGGCTCCCAGCCCCTGGGGGTGCTCGCCCGCGTCAGCGGCGACCCCGTCGGAGACCTGCGGCGCGGGGACGCCCGCACCACCGCCGTCCTCGCGGACCTCGAGCGCCGGGCGCTCGGACTGCCGACGCGGGGTGGCCAGCGCCCATGATCACGAACTGAGGGTGCTCCGGAGGCCCATGATCACGACGGGGTGGGGGTCAGCGGGGGTCGGTCTCCCCGGCGCGGCTGCGCAGCAGGCGGCGCAGGGAGTCCAGGCGCGCCGGACCGGCCTCGCCCGCCGCCCCCGACGCCACCCAGGCGTCCAGCCCGCACTCGGCCTCGTCGTGGGAGCAGCCGCGGGGGCACTGCGCGGTGCCGGGCTCCAGGTCGTCGAAGGCGCGCAGCAGGTCGTCGGCGGACAGGTGCGCGAGCCCGAAGCTGCGCACGCCGGGGGTGTCGATGACCCACCCCTCGCGCGCGCCACCGGCCCCTCGCAGCGACAGCGCCACCGCCGAGCTTGACGTGTGGCGCCCGCGGCCGGTGTTCTCGTTGACCACGCCGGTGGCGCGGCCCGCGCCGGGCACGAGCGCGTTGACCAGCGTCGACTTGCCCACGCCCGACGGGCCGACGAGCACGCTCTCACGGCCCACGAGCAGCTCGCGGACGGCGTCGACGCCCTCCAGCCGCCGCTCGCCGTCCTCGCCGACGACCCGTCGCAGCACCACCACCGGCACCTCCAGCGCCGACCACGCCGCCAGCGCCTCGGCCGGGTCGCCGAGGTCGGCCTTGGTGAGCACGAGCACGGGCTGGATGCCGGCGCTCCACGCCGCGGCGAGGCACCTGTCGACGAGGCGCTGCTGGGGGGCCGGGTCGGCGACGGCGGTCACCACGAGCAGCTGGTGGGCGTTCGCCACGAGCACCCGCTCGACGGGGTCGGTGTCGTCGGCGCTGCGGCGCAGCACCGTGGAGCGCTCCTCGATCCTCACGATGCGCGCGAGGGTGTCGGGGGCGCCGGAGACGTCTCCGACCAGGGCGACCCGGTCTCCGACGGCGATGCCCGCGCGACCCAGCTCCCGGGCGCGCATCGCCGTGACCACGTGCTCGCCCCCCGAGGGCGCGTCCGGGCCGTCACCCTCGCCGACCAGCGTCGTCAGGCGCCCGCGGTCGATGGTCAGCACCCGCCCGGCGACGGCGTCGGCGTGGTCGGGGCGGTCCTTGGTGCGGGGCCGGGAGCCGCGGGGGTTGGGCCGGACCCTGATGTCGCGCTCGTCGTGGTCGGAGGCGCGCCGCCGCTCGCTCACAGCTGGGCCGCTCCCGACAGCATCGAGCGCCACATCCCCGGGAAGTCGGGGAGCGTCTTGGCGGTGGTGCCCACGTCGAGGACGACGACGCCCGGCACCACCAGGCCGAGCACCGCGGCGGCGGTGGCCATGCGGTGGTCGCCGTAGGTCGCGAAGCGGCCGCCGTGCAGGGCGCGGGGCCTGATGAGCAGCCCGTCCTCGGTCTCGCTCACGTCACCGCCGAGGCCGTTCAGCTCGGTCACGAGGGCCGCCAGGCGGTCGGTCTCGTGGCCGCGCAGGTGGGCGATGCCGCGCAGGCGGCTCGGGGTGTCGGCCAGCGCCGCGACGGCGGCCAGCACCGGGGTGAGCTCGCCGACGTCGTGCAGGTCGGCGTCGATCCCGGAGACGCCGTCGCCGCCGCGCACGCTGAGCCCCTCGGGGGTGAGGTCGACGTCGGCGCCCATCTCGTCGAGCAGGTCGCGCAGCGCGTCACCGGCCTGCGTGGTGCGCTGCGGCCAGCCGGGCACCACGACGCTGCCGCCGGTCACCAGCGCCGCGGCCAGGAACGGCGCGGCGTTGGACAGGTCGGGCTCGACGTCGACGTCCATCGCGCCCACGCGGCCCGGTGCGACGCGCCAGCGCGTGCCGGAGCGGCCGCCGCTGTCGGCCAGGTCGGAGGAGACCTCGACGCCGGCGTCGCGCAGCACCTGCTCGGTCATCACCAGGTGCGGGGCGCTCGGCACGGGCGGCCCCTCGTGGACGACCTCGACGCCGGCGTCGGCGCGGGCCCCCGCCAGGAGCAGGGCGGAGACGAACTGGCTGGAGGCGCTGGCGTCCAGCACGGTGCGGCCGCCCGGGAGGCGCCCGTCGCTGCGGACCGTGAAGGGCATGAGGCCGCGCCCGCCGTCGTCGACGGTGGCGCCGAGGTCGCGCAGGGCGCCCAGCAGCGGGGCCATCGGGCGCGTGCGCGCGTGCGCGTCGCCGTCGAAGGTGGTCTCGCCGGCGGCCAGCGCCGCCACCGGCGGCAGGAACCGCATCACCGTGCCGGCGAGGCCGCAGTCGATGGTCCCGGCGCCGGCCAGGGTGCCGGGCTCCACGCGCCAGTCGGGCGTGGACGGGTCGGCCGCGGAGGGCACGTCCACGACGCGCGCGCCGAGGGAGCGCACCGCCGCGGCCATCAGGAGGGTGTCGCGCGAGCGCAGCGGGGCGCGGAGCTCGGAGGGTCCGTCGGCGAGCGCCGCGAGCACCAGGTAGCGGTTGGTGAGGGACTTGGACCCGGGCAGCCGCACCTCGGCCGCGACCGGGCCGTCGGCGACGGGGGCCGGCCACTCGGCGGGGGGCTGGCCGGCGGAGGTGCTGCTCGTGCTCGTCGTCTCGCTCATCGGGGCCGAGCCTACGGCCGAGCAGCGACGAGCCCCTCCCGCCGAGGTCGGCGGGAGGGGCTCGTCGGGTGAGGGCGTGCGGCTCTCAGCCGACCGCCTTCTCTAACTTCTTGTGGGTGCGCTTCGCCTTCTTGGAGGCCTTCTTCTGGGCGCGCTTGGCCGCGGCGGTGCCGGCGACGGTGACGGCCTTGGTGGTGCGCTCGGCCTGCTTCGCGGCGTGGTGGGCGCGCCACGCGAGGCCCGGCTTGCCGTCGGTGTCGACGGCGGCGATCAGCAGGCCGCCGAACAGGGCGGCGTTCTTGAGCGCCTGCACCAGCTGCAGCTGCTTGGTCTTCTCGTCGGGCGCCTCCCAGAACCGGTGCCCGGTGAGGGTGGTGGGCACCAGGGAGGCGGCGAGCACCACCGAGGAGAGGCGGGGGGCGCGGCCCGTGGCGAGGCCGAGGCCGGCACCGGTCATGAGCGCGCCGTTGAGGCGGACCAGCCCGGCCTCCTCGCTGGGCAGGGTCACCGGGCCGACGGCGAGCCCCTTCAGCGCGGGGACGATCGGGCCGCCGCCGTCGGTCTTGCGGTCGGGTCGGCGCAGCTGGTCGATCCCGCCGTAGATGAACGGGGCCGCCAGCAGCGGGCGGGCGAGACGGCGCACGAGGGTCATGCCTCCGTCCTACCGCACCCGCACCCCCGGCGCACCACGGCCCCCGGCCCCCGCGGAACAACGCCCCCGGGGGTGGCGTTGTGACGCCCGGGCGGTGGAACCGACGCCACCCGACGTCCACCCGACGCCCACCCGACGCCCACCCGGGCGCCGCCGCCGGAGCAGGAGGAGCGCGTGCTCGTCGCCGAAGCGCCTGGAGAGGCCCCAGCCCTGGCCCCACCACTACTGTGGAACTCGATGAGCGAGGACCCGGCCGACACGGTGCGCGCGCCGGAGGAGACTCCGGCGGAGCGCACTGCCCGCTTCGAGGCCGAGGCCCTGCAGCACCTCGACCAGCTGTACTCCGCGGCGCTGCGCATGACGCGCAACCCCGCTGACGCGGAGGACCTGGTCCAGGAGGCGTTCGCCAAGGCGTTCGCGAGCTTCCACCAGTACCGGCCGGGCACCAACCTCAAGGCCTGGCTGTACCGGATCCTCACCAACACCTACATCAACACGTACCGCAAGAAGCAGCGGCAGCCGCAGCAGGCCCACTCCGACGAGATCGAGGACTGGCAGCTCGCCCGCGCCGAGGCGCACACCTCGACCGGGCTCCGCTCGGCCGAGACCGAGGCGCTCGACCACCTGCCCGACTCCGACGTGAAGGAGGCGCTGCAGGCGGTCCCGGAGGACTTCCGCATGGCGGTCTACTACGCCGACGTCGAGGGCTTCGCCTACAAGGAGATCGCCGAGATCATGGGGACGCCGATCGGCACCGTGATGTCGAGGCTCCACCGCGGGCGCCGCATCCTGCGCACCCAGCTGCAGGACTACGCCCGCGACCGCGGGCTCGTGCCCGCCGAGGCCGCACCGGCGACGACGAGCGGCTCGACGGGGGGCGACGCCTCGTGAGCGCGGAGTGCGACGGCGTCCTGGAGCGCATCTACGCCGTGCTCGACGGCGAGGTGTCCGCTGACGAGATCGCCGAGATCCACGCCCACCTCGAGGCGTGCCCGCCCTGCCTGGACGAGTACGAGGTCGAGGCGGCGCTGAAGGCGCTCGTGCGCCGCTGCTGCGTCGAGCAGGCCCCGGTGCAGCTGCGCGAGCGGATCCGGGCCTCGCTGGCCACGGTCACCACCACCACGACCACCACCGCGGTGACCGCGGCCACCGCCGCGGGTGTGGAGAGCGCCGTGGTCACGCGCACCACCCGGGTCACCCGCCTCGAGGGCTGAGGCCCGTCCGCGCGGCACGGCCCGCGCAACGCAGGAGGGCCGGGACCCCGACGGGGTCCCGGCCCTCCTGCGTTCCCAGCTCCTCAGGAGTTGGGACGGTTGCCGTGGTTGGCGCCGCTCTTCTTGCGAAACCGGCGCTTGCGGGCGCGCTTGCTCATGGCAGCCTCCTCGTCGTCTCGGGTGCGTCACCCCGATGGTCCCACACGGCTCAGGTCCGGGGTCGAGCGCGCCGATGGCCCTGGCGTGACGCTCGTGACCCACGGCCCGGGGACCCTCCCCGGAGCAGCGCAGCCCCCCGCCCAGGACGCCGGGGTCCGCGCGCACCTTCGGGCGCTCGTCGAGCTCGCGGGGTCGGACCTGCACTGCAAGGTCGGCTCCCCGCCGCGCGTCCGCATCGACGGCCGCCTGCGCCGGCTGCGCGCGGCCGAGCTGACCCCCGCGGACACCGAGCGGATGCTCGCGGAGGTCCTGCGGCCCCACCAGGCCGAGGAGTTCGCCCGCTCCAACGAGGCGGACTTCGCGTACTCGATCGGCGGCGTCGGCCGCTTCCGCGTCAACGCCTACCGCCAGCGGGGCACCGTCGGCCTGGTCTTCCGCCGCGTCTCGACGGCGCCGGTGAGCATCGGCGACCTGGGCCTGCCGCCGGTGGTCTCCTCGCTGGCGCTGGAGCCCCGCGGGCTCGTGCTGGTCACCGGCCCCACCGGCTCGGGCAAGACCACGACGCTCTCGAGCATGGTCGACCACGTCAACAGCACCCGCGAGTGCCACATCCTCACCCTCGAGGACCCCGTGGAGGTCCTCCACACCGACAAGCTCGGGATGGTGAACCAGCGCGAGGTGCGGGTCGACACCCAGGACTTCGCCACCGCGCTGCGCGCCGCCATGCGCCAGGACCCGGACGTGATCCTCGTCGGTGAGATGCGCGACGCCGAGACCGTCCGCGCCGCCCTGTCGGCGGCGGAGACGGGCCACCTGGTGCTCTCGACGCTGCACACCGCCGACGCCGCGGAGACCGTGGCCCGCATCGTCGACTTCTTCCCCCCGCACGAGCAGCAGCAGGTCCGGCTCGGGCTGGCGGGCTCCCTGCGCGGCGTCATCTGCCAGCGCCTCGTGCCCCGCGCCGACGGCGAGGGGCGGTGCGTGGTCCTGGAGATCGCCGTGGGCACCCCGCGCATCGCGCAGGCGGTCGCCGACCCGTCCCTGACCTCCACGATCCCCGCCATCATCAGCGAGGGCGGCTTCTACGGGATGCGGACCTTCGACCAGGCCCTGGTCGAGCTGGTGCGCGACAGCGCCGTCACCACGGCCGACGCCCTGGCCGCGGCGAGCCACCCCCACGACCTCGCCGTCGAGCTCCGGCGCCTCGGCATCTCCGCCTGAGGGGCCTCCCAGCCACCTCCCGCCCACCCGTCAGCCACCTGGCAGCGCGCCCGGCAGCGCCGGGAGCGGTCCTGGCGGGCACCATGGGGGGATGAGCACCCGAGAGCGCGCCGGGTGGCGCGCGGTGCTCGCCGCGCTGCCCTGGGCGGTGCGCAGCCAGCTGCGCCGGCAGGACCTCGCCCTGCACGGCGCCGCCGTCACCTTCTACGCCGCCATCGCCGGTGTGCCGATGCTGCTGCTCGCGGTGCGCCTGGCCACCCTCGTGGTCGGCGAGGAGCGGATCCGCTACCTGGCCACCACGCTGGAGGCGGCGCTGCCGCGCAGCTCCGGGGCCGGACCGGTGGCCCGCACGATCATCGAGCAGGCCGCCGGCACGAGCTGGTGGGTCACCTGCTTCGCGGTCTTCGCCGCCAGCCTCTACGGCGAGGGGCTGCGCCGCGCCTACGCCTCGCTGGCCCGCGTCGCCGAGGACCGCACCGGGTGGCGCGGGCGCATCGCCGTCCTGCCGCTGCTGGCGGTCGCGCCGCTCCTGCTCCTCGCCGTCCTCGGGATCACCCCGCTGCTGGCCACGCTGTTCTCCGAGGGGCGCCCGGGGGCCACCGCGCTGGGCGTCTACGTCGCCCTCAACGTCGACTGGATCGCCGTGTCGGTGCCGCTGGCGTGGTCGTTCCGGGTGGTCTCGCCCGACCCGCCGCCGTGGCGCCTGGCGCTGGTCGGCGGCTTCACCACCGGTGCCTTCGTGTCCGGGTTCCTGCAGGGCTTCACCCTGTTCCTCTGGCTCCCCATCGACCTCGGCGCGCCCTTCGGCGGCAACCAGGCCGTGGGCGCCTGGACCGCCGTGCTGCTGTGGGTGTGGCTGCTGCACCTGGTGGTGCTGCTCGGCTACGTCGCCACCCGCCAGGCGGAGCGCATCACCGAGACCCGCCGCCTGGCCCTGGAGACCGCCCCCGCCGCGGCGCACCGGACCGGCTCCACCGCAGACCTCGGAGCGGACCCCGGAGCGGACCCCGGAGCGGACCCCGGAGCGGACCCCGGAGCGGACCCCGGAGCGGACCCCGGAGCGGACCCCGGAGCCGCGCCGCAGGTGGTCGAGGCGCAGGCCCCTCGCTAGCGTGGCGGGGGTGCTCGCCGCCCGCGCCGTCCGCACGCCCGAGTCGCCGTCGGGCCCCGACGCCGACCCGCTCGCCTTCCTGGAGGTCGCCGAGCGCGAGCCCGCGCCGGTCCCCGAGGGGTGGGTCGAGGTGCGGGTGCGCGCAGCGGCGCTGAACCGGCACGACCTGTGGACGCTGCGCGGTGTCGGGGTGCACCCCGACGCCCTCCCCGTGGTGCTCGGGTGCGACGCGGCCGGCACCACCGCCGACGGGCGCGACGTCGTGGTCCACGCCGTCGTCTCCGACCCGCTGTGGGCGGGGGAGGAGACCCTCGACCCCGCGCGCTCGCTGCTGTCGGAGCGCTGGCCCGGCACGCTCGCGCCCGTCGTGCGGGTGCCGGCGCGCAACCTGGTCGACAAGCCCGCCGAGCTCTCCTTCGAGGAGGCGGCCTGCCTGCCCACGGCCTGGCTGACCGCCTACCGGATGCTCTTCTCCCGCTCCGGCACCGCCCCGGGTGACACGGTGCTCGTGCAGGGCGCCGGGGGCGGCGTCTCGACGGCCGCGATCACCCTCGCCGCGGCCGCGGGGCTGCGGGTGTGGGTGACGAGCCGGTCCGAGGAGCGCCGCGCCCGGGCCCTGGAGCTCGGCGCGCACGCGGCCTTCGCGCCGGGGGAGCGGCTGCCCGAGAGGGTCGACGCCGTGCTGGAGAGCGTCGGCAGGGCAACCTGGGGGCACTCGCTGCGCTCGCTGAGGCCGGGCGGCACGGTCGTCGTGTGCGGCGCGACCACCGGCGACGCCCCGGCCGAGCTCAACCGGGTCTTCTTCACCCAGCTGCGCGTCGTCGGCTCGACGATGGGCAGCCTCGCCGAGCTGGGCCGCCTGGCGCGGCTGTGCGCCACCACGGGGATGCGGCCGCTGGTCGACGACGTGCTCCCGCTCGCCGAGGTCGCGGAGGGCCTGCGCCGCCTGGAGGCGGGGGAGGTCTTCGGCAAGCTCGTCGTCAGGCCCTGACGGCCAGGGAGGGCGTCACGGGAGGCGTCAGGGGGTGAGCGGGAGGCCCAGCCAGGCGTGCCAGCCGCCGTGCAGCACCAGCCACGCCAGCAGGCCGTAGCCCACCTGGCCCGGGTGCACGCCGTCGCCCTCGGCGAGGTCGGCGAGCCACTGCTCGTGGTGGGCCAGGGGCCCGAAGCAGTCGACGTAGGGGACCCCGCGGCGGCTGGCGACGTCGGCCCAGCCCCCGGCCAGCTCGGCGACGGCCGAGCGCAGCGACGGGTCGAGCGGCGGGGGCGGGCCCACGACGAACGCCGGGACGTCCTGCGCCGCTGCGGTGTCGAGCACGTCGGCCAGGTTCAGGCGGCTGCGCGCGAGGGTCGAGCCCACCGCGGCGTCGGCGGCGCCGAGACCGATGACGAGCCTGTCGTCGGTGCGGCTCCACCGGCGCGACGCCTCCGCGTACCAGCGCTCCCGCAGCGCCGACGTCGTCTCCCCGGGCACCCCGAGGGGCATCACCGTGGCGGCGACGGCGTCGTGCTCGGTGCGCGTGCGCGCAGCCACCCGCCCCACCCACCCGAGGGCGCGCGGGTCACCCACGCCGGCGACGAGGTCGTCGCCGACCACGCAGATGCGCGTGGTCGGCGCCCTCACCTCCGGCTCAACGGTCGAGGGCTTCCGCGACCAGCGCCTTCTGCTCGGCCTGGTGGGCCTTGGAGGTGCCGGTGGCCGGGGAGGCCGACGCCTTGCGGCTGACCCGGCGCACCGAGCGGTCGGCGAGCGCCTCGGCCAGGGCGTAGCCCAGGAACGGCCAGGCGCCCTGGTTGGCCGGCTCCTCCTGCACCCACACCAGCTCCGCGGAGGAGGGGAAGGCCGAGAGGACCTCGCCGAGGCCGCGGGCGTCGAGCGGGTACAGCTGCTCGAGGCGCACCACGGCGGTGCGGCGGTCACCGCGCCGGTCGCGCTCGGCCAGCAGGTCGTAGGCGACCTTGCCCGAGCACAGCAGCACGCGGTCGACCGAGGCGGCGTCGACCTTCGAGGGGTCGTCGCCGAGGACCGTCTGGAACCCGCCGGTCGTGAAGTCCGAGACCGGGGAGGCCGCGGCCTTCAGGCGCAGCATCGACTTGGGCGTGAAGACGACCAGGGGGCGCCGCGGCCGCGCGTACGCCTGGCGGCGCAGCAGGTGGAAGTGCGAGGCGGGCGTCGACGGCATCGCGACCGTCATGTTCTCCTCCGCGCACAGCTGCAGGAAGCGCTCGATGCGCGCCGAGGAGTGGTCGGGGCCCTGGCCCTCGTAGCCGTGGGGGAGCAGCAGCACGACCGAGGAGCGCTGCGCCCACTTCTGCTGGGACGAGGAGATGAACTCGTCGATGATCGTCTGGGCGCCGCCGGCGAAGTCGCCGAACTGGGCCTCCCACATGACCAGCGCGTCCGGCCGCTCCACGGAGTAGCCGTACTCGAAGCCCATCGCGGCGTACTCGGACAGCAGCGAGTCGTACACCCAGAAGCGCGCGTCGCCGGTGGCGAACTTCTGCAGCGGGGTCCACTCCTCGCCGGTCACGCGGTCGATGAGCACCGCGTGGCGCTGGGCGAAGGTGCCGCGGCGGCTGTCCTGGCCGGCCAGGCGCACGCCGGTGCCCTCGCCGAGCAGCGAGCCGATGGCGAGCAGCTCGCCCATGGCCCAGTCGACGCCGCCCTCGCGGGTCATCTGCGCGCGCTTCTCGAGCATCGGGCGCAGCTTCGGGTGCACGGTGAAGCCGTCGGGGGCCTCGACGTGGGCGGTGCCCAGCGCCTCGAGCACCGAGGTCTCCACGGCCGTCTGCGACGGGTCGGCCACGGAGTCGTCGCGCTGGAGGAGGGCCTGTCGAGCCCCGCGGTGGTCGCGGAGCCGTCGCTGCCCTCGACCGCGCGCGGCGCGGGGGCGGAGGAGTCCTTGGTCTCCTCGAAGGCCCGCTCGAGCTGCTGGCGGTACTCGTCGAGGACCTTCTCGGCCTCCTCCAGCGTGATGTCGCCGCGGCCGATGAGGGCCTCGGTGTACAGCTTGCGGGTGGAGCGCTTGGCCTCGATCAGGCCGTACATCAGCGGCTGCGTCATCGAGGGGTCGTCGCCCTCGTTGTGGCCGCGGCGGCGGTAGCAGACCATGTCGATGACGACGTCCTTGCCGAACTCCTCGCGGAACGCGAAGGCCAGCTTGGCCACGCGCACGCAGGCCTCGGGGTCGTCGCCGTTCACGTGGAAGATCGGCGCCTGGACCATGCGGGCCACGTCGGTGCAGTAGAACGACGAGCGCGAGCTCGCCGGCGCCGTCGTGAAGCCGACCTGGTTGTTGATGACGACGTGCACCGTGCCGCCGGTGCGGTAGCCCCGCAGCTGCGACAGGTTCAGCGTCTCGGCCACCACGCCCTGGCCCGCGAAGGCCGCGTCTCCGTGCACCAGCACCGGCAGCACCGGGAAGCGCGAGCCGCCCAGGTTGATGCGGTCCTGCTTGGCGCGGACGATGCCCTCGAGCACCGGGTCGACGGCCTCCAGGTGGGAGGGGTTGGCGGCGAGGTAGACCTTGGTCTGCGCGCCGTCCTCGGCGGTGAAGACGCCCTCGGTGCCGAGGTGGTACTTCACGTCGCCGGAGCCCTGCACCGAGCGCGGGTCCTGGACGCCCTCGAACTCGCGGAAGATCTGCGAGTAGCTCTTGCCCGCGATGTTGGCCAGCACGTTGAGGCGGCCGCGGTGGGCCATCCCGATGCCGACCTCCTCGATGTCGGCGTGCGCCGCCTCGGAGAGCACGGCGTCGAGCAGGGGGATGACGGACTCGGCGCCCTCGAGGCTGAAGCGCTTCTGCCCGACGTACTTGGTCTGCAGGAAGGTCTCGAAGGCCTCGGCGTCGTTCAGGCGCTTCAGCACCCGCAGGTGGGCCTCGCGGCTGAGCGGGGTGTAGGGCTTCTCGACGCGGTCCTGGATCCAGCGGCGCTGGGCCGGGTCCTGGATGTGCATGTACTCGATGCCGGTGGTGCGGCAGTAGGAGTCGCGCAGCACCCCGAGGATCTCGCGGAGCTTCATCAGCGGCTTGCCGCCGAAGCCGCCGGTGGGGAACTCGCGGTCGAGGTCCCACAGGGTCAGGCCGTGGGTGCGGATGTCGAGGTCGTGGTGGCGGCGCTGGCGGTACTCCAGCGGGTCGGTGTCGGCCATGAGGTGGCCGCGCACCCGGTAGGAGTGCACCAGCTCAACGACGCGCGCCGTCTTGCCGATCTCGTCCTCGTGGGACACGGAGATGTCCTGCACCCAGCGGACCGGCTCGTAGGGGATGCGCAGGGCGGCGAAGATGCCGTCCCAGAAGTCGTCTCCCAACAGCTTGCTGTGGATGACGCGCAGGAACTCCCCGGACTGCGCGCCCTGGATGATCCGGTGGTCGTAGGTGCTGGTCAGCGTGAGGGTCTTGCTGACCGCCAGGCGCGCCAGGGTCTCCGCGGAGGCGCCCTGGTACTCGGCCGGGTAGTCCATCGCGCCGACGCCGATGATCGTGCCCTGCCCCTGCACCAGGCGCGGCACCGAGTGCTGCGTGCCGATGGTGCCGGGGTTCGTGAGGCTGATCGTGGTGCCGGCGAAGTCGGGCACGCCGAGGCCGCCGGAGCGGGCGCGGCGGACGAGGTCCTCGTAGGCGGCCCAGAAGTGGGCGAAGTCGAGGGTCTCGGCGTTCTTGATGGACGGGACCAGCAGCTGGCGCGAGCCGTCCTTGGCCGGCAGGTCGATGGCCAGGCCGAAGTTGACGTGGGCGGGCTGGACGACGCCGGGCTTGCCGTCGACCTCGGCGTACGCGTGGTTCATGGCCGGCATGTCGCGCAGCGCCTCGACCACGGCGAACCCGATGAGGTGGGGTGAACGACACCTTGCCGCCGCGGGCGCGCTTCAGGTGGTTGTTGATGACGATGCGGTTGTCGATCAGCAGCTTCGCCGGGACCGACCGCACGCTGGTGGCGGTGGGGACCGAGAGGCTGGCCTCCATGTTGGTCACGACGCGCGCCGCCGGGCCGCGCAGGCGCACCCGGGTGGGCTCGTCGGAGCCGCCCGCCGCCGGGGCGGGCGCGGGGGCGGGTGCGGCGGCCTTCGCGGCGGGGGCCTTGGCGGCGGGAGCCGGGGCGGCCGGCGCTGCGGTCTTCTCGGGGGCCTTCGGGGGAGCGGGGGGAGCGGTGTCCACGGGCGCCTTCGCCTCGGAGCGGGTGCTGCTGGGGGCCGGGGGAGCCGGAGCAGCGGAGGGGGTGGGGGCCGGGGCCTCGGGGGCTGCGGGGGCCGCAGCGGAGGAGGGGCCGCCGGCGTAGCCGTCGAAGAAGTCCCACCAGGCGGGGTCGACCGAGGACCTGTCGCGGAGGTACTGCTGGTAGAGGTCCTCGACCAGCCACTGGTTGGCGCCGAAGGCGGCCGGGTCGAGCCCCGGTCCGTCCTGGCGTCCACCGGTCGTCGGTGTCTGCGTCACGGGGGGATCGCCCACTTCCACGGGTCAGCGCTGGCGGGATTGGCTCCCCAGCACAGTACTAGGCGTGCTCGGACGCGATCGAGGAGGACCTCGGGGGGCGCGACGGGGGACGCGCCGGCGGCCACCTCGACTACCGTGGTCCCACGTGCGCTTCCTGAACGACCAGCGGCCCGTGACGGACCTCACCTACAACGACGTCTTCCTGGTGCCGTCGCGGTCGTCGGTGACGTCCCGGCTCGACGTCGACCTCGCCAGCGACGACGGCACCGGCACGACCGTCCCGGTCGTCGTCGCCAACATGACGGCCGTCTCCGGGCGCCGGATGGCGGAGACCGTCGCCCGCCGCGGCGGGATGGCCGTGCTGCCCCAGGACCTGCCGCTCGACGTCGTCCGCGACGTGGTCGCGTGGGTGAAGTCGCGCCACCCGGTGCTGGAGACCCCCGTCGAGCTGTCGCCCACCGGGACCGTCACCGACGCGCTCCACCTGCTGCCGAAGCGCTCGCACGGCGCGCTCGTGGTCCTCGACGCCGACCGCACCGTGGTGGGCGTCGTCACCGAGGCCGACTGCAGCGGCGTCGACAGGTTCACGCAGGTCCGCGAGGTGATGTCGCGCGACCCCTTCGTGCTGCGGGCCGCCGACGTCCTCGACGCCTCCGGCGCCGTGCTCGACGGCGGCCTGGAGCGCGCCTTCGAGGCCCTCGACGGCGCCCGCCGCGCCTTCGCCCCGGTCGTCGACGACGCCGGCCGCCTGCTCGGGGCGCTCACCCGCACCGGGTGCCTGCGCTCCCGGATCTACGCGCCCGCCCTCGACGGCGCCGGCCGCCTGCGCATCGGCGTGGCCATCGGCATCGGGGGCGACGCCGGCGCGACCGCCGCCGCCGTCCTGGAGGCCGGCGCCGACGCGCTCGTCGTCGACACGGCCCACGGCCACCAGGAGCGCATGCTCACCGCCCTGCGCGCCGTGGCCGGCGTGCGCTCGTCCGCCCCCCGCGTGCCGGTGGTGGCGGGCAACGTGGTCACCGCCGCCGGGGTGTCCGACCTCGTGGAGGCCGGCGCCGACGTCGTCAAGGTGGGCGTCGGGCCCGGGGCCATGTGCACCACGCGCATGATGACCGGCGTCGGCCGCCCGCAGTTCTCCGCCGTGCTGGAGTGCTCGGCCGCCGCCCGCGAGCTGGGCGCCCGGGTCTGGGCCGACGGCGGGGTGCGCCACCCGCGCGACGTCGCCCTCGCCCTCGCCGCGGGTGCCAGCCAGGTGATGGTCGGCTCCTGGTTCGCGGGCACGCACGAGAGCCCGGGCGACCTGCTGGTCGACTCGAGCGGCCGCGCCTACAAGGAGAGCTTCGGCATGGCCTCCTCCCGCGCCGTCGCCGCGCGCACCCGCACCGACAGCCCCTTCGAGCGCGCCCGCAAGGGCCTGTTCGAGGAGGGCATCTCCAGCTCGCGGATGCACCTGGACCCGCGCCGCCCCGGTGTGGAGGACCTCCTCGACCAGGTCACCTCCGGCGTCCGCAGCGCCTGCACCTACGCGGGCGCCCGCGACCTCGCCGAGCTGCGCGACCGCGCGGTGGTGGGCCTCCAGTCCGACGCCGGCTACCAGGAGGGGCGCCCGCTGCCTGCGGGCTGGTGACGCGCCCGGACGGGCGCCGCGGCGCGCCGCCGCGGCGTGTCGCCCGTCCGGGGGCCTCTGACCTGCGCAGAACGACACCGGTGGAACTCTTCGTCCACAGAAGTGCCGAAGTCCCGGAACGGGCCACCAGCGGCACCTATGCTCCGAAGGGTCAAGGCCCCGGCTGCGACGCTCCGCCGCACGTCAGGGGTGGGGCGCAGCCGTGCGCGCAGCCGTCGGTCGAGCCCCTGGAGGATCCGCTGTGTCGTCTCACCGCGGAGCCGGGACCGGCTTCTCCGACGAGCCCCGCGGGGCCGTCGCGGTGGACGAGCGGACCAGGCCCCTCGCGGCGTGGCCCAACAGCCGGGAGGCGCGCGAGCGCGCGCTGACGCGCACCGGCCGCCGCACCGCGGTGCCCGCGCAGCGCACCGCCCCCGCGGCGCCCGGCGCGACGGCGTCCCCGGCCGAGGCCCTGCAGGACCTCGCCGCGCTGCTCGGCCTCCCGCCCCACCCGGGCGTCCCCGGCCAGCGCACCGCCCCCGGATCCGCTCCGCACCGGCCGTCGAGCGGCTCGGCGCCGAGCTGGGCCTCCGACGCGGCCCCCGGGTGGACCCCGGAGTGGGCCGCGGGCATGGCGCCCTCGCACCCCTCCGCCCCGGTCCCCGCGCCGGTGGCGCCGCCGCAGGCGCGCGTCGGCGTGCTGCCGGCACCGGCCCGCGCCGTCCCGGCGGACGCGCCCACCGCGGACCCGCTGCCCTCGCGCCGCAGCCGCCGCGCCGAGCTCCTGCGCGACCTGCCCGTCGACGCCCCGGTGCAGCGCACCGCGCCCGCCGCACCGGCGGCCCCGGGCGAGGGCCCCGCGGAGGGCCCGCTCCCGACCCGCCGCTCGCGGCGCGCGGCGCTGGTCCCCGTCGACGCCCCGCCGCCGGCGAGCGCCCCGGCCCTGCCCGGCAGCCGGCGGGCCCTGCGCGAGCAGGCCGCGGGCGCGCCCCCCGCACCGCGGACCGCCCCCGCCGCAGCGCCGCTGGGCGCCGTGCGCGTCCCCGCGCCCGCGCGGTCGGCGGCCCCGACCGCTCCCACGGCCACCGACGCCGACGTCCTGGCCCGCCTCGAGGCGCTCCTCGCCGAGCCCACCGGGTCGTGGGAGGCCGCGCCCGTCGCCCGCCTCGAGCCCGCGGTCGCCCCGGCCCCCGCGCCGCTGTCGACGCTCGACTTGCGCACCGACCCCGAGCTGCCTGCCACCGGGTGGGCGCGCCGGGAGCAGCCGGCCACCGCGCCCGAGGCCGCGGCCGCCGCCCCTGACGCGTCCGACGCCCTCGCCGTCCCCGCCGCTGCGCCGCGCCCGGCGCGGGAGGTCCTGCCCTCGCCGGTCGCCGCCCCGCAGCTGCTGGCCGAGGCCGTCGAGGAGGCGCTGGCCCCCGGGGCCGCGGTCTTCACGCCGCGCCGCGGCCGCGCCTCGCACCGGCTGCCCAAGCGGGCCCGCGCCGCCCTGCCCCAGGTGGCGGTGGTGGGGGTGCTCGGCATCGCCTCGCTGGTCGCGCCGCTCGTCGGCACCCACCTGCAGGCGCAGGCCGACACCGGCGGCTCCACCGCGTCCTCGGCCAGCGCCGACGCCGGCGCGAGCACGTACCAGGCCGTCGCCGCCGCCAGCGCGGCTGCCGCCGCCGACCTCCTCACCGGCCGCGCCTCCGAGGCGCTGTCGCGCACGTCGGCCCGCGACGACGCCGCGCTGCAGGCCACCGCCGAGCGCGCGCAGGCCGTCAAGGTCGAGCAGGACCGCATCGCCGCGGAGGCCGCCGCGAAGGCGGAGCAGGACCGCGCCGCCGCCGAGGCCGCGGCGAAGGCCGCCGAGGAGCACCGCCAGGCCGTCACCTCGCTCGTGGGCGACTGCTCCGGCCAGCGCCCCGACACCGCCGGCACCAAGAACGGCCGCCTCCAGGACTCGCAGATGTGCGACCTGTGGGTCGGCAACCACAAGCTCCGCTCCGACGCCGCCCTGGCCTTCGCCGAGCTGTCGCTGGCCTACCGGGAGCACTTCGGCTCCGACATCGTCATCACCGACTCCTACCGCTCCTACGCCGCCCAGGTGAGCGTGCGCCGCTCGAAGCCGCGCCTCGCCGCGGTCCCCGGCACGAGCGAGCACGGCTGGGGCCTCGCGGTCGACCTCGGCGGCGGCGTCCAGAACAGCGACGAGCACTACGACTGGCTGATCGAGAACGCGCCGAAGTACGGCTGGGACCACCCCGCCTGGGCCCGCAAGGGCGGCGGCGGCCCCTACGAGCCGTGGCACTGGGAGTACGTCGCCGGCGAGTGACGGCCCGCTGACCGGCTGTCGACCTGCTGCCGGACGGCGGCGCGGCGCTGGTAGGCTGGCGCAGCCGCGGGCCCCAGGGTCGCGCGGCGGCCGCCCCCGTAGCTCAGGGGATAGAGCACCGCCCTCCGGAGGCGGGGGCGCAGGTTCGAATCCTGCCGGGGGCACCCGAGGCGGCGCAGACCACGACGGCGTGGTCACCAGCTGTCGGCCTCCACTCGGACTCATCCTCCTCAGGACCCACCAGCGCCCCCTGCCGGGACCTCGTCGCGCCGTCAGCCATGCCTGGCGGGCATCGACGCGACCCGCACCGGGCATTGGACACCGCTCCTCCGCCCGTCCAGGCTCTCCGCAGTGCACGACGGCGCCGTCAGCACGGGTGCCCCTCCTGCGGTCCGCTGCAGCAGGCCCCCCGGTGGCCGCCGTGCGGCGTGCTCGCGGGGAGCGCGCCGGCGACCCCGGAGGAACCGTGCAGCACACCGACGAGACCACCCGCCGTCCCGAGCGGCCCGACGACGCCCCCCTCGGCCACCTCGAGCGCGACTGCGACGTCGTCGTGGTGGGGGCCGGTGCCGCCGGGCTCACCGCCGCGACCGACCTGCGGCGCGCCGGGCTGTCCGTCGTGGTGCTCGAGGCCCGCGACCGGGTCGGCGGGCGCCTGCACACCGACGTCGTCGAGGGGGCGGTCCTCGAGGTGGGCGGCCAGTGGGTCTCGCCCGACCAGACCGCCCTCCTGGCGACCCTCGACGAGCTGGGGCTGACCACGTACTCCCGGTACCGCGACGGCGACGCCGTCTTCGTCGGCGCCGACGGCACCCGCACCCGGTACACCGGCGAGTCGCTGCCCACCACGCCCGAGACCGAGGCGGAGGTGGCGCGCCTGGTCGAGCTCCTCGACGTCCTCGTGGCGCAGGTCGACCCGGACCGCCCGTGGGAGCACCCGGACGCCGAGCTCCTGGACACCACGAGCTTCGCGGCGTGGCTGGCCCAGCAGACCGACGACGCCGAGGCGCGCGACCAGGTGGCGCTCTTCGTGGCCGGGGCGATGCTGACCAAGCCCGCCCACGCCTTCTCGGTGCTCCAGGCGCTGCTCATGGCCGCCAGCGCCGGCAGCTTCTCCCACCTCGTGGACCCCGACTTCATCCTCGACCGCCGCGTCGTCGGGGGGCTGCAGCAGGTCCCGCTCCTCCTGGCGGAGCGGCTCGGTGACGACGTGCTGCTGGGCCGCCCCGTCAGGACCCTGCGCTGGTCGGCCGACGGCGTGGAGGCGGTCGCCGACGGCGCGGTGGTGCGGGCCCGGCGGGCCGTCCTCGCGCTCGCGCCGGTGCTCCTGCCGCGCATCACCTTCGACCCGCCGCTGCCGCGCCGCCAGCAGCAGATGCACCAGCACCTGTCGATGGGGCTCGTCATCAAGGTGCACGCCGTCTACGAGACGCCCTTCTGGCGCGCCGACGGGCTGTCGGGCACCGCCTTCGGCCCCCACCAGCTGTGCCACGAGGCGTACGACAACTCCAACCACGGCGACCCCCGTGGCACGCTGGTGGGCTTCGTGTCCGACGCCCTCGCCGACGAGCTCTTCGCGCTGGACGCGGCCGAGCGGAAGCGGCGCGTCCTCGACTCGCTGGCGGCGTACTACGGAGAGCAGGCGAAGAGCCCGGTGGTCTACTACGAGAGCGACTGGGGCGCGGAGGAGTGGACCCGCGGCGCCTACGGCGCGAGCTTCGACCTCGGCGGGCTGCACCGCTACGGCGCCGACCTCCGCACGCCGGTGGGGCCCCTCGCCTTCGCCTGCAGCGACCTGGCGGGGCTGGGGTTCCAGCACGTCGACGGCGCGATCCGCATGGGCCGCCTCGCGGCCGCCCGGACCGCCGCCGCGCTGGGCGCCGGGCCCGACGGCGGGCCGGCTGCCGACGGGGCCGCCGAGCTCGTGACGGCGGGCGGGCGGTGAGCGCCGCGCGCGTCGCCGTCGGCTACACCTCCACGGAGGCCGGCCGGGGCGCCGTGGTCGCCGGGGCCCGCCTGGCCCGCGCCCTCGGCGGTGAGCTCGCCCTCGTGCTCGTGCTCCCCGACACCGCCCGGGGCGCCGTCGTGCCACCCGACCCCGGGTACGAGGCCCTGCTGCGCAGCAGCGCCGACGCTTGGCTGGAGGAGGCCTCGGCGCTGGTCCCGGCCGCGGTGCCGCGCACGACGCACGCGCGCCGCGCCGAGTCCGCCGCCGAGGGGCTGCTGGAGGCCGCGCACGACCTGGGCGCCACCCACCTCGTGGTCGGGGCCGGGTCCGAGCGGGGCCTGGGGCGCTTCGGCGTCGGCACCGCGGCGAGCGAGCTGCTCCACAGCGCTGACCTCCCCGTCGTCGTCGTGCCGGTGGGCGACGGGGCGGCCGGGGCCGAGGACGACGACGGGGGAGTGCCGACGTGCTGCTGGAGGAGGGCCTGGCGCTGGCCCGCGCCGCGGGTGCCCCGCTCCGCCTGGTCTCGCTGCAGGTGCTCGACCTGCCGGGGCGCCTCGACCGCGTCGTGGTGGCCGACACCGCCGACGCCCACCTGCGGCACGTCCTCGACGAGGCCCGCGCGTCCGTGCCCGACGCCCTCGTGGAGGACGCGCTCCTCGTGCGCGGCCGCGACGTCGCCGACGCCATCAGCGACCTCGCC
The DNA here is from genome assembly GCF_015390235.1 of Quadrisphaera sp. INWT6. GTDB lineage: Bacteria > Actinomycetota > Actinomycetes > Actinomycetales > Quadrisphaeraceae > Quadrisphaera. Next base: position 277,152 of record NZ_VUOH01000002.1, on the reverse strand, counting down.
TGGCTCCCCGGCGAGGTCGTGGTGGTGGGGTCCAGCCGGCTCGCGGCGCCCCACCGGCTGTTCCTGGGGGCCACGGCTGCCAGGCTGCTCCGAGCCGTGCCGGTCCCCGTCGTCGTCGTGCCCCGGACCCGTCCCCAGGGAGGTCGCTCGTGAGCGTTCGTGGAGCAGCACCGGTCGGTCGCAGCGGTGAGCCCGCACCCCCGGCCGCCGACGGCGGCCTGTCGAGCAAGGGGCTGAGCGCCGGGACGGTGGGCCTCGTCGGCGCCGTCGTCATCGGCCTGTCGTGCATCGCCCCCGCGTACACGATGACGGCCGCGCTCGGTCCGACCGTCTCGGAGGTCGGCTACCAGGTGCCGGCGCTCGTGCTGGTCGGCTTCGTGCCGATGCTGCTGGTGGCGCTCGGGTACCGGGAGCTCAACCGGGCCATGCCCGACTCGGGCACCACCTTCACCTGGGCCACCCGCGCCCTCGGGCCGTGGGTCGGGTGGATGGCGGGCTGGGGCCTGGTGGCGGCCACGGTGCTCGTGCTGTCGAACCTCGCGGGCATCGCCGTCGACTTCCTCTTCCTGCTGCTCGCCCAGGTGAGCGGGAACGCGGGGCTCGCCGACCTGGCCTCCAACACCGCCGTCAACGTGCTGGTCTGCCTCGCGTTCATGGCCGGGGCCACCGCCGTCGCCTACCGCGACATGCAGACCACGCAGCGGCTGCAGTACGCCCTGGTCGGCTTCCAGCTGCTGGTCCTGGTGCTCTTCGCCGGCGTCGCCCTCTACCGCGCCGCGACCGGTGAGCCCGGCAGCGAGCCGGTCTCGCTGGAGTGGTTCGACCCGACCGCGGTGCCGAGCACCGCGGCGCTGGCCGCGGGCCTGTCCCTGTCGATCTTCATCTTCTGGGGCTGGGACGTCACCCTCACGATGAACGAGGAGACCAAGGACCCCGACCGCACGCCCGGGCGGGCCGCCACGGTCACGGTCGTCGTCATCCTCACCGTGTACCTGCTCCTCGCGGTCTCGCTGCTGTCCTTCGCCGGCACGGGGGAGACCGGCCACGGCCTGGGCAACCCCGACATCCAGGACAACGCCTTCTTCGCGCTGGCGGGTCCGGTGCTCGGGCCGCTGGCGGCGCTGGTGTCGCTGGCGGTGCTCACCAGCTCGGCGTCGTCGCTGCAGTCGACCTTCGTGTCACCGGCGCGCACGCTGCTGGCGATGGGCCACTACGGCGCGCTGCCGACGTGGTTCGCCAGGGTGCACCCGCGCTTCTTCACCCCCGGCAACGCCACCGTCGCGGCCGCCGTCGTCGCCTCCGCGTTCTACGCCGTGATGCGCGTGGTCAGTGAGAACGTGCTGTGGGACACCATCACCGCCCTCGGCATGATGATCTGCTTCTACTACGGCGCCACCGCCTTCGCGTGCGTCTGGTACTTCCGCCGGCAGTGGTTCGACTCGGTGCGCAGCGCGCTGCTGACCCTGGTGTCGCCGCTGGTCGGCGGCGTGGTGCTGGCGGTCCTGTTCGTCACCACGCTCGTCGACAGCACCGACCCGGAGTACGGCAGCGGCTCGTCGGTCGGCGGGGTCGGGCTGGTGTTCCTCCTCGGCGTCGGCGTCATCGGCCTGGGCGCCGTGCTGATGGTCGCCCAGCGCCTGGCTCGCCCGGCCTTCTTCCGCTCTGAGACGCTGCGCCGCAGCGACAGCACCACCGACCTCGTCCCCGCCAGCACCGACAGGGAGCACGCATGAGCCAGTCCAGCGAGTACCGGGTCGTCAACCCCGCCACCGGCGAGGAGGGCGACGCGTACCCGACCGCCACCGACGCCGAGGTCGAGGCGGCGCTCGCCGCCGTGGACGCCGCGCACCGCGGCTGGTCGCGGTCGTCGACCCCCGCGCAGCGGGGCGAGCTGGTCCGGCGCGTGGCGCAGCTGCACCGGGAGCGCCGCGAGGAGCTGGCCGACGCGATCGTGCGCGAGATGGGCAAGCCGCGCGAGGCCGCCCTGGGCGAGGTCGACTTCGCCGCCGACATCTACGAGTACTACGCCGACCGCGCCGAGCAGCTCACCGCCGACCAGCCCATCGACCTGCTGGGCGGCGGGGGCACCGCCGTGGTGCGCCGCGCCTCGCTGGGCCCGCTGCTCGGGATCATGCCGTGGAACTTCCCGTACTACCAGGTCGCCCGCTTCGCCGGTCCGAACCTCGTGGTGGGCAACACGGTCCTGCTCAAGCACGCCCCGCAGTGCCCGGTCTCGGCCGAGCTCATCCAGAAGGCCTTCGACGACGCCGCCGCCGAGCTGGGGGTGCCGGCCGGCGCGTACCTGAACGTGCGCCTGTCCAACGACCAGGCCGCCGCCGTGATCGGCGACCCGCGCGTGGCGGGCGTGTCGCTCACCGGCTCCGAGCGCGCCGGGGCGGCCGTGGCCGAGGTCGCCGGGCGCCACCTCAAGAAGGTGGCCCTGGAGCTGGGCGGCTCGGACCCGTTCCTGCTGCTGTCCACCGACGACCTCGACGCGGTGGTGGAGCAGGCCGTGGCGGCGCGCCTGGACAACACCGGGCAGTCCTGCAACGGCGCCAAGCGGTTCGTGGTGGTCGAGGACCTCTACGAGCCGTTCGTCGAGAAGCTCACCGCCGCGATGGCCGCGGCGACCACCGGTGACCCGTTCGCCGACGGCACCGACCTGGGCCCGCTCAGCTCGCTGGCCGCCGCCGAGCGCCTGGCCGACCAGGTCGACCGCGCGGTGGCGGCGGGCGCGACCCTGGTGACCGGCGGCACCCGCGACGGCGCCTTCTACGCCCCGACGGTGCTCACCGACGTGGCACCGGGCAACCCCGCCTACACCGAGGAGCTGTTCGGCCCGGTCGCGGTCGTCTACCGCGTCGCCGACGAGGACGCCGCCGTCGAGCTCGCCAACGACACCCCCTACGGCCTCGGCTCGTACGTCTTCACCACCGACGCCGCGCAGGCCGAGCGGGTGGCCGACCGGATCGAGGCCGGCATGGTCTTCGTGAACTGCGTGCTCGCCGACTCCCCGGAGCTGCCCTTCGGCGGCGTGAAGCGCAGCGGCACCTCCCGCGAGATGGGACTGCTGGCCGCGGAGGAGTTCGTCAACAAGAAGCTCGTCCGCACCGCCGGCTGACCCGCCTCGACGGCCGTGGTCATGGGCCTCCGGAGCACCCCGAGTTCTGGAGGCCCATGATCACGAGGGGTAGCGGGCGAGGACGAAGTCGCTGATCCGCGCCGCGAGGGCCGCCAGGACGTCGGCGGCGGGGTGGCGGGGGTCCCACGCGCAGTGCAGCCGCACGCGCAGCTCGTCGTCCCCGTCGGCGTCGGTCCCCACGGCCGCGCGGGCCAGGTCGAAGCGCGGGTCGTCGGAGACGACGGCGATGCCGCGCCCCGCGGCGCTCAGCGCCTGCGCCACCGTGCCGCTGCCCACCTCGAGCAGGTGGGGGGCGTCGAGCCCCGCCGTCACCAGCGCTGCGTCGAGCACCCGCCGGGCCGGGTGGGTGACCGGCAGGACGACCAGGGCCTGCTCGGCCAGCACCACCAGGCCGACGCGCTGCTGGCCGGCCCAGGGGTGGTCGGCGGGCAGGTAGGCCCACACCGGCAGCGGCGGCAGCGCCCGCGAGGCCAGGGGGCGCGGCGGCCGGCCCGCCACGATGACGAGGTCCGCTCCCGCGCGCAGCGCTTCCTGGGCCGACGCGCCGTCGGTCTCCAGGACCGACGGCACCGGGTCGTCCGGCGCGAGGGTCGTGAGGAAGGGCGAGACGACGTCGGTCAGCGTGGTGGCGGGCGCCGCCACCGTCACGCGCTCCAGCGCCCCCCGGGCGTGCACGCGGGCGGCGCGGCGCAGCGCGTCGGCGTCGTCGAGCAGCGCCCGGGCACGGGGGAGCAGGGCCCGTCCGGCGGGGGAGAGCTCCATGCGGCGCGCGCCCCGCTCGAAGAGGTCGACGCCGAGGTCGCGCTCGAGGGCCCGCAGCTGGCGCGACAGCGACGGCTGGGTCACGTGCACCCGCTCGGCGGCGGCGCTGACCGTGCCGGCGTCGGCCGTGGCGACGAAGTAGCCCAGGGTGCGCAGCTCCACCGGGCTGTTGTGCCACGGCAGCGGCGCCGCCGTCCAGCGCGACCGGTCACCACCACTCCCATGCCCGCAGGGCATGAAGGATCGGCCGGACCGGCATTGGACGGCATGGGGCGGCGGCTCGCACGCTGGACGGGCACGGCGGGCCGTCCGCCCGCACCGGACCTCGACGAGGAGACCCTCCGTGACGCAGCTGGCCGACCCCACCTCTCCGACCAGCCGGCCCGCCGCCGCCCCGGCAGCTGCCGGTGACCTGCCGCAGTCGCGGCACCTCGCCACCGAGCTGCCCGGACCCCGCTCGCGCGCGCTGATGGACCGCAAGACCTCCGCCGTGGCCAGCGGCGTCGGCACGACGGTCCCGGTCTTCGCCGTGCGCGCCGGCGGAGGGGTCGTCGAGGACGTCGACGGCAACCGCCTCGTCGACCTCGGCTCCGGGATCGCCGTGACCACGGTCGGTGCCAGCCACCCCGCCGTGGTGGCCGCCGTCCAGGAGCAGGTGGCGGCGTTCACCCACACCTGCTTCATGGTCACCCCGTACGAGCCGTACGTCGCCGTGGCCGAGAAGCTCAACGAGGTCACCCCGGGCGACCACGCCAAGAAGACCGCCCTGTTCAGCTCCGGCGCTGAGGCGGTGGAGAACGCCGTGAAGATCGCCCGGCACGCCACCGGCCGCGACGCCGTCGTCGTCTTCGACCACGCCTACCACGGCCGCACCAACCTCACGATGGCCATGACCGCCAAGGCCATGCCCTACAAGTCCGGCTTCGGGCCCTTCGCCGGCGAGGTCTACCGCGCCCCCACGAGCTACCCCTTCCGCGACCCGCAGGGCATGACCGGTGAGCAGGCCGCCCAGCGGGCGGTCCGCGTCATCGAGGCCCAGGTCGGCGCCGACCAGGTCGCCTGCGTGGTCATCGAGCCGGTCCAGGGCGAGGGCGGCTTCATCGAGCCCGCCCCGGGCTTCCTGCCCGCGCTGGCCGCCTGGTGCCGCGAGAACGGCGCGCTCTTCGTGGCCGACGAGGTCCAGACCGGCGTGGCCCGGACCGGCGACTGGTTCGCGTGCGACCACGAGGGCGTCGTCCCCGACCTCGTGGTGGTGGCCAAGGGCGTCGCCGGCGGCATGCCGCTCTCGGCGGTCACCGGCCGCGCCGAGCTGGTCGACGCCGTGCACACCGGCGGCCTCGGCGGCACCTACGGCGGCAACCCCGTGGCCTGCGCCGCCGCGCTCGCGGCGCTGGAGGCCGTCGAGACCGACGGCCTGCTCCAGCGGGCGCGCGACGTCGAGGTGCTGGTGAAGGGCCGCCTGCACGCGCTGGCCGAGCGCGACCCGCGCGTCGGCGACGTCCGCGGCCGCGGCGCCATGCTCGCCGTGGAGCTGGTCGGCGAGGACGGGACCACCCCCGCCCCCGCGCTGGCGGCCGGCGTCGCGGCGGCCGCGAAGGCCCAGGGCGTCATCGTGCTGACCTGCGGCACCGCCGGCAACGTGCTGCGCTTCCTGCCGCCCCTGTCCATCAGCGACGAGCTGCTGCACGACGCCTTCGACGTCCTCGACGCCGCCTTCGCCGCGACGTCCGCGAGCACCCGGTGACCGCCCTGGAGGACCGCGCGTCCGCGCCGGCCGCACCCGCCGCGGCCCGGCCTGTGGGCGGCGCGGCGACCCTGGCCGACGCCCGGGCCCAGCTGGCGGCGGCCGTGGAGCTGCTCGGCTACGACCGGGGCACCTACGAGCTGCTGGCCGCCCCGCGCCGCGAGGTCACCGTCAGCATCCCGCTGCGCCGCGACGACGGGTCCGTGGAGGTGCTCACCGGCCACCGCGTGCAGCACAACTACTCCCGCGGCCCGGGCAAGGGCGGGGTGCGCTTCAGCCCGCAGGTCGACCTCGACGAGGTGCGCGCCCTCGCGATGTGGATGACGTGGAAGTGCGCCCTGCTGGACGTGCCCTACGGCGGCGCCAAGGGCGGGGTGCGCATCGACCCCCGCCAGTGCTCCACCGCCGAGCTGGAGCGCGTCACCCGCCGCTTCACCAGCGAGATCTCCCCCCTGATCGGCCCGACCCAGGACGTGCCCGCCCCCGACGTGGGCACCGACGAGCAGACGATGGCCTGGATGATGGACACCTACTCCGTGGGTGCCGGCCACACCGTCCTCGGGGTGGTCACGGGCAAGCCGGTCGCGCTCGGCGGGTCGCTGGGCCGGGCCTCGGCCACCTCCCGCGGCGTGGTCCACGTGGCGCTGGCCGCCCTGGGCCACCTGGGGCTCGACCCGCGCCGGAGCACGGCCGCGGTGCAGGGCTTCGGCAAGGTCGGTCGCGGCACCGCGCGCTTCCTCGCCGAGGCCGGCGTCGCGGTGCGCGCGGTCAGCGACCAGGACGGGGCCGTGGCGGCCCTCGACGGCGCCGGCGGGCCGGGGCTGGACGTCGCGGCCCTGGAGGCCCACGTCGACGCCACCGGCTCGGTCGCCGGGTTCCGGGGCGGCGTCCGGGTCACGGGGGAGGAGCTGCTGGCCGCAGACGTCGACCTGCTCGTGCCGGCGGCCGTCGAGGGCGTGCTGCACGAGGGCAACGCCGCCGACGTCCGCGCCCGGCTCGTGGTCGAGGGGGCCAACGGCCCGACGACGGCGGCGGCGGACGCCCTGCTCGCCGAGCGGGGCGTGCTCGTGGTGCCGGACATCCTCGCCAACGCCGGCGGCGTGATCGTGTCCTACTTCGAGTGGGTCCAGGCCAACCAGGCGTACTGGTGGTCCGAGGACGAGGTGGAGTCGCGGCTCGCCGACCGCATGACCTCCGCCTGGGACCAGGTGCTCGCCCAGTCCCAGCGCCACGGCGTGGACCTGCGCGCCGCCGCCACCAGCCTCGCCGTCCAGCGCGTCACCGAGGCGCACGTCCTGAGGGGGCTCTACCCGTGAGCACGACGGCACCCGCGAGCACGACAGCACCCGCGAGCAGTGGCACGGCGCTCCTGCTCGCGGAGATCGACCCCGCGCGCGGCGTCCTCGTCGGCGGTCGCGCGCTCGCCGGCGGCGGTGCGTTCCCCGTGGACGACCCGGCGACCCTCGAGGTGCTCGCGCACGTCGCCGACGGCACCGCCGCCGACGCGACCGCGGCCGTCGACGCCGCCGCCGCCGCCTTCGACGGGTGGCGGCGCACCCCGCCGCGCGAGCCGGCCGAGGTGCTGCGCCGCGCCTTCGAGCTGCTCGTCCGCGACGCCGACGCCCTCGCCGCGCTCGTCTCGGCCGAGAACGGCAAGTCGCTGGCCGACGCCCGCGGCGAGGTCCTCTACTCCGCGGAGTTCTTCCGCTGGTACGCCGAGGAGGCCGTGCGGCCCCACGGCGACTTCGGCCCCTCCCCGGCCGGCGGCACCCGCACCGTGGTCACGCACCGCCCGGTGGGCGTCGCCGCGCTGGTGACGCCCTGGAACTTCCCCGCGGCGATGGCGGCGCGCAAGATCGCTCCCGCGCTGGCGGCGGGCTGCACCGTCGTGCTGAAGCCGGCCGCGCAGACCCCCCTGACCGCCATCGCGGTGGTGCGCCTGCTCGCCGAGGCCGGCGTGCCCGAGGGCGTCGTGAACCTCGTCCCGACGACCGACCCCGGCGAGGTGGTGGGCACCTGGCTGGCGGACGCGCGGGTCCGCAAGCTCTCCTTCACCGGTTCCACCGGGGTGGGCAGGACGCTGCTGCGCCAGGCCGCCGACCGCGTGGTCACCACCTCGATGGAGCTGGGTGGCAACGCCCCGTTCGTCGTGCTGCCGGGGGCCGACGTCGAGGCCGCGGTCGCGGGCGCGATGACGGCGAAGTTCCGCGGCGGCGGCCAGGCGTGCACCGCCGCCAACCGCTTCTACGTGCACGACGGCCTCGCCCAGGAGTTCACGGCGCGGTTCGCCGCCGCGGTCGAGTCGCTCACCGTCGGACCGGCCAGCTCGGGTGCGCAGGTGGGTCCGCTCATCTCGGCGCGGGAGCGCGCGGGCGTCGAGGCGCTCGTCGACGGCGCGCTCGCGCAGGGCGCCCGGGTCGCCGCCCGCGCCGTCGTCCCGGAGGGGCTGCGCGGCCACTTCGTGGCGCCGGTGCTCCTGGTCGACGTCCCCGCGGACGCCGACGTCCTCACCGAGGAGGTCTTCGGCCCCGTGGCCCCGGTCGTCGTCTTCGACGACTCCTGGGGCGCCGGCAGCGGGTGGGACGGCCTGCTGGCGCGGGTCAACGGCACCGAGATGGGGCTCGCCGCCTACGTCTACGGCGAGCTCGGCGAGGCGCTGCGGTTCTCCGAGGAGGTTGAGGCCGGGATGGTCGGGGTCAACCGAGGCCTCGTCTCGGACCCGTCGGCGCCCTTCGGGGGCGTGAAGCAGTCGGGGATCGGCCGCGAGGGCGCCCGCGCGGGCGTCGAGGAGTACCTCGAGACCCAGTACCTCTCCGTCGCCTGGTGAGACCCGTCGCTGGTGGGGCCCGCCGGACGGCAGGGTCTCCGGCGCCCGGTGGGCGCCCAGCGGCAGCGGCCCCTACGGTCACGGGGTGGCCCGGGTGCTGGTGGTGGACGACACCTCGCAGATCCGCATGCTCATCCGCCTGAACCTCGAGATGGAGGGCCACGAGGTCGAGGAGGCGGCCGACGGCGACGAGTGCCTGGCGCGCCTGCGCGACGCCTCGGCCCCCGCCGTCGACGTCGTGACCATGGACGCCGTGATGGAGCCCCGGGACGGCTGGAGCGCGGTCGCGGAGATCCGGCGCGACCCGGCCCTCGCCGACCTGCCGGTCGTGATGGTGACCGCCAGCGTGCAGGCCCACCAGCAGGCGCGGGCGCGCCAGGTGGGCGTCGACGCGCTGGTCTCCAAGCCGTTCGAGCCCGAGGCGCTGGTGGAGGTCGTGGAGGACCTGGCGCTCGGCGGTCGCCCCTCCGTGCGCCGGTAACCTGGGGGTGTGACCCCCGAGGAGCTGTCCGCCGCCGTCCGCGCCTGCCTGCAGGAGGCCGTCGACGCTGGTGAGCTGGCCCTGCCGGCGTCGGCCGTGCCGCAGTCCGTGAGGGTCGAGCGCCCGCGCAACCGCGACCACGGCGACTGGGCCACGTCGGTGGCCCTGCAGCTGGCCAAGCCCGCGGGTCTGCCCCCGCGCCAGGTCGCCGAGGTGGTCGCCGGGCGGCTGGCCTCCGTCGCGGGGGTCAAGAGCGTCGACGTCGCCGGGCCGGGCTTCCTCAACGTCACCCTCGACGCCGCCGCGGCGGGCGAGCTCGCCCGCGCCGTCGTCGAGGCCGGGCCCGCCTTCGGGCGCACCGGGGCCCTGGCCGGCCGGAAGGTGAACCTCGAGTTCGTCTCCGCCAACCCCACCGGTCCGGTGCACCTCGGCGGCACCCGCTGGGCGGCGGTCGGTGACTCCCTCGCCCGCGTGCTCCAGGCCGCCGGCGCCGACGTGACGCGCGAGTACTACTTCAACGACCACGGCGCGCAGATCGACAGGTTCGCCCGCTCGCTGCTGGCGCGGGCCAACGGCCAGGACGCCCCCGAGGACGGCTACGGCGGCGACTACATCGAGGAGATCGCCACCACGATCGTCACGGACGCGCTGGCGGCCGACGGGCGCGACCCGCGGAACCTGCCTGAGCCGGAGGCCCTCGAGGCGTTCCGCAGCCGCGGTGTGGCGCTCATGTTCGACGAGGTCAAGAAGAGCCTGCACGACTTCCGGGTCGACTTCGACGTCTACTTCCACGAGGACTCCCTGCACTCCTCGGGCGCGGTCGCGACCGTGGTGCAGCAGCTGAAGGACTCGGGCCGCCTCTTCGAGGCCGACGGCGCCTGGTGGCTGCGCTCGACGGAGTTCGGCGACGACAAGGACCGCGTCGTCATCAAGTCCGACGGCAACCCCGCCTACGTCGCCGGTGACCTGGCGTACCTGCGCGACAAGCGCGCCCGCGGCTTCGACCTGTGCATCTACCTGCTCGGGGCCGACCACCACGGCTACGTGGCCCGGCTCAAGGCCGCCGCCGCGGCCTTCGGCGACGACCCCGACGTGGTCGAGGTGCTCATCGGCCAGATGGTCAACCTCGTGCGCGACGGCGTCCCGGTCCGGATGAGCAAGCGCGCCGGCACCGTCGTGACCATGGAGGACCTGGTCGAGGCCGTCGGCGTCGACGCCGCCCGCTACGCGCTGGTGCGCTCCAGCGTCGACTCCCAGATCGACGTCGACCTCGACCTCCTGGTCAAGCGCACCAACGACAACCCCGTCTTCTACGTGCAGTACGCCCACGCGCGCACCTCCGGCGTGGGCCGCAACTCCCGCGACCTGGGCGTGCGCACGGAGGACGGGTTCGACCCGTCGCTGCTCGACCACGCCACCGAGTCGGCGCTGCTGGCCGCCATCGGCGACTTCCCCCGAGTGGTGGCGCAGGCCGCCGAGCTGCGCGAGCCGCACCGCGTGGCCCGCTACCTCGAGGCCCTCGCCGGCAGCTACCACAAGTGGTACGACGAGCGCCGCGTGACGCCCATGGGCGAGGAGGCCGTCACCGACGTGCACCGCACCCGCCTGTGGCTGAACGACGCCACCCGCACGGTGCTGGCCAACGGCCTGGACCTGCTCGGCGTCGGCGCGCCCGACCGCATGTGACCGCGCACCCGACCGTGCACCCCAGAGCAGCGGAGACCGACCAGTGAGAGCTCACCCCGCCGGGCCCCAGCACGCCGCCGGACTCGGCGGCCCCGGCTGGCTGACCGAGCCCGACGACGCGAACGACCTGCTGCCCCAGCTGTGGCCCAGCAGCGCCCGGCGCGGCGCCGACGGCGTCATCAGCGTCGGGGGCGTGCCCGTCACCGAGCTGGCGGCCCAGCACGGCACCCCGGCGTACGTGGTCGACGAGGCCGACTTCCGGGCCCGCGCCACCGCCTTCCGCGACGCGTTCGCCGAGGCCTTCGCCGACGCGTGCGGCGGCGCCGACGTCTACTACGCCGCCAAGGCCTTCACCTGCACCGCGGTGGCGCGCTGGCTCGCCGAGGACGGCCTGCGCTACGACGCCTGCACCGGCGGCGAGCTCGCCGTGGCGCTGCGCGGCGGCACCGACCCGGCGCACGTGCTGCTGCACGGCAACAACAAGTCCGACGACGAGGTCCGCCGCGCGGTGCGGGCGGGCGTGGGCAAGGTCGTCGTCGACGGCTTCCACGACATCGACAGGACCGCCGACGCCGCCCGCGAGGCCGGGGTGCGCCAGGGCGTGCTCATCCGGACCACCGTCGGCGTCGAGGCGCACACCCACGACTACATCGCCACGGCCCACGAGGACCAGAAGTTCGGGCTGTCGCTGGCGTCGGGGCAGGCGGCCGAGGCGGTCCGCCGGGTGCTGGCGCGCCCCGAGCTGGAGCTCCGCGGGCTGCACAGCCACATCGGCAGCCAGATCTTCGACGTGTCGGGCTTCGAGGTGGCCGCCCGCCGGCTCCTCGGCCTGCACGCGCAGGTGCTCGCCGAGCACGGCGTGGAGATGCCCGAGATCGACCTCGGCGGCGGCTTCGGCATCGCCTACACCACGCAGGACGCGCCGCTGCCGCCCACGGCGCTGGCCCGCGGCATGGCCGAGGTCGTCACCGCCGCGTGCGCGCAGCTCGGCATCGCCGTCCCGAAGGTGTCGGTCGAGCCCGGCCGCGCCATCGCCGGTCCCTCCGGCGTGACGCTGTACCGCGTCGGGTCGACCAAGGACGTCGCGCTCGACGGCGGCCTGCACCGCCGCTACGTGGCCGTCGACGGCGGCATGAGCGACAACATCCGCACCGCCCTCTACGACGCCGACTACTCCGCCTCCCTCGGCGGGCGACGGTCGGGCGCGGCCCCGGTGCTGTCGCGCGTGGTGGGCAAGCACTGCGAGAGCGGCGACGTGGTGGTCAAGGACGCGTTCCTGCCGGACGACGTCGCCGCGGGCGACCTGCTCGTGGTGCCCGCCACCGGCGCGTACTGCCACAGCATGGCCAGCCAGTACAACCACGTGCCCCGCCCGCCGGTGGTCGCCGTGCGCGACGGCGAGAGCCGCGTGCTGGTTCGCCGCGAGACCGAGGACGACCTGCTGGCCCTCGACGTCGGCTGACACCGGCCGACGGCCGACGGCCGACGGCTGGCGGCTGGCGGTCTGCGGCGGTGCGGGGCGGCCGCGCCGCCGCAGACCTGGCAGGATCTGGCCCGTGGCGATCCCCTTCACCCTCATCAGCGTCGGTGCCGTGATGATCTTCCTGGGCCTGCTCAACGGAGACATCACGGTGTGGCACGACATCGTGAAGTTCGGCGGCTGCGCCCTCGTGGCGGTCGGGCTGGTGGCGTCGGCCGTCGTCTCCTCGCGCCGCAAGCAGGCCGAGCGCGTCGCGCGGCTCCAGGAGGGCCTGCCGCAGGTCGCCCCCCTGGTCAAGCCGGGCGGCGGCCACCACTGACACCCGCCGCCCGCCGGGCGGGGTGACGGCGGGCCACCGGCCGGGGCCGCCGCCCACCGCACGCCTCAGACGGGCGGCAGGACCCGCGTCGGGATGGCGGGCTCGCCCCGCGAGAGGGCCAGGCCCTCCCACGGCATCGTGACGAGCACCTCCTCGAGGTGCTCCCGGGCGGCCGCGAGGTCAGCTCCGTGCGACGCCGGACCCACCCGCTCACCGCCCCGCACCAGCGGCACCTGCAGCGGGCGGTCGCCGGGCTCGCGCTCCGGCACCGGCCCCGCGCTGACGACCTCCTCGGTGGCCGTCCCGCTGCTGCGGTGGCGCCGCAGCGCCGTCTTGCGCCCGCCGTGGGTGGCCTTCGACTCCGAGCGCTTCGCCACCGGGCGGCCCTCGACCTCGACGACCTTGTAGACCATGCCGGCCGTGGGGGCGCCCGACCCCTGCACCACCGACGTCCCGACCCCGTAGGCGTCGACGGGTGCGGCGGCCAGGGCCGCGAGGCCGAACTCGTCGAGGTCGCCGGACAGCACGATGCGCGTCTGCGTCGCCCCGAGCGCGTCGAGCTGCGCGCGCGCCTTGACGGCGAGGACGGCGAGGTCGCCGGAGTCGATGCGCACCGCGCCCAGCTGCGGCCCGGCGACCCGCACGGCCGTCTCGATGCCGCGCTGGATGTCGTAGGTGTCGACCAGCAGCGTGGTGCCGGTGCCGAGGGCGGCGACCTGCGCGCGGAACGCCTCCTCCTCGCTGTCGTGCAGCAGCGTGAAGGCGTGGGCGCTGGTGCCCGAGACGGGCACCCCGTAGCGCCGGCCCGCCTCGAGGTTGGAGGTGCTGGTGAACCCGGCGAGGTGCGCGGCGCGGGCCGAGGCCACCGCGGCCTCTTCGTGGGTGCGCCGGCTGCCCATCTCGACGATCGGCCGCCCGCCGGCGGCCACCGCCATCCGGGCCGCCGCGGAGGCGACGGCGCAGTCGTGGTTGAACACCGACAGCACGAGCGTCTCGATGACCACGGCCTCCGCGAAGGTGCCGGTCACCGACAGCACGGGGGAGCCGGGGAAGTACAGCTCGCCCTCGGCGTAGCCCTCGACCTCACCGGTGAACCGGTACCCGGCGAGGTGCTCGACGGTGGCGGCGTCGAGGCGGCCGTCCTCGCGCAGCGCCTCCAGCACCCCCTCGTCGAAGCGGAACCGCTCCAGCGCGTCGAGCAGCCGGGCGGTGCCGGCGACGACGCCGTAGCGGCGGCCGTCGGGCAGGCGCCGGGCGAAGACCTCGAAGGTGCAGCGCCGCGAGGCCGCGCCGCTGCGCAGCGCCGACTGCAGCATGGTCAGCTCGTACGCGTCGGTGAGCAGCGCCGTGCTGCCCCCGGCGCTGCCGCTGCCGGTGCCGCGGCTGCCCAGGACGCCGGGGCCGTTCGACGGGGTGTGGTCCACGGGGCCACCGTAGGATGAGCCCGCGTGAGCACCGCACCGGCAGAGGCCGAGGAGCGCGTCGAGGCGCTCGACGGCGAGACCGCCAAGCCCTGGGTCACCATCGTCTGGAACGACCCGGTGAACCTCATGTCCTACGTCACCTACGTCTTCCAGACCTACTTCGGGCACCCGCGCGAGAAGGCGGAGAAGCTCATGCACGACGTCCACGAGGCGGGCCGGGCCGTCGTCGCCCACGGCACGCGCGAGGAGATGGAGCGCGACACCGAGGCCATGCACGGCTACGGCCTCTGGGCCACCTTCTCCAAGGACGCCTGAGCCGTGGCCCGCCGCTTCGAGCGCTCCCGCCGCGGGGTCACCGCCACCTTCGACGACGACGAGCGCGCGCTGCTCTCCGGCCTGCTGTCCGAGGTCTCCCAGCTCCTCGACGACGGGACCACCCCCTCCGAGGACCCCCTCGAGGCCATGGTCGGCACCGGGGGCTCCACCACGCCGCCGTCCGACCCGGCGGTGGCCCGCCTGCTGCCGCAGGCCGCCAAGGACGACCCCGACGCAGCCCGGGAGTTCCGCCGCCTCACCGAGCGGGGCCTGCGCCAGCGCAAGCGCGACGGCCTCGAGCGGGCCCGCGCCACGCTGGAGCGCCCCGGGCCGCTGGTGCTCGACGCCGAGGAGCAGCACGCCTGGCTGGTTGCGCTGACCGACGTGCGCCTGGTGCTGGCCGAGCGGCTGGGCCTGCGCACCGACGACGACGCCGAGGCGGTGCTCGCGGAGGTCGCCGAGAGCTCCCCGGAGGACCCGCGCGTCTGGATGGCCTCGGTCTACGACTTCCTCACCTGGCTGCAGGAGACGCTGGTCGGGGCCCTGGCGAAGCAGCTGCCGCGTGGCTGACGCGCCCATCGGCATCTTCGACTCCGGCGTCGGGGGGCTGACGGTCGCGCGCGCCGTCCTCGACCAGCTGCCCGCCGAGCGGGTGCTCTACCTGGGCGACACCGCCCGCGCGCCGTACGGCCCCCGGCCGCTGGCGCACGTGCGCGCCTACGCGCTGGAGTGCCTCGACGAGCTGGTCGCCTCGGGGGTGAAGCTGCTGGTCATCGCCTGCAACAGCGCGAGCGCCGCGGTGCTGCACGACGCGCGCGAGCGCTACCCGGTGCCCGTGGTCGAGGTGATCCGCCCCGCGGTGCGCCGCGCGGTCGCGAGCACCCGCAGCGGCCGCGTGGGGGTCATCTGCACGACGGCGACGGCGACGTCGGGCGCCTACGCGGACGCGTTCACCGCGGCGCCCGACGTCCGGGTCACCACCCAGGCGTGCCCCCGCTTCGTGGAGTTCGTGGAGGCGGGGGTGACCTCGGGGCCCGAGCTGCTGGCCGCCGCCCGAGAGCACCTCGCGCCCGTCGTCGCCGCCGACGTCGACACCCTCGTGCTGGGCTGCACCCACTACCCGCTGCTGACCGGCGTCCTCTCCTACGTCATGGGCGACGGCGTGACGCTGGTCTCCAGCGCCGAGGAGACCGCGAAGGCGGTCTACCGCGAGCTCACCGCCCGCGGCCAGCTCCGCGGCGACGAGCTGCCCCCGCCCGAGCACCGCTGGCTCACCACCGGAGACCCGGCCGTCTTCGCGCGCCTGGCGCGGCGGTTCCTGGGCACCGCCGCCCCCGCGCAGCTGCACGCCGAGCAGCACCACACCGTCCTGGACACGGAGATGCTGCCCCGCATCACCGCACCGCTGCTGAGGAGGGCCACGTGATGGGCGCATGAGGCTGGTCGTGGTGGGGTGCTCGGGCTCGGTGCCGGGGCCGGACTCCCCGGCGTCGTGCTACCTGCTGGAGGCCGACGACGACTCCGGCCGCACCTGGCGCGTCGTGCTCGACCTGGGCAGCGGTGCCGCAGGCCCCCTGCAGCGGCACCTGCCGGGCGGTGACCTCACCACCCTCGACGGCGTGCTGCTGTCGCACCTGCACGCCGACCACTGCCTCGACGCCTGCGGCCTCTACGTCGCCCTGAAGCACGGGCCCGCCGCGCACCGCGGCGAGCCGGTGCCGCCGGTCCCGCTGTGGGCTCCCGCCGACGCTCCCGGGCGCCTGGCGCGGGCCTACGACCTGCCCGAGGACGGCCCCGGCATGACCGAGCAGTTCGCCTTCGGCGCCTGGGTGGACCGCCGGCCCGTGCGGCTCGGGCCCTTCACCGTCGAGCCCGTGCTGGTGGAGCACCCCGTGGAGGCGTACGGGCTGCGCGTCACCGGCCCGAGCGAGCGCGGCGACGGCTCCACCGCGGTGCTGGCCTACACCGGCGACACCGACGACTGCCCCGCCCTCGACCACCTCTCTGCCGACGCCGACCTGCTCCTCACCGAGGCGACCTTCACCGACGCGGTGACCGTCGAGCGGGGCGTGCACCTGTCAGGCACCCGCGCAGGGGTCGCGGCCGCCCGTGCGGGGGCCCGGTCCGTGGTGGTGACGCACCTTCCGCCGTGGGCCGACGCACCGGGCGTGCTGGCCGAGGTGCGCGCCGCGTACGGCGGCCCCGCCGAGCTGGCGCGCCCGGGGGCGGTCCACCACCTCTGAGGCCGCTCCTCCGCAGCCGAGCGCCTGCGTGCGGTTCGTGTGCCCCCTGGGACCGCAGCCGAGCGCCCGGCTGCGGTCAGGGCGGGGACGACGGCGAGGGCGGGGGTGTCGGGGGCGGGTCCTAGGGTCGGAGCATGGCTGACAGCACCAGCAGGCCCGGTGGGCGCCGTCCCGACCAGCTGCGCGACGTGACCATCACGCGGCGCTACCTCGAGGCCGGTGAGGGCAGCGTCCTCGTCGAGTTCGGCCGCACCAAGGTGCTCTGCGTCGCCTCGCTCACCGAGGGAGTCCCGCGCTGGAAGAAGGGCTCCGGCTCCGGCTGGGTTACCGCCGAGTACGCGATGCTCCCGCGCGCCACGAACACCCGCAGCGACCGCGAGTCCGTCAAGGGCAAGGTCGGCGGCCGCACCCAGGAGATCAGCCGCCTGGTCGGCCGCTCCCTGCGCGCCGCCGTCGACGTCACCAAGCTCGGCGAGAACACCGTGGTGCTCGACTGCGACGTGCTCCAGGCCGACGGCGGCACCCGCACCGCCGCGATCACCGGCGCCTACGTGGCCCTGCACGACGCGGTGACCTGGGCGCGCGAGAAGGGCATCGTCAAGAAGGACCCGCTGCGCGGCTCGGTGGCGGCCGTCAGCGTCGGCATCGACAGGGGCCGGCCGGTGCTCGACCTCGAGTACGTCGAGGACGTGCGCGCCGAGACCGACATGAACGTCGTCATGACCGGTGACGGCCGCTTCGTGGAGGTGCAGGGCACCGCCGAGGGCCAGCCGTTCGACAGGGCCGAGCTCGACGCGCTGATGGAGCTGGCCGCCGGAGGGTGCGCCGAGCTGACCCGCCTGCAGCGCGAGGCGCTGGGCCTGTGACAGGGGCTGCGGGCCGGCCCGCGACGAGGGTCGTCCTCGCCACCCGCAACGCCCACAAGGTCGGCGAGCTGCGCGCGATCCTCGCGCCGCACCTGCCGGCCGGCCTCGACGTCCAGCTGCTCGCCGTGGGAGACCCGTCGCTGCCGGAGGTCCCCGAGGTGGTCGAGAGCGAGGTCACCTTCGCCGGCAACGCCCTGCTCAAGGCGCGGGCCGTGGCCCGGGCCACCGGTCTGGTCGCCATCGCCGACGACTCGGGCATCGCCGTCGACGTCCTGGGCGGCGCGCCCGGCATCTTCTCCGCGCGCTGGGCCGGCCGCCACGGCGACGACGCCGCCAACCTCGCCCTGCTGCTCGCGCAGGTGGCCGACGTCCCCGACGCCCACCGCGGCGCCGCGTTCGTGTGCGCCGCGGCGCTCGTGACCCCCGACGGTCACGAGCACGTCGAGCTGGGCGAGCTCCGCGGCCACCTCGCGCGCGAGGCGCGCGGCGCCGGCGGGTTCGGCTACGATCCGGCCCTCGTGCCCGACGGCCTCGACGTCAGCTGCGCCGAGCTGGCCCCCGGGCAGAAGGACGCCATCAGCCACCGCGGGCAGGCGTTCCGGGCGCTCGCGCCCGAGCTCGCCCGGGTGCTGGCCCGCGCCTGACAGGATGGGGTTGCCGACTCCGCAGATCGCTGGTCAGCGGCGGGAGTCGACGGGGTGGAGGCGGCGGTGCAGCGCGAACAGCGGGCTCTCCCCGACGTCGTCTCCCTGGCGTGGATCTCGCTGGACGCGGACGACCGCATCACGGGCATGAACCGCGCGGCGGAGGCGCTGGTGGGCGCACCCCGTGAGGAGGTGCTCGGGAAGCTGCTCTGGGAGCGCTACCCGCACGCCCGCGAGAACGACTTCGGCCCCCGCTACGACGAGGCCCGCCGCACCGGCAGGCCCGTCGTCTTCGAGGCGTGGGGGACGACGGTCCAGCGCTGGCTCTCGGTCCACGCCGTCCCCGACGGCGACGCGCTCGACATCTACATGATCGACGTCACCGACCGGCGGACCGCCCGGCGCGAGCTCGAGGAGACCGTCCGGCGCCTGGAGCTGCTGGGCTCGGTGAGCGAGCTGCTGGCGCACGGCACCGAGCAGGGCCTCGCCGTGAGCGAGCTCGCCCAGCTGGTGGTGCCCGAGCTGGCCGACTGGTGCACCGTCACGCTGGTGCAGACGGGGCGGCTGCGGCGCACCCTCGGCCACGCCCACCGCGACCCCGCCCTCGACGACGTGCTGGCCCGCTACGCCACCTACCAGGCGGCCACGATGAGCCGCGAGGCCGCCGTCGCGGTCTGCCTGCGCACCGGCCGCGAGGTGTACGTGCCGCAGCTGCCGCCGCTGGGCGACTGGGTGGGTGACGACCAGGCCCGCGCCCTGCTGGAGGTGCTGGCGCCCAGCTCGGTGCTCGTGCTCCCGCTCGCCGCGGGCGGCCGCACGCTCGGGGCGCTGGCGCTCGTGCGCACCGAGCCCGGGGCCGTGCGCAGCGAGCAGGAGCTCGACACCGCCCGCGAGGTCGCCCGCCGCGCCGGGCTCGCGCTGGAGAACGCCCGCCTGCACGCCGAGCGCGCCGCCCTGGCGGAGGCGCTGCAGCGCAGCCTGCTGACGGCCCCACCGCAGCTGGAGGGGCTCGACCTCGCCGTCCGCTACGTCGGTGCCGCGCAGGAGGTGCAGGTCGGCGGTGACTGGTACGACGCCTTCCGCCAGCGCGACGGCGGAGCCGTGCTCGTCATCGGTGACGTCATCGGCCACGACTCCCGCGCCGCCGCGGCGATGGGCCAGGTCCGGGGGCTGCTGCGCGGCATCGCGCGCGCGACGGGCGCCGGGCCGGCGGACCTGCTCAGCGCCGTCGACGAGGCGCTCGAGGGCCTGGAGGTCGTCACGTCGGCCACCTGCGTCGTCGCGCGCCTCGAGACCGGTGGGACGGGCGGGCGCCGGCTCGTCTGGTCGAACGCCGGCCACCCGCCGCCCGTCCTGCGGCTGCCCGACGGCACCACCACCCTGCTCGAGGGCGACGACGCCGACCTGCTGCTCGGCATCGACCCCACCGCGCGGCGCCGGGAACGCACCGCGGAGCTCCCGCCCGGCAGCGTGCTGCTGCTGTGCACCGACGGGCTGGTGGAGCGCCGGGAGACCTCGCTCGACGTCGGCCTGGCCGACCTCCGCACGGCCCTGGCGGAGGAGGGGCACCGGCCGCCGGGCGAGCTGTGCGACGCCCTCCTGGCCCGCCTGGTGCCGGAGACGTCGGAGGACGACGTCGCGCTGCTGGCCGTGCGGGTGCTCTGAGCGCGTCCGGGGAGCGGGGTGTGCGCGAGGCGGGACTCGAACCCGCACGCCCGGAGGCACAGGGACCTAAACCCTGCGTGGCTGCCAGTTTCACCACTCGCGCTGGCGCGCGGCCCGGGGGCCGCCGCTGTCGGCCGGCCCGTCAGTCGATGCCGAGCTCCTTGCGGAGCCGGGCCACGTGACCGGTGGCCTTGACGTTGTAGCTGGCGCTGCGCACCACGCCCTCGGGGTCGACCACGACCGTGGAGCGCAGCAGGCCCGTGGTGGTGCGCCCGTACATCGTCTTCTCGCCCCAGGCGCCGTAGCGCTCGATGACGCCGCGCTCGGTGTCGCTGGCGAGCGGGAAGGGCAGCTGCTCCTCGGCCACCCAGCTCTCGAGCTTCGGCAGCGGGTCGGGCGAGACGCCGACCACGTCGAAGCCCGCCGCGGTCAGCGAGGCGAGGTTGTCGCGGAAGTCGCAGGCCTGCGTGGTGCAGCCCGGCGTGCCGGCGGCGGGGTAGAAGTACACGACCACGGAGCGGCCGCGGTGCTCGGAGAGCTGCCAGCTGCCGCCGTGCGTCGCCGGGAGGGTGAAGTCCGGGGCGAGGTCACCCGGCTCGAGACGATCGGACACGGCCGTCAGGCTAGTGCCGGTGCCCCCGTCCGGCGGCCTGGGGCTGCTGAGCCGCGCGCGGGGCACTAGCGTCCGGTCCATGAGCGTCCCGCCCGACGAGCCCGCGCGCCTCGAGCGCGAGATCAGCCTCCACCAGCAGCACCTCGCGGCCACGGTCGACGAGCTCGCCGCCCGCGTCGCCCCCAAGGCCCTCGCCCAGCAGGGCGTCGCCTCTGCGCAGGCCAAGGCCAAGGAGCTCGTGCTCGACTCCGACGGCGCGCTGCGCGTCGAGCGGGTCGCCGCCGTCGGCGGCGCCGTGGTCGCGGTGGTCGGCCTGTTCACCGGGCTCGCGGTCCGCCGCAGGCACTGAGGTCCGTCCCCACCGCTGCGCCTCGGCCGGGTCCCGGCCGAGGCGCAGCGGGTAGCGTCGGGCGCCGTGAGCACGTCGGCCGACAGCACCCCCACCAGCGCCCCCGCTGCCCCTGCGAGCAGCGGTGCGACCAGCGGCTCGACCGGTGACGCCAGGCTCCCGATCCGCATGCTGCACGACCGCGTGCTCGTCGCCACCGACGTCGAGGCGGGCGAGCGCCGCTCCGGCGCCGGCATCCTGATCCCGGCCACCGCCGCGGTGGGAAAGCGCCTGTCGTGGGGCGAGGTGGCGGCCACCGGCCAGCACGTGCGCCAGGTGCGCCTGGGCGACCGCGTGCTCTTCGACCCCGAGGACCGCGCCGAGGTCGAGCTGTCGGGGCGCGAGTACGTGCTGCTGCGCGAGCGCGACCTGCACGCGGTGGCCGCACCCCGCGTCGAGGCCGGCTCGACCGGGCTGTACCTCTGAGCGCCGGCCAGCCGTCCGCCGCCCCGCGGCCCAACGCCCGGTACACCGTCCTCGACGCCCCGGGGCCGCTGCCGCGCGACATGCTGCGCGACCTGCTCTCCATCCGCCGCGACCCGCTGGCCTACCTGGAGCGCACCGCGGCGCGCTTCGGCGACCACGTCGCCTTCCCGATGCCGAAGACCCCGGTGCTGCTGGTGGGCACCACCGCGGGCGCGCGGCGGGTGCTGGTGGAGAACGCCGGGGCGTGGTCGAAGGCGACGGTCCAGTACGGCGCGCTGTCGCTGGTCACCGGCAGCGGCCTGCTGACCAGCGACGGCAGCGCCTGGCGCGAGGCGCGCCGGGTGGCCCAGCCCGCGTTCCACCGCTCGGGCCTGGCCGCCGTCGCGGAGCAGTCCGTGGCCGCCGCCGAGCGCGTGCGGGCCCGCGCCGCCGTCGAGGGCGAGGTCGTCGACGTCGACGCCGCCGTCCTGCAGGCCACCCTCGAGGTGGTGGGGCGCACCCTCTTCGGCGGTGACGTCACCGCCGACGGCGAGCGGGTGGTCGCCGCCGTGCTGGAGGCGCTCGAGGTGGTCATCGGACGCGCCCGCACCCCGCTGCCCGGCTGGCTGCCCACCCCGGCCAAGCGCCGCCTGGCGCGGGCGAACGCCGTCATGGACGAGGTGGTCGCCCGGGTGGTGGCCCGCCGCCGCGCCGCGGGCGACCTCGGCGACGACCTGCTCGGCCTGCTGCTGCGCGCTGTCGACGAGGGCCGCCTGCCCCCGGAGTCGGTGCGCGCCGAGCTGGTCACGATGGTCATCGCCGGCCACGAGACGGTGGCCTCCTGCCTCACCTGGACCCTCGACCTGCTCGCCCGGAACCCCGCGGCGCAGGAGCGCCTGCACGCCGAGCTCGACGCCGTCCTCGGCGCCGAGGGGGGTGCCGGGTCGGGCGCGGGACACCGGGCCCCGACCTGGGAGGACCTGCGCGACCTGCCCTGGACCCGCGCGGTCGTCGACGAGTCCCTGCGCCTGTACCCGCCCGCCTGGGTGGTGACGCGGCGCGCGGAGAGCGACGACGTCGTGGACGGCGTCGCGGTGCCGGCGGGCACGCTCGTCATCGTCAGCCCGTGGCTGCTGCAGCGGCGCGCCGACGTCCACCCCGACCCGGAGCGCTTCGACCCGGGTCGGTTCACGGGGGAGGGGCCCGAGGTGCCTCGCGGCTCCTACCTCCCCTTCGGGGCCGGCGCCCGGCTCTGCATCGGGCGCGACTTCGCGCTGACCGAGGCGGTGCTCGTGCTCGCGGCGCTCCTGCGCGACCGCCGCGTCGACCCGGTGCCGGGTGACGAGCCGGTGCTGGAGGCGCTGGTCACCCTGCGCCCCCGCGGGGGGCTGCGGCTGCGGCTGCGGCCCCGCTGACCCTGGACTGACCCGGGACCGGCCCCGGTCCCCGGCCTCCTCCTCCCGTGAGGTTGCTCAACCCAACCACCTCGTGAGCCGATGACAGGCGCAGGACCCGCGGGGGTGGGTCCAGGGGGAGGCACCACGTGGAGAGCACCGCTCGGACTGCGCGACGCCGGAGGCCGTGGGGGAGCGGACGAGCGGGGCGCGCCGGCCTGGTGGGTCTGCTGGCCCTGGGGGTCCTCTGGCTCCTGGTGGCCGACGCCCCCGCCGAGCGGTCCGCCCTCGCCCGGACCGCCTCGTGGGCCGCTGTCTGGCTCGTCGCGAGCGCCCTGGTCCTCGCCCGGGTGCGCCGCGGCGGGGCCGACCGGCGCCTGTGGCGGGCGGTGGCCCTGTTCGTGGTCGTCGCCGGGGCGGCGCTGGTGGCGCACCCCGTGCTCACCGGCCTGGGCGCGGGCGGAGCGCTCCCGCTGCTGCCCCTGGCGCTCGCGGTGCTCGCCACCTCGCTCGTGGTCTACAGCGCCTTCGTGCGGTGGAACCTCACCCGCACCCACTCCGGAGACCCGGGTGACCTGCTCAACGCGGTCAGCGCCGTCCTGACGGGCCAGGCGCTGCTGGGGCTCGCCGTCGGGAGCCTCGTGCCCTCGTCGCTCGACCTGCCGTGGTGGCAGCTGCAGCCCGTGCTCGCCTCCGGGGCGGCCGCGGTCGTGCTCACGGGCACGGTGCTGTCCACGGCCGTGACCGCCGGCGGCGGCCGGGACCGCGCGGCCTGGCTCTTCGTGGTCGGCTGCGTCGCCGCGCTGGTGGGGGGCGGGTGCCTGGCGGTCGGCACCGAGACGGGCTCACCGGTCCCGGGCACGGGCGCCTGGCTCGGGCTGGCCGCGCTGTGCGTGGCGCTGGCCGCGGTCGCGTCGCGGACGGTCGCGGTGCCCCTGACCGTCGACGGCGTCTCGGCCACCGTCGGCGCCTACGGCGTCCTCCTGCTGGCGCTGCTGGTCGTCTGCGCCGACGGGCTGCTCGTGCTGGCGGGGAGCGGTGCCACGGACCCCTGGGTGCTCCTGGCCGGTGGCCTCGGGGCCGCGGGCGCCGCCACCCGCCTGCTGCTCAACATCACCGAGCTGTCCCAGCTCGACGCCACCCGGCGCGAGGCCGTGACCGACGAGCTCACCGGCCTCGCCAACCGGCGGGGGGTGCTGCGGGCGGTCGCGAACCTGCACGGCGCGCGGACCCCGTTCGCGGTCGCGCTGCTGGACCTCGACAGGTTCAAGGAGGTCAACGACGGCCTCGGCCACGCCGCGGGTGACGCGCTGCTGGTGCAGGTGGCGCGCCGGCTGGAGGGGGTCCGCACGCCGCTGGTCCGCGGCCCGGCGGTCGCCGTCGCGGGCAGGCTCGGTGGCGACGAGTTCGCCGTCGTCGTGCTGCTGCCGCCCCACCCCGACGCCCTCGGGGCGGCCGGGGCCTGGAGCGAGGCCCTGGTGGAGGCCCTGGCACCCGCCTACGAGCTGGGTGCCTCCACCGTGCACGTCGGGTGCAGCGCCGGGGTGGCGGTGCACCCGCCCGGCGGTGCCGCTGGTGACGGCGGTGCCGCGAGCGCCGCCGAGGACCCCGTCACCGACCTGCTGCGGTGCGCCGACGCCGCGATGTACGCCGCCAAGCGCTCCGGCGGCGGGGCGCAGCTCTTCGACGCCGCGCTGCACGGCAGGCCCGAGCCGGGGCTGCAGACGGCGGAGGAGCTGCGGCGCGCGCTGGAGGTCGGCGAGCTGGTGCTCCACCACCAGCCGCAGCTGCGCGTCGACGGCGGGGAGGTCGTCGGCGTCGAGGCGCTCGTGCGGTGGCGGCACCCCGAGCGCGGCCTGCTGGGGCCGGCGGAGTTCCTCCCGGTCGCCGCCGAGCACGGCCTGCTGCGCGCCGTCACCTCCGAGGTGCTGCGCCAGGCGGTGGCCCAGTCCGCCCGCTGGCGAGCCGCTGGCCTGGACCTGCGCGTGAGCGCGAACGTCTCCGCCGGTGACCTCGCCGACCCGTCGCTGCCGGCGGAGGTGGCCGAGCTGCTCCTGCGGCACGGCGTCCCCGCCGACCGCCTGGTGCTGGAGGTGACCGAGGCCGAGCTCGACGACGACGACGACCGCGCCGCGCAGGTCCTCGCCGACCTCGCGGAGCTGGGCGTGGGGACCAGCATCGACGACTTCGGCACCGGGTGGTCGTCGCTGGCGCGGCTGCAGCGGCTGCGCCCCACCGAGCTGAAGCTGGACAGGTCGTTCACCGCGCTGCTGCTCCGCGACCCGCGCGCGGCCGCCATCACCGCCAGCACCGTCGACCTGGCCCACGCCCTGGGGATGCGGGTCGTGGCCGAGGGCGTGGAGGACGCCGCGACGCTGCGGCACCTGGCCGCGCTGGGGTGCGACGAGTCGCAGGGGTGGCTGCACGCCCCGGCGATGGCCGGCGAGGACCTCCGGGCGTGGGTGCTGGCGCGGCGGGCCGCCGCCGGACCCGCCACGGGCGAGCTGAGCACGCCGGGCGCGACGGGCCGGAGGACGACTGAGGGCCCCGGCAGCCTGAGCTGACCGGGACCCTCCGTGCTGGTGCGCCCCCTGGGACTTGAACCCAGAACCCGCTGATTAAGAGTCAGCTGCTCTGCCAATTGAGCTAGGAGCGCGTAGCGAGAAGAACTCTACCAGGCCCTGGGCGGGTCCTCCTCGCCGTGGTGCTCAGTGCGCCGCGACGACCCGCTCGCCGTCGGGCTGCGCGCTCCCGCGGACGAAGAACGCCGTCACGACGGCGAGCGACGCGACCACCGCCCCGATGAGCAGCGCGGTGGCGATCCCGTCGGCCGTCGCGGCCACCGGCTCGGCGCCGCCGGCCACCCCGGAGGCGGCCACGGCCGTCATCGTCGCCACGAACAGCGCGATGCCCGCTGCGGCCGCCACCTGCTGCACGGTGCTCACCACGGCCGAGCCGTGGGAGTACAGGTGCGGTGGCAGCGACCCCAGGCTGGCGGTGAACAGCGGCGGTGAACACCAGCGCCAGCCCCGCCGAGAGCGCCACGTGCAGCGCGAGGAGCAGCCACCACGGCGTCGTCGTGCTGACCACGACCGTCATGGTCCACAGCACCGCCGCGACCAGCGCCGTGCCCGGGACGAGCAGCGGGCGCGGCCCGACGCGGTCGTAGGCGCGGCCCACGTGGGGGGCCGCCAGCCCCATCACCAGGCCGCCCGGCAGCAGGAGCAGCCCGCTGGTGAGCACCGACAGCCCGAGCACGGTCTGCATCAGCAGCGGCAGCAGGATGATCGTGCCGAACAGCGCCATCATGCTCACCACGAACATGACCACGGACACCGCGAAGACGGGGGTGCGGAAGGTCCGCAGGTCGAGCAGGACGCCGGGGCGGGCCGGGTCGTCACCGCGGCGCTGCAGCTGCAGCTGCCGGAGCACGAACAGCCCCGTCACCACGACGCCGACGGCGATCGAGGCGGCGCTCACGGCCACCCCCGAGCCGCCGACCTCGCCCAGGTGCGAGAGCCCGTAGACCAGGCCGCCGAAGCCGACGGCCGACAGGACGACGCTGAGCACGTCCAGGCGGGTCGCGCGGGGCTCGGTGACGTCGCGCATGCGGCGCGCGCCCAGGACCAGCACGGCGACGGCGACCGGCAGCACCACCACGAACAGGAAGCGCCAGCTCAGGTGCTCTAGCACCAGGCCGGAGATGGTCGGGCCGATGGCGGGCGCCACGGCGATGACCACCGAGATGTTGCCCATGGTCCGGCCGCGGACCGCCGGCGGCACCAGCGTCATCACCGTGGTGATGAGCAGCGGCATCATGATCGCCGTCCCGCTGGCCTGGATGACGCGCGCCACCAGGAGCACCTCGAAGCCCGGCGCCACCACCGCGAGGGCCGTGCCGGCCGTGAACAGCGACATCGCCGTCAGGTAGAGCACCCGCGAGCGCACCCGCTGCAGCAGGAACCCGGTGACGGGGATGACGACGGCCATCGTCAGCAGGAAGCCCGTGGTCAGCCACTGCGCCGCGGTGGCGGTGATGCCGAGGTCACCCATGAGGTGGGGGATCGCCACCCCCATGACCGTCTCGTTGAGGATGACGACGAACGCCGCCACCAGCAGCAGCCGGATGACGGTGCGGTCTCGACGGCGGTCGCGAGGGCGGGGGAGGCCGGGGCCGCGGGGCCCTCGGCGGCTCCGCTCCCGCTGGTCGGGCGGGCGGAGACGTCGGTCATGGAGGGCCTTCCGGAGCGTGCGGGCGGAGACCCTCCTCGGGTCACCGGAGCGTGCAGCGCTCGGGGGGCCCGCTGTCTTCCCGACGGCTAGCGTCGATCAGGTGCGCCCGCAGGACACCGTCATCTGGCACGCCTTCCCGCTGGGGTTCACCGGCGCGGAGGCGGAGAACCCCGGCGACGCCCCCGTGACCCACCGGCTGGCGCACGTCGAGGGCTGGCTCGACCACCTCGTGGCCCTCGGCGCCAACGCCCTGCAGCTCGGCCCGGTCTTCGACAGCGAGACCCACGGCTACGACACCCGCGACCACCTGCGCGTCGACCCCCGCCTCGGCGACGAGGCCGACCTGCGCCACCTCGTCGAGCAGGCCCACGCCCGCGGCGTGCACGTGGTCCTCGACGGCGTCTTCCACCACGTCGGCCGCTCGCACCCCCGCTTCCGCGCCGCGCTCGCGGGCGACGCCGGGTCGGCGGCCTGGTTCCGCCGCGACCCCGCCCGCGACGACGGCTGGGCCGTCTTCGAGGGCCACCACCAGCTGGTGGCACTCGACCACGGCCACCCCGCCGTGCTCGAGCACGTCGTCGAGGTGGTGCGGCACTGGCTCGACGCGGGCGTCGACGGGTGGCGCATGGACGCCGCCTACGCCGTCCCGACCTCCTTCTGGCGCGCGGTGAGCGACGCGGTCCGCGAGAGCCACCCCCACGCGTGGCTGCTGGGCGAGGTGATCCACGGCGACTACGCCGCCTTCGTGGAGGAGTCGGGCTTCGACTCGGTCACGCAGTACCGGCTGTGGAAGGCCGTCTGGAGCAGCCTCAACGACGCCAACCTGTTCGAGCTGGAGTGGGAGCTGCGCCACCACGGGGAGCTGCTCCAGCGCTTCCTGCCCACCACGTTCCTCGGCAACCACGACACCACCCGCATCGCCTCGCAGCTGCACGACGAGCGCCACCTCGCCCACGCGCTCGCGGTGCTGTTCACGGTCGGCGGCGTGCCGGCGGTCTACGCCGGTGACGACCACGCCTTCCGCGGGGTCAAGGAGGAGCGCGCCGGTGGTGACGACGCCGTGCGCCCCGCCTTCCCGGCCTCGCCGGCGGAGCTCTCGCCGCTCGGGGCGCCGGTCTTCGCCCTGCACCAGCAGCTCATCGGGCTGCGCCGACGCCACCCCTGGCTCGCGCGGGCGCGGGTCGAGGTGGAGCGGCTGGAGAACCCCGTGCTCGTGTACCGCGCGAGCGACCCCGAGGACGGCGCGCGCGGCGTCACCGTGGCGCTGAACCTGGGCGACGAGGCGCTCGACGTCGTGGTCCGCCCGGGGGAGCGGCTGCTGGTCGGCGGCACGGGGCCCCACGAGGCGGCGGTCTTCGGCGCGGAGTGAGCCCGTCCGGGGGCGCCCCAGGGCGCTCTCGGGATGCGCCCCTTCGCCGTGACCTCTCGATCACCCCGAAGGGGCGCATCCGCGGAGCGGCTCAGCCCCGGCGCAGGTGCTCCTGGAGGAAGGCGAGCACCGCGTCGTACGTCGGGTCGGGGTCGCCGCTCTCGGTGGTGGTGCCGCCCGCCGTCGTCCTCACCAGGCGGTCGGGGGCGCCGCTGCTGAGGTAGCTGTCGGTGTGGCCGGCCCCGGGCACCAGGGTCAGGCTCGCGGTGGCGCCCGCCCGCTCGTAGGCCGCGAACAGCAGCTCGGACTGCTGGTGGGGGACGTTCGGGTCGGCCGTGCCGTGGGTGATCCACGCCGGAGGGCTGCCCGCACCCACGTACGCGGTCGGGTCGGCGCGGCCGGTGGCGGCAGGGTCCGACTGGATCGGGAACCCCATGAGCATCGACTCCGGCGAGCCGGCCGGGTCGTGCTCCTGGCCGTCGGGCAGGCGCTGGGCGTCCATCTGCAGGAACGCCGTCGGGCCGAACAGGTCGACCACGGCCTGGACGTCGCTGCGCTGGTCGGCGTTGCCGAGGTCCGCGCCCTCCAGCTCGGGCACCCCCGTCACCACCCCGGCCATGACCGCGCCCCAGGCGCCGCTGCTGGTGCCCGCGGTGACGACGCGGTCGGTGTCGAGGCCGAGCTCGTCGGCCCGCGAGCGCAGGTACCGGACCGCGGCCTTCACGTCGTGCAGCTGGGCGGGGAACCGCGCCTGGGCGCTGCTGCGCACGTTGATGCCGGCGACGGCGTACCCGAGCGGCCCCCATCGCTGCGCGAGGCCCGCGGCGGTGGTGCCGCCGGACAGGTCGGTGCTGCCGCCCTTGGTGTCGTCGGACTGGAACGCCGAGCCCGCCTGGAAGAGCACCACCGGCCAGGGGCCCGGGGCGCCGTCGGGCAGGTGCAGGTCGAGCAGGTGGGCCGTGGCCGAGCCGTCGACGGGCTCGGCGTAGGCCTGGTCGGAGAGCACGCGCACGACGACCTCGCTCGGGCTGGGGGGAGTGCTGGCGGTGGACGGCGCGGGCTGCGGCGCGCTCGAGGCGGTGCTGCTGGACGGCGCCGGCCCGGCGTCGCCCTCCGCGGAGCAGGCCGACGCCGCGAGGGGCGTGGCCAGTGCCAGGCCGAGCAGGGCCCGTCGCCTCATGCGCCCAGCTGCTGCAGGAGACCGGCCATCACGGCGATCTCGGCGGTCTGGTCGGCCTCGATGCGCTCCGCCAGGGCCACGGCCTGGGGGGCCGTGCCCTCGGCCTGCTCGCGCTGCGCCATCTCGACGGCGTCGCGGTGGTGGGCGGTCATCTGCTCGAGGAAGAGGCGGTCGTAGGCGGTGCCCGTGGCGGCGGCGAGCGCCGCGGTGTCGTCCTCGGACGTGCCCGCCATGCCACCCGTGCCCGCCATGCCACCCGTGCCCGCCATGTCGTGGCCGGCGTGGGACCCGCCGTCCTCTCCCCACGCGGTCAGCCAGCCCTCCATCTGGTCGATCTCGGGCTGCTGGGCCGCGACGACCCGCTCGGCGAGCGCTCGCACCTCCGGGGTGCTGGCGCGCTGGGCGGCGTCCTGGGCCATGGTCAGCGCGCCCTCGTGGTGCACGACCATGCCGCTGGCGAAGGCGACGTCGGCCTCGCCGTGGTCCGCCGCGGTGTCGCTGGTGTGCCCGCTGCCGTGGTCGGCGCCGTGGTCGGTGGTCTGGGCCCCGCACCCGGTGAGCAGGAGCGCTGCCAGCGCAGCACCGGTGAGGGCGGTGGCGGAGCGGGCCCCGCGGGGGCGGCGCGGGCCGGCGTGGGCGGTGGGGCGGGCATTGGAGCGGGCGCTGGGGTGCGTGGTGGGCGTGGTCACGGGGCTGTCCTCCGGTGCTGGGTGGGGTGCGGGCGCGCCGGCGCGCGCCCCGCGCGAGGGCGGGACGTCGCCGGGCGCCGCTACGTCCGCAGCACGCAGGAGGTGGCTGGACCCGGTGGGCCGGTGGCGGGGCGCGCCCGCCCGCGGGCGCGGCCGGCGCTGGCTGTCGCTGCCAGGAGCACGGAGAGGGTCACGGCTCCGAGCGCACCGCTGGCCGGGTCGGAGAGCAGGCCGGTCACCGCGGCGGCCAGACCGGCGACGGCGGCGCCTGCGGCGAGGACGCAGCCGGCCGCCGTGCCGACGGGCCCGTGAGGACCGTGGTGGGAGGCCCCGTCCGCGGGGGCGTCGTCGTGCGCGGTGGTGTGGCTGGTGGTGTGCGCGGCCGCTGCCGGGGCCGGAGCCGTCCCCAGCGCGTGCATGCCGATGACGCCGAGCGCGACGGCGACGGCCGCGAGGACGACCAGCAGCCGGCGCACGGTGCTCAGGAGCGCACGAGGCGGGCGATGGCCTCGGACGCCTCGCGCACCTTCTCGTCGGCCTCCGGCCCGCCGCGGCGGGCGGCGTCGACGACGCAGTGCCCGAGGTGCTCGTCGAGCAGCCCCAGCGCCACGGCCTGCAGCGCCTTGGTGGTGGCGGAGACCTGCGTCAGGACGTCGATGCAGTACTTCTCCTCCTCGACCATCCGCTGCAGCCCGCGGACCTGGCCCTCGATGCGGCGCAGGCGCTTGAGGTGGTCGTCCTTGGCGTGCAGGTAGCCGTGCTGGTGCTGCTCCGGCTGCGCCTCGTCCACGCCGCCAACATACCCCCGGGGGGTGCCGCTCAGGCCACCTCGTCGGCCCCGACCTCGCCGAGCCACGCATCGAACCCGTCGGGCCGCCCGACCCACCGCTGCAGACCGGCGGCCAGCTCGGCGTCGGTGAGCAGCGACTCGGCGAAGGCCGAGAGCACGCGCTCGGGGTCCTCGTCGACGCCGGTGACCACCAGGCGCGTGCTGCGGTCGACCGACGACCCCGTCCGGCCGCCCGCCGCGCCGTCGACGTCGTGCCCGGGCAGCTGCCACGGGCCCGCGTCACCGATGCTGAGCTGCCCGCCCGCGCCGTCCCACACGCCCACGACGCCCGGTCGCGTCGGCAGCCAGAACCGCCCGCGCCCCACCAGGTGCCCGCTGGCGAGCCGCTCGAGGTTCTCGTGGAGCCGCTCGGGGTGCACGGGGCGCCAGTCGGACAGGTCCAGCGTCCACACGCCGTCGGCGTCGGGGGCGCCGCTGGGCGCGACGGCCCGCGGGTCCTCCCAGCGCTGCGAGGCCCGCGCGTCGTGGCGGCGGGCCAGCACCGCGGCCCCCGAGGTGTCGCAGGCCTGCTGCACCTGCGCCCGCACCCCCGGGAGCGCGAGGTGGTCCAGCAGCGCCCGCTCGCGGCCGGGGGCCCCCGGTGCCAGCACGAGGTCGGCCCCGCGCAGCTGGCGCGCGACCACCTCGCCGACGGAGCGGTCGTCGTCGCCGTGCGCGAGGTCGCGCTCGTCGAGGAGGTCGTCGCCCAGGACGTCGTGCAGCAGCCCCTCGGCGTCCACGGCGCACACCACGCCGGCCAGGTCGAGCCAGCGCCGCACGGGGGCGCCCTCGACGGTCCCGCCGAGCAGGCCGCGGACCACGGGCACGGGCTCGCTCGCCAGCGGGAGGGCGAGCAGCGCGGCGCTCCAGCGGCCCTCTCGGGCGAGGCGCACGAGGGTGGGGAGGAGGTCCTCCCGCAGCGCGCACGCGAGGCAGGCGTGGTCGAGGGGCGTGGTGACGTCCTCCACGACGCCCGTGGCGTCGCTGACCACGCGTCGCAGCACCCCCGAGCCCGCGCCTGACAGGTCGTGGCGGACCACCACGGCGTCGGGCGCGTCCAGCTGCACGCTCATGACGACGGCGTCGCGGGCGGCGGCGTCGACGGCGGTGACGGCGGTGACGGGCAGGCGGGTCGGGTCGACGGAGTGGGTCACGGGGTGCTCCTGGTCTCGCAGGGGGACATCGCTATCGAGAACGCTTCTCGACTATGCTGCCACAGAGAGATAACCGTTCTCATTCACCACCCATCATCGACCCCCCGGAGGAACCCGTGAAGGTGCGCGCCTCGCTGCGCTCGCTGGCCCGCCAGCCCGGATCCAAGCTGGTCCGCCGCCGCGGCCACCTGTACGTCATCAACAAGAAGAACCCCCGCCTGAAGGCGAGGCAGGGCTGATGAGCCGCCCCTGCCAGGTCACCGGGCGCAAGGGCCGCTCCGGCAACCGCATCTCGCACTCGCACCGGCGCACCAAGCGCCGCTTCGAGCCCAACACCCAGAGCAAGCGCTACTGGGTGCCCTCCCTGGGCCGCCACGTGCGGCTCGACCTGACGCCCGCGGGGATGCGGGTCATCGACAGGCTCGGCATCGACGCCGTCGTCGCCGACCTCCGCGCACGAGGAGAGGTGGCCTGACGTGGCCGGGAGCAAGGACGTCCGACCGATCATCAAGCTCCGCTCGACGGCGGGCACGGGCTACACGTACGTGACCCGCAAGAACCGCCGCAACGACCCCGAGCGGATGGTGCTGCGCAAGTTCGACCCGGTGGTGCGCCAGCACGTCGAGTTCAAGGAGGCGCGCTGATGGCCAAGAAGAGCAAGATCGCCAAGGACGTCCAGCGCCGCGAGGTGGTGGCCCGCTGGGCCGAGCGCCGCGCCGAGCTGAAGCGCCTCGCCACCGCCGCCACCTCCAGCGAGGAGCAGCGGGCCGACGCCCGCGCCGCCCTCCAGCGGATGCCCCGCGACGCCAGCCCCACCCGGCTGCGCAACCGCGACGTCGTCGACGGCCGCCCCCGCGCCTACTACCGCAGGTTCGGGCTGTCGCGCGTGCGGCTGCGCGAGCAGGCGCTCGCCGGCGAGCTGCCCGGCGTGACCAAGTCCAGCTGGTAGAGCGAGAGGACGAGCAGACGTGAAGCAGGACCTGCACCCCGAGTACGGCCCCGTCGTCTTCCGGGACAACCAGGCCGGCACCTCCTTCCTCACCCGCTCGACGGCGGGGGCGCACGCCCGCGGCACCGTCGAGTGGGAGGACGGCGAGACCCACCCCGTCATCGACGTCGACGTCTCCTCGGCGAGCCACCCGTTCTGGACGGGGCGCGCCCGCGTCCTCGACAGCGAGGGCCGCGTGGAGCGCTTCCGCCGCCGCTACGGCCAGCGCACCCCGTCCACCGGGTCGGCGACCAGCTCGTGAACGGACCGGCCGGCCCCCTCGTGGCGGTCTGCACCGGTCACCGGTGCGCCGCGCTGCGCCGGCTGGAGGGTGAGGACGACGCCCTGGGCACCTCGCTGCGGGAGGCCGTGCGCGGCTCCCGCGGCGGGGTGCTCGTCGCCAGCCCCTGCGTCGGGGCCTGCGCCCGCGGGCCCGTCGTCGCCGTCGGCCAGCGGGGCGAGGGGCAGCAGCACCCGAGCACCGTGGTGTGGCTGGGCGACCTCGACGCCGCCCGGCGCGAGGAGGTCGCCACCTGGGTGGCCCGCCTCGGCGAGGAGCCGGGCGCGGAGGTCAGCGACGCCCTCGCCGTCCCGACCGCTCTGCTTCCCGCTGTGCTCGCCGTCCGGGGAGCGCCGCTGGCGGCGTCGCCTCCGCAGGCTGCGTCGCCCCAGCCCCCGCCGCACCCGTCGGCGCCACCGACGCACCGGCGACGGCGGCTGCCGCGACCGCCGTCGTGACCGGGACCGACAGCGCCACGCAGGCCCCGCCGATCGCCGTCCTCACGACCTCCTCGGCGATCTTGCTGCTGGTCAGCGCGTCGAGCCAGGCCGGGTCGGTGACGGCGATGATGACGAGCACCGGCAGCGCGGCCCCCGCGTAGGCGAACGCCACCGTGTAGACGGTGGACGCGAGGTGGTCGCGACCCACCCGCATGCCGCTGCTCACCAGCGTGCGGAAGCCCGCGCCGGGGGCGTGCTCGCGCACCTCCCACACGGCGCTGGCCTGCGTGATGGTCACGTCGTTCAGGACGCCGACGCCCGCGAGCACCATGCCCGCCACCACGAGGCCCTGGAGCACGCCCATCGAGGTGAGCTGGCCGAGGTAGCCGGAGTCCTCGTCGGACAGGCCCTGCAGGTGGGTCGCGCCCACGGCGACGTGCGCGGCCAGGCCCACCAGCACCAGCCCGCTGACCGTGCCCAGGTGCGCCGCGGCGGTGCGCAGGCTGAACCCGTGCGTCAGGTACAGGACGACGCCCATGATGGCGCTGCACCCGGTCACCGAGACCAGCACCGCGGACTCCCCGGCCAGGAGCGCCGGGATCATGAACAGGCCCAGCACCGCCCCCGCCAGCGCCATCCCCACCAGGGCTGCCAGCCCGCGCCGGCGCGCCACCACCACGGTGAGCAGCACGAACACCCCGACCACGACCGCCAGCGGGCGGGTGCGCGAGAAGTCGACCCAGGTCCAGCTGGCCTCGTAGCCCTCGGTGGGCGGGAAGTACGACAGGTCCACGCGGTCACCGGCGCCCATGCCGCCCCGCACCACGTCGGCCGGCACCTGGACCTGCACCACCTGGCCGGCGGCGTCGCCCTCCAGCACGCGCACGTCGGCCGTGGGGCAGCTGGCGGAGTCGGGGATCGTCCCGTCGGGCAGCCGGTCCGACGAGGTGCCCGGGCAGGTCGCCTGCGCGGTCGAGAGGACCTCGCCCGCCACCGTCGTCGTCACCGGGCCGGCGGCGCTCACCTGCTCGCGCAGCGCCGCGAGGGTGCCCGCGGGCGGCCACAGCAGCGCGACGCCGAGCACGGACGCGACGGCGCAGGCGACGGCGAGCGCCACCACCAGGCGCCGCGCGGTCGCCGTCACCCGGACGTCGTCACCGGGGCGGGTGCCGTCGGGGCGCACGTGGCCGTGGCCGACGTGCTCGTGGAGGTCGGCGGGCACGGGTCCATGGTCGTCGGCCGCCCGGCGTCGCGGGCGGTGTTGGCCGAAGGGGAGACGCGAGGGGTCTGGCGCTGGAGCGGAGGAGCACTCAACTCCCCGTGGGGTCGGGCCGATGGAGGTGTGTCGGCCCCGTCGGAGACGGGGCAGCACCACGACCGGAAGGACCCACCCCGCATGACCACCATCAAGGCCACCTGCCCGGGCTGCGGCGACGTCGAGCTGGCGTCTCCCCAGGTGCGGCTGGTCGTCTGCTCGGTCTCGGCGTGGAGCTTCTACGCGTTCCACTGCCCCACCTGCACCGACGAGGTGCGCCGCCACGCGACCGACGAGGTCGTCCGCCTGCTCAGCACCGGCGGCGTCACGGCCGAGCCGTGGGACGTGCCCGCCGAGGCGCTCGAGGAGCGCGCGGGGTCCACCATCAGCTGGGACGACGTCCTCGACTTCTCCCTCGCGCTCGACGACGTCGACCTGGTCGCCGAGGCCGAGGGCGCGCTGCTGCGCTCGCGCCGCTCCGCCTGACGCTCAGCGCACCGCTGCGTCTGCGGCCAGCCGCCGCGCCACGGGCCGCAGGGCGGCCCACTCCCAGCACTCCTGCACGCACCGCGCGAACAGCCACCGCACCACGCGGTCGCCGTCGAGGTCCGCCTCCCCGGCGACCCTCCGGGCCAGCCCGGCCGGGTCGGCGTGCAGCTCGACCTCGCAGTTGAGCAGGTGCTGGACGACGTCGTAGTGGGGGTCGCCCACGTGCGGCTTCGGGTCCACGAGCAGCCAGGGCTCGCGCTCGGCCGACAGGACGTTGGCCGCGTGCAGGTCCGTGACCAGCAGGTCCCGGCGGCCGGCGTCGCGGGGGAGGTCGTGCCACAGGCGCAGGCCCTCGCGCACCAACCCCGCGTCGAGCGCCTCCGGGTGCTCGGCGTGACCGCGCTCCGCTGACGCGCCCCACGCGTCGCACAGGCTCGTCAGCGACCGGAACACGTGACCGTCCGCGAGCGGCACCGCGTGCAGCTGGCGCAGCAGCGCCCCGATGACGCCGTGCTGCTCGGCGACCGGCAGCTCCGTGAGCGGGGTCCCCGGGCGGCAGCGCTCCAGGAGCAGCGCCGTCGTCCCGCCGTCGCCACCCCCGCCTCCTCCGGAGGGCGAAGGGGGCCGGTCGTCGACGGCGAAGACCTCCGCGGCGCCCGCGCCCGCCCACGCGGCCATGCCCGCCGCCTCGTCGCGGGCCTCCCAGTGCCGCCACGCGACCTTGAGCACCGCGTCGCGACCCGCCGCGTCGTGCGCCGGCGCCACCCACGAGCAGGTGCCCCCGGGCTCGAACGGGTCACCGAGCCGCAGCCCCCACCGCTCGGCGAGCTCGGCGACGACGCCGGGCAGCGCGTCCAGCCACGCGACCCGGGCCGGGTCACCGCTGCGCGCGGTGCCGTGGGCCAGGTTGCTCGGCACGGTCAGGACCATCCCGGCACGCTAGACCTCGCGGCGCCGGACGAGCCCTGGTCTGCTGGGGCGGTCAGTGCTCGACCGACGAGAGGTGCCCGACGATGGCTCTGGCCCGCTGCGACTTCTTCTCCGACGCCCTCGGGCTGTCCACGTCGATGCAGGTCGTGCTGCCCCAGCCCGCCGCGTCGCAGATCGGCATGGCGAGCGCGACGGGTGACGAGCCGCCGCCGGTGCTCTACCTGCTGCACGGCCTCTCCGACGACTGCACCACCTGGACGCGCCGCACCTCCGTCGAGAGGTACGCCGCCGAGCTGGGCCTCGCCGTCGTCATGCCGCAGGTGGCGCGCAGCTTCTACCTCGACGGCACGCACTCGGGGGCGTACTGGGAGTTCGTGTCGGAGGAGCTGCCCGCCGTCGTCCAGCGCTTCTTCCGCGTCTCGACGGCCCGTGAGGACACCTTCGTCGCCGGGCTCTCGATGGGCGGGTACGGGGCCCTGCTGTCGGGGCTGCGCCAGCCGGAGCGGTTCGCCGCGGCGGCGAGCCTGTCGGGGGCGCTCGACATCGCCGAGCTGCAGGCCGACGACGCCTTCGGGGTGTTCGCCCACGTGCTCGACGCACCCGCCGCGGGCACCTCGGCAGACCTGTTCGCGCTGCTCGACCGGGTCGACCCGGCCTCGGCGCCGGCGCTCTACGTGCGGTGCGGCACGGAGGACGCGCTCGTCGGGTCCAACCGCCGCTTCTCCGCGGCCGCCCGCGAGCGCGGGTTCGACGTCACCGACGGCTTCGACCCCGGCGACCACGAGTGGGGCTACTGGGACCGCACCATCCGGGACGTCCTCGCCTGGCTGCCCCTGCGCACGCGCTGACGTCCCTCCGCGCGCTCGCGGGCGGGGGCGTCACCAGCGCAGGTGCAGGTAGGCGTCGCCGTGCTCGGCGAGGGCCTCCGACGTCGACCCCTGCGGCAGCGGGAAGCCCATCGCGGCGACGTCGACCAGGCAGCGGGCGTTGTACGCGAGCGTCCAGGTGACCATCGCGGCAGCGGTGCGCTGCTCGTCGCGCGTGGACGAGCGGTCTCGGGCGGCGTCGACCTCGGCCAGGAACGCCGCGGCCTCCTCCGGCGTCGGCGCCTGCGCACCGCTGGTGCTGCTGTCGGTGAACGACGCTGCCGCCATGCCGGCGATGACGGGCTCGCTCTCCACCACGACGCTGTCCCAGTCCCAGCTGCTGGCCACCCGCACGTCGCCGTCATCGGCCCGCTCCCCGGAGGAGGGGGAGAACCGCAGGTTGCCGCAGTACCAGTCGCTGTGGCCGACCACCCGCTCGTGGTCCCGCGCTCCGGGGCGGGTCAGGACGACGGCGGCGCGGGCGGCCACCTCGTCGATCCACGCGTGCTCCGGCGCCGTGGTGGAGAAGTCGAAGACCGGGTCGTGCGGGACCGGCCACGGCCCGCGCTGGTAGACGGCCCAGGCCGGCGGGTGGCGCAGCGCCTCGCGGGTCCCGGCGGGCAGGGCGCGCAGCAGCTCCACGTGCTCCGCGAGGCTGCGGGCGACCGCCCGACGGGTCGCCGGCTCGTGGGCGTCACCGGGCACGCCGTCGTCGAGCCAGGTGTCGACCGTCGCGGTCAGACCGCCGGTGGTCGCGGGACCGTCGAGCGGCGACGGGCACGGGTAGCCGGCGTCTGCGAGCAGCCGCTGGGCCGCCACGGCGGCGGCGAGGGTGGCGGTGCGCCCCTCGTCGAGCTGGCCGCGCTGGACCTTGACGACGACGCGCTCCCCACCGGCCAGCAGCAGGCCGAAGACCGCGTTCACGCGACCCGACCTCAGCACCACCTCCTCGACGTCCGCGCCCAGGCGCTCGCGGACGTGGCGGTGCAGCCAGTCGTCGACGGTGCTCGTGGGGACGGCGCCGAAGGTGGCCCGCTGGATGCCGTCGACGAGTCCGTCAGCCACGGCGCCACCCTGGCGCAGCGAGCCGATCACCGCGACGGCGGAGTCCGGGGTCAGGAACGGGTGGCTCTTGGCCCTGGACTCCGCCGTCGCAGGACGCCGCCCTCGACCTCGGCGACGACCATGCGGTTCCGCGCCACATCGCCCGGGTGAGGATGTCCGGTGGCGCGGAGCTGCATGATCGTCGAGGGGTGGGCATGGCGCGGCGCGGCGCCAGGGTCAGGAGCCGTCGTCGGCCTGGGTGGCGGAGCGCGCAGCGGCCTGGACGTCGAAGGCGAAGGCCGCCGCCGGGTCGTGCGCCATCAGCAGCGACGTCCTCGCGTGCTCGGCGACCTCGGGCCGGGGCGAGCTCGTCGCGCGCTTGAGGACGGCGGTGGCGGCAGGGCCCAGCTGCACCAGGGAGCGGCTGAGGGCCCGGCGGACGTCGCGGTCGCCGCGGCCCAGCTGCTGGCCGAGCAGCTCCGCGAGCTCGGTGCGCTCGGCCTCCGCCTCGGCGTCGAGCGGGGTGCCGCCGGCGTCGTCGTCGGGGAGCGGGGTCAGGGCGACGGCGGTGCGCCAGGCGGTCCGGGCGACGGCGTCGTCGGGGTCGGCGATCAGCTCCGGCGTCACCCAGGGCCGCGCGACCCGGTCGCCGACCTTCGACAGCACGTGCAGCGCCTGGGCGCGCGCCTGCGCGACCGGGCGGTCCAGCTCCGGCCGCACCCTGGCCAGGACGAGCGCGGGCGGCAGGCGGGTCAGCGCCCAGGACAGCGTCTCGCGGACGTAGGGGTCGGGCTCCACGGCGCACCGCCGCACGATGCCGTCGAGGTGCTCCTCGGCCGGCCAGGTCCCGAGGGCCATGGCGGCCCGCAGCCTGACCTCCACCTGGGGAGACTCGAGCGCGGCCACCGCCCCGCGGCTCCCCGCGCCGTCCGTGCTGTCCGTCGTCATGGTGCCGACCACCTCCTCGACCCAGTCAACGGCTTGGCGGGGTGGTGGGCCAACCGCACCCCTCAGAACCGCAGCGAGGCGCTCGGCTGCGGTTCTGGGGGGTGGGGGAACCGCAATGAGGCGCTCGGCTGCGGTTCTGGGGGGTGGGGGAACCGCAACGGGGCGCTCGGCTGCGGTTCTGGGGGGTGGGGGAACCGCAACGGGGCGCTCGGCTGCGGTTCTGGGGGGTGGGGGAACCGCAATGAGGCGCTCGGCTGCGGTTCTGGGGGGTGGGGGAACCGCAACGGGGCGCTCGGCTGCGAGGGGGGAGGGGGGCGTCAGAGGCGGGGGTCGACGGGCTCCGACTCCAGGGCGAGCACCGCGAACACCGCCTCGTGGACCCGCCACAGCGGCTCGCCGTCGGCCAGGCGCGCCAGCGACTCCACCCCGAGCGCGTGCTCGCGCAGCGCGAGGCTCCGCTTGCGCCCGAGCTGGCGCTGCTTCAGCCGCTCCAGGTCGCGGGTGTACCCGGGCCCGTAGACGAGGCGCAGGTACTCCGCGCCGCGGACCTTCATCCCCGGCTGCACCACGCCCTTCGGCCCGCGCAGGGCCGCGCCGGCGAAGGGCTTCACCACCATCCCCTCACCCCACTGACCAGCAGCGCCGGTCAGCTCGGTCCACCAGGTGGTGCCGGCCCCGCACGACGCCGCGTCGGCCGCGTCCACCCGGAGGCGCCTGGTGGTGCGGAACAGCTGGGGGTCGGCCTCGACCAGCCGGTCGGCCACCGCGAGGTGCCACCCGTGGTCGCGGTCGCCGAAGGTGCCAGCGCCCCCGCCCGTGCCGGCGGCGAGCACCTGGAACGGGGCCAGCCGCACGCCGTCGAGCCGGCCCTCGCCGACTCCCGTGGGCCACACGTACCGGCGGTAGGCCTCGGTGAAGGCCGCCGCGTCGACCTCGCGCCGGCGGGTGCGCTCCAGCAGCGCCCCGACGTCCTGCCCCCGCGCCGCCGCCTGCTCCAGGACGACGACGGCCGCGGGGAGCGCCGCCCGCGCTGCCGCGCCGACCGCGGCGTACTGGCCCCGCAGGAGCTCCTCGGCCTTGGCCGACCAGGGGAGCAGCTCGGCGTCGAGCAGCAGCCACTGCTCCTCTCGAGCGGCAGACGACGGGCTGCCGCAGAGCTCGTCCCAGAGCCCCGCCCGCTCCGCCGCGGCGCGCACGCCGTCGAGCAGCGCGACCGTCAGCTCCTCGCCGAAGAACGACCGGCCGGTCCGCGTGTGCACCACCCCGCCCGCGCTCGACCACGGCCGCAACCCCTCGCGCGAGCGCGCCACGAGCACCACCGCGCGCGAGCCCATGTGCTTCTCCTCGCACAGCAGGTCCGTGACGCCCACCTTCCGGTACGCCTCGAACGCCCCCTGCGGGTGCTCCAGCAGGTCGGGCGCCTCCGCCCAGCCACCGGCCGGAGCCATCGTCGCCGGGAGGTACCAGAGCAGGTGCGGGTCCACCGCGAACCGGCTCATCACCTCCAGCGCCCCCGCCGCCTGCTCGGCCGCGACGGCGACCCGCCCCGCCAGGCGCGTCTCGACGCCGCGGCCCTGGCCGTCCACCGAGACGACGTCGGTGAGGGCGAGGTCGTCGTCGTCCCTCACGGGCTGCTCGGCCACCAGGGGGCGCACCGGCTCGTAGTGCACGGCCTCGGCCGGCACCTGCACGGTCTCGCGCTCCGGCCACCGCAGCGCCGACAGCCTCCCCCCGAACACCACGCCCGTGTCCAGGCACAGCGTCCCGTTCACCCACTCCAGCTCCGGCGTCGGCACGTGCCCGTAGAGCACCGTCGCGCTGCCGCGGTAGTCGCGCGCCCAGTCGAGCCTCACCGGCAGCCCGAACTCGTCGGACTCGCCCGTCGTGTCGCCGTACAGCGCGAAGCTGCGCACCCTCCCCGACGCCCGGTTGTGGTAGCTCTCTCTCAGCCCCGCGTGCGCCACGACGAGCTTCCCTCCGTCCAGCACCAGGTGGCTCACCAGCCCGTCCGCGAACGCGCGGACGCGCTCGCGGAAGGCGCGGCGCTCGTCGTCGTCCTCGATGGCGGCGATCTGGGCGAGCGTGGTCTCCAGGCCGTGGGTGACGGAGACGTCGCGGCCGTCGAGGGCGCGCACCAGCTTGGCCTCGTGGTTGCCGGGGACGGCGAGCGCGTGCCCGGCCTCGACCATGCCCATCGCCAGGCGCAGGACGCCGGGGGTGTCCGGGCCCCTGTCGACGAGGTCGCCCAGGAACACCGCGCGGCGGCCCTCGGGGTGCGCCGCGTCCACCGGGCGGCCGCGCTCGTCGCGCGTGACGGCGTAGCCGAGCTCGCCGAGCAGGGTCTCCAGCTCGGAGCGGCAGCCGTGCACGTCACCGATGACGTCGAAGGGCCCGTGATCGCCGCGGAGGTCGGAGCGCAGCGGGGTGCGCACGACCCGCGCCGCCGCCATTTCCTCCACCGAGCTCAGCACGTGCACCGTGCGGAACCCCTCGCGGCGCAGCGACCGCAGCGACCGGCGCAGCGCGTCTCGGTGGCGCTTGACCACGTGCGCGCCGAAGTCGCGGTCGGGCCGGGCGGCGTTGCGCTCCAGGCAGACCCGCTCGGGCAGGTCGAGCACGACGGCCACCGGCAGCACGTCGTGCTCGCGGGCCAGTGCCACGAGCTGGCGTCGCGCGTCGGACTGGACGTTGGTGGCGTCGACCACGGTGAGGTTGCCGCGGCGCAGGCGGACCCCCGCGATGTGGTGGAGCACGTCGAACGCGTCGGACGTGGCGGCC
The DNA here is from genome assembly GCF_015390235.1 of Quadrisphaera sp. INWT6. GTDB lineage: Bacteria > Actinomycetota > Actinomycetes > Actinomycetales > Quadrisphaeraceae > Quadrisphaera. The sequence goes on along the minus strand of NZ_VUOH01000002.1, from coordinate 235,282 downwards.
TGGTCGTTGACGTCGTCGGCGACGAGCCCGCGGCAGTGGTCGGAGGAGACCACCTCGAACGGCCCGAAGTGCTGCGCCGCGAACGTCGACTTGCCGGAGCCGCTGGCGCCGACGAGGACGACGAGGCTCAGGTCGGGGACCTCCAGGACCCTCTCGCTCATGCTGCCTCCTCGATCCGGGTGAAGACCGCCATCTGCGTGGGCGGCCCCACCTCGGCGTCGTCGTCGCCGACCGGGCGGAGGTCGACGGCGTAGCCGTGGCGCTCGGCCACCTGCTCCGCCCAGGCGGCGAGCTCGGCACGGGTCCACTCGAAGCGGTGGTCCGGGTGCCGGAACGCCCCGGCGGCCAGGCCCGGGTAGCGGACGTTGTGCTCCGCGTTGGGCGTGGTGACGACGACGGTGCGCGGGCGCGCGTGCAAGAAGACGCTGCGCTCCAGCGCGGGCAGCCGCGGCGGGTCGAGGTGCTCGACCACCTCCACCAGCGTGACGGCGTCGACGCCGGCGAGGCGCTCGTCGCGGTACGTCGCGGAGGTCTGCAGCAGCTCCAGCCTCGCGGCGACGGTGTCGGGCAGGCGGTCCGTGCCGATGCGGCGGGCCGCCCTGTCGAGCTCGCGGGCGGAGACGTCGGCGCCGACCACGCGCGTGAAGCGCGGGTCGCGCAGCAGCTCGCGCACGAGGCCGCCCTCTCCGCAGCCGAGGTCGACGACGCTCGCGGCACCGGCCTCGCGGAGCACGGCGAGCACGGCCTCGCGGCGCAGCACCGCCAGCGGCGCGGGCCGCCCCGCGCCCGTCGCAGTCGCCGTCGCCGTCGGTTTGTCCGCGGCGCCGTCGCCGGTGTCGAGGGGGAGGCCCTCGACGTCGTCGAGTCGGGCGACGGCGTCGCGCACCAGGGAGCGCTGGTGGCGCAGGTAGCGGGTCATGACGAGGTCGCGGTCGGGGTGCGTCGGCAGCCAGTCGCCGCCGGCGCGCACCAGCTTGTCGACCTCGTCGGCGCTGACCCAGTAGTGCTTGGCGTCGTCGAGGACGGGCAGCAGCACGTACAGCTGGCTGAGCGCGTCGGCCAGGCGCAGGGTGCCGCGCAGGCGCGTGTCGACCACGCGGCTGTCTCCCCACGCCGGCACGTGCGGGTCGAGCGGCTGCGCGGCGGCGTCGACCTCCCAGCCCAGCGGCTCGAACAGGCGCCGCACGAGCGCCGCCCCGCCCCGGCTGACCAGGGACGGCACGTGGACCTCGAGGGGGAGGGCCGCCCCCGGCAGCTCGGGCCGGGCGTCGCAGCGCCCGGCCAGCGCCGTCCTGAAGACCTTGCCCAGGGCGACGGCGAGCAGCGAGCTCGCGGCGTACGGCCGGTCGTTGACGTGGTCGGCCAGGGCGAACCCCTCGGGCGTGCTGCCGCGCCCGCGGCTGCGCTGGAGGGCGGCGGTGTCGACGTCGAGCAGCAGCGCCGCGGTGGCGCGCTGCTCGTCGGCCTGCGGCCACAGCACGTGCGCGGTGCCGCCGAAGACCTCGGTCGACTGCGCCCTGTCGGGGTGCTTGTGCAGCAGGAAGCCGAGGTCGCTCGCGGTGGGCATCGCCGGCGACGCCGCCGCGCTGATCGTCAGGAGCACGGCCCCATCCTCTCCACCCCTCGTGATCATGGACGTCCGCCACCGCAGGGTGGCGGGCGCCCATGATCACGGACTGTCGAGCTGTGGTCAGTCGCCCTTGACGTTCACGACCTGCCGCAGCTCGTGCCGGACCTCCACGAGGTCCGCCGCGTCGGCCATGACGACGTCGATGGGCTTGTAGGCGCCCGGGTGCTCGTCGAGGAACGCCGTCGACGCGGCGTCCCACTCGACACCGCCCATGCGCTCGCGGAGGTCCTCCTGCGTGAAGGTCCGCCGCGCCTTCGCCCGCGAGAGCGCCCGGCCCGCGCCGTGCGGCGCGCTGTCCAGCGCCACCCGGTTCCCCTTGCCGACGACGACGTAGGACCTGTCACCCATCGACCCGGGGATGAGCCCGAGCTGCCCCTCCCTCGCGGAGATCGCCCCCTTGCGGGACAGCCAGACCTCCCGCCCGAAGTGGCGCTCCTGCTCCGTGTAGTTGTGGTGGCAGGACACCTCCTCGAGGCGTTCGAGGTCGCGGCCGACGAACTCCTCCACGCACCCCACCACCCGGTCGACCATCTCCGCCCGGTTGAGCCGCGCGAACTCCTGCGCCCACCGCAGCTCGCGGACGTAGGCCCAGAACTCGTCCGTGCCCTCCACGAGGTAGGCGAGGTCGGGGTGCGGCAGGTCGACCCACCAGCGCTCGCACAGCTCCGCCGCGACGGCGATGTGCCGCAGGGCGATCTTGTTGCCGACGCCGCGCGAGCCGGAGTGGAGGAACACCCACACCCGGTCCTGCTCGTCGAGGGAGACCTCGATGAAGTGGTTGCCGGACCCGAGCGAGCCGAGCTGCAGCCTCCAGTTCGGGGTCGCGACGCCGGGGTCGAAGCGCGCCCGCTCGGCGAGGGCCTCCAGCTCGGTGGTGCGCGCGGCCGCCGTCGTCGTCAGGACCTCGTTGTAGCGACCCGCCGACAGGGGGACGGCGGCGGCGATGCTCTCCCGCAGCGGGGCCAGCGAGCCGTGGGAGCGCAGGTCGTCCGCGGTCAGTGGCGTGAGCACCGCATGCATGCCGCAGCCGATGTCGACCCCCACCGCGGCGGGGATGAGGGAGCGCTGCGTCGGGATGACGGAGCCGACGGTGGCTCCCTTGCCGAGGTGCGCGTCGGGCATGAGGGCGACGTGCGGGAACACGAAGGGCATCCGCGCGGTCGCGAGGGCCTGCGCCCTGGTCTCCTCCTCGAGGATCGAGGCCCAGGACAGCAGCCGGTCGTTGATCTTCTCCACCCCGTCATCCTGCGGGGCGGGTCAACAGCTTTCCGGTGGTCGCCGGCGCCGCGGCCGTCAGGCGGAGGCGCGGGCGATGCTGCGCGCCAGGCGCGCCTCGAGGGAGGCGAGGTCGCCCTCGGGGAGCCGGCGCGCCACGGCCACGAGCGCCTGGGGCAGGTCGCTCGCCGTCTCGCCGCGGCACGCGGAGGCCAGCGACGCGCCGTGGTCGGGGTGCACCTCGACGGGCGTCCCGGACGCCACGATCTCGTGGGCCCAGCGGTCGACGTGCGCGGCGAGCGTGGCGGTCATGGCTGCGTATCGGCGCGGAGCCAGGTGATCTTGAGTGCGCGTGCGCCCGGGTGGCGCACGCCCACCTCACAAGGTGTTCTCGGCGGGTCCGCCTCGACGGTGCGGGCGGCCCCGCCTACCGTTGTCGTCAAGATTTCCACTACTCGAGGGTCGGGTAGCAGGTCGCCCACCGGGCGATGCCGAGAGGGGTCCCCGTGAGCTCGAGCACCGCCACCACCCGCAGCGCCGACGGCCGCAGCGCCGCCCCCACCGGCGCGCTGCGCCTGTTCCAGGGCGCTGCGGTGCTCTCCGTGCTGGTCGTGGTGCTCCAGTTCCTCAGCGCCGGCCAGCTGCTGAGCGGCACCTCCGGTGCCGAGGGGGTCCACGCAGGGGGTGCGATCGCCCTGCACGTGGTGCAGGGGCTCGCGGTGCTGGCGGCCCTCTGGCTGCAGCGCGCGACGCGCGGGCCCGTGTGGCCCGCGGCCCTGGCGGTCCTCGCCCTCGTCGTCGGCTTCGCCCAGGCGTGGACGGGTGACCACACCGGCCTGGCCGTGCACGTGCCCGGCGCCGTCATCACCACCGTCGTGACCGTCTGGCTGGCTGCCTGGGCGTTCGGCGGGGCGCGCCGCACCGCCTGACGGGGGAGCTGTCGCGCGGCCGGCGCCGCGAGTGAGGTGGATCTCTGCAGCACCGGCGGCGTCCGGCGGGGCGTGCACGCCCGTGGTAGGACTCGGGACCGACCGATGACCGCAGCGCCGCGCCCGGCCGGGCCGCCGCACCACCGAGGAGCAGCCCCGCATGCCCACCACCCGAGGCGTGGACGCCCAGATCGCGCGTTCCTGGCTGCTCGTCAACGCCGCCCGCACCGAGGCCTTCGAGCCCGCCGCGCGCTCGCGCGCCGACCAGGTCATCCTCGACGTCGAGGACGCCGTCGACCCGGCCAACAAGGCCGAGGCGCGCCAGGGCGTCATCGACTGGCTGGCGTCCAGCGGCCACAGCGCGTGGGTGCGCATCAACGACCGGACCACCTCCTTCTGGGAGGACGACGTCCGCGAGCTCGCCCAGGCCGCCGCTGCCGGCGGCGGGCTGGCCGGCGTCATGCTCGCCAAGGCCGAGGCGCCCGAGCACGTCACCGAGACCTTCGACCGTCTCGGCGGCTCGCTGCCGGTCATCGCGCTGGTGGAGTCGGCCCTCGGCATCGAGGAGTCCGTGCGCATCGCCCGCGCCCGCGGCGCGTTCCGCCTCGCCTTCGGCAGCGGCGACTACCGCCGCGACACCGGCACCGCCGCCGACGACCTGGCGATGGCGTACCCGCGCTCGCGCCTCGTGGTCGCCAGCCGCATCGGCGGCCTGCCGGGCCCGATCGACGGCCCGACCGTCGGCTCGAGCCACGCCGTGCTGCGCGAGCAGTCCGCCCTGACGGTGGCGCTGGGCCTGACGGGCAAGCTCTGCCTGCAGACCGAGCAGGTGCCGGTCATCAACGAGGTCATCAGCCCCACCCAGTCCGACATCGCCTGGGCGCAGGACTTCCTCGAGGACTTCGAGGCCCGCGGCCGCGTCGTCCGCGACGGCTCCGACCTGCCGCGCCTGGGCCGCGCCCGCAAGATCATGACGCTGGCGACGGCGCTGGGGCTCGTCCAGGCGTCCTGACGGGCCGGCCGGCGCGCGGCCGCTCGGCCCCGCCAGCTGCCGCGGCGCCGGGCTGTCGGTGCGGGCTGGCAGCCTGGTGGGCGTGGACGACGCCGGCCGAGACACCCCCGGGGGTGAGCAGCGCCTCGTGACGGTGCTGCTCACCCTCGCCGTCCCCGCGGAGGCCGACGCCGAGGACGCCGCGGCGCTGGCCGCCGACGCCGCGGCCGCCACGGCGCTGCACGTCGTCCACGCCGCCGGGGTCGAGGGGCACCTGCCGGTGCCGGGCGCCACGGTGGTCCGCTCCGGCCCCCACCCCGACCTGCGCCAGCCGTGGACGGTGCAGTCGCTGACCCGCACGTCCGCGCGCCTGAGGGACCTCGCCGGAGACGTGGTCGAGGTGCCGCGCTCCAGCCTCCTGCCCGACCCGCTCGACGCGTGAGCGCGCCGCGCTGGGCGCGGTGGGCCTCGGAGGCGGGTGCCCCTGCGGTGCTCGCCGCGGTGGTGCCCCTCGTGGTCGGCGCGTCAGCCGGCGGGTGGCGGGGCCTGGGGCTGGCGGCGCTGGCGGCGGTCGTCGCCGTGGCGCCCGGGCTGCTGCTCGTGGTGCACCTCGTGCGCACGGGCCGCGTCGTCGGCCACCACCTCCCGCACCGCGGCGACCGGCCGCGCGTGCTGGGCGCGGCGCTCGTCGGCGTCGCGGCGGCCGTCGCGCTGGTGGCGGCGCCCGGGGCGCCCCGCGAGCTGGTCGTGCTGATGACCGCGATGGCCGTGCTGCTGGGCCTTCTCGCCGTCGCGTCCCTGCGGTGGAAGGTGTCGCTGCACGCGGCCACGGCCACCGCGTCGCTGGTGGCGCTGGTCTCGGCGCTCGGGCCGTGGGCGCTGCTCGGCGCGCCCCTGGCGGTGGTCGTGTGCTGGTCGCGGCTCGCGCTGTCGGTGCACACCCGAGGGCAGGTGGTCGCCGGGGCGCTCACGGGTCTGGCGGCCGGGCTCGTCGCCCTCGTGGCGGCCGGCTGAGCGGGCGGCGCCGCACCGCGGTGGTGGCGTCGTGCCGTCTTTTCGCTACAGTACTGTTTCGTACTGAAGATGAGCGAGAGCGAGGTGGGCTCGTGTCGAGCGACCCGAGGGCGCTGAGGTCGCGCGCCGCCGTGGTCCGAGGGGCGGCTGAGCTGCTGCTCGCCGACGGCCCCGGCGGCGTGACCGTCGACGCCGTCGTCCAGCGCACCGGCGTGGCCCGGTCGACCATCTACCGCCACTTCCCGACCAGCACCGACGTGCTGCGGGCCGCGGTCGACGCCGTGCTGCCCGAGGTCGCTCCGGGGGGTCCCGCGGCGGCGGGGGAGTCGCCCCGCGACGTGCTCGTCCGGCGCGTCACGGCCACCGCCGAGCAGCTGGCCACCGGGGCCTGGGTCCGTGCGCTGCCCGCCCTGCTGGAGCTGGTGGCCCGCGAGCCGGCGCTGGAGGCGCACCGCGCCGAGATCGTCGCCCGCCACCGCACCGACCTCGTCGAGCACCTGAGCGCTGCGGCCGACGCCGGCCTGCTCCCGGTCGGCACCGACCTCGGCCTGACCGCGGACCGCCTGGTCGGCCCCCTCTTCTACCGCCGGCTCATCACCGGCGAGCCCCTCACCCCCGAGCTGTGCGAGCAGCTCGTCGACAGCGTCCTCACCCCCGGAGACCCCCGATGAGCAGCACCGAGACCCACCCCGGCCAGCACCCCGACCACCACGCGGCGCACCGCGCCGACACGCGCCTGGACCGCCTGCGCGAGGCCCACCGCCCCCACGGGTCGGGGTCCGGGGCCGGGCCGGGGTCCGGGTCGACCCTGCGCGAGGAGCTCCGCGACGCCGTCGCCCCGCGCACGCTGGCCCTCGTCGTCGGCGTCCTCCTGCTGCAGCTGGGCTTCGTGCTCAGCTACGTCGGCGCCTTCCACGACCCGGTGCCGCGCGACGTGGCCGTGAACGTCGTCGGCCCGACCCAGCAGGTGGCCGACCAGGCCGCGAGCGCGCTGAACGGCATCGACGGGGGCCCGCTCGACGCCACGGCCTCCACCGACGCCGACGCCGCCCGGGCCGCGCTCACCGACGACGCCACCAGCGCCGTCCTCGTCATCAGCGCGACGTCCACGCAGGACCAGCTGCTCGTCACCACCGCCGGGGGCGCGGCGACCGCGACGGCGGTGCAGACCGTGCTGACGCAGGCCGAGGCCACGCAGGGCCGCACGCTGGCGGTGCAGGACGTCGTGCCCGCGGCCGGCGGCGACTCCCGCGGGTTGTCGGGGTTCTACCTGGTCACCGGCTGGGTGGTCGGGGGGTACCTCCTCGCGGCCCTCCTGGGGGTGGCCCGCGGGTCGCGCCCGGCCACGCTGCGCCGGGCCGCCATCCGGCTGGGGGCGGTGCTGCCGTACGCCGTGCTGTCCGGCGTCGGCGGTGCCCTGGTGGTGGGGCCGCTGCTCGGTGCCCTGCCCCACGGCGCCGGCGCGTTCTGGGGGCTCGTGGGCACCGGCGCGCTCGTCGTCCTGGCCGCCGCCTCGGTGACGATGGCCCTGCAGGTGCTCGCCGGCACGATCGGCATCGGCCTGGCCGTGCTGCTCTTCGTGGTGCTGGGCAACCCGAGCGCCGGGGGTGCGTACCCGCCGGAGCTGCTGCCGCCGTTCTGGGCGTGGCTGTCAGGGGTGCTGCCCAACGGCGCTGCCGTCGACGCGGTGCGCCGCATCGCGTACTTCGACGGCGCCGACGTCGGGCAGCGCCTGCTCGTGGTGGCCGCCTGGGCCGTGGCCGGTGCGGTCGTCGCCCTCGTGGCGGCGCGCTGGCACCAGGTCCGCGCCGTCCGCGCCGCCCGCCCCGCCCGCCCCGCCACCGACTGACTCGCCCCGCCTGTCGTGATCATGGGATCTGTGCACGGCGGTGTGCACGGATCCCATGATCACGGCGGGGAGGGGGGGACCCACGACCTGAGGAGGGGGTCGGTGCCCGAGGGCACCACCAGGACGGGCCCTCAGGAGGGCGCGCCGCGGCGCCGCCCCGCCTAGCGTCGACGACGTGATCGAAGCCCAGCACCTCGTGAAGCGCTACGGCGCGAAGACCGCCGTCGACGACCTCAGCTTCACCGTCAGCCCCGGCCACGTCACGGGGTTCCTCGGCCCGAACGGCGCCGGCAAGTCGACCACGATGCGCATGGTCGTCGGCCTCGACCGCCCCACCTCCGGATCCGTCACCGTGAACGGCAAGCCGTACGCCGAGCACCGCACCCCGCTCGCCGAGGTCGGCACGCTGCTGGAGGCCAAGGCCGTGCACAAGGGCCGCAGCGCCCACGACCACCTGCTCGCCCTCGCGCAGAGCCAGGGCATCGGCCGCCGGCGCGTGGCGGAGGTGATCGACCTCGTCGGCCTGCACGACGTGGCCCGCAAGCGCGCCGGCGGGTTCAGCCTCGGCATGGGCCAGCGGCTCGGCATCGCCTCGGCGCTGCTCGGAGACCCGGCCACGATCATCCTCGACGAGCCCGTCAACGGCCTCGACCCCGACGGCGTGCTGTGGATCCGCACCCTGCTGCGCGGCCTGGCCGCCGAGGGCCGCACCGTCTTCGTCAGCTCCCACCTCATGAGCGAGATGGCGCTGACCGCCGAGCGCCTCGTCATCGTCGGCCGCGGGCGGCTGCTCGCCGACACCACGGTCGACGACCTCATCTCCAGCGCCAGCGACCGCCCGGTGGTGGTCCACTCGCCGCAGGCCGGCGAGCTGGGCCGCCTGCTGGTCAGCGCCGGCGCCACCGTCACCGACGTCGAGGTGGGGGAGCTCCTGGTCACGGGCACCACCGCCGCCCGCATCGGGGAGGTCGCCGCCGAGCGCGGCATCGTGCTGCACGAGCTGCACACCGAGAGGGCGTCGCTGGAGCAGGTCTACATGGCCCTGACCCGCGACTCCCGCGAGTACACCACCGACGAGCCCGCCACCGGTGCCCGGGCGGGCGCCCAGGACGGCGCCGCGCAGCAGCAGGAGGTCGCAGCATGAGCACGCAGACCAGCAGGACGACGACGGACGCGGTGCCCTCCCAGCGCGAGCACGGCTCGCCGCACCACGGCCAGCACACCGCTCCCGCCGGGGCGAGCCTGCCCCGCGCCGTCCTCTCGGAGTGGACCAAGCTCCGCTCGCTGCGCTCCACCTGGTGGACGCTCGTCATCGCCCTCGGCCTGGCGGTCGGGTTCGCGGCGCTCCTGGCGGCCGTGGTGTCCAACCCCGACGCCCAGCAGCCGCAGGGCGGGCCGGGCGCCGGCGGCCTCGCCGACCCGGTGGGCATCGCCCTGGCCAGCAGCACCTTCTCGACCCTGGTGCTCGGGGTCCTCGGGGCGCTGGTCGTGGCGGGGGAGTACGCCACCGGCTCCATCTCCTCCAGCCTCATGGCACTGCCGCGCCGCTGGCCGCTCGTGGTGGCCAAGACCGCCGTGCTGGTGGGCCTGCTCGTGCCGTTCACGCTGGTGCTGTCGCTGGCGAGCCTGTGGGTCGCGAGCCTGATCTACGGCGACGCCGCCACCGTGGACTGGGCCAGCTCCGACACCTGGCTCGCCGTCCTCGGCAACTGCGCCTACCTCGTGGCGGTGGCGCTCCTGGGCCTCGGGCTCGGGCTGCTGTTCCGCACCACCGCGGCCGCCATCACCGTGCTCGCCGCCATCGTGTTCGTGGCCCCGCCGCTGCTGGGGCTCGTGACCTGGGACTGGGTGGTGGCCATCAACGACCACCTCCCCGGTGTCGCCGGCTCCTCGCTGGCCTCGACCACCGGAGGCACCCTCGGCACCGGAGAGGCCTGGCTGACCCTGCTCGGCTGGGCCGCAGTCCCGGTGCTCGCCGGCGCCCTGGTGCTGCAGCGCCGCGACGCCTGAGCCCTCCCTGACGACCCGACCGCCGCCGTTGGACCACGGCTCCCGGGCCGAGCGCCTCCGCTCGCTCGCCGGCGCCCACCCCCGTCTCGTCGACGCGGGGTGGGCGCTGCTGTGGCTGCTGCCGCTGTGCCCCGAGGCCTACCTGCAGTCCGGCGTCGCGGGCAGCTGGGCGGCGCTGGTGACGGCGGTGCCCCTCGTCTGGGCCCGCCGGGCCCCGCTGGCCGCGGCGCTGGCGGTGTGCGCCCTCGCCGTCCCCTCGTGGCTGCTGCTCGACGGGCGCCCGGCCTACCCGGGCGTGCTCGTCCTCGTGGCCCTGCTCGGGCTCGCGTCGCAGCGGCGGGGCGCGGCCCTGCGCGCGGGGGTCACAGCGGCCGTCGTCGTCCTGCTCGTGCTGGCCGCCGCCGACCGCGTCGCCCGCGGCGGTGGCACGCCCCCCACCACGGTCTGGGCGGCCCCCGCCGTCACCGGGCCGCTCCTCGCCGCCGCGGTCTTCGCCGGGGTCGCCGCTCGCGGCCGCCGCGAGCGCCTGGCCCACGCCGAGGAGCGCGCCCGGCGCCTCGAGGCCGAGCGCGACCACCGCGCGCAGATCGCCGTGGTCGCCGAGCGGGCCCGCATCGCGCGGGAGCTGCACGACGTCGTGGCGCACGCCCTCACCGTCGTCGTCCGGCTCGGTGACGGCATGGCCTCCCGGGCCGCCCGCGCGCCGCAGGCCCCCGCCGACCCCGCGGCCCTCGACGCCGTCACCACCACCGCGCGCCAGGCGCTGGCCGAGATGCGCCACCTGCTGGGCGTCCTCGGTGACGACGCCGACGGCGGAGCCGCGGTCACCCCGCTGCCGGGGACCCCGAGCGCTGGCGGCGCGACGGGCCACGACGCCCTCGACGCGCTGGTCAGCGGCGTGCGCGCCGCCGGCGTCCCCGTGCGCCTCACCCGGCACGGCTCCGACGGGGGGTGGAGCCCCGCCGTGCACCTCGCGGTGCACCGGATCGCCACCGAGGCGCTGACCAACGTGCTCGACCACGCCGGCCTGGGCGCGCGGGTCGAGGTGCTCGTGCGCACCGAGGGCGACCGGGTGGAGGTGGTGGTGCAGGACGACGGCGTGGGGCTGGGCGTCACCACCGACCCGGAGGCACCGGCCGCGCCGGGCCGGGGCAGCGGCGTCGCCGGGATGCGGGAGCGGGCGGCGTCCCTCGGCGGACGGCTGGACGCCGGACCCCGCGAGGGCGGTGGGTGGCGGGTCCGGGCCGTGCTCCCGTCGCGCCCCGTGACGGCGCCGTGACGACGCCGGGAGAGGGTGGTGCGCTGTGAGCGACCCCGCCGAGGCGCCCCTGCGGGTGCTGCTCGTCGACGACCAGGCCCTCGTCCGGCTCGGCTTCCGGATGCTCCTCGACGGCCACGAGGGCGACCAGCCGGGCGGGCGCACCATCGAGGTGGTCGGGGAGGCCGCCGACGGGCGCTCCGGCGCGGCGATGGCGGCCGCGCTCGACCCCGACGTCGTCCTCATGGACGTGCGGATGCCGGTGCTCGACGGCGTCGAGGCGACCCGCCGGGTGGTCGAGGAGGCCGCGGCGGCGGGGCGCAGCACCCGGGTGCTGGTGCTCACCACCTTCGACCTCGACGAGCACGCCTACGCCGCGCTCCGGGCCGGGGCCAGCGGCTTCCTGCTCAAGGACGCCCAGCCCGACGAGCTCGTGCGCGCGCTCCACGCCGTCGCCGCGGGCGACGCCGTCCTCACCCCGCGGCTCACCCGCCACCTGCTCGCCCTCGCCGAGGAGCGCCTCCCGGGCGACCCGGCGCGGAGCGCGCAGGACGACGGCGGCGCGGCCCCCGGCGGCGAGCACGACGGCGCGCAGGTGCAGCGCCAGCTGGCGTCGCTCACGCCCCGCGAGCGCGACGTGCTCGCCGAGGTGGCCCGCGGCCGCTCCAACGCCGAGGTGGCGCAGCGGCTGTTCCTGTCCGAGCCGACCGTGAAGGGGCACGTGGGGCGCCTGCTGGCCAAGCTCGACCTGCGCGACCGCGTGCAGGTGGTGGTGTGGGCCTACCGCGCCGGCGTGGTCACCCCCGACGACCCGCTCGACTGACCCCGGGCCGCTTCAGGACGGCCCCAGGGGTGACGCGTACCGTCAGCCACCGTGTCCGCGCTCCTCGTCGTCGCCGTCTCCCGAGCCCTGCCCGGCGGGGGGCGCAGCACCGGTCTCGTCGCCGCCGACGCGCCGGTCGTCACCGCCGACGACCTGGGCCTGACCCGCGGCGACGGCTGCTTCGAGGGGCTGCGCCTGGTCGCGCGCGCCGACGGGGGGGCCGAGGTCCCGAACCTCGGCGCGCACCTGGCGCGGATGCAGCGCTCCGCCCGCTCCCTCGACCTCCCCGACGACCCGGCGCCGTGGGCGCAGCTGCTCGACCTCGCCGCGGGCGAGTGGGCCGCCCACCAGGCGGGATCCCCGGGCGAGGCGGCGGTGAAGCTGTCGATGACCCGGGGGCTCCCGCAGTCGCCGGGGGAGCCGGTCGAGCCGACCGTCGTCGTCACCGTCTCCGCGATGGACGTCGCGTCGCTGGCCGCCCGCCGCGACGGCGTCCGCGTGGCGTCGATGACCCGCGGGTACGGGCCCGAGGCCTTCGCCGGGGCGCCCTGGCTGCTGGGCGGGGTGAAGACGCTGTCGTACGCGGTGCACACCGCCGCGCAGCGCGAGGCCGTCCGCCGCGGCGCCGACGACGCGCTCCTCACCGCGGCCGACGGCTCCCTGCTGGAGGGCCCCACGTCGGCGGTCCTGTGGGTGCCCGGCGGGGGCGGCATCCCCCGGCTGCGGACCGTCGCCCCGGGGTCGAACGGCATCCTCGGGAGCACGTCCCAGCAGCTGCTCTTCGAGCGGGCGCAGCGCGCCGGGTGGGACGCCACCGCGACCACCGGCACCCTCGCCGACCTGCGCTCGGCCCGCGCGGTGCTGCTCGCGAGCGCGGTGCGCGGCCCGGTCGCCGTCCGCGAGCTCGACGGCCAGCCGCTGCCCGTCGACACCGCCCTGGTCTCCGAGCTGCAGGAGCTCGCCGGCTTCTGAGCCCCCACCGGGCCGCAGCCGAGCGCCCGGCTGCGCTTCCCGGAGGGGTCTAGACCGCAGCCGAGCGCCCGGCTGCGCTTCCAGGAGGGGTCCGGACCGCATCCGAGCGCCCGGCTGCGGCTCCGGGAGGCCGTGGAGCGCAACGGGGCGCTCGGCTGCGGCTCGCGGGGGCGGGCAGGATGGGGGAGGTGCCCCGACTCCTGCACCTCGACTCGTCCATCGGCCCCGCCACCGGCCCGGGCCGCTCGCGCTCGCGCGAGGTGACCGCCGCCTTCGCCCGCACCTGGGCCGAGGCCGGCCCCGACCACGAGGTGGTCCGCCGCGACCTCGTGGCCAGCCCGCTGCCGCACCTGCTCGACCCCGACCTGCACTGGGCCCCGGCGCTGCGGCCGGAGGGCTCCTCGCCCGACCCGGCCGCCGAGGCCGTCCAGGAGGAGGTCCTCGCGGAGCTCCTCGCCGCGGACGTCGTCCTCATCGGCGCCCCGATGTACAACTACTCCCTGCCCTCGACGCTGAAGACCTGGGTCGACCACATCCACGTGCCCGGGACGACGACGCCGTTCCCCGGCCACGAGGCCCAGCCCCTGCGGGGCCGGCCCGCCGTCGTCGTCACCAGCCGGGGCGGCACCTACGACCCGGGCACCCCCACCGAGACCTGGGACCACGCCGTCCCGCCGCTGCAGATCGTGCTGGGCGACGCGCTCGGCATGGACGTCTCGGTGATCACCACCAGCGCCACGCTCTCGGAGTCGGTGCCGGCCCTGGCCGACGGCGCCGAGCGCGCGGCGGCCGAGCTGGCCCGCGCCCACGAGCAGGCCGTGGCGACGGCCCGCCAGCTGGCGGCGCTGGTGCGCTGAGCCCGCGGGCCGGCGCCCGGACGCGGCGGCCGGGCGCGTCGACCCTCAGCCGCGGTCGAGCCAGCTCGGGTCGCCCTGCCAGCGCTCGGCGGCCAGGATCTCCTCGGAGTCCGGGCCGTCGGGCAGCGACAGGTCGACGAGCAGCGACAGGGGCACACCCCGCTTGAGCAGATCCATCACGGTCGAGCCCGGGGCGTTCTGGACGGACAGGTCCGGGGTGGGCTGGTGGTGCACTGCGGCTCCTTCGTGGTCTCCGCGTCCGTGCGGCTGCTGCTGGTTGCACCCACCACATCGGTGCCCCTGCCCACGACCTTGCGGCCCGCGCCCGGGAGCCACCCGCTCGGGCGCCACCCGGATGCCCCGCGGGGCGCCAGCGGCTCCGGAGACGACGGAGGCCCCGGTCAGGTTCCTGACCGGGGCCTCCGCGGCGGGGTGAGCGACGGGACTTGAACCCGCGACATCCGCGACCACAACGCGGCGCTCTACCAGCTGAGCTACGCCCACCATCGGCCGTGCGCGCACGGCCGGGACAGATCCTACGGCACGCCGTCGGCGCGCCGTGCCCGAGGCGCCTCAGGCGGGAGCCGTGCGCTCGGCCGCGGCCTTCGCCGCGGCCGAGTCCGGACCCGGCGCGGGCACGAAGACGGCCTCGCGGTAGTAGCGCAGCTCGGTGATGCTCTCGCGGATGTCGGCGAGGGCGCGGTGACCGCCGGCCTTGGCCGGCGCCTGGAAGTAGGCCCGCGGGTACCAGCGGCGCGCCAGCTCCTTGATCGAGCTGACGTCGATGATCCGGTAGTGCAGGTGCTCGTCGAGCTCGGGCATGTCGCGGGCGATGAACCCGCGGTCGGTGCCCACCGAGTTGCCGGCCAGCGGCGCCTTGCGGGGGTCGGGCACGTGGCGGCGCACGTACTCCAGCACCGCCTCGGTCGCCTCGGACATGGTCGTGCCGTGCTGCAGCTCGTCGAGCAGCCCGGACGTGGTGTGCATCGTGCGCACCACGTCGCGCATCTGCGCGAGCGACTCCTCGGAGGGCTTGATGAGGACGTCGATGCCCTCGTCGAGGACGTTCAGCTCGGAGTCGGTGACCAGCACGGCGACCTCGACGAGCGCGTCGACCGACAGGTCCAGGCCCGTCATCTCGCAGTCGATCCAGACGATGCGGTCGGAGGAGGGGCTCGCCACCGGCGTCACTGTAGTGACCCGCTCACGCGGCGCTGCACCCGGCGCAGCACCCGCAGCGGCACCCGGCGGGCGCGGCGCCCCCGCGCCGTCGGTCCCCGCGGCTAGCGTGCTGCGCCATGGAGCCCTTCCCCGCTCATCCGCCCCGGGGTGAGGGCGAGCCGCACCTGCACCTGCCCGAGCGCCGCCCCCGCCGCACGGGCGTCGGGCGGGTGCTGCTGCGCGTCGCCGTCGTCCTGCTCGTGGCCGGCTGCGGGCTGCTCACGCTGCTGCTGGTGCTCAGCGACACCGGCATCACGGGCTTCGGCGTCGGTGCGCTGCTGGCGCTGCTGCCGGTCTTCCCCGTGGTCGCGGCCATCCTCTGGCTCGACAGGTACGAGCACGAGCCGCCCGCGCAGCTGGTGTTCGCCTTCGTGTGGGGCGCGTTCGTGGCCACCTTCGTGGCGCTGGTGCTCAACACCTCCTCGATGGAGCTGATCCGCGCCGCCGGGGGAGACCCCGACTCCGCCGCGGTGCTGGTGGCGCCGGTCGTGGAGGAGACCACCAAGGGCCTCGCCGTCCTGCTGCTCTTCCTGTTCCGGCGCCGCGAGTTCGACGGCGTGGTCGACGGCGTCGTCTACGCCGCCCTGGCTGGCGTGGGGTTCGCCTTCGTCGAGAACGTCCTCTACCTGGGGCGCAGCTTCGCCGACGACGGCGCCACGGTCACCGCCGTGACGTTCGTGGTGCGCTGCCTGTTCAGCCCGTTCGCCCACCCCCTGTTCACCGCCGCGATCGGCGTGGGCATCGGCATCGCCGCCAGCCGCCGCAGCCGTGCGCTGCGGGTCCTCGCGCCGCTGGCCGGGTGGGTGGTGGCGGTCGGGCTGCACGCGCTGTGGAACGCCACCGCCAGCCAGGGCCTCCAGGGCTTCGTCGGCACCTACGTCGTGCTCCAGCTCCCGATCTTCGTGGCCGCCGTGGCGCTGGCCGTGGCCGCCCGCACCCGCGAGGGCCGGGTGCTGCGGCGCCACCTCGCCGGGTACGCGCAGGCCGGGTGGATCACCCCCGTCGAGGCCCGGATGCTCGCGTCGCTGCCCGAGCGCTCCCGCGCCCGCGACTGGGCGGGGCGAACCCTCGGCCCCCAGGCCCGCACGGCCATGCGCGACTTCCAGGAGCTGGCCAGCGAGGTGGCCTTCCTGCGCGACCGCATGGAGCGGGGCACCGCCCCCGCCGGCGCCGCCGAGGCCGAGCTGGCGGGCCTGCAGTCGATGTGGCGGCTGCGGCGCGGCTTCCTGGCCGCCTGACGGTCAGAGGCAGACCGCGTCGGACCGGGTCAGCGGTCCGACGCGGGCGCGCCGTCCGAGCGGGTCAGGAGACCGTCCACAGGTCGCGGGCCGCGCGCCACACCGGGAGCCACGCCCCGCCCTCGGTGACCAGCGCGGCCAGCGCCAGCGGCTGGGTCAGGCGCAGGTGCAGCAGGACGGCGCACGTCGCCAGCAGCGCCGCGCGCCCGCACGAGGGGGTCGCCCCGGCGGGGGTGCGCACCCGGAACGCGGCGGTGCCGCCGTCGAGGTCAAGGACCACACCGACGCCGGAGTCGTCGAGCAGCGCGTCGACGCCCCGAGACAGCGCCGCCACGGCCTCGCGGGCCCCCGGCGCCGTGGTGCTCGGCAGCGCGGACAGCGGCACCGCGTAGCGGCCCAGCACGTCGGCGGCGAGGGCCGCCGCCAGGGCGACCGCGGCCCGCCAGTCCGGCGTCCCGGCCCTCAGGTGGGGGAAGGCCGCGTCGATGAGCTCGCGCAGCGAGGCCCGCACCTGCTCGGGGACGGCGGCGCCCGCCTGCCCGGGCAGCAGCCCGTAGCGCGAGGCCTGCGCCAGGTGCGCGGCGACCTCGCGCGCCACCACCTCGGGGGTGCGGCCGGCGCGGCCCCGGGTGGGCTCGCTGCGCGGGGTCGCCAGCGGGGTCGCCGGCGGGGTGGCCAGCGAGGTGGGCAGGGGGGTGCGCGGCGCCGGCACGGCGAACCCCGCCGTCGCCGTCGCCGGCGGGAGCGCGGCGGACGCCCAGGTGGCTCCCCGCACCGCGGGACCGACGGGCGCCGCGGTCGTGGCCGCGTCCCGGCGCAGCGCCGGGGAGGGGGCGGCGGGGAGGGTCGTGAGGGGCATCCTCCGAGGCTAGGCGGCGGCCCGGCCCCGGCCCCGCCTTCGGCCCGCGACGCGCCGCAGGTCGTGCGCGACGGGCTCGCCGCGCCGCCCGGCGCGGCTCCGGAGAGGATGCGGGGATGACGACCTGGCTCATCACGGGGTGCTCCACCGGACTGGGGCGCGCGCTCGCCGAGGCGGTGCTGGAGCGCGGCTGGAACGCCGTCGTCACGGCCCGCCGCGAGGAGGCCGTGCGCGACCTCGCCGCCGCGCACCCCCGCTCGGCGCTGGCGCTGCCCCTCGACGTCACCGACGCCGAGCAGGCCCGCGCGGCCGTGCGGGCCGCGCACGAGCGCTTCGGGGCCGTCGACGTGCTGGTCAACAACGCCGGCTACGGCTACCGCTCGGCCGTGGAGGAGGGCGAGGACGACGCCGTCCGCGCCCTCTTCGACACCAACGTCCACGGCGCGGTGACGATGGCCAAGGCCGTGCTGCCGGGCATGCGGGAGCGCCGCAGCGGCGTCGTCGTCAACGTGTCGTCGATCGGGGCGCAGCTGTGCCCGCCGGGGTCGGGGTACTACGCGGCCACCAAGCTGGCGCTCGAGGGCCTGACCGGGTCGCTGCGCGCCGAGCTCGCGCCGCTGGGGGTCACCGCCGTCGCCGTCGAGCCGGGCGGCTTCCGCACCGACTTCGCCGGCAGGTCGCTGAACGGCACCTCGACCGTCATCGACGACTACGCCGAGACCGTCGGGCCCCGCCGCAAGGAGAACGACACGGTCCACGGCACCCAGCCGGGAGACCCCGCGAAGGCCGCGCAGGCGATCATCACGGCGGTCACGGCGGCCGAGCCCCCGGCGCTGCTGCTGCTCGGCACGGACGCGCTCTCCGCGGCGCGCGACATCGCCGACCGGCGCCGCGCCGAGCTCGAGGAGTGGGCGGAGCTGTCGGCCAGCACCGACATCGACGAGCCCGGCCGCTGAGCAGGCCGCCGGGTCGGGCGGCGAGGGGCCCGCTTCCCAGGGAGCGGCCCTACCCTGCCCGCGTGGTGCTGATCAGCCGGGTGGCGCGCTTCGTGGTGCTCGGTGCGCTGGTGTGGTCCTTCGTGTGCCTGGTCGCGGCCGTCAACGCGCACGCGAACTGGAGCGTCTACGTCCGCGGCGGCGCGGCCGACACCCATGACGCCGTCGAGGCGCAGGTGCGCTGGCAGTACTGGGTCGACCTGACGCTGTTCGGCGTGCTGGCGGCGGTCGCGGGGCTCGTCGTCGTCTTCTGGCAGGTGCTGCGGGTGGCGCGGCGGCTCCAGGTCGACAGGCCCCTCACCGAGGAGGAGCTGCTGGAGCGCCGCGGCCGCTGACGCCGGGTCAGGCGGCGAAGGGCGCGCCGGGGGAGAACAGCCCCCGCGCGAAGCGCTCCGCCACCCGGTGGTGGTCCAGCCCGCGGTCGCGCTGGTGGTCGAAGGGCGCGTCGCCCTCGTCGACGGGGTCGTGCAGGTCCAGGCCGTCGAGGAGGAACAGCTGGGGGTCGTCCGCGGCCCGCTGCCCCAGCACCTCGGACACCACCTCGCGGCACGCGCGCAGCGACAGGCGACCGGCGGCGGCGTCGTGGGCGCTGGTGGCGGGCAGCTCCTCGAGGTCGGGGTCGCCCAGCGGCGAGACCACCAGCAGCGGTGCGTCGGGGTGGCCCTCGCGCACGGTGTCGAGGAAGCCGTGCAGCGCCGGCCCGAACGAGCGCCGCCGCAGCGTGTCACCGGCGACGACGTCGCGGCCGACCTCCAGGCTGATGACGTCGGCGGGGGTGCCGCGCAGCGCCCTGGCGGTGAACGGGTCCAGGTGGGCGGCGCCGTCGAAGCCCAGGTCGACCAGCTCGACGCCGCCGAGCGCCGCGGCCAGCGCCGTCCACGTGGAGCTCGGGCTGTCGGCGCCGGCGCCGGTGGCTCCGCCGTGGTGGACCCAGGTGCGTCGCGCGGCGGGGGCGGTCGAGGCGGCGGTGGGGGCGTCGGCCCGCAGCGCCACCAGCGTGGTGATCTCGGTGTGGGGCAGCCACACCTCGACGTCCTTCTCCCCGGGCGGCAGGTGGCGGAACCGCACCGACCCGACCGGCCCGCGCCGCAGCTCGGCGGCGCCGGTGGCCGGGTCGACCTCCACCACGTCACCGCCGGAGGCCGTGGAGCGGGCCACCAGCACGCCGTCGACCAGCAGGTCGTACACGCCGTCCGGCGGCAGCGGGCCCGGTCCCGCGGGCGTCGAGGTGGTGGTGCGGGTGCGCACGACGTCGACCTCCAGCTGGGTGGCTGCCGTCCGCAGCGCCAGGCGCACGCCGGCGGGCCGCGCCACCGCCTCGGCGGTGGCCTCGTCGGGCAGCTGCGCCCGCGCCCACGCGGGCAGCCGCTGGGGGAGCAGGCCGCGGTCGGTGGCCACCAGGTCGAGCGCTCCCCGCACGAGGTCGGCGGTGATCGGGGTGGTGGTCCAGTGGGTCACCGGTCCCACCCTGCCCCAGGGCGGCGGGTGGTGGTCAGTCGACGTCGACGGGCAGGGACGGGTCGCGGTGGTGCTCGAGCGCTCGTCGCAGCTGCGCCTCCGTGACCCTGGCGCGCGACAGCGGCGGCAGCGCGTCGAGGGCGAACCACCCGACCTCGAGGGTCTCCAGCTCCTCGGCGGGTGCCACGTCGCCGGTGGCCCGGCAGAGGAAGAACAGCTTGTACACCGCCACCGGCAGCTTCGGCTCGTGGCCCTGCACGTCGCGGTCGTAGCAGGCGATCAGCCGCTCGACCTCCGCGCCGTACCCGGTCTCCTCCCGCACCTCGCGCTCGACGGCGGCCCGGGGCGTGTCGAGGGGGTCGGCCCAGCCGCCGGGTGGGCACCAGCACCCGTCGGAGCGCTCCCGCATGAGGAGCACCCGCCCGTCGTCGTCGAAGAGGACCCCGCGGACGTCGACCTTCGGCGTCGCGTAGCCGCTGTCGCGACCGAGCTCGGCGCGCAGCTCGTCGGCGGGGCGCTCGGTGAGGACGGCGAACAGCTCCACCGCGAGCGCCGAGGCCTGCGCGTAGCGCTTCTGGTCGTAGGGGTCGGCGGCGAAGGTGGCGCCGTCCTGCGCGAGGGCCGCCAGCTCGACGGCCACCCGGCGCACCCGCTCGGCGGCGCTGCTCTGGTCGCTCACCGGGCGATCCTCGCAGCCCGCGCTCGAGGGGCCGCGTGACGCCGGACGGGCAGAGGTCCCGCTGCAACCCCCGCGAGGTCTTGCTGCCGGAGTTCTGCCCGTCCCGCGTCACGCCTCGGTCCAGCGCGGGAGGGCGTCCCGTCGGGCATGCACAAGGACGCCGGATCGGGCCCTGGAGGGGGCGGAAGGCGTCTTGTGCATGCTCGGCGGGACACCTCGCCACGCCGAGGTCCGCGCCCCCGCGCTCGGGCGTGTCGCGCCTGTGGCGGGTGTGACTGATGTGACGATGCTCAGGTGCGAGCGCCCGTCCTGACCCTGGCCGACGTCGTCCCGGGGAAGCAGCTCGACGCGCTCCTGCGCACCCTGCGACCCGCCGACACGGGTGCGGAGTCGACCCTCGTGGCACTCGCCGCCCACCCCCGCGCCGGGGTGCGCAGCACCCTCGCCCAGCGCCTGCCGCTGATGGCCCACGGGGCCGGCGGCCCGGCGCTCGCCCTGGTGGAGGCGGTGGTGCGGCTGACCTCCGACGAGCACCCCGGCGTGCGCGAGTCGGCGTGCTTCGCGCTCGGCACGCTGTGGCGCGACCTGCCCCACCCCTGCGTCGACGACGCGCTCGCCGCGCGGCTCGACGACGAGCCCGAGGTCCGCGACGAGGCGCTCCTGGGTCTGGCCCACCGGCAGGACCCGCGCGCCCTCCCCGCCGTGCGCCGCGTGCTCGGTGAGCCGGTCGGGCTGGTCTCGCGCCTGGTGCTGGAGGCCGCGGGGGCGCTGGGTGACACCGACCTGCACCCCCTGGTCGTCGCCCACGCCGGTGACGAGGACGCCTGGGACGCCGACGACCTCGACGTCGTCGACGCCGCGGTGCGCCTCACCGACCCCGCCGGGCTGGGCGACGACGTGCTCGACGGCGTCGCCGACCTGTGCCGCGCCGGCGCCGCGGGGCGTCCGCCGGGCCGGTCCGTCGCGGCGTGGGAGGTGCTCGACGGGGTGCTCGACGTGGCCCCGCGGCGCGCCCGCCAGGCGCTGGAGGCCGTGGCCGCCCGGCTGGTGGGGGAGCCGGAGGCGCTGGTGCACCTGCGCGAGCGCTCAGCCCTCGGGGTGCTCGCCGCCAGCTGCGCCTGACAGCAGGCGCGGCGCGGGAGTCAGAGGAGGCCGGCGAGGCGGCGGCCGACGTCGACCAGGCCGACCCTGTCGAGCCCGTCGACGGCGTCGAGCGGGAACCACCCCGCGGTGTCCGTGGTTCCGCCGACCTCGTCGCGCAGCTCACCGCCCACCACGTGCGCCCGGTAGACGACCCGCAGCGCGTGCAGCGGGCCGCGGTCGGTGCGGAGCCGGTCCTGGGCGGGGATGACCTGGGAGTCCAGGCCGAGCAGGTCGCCCAGCTCGGCGTCGTAGCCGGTCTCCTCGAGCACCTCGCGGACGGCGGCGTCGGCCGGGTCCTCCCCGGGGTCGATGCCGCCGCCGGGGAGCGTCCAGCCGCTGCGGTCCTGCTCCTTCCAGTGCGCGAGCAGCATCCGCGGGCCGGTGCCGTGCTGGTCGGTGCGCTCTTCGACGACGACGGCGTAGGCCGCGACCCGGGTGTCCACGCCGCCAGTCTCGCCCCGACCGAGCACCGACCGAGCACCGGCGGAGCACCGACCGGGCATCGCTAGCGTCGAGGGGTGCAGACCCCGCAGCAGCTGCCCGTGGCCGCCGTCGTCTTCGACATCGGGGGCGTCCTGTCGGCGCCCGAGGGGGCGGTCCCGTCCGTCGCGGCAGCACTCGACCTGCCGGTCGCCGACGTCGACCGGGTCTACTGGCACCCGCGCGACGCCTACGACCTCGGCGCCCCGCTCGCCGAGTACTGGGACGCCGTCGGCGCCGGGCTGGGGCTCGACCTGGCCTCCCGCGCCGCCGAGCTCGACGACCTCGACGCCCGGCAGTGGGCGACCCTCGGCGCCGGGGCCGCGCAGCTGCTGGACGACGTCGTCCCGGCCGTCCGCGCGGCGGGGCTGCGGCTGGCGGTGCTGTCGAACGCGCCCGCCTCCATGGAGCACATCGTCAGGGCGTCGGCGTGGTCGGAGCCCTTCGACGTGCTGGTCTTCTCCGCCGCCGTCGGCGCGGCCAAGCCCGACCCGGCGATCTACGAGGCGGTGGAGCGCGAGCTGGGCCTGCCCGGCGAGCAGCTGCTGTTCTTCGACGACCGCCCCGTCAACGTCGACGCCGCCCGCGCCCGGGGGTGGCGCGCCCACGTCTGGCAGGGCGCCGACGACGCGCGCCGGCACCTCGTCGACGCGGGCGTGCTCACGGCCTGACCGGCGGGGTCGCGGCCCCCGGGGCGCCGCTGACGGCTCCGTCGTCGTAGCGTCGGTACATCGCCGCCATGCCGCCGCTGCTGTCGAGGCTGCGCAGCAGCGCGTCGGCGATGCCGGTCAGCTGGGTGATTTGCTCCGGGGTCAGGACGTCGACGACGTGCTCGCGCACCGCGGCCACGTGCCCGGGGGCCGCCTGCTCGATGCGCGCCAGCCCGCCGTCGGTGAGCACGCAGGTCGTGGCGCGGCGGTCGTCGGGGTCGGGGCGCCGCTCCACCAGGCCCCGCGACTCCATGCGCTTCACCACGTGGGAGAGGCGGGGGAGCGTGGCGCTCGTCTGTGCGGCGAGCTCGCTCATGCGCAGGGAGCGGGTGGGCGACTCCGACAGCATCGCCAGCACGAAGTACTCGAAGAGCGTGACGTCGGCGTCGCGCCGCAGCTGCCCGTCGAGGGTGCCGGGCAGCACCTCGAGCAGCGCCGCCACGCGCACCCACGCGGCGAGCTGGGTCCGGTCGAGCCAGGGGACGTCCACGCCGCCATCCTGCCCGGCCGATGGTTGTCGCTTCAACCTCTGGGTGCTACCGTCACCCGAAGAAGTTGAAGCGACAACTGTTGGAAGGGGCTGGGACGTGGACCCCGTCGTCCTGCGCCGCGGTGGTGGCGCGGCAGCACCGCTCGTCGTCCTGCTGCACGGGCGCGGTGCCACCGAGGCCGACGTCATCGGCCTCGCCGACCACCTGCACCCCGGTGGGGGTGGCCCGGAGTTCGTCGCCCTGCGCGCCCCGCTCGCCGAGGGCGGCGGCTTCGCGTGGTTCGCCAACGCCGGCATCGGCCGCCCCCTGCCCGACTCGCTCGCCGCCTCGACCGCCTGGTTCCGCGCCTGGCTCGACGCCGAGGCGCCCCGCGACGTCGGGCGACCGCGGCCGGTGCTGCTCGTCGGGTTCAGCGGGGGAGCGACCTTCGCGGGCGGCGCACTGCTGGCCGACCCGTCGCGCTTCGCCGGCCTGGCCACCCTCTTCGCGACGCTGCCGTTCGAGGCGGGCGTGCCCACCGCGCCCGGCCACCTCGACGGGGTCCCGGTCTTCGTGGCGCAGGGCGACGCCGACACCGTCATCCCGCCCGAGCTCCAGCGCCGCACCTGGGCGTACCTGCACGAGGAGTCCGGCGCAGACCTGACCGCCGTGCGCACGCCCGGAGGGCACGGGATGACGGCCGACGTCGTCGTCGCCCTGCGCGACTGGACCACGCGCACGCTCGCGGGGAGCCTCGCCTGATGGACCTCGGACTCTCCGGCCGCGTCGCCGTCGTCACCGCCGCCTCCAAGGGGCTCGGCCGCGCCAGCGCGCTGGCCCTCGCCGCGGAGGGGGCCCGCGTGCTCGTCTCCGCCCGCTCCGCCGACCTGCTCGCCGACCTGGTGGGCGAGGTCGGAGCAGCCGGCGGCGAGGCGCACGCCGTCGTCGGCGACATGACCGACCCCGCCGTGCCGCAGCGCCTGGTCGAGGCGGCGCTGGAGCGCTGGGGGCGGCTCGACGTCGTCGTCGGCAACGCCGGCGGACCGCCTTCCGGCCGCGCCCTCGACGTCGACGACGACGCGCTCCGCGCCGCCTTCGAGACGAACGCCCTGGCGTCGGTCCGCCTGGCCCGGGCCGCCGTGCCGCACCTGGTCGAGGGCGGCTGGGGGAGGGTCGTGTTCGTCGCGTCGGCCAGCGTCAAGCAGCCGATCCCGGACCTCGCCCTGTCCAACACCGCGCGCACCGCGCTGTGGGCGTGGACCAAGACGGCGGCGGCCGACGTCGCCGCCCGCGGCGTGACCATCAACCTCGTGTGCCCCGGCCTGCACGCCACCGACCGCCTGCTCGAGCGCGGCGTGCCCGCCGGCGCACGCACCGGCACGCCGGAGGACTTCGGCAAGGTCGTCGCCTTCCTCTGCTCCGAGCCCGCCGCCTTCGTCAACGGCACCGCCGTGGCCGTCGACGGCGGCGCCACCCTCGGCCTGCTCTGACCCCTGCCCCTCGTGGTGGCGGACGCCCATGACCACCCCCGCGGGGCCGTGATCATGGGCGCTGGCCACCCTCCACCGCTCGTCGACGTCCCGGAGGACCCGCCATGACCACCTCGACCAGCAGTGAGCTGCTCCTGCCCGGTGCCACCGCGATGGACGCCGTCACGCTGCACGTCGCCGACCTGCCCGGCATGACCGCGTACTACCGCGACGCCCTCGGCCTGGTGGAGCTGGACGGCGCGGCCGCGCGCACCGCGGTCGACCTGGCTTCGCCGTCGACCGGGAGCGCCGCGGGCGCGCAGCACGCCGTGCTCGGCCGGGGGGCGACGGCGCTCGTCGTCCTCGTGCACACCCCGGGGCTGCCGGCGCCGAAGCAGGGCGAGGCCGGGCTGTTCCACACCGCGCTGCTCTTCCCCGACCGCGCCGGGCTCGCCGACGCCGTGGCCCGTGCGGCGCAGCACCCCCGCTCGCGCTACGTCGGCTCGGCCGACCACCTGGTGTCGAACGCGTTCTACTTCACCGACCCCGAGGACAACGGCATCGAGCTGTACTGGGACCGGCCGCGCGAGCAGTGGGACTGGCAGGCCGGGCGCGTGGTCATGGACAACGCCCCGCTCGACCCGAACGCCTTCCTGCGCGAGCACGTCGCCGCACCGCTCGACCAGCCCGCGGGGGGCTCCGCCGAGGTCGGGCACGTGCACCTCAAGGTCGGCGACGTCGCGACGGCGCGCGCCTTCTACGTCGACGCCCTCGGCTTCGAGGTGACGGCCGAGTGGCACGGGGCGCTGTTCGTCGCCGCCGGTGGCTACCACCACCACATGGCCATGAACACGTGGTCGAGCCGCGGCGCCGGCGCCCGCGCCGCGACCCTGGGGCTGGGCCAGGTGTCGCTGGTGCTGCCGGCGCGCTCCGACCTCGACGCCCTGGCCTCGCGGCTGCGCTCCGCCCGCGTGGACGTGCGCGACGACGGGCGCACGCTGCGCTTCGAGGACCCGTGGAAGAGCCTGCTCGAGGTGAGTGCTGCCGCCTGACCCGCCCGGTCCTGTGTGGCGCAGGGCCACCCCGTGCCACTCCTCCTGGCGCAGGGTGGCCCTGCGCCAGTCAGCCACTGGTGCGGAGCCCCCCAGCGGCTGCCGGATGCGCTGAGGACGGCGAGGCGGGGCCAGACGTGGCGGACGGCACCGCGAGGGCGGAGTCCGAGGTCAGGATCGCGTCTCCGCTGACCTCAGACTCCACCCTCGCGGAGCTGCAGGCGCGCCCAGGTCCGTGACGACCCGCCAAGACGTGGGCTCCCGCGTCTCGAGCCCCCTCGAGCCCGTGCTGGGTGGATCTGCGCCACTCCCTGGCTGGCGCAGGGCCACCCCGTGCCAGACCTACTGGCACGGGGTGGCCCTGCGCCATCAGGGGGAGCTCGGGGCGCACTCGACCCGGAGGGTGGCGGACGCCCATGATCACCATCGGGGTGGAGGGGGTGGGCGGCACGGCTCGTCGCCGTCCGGCGCAGGAGGGGGCAGGATGCTCCCGGCCCGATCACGGACCCGAGCGAGCCCCGAGCCCCACCCGACGGAGCGACCCGTGCCCCGACGACGACTGCCGCTGCCCTCGATGGGCCGGCGCGGCATGGCCCCCTCGCGCGACCTGTCGCAGGACGGCGCCATCCCGGCCCGGCCCCTGGCCCGCGGCACCAGCCTGGTCGACAGCGGCGTCTACGAGGACGGCGTGCGCGTCGCCTCCCCGCGCGACCTCGCCAGCACCGTCGCCGCCCTCGAGCAGCGCGGCGACCGGATCGCGTGGATGGGCCTGTACCGCCCCGCCCGCCCCGAGCTCGACGCCCTGGCCGAGGAGTTCGGGCTGCACGAGCTCGCCGTCGAGGACGCCGTGCTCGCCCACCAGCGCCCCAAGCTCGAGCGCTACGGCGACACCCTCTTCGTGGTGCTGCGCGCGGCGCGGTACGACGACGAGCACGAGGAGGTGGAGTTCGGCGAGCTGCACCTGTTCATCGGCCCCGACTTCGTCATCACCGTCCGCCACGCCGAGTCGCCCGACCTGTCCGCGGTGCGCAAGCGCCTCGAGGCCGACCCGGAGCTGCTCGCCCGCGGCACGGACGCGGTGCTGTACGCGATCCTCGACGCCGTCGTCGACGGCTTCGGCCCGGTGGTGCGCGGCCTCGGCATCGACATCGACGAGATCGAGGCGCAGGTCTTCACCGGTGACCCCGAGGTGTCGCGGCGCATCTACGAGCTGTCGCAGGAGGTCGTCGACTTCCTGCGCGCCGTCACCCCGCTCCAGACGATCCTCGCCGGGCTCGCCGGCGGCTACGAGAAGTACGGCGTCGACGAGGAGCTGCAGCGCTCGCTGCGCGACGTCGCCGACCACGTCACCCTCACCACCGAGCGCGTGGAGACGTACCGCACCCAGCTGCGCGACATCCTCGCCGTCAACTCCATCCTGGTCAGCCAGCGCCAGAACGAGGAGATCAAGGCGATGACGGAGGCGAGCTACGCCCAGGGCGAGGAGGTCAAGAAGATCTCCTCCTGGGCCGCCATCCTCTTCACGCCCAGCCTCATCAGCGGGATCTACGGGATGAACCTGCGGATCCCCGAGTCCGACGCGAGCTGGGGCTACCCCTTCGCGCTCGCGCTGATGCTGGTGCTGTCGGTGGGCCTGTACGTGGCGTTCAGGCGCCGCGGCTGGCTCTGACGACGGCGCCGACCCGCCCACCCGCCGACCGGCGGGGGTGGGGCTCGTCCCCGGTCTCCCGCACGGGGGTCGAGGATCACCCCGCGGGGTGACGGCCCGGGAGGGTGCGCGCCCCTAGCGTTCGGCCGTGCAGACGAAGGGCGCCGAGGCGCTGGTCCCCGAGCCGGCCGGCGCCCCCGCCGCCGAGTCCACCGCTGGTCCCGCCGGCCCAGCTGGCGCCCCCGGCAGCGGCTCCGCCGGTGTCTGGGCGCCGCCGCCCGCGGCCGACGCCGCTGCGCCGCCCGCCGCCGTCCGCTCCCCGCGCATCCGCGGGGTCGACCTCGCCCGCGGCCTGGCCATGCTCGGCATGCTCGCCGCGCACGTGTCGATGGCTCCCGAGCTCGTGCCCACCGACCCCTCCACGTGGGCCGGCGTCGTCCACGGCCGCTCGTCCATCCTGTTCGCCACCCTGGCCGGGGTGTCGGTGGCGCTCATGACCGGGCGCACCACCCCGCCCTCCGGCGACGAGCTGGTCCGCGCCCGGCTGCGGCTGCTGGTGCGCGCGGTCTGCCTGTTCGTGGTCGGCGGGGCGGTGCAGCTGCTGAGCACGCCCGTCGCCGTGATCCTCGAGTACTACGCCGTGCTGCTGGTGCTGTGCGTGCCGCTGCTCCAGGTTCGCTCGCGCTGGCTGTTCACGGCCGCCGGGGCCGTCGCGCTCGTCGTCCCCTCGCTCCTGGTGGCCCACCAGTCGCTCTCGGGCGTCGTCCCGGGGCTCAGCGGCGGTGGCGGCGAGCTGGGCCAGCTGGCCCTCAACGGCTTCTACCCGGTGGTGGTCTGGGCGGCGTTCGTGCTCGCCGGTCTCGGCGTCGGTCGCCTCGACCTGGGCGCCGTGCGCGTGCGCCGGTGGCTCGTGGTCGCCGGGACCAGCCTGGCGGTGCTCGGGTACGGCAGCTCCTGGGTGGCCACGCAGGTCTTCCCCGGCGTCGACCCCGCCGCCGCCTACGCCAGCTCGTCGTCCGGCTCCTCGGTGGCCGGCCCCTCGGGCTCGACGGCGTCGAGCGCACCCTCCTCCAGCGCTCCGTACCCGGACCCGGCGTACGCGGAGGGCGACGACGTGGACCTCACGGGCTTCGGGTGCATCGACTACGGGGATGGCACCTACTACTGCGCCTCGCCCGACTCCTCCTCGCCGATCACGCCCGAGAGCGCCGCGGACTGGGGCGTCGGTGGCGACGGCAGCGGCGGCCCCGGCGTGGTGTGGCCCACCGCCGACCAGCTCCTCGGCACCGCCGCGCACAGCGGGACCACGCCCGAGGTCCTCGGCTCCGGCGGCGTGGCCCTCGCGGTGATCGGGGTCTGCCTGGTGGTGAGCGAGGCCCTGGGGCGGCGCCGCCTGGGCTGGCTGGTGGCCCCGGTGGTCGCGGTCGGCGCGATGTCGCTGACCGTCTACTCCGCGCACCTGGTCGGGCTCGCCGTCACCACCCAGCTCTCCGGCGGGTACTCGGGCGGCTCCTCCGACGGCTGGTCCGCCGAGCCGTCGTGGCTCGTGGGCGGTGCGTGGCTGTACCTGCTCTTCGCCGGCGCGGCCCTGGTGCTGTGCCCGCTGTGGCTGCGCCTGGTCGGCCGCGGCCCGCTGGAGCGCCTGCTCACCTGGGTGGGGCGCCGCGCCGTCCGCGCCTGACCCCCGTGATCATGGACTTCCGGAACGCGGCGGCCCCGCGGTGCTCGGGAAGCCCATGATCACGGAGCGGAGGTGCCCCGGACGCCCATGATCACGGGGAGGGTGGTCTTGATCGCCCGAGGCGGGGCTGTGAGGCTGCCCCCGTGCCCGTCCCCGCCGCCGCGACCAGCACCTCCTGGCCCGTGGAGCTCCCCCCGCTGCACCTCGACGAGGCGTGGGCCCGCGCGGTGGTGCGCCAGCACTTCGGCCTCGACGCCGAGGCCCGCTCGCTCGGGAGCCAGCAGGACGCCAACTTCCTCTTGACCGGGGCCTCGGGCGACGTCGTCGCCGTCCTCAAGGCCACCCACCCCGCCACCATCGCCGCCGAGGTCGAGGCACACGACGAGGCCGCGGACCGCATCGCCGAGCGCTGCCCCGACCTGCGGGTGGCCACCGTGCTGCGCGACGCCGCGGGTGCGCCGCAGCGGCGCCTCGTGGACAGCCCCGACGGCCCCCTCACCGCCCGCCTCCTGCGGTACCTGCCCGGTGGCACGGCCGTCGACGACGGGTACCTGCACCCCTCGCGGGTGGCGCGGATGGGCGAGCTGGCGGCCCGGGTCGACCTGGCCCTCGCGGGCTGGAGCCACCCGGGCGTCGGGGGCGCCTCGGAGTGGGACCCGCGCCACGGCCTCGCGGCCGTCGAGGCGCACGCGCCGTGGCTGCCCGAGCACCGCCGCGCCGAGGTGCTCGCCGCCGCCCGCGCGGCCGCGGAGCGGGTCGCACCGCTGGTGGGGCTGCTGCCGGAGCAGGTGGTGCACCTCGACCTCACCGACGACAACCTGGTGCTCTCCGAGGGCGGCCCCCGCGCGGCGGCCGTGCTCGACGGCGTCATCGACCTGTCCGACGTGACCTGCACCTGGGCCGTCTGCGAGCTGGCCGTCACCCTGTCGTCCCTGCTCCACCACGACGGCGCCCTGCACTCCGGCCCCAGCGCGGTGCTGCCGGCGGTGCGGGCCCACCACGCGGTGCGGCCGCTGGCCCCCGCGGAGGTCGACGCGCTGTGGCCGCTGGTGGTGCTGCGCGCCTGCGTGCTCGTGGCCTGCGGCAGCCACCAGGTGGCCGTCGACGGCGGCAACGACTACGCCAGCAGCCGGCTCGAGCAGAACGAGTGGCGCATCTTCGAGCAGGCGGTCGCGCTCCCCGTCGACGTCGTGGCCGGGCTGCTGCGGGCCGCGCTCGGCACGCCGCCCGCCCTGCCCGACGAGGCAGCCCGCCGGCTCGGCGCCGCGGCCACCAGCACCGAGCTGGTCGCCGACCTCTCCGGCGCCGCGCAGCTCGACCTCGGCTGGGACGCCGACGACCTCGACGGCGGCGCCTTCCTGCGGCCGCGCGTGGTGGAGGAGCTGGCCGCGGTGCGGCTGGACGCCGGGGCCCGCGCGGTGGTGACCCGCTGGGCGCAGGCGCGCCTGGCCGGCAGCCCGGCCCTGAGCAGCGCGGTGCCCGCCACGGTCGCCACGGGGGTGGAGGTCCGTCCGGGGCTCCCGGTGGTGCTGCGCGCGCCCTGGGACGGCGCGGTCCGCCACCGCGACGGCCGCCTGGAGCTCACCGGCCGCGACGCGCGCCTGGTGCTGGACCTCGACCGCTGCGAGCGCGCGCCCCTCGCCGACGACGGCCCGGTCGGCGCCGGCCGCGCGCTCGCCGAGGTGTCCGAGGGCGACGTGCTGGGCGTCCAGCTGCTCACCGCCGGCGCGCCCGACGTGCCGGCGCTCGTGCGCGCCGGCGACGCCCCCGGGTGGCTGGCCCTCGCCGCCGACCCCTCACCCCTGCTCGGCCTGCCCGCGGCAGCCCCGCCGCACGACGGCCCGGGCGGTGCGCACGACGAGGCCGAGCTGCTCGCCCGCCGCGACGCCGGCGTGCTCGCCGAGGTGCAGGAGCACTACTACACCGGCGCCGTCCGGCCGCCCCGCGTCGAGCGCGGGTGGCGCCACCACCTGGCCACCACCGACGGGCGAGTGCTGCTCGACGTCGTCAACAACGTCACCGCCGTCGGCCACGCCCACCCCCGGGTCGCGGCCGCCGCCGCCCGCCAGCTCGCGCGGCTGAACACCAACTCCCGCTTCCACTACGCCGGCGTCGTCGAGCTGTCCGAGCGGATCGCGGCCCTGCTGCCCGACCCGCTCGACACGGTCTTCCTGGTGAACTCCGGCTCGGAGGCCACCGACCTCGCGATCCGCCTCGCCCACGTGGCCACCGGTCGCACCGACACCGTGGCCGTCCGCGAGGCCTACCACGGGTGGACCTGGGCCTCCGACGCCGTCTCGACCTCCGTCGCCGACAACCCCGCGGCCCTGGAGACCCGCCCGGCCTGGGTGCACACCGTCGAGGCGCCCAACACCTACCGCGGCCCCCACCGCGCAGCGCGGGGCGACGACGTCGGGCAGTACGCCCGCGACGCCGTCGCCGCCGTCGAGGAGCTCGCGGCGCGGGGCCGACCCCCGGCCGCCTTCATCGCCGAGGCGTTCTACGGCAACGCCGGCGGCCTGCCCCTGCCGCCCGGGTACCTGCGCGAGGTGTACGCCGCGGTCCGGCGCCACGGCGGCCTCACCATCGCCGACGAGGTGCAGGTCGGCTACGGCCGGCTCGGCTCCACCCTGTGGGGCTTCGAGCAGCAGGGCGTGGTCCCCGACGTCGTCGCCGTGGCCAAGTCGGTCGGCAACGGCCACCCCGTCGGCGCCGTCGTCACCACCCGCGCCGTCGCCGCGCGCTACCGCGACGCCGGGTACTTCTTCGCCTCCACCGGCGGCAGCCCCGTCTCGTGCGCGGTGGCCCTCGCGGTGCTCGACGTCCTGCGCGACGAGCGCCTCCAGGAGAACGCCCGCGAGACCGGGGCCCGCCTGAGGGCGGGCCTGGAGTCGCTGGCGCAGCGCCACCCGCTGGTCGGTGCCGTGCACGGCGAGGGGCTGTACCTGGGTCTGGAGCTGGTGCGCGACCGCGCCACCCTGGAGCCCGCCCGGGAGGAGACGGCGGTGCTGTGCGACCGGATGCTCGAGCTGGGCGTCGTGGTGCAGCCCACCAGCGACCGCCAGAACGTGCTCAAGATCAAGCCGCCGCTGTGCCTGGACGCGGCGGCCGTCGACTTCTTCGTCGGCGCGCTCGACCGGGCCCTGGGTGAGGTGACGACGCCCACCGGCTGACCTGTCCCCATTGTGGGAGACAGCCTGTGCCGGCCTGTCGGAGGACGCCGCGCCACCGCCAGGATGTCGCGGTGCTGAACCAGACCTCCCCGGCGCCCCGGGCGGTGGCGTGGCGCTGAACGGGGTGCTCGGCCGCCTCCCGCTGCCGGGCACCGTCCGCCGGCCGGCGGCCGAGGACCCCTGCGGCCGCTCCATCACCCTGGCCGTCCCCTTCCTCGACGCGGAGTACTTCGGCGAGCTGGCCGCCGCCGTGGTGCTCGAGGGCGCCGACCACGGCTACGACGTGCTCGTGCAGCAGACCGGCGCCCGGGGCGAGTCCGAGCTGCGGGTGCTGCGCCACTCCGCCCACGGCGCGAGCTGCGGCCTCGTCATCCAGTCGCTCTCGCTCGAGACCGAGGACGTCGCCGCCCTGGCGGGCGGCCACCCCCTGGTGGTGCTGGGGGAGCAGGTGGTCGACGGCCCCGTCGACCACGTGACCACGCCCGACGCCGAGGCCGCCGAGGCCGCGGTGGCCCACCTGGTGTCCACGGGGCGCCGGCGCATCGCCGCCGTCGGGCCGCACTCGTCTCCTTCCCCCGTGTCCGCCGCCGTGCGGCGCGCGGAGGGGTACCGCGCGGGGCTACGGGGCTGCAGAGCGCGGGCATCGCGGTCGACCCCGCCCTCCTCGTCGACGTGCGGGGGTGGGGCACCGACGACGGCGCCGCCGCCGTCGACCGGCTGCTGCAGGCGGGGACGCCCTTCGACGCCGTCTTCGCCTTCTCCGACTCCCTGGCCACCGGGGTGCTGCACGCGCTGGCGCGGCGCGGGCTCGCGGTGCCCGGCGCCGTCGCCGTGGTGGGCTTCGACGACGTGCGCTCGGCCAGGACCACCCACCCGAGGCTCACCACCGTCGACGCCGGCATCCGCGCCGTGGCGCACAGCGCGGTGTCGCTGCTCGACGAGCGCATCCGCGGCGCCTGCACCGGCGGCCCCCGGCGCTACACCACCCTGCACCGCCTGGTGGTGCGCGAGAGCACCTGAGGGACCGCCGGCACCGGCTCAGCCGACGGGGACGGGGCGCTGCTCGGCGTCCCCCCGCGCGGCAGGAGCGGTGGAACCACGCTCGTCGAACGGAGCGTCCGGCCGGGTCGTCACCTGGGGCACCCCGCCGTGGGGGAGGGTCGCCGGGTAGCGAGCCAGGGCTTCGCGCTACCGCTCATGACCTCCGTCGAGGACGGTCAGGAGCGCCGACGGCTGTCAAGCACCGGTCTCGCGAGAGCTGCCGCTGCGGGAGCCGGAGCCCGCGCCCGTCCCGGTGGGCCGGCGCCGGCGCAGCCACGAGGGGACCGCCACGCCGCCCTCGTTGGGCGTCTCGACCTCCAGGCCGTAGTGCTCACCGACCTGCTCCAGGAGCTGGTGGCGCTGCACCCGGTCGTACACGCGCCGCTCGCGGCGGAACGCGATCACCGTGGCCCAGCACAGCAGGAGCATGACCACGCTGAACGGCAGCGCCACCATGATCGCCGCGCTCTGGAGCGCCTCCAGCCCCGAGCTCCCCCCGGCCAGCAGCAGCGCCGACGCCAGCACCGCCGTGGCCAGGGTGAAGAAGATCCGCACCCACCGAGCGGGCTCGGCCGAGCCGCCGGTCGCGATCATGCCCATCACCAGGGCTCCGGAGTCGGCGGAGGTGACGAAGAAGATGCCGATGAGGACGATCGCCCCGACCGACAGGACGGCGCCCGCCGGCAAGCCGTCCAGCAGCTGGAAGAGCGCGCCCTGCAGGTCGACGGTGCCCTCGGGCGTGAGCATCGAGCCGGGGTCGCGCAGCTCGCGGATGACCGCGGAGCCGCCGATGACGGCGAACCAGGTGATGGTCAGCAGCGTGGGCACCAGGAGCACGCCGAGCACGAACTCCCGCACGGTGCGGCCCCGGCTGACGCGGGCGATGAAGACGCCCACGAAGGGCGCCCACGACATCCACCAGCCCCAGTAGAACGAGGTCCACGCCCCCTGCCACGCCTCGCCCTCGCTGCCCTGCAGCGCGCTGACGCTGAAGGCGAGGCCCACGAAGCCCTGGAGGTAGGCCCCGACGGACTGCACCAGCTCGCGCAGCACCGACACGGTCGGCCCGGCGAAGAGGACGACGAGGAGCAGCACGGCGGCGAGCAGCAGGTTGGCGGTGGACAGCCACTTCATGCCCTTGGCGACACCGGACAGGACCGAGGCGAGCACGAAGACGGTGATGACGCCGATGATCGCGACGTCGGCCCAGGAGCCCAGGTCGGGCAGGCCCACCGCCTGGAGGCCGGTGCCGATCTGCAGCACGCCGAGCCCCAGGGAGGTGGCCACGCCGAAGACCGTGCCGATGAGGGCGAGGGCGTCGATGGCGTTGCCCCACCCGCCGTTCACGCGGCGTCCGAGCAGCGGCTCGAGCGCCCAGCGGATGGAGATCGGGCGGCCGCGGCGGTGGATGGCGTAGGCCAGCGCCAGCCCGACGACGACGTAGATCGCCCACGCGTGCAGGCCCCAGTGCAGGTAGGTCTGCGACAGGGCGCCCAGCGCGAGCTCCGGCGCGGTGCCGCTGCTGCCCGGCGGCGGGGTGACGAAGTGGCTGAGCGGCTCGCTCACGCCGTAGAAGACCAGGCCGATGCCCATGCCCGCGGCGAAGAGGAGCGCGAACCACGCCAGCGCCGAGAACTCCGGCTCCTCCTCGTCGCGGCCCAGCTTGATGTCGCCGAAGCGGCTGAAGCCCATCGTCAGCGCGAACGCCACGAAGAAGGCCGCGATCAGCACGTAGTACCAGCTGAAGGAGCGGACGACGGCCGACTGCGCCGCACCGAAGAACGTCGACGCGCTGTCGGGGAGGACCATCGCGAAGACCGAGAGCCCGAGGACGACCACGGCGGCGGGCCAGAACACCCACGGAACGACGCGTGCGCCGGAGGCGCCCGCCGACGCCGCGGGGGGCGCGGCGACGGGAGCCGGTGGGGTCTCCTGCTGGGTGCCGGGGTCGACGATCACCCGCTGGACGCTAACGGCCGCACCCGCCCCCTGCCGGTCGAGCGACACCCGACCGGGTCCCCCGGAGAGCCGCCGCGGGTCCCTGACCAGCAGGTCTGCGAGACGACACCGTTGCTCGACCGCAACACTCGGACGGCCCCGCGCGCCGGGGACGGGCGTCAGGGGAGGTCGTCGGGGTCCGTGCGGCGCCGGCGGGCGGAGCGCTCGTCGACGGTCTCGCGCGGCGAGCGCTCCCGGTCGGAGCCAGACCCCGACGGCTCCTGGTAGACGTCCGGGACGCCGTCGCCGTCGTCGTCGCGCGCCTCGGCCTCCGCGATGCGGCGGTAGTGCCGGTCGCGCGGCTTGAGCACCGCGGCGGCCAGCACCGCCGCGAGCAGCGTGCCGGTGAGGACGCCGACCTTGACGTGCTCGTCGCGCGGCGAGCCCGCCCCGAAGGCCAGCTCGCCGATGAGCAGCGACACGGTGAACCCGATCCCGCCGAGCAGGGACAGGCCGACCACGTCGGGCCAGCGCAGGTCCTCGTCGAGCTCGGCCCTGGTGAAGCGGCTGACGAGCCACGTCGCCCCGGTGATGCCGACGGCCTTGCCGACCACGAGGCCCACGACGATGCCGACGGCCACCGAGTCGGTCAGCGACGCCTGCAGCCCCTGCAGACCGCCGAGGGTCACCCCGGCGGAGAAGAACGCGAACACGGGGACGGCGATGCCGGCGCTGATCGGCCGGATGCGGTGCTCGAAGTGCTCGGCGAGCCCGGGACCGGCCTCGGGGCCGCCGGCCGCGCGGCTGCGCAGCACCGGGACGGTGAAGGCCAGGAGCACCGCGGCGACGGTGGCGTGGACGCCCGACTCGTGGACGAGCACCCAGGTGGCGAAGGCCAGGGGCAGCAGCAGCCACCAGTGCCGGACGCGCTTCTGCACCAGGAAGCCGAACAGCGCCAGCGGCACCAGGGCCAGCAGCAGCGGCGCGAACGACAGGGAGCTCGTGTAGAAGACGGCGATCACCGTGATGGCGAGCAGGTCGTCGACGATCGCGAGGGTGAGCAGGAAGGTGCGCAGCGCCGCGGGCAGGTGGGTGCTGATGACGGCGAGCACGGCGAGGGCGAAGGCGATGTCGGTGGCGGTGGGGATGGCCCACCCGACGAGGCCGTCGTCGCTGGTGAGGTTGATGGCGGCGTAGACCAGCGCCGGCACCGCCATGCCGCCGACGGCGGCGGCCACCGGCAGGGCGGCCTTGCGCGGGTCGCGCAGGTCACCGGCGACGAACTCGCGCTTGAGCTCGAGGCCGGCCACGAAGAAGAAGACCGCGAGCAGGCCGTCGGCGGCCCAGGTGCCCAGCGAGAGGTCGAGGTGCAGGGCCGAGGGACCGACGACGGTGTCGCGCAGCCCCTCGTACGCGGGCGCCCAGGGCGTGTTGGCCCACACCAGGGCGACGAGCGCACCGGCGATGAGCAGCATCCCGCCGACGGTCTCGCGGCGCAGCAGCGCGGCGATGCGGGAGGCTTCGGACCAGCTGCCGCGGGCGAAC
The DNA here is from genome assembly GCF_015390235.1 of Quadrisphaera sp. INWT6. Classification (GTDB taxonomy): domain Bacteria; phylum Actinomycetota; class Actinomycetes; order Actinomycetales; family Quadrisphaeraceae; genus Quadrisphaera. The sequence continues at coordinate 198,934 of NZ_VUOH01000002.1, read as the reverse complement.
AGGCGCGGGGGGGTGGTGGGCACGGGTGGCTCCCGGAGGTGCGGGGGTCGACGGAGACGCTGCCGACCAGACTTCCCGGCGCACCTCGGCGGACGTTACCCGCGCACGGTCGTCTCCGCACGGTCCGGGTCCCGGTGGGGGACCTCTCACGGCAGGTGCGGACAGCGTCTGGTGGGCACCAAGGATCTGTGGACGGCTCTCCACAGGGAGGGCGCCGTGAGCGGACGCCGTCCGCTGTCCGCCGAGGACTCTCCTCGGGGCGCTGGTCAGGCCGTGCGGACCGCCGACACCCGAGCCGCGTCCTGCACACCACCGCAGGACCGGCCGAGGTGGTCGCTCCTGGTCCTGAGCGAGCACGACCTGCGGTCGCGACGTCCTGCCGCCGTCAGGAGCGGCGACTCCCCCTGGTGGGTGCGGACGGTGCTCGGGGCGCCCCGAGCACCGTCAGGGAGCTCAGGCGTGCTCGACGGCGGCCCGCTCGACCGGGAGCGCCGCGACGTAGCGCTGCAGGTAGGCGGCGAACCCGGCGACGTCGTCGGCCTGCGGCGAGACCGTGGTCAGCTCGACGCCGTCGAAGACGCGGTGCGCCAGGTAGCCGGCGAGCGACTGGCCCTCGGCGCGCCCGCCCGTGCCCGCGGCGAAGGCCGCCAGCACGGCGATGCCCCACGCGCCGCCCTCGGCGGCGACGTCACCGACGGAGACGGGGGAGTCGATGGCGGCGGCGAGGTGGCGCTGGGCGACGCCGGGGGTGGCGAAGACGCCGCCGTGCGCGAACATCCCGTCCAGGCGCACGCCCTCGGCCGAGAGCACGTCCATGCCGATCCGCAGCGTCGCGAACGCCGCGTAGATCTGCGTGCGCATGAACGTCGCCAGGTCGAAGGGGCTGCCCGGCGTCCGCAGGAACAGCGGGCGCCCCTCCTCGAGCTCGGTGATCGGCTCACCGGAGAGGTAGTTGTAGGCGAGCATCCCGCCGCCGTCCGCGGCGCCCTCGAGCGAGGCGCGGAACAGGGCGCCGAACACGGTCGCGTCGTCGGCGGGGGCCCCGACCGCGGCGGCGAACTCCTTGAACAGGCCCGCCCACGCGTTGAGCTCGCTGGCGCCGTTGTTGCAGTGGACCATCGCGACCGGGTCTCCCGCGGGCGTGGTCACGAGGTCGAGCTCGCGGTGCACCTGCGACAGCGGGCCCTCCAGCACCACCATCGCGAAGATCGAGGTGCCGGCGCTGACGTTGCCGGTGCGGGGCGCCACCGAGCCGGTGGCCACCATGCCGGTGCCCGCGTCGCCCTCGGGCGGGCACACGGGGGCGCCCGGCTGGAGCCGGCCGCTCGGGTCGAGCAGCGCCGCGCCCTCGGGCGTGAGCGAGCCGGCGGCCTCGCCGGCGGAGGCCACGCGCGGCAGCACCTGCTCCAGCGGCGTGGTGAAGCCCTCCTCGGCGAGGAGGCGCTGCGTGGTCGCGAGGCGCGCGGCGTCGTAGGTGCCGGTGGAGGAGTCGATGGGGAAGACGCCGCTCGCGTCACCGACGCCCAGCACGTGCTCGCCCGTCAGCCGGTGGTGCACCCAGCCGGCCAGCGTGGTGGCCGTGGACAGGCGCGGGAGGTGCTCCTCGCCGTCGAGCACCGCCTGGAACAGGTGGGCGATGCTCCAGCGGTGCGGCACGTTGAAGTCGAGCGGGCCGCTGAGGCGGTCGACCGCCTCGCCCGTGCTCGTGTTGCGCCAGGTGCGGAACGGCACCAGCAGCTCGCCGCCGGCGTCGAGGGCGACGTAGCCGTGCATCATCGCCGAGACGCCCAGGCCGCCCACGCGCTCCAGCTCGACGCCGTGGCGCTCGCGGACGTCAGCGGCCAGCGCGGCGTACGCGCCCTGCAGGCCCGACCACACGTCGTCCTCGGCGTAGGTCCACACCCGCTCGACCAGCTGGTTCTCCCACGAGTGGCTGCCCGCGGCGAGCACCTCGTGGTCGGGGCCGATGAGCACGGCCTTGATGCGCGTCGAGCCCAGCTCGACGCCGAGCGCCGTGCGGCCCTCGGTGATGGCCGTGCTGGACGTGCTGTTGGACCGGCTCTGAGCCGTCGGTGCCTGCGTCGCCACGGACACAGCCTGCCCGATCCCGGTGAGAGCGCTCACACCGCCGTGCTCCGGACGGGCGCACCAGCTCCTCGCCGACCTCCCGCCGACCTCCCGCCGACGTCCCCGGGCGGGGCCCCGTGCTCGGCTACGGTCTGGCCCGTGGGGCACCCGGTCAGCGGCGCGCTGCGCGCGGCCCGCGGCCTCGCGCTGGCGCTCGTCGTCGTCGGCATCGCCTCGACGGCCCACCTCGCCGGCGGCGGTGACCTCCCGCCGGGCCTGCTGCTGGCCGGCGTGGTCGTCGCGGCGGCGTTCGCGGCGCACGCCGCCACGGCGCGGCGCGTGACCCTCCCGGCCGCGCTGGCGCTGCTCGGCGCCGGGCAGGTGGTGCTGCACGTCGCCTTCACCGTGCTCGCCGCCCCGGCCGGTGCCGGAGCCGGTGCTCTGCGGGCAGCGCAGTCGGCGTCACCAGCGGGGGCCCTGCACGTCCACGCCCACGGCGGCCCGCTCAGCGGTCTGCTGCTGCCCGTCGACGCCGCGGCCGGCGCCGCGAGCGCTGCCGGGACCGCGGGCACCGCCGGGGCCGCGGACCCGTCGGCCGGCGCTGCTGCCGCCGCGATGCTCGCCGCCCACGTGGTGGCCACCCTGGCCGCCGCGGTGGTCCTGGCGGGAGCCGACCGCTCGCTGTGGTTGCTCCTGGCGTGGCTCGCGCCGCTGGCGGCGGTGCTCGCCGCGTCCGCGTCCGCCGTCGTCCCGCGCCTGCCCCGACGGCCGGTGGCCGCCCCGCGCGCGCGTCCGCGGTCGCTGCTGCTGGCGCGGCGGTCGCTGCGGCGCGGTCCTCCGCTGCTGCTCCTCGCGCCCGCCTGACCGCTGCGCCTCCACGCCCCCGCCGGGAGCGCGCGAGCGCCGGGTCCCCGCGGTGCGCGGCGCTCATGCCCGCAGGCCGCCGTGCCGATGACGAGGGCGACCCCGTCACGTCGCGCAGCGGCCGCCCACGCCCGGAGGACCCCCGATGACCGCGCACGACACGACGGCCCCGTCCCTGCCCGAGCCCTTGCCAGGGCCCCGCCGCGCCGGCGACCCCACCGACCCGACCGACCCGGCTGCCGGCTCGCCCACCGGCCCCCCAGCGCCGGGCACGTGGGCCCTGCTGCGGCCCCTGGTGCTCCGCCTGCACTTCTACGCCGGGGTGCTGGTGGCCCCGTTCATCCTCGTGGCGGCGGTGACCGGCGGGCTGTACGCCGTGGCCCCGCAGGTGGAGCAGGTGGTCTACGCCCACGAGCTGCACGTGCAGCCCGCCGCGACCGCCGTGCCCCTGGCCGACCAGGTCACCGCGGCGCTGGCCGCACGCGGTCCCGGCAGCGAGGCGGACCTGCTGGCCGTCAGGCCGGCGCCGACCCCCTGGGACACCACCCGGGTGCTCTTCAGCGACCCGTCGCTGCGGGAGTCCTACCGCCAGGCGGTCTTCGTCGACCCGGGCACCGGTGAGGTGGTCGGCCAGCTGCCCGTCTACGGCACCAGCGGTGCGATGCCGCTGCGCGCGTGGCTGTCCGAGCTGCACCGCACCCTGCACCTCGGGGAGCCCGGCCGCCTCTACAGCGAGCTGGCCGCCTCGTGGCTGTCGGTGCTCGCCGTCTCCGGCCTGGCCCTGTGGACCACGCGCCGCGTCCGCTCGCGCCGCGCCGGAGAGCGGGCCCGCCGCGCGCTGCTGCTGGAGCGAGGGCTGACCGGCCGCTCCCGCACCCGCGGCCTGCACGCCGTCACCGGATCATGGATGCTGCTCGGCCTGCTCGCCCTCTCGGCGACGGGCCTCACCTGGTCGACGCACGCGGGGGAGCGGGTCACCGCGCTGCGCGAGGCGCTGTCGTGGACGACGCCGACCGTCGACACCTCGGTCCCCGGCGCCGCCGCGGGGGCGTCGGCGACGGGCGACCACGAGGGGCACACCGCGGGGATGGTGATGCCCGAGCCGGGCGAGCCGGAGCCGCTGACGGCCGCTGAGCTCCCCGGCGACGTCTCGGCCGTGCTCGACGCCGCCCGCGGAGCCGGCCTGACCGCGGGCCTCGTCGAGGTCAGGCTGCCCGCCGAACCGGGGGCGGCGTGGAAGGTCGACGAGGTCGACAGGTCCTGGCCGGAGCAGGTCGACAGCGCCGCCGTGGCCGTCGTCGCCGGCGACGAGGGGGCGGCCCCGACCGCCACCGCGCTCGACGTCGTCAGGTTCTCCGACTACCCGTTCATGGCGAAGATGGCCCGCTGGGGCGTCGACGCGCACTCCGGCTCGCTGTTCGGGCTCGCCAACCAGCTCGTGCTCCTGGCGCTCGCGGCGGGGATCACGGCCTCGGTGGTGTGGGGCTACCGCATGTGGTGGCAGCGCCGGCCCGACCGCTCCACGCGCCGGGGGGTGGGGCGGCCCGCGCCTCGCGGCGCGTGGCGGCGCCTCCCGCCGCCCGTGCTCGCGGCCGTCGTCGTCGTGACCGCCGCGGTCGGCTGGGCGATGCCGGTGCTGGGCGTCAGCCTCGTGGCGTTCCTGGTGGTCGACGTGCTCCTGGGGCTGCGGCGCTCGACGGCCGCCGCGCGCTGAGGCGCAGGCGCTCCGCAGGTGCGCCCCTTCGGCGTGACCGCCCGGTCACGCCGAAGGGGCGCATCCGCGGAGTCGCGCCGACAGCGTCGACACGACTGAGGAGCGTCGGCGTGACCGGCCGGCCGCCCGGTGCCCTCAGGACGACGGCTGCGGGGCCGACAGCTCGGCGCACCAGCGGGTGAAGCCCTCCACGAGGAACGCCGTCGCCTCACGGCTGACCCGCGCCCGGGGCGCCATGAGGTCGAACGCGTGGAAGCAGCCCGGGTACACGCGGCTCTCCACCCGCACGCCCGCCGCGCGCAGGCGCTCGGTCCAGGTGACCACCTCGTCGTGGAACGGCTCGCCGTCGCCGACGAACGTCAGCACCGGCGGCAGCCCGCGCAGGTCGTCGGCCCGCGCGGGGGCCGCCGTGGCCGGGACCGAGCCGGTGCCGCGCAGCGGACCGAGGTAGGCGTCCCACCCGGCGTCGTTCGTCACCGAGCTCCACACGGGTGCGGTGCTGCCCGTCGACGACGGCGTGGGCCGGTCGTCGATCATCGGGTAGAGCGGCACCTGGAAGGCCACCGCCACCTCCCCGCGCTCGCGGGCCAGCAGGCACGTGGCGGCCGTGAGCCCGCCGCCGGCGCTCTCACCGCCCACCACCAGCTGGTCGGGGCGCGCGCCCAGCTCGGCGGCGTGGTCGCGCAGCCACAGCAGCGCGTCGTAGCAGTCGTGCAGCGCCGCCGGGTAGGGCTCGACCACCGACAGGCGGTAGTCGGGCAGGACGACGACGCACCCCGTCGCGTCGACCAGGCGGCGGGCCGTGGCGACGCTCATCTCCGGAGACCCGACGGCGTACCCGCCACCGTGGACCCACAGCACCGCAGCGCTGGGCGCGTCGCCGTGCTGCGACCCCTCGTCCGGCTGACCGGCACCGGGTCGCCTCCGGACGACGAGGGCCCGCACCCGGCCGCCGTCGCGCCGCGGGAGCCAGCGCTGCAGCTGCTCCACCCCGCCGCCGAGGTCCTTCGCGGCGGGCGTCGGCCGCACGGCGCGGCCGGCTGCGGAGACGGCGTTCACGACGCGCACCTGCAGCCCGTGGCTGCGGGTGCTGCGCGGGGTGAGCAGGCCCATGAGCCTCGCCGCGCGCCTGAGCTCCGGGTCGTACTGCGCCACGTCCACCGCTGGCCTCCTCGCCGTGCTGCCCTCGCCCGCAGCGTGCCACTCGTCGCGCGGTCGGGCCGTGGCGGGGAGGATCGGTGCCGTGGACGCTGCGCAGCGCTGGGTGGGCACCGGCTGGAAGATGACCAAGACGCGCGCCGAGGGCGTGGCCTGGGCCCGCGCCGTGGTGCGGGCCGCCGCCGAGCGCGGTGGTGAGTCGGCCTGGCCGGGGGTGCAGCCCTTCGTGCTGCCACCGGCCACGGCGATCACGCAGGTGGCCGAGGCCCTGCGGGCGCCCGGCACCTCCCGGGTGCTCGTCGGCGCGCAGGACGCCCACTGGGAGGACTCCGGCGCGTGGACCGGTGAGCTGTCGGTGCCGCAGGTCGCCGACGCGGGGGCGCAGATGGTCGAGCTCGGCCACTCCGAGCGCCGCGAGCACTTCGCCGAGACCGACGAGCGCGTGGCGCTCAAGGTGGCCGCCGTGCTGCGGCACGGGCTGATGCCGCTGGTGTGCGTGGGGGAGACCGCCGAGCAGCGCGACGCCGGGCGCTCCGTCGACGTCGTCCTCACCCAGGCGCGGGCGGCCCTCGGCGCGGCGGGAGACAGGCGGTGCGTCCTCGCCTACGAGCCGGTGTGGGCGATCGGCGAGCGCGGCCGCGAGGCCCGCCCCGAGGAGGTGGCGCCCGTCGTCGCCGCCCTCGCGGGCCTCGTCGTCGACTCCGGCGGCGGGCCGTCGCGCAACCCCGTGCTCTACGGCGGGTCCGTCACGGTCGAGGGCGCTCCGGGGGTGCTGGAGGTGCCGGGGGTCGACGGGCTGTTCGTCGGGCGCACGGCGTGGCGCGCCGAGGGGTTCGTGGCCCTGCTCGACCTCGTCTCGGGCTGACGCCCCCCGGTCGCCGGCCGGCGCGCGTCAGCGCGGGTCGAGAGCGCTGGCCCGCGCGAGCCGCCGCTCGGTGGCCGCAGCGGCGGCGAGCAGGGCCGGGACCCGCTGGTGCTGAGCCCGCGCCTGGGCGCTGGCCGGGCCGTGGCGCTCCAGCACCTCGGTGACGCGCTCCTCCACGGTGACCAGCTCGCCGGTGGGGCTGGTGGTCTGGTCGGCCCAGGTCAGCGCGTCGGCCACCGGACCGTGCCGGTGCTCGGGGCGGTCGAAGGCGCGCAGCACCGGCGCGAGTCCCCGGACCCCGGCCACGAAGCGCGCCCCGGAGTGGTGCGCCACCAGCCCCGCGAGCTCCAGGGGCCAGCCGGTGCGCAGCAGGTGGACGGCGCCGTCGACGGGGTGGAACCCCACGCGGGCGAGCACCGGGGCGTACCCGACGTCGTGGAGCCAGGCCGCGGCCACCAGCGGGTCCACCCGCTCCGGACCCACCGCGTCGGCGGCCTGCGCGGCCCGCGCCGCCACGGCGCTGGTGTGGTGCCAGCGGCGACCGTCGTCGTCCAGGGCGGACAGCAGCTCGCGGGCCACCTCGCTGGCACGGCCGACGTCGGTGCTGCTGACCCCGACGGGCCCTGCCGGCAGCGGGCGGAACCGGCGGTCCGGGGCCGTGGGTTCAGCGCGCGTGGTGAGGACCATTCCCGGGAGCGTAGGGAGGGGGCGTCCTCCGCGCACGCCACGAGCGGGCCCGGTCCCGGCAGCGTCACAACGCCTCGCAGCGCCAGGCGCACGAGGCCGCGTCCAGCCTCCTGGGCCTGACGCTGGGCCGGCGTCTGACGCCGGCGCGGGGTGATCCTTCTGCGCCCCGTCGGGCCCCCGGGCAGGATCGAGCGATGACGAGCCTGCGGGTCCTGTTCATCGGCGGTACCGGCATCATCAGCTCGGCCGCCTCAGCGCTCGCGGTGGAGCGCGGCCACGAGCTGCACGTGCTGAACCGCGGCACCACGTCGCTGCGCCCGCTGCCGCCCGAGGCGGTCCAGCACACCGCCGACGTCCGCGACCCCGCCTCCGCGCGCGAGGCGCTGGGAGACCTCGAGTTCGACGCCGTCGTCGACTGGCTCTCCTTCACCCCCGACCACGTGCGCACCGCCACCGACCTCGTGCGCGGCCGCACCGGCCAGTACGTGTTCATCTCCTCCGCCTCGGCGTACCAGACCCCGCCCGAGCGGCTGCCCGTCACGGAGTCGACGCCGCTGCGCAACCCGCACTGGCAGTACTCCCGCGACAAGATCGCCTGCGAGGAACTCCTCACCTCCCTGTACCGCGAGGAGGGCTTCCCGATGACGGTCGTGCGGCCCTCGCACACCTACGACCGCACGCTCGTGCCCTTCGACGGCGGATGGTCGTTCGTGGAGCGGATGCGGCGCGGGCAGCCCGTCGTCGTCCCCGGTGACGGCACGTCGCTGTGGACCCTCACCCACCACACGGACTTCGCTGGGGCGCTGCTGCCGCTGCTCGCGCAGCCCCGGGCGCTGGGGGAGGCGTTCCACATCACCGGCGACGACGCGTGGACGTGGGACCAGATCGCCCGCGCCCTGGGTCGCGCCGCTGGGGTCGCCGACCCCGAGATCGTCCACGTGCCCTCGGACGCCATCAACGCCGTCGACCCGGAGTGGGGCGCCGGGCTGCTCGGCGACAAGGCCCACTCGATGGTCTTCGACAACAGCAAGGTCAAGTCCCTCGCGCCCGGGTGGCGCGCGGTGGTGCCGTTCGAGCGGGGCGCGGAGGAGATCGTCGCCTGGCACGACGAGGACGCGGCCCGCCGCGCCGTCGACGAGGGCTGGAACGCCACCGTCGACGGGCTGGTCGAGCGCTTCCGGGTCAGCTGACGGTCAGCTGACGGTCAGCTGACGGTCAGCTGACGGTCAGCTGACGGTCAGCTGACCGTGAAGCGCTCCGGCACGGGGGCGTCGCCGGTCGCGGCGTCGGCGGCCAGCTCGCCCAGCAGCGGCGCGAACTTGCCGCCGTGCCCGGAGCACGCCGAGACCACGGTGACGCCGTCGGCCCCGTCGATGACGAAGTCCTCGGTCGGCGTGCTCGTGTACAGGCACGTCGTCTCCGCGTACGGCTCGGGCACCACGCCGGGCAGGTGCTGGCGCGCCTGCGCCACCACCCGTGCGACGGCAGCGCGGTCGACGACGCCGGAGCGGTGCGCCGCTGACGCGACCCGCTGCCCCGCGGCGTGCTGGGCGACCTTCAGCCCCCGGTGGTCCGCGTCGCGACCACCCGGCAGCGCGTAGACGGGGAGCTCCCCGGGGCGCTGGTGGATGACGGTCGGCCACGCGTCGTGGGCGTGCTCCTCGGCGTACGGGAGGTGCACCGCGGTCTCCTCGGTGACGACCACGGGGGGCATCCCCGCGAGGAAGCTCGGCGGCAGGCCGAGCCGGCCGAGGACGTCGGGCAGCCACCCGCCGACGGCGACGACGACGTGCGCCGCCTCGACCTCGCGACCGTCCTCGGCGCGGGCGGTGAACCGCGCCCGCGACCCGTGCCCCGAGCGCTCCAGGGAGGCGAGCGGCCACCCGGTCAGCAGCTGCGCGCCGTGCGCCCGGGCCTCCGCGACGGCGGCGTGGACGGTCCGCTCGGCGTCGAGGACCGCACCGCCCGGCTGGTGCAGCACCTCACCGTCGGCGGTGACCTGCGGCCAGCGGTCCCCGGCCTCCGAGGGGCTGAGCAGCTCGTGCTCCACCCCGACCTCCTCCAGCACGCGCGCCAGCGCACGCGGGTCGCGCCCCGCGCCGTGGTCGAGGGCGGGTGCCGGCGTCAGCAGGGTGGTGCCCGACGCCGCCTCGAGCTCGCGCCAGCCGTCGAGGGCGCGGACGACCAGGGCCGCGTACCCGGCCTCCGGGTAGGCGAAGCGCAGGATGCGCGCCGAGCCGTGGGAGCTGCCGTCGGGGGCGGCGGGCCGCGTGCGGTCGAGGAGGGTCACCTCGTGGCCGCGCTGCGCGAGGCGCCAGGCGGCGCACGCCCCCGCCAGCCCGGCGCCGACCACGAGGAACCTGCTCACGCCGACCGTCCGCACCACCCGACCAGCCTGCCGCAGCGGCACCGGTGTCCGGCGGCGGCCGCTGGGTACGGCCCACCCGACGGAGGCAGGTCCAGCCCGAGCCCCTCTGCACCTCCCGCCACCTCGAGGAGCAGCCCGTGCCCACTCCGACAGCCCGCGCCTTCGCCCAGGGCCTCGCCTCCGGCGTCGCGCTCGCCGCCACCGCCGTCGCCGGGAGGAAGGCGCTCGCCGTGCTGCGGGGCGGCCACGGCCACCCCGTCCGCCAGCAGGTGCTCGACGTCGCCAGCGCCCTGGTCCAGCCGAAGCGCCCGCTGGCAGCGGTCAGCACCTGCCTGAACGGTTTCCACTTCTACGCCGACGACCTCGGCCGCCAGGTCGAGGCCACCCACCTGTGCAGCCACCGCCGCGACGGCCTGCACCAGTGCGTCATCTACGACAGCGGGGACGAGGACGCCCGGCTCATCGGCGTCGAGTACATCGTCAGCGCCGAGCGCCACGCCGCGCTGCCCGCGGAGGAGCAGCGCCTCTGGCACAGCCACGACCACGAGGTCCGCTCGGGGTCGCTGGTGGCACCGGGGGCCCCGCAGGTCGCTGAGCACGCCCACCTCGAGCACCTGGTGAGCACCTACGGCAAGACGTTCCACACCTGGCAGTACGACCGCGACGACGAGGTCCCGCTCGGGCCGCCCCAGCTGATGATGGCGTTCACCGCCGACGGGCAGGAGCGGCGCGACCTCGTCGAGGCCCGGGACCGGCGGCTGGGCACCTCGGTGACGGCGAAGCGCCGGAACCGCGCGGACATCGCCCCCTCCGACGTGCACCCGGCGGCGAACGCCTGGGAGTCCGGGACGACGCCGCAGCTGCGCCTCGTCGACGTCCCCGTGCGCCGTCCCTGAGCCCAGCCCCGCCCGGACGACGCAGCGCCCGCACCGGAGGTCCGGTGCGGGCGCTGCGCGCGGGTCGAGCGGCGGGTCTCAGCGACCGCGCCGGCGCTCCTTGCGGCGGCTGCGCTGCGCGGTGTCCGCGGCCTTGGTGAGGCCGCGGGTCACCGCGGTGGAGCCGCCCTTGCGGGTCTCGATGGACCGGGCCACCTTGCGCAGCACGGCTGCGCCCACGGGCACGGCGACGGACATGAGGATCCAGCGGCGGAGGCTGGTGGCGAGCAGGAAGGGCACGGTCGTCTCCTCGGGAGGTGGTGGTGGTCAGGCCCTGGTCGCGCGGACCGGGTCGAGCACGCGGGAGTACAGGACGCCCGCGATGACCGCGCCCGCGAGGGGAGCGAGGACGAACAGCCACAGCTGCTCGACCGCTCCCTGGCCGGCGAAGAGCGCGGGGCCGATGGAGCGGGCCGGGTTGACCGAGGTGTTGGTCACCGGGATCGAGATGAGGTGGATCAGCGTCAGCGCCAGGCCGATGGCCACCGGGCCGAGGCCCTTGGGGGCGCGGTCGCTGGTGGCGCCGAGGATGACCACGAGGAAGACCGCGGTGAGCAGCACCTCGATGATGATCGCGGCGGCCACGCCGTAGCCGGCCGGGGACCGGTCGCCGTAGCCGTTGGTGGCGAAGCCCGAGGTGACGGCGTCGAAGCCGGGACGGTCGGAGGCGACGGCGTAGAGCACCGCCGCCGCGACGACCGCCGCGACGACCTGGGTGACGACGTAGGCGGGGGCCTTGCGCCAGGCGAAGCGGCCGGCGGTGGCCAGGCCCACGGTGACGGCCGGGTTGAAGTGCCCGCCCGACAGCGGCCCCACCGCCCAGGCCATGACGAAGACCGTCAGGCCGAAGGCGAGGGCGACGCCGAGGTAGCCGATGCCGACCTCGGTGCCGTCGGTGGTGGTGGTCGCCGCGGCCAGGACGGCTGCGCCGCAGCCGCCGAAGACCAGCACGAAGGTGCCGGCGAACTCGGCGAGCAGGGCCTGGGCGGTGCCGACGGGAGCGTCAGCCGGTGCCGAGGCGGTGGTGGCGGCGGCGGAAGGGGGTCGTTCGTTCCGGCGGGAGCCGGAGCGCGGGGTGGGCGGGGCCACGGCTCCTCCAGGGGGCGTGTCGAGGGGTGGGCGACGGACCGGTCGAGCCGGTCAGCGCACGCGGGGCTGGCTGCGCTCGCGCCGCGCGATGTGCACGGCCACGCGGCCGCGCAGGTCCGAGCGGCCCAGCACGGTGTTGAGGTCGGCGGTGGTGCGCTCGACGGCCTCGGCCAGCTCGGTCAGGTCGACCGACGGCTCGGCGGTGACGGAGATCTCGGCGACGAGCTGGCCCCGGTCGGAGACGACCTTGCCGGAGGCCGAGCGCACGCCCGGGGTCTCGGCGAGCACCTCGGCGGCGGTCTGCGCCGCGGCGCTGCCGTCCACCGACAGCGCGCCGGAGCGGTCGGAGCCGCTCAGGCGCAGCGGTCCGCCGGTGGAGCGGCGCGGGACGTGCGCCAGCAGCCACCACAGCCCGAGCAGGCCGAGGACGACGGCGCCCGCGGCGGCCGCGCCGGCCCACCACGAGGCCCCGAGGGCGTTCGTCACCGGACCGGTGCTGACCTGCCCGGGGGCGGACGGCCACACGCGGGTGAGCTGGCCGAGGCCCCAGGCGCCGACGGCTGCGCCGAGGGCGATGAGGACCAGGCCGAGCAGCAGGGCCAGGAAGCGGTCCAGGCCGAGGACGCGACGGCTCACGAGGGGTCTCCAGTGGTGGTGGCGCGCACGCGGACGCGCGGGGGGCTGGCCAGCGCCGACAGCGCCCGCTCGGCCGCCTGCTGCGCCTGGGACTCGGTGCCGGGCGTGCCGGTGGTGGTGATCGACAGCGTCGCGCTGCGGCGCGACGCGCTGGTCTTGGCGTCGAGCACGCCGTCGACCTGGTTCGCCGCGCCCGTCACCAGGCGCGCGACGTCGCCGGTGGTGAGGTGCGCGCCGCTGCTGCCGCGCAGGGCGAGCGCGTCGCGCGTGCGGCGGCCGAAGGCCTTCAGCACGAGCCACAGCCCCACGAGCACCAGGACGACGCCGACGGCGGCCATCCACGGCGCGGGCGCCAGCCCGTCGAGCCCGGACGCGGCGGTGCCGAGCCAGGTGGTGCTGCCGCCGTTGAGCCGGACCCAGGCGTCCTGGCCGAGCACGACGGCGACACCGACGAGCAGGACCGCGAGCAGCGGCCCTAGCCATCCGATGGTGCCGGCGCCGGTGGGGAGCCCTGCCGAGGGCAGCGGTGCGCGGCCCTGCGCCGCCGCGTGGCGGCCCGGGGTGGTGGTGGTCATCGGACCCTCTCTCGCTCGGGGGCGGAGGTGCGGACCACCGCGTCGACGGTGACGCTGACCGCGTCTGCCTGGACCGCTGCGAGACGGGCCAGCTGGGAGGTGACGGCCTGGCGGACGTCGGCGGCCACGCGGGCCGCGGGGTGGGGCCACACCGAGGCGACCTCGATCTCCAGGCGGGCCCGTGAGCCCGCCACCTTCGCGCTCGCGCGCGGCAGGTCGCGGCCGATGGCCGAGGAGATCAGGCCCGACGTGGCCGAGGCGGGGGCAACGCCGGGGACGCCGAGCGCGGCGGCCCGGGCGATGGCGACGACCACCTTGTCAGCGACGTGCAGCGACCCGCGCTGCTCGGGGGCCGCCAGGCGCTGCTCGGCGGCGCTGGCGGTCTCAGCCACGGCCGCGGCCGCTCAGGGCGCCGAGGACGTCGATCTTGCCCTCCGCCTGAGCGCCGACCAGGTAGCCGACGGCGCCGAGCACGAGGGCGAAGCAGAAGCCGCCGAAACCGCCGGCGACGCCGGCCAGGGCCAGCAGCAGGGCGACGACGACACCGATCCAGGTGGGGGGGACGGCGGTGCTCATGAGTTCCTCCGGGCTGTGGGGCGGGCCTGGTGTCGGCCCGCGAGGGGGTGGTGCGGTGCGGGGTCCGGCGGCGGCGCCGCCGGACCCCGCAGCCCGGTCAGGGGCGGGCTGGGCCGGTCGGTGCGGCGTAGACGTCCTCGACGCGGACGGTCACCGGCACGGGGGCCAGGGGCTCCAGCGCGGTGACGGCGACGCGGACCGCCTCAGCGGTCTCGCGGACGTCGACGCCGTACTGGACGGCGATGTGGACCTGCGTGCCGTCGGCACGCAGGGCGACGCCGTCGACGCGGCGACCGGGGAGCAGCGTGGCGGCCGTCCCCGCCGGGCCCGCGCTCAGCGAGGCCACGCCCGGGACGGCGAGGACGGTGCTCACGACGACGTCGACCGGCTGCGGCTCCTGCGCCGGGTCGGCCGCGCCGAGCTGGTCGACGGAGGTCACTGGACGCGCGGCTTCTCGGCCGGCTGGTCGGCGCCGTCGTCCTCGGAGGGGATGTAGACGTCGTTGACGTCGATGTTGACCTCGGTCACCTCGAGGCCGGTCATGCGCTCCACGGCGGCGATGACGTTGCGGCGGACGCCGGCGGCGAGGTCGGCGATGGCGACGCCGTACTCGGCGATCAGGTCGATGTCGATGGCGGCCTGCTTCTCGCCGACCTCGACGGACACGCCCTGGGAGTGGTTGGTGGAGGCGCCGGGGATGCGCTCGCGCAGCGCGCCGACGGCGCGGGAGGCTCCGCCGCCGAGGTTGTGGACGCCGCGCACCTCGCGGGTGGCGATGCCGGCGATCTTCGACACGACGGTGTCGGCGATGGTGGTGGAGCCCTGGGTCGAGGCCAGCGAGCTGCTGCTCGAGGAGGTCTTCGCGACCGTGGCCGGGGTGGCGGAAGCGGTGGTGTTCGACATCGCAGCTCCTTCACGAGGCGGCGCCGAGTGCGCCGCGGTGAGGAGACTTACACCGCAAGGGTAGATCGGCGAGTTGAAACCGGCACCACTTCGGGAGGCAGCACCCGGGTGGCTGCAGTGATCGTCCGCGGGTAGACAGCCGGTGCGCGCCTCCGCCGTGGCGGCGCCCGAGTGCCAGGAGTCGTCGTGCACCGCTCCCGCTCCACACCCCGGTCCCTGCCCCGCCTCATCGGGGTCCGCGGCTCGCGCCACCGGACCTCCCGGGGCTCGTCCGGACCGCTGGTCGCCGTCGTCGTCGGCGCGGTGCTGGTCGTCCTGAACGCCCTCTTCGTCCTGGGGCCGGTGACCGGCCTCGTGGGCGCCGCCGCCGGCACCGGACCCGTCGTCGACGTCCCCGTCATCAGCAGCACCGTCGGCGTGCTCCTCGGCCTCGCGCTGGCGGCGGTCCTGCTCGTGGTGGCCTGGCGCGCGCGGCGCACGGCGCTCGCGTGGGTCCTCGCCGGCCTCGCCTGGCTCGTCTCCGCCGCCGGCTGCGTCTGGCCGCTGGTCGCGACCGGGTTCGCCGCGGCCGACCGCGCCCGCGACGTCTGGCCGACGGTCCTGGAGATCGTCAGGTCCGTCTCGTGACGCCCGCGGGCGCAGCGCGACCGCTGCCACGACCGGCGGTGCCGGGTCTGCGCGGGTCGGCTGCGGGTGGAAGTCTCGACCCGTGACCACGACTCCCGGCAGCGACGCCGCCGCACCCGTCGCCGGCGGTGGGCCCGTGCCCGATGCCGACGTGCTCGCGGTCCAGGGCCGCGAGATGCCCTCCGCGCGCATCCCCCTCAGCCGGGAGCGCATCCTCGGTGCCGCGCTGGACTTCATCGACGCCGAGGGCGTCTCGGCGCTGACGATGCGCAAGCTCGGGGCGGTGCTCAGCGTCGAGGCCATGTCGCTGTACCGGTACGTGCCCGGCCGCGAGGACCTCCTCGACGGCGTGGTCGACACCCTGGTGGCCCAGCTCGACCTCGACGAGGACGTGCTCAGCACCCCGGAGCACGGGTGGCAGGACTTCCTCCAGCGGATGGCGCACGGGGTGCGGCGGGTGGCCATCGCGCACCCCAAGGCGTTCCCGCTCATCGCCTCGACACCTCCTGAGGCGCCCTGGCTGCGGCCGCCGCTGCGCTCGATCCGCTGGGTGGAGAAGTTCCTCTCCGGCCTGCTCGCGGAGGGCTTCAGCGACGAGCAGGCCGTGGCGGTCTACCGCGCCTTCACCAGCTTCCTGCTCGGCAACCTGCTGCTGGAGGTCTCCCACCGCGGTGGGGCGGTGGGCCCGCTCGACCTCGTCGAGGAGGAGGTCCCCGAGCACGGGCTGCGCGACGCGCCCGTGGTGGAGCGCCTGGGGCCGCTGCTGTCGCAGGACGAGTCGCTGAGGGAGTTCGAGGAGTCGCTCGAGGCGCTGATCGACAGGATCACCCAGCAGGTCTCCAGCAGCGGGTCCTGACCGCGACCCCCTCCCGGGGGTCTGGTCTTACGGTGTAAGAATCTCGGCGTGCGCGACGCGTCCGAGGGCGGTGACGAGCGGGAGCTCCTCCTGGCCGCGGTGGAGGCGGGCTCCGCCGCCGGCTCCTGCGCGGACGACGGCGGGACGCCGCTCGCGAGCGCCGTCGCGCGCGCCCTCGCCGGGCTCCTCCACCCCTGCACCACCGCGCAGGGGGACGGCGCCGCGGACGGCGGGTGGCGCGCGGTGCTGGGCGGCGTCCACCGCAGGGCCGTCGAGCTGGCCCGCTGCCACCCCGCGTCGTGGACCCTCGCGACGTCCTCCGCCGTGCTGGTGGACGACTGGGTGCGCGGCGGCACCTGGGCCAGCGCGCTGCGCGCCGCTCTGGAGCGGGGCGGGGCCCGCCCCACCGCCGTGCGCGATGCGCCGGTCGTGGTGGTGCTGCACCTGTTCGCCGTGCGTCCCCGCGCGGTGGAGGTCCCGGACGCGGCGCCGCCGTCGGCGGCCCTGGCCGCCTACCCGCACGTCGCCCGCCTGCGCGCCCTGCTCTCGTCCGACGGCCCGGCCTGCGTGCCGGGCGGCCCCGTTCCGCTCGCCGCTGTCGAGGCCGCGGTGGAGCGGCTGCTCCGCTGACGTCCGGCTGACGTCCGGCTATTACCTGCCTGGCGTCTGGCTGGCGTCTGGCTGGCGTCTGCTGGCGCGGCAGCGCCCCGCAGCCGCTGGGCTGCGGGGCGCTGCACACCCGGGGCGCACCGGGCGGGGCGTGTCAGGCGTCGCTGCGCTGCCCGGCGGCGTCGCCGTCGACGGTGAAGGCGCCCTGGCCGGCCTTGTCGACGTCGGACGAGGGGGCGGTCGCCGCGGTGTGGGTGGTCCCTGGGGCAGCGGTGCGTCGACCGGTGCTGCGGCGCGTCGTCGTGCCGGACCCGGCGCTGGACCCGCGGGGGCGGCGCGTCCGCGTCGCCGTCTTCGCGGCGGCGTCGTCGGCCTTCTCCTCCAGGGTCAGAGCAGCCCCCGCGACCTCGTCGGTGGCCCGCTCGGCGAGGTCCGCCGCGCGCGCCGCGAGGCCGTCCCGCTGGCCGTCGCGGTCCTGGTCACCGTCCTGGTCGCGGTGCTCGTCACGGGTGTCCGTCGACGCTGCGGGTGCGCCTCCGCCCTTCGCGTCCTTCGAGCGGGCCTCGGCCCTCCCCTTCTTCTTCGACGCGCGGCGCAGGCCCTCGGTGTGCTCGCGCTCCGCCTTCTCGGCGTCCTTGCCCACCTTCTCGGCGTGCTTGGTGGCCACCGCCAGCTGCGCGCGCAGCGAGGCGACGGTCTCCTTGGCGATGGCGACGTCGCGCTCGGCCAGCTCCAGCTGGGCCCGGGCGGTGCGGCGCCCGGCCTTGGCCTCCTTGCGCGTGCGCCGCGCCTCCTCGACGCGCCGGGCCAGCTCGTCGCGCTGGTCGCCGGCGTCGTGGGAGGCGCGCGCGGCCCGCTCCAGGGCGGCCCGGGTGAAGGTGGTGCGGTCGTCGCCGCGGAGGGTCTGGCCGGTCGGGGTGTCCTTGATCGTCTCAGTCACGGGGACGTCAGTACCCGGCCGCCGGAGATCCACACCTCCCAGACCCCGCCCGTCCGGGAGACGGGTGGACGCCGCCGCGAGACCCCGGACGGCGCACGGCACCGGTGCCGGACGCCGCTCCCGTGGTTACCCTCAGGAACCACAGGCGCTGCGGCGCCGCAGGCCGCAGACTCGCCGCCGACAGCGGGAGCCGGA
Organism: Quadrisphaera sp. INWT6; assembly: GCF_015390235.1. Taxonomy (GTDB): domain Bacteria; phylum Actinomycetota; class Actinomycetes; order Actinomycetales; family Quadrisphaeraceae; genus Quadrisphaera. The sequence continues at coordinate 181,270 of NZ_VUOH01000002.1, read as the reverse complement.
ACGGGCGGAGGGGGGACATGAGCACCACGACCACCCGGCTCCCCCTGGAGGCGGACGGCCACGCCGTCGTCCTCCGCGTCGACGGCGAGCTCGACGTCAGGACCGCCCCGCCCCTGCGCGAGGAGCTGCGCCGCCTCATCCGGCACGACGGCGCCGAGGGCGCACCCAGCGTCGTCGTCGACCTGCGCGCGGTCACCTTCATGGACTCCTACGCCCTCGGGGTCCTCGTGCAGTGCCACAAGCTGGCGCGCGCCCACCGCCGCACGTTCGTGCTGGTCTCGACCAGCCCGCGGGTGGAGCAGCTGTTCCGCATCACCGGGATGCGCCACGTGATGCCGCTGCACCCCGACCCGGAGTCAGCCCTCGCCGGCTCCGGCTCGAGCGGCGCCGCGGCCCGTCGCGGCTAGCCTTCCCGGGTGGACCTGGGGCTGGCCGGACGCGTGGTGCTCGTCGTCGGGGGAGGCGGCCTCATCGGCAGCGCCGTGGTGCGCCGGCTCGGTGAGGAGGGCGCTGCCGCCGTCGTCGCGTCGCGCTCCACCGAGCCCGACGCCGCCGGCCTCCGGCTGCGCCTCGACGCCCGCGACGACGCCTCCGCCACCGCCGCCGTCGAGGCGGTGCTCACCCACCACGGGCGGCTCGACGGCCTGGTGGTGACGGCCGCGCCCAGCGCGCAGACGCTCGACCCCGCCCGCAACGACGACCCGGCCCAGGTGCTCGAGGCCTTCGACGCCAAGGCCGTCGTCTTCCTGCGGCTGGCCGCGGCGGCGCTGCCGGTGATGCGGGAGGCGGGGTACGGGCGCGTCGTCGGCGTGAGCGGGCAGAACGCCTTCCTCACCGGCAACACGACCGGGGCCGTGCGCAACGCCGCGCTGGTCGTCGCGGCGAAGAACCTGGCCGACGCCGTCGCCGGCAGCGGCGTCACGGTCAACACCGTCAGCCCCGGGACGGTCACGCCGACGCCCTCGGCCGAGGTGGCGCCGGGGCGCGGCGGGGAGTCGAGCCCCGACCAGATCGCCGACCTGGTCGCGTTCCTCCTGTCGCCGCGCGCGGCGATGATCTCGGGGGAGTCGATCGCCACGGGACACCGCATCCGAGGCGTCGTCTCCTTCTGACGCCCGCCCGTCCCGGGCCGGCCTCTGGCCGACGAACCGGGCGAGCCCGGTGCGCCCGGGGGGATCTGCACCACTCCCGGGATGGCGCAGGGCCACCCCGTGCCAGTCCTGCTGGCGCAGGGCCACCCCGTGCCAACGAGGGGGCCTCGCCTCGCCTCGCAGCGCCCGCGGTGGGGCGGAGCGGAGCTCGCGACGGCGGAGTCCCGGGCCAGAGGGGGCGCTGATGTGGCCCCGGACTCCGCCCTCGAGGTCTTGGGCGCGCCCGGAGGTCACTCCGCCTGGAGTGGGGGGATCTGCACCCCTCCCCGGATGACGCAGGGCCACCCCGTGCCAGTCCTACTGGCGCAGGGCCACCCCGTGCCAACAGGGGGAGGGCGTACGAGGGGAGCGGGCGCCCCGCGGGGGAGGACGGCGGGGTGGTGTTGACGCGCCCGCGCCCCAGGCGCCACGCTTGGCCCAGCACGACCAGCTCCACCAGATCCATCAGGTCATGAGCGTCAGCGACAAGCCCTGGCTAGCTGACCGGCAACCCTCGCTCTGCGGCGGGGTGCCCCAGGTGACGACCCGACCGGACCCCGCACGAGGCGGGGCCCCGGTAAGCGCGAGGCCCCGCACCGGGGCGGAAGAGGTCCACCGATGTCCCACCTGCACCTGGCCCTCGCCCTCGGCGGGCACCACGCCGGCGCGACGGCGCCCTGGGCCGACCTGGCCGCCGAGGCCGAGAGGGGCCTGCTCGACTTCCTCACCCTCGACGCCCCCGCCGGTCCCGCCGCCGACGAGCTCGGGGCCGTCCGTGCCGCGACCCGCCTGGCGGCGGCCACCCGCAGCACCGGCCTGCTGCCCGTCGTCCGCGCCGGCCTGAGCGAGCCCGGCCGGCTCGCCACCGCGGTCGAGGAGCTCGACCGCGCCAGCGGCGGACGCGCCGGCGTCCTGCTGCAGGTGCCCGTCCCCGCCGACGAGCAGGGGTGGGTCCGCGCGGTTCGTCGCCGCTGGTCCGCGGAGGGGACCGGGCCCGTCGTGGCCCTGCCCGGCCGCCCCGGGCGCGGCCCGCGCGCCCTGCCGTCCTCGGCCGCCGACCTCGGGTTCGTCGCCCCGCGCACCACCGTCGACGTCCACCAGCTCGTCGCGGCGGCCCGCACCGAGGGCGCTCCGCGCCACCTCCTCGGAGACCTGGTCGTCGTGCTCGAGGACGACGCCGCCCGCGCCCGCGACCGCGCGGACCTCGCGGCGGCGAGCCTCCCGGCCACCGCACCCGAGGGCGCGCGCGTGTTCGCCGGAACGCCCTCCCAGCTCGCCGACCTCGCGCTGGCGTGGCGCGCGGCGGGCCTGCAGGGGCTGCGGCTGCACCCCGCCGAGCCGCTCCGCGACCTGCTCGCCACCACGCGCGGCCTGGTGCCCGAGCTCCAGCGCCGCGGGGCCTTCCGCCGCTCGAGCTCCGAGCCCGGACTGCGGGACCGGCTCCGCGCCGAGACCGCCGAGACCGCCGACCCTGCCGAGCCGGCTGGCTCCGCGGAGCGCCGCGCCGCCTGAGCCGGCGCCCCACCCACCGCACCACCCGAGCACCACCCGCCCACCGAGGCGCGCGGTCCCGCGCGCCCGCACCGATGGAGGAGACGCACGTGCCGCTGCACCCGAAGGGTTCCGTCCTCAGCTTCGAGCTCCACGGCGAGGGGGAGGGCGTCCTGCAGGACGTCGCCGTCGCCGGCGGACCCCACGTCGTCCGCGCCGAGGGCCACCCGGCGTTCGGGGGCACCGACAGCGCCCCCAGCCCGCTCGACCTGGTGCTCGCGGGCTACGTCTCGTGCAACCAGGTCACCTCGAAGATCGTCGCCCTCGGCCAGGGCGTCGAGCTGGGCGCGTTCCACGGCCGCGTCGACGCCGAGCTCGACAACTCCGTGCTCGTCTTCGGTGCCGAGGGGAACCCGTCGTTCTCGAAGGTGTCGCTGACCGTCGAGCTGGAGACCGACCTCGACGACGCCGCGTTCGACGCCTTCGTGGCCGAGGTCAGCCGCCGCTGCCCCGTGACCCAGCTGCTGGAGCGCGCGGGCACCGAGGTGGTCTCGACCTGGACCAACAGGGTCCGCGCGGCCGTCTGAGGCCGCCACGACGCCGAGCGGGTCAGCAGGTGCCCTGGAACAGATGCGCCCCCGTGCCCGCTGACCCGCTCGTGCCCACGAAGCCCCTGCACCTCGCGGTCGCGCTCGACGGCGCGGGGTGGCACCCCGCCGCCTGGCGCGAGCCCGCCGCCCGCCCCACCGAGCTGTCCAGCGCCCGCTACTGGACCGACCTCGCCCTCGAGGCCGAGGCCGGCCTGCTCGACCTGGTCACCCTCGAGGACGCGTTCCGCCTGCAGTCGACGGACCGGACCGACGTGGTGGTCGGCCGCCTCGACGCCGTGCTCGTGGCCGCGAGGCTCTCCCTCGTCACCCAGCACGTCGGCCTCGTGCCGAGCGCGACGGCGACGCACACGGAGCCGTTCCACCTCTCCAAGGCCGTGGCCACCCTCGACCACGCGAGCCGCGGCCGCGCGGGCGTGCGGGTGCAGGTCTCCCTGCGCCCGGACGAGGCCGCCCACCTCGGTCGCCGCCCGGAGCTGACGGCCCTCGTCCCCGGGAGCACCCCCGACCCGGCGCTCGTGGAGGACGTCTTCGACGAGGCCCGCGACTGGACCGAGGTGGTGCGCCGCCTCTGGGACTCCTGGGAGGACGACGCCGAGATCCGCGACACCGCGACCGGCCGCTTCGTCGACGCCGCCAAGCTGCACGCCGTCGACGTCGACAGCCCGCACTTCTCGGTGCGCGGCCCCTCGACCACCCCGCGCCCGCCGCAGGGCCAGCCGCTCGTGGCGGCCCTGAGCCACGTGCCCGTGGCGCACCGCTTCGTCGCGCGCTCCGCGGACCTGGGGTTCCTCACCCCCCACGACGCCGACGACGCGCGGCGCCTCGTCACCGCCGTGCGCGCCGAGCGGCAGACCCAGCCCGCCTGGCCGGACGGCGCCGGCGACCAGCCGCTGCGCCTGCTCGGAGACGTCGCCGTCGTCCTCGACGAGCGGCCCGGGGCCGCGGCGGAGCGGCTGGCCCGCCTCGACGAGGCCGCCGGGGCACCCCTGGCCGGCACCAGCGACGCGCTGGTCTTCGCCGGGACGCCCGCCGAGCTGGCCGACCTCGCCCTGGCGTGGCAGGAGGCGGGCCTGGACGGCCTGCGGCTGCGCCCCGCCGTCCTGCCCGACGACCTGCACGCCACCACGCGCGGGCTCGTCCTCGAGCTGCAGCGCCGCGGGGCGTTCCGCACGGAGTACTCCGAGCGCACGCTGCGCGAGCGCCTCGGCCTGGCCCGCCCCGCCAACCGCTACGCCCTCACGGAGGCAGCGCGATGAGCCGAGACACGACCGGGCGCCAGGTGCACCTCGCGGCGCACTTCCCCGGCGTCAACAACACCACCGTGTGGTCCGACCCCGCCGCGGGCAGCCACATCGACCCCGACTCGTTCGTGCGCTTCGCGCAGACCGCCGAGCGCGGCAAGCTCGACTTCCTCTTCCTCGCCGAGGGGCTGCGGCTGCGCGAGCACGCCGGGCGCACCTACGACCTCGACGTCGTCGGCAGGCCCGACACCTTCACGATCCTCGCGGCCCTCGCCGGCGTCACCACGCACCTGGGGCTCACCGGCACCATCAGCTCGACGTTCAACGAGCCCTACGAGGTGGCCCGGCAGTTCGCCACCCTCGACCACCTCTCCGAGGGTCGGGCCGCGTGGAACGTCGTCACCAGCTGGGACGCGTTCACGGGCGAGAACTTCCGCCGCGGCGGGTTCCTCGCCGCTGACCAGCGCTACGACCGCGCCCGCTCGTTCCTGGAGACGGCGCTCGAGCTCTTCGACTCCTGGCGCGGTGACGAGGTGCTGGCCGACAAGGACACCGGCCGGTTCCTGCGGGCGCCCGGGCCGGGGGCGTTCGCCCGCCACGACGCGCACTTCGACGTCTCCGGGCACACCACCGTGCCGCGCAGCCCGCAGGGGCGGCCGGTGGTCTTCCAGGCCGGTGACTCCGAGGAGGGCCGCGCGTTCGCCGCCGAGCACGCCGACGCGATCTTCACGCGGTACGCGACGCTCGAGGAGGGCCGGCCGTTCTACGCCGACGTCAAGGCGCGCCTCGCGGCGTTCGGCCGCCGCCGAGACGACCTGCTCGTGCTGCCCGCGGCCACCTTCGCGCTCGGCGACACCGACGCCGAGGCCGAGGAGGTGGCCCGCGAGGTGCGCCGCGCGCAGGTCAGCGGGGCGACGGCGATCGTCTTCCTCGAGCAGGTCTGGAACCGCGACCTGTCCGGCTACGACCCCGACGGTCCGCTGCCCGACGTCGACCCGGTGGTCGGCGAGCAGGTCATGAGCCAGGGTCGCGCGAGCGTGCGCCAGTACCGCGACCCGCTGGCCACCGCGAGGGCGTGGCGGGAGCGGGCCGAGGCGGAGGGCCTGTCGATCCGCGAGCTGATGATCGAGCAGACGGCGCGGCAGACGTTCGTGGGCTCGCCGACCACCGTGGCCGACACCATCCAGCACCTCGTCGAGGCGGAGGCCTCCGACGGGTTCATCCTCGTCCCGCACCTCACGCCGGGCGGGCTCGACCCGTTCGTCGACCGTGTGGTGCCGATCCTCCAGGAGCGCGGGGTGCACCGCACCGAGTACGAGGGCACCACGCTGCGCGACAACCTCGGCCTGCGGCCGGTGCCCGCCGGTGGCTCCAGCACGACGACGGCGGGAGCGAGCGCGTGAGCACGCCCCTGGCCGTCCTCGACCTGGTGCCCGTCCCCTCGGGCAGCACGACGGCGCAGGCGCTGGCGAACAGCGCCGACCTCGCCGAGTCGGCGGAGCGCTGCGGGTACGCCCGCTACTGGGTGGCCGAGCACCACCTCAACCCCGGCGTGGTGGGCGTCTCGCCCGCCGTCGTCCTGGCGCTCGTGGCGGGGCGGACGCGGACCATCCGGCTGGGCGCCGCGGCCCTGCAGACCGGTCACCGCACGGTGCTGAGCGCCGTGGAGGACTTCGCCCTCCTCGACGCCGTGCACCCCGGCCGCATCGACCTCGGCCTCGGGCGCCCCGGGGGCCCGCCGCGCGGCGAGGACGGCGCGCCCCTCGCCCCGCCGCCGGCGCCCACGCCGGAGCAGCAGGAGGGCGCGGTGGTCGACGGCCTGCGCGTGCCCGGGCCGTTCCCGCTGGCGCCGCTGCTCACCGCGCCGCGCTTCGGGGCCCTGCCCGAGCTGGTGCCCGTCCCCGCACCCGGCGCACCCGGCTTCGGCGAGCAGGTCGACGACGTGCTCGCCCTCCTCGCCGGCACGTGGACCTCCTCGGCCGGCGTGCCGCTGCAGGCCCACCCCGGCACCGGCGCCGACCTGCAGGTCTGGCTCTTCGGCAGCACCGGCGGGACGACGGCGGCGGTGGCGGGGGAGCGCGGCCTGCGCTTCGGGGCGAACTACCACGTGGCCCCGCAGGGCGTCCTCGACGCCGCCCGCTCCTACCGGGCGGCGTTCCGCCCTGCCGGTGGTCCGCACGGCACGGCCCAGCCGCACCTGACGGTCTCCGCCGACGTCATCGTCGCCGAGACGGACGAGGAGGCCCAGCACCTGGCCGCCGGCTACGGCCCGTGGGTGCGCTCGATCCGCACGTCCGCCGGTGCCATCCCCTACCCGACACCGGCGGAGGCCGCCGAGCTCACCGCGTCCGGTCGGTGGACCGCCGCCGACGACGCGCTGGTCGCCGACCGGCTGGCCACGCGCTTCGTGGGCTCGGCGGCGACCGTCGTCGCGGGCCTGGAGCGCCTGCGCGACGCGACCGGCGCCGACGAGCTGCTCGTCACCACCGCCACCCACGACCACGCGGCGCGCGTCCGCTCCTACGAGCTGCTCGCGGCGCAGTGGGGCGACCGGTGACCGGCGGCTCCGAGCTGAGCGGGAGCACCGACCTCGACGCGCTGCTCGACCGGGCGGTCTGGCACGCGGCGACCGGCCCGCACGCCCACCTCGCGCGCCGCCGCGGCCGGGTGGTCGCCTACGAGCCCGACGTCGCCGCCTTCGGTGCCCTGCCGCCCGACCCGACGCCCGGTGACTGGCGCGACGCCGCCACCCTGGTGGGTCCCGGCGGCGTGCTGGTCCTCACCGGCGACGTGCCGACCCCGCCCGGCGACTGGGGCGTGGTCGTCGACATCCCCGGGGTGCAGCTGGTCGCCGACGACGACGGGCCGGTGGTCACCGCAGCGGACCCCGAGGCGGTGCGCCTCGGCCCGGACGACGTCGAGGAGATGACCGACCTGGTGCGGCGCACGGAGCCGGGGCCGTTCCTGCCGCGGACCGTGCAGATGGGCACCTACCTCGGCGTCCGCCGCTCCGGCCGGCTGGTGGCGATGGCGGGGGAGCGGCTGCACCCCGCGGGCGGAGGCCGCGGCGCCACCGAGATCAGCGCGGTGTGCACCGACGCCGCCTGGCGCGGCCAGGGGCTGGGGCGGCGGCTCGTGCTCGCCGTCGCCCACGGGACCCGCCAGCGCGGGGAGCTGCCGTTCCTGCACGCCTCGGCGTCGAACACCGGCGCGATCGGCCTGTACGAGCACCTGGGCTTCCGGCTGCGGCGCACCACGCGCTTCGCCGTCCTCACCCCGCCGCAGGGCGCCGAAACCCCTGACGGGCTGTGATGATCGCGACACCCGGCGGGGCTCACCTCGCCGCGCGGTGCGGTGATCGCGTTCCTAGCGTGATCGGCGACAGCAGTGCAGCGATGGAGGAGGACCCGTGTCCGCAGGCGACAAGCTGAAGAACGTCGTGCAGAAGACCGTGGGCAAGGCCGAGGAGGCCGTCGGCAAGAAGACCGACGACGCCGAGCTGACCGCCCAGGGCCGCAAGGACCAGGTCATGGGGGAGCAGCGCCAGAACGTCGAGAAGGCCAAGGACGCCACCCCGGGTCACTGACCTCCACCCGCCCAGGGGCCCGGCTGCTGAGCAGCCGGGCCCCTGGCGCGCTCAGCGCCGGGCGCGGGGGACCAGGCGCTCCAGCTGGGTGACGTGCTCCGGGGTCAGCTCCTCCAGGGAGTGCGCCCCCAGCAGCTTCATCGTCCGCACCACCTGCTCGGACAGGATCTGCACCACCCGGTCGACCCCCGGGCGCCCGCCGGCCATCAGCCCGTACAGGTAGGGCCCGCCCCACCAGGGTGAACCTCGCGCCCAGCGCGACCGAGGCCACCACGTCGGCGCCGTTCATGATGCCGGTGTCGACGATGACCTCCAGGTCCTCGCCGACCTCCTTGACCACCTCGGGCAGCAGGTGGAAGGGGATGGGCGCCCTGTCGAGCTGGCGGCCGCCGTGGTTGGACAGCACGATCGCGTCGACGCCGGCGTCGGCGAACCTCTTGGCGTCGGCGAGGGTCTGCACGCCCTTGACGGCCAGCTTGCCCGGCCACATCGACCGGATGACCTGGAGGTCGTCGAAGCTGATGGTGGGGTCCATCGCCATGTCCAGCAGGTCACCGACGGTGCCGCCGGTGGCGCTCAGGGAGGCGAACTCCAGCTTGGGGGTGGTGAGGAAGTCGTACCACCACCACGGGCGGGTGGAGGCGTCCAGCACCGTGCCCAGGCTCAGCTGCGGGGGGATGGAGAAGCCGTTGCGCTTGTCGCGCAGGCGGGCACCGGCCACGGGGGTGTCGACGGTGAAGAACAGGGTGTCGAAGCCGGCCTTCGCGGCGCGCTCGACCAGGGCGTAGGAGATCTCCCGCTGGCGCATGACGTACAGCTGGAACCAGTTGCGCCCGTGGGGGTTGGCGGCCTTGACGTCCTCGATGGAGGTGGTGCCCAGGGTGGACAGGGTGAAGGGGATCCCCGCCGCGGCGGCGGCGCCGGCTCCGGCGGTCTCGCCCTCGGTCTGCATCAGGCGGGTGAAGCCGGTGGGGGCGATGCCGAAGGGCAGGGCTGAGGCGCCGCCCAGGACGGTGGTGGTGGTGTCGACGTGGGCGACGTCGCGCAGGACCTGGGGGTGGAACTCCACGTCCTGGAAGGCCTGGCGGGCGCGGGCGATGGAGATCTCGGCCTCGGCGGAGCCGTCGGTGTAGTCGAAGGCGGCCTTGGGGGTGCGGCGCTTGGCGATGGTGCGCAGGTCCTCGACGGTGAGGGCGGCGTCGAGGCGGCGCTTGCGGCCGTCGAGGGTGGGCTTCTTGAAGTGGAGGTACTCCAGGAGCTCGGCGGGCTTGGGGGCCTGTCGCTGGACCATCGGGTGCTCAGCCTCTCTGCAGCGCGTCGGGTCGTGAGGTGGCGGCGCCCGTGCGCGGCCGGAACGTCCTCGGGGGAAGGAGCGGGCGACGACGGCGCGCAGCGCCTCGAGGTCACCCTGCACCAGGTGGTGCGTGCGCGCCTGCACCAGGAGGTTGCCGACGGCGGTGGCCTCCACCGGACCCGCGACCACGGGCAGCCCGGTGGCGTCGGCGGTCAGCTGGCACAGCAGCGCGTTCTGCGCACCGCCGCCCACCAGGTGCACCGTGCGGGTGGTGCGCCCGGTGAGGCGGTCGACGTCGCGGACGGCCCCGGCATGGGCCTCGGCCAGGCTGCCCAGCACGCTGCGGACGAGCTCGGGTGCCGAGGCCGGGGCCGGGTGACCCCGCTCGGCGAGCAGCGCTCCGACCCGGCTCAGCATGTCTCCGGGGGCCATGAGGCGGGGGTCGTTGGCGTCGAAGGTCGGGACGTCGTGGGGCACGAGCGCGGCCTGCTCCAGCAGAGCGGGCAGGTCGTGGGTGGTGCCGGCCCTCGCCCACGTGCGCAGCGACTCCGACAGCAGCCACAGGCCCATGACGTTCCTGAGGAACCGCACCCGCCCGTCGACGCCGCCCTCGTTGGTGAACCCGGCCGACCGGGCGGTCTCGCTGGTCACGGCGGTGCTCAGCTCGGCACCCACCAGCGACCAGGTGCCGCACGAGATGTAGGCGGCGTCCTCGGCCTGCATCGGGACCGCCGCGACCGCCGAGGCGGTGTCGTGGGAGCCCACGGCGGTGAAGGTCAGACCGCCCGCGATGCCGAACTCCGAGGCCACTGCGGAGGAGACCCCGCCGATGACAGCGCCGGGCTCGACGACCTCGGGGAAGAGGGAGGGGCGCAGGCCCAGTCGGCCGAGCAGCTCGCCGTCCCAGGTCCCGCCGCCGACGGGCACCAGGCCCGTCGTCGACGCGTTGGTGCGCTCGGCGACCTGGCGCCCGGTGGCCCAGTAGCCGAGCAGGTCGGGGATGAGCAGCAGCCGCTCGGCGAGCCCCAGCTCGCCGCTGGCTCGGGAGGCGGCCAGCTGGAAGAGGGTGTTGAACGGCAGGTGCTGCAACCCGTTGCGGCGGTACAGCTCCTCGGGGCCCACCAGGGCGTGGACGTCGGTGACGCCGGCGTGGTTCCGCTCGTCGCGGTAGTGGTACGGGTTGCCCAGCAGCCGGCCGGAGCCCAGGAGCCCGTAGTCGACGGCCCAGGAGTCCACCGCGGCCCCCACCAGGCCCGGCTCCTCCCGCGAGGCCGCGCCCAGGCCCCGCATCGCGGCCGAGTACAGGGACAGCACGTCCCAGTGCAGGCCGTCGGGCAGGCGGACCGGGGTGTTGTCGAACCTGGCCACGTGGCGCAGGTGCAGCCGCTCCTGCCCGTGCCCGCCGTCCAGCGCGCCGGTGATGACCCGGCCGCTGGTGGCGCCCAGGTCGATCGCGGCGACCGACCTCGCGGCCCTGTCCGTGGTGGAGGTCATCGCAGGAAGGCGGCGGCCACACCCGCGTCCACGGGGACGTGGAGGCCGGTGGTGTGGCTGAAGTCCGGTCCGGTGATCGCGGCGACGGCGTTGGCCACGTTCTCCGGCAGCACCTCGCGCTTGAGGATGGTGCGCTGGGCGTAGAACGCGCCCAGGTCCTGCTCGTCGATGCCGTAGGTCTTGGCGCGGTTGGCGCCCCACCCGGCGGCGAAGATCCCCGAGCCGCGCACCACCCCGTCGGGGTTGATGCCGTTGACCTTCACCCCGTGCTCACCCAGCTCCACGGCCAGCAGGCGCACCTGGTGGGCCTGGTCGGCCTTGGTGGCGGAGTAGGCGATGTTGTTGGGCCCGGCGAAGACGGAGTTCTTGGAGGAGATGTAGACGACGTCACCGCCCAGGCCCTGCTCGATGAGCGCCCTCGCGGCGGCCTTGGAGACCAGGAAGGAGCCCTTGGCCATGACGTCGTGCTGCAGGTCCCAGTCCTCGGCGGTGGTCTCCAGCAGCGGCTTGGACAGCGACAGCCCGGCGTTGTTGACCACCAGGTCGATCCCGCCGAACGCCAGCACGGTGGCCTCGACGGCGGCGGCGACGGCGGCCTCGTCGGTGACGTTCGCAGCCACGCCGATCGCGACGTCGCTGCTGACCTTCGCGCCGACCAGCGCGGCGATCTCCTCCGCGGCGGCCTGGGCCTTCTCGGCGTCGAGGTCGGCGACGACGACGCAGGCGCCCTCGGCGGCCAGGCGGGTGGCGATCGCCTTGCCGATGCCCGAGGCGGCACCGGTGACCAGCGCGATGCGGGTGGCGTGGCTCTTGGCTTCGGCATCCGCGCGAGCTTGGCCTCCTCCAGCGCCCAGTACTCGATGCGGAACTTCTCGGCCTCGGCGATGGGGGAGTAGGTGGAGACGGCCTCGGCGCCGCGCATGACGTTGATGGCGTTGAGGTAGAACTCCCCGGCCACGCGGGCGGTCTGCTCGTCCTTGCCGTAGCTGAACATCCCCACCCCGGGGACCAGGACGATCGCCGGGTCGGCGCCGCGGATCGCCGGGGAGGCGTCGGGTCCGTCGGTGACCGCGTGGCGGTCGTAGTAGGCCTGGTAGTCCTCGCGGTAGGCGGTGTGCAGCTCGCGCAGGCGGGCCGTGGCCTCCTCGACGGTGGCGGTGGCGGGCAGGTCGAGCACGAGGGGCTTGACCTTGGTGCGCAGGAAGTGGTCCGGGCAGGAGGTCCCGAGCTCGGCCAGGCGCGGCAGGGACTCCCGGGCGAGGAAGTCGAGCACGCGGGGTCGTCGCTGAAGTGCCCGACGACGGGGTGGTCGTGGGAGGCCAGCCCCCGGATCGTGGGCGCCAGGGCAGCGGCGCGCGCACGGCGCTCGGCGTCACCGAGGGCCTCGTACCCGGGGCGGACGGCGCCGAAGGGCTCCGCCTTCCCGTGGGCGTCGAGGTGCGCCTGGGCCGTGGCGATGATCCACAGGGAGTTCGCCGCGGCCTGATCGGAGGTGTCGCCCCAGGCGGTGATGCCGTGCCCGCCGAGGATGCAGCCGACCGCCTCGGGGTTCGCCTCCTTGACGGCGGCGACGTCCAGGCCCAGCTGGAAGCCGGGTCGGCGCCAGGGCACCCAGACGACCTTCGGTCCGAAGACCTCGGCGGTCAGCGCCTCGCCGTCAGCCGCGGTGGCGATGGCGATGCCGGCGTCGGGGTGGAGGTGGTCGACGTGGGCGGCCTCGACCAGGCCGTGCATGGCGGTGTCGATGGAGGGCGCGGCACCGCCGCGGCCGAAGAGGCAGTGGTCGAAGGCGGCGACCATCTCGTCCTCGCGGTCCACACCGGGGTAGGTCGACGTCATGGCCCGCAGCCGGTCCAGGCGCAGCACGGCCAGGCCGGCCTCGGTGAGGGTGCCGAGGTCGCCGCCGGAGCCCTTGACCCAGAGCAGCTCGACTTCCTCACCGGTGACGGGGTCGGTGGCGGTGCCCTTGGCAGAGGTGTTGCCTCCGGCGTAGTTGGTGTTGGCCGGTTCGGCGCCCAGGCGGTTCGAGCGGGCGACCAGGGCGTCGGCGGTGGGGTTGGTGCTCACGAGTGGTCCTCCGTGGGAGCGGCCGTCAGGCGGGGGAGCGGGTCTCGGGTCGAGGGCTCGAAGACGTGTCTGGGCGGGTGCGCAGCAGCCGGGACGCAGCGGTGCCGCTCAGGTGCGGCGGCCTGCGAGCTGGCGGCGCTCCCCGCGCTGTTCAGGGAGTCCGCGACCACCTGGGGGCTCACCCCGGCCAGGCGAGCGACGTCGCGGACTCCGGCACGCGCCGGTGTGCGTGCCGGCGACCGCGCACCGGGAGCGCTCCGACGCACCGGAGACCTCAAGCGCCCCAGCCGGCCTGGTCCCCGCCGACGCGCTCGGCCTCGACCTGCTGCTGGTAGCCGCTGGCGCGGTAGGCGGCCATCGGGTCGCGGGGCAGCCCGCGCGACTCGCGCCAGTCGGCGAGAGCTGGGCGGACGTCGGTCTGGAAGGCGTCCATGAACACCTCGTGGGCCCCGAGCACGTCACCGGCGAGCTGGGCGGCGTCCAGGGCCGCGCGGTCCAGCAGCAGCGCCCGGGCGGTCATCTCCTGCACGTTGAGCACCGAGCGGATCTGGCCGGGGATCTTGGCCTCGATGTTGTGGCACTGGTCGAGCATGAACGCGACGCCGCTGTCGGGGCCCAGGCCGCCGCCGCGCACGACCTCGACCAGGATGCGGAAGAGCTGGAAGGGGTCGGCGGAGCCGACGATGAGGTCGTCGTCGGCGTAGTTGCGGCTGTTGAAGTCGAAGGAGCCCAGGCGGCCCAGGCGGAGCAGCTGCATGACGATAAACTCGATGTTGGTGCTGGGCGCGTGGTGACCGGTGTCCAGGCACACGAAGGCCTTGGGGCCCAGCGCCACGACCTGGGCGTAGGAGGTGCCCCAGTCGGGCACGTCCATGGAGTAGAACGCCGGCTCGAAGATCTTGTACTCGAGCACGAGGCGCTGGTCCTCGCCGATGGCGGCGTAGATCTCGGCCAGGGAGTCGGCCAGGTGGTCCTGGCGGGTGCGCATGTCGTCCTGGCCGGCGTAGTTGGTGCCGTCGGCCAGCCAGATCTTCAGGTCGCGGCTGCCGGTCTCGCCCATGATCTCGATGCAGCGCAGGTGGTGGTCGATGGCCTTGCGGCGCACGGCGGCGTCGCGGTGGGCGAGGCTGCCGAGCTTGTAGGCCTCGTCCTGGAAGGTGTTGGAGTTGACGGTGCCGAGCGCCACGCCGAGGTCGGCGGCGTGGGCGCGGAGCTTGCCGTAGTCGTCGACCTCGTCCCAGGGGATGTGCAGGGCGACGGTGGGCGCCAGGCCCGTGAGCTCGTGGACCTTGGCGGCGTCGGCGACCTTCTCGAAGGGGTCGCGGGGCACGCCCGGCTGGCCGAAGACGCGGAAGCGGGTGCCGGAGTTGCCGAACGCCCAGGAGGGCAGCTCGATCGCCTGCTCGGCGAGCTGCCCGGAGATGTTCTCGAAGGACGTCATCGTGCTCCTGCTTCCGCGCTGTAGTGAAACGTTTCACGAAAGATAGGACCCTCGCGGTGCCCGGTCAAGCCCTCGCTGGCGCCCCGCCGGGGCGGGCCCCGCGGGAGGGTGACGGCGCCCGAGTGCCCTGCTACAGTGTGGTGAAACGTTTCATACCGCGAGGAGATCCGTCGATGTCGACGCAGGTGCGAGTCGTCTCTGTCCGGGTCGAGCACCAGCGGGCCGGTGGGGGGCTGGGGATCGGCGAGGCCGCGCCGCGCCTGTCGTGGCAGGTGGCTCCCGGCCCCCGCGACTGGGTGCAGGAGCGCTACGAGGTCCGCCTGCTCGACGCCGGGGGTGAGGTCGTCGAGACCGCCGCTCCCGTCGTCTCCGCGGAGCAGGTGCTCGTCGCCTGGCCCTTCACCCCCCTCACGAGCGGTCAGCGCAGGCTGGTGCAGGTCCGCGCCACCGGCGCCGACGGCTCCACCTCCGAGTGGTCCGAGCCCGAGCCGGTCGAGGCGGGGCTCCTCGAGCGTCGCGACTGGACCGCCGTCCTCGTGACCGCCGACCCCGCCGGCGAGCCCGGTGCTCCCGTGGCCTCGCCCGCCCCGCGTCTGCGCCGCGGGTTCACCGTGCGGCCGGGGCTGCGCAGCGCCCGCCTGCACCTGACCGCGCAGGGGCTGGTGGAGGCGCACCTGAACGGGCGCCGCGTGGGCGACGAGCTCCTCGCCCCGGGGTGGACCGCGTACCGCTCCCGCCTGCGCTACCGCACCCACGACGTCACGGACCTGCTGGTCGAGGGTGACAACGCCCTGGGGGCGCTCCTCGGCAACGGCTGGTGGCGCGGACGACTGGCCTGGGGCGGGCGCCGCGCGCTCTACGGCACCCAGCGCGCGCTGCTCGCCCAGCTCGAGCTCACCTACGACGACGGCACCTCCGAGCGCGTCATCACCGACTCCTCCTGGCGCTGGTCGCCCAGCGAGGTGCTCGACGACGACCTCTACGACGGTGAGCACGTCGACCTCCGCCGGCGCGACGAGGCCTGGCTCAGCGCCGGCTTCGACGACGCCGGCTGGGACGCGGTCACCGAGCTCGGCCTGCCCGACGCCGACCTGGTCGCCGCGGACTCCGCTCCTGTCCGCGCTGTCCGGACCGTCCGCCCGGTGGCCGTCGAGGTGCTCGACGCGCCCGGCGTCGGGGCTGACCCGGGTCAGACCACCGTCCGCCTCGACCTCGGGGAGAACGTCGTCGGCCACCTGCGGGTCCGCGTGCGCCCCGAGCTCGGCCCCCAGGACGGCGACCGCGTGGTCGTGCGGCAGGCCGAGGTGCTCGAGCACGGCGCGCTGGGCGTGCGCCCCCTGCGCACCGCGAAGTGCCTCGACACCTACGACCTGGCGGGCTCCTCGTCGGCCGACCAGGCGGGCGAGCAGGTGCTCGAGCCGCGCTTCACCTTCCACGGCTTCCGCTACGCGGAGGTCTCCGGACCCGCCTGGCTCGCCGGGCTGACCGCCGGCGACGTCGAGGGCGTCGTCATCACCTCCGACCTGGAGCTGGCCGGAGGCTTCTCCTCCTCCGAGCCGCTGCTCGACCAGCTGCACGCCAACGTGCTGCGCGGCTGGCAGGGCAACGCCGTCGACGTGCCCACCGACTGCCCCCAGCGCGACGAGCGCCTCGGCTGGACCGGCGACGCGCAGGTCTTCAGCCCCACCGCGTCCTTCCTCACGCGCTCGGGGGGGTTCTGGACCAGCTGGCTCAAGGACGTCGCCGCCGACCAGGTCGACGGCGCGGTGCCGTTCGTCGTCCCCGACGTCCTGTCCGGTCCCGGCGTCTTCGGCTCCGACGGCGCACCGGTGCCGGCAGCGGCGTGGGGCGACGCTGGCGTGGTCATCCCCTGGGTGGTCTTCGAGCGCACCGGCGACACCGCGGTGCTGGAGCGCCAGTGGCCGAGCATGGTCGCCTGGGTCGAGCGCCTGCTGCGCGAGGCCGGGGAGGACCTGCTGTGGTCCGGCGGGTTCCAGTTCGGTGACTGGCTCGACCCCACCGCGCCCCCGGAGGACGCCGCGGCGGCCCAGGCCGACCCCGACGTCATCGCCACCGCCCACCTCGCACGCGGAGCTGACCTCCTCGCCCGCACCGCCCGGGTGCTGGGACGCGACGACGACGCGGCCCACTGGGACGACGTCGCCCGCCGCGTGCGCGACGCCTTCGTCGCGGAGTACGTGACCGGTGCCGGCCGCGTGCTGTCGGACTGCCCGACCGTCTACGCCGTCGCGATCTGCTGGGACCTCCTGCCCGAGGGGTCCCGCCAGCACGCCGGTGACCGGCTGGCCGACCTGGTGCGGACCTCGGGGTTCCGCATCAGCACCGGCTTCGTCGGCACGCCGCTGGTGACCGACGCGCTCACGCTCACCGGCCACGTCGACGTCGCCCACCGCCTGCTGCTGCAGCGACGGGTGCCCAGCTGGCTGTACCCGGTGACCATGGGCGCGACGACGGTGTGGGAGCGCTGGGACTCGATGCTGCCCGACGGCACCATCAACCCCGGCGAGATGACCTCGTTCAACCACTACGCCCTGGGCGCGGTGGCCGACTGGATGCACCGCACCCTGGTCGGTCTCGCGCCCTCGACGGACCCGCGGTCGGCGGGTTACCGCGAGCTCGTCGTCGCCCCTCGCCCCGGTGGCGGGCTGACGAGCGCCTCCGCGTGGCACGACACCCCGTACGGCCGCGCCGACGTCGCCTGGTCCGTCGACGGCGCTGACGGGGGGACCTGGCACCTCGACGTCGTCGTCCCGCCGGGCGCTCGCGCCGTCGTCCAGCTCCCCGACGGCAGCGAGCCGGTCAGCGTCGGCAGCGGTGAGCACTCCTTCTCCCTGCCCGTCGCCGCGGCCTTCGGGGACACCGGAGCCCCGGTCGGCCTCGACTCGCCGGTGCGCGCGCTGCTGGACGACGCCCGCGCCTGGGACGCGGTGGCCCCGGCCCTGGTCGACGCCGGCGTCGGGCACGACGACGGCGAGGCCGCACGGCGCATCGCGCCGCTGCTCGAGCGCAGCGTGCGGACCATGGCGCTGTCCGCGTCCGCTCCCGGCAGCGTGCCCTCCGGCACGCCGCTGCTCCAGGCCGTCGAGAGGGCTCTGGCGACGGCGGCCGCCGCCGGGGGAGGCGGCGCGGGAGGCGGCCGGTGAGCGCCCCGGCCGCGGCGGGCGCAGGACGGACCGGTGCGCGCCCGCCGTGGAAGGTCGCCGTGCTCGGCGGCGCGGCCTCCTACATCGACGCCGCCACGATCATCGCCGCGGGGACGGCCTTCGTCCTCTACCAGGACGCCCTCGGCCTGGACGCGTGGGACATCGGGGCGCTGTCGGCGATCCTCACCCTGGGGCTCGCCGTCGGGGCGCTGGTCGGCGGTCGTCTGGGCGACCGCTTCGGACGCAAGCGCGTCTTCTCCGTCGACCTGCTGGTGCTCGTCGCCGGGCTGCTCCTGCTCACCCTCGCCCCGGGCGTCGGCGTGCTGTACGCGGGAGCGGCGGTCACCGGACTGGCGCTGGGCGCCGACATCCCGGTGTCGCTGGCGCTGATCGCCGAGGAGTCACCGCCCGAGCAGCGCAGCCGCCTCGTCGCCTTCTCCCAGGTGATGTGGATCGGCGGGATCGTGGGGTCCCAGCTGGTCGGCTTCGCCGTCTCGGGCCTCGGCGAGCTGGGCGGGCGGATCCTGTTCGCGCAGGTCGCCGTCATCACCCTCGTGGTGTGGGTGCTGCGGCGGACGCTGCCGGAGTCGTCGGCCTGGACCCGCGTCAGCAGCGCGGCTGCGACGAGGACGACGACGCGACGCCCGGGGCTGAGGGCCCTCGCCGCGCACTCCGTGCCGCTGGCGGCCGTGACGCTCTTCTACACGCTCAACAACCTCTCGGCGAACACCCTGGGGCAGCTGGGCACGTACCTGTTCGTCAACGTCGCCGACGTCAGCCCCCGGGCGGCCACCGGTGCCGGGCTCGTGGGCACCGTCGTCGGGCTCGCGGCCAACCTGCTCTTCATGCGGATCTCGGGCCGGCCCTCGCGCATGACGGGCTTCGTCGTCGGTTCCCTGCTGCTGGCCGGCGGCTTCGTGGTGCCCGTGGTGCTCGGGGTCACCTTCGCCACCGTCTTCACCGCCGCGCTGCTGGCGGCCTTCGGCGGGGGGCTCGCGGGGGAGTCGATCTTCAAGGTGTGGAGCCAGGAGCTGTTCCCCACCGCGGTGCGCGCCACCGGGCAGGGCGTGGCCATCTTCGTCACCCGCGCGCTGACGGCCGCCTTCGCCCTGGTCACCCCGGCCCTCGCGGAGGCGTCGCCGCGCGGGCTGTTCGCCGTGCTGGTCGCGCTCAACCTCGGTGCTGGCCTGGTCGGTCTGCTCTGGGTGGCTCGACAGCCCCGCGCGGTCGACGCCGAGGACGCGCGCGGCCCGGAGGCGGTGGCCACCTGACGCGCCGGCGTCCGGGTGAGGGGGCGGCGCGCGGCTGGGGGCTGACTACGGTGCCCCTGTGGTGGGCATCAAGGACGTGGCGAGGGCTGCAGGCGTCTCGGTGGGCACGGTCAGCAACGTCCTGAACCGTCCGGAGCTGGTCAGCCCGGCGCGCCGGGAGCTGGTCGAGGCCACCATCGAGCGGCTCGGCTACGTCCGCAACGAGTCGGCCCGGCAGCTGCGCGCCGGCACCAGCCGCACCATCGCCCTGGTCGTCGTCGACGTGGCCAACCCCTTCTTCGCCGATGTCATCGCCGGTGTGGAGGAGGCCGCTGACGAGGTCGGCGCCCTGGTCGTGGTGTCCAACAGCGGGGGCAGCGTCGACCGGGAGGGACGCCACCTCACGCGCCTCAAGGCCCAGCAGGTGATGGGGGTGCTCTTCTCCCCGATCCGCGACGACCTCCCCGAGGCGGCCGAGGAGCTGGAGCGCGCCGGGACCCCGGTGGTCGTCGTCGACGGCACGGCGGCGACGCTCAGCACCCCCTCCGTCGCGGTGGACGACGTCGAGGGCGGGAGGCTCGCTGCCGAGCACCTGCTGGCCCGAGGGCACCGGTCGCTCGTCTACGTCGGCGGTCCCCACGAGCTGCGCCAGGTCCGCGACCGCGAGCGGGGCTTCACCGAGGAGGTCGACCGCCACCCCGGGACGAGGGCGCACAGCCTGAGCTTCGACGACCTCGACGTGCGAGCTGGCAGCCGGGCTGCGGCCCAGCTCTTCGCCACGTGGACGGGGCCGGGGGAGCGGCCCACGGCGGTGTTCTGCGCCAACGACCTGCTGGCCCTCGGAGTGCTCAACGAGTGCCTGCGCCGAGGGGTCCGGGTGCCGCACGAGCTCGCCATCGTCGGGTACGACGACATCACCTACGCCGGGACGGCCGCGGTGCCGCTGACCTCGGTGAGGCAGCCGCGCGAGCAGCTGGGCCGCGCCGCGGTCGAGCTGCTGCTCAACGAGGTGGCAGCTGCTCCAGAGGTGACGACCCCGCGGCTGTTCACGCCCGAGCTGGTGGTGCGCGAGTCGTCCTGAGGGACGCTCAGCAGGGGGCGTCCAGGATCGGGAGATCTCGGATCGGCAACGCTCTCGGGCGCGGTGCTTGTCTCATTGAGACGTTTCAGGCATAGTCCTCGCAGGGCGCAGGTTCTTCGCTACGGCGCGAATGAAACGACTCATACAGCCCGGCCGACTCACCCGCGCGGTGAGCCATCTCGACGAGGAGACCGCTGTGCACAGCTCCCGCAAGCGCAAGACGACCACCGCGGTGGCGGCCCTCGTGGCCCTGCCGCTGTCCCTGTCGGCGTGCAGCGCCGGCAGCCTGGGCTCCTCCGACGGGGACGCCGAGGGCACGACGATCAACTTCCTCGTCGACCCCGCGGACTCCTCCGTCAAGCCCGCCCAGGCCATGGCCGACGCCTTCCACGCCGCCAACCCGGACATCACCGTCGAGCTCGAGACCCGCCCCGCGGGCACCGAGGGCGACAACCTCATCAAGACCCGCCTGTCGACCGGCTCGATGGCGGACATCTTCTCCTACAACTCCGGGTCGCTGTTCCAGCAGATCGACCCCGCGAAGAACCTCGTCCCGCTGACGAGCGAGAGCTTCGCAGGTGATGTCTCCGACGCCTTCAAGCCCAACGTCTCCGTCGGAGACGAGCTCTACGGGGTCCCGATCGGCACCGCCTTCGGCGGCGGCGTGGTCTACAACAAGGACGTCTACGCCGAGCTCGGCCTCAGCGTCCCCACCACCTGGGACGAGTTCATCGCCAACAGCCAGAAGATCAAGGACTCCGGTGACGGTGTCGCCCCGGTCGTCCAGACCTACGGAGAGACCTGGACCTCCCAGCTGTTCGTCCTGGGTGACTTCCACAACGTCGCTGCCGCAGAGCCGAGCTTCGCCGACGACTACACCGCGAACAAGGCCAAGTACGCCACCGACCCCGCTGCCATCAAGGGTTTCGAGCACCTCCAGCAGGTCCACGACCTCGGCCTGACGAACAGCGACTTCGCCTCTGCGACGCTGGCGGACGGTCTGCGCATGGTCGCTGACGGCACCGGTGCCCAGTACCCGATGCTGTCCGCCGTCGCGGCTGGCGGGCTGGAGACCGCCGCCGGCGGCGACACCGACAACGTCGGCTTCTTCGCCCTCCCCGGTGACGACGCCGCGACCAACGGACTGACCGCCTGGTACCCCAACGGCGCCTACATCCCCACGAGCACGACGGGCGCCGAGCTGGAGGCCGCGAAGAAGTTCGCCGCCTTCATCGCCAGCCCGGAGGGCTGCGAGGCCCAGACCTCCGCCAGCCCGCCCACCGGTCCCTACCTGGTCACCGGTTGCGAGCTGCCTTCTGACGTGACCGCCCTGACCCAGGACGTCAACGCCTACTTCGAGGACGACAAGCAGAGCCCGGCCCTGGAGTTCCTCTCCGCGGTCAAGGGGCCCAGCCTGGAGCAGATCACCGTGCAGGTGGGATCCGGCATCAGCACCGCCGCCGAGGGTGCCGCCCTCTACGACCAGGACGTCGAGAAGCAGGCCCAGCAGCTCGGCCTCGAAGGCTGGTGACCCACCGGCCCTGACCGGGGCGGACGCTCCGCCCCGGTCAGGGCCCGCTCCACCCGATGACCGACCTCGACCAACGGAGGAACCGTGGCGAGCACCACGACGGGCCTGCCGCCGACCCCGGCCTCGCCGCCGCAGACGAGCCGAGCGCCGCGGCGCTCACGCAAGGGAACCCCGTACCCGGGCTGGTTCTACCTCCCCGCGGCGGTCGTCTACCTGAGCATCTTCATCGTCCCGACGATCGTCTCGTTCTACTTCAGCCTGACCCGGTGGAACTTCTCCAGCTCGGAGTTCATCGGCCTGGAGAACTTCTTCCAGTTCTTCCGCGAGCCCGCCCTGGTCAAGGGCTTCACCAACACGATCATCTACGCCGTCGTGACCTCGGGGCTGAAGGTCGTGCTCGGCATGGGCCTGGGCGTGCTGCTCGCGAGCCAGATCACGGGGCGCGCCTACCTGCGCTCGGTGGTGTTCTTCCCGGTCCTGGTCTCCACCGTGGGCGTCGGCATCACCTTCACCGCGCTGATGAACCCCTCCCGGGGCCTGATCAACCAGGTGCTGGAGCTGGTGGGGATCGCCGGTCCGGGGTGGCTGACCGACCCGCAGCTGGCCCTGCTCTCGGTCGCGCTGGTCGACGTCTGGAAAGGCGTCGGCCTGGCCACGGTCATCTACATCGCGGGCATCGTGTCGATCCCGCCGGAGTACACCGAGGCGGCCGCCGTCGACGGCGCCTCGCCCTGGCAGCAGTTCCGCAGCATCACGCTGCCGCTGTCCTGGCCGGCGACCTCCACCGTGGTCACGCTCAGCCTCATCGGCGGACTGCGCTCGTTCGACCTGATCTGGGCCATGACCCGTGGCGGCCCGGGGTTCACCTCGGACGTCATCGCCTCGGTGATCTACAAGCAGTACCAGGCGGGCTTCTACGGCCTGTCCACGGCCGGCAACGTCCTGCTGTTCATCGTCGTCACCGCCATCGTCATCCCGCTGACGCGCTGGCTGGCCAAGAAGGAGGTGGCGATGTGATGCGCCCCGCCACCCGGCGCTGGGCCGGCGCCGTCGCGATCCTCGCGAGCGTCGTCGTCTTCCTCGTGCCGTTCGCGTTCATCGTGCTGCAGGCCGGCAAGGACGCCACCGACGCGTCGCGCCTCACCTTCACCTGGCCGGAGAACCCGCAGTTCGTCCAGAACTTCCTCGACGTCCTGGCCACGCGCGACTACATCCTCATCATCGCCTTCATCAACTCGACGATCCTCACGGTGGCCTCGGTCGCCGGGATGGTGGTGCTCGGGGCGATGGTGGCCTTCGTGCTCCAGCGCCGGGTCACGCGCTGGACCGGGCTGATCAACTTCCTCGTGCTGGCCGGGCTGATCGTGCCCCCGGCGGTCGTCCCGACGATCTGGGTCCTGCAGGGGATCGGCCTGTTCGGCACCATGCCCGGACTCATCCTGGTGGAGGTCGCCTTCGGCCTGTCCTTCTCGATCCTGCTCTTCCGGGCCTTCATCTCCTCGATCCCGCGGGAGATCGACGAGGCGGCGATCATCGACGGTGCCGGGCCCGTCCGGTTGTTCTTCCGGGTGGTCCTGCCCCTGCTGCGCTCGGTGGTGGTGACGGTGATCGTGGTGCAGTCGGTGGCGGTCTTCAACGACTTCGTGAACCCGCTCTACTTCCTGCCGGGAGAGCAGAACGCCACGGTGCAGCTGACCCTCTTCAACTTCCAGAGCCAGTTCAACACCAGCTTCAACCTGCTCTTCATGAACATCCTGCTCATCACGATCCCGCCGCTGGTCATGTACATCTTCTTCAACCGGCAGATCGTGGCGGGTCTGACGGCGGGCGCCGTCAAGGGCTGACCCGCACGGCGCGCCTCGTGCACGACCCCACCGCCTCGTCGCGGTTCCGGTCGATCCGCCCGCGGCAGGCCGCGTCGAGCTCGCCGGGGCCGCCGCCCCGCCGCGTCGGGCGGGGCGGCGGGCCGGACTCAGGAGCGGCTGTCCTGCACGGCGTCCTTCGCGTCCGCGGCGCTGCCGCGCACGTCCTGCGCGGCGGAGGTCCCCTCGTCCTTGACGGTGGCGGCGGCGTCGGTCGCCGTCTCCTTCACGGACTGCGCCGCCTGCGCCGCGGGCTCCCGCAGGTTCGACGCCGCCTCCTTCGCGGCGTCGGCCAGGGGCGCGGTCACGGTGGACGCGTGCTCCTTCACCGCGGTCGCCGCCTGGGCCTCCTTCGTGCTCGCGGGCAGCAGCGACCCGACGAGCCAGCCGACGCCCAGGGCCACCAGCCCCGCGGCCAGCGGGTTGCCGCGCGTCTGCTCCTTGACGGCGCCCGGAGCGCCGTGGACGGCGTCGCCCACGGTCGAGGCGGCACCGGAGACGGCGCCGGAGGCGGCACCCGTCGTGCTCGAGGCGGTGCCCATCACCTTGTCGCGCACGCCACCGACGGCGCTGCCGACGGCGCCGCGGACCTTCTCCTTCTGGCGCTGCGCGACGTTGGCCGGGGCGGCGTAGTCGGTCAGGGCGTTGACGTCGTCGCTCATCCGCGCGCGGGTGGCGTCGATCTCGGCGCGGAGCTGGGCGGGGTCGGTGCTCATCGGTGGTTCTCCTCTTCACGGCCCTTCAGGGCGCTGGGCACTTGCTGGAGCGTGCTGGTGGTGGCCGGCAGGCCCTGGACGGTCTTGAGCTCCTTGCGGCCGACCGAGGCGAGCACCGCCGCGATGACGGCCCACACGACCGCCACGACGAGGGCGGACCAGCCGCGGCCGATGACGTTCCCCAGGCCCCACCACAGGGCGACCGAGAGGAACAGGAGGACGAAGTGGCCCGAGACCCCCGCTCCGGCCAGCAGCCCAGCGCCCTTGCCGGCGCGGGTGGCCGACTGGGTCGCCTCGGCCTTGGCCAGGGCGATCTCCTGGCGGACCAGGGTGGACAGGTCGGAGGTCACCCTCGAGAAGAGGTCACCCAGGTTGGAGGGCTCACCCGTCGCGGTCGGGGGCGCCCCGGCGCGGGCGTCGTCGCCGACGGCGTGGCTCATCGCAGCGGCCCGTCCCACGCCCGCTCGTCCACGGCCGGAGCCGCAGCGGTGCCGGGGGCGGTCCAGCCGGCTCCCGGCTCGACGACCGGCTCGACGACCGGCTCCGTGAGGGGGTCCGCGACGGGCGGGACGACGGGCGGGACCACGGGGGCTGCCTGGGCGCCGGGGGTGCCCCCACCGGAGGCGGCGTCGGGCCCGTCGTGGGCGGCGGCCGACAGGCCGCGGGTGAGCCGGCCGGCGACGAGGCCGACCCCGGCGGCGATCGCCAGGAAGGCCACGGGACGGCGGCGGGCGAAGCCCTCCACCTCGCGCAGGACGTCGGCGGGCTCGCGCTCGCCGAGCCAGCTGCCGACGGCGTCGACGCGGCGGGAGGCCTGGTGCGCGAGGTCGGTGGCGATGCCGCTGCCGCCCTTGCCCTCGGCGAGGTCCTTGAGCTCGCTGGCGAGCGAGCTCAGGCCGGAGGCGGCGCGCTGCTGACCGGCGGTGGACTGCTCCCGGAGCTGGCTGCGCCCCTGGTGCAGCAGGTCGCTGGCCTGGCGACGGGCCTCGCCGACCACGTCGGCGGCCTGCTCCTTGGCGACCCCGGCCACGTGCCTGCCGGCGTCGCCGGCGTCCGAGGCGACGGAGGAGGCCTGGTCGCGGGCGGTCTGGGTGGTGCTGGGCGGGCTGCCGGGAGCCGAGGACGCGGGGGCCGTGGCGCCCGCCGACGGCCGGAGGGGGGAGGTCTCGTCGAGGGGGCGGGTGCCGCGGACGGGGGTGGCGGGCTCGTCGAGGGGGCGGGTGCCGCGGACGGGGGTGGCGGGCTCGCCGAGCGGGCGGGTGCCGCGGACGGGGTCGGACATGGAGGTGCTCCTCGTTCTGGGGTGCGTGGAGGGCGCGCCGGCGGGGTGCGGGCGCGCTGGCACGGCGCCCGGGCCGTCGTCGACGGGGCGGGCGGGTGGAGGCGGGGCGGGCGGGCAGCACACGGGTCTGGCCGGGTCTGCTCGGGCACCTGACCCCTGGTCGGGCGGGGGCGGCGTCATCGCCGGGGGTGTTCCTGGTGCGGGGTGGTCCTCCAGGGCAGGTGGCGTCTCCGGTGACGACCCGCTTCCTGAGTCAGTGCCGCGCAACCACCGCCTCAGCGGTGCGTCTCCCGACCGGCTGACCGTGCCAGCACCCGCCGCGGACCGCCACTCGGACGGCCGCAGCGCCTCAGACGGGCTGCTGCTGGGTGGTGCAGTGGATGCCGCCGCCGAAGGCGAAGACGTCGCGCGCGTCGACGAGCACCACCTCGCGGCCCGGGTAGGCGCTGGCCAGCGCGGCGGCCGCGGCGTCGTCGCGCTCGTCGGCGAAGCCGCACAGCACCACGGCGCCGTTCAGCACGTAGTGGTTGACGTAGGAGAAGTCGACCAGCTCGCCGTCGACCTCCGTGGTGGTCGGGGCGCGGAGCTCGGTGACCTCCAGGCGGCGACCGCGGGCGTCGGTGGCGCTGCGCAGCAGCTCGAGCACCTCGGCGGAGACCGCGTGGTCGGGGTGGCCGGGATCGGTCTGGGTGTGCACGAGCACCCGGCCGGGAGCGGTGAACGCGGCGACGATGTCGACGTGCCCGCGGGTGCCGAACTCCCCGTAGTCGGCGGTGAGGCCCCGGGGCAGCCAGATGGCCTTCGAGGTGCCCAGGTGGGCGTGCACCTCGGCCTCGACCTGCTCGCGGGTCCACCCGGGGTTGCGGTGGGGGTCCAGCTGCACGGTGTCGGTGAGCAGCACCGTGCCCTGGCCGTCCACGTGGAAGCCGCCGCCCTCCTGCACGAGCGACGACGACGCCACCGGCACCCCGGCCAGCTCCGCCACGCGGCGGGCGACGAGCGCGTCCTGCTCCCACGCCGCCCAGCTCTGGGCGCCCCAGCCGTTGAAGGTCCAGTCCACCGCGCGCACGGCACCGCCGGGGCCGCCCGGGCTGCCCGCGTCGCCCGCCTCGGGGGAGCGGACGAAGGTGGGGCCGGAGTCGCGCATCCAGGCGTCGTCGAGCCCGACCGGCTCGAGGTGCACCCGCGGGTCGAGCAGCTCGCGCGCGGCGCCGACGTCCTCGGGCCGCACCAGCACCGTCAGCGGCTCGTGCGCCACCACCGCACCCGCGATGCGGCTCCACGCGGCGCGGGCGCGGGCGAGGTCGGGCCCCCCGACCTCGCCGAAGGTGGCGTTCGGCGGGGGGAAGGCCATCCACGTGCGGGCGTGGGGCTCCCACTCCGCGGGCATGGTCGTGGGCGCGGTCGTCGGTGTCGTCGTCGGCGTCGTCACAGCTGCTCCTGCCCCGAGGTCGGCCGCACAGTACCCGGAGGCGGTCCACCCGCGACCCGCTGACGGACCTCAAGCCCCGCGGAGGACCGGTCGATGGAGGCCTGAAGCCTGTCCCCCGAACGAGGAGTACCCGGTGCTCTCAGCTGTGCGCGACCTCAAGGTGTCCACGAGGCTGGCAGCCGCCTTCGCGGTCGTCTGCCTCCTCCTGCTCGTGGTCCTCGGCGTGGGAGCCCTGCGCCTGCGGCAGTCGCAGGAGCGGCTCGTGGACATGCACGCCGGGGTCGCGACCGGCACGGCCCGCCTGGCCGACGTCCGCGTGGACGTCATGCGCCTGCGCCAGGACACCACCCGCTCCCAGCTCGGCATGTACGACCCCGAGTCGCTGACGACGGCGCTGGAGGACAACACCGAGCACGAGGCCGACCTGGAAGCTGACTGGGCGAGCTACGCGGCCGTCGACTCCGGCGTCCCGGCCGCCGTCCGCGACGACGCGTGGGCGGCCCTCGGTGCGTGGCGGACCGCTCGCACGCAGCTCTTCACCGTGGCGCAGGGCGGCGACATGGACGCCTTCGTCGCCTACCGGGAGGAGCAGCTGAGTCCGCTGACGAAGGAGATGTCCAGCAGCCTGGACGCGCTCGTCGAGGCCGAGGACGCCGCGGGGGCGGCCGCCGCGGCCGCCGGTGCTGCGGCGTTCCGCAGCGCCCTGCTGACCATGTCCGTGGTCGCGGCGCTGGCCCTGGCGGTGGCCATCGCCCTCGCCGTCGCGCTGACCCGCAGCATCGCCGGCCCGCTGCGCGAGGTCCTCGTGGTGGTCCGCGGCCTGGCCGAGGGCCGCCTGGACCAGCGCACCGGCATCACCAGCAAGGACGAGGTCGGCCAGCTCGCCGTCGCCACCGACGCCTCCATCGCCAACCTCGCCGGCGTCGTGCAGCAGATCACCGGGCGGGCCACCGACCTGGCGCAGACCTCCGAGCGGCTGACGTCGGTCTCGAGCGAGCTGTCGGCGGGGGCCCAGGAGTCCTCCGCCCAGGCCGGCGTGGTCGCGGGGGCGAGCGAGGAGATCTCGGCCTCCATGTCGACGATCGCCGCCGCCGGCGAGGAGATGACCGCCGCGATCGGGGAGATCGCCTCCTCCACCGCGACCGCCTCGCAGACGGCGGCCGCCGCCGTCGCGACGGCCGAGCAGGCCAGCGCGACCCTGGAGCGCCTCGGGGTCTCCTCCCGGGAGATCGGTGACGTCGTCAAGCTGATCACCTCGATCGCGGAGCAGACGAACCTGCTGGCGCTGAACGCCACGATCGAGGCCGCCCGTGCCGGTGAGGCGGGCAAGGGCTTCGCCGTCGTCGCCGGTGAGGTCAAGGACCTCGCGGGCCAGACCGCGCGGGCCACCGACGAGATCGTGGCCCGGGTGCAGACCGCCCAGGCCGACGCCACCGACGCCCGGTCGGCGATCGAGCAGATCAGCGCGGTCATCGGGCAGATCGACGCGCTGCAGGCCACGGTCGCCTCGGCGGTGGAGCAGCAGTCGGCCACGACGGCGGAGATGGTGCGCTCGGTCACGGAGGTGTCCTCTGGGGCGCAGGAGATCAGCACGAACATCTCCGGTGTCGCGGGCGCCTCGGCGCGCACGACTGAGAGCGCTGCGGAGTCGACGCGGACCGCTGAGGAGCTGGCCGGCACGGCGCGGGAGCTGCGGGAGTCGGTGGCGGCCTTCCGCCTCTGACGCCTCCGCCCCGACCGACCTCGTCACCGCACGCCGTCTGGACCTCGTCCGGACGGCGTGCGGTCGTCCCACCCGAGATCCACACTGCTCCCCGTGACGAGCCCGGCGCGGAGCGCCCTGCTGCTGGGCGCCCTCGGCGTCGTCTTCGGCGACATCGGGACGAGCCCGATCTACACCATCCAGACGCTGTTCAGCCCTGACGACCCCCACCCCGTGCCGCTCACGGCGGACAACCTGCTGGGCCTGGTCTCGCTGATCTTCTGGTCGGTGACGCTCGTGGTCACGGTGCTCTACGTCGGCGTGGTGCTGCGCGCCGACAACGACGGCGAGGGCGGCATCATGTCGCTGATCACCCTCCTGGGCCGCCGCGGCCGCGACGGGCGCCGCCTGTCGCCCCGGGTGGTGGCCGCTCTCGCGGCCGCGGGCATCGCGGGGGCAGCGCTGTTCCTGTCCGACAGCATGATCACCCCGGCCATCTCGGTGCTGTCCGCCGTGGAGGGCCTCGAGCAGGTCAGCCCGGGGTTCGCGCCCTTCGTCGTCCCCATCACCGTCGTGATCATCGTGGTGCTCTTCGCCGTGCAGCGCTTCGGCACCGCGAAGGTCGGTGCGGCCTTCGGGCCGGTGATGGCGCTGTGGTTCACCACGATCGGCGTCGCGGGCCTCGTGCAGGTGGTGGGAGAGCCGTCGGTGCTGCGGGCGCTGTCGCCCACCTACGCCGTCGGCTTCTTCGTCGCCGAGCCGGGCACCGCGTTCTTCGCCCTCGCCGCGGTGGTGCTGTCGGTGACGGGCGCCGAGGCGCTGTACGCCGACCTCGGCCACTTCGGGCGTCCCGCCGTCTCCCGCGCCTGGCTCTTCCTGGTGTACCCGTCGCTGGTGCTGTCGTACGCGGGGCAGGGGGCCCTGCTGCTCGGCGACCTGTCCGCCGACGGTCCCGTGCGCGCGCCCTTCTTCCTCTCGGTGCCCTCGTGGGCCCTGCTGCCGCTGGTGCTCCTCGCCACCGCCGCCACCGTCATCGCCTCCCAGGCCGTCATCACCGGGGCGTTCTCGGTGGTCCGCCAGGCGGTGCAGCTCGGCTACCTGCCCCGGCTGCGCATCGTGCACACCTCCGCCCACACCATCGGGCAGGTCTACGTGCCGTGGGTCAACTGGGCGCTGATGCTGGCCGTCGTCGTCCTGGTGCTCGCCTTCGAGTCGTCGGCGGCCCTGGCCTTCGCGTTCGGCATGGCCGTGACCGGCACCATCCTCATCACCACGACGATCATCACCGTCGTCGCCGCGCACCAGTGGAGCTGGCCCCGGTGGGTGGTCGTCGGGGGCGGCACCGGCATGGGGCTGTTCATGCTGCTCTTCCTCGCCGCGAACCTCACCAAGCTGGCCCACGGCGCCTGGGTGCCCCTGGTCATCGGCACGGCGCTGTTCACCGTGATGACCACCTGGCACCGCGGCCGCCGCGGCGTCACCGCGCTGCGGCGGCGCCAGGAGGGCCCCCTGCACGCGCTGCTGGACGGCGTCGCCACCGCCGACCCGGCGCTCGCGCTCGTCCCCGGCACGGCCGTCTACCTCAACCGGGGCTCGGCCGGCAGCGACGCCACCGCGCCGCTGGCGATGCGCGCCACCGTCGAGCACCTCCACGCCCTGCACTCCCGGGTGGTGGTGGTCTCCGTCGAGACCGCCGACGTCCCCCAGGTGCCGCTGGACGAGGTCGCCCGCCTCGTCGAGCGCCGCCCGCTGGTCGACGGCGCCAGCCCGGCCGGCGACCTGCTGCTGGTCGAGCTGCGCTTCGGCTACCTGCAGCGCACCGACGTGCCCGACGCGCTCGCAGCGCTGTCGGCGCGCGACGAGCTCGCCCTCGACCTCGACGGCGCCTCCTGGTTCCTCTCCACCCTCGACCTGCGGCGCGCCGGGGGGGACGACGACGGCGACGGCGACGGCGCCCCCGGGCTCGACATGCCCCGGTGGCAGCGCGGGCTGTTCACCGCCACCTCGCGGCTGACCACCGACGCCGCCCGTGCCTTCGACCTGCCGGCCACCCGCACCGTGGTCATGGGCGCCCGCCTGGAGGTCTGACCCGCCCGGGTGCTGTGAGGTGAGGCTCCTCTTCGGAAGGCCCGCCTGAGCAGCTGCGGCTCCAGGGCCGTCGGCACACTCGACGCCGTGACCCACGACGCGCCCGCTGCCACCACGCTCGAACCGGCCCTCCACCGCGGCGTCGGCGACCGGCTCAACTGGCTGCGGGCCGGGGTGCTCGGCGCCAACGACGGCATCGTCTCGACCGCCGGCATCGTCCTCGGCGTCCTCGGCGCCACCACCGACCGCGGCGTGCTCTTCACCGCGGGCACCGCCGGCCTCGTGGCCGGGGCCCTGTCGATGGCGGTGGGGGAGTACGTCTCGGTCAGCACCCAGAAGGACACGCAGTCGGCGCTGCTCGACCTGGAGCGCCGCGAGCTCGCCGAGACCCCCGAGGCCGAGCTCGACGAGCTGGCGGCGATCTACGCCGCCAAGGGGATCCCCGCCGACCTGGCCCGCCAGGTGGCCGTGGCGCTGACCGAGAGGGACGCGCTGCGCGCGCACGCCGAGGCCGAGCTGAACCTCGACCCCGACGAGGTGGCGAAGCCCTGGCAGGCGGCGTGGGCGTCGGTGCTGTCGTTCACGCTGGGGGCGCTGCTGCCGCTGCTGGCGGCGCTGCTGTCGCCGCCGCACACGCAGGTGGTGGCCACCGTCGTCGCCGTCCTGCTGGCGCTGGTGCTCACCGGAGCCGTCAGCGCGAGGCTCGGCGGGGCCGCGGTGTCGCGCGCCGTGCTGCGCACCGTGGCCGGCGGTGCTGTCGCCATGGCCGTGACCTACGGCATCGGCACGCTGGTGGGCACCGCCGTCTGACGGCGGCGGGGCGAGAGGGGCCCAGGTGGACTTGCCACCGGGTGACCTCTCCTGTTAGACATCAGACATCAGATGACAAGGGAGTTGATCTGGATGTCTGCCACCGACCCTCGCGCCGTGACCCTCGGCGACCTGCTCGACGGGCTCCCCGCGCCGCACCCGGTCGAGGCCGCAGCCGTCGCCGAGCGCGTCGCCGCCTCGGGCCGCGTGCTCGTCGTCCTCGACGACGACCCCACCGGCACCCAGTCCGTGCACG
Organism: Quadrisphaera sp. INWT6; assembly: GCF_015390235.1. Lineage (GTDB taxonomy): Bacteria > Actinomycetota > Actinomycetes > Actinomycetales > Quadrisphaeraceae > Quadrisphaera. The sequence continues at coordinate 149,741 of NZ_VUOH01000002.1, read as the reverse complement.
GCGTGCCCGTGCTCACGAGCTGGGCCGAGGACGACCTCGCCTGGGGCCTCCAGCAGGGCGCTCCCTGCGTCTACGTGCTCACCAACACCCGGGCTCTCGGCCCCGACGACGCCGCCCGCACCAACCGCGAGGTCGTCACCGCCGGGGTGGCCGCCGCCCGCCGGCTCGGCGTCGACGTCGGCTTCGTCTCCCGCGGCGACAGCACGCTGCGCGGGCACTTCCCCCTCGAGACCGACACCATCACGGCCACCCTGCGCGAGCTCGGCGAGCCCGTCCCCGACGCCGTGCTCCTCGTCCCCGCCTTCCCCGACGCCGGCCGCATCACCGTGGGCGCCGTCCACCACTGGTGCACCGGTGGCACCTGCACGCCGGTGGGGGAGACCGAGTTCGCCCGCGACGCCACCTTCGGCTTCACCTCCTCCGACCTGCGCGACTGGGTCGCCGAGAAGAGCGCCCCGTCAGGCGGTCCCGCCCCGGTCGCACGCGAGGACGTGCTCGCCCTCACCCTGGCCGACCTGCGCCGGGGCCCCGAGGCCGCCGCCGCCGTGCTGCGCGGGGCCCGCGACGGCCGCGTCGTCGTGGTCGACGCCGCCGACGAGCGCGACCTGCGCGTGCTCGCGCTCGCCGAGGAGCTCCTCGCCGGTGAGGGCCAGCGCTTCCTGCACCGGGTGGGGCCGCCGTTCGTGCGGGCCCGCGTGGGCATGGAGGAGCGCGCCCCGCTCACCCGCGAGGAGGTGCCCACCGGTGACGCGCGCGGCGGGCTCGTCGTCGTCGGCTCCCACGTCGGGCTCACCACCCGCCAGCTCGAGCAGCTGCGCGGGGGGCACCGCCTGGCCGACCAGGTCGAGGTCGAGGTCGCCGCCGTGCTCGACGCCGACCGGCGCGAGCAGCACCTGGCCGCCGTCGTCGACCGCCTGGTCGCCGCGCTGGCCGCCGGCGACGTCGTGGTCAGCACCTCGCGGGTGCTCACCACCGGCGGCGACGCCGCCGCGAGCCTCGACATCGCGGTCGCCGTCTCGCGCGCGGTCGTCGAGGTGGTGCAGGGCGTGGTCGCCCGCACCGCGCCGCGCTTCGTGGTGGCCAAGGGCGGCATCACGTCCAGCGACGTCGCCCGGTACGGCCTCGGGATCCGGCGCGCGGTGGTCCGCGGGCCGCTGCTCCCGGGGCTCGTGTCGCTGTGGGAGCCCGTCGAGGGGCCCGCCGCGGGCGTCCCGTACGTGGTCTTCGCCGGCAACGTCGGCGACGACGCCTCCCTGCTCGCCGTGGTGCGCACCCTCTCCGCGACGCCCTGACCCACCCGACACCCCTCGCCGGGGTGGCGGACGCCCATGATCACGGTCGAAGCCTCGTGATCATGGGCGTCCGCCACCCTCCGGCCCTGCTCACCCACACCCGGAGGACTCGACGATGAGCACCAGCACCCCGCCCACCCCCGCCACCACGCCGACGACGGCCGTCATCGGCCTGGGCGCCATGGGTCTGCCGATGGCCACGCGCCTGGCCACCGGCCTGCCCGTGCGCGGCTTCGACATCGCCCCCGCGCGCCTGGAGCTGGCCGCGCAGGCCGGCGTCCAGACCACCACCAGCGCCGCCGAGGCCGTCACCGGCGCGCAGGTCGTGCTCGTGGCGGTCCGCAACGCCGCGCAGCTCGACGCGCTGCTGTTCGGCTCGCCCGCCAGCGGGGAGGACGGCGCCGCCGCCGTCCCCGGCATCGCCGAGCACCTCGAGGCGGGCTCCGCCGTCGTCCTGACCAGCACCGTCGGCACCGACGGCATCGCCGAGCTGGCCGCGCGCCTGGCGGACCTCGACGTCGACCTGGTCGACGCGCCCCTGTCCGGGGGGCCGGCGCGCGCGGGCGCCGGCGACCTGCTCGTCGTCGTCGGGGCCACCCCGCGCGCCCGCGAGACCGCCGCCCCCGTGCTCGACCTGCTCGCCTCCACCCTGACCGTGGTGGGAGACGCCCCCGGCGACGGCCAGGCGCTCAAGACCGTCAACCAGCTGCTGTGCGGCGTGCACATCGCCGCGGCCGCGGAGGCGCTGGCCCTCGCCGACGCCCTCGGGCTCGACAGGGAGCGCACCCTCGAGGCGCTGGACGCCGGTGCGGCCGGCTCGTTCATGCTCGGCAACCGCGGCCCGCGCATGCTCCAGGCCCACGACGAGGGCGGCGCCGAGGTGCTGAGCCGGCTCGACATCTTCGTGAAGGACCTCGGGATCGTCGGCGACGCCGCGCGCCGCGCCCACCTGGCCACCCCCGTCGCGGCCGCCGCCGAGCAGCTGTTCCTGCTCGGCGAGGCCCACGGCCTGGCCGAGGCTGACGACTCCGCCGTCATCCGCGTCGTCTCCCCGCGGCGCAGGGGCTGAGGCGCGCGATGATCGCCGCGATCGCCGCGACCGTCCTCACGGCCGACCCCGTCACCCCCGAGGTGGCGCTCTCGACACCGCTGCTGCTCGGCATCGCCGGCGCGAGCATCGCCGTCCTGCTCGTGCTCATCATCCGGTTCACGGTGCCTGCGTTCCTCGCGCTGCTCGTGGTCAGCGTGGCCGTGGCCGTCTCCGCGCGGCTGCCGCTGGAGTCCGTGTTCACCGTCGTGGCCACCGGCGTCGGCTCGACCATGGGCAAGGTCGCGCTGCTCATCGCCCTCGGCGCGGTGCTGGGCCGGCTCATCGAGACCTCCGGCGGGGTGCAGAGCCTCGCTGACAGGCTCACCAGCGCCCTGGGCCCGCAGCGCACCGCGGTCGCGCTGACGGCCGTCGCGTTCCTCGTGGCGATCCCGGTGTTCTTCGAGGTCGCCGTCATCGTGCTGGTGCCGGTGGTCTACGCGTTCGCCAAGGTGCTGGGCTTCCAGCCGATCCGGTTCGGGCTGCCGATGGCGGGCATCGCGCTCGCCGTCCACGTGGCCGTGCCGCCGCACCCGGGCGTCGTCGCGGGCGCCGGCGTCTTCGGCGCCGACATCGGGCTCGTGCTGCTCATCAGCCTGGTGGCGTGCGTGCCGCTGGCCGTCGTCGCGCACCTGCTCGGGCGCTGGATGACGCGCGAGCCGCTGTCGCTGAGCCCGGCGGTCGCGAAGCAGGTCGAGGAGTTCGGCACCGACGCCCCCGGCTCTGGCGGCACCTCGTCCGGTGGTGCGCCGGGCGGCGGCAGCACGACGACGGTCGCTCGCACCGGGGTCCAGGCACCGCCGAGCGCTGGCCTCATCGTGCTGCTCGTCGCGGCGCCGATCGTCCAGATCCTGCTCGGCACCGGCCTGACCCTGGTGCTCGGCGAGGAGCACCCGCTCTTCGGCGTCGCCACCTTCGTCGGCACGCCGGTGTTCGCGCTGCTGGTCGCCGTCGCGCTGGCGTACTTCCTCATCCCGGTGCGCCGCCGCTGGCCGCTGGAGCGCACCGGCGAGGTGATGGAGGGCGCCCTGCCCCCGATCGCGGCGATCCTGCTGGTGGTCGCCGCCGGCGGTGTCTTCGGCGAGGTGCTGCGCGCCAGCGGCATCGGTGCGGCCCTGTCCGGGGTGCTCGACACCCTCGGCCTGCCGCTCATCGTGCTCGCGTTCGTCATCACCCTGGCGCTGCGCGCCGCCCAGGGCTCGGCCACCGTCGCGATCGTCACCACCGCCGGGCTGCTGGTCGAGTCGGTCCAGGCCGGCGGGTACTCCCCGCTGCAGGTGGCGCTGCTCACCGTGGCCGTCGGCTTCGGCTCCCTGGGCCTGAGCCACGTCACCGACGCCGGCTTCTGGACGGTGACGAGGTACTTCGGCCTCTCGGTGGCCGACGGGCTGCGCACCTGGACGGTGCTCACCACCGTGCTGGGCCTGGTCGGGTTCGCCGTCGCCTGGGCGGGCTGGGTGCTCACCGGCGCCTGAGCAGCACCCGTCAGTAGTGTGGAGAGCCGCCGCCGGGGTCCCCGGCGGCGGTTCGTCCTGCCAGCGCGGTGAGGTGGTCGGTGTGGCGCGGGAGTCCCTGGTCGACGTCGTCGCGGCCGCCCTGCTGGAGCGGGTCGTCGACGGGCGCACCCCGCCGGGGCAGCTGCTGCCTCCCGAGGCCGAGCTGGCCGCCGAGCACGACGTCAGCCGCCTCACCGTGCGCGAGGCGCTCAAGGTGCTGCAGACCCAGGGCGTGATCGAGGTCCAGCGCGGGCGCGGCACTGTGGTGCGCCCCACGAGCACCTGGACGGCGATCGACGCCGTCGCCCTCGCCCACGACCGCAGCGGCGGGGAGCAGGCGGCGCTCCAGCTGCTGCAGCTGCGGCGCATGGTGGAGTCGGGCGCTGCAGAGCTGGCCGCCCTGCACCGCAGCGACGCCGACCTCGCCGACCTCGAGCGCCACCTGAGCGCCATGCGCTCCGCCCACGACGCCGCCGACGTCGCCGGCTTCGTCGCCGCGGACATCGCCTTCCACGACGTCGTCTTCCGCGCCTCCGGCAACCCCTTCGTCGCGGTGCTGCTGGGGCCGCTGTCCGCCGTGCTGCGGGCGCGGCGCGAGGAGACCTCCCGGCACGAGCCGGTCCAGCTGCACGCCATCGCCGAGCACGCCGGCGTGCTGGAGGCCGTCCGCTCGGCCGACCCGGCCGCGGCCCGCGCGGCGATGGACTCGCACATGGACCAGACCCTCGCCGACCTGCGCCGGTACGTGCTCGGTCGCTGAGTCAGCGCGCCAGCACCGACCGGCGCCGCCCGTAGAAGACGTAGACCGCGGCGCCCACGAGCATCCACGCCGCGAACACGAGCCAGGTGGTGCCGCGCAGCCCGAACAGCAGCAGCCCGCAGAAGGCGATGCCGAGCACCGGCGTCAGCGGGAACAGCGGCGTGCGGAAGGTGCGGGGCAGGTCGGGCCGGGCGCGGCGCAGCACCAGCACCCCGGCGTTGACGAGGGCGAAGGCGAACAGCGTGCCGATGCTCGTGGCGTTCGCGAGCTCGCCCAGCGGCACCACGCCCGCGAGCACGGCGATGACCGCGCCGCAGATGAGGACGTTGGCGACCGGCACGCCCTGGCGCCCGCTCACGCGGGAGAAGACCCGCGGCACGAGACCGTCGCGCGACATCGCGAACAGGATGCGCGTCTGTCCGTAGAAGACGGTGAAGACCACGCTGGCGATGGCGATGACGGCGCCCACCGACAGGACCACGGCGGGCCACGTGCCGCCGACGGCGCGGCTCAGCACGTCGGCCAGGGCAGCCTCGGACCCGTCGAGCTCGCGCCACGGCAGCGCGCCGAGCGCCGCCAGCGCCACCAGGCAGTAGACGGCGGTGACGACGACGAGGGAGAGCATGATCGCCCGCGGCAGGTCGCGGCGCGGGTCGCGCGCCTCCTCGCCGGCCGTCGACGCGGCGTCGAACCCGATGTAGGAGAAGAACACCTGGGAGGTCGCGGCCGTGATGCCCGCGACGCCCAGCGGTGCGAACGGTGCGAGGTTGCCGGCGCGGAAGGCGGTGAACGCCACCGCGCAGAAGAAGAGCAGCACCGCGACCTTCAGCACCACGACCACCGCGTTGACCCGCGCGCTCTCACGGGTGCCCCGCAGCAGCAGGGCCATCGCGAGCAGGACGACGACGACCGCCGGCACGTTGACGACCCCGCCCTCGCCCGGCGGGTTCGCCAGCGCCTCGGGGAGCGTCGAGCCGAAGGCGGCGCGGGCGAGGTCGTCGATGTAGGCGCCCCAGCCGACTGCGACGGCCGAGACCGAGACGCCGTACTCGAGCATCAGGCACCAGCCGCACACCCAGGCGACCGCCTCGCCCATGGTCGCGTAGGCGTAGGAGTAGGAGGACCCCGCGACGGGGATGCTGCCGGCGAGCTCCGCGTACGACAGCGCCGAGAACAGCGCGGTGACCGCTGCCAGCACGAACGACAGGATGACCGCCGGCCCGGCCAGCGGCGCCGCCTCGCCGAGGATGACGAAGATCCCGGTGCCGAGGGTCGCGCCGATGCTGAGCGCGGTGAGCTGCCAGAGCCCCATCGAGCGGCGCAGGCCCGAGGAGCCGTCGGGGGCCTGCTGCGCCAGCAGGGCCTCGACGGGCCCCAGGCGCAGCCCGTTGCGGGCCGGGGGAGTGGTGGTCACGCCAGGGAGGATGCACCCCCGGCCGGGCGGCGTCCGACGCCGCCCGGCCTCGGACGGTCCCGGAGCCGTCAGACGTGCAGCGCGGGGGCGTCGCCGCCGGAGACCCGCGTGCCGCGGGGGACGGCGACGGCGGCGACGACCGCTGCGGCCACCAGCAGCGCAGCACCGCACCAGAACACCGCGGAGTACCCCGCGACCAGGTCGGCGGGCGCGCCCGTGGTGCCCGCGACGCCGACGTAGACCGTGGTGAGCACCGCGAGGCCGACCGATCCGCCGAGCTGCATCGCCGCGGTCACCGCGGCGGAGGCCGCCCCCGCGTCGCGCGCGTCGACGCCCAGCAGCGCCACGTTCTGCAGCGGCACCAGGGTCAGACCCATGCCGACGCCGAAGACGAGCAGCCCGGGCAGCACCTGCACCCAGTAGCTGCCGCCGGGGCTGATCTGCGAGAGGTACCCGATGCCGACGGCGCCGACCAGCGGTCCGACCACCAGCTGCAGGCGCGGCCCGACCCGGTCGAGCATGCGCGTGGACCGCGGCACGGTGGCCATGATCGCGACGGTGATGGGCAGGGTGCCCAGGCCCGCCAGCAGCGGGCTCATCTGCAACACCACCTGCAGGTGGAAGGCCAGGTAGAGCATCGCGCCGACCATCACGGCCCCCACCAGCGCCTGGACGCCCAGGGCGCCGGCGCGCACGCGGTCGGTGACCACGCGCAGCGGCAGCAGCGGGTGGGCGCTGCGGTGCTCCACGAGCGCGAACAGCGCGAGGCAGGCCAGGCCGGCCACGACGAGCGCGACGGCCAGCGCGGTGCGGGTGGAGTCCTCGACGAGGGTCAGGCCCACCACGAGCAGGCCGAAGCCCGCCGTGACCGCTGCGGCGCCGGGGACGTCGTAGCGGCGCTCGCCGGCCGCGCGGCTCTCGTCGAGCAGGCGCGCACCGGCCACCACGCCGCTGATGACGAAGGGCACGTTGACCAGCAGGCACCAGCGCCACGAGAGGACGTCGGTCAGCACCCCGCCGGCGAGCAGGCCGACGGCTGCTCCGGCTCCCGACACCGCCCCGAAGATCGCGAAGGCCTTCGTGCGCTCCGGTCCGCTCGGGAAGGTCACGGTCAGGATGGCGAGCGCCGCAGGTGCCATCAGCGCGGCGAAGACGCCCTGGCCGGCGCGGGCGAGCACGAGCTCGACGCCGGTGCCCGCGAGGCCGCCCCAGACCGAGGCGGCGCCGAAGCCGACGAGCCCCACGAGGAACGTCTTCTTCCGGCCGGTGAAGTCGGCGATGCGGCCGCCGAGCAGCAGCAGCGCACCGAAGGCGAGGGCGTACGCGGTCACGACCCACTGCCGGGCGGAGTCCGACAGGCCGAGGTCGGCCTGGGCGTGGGGGAGGGCGACGCCGACGATCGTGCCGTCGAGCACGACGAGCAGCTGGGTCACGGACGTGATGACCAGCACCCAGGTCGCGTGGTGCGGTCCGCGCGGGCGCGGCGTCGAGGCGGGTCCCGCGGCGGCGGGAGGGGTCACGGGGCTGGCTGCAGCAGGCACAGCGGGGCTCCTTCGAGGTCCGAGGGTGCCGTCGTCGGGGTTTCCAGCCCGGATCGCCGTGCAGCGACCGCCCCGGCTCTGCAGCCGGACGCGAACGGAGGGTGTGACTGCTCACGGGTCCGAGGAGCCGCAGCGAGCCGGTGAGGAGTCTAGCCCCGAGCAGTGGCTCCGGGCACACGACGCGCGTCGCCGGGTGCGGTCTCCCGGGCCAGCAGCTCGACCAGGTGCGCGCGGACACGTGCGGCGTCGGGCTCCCGACCGGTGAGGAGGCGCAGGGAGTCGACCGCCTGCCCGGCGGCCATGCCGGAGCCGTCGAGCGCGCGCCGTCCTGACGCGCGGGTCCGCACCACCAGCTCGGTGAGCAGGGGCCGGTAGACCACCTCGGCGACCCACGCGTCCGCGCGCAGCCGGTCGGGGTCGAAGGACGGTCCGGGGTGGTGGTCCATGCCGACCGGGGTGGCGTGGACCACGCCGTCGGCACTCGCCCACAGCGCGTCGTCCGCGCTCGCGACGCGGACGGTCGCCGCCGGGAACAGCGCGGCGCACCGCTCGACGAGGGCCCGCGCGCGCTCGCCGTCGACGTCGTGGACTCCGAGGGTGCTCGCCCCGAGGTCGAGCAGCGCGTACGCGGTGGCTGCCCCCGCGCCCCCGGCCCCGACCTGCAGCACGGTGGCGAGCCCGCCCTCCAGCGGGCCGCCGGGCGCAGACCGCAGCGAGGAGCGGAAGCCGGTCCAGTCGGTGTTGTGGCCGGTGGCACCGGCCTCGGTGAACCGCACCAGGTTGACGGCCCCGAGGCGCGCGGCGTCGTCGTCGAGGCGGTCCAGGTGCGCGATGACGCGCTGCTTGAAGGGGTGCGTCACGTTGACGCCGCGGTGGCCCTCACGCCGCAGGTCGCGCAGCAGCCGCCCCAGGTCGGCGTCCGAGGTGGCGGCGCCGGCGACGTCGACGACGTCGTAGTGGTAGTCGAGGCCGAGCAGGCGCCCCTCCTGCTCGTGCATCGCCGGGGTGAGGGAGGCGCCGACCCCCTCGCCCAGGAGGGCGACGCGGAAGGGCGAGGCGCTCACGCACCCACGGTAGGCGCGGGCGGTCCCAGACCGGTCACACCCGGGTGTCGACCACGAGGCCCTCCTCGAGCTCCGTGGTGAGCTGGTCGAGCGTCACGCCCTTCTGCGAGAGCAGGTCGGTCAGGTCCGTACCGGACCGCAGCTGGCCGAGCAGGGTGTCGGCGTCGGTGCCGAGCAGGTCGCTCAGGGCGCCGAGGGTCGTCTGCTGCGCGCTGGTCAGGGAGCCGCTGAGCACTCCCGTCGTCGCGCCCGCCGGGGGCGGTCCGTGGTGGCCGCCGGCGCCGCCCGGCCCACCGGCGCCGCCCGGCCCGCCGACGCCCGTGGCGGACGCCAGCGCCTCCACCAGGGCGTCGGCGTCGGCGCTGTCCTGCAGCTCCTGGGGAGCGCCGGCCTTCAGCGCCGAGAGCAGGTCGTCGCGGGAGACGCCCTGGGCGTCGGCCACGTCGAGCAGGCTCTCACCGCCCTTCAGCGCGCTCATGACCTCGTCGGTGCTCAGGCCGAGAGCGTCGGCGGCGGTCCTGACGTGGCCCGGCACCCGCTCGGAGCGGGCGGTCGCCGACGCGCCGCTCGCCCAGGTCGCGGAGGTGGTGGGGGTGCAGGTGGCGCTGCTCGTCGTGAGGCTCATCGGGGTTCTCCTGGCGTCGGTGGCTCGTGCTGTCCACCCCTCGATCGGCCGCGCCGCGCGCGTCGCTGAGGGCCGTGCAGCGATGCACAGGGGACTGATACGCGCTGCACAGGAAGTGCGCCGCCGCCTCCACAGGGGCCGGACAGGGAGCGCCCAGGGCCGGGCCACCGCGCCTCCCGACCATCGACACCGGGCCGCAGCGAGCGGCCCGGACGCAGACAGGGACGGGAGTGGTCGTCGTGGTGGGCGAGCGCGAGAAGAGCAGGAGGCGGGCCGGCCTCGTGGTGGCGGTCGCCACGAGCGCGGCCCTGGTCGGCGCCGTCACCGTCGCCGGGGTCGCGGCGGCGGAGGCCTCCACGACGACGGACGCCACCGGGACGACGACCTCCACCTCCTCGACCACCGGCGGCGGCTCGACGAGCTCCGACCAGGGGTGGGTCACCAGCGGCAGCGCGGGCTCCTCCCACGCCGGGTCGAGCGGGTCATGAGCACCACCGTCCTGCACCGCCGCCACCGGCCTCGGGCCACCACCCGCCGCGCCACCCGCCCGGACACCGCCGCGGCCGAGTGGTCCGTGTGGACGACGACGGCGCGCCTCGTGGTCACCGACCCCGCCGTCCTGCCCGCCGCGCGAGCGCTGGTGGAGGAGCGGCTGGCCGCCGTGGACGCTGCCGCCAGCCGCTTCCGCCCCGGCTCCGAGGTGGTCCGCGCCGCGGCTGCGTCGCTCGCCGGCGCGCCCGTGCGCGTCAGCGCGCTGCTCGCCGACCTCGTCGAGGTCGCGCTCGACGCCGCCGAGCGCACCTCGGGAGCCGTCGACCCCACGCTCGGCCACCACCTGGAGGCCCTCGGGTACGACGACGACCTCGACGTCGTCCGCGCCCGCACCGCCGCACCCGCGGCGGGTCCGGCGGCGCCGTTCCGGCTCGTGCGCGCCACGGCCGGCACCGACCCCGCGGCGCTCCCGCGCCCGTCGGCGGCGTGGCGGGGCGTCGTCGTCCTGCCCGGCGCCGACCCCGACGGGAGCGCGCTGCTGTGGCTGCCCGCCGGGGTGCTGCTCGACCTCGGCGCCACCGCCAAGGCCCGCGCGGCCGACCTGTGCGCCCACGCCGTGGTCGAGCGCTTCGGCGGCGGCGCGCTGGTGTCCATCGGCGGCGACGTCGCCACGGCCGGCCGCGAGCCGTCCGGGGGCTGGCAGGTCCGGGTGCAGGACGGCGACGGCGAGCCCGCCAGCCTCCTCGCCGTCGGCGGGGTGCGTGGCGTGGCGACGTCGTCGACCCTGCACCGCCGCTGGGCGACCCCGGCCGGCCCGGCGCACCACGTGCTGGACCCGGCCACCGGGCTCCCCGCGGAGCCGGTGTGGCGGACCGCGTCGGTGGTCGCCCCCAGCTGCGCCGAGGCGAACGCCCTGAGCACCGCGGCCCTGGTGCTGGGCGCCGCCGCTCCCGCGTGGCTGGCCGAGCAGCACGCCACCGCCCGCCTGGTCGGTGACGACGGCGACGTGGTGCTGGTCGGCCCCTGGCCCGCCGAGCCGGTGACGGAGGAGCAGCGGTGAGCGACGCCCTGGTCGACGCCCTCTGGTACCTCGGCCGCGGCACCGGTGTCGCGGCGCTGGTCCTGTTCACGGCCGTCGTGGTCGCCGGGGTCCTGGTGCGCCGCGGTGAGAGCGCGCCCGGGCTGTCGCGCGCCGCCGTCGCGGCGGTGCACCGCTGGCTCAGCCTGTCGGCGCTGGTCTTCCTCGTGGTGCACGTCGCGACGATGCTCGTCGACCCGTACGCCCAGCTGGAGCTGGTCGACGTCGTCGTGCCGTTCCTGGGCGCGTGGAACCCGTTCTGGCTGGGCCTGGGCACCCTCGCCCTGGACCTCGTCGCGGCGCTGGTGGTGACCAGCCTGCTGCGCCACCGCTTGGGGCTGCGCGCCTGGCGGGCGGTGCACTGGGCGGCCTACCTGTGCTGGCCGAGCGCCGTGCTCCACACCCTGGGCACGGGCACCGACGCCGGCACGTGGTGGATGACGGCGGTCGTGGTCGCCTGCACCGCCGCGGTGGGCGGCGCCCTCGTGCTGCGCCTCCTGCCCCGCCGGGTGCCCGCGCCGCGCCGAGCGGCGGCCCCGCTCGACGCCGCCGCGACGGGCGACCGGCGCGACGTCCCGGCCCACCTCGCCGGACTGCGGCGCGAGCCCGTCGGAGCGGGGGCCCGGCGGTGACCGCCCTGTCGTTCCCCTCCGCGCCAGCCGGCCCGCCCCCGGCGCTCCTGGCGACCACCACGAGCCGCCGCCGCCTCATGGCGTGCGCCGCTCCCGACCTCGCGTCGCACCTCGCGCTGGTCGGGCCCCTCCCGGACGCCGCTCGCCTGCCCGGGGTGCGCGTCGCCGAGCTCGCCGCGGAGGCCGGCCTCACCGGCCGCGGCGGCGCCGCGTTCCCCACCGGCCGCAAGCTCGCCTCCCTCGGGGAGGCGGTGCGCTCGGGGCGCCCGCCCGTCGTCGTGGCCAACGGCGCCGAGGGCGAGCCGGCCAGCAGCAAGGACCACGCCCTGCTCGCCCACGCGCCCCACCTCGTGCTCGACGGCCTGGCCCTCGCGGTCCGCGCGGTCACCGGGGCCGTCGGCAGCTCGGCCGGAGGAGCCGAGGCGCACCTCTACGCCCCCGCGGAGGTGGTGCGCACCCTCGCGCCGCTGCTCGTCGAGCGCGCCGCCGCCGGTGTCGACGAGGTCGCGGTGCGCAGCACGGCGGCTCCCGACCGGTTCGTGGCGGGGCAGTCGTCGGCGGTCGCGTCGGCCGTGGCCGGCGGGCCGGCGCTGCCGCGCACGCCCTGGCCCCCGCCGCGGCTGGTGGGCGCGGGGACCGCACAGCGCCCCGGCCGTCCGACGCTCGTGATGAACGTCGAGACCCTCGCGCACCTCGGGCTGCTCGCGCGCCTCGGCGCCTCGTGGTTCCGGTCGGTCGGCACCGATGACGAGCCGGGCACTCGCCTGGTGACCGTGAGCGGCGCCGTCCGCACACCGCGGGTGGCCGAGGTCGCCGGGGGAGCACCCCTCGCGGACGTCCTCTCGGCGGCCGGCGGAGCGAGCGAGCAGCTGTCGGCGCTGCTGGTCGGCGGCTACCACGGCGGCTGGGTCCCCTTCGGGGAGCGCGCGCCGCACACGGCCTCGCTGCCCCACTCCGGCAGCGCGCTCGCGCCGTGGGGTGCCGACCCCGGTGCGGGCGTCGTCATCGCCCTGCCCTCGCGCGCCTGCGGGCTGCGGGCGGGGGCCGACGTCGCCCGCTACCTGGCGGCCCAGACCGCCGGCCAGTGCGGCCCCTGCGTCAACGGCCTGCCCACCCTGGCCGAGCACCTGGAGGCGCTGGCCGACGCCGGCGCCGCGGTGCCGTCGCGGCAGCACAGCCGCGAGGGGCTGGCCCGCCGCGTGCACGAGCTGCACCGCGTGGCGGGGCTGGTCGACGGGCGCGGCGCCTGCCACCACCCCAGTGGGTCGGTGCGCCTGGTGCGCAGCACCCTGATGACCTTCGCCGACGACGTCCAGGCCCACCTGGGCGGGCGCTGCCTGGCCCGGGAGGAGCGGTGAGCGCGGTGGAGAGGCTGCACGTCGACTGGACGCGCTGCGACGGCCGGGGCCTGTGCACCGAGCTGCTGGGCGAGCTGCTCGCCGAGGACGACTGGGGCTACCCGGTCTCCACCACCGGCGAGGTGGCCCCCGCCGTCCCGCGGCGGCTGCAGCGGGCGGCGCACCTGGCCGTGGGGGAGTGCCCGCGGATGGCGCTCTCGCTGCGCCCGGCCCCGTGAGGCGTCCCTCGCCAGGAGGTGATCACGCTCCTACTGTCCCGCCATGTCGAGCGCCCGGCCCTCAGCCCTCCACCGCTGGTCTCCGCTGCACCCGCCGCTGGCCCGGTTCGCGCCGGCCCAGGCGCCGGAGGTCGTCGCCCCCGACGACGCCGACCGCGGCGGCCGCGCGAGCGTCGTCGACCCGCGCGAGGGCCGTCCGTCTCCCACCCCCGTGGACGCCGGGTAGGCGGGGCGACGCCGCGGGACCGGTCGCGACGCTCGCGGGTCGGTCGGTGACCGTCCGCCGACCGTTCCCACGGTCGGACCACGCCCTGCGGGCGCTCGACGGCGGCCTGCCGGCCCGGCGTTGCGCGTCTGCCTCGGCAGACGCCAGCATCCGGGACTGCCAGGTGTGGAGCCCCCGCGCCGGTGTCCCAGGAGGTCGGCGTGGGCGAGTCCCCCACCGCAGCGCTGCTGCTCGCTCTGCTCGTCGGCATCGGTGCCCTGTACGTGGCCGTCTGGGCCTTCCGGCGCCGGATGGCCCAGCCCAGCCAGCGCCCGGGTGACGTCGGCTCCTCCCGCTGGAGCCTGGACGGCGGCCTGCGCCTGGTGTCCGGTGAGCAGCCGGGGCTGACCCGCAGGTGGCGCCACGGCCGGGTCACCGTCGACCCGGGCCTGCTCACGCTGCGTCCCTACCTGTTCGGGCTGAGGTTCCTGCCGATGCGCACCGTCACCGCGGGCGTGACCGGGATCGACCTGGCCGGTGAGCAGCGGGCCGGTCTGGCGAGCCTGCTGACCGTCAGGCCCGGGGCGCGGCTCGTGCCCCTGACGACGACGACCGGGGCGACCCTCCAGCTCGCGCTGGTCACCTCGCAGACGACCGAGCTGTTCACGGTCCTGGCGGCCGGCCCCGCGCGGGCCTGACGGTCAGCCGGCGGCGCGCCCGGCGCCGAGGGCCTGCCGGTCCACCAGCCGGTTGAGGCGCTCGGAGACGACCAGGCCCAGGGCGGCGATGACCGCGAGGAACAGCGGTAGCACCCACAGCCCCGCTCCCGAGGAGATCGCACCGAACAGCGGCGGTGCCAGCGTCGCGCCGGTGTAGGCGGCGGCCATCTGGATGCCGATGACGGCCTGGGAGTTGTGCCGCCCGAAGTTCGCGGGCGTGGAATGGATGATCGCCGGGTAGACCGGCGCCGAGCCCAGGCCCGCGAGCACCAGGCCCGCCAGCGCCAGCACGTCCGACTCGAGCGGGACGGCGAGCAGCGCGACACCGACGAGCACGGCCGCGAAGCCCCAGCGGATGAGGGCGCGGTCGCCCAGGCGGTCGGCCACGAAGCCGGTGAGGAAGCGGCCCGCGGTGATGCCGATGAGGAACAGCGACGCGAACGCCGCGGCCGTGGCGGGCTCGACGCCGCGCTCGCGGACCAGGTACGTCGAGGCCCACAGGATCGACGTGCTCTCGACGGCGCAGTAGGCGAAGAACGCCACCAGCACGAGCGGCACCCCGGGCACCCGCAGCGCCCGGGCGAGCGGCACGTGGCCCGTGCTCGCCGAGCCGCCCGCCTCCCCGGCCCCCGCGGCTCCGGCGCCGTCGGCGGGCAGGCCACCTGCCGCGACGGGGTTGACCTTCCCCCACAGCGGGATGCTGGCGAAGAGCGCCGCCGCGAGGGCCACCTGGACCAGGCCGATGGTGAGGTAGGCGCTCGACCAGCCCCGCCCCGAGGCGATCGCCCAGCTCATGACGAACGGGCTGACCGAGGCCCCCAGGCCCCAGCACCCGTGCAGCCAGCTCATGTGCCGCGCGGCGTAGTGGAGGGCCACGTAGTTGTTGAGGGCGGCGTCGACGGCGCCCGCGCCCAGCCCGAAGGGGACGGCCCACAGGCACAGCAGCCAGAACGAGCCGGACAGCGAGAACCCGACGAGGGCGGCGGCGGTGAGTGCCACGCTGGCGGCGGTGACGACCCCGGCGCCCAGGCGGCGCGTGAGGCGCTCCGAGGCCAGGCTGGAGACGATGGTCCCGGCGGAGATGATCGCGGTGATGATGCCGGCGAAGCCGACCGGGACGCCCAGGTCGCGCTGCATCACCGGCCAGCCGGCACCGACGAGGGAGTCGGGGAGCCCGAGGCTGACGAACGCGGCGTAGATGATCGCCAGGAGGAGCGCGTACACGGGTGGGGGTGCCTCTCGCAGGGACGCGGGGCGCGCCGTGCGCGGTGCACCCGACCACCCACCGACCGCCACCGGAGCGGCTCGATCGTACGCAGCCGCGGCCCCCGGACGGGGCTGGGCGCGCGCCCCCGCGGCGGGCGGTCAGCCGCTCAGGTGCTGCTGGTGGTCCCGCCGGTGGTCCCGCCGGTCGTCCCGCCGGTGGTCCCGCCGGTGGTTCCCGGAGCCGTGCCCTGCTGGCCCTGCTGGCTGAGCTGGCCCTGCTGCCCGAGCTGGCCCTGCTGGCCGAGCTGGCCCTGCTGGCTCGTGCCCCCCTGCGACGTCGACCCGCCGGGAGCGCCCATCTGGCCGGGGAACCCCGCCCCGCCGCCACCGCCCATCGCCCCGGGGCCGCCCTGCCCGGAGCCGCTGGCACCCACACCGGCGGACGCCGCCGCGGGAGCCGTCACCCGGCCGATGCCCACGCCGCCGAGGAGCCCGACGGCGAGCGCGCCCGCGGCGACGAGGGCCGTCACGCGGCGTCCGACCCCCGGGGCGGCGTCGCGCACGGGGTCCTGCGTGGGGAGGGTGTCTGTGGTGGTCATGCCAGGACGTTCGGTGCGTGCGCTGCCCCGGCGCTGCAGGGCGCCTGTGCGCCTCCTATGACGCCCCCACCCGGGACGGACCTCATAGCCGGACCACAGCAGACGCCCAGACAGGACGGCCACCGCCGGACGACACTGAGCGCATGAGCACGAGCGAGGCGCTGCTGCGCACCGACGGCAGCCCGGTGCGGGCGCTCGTCGTCGACGACGAGCCCCAGCTGGCCGACCTGCTGTCGATGGCGCTGCGCTTCGAGGGGTGGCAGGTGCGCTCCGCCGGTGACGGCGCCGCCGCGGTGCGGGCGGCGCACGAGCTGCGCCCCGACGTCGTCGTCCTCGACGTCATGCTCCCCGACGTCGACGGGCTGACCCTGCTCGGCCGGCTCCGCGAGGAGGTCCCCGACGTCCCGGTGCTGTTCCTCACCGCCCGCGACTCCGTCGAGGACCGCATCGCCGGCATCCGGGCCGGCGGCGACGACTACGTCACCAAGCCGTTCAGCCTGGAGGAGGTCATCGCCCGGCTGCGCGGCATGGTCCGCCGCTCCGGGGCCCTCGCCCCGCGGGCCGACCCGCGCCTCGCCGTGGGCGACCTGACCATGGACGAGGAGAGCCACGAGGTCTTCCGCGGCGACGACGAGGTGGTGCTCACCCAGACCGAGTTCGAGCTGCTGCGGCTGCTGATGCGCAACCCCCGCAAGGTGCTCAGCAAGGCGCACATCCTCGACCGGGTCTGGAAGTACGACTTCGGCGGCCAGGCCAACGTGGTGGAGCTGTACATCTCCTACCTGCGCAAGAAGGTCGACGCCGGGCGCGAGCCGATGATCCACACCGTGCGCGGCGTCGGGTACGTGCTCAAGCCCGCCCCGTGACCGGCGCCCTGACGAGGCTGGTCCGCGTGCGCGCGTGGTCGCTGCGCACCAAGCTCGTGGTCGCGCTCGTGGCGCTGGTCGCCGTCGTGTGCGCCGCGGTGGGGACGGCGACCGTCGTCGCCCTGCGGCAGCTGCAGCTGGCCCAGCTCGACGCGCAGCTGGTCAGCTCCGCCGAGCGCGCCCCGTTCGCCGGTGAGCGGTTCCGCGCCGGGGGCACCTCCGCCCAGTCCGAGGAGCCCTCGCAGCCCGCGTTCCGAGGACAGGACCGCTGCACCTCGTCCACGGCCGACGAGGAGGCGCAGGCCGCCGGCATCGGCTTCCTCCTGGCCCCCGGCCAGGCCCCCGGGACGCTGGCCGCCCGGGTGGCCGACGGCCGGGTCACCGCCGCCGCCTCGCTGGAGGGGTTCTGCGCCGTCACCGCCAGCAGCGCCGACGCTTCGGCGCTCGCGGAGGTCACCGCCGGCGGGACGCCCCGCACCGTCGACGTCGGCTCGCTCGGCACGTACCGGGTCGTCGGCGTCACCAGCGGAGACGACGTGCTGGTCACGGGCGTGCCGCTGTCCGGGCTGGAGGCCACGCAGCGCCGCCTGGTGGCCGTGGAGCTCGTCGTCGCCGTGCTCGCCGTGCTGCTGGCGGGTCTGGCCGCTGCCGTCGTCGTCCGCCGCTCGCTGCGCCCCCTGCGCAGGGTCGCCGCCACCGCGGCGCAGGTCAGCGCGATGCCGCTCGACCGGGGTGAGGTCTCCCTCGCCGTGCGCGTCCCACCGCGCGACACCGACCCCCGCACCGAGGTGGGCCAGGTCGGCGCGGCGCTCGACAGCCTGCTCACCCACGTCGGCTCAGCGCTCGCGGCGCGCCACGAGAGCGAGCAGCGGGTCCGCCAGTTCGTCGCCGACGCCAGCCACGAGCTGCGCACCCCGCTCGCGTCCATCCGCGGGTACGCCGAGCTGGTCAACCGCGACCCGGCGGCGCTCCCCCCGAACGCCGCGCACGCGCTGGGACGGGTCGAGTCCGAGGCGAAGCGCATGACGGGGCTGGTCGAGGACCTGCTGCTGCTGGCCCGCCTCGACGCCGGCCGCCCCCTGGAGACCGAGCTGGTCGACCTGACGCGCCTGCTGCTCGACGCCGTCAGCGACGCCTCGGCGGTCGGCCGCGACCACGTGTGGCGCCTGGACCTGCCCGAGGAGCCGGTCGAGGTGGTCGGCGACGCCGCCCGGCTGCACCAGGTGGTGGTCAACCTGCTCACCAACGCGCGCACCCACACCCCGCCGGGCACGACCGTCACGGCGGGGCTGGCGACGACGACGCCGGGCCTCGTGGTCCTCTCCGTGCTCGACGACGGCCCCGGCATCCCCGCGGAGCTGCTGCCCCACGTCTTCGACAGGTTCGCCCGCGGTGACGGGTCCCGCTCCCGCTCAGCGGGCAGCAGCGGCCTGGGGCTCGCCATCGTGTCGGCGATCGTGGCCTCCACCGGAGGCACCGTCGACGTCACCACGCGGCCGGGGCAGACCGCGTTCCTCGTGCGGCTGCCGGTGGCCCCGCTGGAGTCCGAGGACCCCACCTGAGCCGTGGTGCCATCGGACCTCACGAGCACCTGCCCACCGTGATCATGGGCTTCCCGAGCAGGTGGCCCGCGGGCAGCGTCAGACCCTCACCCGGTGTCAGACCGCTGGGGCTGCATCCGGCCCCAGGGGTCTGACACCGCCGCTGCGGGGGCGGAGGCCGCTGGTCGCGGTGCGGCTGCCGGTGGCCCCGCTCGAGGCACAGTCAGCGCACAGGCTCGCCCGAGAGCCGCCCCAGCGCCCGCGCCGACGCTCTCCGCATGACACTGAGCTACACCGCCGCCGGGTCGGGGGAGGCCCCGCCGCTGGACGGGACCGTGCGCCGCGGAGGCGCGGGCACGCGCCGTCGTCCTCCGTTGGGGTGGCTGACCGCGCGCCGCGACGACGGTCCCGCCTGGGAGCGGCCCGCGCTGGTCGGCCTGCTGGTCGCGGCGGCGGTGGCCTACCTGGTGGGCCTGAGCGCGTCGGGGTGGGCCAACTCCTTCTACTCCGCCGCGGTGCAGGCCGGGTCGGTCAGCTGGAAGGCGTTCCTCTTCGGCAGCTCCGACGCCGGGAGCTCGATCACCGTCGACAAGCCGCCGGCGTCGCTGTGGGTCATGGCGCTGTCGGTGCGCGTCTTCGGGCTGTCGAGCTGGGCGATCCTCGTGCCGCAGGCGCTGATGGGGGTGGCGACCGTCGGCGTCCTCTACGCCGCGGTCCGCCGCCACGCGTCCGCCGGCGCGGCGCTGCTGTCCGGCGCGGTGCTGCTGCTGACGCCCGTCGCAGCCCTGATGTTCCGGTTCAACAACCCCGACGCGCTGCTCGTGCTGCTCATGACCCTCGCCGCGTACACCGTGCTGCGGGCGGTCGAGGGCGGGCGCACCCGGTGGCTGCTGGCCGCCGGGGTGCTCGTCGGGCTGGGGTTCCTCACCAAGCAGCTGCAGGTCTTCCTGGTGCTGCCGGCCCTCTCGCTCACCTACCTGCTCTTCAGCCCCCGCCGCGTCGGCGCCCGGGTGCTGCAGCTGCTCGGCGCGGGGCTGGCCGTCGTCGTGTCCGCCGGGTGGTGGGTGGCGCTGGTGGAGCTGTGGCCGGCGTCGTCGCGGCCCTACATCGGCGGGTCGACGGACAACAGCTTCCTGGGCCTGACCTTCGGCTACAACGGACTGGGGCGGCTGACCGGCGACGAGACCGGCTCCGTCGGCGGGGGCGGCGCCGGAGGCGGCGGCAACTGGGGTGAGACCGGTCTGGGCCGCCTGTTCAGCGGCGAGTTCGGCGGTCAGATCGCGTGGCTGGTGCCGGCGGCGCTGGTGATGGCGGTGGTCGCGCTGGTGCTGCTGCGCCGCCGTCCGCGCCTCGACGGACAGCGCGCCCAGGTGGTGCTGTGGCTGACCTGGCTGCTGGTCACCGGCCTGGTGTTCAGCTTCATGTCCGGGATCATCCACGCGTACTACAGCGTCGCCCTGGCGCCGGCGGTCGCCGCGCTGGTGGGCGTGACGGCGTCGCTGCTGTGGTCGCACCGCTCCTCCGCGCTCGCGCTGGGGACGCTCGCGGTGGCGACGGCGGGGACGGCGGTGTGGTCGTTCGTGCTGCTCTCGCGCAGCAGCGACTTCCTGCCCTGGCTGTCGTGGGTGGTCCTGGTGGCGGGCGTGCTGGCCGCCGTCGGGCTCGTGGCGCTGTCGCTGCGTCCCTCGATGGCGAAGGCGGTGGCCGCGGTGGCGCTGGTGGCCTCGCTGGCCGGGCCGCTGGCGTACACCGCGCAGACCGTGAGCACCGGGCACACCGGGTCGATCGTGTCGGCGGGGCCGACCGTGGCCGGCTCGATGGGCGGGTTCGGCGGTGGCGGGATGCGCGGTGGCGGCTTCCCCGGCGCCCAGCAGGGCACCCAGCAGGGCACCCAGCAGGGCACTCAGGCGGGCGGCACGGCCGACGGGACGGCGGCGCAGGGCTTCCGGATGCAGGGCGGCGGTGGCGGGACGGGCGGTCTGCTGAACGGCAGCACCCCGAGCGCCGAGCTCGTCGCGCTGCTGGAGCAGGACGCGAGCTCCTACACCTGGGTCGCCGCGACCGTCGGCGCCAACAACGCCGCTGGCTACCAGCTGGCCACGCAGGAGTCGGTGATGCCGATCGGCGGCTTCAACGGCACCGACGCCTCGCCCACGCTGGAGCAGTTCCAGACCTGGGTGGCGGAGGGCGAGGTGCACTACTTCATCCCCGGGCGCACCGGGGGCGAGGGCGAGGGCACGGCTGCCCAGATCACGGCGTGGGTGGAGTCGACGTTCACGGCCCAGACGGTCGGCTCGACCACCGTCTACGACCTCACCACCGGCTCCTGAGCCACTGCTGGGGCGAGCCCCCCCGGGCCGCCGGCCACCCCGCTCCGGGGGTGGCCGGCGGCCCGGCGTGCTGCGTGCGCTCGGCCGGCGCCGGCGAGGGGTGCCCCGAGCTGTCGGAACCCCGTCGCGAGGTGTCGGAACCAGGGCCGGGTGGCGACACGTCGCGCCGGGGTTCCGACACCTCTCGCCACGACGTCCCACCTCCCGCCGTGATCATGGACCTCCGGAGCACGAGGCACCCGGCGCCGCCTGGTCGTGGTGCTGCGGGGTGGCGGAGCCCCGCCGACACCACGGCCGAGGAAGGTGCTCCGGACGCCCATGATCACGGGGGAGGGGTGGGGTCATAGGCGGGGCACAGGAGGGGCACACCCGCGCGCGAGGCGGCGGGCCGAACCTCACCCCATGACGACGCCCCTGCTGGACGGAACTCCCAGCCCCTCCCTGCGGCCCGCGCGCGGGCTGCTCACGGCGGCGCCGGGGAGGCCGCTGCTCGACGTCGTCGTCCCGGTCTTCAACGAGGAGGACGACCTCGAGCCCTGTGTGCGCCGCCTGCACGCCCACCTGACCGAGGCGGTGCCGTACCCGTTCCGCATCACCATCGCCGACAACGCCAGCACCGACGCGACGGCGGCCGTCGCCGACACCCTGCAGGCGGCGCTGCCGGAGGTGGTGGCCGTCCACCTCGCGGCCAAGGGGCGCGGCCGGGCGCTGAAAGCCGTGTGGTCGGCCTCCGACGCCCCCGTGCTGGTGTACATGGACGTCGACCTCTCGACCGACCTCGCCGCCCTGCTGCCGCTGGTCGCCCCGCTGGTCTCGGGGCACTCCGACATCGCCATCGGCTCGCGCCTGGCCCGCGGCTCCCGGGTGGTGCGGGGGGCGAAGCGGGAGGTCATCTCGCGCTCCTACAACGCGCTGCTGCGGGGCAGCCTGGGGGCGCGGTTCTCCGACGCGCAGTGCGGCTTCAAGGCGGTCCGCAAGGACGTCGCCGACCAGCTGCTCCCGCTGGTGGAGGACACGGGGTGGTTCTTCGACACCGAGCTCCTGGTGCTGGCCGAGCGCGCCGGCGCCCGCATCGCCGAGGTGCCGGTCGACTGGGTGGACGACCCGGACAGCAGCGTCGACATCCTCCGCACCGCCACCGACGACGTCCGCGGCGTCCTGCGGCTCGCCCGCGCCTTCGCGACCGGCTCGCTGCCGCTGGCGGCCCTGCGCGCCCAGCTCGGGCGCCAACCCCTCGAGCCCGCCGTGCCGGGGGTGCCGCGCGGCCTGCTCGGACAGGTCGTGCGCTTCGGCGCCGTCGGGGTGGCCAGCACCCTGGCCTACCTCGTGCTCTACCTGCTGCTGCGGGGCGCCGTCGGACCCCAGGCGGCCAACCTGGTCGCCCTGCTGGTCACCGCCCTGGCGAACACCGCGGCGAACCGGCGGCTCACCTTCGGCGTCACGGGTCGCGGTGGTCTGGTCCGGGCGCACGCCCAGGGGCTGCTGGTCTTCGCCGCGGCGCTGGGCCTGACCTCCGGGGCGCTCGCCGCGCTCCACGCCCTGGCCGACCCCTCCCGCGCGGTGGAGGTGACCGCGCTGGTCCTCGCCAACGCCGCGGCGACGGCGCTGCGCTTCCTGCTCCTGCGCCGCTGGGTGTTCCGAGGTGCCTCCAGCCGGGTGAACGCAGGGCCTACCGGGTGACCCGAGGGAGACGCTCCGTAGCGGACGGCGGGGGTGGCGCCCCATGATCACCACCACCACCGCCACCCCCTCCACCACCACCGCCCAGCGCAGCCCCGCCGCCCGAGGAGACCCCCTGTGACCCTGCCCCTCGACCAGGTCCTCGACCTCGCGACCGGAGGCCTGCTGGAGCTGTGCGGAGTGCTGCTGCTCCTCGTCATCGCCGCCCGGGTGCGGGCGGCCAGGGCGTCAGCGCGGCGCCGCGAGCTCGCCGCCTCGGCGCCGCACGTCGTCGTCGGCACCGTGGTCGGAGCCGTCGTGGCCGAGCCGCCCGCGGGGCGCTGAGCCCCGGCGCGACAGGGCACCGGGCCACCAGGCCCGCCGGTCCAGCAGCGTGAACAGCGCCGGCACCAGGAGCGTCCGCACGAGCAGCGTGTCGAGCAGCACGCCCAGCCCCACGACGATCCCCAGCTCGGTCAGCGTGATGAGCGGCAGCACGCCGAGCACCGTGAACACCGCCGCCAGCAGCACGCCGGCGCTGGTGATGACGGCCCCCGTCACCGAGACGCCCACCACCACGGCCTCCCGGGTGCCGCGCGCCGGCACCTCCTCGCGCACCCGCGTGACGAGGAAGATGTTGTAGTCGACGCCGAGGGCCACCAGGAAGAGGAACGCGAGCAGCGGCACGCCCGTGTCCAGGCCCGGGTAGCCGAGCACCTGCGTCGCCAGCCAGTTCCCGGCGCCGAGCGCGGCGAAGAAGCTCGCCACCACCGTCGCGACCAGCACCAGCGGCCCGACGACGGCCCGCAGCAGGACCACGAGCACCGCCAGCACGACCAGCAGCACCAGCGGGGCGACGACGCGCAGGTCGCGCTCGGTGGCGACCTTGACGTCGAGGTCGCTCGCGGTGCTCCCGCCGACCAGGGACTCCCCGGGCACCGCGTCGACCGCGGTGCGCAGCCGCTCCACGGCGGCGACCGCCTCCGGGCTGCCCGGGTCGCCGTCGAGCACGGCGGTCACCTCGGTGATCCCGGTGCCCCCGTCGACCCCGGCGGCCTGCCGGCCGGCGCTCGCGGACGCCACGCCCCCGCTGGCCGACGCCGCGTCGACCACTCCCTGCACGACCGCCGGGTCGGTGCTGCGCACGACGATCTGCGCCGGGTCCGCGGCGCCGGCGGGGAACGCCGTCGCCAGGGTCTCCAGCCCGTCGACCGACTCCGCCTGCACCCGGAACTGCTCGGTCTGGCTCAGCCCCAGCCGCGCCCCCGAGAGCCCCGCGGCCATCACCGCGAGGACGGCGACGGCGACCGCCACCACCCGCCACGGCCGCTTCACCACGGCACGGCCCACGCGCGACCACGGCCCGCCGAGCGAGGTCTCCGCGGAGCCGACCCTCGGCACGAACGGCCAGAACACCCCGCGCCCGCACAGCACCAGGGCGGACGGCAGCACGAACAGCGCGAACAGCGCCGCCACCGCGATGCCCAGCGCACCGAACTGCCCGACGCTGCGGTTGCTCCCCAGCACGGCGAACGACAGCGCCAGCAGCGACAGCACCACCGTGCCCGCGCTCGCGGCGATCGCCGGGGCGGCGCCGCGCCACGCGCGCGCCATGGCCAGGCGGCGGTCGGGCTCGCGCCGCAGCTCCTCGCGGTAGCGGGCGATGAGCAGCAGGGCGTAGTTGGTGCCGGCGCCGAAGACCAGCACGTCGGCGATGCCACCCGTGGACGGGTCGAGCACGAGCCCCGTGGTCCGCGAGACGACGGCGAACAGCGCCGTCGCGGCGGCCGCCGACGCACCCACCACGGCCAGCGGCACCAGCCAGAGCACGGGGCTGCGGTACGTGACGAGGAGCAGCGCGGCGACCACGAGCACCGTGGTGAGCAGCAGTGTGAGGTTCGCGCCGTCGAACGAGGCGGCGATGTCCGTGGTGAACGCCGCTCCGCCGGTGACCTCGGCGGTGACCCCCTCGGGGAGGTCGGCGGTGGCCGAGCGCACCTCGGCGCGGATGCCCTCGACGGTCTCCGCCAGCGCCTCGGTGCCGCCGGCGGTGCTCAGCGGCACGGCGACCAGCGCCGTCGTCCCGTCCTGCGAGACCACGGGCGGGGCGACCGCCCCGCCCTCCGCGACGCCCGCCAGCTGCCCGGACAGCTGCTGGAGCGCCGCGGTGTCCGCCGCCTGCAGTCCGCCCGCCCGCTGGACGACGACGAGCGCGGACGTCGCGTCGGCCCCCGGCAGCTGCTGCGCGAGCTCGGCCACCTGCACCGACTCGGCGCTGGAGGGCAGTCCGGCGCTGACGCCGGAACCGCGGTCGGGGGAGGGGGCGAGGACCAGCAGGCCGACCACGACCAGCAGGCCCAGCACCACGGAGGCCCAGGCGCTGCGCCGTCCGACGGGTGCGTGCAGGACGCGACTCATGAAAACCTCTCGACGGTCGAAATGTTCGATGAGTGAGATGATGGAGCGCGAGGGGTGCCGGCGCAAGGCGGGGGAGGATGGTCGGCGTGGCGGAGCAGCAGGACGGTGCGCGGGCGCGGCTGCAGCGCGTGCTGGTCGACGACGTGCGCACGCTCGCGTACCGCACCCAGCACCTGGCGCACGCCTTCGCCGAGCAGCAGGCCATGCACCCGACCGACCTCGAGGCGATGGTCCACGTCATGCAGGCCGAGACCGACGGCGAGCCGCTGACCGCCGGCGGCCTGGCCGGAGCCCTGGGGCTCAGCTCGGCGGCCACCACGAGCGTGGTCGACAGGCTGGAGCGAGCCGGTCACGTGCAGCGCGAGCGGGCCGAGGGCGACCGGCGCCGCGTCCACCTGCGCATCACGCCCGCGGCGATGGGCGTGGCCGGCGCGTTCTTCGGTCCGCTCGGCCAGCGGACCGACGCGGTCATGGCGGCGTTCAGCGAGGACGAGCTGTCAGCGGTGCACCGCTTCCTCGTGGGGTTCAGCGGGGCGATGGAGAGCGCCGAGCGGGCGCACCGCGAGGGCTGAGCGCCTCCCGGCGACCGGCGCGCCGCCGGACGGCGCGCCGGGGGAGGTTGCGGTCAGGTGAACGCTCACCGGACGGCCAGGTGCAGCGCAGCCCGCGACCGCACCATGGCGTGGTGGGACAGCAGGCGAGCTCGCTGGTGGAGGGCGCCGACCCCGTCGCCCTCGTCCGGCGCTGGGAGGCCGCGCAGGGTCGCCACCTCGTCGACCCCGGGCTTGCGGCCTGGGAGGACCTCGACAGCGAGGCCGTGCTCGTGGCGCGCACCGCCTGGCGCGCCCCGGTGCCCGGGGGCACCCGCTTCTGGTCTCGCCGGCGCTACCCGAGCTTCGACGCCGACGGCGCGCCCGAACGCCTCATCGAGGTGCAGCTGCTGTCGGCCCACCAGCCGTGGGTCCGCGCGCGGCACTCCGACCTGCTGGTCGCCGGCTCGCTGGGGGAGCGCTACTGGGTCTACGCGCTGACGGCCACGCCCAGCGGCGAGGTGCACCTGCGGGCCGTCCAGGACCCGGCGAGCTCGGCGTGGGACCCGGCCTCCGCCCGCGGCGCCGCCGACGACCACGACCCCCTCTGGGTGCTGCCCCTGGGTCGCGTGGCCGCCCGCCCGGTGCTCGTCGCCGCCGCCTGACCCGCCTGACCCGCCTGGCCCGCCTGGCCCGGCCGCTGCTCAGTGGGTCAGCAGCACCTTGACCACGGCGATGAGCGACCCGGCGACCGCCAGCCCGACCGCGCTCCAGAAGGCGCTGCGCGAGGGGCCGCCGGGGACCAGCCGGCTCGTGACCGACCCGGTCGCCGCGAGCCTGACCACGGGCACGAGCACCGCCACCAGCTGGGCGGCGGCCGCCCAGCCGCCCTCCAGCCCCGCGAGGGCGGCGACGGCGAGGACCGCCGCGGGCGCGGCGCCCGAGGTGATGATCGGGGTGGCGTCGCGCAGCTCGGCCCGCAGGTGCAGCTCGGCCTCGTCGCGGCGGCGCCCGACCCCCTCGCCCACCCGGTGCGCCACGACGTGCGCCAGGTACGTCGTCACCATCGTCGCCAGCACGACGACGACGGCGCGTCCGCTGCGCACCGACTCCGGGGCGCACCCCACGACGGCCGCCAGCACGAGGACGTTGCCGTAGACGTACGCCGTGACGCGGCTGCGCACCCGCTCGAGGTCGGGGTGCTGGCCGTGGGCGGGGTGCTGGGCGGGTGGAGGCACGGCGTCGATCCTGGCCGTCGGGCGCCGGCGGGGCCTGCGCGGGGCCTCCGCGGGTGTGGAGGTCGGTGCAGGAGCCCGCCGTTCTGAGCTCCTGCACCTCGTGCGCGGCCCGGCCCCGGGGCGCGGCGGCGCACTGCGTCCATGAGACCCCGGCGCGGGCTCCGGTGCCTCATCCCGCGTCGTCGGCTTCGTCCGCGAGGACGCGGCTTCGTCTCAGCCGGGGTGCTGGCGGCGGTCCCGTCAGGCCCGCAGCGTCGTGCTGGGCGACCGCCCGTAGTGGGCTCTGTAGGCGGCGCTGAAGGCGCCCGGCGTGAAGCCCCACCGCAGGGCGACGGCGGCCACGGAGGTGCCGGACCCGTCGGCGGAGGGCGGGGCCGCAGCGGCCAGCTCCGCGTGGGCGCGCTGCAGCCGCACGCGGCGCAGGTGGGCCGTCGGCGAGCAGCCCACGTGCTGGACGTACGCCAGCTGCAGCGCCCGCACCCCGATGCCCGCCGCGCGGGCGAGGTCCTCCACCCCGATCGGCTCGTGGGCGTGCGCCTCGGCGTGCGCCAGCGCTCGGCGCACCGTGGCCGGCCCTGCGCGACCCGGGCCGGCCAGGTGGTCGGCGGCTGCGGTGAGGGTGGTGTTCGGGAAGACCCGGAGCGCAGCGCTGGCCAGCGACTCCTGCCAGTGCCGCGACGCGAGGGGGGCGGCCAGAGGAGGGTCGGCACCCCGCAGCCCGCGGTAGGTGGTGGCGACCAGGTGCGCCCAGTAGCGTCCGGCGGCCTCGTCGACGGGCGCGGTGCCGAGCACCCGCAGCCCGCCCGCGGGCAGCCCCGTGGTGGCCTCGGCCGCCTCGTCGAGCAGGTGCCGGGGGACCTGCACGACGCACGTCTGCGACCCCGGCCCCCAGCGGGCGTCGAGGTCGGCGCCGTCGACCCACGCCCACGGCTCGCCCGGCACCACCGCTCGCGCCTCGCCGTCCCGACCGCCGAGGGCGACCTGCACCACGCCGGCGAGCACCACACCGGTGCAGAAGGTGGTCATCGGCGGGGTGTGCCCGTCCATGTCCATCCCCATGTGGAACCTGCCGGCGCTGGTGCCGCCGCTGGTGGCCACGTCGGCTGCCAGCAGGGAGCCCACCAGGTGGTCCTTCGGGCGCAGGCGCACGTCGGGGAACAGTGCGCCGAGCCAGTCCGCGGCGGTCTGGGCGTCGGTGGTGTCGATGCTCACGCGCTCGACGTCGTCGGTCACGGCCCGGGCACGACCCCTCGTGCTCGCCGTCGGGGCCCACCGACCCCGCGGCGCCTGCGGCCCGCTGGCTCGACCCGGTGTGGACGCTACCGCGCTCGCGCGCGGGCGTCTTGACGGCGCGACGGCCAAACCCTACCGTTCGGTAGGTAAAGGTGGTGCGGAACGCCGTCCGCGCCACCAGCACCGACGTCACCGACGACGGAAGGACCCCCATGGGCACCCCCAGCACCTCCGTGAAGATCTCCGTGCAGCTCTACACCGTGAAGGACGCGGTCGAGGCCGACCTCGACGGCACCGTCGCCCGCCTCGCCGGCCTCGGCCTCGACACCGTGGAGGCGTTCGACTTCGTGCGCCGCCCGGCCGAGCTGAAGGCGGCCTTCGACGCCCACGGCATCAGCGCCCGCACCGGGCACGCCTTCCTCCTCAGCGACGAGATCACCAGCCCCGACGGCACCGCCGGCGCGCTGCCCGGCCTCGAGGAGACCCTGGAGGCCGCCGCGACCCTGGGGCTCGAGGTCGTCATCGACCCCTTCACCCCCGCCGACCGCTGGCAGACCCGCGAGTCCGTGACGGCCCTCGCCGAGCGCCTGAACCGCGCCGCTGCCGCCGCCGAGGCGCACGGGCTGCTCGTCGGCTACCACAACCACGACCACGAGCTGCGCTCCACGATCGACGGCGTCCCGGCCCTGGAGGTCTTCGCCGAGCTGCTCGACCCGCGCGTCCGGCTCGAGGTCGACCTGTACTGGGCCACCGCCGCCGGCCTCGACGCCGCCGGGCTGCTGACCCGCCTGGGCGAGCGCGTCGTCGCCGTCCACGTCAAGGACGGCCCGATGCGCGAGGGCATCTCCACCGCCGAGCTGCCGCGCGACCAGGTCCCCGCCGGCCAGGGCGACGTGCCGCTGGCCGCCGCGCTGGGCGCCGCGACGAGCGCGCAGTACGCCGTCATCGAGTTCGACCACTACGAGGGCGACCTGTTCGAGGGCGTCGCCGCCAGCCGCGCCTGGCTGGCGCAGCACCTGCAGGGGGCCTCCGCATGAGCACCCGCCGCACCGGGCGCGTGGGCGTCGGCTTCATCGGCGCCGGGATGATCTCGGAGCAGTACCTGACGCACCTGACGCGCTTCCCCGACGTCGAGGTCGTGCGCCTGTCCGACATCGACGTCGCCCGCGCCGCCGCGCAGGCGGCGAGGTTCGGCGTCCCCCGCTCGGGCACGGTCGCGGAGCTGCTCGCCGACGACGACGTCGAGGTCGTCGTCAACCTGACGCTGCCCGCGACGCACGTCGAGGTCTCCACCGCGGCGCTGCGCGCCGGCAAGCACGTGTGGACCGAGAAGCCGATCGGCCTGACGCGCGAGTCGGCGCAGGGCCTGGTCGACCTGGCCCGCGAGTCCGGGCTGCTGCTCGGCGTCGCCCCCGACACGGTGCTCGGCACCGGCTGGCAGGCGGCCAAGCGCGCCATCGAGGCGGGCGTCATCGGCACGCCGCTCACCGCGACGACGACCATGCAGTACCAGGGACCCGACGTGTTCCACCCCAACGCGTCGTTCCTGTTCGCCGACGGGGCCGGGCCCCTGTTCGACATGGGCCCGTACTACGTCACCGCGCTGGTGCACCTGCTCGGCCCGGTGGCGCAGGTGGCCGCCACGGGCACCCGCGCCCAGGAGACCCGACGGCTCCTCGTGGGGCCGAACGCCGGCCAGGAGTTCCCGGTGACGGTGCCCACGCACCTGTCGGTGCTGGCCTCCTTCGAGCGGGGCGGGCAGGCGCAGTCGCTGCTGAGCTTCGACACCCCGCTCATGCGCCAGGGCGTCTTCGAGGTCAACGGCACCGAGGGGACGATGGTGCTGCCCGACCCGAACACCTTCGGCGGCGGTCACGCCGTCCGCGTGGTGAGGCCCTTCGCCCCCACCGACTTCACCGACGGACGCCAGCCCGAGCAGGTCTGGGAGACCGTCCACGAGGCCGAGCCGGAGGCCGGCCGCGGGCTCGGCGTGCTGACGATGGCGCGCGCGATCCGCGACGGCGGCGTGCACGTCGCCACCGGCGAGGTGGGGATGCACGTCCTGGACGTCATGCTCGCCGCGCAGGAGTCGGCGCAGGCGGGGCGCTTCGTGGAGGTCGGGTCGACCGTCGACGCCGTGCCGTCGCTGCCTGACGACTTCGACCCCTTCGCGGCGACGCTGGAGGGGACCGCCGCCGGCGCCTGAGCCGACGACGACGCACCACGACGCACGACGAGGCCCCGACCGGCGACCCGGTCGGGGCCTCGTCGGCGTTCCCCGTGCTCAGGAGCGGGTGACCAGGCGCGTCCACGGGCCGGGCGGGACGTCGGCGTCGTCGACGAACCACCAGTCCACGACGTCGTCCTGCCCGTCCAGCTCGGCGAACCCCAGGCACCCGTTGAGCGCGGGGCTGACGTCCAGGCCGGCCCCGTTGTAGCGGCGGTTGGCCGGGCGGGCGTCATCGGCGCCGAAGACGTAGGCCGCGTCGTCGTACTCGCCGGGGCCGGCGTCCTGCACCTGGCCGAAGCAGGTGCGACCGTCCTTGCGCACCGCCACCCAGCGGTCCTTCATGAGGGAGCGGTCGGGGTCCGCGAGCACCTCCGCGTACCGCGGCTCGTGGGCCCAGGGGACGACGGCGGCGCGCTGCGCGGCGGCGGTCGGGTCGTTGACGTCGTCGAAGGGGAGGTCGAGGTAGAACGGGTTCTGGCGCGGGGTCGTGGACGTGGGGAAGTAGCCGTTGGCGGCCGACCGCCGCTCGGTGGAGCACGTGCCGTCCACCACCACCCCGTCGCAGCCGCCGTAGCTGGTGAGCCAGTGGTCGTCGAAGGCGGAGATGACCTGGCTGCCGTCGGGGGCGTCGGGGTCGAAGACCTCGCCCACCCAGAAGGTCGTGGCCACGATCCCGGTGTGCACCGGGTACCGCCCCGCGGGGGCGGGGGCGAGGGTGCGGGACGGCGACGACGGGGCCCCGCCGACCGTCGTCGCCGTCCCCGTCGAGGTGGCTCCGGTGCCGGTCCGAGCTGGGAGGGTGCTCGCCGGCGGGGCGGTGCTCGCAGCGGGGGCGGGGCTCGCCGCCGGGGTGGTGGGCGCCGACCGCGGCGGCGGGGGAGCCGAGCAGCTCCCCAGCGCCGCGCTCACCGGCGCCGCGCTCACCAGCACGGCGGCCAGCAGCGCGGCGCCGGGAGCCCTCCTCACCCCACGCCGTCGGTGCGCAGCGGCGGGACGGCGACCTGGGTGCCGGGCCGCAGCGCCTCGCCGCCGGGCAGGTACGGCTTGGCCTTCGAGTGCTCGCGACGGGTGAGCCCGGGCGGGGCGGGTGGCTGCTGGGGTCCACCGGGCCGCGCGGACGGGCCACCGGCCGCGGGAGTGCTCGCGCCGGACGAGGGCGCCTGGCGGGCTGACGGGCTGTCCGCCGTCGTCGAGCTGCCCGAGGTGGTGGCCGGCGCTGCGCTGGCGGCGGGGCCGCTGCCCGCTCGGTAGAGCGCGTAGTCGTCGGTGACGAGGGTGCCGTTGGCGATGAGCGCCAGCCCGAAGGTCATGGCGGTGGCACCGGCCGGCACCGGCGGCGTGGTGAACCTCGCCTGCGCCCACGTCGACGAGGTGGCGAACCACGGGCTGGAGGTCCAGTAGAACCAGGCCCCCGAGCCGTCGCGGTAGTAGAGCGCGTACTGCGACGTGCCGGTGGACGTGTACCAGGTGGAGAGGTCGTACGTGGCCCCCGGCGCGACGCTCGGCGCGCAGGTCTGCAGGTCGAGCGTCGGCAGCAGCTTCGCGTCGCCGCTGCTGTAGCCGGACAGCGCCAGCTGCTCCGCCTTGGCCCCGGTGCGCCCCGGCGTCGCCGACGACCACACGGCCGTGTTGGTGCCCCACCCGCCGGGCTGGAAGCACTGCGGGAACGTCGTGGCCGCGTCGGTGGTCTCCAGGGAGTCGTTGAGCAGCGCGTTGGTGCCGGCCGCGGCCACGGGCTTGGGCGGCACCGAGGACGCCGGGGAGTACGCGGGGTAGCTGGCGCCCTTGTACTGGCGCACCACCTGGTCGACCGTCTTCACCGTCGTCTTGTTGGCGGTGGTCTTGCGGTAGGTGTCGAGCCAGGTGGTGAACTGGCTGAACAGCGTCGGCGTGATCGACCTGTCCGCCGGGCAGCTCGCGGTGCCGGTGGGGGCGCACACGCGGTGGAAGGTGAGGATCACCCACCCGCCGCCGTTGTTGGCGGCGCCGGTGACGGTGCCCTGCAGGTCGGCGAGGGTCCAGCGGGAGTCGACCTGGTCGGGTGCGCGCAGGTACTGCGGGTCCGCGGGCGGCAGGGTCTCGGCGCGCACGCAGCTGCCGCAGCTGAAGCGGGTGCGGGTGTCGCCCAGACCGCGGGACGTCGTGTAGCCGCAGCCCGCGGCCTGCGCCTCCACGGCGGCGTTCGCGGTGGAGAACGGGTAGGCGAAGCTCGTCGGCGTGAAGCCCCAGTCCTGCAGCACCTTCCGGCCGTTGCAGATCTGCGCCTGCGCCTCGCTGGAGGCGACCTGCGTGAGGTCGGCGTGGGTCACGGTGTGCCCGCCGACCTCGTTGCCGGCGGCGGCGAAGCTGGTGAGCTGCTGGCGGGTCAGGTAGCCGCTGGCCCCGGTGAAGCCGGTGGTGACGTAGAAGGTGCCGACCATCCCCTTCGCGGCCATGGCCTGCTGGGCGGTGGCCTGGTCGGCGTCGCCGTCGTCGAAGGACAGGCTGACCACGGTCGGGCCGGTGATGGCCGCCTGCGCCGGGGGAGCGGCCACCAGCGCTGAGCCCACCAGCGCCAGGACGAGCAGGGCGGCCGCCGCGAGCAGCGGAGGGCGCCCGCGGGTGGGCGCGGCGTGGAGCTGGGTGGTGTTCATCGGGCCTCCTCGGTGGTGCTGCGGACTGGTGCTGGTCCCGGGTCAGCCGTCGCCGCGCTGCCGGTGGAGCTGGTGGAGCTGGTGGAGCCGGTGGGGAGCAGCGGCGTCTCCGGCAGCGCGATGACGGCGCGGCGTGCGGGGCTGGTCCACGAGCCGGTCGAGCGGGTGGTCCAGGCGCGCGGCAGCGCCTGCAGAGCCACGAAGGCGTCGGTGACGCGCAGCACCCAGAAGACGGGTCCGAGCCACAGGTACTGGGGCCGCCGCTCGCCGAGGGCCACGGCGCAGGAGAGCAGGTAGTCGGGCAGCAGGAGTCCCAGCACCACCCACGCCAGCGCCCGGGAGGCGTCCACCTGCCCTGCCAGCTGGACGGCCGGTGGCCAGCCCAGCAGCGCCAGGCCCTCGGTGCCGCCGACCACCACCAGGCCCACCGGGAGCGCCAGGAACAGGGTGCTGGCGGTGACCAGCTCCGCGAGCACCAGCCACAGCGCCACCGCGAACACGCCGCGGCGCGGCCGGTGGCGCCGCACGGTCTGCCACAGCCCGAGGGACCACCGCTGGGTCTGGCGGACGTAGTCGTGGAAGGTGCTCGGGTCCTGCGTGTACGCCCGGGCGGCCGGGGTGAACGCCACCCGCCCCAGGCGCTGGGCGTGCAGGGCGAAGGTCATGTGGAAGTCCTCGATGACCAGTCCGCGGGCGGTGACGTCGAGGTGGGCCAGCGCCCGCGCGCGGTAGAGGCTGGCGAAGCCGGGGACGATGTGCGTGGCCGACAGCCCGCGCCACGTCTGCCCGTACTTGAGCAGCCGCTGGGTCAGGGCGTAGACGCGCTGGCGGTGGGCGACGAGGGCGGCGCCCCACCAGCCCAGCCCGCGCGGGTTCCAGCGCGTCTGGGCGCACCCGGCGACGGCCGCGACGCGCGGGTCGTCCAGGAGCGGCAGCGCGGCGTCGAGGTAGCCCGCGTCGAGGCGGGTGTCGGCGTCGACGATGAGCACCGCCTCGTAGCGCGAGGTCAGCCAGAACTGCTCGATCCCCAGCGCCAGCGCCTCGGCCTTGCCCACGTTGACGGGCGTCTCCAGCACGTGCGCTCCGCACCGGCGCGCGAGCTCCGCGGTGGCGTCGGTGGACCGGTCGGAGACCACGTGCACGTTGCCCGCGGGCACCAGCGCGGTGAGCGCGCGCAGGGAGTCCTCGATGACCAGCGCCTCGTCGTGCGCCGCCATGAGCACGGCCACCTGCTCCGCGCGCACGCGCTGCAGCGGCGCGGTCGCAGGGCCGGGAGCGCGTCGCTGCCGCAGGCGGCCCAGCAGGTGCTCGTCGCACCAGCGCAGCAGCCCCAGCACCCCCCACAGGCTGGCGTTGGCCCCCAGCACCAGCAGCACGAGGACGACGACGGCCGCGCCCGGCACCAGGTCGGCCGGGCTCATGCCGCGTCCCGGTGGTCGGTGCGGTCCTGGGTGTCGCTCCGGGTGTCGGTCCGGGTGTCGGTCCGGGTGTCGGCCCGGGGTCCGGCCTGGGCGTCGGTGGGGGCGCAGACCAGCGGGTCACCGCGGCGGTGGGCCTCGAGCAGGGACCAGGTGCCGGGGTCGACGTCGCCGACGAGCCAGAGGAACACCCCGCCGAGGCGCTCGCGGCGGGCCAGCTCCAGCTTGGCGGCGGTGCTGCGCCCGTCCTCGAACCACAGCTCGTGCGGCTCGCCCGCGGTGTCGGTGTAGGCCAGCCACGGGCTCTGGGCCTGCGCGTCCCAGCGCACCGGGGCGCCGCGGTCGGCGGCGCGCACGCGGGCCTGCGCCCAGCTGGCCAGCTCCGCGCGGCGGCCGGGCTGCTGGTCCTGCCCGCCCACCTGCTGCTGGCCCTGGTGCTGCCCGGCGCGCCCCGCCCAGTCGTAGCCGTAGGTCGGCACGCCCAGCACCAGCCGCTCGCGCGGCACCTGCGTGACGGCGTAGGCCACCACCCGCTCCACCCAGTCGAGGGGGGCCACCGGCCCGGGGCCGGAGGTCTCCCAGTGCCAGTCGTAGGCCATGACCCTCACCTGGTCCGCGGCCCGGCCGATGGCGGCGTAGTCCTGCGCGAGGTTGCGCTGGTCGTAGCCGGCGTCGCCGTCCTTGGCGAACACGTCGACGGCGAGCAGGCGCCCGTGCGCCCGCAGCGCCGGGCCGAGGCGCGCCAGGAACGCCGAGAAGGCCGTCCGGTCGGCGGCGGTCAGCTCCTCGTAGTCGACGTCCACCCCCGCGACGTCCTCGCGCAGCACGAGGTCGACCAGGGCCACCACGTGGCGGTCGCGCAGCCACGGGTCGTGCAGGACCCGCTGGGCGAGCGCCGTGTCCCACGCGCCGTCGCGGGTGTTGGTGACCGTGGGCAGCACGCTGACGCCCGCGCCGCGCAGGCGCAGCACCTCGGTGCGCGCGGCCTCGGGGTCCAGCCCCGAGCGCAGCGCGACGCCGCCGTCCTCGGTCACCTCGTACAGCTGCGGGGAGGCGGTGGTGAAGGCACCGGCGTGCGCGGCCACGGCAGCGCTACCGGTCTCCCACCCCCACACCGGCAGCGACGCGCCCACCACGGCGGTGGCGGGCGGAGCCGCCCGGCCGCCCTGGCTCCGACCGTCGCCCTGCTCACCGCGCCGCTCGAGCAGCGACCCGCCCACGAGCAGCACCGCCGCGACCAGCACCACCACGACCAGCGCCAGCGCGACGCCGCCGGCGGTGGCCGACACGCCGCTCACCGCGCGCTGCCGACCGCGGGCCGGCTCACGCCAGCGCGGGCGCAGCACCGGCGCGCTGCTGGTCGCGCAGGTGGCCCGCGACGTCGTCGACGATGTCGTCGAGCGCCCGCCACGGGCTCCAGCCGATGAGCTGGTGGACGCGCTCGCAGTCGGGCACCCGGCGCTCCATGTCCTCGTAGCCGGTCCCGTAGACGCTCTCGTAGTCAAGGTGGACGACGCCGCTGTCCGAGCCGGTGCGCTCGATGACGCGCCGCGCGAGCTCGTTGACGGACACCTGCTCGGGGTTGCCGATGTTGAAGACGTGCCCGAGCGCGGCGGGGGTGGCCATGAGCCGGACGAGCGCGGGCACGACGTCGTCGACGTGGCAGAAGCACCGCGTCTGCTCCCCGGTGCCGTGCACCGTGAGGGCGGCGCCCGCCAGGGCCTGCGCCACGAACCGCGGCACCACCATCCCGTAGCGCCCGGTCTGGCGCGGCCCCACGGTGTTGAACAGCCGCACGGTGACCGCGCGCAGGTCCCGGTGCTGCACGTGCAGGGCCACGAGCGTCTCGTCGAGGGCCTTGGCCTCGGCGTAGGACCACCGGCTCTTCTGGGGCGAGCCCATCACGCGGTCGTCGAACTCCCGCAGCCCGACGCGGGTGTTCTTGCCGTAGACCTCGCTGGTCGAGGCCAGCAGCAGCCGGACCCCGTGCCGGGAGGCGGCGTTTACCACCACCTCGGTGCCGTGCAGGTTGGTCTGCAGGCTCTCGAGCGTCTTCTGCTGGATGGTGAGGACGCCGACGGCGGCGGCGAGGTGGTAGACCTCGTGGACCTCGGCCACCAGCTCGTCGACGAGGGCGGCGTCGGTGATGCTGCCGACGATGACGCGCAGGTGGCGGCGGTCGACGTGCTCGAGGTTCTCGAGGCTGCCGGTGCTGAGGTCGTCGAGGACCACCACCTCGTGGCCGTCGCGGCAGAGCCGCTCCACGAGGTGGGACCCGATGAAGCCGGCTCCGCCGGTGACGAGGGTGCGCACGGTCGTTCTCCTTGGGGTTCGGGGGGCGGGGTGCTGGCGGGTGCGGGGGCTCAGACCACGTGCCGCTGGGGCGCGGCGGCGAAGCGGTAGGTGGCGTCGAGCACCACCGGCTGCTGGGAGACCCACGACAGGTCGGCCCCGGGGTGCACGGTGTGCAGCAGCACGAGGTCCCAGGGCTCCTGGGGCGCGTCGGCCGCCGAGGCCAGCACGCGGCCGCCGGGCAGGCGCAGCTCGGGCACCAGCGGGTCGTGGAAGGCCACGGCCGCCCCGCGCTGCTCGAGGCCCCGGATGATCTCCAGGGCGGGCGTCTCGCGCACGTCGCGCACGCCGGGCTTGTAGCTGACGCCCACCACGAGCACCCGCGCCCCGGCCAGTCCCCGGCCCTGGTCGGAGAGCACCTCCACGGCGCGGGCCACCACCTCGTGGGGCCGGTGCGCGATGGACGTCATCGCCTGCTCGATGAGCGGGGTGGGCGTGCGGTGCCGGCGCATCTGCCAGAGCAGGTAGTGCGGGTCGCACGGGATGCAGTGCCCGCCCACCCCCGGCCCGGGGTAGGCGGCCAGGAAGCCGTACGGCTTGGTGGCGGCCGCGTCGGTGACCTCCACGGCGTCCAGGTCGAGGGTGCGGCAGATGCCGGCCACCTCGTTGGCCAGCGCCAGCACCACGGCGCGGAAGGTGTTCTCGTACAGCTTGGTCATCTCGGCGGCCTCGGCGGAGCTCACCGCGTGCACCGAGCTGGTGAGGCGGCCGACGAGGTCGACCGCGCGCTGCGTGCACCCGGCGGTGGTCCCGCCGACGACGCGGGGGGTGCGGCCCTGCTCGTGCTCGGCGACCCCGGGGTCGATGCGCTCGGGGCTGAAGGCCACGTGCACGTCCCGGCCGGCCACCAGGCCCCGCTGCGCCGCGAGCGGCGCGACGAGGAGGTCGTGGGTCGACCCGACGTACGTGGTGGAGGTCAGCACCAGCAGCTGGCCGGGGTGGGCCCAGTCGACCACCGCGCGGCACGCGCCCTCCAGCGGCGCCAGGTCGGGGCTGAGGTGCTCGTCCACCGGGGTGGGCACGCAGATGATCACGGCGTCCGCCTCGGCGATGGCCGTGGGGTCGTCGCCGACGGTGAAGTCGTCGGAGCCGAGCGCCGCGTGCAGCTCGACCAGGTCGTCCGGCAGCAGGTCGACCTGGCCGCCGCGGACCGCCTCGAGGCGCCGCCGGCTCACGTCGACGCCGCGCACGGCGACGCCGCTGCGGTGCAGCGCGAGCGCGGTGGGCAGCCCGACGTAGCCGAGGCCGACCACCGCGACGCTGCGCAGCCCCTGCGCGCGGGGCGACGGCTCCGCCGGGATGACCAGGTCCGGGGAGACCAGGTCCGGGGAGACGAGGTCCGGGGTCGAGGTGAGCTGGTGCGGGATGGTGGAGGTCACGGTCGCTCCTGCGGTCCGGCGGCGCTCGCCGCGGCGGTGTGGTCGGGGACGTGCAGCGGGGCCCGCGCACCGGGACGACGTCGTCGTCGCCCCGGGGCGGGTGGCGGAGGGTCAGCCGCGCGAGGCCGGTGGGCCGGGCGGTGCAGCCGGAGGGGCGTGCTCGCGGGCGGTGGTGTCCACGGTCCGCCCCCCCCGGGTCAGAGCGCCGCTGTCCGGCGCCGACACCTGAGGAACGTAGGGAGCGGCCGGTCACCGCTGTAGGGACCGTGAGCCCTTGAAATCCGGGCGCGACGGGCGTATCGGGCGCGGGGGCGCGGGCCTCAGGGCGAGGGCTCCTCCAGCGGCGCCGTCCACAGCAGGCGCGTGCCGCCCTCGGACCGCCGGCGGACCTCGAGGGCACCGCCCCGGAGGCGGGCCCGCTCCGACAGCCCCGCCAGGCCCGAGCGGGCCGCGCCGGTGTCGACGCCCGAGCCGTCGTCGTCGACCTGCACCGCGACCGCGGGCCCACCGCTGGCGGGGTCGCTGGCGGTGGCGTCGACCGTCACCACGAGGTGGGTGGCCCGGCCGTGGCGGACGGCGTTGCTGGAGGCCTCGCGCACCACCGCGAGGACGTCGGTGGCCAGCGCCCCGGTGACCAGGACGTCGACGGCTCCGGCGGTGCGCACGGCGGTGGTGGCCCGGCCGGCCATCTCCTCGACGACGTCGAGGAGCCGACGGCGCAGGCCGTCGTGTCCGCCGGTCATCACGTGCAGGCCGAAGATGGTGGTCCGCACGTCGCGGACCACCTCGTCGAGCTGGGAGACCACCCCCGCCACCCGGGACCGCTGCTCCTCGGCGTCGGGGCCCTGCAGCCGCGTGGTGAGCGCCTGCAGCGACAGCCCCGCCGCGAACAGGCGCTGGATCACGTGGTCGTGCAGGTCGTGGGCGATCCGGTCGCGGTCCTCGAGCACGGCCAGGCGCTGGGCGTCGGCGTGCAGGGAGGCGTTGGCCACCGCCGTGCCGGCCACGGCCGCGAGGGCCTGCGCGACCTCGGAGTCCTCCGCGGTGAACCGGCCGCCGTCGAGGCCGGGGTCCTTCTCGGTCAGGTAGAGGTTGCCGAAGACCTGTCCCCGGACCACCACCGGGACCCCCAGGAAGCTGCGCATCGGCGGGTGGCCGGGCGGGAGGCCCACGGCGGCGGCGTCGCGCGTGAGGTCGTCGATGCGCAGGGGGCGGGGGTCGTCGATGAGCCGGCCCAGCACCCCCCGCCCCTCGGGGAGGTGCCCCACCAGCGCCGCGACCTCCGGCGCCATCCCCGTGTGCACGAAGCGGTCCAGCCCGCGCCCGTCGGCGGAGAGGACCCCCAGGGCGCCGTACCGCGCCCCGACCAGCTCGGTGGCGGCCTGCAGCAGGGCGTGCAGCACCGCGTCGAGGTCGAGGTCGTTCATCACGACCACCGCGTCGAGGAGGCGGCGCAGCCTGGTCTCCACCCCGACACCCTGCCGCCGGTCGCCCCCACCGTCCAGGTCCCGCCGCGCGGGTCCCGCTGTCCGGGTCCGACCGGGACCTTGGTCCCTGCGCGGGCGCCGGCACCTCGCCTAGCGTCGTCCCCGTGAGCGACCCTCCCGCCGGACGGCCCGTCCGCGTGTTCCTCCTCGACGACCACGAGGTCGTGCGCCGAGGGGTCGCCGACGTCCTCTCCACCGACCCCGCGCTGGCCGTGGTGGGGGAGGCCAGCACCGCGGCCGAGGCGCTCGCGCGCGTCCCCGCGCTGCGCCCCGACGTCGCCGTCCTCGACGTGCGCCTGCCCGACGGCGACGGCGTCAGCGTCTGCCGCGAGCTGCGCTCGAGGCTCCCGGAGCTGCGGGTGCTCGTGCTCACCAGCTACAGCGACGACGAGGCCCTGCTCGACGCGATCATGGCGGGGGTGTCGGGGTACCTGCTCAAGCAGGTGCTCGGGCAGGACCTCGTAGCCGCGGTCCGCACCGTCGCCGCCGGCGGCTCCCTGCTCGACCCGCGTGCGGCGTCCGCCGTGGTGGAGCGGCTGCGCAGCCGCGGCGAGCCCGCCGGTCCGCTGTCGGAGCTCTCCGAGCGCGAGCGCGAGGTGCTGGCGCTCATCGGCGAGGGCCTGACCAACCGCCAGATCGGCGAGCGGCTCTTCATCGCGGAGAAGACGGTGAAGAACTACGTGTCCCACCTGCTGGCCAAGCTGGGCCTGGAGCGGCGCACCCAGGCCGCCGTCCTGGCCTCCAGGCTGCGGCCCGGGTCAGCCGCCCCCGGGCGCCGCTGATCCCCCCCCCGGCGGTCAGCCGCTCCCCGGGGCCGGGAGCCCGAAGACCGCGGAGCGGACGTCGCGGAGCGAGGCGTCGACCTCCGCCACGGCGCGCTGCAGGCGCTCGTCCTGCTCGGGCCCCGGAGGGTGCTGCCGCAGCTCCTGCAGCCGGACCCCGATGGTGAAGAGCCGCTGGAGGACGAGCCGGTGGAGCTCGCCGGCGATGCGCTCGCGCTCCGCCAGCACCGCGAGCCGCTGCGCGTCGCGCCTGCCGAGCGCCGCCCGCAGGAGCACCGAGAGGACGTCGGCGGCGACCCCGAGCTCGGCGAGCACCGACGGCTCGAAGGCCGCCGCGCCGGCCGGGCGCACCACGACCAGTGCGCACCTCGCGGCGGGGGAGACCCGCAGGGGCGCCGCGACGGCGGGCCCCCACGCGGTGCTCGCCGACCCGTCCGGGACGCCGGACAGGTCGACCACCACCGGCTGCCGCGCGGTGCGCACGGCGGCGAGCACGGGGGAGGTCACGGCGGAGCTGCCGAGGTCCACCGGACCGGTGCCCGCGCGCGCCGGCGGGCCCAGCCGCAGGTGGCGGGCCGCCCCCGGCTCCACGACCACGAAGGCCGCCCGCGCCCCGGCGAGGGAGGGCAGCCGGTCGACCAGGTCGACGACGACGCCGTCCGCTGCGGCGCCGTCCAGGGCGCGGCGGCGCACCTCCTCCAGGGCGGCCGCCCAGGCCGCCGACCGACCGGACGCCTCGCGCGCCGCGGCCGCCCGCACGAGGACGCCCAGGAGGGCCGCGATCGCTCCGGCCACCTCCTCGTCCGGTCCCGGCCCGCTCCCCGCGGCGGTGCCGACCACCAGGCGCCCCGGTGTGCCGTCGTCGTCCCCGGCGGTGGTCAGGACGTAGGCGCGGTCGCGCGGCGGCGGTGGGGGAGCCGCCAGCGCGCTGGCGTCGGAGCCGACCGACCGGAGCCCTCCCCGGGGTCCGCGCCCCGGTGCGGCGCCGCCTGCGCGGGAGGCCCCGGAGAAGCCCTCCACGGGTCGGGCCAGCTCGACGCGGACGCGCTCCGCCGGCAGCTCGACCAGCGCGGCGTCGAGCACGACGTCGACGGCCGCGGCCAGGTCGGGTGCCGCCAGCGCCGCGGCGGTCAGCGCCACCAGCCGGCGGGCGGTCCTCAGCCCCGGCCGCTGCTCCCCGCCCGGTGCCGCCGCCGCGGGCTCCCGCCCGTCGTCCCACCGCCTCCTCCGGCGGCCGCCCGGGCGGCCGCCGGGGTGGTCGCCGGGGTGGTCGCCGAGGTGGGCGTCGGCGCCGTCCCCGCTGCGGCCCAGCACGTCCGCCCCTCCGGCGTCGGGGTCACCGCGCCCCGCCCCCGTCCGGGGAGGACAGCTGCACGATCACCGCGCGCAGCGACGCGGTCACGGCGTCCAGCTCCTCGAGGTGCCGCAGCGCCGTCGAGCGCGAGGCCTCGGGGAGCTGGGCGACCAGGCCGCCCCCCAGGAGGCCGATCCGGAGCACGCGGTCGGCGATGTCGTCCAGCGAGGCCCGCAGCGCGGCGGCGCGCTCCGGTCCGACGCCGGTCGAGTCGCAGGCCGCTGGCCAGGCGGTCGTCATCTGTCAGCCCCCCCGGGCGGTGCGCAGCGACCCCGGGTTCGAGCCGCCAGCGGCAGTGTGGACCCCGCACCCGCGGCGCGACTCCGTGCAGCGCACGGAGTCGGCCGGGGGCCCGTGCGGGGGTCTGCCCTGGACGTCCGGGCTGGTCGTGGGCAGAGTGCACCGATGGGTGACGGTCGAGGGAGACCCGGTGGCGGCGGTGCGTCGTGGCGCCTCACGCACCGTGAGCAGGAGGTCCTGGACGCCGTCGCCCGCCGCCTGACCAACGCGGAGATCGCCGCAG
This sequence comes from Quadrisphaera sp. INWT6, assembly GCF_015390235.1. Taxonomy (GTDB): domain Bacteria; phylum Actinomycetota; class Actinomycetes; order Actinomycetales; family Quadrisphaeraceae; genus Quadrisphaera. The sequence goes on along the minus strand of NZ_VUOH01000002.1, from coordinate 107,982 downwards.
AGCTGCTCATCTCCAAGCGCACCGTCGAGAGCCACGTCGGTGCGCTGCTGGCCAAGCTGGGCGCGGGGGACCGCCTGGCCCTCGTGCGGGCGGGGGCGAGCGCCGCACCGCGCACCGGCACCGCCCTCGCGCCTCCGGCGCGCCCGCCGTCGCCGGAGGCGCTGCGCCCCCCGCTGGTGGGCCGCGAGGCCGAGCGGGAGGTGCTGCTCGACCACCTCGTCGAGCTGCTCGCCGGCACGGGAGGGGTGGTCCTGGTGTCGGGGGAGCCCGGCATCGGCAAGACGCGCCTGGTGGAGGAGCTGCTCACCGAGGCGGAGGCGTCGGGTGCGCGGTGCCTCGTGGGGCGCAGCCGGAACGCGGGGGAGCGGGCCCCCCTCTCGCCCGTGGCCGAGCTGCTCGAGGCGGCGCTCAGGGCCCCCACGCCCCTGCCCCTGCGGCAGCTGGTCGGAGGTGGTGCGGGGCCCCTGGCCGCACTGGTCCCCCGGCTGTCGCGACGGCTGGGGGAACCCCCCGTCCTGCCCTCGGCCGCCGCGGAGGTGCCGCTGGCCACCCTGGTCAGCGCCGTCGTCGGGGCGCTGGGCCGCCTCGCCCGGTCCTCGCCCCTGGTGGTGGTCCTGGAGGACGTCCACCGCGCGGACCCCGCCACCCTGGAGGTGCTGCGCGGCCTGTCGGAGGCCGCGGCGCGCGCCCCCCTGCTGGTGGTCGCCACCCACCGCGACACCACCGGCGACGTGCTGCCCCACCTGGCTCCCCTGCTGCACGCGCTGGCGCGCCGGGTGCGGCCCCGCGCACTGGTCCTGCAGCCCCTGGACGAGGCCGCGGTGGGCCGGGTCGTCACCACCCGCTCCGGCAGGCACGTCTCCGCCGCGGTGCGCCGCGCGCTGCACCGGCGCACGGGCGGGAACCCCCTGTTCCTGGTGGAGGCGGTGGCCCTGCTCGACGGCGTGCCGCAGCGGGTGGGACCGGGCCCGGACGACGCCCTCGCCGCGGTGGCGCGCGCCGTGCCCGCCACGGCCGGGCTGGCGGTCGGTCAGCGCCTGGCGCGGCTGAGCGGCCCCACCCGCAGCGTGCTGCAGACCGCCGCCGTGGTGGGCGAGCGGATCGACCCGGCGGTGCTGGCGCTCGCGGTGGCGGAGCGGGGCCCCGGCGCCGGTGGCGCCGGTGGCGCCGCTGACGCCGCGGAGCACCTGGTGGCCGCAGCCCTGGACGAGGCGCGCGCCGCGGGCCTGCTGGCCGGAGCGGAGCCGTCCGGGGGCGCCACCGCCCTGCGCCACCAGCTCGTGCGCGACGTGCTGCTGGCGCAGGTGTCGGCGCCGCGGCGCCGCCGCACCCACCTGCGCGTCGCGCAGGCGCTGCTGAGCAGCCACCCCCCGCGGCCGGCGGACGTCGACGTCGCCGTGGCCGAGCACCTCGTCGCGGCCGGTGCCCTGGCCGACCAGGACGAGGTGCTGCGGCGGTGCGTGGCCGCCGGCCGCCGCGTCCTGGACCTGTCGGACGGCCCCGGGGCCCTGAGGCTGCTGGAGCACGCGGAGGGGCTCGACGCGGCGGCGACCCACCCGTCGCGGGGCGAGCTCCACCAGGCGCTCGCCGCCGCCCGCTCCCGCGCGGGCCGCCCCGAGGAGGCGGTCCGCTCCTGGGAGCGCGCGCTGGACGCCTTCGAGCAGGCGGGCGACCTGGTGGCCGTGGGCGCGGTGAGCGCCGGGCTGGGGCTGGCCCTGACGCGGGTCGCGCGCGAGACCGGCACCCGCCGGGTGGTGGAGCGCAGCGCGCAGCTGCTGGCGGCCGCGGCGGGGGCCGGCCCGCCGCCGGACGGGCACCACGACGAGCAGCCCGACGGGCAGCCCGACGGGCACCCCGACGAGCAGCGCGCGGTCGTGCTCGCGCGGCTGGGCGCGGTCCGCGCCCACGGGGGTGACCCGGACGGGGGAGCGGCCCTGGTGGGTCGCGCGCAGGGGATGCTCGAGCACGTCTCGCCGCGGGCGGCCGCCGCAGTGCTCGCGGACGCCGCAGGGGTCGCTCACGCGGCGTTCCGGACGGCGGAGGCCGCCCGGGCCGGCCTGCGCGGCGCGGCGCTGGCCCGCCGGGCGCAGTCCCCCGAGGCGGAGGCCGACTGCCTGTGGGAGGCGGCCTGGGACCTGGCCGCCCTCGGACGCCTCGAGGAGGCGGCCGAGGCCTCAGCGCGCCTGGACGCGCTGCTCGTGGACCGGGCCCAGCCGGGGCTGCTGGTCTGCGCGGGGCGTGCGCGCGCCGTCCTGGAGCTGCTGCCCACCGGTGACCTCGACGGGTACGCCGAGTCCGCACGCCGGGACACCGCCCTCGTGCGCGACGGGCTCGCCGGCGCGTGGCTCGGCACCTCCCACGCGTTCACCGCCCACTCGCTGCTGCTGGGCGGGCACTGGGAGCGGGCGGCCGAGCTGGCGGCCCTGGGACCTGTCGGCGTCGGACCGCCGCTGGCCGGGTTCTGCACGGGGGTGCGCCTCGTGGTGCTCGGCCACCTGCGGCGGCGCTCCGAGGTGGAGCGCGTCCTGGCCGAGCACGCCCACGAGCTCCCCGCCCCCGGGCGGACCGCTCACGGGGGGGCCTGGGGCCTGGCCCTCGGCGCCGTCGACGCGCTCGCCGCGGTCGGCCTGCACGACCGGGCCGCGGCACTGCACCCGACGGTCCTCGAGGCGCAGCGCACCAGCGGCGCGCTGGTCAGCCCCTTCCCGCCGCTCCAGCTGCTCGACCGCGTCGTCGGCACCGCGGCGGCCTGCGCCGGGCGGTGGGACCAGGCGGAGGAGCACTTCGCGCGCGCCCTGCGCGACGCGGCGTCGACGCCCCTCGCGGTGGAGCTGCCGGAGACCCGGCGCGCGCTCGCGGAGGCGCTGCTGCGCCGGGGCTCCGCCGACGACGCCGACCGGGCCCGCGAGCTCGCCGGGCTGGCGGCGACCGGCTACGACCGGCTGGGCATGCCGCGGCACGCCTCCCTCGTGCGCTCCCTGGTGCCCGTCCCCGGTCAGGGCAGCAGGCCCGAGCGGTAGGCCCACACCACCGTCTGCAGGCGGTCGCGGGTGCCGAGCTTGGTCATCACCCGCGTCAGGTGCGACTTCACCGTGGCGACCTCGACCACCAGCCGCCCCGCCACCTCCTCGTTCGACAGCCCCTCGCCGAGCAGGCGCACCACCTCGAGCTCGCGCGGGGTGAGGTCGTGCTCCGGCGGCGCGGGCGCGGCGCGGCGCCGGGCGAACTCCGCGATGACCCGCCGGGTGGTGGCGGCGTCGATGGCCCCCCGGCCCGCCGCCAGCGCGCGGACGGCGTCGACGACCTCCGCCGGGTCGGCGTCCTTCAGCACGAACCCGCTCGCGCCGGCCTCCAGCGCCCCGAAGACGTGCTCGTCGAGGTCGAAGGTGGTCATGACGAGCACCGGGGGAGCGCCCTCGCGGGCGGCGATGGTGCGGGTGGCCTCGAGGCCGTCACCCCCGGGCATCCGGACGTCCATGACGACGACGTCGGGCCGCTCCCGCTCGACCACCGCCACGGCCTCCCGCCCGCCCGAGGCCTCCCCGACGACGACGAGGTCGCCCTCGGACTCGAAGACGACGCGGAACCCGGCGCGCACGACGGCCTGGTCGTCGACCACCACCAGCCGGATCACCCGTCCACCTCGAAGGCGACCCTCCAGGTGCCGCGGCCCGTCGGTCCGACCTCCAGCCGGCCCCTGACGAGCTCGGCCCGCTCGCGCATCCCGGTCAGCCCGAACCCGGCGTCCGCCGGCACGGGGTCAGCCACCTCGTTCTCCACCTCCAGCAGCACGCGCTCGCCGGCGGTGGTCACCGCCAGCACCACCCTCGCGCCCGGGGCGTGGCGCCGCGCGTTGGCCAGCGCCTCCTGGGCCGTGCGGTAGACGGCGACGTCGGCCAGCGGGGGCAGCACCACCTGCGGGCCGCTCCACCGCGCCTCGAGGCGGTCGCCCGCGGCGCGGGCGGACTCCACCAGGGAGGGCAGGTCGGCGAGCCCGGGCACCGGCGCGCCGTCGGCCTGCGGCTCCCCGGACGCAGGGGCGTCGCCGCCGGTCGCTCGCAGGACGCCGACGATCGAGCGCATGTCGCGCAGCGTCGCGCGGCCCTGCTCGCGCAGGTCGCGGATCGCCTGCTTGGCCCGCTCGGGGTCGGCGTCGACGAGGCGCTCCGCGGCGCTCGCCTGCACGACGAGGCCCGAGAGGTGGTGCGCGGCGACGTCGTGCAGCTCGCGCGCCATCCGGGTGCGCTCCTCCGCGACGGCCGAGCGCGCCATCGCTGACTCGCGCTCCACCGCCGCTGCGGCCACCGCCAGCTCGGAGCGCTGGTGGGCGCGCCGCAGGGCCACCCAGGCGCCGACAGCCGTCGCGGCCGCCGTGGTGGTGGCCGCGCCCGCCGCACCCAGCAGCAGCTGGCCGGGCCCAGCCGTGGCCACCGCCAGACCGGCCGCCTGCACGGCCACGGACGCGCCGACGGCGGCCACCAGGCGCCGGGCGGGCAGCAGGGTGCCGGCGGTGTACGCGGCCACCAGCAGGCCCGCGCCCTGCACGCTGGTGTCAGCGGGGACGACGGCCAGGACCCCTGCCTGCAGCACCGACACCGCCACGAGCGTGGCGACGGGCCGGTCGTGGCGCAGGACCAGCAGCAGGCACTGCGCCACCGCCAGGGCGACGACGGTCGTCAGCAGCAGGGGGCTGACGGCGACGCCCTCGCTGCGCGCCACCGGGCCGAGCAGGACCAGGAGCGCGACCGCGCTCAGCCCCGCCCAGACCGCGGCGGTCACCGCTGCGCCTCGGCGGCCCCGGTGGTCCTGGCGGGTCACACCGCCGATCCTGCCGACCGGGCGGGGGTCGCGCCCCACGGAGCGGTCGACCGGGGGAGGCCCAGGCGGCCACGGGTGAGGACGACGACGGCCGTGGCGGCGACCGCGGCGCCGCCGAGCAGCCAGGTCTGCAGCGCGTCACCGCCGACGCCGGGGAACACCTGCGCCCAGAAGACCGTCACGGTGTTGTTCAGGCTGACGTGGAACAGCATGACGATCGGCAGGCTCTGGCCGGTCCGGTTGAACAACCAGATGATCACCACGTTGAACAGCGCGCTGAAGGCGACGAAGACGGCCACGGCGGTCCAGGTCACGTCGGGCCACGAGCCCCACTCGGTGAGGAACAGGGGCAGGTGCCACACGCCCCACAGCGGTCCGAGGACGGCCGCGGCGCCGAGCGGGCCGAAGCGCTCCTGCAGGAGGGGGAGGGCGAAGTCGCGCCAGCCCGGCTCCTCGGCGAGGCCGGTGGTGAGCACCTGCAGCACCAGGAGCGGCAGGTAGCTCGCGACGACGAGGGCACCCGGCGCGCGGACGTCGCCGCCGGAGGCCACGGTCCCCAGCGCGAGGACGGCGACCGGCACGGCGAGCAGGGCGACGGCGTACCAGCGCGGCGCGACCCGCCAGCGCAGCAGGCGGCCGACCCAGGTGCGCAGTCCCGCGCGCCCGGTGGTGAGCGCGGTGATGACGAACGCGGCCCCGAGCGGGCCGAGGTAGGCCCCGGGGAGCATGCCGGTGAGCTGGGTGGTGCCCAGGACCGAGGGGAAGGAGAGGTCGAGCACGCCCAGCCCGTCCCGGGAGAGGACCCACGGCGTCCACGCCAGCCAGCTGAGGCCGAGGGCGAGGGTGAAGAAGGCGGTGAGCGGGTGCCTGCGGACCAGTGCTGCTGGCCCTGACGAGGTGGTGCGCGAGGCGCTGTCGACGACTGCCACGGTGCGTCCCTTCCGAGGTCGGTGGCCCCGGGGGTGGGGTCGTCGTCGACGCTAGGAACGCGGGGGGCGCCGCCTCGACGTGCGCAGGTCGGCACCTGACCTGCGACCTGGGTCGCAGGCGGGCCGTGTCTCCCCGCGGTGGCCTTCCCGAGGTCGGCTTTGATGTGCCCATGACAACGGAGCCGCGCCGGCCGGTGACCATGGCCGACGTCGGGGCGGCGGCCGGCGTCACCAACCGCACCGTGTCGAACGTGCTGTCCGGGAACAAGCCGGTCAGCCCGGCCACCCGCGCCGCGGTCATGGCCGCCGTGCGCGAGCTGGGCTACCAGATGAACGTCACCGCGCGAGGGCTGCGGACCGGCCGCACCGGTCTGCTCACCGTGGCCGTGCCGGCCCTGCGCATCGACTACTTCGCCGAGCTCGCGCTCGCGGTGGTCGACGAGGCCGAGCGACTGGGGTGGGCGGTCACCCTCCAGCAGACCCAGTCCGACCGCGAGCGCGAGCTGGCGATCCTCGGCGGGCACGACCGCCTGCTCAGCGACGGCCTCATCTTCCAGCCGCACGCCCTGGGGCCCGCCGACCGCGACCTGCTGGTGAGCGACCAGCCGGTGGTGCTGCTGGCCGACCACGAGCTGCAGGCCGACGCCGACCAGCTGGTCCTCGACAACGTGGGGATCGGTCGCGAGGCCACCGCGCACCTGCTCGCCCGGGGCCGCCGCCGCATCGCGATGATCGGTCCCAACCACGACCCGGGCCTGAGCACGGCGGGCTCCTACCGGCTGGAGGGGTACCGCCAGGCGCTGGCCGAGGCGGGGCTGCCGGCCCGCCCGGACCTCGTGGTCGGGGCGACCCGGTGGACGTGGGACGGCGGCGCGGCGGCCGCCGAGGAGCTGCTCGCCTCCGGGGTGGACCTCGACGGGCTGTTCTGCGGCAACGACTCCCTGGCGCTCGGGGCGGTGCACGCGCTGCGCCGCCACGGGGTCGACGTCCCGGGCGACGTGGCCGTCATCGGGGTGGACGACACCCGGGACGCCGCCCGCAGCGACCCGGCGCTGAGCACCGTCGCCATCGACAGCGCGGGCGTGGCCGCGACCGCGGTGGGCCTCCTCGTGGCGCAGATCCGGCGGGACGCCGCGTACGCGGGCCCGCAGACGCAGACCATCGCCCACCGCGTGGTGCACCGCGCGAGCTCGTGAGCACAGGGTCCTGAGGGGGGAGAGCCGCAGCCCTCCTTCGGGGGGCGGTGGAGGACTGCGGCTCTCGGCGCGGTCTGACCGGCGCCAGCTGGATGCCTCGGCTGTTCGAGCGTCCAGCGGTGGGGACACTAGTTCATCGATGAACCCATCGCACCCCGCCACGCCCGTTCGGCGGTGAGCCGTGTCGTGGCGCGGAGAAGGGGTGTCCGGACGACGCCTCCACCCCCATCCGCGCGGCGCACCCGGGTGGAGGATGTTGTGTCGCGCGCGATGCATCTGCCCGTCATGATGGTCGCGTGGGAGACCCCGTCGAGGTGACCGCTCGTCCCGTCGCCGTCGCCGTCGCACCGGTGCCGCTGGTGGCGTTCGAGGCGCTGCGCCACCCCGCGGTGCTCTCCGCTTCCAGCGACGTGCTCGCCGCGGTGGCGCACGCGATCGACTGCGAGCTCCCCGTGGCCCTCGGCCTCCCTCCGGAGGCCGCTGACGAACTCGCCCGGGTGGCGCTGGGCGCCGTCGTCCAGCACCTCCGCCAGGAGGCCGGAGCGACCTGGTGGGTCGCGGAGCGCACCGCGGCCCTGCCCGGCGCCGGCCTCGTGGGCCCGCCGGCCCCGCCGACGGGCGCTGCGCTCGCCACCAGCGCCGGCTAGCACCGCCGTCGTCCTCCCCGGCCCCGGTCTCCGGGGCCCGAGCCGGTGCGCGCGTCCTGCCACCCCCTGGCGTGGTGGAGGATGTCGACCGGCCGCCCCCGCGGCCCCAGCACGTCGAGCAGGTGCGTCTGGCGTCGTGAAGGACGCGTCGTGCCACCTCCAGGAGACCGGTCGCCCCGGCGGACCGCGAGGCCCCAGCTCTCCGCCGCCGGCCTGCCCTCCAGCCGCTCCGCCGCGCGCCGGGCGGCCGACGCCGCGGCCGCCCCCGCGCTGCAGCACCTGGCGGAGCTGGCCATGCGCCTGCTGGGCACGGCCGCGGCGCACGTGTCCCTGCTCACCGAGGTGCAGACCATCGCCGCGGCCGCCGGCCTGGCCCGCGGCCTGGCCGAGGAGGTGCCCCTCGACGAGGCGCTGTGCTCCCTGACCGCGGTCAGCCGCGGCACCGTCGCGATCGAGGACGCCGCGGCCGACGAGCGGGTGGCCGGCCTGCCCGCCGTGGTCTCCGGCGCGGTGGCCGCCTACCTCGCCGCGCCGCTGGTCTCGCGCGAGGGCCGGGTGACCGGGGCCCTGTGCGTCTCCGACCCGCTGCCGCGCCGCTGGACCGCCGAGGAGCAGCGGGTGCTCGAGCAGCTGGCGTCGTTCGCGACCGCGGCGCTGGAGCTGGCCTCCTCGACCACCGCGCCGGTCCAGGAGGAGGCCCGCCGGCTGCTGTGGGACCTCTCGATCGCCTCGGCCGGCGTCGGGTCCTTCGACTGGGACCTGACCACGGGCCAGCTGCACTGGGACGAGCGCCTCGTGGAGCAGTTCGGCTACTCCGCGGACGGCTTCGACAGGACCATCGAGGCCTTCAACGACCGCGTGCACCCCGACGACCTCGAGCGCGTCTCCCGCACCCTCATGGCCTCCGTGGAGGGCGGCACCGACTTCGAGTGCGAGTACCGGGTGCAGCTGCCCGACGGCACCAGCCGGTGGATCAGCGCCAAGGGCCAGCCGCTGCGCGGGCAGGACGGCCGCGTGGAGCGCCTGCTCGGCGCCACGCTCGACATCACCGGCACGCGCGCCGGCGAGGCCGCCGTCGCCGCCGTGCACGAGGCCATGAACGCCGCGTTCTTCGCCCTCGACAGGTCCTGGCGCTTCTCGTACGTCAACACCCACGCCGAGCGCCTCCTGCAGCTGCCCCGGGAGCACCTCCTGGGCGCCAGCATCTGGGACCTGTTCCCCGCCTCCGTGTCCTCCGACTTCGAGACGCACTACCGGCGGGCCGTCCGCACGGGGGAGCCGATCACCTTCGAGGCGCACTACCCCGCCCCGCTCGACGCCTGGTACGAGGTGCGCGCCGTGCCCACCGCCGAGGGCCTGTCGGTCTACTTCCTCGACATCACCGAACGCCACCGCGCGCGGGAGGCCGCGATGGCCGCCGCGCGCAGGACGGCCCTCATCGCCGACGTCACCACCGCGCTGGTGGAGCACCTCGACGCCGAGGAGGCCCTGCGGCAGCTGGCCCGGCTCGTCGTCCCCGACCTGGGCGACTGGGCGATGGTCACCCTCGTCGACGACGACCACCCGGAGGCCGGCGGGCGCCCCGGCGCAGCGTCGGCCCGCGGCCTGCGCGACGTCGGCGGCGCTCACGTCGACCCCAGCCAGCTGCCGCTCGTCGAGCAGTACGCCCGGCTCCGCCTCCAGGCCCTGAGGCCCGGGGCCTACCTGCTGCAGGCGCTCGCGGAGGGCCGCCCCGTCGTCGTGCCCGACGACGCGACGGCCGCCGTCGCCGCGACGCTCAGCACCCCGGAGGCCGTCGACCTGATCACCCGGCTCGCGCCGGCCCACGGCGCGGTGGTGCCGCTGCGCGCCCGCGGACGCACCCTCGGGGTGCTCAGCCTGTTCGCCGGCCCGCAGCGCGGTCCCTTCGGCCCGGAGGAGCTGGCGACCGCCGTGGACGTCGCCGGGAGGGCTGGCCTGGCCCTGGACAACGCCCGCCTGTACCGGCAGCAGCGGGACCTCGCCTCCGGCCTGCAGCGCTCCCTGCTCACCGCTCCCCCCGAGCCCGACCACACCCACGTGGCGGTGCGGTACGCGCCAGCGGCCGAGGCGGCGCAGGTCGGTGGTGACTGGTACGACGCGTTCCTGCAGCCGGGAGGAGCCACGGTCCTGGTGATCGGCGACGTCGTCGGCCACGACACCCAGGCCGCCGCGGCCATGAGCCAGGTGCGCACGCTGCTGAGGGGCATCGGCGCCGACGGTCCGGTCGGTCCGGCGGACCTGCTGGGCCGCGTCGACGGGGTGATGCGCACCCTCGGGGTGGCCACCACCGCCACGGCCGTGGTGGCGCGGCTGGAGCAGTCGGAGGAGCACGTGCGCCGCAGCGAGACGCTGCTGCGCTGGTCCAGCGCCGGCCACCCCCCACCGATGGTCGTCCGCGCGGACGGCGCCGTGGTGGTGCTCGACGGCGGGGCGGCGGACCTGCTCCTGGGCGTGCTGCCGGACACCGAGCGCCACGAGCGCGTGGAGGTCCTCCAGCGCGGCGCGACGGTGCTGCTGTACACGGACGGCCTGGTGGAGCGCCGCGGGCAGTCCCTCGAGGAGGGCCTCGAGCGGCTCCGGTCGGTGCTCGAGCAGCTCGCGGCGCTGGACCTCGGCGCCGACGCCCTGTGCGACGCGGTGCTGAGCCGGATGCTGCCCGGCCCCGCCGAGGACGACGTGGCCCTGGTGGCCGTGCGGCTCTACCCGCAGGACCGGCCGCGCCCGCCCGAGGCGGGCCCGGAGCGCCTCCCGGCGGAGCTCGACGGGACCGGGACCGCCGAGGTGGTCGGCTGCCCCTGAGCCGGAGGGGTCCGGCGGCAGCCGCTGAGGTGCACCCGGTGCGGGGAGGTGTCGCAGCCCGGCATCAAGTGCCCGGGGGAACTGGCCGAAGGGTGGGGGAAGCCTTTCCCCCCCCCCGAAGAGGAGTTCCCGGTGCTCGCAGCAGTGCGCGACCTCAAGGTGTCCACCAAGCTGGGCGCGGCCTTCGCCGTGGTCTGCGTGCTCCTCCTCGTGGTGCTGGGGGTCGGGGCCACCCGGCTGTCGCAGGCGCAGCACCGCCTCGACGACATGTACTCGGGCAACCTCGTCTCGCTCGAGGCCCTGGCTGCGGCCCGCCTCGACATCCAGCTGCTGCGCCAGGACACCTCCCGCGCCCAGGCGGGCATCAACGACCCCAAGACCATGCAGCTGGCCCTGGATGGCAACACCGAGCACGAGGCCAGCCTCGACGCCGACTGGAACCGCTACGACACGGGGCAGACGGGCGCGACCGACGCGCAGCGCGCCGCGGCGTGGGAGCTGGTGGGCCAGTGGCGCGAGGCGCGCAAGGCGCTGTTCACCTTCGCCCAGGCCGGTGACAACGCCGGGTACGCCCAGCACCGCGACGAGGTCGTGGCGCCGCTGACCAAGGAGATCTCCACCGCGATGGACGGCCTCTACGACGCCGAGCTCGCCGACGGCAAGGCCGCCGCCGCAGCTGGGGCCGCGGCCTTCCGCACCGCGCTGCTCCTCATGGTCGCCACCGCCGCCGTCGCGCTGCTGGCCGCCGTGGCGGTGGCCGTGGCCCTGTCGCGCTCCATCTCCCGCCCCCTCACGACGGTCCTGGGCGTCGTGCAGGGTCTGGCCGAGGGCCGCCTGGACCAGCGCACCGGCATCACCAGCAAGGACGAGGTCGGCCAGCTCGCCGTCGCCACCGACGCCTCCATCGCCAACCTCGCCGGCGTCGTGCAGCAGATCACCGGGCGGGCCACCGACCTGGCGCAGACCTCCGAGCGGCTGACGTCGGTCTCGAGCGAGCTGTCGGCGGGGGCCCAGGAGTCCTCCGCCCAGGCCGGCGTGGTCGCGGGGGCGAGCGAGGAGATCTCGGCCTCCATGTCGACCATCGCCGCCGCCGGCGAGGAGATGACCGCCGCCATCGGGGAGATCGCCTCCTCCACCGCGACCGCCTCGCAGACGGCGGCCGCCGCCGTCGCGACGGCCGAGCAGGCCAGCGCGACCCTGGAGCGCCTCGGGGTCTCCTCCCGGGAGATCGGTGACGTCGTCAAGCTGATCACCTCGATCGCGGAGCAGACGAACCTGCTGGCGCTGAACGCCACGATCGAGGCCGCCCGTGCCGGTGAGGCGGGCAAGGGCTTCGCCGTCGTCGCCGGTGAGGTCAAGGACCTCGCGGGCCAGACCGCGCGGGCCACCGACGAGATCGTGGCCCGGGTGCAGACCGCCCAGGCCGACGCCACCGACGCCCGGTCGGCGATCGAGCAGATCAGCGCGGTCATCGGGCAGATCGACGCGCTGCAGGCCACCGTCGCCTCGGCGGTGGAGCAGCAGTCGGCCACGACGGCGGAGATGGTGCGCTCGGTCACCGAGGTGTCCTCTGGGGCGCAGGAGATCAGCACGAACATCTCCGGTGTCGCGAGCGCCTCGGCGCGCACGACCGAGAGCGCTGCGGAGTCGACGCGGACCGCCGCGGAGCTGGCCCGCACGGCGCGGGAGCTGCGGGAGTCGGTGGCGGCCTTCCGCCTCTGACGCCCTCGGGTGCTGCCGTGCGCCGAGCGCGGCACCGCCTGCGTGCCCGGCTTCCCGCCCGCACCGCCGGGGACGTGGTCCCCCTCCACCGGCTGCACCGCGCTCAGGGGCGCGGCGCAGCCGACGGGCGCGGGGGCCGGGTCAGGCGACGGGGACGACCCCGAGCGCGCGACCGGCCTCGCGGGCCGCGGACAGCGCCCGCGTGTGCAGGGCCTTCGCCTGCTCGGTGAACGCGTCCAGCGCGGGGTTGACGCCCACCAGCGTGAAGTCGCGCTCCACGACGGTCAGGTCGGCGCCCCAGACGTCAGCCAGGATCCGGCGCAGGTACGCGGTGTAGTGGTCCCAGCCCTCGCGGGGCGTCCCGGCGCTGTAGCTGCCGCCGCGGACGGTGGCCAGCACCGTCGGGACGCCCTCGAGCAGGCGGGTGCCAGGCGTGCTGCCGGCGATGACGAGGTCGACCCACGCCTTCACGTGCTGGGAGACGCCGTAGTTGTACAGGGGCGCGGCGAGGAGGACGGCGCTGGCGGACGTCAGCTCGTCGACCAGCTCGGAGGCCAGGGCCAGCGCTCCGCGCTGCTCGGGCGTGCGCGCGCTCTCGGGGGTCATCGAGCCGGTGACGGCCTCGCCCCAGGTGGTGGCCGGGAGGGGCTCGGTGCCCACGTGGCGGCGGGTGACGGCGTCGCCGGGGTGGGCGAGCTGCCACTCGGCCTCGACGGCGTCCGCGAGCTCGCGGCTGGCGGACCCGTCGACGCGGATGCTGGCGTCCAGGCGGAACAGGGTCATGGTGTCTCCTCGCTCGGGCCGTGACTTCACGGGTGAAGTAAACGTAGCAGATGACTTCATGCTTGGAGTCATCCGTCTGGGCGGCGTCACCGCGCCGTCGCTCCCACTACCGTCGGTGTGTGGACGGTGATCCCTGCGGCGACGACGGCTGCGCCGCGAGCCCGGCCGCGCCTGCCGCGTCTGCCGCTGCAGCCGTCTCCTCTGCACCCGGCGCACCGGGCGCACCGGCCCCACCGGCCGGGGGCTGGCTGTCCGAGGAGCAGCAGGAGGCGTGGAAGGCCGTCGTCGGCCTGGCCTCGCTGCTGCCCGGCCCGCTCGACGCCCAGCTCCAGCGCGAGTCGGGCGTGAGCCTGTTCGAGTACATGGTGCTCAGCTCGCTGTCGATGCTGCCCGGTCGCAGCACGCGGATGAGCTCGCTGGCGCGGCTGGCCAGCGGGTCGCTGTCGCGCCTGTCCAACGTGGTGAGGAAGCTCGAGCAGCGCGGCCTCGTGCACCGCTTCCCCGACCCGGCGGACGGTCGCTTCACCGTGGCCGCCCTGACCGACGTTGGGTGGGACGTCGTCGAGGCGGCGGCCCCGGGGCACGTCGACGCCGTCCGCACCCACGTGCTGTCCCCGCTCGAGGGGGAGCAGCTGCGCGCGCTGGTCGTCATCGCCGAGCGCCTGGGTGTGATGCCCGGTCCGGCGCGCAGCTGCTGAGCCGTCCCGGGCACCACGACCCTCCGGGGCGCTCGCCGCCGGGCTCTCCTGGTCCGCCCGGGCCCGCAGCTCCCCGCCGTCGTCCTCGGCGTCGACCCGCACCCGCGGAGTCGTCGGAGCCGCAGCGCCCACGCGCACCGTCGGCGCTCTCGGCGGCGGCCACGACGTCGAGGTGGGCCGGGGTCGTCGGACACCTGGATGTAGCACCCGAGCGGGTACCCGGTACCGGTGTCCTCGACGTCGTGGACGGCGACGGTCGTCGCGGGACGGTCGAGGGGCAGCCCGCCGACGGTCTCGCGCAGGGGGAAGACCGACGGGTCCTCGGTCGCCCGCACCTCCCGGTGGGACCTCGTGGCGCGTCGAGCCACCCTGTCGAGCGACCTGCTGTCCGTCGCACCGGGGGCTGGCTATCCGCGCACCTGGAGGCGGCGGTCGGTCAGTGCGACGGCCATGCCGTGGGGCACCGTCAAGCACAGCACGGCCACCAGGGCGATCGGCAGCAGCGCGCTGCCGGTGGTCGAGACCGCCAGGGCGAGCACCGCCACGGTCACCGCGGTGGGCGGGGCCGCTGTGCGCAGCAGCGCCGTCACGGCGCGGCGGACCGTGGTGGCCTCCCGGCTGGCGTCGGCGGCGACCATCCGCACCACCTGGCGCCAGGAGTGCCACAGCCCGAAGTAGACCGCGAAGGCCACGAGCGGGGTCACCAGGACGAACAGGGCCACCAGGGCGACCGGCTCGGCGGCGGCCGCCCAGCGCCGGTGCGCCGTCGCGTCGGCCACCGTCACCGCGGCCGCCACGAGCGCCACCCCGCTGGCGGCGCGCATCACCGCTCGCACCAGGTCGGCCTGTCCTCCGCTGAGGGCGCCCAGGACCTGGTGCACGGCGTCTCCGTGCACCCCCAGGGGGACGGCGACCGCTGCCCCTCCCAGCGCGGTGACGCGGACCCAGGTGAGCAGTCGAGGGCGTGACCAGCCCGTCCAGCGGGCGCTGACGTCGTCGGCGGTGCCGAAGTGCACCGCCGCCAGCACCAGCAGCACCAGCAGGACCGGCAGCGGCGCGAGCACCCAGGCCAGAGCCGCTGCTGCGGCGGTGCCCACGTAGGCCCACCCGGCGCGTCGGCGTTGCCGCGGGGTCGCGGTCGGGCTGATGACCTCCGGGCGCAGCAGGTCCACCGCGCCGTGAGGAAGACCCACCAGCAGGCTGACCACCAGCAGCACCGCTCCGGCGGGACCCAGGGAGACCCCACCGGCGCGGACGGCCCCGGTGAGGGCCCCGGTGCCGCCCGTCACCAGTGCCGCAGTCGCAGCCGCCGCAGCGACGCCGGCAGCGACCAGCACGGGTGAGATCAGCAGCAGGCGCCAGCCCCTGCCTGCGTGGGGGAGCACCTGGGGTTCGGGGTCCGCCGGGGTGCCTCGGGTGCCCTGAGGGACGGAGGCCGGCGCCGCAGGTGGTGCGACAGGCGGTGTGGTGTGCGGTTCCGCTGCCGCGGCGCGTGCAGCGCCGGCGGGCAGCGGAACCGCTGAGCGCACGTGGCTCACAAGGGCCACAGCTCGTCCTCGGTCGAGACGCGGACGTCGCTGGCTGGTGGTCCGGCTCAGCGCTCGCCGCGGCTGCGCGCGGCCGGCATGCCGTCAACGGCTCCGGCAGCACCGCTGCTCTCCGCGCCACTCGTCGCCCGGCTCGCCGCGCCAGGGGCGGCGGTGGGCTGGGGCGGCAGGGAGACGAGCTCACCGGAGATCCACACCTGCGCGGGCAGGGTGTCCGGCACCGAGGCCGCAGCACGCTCGTCGTCGCCACCACCAGCGGCGCGGGCGTCCTCAGCGGTGCGCAGCTTGGCCACCTTGTGGATCAGGATGCCGAAGCCGGCCTTGGCGATGATGTCGGAGAAGGTGAAGACCAGCTGCTCGGTGGTGCCCCAGGCGCCGCTGTCGGCGCCGGCGACGGCGGGGATGAGGTAGGCCAGCGGGTAGGCGCCGAAGACGCTGAACAGCAGGACCAGGGCGTTGCGGTAGCTGGTGCGGGTCTCTGCCGAGACCTGGTCGGCGGTGGCCTTGTAGGCCTTGGCGGCCACCCAGTACAGGACGACGAAGAAGACGGTGCTGACCGCGCCCCAGATCCACAGGGCGCTGGTGGTCCCGACCCGGGCGTCCTGGCCGAAGACGACGCCCAGGTACCCGGTGATGATCATGAGGAAGGCTGCGGGGACCGCGATGGCGCGCAGCCTGAAGGCCTGGGTGCGGCTGAGCGCGGCCACCGCGAGGATCTCGATGGTGAGCAGCGGGACGGTGACCGACCAGTCCATGTAGCGCAGCTCGGTGATGACGGTTCCGGCGTCGGGGGTGTAGGTGGAGCCGTCCGCGGAGGGGGTGAAGCCGAAGACCCACTCCAGGACGAGCACGACGTAGGCCAGGGTCGCGATCCAGCAGATGAGGGTGCTGGCGTTGCCGGCGGTGCGGTAGGCCTTGGAGATGTCTGAGCTGGTCTTGGCGCTGTAGAGGCCGGTGGCGAACAGCGCGAAGGCCGCCACGACGAAGGAGTACAGCACCAGCAGGTACTGGGCGCTGGTGTAGGTGGAGGTCGCGGTGAACTCCACGGCGAGGATTCCGGCTGAGGGCATGGGTGCTCCAAGGGGTCTCTCGAGGCGCTGCGGGTGCGCGCGGTGCGGCCCCGGCCGGGACCGCGTCACGTGCGGGGCCCGCGTGTCGGGCGAGGGCGGGTGGTGTGAGGGCGTGAGGGCCGTCCCGTGGCGCACCTGGGTGCGTGGAGAGGCCGCGGTGGGGCGTAGTAGGGCCGCGACGCCAGGAGCCGACGTTGTGGACTCGCACCCGTAAACCTTTGCGACGTGCAAGTGATTGGGACGCTAGGACTGATCGGTGCGACCCACAACCGGAACCCGGCGCCCCGCAGTTGGCGCTCACCGCCGACCCCGCGACCATGGGGCGCATGGACGAGCAGCTGCGCGCAGGGCTGCTGCACCTGTCCTCGTTGGTGGTGGACGGCACCGAGCAGGCCAGCGCCCTCGTCGAGCCGGTCGTCACCGCCTCCCAGCTGCGGGTCCTGGACCACCTGGGTGAGCGCTCGGTCAGCACCATCAGCGCCGCGGCCGAGGCTCTGCAGGTCGCGGTCTCCACCGCCAGCCGCCTGGCAGACCGGCTCAGCGCTGCCGGTCTGCTGCTGCGCCGCGACGCCGCGGACAACCGCCGCGAGGTCGAGCTGGTGCTCACCCGGCAGGGCCGCGAGGTCCTGCACCGCTGGCTGGATGCCCGCGCCGCGGCGATGGGCGACCTGTTGGCCGCCGCGGACGGCCCCGACCGGGACCAGCTCGAGGACCTGGTGCGCCGGCTGGGGGCGACCTCAGCGCCCGCCGCACCGGCTGGGGCCGTGGTGTCCCGGCCTCGTGATGCGGTGGTCGACCTGCACCGGGCCATGGCGGCGGCCGACCCCGGTCAGGCACCGGCGGTGCTGGTGCGGACCCTCGCCGAGCTGACCGCGGCGCCGCGGGTCAGGCTGCACCTGCTCTCCCAGGACTGCCGGGTCCTCGTCCCCCTGGCGCAGTGGCCCCAGCCCGCTCGCGGGCCGGCGGCAGCGGCGCCGGGCCAGGCGCTGTCGGTGGACGCCAGCGCCGAGGGAGAGGCGCTGCGGACCGGGCGCCTGGTCGTGCGCGGCCACTTCGCCGAGGTCGGCCACGTCTGGCTGCACGCCCCCGTGCTGGACGGAGGGCGCATCGGGGTCCTGAGCGCGCAGCCGCCCCCTGGTGCCGTCCAGGAGAGCTGGACGGACGTGTTCGCCGCTCTGGCCGAGGCATCAGGGCCGGTGCTGGTCGCGGCGTGCGCCGGGACCCGCGTGCTGCAGCTGGGCACCCGCACCCACCCGTGGACCGTGTCCGCTGAGATGCAGGCCCGGCAGCTGGGGCCGCGTCACGTGCGCACCCGCGGGGTGGAGGTGGCCACCCACCTCGAGCCGGCCTGGGACGCTGCCACCGACGCCCACGACACCGAGCTCGTGCCCGCCACCGCCGGCCGCGGTGCGTGCTTGGAGGTGGCGCTGCTGGACTGCCGCACCCACCGGCGCCGGGCCCCGGTGGTGCTGGCCCTGGCCCTGGGGGCGCTGCGGCACGCGCGCACGCTGGGACTGGACCTGGTCGACCAGGTCGCCCTGGTCGACCAGGCCGTCTACGGCCACCACCGCGGCGAGGCCACCGTCGATGCGCTCGTGGTCCGCCTGCAGCTGGAACCGGACCTCGAGCACGAGCCGGACCGCGTCGCGGTGCAGGCGGTGGCCACGACGGGGATGCGAGCCCTGCTGCAGCGCGGGGGGCGGATGACTGCGCTGGCGCTGGCTGAGAACGACCCCGTCGGGGCCACCGGTGACACCCGCTTCGTCGCCACCGAGGTGCCCGCGCTGGGCGGTGACCGCCTGGTGCTGCTGGGTGACGGCTTCGGCGACCCCGGGGAGTCTTCGGTCCGGGCCGAGGGCGCGGCTGCTCGCGCCTTCGACCAAGACCCCCAGGAGGTCGTGCGCCAGGTGGTCGCGAACCTGCTGGAGGCGGCGGGCGTCGACGGGCCCACCCAGGACGCCACCATCGCATGCATCGACATCGCCGCCCCCGGGCGGTGACGAGGCCGCTGGTCCTCGCGGAGCAGCGGCCGCGTGCAGGCGGACGCGGACCGTCGGGGGACCCGTCTCGTCGCCTCACACCACGCGGGCGGAGAGCAGCACGTGCTCAGGGAACGACCCGCCGTGCACGCCGGCGGGCGCCTCGCGGGGGGAGCGCCGTACTCGGCCCGGTACACCGCCGCGTCCGCCCCGGCCAGCAGCTCCCGCACCGATGAGGGCGCATCGCGGGCGTGGACACCGATGCTGACCCCGCCTCCCACCACGACGCCGTCCACCACGAACTCATCCCCACCGGTCCTGCCGATGGCGGCACCCCCTCGGGTCGCGAGCGCCTGGGCCACTCGTCGATCGCCATCACGGCGAACCTCTGCACGCACGTCTACGACTCCGTGGCCCTCGACGGCGCGGACCGGTTGGTCGCGCTTCTGGCGGCGAGTGCCGGTGCAGGTGTTGGCGAGATGTTGGCGCCGGGGGCCGGGGAGGCATCGTCGTGAGGACTCGCGCTCCATCGCGAGCCGTCGCCTCGGCGACAGTTTCCGTGCTCAAGGACCTGGACCCCGCGACGGGCGGTCGGCGCCCCCGGCTGGATTCGAACCAGCGACCATCGGATTAGAAGATCTTGGTCAACCGTCTTCCGTTCTGGCCACAAGCCACCTGACCTGCGCAATTAACGTTGGGAGGCGTTGGCTGGCAGCTGCTGTGCCGGGTCGAGTTGCGGACCATGTGCGGACTGACCGACCCCCAGATGCGATCACGCTGCGTTCACCTCCCCCCTCGGAGGGGTCGTCTTCTGCCGAGATGCGGTGGGGTTGCGAGCGCGGTGGAGGCGTCGCCGGCCCCAACTCTCGGGGGCAACCTGTTTTTTCCACGAGGACCGGAGCGAGGACTGAGCGCCGGTCCACAGGATGGAGGCGCCTCCGCGGCGTCCCCGACGGCGGCTCACTCGCCGAGCGGCTTGGGGCCGATGAGGCTGGCCAGTCCGGTGGGGTTCCGGGACCGTGACCCAGCGGTGGCGGGTGCGCCAGACGTCCTCGGGCAGTGACAGCAAGCCCGGGGGCCGCCAGCGCTGGCGGCCATCGACACGGTTGACGGAGGACACCACGGCGTATCGACATCGGCCACCTGCTGCTGTAGCCGCCGCCTGCCGGCGACTATCCGCTCAGCATCTGAACCTTGTCAGCGGCGCCCGCTGCGGTCGGCGGACCAACCCCGGGACAGGGGTGACGTCGGTCCTCGTCCCATAGAGCGTGGTGGACGCCGGTACAGGTAGGCGCTACAGCGCAGCGCAGGGAGTGTCGATGCACCACTGTTCGGCGCCTGCCGGCAACGTCCAGCCGAGGAGCGTGCCTTTCGTGAAGCGTGCTAGGGCGTGTCTGACGGATCTCGCCGAGTGAGGTCCCGCAGCCAGATCCGCAGCGCCGCCACCGCCACCGTCCCGGCGAAGATGTACCCCCGCTTGTCGGTACGCATCGCGAACGCCCGGTTGTCCTTGAGCTTGGCGAACGTCCGCTCCACGACGTTGCGGCCCTTGTAGGCCTCCGCGTCGAAGGCGTACGGACGACCCCCGCGCGACCCGCGCTTGCGCCGGTGACCGGCCTGGTCATCTGGCACCGGGATCGTCGCGGTGATGTGACGACGGCGCAGGTCAGCGCGCACTGGACGACTGGAGTAGGCCTTGTCACCCATCACCCGGTCCGGTCGGGTGCGCGGGCGCCCGCACCCGCTTCGAGGGATGCGAAGCCGGCCCATCAGGACCGGGTAGGCCAACGTGTCCCCGCGCTGGCCGGGGCTGACCGCGCACACCAGGGGACGGCAGCGGGCATCGGCGAGCAGGTGCACCTTGCTGCTCAGGCCACCGCGGGACCGCCCCAGGCCCTCTCGCTCACGGCTGGCCTGGCGCCTGGCGGCTTCCGGGTCGAGGTGTCCGGTGTTGACCCCCCGAACGCCCCCGTTCCCGGGGGCTGGGTGGGACCTGCGCGGCCAGGCGCTCGGGCGGCACGTCGCGTGGTGGTTCACCTCTGGCGCCGGCGGCGTCGTGGTGAGCGCGCATGATCGAGGAGTCGATGGACACCACCCACTCACCCTCCTGCGCAGTGAGGTCCAGGTCGCACTCGGTGCGCAGCGCGTCCAGGACCTTCTCCCATGTGCCGTCAGCTGACCAGCGTCGATGGCGGTCGTAGACGGAGTCGACAACGCTGCCAGGGACCGTAGGCCGCCGGTAGGTCTCGCCATGGTGAGCCGGTGCGGACCCGCCAGATGACCCCGTCGATGACGGGCCGGTGGTCGGCCCAGCGGCCGCCGCGGCGTGGGGTGCGGTCGGGTAGCAGCGGTTCGAGCAGGTGCCACTGGGCGTCGGGGAGGTCGTGGCGGTCAGCTGCCATGTGGGGGTAGTACCCCGAACGCAGCGTGATCGCTCAGACACGCCCTAGCCGTACCACTGCCCTCCAGCTCGCCCAGGCCACCGCCGCCGACGCCGAGGCCGACGTGCGCGCTGTGGTCGAGGTCGTCAAGGCCATCGCCACCGCCACCACCCCGCAGCAGGCCGTCAGCATCGCCCTGGAGTCGGTGCGCACCCAGTTCGGCTGGGTCTACGGCTCCTACTGGAAGGTCGAGGGCAAGGGCACAGCCGCCGCGCTGCACTTCGTCCAGGAGTCCGGGGCGACCAGTGAGGAGTTCCGCCAGGTCACCCGGTCGGCCTCCTTCTGTGAAGGGGTGGGTCTGTCGGGGCGGGCCTGGAAGGCCCGCGACGTGGTCTTCATCCGCGACATCGCCGAGCTCACCGACTGCGTGCGCGCCCCCGTCGCCCAGCGCTCGGGGGTGCGCAGCGGCGTGTGCTTCCCCCTGCTCGAGCACGGCGTTGATGTGGGGACGATGGACTTCTTCACCGACGTCACCCTGGAGCTGGACCCGCGCCGCCTGGAGGTGCTGCGCTCGATTGGGGTCCTGGTCTCCCAGGCCCTGGAGCGCGCCGGCGAGGCGGAGAACCAGACCAAGGCCGCCCAGGACGTCCGGGCTGTCAACGCCGTGCTGCGTGAGCTGTCCAAGGCCGAAGACCCTGCCAAGGCGGTGCGGTTCGCCCTGGAGACGATCCGCTCCGGGTTCGGCTGGGACTACGGCTCGTTCTGGAAGCTGGACGAGCGCGGCCAGGCCCTGCGCTTCGAGACCGAGGTGGGCTCGGTCAACGAGGAGTTCCGCCGGGTCACCATGAGCGCCACCTTCGCCAAGGGGGTGGGGGTGGCGGGGCGCACCTGGGCGAGTCGGGACTTCCTGTTCGTGCCGGACCTGGCGGAGGTCACCGACTGCGTGCGCGCACCCGCTGCCCGTGCTGCGGGCGTCCAGAGCGGCGTGTGCCTGCCGATCATCGTCGGCGGTGAGGTGGTGGGCACCCTGGACTTCTTCGCCACCCGCACCCTGGTGATGTCCGCGAGCCGCGAGTCGGCGCTGCGCAACACCGGCTTCCTGCTGGGCCAGGCCTTGGAGCGGATCGCCGCGAGAGAGAAGCTGAACGTCGCTGGTCGTGAGCTGGTCATCTCCATCGAGGAGGTCGAGCGCAACGTCATCGCCGCCACCGGTGTCGCTGAGCGCGGCCGGGCGCTGACGGTGGAGGCGAATGCGGAGGTCGCTGGGCTGGGGGAGTCCAGCGCGCAGATCTCCAAGGTGGTCTCCACCATCCAGGCCATCGCCTCCCAGACCAACCTGCTGGCGCTGAACGCCACCATCGAGGCTGCGCGGGCAGGGTCGGCGGGGAAGGGGTTCGCGGTGGTGGCTGGGGAGGTCAAGGAGCTGGCCAACGGCACCGCGCAGGCGACCACGGAGGTCGATGAGCGGGTGGGGGTCATCCAGGCGCAGGTGCAGGACGTGATCGGGCGCCTGTCGGCGATCACCGCGGTGGTCGATGAGATCAACGAGACGCAGAACGTGATCGCGGGTGTGCTGACCGAGCAGGTGGCGGTGACGCGAGCCATCCTGGGCTGAGGACGCCTCGGGTGAGGGCTGAGGTTCACAGGCAACTCAAGGTCTTCCCCGCCTTTGCCGATGCAGTGTGTGGAAGAGCCGGGGGGCTTTCCTCAAAGCAGCGCTCGGACCTCATGTGAGGTCCGAGCGCTGCTGTGTTCGGAGGCGGGCGCAGTCCACGGCCGGTTCTAGGTCGTCGACGGCCGTGGTGCGCGCCGCCCAACGGCCCAGACCTTGACGTCTACCCGGAGTGGTGGCAGGGGCGGTGGCCCTCACCTGCGCGACCACCACCGACCTGTCGCGTGAGATCTCTATGCCGACCGTGACCGAGGAGCGTCTGGCTCAGGGCTTGGTCGTCGTGGTCGAGGACCACTCAACGAGGCGTGCAGGTCGTCGTGGAGGCGGCGACCTCCACGGCGATCGTGTGCAGCTTGCGGCTGGTCTCCTGGCTGAACCTGGCCAGGACGTCGAAGGCCTCCTGTGCGCTGAGCCGGTGGCGTTCCATCAAGACGCCTTTGGCCTGGCCGATGACGTCGCGGTGCTCCAAGCCGCGGGCGGTGTTCTCCACCTCCTGGGCACTGGCCACAGCAACAGCGACATGTGCGGCCAGCACCAGGCCCATGTGCTCAGATGCCTCGTCGAAGGCGCGCAGAGCGGTGCTGAACAGGCTCAGCACCCCCAAACGGTCCTCGCTGACGAACAGCGGCAGGCACAGCACGCTGGCCACCCCCACCTGACCGGCGCAGGCTGCCAGCGCTGGCCAGCGAGTGGTCTCTGCGCTGAGGTCGTCCACACGGCAGGTGCGGTGGTCGAAGGCGGCCTCCAGGCCGGGGCCCTGGCGCACGTCGTTCTGCAGGGCCTCCATCCCCTGGGCGAGGTCACCGGTCGTGGCGGCGGGGGTCAGGGTGCGTCGGGCGCCAACCACGGAGAGGGCGCCGTGCTCGGCGCCGGGCACCAGCGCCACGGCGGCGGCGACGGCGCGGTCCATCACGGCGTGAGAACCGTGTTGCTGCTGCAGGTCGCGGGCCAGGGCTGCCATGCGGAAAGCCACGGCCTCGGTGTTCAGCACGGAGCCGGTATCGGCTAGTGACGGGCGCGTCTGGAGGCGACGGTCGTACGGGGTTGAGCTGCGCTGCTCGTCCATGGGCTCACTGTCGCAGGACAGCTGCGCGGGCGTGGCACCTGACGGCAGTGCTGCAAGAGCATCTGAGCCTCGGGGTGGCCGTCGGTGTGGAGTGCCGTCACTCGTTGGTCATGTGTGTGGCGCCGAAGCGCTCGTCAGCATCTCCACCGACTGGCACCGCAACAACATCCGCTGAAGTGCCCCGCCCGGTCATCAGCAGGCCGCCGACCGTATTCGGGCAGTCGTTGCGGCAGTCCACGGCAGGTACCGCATGGTCAACGAGCGTCTTGGTCGCCGTGCACGTTGACTAGTCGCGCAGTGAAAACGCCGCTGCCGCGGGGGGCAGCCGTGGACAGAACGGCGGTTGCTCTCCGCCGGGGGGGGGAGTGGCCTACCCAGCGGCGTGGCTGCGATGGCGCCTGATGCCCTGGCAGGGACTTGCCGGGCCGGTGCCCGCCAGCCAGGCTGCGGCCGCCGAGCGCTCTCGGGCTGCCAGGGCTGCCGCTGCTGCGCGCAGGGGGGGATCGGCAGCAGCGGCAGCAGCAGCGATTCTGCCGCCCGCCACTTTTCTCCAGGCACGGCAGGGGCTGAGGAGGAGATGAGCCTCACCTCCCATCGGGCCTAGACACCCTTGCCCATCACGTCCTCGCCAGCGCTCTGGCTCCCCACAGCGGTGCAGCGACACGCCAGCGTCATCACTGCCCGATCGCGGGCCGGCAGTGCTGCACCCTGGGTCGGTGAACTGCAGCGTCGCCGACTGTCGCCACACAGCGACCGCGGCGCTGGCGATGCCAGCCCACGGCATCCCGAGCAGCTCCGGCCTCATCGGCGGTATCGGCGGCGTCAGTGCAGTTCCGTCCGCGGGTGAGTCCGGTCCCACACCGAAGCAAGAGGCGGAGCACCGCGAGGCTACAGAGGGCGCCGCTGGCACCAGCGCGACCATCCTTGAAACCGGCACCGAGGTCACCACCGGGAGCGCTGGGGTCACTACCGCCAGCAGGGCCGCCCTTGGCCGCGAGCTCCTCGAGCACGCCTGGACCAGGCAGCTGTGCCGAGAGCACGCACGCCAGGCCCGCTGTGAGGCGGTGCGGCTGTACTTGGTCCAGCTGCGCGCCCGTTCGGTACAGGTGGGCGAGGTGGAGGCGCGGATGAGCCGCGCGGAGGCGGGCACCGGGGCGCTGGAGGACGTGGTCTTCCTGGAGGGGTACATCCAGCTGCTGGCAGCGGTGGCTCAGGTGGTGGAGTGCGAGAACGACCTGGCATGGAAGCAGGCAGCCGCTGTAGCCGAACAGCGCCGCGAGGTGTTGGCCAAGCTGCTGTATCAGCACATGTTCTGAGTGCGTCCGGGCCCCACCGTCTGCTGGTTGACGAGGATGCCGACGAGCAGGTCGACGAGCAGGGATCAGTGCCGTGGGCTGGGGGCGTCGACAGCGACGGCTCTGATGCTCAAGGCGCGCTTCCAGTCACCGGCGAAGTCGTAGGCGGCTGCCTCGGCGTCAGCACGGGTGCGGAAGTAAGCGACCTGGGGGCACAGCCCGGACAGCCACACCCATGAGGGGGCGCGCGGGTAGGCGTTGTGGGTACCGGCCCAGTACAGGAAGTGGGGGCTGGTCACGGCGGCGCCGTGGGCTTGTCCTTGACCGAAGCCGAAGTCGTGGGTGGGCAGCGTTTTGCGGATCACCCAGGACGGCACCAGCGCACCCTAGGCAACCACTGTGCGTGGCGCTGTGTGATGTTGGGGACGGCAGCTGGTGGTGGGCCCGTTTCATTGGGCTGGACAGGTCCCCGCCATGGGCGGCGTGGCAGCCGGAAGGCCCGGATCATCGGTGAGGACCGTCGGTCAGAACCATCGGTGCGGGCGGGTGGGCTGTGGGTGCCCGGGCGTAGTGGCGGGCCTGGTGCGGGCGCCAGCGCCTCGTAGGCCAGCCCTGGGGCCCGGTGGGTGCCCGTGGCGGGCCAGCGCACCCACCGCGCACCGCCGTCCACCTCAAGGCCTTTCGATGCCTGAGTCCTGCATGGGGCAGGGGTGAGTCACGGGGATGGACGTCGAGAAGTTGCTCACCAGGTAGTGCGCCACACCAGCGGGGCGGACAACACGAAGACCAGCATTCCCACGACCACGCCAACTCCGATGACACTGCCGGCCCCGATAGCACCGACAGCACCGATAGCACTGCCGCCACCGACGGCGGTGGCAGAGGCGAAGACGGGCACCACCAGCAGCGCTAGGGCCGCGGCGGCGACTGCGGCGACGATCACGGTGAGTAGCGCCGCGATGCACCCCAGCCCTGCGGCCCCGATCAGAGTCAGGCAGCACCTGGTAGTCGTGAACAGGATGGACCGGCCGCTCAAGGAAACCTCCGGGGGCTGGTTCAGTCCTCATCGTGGTAGCTGCAGTCGCTGTGTGCTTTTTGGCTCACTCGTCTGGGCGATGGTGCGCTCAAGGCCGGGGCCGGACTTGGCAGGTGGGGCTGGGGCGAGTTCTGGCCAGTTAGCCAGACGGCCAGAGGGGTCAGCGCTCAGCCACCACGGGTGGTGTCCTCCACCGGTTCCTGGGCGAGGGTGCGGTTCAGCTGGTCCAGCAATCTCGCGAGCAGCTCGACGTCGTCGTCGCTCCAGCCGCTGAGCATCTGGTGCACGTGGGTCCGGCGGGCGGCGCGCACCTGCTCGACCTGGGCGGTGCCGGCGGCGGTGAGGGTCACCACCTGGGCGCGAGCGTCCTCGGGGTCGCGGGTGCGCTCGATGAGGCTGAGGCGCTCCAGGGTGGCGAGCTGTCGGGAGATGGTGGGCTTGCCGATGCCGAGGTAGGCGGCCATATCGCTAGCCCGGGCACCCTCCTGGGCCGCCACGTGGAGCATCAGGCCGTAGGCCCCCGGGCTCTAAGTCGGGGTGGAGCTGCGTGGCCAGCTGGCCGGAGATGCCGCGGGCGCGGCGCAGGAGCACGGCGAGCTCTCGCTCGAGGTGCTCTGCAGGTGCATCACTGGCCATGGGGTGACCATCGCACGCAGAGCCTTCATCCCTTGAAGGCGATGTGCTGAGGCGGAGCGGTGAGCGGTAGCGCGTTTCAGGCAACCGGCGGTGCCGCCGGAGTGGTCGGAGTGGTCGGAGTGGTCGGTCGAGTTGATGCCCTAGGACACATCCATCAGCACTGAAGCGAGTCAGAAGCCTGTGGTCGCCCGAACAGATAGCCCTGCGCCACCTGGCACCCCAGATCGACCAGCACATCCCGCTGGGCGCTGGTCTCCACCCCCTCGGCGACCGACACCAGGCCTAGGGCATGCGCTAGCTGGACGCACCCGGCCACGATCGCCCGGTCCCCAGAACTTTCTACGATGCCCGCGACGAAAGACTGGTCGATCTTCAGCTCGTGCACCGGGAAGGTCCGCAGGTAGGTCAAGCTCGCGTACCCGGTGCCGAAGTCGTCCACCGCGACCAGTGCACCTAAGTCAGCCAGCTGGTGCAGGTTCGCTGCGGCCGTCTTGGGGTCCGCCATCAGCGCCGTCTCGGTGATCTCCACGATGAGCTGCGAGGCCGGCACGCCGTGGCGCGCCAGCGCCGCAGTGACCACCCCCACCAGAGCGGAGTCGCTCAGCTGGCGGGCGGAGACGTTGATCCCCACCTGCAGCCGGCGGCCTGCGGCGTTCCACGACGCGGCCTGAGCCACCGCGGTGTGGATGACCCAGGCCCCCACCTCACGGATCAGCCCGGAGCTTTCAGCGGCCTCGATGAAGTGAGCCGGGGAGAGCAGTCCTCGTTCGGGATGGGCCCAGCGCACCAGGGCCTCCACGCCGCTGATCGACCCGTCGGACAGGTTGGTGCGGGGCTGGTAGTGAAGGCGCAGCTGGCCCTCGGTGATGGCGTGGCGCAACTGCTCCAGCAGCCTCAGCCGGTCAGCAGCAGGGTCTGGGGCGCTGGGGTCATGAACCGCCCAGCCACCAGTACCCCCTGCACCGATCCCGTGCTTGACCAGGTACATCGCCGAGTCAGCACGGTGGAGAAGCACATCAGCGCGCGTGGCTGGTTCACCCAGTCGGCCGGCAGAGTCGTGGGCACCGCCATCTCGGTGGTCATCGGCGCAGCGTGCGACGCCGATGCTCGCCGAAACAACCACCTCCACCCCGGCGATCACCACCGGGTCAGCCAGCGCGGTGAGCAGCCGCTGGCAGAATGCGTCGACGTCCGCGCGGGTGGCCAGGTGGTCGGCGATGACGAACTCATCCCCGGCGAAGCGCGCCAGGAGCGCCTGGACGCGAACACTGGTGCGCAGACGCTCGGCGACGGTGTTCAGCAGCGTGTCCCCGCCGGCGTGGCCGATGGCGTCGTTAACGGCCTTGAAGCCGTCCAGGTCGATGAAGAACACCGCCGGGCACCCCGGTGGGGCGACCGCCGCGTCGGCGTCGCGTTCACCGTCGGTGCCGGTGCCGGTGCCGGTGTCGGTGTCGGTGTTGGAGCTGTCGGGGTGGTGGCCGGTGGTCCTAGAGGTGGAAGTGGCGGTGGTGTCACCGGCCAGCAGACCCAGCAGGGCTACCTGCAGCCCCCGGCGGTTGAGCAGCCCGGTGACCGGGTCGTGGTGGGCCAGGTGCTGCAGCCCCGCCTCAGCCTGAGCGCGACGTGTTTCTGAGGCCTCAGCGCGCCGGGTGGATTCCAGCAGGTCCTCTTCGTAGCGGCGTCGCTCAGCAGCACCGAACAGCGCCACGAGGACCTGGCTGGCCTGCGGGGGCTCCTCATCGCAGTGGGTAGTCGCCCTGGCAGAGGCGAAGGTCGCTGCTGGGGGGAGGCGCGAGGCAGTCAGGAACGCTGCTCGGCGCTGACCACCTGCACCGATGACCTGCAAGGAGACCTCACTGACCCGCCCGCTGCTCTCGAGCTTGGGCAGGCAGTGGGTGCTCCACAGGATGCGGTCACCCACGGGCAGCAGGCGGGCAAACGATGTGCCGAGGACATCCTTCGCGCGCAGCCCGCTCCAGGCCCAAAAGGTGTCGTTGGCCTCCACGACGGTGGCGGCGTCAGCGTCCAGGACCAGCTGCGGGCATGGTGAGCTCTGCCACCAGTCCTGGGCGGTGGATGGCCCAGTGACCTGCTCGAGACCGGTGGGAGCGACGGGATGGGCGGACGGCACCGGCAGGGGTGAGGGCATGGTGTCGGCGGCGGCGTCGAGCATGCTCAAGCCAGCCGTAGGGCAGGCAGCTGCGCGGTGGACGCCGCGGCTGCGGATGCGCCCGACCGTGTCGACGGGGCTAACAGGGCTGACAGGGCTGACAGGTGCTGGTGGATGGCGGCGGCGGTCTCGGCGGGTGCACTGACGTGCGGGCAGTGTCCGGTGGCCCTCAGGTGCACCAGTCGACCCGCGGGCAAGGCTGCGGCGACGGCCTGGCCGACGGCCTCTGGTGCCAGGGCGTCGTGGCGGCACTGCAGCACCAGCACCGGCGCGGCGATGCGGGGCAGGACGACGCGCGTGTCGGACAGGAAGATGGCGCGGGCAAAGGTGCGCGCTGCATCGGGATGGGTGCCCAGGAAGCTCTGGGTGAGCTCAGCACCCAGCTCGGGGGCATCCGGGGTGCCCATGACCACCGGTGCCATCGCTGAGGACCAGGCGTAGTAATTGCTGTCCAGGGAAGTCAACAGCTCGGTGATGTCCTCGTAGGAGAACCCGCCGAGGTAACCGGTGGCTGGGTCATCGATGTAACGCGCCGAGGGGGCGATGAGCACCAGGGAGGCGAAGCGATCGGGTTCTGCGGCAGCCGCCAGGACACCGATCATGGAGCTCACCGAGTGACCGACGTAGGTGACCTGGCGCAGGTCGAGGGCTGCGCAGATGGCCAGGACGTCTTCGGCGTACCCAGTCAGGGAGCCGTGGCGGTCGTGGTCGAAGTCGGTGATGTCGGTGGCCCCGGAGCCGGCGTGGTCGAAGGTGATGACGCGGTGGTCGGGGAAGTGGGGCAGTAGGCGGTTCCAGGCGTTCTGCCCGGCGCCGAAGCCGTGGGCGAGCAGGAGTACCGGGCCGGTGGGGTCACCGTGCTCGGTGACGTGGTGACGGGCCAGGGTCTGGGCGCAGACCCTGACGTCACCGGTCTGGTGTGAGACGTCGTGGGCCATGGGCGGGGTGGGGCGCATCAGCTCACCTGCGGCGTCCGCTGAGCTGGCGGGGTCAAGTGCAGTCATGGCCTGATGTCCTCCAGCGCTGGAGCGGGGCGGCGGCGAGCCGGAGTACCGGCTCCGTCAGTGACATATGTCGACCTGGAGTTCGGGTCCCTTGAGGTGAGTCGTGTCACCAGCCCCGGTCGGCTCACGCGCTGGAGGCGCTCACCAGTGGCGCCGCTGTGTAAACGGGCGCGTGAGTAAGCCGCGATGCAGCAGACCCGTCGAGCCATAGCTACACGCCCGGTGAGCGATCGCTACCCGGGCGGACACTCACCGCCCGCGCCCACCTTGACGACCGTATGCACGCACGGTGCTGGCCGCGCAAGGCCTCGCTGTCACGAGCAACCTGTTGAACGGGGGAACTGAGCAGGTGGGCCACCGCGCGATGCCACGGACCGACCTGCGTGAGGTTTTCGCCGCTGTACACAACGACTGCTGAGCCTCCCGTCAAAGGGTCCCGGCGCGGGTGGCGCCGGGACCCTCGAGCGTGGGGTGAGCGATCAGCGGTGGGCGCCGGCCTCGTACTCGGAATCGTTGGCCCGCCCGCTGCCAGTAGCCGCGGTGGCAGTGTCGCGGATGTCGTCGACGTCGAACCCCTCCTGGCGCTCAGTCATCACCGGCTGGTCGCCCTGGGCGATGGAGTGCACCGTCTCCGGTGCGCTGACCTGAGCGCCGAGCTGGCGCAGGATGCCGAGCTCGTCGGTCGCCCCCCAGCGCTCCACGATCTTGCCGTCGGCGAAGCGGCCCACCTGCACCCCGCGGACCTCTATGCGCTTGCCGGTGGCGGGTACCCCCTGGAAGTCACCCTGGTGGGTGCCGCTGAGGCGGTAGGCGATCACGACGTTGTCCTCATCGGCGACCAGCTGGTCGACCTCCAGGTGGGCGTCGGGGAACGCAGAGCTCAGGGTGCGGAAGAAGCCCTTGGTGCCCTCCACGCCCTCGCCCTGGTCGGGTGCCTTGTCGTGGTCGAGGACGTCGGCGGCGAAGACCTCGTCGATGCGGTCGATGTCGCCGGCGTTGATCAGCTCACCCAGGTGTTGTTGTGCGGCGGTGTTGGTCTCTCGCGTGGAAGCCACGGTGGGGTTCCTCTCGGTGGGAGCAGCGGTG
The DNA here is from genome assembly GCF_015390235.1 of Quadrisphaera sp. INWT6. Taxonomy (GTDB): domain Bacteria; phylum Actinomycetota; class Actinomycetes; order Actinomycetales; family Quadrisphaeraceae; genus Quadrisphaera. The sequence continues at coordinate 77,427 of NZ_VUOH01000002.1, read as the reverse complement.
TCAGGTGGTGCGGGGCCAGAGCTCTCAGCCAGGGGGCTCAGGGGTGCAGCACGACCTTGGTCCAGCCGTCCTCGCGGGCGTCGAAGCGCTGGTAGCCGTCCGCGGCCTGCGCCAGGTCCAGCTCGTGGCTGACGATGAACCCCGGCGAGGCCTTTCCCTGGGTGATCAGGTCGCGCAGCTGGCGGTTGTACCGCTTCACGTCAGCCTGGCCGGTGCCCATGGTCAGGCCCTTGGTGAAGAACTGCCCGAAGGGGAACGCCATCCGCCCCTCCTTCATGAGCGGGTCCGGGCCGTTCGGGTCCTGCGGGGGGAAGACGCCCACCACCCCGATGCCGCCGGTGGCGCGCACCACCTCGACGAGGGTGTCCAGGGTGCCGGCGGGGTGCTCCTCGCCGGAGTGGTCGTGGGCCTGCCAGCCCACGGCCTCCACGCCGCGGTCGGTGCCGACGCCCTTCGTGGCCTCCAGGACCTGCTCCGCCGGGTCGCCCTGGGAGAAGTCGACGGGGGTCGCACCCGCCTGCTCGGCCAGCCGCAGCCGGTCGGGGTGCTGGTCGACCACGAAGACCTGGTCGGCGCCCTGGATCCGCGCCGACAGCGCCGCCATGAGGCCCACGGGGCCGGCACCCATGATGGTCACGGACTCCCCGGGCTCCAGGCCGGCCAGCCGGGTGCCGTGCCAGCCGGTGGGGAAGATGTCGGACAGCATCGTGTAGTCGAGCTCGTGCTCGGTCCCGCCGGGCAGGCGCAGCGCGTTGAAGTCGGCGAACGGCACCCGCAGGTACTCGGCCTGGCCGCCCTGGTAGGGCCCCATGTCGGCGTAGCCGAAGGCACCGCCGGCCATCCCGGGGTTCACCTCCAGGCAGAACGCGGTCTTGCCGCGGCCGCAGTTGCGGCAGTGGCCGCAGGCGATGTTGAAGGGCAGGGAGACGCGGTCGCCCGTCTTGAGCCGGGTGATGCCGGAGCCGACCTCGGCGACGATGCCCATGTTCTCGTGGCCGAGGGTCTTGCCCTGCTCCACGTCGGTGCGCCCCTCGTACATGTGCAGGTCGGAGCCGCAGATGTTCGTGGAGGTGATCTTGACGATGACGTCGGTGGGCGCCTCGATGCGGGCGTCGGGGACGTCCGTGACCGAAACGTCGCGCGGGCCGTTGTAGACGAGTGCCTTCATGAACCACCTGTACCCCGTCGCACGCGATGCAACCGCCGCGCTTGTCCGCTGCTCGCACTCCGCTCAGCCGCTCGCTCGGCAACCACTCGCCGAGCGGGTGACCACCGCGGGAGCCGCTGCCTCCATCCCTTTGTCGGCCGTTCCAGTCGGGACTGTCAACGGGGCAGTGGTGCGCCGACATCGTGGCCATCTCGAGTAGGTGTTGCCTCAGTCAGGCGCCCATCGAGACCTGGTGTCCAACTAGGGCGTGTCTGAGCGATCACGCTGCGTTCGGGGTACTACCCCCACATGGCAGCTGACCGCCACGACCTCCCCGACGCCCAGTGGCACCTGCTCGAACCGCTGCTACCCGACCGCACCCCACGCCGCGGCGGCCGCTGGGCCGACCACCGGCCCGTCATCGACGGGGTCATCTGGCGGGTCCGCACCGGCTCACCATGGCGAGACCTACCGGCGGCCTACGGTCCCTGGCAGCGTTGTCGACTCCGTCTACGACCGCCATCGACGCTGGTCAGCTGACGGCACATGGGAGAAGGTCCTGGACGCGCTGCGCACCGAGTGCGACCTGAACCTCACTGCGCAGGAGGGTGAGTGGGTGGTGTCCATCGACTCCTCGATCATGCGCGCTCACCACGACGCCGCCGGCGCCAGAGGTGAACCACCACGCGACGTGCCGCCCGAGCGCCTGGCCGCGCAGGTCCCACCCAGCCCCCGGGAACGGGGGCGTTCGGGGGGTCAACACCGGACACCTCGACCCGGAAGCCGCCAGGCGCCAGGCCAGCCGTGAGCGAGAGGGCCTGGGGCGGTCCCGCGGTGGCCTGAGCAGCAAGGTGCACCTGCTCGCCGACGCCCGCTGCCGTCCCCTGGTGTGCGCGGTCAGCCCCGGCCAGCGCGGGGACACGTTGGCCTACCCGGTCCTGATGGGCCGGCTTCGCATCCCTCGAAGCGGGTGCGGGCGCCCGCGCACCCGACCGGACCGGGTGATGGGTGACAAGGCCTACTCCAGTCGTCCAGTGCGCGCTGACCTGCGCCGTCGTCACATCACCGCGACGATCCCGGTGCCAGATGACCAGGCCGGTCACCGGCGCAAGCGCGGGTCGCGCGGGGGTCGTCCGTACGCCTTCGACGCGGAGGCCTACAAGGGCCGCAACGTCGTGGAGCGGACGTTCGCCAAGCTCAAGGACAACCGGGCGTTCGCGATGCGTACCGACAAGCGGGGGTACATCTTCGCCGGGACGGTGGCGGTGGCGGCGCTGCGGATCTGGCTGCGGGACCTCACTCGGCGAGATCCGTCAGACACGCCCTAGATGCGGACTAGAACGACGCTGAAGGGCGAACCGGCGGAACGCACTGGGCCGTAGAATCCACCTGACCTGGAACGATGCGAGCGCCCCCGGCTGGATTCGAACCAGCGACCATCGGATTAGAAGTCCGGTGCTCTTCCGCTGAGCTACGAGGGCAGGCGGCGCGACCGCTCGACCCCAGCCTAGGCGGCAGCGCGCCGCCGCTCGCGGACTCCGGTGCACCCCCTGGTGGTGGCGGCTGTCGGCGCCGCCGGGCAGGCTGGCGGGGTGAGCACGTCGGCACCCGCGACCGCGGCTCCCGCGGCCTCGGCGCTGCTGGAGCCGGTGGAGCACCTGCGCGACCTGGTCGCGCGCCTCGACCTGCCGCTGGAGGCGGCCGGTGTCGAGCGCGCCCGCACCGAGCGCTCGCAGCTGCTGGCCCAGCTCGACGACTACCTGCTGCCGCGCCTGCGCCGCCTCGACGCGCCGCTGCTCGCCGTCGTCGGCGGGTCGACGGGAGCGGGCAAGTCGACGCTGGTGAACAGCCTGGTGGGGGAGCCGGTGACCAGCGCGGGGGTGCTGCGCCCGACCACCCGGTACCCCGTCCTGGTGCACGCCCCGGCTGACGCCGCGCACTTCGCCTCCGACGCGGTGCTGCCGGGTCTGGCGCGCTCCACCGGCGCGAGCGCCCCCGAGGTGGTCGGCGCGGAGGGCTCGGTGAGGGGCCTGCGCCTGGTGCAGGTGGAGGGGCAGCCGGCGGGCCTGGCCCTGCTCGACGCCCCCGACGTCGACTCGGTCGTCGAGTCCAACCGCGACCTCGCCGTCCAGCTGCTCGGCGCCGCCGACCTCTGGCTGTTCACCACCACGGCCGCGCGGTACGCCGACGCCGTGCCGTGGCAGGTGCTGCGCACCGCGACCGAGCGGGGCACCGCCGTCGCCGTCGTCCTCGACAGGGTCCCGCGCGAGGCGGTGCAGGACGTGCGCACCGACCTCGCCCGGATGCTGGTCGAGGCGGGGCTGACCAGCGCGCCCCTGTTCACGGTGGTGGAGTCGCCCCTGGAGGGCGGGATGCTCCCCGCCGACCAGACCGCCGCGCTGCGCCGCTGGCTCGCCAGCATCAGCGCCGACGCGCGCAGCCGCGACGTGGTGGTCAAGCGGACCCTCACCGGGGCCCTGGCCTCGCTGGCCACCCGGGTGCCGCGCCTGGCGGAGGCCGCCGACGCGCAGGACGCCGAGGAGCGCTCCCTGCTCGCCGAGCTGCACGGCGCCTACGCCGACGCCACCGACGGCCTGCAGGAGCAGCTCTCCGACGGCACCCTGCTGCGCGGGGAGGTGCTGGCCCGCTGGCAGGAGTTCGTGGGCACCGGCGAGCTCTTCGCGAGCCTGCAGGCGGGCGTCGGCCGCGTGCGCGACCGGCTGGTCGCCGCGGTCCGCCGCAAGGCTGCCCCCGCCGACCAGCTGGGCGAGGCCCTGGCCACGGGCGTCGCCGCGCTCGTCGTCGACGCCGCCGGCCGCGCCCGCCAGAGCGCGCTGCTGCGCTGGCGGGCTCGCCCCTCGGGCGCCGCCGTCCTGGCCGACGCCCCCGAGGAGGCGCGCGACCCGCGCCTGCCCGACTCCTTCAGCGCCGACGCCGAGCGCCTCGTCCGCGACTGGCAGCAGCACGTGCTCGACCTCGTCCGCGCCGAGGGGGAGGGCAAGCGCAGCCGCGCCCTCGTCTACAGCCTCGGCGTCACCGGCGTCGGCGCCGTGCTCATGCTCGTCGTCTTCGCGGCCAGCGCCGGGCTGACCGGTGCCGAGGCCGGCATCGCCGCGGTCACCGCGGCCCTCGCGCAGCGCGTGCTCGAGGCCGCCTTCGGCGACCAGGCCGTGCGCCAGCTCGCCGCCGCCGCCCGTGCCGACCTCGTCGCCCGCGTGGCCGCCCTGCTGCAGCGCGAGCACGACGCCCAGGCCGACCTGCTGCCCCTGCGCGAGACCGGCGACGCCGGCTCCCCGCTGCGGCAGGCCGCCGCCGCCGTCTCGCGCGCCAGCGACGCCGCCTCCCCGCGCGGGACGACGACGGCCACGCTCCCCGTCGTCCCCGCCGTCACCGGGACGCTGCCCGTGGTGCCGGCGGGCCAGGTGGACGCCGTCGGGCGGCCCGACGAGGAGCAGCCGCACGAGGAGCCGCACGAGGAGCGCCGCGCATGAGCGCCAGCACGACGACGGCCGGCGGGCCCGGCGCGGGGGGCTGGGCCGACGAGCCCGACCTGCCCACCACCCCGCTGGGCACCGCCCTCGCCGAGCTCGAGCACGCCCTCGACGTCGGCGGCGACGCCCTCGACCCGGCCGCCGCGGCCTCGGCCCGCCAGGTGCTCGAGCGCGCCCGCGGCAGGCTCGCGAGCGACCCGGGCGCCAGCGTCGTCGCGCTCGCCGGAGCCACCGGCAGCGGCAAGTCGAGCCTGTTCAACGCCGTCGCCGGGCTCACCGTCGCGACGGTCGGCGTGCGCCGTCCCACCACCTCCCACCCCACCGCCTGCGTCTGGGGCGACGTCCCCGACGAGCTGCTCGACTGGCTGGAGGTGCCCCGCCGGCACCGCACCGAGCGGGTCAGCGAGCTCGACGCCGACACCGAGGCCGTGCTCGAGGGCCTGGTGCTGCTCGACCTCCCCGACTACGACTCCACCACCGTCAGCAACCGGCTCCAGGTCGACCGGCTCGTGGAGATGGCCGACCTCGTCGTCTGGGTCGCCGACCCGCAGAAGTACGCCGACGCCGCCCTGCACGACGGCTACCTGCGCCACCTCGCAGACCACCAGGACGTGGTCCTCGTGGTGCTCAACCAGGTCGACACCCTCGACGACGCCTCCGCCGCCGTCTGCGAGGCGGACCTGCGCCGCCTCCTCGCCGCCGACGGCCTCGACCGCGTGCGACTGCTGACGACGTCGGCGCGCACCGGCCAGGGGGTGGGCGCCCTGCGGCGCGTGCTCACCGACCTCGTCCAGGCCCGGTCCGCGGCGAGGCGCCGCAGCGAGGCCGACGTCGCCGCGGCGCTGCGGGCCCTGGAGGGCTCCGTGGCGGAGTCCGAGCCCGACGTGGAGCAGACCGACGGCGCCGAGCAGCTCGTCGACGCGCTCGCGGTGGCCGCCGGGGTGCCCGCGATCACCGACGCCGTCCGGGGGAGCGAGGTCCGCGCCGGGCGCGCGCGCACGGGGTGGCCGTACACGCGGTGGCTCTCGCGGCTGCGCCCCGACCCGTTGAAGCGGCTGCACCTGGGGCTCGGCTCGGCGTCGCAGGGGGCGGCCGGCGAGGTCGGTGCCGGGCCGTCGACGCCGTCGACGTCGCTGACCCGCACCTCCGTGCCCGTGCCCACGCCGTCGCAGCGCGCCCAGGTGTCCACGGCGGCCCGCCGGGTCGCCGACGCCGCCGCCGACCAGCTGCCCGCCCGCTGGGGCGACGAGGTCCGCGCCGCCGCCGGCCCCGCCGAGGCCGACCTCGCCGACGCCCTCGACCAGGCCGTCCAGACCGTGCCGCTGGCAGCGCCCTCACCGCGCTGGTGGTCCGCTGCCGCCGCGCTGCAGCTGGTGCTCGCCCTGTGCGTGGCCGTCGGCGCGCTGTGGCTGCTGGCGCTCGGCGTGCTCGGCTGGCTGCAGCTGCCCCAGCCGCCGCTGCCCCGCGTCGGACCGGCCCCCGGGTCGGAGTACGCGTCGCTGGCCGTGCCGCTGCCGACGCTGCTGCTGGTCGGCGGCGTGCTGCTCGGCTGGCTGGTGGCGCTGGTCGCCGGCCGCGCGGTGCGGGGCCGGGCGGAGCGGCTCCGCCGGGACCTGCGGGAGCGGTTGCGCGAGGCCGTCGCCGTCGTCGCCCGGGAGCAGCTCCTCGACGCCGTGGCCGACGTGCTGGACCGCCACCGCGAGACCCGGGAGTCGCTCGCCGCGGCGCGCTCGCAGCTGGTGGGGGCCCCGCCGGCGCGGAGCGGCTCGCGCCTCGGCCGCCTGGTGCGCCGCGGCCGCTGACCCGCCGCGCGCCTCAGCCGTGACGGGCGAGCGAGGCCCGCAGGGTGGCGCGCACCGCGGGCCACTCGTGGGGGAGCACCGAGTAGACGCAGGTGTCGCGCAGCACGCCCCCGGGCCCGACCTGGTGGCTGCGCAGCACGCCGTCGAGCTTCGCCCCGAGCCGCTCGATGGCGGCGCGCGACTGCCGGTTGTGCCAGTGCGTCCGCAGCTCGACGGCGATCGCGCCGCACGCCTCGAAGGCGTGCCCCAGGAGCAGCAGCTTGGACTCCGAGTTGACCGCCGACCGCTGCGCCGACGCGGCGAGCCAGGTGCCACCCACCTCGGCGCGGCGGTTCGGAGCGTCGACGGCCCAGAAGTGGGTGGCACCGACCAGCCGGCCGTCCCCGAGGCGGCGCACCGCCCACGGGTTCTTGACGCCCTCGGCGTGCCAGGCGAGGCGCTGGGCGACGGCGTCGGCCATCCCCTCCGGCGTCGGCACGGCGGTGTACCAGGCGTGCTCGAGGCCCCCCTCCGCGACGGCCGCGGCGAGGCCCTCGACGTGGTCGGTGGAGAGCGGCTCGAGGCGCACGTGCTCGCCCTCGAGGACCACGGGCTCCAGCAGCGAGGTCGGCGCGCTCGTCACAGGACCAGACGCTAGCGACGGGACCCGACCCCCGGTCACCGCTCCGCCCACAGCCCGGCGCGCGAGGGGGGCTGTCCACAGGCGCCGTCCACGGGCTGGGGACGGCGGCAGCGCGGGGCCAGGGTCGTCGGCAGGCGCCCGCGGCAGGCGGGCCGGTGGGAGGAGAGCTGTCGTGCCGAAGTCCACGTACACGGTCAGGGGCAACCTCGGGGCGGCGCCGGAGCTGCGCCACTCCCCGAGCGGGGTGCCGTGGGCCACCTTCAGCGTCTGCGAGACCGACCGCCGCCAGGACCCGCGCACCGGTGACTGGCACGACGTCAGCTCCACCTGGTGGGACGTCACCTGCTTCCGGGCCCTGGCCGAGAACGTCGACCGGGCCCTCACCAAGGGCAGCCCCGTGGTGGTCCGGGGGACCCTCGAGCCGTCGGAGTGGACCAGCCGCGACGGCGTGGTCCACAAGAGCTTCCGGCTCGTGGCCGGCTGGGTCGCCTACGACCTCACCCGCCACCCCGTCGACGTCCGGCGCGTCTCCGAGCCGCCGGGCGGGGTCGGCGCCGAGGTCGGTGGCGGGTCCGGTGGCGTGGTCGTCCGCTCCGGGGCGCTGCCGGGAGGGCCCGGGGCCACGCGGTGGGACTCCGTGCCGGTGCAGCCGTCGGCGCCGGTGGAGGAGACCTTCGACACCCGCCCCCTGGCGCACCACGAGGCCGCCGACGCGCTCGCCGGCGGTGCGGCCGACCTCGACGACCTGCCCGACGAGGAGCTGGTCGACGCCGACGGCGTGCTGCCGGACCGCGGCGCCTGAGCCGGGCCGGTCGGGCGGCCGGTCGGGCGGCTCGTCGGGCGGCTCGTCGGGCGGCCGGTCGTGCTGGCGGGCGGGCGGCGGGGAGGACCCCCGCCCGCCCCTAGGCTGGAGGTCATGGCGGAGTTCATCTACACCATGTACAAGGCCCGCAAGGCCCTCGGCGACAAGCTGATCCTCGACGACGTGACCATGTCGTTCTACCCCGGCGCGAAGATCGGCGTCGTCGGGCCGAACGGCGCCGGCAAGTCGACGATCCTCAAGATCATGGCCGGTCTCGACCAGCCCTCCAACGGCGAGGCCCGCCTCTCGCCGGGCTACTCGGTGGGCATCCTGCTGCAGGAGCCCCCGCTCGACGAGGACAAGACCGTCCTGGAGAACGTCCAGGAGGGCATGGGCGACCTCAAGCGCAAGGTCGACAGGTACAACGAGATCACCGCCGCCTTCGAGGACCCGGACGCCGACTTCGACGCCCTCATGAAGGAGATGGGCGACCTCCAGGAGGAGCTCGACCACGCCGGCGCGTGGGACATGGACTCCCAGCTGGAGCAGGCCATGGAGGCGCTGCGGTGCCCCCCGGGCGACGCCGACGTGAAGGTCCTCTCCGGTGGTGAGCGCCGCCGCGTGGCGCTGTGCCGTCTGCTGCTGAGCCAGCCCGACCTGCTGCTCCTCGACGAGCCCACCAACCACCTCGACGCCGAGTCCGTCACCTGGCTCGAGCAGCACCTGGCGAGCTACCCCGGCGCCGTCCTCGCCGTCACCCACGACCGGTACTTCCTCGACAACGTCGCGCAGTGGATCGCCGAGGTCGACCGCGGCCGCCTCTACCCCTACGAGGGCAACTACTCCACCTACCTGGAGAAGAAGCGCGAGCGCCTGACGGTCCAGGGCAAGAAGGACCAGAAGCTGGCCAAGCGCCTCGCCGACGAGCTCGAGTGGGTCCGCTCCAACGCCAAGGCCCGCCAGACCAAGTCGAAGTCGCGCCTGGCGCGCTACGAGGAGATGGCGGCCGAGGCCGACCGCACCCGCAAGCTCGACTTCGAGTCGATCCAGATCCCGCCGGGCCCGCGCCTGGGCTCGCAGGTCATCGAGGTCTCCGACCTCACGAAGGGCTTCGGCGACCGGGTCCTCATCGACGGCCTGAGCTTCACGCTGCCCCGCAACGGCATCGTCGGCGTCATCGGCCCGAACGGCGTCGGCAAGACCACGCTGTTCAAGACCATCGTGGGGCTGGAGGAGCCCGACGGCGGCCAGGTCCGCGTGGGCGAGACCGTGAAGGTCTCCTACGTCGACCAGAACCGCGGCGGCCTCGACCCCAACAAGTCGCTGTGGGAGGTCGTCTCCGACGGCCTCGACTACATGCAGGTCGGCAACGTCGAGGTGCCCTCGCGCGCCTACGTCTCCGCGTTCGGCTTCAAGGGCCCGGACCAGCAGAAGAAGGCCGGGGTGCTCTCCGGTGGTGAGCGCAACCGCCTCAACCTGGCGCTCACCCTCAAGCAGGGCGGCAACCTGCTCCTGCTCGACGAGCCCACCAACGACCTCGACGTCGAGACCCTGTCCTCCCTGGAGGACGCCCTGCTCGAGTTCCCCGGCTGCGCCGTGGTCATCAGCCACGACCGGTGGTTCCTCGACCGCGTCGCCACGCACATCCTCGCCTGGGAGGGCACCGAGGACGACCAGGCGCAGTGGTACTGGTACGAGGGCAACTTCGAGGGCTACCACGAGAACAAGGTCGAGCGCCTCGGTGAGGACGCGGCCCGCCCGGGCCGCGTCACCCACCGCCGCCTGACCCGCGACTGACCGGTGGCCGCCGCCCGCACCGGCGCCCAGGCGCGCCTCGCCGCCGCCTGGCACCGCGCGAGCGGCAGCTTCTGGGTGGTCCCGGCGGTCATGTGCCTGCTGGCCCTCGTGCTGTCGCAGGTGCTGATCGCCGTCGACCACGCCCTGGGTCCCGCGTGGACCCAGGGCCTGGGGCCGCTGGGCACCCGCTCGGGGCCCAGCGGCTCCCGCGACGTGCTGGGGGCCATCGCCGGGTCGATGCTCGGCGTGGCCTCCACCACGTTCTCCATCACCATCGCGGTGATGACGCTGACGTCGTCGTCGTACGGGCCGCACCTGGTCCGCAGCTTCATGGCCGACCGCGCCACCCACGTGGTGCTCGGCACCTTCGTCTCCACCAGCCTCTACGCGCTGCTGGTGCTGCGGTCGGTGACGTCCGAGGTGGACGGGACCGTGGCGTTCGTGCCGCACCTCGCGGTGCTGTTCGCCGTCCTCGCCGCCGTGGTCTGCATCGCGGTGCTGGTCTTCTTCATCCACCACGTCAGCGAGTCGGTGCAGGTGGTGACCCTGTCGCGGCGGGTCTGCGACCAGCTGCGCGACGCCGTCGGGCGGCTCTACCCCGAGGGCGTGGGCGACCCGGCCCCGCGCCGCGCCGAGCTGCCGCCGGGGGTGCACCGCGGTGACGACGGCCGCTTCACGGGGGAGGGCGGGGCCCCGGCCGCCCTGGTCCGCGCCGGCGCGTGCGGCTACGTGGCCGAGGTGGCGCTCGAGGCCGTCGAGGGGATCGCCCAGCGGCGCGACGTCCTCGTGCGGGTGGCGGCCCGGCCGGGGCGCTACGCCGTCGACAGGACGGTGCTGCTGGAGGTGCTGCCCGCCGAGCGCGCCGACGAGGGGCTGCTGGGAGAGCTGCGCGCGTGCGTCGACCTGGCCAACAGCCGCTCGGCGGCCCAGGACGTCGAGTTCGTGGTGCAGCAGCTGGTCGAGCTGATGTCACGGGCGCTGTCGTCCGGCGTGAACGACCCGTACACCGCGGTCACGGCCCTCGACGACCTGTCGGGCGGGCTGGTCCTCCTGGTCGGCCGCCGCGTCCCCGCCGCCGAGCGCGCGGACGACGACGGCGTGGTCCGGCTCGTGGGCGACCCGGTGCGGCCCGTCGAGCTGGTCGACCAGGTCTTCGACGCGCTGCGCGCCTACGCCACGACCACCCCGCTCGTGGTGCTGCACGCGGTGGCGGTGGCCGAGCGCCTCGACGACGCCGCCGTCGACCCCGCGGTGCGCGCCCAGCTGCGCGAGCAGCTGCAGCTGCTGGCCGAGGCGTACGAGGCGGCGGGCCCGTCCGCGCACGACCTGGCGCAGCTGCGCGAGCGCCTCACCTCGCTCACACCCCTCCCCACCCCTTCGTGATCATGGGCGCTGGCCACCCCCGAGGTGGCCAGCGCCCATGATCACGGCGAGGGGGGCGGGGGCAGGCGGACCATGCCCTCCTGGGCCACGGTCGCCACGAGGGCACCGGCGCGGTCGTACACCCGGGCGAGCCCGAGGCCGCGCGCCCCGGAGGCCGACGGGGTCTCCTGCACGAAGAGCAGCCACTCGTCGGCGCGCACGGGACGGTGCCACCACAGGGCGTGGTCGAGGCTCGCGGCCTTGAGCCCCGGCGTCGCCCACGCCCCGCCGTGGCGGCGCAGCACCGGCTCCAGCACGGTGACGTCGCTGGCCCACGCGAGGACCGCGCGGTGCAGGGCCTGGTGCTCGGCGTGGTCGGGCAGGGGAGCGGTCACGCGGAGCCACACCGCCTGGTCGCCGCAGGGCGCGGCGGCGTCCGCCCCGCGACGGCGCGGCGGCAGGTACACGGCGTCGCCGACGTGGCGCACGTCGACGGGGCGCTCCCGGCCCCAGAACCTGGCCATCGGGTGGTCGAAGGCGGCCATCACCTCGGCGATGCTCGGCAGCTCCTCCGGGCCGCGCACCTCCGGCGCCGCTGCGGCGTGGTCGGCGCCGTCCTGGGGCTCCTGGAACGAGGCGATCATCGACAGGATCGGCGCGCCGTGCTGCAGCGCGTGCACCCGGCGGGCGCTGAACGAGCCGCCGTCGCGCAGCCGCTCGACCGAGAAGGTGATGTCGGTGGTCGGGTCGCCCGGGCGCAGGAAGTACCCGTGCATCGAGTGGACGGGGCGGGCCGGGTCGACGGTGCGCGCCGCGGCCACCACGGCCTGCCCCAGCACCTGGCCGCCGAACACCCGGCCCCAGGGGGCGTGCTCGTTGCCGCCGCTGAAGAGGTCCTGCCCGGAGGCGTCGACGCCCTCGCCGCGCAGGTCCAGCGCCTCCAGCAGACCGAGCCCGGTGCGGGCCCGGTGGGTGGGGTGCTCCTGCGCATCGCTCACCCGGGCGACCTTAGGGCGCCACCCGGCCGACCGGCACGGCACCGCTGCGGCGGTGTGACGATCTGCGGCGGGAACCGCCCGCAACCGGCGACGGTGTTCTACTGTGCGAACTCCCAGTCCGACCAGTGAACCAGGTGACCGGATGTCCGACCTCGTCTTCCACGGCGGCCAGGTGGTGTCGTCCGACGGCCGCCTGGACGTCGACCTGCTGGTCCGCGACGGCCGCGTGGTCGGCCACGGCGAGCGCGGCGCCTACTCCGCGCTCGACGCGGAGCAGGTCGACTGCACCGGGCGGCTCCTGCTGCCGGGCGGCGTCGACACCCACACCCACCTGGAGCACCGGGTGGCCAGCGGCGCCACGCAGACCATCGACGACTTCCACTCCGGTACCGTGGCCGCGGCGTGCGGGGGCACCACCACCGTCGTCGACTTCGTGCGCGCGCCTCCGGGAACCCCGGTGGACGAGGCGTTCCACGCCCGACGCGAGGCCGCCGAGGCGTCCTGCGTCGTGGACTTCGGGTTCCACCCGATCGTGCCCGCCACCGCCGGTGAGGACGACTCCTTCGCCCGCCTGCGCCGCCTCAGCGAGACCGAGGGCGTGGCCAGCTGGAAGTTCTTCATGGCCTACCCCGGATCGATGGTCTCCGACGCCGTGCTGCTGCAGGGCTTCAGGGCCGCGGCCGAGCTCGGCGTCCTGCCCATGGTGCACGCGGAGAACGGTCACATGGTGGCCGACGCCGTGGCCGGGCTGGTGGCCGCTGGCCGCACCGCGGAGCACGAGCACCTGCACGGGCACCCGGCGAGCTCCGAGGCCGAGGCCGTGAACCGCGCGGCCACCCTGGCCCGCCACGTGGGGGCGCCGCTCTTCGTGGTCCACGTGTCCGCGGCCGACGCCGCCCGCCAGGTGCGCGAGCACCGCGCGGCCGGAGCGCGGATCTGGGCTGAGACCTGCCCCCAGTACCTGGCCTCCAGCTACGAGCAGTACGAGGGCGCGGGACTGCTGGCCGCCGGCCACATCTGCTCCCCGCCCATCCGCGAGGCCGCCAACGCGGAGGCCCTGTGGGCGGAGGTGTCCAACGGCACCATCGACACCATCGGCACCGACCACGCCTCGTTCGCGCTGCGGACCGGCCCGGGGATGCTGCCGCAGAAGGACAGCGGCGCCGGAGTCTTCACGGGCGTCCCGAACGGCGTGCCCGGGGTGGAGGAGCGGCTGGTGGTCATGCACACCGCCGGGGTCCTCAGCGGCCGGATCAGCATGGAGCGGTTCGTCGACCTGGTCTCCACCGCGCCGGCGAGGACCTTCGGCCTGCACCCGCGCAAGGGGACGCTCGCCGTCGGGGCCGACGCCGACGTCGTCGTCTGGGACCCGGCCGCCGAGCGCGTCCTCAGCGCGGCCGCCCAGCACAGCCTGGCCGACTACAGCGTCTACGAGCAGATGCGCGTCACCGGTGCGCCCGCCGCCGTCTACTCGCGCGGCGAGCTGGTCTCGGTCGACGGCGAGCCGGCGCCCGGCCTGCGGCGTGGACGCGGCACCTACCTGCACCGCTCCCGCCAGCCCTGACCGCAGCCCTGACGGCTGCCCCGGCCCCGGACCCCCACGAGAGAAGAGACCCCATGCGCATCCAGCTCGGCGTGCACCTCGGTGAGCGCTTCACCCTGTCCGAGACCTGGGCCGCCGCCGAGCTGGCCGAGGAGCACGGCTTCGACTCGCTGTGGGTGGCCGAGGGCCGCCTCACCCGCGACGCGGTCACGCTGATGGCGATCCTCGCCGAGCGGACGCGCACCGTGCGGATCGGCTCGGGGGTGGTGAACAACAAGACCCGCAACGCCGCGCTCATGGCCGTGACGTTCAAGACGCTCGACGAGCTGGCCCCCGGCCGCGTGGTCTGCGGGCTGGGGGCGTGGTGGGAGCCGCTGGCCAGTCGCGTCGGCACCCCCGTGACCAAGCCCGTCACCGCGATGCGCGAGTACGTGGACGTGCTCAAGCGCTTCTTCGCGAACGAGGAGGTCACTCATCACGGCCAGTTCGTGCACGTGGACGGCGTCCGCTTCGACCGGATGTACGCCGAGAACACCGCCGTCGACATCCCCGTCTACGCGGGCGCCGTCGGTCCCCGCATGCTCGAGCTGGCGGGTGAGGTGATGGACGGCGTCTACCTCGACTTCCTGCTGCCGGTCTCCTACCTCGAGGGCGCGAGCGCGGCCATCGGCCGGGGGGTGGCGAAGCGCACCGACGGCACCACCTCCCTCGACGTGACGCAGGCCGTCGCCGTGGCCGTCGACGACGCCGATCCGGCCGCCGCCGTCGACGAGTGCCGGGCCTTCCTCGCGCTGTACCTGATGCAGCAGCCCCACATCGCCGAGCACTGCGGCGTCGAGGCGGAGCTGGTGACGCGCCTGCAGGAGGTGGCGGGCTGGCCCGCGCGCCCCGAGGACGTCAAGCGCGCCATGCGGCTGGTGCCCGACGAGGCCGTGCACCGCGTCGCCGCGGCCGGGACGACGGCGGACGCCGCGGCCAAGCTGGAGGAGTACCACGCCGCCGGTGTGCGCGTCCCCGTCCTCAACCCGCTCGGACCGACCAAGATGGCGACCATCGACGCCCTGGGGAGGTACTTCCGATGAGCACCCCTGACAGCACCGCTCCCGGCTCCGCCGACGGGGCGGGAGCCGCCCGCGGCAGCGAGCTCGGCCTCGTGCAGAAGACCGTCGTGGTGGTGCGGACGGTGGCCGGTTACCCCGAGGGCATCGGCCTGTCCGACCTGTCCCGCGAGAGCGGCATCGCCAAGGCCACGTGCCACCGCGTGGCCACCGCCCTGGAGGCGGAGGGCTGGCTGGTCTCCGACCCGCTGACCCGGAGGGTGCGGCTCTCCCTCGACCTGCTCTTCATGACCGAGGGGCTCGCCACCGAGGAGTCGGTGACCCGCGGCGTGCGCGACGTCCTGACCGACGTGGCGCGGGCCACCGGGGAGACCGCTGGCGTCGACAGGCTCAGCGGTGACCAGGCGATGGTCATCGTGGAGGTTCCCGGGCCGCACCTCATCGGCCACGCCCCGCGGCGCGTCCCGCGCCTGCTGTCGAGCTGGAGGACGTCGACGGGTCGGGTCCTGCTCGCCTGGGAGGACCCCGACGTGGCGCGCGCCTCCTTCGAGCGCGACGCGTCCCAGCCGCCCCTGACCTCCTTCCGGTCCTTCGACGACCTCGCCGCGGAGCTCGCGGCCATCCGCGCCCGCGGGTACGCGGTGACGCAGAGCCAGCTCGAGCAGGGCCTGACCGCGGTGGCGGCGCCGGTGCGCGTGCACGGCCAGGTCACCTACGCGCTGTGGACCAGCGGCCCGCACTACCGCCTCACCGAGGAGCGCCTCAGTTCCGCCGTCGAGGTGGTCACCTCCCAGGCCCAGCGGCTGGGCGCCCTCCTGGAGCGCTCCGGGCTCGGGCCCGGCGTCGCGGCCTTCGCGGCCGGGTACTGACCGCGGTAACCCCCTCGGGCCCTCCACCCGCTCACCCCGCCGCGACGTCCTACCGCCCTGCGCCCCGCCGACGCCGTCGGCGGGGCGTCCGTGCGTCACGGCGCGTCGCGACGACGCGCCGGCCGATGCGGCGGAAACACGGAGTTCACACGAGACGCCGTTGACGGAAACCCGGTACAGCCAGGATCATTTATATCGGACCAATGGTCCGGTGAATGAACCGGATAGTCGAGGGAGACCCATGGCAGCCACCCGCACGGCCCCGCGCCCCAGCGCAGCGGTCGCGCCGCCAGCGGCGCCCCCGCCCCCCGTCCGCGCGCGCCGCGGGGCGTCGCGGCAGCTGGGCCGCACCCTGCGCGACCTGGCCACCGCCGCCGCCGTCATCGCGATGGCCCTGCTCGCCTGGGAGGGGTACAAGGCGCTCGGCCAGGCCACGGGCGACCTCGTCCCCCTCACCTCGCTGCCGCTCCCGGTGGCCACCGACGACGCCGCCATGCCGCACGTCTGGCAGGTGCTCGCCGCGCTGGCCGGCCCGGCCTCCACCGCGTCGGACCAGACGCTGCTCGCCTACTACCTCCAGCAGACCAGCGTCACGCTGCGCGAGGCCGCCTACGGCCTGGCGCTGGGGGCCGCGGTGGGCGTGTGCCTCGCCCTGCTGATGCGCCAGCTCCCGTGGCTGGGGCGCGCGAGCATGCCGTGGCTGGTGGTCTCGCAGACCATCCCGCTGGTGGCCCTGGCGCCCATCGTTGTCGTCTGGATCGGTGGCGCCGGCTTCCCCAGCTGGGTGGCCGTCACCGTCATCTCGGCCTACCTCGCCTTCTTCCCGGTGACGCTGAACACCGCCACCGGGCTGCTCTCCGCCGACCTGACGCACGTCGAGCTCATGCGCTCGGTGGCGGCCTCGCCGCTGCAGACCCTGCTGCTCGTGCGAGTGCCGGCGGCCGTGCCGAGCTTCTTCACCGGCCTGCGCCTCGCCGCCACCGCCTCGGTGGTGGGCGCCGTGGTGGGCGAGCTGAGCGCCGGAGCCGGCCTGGGCATCGGCCGGGCCATCCTCACCGCCGCCTACTACTACTCGCTCGCCCCGGCCAACCTGTACGCCGCCGTGCTGGTGGCCTCCCTCGCGGGAGTGGTCTTCGTGCAGGTCATCGCCCTCGCCGAGCGCCTCGTCCTGTCGAAGAGGGAGCACTGATGACCACCCCCACCACCCCGACCCCCACCGGCACCGCCATCCGCCTGGCCGGCGTCAGCAAGACCTTCTCCACGAGCAGCGGCGACGTCGTCGCCCTCGACGACATCGACCTCGACATCCCCGAGGGCGGCTTCGTGTCGCTGCTCGGCCCGTCGGGGTGCGGCAAGTCCACTCTGCTGCGCGTCATCGGAGACCTCGTCACCCCCACCACCGGCACCGTCGAGGTCGCCGGCACCATCGCCGCCGAGGCGCGCCGCACCCGCCAGTACGGCATGGCCTTCCAGGCGCCCGGCCTCATGGACTGGCGCACGGTCCGCCGCAACATCGAGCTGCCGCTGCAGGTGCAGGGCGTCGGGCGGGCCGAGCGCCGCCAGCGCGCTGACGAGATGCTCGAGCTGGTCAAGCTGACGCAGTTCGCCGACCACCGCCCCCGCCAGCTCTCCGGGGGCATGCAGCAGCGCGTGGCCATCGCACGCGCCCTGGCCATGCAGCCGCGCGTGCTGCTCATGGACGAGCCCCTCGGCGCCCTCGACGAGATGAACCGGGAGCACCTCCAGCGAGAGCTGCTGCGCATCTGGCGCGCCACCGGCACCACCGTCGTCTTCGTCACCCACAGCATCCCGGAGGCGGTGTTCCTGTCCACCGAGGTGGTCGTGATGTCGCCGCGGCCCGGGCGCATCGCCTCCCGCATCCCGGTCGACCTGCCCTACCCGCGCACCGACGAGACCCGCCTCACCGACGAGTTCCAGGCCGCTGAGCGGCACGTCCGGGAGCGCCTGCACGCCGTCCTCGAGCCGACCACGGCCGGGCTGTGAGCGCGCTCGTTCCCGTCGAGCGCCCGGTCAGGCTGTCCCGCGGCCGCGGCCGGGGCCTGCTGTCGGCCCTGGCGCCCGCAGCGGTCCTCGGCGTGGTGCTCCTGCTCTCCTGGCAGCTCGTGGTGCTCGTCGGCGGGGTGCAGGCCTACCTTCTGCCCGCCCCCAGCGCCATCGCGCAGGCGGTGGTCAGCGATGCTCCGGCCCTGCTGTCGGCGGCGCGTCCCACGGCCACGGCCGTCGTGCTCGCGGTGCTCGCCGGTGCTGCACTCGGAGTGCTCGCGTCCGTGGTCATCGCGATGTTCGAGGGCGTCGCGCGGGTGGTGCTGGCCCTGGTCGCACTGGCCGGCTGCGCCCCCATCGTCGCCCTCGCGCCCATCTTCAACGCCTGGCTGGGGAGCACCTCGATCGCCTCCAAGGTGGCGGTCGCGACCCTGTCCGTGACCATCCCCGTGGTCGTCAACACCACGCGCGGGCTGCTGGCCGTGTCCCCGACGCACCGCGAGTACATGCAGTCGGTCTCGGCGAGCCGCCGACAGCTGCTCGTGCACGTGCGGCTCCCGGGTGCGCTGCCCGCCCTGTTCGACGGGCTCCGCGTCGGCGCCACCCTGTCGGTGATCGCCGTGATCGTCTCCGAGTACTTCGGCGGCACCTCCAACGCCCTGGGCGTGCTGATCGCCAACACCGCCGCCATGTCGCGCTTCGACCAGACGTGGGCCGCGGTCTTCGTGGCCAGCCTCCTGGGCCTGTCGCTCTACGGCCTCATCGCGCTGGTCGAGCGCGTCGCCGTGCCCTGGCGCTCCGCCACCAGCGGCTGACCCCCGCCCCTCCGCGAGCCACCACCAGCCTTCCCGGCGCCGTCACCCGCGGCGCCGGGGTCCCCGCTCCACCCCACCCACCCCGCCCCTCCGACGAACGCGAGGCCATCACGTGCTCACCTCCACCCTCCGCCGCGGCGCGGCCCTCCTCGGCGCCTTCGGCGCGGTCGCCGCGCTGTCCGCCTGCGGCGGCATGTCCGAGGCGACGACCTCATCCACCGCCGCGGCCGCGGCGGCCTCGAGCGCCGACTGCGCGAAGGTCGACGAGGTCACCGTGGTGCTCCAGTGGGTCACCCAGGCGCAGTTCGCCGGGTACTACGCCGCCAAGGAGAACGGCGACTACGCGAAGCGCTGCCTCGACGTCACCATCCAGGAGGGCGGCACCAACGTCGTCCCCCAGCAGGTGCTGGCCAGCGGCAACGCGCAGTTCGCAGTCAGCCACGTCATCAAGTCGATGGCCTCGCGCGAGCAGGGCGCCGACATCGTCAACATCAGCCAGACCTTCGAGCGGGGCGCCTACCTGCAGGTCTCCTGGGCCGACAGCGGCATCACCTCGCTGACGGCTCTGAAGGGAACGACGCTGGGCAGCTGGGGCGGCGGCAACGAGCTGACGCTCTTCGCGGCCATGAAGGCCTCGGGCGTCGACCCCGCCAAGGACGTGACCGTGGTGCAGCAGCCCTTCGACATGTCACTGCTGCTCAACCGCGAGGCCGACTCGGTGCAGGCCAAGACCTACAACGAGTACGCGCAGCTGCTGGAGACGGTGAACCCCGCCACCGGCCAGCTGTACCAGCCCTCGGACTTCAGCACCCTGGACCTGCAGGACCTCGGTTTCGGCACGCTGGAGGACGGTGTCTACGCCCAGCAGGCCTGGCTGGAGCAGGGTGACAACGCCGACATCGCGACCCGCTTCATCGCCGCCACCGACGAGGGCTGGATCCACTGCCGCGACGACGCCGACTCGTGCGTCGACACCGTGGTGGCGCAGGGCAGCGCTCTGGGCCGCTCGCACCAGGCGTTCATGATGAACGAGATCAACAAGTTGATCTGGCCCTCCACCAGCGGCATCGGCGCGATGTCGAAGGAGGCCTGGGACAGGACCGTCCAGGTGGGTGTCGACGGCGGCGTGCTCGCTGCCGCCCCGGACGCCGGCGCCTACCGCACCGACCTCAACGACGCGGCGCTGGAGCTGCTGGAGGCGGACGGGGGTGGACGCCAGCGGAGCCAGCTGGACCCCCGCCACCGTCCAGCTCACCGAGGGCGGCAAGTAGGCCGGTGGGTGCGGGAAGGGGCGCCCCCCCGGAACCTTCCCGCACCCACCTCCACCCACCCCACCACCACCAGCGACCACTGCCCAGGAGGCCCCATGACCAGCGGCACGGCGTTCACCATCGCCTGCGCCCAGGTCGACCCCGTCATCGGTGACGTCGAGGCCAACGCCGACCTCACCACCGCCGCGGTCCGCGAGGCCGCTGCGGCTGGTGCGTCGCTGGTGGTGCTGCCCGAGTGCGCCAGCGCCGGGTGGGCCTTCCACGACTACGCCGAGTCGCTCGCCTGCGCGCAGCCGCTGGACGGGCCCGTGGTCCGCGCCTGGCAGGCTGTGGCCGACGAGACCGGCGCCTGGGTGTGCGGGGGCATCAACGAGCTGAGCGACGGCCGCGTCTACAACAGCGCCGTCCTCGTCTCGCCCCGCGGCGTCGAGAGCGTGTACCGCAAGGTGCACCTCTGGAACTCCGAGAAGCTGGTCTTCGACCGCGGCGACTCCTTTCCCGTCGTGGAGACGCCGTTCGGGCGCGTCGGCATGATCATCTGCTACGACGCGTGGTTCCCCGAGAGCACCCGCAGCCTCGCGCTGCAGGGCGCCGACCTGGTGCTGGCGCCCAGCGACTGGGTGCCCAACCCCCACCAGCAGCCCGGTCCGTCGCTGGCCAACGTCATGACCATGGCCAACGCCCACTCCAACCAGGTGTACGTCGCGGCGTGCAGCCGCGTGGGCACCGAGCGCGGGCAGCGCTTCATCGGCGACAGCGTCGTCGTCGGCCACGACGGGTGGGTCCTCGCCGGTCCCGCCCCTGACGTCCCCGCGATCCTCACCGCGCGGATCGATCCCGTCGGTTCCCGCCGGGCGCGCCGCGAGGACCCCTTCAACCGCCCCCTGGGTGACCGGGAGCCCACCGCCTACGTGCACGAGCCGCCACCGACGGCGCCCTCGTCGTCATCCCTCGACCCCACCCGCGCCTGAGAGCGAGCCAGACCACCATGAGCATCACCGTCCGCAAGATCGTCCGCCACCGCGAGGAGACCCTGCGCGAGCAGGGCCGCGACCTGCCCGTCCGCCACGTGCTCGCCTGGGTGGCCGTGGTCATCGAGAACCCGTACGGCACCGACGGCTACGTCGAGGACCTCGTCACCCTGGCTGACGCGAACGGCCAGGAGGTGGGGGCGCTCATCGGACCCGCGTGCGTGGAGCTGCTCGGTGAGCCCGTCGAGGCCTTCGGCAAGGCCGCTTTGGTCGGCGCCGGAGGCGAGGTCGAGCACGGCTCGGCGATCATCCACAACCTGAAGTTCGGCAACGAGTTCCGCAACGCCGCCGGCGGTACCGAGCTGCTGCCCGCAGCGGAGAAGGTCGGGCTGCTGGGCGCCTCGATCGACGTCCCCCTCAAGCACAAGACCGACGCCAAGACCCGCAGCCACCACCAGACGGTGACGCTGGTGGTGCCCGACGCGCCCCGCGTCGACGAGATCGTCATCGCGTGCGTGGCGGCCAGCACCGGCCGCCCCCTCGCCCGCCTGGCCACCTTCGGCGCGGAGGTCGCCCGATGAGCCTGGGGCTGGAGGCCGAGGCCTGGACCACCCAGCGCATCATCGACGCCGAGCAGCGCTACGTCATCCGCTCGTGGTCGGTGCAGGGCACCCCCGCGCAGGCCGCGGTCGAGCGCGGCGAGGGCTGCTGGTTCTGGGACACAGAGGGCAACCGCTACCTGGACTTCCAGTCGCAGCTGGTGAACCTCAACCTCGGGCACCAGCACCCCAAGCTGGTCGAGGCGATCGTCGACCAGGTGCGGCAGATGGCCTACATGGGTCCGAACTTCGCGGTGCGCGTTCGCGCCGAGCTGGGGGAGGCCATCGCCCGCGTGGCGCCCGGCGACCTGGAGATGAGCTTCTTCACCACCGGCGGCGCCGAGGCGAACGAGAACGCCGTGCGGCTGGCCCAGCACATCACCGGCCGAGCCAAGGTCATGGCCCGCTACCGCTCCTACCACGGGGCCACGGCTGGAGCGCTGACGCTGACCGGTGACCCGCGCCACCACCACATCGGCGGGCCCGGCGTGCCCGGGGTCGTGAGGTTCCACGACCCGTACGCCTACCGGACCGCTAGCGGGCTGCCCCCCGAGCAGGACCCGGTCTGCCTCGGCGCCCCGCACCTGGAGGAGGTGCTGCAGTACGAGGACCCCTCCACCATCGCGGCGGTCATCATCGAGACCGTCACGGGCACCAACGGCATCCTCGTGCCGCCGGACGGCTACCTGGCCAGCATCCGCGAGGTGTGCGACCGCCACGGCATCTTCCTCATCTGCGACGAGGTCATGGCCGGCTGGGGCCGCACCGGGCAGTACTTCGCGGTGGACAACTGGGGCGTGGTACCCGACATCGTCACCTCGGCCAAGGGGCTCAACTCCGGCTACGTGCCGCTGGGCGCCATGACGGTCGGGGAGCGCTCGCGCGAGTGGCTCATGACCCACAAGTTCTGGGGCGGTCAGACCTACGCCGGGCACCCGCTCGCGGCAGCCAGCGCCCTCGCCTCACTGAGGATCATGGAGGAGGAGGACGTGCTCTCCAACGTGCGCGCCCGGGGGCGGCAGCTGGAGGCGGGTCTGCGGGCGATGCAGCAGCGTTACCCCGTGATGGGCGACGTGCGCGGCGTCGGCCTCTTCTACGGCGTCGAGCTGGTCAAGGACCCGGCCACCAAGGAGCCGCTCGTCCCCTTCGGCGCCGCCGGTGCGGCCGCGGCCCCGATGCAGCGCATCGTCGCCGCGGCATGGCGGCGTGGGCTGTACCTCAGCGCCAACAACAACGTGGTGCGCCTGACCCCGCCGCTGGTCATCAGCGAGGAGGAGGTCGCGCACGCGCTCGGCATCCTCGACGAGGTCCTCGCTGAGGCCGACCTCGAGGCGGCGCGCGCATGAGCGCCGCCCCTGCGCCCGCCGGGGCGACGCGGGTCGCCGCCGTCCAGCTGGCCACCGGCCGCGGGCGCGACGACGTGCTCGAGGCCGCCGCCGGCCTGGTCGAGCAGGCCGCCGCCGACGGCGCCGGCCTGGTGGTGCTGCCGGAGCTGTTCGCCGCGCCGTTCGTGCAGCCCGAGCCCGACCCCGGCTTCTTCGTGCACTCCGAGGCGCTGGACGGGCCGTCGAACGCGCTCGTGGCCGAGCTGTCGGGCCGGCTGGGCATCACAGTGGTCAGCTCGGTCTTCGAGGAGCTGTCCACGCCGGGCGTCTACGCCAACACGGCGTGCACGTTCGTCGCCGGCGAGCTGGCGCACGTCTACCGCAAGTCGCACCTGCCGTTCTCCAACGGCTTCCCCGAGAAGTTCTACTTCCGCCCCGGGCAGGAGCCGCCCCGCGCCGTCGACACCACGGTCGGCAGGGTCGGCACGATCATCTGCTACGAGCGGCACTTCCCGGAGCTGGGCCGCTGCGTGGCGCTGGACGGCGGGGTGGCGCTGGCCGTCCCCGTGGCCTGCGCCAGCGCCCCCATGAAGGAGGTGTTCCAGCTGGAGCTGCGCGCCCAGGCCGTGGCCAACGGCTTCTACGTGGTCTGCGCCAACCGCTCCGGCTGCGAGGGCGCGAAGGACTACTTCGGCACCAGCGCGGTGTACGGGCCCAGCGGGGAGGTGCTGGCTGTCGTCGACTCCGGTGACGGTGTGGCCGTCGCCGACCTCGACACCGACCTCGTGGCGCGCACGCGGGCGTCGCGGCCGTTCCTGCGTGACCGCCGCCCCGACCTGTACTCCGCCCTGTCGAGCGGGGCGCTGTGACGGGCAGCGCCCGCCGTGAGCTCAAGATCGGGTACAAGGCCTCCGCGGAGCAGTTCGACCCCGCCCAGCTGGCCGACTACGCCGTCCAGGCCGAGGAGTCCGGCCTGGACTCGGTGTGGATCTCCGACCACTTCCAGCCCTGGCGCCACGAAGGCGGCCACGCCCCCTCGGCCCTGACCTGGCTGGGCTGGGCCGCGGCCAAGACCACCCGCGTGCAGCTGGGCACCTCGGTGCTCACCCCCACCCTGCGCTACAACCCCGCCGTCATCGCCCAGGCCTTCGCCACCCTGGGCTGCCTGGCACCGGGGCGCGTGATCCTCGGCGTGGGCACCGGGGAGGCCCTCAACGAGCACGCCGTCGGGGCGGACTTCCCCCAGACCCGGGAGCGCTTCGCGCGCCTGCGCGAGGCGGTCCGCCTGATCCGGGCGCTGTGGGCCGAGGACCGGGTCACCTTCGAGGGGGAGTACTACCGCCTGCACGACGCGACGGTCTACGACAAGCCGCAGGTGCCGGTGCAGGTGTTCATCGCCGCCGGCGGGCCGGGGGTGACCAAGTACGCCGGGCGCGCAGGCGACGGGTACATCTGCACCTCCGGCAAGGGCATGGACCTCTACCAGGACACCCTGCTGCCCTCCCTGCGCGAGGGGCTGGAGGCCTCCGGGCGCACCGAGGCCGACATCGAGCGGACCATCGAGGTCAAGCTGTCCTACGACCGCGACCACGACCGCGCCCTGGAGAACACGAGGTTCTGGGCGCCGCTGTCGCTGTCGGCGGAGCAGAAGGCCCAGGTGCACGACCCGGTGGAGATGGGGCGCCTGGCTGATGAGCTGCCGATCGAGCAGGTGGCCAAGCGGTGGATCGTGGCTGATGACCCGGCGCAGGTGGCCCAGGCGGTGGCGGGCTACGTGGAGGCCGGGTTCGACCACCTGGTCTTCCACGGTCCGGGGCAGGACCAGACGCGGTTCCTGACGCAGTTCACCGAGGACGTCGTCCCCCTGCTGCGCCCCGCCTGAGACCGCGAGGAGGGGTGCGCCACGATGGGCCGGTGGTGAAGCGGAACGTCCCTGTGACCGTGCGGTGGTCCGACATGGACGCGTTCGGGCACGTCAACAACGTGCAGGTGCTCCGGCTGCTCGAGGAGGTGCGCGTCCACGCCTTCGAGGAGCTCCGCGAGGACGGCGGCCCGAGCATGCTGGAGTCGGGCGTCGTCGTCGCCCACCACGAGGTCGAGTACCTCGCGCCCCTGGTCTGGCGCCTGGCGCCCGTGCCGGTCGACCTGTGGGTCACCTCCGTCGGCGGCGCCAGCTTCGAGCTCGGCTACGAGGTCTACGACGAGGCCCCCGCCGGCACGCGCACCTCCTACGTCCGCGCGACGACGACGGCGGTCGCCTACGACGTGTCCTCCGGTCGCTCGCGCAGGCTCACCCCGGGGGAGCGGGCCGTGCTGGAGGCGTGGCTCGACGAGCCGGTGCCCTTCCGCCGCCGGTCCCGCTGACGCCGCCCACCCGGTCCACCCGGCCAGCCACTCGCAGGAGGTGCCCGTGACCGTCCCGCCGCCCCGCCACGGGCCCCAGGAGCCGCCGCCGGCGCTGGTGCCCGCCGACCCGCGCGCCCTCGACGACCTCGCCGTGCTGGTGTCCCGCGCCGCCCGCGCGGACGCCGACGGCGCGGCCCGGCTCGTGGCCACCGACCGCGTGCTCGCCGTCTGGGTGAGCCCCCTGCACGGGGCCGGCCTGCCGACCGTGCTCGGACTGCGGGCCGTGCCGCTGCGCGACCCGGCGCACGTCGACGTCACCGTCGAGCTGGCGGCCCTGGCCGACCGCCTCGCCCGCCGCAGCGGGCCCGGCGGTGAGCGCGTCACCGAGCTGGCGGTGCCCCCGGTCGGCGTGGGCCACCTCGCGGCGTCGTCGTGGGCGGGCGTGCTGCCCCCGCGCACCGGCTGGACGCCGACCCCGCCGCAGGAGGTGGCGCAGCTGCGCCAGGTGGCGCAGGGAGACCCGCGCGACCTCGCCGCGGCGCTCGCCCGGGCCGCCGAGGCGCTGGGCTTCCTGCCCGCACCCGACGCGCCGGACGCCACCGCGCCCGTGGCCGCTGCGACGGCCGGGCCCTGGCGCAGGCTCTCCAGCGCCCGGGGCCACGTGCTCGGGCGCCGCCCCCTCCTGGCCTGACCCGCGGGGAGGGCGGACCACCCCTCTCGCGACGATCACGCACCTCAGCGCCACGACGGGCGGCGCTGCACGTCACAGGTGGCGCGCAGCCGCATGATCGTCGCGGGGAGGGGGTGTGATCGTCGTTGTGACGGGAGCGGCGGGGTAGGGGACGGGCATGAGCCGCCCCGAGAACTCCTTCGCCATCGTCACCGCGTCCGACTCCGGCATCGGCAAGGCCACCGCGGTGGCCCTCGCCCGCGACGGGCTCGACGTCGGCATCACCTGGCACTCCGACCAGGAGGGCGCCGAGGGCACCGCCGAGGAGGTGCGCGCGCTGGGACGCCGCGCCGTCGTCCGCCAGCTCGACCTGTCCGACCTCCCCGGCGGCGCCGACGTGCTCGACGAGCTGGCCGACGAGCTCGCCGAGGGCGGCGGCCGCCTGTGGGCCGTGGTCGCCAACGCCGGCGGCGGGTCGGCCTCGGCGTCGATCCTCGACCTGGACTTCGCCGACTGGCGCCAGGACCTCGGCCTGAACCTCGACGGCGCCTTCCTCACCCTGCAGAAGGGCGCCCGCCGCATGGCATCCGCGGGCGACGGCGAGGGCGGGCGCCTGGTCGCCATCACCAGCGTCCACGAGCACACCCCGCGCATCGGCTCCGGCGCCTACGTCTCGGCCAAGCACGGCCTGGGCGGCCTGGTGAAGAACGCCGCCATCGAGCTCGGCTCGCACGGCATCACCGTCAACGCCGTCGGCCCCGGCGAGGTCGCCACCCCGCTGACGGGGCAGCACGACGCCGACGTCGAGTCCGAGCGCCGCCCGGGCGTGCCGCTCGGCCGGGTGGGCCACGCCGACGAGATCGCCGCCGTCGTCGCCCTCCTGTGCCGCGACGAGGCGAGCTACATCACGGGTCAGTCGTACGTGGTCGACGGCGGCATGACGCAGATGGCCGCGATGGGCGCCTCGACCCTCACCGACGACGAGTGGCGGAAGGGCTGAGCCGCCGACGGGTTCCCGGGGCGTTCTCGACGGGCGCTCGCCCGAGGTGATCGCTAGCGTTCGACGCATGCCAGTGCGCGTGGGGAACATCCGTGAGTGGAGCGGTCACGACGTCGTCGACGAGGCCGGTGACAAGATCGGCAAGATGGAGTCGGTGTACGTCGACACCGCCTCCGACCAGCCGGCCTTCGCCACCGTCGTGGTCGGGATGGTCAGCAAGAAGCTGGTCTTCGTGCCCATCGACGACGCCGTCGTCGGCCCGGGCTACGTCAAGGTCGCCTACCCGAAGAACCGGGTGAAGGACGCGCCGTCGATCGAGACCGACGGCGAGCTCCGCGCCGAGGCCGAGGGCGACGTGTTCGCGCACTACGGCATCACCTACACCGCGGCGCCGAGCGAGCGGCGCCTCGGCCGCCGCTGACACCTCCGGACTGCCCGAGGCCCTCGTCCCCCGCAGGGGCGGGGGCCTCGCGGCGTCCGCGCCCCTCACGACTCGCAGCCGAGCGCCTGGTTGCGGTTCGGGCACCCCTTGGAAGCGCAGTCGGGCGCCTGGTTGCGGTTCGGGTGCCCCTCGGAAGCGCAGTCGGGCGCTTGGTTGCGGTTCGGGTGCCCCCTGGAAGCGCAGTCGGGCGCCTGGTTGCGATCCGGCGGGGAGGTCAGTCGTCGAAGGTGTTGAGCAGGCTGTGCGCCGCCCGCTCCAGGTAGTCCCACAGCAGCTCGTGCTGCAGCGGCGGCAGCGCGAGGGAGTCGACGGCGTCGCGCATGTGCCGCAGCCACGCGTCGCGCGCAGCAGGCCCGATGCGGAACCCCGCGTGGCGCATCCGCAGCCGCGGGTGGCCGCGCGTCTCGGAGTAGGTCGTCGGACCGCCCCAGTACTGCTCGAGGAAGAGCGTCAGGCGCTCGCGGGCGCCGTCGAGCTGCTCCTCGGGGTACATCGGGCGCAGCAGCTCGTCGTCGGCGACGCCCTCGTAGAACCTGTCGACCAGCCGCACGAACGTCTCGTGGCCGCCGACGGCGTCGAAGAAGCTCTGCTGCTCGGCCGGGACGGAGCGCCCGACGCGCAGCCCCTGGCGGGGCCCCTGCGGCGGGGTGGGGGAGGGCATCACCCCTCCATCATCCCCTCGGCGCCGCCCGGGGTGGCCAGCGTCCATGATCACGGTCGCGGGGCCGTGACCACGGGCGACCGCCACCTCAGCGGCGCTGGCGGAGCCGCTCGCCGTCGGGCTGCGGGGCCAGCACGTTGCCGGGCCCGCTCGGCCGGCGGCCGGGGGCGAAGCCCAGCAGCCGCATCGCCGGGCGCGACAGCGCGTCGAAGAGCCCGGGGGCCAGCCCGAAGGCCGCCTTCATCGCCGGGTTGGCCCACCCGGCGTCGAGCTCGCGGTGCCAGCGCTGGTCGGTGTCGGCAGCGCGCAGCACCTTCGCCGCGACGTCCTCGGGGGAGGCGACGGGGTAAGGCGGCCGGTTGCGCCGCCCGAGGACCGTGGCGGACTGGTCGTAGATGGGCGTGTCGACGCCGCCGGGCGCCACCAGCGAGATCCGGAGGCCGGGCACGTCGCGGTTCTCCTGCTGCATCGTGCGCACCAGCCCCCGCAGCGCGAACTTCGAGGCGTTGTAGGCGCCCATCCACGGCACGGTCAGGCGGCCCAGCACCGAGCCGACGACGACGAGCACGCCGTCGCCCTGCTCGCGGAACGTGCGCACCGCCTCTCCGGCGACGTGCGCGGCCCCCAGGACGTTGGTGCGGAACAGCGCCTCGAGCACCTCGGCCGGGACCTCGTCGATGCGCCCGTAGGCCGCGACCCCGGCGTTCTGCACGACGACGTCGAGGCGCCCGAAGCGCTGGCGCGCCCGCTGGCCGACGGCGCGCACGGCGTCGTCGTCGCCGATGTCGAGGGGAGCCACGAGGACGTCGGGAGACCCCGCGGCGCGGCACTGCCGGGCGGCCTCCTCCAGGGGGCCGGGCGCGCGGCTGGAGAGCACCAGGCGGTCGCCCCGGGCGGCGCACGCCAGCGCCGTCGCCAGGCCGATGCCGCTGCTGGCCCCGGTGACCCAGACGACCCGGCCGGGACCGCGGTCAGCTGGCACGGGACGGCTTCCAGTGCTCGTCGGTCTCCTGGACGGCCGAGGCAGCGCTGGCGATGTTGCGCTGCATGCCGCCGAAGATGATGCCGTGGAAGGGCTTGATGGCCTGCCAGTAGAGGAAGCCGCTCAGCCCCTTGGGGTGGAAGACCGCCTTCTGCCGGAAGACCGTGCGCCCGGCGTCGTCCTCCTCCACGCACAGGTCGAGCCACGCCTCCCCGGGCAGGCGCATCTCCGCGCGCAGCCGCAGCAGCCGGAGGTCCTCGATGCGCTCCACGCGCCACCAGTCCAGGGCGTCGCCGACCGACAGGTCGTACGGGTTGGCGCGCCCCCGTCGCAGCCCGGGACCGCCCACGCCGATGTCCATGAGGCCGCGCACCCGCCAGCCCAGCGACCACGAGTACCAGCCGTTGACCCCGCCGATGCCCTCGATGACCGACCACAGCTGGCGGGGGGTCGCGTCGACGGCGCTGGCGCGGTCGTCGACGTAGAGCGCCCCGCCCGACCAGTCGGGGTCCGACGGCAGCGGGTCGCTGGGGGCCCCGCGGGTGGACGCCGAGCGCCAGGAGGTCTGGACGTCGAGGTCCTGGATCTTCTGCAGCGCCAGCTGGATGGCCCTGTCGACGCCGAGCAGCCCCTCGGGCGGGTCGGGCACGTACCGGGTGATGTCGCGCTCCTTGACCACCACCTCGTGGACGATCGAGGAGACGAGCGCGCCCGCGATGGTGTGCGGCACCGGCGTCACCAGGTTGATCCAGTGGCTGGACAGGTGCGGCGTCAGCACCGGCACGGGGATCGCGTACCGCTTGGGCAGGCCCGCCGCCTTCGCGTAGCGCTGCATCAGCTCGAGGTAGGTGACGACGTCGGGCCCGCCGATGTCGAAGCCGCGGCTGACCTCGGGCGGGATCGACGCGGCGCCCACGAGGTAGCGCAGCACGTCGCGCACGGCGATCGGCTGGATGCGGTTGGCCAGCCACTTCGGCCGGATCATCACCGGCAGCCGCTCGGTGAGGTAGCGCAGCATCTCGAACGACGCCGAGCCCGAGCCGAGGATCACCGCGGCCCGCAGCACCGCCACCGGCACGCCGCTGGCGAGGAGGATGTCCTCGACCTCCTTGCGGCCCGCGAGGTGCGGGGAGAGCTCCTCACCCGAGGGGTAGAGCCCGCCCAGGTAGACGACCCGGCCGGTGCCGGCCTCGCGAGCCGCCTTGCCGAAGGACAGGGCGAGCCCGCGGTCCTGGATCTCGAAGGTTCGCCCGGTGCCCAGGGAGTGCAGCAGGTAGTAGGCGACGTCGACGCCGTCGAGCGCGCGGGCCAGGCCCTCGGGGTCGGAGGCGTCGGCCTCCACGACCTCGATGCGGTCGCGCCAGGGCCTGTCGCGCAGGCGGTCGGCGTTGCGGGCGAGGGCCCGCACGCGGAAGCCCGCGGCCAGCAGCTCAGGGACCAGCCGGCCGCCGATGTAGCCGGTGACGCCGGTGACCAGCGCGAGGCGGCCCTCGCCGGAGCCGGCGAGGACGGGGTCGTCGTCGGAGGCGGTGGTCAGCTCGGGGTCGACCGTCACCTCGTCACGGGGGTCTGAGGGGTCGGTGGGGGGCGTCGCGGCAGAGCTCGGAGTGGCCACCCCGAGATCCTCCGCTGGGCCACCCGGCCCCGCGACCCGGCACCGGACCGCACTCTCCCCGGAACCCTCTGCGGGGAGTGCGGTCCGGACGGGGCTCCAGAGCGCACTCTCCGCGGAGGGTGCGGACAGGGGGTCAGCGCTGGGCGGAGCCGCCGGTGGGCTCGGCGTCGGAGCCCGGGGCGTCCGCACCGGGCTCGGCCGGGTCGTCGACGGCGTGGCCCACGCCCTCGGCGTCGAAGCGCGCCTTGATGCGGGCCCGCAGCTCGCGGGCCACCGCCCACTGCTGCAGCGGCGCGGTCCGCACCGCGATGCGGACCACCACCTTCTCCAGCGTCAGCGCCTCCACACCCCAGACCTGGGGCTCCTCGAGCAGGTGCCTGCGCCACTCCCGCTCGGCGTGGAGCTCGCGGCCGACGTCCTCCAGCAGCTCGGCGACCCGGCCGGCGTCGGCGCTGTAGGGGACGTCGACGTCGAGCACCGCCCGCGACCAGCCCTGGGAGCGGTTGCCCACCCGGAGCAGGTCTCCGTTGCGGACGTACCAGACCGTCCCGTCGACGCCCCGCAGCCGCGTGACGCGCAGGCTGACCGCCTCGACGGTGCCCTTGGCGTCGGCGGAGAGGTCGACGGAGTCTCCGACGCCGAACTGGTCCTCCGCGATGAGGAAGATGCCGGCGAGGAAGTCCTTCACCAGCGTCTGCGCGCCGAAGCCCACGGCGACGCCCACCACGCTGACGCCGGCCAGCAGGGGGCCCAGCGGGATGCCGAGCTGCCCGAGCACCAGCAGCGCCGTCACCGTCATCAGGACGGCGGTGGTGGTGCTGCGCAGCACCGAGCCGAGCGTCCTGGCGCGCTGGGCCCGCCGCTCGAACGCCATCGTCCCGTCGTGGCGGGCGGTGTCGCTGTGCCCGGCGGAGGACCCGCGGCCCCGGCCGGCCCGCCACCAGCGCGACTGCCCCGGCTGCGCCTCGCCGGCGGCGATCCGCTCCGACAGCCCCCCGATGAGCCGGTGCAGGAAGTTCCGCAGCACCAGGCCCACCACGAGGATGAGCAGCACCTTCAGCACGGGGGTGCCGTAGAGGATGAGGAACCGCGCGAGCGTCTCGTTGACGCCGACGTCGACCATCACGCCGCAGAACGTCCCGTCGCCGGGCGTGCAGGGGATGGTCTGCGCCGAGTCGTAGTACGTGGAGACGCGCTCCTCGAAGTCTGCGGTGGCGCTCGGCGTCGCGGAGGCGGTGCTGGCCAGGAGGGCCCCGGTCACGCCGTCGCCCCGCTCCCGGTCACGCTCCCGGTCACGCTCCCGGTCGCGCTCCCGGTCGCGCTCCTGGTCGCGCCCCCGGTGAGGTCGAGGCCCGTGTGCGCCGCAGCGAACCCGAGGGTGTCAGCGGCCAGCCGCACCGACCGCGACACCGCCCGGGCCCCGTGGCCGACCCCCGCCTCGCGGCGCAGCAGCACCGGCCTCTCCGCCGGGTCGGAGCGGGTGGCGTGCTGCAGCGCCGCGCACAGCTTGCGGGCGTGCAGCGGGTCGACGCGGGAGTCGCCGTCGAAGACCGTGAACAGCACCGCGGGGTACTCCACGGAGGCCGGGTCGGGCGAGCACGCGTGGTACGGGGAGTAGGCCAGCAGCCAGCCCAGCTCGTCGGGGTCCTCCGCGTCGCCGTACTCCGGCGACCACGTGGCCCCCAGCCCGTGCAGCTGGTACCTGACCATGTCGAGCAGCGGTGCCGAGCACAGCACCGCGGCGAAGGCGTCGGGGCGCTGGGTCAGCGCGGCCCCCACGAGCAGGCCCCCGTTGGAGCCTCCGCTGATGGTGAGCTGGGCCGGCGTCGTCCAGCCGCGCTGCGCGAGGGCGTCGGCGACGGCGAGGAAGTCGTCGAAGACGTTCTGCTTGGCGGCGAGCATGCCGGCGCGGTGCCAGTCCTCGCCCTCCTCGTTGCCGCCGCGCAGGCCGGCGACCACCCACGCGCCCCCGGCCTCGACCCAGGCCAGCGCCGTGGCGGAGTACCCGGGCGTCATCGTGTGGCCGAAGCCGCCGTAGCCGTAGAGCACCGTCGGCAGGGGCGCTCGCGGCGCGCCACCCCCGGAGCCACCGGCG
Organism: Quadrisphaera sp. INWT6; assembly: GCF_015390235.1. Taxonomy (GTDB): domain Bacteria; phylum Actinomycetota; class Actinomycetes; order Actinomycetales; family Quadrisphaeraceae; genus Quadrisphaera. Next base: position 45,140 of record NZ_VUOH01000002.1, on the reverse strand, counting down.
CCCTCGGAGGCGTCGTCGGAGGCGTCGTCGGAGGCGTCGGCGAAGGCGTCGGCGCGGGCCACGGCCAGCGCCCGCACGACGGTGCCGTCGGCGCTGGTCACCTCCAGCTGCCGGGCGACGACGGCGGGCAGCTCACCCATCGCGGCCAGCCCGGGCGCGGTGGCCTCGACGGACAGCTCGCCCGTGCGGGCGTCCCAGCGGAGCACGCACGGCACCTCGGCGGTGGACGTCCAGGTGAACCACGCCTCGTGGCCGCCCTCGGGGCGTCCGCGCAGCCCGCCGAAGCTCCCCGGCCCCGGCAGCGCCACGACGCCGCGCGCTCCCGGCAGCTGCTCGCCGCTGGCGAGGTCGTGCACGGTCAGCTGGGCGACGGCGTGCTGGGTCCAGCCCACGAGCAGCAGCGGGCGCTCCAGCTCGGGGCCGTCGAGGACGGCGTAGTCCTCCAGCACCGCCCCCTCGTCGCCGTCGCGCTCACCGATGAGGTCGCGCCACCGGTCCGGCCCCAGCCCGGCGGGGTCGGTGGGGTAGGCCACCGCCAGCCGGCCGCGCGGCGCGCCCAGGTCGGTGCCGACGTACAGCCGGCCGTCGCGACCCACCCCGGCGCTGGTGTGCGCGTCGAGGCCCACGGCCACCGGCGCGAACCGCGGAGGGCCCGCCACGAGGCCCGAGCCGAGGTCGGCCAGGTAGCAGTCCGAGCGGGGAGACGTGCCCACCGACGTCGTCACCGTGAGCCAGCGGCCGTCGAGCGACGTGCCGACGCCGTAGTAGGTGGTCACCGGCTGGTCGGCGCCGAAGACCTCCACGTCGCCGCCGTCCGCGGGGGCGGCGTCGGGGTCGGCGCCGACCCGGTGCAGCCACACCCGGCGGTGGTACTTCTCCTCGCCCGCGGGCAGGCCCTCGGGCGCCAGGCGGCGCACGTAGAAGAGGCGGGCGGAGCCGTCGTCGCCGACCGGCAGCCACGACACCGGGGAGTACCGCAGCCTGTCGACGGGCCCGTCGACCACCTCGCCGGTGGCGACGTCGAGCACGCGCAGCACGCTCTCCTCGCTGCCGCCCTCGGAGAGCTGGAAGGCCAGCAGGTGCCCCTCGCGGGAGGGCTGCCAGGCGTCGAGGGTGGTCTGGCCGGCCGGGTCCCAGACCAGGGGGTCGACCAGCACGCGCTCGACGGGGCCGTCGGCCCCCGGCTCCACCACCAGCAGCTGCGGGTGGTCGCGCTCGGGGTCGCGCCGCACGCGGAAGCACCGCTCGCCCCGCCACACCGGCGGGCCCACGCCACCGGCGGACAGCAGCTGCGCCACCCGCGAGGCCACCCGCTCACGGCCCGGCCAGGTGGCCTGCGCCGACGCGAACAGCGCGTCCTGCGCCGCGGACCACGCGACCGTGCGCTCGTCGGCCTCGTCCTCCAGCCACCGGTACGGGTCGGCCACGCGGTAGCGCGGGGCGCTCGCGGGCAGCTCCTCGACCAGGTCGAGGCGCTCTGCTGGCGGGTAGGCCGGCGGGTAGGACGGCGGGGTCGGCGGCACGCCTGGAGACCCTATGCCGCGCAGGGGACGCGCGGGGCGGACTCCCGGCGCGCCCGCTCGCGCCGCCGCGCCGGGGCGGGCAGGCTGGCCGCCGTACTCTTCCCCCCGTCTGACAGCAGCGCCCCGCCGCGCCCGCACCACCCCAGGAGCTCCGCGTGAGTGACAGCCCGCAGTCCACGCTGACCCGGAGCGAGGACGGCGGGCACCGCGACCAGAGCCGCCACGCCGACGGCCTCGAGGTGCGCCACGAGCCGCCGTCGCCGCGCCTGTCCGAGCTGGCCGCCGCCCACGGCGTCGCCACGGAGTACTGGGACTGGAAGGGCGGCCACATCACCGTGGCCCGCGCCACCATCGTCGCGGTGCTGACCGCGATGGGCGTGGCCTGCGCGGACGACGACGACGTCGAGGCGTCGCTGGCCGACCACGAGCTGGCCCCGTGGCGCCGGTCCCTGCCGCCCGTCGTCGTCGTGCGCTCCGGCCGCGAGGCCTCCGTGGTGGCGCACGTCCCCGAGGACTCCGACGTCGCGCTCACCGTGGTGCTGGAGGACGGCGGCGAGGTGGCGCTGGAGCCGTCGGCCCGCCAGCAGGGCGAGCACCGCGAGGTCGACGGGCGCCGCCTGGAGCGCACCTCCTTCGACCTGCCCACCGACCTGCCCCTCGGCTGGCACGAGGTCCGCTCGGCGGTCGCGGGCGACGACGGCGCCGGTGCGAGCGCGCCCCTCGTGGTGACCCCCGACGTCCTCGCCTTCCCCGAGGCCCTCACCGGCGGCCAGCGCTGGGGCTTCATGGCCCAGCTGTACTCGGTGCGCAGCCGCGACTCCTGGGGCCTGGGAGACCTGGCCGACCTGGGCGAGCTGCTCGACTGGTCCGGCCGCGACCTCGGCGCCGACTTCCTGCTCATCAACCCGCTGCTGGCCGCCGAGCCGGTCGGGCACCAGCAGGACAGCCCCTACCTGCCCACCACCCGCCGCTTCACCAACCCGATCTACCTGCGGGTGGAGGACGTGCGGGAGTTCGCCTACCTGCCCGCCACCGACCGCGCGCTGGTCGAGTGGCGCGCCGAGCCCCTGCGGGCCTCCAACACCGACCCGAGCACCCTCGACCGCGACGCCGTGTGGGACGCCAAGCGCTCCGTGCTGCGCTCGGTCTTCGACGCCGGCCGCAGCCCCGCCCGCCAGGCCGCCTTCGACGCCTTCCGCGAGCGCGAGGGCCGGGGCCTGGCCGACTACGCCCTGTGGGCGGCGATGATCGAGCACTTCGGGCCCGGTCAGCCGTGGCCCGAGGGCGCCGAGCGGGTCGGCTCGGAGCTGGTCGAGGGGCTGCGGTCCCAGCTGGCGCCGCTCATCGAGTTCCACGAGTGGCTCCAGTGGCTCTGCGACACCCAGCTCGCGGCCGCCCAGGCCACCGCCGTCGACGCGGGCATGGCGCTCGGGGTCATGCACGACCTCGCCGTCGGCGTGCACCCCTCCGGCGCCGACGCCTGGGCGCTGCGCGACGTGCTCGCCACCGGCGTCTCGGTCGGCGCCCCGCCGGACGCGTTCAACCAGCAGGGCCAGGACTGGTCGCAGCCGCCGTGGCAGCCGGTGGCCCTCGCCGAGGCCGGGTACGCGCCGTGGCGCGACATGGTCCGCACGATCCTGCGCCACGCCGGCGGCGTGCGCGTCGACCACGTGCTCGGCCTGTTCCGCCTGTGGTGGGTCCCGAACGGCCAGGGCCCGGGCATGGGCACCTACGTCCGCTACGACCACGACGCCCTCGTCGGCATCCTCTGCCTGGAGGCCGCGCGCGCCGGCGCCGTCGTCGTCGGCGAGGACCTCGGCCTGGTGGAGCCGTGGGTCCGCGGCTACCTCGCCGAGCGCGGGATGCTGGGCACCTCGGTGCTGTGGTTCGAGAAGGACGGCGAGGGCCAGCCCCTGCCGCCGACGTCGTGGCGCGAGCTGTGCCTGGCCACCGTCAACACCCACGACCTCCCGCCGACCGCCGGGTACCTGGCGGGGGAGCACATCGAGCTGCGCGACCGGCTCGGGCTGCTGACGCGGTCCGTCGAGGAGGAGCTGCGCGTCGACGAGGCCGACCGCGCCGCCGTCCTCGACCAGCTGCGCGACCTGGGCCTGCTCGGCGAGCGGCCCACCGAGCGCGAGGTGGTGGAGGCGCTCCACGCCTTCCTGCTGGAGACCCCGTCGAAGCTGGTGGGGGTCGCCCTCACCGACGCCGTGGGCGACCGCCGCACGCAGAACCAGCCGGGCACCTCCGACGAGTACCCGAACTGGCGGGTGCCGCTGACCGACGGCGCCGGCGAGGTGGTGCTCCTGGAGGACCTGCGCACCACGCCGCGGGTGCAGTCGCTGGCCGCCGTCGTGGTCGAGGGCACCCGTCGGGGAGAGGGCTGCTCCTCCTAGCCTGGGGCCCGTGAGGGAGCAGGTGGAGGTCCGGTCGGTCGAGGAGCACGAGCGCCTGGAGTGGCGGAGGTCGGCGAGCCGCACCTTCCTCCACGGCCAGCGCGTCGACGCCGCCTCGGTGGCGTCGCGGGCCCGGGTGTGGGACCGCCAGCGGCTCCTCGGCGCGTACGACGGCGACCGCGTGGTCGGCACCTACCGCTCCTGGGAGGAGCAGGTGCCGGTACCGGGCGACGGGGCGACCCTCGAGGCGACGCTGGTCAGCAGCGTCACCGTGGCGCCCACGCACCGGCGCCGCGGTCTGCTGACGCGGATGATCACCGCTGACCTGCGCTCCGCCCGCGAGCGGGGCGTCGCGCTGGCGCTGCTCATCGCGGGGGAGGCCCCCATCTACGGGCGCTTCGGCTTCGGCCCCGCCGGGTCGACGCAGACCCTGGTGGTGCGGACGCCCGCCGAGCTGGAGCACCGGCCGGCGGGCACCGACGCCGTCACCGTCGAGCTGTGCGAGCACGCCGACCTGCGCGCCGAGGCCCCGGCGGTCCACGCCGCCGCCGTCGCCCGCCGCCCCGGGCTGGTGAGCCGCGACGACGCCTGGTGGGACGACGCGCTCGGCATCGACCCCCTCCCGGACGACCCGAAGGCCGCCACCCCCGCCCTGCTGGCCCGCGACGCCGACGGCCGGGCCGTCGGCTTCGCCCGGTACCGCACCCACGGGCGGTGGGCCCACATGCGCCACGACAACGAGGTCGAGGTGGACGACCTGTGCGCCTCCACGCCCGCGGCGCACGCCGCGCTGTGGGAGCACCTGCTGTCCGTCGACGTCGTCGACTCCGTGCGGGTGACCAACCGCCCCCTCGACGACCCCCTGCCCGAGATGCTCCGCGACCGGCGCCGCGCCCTGGCCTCCGAGGGCAGCGACGTCACCTGGGCCCGCCTGCTCGACGTGCCCGCCGCGCTCGCGGCCCGCGGGTGGCTCGGCCCGCCGGGGGCGTGCGTGCTGGAGGTCCACGACGCGCTGGGCCTGGCCGGTGGGCGCTGGCGGGTGGACCTCGACGGCTCCGCCCCCGGGCGCCTCGCGGCGACCCCGACGGACGCCGCTGCCGACGTCGTCCTCGACGTGGGTGCCCTCTCGGCGGCGTACCTGGGCGAGACGTCGCTGGTGGCGCTGCACGCCGCGGGCCGCGTGGCGGGGGAGCGCGCGGCCGTGGCGCGGCTGGCCGCCCAGCTCGCGTGGACCCCCGACGCCTGGCCGACCGCCACGATCTTCTGACCGCCCCCTGACTCGCAGCCGAGCGCTCGGTTGCGGTTCGGAGGGGGTTCTGAACCGCAGCCGAGCGCCTGGTTGCGGTTCCGGGGGGCCAGGCACCACAACCAGGCGCTCGGCTGCGAACGGGTGCGGCGGCTCGTCCACAGGCGTCCTCTCTGGAGCGGACACCGTCCTGGTCCGCCGCGCGTTCCGCGCCGCCCTCGTCGCCGGAGCGCTGACCGCGCTGACCGCCCGGCTCACCGGTTGCGGCGGCGAGGCCCCCGCCGCTCCGGCACCGCTCAGCACTGCGACGTCCGACGCGCCGGCGGCCGCCACGAGCATGAGCGCGGCCCCTGGCGCCGTCTTCGTGGCCCGCGCCCCCCTCACCGCGGGCACCCCCGAGCACCTCACCGGCACCCGCGGCGGGCTCAGCTGGGACGTGACCGTGCCCGCCTCCACCGGCTCCGAATCCGCCGTGGCCGAGGTGGACCGGCGCATCGAAGCATCGGTGACCACGTCGGTCGACGCGGCGGTCGAGCAGGACGGCGCTGACGACACCCCCCGGCTCGAGGGCGAGGGGACGGTCAGCACCAACGACGGGCGGAGCGTGCAGGTGGTCATCCCGATGAGCGACGACGGCGAGGGCGCCGCGCAGGTCGACGCCGAGGGCACGGGCGTCAGCGAGACCAGCGGGCTCGCATCGACGACCGACGACTGGGCGGCGTGGCAGACCACCGCGGACGCCGTGGAGTTCGAGTTCCAGGACGACCAGCTGGACGGGCACGGCCTGCGCAGCTGCACCGTGCCGTGGAGCGAGGTCACCCCGCACCTGACCCCGTGAGCGACGGTCCTCCTCGCCCCCACCCCCTGACCGCGCCCTGAACCGCAGCCGAGCGCCTGGTTGCGGTTCCGAGAGGGTCGGGAACCGCAACCAGGCGCTCGGCTGCGAACGGGGTGGGTCAGCGCTGCAGGTCGCGCTCCTGGGCCCGCAGGGCGCGGGCGACGCCGTCGCGCTGCTCGCTCACCAGACGCACCAGGGCCGGCAGGTCCTGCGGCGCCTGCGCGAGCCAGGCGTCGGTGCGGTCGAGCAGCTCCTGGGAGGCGAGCAGCGTCGGGTAGAGCCCGACCGCCACCTGCTGGGCGATCTCGTTGGTGCGGCTGCGCCACACCGGCTCGACGGCGGCGAAGTACGGCTCCACGAACGGCGCCAGCAGCGCCTGCGCGTCGGCGCCCCGCACCCGGGAGAAGCCGGCGGTGACCGCGGCCCGCTCGGCGTTGGCGAGCCCCGGGTCCGTCGTCGTGCTGGTCAGCGTGGAGAACGCCGCCTGCTTGGCGGCGGCGTCGGGCACCGCGGCGCGCGCACCGGCGGCGGCGAGGCGTCCGGAGGCGGTGTCGTCGCGGGCGAGCTCGGCGGCGATCTCCGCCTCCCCGGCCCGGTCCGAGACCACGAGCGCGGTCAGCAGCTCCCAGCGCAGGTCGGTGTCGACCGAGAGGCCCTCCAGCGGGGCCTCGCCCGAGAGCCACCCGGCCACGGCGTCGAGCTGCGCGGGGGTCTGCGCCCACCCGGCGGCGGCGCCGGCCAGCTGCAGCTGCGCGTCGCTCGCCGGCTCGGCGGCCAGCGCCAGCTCCATGAGCCGCTCGGAGACCTGCACCGCGACGTCGTCGCGGTGGCCCGGAGCGGTGTAGAGCTTCGCCGCCGAGGCGAGCTGGCCGAGCAGGGTGCGCAGGACCGACGACGTCGCGGGCGTGGACTCCACCGCGACGTTGTCGAGCACCAGGTCGACGAAGTCGCGGGCCGCCATCTCGGCGTCGCGCGCCATGTCCCACGCCGCCGACCACACCAGGGTGCGGGGGAGGGCGTCGCTGATCGACGACAGGTGCGCGACCGCGGTCTCCAGCGACGCGTCGTCGAGGCGGACCTTGGCGTAGGCGAGGTCGTCGTCGTTGAGCAGCAGCAGGTCGGGGCGCTCCACGCCCACGAGCTCGGGCAGCTGCGCGGTGACGTCGGTGCGCTCGCCGTCGACGTCGACCTCCACGCGGTGCACGCGCTCCAGGCGCGGGCCCGACCCACCGGCAGAGCCGCCCTCCGGGACGTGCACGTCGTAGAAGCCGACGGCGAGGCGGTGCGGCCGCTGCACGGGGTGGTCGGCCGGCGTCGTCTGGGTGATGACGAGGGAGGTGATGGCGCCCTCGTCGTCGGTGGCGACCTCCGGGCGCAGCGTGGTGACGCCGGCCCGCTCCAGCCACACGCCCGACCACGCGGAGAGGTCGCGCCCGGAGGTGGCCTCGAGCTCGCGCAGCAGGTCGGCCAGGGTCGCGTTGCCGAACGAGTGGGCGCGCAGGTAGCGGCGCACGCCCTCGAAGAACTCCTCGCGGCCCACGTAGGTGACCAGCTGCTTCAGCACGCTGGCGCCCTTGGCGTAGGTGATGCCGTCGAAGTTCACCTCGACCGCCTCGAGGTCGACCATGTCGGCGACGATCGGGTGGGTCGAGGGCAGCTGGTCCTGGCGGTAGGCCCAGGCCTTCTCCATCGAGGCGAACGTGGTCCACGCGTCGGTCCAGCGGGTGGCCTCGGCGGTGGCCAGCGTGGAGGCGTACTCCGCGAAGGACTCGTTCAGCCAGAGGTCGTCCCACCAGCGCATGGTGACGAGGTCGCCGAACCACATGTGGGCCAGCTCGTGGAGGATCGTCACCGCGCGGCGCTCGACCACGGCCTCGGTGGGCTTGGACCTGAAGACGTACCGCTCCAGGAACGTCACGGCACCGGCGTTCTCCATGGCGCCGGCGTTGAACTCGGGCACGAAGAGCTGGTCGTACTTGGGGAACGGGTAGGGGATCTCGAACAGGCCCTCGTAGAAGGCGAAGCCCGCCCGGGTGATGTCCATGACCTCGTCGGCGTCGAGGTGCTCGGCGAGGCTCTGGCGGCAGAAGACGCCCAGCGGCACGGTGCGGCCGTCGCTGCTCGTGAGCTCGCCGCGCTCGACGTGGTACGGCCCGGCGACGACCGCCGTCACGTAGCTCGACAGCACCGGGGTCGGCGCGAAGCGCCAGGTGGCGGCGCCCTGGCCGTCGTGCGTCTGGCCGGCCGGCTCCGGCTCCGGGGTGGGGGAGACCGACACCACGGTCCAGTGGTCGGGAGCGGTCACGGTGAAGGTGAAGACCGACTTCAGGTCGGGCTGCTCGAACACCGCGAAGACGCGGCGCGAGTCGGCCACCTCGAACTGCGAGTAGAGGTAGACCTCGCCGTCGACCGGGTCGACGAAGCGGTGCAGGCCCTCGCCGGTGTTCATGTAGGCGCAGTCGGCGACGACCACGACCTCGTTCTCCGCCGCCAGGCCGTGCAGCTGCACGCGCACGCCGTCGGCCACCTCGCCGGCGTCGAGGGCGGTGCCGTTCAGCACCACCTCGTGCACGTGGGGGGCGACGAGGTCGAGGAAGGTGGAGGCCCCCTCGCGCGCCGAGAACCGCACGGTGGTGCGGGAGCGGAACGTCGTGGGACCGGTGGTGAGGTCGAGCTCGACGTCGTACGAGCCGACCCGGACGAGCGCGGCGCGCTCGGCGGCCTCGGCCCGCGACAGGTTCATGCCCTGCTGGTGGTCGGCCGGCTGCCCGGCCCCGTCCTCGTGGTGGCTGCTCAGCACCCTCTGATGCTGCCACGCAGGCAGGCCGGGCAGACGAGCCGGGCCGGTGGTGTTATCGGTGGCATGACTGACGCAGCGCAGAGCGCCTCGAAGAGCCCCGTCGACTTCTGGTTCGACCCCGTCTGCCCGTGGGCGTGGATGACGTCGCGCTGGATCCTCGAGGCGGCGGAGGTCCGCGACATCGACGTCACCTTCCGGGTGATGAGCCTCGCGGTGCTCAACGACGGGCGCGACCTGCCCGAGCAGTACGTGGAGATGATGAAGAAGGCGTGGGGCCCGGTGCGCGTGGTCACCGCCGCGAAGGAGCTGCACGGCCAGGAGGTCGTCGAGCCGCTCTACACGGCGATCGGCACCCGCATCCACCCCGGCGGCGAGGAGGACTTCCACGCCGCGGTGGTCGGCGGCCTGGCCGACGCGGGGCTCCCGGCCGACCTCATCCGCTTCGCGGACAGCACCGAGTACGACGAGCAGCTGAAGGCCTCCCACCACGAGGCCATCAGCCGCGTCGGCGACGACGTCGGCACCCCCGTCATCGGTGTGGCCGGCAAGGACGGCGCGCCCGGCCCGGCGTTCTTCGGCCCCGTGATCACCCCCGCGCCCAAGGGCGAGGAGGCCGGGAAGCTGTGGGACGGCGTCACCGCGGTGGCCGCCTACGAGGGCTTCTACGAGCTGAAGCGCACCCGCACCCAGGGCCCCGTCTTCGACTGACCCCCACTCTCCCCGTCCGTGATCATGGACGACCGCCACCTCGCGCAGGTGGCGGAAGTCCATGATCACGGGGGGAGTGTCAGGATGACCGGCGTGCGCGTCCACATCGCCAGCGACCACGCCGCCTTCGAGCTCAAGCAGCACCTGGTGCAGCACCTGGGCGAGGCCGGTCACGAGGTCGTCGACCACGGCCCCGAGGCCTACGACGCCCTCGACGACTACCCCGACTTCTGCATCCCCGCCGCGCTCGGCGTCCGCGCCGACGTCCGCGCGGGGGTGGAGGCCCTGGGCGTCGTGCTCGGCGGCTCCGGCAACGGCGAGCAGCTCGCCGCCAACCGCGTCCCCGGGATCCGCGCCGCCCTCGCGTGGAGCCTGCAGACCGCCCAGCTGGCCCGCCAGCACAACGACGCGCACGTCGTCAGCGTGGGGGCGCGGATGCACTCCGTCGACGACGCCACCGCCATCGTCGACGCGTTCCTCGCCACCCCGTTCAGCGGCGACGAGCGCCACCAGCGCCGCCTCGACCTCATGACCGCCTGGGAGGCGGAGCACCTCACCGAGCGGTGATCCCCGCGGGGAGGCAGGCTCTCTCCTCGTGCCAGAAGGTCACACCCTCCACCGCCTCGCGCGCTCCGTCCACGACGCCTTCGGCGGCCGCCTCGTCGAGGCCGGCAGCCCCCAGGGGCGCTTCGCCGACGGCGCGGCGCTGCTCGACGGCCACCGCGTCGCGCGCTCGGACGCCGTCGGCAAGCACCTGCTGGTCGGCTTCCTGCCGCCCGACGCCCCCGAGCGCCGCACGCCCGAGCGGTGGCTGCACGTGCACCTGGGCCTGTACGGCAAGGTCGCGTTCGGCACGGGGGAGCCGCCCGCGCCCGTCGGGGCGGTGCGCCTGCGGCTGGTGACCCTCGACGCCAGCCCCGAGAGCGACCCGGACGGCGACGACGAGCCCCGCACCGACCTGAGCTGGGCCGACCTGCGCGGCCCGACGGCCTGCGAGGTGCTGCTGCGCCCGGAGGTCGACGCGCTGCGCGCCCGGCTCGGGCCCGACCCCCTGCGCCGCGACGACGGCCCGGAGCGCTTCCTCGCCCGCGCGGGGGCCAGCCGCGTGACCATCGGTGCGCTGCTGATGCACCAGGACGTGCTCGCCGGCGCCGGCAACATCTACCGCGCCGAGGCGCTCTACCGCGCCGGCCTCGACCCAGCCGTGCCCGGCCGCGACGTCGACCCCGAGCGCCTGATCGGCATCTGGGACGACCTCGCCGTGCTCATGCGCGCCGGGGTGCGCTCGGGGCGCATCGTCACCACGCGCCCGGCCGACCGGCGCCGCGGGCTGGTCGCGTCCTCGGGCGACGAGGCCGACGGCAGCCCGGTGCGCCGCGGGCAGTCGGGGGCGCACTACGTCTACCGGCGCCAGGGCCTGCCGTGCCGGCTGTGCGGGACGACCGTGGCGACGTCCGTGCTCGAGGGGCGCAACCTGTTCTGGTGCCCGCAGTGCCAGGCGCCCGGGGTGACCACCTCGCCCCTCGCCGCCTGAGCCGCTGCCCGCCCTCCGTCCTCCCGCCCCCGTTCCCGTTCCCTTGACGACCACGCACCTGAGCGCCACACCGGTCGTCCACGAGGCGGCGTGGTGGCGCGGATGCGTGTGATCGTCGCGGGAGACGGGGTGGGACGGGGCGGGCGGGTGGGGGGACGCGCCGGGGCGGCGGGAGTGCGAGAACGCCGGATGGGCGCCGGGGCCCCCGGCTAGGGTCGGCGGGTGCGCCTGCGCCTCGAGAGCGCCTCGCGCTGGCTCCACCGGCGCCGGCGGAGGCTGACCCGCCGCCTGGTGAGCAGGTTCCGCCCCCGCACCATGCCGCGGCAGGCGCTGCTGCTGCTGTGGCTGACGGCCCTGGCCGTCGTCGTCGCCCTCACCGGGGCGCTCGCCCCGCGGTGGGCGCCCACCAGCGCGATGGTGTTCGTGCTGCTCCTGGGCGGGTTCTTCCTGCGGATGCGCACGATGGTGCTGCTCTACCTCGTGGCCGCGGCGGGCGCCGCGCTGACGGTCGCGGCCGACGGCCCCGACGGGGCCACGCGCCCGGGAGACCTGCTGCTGCTGGGGGCCACCGCCGTCCTGGTGGCCCTGTTCGTGCGCAGCCGCGAGCGCCTCGGCGTCCAGGGCACCCTCGGCGACGCGATGCTGGTCGACCTGCGCGACAGGCTCCGCAGCCAGGGCGCGGTGCCGCCGCTGCCGTCCGACTGGCACGTGGAGACCGAGCTGCGGCCGGCGTTCGGAGACTCCTTCAGCGGCGACTTCGTGGTGGCGACGCGCTCGCGGCACAGCGGCGGGGCCGACGTGCTGGAGGTCGCCCTCGTCGACGTCTCCGGCAAGGGCCAGCAGGCGGGCACCCGTGCGCTGCTGCTGTCGGGGGCGCTCAGCGGCCTGCTGGGGGCGATGCCCGTGGAGGGCTTCCTGCCCGCCGCGAACGCCTACCTGCTGCGCCAGGACTGGCCCGAGGGCTTCGCGACCGCCGTCCACCTGGCGGTCGACCTCGCCACCGGCGACTACCGCGTCAGCCTCGCGGGGCACCCGCCCCCGGGGACCGGCGGCGCGGGCAGCACCTGGCGGCTCCTCGACGACGACTCCGGCCCGGCGCTGGGCCTGGTGCCCGACGTCGACTTCCCGGTGCTGCGCGGCACCCTCGCGCCCGGGCAGGGGCTCTACCTGTGCACCGACGGGATGGTCGAGGTGCCGGGGGAGGACCTGTCGGTGGGCACGGAGGTGCTGCTGTCCCTGGCCGCGGAGGCGTCGGCGCGGGGCTGGCGGCCGGGGGAGGCGGAGCGGCTCGTCGACGCCGCCGCGGTGGCGGAGTCCGACGACCGCGCGCTCATCCTCGTGTGGCGCCGGGGCTGAGGTCCTCGACGGCGCCGTGGGCGTCGGCGCCGACGACCCACCGGGCGAGGGCCAGCTCGGGCGTGACCGGCCGGCCCACCCAGTAGCCCTGCAGCTCGTCGCAGCCCAGCTCGCGCAGGCGCTCGGCGACGGCGGCGTCCTCGACGCCCTCGGCGACGACCTGCAGGCCCAGCCGGTGCCCGAGGTCGATGATGCTGGCGGCGATGGCCTCGTCCTCGGGCACGCCGACCAGGTCGGTGACGAACTGCCGGTCGACCTTGAGCTGGCGCACGGCGAGGCCGCGGAGCTGGCCGAGGCTGGTGTACCCGGCGCCGAAGTCGTCGACGGAGACGCGGACGCCGCGGTCGGCGAGCGCGCGGACCACCTCGAGGGCCTCGCCCACGTCGTTCGACACGGCGGTCTCGGTGATCTCCAGCACCAGCTGCTCGGCGGGCCAGGCGCTGCGGGCCAGGGCCTCGTCGACGATGCCGAGCAGGCCCGGCTCGAGCACGGAGGCGCTGACGTTGACGGCGATCGAGGTGTCGAGCCCGGCGCGGCGCCACGCGGCGCCCTGGCGCAGCGCGGTCAGCACCACCCAGCGGGTCAGCGGGCGCACCAGGGTGGTCCGCTCGGCCAGCGGCAGGAACTCCGCGGGCAGCAGCAGGCCGCGGGTGGGGTGCTGCCAGCGCAGCAGCGCCTCGAACCCCCGCAGCTCCAGCGTCGCGGCGTCGACCACCGGCTGGTAGCGCAGGGTCAGCTGGCCCTCCTCCATCGCCTGCCGCAGGAGCGCGAGGGTGGTGAGGCCGTCGGTGCTGTCGGGGGCGAGGTCGGCCGTGTAGGGCAGCACGCCGGCGCGGGAGCGCTTGGCCTCGTACATGGCGAGGTCGGCGTGCCGCAGCAGGTCGCCGACCGTGCGTCCGGCGGTGGGGGCGACGGCTGCGCCCACGCTGCTGGTGATGTCGAGGTCGACCCCGTCGGCGCTGAACCCGCCGGCGCCGAGCGCGGCCAGCAGCCGCTTGCCGTGCAGCACCGCCTGCGCGGAGGTGACGGGGACGGTGAGCAGGACGGCGAACTCGTCGCCGCCGAGGCGCGTGACCACCGCGCCGGGAGGAGCCGCCTCGGCGAGGCGGCCGGCCACCTGGGCCAGCAGCGCGTCACCGGCGGCGTGGCCGAGGGTGTCGTTGACGTCCTTGAACCCGTCGAGGTCGAGCAGCAGCAGCCCCGGGCCGTGGTGGCCGTCGCCGTCCAGCTCCGAGACGCCGGCCAGCACGCGGTCACCGACCTCGGCGAGGCGCACCCGGTTGCCCAGGCCCGTGAGCGGGTCGGTGCGCACGGCGGCGCTGTGCCGGCGGTGCTGGCGGCGCAGCAGCACGAGCAGCACCCCCAGGGCCGCGGCGAGCAGCAGGCCGCCCCACACCGGGACGACGCCGGACGCCGTGAGTCCCCTGGCGACCTCGAGCACGTCGTCTCCTCACCTCCCGGGCCCCGCGGTGGCACCCAGGTGTCCTGTCGTCCGGCTGGCCCGCCCGCTGGAGACCACGGGCACCCGCTCACCCGGTCGGACCCGCGCGCCGCTCAGGAGGCCCCGGCAGCGGGGTCGAGGCGGTCGGGCCGGTCGTCGCGGCCCGGCAGCAGCGACCGCGTCCGCGCCAGCAGCGCGCTGAGCACCAGCGCCACCAGCACGCAGCCCCCGGCCACCGCCACCACCGCCCCCCACCCGCCGCCGGCCCACGCCGCACCGCCCGCCGTCCCGCCCAGCGACGAGCCGACGTAGTACGCGAACAGGTACGTGGAGGCCGCCTGCGCGGTGGCCCGCCCGCCCAGGCCGGCGCGGGCGGCCACCCAGCCGCTGGCCACCCCGTGCGCCGCGAAGAAGCCCGCCGTGAGCACCGCCATCCCGACCACCACCGCCCACAGCGGCGCCGCCAGCGTCACGAGCAGGCCCGCCCCCATGACGGCCACGGCGACGGGGACGACGGCGCGCCGCCCCACCCGGTCGGCCAGGCGCCCCCCGCGCGCGGAGCTCACCGAGCCCAGCGCGTAGACCGCGAACATGAGACCGGCCACCGCGGGGCCGAGGGAGTACGGCGGGGCCTCCAGGCGGAAGCCGATCGCGTTCCAGGCCGCGAGGAAGGCGCCCATGAGCGTGAGCGACACCCCGTAGAGCGCCAGCAGCGCCGGGTCGGTGAGCACCCCCGCGGTGCGCCGCGCCAGGGGGCGCAGCCCCGCGTCGGCGGGCACGAACCGCCGCGACGAGGGCAGCAGCCGCCACACCGCCACCGCGCACACCAGCCCCAGGACGCCCACGCCGACCTGCGCGGCCCGCCACCCTCCGAGCTCCGCCAGCCCGGAGGACAGCAGCCGTCCGAGCATCCCGCCCAGGGCGTTGCCCCCGATGTACAGGCCGGTCGCGGCTCCCGCGGCCGAGGGGTGCACCTCCTCGCGCAGGTAGGCCACCGCGACCGCCGGCAGCCCCGCCAGCACCAGGCCCTGCAGCGCGCGCAGGCCGATGAGCAGCGCCCACCCGCCGTGCCCCGACGGGGCCAGCGCGACCAGCAGGCCCAGCGCGCTCGCGGCCACCAGCGAGGCGTGGACCAGGGCGGTCCGTCCTAGGCGCTCCGAGACCGGCCCGGCGACGAGGAGCCCGACGGCGAGCGCCGCCGTCGTCGCCGACACCGCGAGCGTGGCGCGCGCCGGGCTCACGGCGTAGTCGGTGGCCAGCTGGGGGAGCAGGGGCTGCGGGGCGTAGAGCAGGGCGAAGACGGCGACGCCGGCGAGGAAGAGCGCCCAGGAGGCGCGCCGGAGGGCCGGGTCGCCGGCGCGGTACCCGTCGGGCGGTCCGGCGGGGGCGGCGGCGGTCACGGGGCCACGCTAGGCACCGCCGCGCCGCTGGGTCGCGCCGCAGACCCGTCGTGCGCGATCACACCTCCCGGCGCAGGATGGACGGGACCCCTGACGCACCACACCGATCACTCGGAAGGACCACCGTGCCCACGACCGTGCACGCCCGCAGCACCTCCGGCCCCGGCGAGCCGTTCCAGGCCGTCACCATCGAGCGCCGCGACCTCGGCCCGAAGGACGTCCTCATCGACATCGCCTACGCCGGCATCTGCCACTCCGACATCCACACCGGGCGCGGGGAGTGGGGCGAGACCCTCTTCCCGCTCACCCCCGGCCACGAGATCGCCGGCACCGTCGCCGAGGTCGGCTCCGAGGTCACCAAGCACGCCGTGGGCGACCGCGTCGGCGTCGGCTGCATGGTCGACTCCTGCCGCGAGTGCTCCGAGTGCACCGCCGGCCGCGAGCAGAACTGCGAGCGGGGCAACGTCGGCACCTACAACGCGATCGGCAAGGACGGGCGGCCCACCGAGGGCGGCTACAGCGAGAAGATCGTCGTCGACGAGGACTTCGTGCTGCGCATCCCCGAGGGCATCGACCTCGACGTCGCCGCCCCGCTGCTGTGCGCCGGCATCACCCTGTACTCCCCGCTGCGCTTCTGGGGCGCCGGCGAGGGCAAGCAGGTCGCGATCGTCGGCATGGGCGGCCTCGGCCACATGGGCGTGAAGATCGCCCACGCCATGGGCGCCGAGGTCACGGTGCTGTCGCAGTCGCTGAAGAAGCAGGAGGACGGCCTCCGCCTGGGCGCCGACCACTACGTCGCCACCGGTGACGAGGGCGCGCTGGAGTCCCTGAAGGCCTCCTTCGACCTGATCATCACGACGATCTCCGCCGACGTCGACATCAAGCCCTACCTCGCGGCGCTCAAGCCCGAGGGCGTGCTGGTGACGGTGGGCCTGCCGAGCAAGCCGTTCCAGGTGCCGGCCGGCGCGCTGATCATGGGCCGCAAGAGCCTCGCGGGCTCGAACATCGGCTCCATCGCCGAGACCCAGGAGATGCTCGACTTCTGCGCCGAGCACCACATCGGTGCCGAGGTCGAGGTCATCAGCGCCGACCAGGTCGACGAGGCCTGGGAGCGCGTCGTGAACTCCGACGTTCGCTACCGCTTCGTCATCGACGCCGCGACGATGGCGCCGTCCGCCTGACCGCCTCCCCGTCCCGGAGGCCCATGATCACGGTGATCATGGGCCTCCGGTGCACCTGCGTCGGGGTCAGGGGCGGAGCAGCTCCTCCTCGAGGCGCAGCACCTCGAGGTCGCGACCCACGCCGGCCACCGCGGTGACGCGCCCGTCGGCGTCGCGGTAGCGCACCACGGCGTCGCCGTCGGCCAGCGAGCCGTCGACCTCCGCGCTGCCGCCGCCGTCGGCGGACAGGTCCGGCACGTCGCCGGCGAGTCGGTACTGCCGGCTGAACTGCTTGGTCCAGAAGAACGCCGGCTCCGCCAGCTCCTCCCCGCCGCCGCGGCGCAGCAGGTCGACGGCGGCCGCCGCCCCCTGGCGCTGCGCCTGCGCCCAGTGCTCGACCCGGCGGCGCCGGCCCGTGGTCGCGTCGGGCCAGGCGGCGACGTCACCGGCGGCCCACACGCCGTCGGCGGAGGTGCGGCCGCGGGCGTCGACGACCACGCCACCGCCCTCGTCCTCCCGCGCCAGGGCCAGGTCGGCGCTCTTGGCCAGGTCGAGGCGCGGGGTGACGCCGACGCCGACCACGAGCAGGTCGGCGCGGCCGCGGGCCGGGGCGCGCGAGCCGTCCTCGAGCTCGAGGACCCCGTCGTTCCAGCGGGCGGCGCGTCCGGTGACGAAGGTGACGCCCTCGGACTCGTGGGCGGCGCGCACGGCCCGGCCCACGTCCTCGCCCATCTGGCGGGCGAGCGGCACCTCCGAGGTGGAGACGACGGTGACGTCGACGCCCTTCTCGCGCAGCACCGCAGCGGCCTCCAGCCCGATGAAGCCCGCGCCGAGCACGACGGCGGTCCGCCCCTCGGGCTCGTCCCCGACGGCCGCCAGGAGCGCGTCGGCGTCGGCCAGCGACCTGAGCACGTGCACGTCGTCGCGGCCGAGGCCCGGCAGGTCGGGGCGCACCGGCTCCGAGCCGGGGGCGAGCAGCAGCGCCTGGTAGGCGAGCAGGGTGACGGCCCCGTCCGGCCCCTCGAGGCCCAGGCGCCTCTGCTCGGTGTCGAGCACCGTGGCGCGCGTGCCGAGGCGCAGCTCGACGCCGTGCTCGGCGTACCAGCCCTCGTCCAGGAGCGGGAGGTCGTCGGCGGGCTTTGCGCCGGCCAGGTAGAACTTGCTCAGCTGCGTCCTGTCGATCGGCGCGTGCGGCTCGGCGGAGACGAGCACCAGCTCGCCCTCGTAGCCCTCGCGCCGCAGCCGCTCGACGGCCGCGAAGCCGGCGGCCCCGCCGCCCACGACGACCACCCGGCGCAGCGCGCCGTCGGCGCGCGTGGCGGCCGTCTCCGGCCCGGGGGACGGCTCGGCGGCGGGCCCGGTGACGCGCACGACCGCGTCGTCGCCCTCGCCGTCGACCTCCACCGCGAAGCGCGCCAGCGGCTCGTACGCCGGCGCCAGCAGCGCCTCGCCCGAGCGCAGGTCGAAGCAGGCGTGGTGGAACGGGCAGCGCACGAGGTCACCGGTGCGCAGGCCCTTCGCGAGCGGAGCGCCGACGTGGGTGCAGGTGCCCGAGACCGCGGAGACGCGCTGCTCGCCGTCGTCGTCGGTGTAGCGGGTCAGGAGCACCTGCTCGGCGTCGTCGCCCGTGCCGAGGGCACCCGCGAGGACGCCGTCGAGGGGGAGGTCGCCCAGGCGCACGCCGCGGGTGAGGTCGGGTGTCGTGTCGTCGTCGTCAGCCACCCTCGAAGATCTACCCGCTCGGAGCGGGCACCGCCCGTCGAGCGGCTCCGAGCGCCTCCGGGCGCCTCAGAGCGGCTCGAGCAGGCGGCGCAGGAAGCGCCGGGTGCGCTCCTCGCGCGGGTCGGCGATGACCTGCGCCGCCGGGCCCCGCTCGACCACCACGCCCCCGTCGAGGAAGAGCACCTCGTCGGCGACCTGCTGGGCGAACCGGATCTCGTGCGTCACCACGACCATCGTCGTCCCGCCGTCGGCGAGGTCGCGCATGACCGCGAGCACCTCGCCCACCAGCTCGGGGTCGAGCGACGACGTCGGCTCGTCGAAGAGCACCACCTGCGGCCGGATGGCGAGGGCCCGGGCGATGCCGACCCGCTGCTGCTGGCCGCCGGACAGCTGCGAGGGCAGTGAGTCCTCCCGGCCGGCGAGACCCACCCGCTCCAGCAGGGCCAGCGCCTCGGCGCGGACCTCCTCGCGCGGCCGCCCCTGGACCACGACGGGCCCCTCGAGCAGGTTCTCCAGCACCGTGCGGTGCGGGAAGAGGTGGTGGCTCTGGAAGACCATGCCGCTCTGCGCCCGCAGGGCGGCCTCGGCGCGCTGGGCGGCGCGACGACGCGCGGGCAGCGCGCCGAAGTCGACCGCCACGCCGCCGATGCGGACGGTGCCCGCCTCGGGGCGCTCCAGCGCGTTGAGGCAGCGCAGGACTGTGGTCTTGCCCGAGCCCGAGGGGCCGATGAGCACGCTCACCCCGCCGGTGGGCACGGCGACGTCGACGCCGCGCAGCACGTGGTTCTCGCCGAAGGACTTCTGCAGGCCGGTGGCCTCGAGCAGCGCGCTCATGCCGTCACGTACCTGTTCAGGCGCACCTCGAGCCGGTCCTGCACCGCGGCGAGCAGCGCGCACACCACCCAGTAGTAGACGGCCGCCATGGAGTACAGCGCGAGGAACTCGTACGTGGGCGCCGCGATCTGCTGCGCCACCCGGAACAGCTCCGTCACCGTCACCACCGACACCAGCGACGTGTCCTTCACCAGGGAGATCAGGGTGTTGCTGAGCGGTGGCACCGCCAGGCGCGAGGCCTGGGGGAGCACCACGCGGCGCAGCGTCGTCCCGTAGCCCATGCCGACGGTCGCAGCGGCCTCCCACTGGCCCCGCGGCACCGACAGGATCGCGCTGCGCACCACCTCGGAGGCGTACCCGCCGACGTTGAGGCTGAGCGCCAGGATCGCGCTCGGCCACGGGTCGATCGTCACCCCGAGCGAGGGCAGGGCGTAGAAGACGATGAACAGCTGCACCAGCAGCGGGGTGCCGCGGATCGCGGAGACGTAGACGCGCGCGACGCCGGAGACGAGCCGCACCGGCGACAGCCGCATCAGGGCGACGACGACGGCGATCGCGAGCCCGAAGGCGAACGACGCCGCCGTCAGCGGGACGGTCCCCAGCACCAGCCCCTGCAGCAGGGGCCAGGCCGAGGAGCGCACGAGCTCCCAGTCGACCACCGGCTCACCCCCTGCCGGGGGGCGCGACCCCCGGGGCGACCGTCACTGCGAGACGTCCTCGCCGAAGTACTTCGTCGAGATCTCCGCGAGCGTGCCGTCGGCCTGCAGCTGCGCCAGCGCCTCGTCGATCTTCGGCGTCAGGTCCGAGCCCTTGGCCAGGGCGAACGCCTGCTGGCTGGTGTCCGGGGTGCTGCCGGCGATCTTCACCGAGGTGTCACCGGTGGTCTTGAGGTAGTCGAGGGCGGCGAGGTCGTCGTTCACGGTGGCGTCCACGCGGCCCTGCTTGAGCAGCGTCACGGCCTGGGTGAAGCCCTCCACGCCCTCCACCTGCGCGCCGGCGTCGGTCGCGACCTGGGCCCAGTTGCTGGTCAGCGACTGGGCCGTCGTCTTCCCGGCCAGGTCGGCCACGGAGGTGATCGCGGTGTCGTCGGCGCGGGTGATGATCGCGCCCGTGGAGGTCGTGTACGGGGTGGAGAAGTCGTAGAGGGCCTGGCGCTCGGGGTTCACCGTGACCTGGTTGGCCACGACGTCGTAGCGGCCCGCCTGCAGCCCGGCGAAGATCGCGTCCCACGTGACGTCGGTGAACTCCACCTGCATGCCCATCTCCTGGGCGACGGCGGTGATGACGTCGACGTCGTAGCCGGTGAGCTTCCCGCCGTCGGCCTGGTCGTGGAAGGTGAACGGGGCGTAGGTGCCCTCGGAGGCGACGCGCAGCACGCCGCCGGTGCCGGAGGCGGAGCCCGACGGCTCAGCGCTGGAGCTGCCGCCGACGACACCGTCGGCGGGGGAGCCGCCGCTGCAGGCGGACAGCGCCAGGGCGGCCGCGGCGGCGAGCAGGACGAGGGGGGAGCGGCGGAGCACGGGTGACCTCCGGGGTCGGTGGTGGAGCGGGGGCCCGGGGTCTCCGGGGCGGGGGCGGCGCTGCGCTGCTGAGCGCCGCCCCCTGCTGCAACGCCGGATCAGGCGCGGATCTGCCGCCGGCTGGAGATGACGCCGGTGTCGAAGCCCGCGAGGTGCAGGCCGCCGTGGAAGCGCGCGTGCTCGATCTTCACGCAGCGGTCCATGACCACCGAGATGCCGGCCTCCTCGGCGCGGCGGGCGACCTCCTCGTGCCACGAGCCCAGCTGCAGCCACAGCACGCTGGGCGCCCTCCCCCCGCCGGCGCCCTCGCGCAGGGCGATGACCTCGTCGAGGACGCTCGGCAGGTCGTCGTGGCGGCGGAACACGTCGACCACGTCGGGCACCACCGGGAGGTCGGCCAGGGTCGGGTAGACCGGGTGGCCGAGGATCTCCTTGGCGCGCGGGTTGATGAAGTACACGTCGTACGGGGAGCTCGACAGCAGGTACGTCGACACGAAGAAGCTCGCCCGCGCCTGGTTCTCCGAGGCTCCGACGATGGCGATGCTCTTGGCCTCGCGCAGCAGCGCGAGGCGCTCCGGGGCGGTCGGTCCCACCCAGGTGCGGGTGTTGTCCACGGTGAGCGTCATGCGTCAGCCCTC
This sequence comes from Quadrisphaera sp. INWT6, assembly GCF_015390235.1. Lineage (GTDB taxonomy): Bacteria > Actinomycetota > Actinomycetes > Actinomycetales > Quadrisphaeraceae > Quadrisphaera. Next base: position 24,021 of record NZ_VUOH01000002.1, on the reverse strand, counting down.
CTTGACGGCGGCGGTCAGGGCCTGGTCGAGGTCCCAGAGGATGTCGTCGAGGTCTTCCAGCCCGACGGAGATGCGCACCAGCTCCGGCTTCACGCCACCGGCCTCGAGCTGCTCGGCGCTCAGCTGCTGGTGCGTGGTCGACGCCGGGTGGATGACGAGGGTGCGCGTGTCGCCCACGTTGGCCAGGTGGCTCGCGAGCTGCACCGCCTCGATGAAGCGGCGCCCGGCCTCGCGGTCACCGGCGACGCCGAAGGAGAACACCGACGACGGGCCCAGCGGCAGGTACTTCTTCGCCCGCTCGAAGTGCACGTGCGAGGGGAGCCCGGCCCAGTTGACCCAGGCCACGCGGGGGTCGCGGTCGAGCCACTCGGCCACGCCGCGGGCGTTGCGCAGGTGCTCCTCCATGCGCGGGGCGAGGGTCTCGACGCCCTGCAGCAGCTGGAACGCCGACTGCGCGGACAGCGACGGGCCGGTGTCGCGCAGCTGCTCGGAGCGCAGCTTGGTGAGGAAGCCGTACTCGCCGAAGTTCTGCCACCAGCGGATGCCGTTGTAGCTGGGCACCGGCTCGGTCATCTGCGGGAAGCGGCCGCTGCCCCAGTCGAACCGTCCGGACTCGACGACCACGCCGCCCAGCGTCGTCCCGTGGCCGCCCAGGAACTTGGTGGCGGAGTGGATGACGATGTCGGCGCCGTGCTCGATCGGACGGACGAGGTACGGCGGGGTGAGCGTCGCGTCGACCACCAGCGGCACGCCCTCGGCGTGCGCGACGGCGGCCAGGCCCTCCAGGTCGGCCACCTGGCCCGACGGGTTGGCGACCACCTCGGTGTAGACGGCCTTGGTGTTCGGGCGGATGGCGGCGGCGTAGTCGGCCGGGTCGGTGCCGGCCACGAACGTCGTGTCGACGCCGAAGCGGCGCAGCGTGACGTCGAGCAGGGTGACCGTGCCGCCGTACAGCTGCGAGCTGGCGACGACGTGGTCGCCGGCCCCGGCGAGCGCGGCCAGGGTGATGAACTCCGCGCTCATGCCCGAGGCGGTGGCCACCGCGCCGATGCCGCCCTCGAGGGAGGCGATGCGCTCCTCGAACGCCGCGACCGTGGGGTTGGCCAGGCGGGAGTAGATGTTGCCGTACTTCTGCAGGCTGAAGAGGTTGGCGGCGTCGGCGGTGTCCTCGAACACGAACGACGTCGACTGGTAGATCGGGACGGCGCGGGCGCCGGTCGCCGAGTCGGGGGTGCCGCCGGCGTGCAGCGACCGGGTGCGGAAGCCCCAGGTGCGCTCGCCGCTGGGGCGGTCGGCCAGCGGGTCGGGGGAGACCGCGTCAGGCACGACCTGGGGGGTGGCGTCCTGCTCGGCCGCCTGGGGGTCCACGGCGGCGCCGCCGGGGGTGTCCTGGCTCATGCGTCCATCCTCTCTCTCGGTCCTGTCAGTCCTCCCCCTCCGCGACGACCGCTCACGTCATCGCCGCCTCGGCGGGCCTGCAGCCCGGGAGGTGGCGCTCATGTGCGTGATCGTCGCGGGGAGGGGTCAGCTCGTGCGGTCGCGGCGCAGCGCGATGCCGTCACGGACGGCGTCGACGGCGCGCTCGTCGGACAGCGACGTCGTGTCGCCCGGCGGCCTGCCCTCGAGCAGGTCGCCGAGGATGCGCCGCATGATCTTGCCGCTGCGGGTCTTGGGCAGGTCGCGGACCACCACGACGTGCTTGGGCTTGGCCACCGGCCCGATGACGGTCGCGACCTGGGCGCGTAGCGCCGCCTCGAGTCCGGCGTGCCCGTCGGCGTCGTCGAGCACCGACCGGCGCGACGGGATGACGAAGGCCGCCACCGCCTGGCCGGTCAGCTCGTCGCCGACGCCCACGACGCCCGCCTCGGCGACGTCGGGGTGCGCCACCAGGGCCGACTCCACCTCCGTGGTCGACAGGCGGTGCCCCGAGACGTTGACCACGTCGTCGAGGCGGCCCAGCAGCCACAGGTAGCGGTCGGCGTCGTAGCGGGCGCCGTCACCGGCCGCGTAGTAGCCCTGCACGGCGAACTGCCGCCAGTACGCGTCGCGGTAGCGCTCGGGGTTCCCCCACACCGTGCGGGCCATGCCCGGCCACGGCTTCCTCACCACGAGCCAGCCGCCCTGCCCGGGCTCAACCTCGGCGCCGGTGTCGTCGACGACGGCGGCGTCCAGGCCCGGCAGCGGGCGGGTGGCCGACCCCGGCTTGAGGGTGGTCGCACCGGGCAGCGGCGCCACCACGGTGGCGCCGGTCTCGGACTGCCACCACGTGTCGACGACGGGCGCGGTGCCCCCGCCCACGTTCTCGCGGAACCACATCCACACCTCGGGGTTGATGGGCTCCCCGACGCTGCCGAGCAGCGTGAGGCTCGACAGGTCGTACCGGGCCGGCACGTCGTCGCCCCAGGTCATGCACGCCCTGATGAGGGTCGGCGCGGTGTAGTACGTGGTGGCGCGGTACCTCTCGATGATCTCGAAGTGCCGCCCCGGGGCCGGGAAGTCGGGCACGCCCTCGTACATGACCTGCGTGACGCCGTTGAGCAGAGGCCCGTAGATGGCGAAGGAGTGCGCCGTCACCCAGGCGAGGTCGGCGGTGCACCAGTGGACGTCGGTCTCGGGGTGGGCGTCGAAGTGCGCCCAGTGCGCGTACCGCGCGTGCGTGAGGTACCCGCCCGTGGTGTGCAGCAGGCCCTTGGGCTTACCGGTCGAGCCGGACGTGTAGATGATGAAGAGCGGGTGCTCGGCGTCGAAGGCGCGCGCCTCGTGGACGGGGTCGGCCGGGTCGACGACGTCGTGCCACCACACGTCGCGCCCCTCGGTCCACGGGATCGGCTCCCCGGCGTAGGCCTCCTCGCCCGTGCGGCGGACCACGAGGACGTGCTCGACGTGGTCGAGCCCGGCGACGGCCTCGTCGACGGCGGCCTTCACCGGCACCGCCTTGCCGCGGCGGAACTGCCCGTCGGTGGCGATGACCACCTTCGCCGTCGTGTCCGCCACCCGGAAGCGCAGCGCCTCCGCGGAGAAGCCGCCGAACACCAGCGAGTGGACCGCGCCGATGCGCGCGCACGCCAGCACCGTGACGAGCGTCTCCGGGATGACCGGCAGGTAGAGCACCACGCGGTCGCCCGGCTCCACGCCGAGCGCCGTCAGCGCGTTGGCGGCCCGGCTGACCTCGGCGAGCAGGTCGGCGTAGGTGATCGTGCGGGTGTCGCCGCGCTCGCCTTCGAAGTGCGTGGCCACGCGGTCGCCGTGGCCGGCGGCCACGTGCCGGTCCAGGCAGTTCACGGCTGCGTTGAGGGTGCCGCCGTCGAACCAGCGCACCGACGGCACGGACAGCTCGGCCAGCGGGTCGGTCGGGTCCGCCCCCTCACCGAGCTGCGCCGGCTCCCACTGGAGCACGGTGTGCCAGGGGGTCTCCCACTGCAGGTGCCCGGCTTGCTCGGCCCAGAACCCCTCCGGGTCGGCCTCGCCGCGCAGCCGCCACGCCTCGGCGGTGGCGGCGTCGAGGTTGGCCGTGCGCGCGACGGCGTCGGGCGCGGCGAAGGTGCGCTCCTCGGCCAGCAGCGTGGTGAGGGTCGTCGATGTGCTCGTGTCGGTCATGCCCACCTCTTCAGGGCCCACCGCTCGAACAGGCCCACGACCGCGTCGCTGAGCTTGCCGAGGACGGCGAGCGTGATGATCGCCAGGAAGATCCGGTCGGTCCGACCGTTGTTGACGCTCTCGGTCAGCAGGTAGCCGAGCCCGATGGACGAGGCCAGCAGCTCGGCCGCGACCAGGAACAGCCACGCCTGCGCCAGCGCGAGCCGCAGCCCGGCGATGACCGCCGGGACGGCGGCCGGCAGCTGCACCTGGGTGAGCAGCGAGACGCCGCGCAGCCCGAACGCCCGGCCCGCCTCCACGAGGTTCGCGTCGACGTGGCGCAGCGCCGACGCCGTCGTCGTGAAGACGGGGAAGAACGCCCCGATGGCGACGAGGGTGAGCTTCGGGGGCTCGCCCAGGCCGATCCACAGGAGCAGCAGCGGCACCCACGCCAGCGACGGGACGGCGCGCAGCGCCCCGATCGTGGGGCCGAGCAGCGCGTCGGCCCAGCGCGAGAGGCCGACCAGCGACCCGACCACCAGGCCGGCCGCGGCGCCCAGGCCGAAGCCGACGAAGACCCGCTGCGCGGAGATGGCGATGTGCTGCTGCAGCAGGCCCCGCTCCCACAGGTCGCCGGCGGCGCGCACGACGGCGGCGGGGGAGGGCAGCTGCGATGCCGGGTAGGCGCCGGTGCTGGTGATCAGCTGCCACACGCCGAGGAGCGCCAGCGGCAGCAGCGCGCCCCACCAGGGGGAGAGCCGCCGGCGCGAGCCCGTGGCGCCCGCCTGCGCGGGGCGGCGGGGACTGAAGCCTGCGCGCACACCGCGAGGGGACGACGGGTCGCCGGAGCCACCCAGGCCCTGGGCCTGCGCGCTCCGCCCGTCGGTGACCACCTCGCTCACGAGGGGTCCGCCTTCGAGGCGTACGTGGTGTCGAACAGGCTCCCCAGCGCGGTGTCGACGGCCCCCTGGTCGGGCACGTCGCCGTTGGCCACGAACAGCGGGCCGATCTTCTCCAGCACCGCGGTCTGCGTGGCCCCCGGCACGGGCGAGATGTCGAGCTTGGTGCGGCCGAGCGTCGTCGTCGCGACCTCGGGGGCGATGCCGGCCACCTCGGCGAGCAGCGCCGTCGTCGCCTCGACGTTCTGCGGCACCCAGGCCCGGGCCTTCTCGTAGGCGTTCACGACGGCCTGCGCGAGGTCGGGGTGCTCGGCCAGGAAGTCCTCGCGGGCGTTGAGGAAGCCGTAGGAGTTGAAGTCGATGTTCTGGTAGATGATCTCGTCGCCGCTCTCGGCCTCGGCCGCGGCCATGATCGGGTCGAGCCCCGCCCACGCGTCGACGTTGCCCGCGTCGAGGGCGGAGCGGCCGTCGGCGTGCTGCAGGTTCTCCAGCGTGACGTCGGAGGTGCTCAGCCCCGCCTGCTCCAGCGCCTGCACGAGGAAGAAGTAGGGGTCGGTGCCGGTGGTGGCCGCCACGCGCTTGCCGCGCAGCCCGGCGACGTCGGTGATCGTCGACGACGGGCCCACCACCACGCCCGACCAGTTCGGCTGGCTGAAGACGTCGATCGTCTTGATGGGGGAGCCGTTCGAGCGGGCCAGCAGCGCGGCGGCGCCGGCCGTCGACCCGACCTGGATGTTGCCGTTGCGCAGGAACTCGTTGGCCTTGTTGGAGCCGGCGCTCTGCACCCACTCCACGGTGACGCCCTGGCCGCCGAGCTCGTCCTCCAGCCAGCCCTGGTCGCGGATGACGAGGCTGAGCGGGTTGTAGGTGGCGAAGTCGAGGGTGAGCGTGCGGGCGGCCGCCGAGGAGGAGCCGGCGGCGCTCGCGGCGGGTGCCGCGCCGGAGGCGTCCTCGCCCTGGGCGCAGGCGCTGAGGCCGGCGACGCCGAGGGGCGCCAGGGCGAGTAGCCCGAGCAGGGAGCGGCGGGAGGGGGTGCTGGGCAGGGACGTGCTGGTCATGGGGTCTCCAGAGGTCGGCGCGGGGAGCGCGGGGCGTCGGCGCGGTGGGACGGGCGTGGTGCGGGTGAGGAGGTGCTGGCGCGGGGCGCGTCAGGCGCGCGGGACGCCGAGGAGCTCGAGCAGCTCGGCGCGCAGCGACGCGAGGTGGGCGTCGCCGCGGTCGCGCGGGTGGGCCAGGTCGACGGCGGTGGTGCGGACCACCCGGGCGCCGTCGTGCCCCTCCTCGCGCCCCAGGACGACGACGCGGTCGGCCAGGTGCAGCGCCTCGTCGACGTCGTGCGTCACCAGGAGCACCGTCGTCGGGGTCGCTGCCAGCACGTCGAGCAGGAGGTCCTGCATGGTGAGGCGGGTCAGGGCGTCGAGGGCGGCGAACGGCTCGTCGAGCACGAGGACGCCGGGCCGGCGGGCGAGCGCCCGGGCCAGCGCCGTGCGCTGCGCCATGCCCCCGGAGACGCTGCGGGGGCGGTGCCCCGCGAAGCCGGACAGCCCGACGACGTCGAGCAGCTCGGCCACCCGCTGCTCGCCGGCCCGCTTCGCCGTGCCGCGCGGCAGGCCGAGGGCGACGTTGCCGGTCAGGGAGCGCCACGGCAGCAGCCGGGGCTCCTGGAACGCGATGGCGCAGCGGGGGTCGTGGTCGCGGACGGCGCCGTCGTCGAGCAGCACGCGGCCGCCGTCGACGCCGTCCAGGCCGGCGACGGCGCGCAGCAGCGTGGACTTGCCGCACCCGGAGGGGCCGAGGAGGGCCACGACCTCGCCGGGGGCGACGTCGAGGTCGACGCCGTCGAGCACGACGTGGTCGCCGAAGCGGCGCCCCACCCCCTCGAGGCGGACCCGCACGGCGCTGTCAGCGGGGGTGGCGGGGCTGGTGGTCGCGGGGTCGGCGCGGCGCCGGGTGGAGCGGTGCGCAGGACGCTGGACACGTGGATCCTCCATCGGTCCTGGCGGTAGCACCGGCCTTGGCGCGCAGGGGGGCGCGAGGTGGTTGCTGCGGCGTCAGCGAGCCAGGTCTCTCAGCCGCTCGGGATGGTCAGCCCCGATCCTAGGGGGACGGCGGGGGTGGGGCCGCACGTCGTCCCGCTCCTCGGTCGCCGGGCGCGCGACGGCCCTGGTCTCAGAGGGTGAGGGCCCGGTCGCGGGCACGCACCCGGCCGGGGGAGATGGCGGGCGCGGGCCCGCCGGAGTCCCCCGACCGGCGGGATCGCCGGTGGACACGGCCCTGCGGCCCTGGGGAACCTCACCGACGTGGACACCGCGACCGAGCAGCTGATCGCCTCACTCGAGGCGCTGCTCGCTGCCGCCAGCCTGGAGGGCCCCTCCACGCCCGTCGTCCCGCTCGAGGACTGGGCCGCCGAGCAGGCCTGACCGGCCGGGTGGTCGCAGGTGGGGTGCTGACCGCCTTGCCTCGGAACGACATGAGCAGGACTGACGCTTCTGAGCGGTTCCCTGATCGATCGTGAGCAGATACGCTCACGATCAGTCGTCCACCGCGTCATGAGGAGTCACGTGCTGACCGCCACGAGCCCCGCCCCCGCCCCCCGCGGGGCCACCGAGAGCCGGCTCGTGGTGCAGGTGCTGCCCGACGCCGCCGCCGTCGCCCGCCGCGCCGCCGACCTCGTCGCCGAGCTGCTGCTCGCCGGTGGGCTGCGCACCTTCGGCGTCGCCACCGGCTCCACCCCCTCACCCGTCTACGCCGAGCTCGCCGCCCGCGGCCTGCCCGGCTGGGACGGCGTGCGCCTGTTCGCCCTCGACGAGTACGTCGGCCTGCCGGCCGGCCACCCCGAGAGCTACCGCGCCGTCATCGAGCGCGAGGCGGCCGGACCGCTGGGCGTCCCGCTCGACCAGGTCCACGTGCCCGACGGGACCGCCGACGACCCGCGCGCCGCCGCCGACGCCTACGAGGCGGCCCTCGCGGCCGCGGGCGGCGCCGACGTGCAGCTCCTGGGGATCGGCGCCAACGGCCACATCGGGTTCAACGAGCCCGGCTCGCCGCTGGGGTCGCGCACCCGCGTGGTCGACCTCGACGAGCGCACCCGCGCCGACAACGCCCGCTTCTTCGACAGCCCCGCCCAGGTGCCCCACCACGCGGTGACCCAGGGCGTCGCCACCATCGGCACCGCCCGCCGCCACCTGCTGCTCGCCACCGGCGCCGCGAAGGCCGAGGCGGTGCGCGCGGCCCTGGAGGGCCCGGTCGGCCCCGCCTGCCCCGCCTCCGCCGTCCGGCTCTTCACGGACGTGCACGTGCTGCTCGACACCGCCGCCGCCTCGCTGCTGACCCGCGCGTGACCCGCGCAGCCGCATGAGCCCGCGCGGGTCGTCAGCGCGCTGGGTCGCGCACTCCGCGCGGCTGCTGGACGGCACCGGGGCCCCGGCCCTCGAGGACGCCTGGCTGGTCACCGAGGGGGGCCGCGTGGTCGCCCTCGGCTCCGGCGTCGGGTGGCGCGAGCACACCCGCGGCTCCGGCGGGGCCGAGGTGCTCGACGCGGCCGGCCGCTGGCTGGTCCCCGGGTTCGTGGACGTCCACCGCCACGGCGGCGGTGGGCGCTCCCACGAGGAGGGGCCCGACGCCGTCCTGGCCGCGGCGCTCGCCCACCGGGCGCACGGCACCACCGCCGGGGTCGTCAGCTTCGTGGCCGACGACGTCGACGTGCTGGCCGAGCACCTCTCCGGCGTCGCAGACCTCGTCGAGGCCGGGGGCGCGGGCGGGCTGGTGCTCGGGAGCCACCTCGAGGGCCCCTTCCTCGCGCACGCCCGCCGCGGCGCGCACGACCCCGCCAAGCTCACCGACCCCACCCCCGCCGCGGTCCGCCACCTGCTGGCCGCGGCCCGCGGCACGCTGCGCCAGGTGACCCTCGACCCGCAGCGCGCCGGCGCCGACGAGGCGCTGCGCCTCTTCACCGGGGCGGGCACCGCGGTCGCGGTCGGGCACACCGAGGCCAGCTGCGAGCAGGCCGCCGGGGCCTTCGACGCCGGCGCCCGGCTGCTCACCCACGCCTTCAACGCCATGCCCGGCATCCACCACCGCGCCCCGGGCCCCGTCGTCGCGGCGCTGGACGACGAGCGCGTGGTCCTGGAGGTCATCCTCGACGGCCACCACGTGCACCCCCGCGCCGCGGCCCTGCTGCTCACCGCCGCTCCGGGGCGGGTCGCGCTCATCACCGACGCGATGGCGGCCGCCGCCGTGCCGCCGGGCGGGCCGTCGCGGTACCGCCTGGGAGGGCTGGAGGTCGTCCTCGAGGCGCCCGCAGCGGCGGGGGCGCCGCCCCGGGCGGTCCTGGCGGGCGGCGACACCATCGCCGGGTCGGCGCTCACCCTCGACGTCGCGCTGCGCCTGGGCGCCGCCGCGGGGATCCCCCTGGAGGCGCTCGTGCGGGCCGCGACCTCGACGCCCGCACGGGCCGTGGGCGCCGCCGGCGGGGGCGGGGCCGCCGCTCGCGGCGTGCTCGCGCCGGGTGCCCGCGCCGACGTCGTCGTCCTGGGCGAGGATCTGGCCGTGGTCGAGGTGCGCACCGCCGGCGGCGCCGGGTGAGCGACGGGGTGGGCGACGGGGAGGCCCGCCCGGCCGAGGCCGGCGCGGCCGACGAGGGCCGCCTGCGCCGCGAGGAGCGCCTCGAGCGCATCCTCGACCTGCTCGCCGACCGGCGCCGCGTCAGCGTCGCGGAGGTCTGCGCCGAGCTGGGGGCCTCCCCGGCGACGGCGCGCCGCGACCTCGACCACCTCGCCGAGGCCAAGCTGGTGCTGCGCACGCACGGCGGCGCCTCGTCGCTGGCCGCGGGCGGCTTCGAGCGGACCGTGGCCGACCGGGCGGGGGAGCGGACCGCCGCCAAGCGCGCCGTCGGCCGCGCCGTGGCCGCGCTCCTGGGCCTGGGCGACGCCGTGGGCCTCAACGGCGGCAGCACCACCACCGAGGTGGCCCGCGAGCTGGCCCGCGCCGACCACCTCGTGCCCGCCGACGGCAGCACCGGCGTCACCGTGGTCACCAACGCGCTCAACGTCGCCTACGAGCTGGCCGTGCGCCCCCACGTGCGCGTGGAGCTGTGCGGCGGCACCGTGCGCGCCCGCTCGCTGGAGATCACCGGTCCTCCCGCGCGGGCGTTCCTGGAGGAGCTGGTGCTCGACGTCGCCGTCCTCGGGGTCGACGGGGTCGACGCGCGCTTCGGCACCACGACCGCCGACGCCGGCGAGGCCGACGTCGGGCGGGCGATGGCCGCGGCCGCGCGCCGCGTGGTGGTCGTGGCCGACGCCGCGAAGCTCGGCGCCGCCGGGCCGCGACGGCTGCTGGGCCTCGACGGCGTCGACGTGCTGGTCACCGACGCCGCGCCGACCGGTGAGCTGGCGGAGGCGCTGGCCGCTGCCGGCGTCGAGGTGGTCGTGGCGCCGTCGGACGGCTGAGCCGGCTCGGGCGGGCAGGGCGTGCTCGCCCTTGATGACCGAGGAGCTGCCGCGGATCGTCCCGGCGAGCTCCGAGCGCTGGCGGGCGGACCTGGAGCGCTCCGCGAGCTCGGCGGGCACCTCCACGCCGTCGGACGGCGTGGACCCGACGGCGCGCTCTCCGCCGTCGGCCTGCGTCCAGAGCACGTTGACGGCCAGGCCCGACGCGGAGAACACGTGCGACCAGCGGACGCCGTCGACCTCGGAGGTCGAGGCCTCCAGCGGGCGCGAGGCGGTGGTGGGGTCGCGCTCGGTGGCGAGCACCTCGGTGACGTGGGCGACGACGGCGGCGCCCCGCTCGCTGTCGGCCGGCTCGGTGGTGAGGGGGAGGCCGTGCTCCGTGTGGAAGCAGCGGGCCTCGTTGGCGCGCAGCCCGGCGAGGGCGTCGGCCACGGGTGACGACTCGACGCCCGCGGTCGAGACGGTCGTGACGTCGATGACGCGTGGTGCGGGGTCGCGCGTGGGAGCCGTGGTGCCGCCGCGGCGCGGTGGGGGAGCGGGTGACGAGAATCGAACTCGCGTAGCCAGTTTGGAAGACTGGTGCTCTACCATTGAGCTACACCCGCATCACCGTGCGTGACGACCCGGAGAGCGGGCCGGAGGTGCACGGCGCGGGGCGAGCCTACCGGCACGCGAGGGGCTCCGAGCGCGTAGCCTGCTCGTGTCCTGCGGGGCACGGGGTGTGGCGCAGCCAGGTAGCGCGTCCGCTTTGGGAGCGGAAGGCCCCCGGTTCGAATCCGGGTACCCCGACCGCCGCTGCCGTTCAGGCATAGGCTGGGCGCTGGTGCCCGCCGTGGGTCGGTGCTGCCTGCGCCAGCCGGCCCGCTCGGGCCGGTGCCGGAGAGCTCCGGCCGACGGCCGCGCAGCGACGCCCGCAGCACCACGGAGCACCACGAACTGATCTCTGCCCGCCGGAAGACCTGGAGAGAGCCTGCTGTGAAGAGCGACGTCGAGACCCTCAACCCGACGCGGGTGAAGCTGACCGTCGAGGTGTCCTTCGCCGAGCTGAAGCCGAGCCTCGACAAGGCCTACCGCTCGATCGGCGGCCAGGTGCAGGTTCCGGGCTTCCGCCGCGGCAAGGTGCCCTCCCGCATCATCGACCAGCGCTTCGGGCGCGGCGTCGTGATCCAGGAGGCCGTGAACGAGGCCCTGCCGGGCTTCTACCAGCAGGCCGTCCAGGAGAGCTCGGTCCGCCCGCTCGGCCAGCCCGAGGTGGAGATCACCGAGGTGCCGGTGGGCGAGGGCGCGGACGCCGGTGAGCTGAAGTTCACCGCCGAGGTCGACGTCCGCCCGACCATCGACCTGCCCGACTTCTCCACCATCGCCGTGACCGTCGACGACGCCGAGGTCGCCGACGGCGCTGTCGACGAGCAGCTCGAGGCCCTGCGCAAGCGCTTCGGCACCCTGGTGCCCGTCGAGCGCGCCGTGCAGACCGGTGACGTCGTCTCCCTCGACCTCACCGCCACCATCGACGGCGAGGACGTCGACTCCGCCACCGGCATCAGCTACGAGGTCGGCCTGGGCACCATGCTCGACGGCCTCGACGACGCGCTCGAGGGCGCCGAGGTCGGCCAGGACCGCTCCTTCACCAGCACGCTGGCCGGTGGCGAGCACGCCGGCGAGGCCGCCGAGGTCACCGTCGTGGCCCGCTCGGTCAAGGTGCGCGAGCTCCCCGAGCTCGACGACGACTTCGCCCAGCTCGCCAGCGAGTTCGAGACCATCGACGCCCTCCGCGCCGACCTCGCCGCCAAGGCCGAGGACCAGGCCGTCTTCCGCCAGGGCGTCCAGGCGCGCGACAAGGTGCTCGAGCAGCTGCTCGAGACCCTCGACATCCCGGTGCCCGACTCCGTCGTCGAGGCCGAGGTGCACCGCCACCTCGAGAACGAGTCGCGCCTCGAGGACGACGAGCACCGCGCCGAGGTGACCGAGGAGACCCGCCGCGTGCTGCGCACGCAGTTCCTCCTCGACGCCGTCGCGGAGGCCGAGGAGGTCACCGTGGCGCAGGAGGAGCTGGTCGAGTACATCGTCGCCCAGGCCCCCGCCTACGGCATGGACCCGAACTCCTTCGCCCAGGCGATGGACCAGGCCGGCCAGGTGCCGGCCCTGGTCCAGGAGGTCGCCCGCCGCAAGGCGCTGGCCACGGTGCTCGAGAAGGCGACCGTGACGGACGCCTCGGGCAACGCCGTCGACCTCGGTGACGAGGACGACGACGCCGAGGGCGAGGCCGCCGAGGCGCCCGCCGCCGCGGAGAAGCCGAAGCGCACCCGCAAGCCCAAGGCCGCCGCCGCCGAGACCGCCGAGGAGGGCGCCGAGGCGCCCGCCGCGGAGGAGAAGCCGAAGCGCACCCGCAAGCCGAAGGCCGCCGCCGCCGAGACCGCCGAGGGCGACGCCGCGGAGGAGGGCGCCGAGGCGCCCGCCGCGGAGGAGAAGCCGAAGCGCACCCGCAAGCCCAAGACCGAGGCCGCTGAGGCCGCCGGTGGGGCCGAGGCCGCTGAGGGCACCGAGGGCGCCGGCTCGCAGAGCTGACACCCGCCCCACCAGGTCCACCCGCGGGGTGGCGGTGCGCTCGTCCGTCGAGCGCACCGCCACCCCGCGGCCGTCCCGGCCGGCGACCGTGCGCCGACAGCGAACAGCGGCGCAGGTCGGGACTGCCGCGTCAGCGCCCGGCGCTAGGGTCGACACGGGTCGTCGTCCCGTCACCGAGGGCGACGGCGAAGGTCAGCCGGACCGCCGCACGAGGCGCGCCGGCAACGACGGACAGGAGCGAACTCCCGTGAGCGATTCCCGGCCTGACGGACACCGGGCAGCCGACGTGACGGCGCGCACCGGCGGCGGTTCCCCCATGGGCCTCGACGAGCACATCTACCAGCGCCTGCTCCGCGAGCGGATCATCTGGCTGGGCTCCGAGGTCCGCGACGACAACGCCAACGCGATCTGCGCGCAGCTGATGCTGCTCGCCGCCGAGGACCCCGAGAAGGACATCTGGCTGTACATCAACAGCCCCGGCGGCTCGGTGACCGCGGGCATGGCGATCTACGACACGATGCAGTACGTCCAGCCCGACGTCGCCACGGTCGGCATGGGCCTGGCCGCCTCGATGGGCCAGTTCCTGCTGGCCAGCGGCGCCAAGGGCAAGCGCTACGCCACCCCGCACGCGCGGATCATGATGCACCAGCCCTCCGGCGGCATCGGCGGCACCGCGAGCGACATCGCCATCCAGGCCGAGCTGATCCTCAACATGAAGCGGACGCTGTCGCAGCTGACGGCGGACCAGACCGGCCAGACGATCGAGCAGATCAACAAGGACAACGACCGCGACCGCTGGTTCACCGCGGCCGAGGCCAAGGAGTACGGCTTCATCGACCACGTCATCACCAGCGCCTCCGACGTGCCCGAGGGCGGCGGCACCGGCTCGTCGTCGGCCGCCTGAGCCGGCAGACCGCAGAGCGAGGAGAAGCACATGTCCACCGCAGCCTTCCCCCACGGCGCGCCGTCGTCGCGCTACGTGCTCCCGCAGTTCGAGGAGCGCACCGCTTACGGCTTCAAGCGCCAGGACCCCTACACGCGCCTGTTCGAGGACCGGGTGATCTTCCTGGGCGTCCAGGTCGACGACGCGTCCGCTGACGACGTCATGGCCCAGCTCCTCGTGCTCGAGGCGCAGGACCCCGACCGAGACATCACGCTGTACATCAACAGCCCCGGCGGCTCGATGACCGCGATGACCGCGATCTACGACACGATGCAGTACATCCGCCCCGACATCCAGACCGTCTGCCTCGGGCAGGCGGCCTCGGCCGCGGCGGTCCTGCTGGCCGCCGGCGCCCCCGGCAAGCGGCTCGCGCTGCCGAACGCCCGCGTGCTGATCCACCAGCCGGCCAGCCCCGGCGGCGACTACGGGCAGGCGTCCGACATCGAGATCCAGGCCGCAGAGGTGCTGCGCATGCGCTCGTGGCTCGAGACGACGCTGGCCGGCCACACCGGCCGCACCGTCGAGCAGGTCAAGGCCGACATCGAGCGCGACAAGATCCTCACCGCCGACCAGGCCAAGGAGTACGGCCTCGTCGACCAGGTGCTGGAGAGCCGCAAGGCCAGCGCCCTCGCGTCCGCCTGACACCCGCCCGCTGCGGCCCTCCGGGGCCGCTCCCGCTGGTGCCCGGCCCTGCGCCGGGCACCAGCGGGAGGCGCCGGCACTTCCGCTCGTCCCGCTGACAGGTGTCCGTCAGTGGTGTTCCATGGACCCACCCCGTGCGATCGTGCGGGACGACTCGAGGAGGCCCCCCACGTGGCACGGATCGGCGATGGCGCGGACCTGCTGAAGTGCTCTTTCTGCGGCAAGAGCCAGAAGCAGGTCAAGAAGCTCATCGCGGGCCCGGGGGTGTACATCTGCGACGAGTGCATCGACCTGTGCAACGAGATCATCGAGGAGGAGCTGGCCGAGGCCAGCGAGCTCGGCCTGGTCGAGCTGCCCAAGCCGCGGGAGATCTTCAGCTTCCTCGAGCAGTACATCATCGGCCAGGACGAGGCCAAGCGGGCCCTGAGCGTGGCCGTCTACAACCACTACAAGCGCATCCAGGCGTCCGACCCGGCCAAGAAGGTCGAGGAGCCTGTCGACATCGCCAAGTCGAACATCCTGCTCATCGGCCCCACCGGCTGCGGCAAGACCTACCTCGCGCAGACCCTCGCGAAGATGCTGAACGTCCCGTTCGCCATCGCCGACGCCACGGCCCTCACCGAGGCGGGCTACGTCGGTGAGGACGTCGAGAACATCCTGCTCAAGCTCATCCAGGCCGCTGACTACGACGTCAAGAAGGCCGAGACGGGCATCATCTACATCGACGAGGTCGACAAGATCGCCCGCAAGAGCGAGAACCCGTCGATCACCCGTGACGTCTCCGGCGAGGGCGTGCAGCAGGCGCTGCTGAAGATCCTCGAGGGGACGACGGCGTCGGTGCCGCCGCAGGGCGGGCGCAAGCACCCCCACCAGGAGTTCATCCAGATCGACACGACGAACGTCCTGTTCATCGTGGGCGGGGCCTTCGCCGGCCTCGAGGAGATGATCTCCGGGCGCATGGGCAAGAAGGGCATCGGCTTCGGCGCCCCGCTGCACTCCGCCTCCGGCCTGCCGGGCATGTTCGGCAAGGTCATGCCGGAGGACCTGCTGAAGTTCGGGCTCATCCCCGAGTTCATCGGGCGCCTGCCGGTCATCACCTCGGTGCGCGAGCTCGACGCCGCCGCCCTGGTCCGGATCCTCACCGAGCCGCGCAACGCCCTGGTCAAGCAGTACCAGCGCATGTTCGAGATCGACGGCGTCGAGCTGGAGTTCTCCGACGAGGCGCTCGTCGCCGTCGCCGAGCAGGCGATCCTGCGCGGCACCGGCGCCCGCGGCCTGCGCGCGATCATGGAGGAGGTGCTCGGCCCGGTGATGTTCGACCTGCCGAGCCGCGACGACGTCGCCCGCGTCGAGGTCGACCGCGACGTCGTCCTCAAGAACGTCAACCCGACGCTGGTCCCCAAGGACAAGGCCTCCGAGGCCCGCAAGCGCGAGCGCCGCGACAAGTCCGCCTGATCCTCGCCCCCGGGCACCGACGAGGGCCCCTCCACCAGCACGCGCTGGTGGAGGGGCCCTCGTGCGTGCGCGCAGCCGCCGGCCCCGACGCCGACGACCACGGAGTCCCGAAGCCCGTGGTCGCTCGGCTGGGCCCGCGCCGCGCCCCCGGGACGACGACGCGTCGTCGTCCCGGGGGCGCGGGTGGGGTCGTCAGGAGGCGGAGGCCGGGGGGACCAGCTCGACGTCGGTCACCGTGACGCCGTCGGCGCCGGCCGGACCGCCGTCGGCGGCCGTCACGACCCGCAGGTCGCGCACCTTGCCCGCCGCTGCCAGGTCGGCGGCCGCGGCCTCCACGGACGCCACCAGGGCCGCGGGGACGGCGACGGTGGCCGTCACCACCTCGGTGCGCATGGAGACCTTGGCCTCGCTCTTGGCCTTGCGGACGCCGGCGAGCCCTCGCCCGACCACGGCCAGCAGCGCCGGGTCGACGGCACCGGTCGTGCCGGAGCCCGCTCCGGCCGCCTCGCGCAGCGGCTCGGCGGTGGGCCAGGAGGCGGTGTGCACCGAGCCCTCGCCGTCCTGGGCGCGCCACCAGCTCCAGACCTCCTCGGTGGCGAAGGGCAGGAAGGGCGCCAGCAGGCGGAGCACCACGTCGAGGGAGCGGGCCAGCGCGGCGCGCGCCGAGGCGGCCGCCTCCTCGCCCTGGGCGCCGTACGCGCGCTCCTTGACCAGCTCGACGTAGTCGTCGCAGAAGGTCCAGAAGAAGGCCTCGACGGTCTGCAGCGCCGCCGTGTGCTCGTAGCGCTCCAGAGCAGCCGTCGCCGTCTCGACCACGGAGGCGAGCCCGCCCAGCACTGCGCGGTCGAGCGCCTCGGTGACGGGGGCCGTCGGGTCGGTCGCGCCCATCGACAGCGCGAACTTGGCCACGTTGAGGACCTTCAGCGCCAGGCGGCGCCCGATCTTCATCTGGCCGACCTCGAAGGCGGCGTCGGTGCCGAGGCGCGCCGAGGCGGCCCAGTACCGGACGCCGTCGGCGCCGTGCTCCTCCAGCAGCCCCAGGGGCGTGACCACGTTGCCCTTGGACTTGCTCATCTTCTTGCGGTCGGGGTCGAGGATCCAGCCGCTGATGGCGGCGTCGGACCAGGGCAGCGACCCGTGCTCGTGGTGGGCGCGCACCACGGTGGAGAAGAGCCAGGTGCGGATGATGTCCTGGCCCTGCGGGCGCAGGTCGTAGGGGAAGACCGCGGCGAACAGCTCCGGGTCCTGCTCCCACCCGGCGGCGATCTGCGGGGTCAGCGACGAGGTGGCCCAGGTGTCGAAGACGTCGGTCTCGCCGACGAAGCCGCCCGGCTCACCCCGCTGGGACTCGGTGAACCCCGGCGGGACGTCGGTGGACGGGTCGACCGGCAGCGACTCCTCGGACGGCACCAGCACGTCGTCGTAGGAGACCTCCCCGGACTCCGAGACGCGGTACCAGAGCGGGATCGGCACGCCGAAGAAGCGCTGGCGGGAGACCAGCCAGTCACCGGTGAGGCCACCGACCCAGTTCTCGTAGCGCACGCGCATGAAGTCGGGGTGGAAGCCCAGCTCGCGGCCGCGGGCGAGCAGCTGCTCGCGCAGGTCCTCGAAGCCGGCGGCGGACCGGCCGCCGTTGCGCAGGTACCACTGGCGCGACGTCACGATCTCGAGGGGCTTGTCGCCCTTCTCGAAGAAGTTGGCCTTGCGCTGGGTGGGCTTCGGGTCGGCCTTGAGGGCGCCGGACTCCCGCAGCGCGTCGACGACGGCGACGCGGGCCGAGTGCGTGGTCCTGCCGGCCAGCGCCTCGTACGCGCTCGCGCCGGCCTCGGGCAGCCAGGAGGGCGTGTCGCGGACCAGGCGCCCGTCGCGGGCGACCACGGGGCGGGTGGGCAGGTCGAGGTCGCGCCACCAGGTGACGTCGGTGAGGTCGCCGAAGGTGCAGCACATGGCGATGCCGGCGCCCTTGTCGGGCTCGGCCGCGGGGTGCGCGAGCACCGGCAGCTCGACGCCGAAGACGGGGGAGACCACCGTGGTGCCGAACAGGCCCTGGTAGCGCTCGTCGTCGGGGTGGGCGATGAGCGCGACGCACGCCGGGAGCAGCTCGGGCCGGGTGGTCTCGATGACCACCTCGCCCTCGCCGTCAGCGCGGGTGAAGGCGACCTCGTGGTAAGCCCCGGGGTAGTCGCGGGCCTCGAGCTCCGCCTGGGCGACGGCGGTCTGGAAGGTGACGTCCCACAGCCCGGGCGCCTGCGCCTGGTAGGCGGCGCCGCGGGCCAGGTCGCGCAGGAACATGCGCTGCGACGTGGTGCGCGATCGCTCGCCGATCGTCGAGTAGGTCAGCGACCAGTCGACCGACAGGCCCAGGCGGCGCCACAGCGCCTCGAACTCCTTCTCGTCCTCGGCGGTGAGCCGCTCGCACAGCGCCACGAAGGTGCGGCGGGAGACGGGCACCTGGTCGGCGGCCTTGACCGACCCCGCGTCGCCGCTGTGGGGCGGGGTGAAGTCCGGGCCCTCGTAGGGCAGCGAGGTGTCGCAGCGGACGCCGTAGTAGTTCTGCACCCGGCGCTCGGTGGGCAGGCCGTTGTCGTCCCAGCCCATCGGGTAGAAGACGGTGCGACCGCGCATCCGCTGGAAGCGCGCGACGACGTCGGTGTGGGTGTAGCTGAACACGTGCCCCACGTGCAGCGACCCCGACACCGTCGGCGGCGGGGTGTCGACGGCGTAGACGCCGGCGGGCGCTCCCAGCGCACCGGCGCGGTCGAAGGCGTACGTGCCGCGCTCGGTCCACGCGGCGTCCCACGCCTGCTCCAGCCCCTCCAGGGCCGGGCGGTCGGGGACGCCGGCCGCCGGCGCGGGGCTGGAGGCGGAACCGTTGGTGGGGCGGTCGGTCTCAGGCACGGCCGATATCCTCCCAGACCAGCCCCGCCGGGACGGCGGTGCGTCAGGGGCGCACGAGCGAGGAGACCGCCCCGGTCGCGAGGTCCTTGAGGTAGGCGTCGCGGACCCGGTTGGTGTCGGCGGGGTCGAGGGCCTGGACGGTGAGGGCGACGACCTGCGGTCCGCCCAGGTCCACCACCCGTCCGCGGTAGGCGGCTCCCGCGAACGCCGGCGTCGGGGCGCCTGCGGCGTCGGACGTCACCAGCGACAGCGCGCCGCTGGCGAGGACCCGCCGGTAGGCGTCCGGCTTGGCGTTCTGGTCGCCGCTCACGAGCGGGGCCGCCGTCGAGAAGGTGGCCGTCGCGCCGTCGGGGCTGAGGGAGACCTGCTCCTCCTCGACGCCCGAGGTCGGCGAGCCGATGGCGGTGACCGCCCCGGTGACGAGGTCCTTGGCGTACGCGCTGGAGGCGGAGCCGGTGTTCCGCGGCCTCGCCGACGCCAGCTGCGCGGTGCTGAGGAAGGCCACGAGCCTGCCGTCCGCGCTCACCGACACCTGCCCGGTGTCGCGCCCGGCGCCGACCTCGTGCTGCTGGCCGGACACCGGCGGGGTGCTGGACACCAGCAGCAGCTCACCGGTGCTGCTCGCCGTCCCGGGCGTCGTGGAGCCGAGGTCCTTGCGCAGCACCGCGTACCCGGAGGAGCTGCCGGTCGCGGTGAACACGGCGTAGCGGCCGTCCGGGGTGACGGCGAGAGCGGGTCCGGTCGGAGTGCGGGTGAGGGCCCCGCCGCCGGTGTCGGCGGAGACCAGCGCGACCGGGCCGAGGCTCGGGTCGGAGCTCGGGAGGTCCTTGGCGAAGACCGCCACCCCTGAGGTGCCGCCGGAGGGCAGCAGGTCGGTGCGGGCGGAGTAGAAGAGCACACGGGTCCCGTCGGCCGAGACCGCGAGGCCGGGGACCTTGGTCTGGACCGTCGACGTGCTCTGCACGAGGGTGCCGGCGGTGCTCGTGTGAGCGAGACCCGCCGTCCGTCCCGAGGCCGCCCCCGGCACCGACACCAGGGCGTAGGTGGGGGGTGAGGTGCTCATGTCGGCGCGGTAGACGTCCAGCTGCCCGTTCTGGTCCGAGTCGACCAGGGCGTCCGCCGTCGCCAGCACGACGTAGCGCCCGTCGCTGCTCAGTGCGACCTCGGAGTCCTGGGTGGAGTCGGTCACGAGCGACCCCCGGGTGCGCAGCGGCGCGATGCGCCGGGGGCTAGTGGTCCCCGTCGTGTCGACCCGGTACAGCTCCTCGGCGCCGTTGCCGTCGGTGGCGCCCTCCAGGGGCGCAGCGGTGGAGAGCACCACCCAGCGGCCGTCGGGGCTGACGGCCAGGGCTCCGCTCGTCCCGGCGCCCTGGGAGCCGAAGGTCGCGACCGGCGCCACGGGGGTGGTGGTCACCTCCGACGACGGGGACGACGTGTTGCCGCTGGTGTCGACGACCACCACGGTGAAGGTGACCGGCGTGCCGTTGGTGAGCCCGCTCACGACGGCGCTGGTGGCCGGGGCGGCCACCGTCACGGCGGTGGAGCCGTCCGCGCGGAGCACCCGGTAGGTCGCGAGGTCGGTGTCGGCGGGAGCGGTCCAGCGCACGGTGGCGCTGCCGCTTCCGGGGGTCGCGGAGACGGCCGTCGGGGCAGCGGGGGGTGCGCCGTCGCGCGGGGTCGCGGAGCCCGTCCCGGAGGCGGGGGAGCGGTTCCCGGCGGTGTCCACCGCGACCACGGTGTACGCGTAGGTGTGGCCGTTGACGGGCGTGGTGTCGGTGTAGGACCTCGCCGTGGCCGGCAGGCCGGCGATCTCGACGCCGTCGCGCAGCACGCGGTAGGTGGCGACGTCATCGGCGGGGCTCGCCGCCCACGTGATCGTCACCCGTCGGTCGGACGGCGTGGTGGTGGGCGTCCCGGGGGCTCCGGGGGCCGTGGTGTCCGCGGGCGTGGCGCTCGTGGTCGAGGTGGGCGACTCGTTGCCGTGGGTGTCGACGGCGGTCACGGCGTAGGTGCGGGCGGTGCCGTTGGTGAGGCCGGAGTCGCGGTACGAGGTCGGCGTCGTGCCGGGCGCGGCCACCACCGCGATCGTCGTCACCAGCTGGCCGCCGCGGTAGACGCGGTAGGCGGCGAGGTCGGGCTCGGTGTTGGCGGTCCAGGACACGTCCACCGCGCCGTCGCCGGGGGTGGATCCGACCCCGGCCGGCGGCGCCGGCGGGGTGAGGTCGGTGGGCGTGGCGGTCACGACCGAGGACGCGGCCGAGCCGTTGCCGGCGGCGTCGTCGGCGGCCAGGGAGTAGTCGTACGCGGTGTCGTTGGTGAGTCCGGTGTCGGTGTACGAGGTGGTGGGCGCGGTGACGGTGGCGATGACGACGCCGTCGCGCAGCACGCGGTAGGAGGTCAGGTCGCCCTCGCTGTTCGCCGTCCAGCTCAGCACCACCCGCGTGTCGCCGCGGGTGGCGGTCAGGCCCGCGGGGACGGCGGGCGGGGTGAGGTCGCGCGGTGTGGCGCTCACCAGCGGAGTGGTCGCCGCGGACGCGTTGCCGTAGGTGTCCACGGCCACCAGGGCGTAGTCGTAGGCCGTGCCGTTGGTGACGGCGCGGTCGGTGTAGGTGGTCGTCGGAGCCGTCACCACGGCGATCTCGGTGCCTCCGCGGACCACGCGGTAGGAGGCCAGGTCGCTCTCGCTGCTGGGTGCCCACGACAGGCTCACCGCGGTGTCACCGGCGACCGCCGAGGGGCGGGCCGGGACGGCGGGTGCGGAGAGGTCGGTCGGCGTCGCGGAGACCTCGGGAGAGGACGCCGCGGAGGCGTTGCCGGCCCGGTCCCGCGCGCGCAGGGCGTACGAGTAGGTCCGGTCGTTGACGAGCCCGGTGTCGGCGTACGAGGTGGCCCCGGCCCCGAGCCCCGCGCCGAGGACGGTGCCGTCGCGCAGCAGGTCGTAGCCGGCCAGGTCGGTCTCGCCGTTCGCCGTCCAGGTGAGCGCCACCCGGCCGTCGCCGCGGACCGCGGTCAGACCGGTGGGGACGGCCGGGGCGGTGGTGTCCGCCGGGGTGGCCCTGACCGCGGGCGAGGACGCCGCCGAGCCGTTGCCCGCGGTGTCGTACGCGGCCAGGGAGTAGCTGTACGCGGTGCCGTTGGTGAGCCCGGTGTCGGTGTAGGAGGCGGCCGGGGCGATGACGGTGGCGACCACGACGCCGTCGCGCAGCACGCGGTAGGAGGCCAGGTCGCCCTCGCTGTTCGCCGTCCAGCTCAGCACCACCTGCTGGTCCCCGCGGGTGGCGGTCAGGCCCGCGGGCACGGCGGGCGGTGTGAGGTCGCGGGGGGTGGCGGTGACGACGGGGGTGGTCGCCGCCGAGGCGTTGGCGTGGGTGTCCACGGCCTTCAGCGCGTAGTCGTACGAGCGGCCGTTGGTGACGCCGCGGTCGGTGTGCGTGGTGGTCGGCTTCGTGACCGTGGCGATGACGGCCCCGTCGCGGATCACCTGGTAGGAGGCCAGGTCGCTCTCGCGGCTGGCGGTCCAGGACAGGCTCACGACGCCGTCGCCGGCCACCGCGGAGGGGCGGGCGGGGACGGCGGGCGGGGTGAGGTCGGTGGGGGTGGCGCTCGCGCCCGCCGACGAGGCGGAGCTGTTGCCGGCGCGGTCCCGCGCGCGGAGCGTGTACGTGTACTGCACGTCGTTGGTGAGCCCCGTGTCCGTGAAGGACGTCGCGGAGGCGCCGAGCACCGCACCGCTCACGCGCGCCGAGCTGCTGGCGCCGTCGGCGCGGCGGAACAGGTCGTAGCCGGCGAGGTCGGCCTCGGTGTTCGCGGTCCACGCCAGGGAGACCTGGCCGTCCCCGCGGACCGCGGCCAGACCCGCCGGGACCGCGGGCGCCGTCATGTCGAGGGGGGTCGCGGTGACGGCGGGTGACGAGGCGTCCGAGGTGTTGCCCCAGCGGTCGACCGACCGCAGCGCGTACTGGTAGGCCGTGTCGTTCGTGAGGCCGGTGTCGGTGAACGACGTGGCCGGGGGGTTCACCGCTGCCACCTCGGCACCGTCGCGCAGCACGCGGTAGGAGGCCAGGTCGCTCTCGGTGTTGGCGGTCCACGAGAGGGCGACCCTGCCGTCGCCGGCCGTGGCGGTCAGCCCCCTCGGCACAGCGGGCGCCATCCAGTCGCGGGGGATCTCGGTCGTCTGGGGGTCGTTCTCCGAGACGAGGCCGTCGTCGTCGACGACGCTGATGGACCAGTAGTGGCGCACCTCGATCTCGGCGACGTCGGTGTACGACGTCGCCGACGCGGGGAGGTCCTTCACCGCGACGCCGTCGCGCACCACGCGCTGGACGGCGGCGTCCGCCGACGTCGACGGCGTCCAGTACAGGCGCGTCTGTCCGGAGCCGTCCGAGGTCCACTCCGACCGCAGCCCCGTGACGGGTGACGGTCTGACGGTGTCGACGGGGGTGGCGGTCACGGCCGTGGGACTCGACTCCGCGCCGTTCGCGTCCACGGCGGTGACGGTGTACCTCACCGCCGTGCCGTTGGTCAGCCCGGTGTCCGTGAACGAGGTCGTGCTCGCGGAGGAGGTCGCCGGCTGCGCGACCAGCCTGCCCCCGCGGTACACCGAGTACTTCGTGACCTCTCCCGTCGCCTCGGGGTTCTTGTTCCAGGTGAGCACGACGCGGTTGTCCCCCGCGCGGGCCCCCAGCCCGGTCGGGGCGCTGGGCAGCGGCGTGGTCTGCACCGGGGTCGACTCCGGAGAGTTCTTGTAGACGGTCCCGACGAAGAGGCCGCCGTAGTAGGAGGTCGTGACCCTGACCGTGACGGAGTACGTCGCGCCGTTCGTGAGTCCTCCGACCGACAGGGACGTCGACGGGTGGTCGACGCTCTTGCTGGTGACCAAGGTGCTGCCCTGGCGGACGAAGACGGTGTAGCGCTCGGGGTTGTCCCGGCTGTCGGTGGCCGTCCAGCTGGCCACCAGCGAACGGTGTCCGGCGACCGCCTGCAGTCCGGTGGGCGCGGTCGGGTTGTCCGCCGCCACGAGCTGCGCGTCGAGGGGGCGCGAGGGAGCCGCGCCACCACCGCCGGTGGGGCTGCCGCTGCCGAGGCCCAGGAGGAGGAGCAGGAGGGCGGCCAGCGCCGCAGCCGTCGGGAGGTGACCGGACCCGCCAGCACCCCTGCGGTGCGGGGGGCGGCGCTCATCAGCAGGCACGGTGGGTCCCTTCCTGGGGAGCCCGGCGGTCGCGGCTCCCCGGTGCCCCTTCGGCAGCCCCGGCCGGGAGCCGGAGGGAGATCACCCGCCTGCCGCACCTCAGGGGTCCTCCCCCGGGGAGCGGGCCCCACCGCTGCGGTGGTGGGATCGGCGCATGAGCCAGGACGCCACCACCACCGCCGTCCCCACCGCCGTCGTCACCGGCGCCAGCTCGGGCATCGGCGCCGCCACCGCGCGGCGCCTGCGCGCCGAGGGCTACGACGTCCTCGCCGTCGCCCGCCGCGCCGACCGCCTGGAGGCGCTCGCGGGCGAGACCGGCTGCGCCGTCCTCGTGGCCGACCTGACGGTGCAGGACGACGTCGACCGGCTCCGCGCCGCCGTCCAGGAGCGCTTCGGCGGCGACCTCAC
>NZ_VUOH01000001.1 GCF_015390235.1 Quadrisphaera sp. INWT6 | reverse complement strand
GACCCACCGGTCGATGTCGTCCTTGATGGACTCCGCGACCGCGTCGGCGGCGTCCAGCGATGCGGCGGTGGTCGGCGCGAAGCGCAGCGACGGTCCGTGCACCGCCGCCAGCCGGCCGTGCAGGTGCATGCCGTCACGCGCGAAGGCCCGCAGGTCGATGTCGCGACCGCCACCACGGCCCGTGACGTAGTGGTTGGTCGACTCCCGCTTGGAGAGGCCGCCGGCGTGCGCCTCGATGCCGACGTCGTAGACGCCCATGTCGTGCAGCCACGCCACGCAGTCACGCCCGCGGTAGCGCCGCGCCACCCGTGGCGCGCTGCCCAGGGCGAGGTGCACCTCTCGGCCGGCGAGGTGGAGGTCCTCCGCGATCTGCGCGCCGGACTGCCCCGACCCGACCACGAGCACCGCTCCCGGCGGCAGGGCCTCCGGCGAGCGGTAGCCGGCCGAGTGCAGCTGGACGACGTCGTCGGGCAGGCGCTGGGAGACCGCGGGCAGCACCGGCTGGTGGTACCCGCCCGTGGCGACGACCACTTGGTCGGCGGTGAGCGCGCCCGCCGTCGTCGCCAGGGAGAAGCCCCCGCCGGGGGCCTCGCGCAGCGCTGTCACCGACACCCCCTCGTGCAGGGGCGCGCCGAACGCCGCGGGGTAGCGGCGCAGCCACGCCACCACCTGGTCGCGGGTCATGAAGCCGTCCGGGTCGTCGCCGTCGTAGCCGTACCCGGGCAGCTGGCACTGCCAGTTGGGCGTGACCAGCGTGAACGCGTCCCACCGGCGGTCGGCCCAGTCGTGGCAGGCGGTCCCGCGCTCCAGGACGACGTGCTCCACGCCCGCCCGCACCAGGTGCCAGCTCATCGACAGCCCCGCCTGTCCCCCGCCGACGACGACGACGGGGACGTGCCGCCCGTCGAGCTGCCCGCTCACAGCGGCGGCTCGATCGACAGCACGCGCACGACGCCGCCGGTGGTGAAGGCCGACGCGCGGGAGCGGACCCCGGCAGCCGTGGCCGCGGCGCTGGTGCACGCCATCCCGTACCGGGCGCGGACCCGCTCGGAGGCCTCGTCCATCGCAGCGGTGACGCGGGCGCTGAAGTCGGCGACGGGGTACTCGCTGCCGACGGCGAGGTGGTCGTGGACCACCAGGCTCGGCGAGTAGCAGGCCTCCGTGCTGCCGTCGGGCCAGCGCACGCGGAACGTCGCCTCAGGCACGACCAGCCCCCGCGCGCTCCCAGACCGGCTCGGGCAGCGGAGCCGGGACGGCCGCCAGGGCGGCGCCGTAGGCGTCCGGGCGCCGGTCGCGCAGGTGGTACATCCCGCCGCGCGCGGCCGCCAGGCCTCCGTCGAGGTCGATGGTGGCCACCGCCGTGCCCGGCCCGGTGCCGGTGTGCGCGAGCACCGCGCCGCCCGGGTCGACGACCTTGGCCGACCCCACGTAGCGCAGCGACCCGAAGGTGCCGGCCTGGTTGGACGCCACCCAGAACAGCTGGTTGTCCAGCGCGCGGGCCCTGTCGAGGAGGTCGAAGCGGTGCGTCCACCGGTCGTCGGCCAGGACGGCGGCGGCCCCGGTGCGCGAGGCCGGCCACGCCGACATGCTCACCACCAGCTGGGCGCCGTCGAGCGCCAGCGCGCGGGCCGCCTCGGGGAAGGCCTTGTCGTAGCAGATCTGCATCCCGATCCGCCCGACCGGCGTCTCGAAGGCGCCGAAGCCGCTGCCCGCGGCGTAGGCCAGGTGCTCCCCGAGGGCTGGTGCACCTTCCGGTAGGCGCCCAGCACCGCGTCGCCGGTGAGGCACACGGCGGTGTTGTAGCGCGCCCCCTCGTCGTCGCGGGCGTCGTCCGCGCCGGCGAGCTCGCACAGGCCGACGCAGAGGACGAGGTCACCCGCGATCGCGCGCAGCCGCGCGACCTCCGGGCCGTCCAGGCGCAGCGCGGGCGGCTGCGAGCGCGCGGGCCGGGTGGGGTCGGCCACGTCGCCGTGGGAGCCGAGCGCGGACAGGTAGCCGCCGACCGCCGCCTCGGGCAGGGCGAGCAGGCCGGCGCCTCGCTCGCGCGCGTCGTCGACCAGCCGCTCGACCTGGGCGAAGCAGGCGTCGAGGTCTCGGGTGAAGCCGGCGGAGACCGCCGCGACGGTGAGCATCAGGGGTTCACCTCCAGGTGGGGAGCTGCTGGGTCCGGCTGGGCCGCGGGACCGAGACCCGTGGCCCGCCCCCCGGGGGTGGTGCCGGGGGTGGTCTCGCCGTCGGGCCAGCGCAGGAGCACGCCGGGGGCGCCGGCGCGGGCGTCCACGAGCTCGCCGCAGCGCTCGAGGCGGAAGCCGTCCACGGCCAGCAGCTCCGGGGCTGCGGCGGCGAGGTCGCGGGCGGGGTCGTCGGTGAGCAGGAAGCCGGTGCCGGGGAAGCAGGTGAGCCAGTCCCCTGCGCCCGCCGCGGTGGGTCGCGGCACGGCGGCGACGTCGAGCACGGCGCCGGTCCCGCTGGCCTCGGCGAGCATCGCCAGGGTGCCGACCACGCCGGCCATCGAGACGTCCTTGGCGGCCGCGGGACGGGTCCGCCCCACGACCCCGGTGAGGGCGCGGAGCTCCTCGGGCGTCCGGGAGGTGGTGGAGTCCCACTGCCGGCCGGCGTGGCCCCGGCGCCAGCCGCCGGCGGTGTCGACGGCCAGCCAGACCGCGTGACCGGGCCGGCCACCGCCGCCGGGGACGGGGTCGAGCCCGCCCGGTACCCGGCCGAGCGCCGTCGCCGACAGCGCCGCCGGCACGCCGAGCTGCGTGTGCCCGCCGAGGAGCGGCACCCCGTACGCCTCGCAGGCAGCCCGCAGGCCCGAGAGCACCCGGGCCGCGAATGACGCGTCGCGGGCGCCCACGGCGTCGAGCAGCCCCACGGGGACGGCGCCCATCGCCGCGACGTCGTTGACGTTGACCAGGGCGGCGCACCAGCCCGCCCACTCCGGGTCGCGCTCGACCATGGACGGGACGACGGCGTCGCACGCGGCCACGAGGTCGCTGCCGGGGACGGGCGCGGAGTCGTCACCGAGGTGAGCCCCACCGCTCAAGAGCCCCGCCAGCAGCCCGCCCAGCGGAGCCTTGGTGGCCTCCAGCAGGGTCGCGGTCCTGCCGATGGGCCAGCGCACCAGGACGTGAGGCACGGCCTCGGCCCCCGGGACGACGACGTCGCGCACGCGCTCCCAGCCGAGGCGCCGGAACATCGGCTCGGCGGAGTCCTGGACGGTCGCGTCGAAGCGCAGCGCCCCGGCCGCCTCGGCGTGCGCGCACGCGGCCCGCACCAGGGCGGGGCCGATGCGTGACGCACGGGCTCCGCGGGCCACCGCCAGGCGCGACCCGGCCCACCAGCCGACGTCCACCCCACCGGTGAGGTGCTGGCCGGCGGGCGCGAGGCGCACCCCGCCCAGCACCCGTCCCGGCGAGCCGTCCCGGGAGGGCTCGCGAGCGACGAGGACCACGGTGCGCCCGTCGTGGTCGAGCGCGTCCTCCTCGGCGGCCCTGGCGCCGAAGAGGCCCTGCTCGGCCACGAACACCTCGCGCCGGAGCGCCCGGTGGGCGGCGACACCCGCGGCGTCGGCCACCTCGATGCACCACGACGGCGCCTCGGCGCGCACCGGGAGGGGCACCGCGCCCAGGAGCACGCCGCCGACGTCGGTGCTGCCGGCGAGGCTCATGCGCCGGCCGCCTGCAGCGCGCTGCACGCCCCGCACGCCGCGCAGCCGGCCTTCTGACCGCTGCTGAGCATGCCGCGGGAGCGCAGGTCGGCGGCCACGCGGGCCGTGACGTCGGCGAGCACCTCGGGGGCGGGCGGCCGAGCGCCGTCGACGTCCACCGCGAGCGTCCCGGCGATCGGCCGGAACGGGACGACGAAGGGGTAGACCCCCATCGCCGCCAGCTCGGCGGCGCCCGCGACGAGCTCGTCGCGGTCCTCCCCCAGCCCGAGGATCAGGTACGTGGAGACCTGGTTGCGGCCGAAGAGGCGCACGCCCTCGGCCCACGCCTCGCGGTAGCGCTCGAGCGACACGGTGGCCTTGCCGGGCATCCAGCGGCGGCGCACGTCGTCGTCGAGGGACTCGACGTGGATGCCCAGGGAGTCAGCGCCGGCGTCACGCAGCTCGGCGAGCGCGCCCAGGTCCTCCGGGGGCTCGACCTGCACCTGGACGGGCAGGCCCGGGACCGCCTCCTTGACCGCCCGGACGCAGCGCGCGACGTGGCGGGCGCCGCGGTCGCGCCCGTTGGAGGTGCCCGTGGTCATGACCACCTGCCGCACGCCGTCGAGCCGGACGGCGGCCTCGGCCACCTCCGCCAGCTGCTCGGGACGCTTGACGGCGGTCGTCGCCCCGGCCCGCAGCGACTCCTCGATGGAGCAGAACCTGCAGCGCTGGTCCTCGGCGTACCGGATGCACGTCTGCACCACCGTGGTGGCCAGGACGTCAGCGCCGTGCAGGCGGGCCAGCTGGTCGTAGCGGACGCCGTCCGCCGTCACCAGGTCGTAGAAGCGGGGCCGGGCGACGGCCTCGGCCTCCAGGCCGGTGTCGACCCACACCTCTTCCGCGTCACCCGTCCCCGGGTCGCCGCAGCCGGCGGAGCGCAGCAGCCGGCCGTCGCGCACCAGGTAGGGGCTCGTCGGGTCGATCGGCAGTGCCGCGCCCCGCCCGCCGAGGCGGAGGTGGCCGTCGTCGCTCGGCCCCGCTCCGCCCCGGCGGTTCACCGGCACGCCGGTGGCGGTCCGCACGCCGCGGATGGCGACGGCGACCCTGGTGTCCAGGCTCATCGCTGGCGTCCCCCCTGGAGCCGCCGGCTCAGACCATGTACGTGCTGTTGATGATCGCGCCCTTGCTGGCGTAGTGGATGAGCGCGTCCTGCACGTCGAGCGGGTGGCAGGGGATGACGCCGGCGATGAGGTCCTCCTCGCGCAGCCCGTGCAGCGACAGGCCGAAGCGGCAGCAGTAGACGGTGCCGCCCTCGGCGATGAAGGTCTCCAGGCTGTTGTTGATGTTGTGCTCGCCGGGGAAGGCGGAGTCGCCCGTGGTGGGGAAGCCGCGGGTGGCCATGCAGTTCATGGAGCCGGGGCCGTAGAAGTACAGGACGGAGTCGAAGCCCTTCCGCAGCGCGCGGGTGGCCTGGAGGATCGCCACGAAGCTCACCGACGACTCGTGCGCGATGCCGTGGACGAGCGTGAGGTAGCTCTGGCCGGGCTCGGCCTGGTAGTCCGGGAAGATCTTGGTGGAGCCGTAGAGGCTGCTGCCCTTCTCCAGCGAGGGGTGCTGGATCTCGTTCTTCGACTTCTCGGCAGCCTCCGCGATGGCGGCGGCGGTCTCGTCGGACGTGGCGGCAGCGGTGGTGGTCATCTCGGGCTCCTCCTGGTGGGTGCGGGTGGGGTGGACGAGGTGGGTCGGTGGTGGTCGCTCAGCCGTAGAGGGCTGCGGCGTTCTCGGTGAGCCACAGGCGGGCCAGCTCGCCGTCGCCGGCGGCGGCGCGCAGCCGCGCCAGCTCTCCGGCGGCATCCCCCCAGGGCTCGTCGGAGGCGTAGAGCACGCGGTCGTGGCCGACTCCGCGGCGCTGCACCTCGGCGGCCAGCCAGCGCGGCGCGAAGCCGATGGCCCAGGAGGTGTCGGTGTAGACGCGCTTGCCGGCCTCGACCCAGTCGAAGAAGCGCGAGCCGATGAGCTTGATGTGCCCGCTCATGCCGCCGCCCAGGTGGACGAGGTGGATGGCGACGTCGTCGCCGTAGCGCTCCACCAGCTCACCGACCTCGTCGACGTCGGAGGCGGCACCCGGGCTCGTGTGCACGTGGACGACGAGCCCGTGCTCCCGCGCGGTGCCGAAGACGGCGTCGAGCTGCGGGCGGCACGCCTCGTCGCTGGCGCGCCCGCCCAGGAGGAACGACGTCTTCAGCGCGACGACGCCGCTCTCCCCCGCGAGCGCCAGGGCCGCGGCCGTGAGCTCGGCGTCCTGCGGCCGGGGTGAGACCCACAGGCCGGCGCGGACCCGGTCGTCGCGGTCGGCGGCCTCGAGCACGAGCTCGTTGAGCGCGAAGGAGGCGCTGACGTCGGGGACGCCGTAGTTGGGGATGACGAGGGCGCGCTCGACGCCCTCCTCGTCCAGCGAGCGCAGCAGCGCGTCGACGTCGGCGACGGCGGCCGTGTCGGGGTTGACCGGTGGCCCCCCGTAGAACGGGTGGGCGGGCAGCACGCCGAGGTGGCGGTGGGCGTCGTGGACGCCGCTCCCCACGCCCCGGCGTCCGCCGCCGTCCCCTGCTGCCATGCCGGGGAGTCAACGAGCGGGGTGTTTCCGCCTGGTCACATCCGTGGCAACCGAGGGTTGCCAGGTGCTCACCTCGATCGACACCTCCGCCGCGCCAGAGGCACGAACCGCAACCAGGCGCTCGACTGCGATTCCGGAGGGGTCACGAACCGCAACCAGGCGCTCGGCTGCGGTCCAGGAGGGGTCACGAACCGCAACCAGGCGCTCGACTGCGACTCCGGAGGGGTCACGAACCGCAACCAGGCGCTCGACTGCGATTCCGGAGGGGTCAGGAACCGCAACCAGGCGCTCGACTGCGATTCCGGAGGGGTCAGGAACCGCAACCAGGCGCTCGGCTGCGATTCCGGAGGGGTCAGGAACCGCAACCAGGCGCTCGACTGCGATTCCGGAGCCGGGTCAGCCGAGCCAGGAGCGGTGAGCCCCGTGGGAGACCTCGGGCCAGATGTCCAGCAGGTCGGCGCGCAGCACGCGCACCTCGGCGCGCTGGGCGGCGTGCAGCGACCCGAGCGCGAAGCCCACCTTCGCCGCCGCGGCCGCGCTGCGCGGCAGGTGCAGCGCACGGCTGCGGTCGGTCGCGAGGTGGTTGAGCACGTCAGCCGCGACGGCGGCGTCCTGGTGCTGCCCCAGCACCTCGGTGACCCGCTCGACCTGCTTGGCGAACCTCTTGGCCGGCTTGCCGAGCGCCGGCGCCACCGCCTCGGCGGCGTAGCGGACGCGCTTGGCGGTCTTGCGGGCGTCGTGCCAGGAGTCGTCGTCGCCGGCCATCCGCAGCGCTGACACCTCGCGGGCCAGCTTCTTCCACGCCCTGCGCACCAGCGGGGGCAGCACCTCGCGGCACTCCCCCTCCGCGGCGGGGGTGGTGGGCGGCGCGGTGGCGGCGTCGACCAGCCGGTCGAGGAGCGCCGCGTACCGCTCGCTGCCCAGGGCCGCGCGCGCCACGGCCTCGCCGTCGCGGTGCTGCTCGGCGAGGTGCTCGCGCAGCAGGCGCGTCGCGTCCCCCGCGTCGACCTCGGCCGGCAGCCCCTCCAGCGCCACGGCCAGGCGCTCGGCGAGCACCTCCCCGTCGCGGGCGGCCCCCAGCTCACCGGCGAGCCAGGCGAGCTCGCCGCGCAGGTCGTCGGCCCAGGCCTGGTCGAGCAGGGGGCGGAAGACGCGCAGCCCGCTGCGCAGGCGGCGCGCGGCGACGCGCATCTGGTGGACGGCGTCGTCCTCGCCGCGGCGCACGCCGAGGTCGTGGCGGCGCAGCGCCCGGACCTGCTCGGCGGTGTAGGCGCGCACGAGCTCGGCCGCGGTCGAGCGCGGCCCGACCTCGCCGGGCTCGGGGACGTCGGACAGCGCCGTCGCCGGGTCACCGAGAGCGCGCCTGGCCTTGGAGACCTGCGCGCCGAGCACCGCGCCGCCGGCCACGAGGGCGTCGGAGACGGCGTCGAGGTCGGCCTCGTCGCCGTCGTCGAGCAGCTCGACCTCGAGCTCGCGGAAGCGCCCGGGCACCACGCCCCGCGAGCCCTCGCCGGCGCCGGAGGGGACGGCGACCTCGACGTCGTCGAGCGCCGCCTCGGCGAGGGCGCGGCCCTCGGCGTCGCGCAGCACCCGCACCTCGCGGTGGGTGCGCAGCTCGGCGACCGGGCCGAGCGGCGAGACGCGCACGAGCGCCGTCACCAGGGCGGTCAGCGCCCTCGGCGCGGTCGGGTGGGCGCCCTCGGCGGCCTCGCCCCCGTCGGCGAGCGGCACGGACAGCTCGTCGCGGTCGGTGCTGGAGCCGACGGGCAGCTTGAGGTGCCACCCGTCGTCGGCGCCGCCCTCGCGACGGCGCAGGGTCACGCCCTCGCGGGCCAGGCGCAGGTCGGCGGTGTCGTAGTAGACGGCGACCATGTCGTGGGCGACGACCTCGTCGACGGCGGCCACGCGACCGGCTCCGACGAGGTCGGGGAGGGTCGCGTCCTCCCCGAGGGAGAACTTCCGCTCCGACTCCCGCGAGGTGGACACCCCGCCGGTCGCTGAGCCCTCCGACGACTTCCTGGCCATGCTCCAGACCGTAGTGATGATCACCGACGACGGCTCGCCGAGACGGCCGCCGACGCACCTGCCACGGTGGGGCGCGTGCCCGACCTCCCCCCGGCCCCCGTGCTCGACGCGGGCGGCGGCGTCGTCCTGCGCCCCGTGCGCGCCGACGACCCAGCGGAGCTCGCGGCGGTGGTCGAGCAGCACCGAGACCCGCAGGTGCAGCGCTTCACCTGGATCCCGGAGACCTACGAGCTGGTCAACGCAGAGGCCTTCCTCGCGAACGCCGAGCGCGGCTGGCGCGAGGGCGACCTGGCCACGCTCGTCGTCGACGTCGACGGCGCCTACCGCGGCACGGTCGACCTGCGGCCGGAGGACGGCGCGTGGGCCGAGCTGGGGTTCGGGCTGCACCCTGCGGCGCGGGGCCGCGGCGTCGCCACGCGGGCGGTGACCGCCCTGCTCGCCTGGGGCTTCGACGCCCTCGGGCTGGCGGGGGTCACGTGGCGGGCCGACGTCGAGAACACCGCCTCGCTGCGGGTGGCCCAGCGGTGCGGCTTCACCGTCGAGGGGCGGGTGCGCGGGCTGCTCCTGCACCGGGGCGAGCGCGTCGACGGGGTCATCGCGACGCTGCTGGCGAGCGACCTCCGCGGACCGGTGGATCACGCGGGCTGAGTCCTGTCACCGTTGCTCGGTGACCGCTGACCCGCCACCGCGACCTCCGCTCCCGCCCCGCCCGGTGCTGGATGCCGGGGGCGGCGTGCTGCTGCGCGAGCACCGCCCCGAGGACGCCGAGGCGGTGTTCGAGCAGTGCAACGACCCCGACATGCAGCGCTGGACCACCGTCCCGGTGCCCTACGAGCGCCACCACGTGGAGGGCTTCTTCACCCACCTCGCGGCGGGCTGGGACGACGGCTCGCTGGCGGGCTTCGCCATCGAGGCCGACGGCCGGTTCGCCGGCACCGTCGACCTGCGCCTCGGCGAGGCCGGGTGGGCCGAGGTGGGCTTCGGTCTCCACCCGGCGGCGCGCGGTCGCGGCGTCATGACGCGCGCCGTGAGCACCCTGCTCGACTGGGGCTTCACCGAGCTCGACCTCGTCGGGGTGCACTGGCGCGCCGTCGTCGGCAACCACGCGTCGCGGCGGGTCGCCGAGAAGTGCGGGTTCCGCGTCGAGGGCGAGGTGCGCGGCCTGCTCGTGGCCCGCGGGCAGCGCGACGACGGCTGGATCGGCTCCCTGCTGGCCACCGACCCGCGCTGAGGTCCGCTCGTCAGGGGGTGGGGACGACGGCGTCGGCCTCGACCTCCACGAGCAGCGCGGGGTCGATGAGGGCGCTGACCTCGACCATCGACGTGGCGGGGCGGATGGCGCCGAACACCTCGCCGTGGGCGCGCCCGACCTCCTCCCAGCGGGAGATGTCGGTGACGAAGAGGCGGGTGCGGACGACGTCGGCCAGGGAGGCGCCCGCCTCCTCCAGCGCGGCGGCGACGCGCCGCAGCGCCTCCCTGGTCTGCTCGGCGGGGTCGTCGGGGCCGACGACCCCGCCGCCGGGCAGGGACGCGGTGGTGCCCGCGACGCTCACCCACGGGCCCACGCGCTCCGCCCGGGAGCAGCCGACGACCTCCTCCCACACCGCACCGGAGGAGACCAGCTGCCGCTCGCTCGACGTCATGGCGGCATCTCAGCAGGTGATCGGCGAGCCGCTGTCAGGGGTCGGGTCCACGATGCGGTGGCATGCGAACGCCTCGACTGTCCATCGCCTTCGACGCCGCCGACATCGCCGCCGAGAGCCGCTTCTGGGCCGACCTCCTCGACGGCGAGGTGGTCCGCGCCGACGACGACTGGCACACCGTGCAGTTCCCGAGCGGGTCCGGCGTGCCCGACATCTGCGTGCAGCGGGCACCCGGCCACGTCGCCCCCACCTGGCCCGACCCGGCCGTCCCCCAGCAGGTGCACCTCGACGTGGACGTGGAGGACGTCCGCGCCGCGGAGCAGGAGGCCCTCGCCAAGGGCGCGAGGCTGGTGGAGGAGACGGTCGACCTCGACGCCGACGAGGGCTTCCGGGTCTACGCGAGCCCCGCGGGCCACCCGTTCTGCCTCTGCTGGGGCCAGTGATGCGCCCGCGGAACCGCCTGGTCGTCCTCGACGCGGCCGACGTCGCCGCCGAGAGCCGCTTCTGGGCCGACCTCCTGGAGGGCGAGGTGGTGGTCCCGTCGTGGTCGGACGGCCGCTGGCACAGCGTGCACGTCGACGGTCAGCCGGTGGTGGGCGTGCAGCTCTCCCCCGACCACGTCCCGCCGACCTGGCCCGACCCGGCGGTGCGCCAGCAGGTGCACCTCGACCTGGAGGTCGACGACCCCCGCGCCGCCGAGGCGGAGGCGCTCAGCAAGGGCGCCCGCCTGCTGCTGGCGGCCCACGACCTGGAGGCCGCCGAGGGCTTCCGCGCCTACGCGGACCCCGCTGGCCACCCCTTCTGCCTCACCTGGGGCGAGCAGGCCTGAGGGTGCTCCCGGGCCGACGCCGTAGGACGGCGCCGGGCCGCGCCACGTGATCTCCTCGCCCGTCAGCTGCAGGTCCACCCGGGCGACGCCAGGGGCGGCGAGCCGCCTCGGACACCCCTAGCGTCGGGGGATGGCCCGAGCAGACGCCGGTGGCGCCGAGGTGGTGGAGGGCGTCGAGCTGAAGAACCTCGACGCCGAGCTGTTCGAGGGCGCCGGCGCCACCAAGCGCGACCTCGTCGAGCACGTGCGGGCGCTCGCCGGGCCGCTGGTCGCCGAGCTGCACGGACGCCCCCTGACGGTGACGCGCGTGCGGCCGGGGCAGCGCCCCTTCGTGCAGAAGAACCTGCCCGAGTCGGCTCCGGGGTGGATCGCCACGAAGGACGTGTGGGCCGAGGCCTCGCACCGCACGGTCCGGTACCCGCTCGCCGACGACGCCCGCACCCTCGTCTGGCTGGCCGGCCAGCGCGCCGTCGAGCTCCACCCGACCGTCCTGGACGGTGACGGCGCCGTGACGCACCTCGTGCTGGACCTCGACCCGCCCGCCGAGGCCCCCTTCTCCGCCGTCGTCGCCGCGGCCCGCCTCGTGGAGCGCGCCCTCGGCGAGGCGGGGCTGGCCGGCGCCGTCAAGACGAGCGGGGCGAAGGGGCTGCACGTGGTGGTCCCGGTGCGCGACGTCGCGGCCGACGACGCCGCGGCCGCCACCCGCGCGCTCGCGGCCCGCGCCGAGCGGCTCGACCCCGAGGCCGCCACCACGGCGTTCCTGCTGGCCGACCGCGGCGGACGCGTCTTCCTGGACCCGACGCGCGCCGGCGGTGGGAGCCTGGCGTGCTGCTACAGCCCCCGGGTGCGCCCGGGCACACCCGTGTCGTTCCCGGTCCCGTGGGACGCGCTCGACGACGTCGTCCCGACGGACGTCACCGTGCACAACGCCGCACGGCTCGCCGGGCAGGCGGCCCCGACCAGCGGCGACCCCTGGCGCGACGCGCTCCCGGCGGCCCAGGTGGTTCCCCGGGTGCTGCTCGACGAGGGCCACGCGATCCCCGTGCCCCGGGTCGCCGCGATGCACGAGGGCAAGCGCCGCGCCCGCGAGCGCCGCGCGCCGGCGTGACGGCTCGTGCACCGGTGTTCCCGGAGTCCATGATCACGGACCGGAAGTGCGCCGGAGGTCCATGATCACGAGGAGGTGGGGCCGGTGGGTGAGCAGGTGGTGAACTCCGTTGCCCCGGGGCCGCAGAGCCGCCAGGGTGGGTCCCGATGCCCTCGCCGCTGCTCCACCGCGACCAGGTCCCCACCGACTCCCCCCTCGTCAGCGCGCTCCTCGCCGAGCAGCACCCCCAGCTCGCGGGCTGCGCCGTCGTCCCCGTCACCTCCTCGGGCACCGACCACGACGTCTACCGGCTCCCGGGAGCGGGCGGCGCCGGTGGCCCTGACGGGCCGGGGCTCGCGGTGCGGCTGCCGAAGATCGCGTGGGCCGAGGGACAGGCCGCCCTGGAGGCGCGCTGGCTCCCGTCGCTGGCGGCGCGGCTGCCCCTGGCCGTGCCCCGCGTGGTGGCCGCGGGCCGTCCGGGGTGCGGGTACCCGTTCGCCTGGTCGGTGGTGACCTGGCTGCCCGGCCGACAGGCCGACCCGGCGCTCGACGACGGCGAGCGCACCGCCACCGACCTGGCCCGCCTGGTCCGCGCGCTGCGCGAGCTGCCGCCGGCGCTCAGCCGCCTCGGGGGCCCGCCGGTGCGCGAGGCCGGGCGGCGGGGCGGCCCGCTGGAGGCCCTGGACGAGCAGGTGCGGACGGCGGTCTCCGAGCTCGGCGACAGGGTCCACGCGCGCGCGGTGCTGCGCTGCTGGGACCGGGCCCGCGAGGCCGCTCCGCACGCCGGGCCGCCGGTGTGGGCGCACGGCGACCTCCTGCCCGGCAACCTCCTGGTGGGCGGTGACGGGGCTGCAGCAGGTGGTGCGCTCAGCGGCGTCATCGACTGGGGCTCCCTGGGGCTGGCCGACCCGGCCGTCGACCTCCTGCCCGCCTGGAACCTCCTCACCGGTGCGGCGAGGGCGCGGTTCCGCGATGAGCTCGGGGTGGACGACGACGCGTGGGAGCGCGGACGCGGCACGGCCGTGCACCAGGCGGTGCAGGCCCTCCCCTACTACTGGGACACGAACCCGCCGATGGTCGCCCAGGCCCTGCGCGCGCTGGCGGGCGCGGTGCACGACAGCTGACCGCAGCGACTGGCAGTGTCGGGCCCGTGATGGTCGACGACGTCCACTCCGCCCTCAACGCCACCGAGGTGCTCGAGGTCCTCCGGCCGCGCGACGCCGAGGGCGTCGCCGCGGCCCTGGCCCGGGCCCGCGCCGAGGGACTGCGCCTCACCGCGGCCGGGGGGCGCCACGCGATGGGCGGCCAGCAGTTCGCCTCCGGAGGGCTGCTGCTGGACACCAGCGGCCTCGACGCCGTCGGCCCGGTCGACCGCGAGCGCGGGCTGGTCGAGGTGGGCGCCGGGGTGCAGTGGCCCGAGCTGGTCGCGGCGCTCGGCGCGCAGCAGCAGCGCGGCGACGGGCCCGCCTGGGGGATCCGGCAGAAGCAGACCGGGGCCGACGGGTTCAGCGTCGGGGGCTCGGCCTCGGTGAACGCCCACGGACGGGGGCTGGCGATGGCGCCCCTGGCCGCCGACGTGGAGTCGCTGCGCGTGGTGCTCCCGGACGGCCGGCTCGTGGACGCGAGCCGCACCCGCGAGCCCCAGCTCTTCCGGGCCGTGCTGGGCGGGTACGGGCTGTTCGGCGTGGTGGTCTCGTTGGTGCTCCGCCTGGCGCCTCGGCAGGTGATGCAGCGCGACGTCGAGCTCTCCAGCACCACCGAGCTCGCCCGGCGCGTGGACGAGCGGATCGCGGCCGGCTACCTCTACGGCGACCTCCAGCCGGACATCGACCCGGCGTCACCGGGCTTCCTCCGCGACGGGGTCTTCTCCTGCTACCGGCCCGTCGACGGACCGGCCGGCGGGTCGGCCGGCGGCTTCGAGACCGTGCCCGAGGGCCAGCAGCGCCTCTCGCGGGAGGACTGGTCGGAGCTGATCGCCCTCGCGCACGCTGACAAGGCGCGCGGCTACGCCCAGTACGTGCGCCACTACCTGGCGACCTCGGGCCAGCGGTACTGGTCCGACACCCACCAGCTCGCCGACTACGTCGACGGGTACCACCTCCGCCTGGACGCCCTGCGCGGTGGCCCGCGCGCCAGCGAGGTGATCGGCGAGCTCTACGTGCCGCCCGAGCGCCTCGCGGACTTCTGCGCGGCGGTGGCCGACGACGTCCGCGCGCACGGGGTCGACGTCGTGTACGCCACCGTGCGCTTCGTCGAGCAGGACGTCGACACCGCGCTGCCCTGGGCGCGCCACCGCTCCGCGTGCCTGGTGCTGAACATCCACACCGAGCACACCCCCGACGGCCTCACGAGCAGCGAGGCGGCCTTCCAGCGGCTCATCGACCTGGCGCTGGAGCGGGGCGGCAGCTACTTCCTGACCTACCACCGGTGGGCGCGCCCCGACCAGCTGCTGCGGGCCCACCCCGGCCTGCCCGCCCTGGTGGAGCGCCAGCGCGCCCTGGACCCCGACGGCGTCCTGCACAGCGACTGGTACCGGGAGCACGTGCTGCCCGCCGTGGCAGCAGCGGGCGTCAGCGGCGGGTGACCCTGTGGACCTCGCCGCGCCGGTCGTAGGTGGTCCACTCCCCCACCGGCTCGCCGCCCGTGAAGTGCCCCGAGCGCAGGCGGGTGCCGTCCAGGCGGTACCACTCCCAGTAGCCCTCGGGCTGCCCGTCGAGCACGGTGCCGCGGGCCCGCACCGAGCCGTCGCGGTGGTGCTCGACGTGCACGCCGTCGTCACCGAACTGCTCGGCCCCGATCTGCCCCGCCACACCGCCCCCTCACCGCTGCCGCCTCCCGGCCGGAGCGTCAGCCGCGCTCCGCGTCGAGCAGCGCGCGCTTGACCTCCAGGCCCCACCGGAAGCCTCCCAGGCCCCCGTCGGAGCGGACCACCCGGTGGCAGGGCGTCACGAGCGCGGCGGGGTTGCGGGCGCACGCCGTCCCGACGGCGCGGACCGCTCCGGGGCTGCCGACCTCGGCGGCGACCTCGGCGTAGCTGCGCGTCTGACCAGCGGGGATGCGCCGCAGCGCCGCCCACACCGCCGCCTGGAACGCGGTGCCGCGCACGTCGACCGGCAGCACCGGCCCGGCGGAGCCCCGCGCGAGGGCCCGGACGGCGCCGAGGACGTCGGTGAGCGCGTCGTCCTCGCGGGCCAGCTGCGCCAGCGGCAGCTCGCCGGCGACCTCCGCGAGGAGCGCCTCGACGTCGGACCCCAGCCGGACGGCGACGACGCCCGCGAGGGAGGCCACCACGAGCAGCTGCAGGTCCTCACCGGCCAGCGAGCACGGGCCGGCCGTCCACAGCAGGCGCTCCCCGCGACCGCCGCCGGCCCACGCCGACGGGGTCATGCCGAGCCGGGCGGCACCCTGCTCGTAGAAGGCGCGCACCGAGCCGTACCCGGTGGCGAACGCCGCGTCGAGCACGGTGTCCCGGGTCTCCGCGAGCGCCGGGCCCAGCCGGGCCGCGCGCAGGGCCTCGCCGTAGGCGCGCGGGGTGGTCCCCGTGACCTCGGCGAACCGGCGGTGCAGCTGCCGGGTGCTCCAGCCGGCCGCGGCGGCGAGCTGCTCGGGCGGGAGGGGGCCGCCGGCGTCGTCCATCGCGCGGCAGGCGGCGAGCACGCGCTCGCGCCCGTCCGCGGGGGTCGCGGGCGGGGACGGCGGGGCGGGGGTCGTCGCGCGCAGCATCTCGACGGGCATGCTGCGACGGTAGGAGCGCCGCGGTCCACCGGGCACTCCGCTGAGCGCCACCCGTCCGGGTGCCGGGCGGCCGGTGACACCCGCGCGGGGGTCACGACTCGGCACCAGATCCGACCGGACGGTCGGGATCGGGCGCCCTGGACGAGCGCCCTCACGTACGGTCGAACGGTGACGAGCCGGCCCAGCAGCCCGGCCGCCGGAGCTCCGTCGGCCCCACCCGCGACACCCCGCGGGCCGGCGGCGAGCACCCGTCTCCACGGCCTCGACGCCCTGCGCGCGGTGGCCCTGGGCCTCGGGGTCGTGCTCCACACGCTGTCGCCGTTCCTGCCCGGGAGCACGCTCGTCGACGTCACCCCGCTGGAGAGCGGCACGGCAGAGAGCACCGTCCTGGTGATCCACCTGTTCCGGATGGTGCTGTTCATGGCGCTCGCCGGGTACTTCGGCCGGCTGGTCCTCGTGCGCCGCGGCGCCGCCTCGTACGTCCGCGACCGGGCCGTGCGGATCCTCCTGCCGCTGGCGGCGCTCTCCCCCGTCGTCCTCGTGGCGATCATCGGGGTCGAGCACTACGCGGCCTGGCTGCGCGGCGAGGCCGGCAGCGTCCCGCCGCTGCCGAGCGGGGTGCCGTACTGGCTGTTCCTCGACCCGGCGCACCTGTGGTTCCTGTGGGTGCTGGTGCAGGTCATCGTCGTCGTCCTGATGGGGCGGGCCCTGCTGCTCGCGACGGCGGGCGCGGAGCGCCTCGCGCGGTGGGGCGCGGCCGCCGGGGGTGTGCTCTCGGCCCGCGGCGGGGTGCTCCTGGCCGCCGTCCCGTACCTGGCGGCGCTGCTGCTGCAGGGGACGGCGCGGCACGGCGTGCACCAGCCGCCGGACCTGCTGCCCGACGTGGTGCCGCTGATGACCTACCTCGGAGCGTTCCTCGTGGGGTGGTTCCTGCACGCCCGCTCCGACGCGCTCGCCCGCCTCACCGCGCAGTGGCGGGGGCACCTGGTGCTCGCCGTCGTCGTCAGCGCCGCGGCGGTGGCGCTGGAGCGCACGACCAGCTGGGAGACGACGCCCCTGTTCGTGCACGCACCGCTCGTGGCGCTGGCGGGCTGGGCGTGGGTGCTCGGGCTCGTGGGGCTGTTCCTGCAGCTGCTCCCCCGCGAGTCGCCGGCGGTGCGCTACCTCGCCGACTCCGCGTACTGGGTCTACATCGCGCACCTGCCGCTCACCGCCGTGGTGCAGCTGACGCTGGCGCACCTGGCGTGGGCGCCCCTGCTGCAGCTGCTCGTCGCCTGGGCCGTCAGCGGCGTGGTGCTGCTCCTCAGCTACGACCTGCTCGTGCGCGGCACGTGGGTGGGCCGCTGGCTGAACGGGCGCCGGTACCGCCCCCTGCTGGGCGCCTCGCTCGGGGCGCGCTGAGCCCGAAGGGCCGGCCGCGGCCGATGAGTCCTCCCGCCCGACGGGGTCGTCGCGGCATGGGACTCACCACCGGCATCTTCAGCACCTCCGTGGAGGTCACCGACCTCGACCGCGCGCTGGCCTTCTACCGCGACGTGCTCGGCTGCGAGGTCCGCTTCGACAGCGTGCTGTGGCCGGGCGCCCGCCTGGTCGAGGTCGCACCCCCGGGCAGCGAGGTGCTCGTCGCGCTCGTGACGCGCGCGAGCGGCCTGCCGATCGGGGTCCGCTACTGGACCGACAGCGCCGACGCCGCCCACGCCGGCCTCCTCGCCGCCGGTGTCGAGCCCCACTCGGAGGTGCTGCACCTGGAGGGGGCGCCGCCGATGTTCACCTTCTCCGACCCCGACGGGAACACGGTCATCGTGCTGGAGGGCCCGCCCGCCGACCCGGCGTCCTGAACCGCCCGAGCCGACCGAGACGGTCTGTGCAGATCTTGGCGATCGGTGGTTCATCACGGCCTCTTCGACCCACCGATCGCCAAGATCTGCGTCAACGACCGAGCCAGCGCCCGGGCCGCCTCCGCCCG
This sequence comes from Quadrisphaera sp. INWT6, assembly GCF_015390235.1. Classification (GTDB taxonomy): domain Bacteria; phylum Actinomycetota; class Actinomycetes; order Actinomycetales; family Quadrisphaeraceae; genus Quadrisphaera. Next base: position 1,090,981 of record NZ_VUOH01000001.1, on the reverse strand, counting down.
CGCAGGCGCAGCGGCCGCTGCCACAGCAGCTCCTCCGGGGTGACGTGCGTCAGGTGCAGGTAGACGCCCGCGGCCGCCCACGCGACCTCCTGGTCGGGCACGAGCGCCTCCGCCTCGGGGACGGCGAGGCCCCGCCCGCGGCCCCAGGCCGCGCCGTCAGCGGTGTGGTCGGCGGAGTACCCCAGGCCGGGCACCTCGGTGCGGGCCAGCTCCAGCAGCGCCGAGGCGATCCCGCGCCGGCGGTGCTCGGGCGCGGTGTGGACGAGGTCGACGTCGTCCTCGAAGGCGAGGAACGCCACGGGGACGCCGAGCGCGCCGTCCGCCCCGCGGCGGCGCTCGAAGACGGCGAGGAGCCGGCACGTGGTGAGGTCGCGGGCGTCGACCTCGGCGACGAGGAGCCCGCGGCGAGACCCGCCCAGCAGCACGCGACCACGGTCCCACCGGAGGCGCTGATCCGGGAGGTGGTCGCGGAGTTCACCGGCGGTGAACACCGCTGGACCGCGGTGCGGGTCGAGGGGTGTGCTGTCGGGATGCAGACCCCCGCAGGCCCCCGGTGAGCCCTCGGACCGCGACCAGCGGGCTGCGCCTGGTCCGCGAGGAGCCCGCGGAGCGGCCCGTCCTGCGGGAGGTGCTCGGGGCCCGGCTGCGGAGGGCGCGGCTCGCCCAGGGGCGGAGCCTGCGCGAGGTCGCGGGTGGCGCACGGGTGTCGACGGGCCACCTGTCGCAGGTGGAGCGGGGTCTGGCGGAGGCCTCCTCGGAGGTGCTGCGGGCCCTGTGCCAGGCGCTGGGGCTGCCGATGTCGGCCCTGCTGCGGGCCGTCGCGGCGGACCTCGCCGTCCTGGACCTCGCCTCCGCGCCGTCCGCCGTGTCCGCGCCGTCCGCGGTGCCCGCGCCGGCCGCGCTGGCGGTGCTGGACGCGACGGTCCCGGCCTCCACGGCCGTCCAGGCGCGCGCCGCCTGACCACCCGGCGCCCCAGCGGGTGCACGATGGCCGCATGGCGAAGATCTACGACGGCATCAGCGACGAGCTCGCCGCCTGGATGGTGGAGCAGCCGGTCTTCTTCGTCGGCAGCGCGCCGCTCGCGGCGGACGGCCACGTCAACGTCTCGCCGAAGGGGATGGCGGGCACCTTCGCCGTCGTCGACGAGCGCACGGTGGCCTACCTCGACTACAGCGGCTCCGGCGCCGAGACCATCGCCCACCTGCGCGAGAACGGCCGCGTGGTGCTGATGTTCTGCGCGTTCTCCGGCCGGCCGACGATCGTGCGCCTGCACGGCCGCGGGCGCGTCGTCCTCGCCGGCGACCCCGGCTTCGCCGAGGTGCGGGCCCTGTTCCCCAAGGAGCGCGAGGTGGGGCAGCGGTCGGTGGTGGTCGTCGACGTCGACAGGGTCGCCGACGCGTGCGGCTTCGCCGTCCCGCTCATGGACTTCCGCGGCGACCGCGACGTGCTCGACGCCTCCCAGAGCCGCCGCGACGACGCGCACTTCGAGGAGTACTGGCGCACCCGCAACGCCGAGAGCATCGACGGGCTCCCCGCGGTGACGCTCCCACCCCGCGGCTGACCCACCAGCGCCACCGATGAGTCGCGGCGCTGCAGCCGGTCAGCCCGGCATGAGCACCCGCTGGAGCACCCGCACCCTCGACGTCCCCGGCGCCAGGCTCCACCTCGAGGTGTCCGAGGTGTCCGAGCCGGCCTCCGCGGACGGCGCTGTCCCGCCCCTGGCGCTCGTCGGCCACCCGATGGGCGCCGGCGACTTCCGCGACCTCGCCGAGCACCTCACCCGCGACCGGACGGTGCTGCTGCACGACCCCCGCGGCTTCGGCGCGAGCCCCCTGGACGACCCGACCGACGACGCCGACCCGGACCGCCTGGCCGACGACCTCGTCGCCCTCCTCGACGCCGCGGTCCCGGGGCAGCGCGTCGACGTCCTCGGGAGCAGCGGCGGGGCGGTGACCGCGCTCGCCCTCGCGGCGCGCCACCCCGAGCGGGTGCGCGTCGTCGTCGCCCACGAGCCGCCGCTGACCAGCGCGCTGCCCGGGCCCGACGCCGCCGCCGCGCGGCGCGGCTCCGAGCGCGTCGTGGCGCTCCTGCACGAGCAGGGGGTGTGGGCGGCGATGGGCGCGTTCCTGGCCCTCGCCGGCTTCGGAGCGGCAGGCGACGGCCACGACGGAGCAGAGGACGGGGCGCAGGACGGTGCGCAGGACGGTGCGCAGGACGACGGCGACGGCCAGCACGTCCCGCCCCCGGAGCAGGTGGCGGCGCTGGAGCGCATGATCGCCCACGGGCTGCTCACCGTCTGCGGGTACGCGCTCGACGTCCCGGGGCTGCGCGCGGCGCAGGACTCGGGCGTGCGGCTCGTGCTCGCCGCCGGGGAGGCCTCCGACGGGCAGCTCGCGCGGCGCTGCGCCGAGGCGGTCGCGGGGCGGCTCGGCCTTCCCACGACGCTCTTCCCCGGCGACCACGCCCCCTGGGTGGTGGCGATGGGTGACGACCCCGCGCCGTTCGCCGCTCGGGTGCGCGAGGTGCTGGGGCGCTAGACCGCAGCGGGTGCGGTCTCGGGGGTGGCGCGCCGGCGGGGCGGCGCCGTCGCCAGGACCGACCCGGCCAGCACCAGCGCCGCCCCGACCGCCGTCCACCCGGTGAGCCGCTCGCCCAGCACCACGGCCCCGGCGACCACCGCGACCAGGGGGTTCACGTACACCACCGTGGTGGTGCGGACCGGCCCGACGGCGCTCACCAGCGCTCCGAAGAGCAGGAACGCGCCCGCCGTGCAGACCACCCCGAGGACGACCACGGCGACCACCACCGAGGCGGACGGGAGCTGCGCCGGGAGCCCGGGTCCGAGGAGCACCACGGGCAGGTAGACCAGCGCCGCCAGGGCCAGGGAGCACGCCATCACGCCGACGCTCGGGACGTCGTGCAGGCGCGCCCCCAGCACCCAGGCGCCGACGGCGTAGCAGACCACCACGACGGCCATCTCCAGCACGGCCACCGGGTCGGCCGCGGTCAGCGAGACGCCCACCAGCGCCGCCACCCCGAGCGTGCCCACGCCCAGGCCGAGCGCCCCGCGGGCGCCGAGGGGGCGGTGCGGGGAGCTGTCGAGGCCGGCGCGGCGCGCCGCGGCACCCACCAGCAGCCCGACCAGCGGCACGGCGGCGATGAGCAGGGCCGTGGTGGAGCTGGGCAGCGACCGCTCGGCGCGGGCCAGCAGCAGCCAGGGCACGAGCACCTCGGTGGCGGTGTAGGCCAGCAGCGCCGGCCAGCGGCGCAGGGCGGCCAGCACCTCGCGGCGGGCGAGCGCCAGCGGCACCAGGAGCAGCGCACCAAGGGCGGTGCGCGCGAGCACCAGCACGGACGGCTGCAGCTCCGTGACGGCGATCGCGATGAAGAGGTACGGCACGCCCCAGGCGATCCCGAGGCCGGCGAAGAGCAGGGCGGAGCGGCGGTTCACGAGCGCATCACAGCGACATCCTCGGCGTCCGGGCGCTCCGCTCCGCGCCGTCCCGCGCCGTCGGGACCCGTGCGCCGGAAGGTCGGCAGGATCTCGACGGCGCGGTGGCAGGACCCGCGCCCGGCGTCGGGGCGTCAGCTCGTGCAGCCCTCCTCGACGCCGTGGCGCGCCGCGTTGGCGTGGGCGGCGTCACGGACGTACTGCGCGAGCCCGGGGGCGACGGCCTCGTAGGTGGCCGTGAAGCGCGCGTCGTCGACGTAGAGCTGGCTGACCGACCGGTGCATGGCGTGCGACATGTCGTAGAAGCGCTCGCACACGTGGAGCCGGTGGCGCTCCGCGACGTCCATCGCGCCAGCGCCGTCCGCCGGCTCCCCCGCGGCGAGGAGCGCGGCGAAGTCGGCGTTGAGCGCGTCGGCCTCGGCCTTCACCTCCTGCCAGTCGGCCTTCGTGTACCGGGCCGTGCGCTCCTGCGACTGCGTCCACTGGGGCGTCTCGCCCCAGCGCTGCTCCGCCTCGGCGGCGTACTCCTCGCTGAAGGAGTCGCCGAACAGCTCGCGCTGCTCCTCCGGCGTCAGCTGGGTCCCGCTCACGTGCACCTCCAGTGCTCTGTCGATCGCTGCGAGGAGGGCGGTGTCCTCCTGCAGCCGGGCCGTGACCGCGTCGCGCTAACGCCGCAGGTGCTCGAGCTGCCCCGAGCCGTCGGCCGCCAGCAGGTCCGCCACCTCCTCCAGGGAGAACCCCAGCCGGCGGTAGACCACGACGGTCCGCAGGCGCTCGACGTCGTCGGGCGCGTACAGGCGGTACCCGGCGGCGCTGCGCCCGGAGGGCCGGACGAGGCCGACGGCGTCGTAGTGGTGCAGCGCCCTGACGCTGACGCCCGTCGCCTCGGCGACGCGCCCCACGGTCAGGTGGTCACCGGGCTGGTCCCCGTGCTGTTCGGTCACGAGGACCACCGTGGTGCCTCACGCCGCGTCAGGGTCAAGCCCGCAGCGCCAGCGGCACCGACCACGGGGTTCCGGGCACCGATCACGGGGTTCCGGGAGCGCCTGCTGGGGCGGTGCCTCCGCGGGCCCGTGATCGCCGCAGCAGCCACCCATCCCCCGCGACGATCACGCACCTCAGCGCCACATCGACGGTCGCAGCAGACCGGAGGCGGCGCTCAGGTGCGTGATCGTCGCGGGGAAGGGGCGGACGGCGGGGCGGCGGGTCGCCCGGGAGGACGACGCCGAGGGACCGGGGGCTCTGGCAGTGTGGGCGCCCGTGCCCGACAGCCCGGCCCGCAACGCCACCCGCCGCGGTGCCCCGCACCCCGGCCGGGTGATCGCGGGGGGCTTCGCGGCGGCGATCGCGGTCGGCACGCTCCTGCTGTCCGTGCCGTGGGCGCACACCGACGGGCGCTCCGACGTCGTCGTCGCCGTCTTCACCGCGACGTCGGCGGTGTCGGTGACGGGCCTGTCCATCGTCGACACGGGCAGCTCGTGGACCACCTACGGCCACGTGGTGCTCATGCTGCTGGTGCAGCTGGGCGGCCTGGGCATCACCACGGCGGCGACCCTGATCGCCCTGGTGCTCTCCCGCCGGCTGGGGCTGCGCGCGCGGCTGGTGGCGCAGGCCGAGTCGCGCTCGCTGAGCGCCGGCGACGTCCGCACGGTGGTCCGCACGGTGTTCCTCTTCAGCATCGCCAGCGAGGCCGTCGTCGCCGTCCTGCTGTGGCTGAAGTGGGCGCTGCTCGACGGCGAGCCGGTGCTGCGCACCGCCTGGCGCGCGGTCTTCTACGCGGTGATGTCGTTCAACAACGCCGGGTTCTCGCTGTCGAGCGACAGCCTGGTCCGCTACGCCGAGGACCCGGCCACCCTGCTCGTCATCTGCGCGGCCACGCTGCTGGGCGGCCTGGGCTTCCCGGTGGTGTTCGAGCTGGCCCGCGGCGGGTTCCGCAACGGGGGCTGGCGCCACCCCCGCTCGTGGTCGGTGCTGACGCGCATCACCGTGACCGTGACGTTCTGGCTGCTGGCGGTGGGCACGGCGCTGCTCGCCGTCTTCGAGGTCCCCAATCCCGGCACCCTGGGCGGGCTCGGCATCGGCGACGAGGTGATGGGGGCGTTCACGATGGCCGTGATGGCGGGCAGCGCCGGCTTCAACGCCGTCGACATCAGCCAGCTGACGCCCGAGGGGATGCTCGTCACCGACGTCCTCATGTTCATCGGCGGCGGCTCGGCGAGCACCGCCGGCGGCATCAAGGTCACCACCTTCGGCCTGCTGGCCGCGGTGCTGTGGGCCGAGCTGCGCGGCGACGAGGACGTCGAGGTCGGACGGCGGCGCGTGCCCGCGGCCACCCAGCGCCAGGCCCTGGCCGTGGCCCTGCTGGGCATCGGCATCGTGGCGGTCGGCACGCTGGCGCTGCACGCCACCACCGACCAGCCCACCGACGTCGTCCTCTTCGAGGCCGTGTCGGCGTTCGGCACGGTGGGCCTGTCCAGCGGGGTGACGGCCGACCTGCCGACCCCGGCGCACATCGTCATCGTGGTCCTCATGTACATCGGCCGCATCGGGCCGGTCACCCTGGCGTCGGCGCTCGCCCTGCGCGAGCGCGCGAAGCTCCACCACCTCCCCGAGGAGCGGATGATCGTTGGCTAGTCGCAGAGACCCCGTCGCCGTCCTGGGCCTGGGCCGCTTCGGCTCCGCCCTCGCCCTGGAGCTGCACCGCGGGGGCACCGAGGTGATCGGCGTGGACGCCCGCGCCGACGTCGTCCAGTCGCTGTCGGGCGTGCTGCCGCAGGTGGTGACCTCCGACACCACCAACCCCGAGGCGCTGCGCGAGATCGGCATCCAGGACTTCCCCCGCGCCGTCGTGGGCATCGGGACGCACCTGGAGGCGAGCATCATCACGACGGCGGTGCTCGTCGACCTCGAGGTGCCCACGATCTGGGCGAAGGCGCTGTCCGACCAGCACGCCACGATCCTGCGGCGGGTCGGCGCCCACCACGTGGTGCTCCCCGAGCAGCAGATGGGCGAGCGCGTGGCCCACCTGGTCGCGGGGCGCATGCAGGACTGGGTCGAGCTGGGCCCCCAGTGGGTGCTGGCCAAGACCAAGCCGCCGCGCGACCTCGTGGGCATCCCCCTCGGGGAGTCCAAGCTGCGCAGCAGGCACAAGGTGACGGTCGTGTCGGTGAAGCCCGAGGGCTCCGGCCAGTACACGCACGCCGGGTACGACACGGTGCTGAGCTACGGCTCGGTCATCGTCATCGCCGGCAAGCCGTCCGACGTGGAGCGCTTCGTCGAGCTCGACTGAGGGGGCGCACCGGGCCGTTGGCCAGAACCCGGTACCGCGGGTACCGTGTAACTCGTCATCAGGCTCGACGAGGAGGTCGGCGTGCTCCAGGGGCGCGACGTGGTGTTCGTGGACGGCGTGCGGACGCCGTTCGGCAGGGCCGGCGAGAAGGGGATGTACGCGCAGACCCGCGCCGACGACATGGTCGTCCGGCTCCTGCGCGAGGTGCTGCGGCGCAACCCCGGCCTGCCGCCCGAGCGGATCGACGAGGTGGCCGTCGCCGCCACCACGCAGGAGGGCGACCAGGGCCTCACCCTCGGCCGCAGCGCCGGCATGCTGGCGGGCCTGCCGCAGTCGGTGCCCGGCTTCGCCATCGACAGGATGTGCGCCGGGGCCATGACCGCGGTGACGACGACGGGGTCGGGCATCGCCGCCGGCGCCTACGACGTCGTCCTGGCGGGCGGCGTCGAGCACATGGGCCGCCACCCCCTCGGCGCGAACTTCGCCCCCAACCCGCGCTTCGTGGCCGACCGCGTGGTCGACGGCGACGCGCTCGTCATGGGCCGCACCGCCGAGAACATCCACGACAGGTACCCCCAGCTGACCCGCGAGCGCGCCGACGCGTTCGCCGCGGCGTCACAGGCCAAGCTCGCCGCCGCGTACGAGCGGGGCGACGTGCAGCCCGACCTGGTGCCCGTGGCCACCCGCCACGCGCAGAAGGGCTGGGGGCTGGCCACGGCCGACGAGCCTCCGCGCCCCGGCACCACCGTGGAGCAGCTGGCGGGCCTGAAGACGCCGTTCCGCCCCCACGGCCGCGTGACCGCCGGCAACGCCGCCGGGCTGAACGACGGCGCGACGATGTGCCTGATGGCCTCCGGCGAGACCGCCGCCGAGCTGGGCCTGCCGGTGGCGATGCGCATGGCGGGCTTCGCCTTCGCCGGCGTCGACCCCTCGGTGATGGGCATCGGGCCGGTGCCGGCGACCGAGAAGCTGCTGGCCAAGACGGGTCTCAGCATCGACGACATCGGGCTCTTCGAGCTCAACGAGGCCTTCGCCGTGCAGGTGCTGGCCTTCACCGACCACTTCGGCATCGCCGACGACGACCCGCGCGTGAACCCCTGGGGCGGCGCGATCGCCGTCGGCCACCCGCTGGCCAGCTCGGGGGTTCGCCTCATGACGCAGCTGGCGCGGCAGTTCGCCCAGCGCCCCGACGTCCGCTACGGCCTGACCGCGATGTGCGTGGGCCTGGGGCAGGGCGGTGCGGTGCTGTGGGAGAACCCGAACCACGACGGGACGACCGGGTCGAAGGAGCAGGCGGCGTGAGCGAGCAGACCGTGCAGTCCCAGCCCGAGCGGGCCCGCCTCGACAGCGGCGGCGGGGGCGCGGTGCGCCCGAGGACCTCGTCGACCCCGCCGGCGGGGAGCGCGTGACGCACTTCCCCTGGCAGGAGGTGCCGCTCGACCCGAAGCGCGGCTCCAGCGCGGGCACCATCGCGCTGATCACCATGGACAACACCCCCGACGACCCCGACGACTTCTCGCGGCCCACCACGCTCGGCCCCGCCGGGCTGCTGCAGCTGCGCGCCACCCTCGACGAGGTCGAGGCCCTCGTGGCCGAGGGGCCGTGCGTCGCCGTCGCCATCACCGGCAAGCCGTTCGTCTTCGCCGTCGGCGCCGACCTCAAGGACGTCGCCCGCATCAGCACCCCGGGGCAGGCCCGCGGCATCGCGGAGCTGGGGCACGCCCAGCTGCGCCGCCTCGGGGAGCTCGGCGTGCCGTCGTTCGCCTTCGTCAACGGCCCTGCCCTCGGCGGCGGCTTCGAGGTCGCGCTGCACTGCACCTACCGCACCGCGTCGTCGACGGCCCGCGGCATCGGGCTGCCCGAGGTGGCGCTCGGCCTCGTCCCGGGGTGGGGCGGCACGCACCTGGTGCCGGCGCTGGTCGGCGTCGAGAAGGCCGTGCAGGTCGTCGTCGCCAACCCGCTCGCGCAGGGGCGCACGCTCACGGCGCAGCAGGCCCGCGAGCTGGGCCTGGTCGACGTCGTCCTCGACTCCCCCGACTTCCTCGAGGAGTCCCTGGCGTGGGCCGCCCGCGTGGTCAGCGGCGAGACCACCGTCGAGCGGCCGGAGGTCGACCGCGACCAGCAGCGGTGGGACGGCGTGCTCGCCGCCGCGCGCGCAGCCGTCGACGCGAAGCTGCACGGCGCTGCACCGGCCCCCTACCGGGCGCTGGACCTGCTGGCCCGCGCCCGCACCGACTCCGGACCGGACGCCCCCGAGGGCGCGCGCGACGCCGCCTTCGCCGCCGAGGACGACGCGCTGGCCGAGCTGATCCTCACCGACGAGTTCCGCTCCGGGGTCTACTCCTTCGACCTCGTGCAGCGGCGCGCCAAGAAGCCCGCCGGCGCCCCCAGCTCGAAGCTGGCGCGGCCCGTCGGCAAGGTCGGCGTCGTCGGCGCGGGACTCATGGCGAGCCAGCTCGCGCTGGTCTTCGCCCGCCAGCTGAAGGTGCCCGTCGTGCTCACCGACCTCGACGAGGCCCGCGTCGCCAGGGGCGTCGCCTGGGTGCACGGCGAGATCGCGAAGCTCGCCGCCAAGGGTCGGCTCTCGCCCGGCGCGGCGCAGCGGCTCACGGCGAACGTCTCCGGCACCACGGACACCGCGGAGGCGTTCGGGGACGCCGACCTGGTCATCGAGGCGGTGTTCGAGGAGCTGTCCGTCAAGCAGGACGTGTTCCGCGCCGTCGAGCGCGTGGTGCGCGAGGACTGCGTCCTCATGACCAACACCTCCTCGCTGTCGGTGACCGCGATGGCGTCCGTGCTGGAGCACCCCGAGCGCCTCGTCGGGTTCCACTTCTTCAACCCGGTGGCCGTGATGCCGCTGGTGGAGGTGGTCCGGACCACGGGCGAGACCCCCACCGACGACGCGACGCTCGCCACGGCCTTCGCCGTCGGCAAGGGGCTGCGCAAGTCGTGCGTGCTCGTGCAGGACGCGCCCGCGTTCGTGGTGAACCGGCTGCTGACGCGGTTCATGAGCGAGGCCAGCGTCGTCGTCGACGAGGGGACGCCGGTCGAGGTCGCCGAGCGCGCCCTCGACGACCTCGGCCTGCCCATGAGCAACTTCGAGCTGCTGCGCCTCGTGGGCCCCGCCGTGGCGCTCCACGTCGCGGAGTCGCTGCACGAGGCCTTCCCGGAGCGGTTCCCGGTCTCGGAGAACCTGCGCCGGATCGTGGAGGCCGGGCTGCCCGGCGTCTACGAGGACGGGTCGCGCACCCTGACGCCGCAGGCGCAGGAGCTGCTCGTGCTCGGGGACTCGCCCTCGAGCGCCGAGCAGGTGCGGGAGCGGGTGCTGTCGGTGCTCGCCGACGAGGCCCGCCGGATGCTCGACGAGGGCGTCGTCGCCGACCCGCGCGACATCGACCTGTGCCTGCAGCTGGGCGCCGGGTGGCCGGCGCACCTCGGCGGGATCCTGCCGCTGCTCGACAGGTCGGGCGTGGCCGAGCGGGTCACCGGTCAGCGCTTCCTGCCCCGCGGCGCCGCCTCGGTCCCCGCCTGAGGGGGGCGCAGGCGGTGCCGGGGCGGGCAGGGGCATGCTGGGCGCGTGGCTGAGGACTTCAACACGCGCGTCATCCGGGAGTTCCGCGAGAACGGGGGCCGCGTCGGCCCTCCGTTCGAGGGGGCGCCGATGATCCTCGTGCACCACCGCGGGCGGAAGACCGGAGCCGAGTTCGTCGCCCCGCTCGTCTACCAGGCCGTCGGTGACGGCTTCGCCGTCTTCGCCAGCAAGGCCGGCGCCCCCACGCACCCCGAGTGGTACGCCAACCTGCTCGCCTCCCCCGAGACCACCGTCGAGGTGGGCGGCGAGCACGGCGGCGCCGAGGTCGCCGTCCGGGTGCGCGAGCTGACCGGCGCCGAGCGCGACGAGGTGTGGGAGGAGCAGAAGCGCCGCTCCCCGGGCTTCGCCGACTACGAGGTCAAGGCCGCCCCGCGCGTCATCCCCGTGCTGCTGCTCGAGCGGCGCTGAGCGCGGTGGCCCGCCGCTTCAGCCAGGTCGACGTCTTCACGGCCGACCTCTCCTACGGCAACGCCGTCGCCGTCGTCCACGACGCCGACGGGCTGGACGACGACGCGCTGCGCGCCTTCGCCCGCTGGACCCAGCTCGCGGAGACGACCTTCCTGCTCGCCCCCACCGCCGAGGGCGCCGCGGGCGGGGCCGACTACCGGGTGCGCATCCTCACGCCCGGGCGCGAGCTGCCCTTCGCCGGGCACCCGACGCTCGGCAGCGCCCGGGCCTGGCTGGCCGCCGGGGGCGCGCCCCGCACCGGGGGCGTCGTCGTCCAGGAGTGCGGCGCCGGCCTCGTGCGCGTCCGCCGGGGCGCCGGGCCCGACGGGACGGGCGAGCTCCTCGCCTTCGCCGCTCCCCCGCTCCTGCGCAGCGGGCCCGTCCGGCACGCCGACGTCGTGGCGGCCGCGGCCGCCCTCGGGCTCGACGACGACGCCGTGGTCGACGCCGCCTGGGTCGACAACGGCCCCGGCTGGGTCGGGCTCCGGCTCCGCGACGCCGCCGCGGTGCTCGCCGCGGCGCCCCGCCCGGGCGCGGGCGGCCCGGCGAACGTCGGGCTGGTCGGGCCCCACCCCGACGGCACCGGCCCCGACGGGGCCGCGGTCGAGGTGCGGGCCTTCACCCGCGAGGGCGGCGACGACGGGCCCTGGCACGAGGACCCGGTCACGGGCAGCCTCAACGCCGGCCTGGGCCAGTGGCTCACCGCGCCGGGCTCCGACCGGCTCGCCGGTGACGGCTCCGCCGTGCTCCCCGGTCGCTACACCGCTGCCCAGGGCACGGCGCTGGGCCGTCGCGGACGGGTGCGCGTGGAGCGCGACGCCGAAGGCCAGGTCTGGGTCGGCGGCGACACGGTCGTGGGGGTCAGCGGCACCGTCGCGCTCTAGGAGCTCGGGCTGAGGACCGGGCCGCCGGTCCGGCCGGCCACCGCCACCTGGTCGCGCCCGCCCCGCTTCGCCTCGTACAGCGCGGCGTCCGCAGCGCGGTACAGCGACTCGACGTCGGGGGCGTCGACCGGGCTGTGGGCCACGCCGATGCTGACCGTCAGGGACAGCGTCCCGCCGTCGGGGAGCTCGAGCGGCGTGGAGCGCACGGCCTCGACGGCGCGCTCGCTGCACAGCAGACCGGTCAGCGGGGTGGCGCCCGGCAGCAGGACCGCCAGCTCGTCACCGCCGAGGCGGCTCACCACGGCCTCCGCCCCGGCGGCTCCCACCAGCAGGCGCCCCACGTGCGAGAGCGCGGCGTCGCCCACCGGGTGGCCGTGGCGTCGTTGACGCTCTTGAAGTGGTCGAGGTCGGCGATGATCAGCACCGTGCCCGGGCACGGAGCTGTCGGGTCCGCCCCGGAGCGCAGAGCCGTGCTGAGGGCCTCGTCGAGCACGCGGCGGGTGAGGAGCCCCGTCACCGGGTCGATCGCGGCCTGCCGGCGCAGGACCTCCAGGAGGGCCTCCTGGCGGTCCGCGGCGCGGCTGAGCAGCGCCACGAAGATGGCCGTGAACACCGTCAGGCTCGCCCAGTCCACGAGGGACGCCGGGGGCTCCAGCAGCGACAGGACGAGCACCAGCTCGGCGGCGGAGCAGGCTCCGGCCACCAGCCACGCGCCCAGGGGGCGCAGCTGCGCCGCGGAGGCCACCGCGGGCAGCAGGAAGTAGAGCTGCCCGGCAGCGGACGCGTCCCGGGTGACGAGGTTGCTGGCGAGGATGAGGCCCGACGACCCCAGCATGCAGAGCAGCCAGGGCAGCGCGCCGGGGCGCCAGCCGCGGCGCACCAGCACCACCAGCCCGACGCAGAAGGCCGCGCAGGCGGCGGTGACGGCGAGCACGAGGGGGCTCAGCTCAGCGGTCAGGGGCGTGACGACGACCAGCAGCACCGCGGCGAGGAGGACGAGCACCGACAACCACCGGGCTGCTTCCTCGGGGCGGCGGGGGGCGAAGGCGTCCACGAGGACTGTCTCGGCAGGTCCCACCCCCACCTGGAGCAGCCAGGAGCCCCGGGCACCCGTTCGTGCGGGCTGCCCCGGCGTCGCTGGCCGGCTCGGCTCGCGCGGGTCAGGATGTCGTGCGTGGCCGTCCCTCTGCTGGCGCAGGTCTGGGCCGAGCTCCTCGGAGCCCCGGACGCGGTCGACCGCGTCCGGGCCCGCGGCAGCGCCGGGCTGGGCGGTCCGCTGCCCGTCGGCCAGCTGGCCGTCGGGACGGCGGTGGCGCACCTCCTGGCCGCCCGGGAGCTGCGCTCACGGGGAGCCCCCGGCGAGCTGGCGGACCAGTACCTCCACCTCGACGCCGCCCACGTCGGCGTGGAGTTCGGCAGCGAGCGGCACCTGCGCGTCGACGGCGTCCCCCGGGCCGGCGGCTTCGCGCCCCTGTCGCGGGCCTGGCCCACCAGCGACGGCTGGGTGCGCACGCACGCCAACTACCCCCACCACCGCGCGGCGCTGCTGGCGGCCCTGGGCCTGGACGCCGGCGGTGGTGACGAGGCGACCTCCCCGCGGCTCGCTGCGGCCCTGGCCGAGCGGTCCGCCCTCGACGTCGAGGAGGTCGTCACCGCCGCGGGCGGGCTGGCCGTGGCGGTCCGCACGCCGCAGGAGTGGTCGGCCACCCCGATGGGTGCCGCCGTGGCGCGGTCGCCGCTGGTGTCGCTGCGCCGGGTCGGCGACGGCGCGGCGCAGCGGGCCCGCGGCGGGGCCGGGTCGGGGGCCGGGTCGGGGGTCGGGTCGGGGGCTGAGGGCGTCGAGGGCGCCCGGGTGCTCGACCTGACCCGGGTCATCGCCGGGCCCACGGCCACGCGGGCCCTGGCGGCCCACGGCGCCGACGTGCTGCGCGTCGACCCGCCCCACCTGCCCGAGCTGCCGGAGCAGTGGCTCGAGACGGGCCCGGGCAAGCGGTGCTGCGAGCTCGACCTGGCCGCTCCCGCGGGGCGGGCCTGCCTGGAGGAGCTGCTGGCCGGCGCCGACGTGCTGGTGCACGGCTACCGGCCCGGAGCGCTGGCGCGGCACGGCCTCGACGAGGCGTCCCTCGCCGAGCGCCACCCCCATCTGGTGGTGGCCTCGCTGTCGGCGTGGGGCGAGCAGGGGCCCTGGGCCCACCGCCGCGGCTTCGACTCCCTGGTGCAGGCCGCCTCAGGAGTGGCGGTGATGTCCGGTGGCGCCGACGGGCGGCCCGGGGCCCTGCCGGTGCAGGCGCTCGACCACGCCGCGGGCCAGCTGCTGGCCGCCGCGGTGCTGCGCGCGCTCGCCCTGCGCCGCGACGGCGGCACGTGGCACGCCAGCACCTCCCTGGCGGCCCAGGCGCGCTGGCTGCTGGCCAACGCCGTCGTCTCCGCCTCCGACGCGCCCCAGCCGCCGCCGGCCGAGGCCCCGCAGGCCGAGCGCTACCTGGTCGAGGTGCCCTCGCCCGACGGCGCCCTCACCGTGGTGCGGCCCCTGGGGGCCGCGCCGTGGGCGTCGGGGCCGGTGCGCACCGCCGCGGAGTGGCTGCCCCGCTGACGCCCGCGCGCGGCACCGGGCCGGTCACTCCGGTAGCGGCAGCCGCGAGAACGCCTCGTGCGCGGCGTCGAGGACCCCGGGGGCGAGGTCGCCGAAGGGCTCGACGGCCAGCTGGTCGCGGTGGCGGCCGGTCCGCGCCCAGGTGCCGACCGCGCGCCCGTCGGCCACGACGACCGGCCTGAACACCCCGTTGCCCCCGGGCACGACGAGCACCTCGTGCGCCGGGTCGAGCACGGCGCTGCGGTCGGCGTACCCGAGGACGACCTCGTCGAAGGCGGCCAGCAGCAGCACCTCCGCGGTGCGCTCGCGCACGGCGTCGAGGTCGGCCACCAGCCCGGCCAGCTCGGGACCGCCGACGAGGGTGCGCCCCTCGCAGGTCACGGTCACCAGCCGGCCCCGCGCCGCCGCGGCGGCCAGGGCCCCCTTGGCGACGCCGGCGGTCTGGTAGGTCCACCGGACGAGGTCGGCCACCGAGACGGGGCCGTGGCCGGCGGCGTACCGCCCGGCGAGGTCGGCGAGCAGCACGTCGTCTGGGTCGTCGCTCGCATAGTCACCGGGCCGTGAGCCCTCGGGCAGCCAGGTGCTGGCCAGGGCGACGAGCTGCTCGAACCGGCCCCCCGGGCCGCCGGTGCCCTGCGTCGGGCCGAGGACCAGCTCGCCGCGGGTGGCCAGCCCGTTGAGCAGGCGGTACGTCGTCGCGGTCCCGGGCTCGAAGCCCGCGGCGGTCCACGCCTCGCCGAGGGCGTCGCGGCTGGCGGGCCCGCCGGCCAGCCGCTCGGCGGCGACGGCGCTGGCGCGGTCGAAGGCGGCGTCGTCGAGGCCGGCGTCGAGCCAGCGCTTGGACGCCGCTCGTGCGGCGCGCGGCCCGAGCAGGCGCGTCATCCACGCGGCGTCCTGCGCGGCCAGCAGGTGCAGGGTGCCGCGCATCGGCCAGGTGCGCACCACCGCGCCGTCGTCGAGCGCGGCCCGCACCGCGTCGGCGTCGCGCTCCGGCGTGCGGCTGGCCACGGCGACCAGCGAGGCGGGCAGGTCCTGCCCCTGGACGGCGAGCAGGTGCGCGACGGCTGCGGCGGGGTCCTCGGGCAGCCCGGCGCCCCCGCCGGGTCCGGGCGGGGCGACGAGCCTCTGCGAGACCAGGCGCAGGCGCGCGACGTCGTCGGGGGTCAGGTCGGCGACGGGCGCGGGCACCGCCGGGAAGGCCTCAGGCACGGGTGGGCTCCTCGTCGGCGAACTGGGTGCGGTGCAGCTCGGCGTACCGGCCACCGGCGGCCAGCAGCTCGGTGTGGGTGCCGCGCTCGACGACGCGGCCGCCCTCGACCACGAGGATCAGGTCGGCCTGCCGCACGGTCGAGAGGCGGTGGGCGATCACGAGGGCCGTCCTGCCCGCGAGCGCCTCGCCGAGAGCGGCCTGGACGGCGGCCTCGGAGGTGGAGTCGAGGTGGGCGGTGGCCTCGTCGAGCACGACCACGCGCGGGGAGGCCAGGAGCAGCCGGGCGATG
This sequence comes from Quadrisphaera sp. INWT6, assembly GCF_015390235.1. Classification (GTDB taxonomy): domain Bacteria; phylum Actinomycetota; class Actinomycetes; order Actinomycetales; family Quadrisphaeraceae; genus Quadrisphaera. Next base: position 1,075,225 of record NZ_VUOH01000001.1, on the reverse strand, counting down.
GTGAGGCGCTGGCGCTCCCCGCCGGAGAGGCGGTAGCCGCGCTCCCCCACGACGGTGTCGAGGCCGTCGGGCAGCGCCTCGACGACGTCGCGGAGCCGGGCCCGCTCCAGCGCCGACCAGACGTCGGCGTCGCTGGCCCCCGGCGCTGCGAGGAGCAGGTTGGAGCGCAGCGTCTCGTGGAAGAGGTGGCCGTCCTGCGTGACGACGCCGACGGCGGAGCGCAGGTCGGCGAAGGACAGGTCGCGCACGTCGACGCCGCCGAGGCGCACCGCGCCGGTGTCGACGTCGTACAGGCGGGGCAGCAGCGACGCCGTCGTCGACTTGCCCGCGCCCGAGGAGCCGACGAGGGCGACGACCTGGCCGGGCTCGGCGCGGAAGGAGACGCCGTGGAGCACCTGGGTGCCGCCGCGCGGGTCGAGGACGGCGACGTCCTCGAGGGAGGCCAGGGAGACCTGCTCGGCGGAGGGGTAGGAGAAGCAGACCCGGTCGAGCTCCACGGTGAGCGGGCCCTCGGGCAGCGGGACCGGGTCGGGGCGCTCGCGCACCAGGGGCTCGAGGTCGAGCACCTCGAAGACGCGCTCGAAGCTCACGAGCGCCTGCATGATGTCGAGCCGCGCGCTGGCCAGGGCCGTGAGCGGGGAGTAGAGCCGCGTGAGCAGGAGCGCGAGGCTGACCACGGTGCCGGCCTCGAGGGTCCCGCGCAGGGCCAGGAAGCCGCCCAGGCCGTAGACCAGCGCCAGCGCGAGGGCCGAGACGAGCACCAGGGCGGTGACGAAGGAGTACGACACCATCGCGGTGCGGACGCCGATGTCGCGGACCCGCTCGGCGCGGCCGGCGTACTCGGCGGACTCCCGGGCCGGGTCTCCCATGAGCTTGACCAGCGTGGCGCCCGCGGCGGAGAACCTCTCCGTGGTCTGGTCGGTCATGGCGGCGTTGTGGCCGGCGGCCTCGCGCTGCAGCCCGGCCAGGCGCCGCCCCACCCGCCGCGCGGGCAGCAGGAACAGCGGCAGCAGCACGAGGCTGAGCAGGGTGATCGGCCACGACAGGGCGAGCATCACCCCGAGCGTCAGCAGCAGCGTGACCGTGTTGGAGACGATGCCGACGAGCGTGTCGCTGAAGGCCCGCTGCGCGCCCATCACGTCGCTGTTGAGCCGGCTGACGAGCGCACCGGTGCGGGTGCGGGTGAAGAAGGCGACAGGCATGCGCTGCACGTGGTCGTAGACGGTGGTGCGCAGGTCGAGGATGACCGACTCGCCGAGGTTGGCCGAGAGCCAGCGGCTGAGCATGCTCGCCCCCGCCTCCAGGACGGCGATCAGCGCGATGAGCGCCGCCAGGCCCACCACCACGGAGGGGGCGGCGCCGTCGGTGATGGCCTGCACCACCCGGCCCGCGAGCAGCGGCGTGGCGACCGTCAGCACGGCGAGCACCACCCCCACCACGAGGAAGCGCAGGATGCGCGCGCGGTGGGGGCGGGCGAAGGCCATGACCCGGCGGAGGGTCTCGCGGGAGAAGGGGCGCTGGTCCTGCTGGCCGTAGGCCGACTTGTACAGGACGCTCCAGGCGGTCCCCTCGATGCTCACCCGCTCATCATGCGGGTCGGGTCTGACGCTCCCGGGACTCCTGGCGCTCCCGGGCCCGGCGGCGCCACGGCGCGGTGACGGCGAACAGCACGAGGAAGGCCGCCCAGCTGCCCAGGCTCAGGAGCAGCTGGGTGCGGGTGTCCGCCCCCAGGCCCATCGCCACGAGGATCGCGACGATGGCCACGATCGTGACGATCGTCAGCACCGGGTAGGCCCACATCCGCACCACCAGGCGCGACGGGTCGGTGCGGCGGCGCAGCACCAGCTGGCTCACGGAGATCAGCAGGTAGACGAACAGGATCACCGCGCCGGAGGAGTTCAGGAGGAACAGGAAGACGCCCTCGGGGTCGATGGCCGCCGCGACGACGCACAGGAACCCGACCACCGTCGAGGTGAGGATGGCGGCGCGCGGCACCCCGCCGCGGCCCAGGCGCACCAGGGCCTGCGGGGCCTCGTGGCGCTCGGCGAGCACGAAGAGCATGCGCGAGGCGGTGTAGAGGCCGGAGTTCAGGCACGAGAGCACCGCGGTGAGCACCACGAGGTTCATCACGAGCGGCGCGTACGGGATGCCCATCACGGCCAGGGCCGAGGCGTACGGCGAGACCCGCAGCTCCTCCGAGTCCCACGGGACGATGCACACGAGCAGGAAGATCGACCCGACGAAGAAGATGGCCACGCGCACGACGACGCTGCGCGTGGCCCGGGCCACGGCCTTGACCGGGTCCTTGGACTCGGCGGCGGCGATGGTGGCGATCTCGGCGCCGACCATCGAGAAGACCACGACGACGATGCTCGAGAAGACGGCTCCGACGCCGAGCGGGAACAGCCCGCTGCCCTCGCCGGCCTCGGTGGAGCCCGCGGCGGTGAGGCCGGAGAAGTCCATCGGCTGGCCGGGCCACAGACCGAGGACGAAGGCGCCGCCGAGCACGAGGAACAGGACGATCGCGGCGACCTTGATGCCGGCGAACCAGTACTCGAACTCCCCGAAGGAGCGCACCGAGACCAGGTTGGTCACCGTCATCAGGACCATCAGCACCAGCGCGATGAGCCACAGCGGCAGCCCGGTGTACTCCTTGATGATCCGCGCGCCGGCCACGGCCTCGAAGCCGACGACGATGACCCAGAAGTACCAGTACAGCCACGCCGTGGAGAAGCCCGCCCAGTCGCCCAGGGCGGAGCGGGCGTAGTCGCTGAAGGAGCCGGTGCCGGGGTTGGCGGTGGCCATCTCGCCCAGCATCCGCATCACCATGATCACCAGGACGCCGGTGAGGGCGTACGTGAGGAAGGCGCCCGGCCCGGTGCTGCGGATGACCTCTCCGGAGCCCACGAACAGGCCGGCCCCGATGACGCCGCCGATGGCGATCATCGTGAGGTGCCGCTGGCTCAGGCCCTTCTGCAGGCCCGGGCCGCCGTGCCCGCCGTGGCCGTCTGGTGCGGCCGGTCCGGGTGGGGTGCCCTCGGTGCCCGTCGTCATCGTCCCGTCCTCTCACGAGCGGTCAGGCCGTCGCCCAGGGTGCTCTCCCCCGGCGCCGTCCGCCCAGGGGGTGCGGGCGATCCGCCTCGCACGGGGGACGGCGCCGCCGTCACGACCGGCGGGCGGAGGCGTCCGGGCGGCCGGTGCGCTCGGGGTGGCCCGCGAGGACGCTGTGCTTGCGGGCGTAGACGAAGTACACGACGTAGCCGAGCGCCATCCAGACCAGGAACCGGATCCAGGTCTCCAGGCTCAGGTTGAGCATCAGGTACAGGCACGCCAGCACCGACAGCGAGGCGACGACGCCCACGAGCGGCACCCGGAAGGAGCGCTGGAGGTCGGGCCGGGTGCGGCGCAGCACCACGACGCCGACGGACACGAGGATGAAGGCGAACAGGGTGCCGATGTTCACCAGCAGGCTCAGCTCGGACAGCGGCACGAACGCCGCCAGCACCGCGATGACCGTCCCGGTGATGACCGTGATGCGCACCGGGGTGCCCGTGCGGGGGTCGGTGCGGGCCAGCGAGCGCGGGAGCAGCCCGTCGCGCGCCATCGCGAAGGCCACGCGGGTCTGGCCGATGATGAGGATCATCGTGACGGCGATGAGGCCGAGGCAGGCGCCGACGGCGACGACCGAGCCCATCCACCCCACGCCGATGGCGGTGAAGGCGGTGGCCAGCGGCGCGCCGTCCTCGGGGTCGATCTCGGTGTACGGCCGGACCCCCGTGATGATCAGCGACACCGCCACGTACAGCACGGTGACGACGGCGAGCGAGCCCAGGATGCCGATCGGCACGTCGCGCTGGGGGCGGCGGGTCTCCTCGGCGGTGGTGGCGACCACGTCGAAGCCGATGAAGGCGAAGAAGACCAGGGCCGCGGCGGCGACCACGCCGCCGACGCCGAAGACGGAGGGCTCCAGGCCGAAGAGCGTCTGCACCAGCGGTGCGGTGAGGGTGCTCTCCTCGGCGCCCGGACCACCCGCGCCGGCGCCCTGCGAGGGGGGCACGAAGGGCGACCAGTTGGCGGTGGAGACGTAGAAGGCGCCGACCACGATGACGAGCAGCACCACCCCGACCTTGATCGCGGTGAGCACCTGGTTGAGGCGGCTGGAGAGCTTGATGCCGGTGGCGATGACGACGGTCAGCCCGAGCACGAGCAGGGCCGCGGGGAGGTTGAGCACGCCGTCGCTCAGGTCGGTGAAGCTGTCGCCGGCCGTGGTGATCGCCGTCGGAAGGGTGATGCCGACCTGGCCGAGCACCACCTGCAGGTAGGCCGAGAACGACGTCGACACCGCCGCCGCACCGACCACGAACTCGAGGACGAGGTCCCACCCGATGGTCCACGCGACCAGCTCGCCGAGGGTGGCGAAGGAGAACGTGTACGCGCTGCCCGCGACCGGGACGGTGCTGGCGAACTCGGCGTAGCAGACCGCCGCGAGCGCGCAGGCGACCGCGGCGATGACGAAGGACAGCGCCACCGCCGGCCCGGCGTTGGACGCCGCCGCCTGGCCTGTCAGCACGAAGATGCCCGCCCCGACGCTGACGCCGACCCCGAAGACCACGAGGTCGAGGGCGCCGAGGCCCTTCTTCAGGGAGTGCTCGGGTTCTTCGGTGTCGGCGATCGACGCCTCGACCGACTTGGTGCGCCACAGGTCCACGGGGGCGGATCCTCGTCCTCCCGCTCGGCGGACGCCAGCCGGGGCGGGCTGCGACCCGTCACGATCCGATCACGGCCCCGCCCCTGGCCGGCAGCGGTGCGGCGCAGGCGCGGGGTGGGCGCGGTGCGGGCGTGACGCAGGGTCACCCGAGGTGTCCGCCTCGTCCCCCTCCATCCCCTCGCGGAGGACCACCCCCGCGACGCTCGGTGAGTCTCTGGTTACGGTCCTGTCATGCTCGACGACGCGGCGACCCGTCCCGGGGCTGCCCCCGAGGAGCCGGCCCAGGAGTCCGCCCAGGAGTCCCCACCCGCGTGGCGCCTCGAGCTCCGCCGGGCCCTGCTGGAGGTCTGCGTCCTCGACGAGGTCGACCTGGTGCCCACCGAGACCGGCCTCAGCCTGCTCACCCCCGACGGCCCCCGCGAGCTCTCGGCCCGCCGCGCCGCCCTCGTGGTCGGCGACCGCCGCGCGGGCGACCCCGAGCTGCGGGTGCGCCTGCGCAGCTGGCTGCGCTGCCACGCCCACACCAGCGCCGAGCACCTGCGCACGGCCGAGCTGCGGCCGCTGGCGCTGGGCCGCGGACACGCGCTGCACCCCGGGAGCGGGTGGGTCCGCGAGCGGGTCCCCGGCGGGGTGCTGGACGTCGGCCTCGGCGTCGTCGGCGTGCCCGGAGAGGCGGGCGCGGCGCCGCTGTGGCCCGACGTGGTGGAGGCCGTGGCCGCCGCCGCCGCGGAGCGCGGGCAGCAGCCGCCCGACACCGGCGCCGCGTGGGGGGCGGCCCGGCTGCACCTCGACGCGATGGGCCTGCTCGCCTCCCGGCGGGTCGAGCGAGCGCTGCAGACCCGGCTGGAGCGCGACGGCGCCGCTCGCGGCGCCGGGGGCGAGGAGGGCGACGCGGTGCTCGACGGTCCCGGCCCGGAGCTGACGGTCATCGACCCGGCCGGCGGCTGCGACGCCGTGACGCTGCTGGCCAGCGCCCCGCTGCGCCGCTGGCTGGCCCGCGCCGACGGCACCGGCCTGCGCGCCGTGGCGGTGCCCACCCGGGCCAGGGGGTGGACCGACCTGGCCCGCACGGACTCCACCTTCGTGGCCGCCGCCTGGTCGGCGACCGACGCCGACCGCCGCGGGCTGCAGCGCCCGGCCCTGGTCACCGCCGAGGAGGTCGTCCTCGCGCCGCACTGGCTGCGCTGACGGCAGCGGGACGGCCGACCGTCAGCGGAGCGGGCGGCGCCGGCCCCGCGCCAGCAGGACGCCGCCCGCCACCACGGCCAGCCCGATCAGGGCGAGGGCGGGCGCGAAGAACAGCGAGTCGCCGAAGACGTCGAACGCGAAGTACGACAGCCCGCCCACGAGGTACAGCCCCCCGACGGCGAGGTGCACCCTGCGGTCGAGCCAGACGCCAGCGGCGATGGCCGCCGCACCCAGCACCAGGTACGCGACCGCGACCGGGGTGCCGCTGGTGCCGACGTCCTCCAGCGACAGCAGGACGGCCAGGCCGGCGACGAGGACCGCCCCGAGGTGCGGCCAGAAGCCCTCGCGCCGCATGCCGCGGCGGTCCAGCAGCAGGGCCCCCGCGAACAGGCCCGCCGCCAGCAGCCAGGCGGCCACCTGGCGCCCCAGGTCGGAGTCGGTCGCGTCCCCCAGGTCGAGCACCAGCCAGCTGAGCGCGACGGTGCCGGGGGCGAGCAGGAAGCTCGCGCGGTGCCGCAGCCAGGCGGCGACCGCCGCGACGAGGGCCGAGACCTCCATCGCCATCCACGCGGAGGTCCCCCAGTCGTCGAAGGCGTCGTAGTCGGCGTACGGCGGGAGGTCGAGCAGCCCGGAGGCGGCGTGGGCGGCGTAGACCACCAGCGGCACCGTCGCCACGGCGACGGCCGCCACGACGCCCGCCGGCTGGGGGTGCCGGCGGCGCAGCAGCTCGGCGAGGAGCACGAAGACCAGCAGGTAGGTGGTGACGATGGCGAGGCCGGCCCCCGCGCCGTACGCGGCCCAGCCGCTGCCGGCGAACACCGTCATCGCCAGCAGGGCGATCACGCCACCGGTGTAGACGGCCACCTCCGCGGCCCGGGAGCGGCGGCCGGCCGGCGGCTCGTCGGTGCGCCGGAAGCGGTGTGCCGGGAGGTCGCCGGGGGCGGGCCGCACATCGGCCTGATGCACGAGCGCCGCCCAGAGGGCGGGGGCCGCCTGCGGCACGCCCGCCTGCTCCGCGGCGCGCTCCAGCTCCCCGCGGGTGACCCTGACCACCGTCTCGTCGTCCACCCCGACAGGGTGGCGCGGGTCAGCTCCGCTCGGCCAGGGGCGCGCCGGAGCGCTCGCCCGTCTGCTCGCCCGCCCGGTCGACCGGCGGCAGGCCGGCGACGCGCTCGGCGACGCCGCGGGCGATGTCCTGCGCCGTCAGTCCGGCGGCGGCCAGCACCTGGGCGCGGCTGCCGTGCTCCCAGAACCGCACCGGCACCCCGACGACGCTGACCGGGACCTCCACGCCGGCGTCGGCGAGGGCCTGCGTGGTGCAGGAGCCGACGCCGCCGGTCCGCACGCCGTCCTCGACGGTGAGCACCAGGCGGTGGTCGCGGGCGAGGTCGACGACGGCGGCGGGCACGGGGAGCACCCAGCGCGGGTCGACGACGGTCGCGCTGATGCCGTGCGCCGCGAGCCGGTCGGCCACGTCGAGCGCCAGCGGGGCGAAGGCCCCGACGGCCACGACGAGCACGTCGCGCGCGGGCCGGCGGGCGCCGTCGGCCCCTGCGGGAGCGACCTCGCCCGTGCGGGCCAGCACGTCGACGCCGTGGGGCCCCCCGAGGCGCTCCAGCGCCGGGATCCGCTCCGGGGCGGCGCCCTTGGAGAACCGGACCACGGTGGGGGCGTCGTCGACGTCGAGGGCCTCGGCGAGCTCCTCGCGCAGCGTCTCGGCGTCGCGCGGGGCGGCCAGGCGCAGGCCGGGCACGGGGGCCAGCAGGCTCATGTCCCAGATGCCGTGGTGGCTCGGCCCGTCGTCTCCGGTGATGCCGGCCCGGTCGAGCACGAAGGTGACGCCGGCGCGGTGCAGCGCGACGTCGAGGAGCACCTGGTCGAAGGCGCGGTTGAGGAACGTCGAGTACACCGCGACCACGGGGTGCAGGCCGGTGAAGGCCAGGCCCGCGGCGGCGGTCGCGGCGTGCTGCTCGGCGATGCCGACGTCGATGACGCGGTCGGGGTGCTCCGCGGCGAAGCGGTGCAGGCCGACCGGGATGAGCATCGCGGCGGTGATGCCGACGACGTCGGGGCGGCGGCGCCCCACCTGGACCATCTCCTCGGCGAAGACCTTGGTCCACGTCGGGCCGGTGGCGGCCGGCGCGAGCGACGCGCCGGTGTCGGGGTCGATGACGCCGACGGCGTGGAACCTGTCGTCCTCGTGGGCCTCGGCGGCCGAGAAGCCGTTGCCCTTGCGGGTCAGCGCGTGGACGATCACCGGGCCGCCGTACGCCTTGGCGCGGCGCAGCGCGTGCTCGAGGGCGTCGACGTCGTGCCCGTCGACGGGGCCGACGTACTTCAGGCCGAGGTCCTCGAAGAGGCCCTGCGGGGCCACGAAGTCCTTCAGCCCCTTCTTCATGCCGTGGAGGGTGTCGTAGGCCATGCGGCCCGGGGCGCCGCCGCGCGTCAGCGTGCTCTTGCCCCACTCCAGGAAGCGCTCGTACCCGCGGGTGGTGCGCAGGGTGGCCAGGTGGTGGGCCATGCCGCCGATGGTCGGGGCGTAGGAGCGGCCGTTGTCGTTGACGACGACGACGAGCCGCCGGTCGACGTCGGCCGCGATGTTGTTCAGGGCCTCCCAGGCCATGCCGCCGGTGAGGGCGCCGTCACCGACGACGGCGACGACGTGGCGGTCGGTCTGCCCCTGCTGGGCGAAGCCGCGGGCGATGCCGTGGGCCCAGGACAGGGAGGTGGAGGCGTGGGAGTTCTCGACGACGTCGTGCGCGGACTCCTCGCGGCTGGGGTAGCCGGCGAGCCCGCCGCGCTGGCGCAGGTGGGAGAAGTCCTGCCGGCCCGTCAGCAGCTTGTGCACGTACGACTGGTGGCCGGTGTCGAAGACGACGGCGTCGTGCGGGGAGTCGAAGGTGCGGTGGATCGCCAGCGTCAGCTCGACGACCCCCAGGTTCGGCCCCAGGTGGCCCCCGGTGCGGCTGACCTCGCGCACCAGGAAGGCGCGGACCTCGTCGGCCAGCTCGCCGACCTCGGCGAGGCTGAGACCGCGCAGGTCGCGCGGGCTGGTGATCTGCGACAGCAGGCCCACCGGCTGCCCCCCTCGGTGCTGGACGATCCTCGGCGGCCGCGCTCGCCGCGACCGCCCGGTGTTCGAGTCTAGGAGGCCCTGCGGATGGGGCCCGCCGACGGCCGGGCTCCTGCACCCCTCCTCCACAGGACCTTCACAGGCGGGGGCGGTGGCGGACCCCCCGCAGCGACTCCTCGACCAGGGCCACCCCGCGCACCGCGGCCATGAGCCTGGCCTGCTCGGCGTCGAGGGCGTCGAGGGCGCGGTCGAGCACCCCCGGACCCACCGCGCCTCCGAGGTCGGTGCGCAGGGTGGCCACCGCCCGGCGCTGGCCCTGCACCTGCGCCGCGACGTGGTGGCCGGCCAGCACCGCGAGGAGCAGGGGGTGGCGCACCAGCACCTCGTGGGCGCGGTACTCCGGCGGGCTCAGGTCGAGCAGCCACGCGCTCGCCGTCCTCTCGAACCCCTCGGTGCCCGGGGGATGCACCGCCGCGGGCCAGCCGGGCGGGACGTGCGCGCTCACGCGCCGTCCCCGCACGCCACGAGTTCAGACAGGTGTTCGACCACGGACGCATCACACCAGGTCCGCCGCGGCAGCGCCACCGGCGACCCCCACCGCCGCGGTCCGCACCCTCGCCCGCAGCTCCGGCTCCATCAGCTCCCCCGACGGGGCCGGAGCTGCACGCGAACCCACCTGGCGCTCAGCTGCATGATCGTCGCCGGGAAGGCCCCCACCAGCGACGATCACGCACCTGGGCGCCACCCCGGGACGCCCCCTCCGCGACGATCACGCACCTGGGCGCCACCCCGGGACGCCCCCACCAGCGACGATCACGCACCTGAGCGCCACCCCGGGAGGCCCCCCTCCAGTGACGATCACGCACCTGAGCGCCACCTGCGGCGTCGCACGGGACGGTCACACGGGGGCGTCGACCGCCAGGGCGTCCAGCGCCGGTCCCGACACCTCGACGGCGCCGTCCGCACCGGCGACCACGTCCAGCGGCGACCCGGCCACGCGCAGGCCCCTCACCGACGGCACCGACGGCACCAACGGCACCGCGGTCGGGTGCACCGATAGCCGTCCCCCGGGGACGTCGGGCCGCAGGCCCAGGACCGCCCCCAGCAGCGCCACCGACGACGCCGCCGACCAGGCCTGGGGTCGGCACGACGCCGGGTAGGGCACCGGCACCGGGACGCTCCCCGGACCGGTGCGCGGCTCGCCCCCGTGCAGCTCGGGCACCCGGTAGCCGAACGCCTCGGCCGCCTGCAGCAGGCCCTCCCCGAGCACGGCGACGACGTCGTCGTGCCCGTCGCGGGCGGCGCCGGCGACGACGATCACGGTGTCGTGGGTCCACACCGAGCCGCCGTGGTAGCTCAGCGGCGAGAAGCCCGCCGCCAGCGACGACATCGTCCGCAGCCCCCGGCCCTCGGCGAGGTCGGGCTGCACCAGCCGGGCCGCGACGAGCGCGGACTCCGCCGGCGAGAGGATCCCGGTGCCGAGCAGGTGGCCCGGGTTGGAGGTCACGGAGTCGACGGCGTCGCCGGCCGCGTCGAGCGCGATCGCGACGTGCGGCCCCGGGCCGGCGGCCCCTCCGGCGGGGTGCACCCAGAAGTGCTCGCGGAAGCGCGCGGCGAGGTCAGCGGCCCAGGCCCGCCACCGGTCACCGCCCGGGCGACCCAGCGCGTCGAGCAGCGCCGCTCCCCCGAGGGCCGCCTCGTGGGCGTAGCCCTGCACCTCGCACAGGGCGATGGGCCCCTGCGCGAGCCGCCCGTCGGACCACTGGACGGCGTCGCCGGAGTCCTTCCAGCCCTGGTTGGACAGCCCGGTGCCCTCACCGGCCCCGGCGTAGCGCAGGAAGCCCCCGCCGCGCTCGGCGGCGCGGGCGCACCACTCCAGGGCGGCCTCGAGGTGGTCGGCCAGCGGCGCGACGTCGTCCAGCGGCAGGCCCCAGCGCCAGGCGTCGTGCAGCAGGCAGACCCACAGGGGCGTCGCGTCGACGGTGCCGTAGTAGACCGGCGGGAGGAAGGCGGTGCCGCCGGCCTGCTCGGCGGTGCTGGCGGCGCGGCGCAGCTCGTGGAGCACCTTGCCGGGCTCCTCGCCGGTGGCCGGGTCGTCGCGGACGCCCTGGCGGGCCGCCAGCACCCGCAGCGTGGACGCGGCTAGGTCGGTGCCCAGCGGCAGCAGCAGCCGGGCCGCCCACAGGGAGTCGCGGCCGAAGAGGGTGAAGTACCAGGGGGCGCCCGCGGCGAGGAAGACGTCGTCGCTGTCGGCGGGGCGCATGCGCAGGGCCTCGAGGTCGGCCAGGGAGCGCTCCACCCAGCGGGCCAGGCGCTGGTCGCCGCCGGTGACGGCCACCTGCTCGACCCACCCGGCGGGCGGGGCGCCGCTGACGACGGCGGACGCGTCCGACGCCTCCACCGACCACGAGCCCGTCCAGCGCTGGCCGGGGGCCAGCTCGACCCGCCAGGTGAGGACCAGCCCGTCCTGCGAGGCCACGACCGCCGCCCCGGGGGCGGAGACGGCGGCGCGCACGCCGTCGCGCTCCCAGAGCGCCGAGGCGCCGTCGCCCCCGTCGACCGACGGGGCGACGGGGTCGCCGGTGCGGCCGGACTTCACCGCGTCCATGGCGAGCAGGTCGGCGGCGAGGTGCACGGCCACCTCGGTCACCACCGGCGCGTGCGCGGCCGAGACGAGCACCAGCTCCTCGACCAGCCCCTGCGCGCTGACGCGGCGGCGCTGCTCGAGGCGGACCGTGGGGTCGGGGGCGTCGTCGCCGAGCTGGCGGGCGACGGAGACGACGAGCTGGCCGTCTGCGCCGTCGGGGGCCGCCAGCACCGGCGCGGTCGCCTCGCCGCCGACCGTCGCGACCAGCCGGGACAGCACGCGCACGTCACCGCACCACAGGCCCTGGGCGCCCAGCGGAGCCCCCACCCGCCCCTCGACCCGTCCCTCGGGGCCGCACCACAGCTGCACCGGCGGCGCGAGGGCCGCGACGAGGTCGTGCAGCCAGGGCTGCAGCAGGCGGGGCGACGGGTGGGGTGCGGGGCTGGAGTGCACCGGTGGACTCCCTCGGTTTGACAGCGAGATCAACGGCAACGACAGTACCGACCACCGGTTTGAACGATCAAACCGGGTGAGCGGCCCTCGACGGCGAGAGGAGGCAGCGGTGGACGCAGCAGGCAGCACCCCCGGGCGGGCGACCCTCGTGAGCGTCGCGGAGGCCGCCGGCGTGTCCCGCCAGACGGTCAGCAACGCGCTCCACGCCCCCGACAAGGTGGCCCCCGACACCCTCGAGCGGGTCCTCGCGACGATCGAGGAGCTCGGCTACCGGCCCTCGCTGGCCGCCCGCCAGCTGCGCACGCGCCGCTCCCGCACCCTCGGGCTGCGCCTGGAGCACTGGGGCGGCGGCATCAGCGGCTCGGTGCTCGACAGGTTCCTGCACGCCCTGGTCGACGAGGCCCAGGCCCGCGACCACCGCGTGGTGCTCTTCACCGCCGACGACGACGCGGGCGAGGTCGCCGGCTACGACGAGCTGCTCACCACGACGCAGGTCGACGGCTTCGTGCTCACCAGCACGCACGCCGGTGACCAGCGCACGTCGTGGCTCAGCCGGCGCGGCGTGCCCTTCGCCACCTTCGGCCGCCCGTGGCCGGAGGAGGGCGCCGCGGAGGGCGCGGGTGACCAGCCCGCCCACTGCTGGGTCGACGTCGACGGCGCCGCCGGCACGCGCGCCGCCACCGAGCACCTGCTGGCCAGCGGGCACCGGGCGCCTGCCTTCCTCGGCTGGCCGGCGGGCTCCGGCACCGGCGAGGACCGCCGCCGCGGCTGGGCCGAGGCCCTCGACGCCGCCGGCGTCCCCGCCCGCGAGCGCCGCGAGCTGGCCGTGCCGGAGTCGACGGCGGCCGCCGCCTCGGCCGTGTCCGCGGCGCTGGAGGCGCCGGGCGCGCCGTCGTCGGTGGTCTGCGCCAGCGACACCCTCGCGCTCGGGGCCCGCGGCGCCGCGACCCGCCACCGCGCGGCCCTGGACGTCGTCGGCTTCGACGACACCCCCGTCGCCGCCGCGATCGGGATGAGCAGCGTCGCCCAGCCGCTGGCAGAGGCCGCGCACCTGGTCGTCGACCTGCTCGTGGCGCAGGTCGAGACCGGCGCCGGCCCGCCGCAGACCTGCCAGCACCTGCTCGCGCCGCGGCTCGTGGTGCGCAGCTCCCCCACCTGACGACCCGCCCGACCTGATCCCCCTCGACGACGAAGGAGACCCCTGTGTCCCGCACCCGATCCCTGGCCGTGGCCGCCTCGCTGGCCTCGGCGACCCTGCTCCTGTCCGCCTGCGGCGGCAGCGGCTTCGACGACGCGCCCGCCGCCGGCGGCGGCAGCGGCAGCGCGGGCACCGGCCAGCTGCAGGTGCTCATCGGCTCCTCGGGCCAGGCCGAGACCACGGCCGTCACCGACGCCGTGGAGGCCTGGAGCTCGGAGTCGGGCACGGCGGCGACCGTCACCGCCGCCTCCGACCTCAACCAGGAGCTCAGCCAGGGCTTCGCCGCCAAGACCCCGCCGGACGTCTTCTACGTCTCGGCCGACCTGTTCAACTCCTACGCCGCCAGCGGTGCGCTGGAGCCCTACGGCGACCAGCTGTCGAACGCCGACGACTTCTACCCGGTGCTCACCGAGGCCTTCACCCGCGACGGTGAGCTCTACTGCGCCCCGAAGGACTTCTCCACCCTCGCCCTCGTCATCAACACCGACCTGTGGACGCAGGCCGGCCTGACCGACGCCGACGTCCCCACCACGTGGGACCAGCTGAGGGCCGTGGCGCAGAGGCTGACGGCGAACGGCGTGACCGGTCTGTCGACGTCGGCCGAGTACTCCCGCCTCGGGGCGTTCATGGCCGAGGCCGGCGGCGGGCTCGTCACGGACGGCGAGGCCACCGCCGACAGCCAGCAGAACGTCGAGGCGCTGCAGTACGTGCAGTCGCTCATGGCCGACGGGTCCTACGCGTTCGCCGCCGACCTCGGCGCGGGCTGGGGCGGCGAGGCCTTCGGCACCGGCAAGGCCGCCATGACCATCGAGGGCAACTGGCTGGTCGGCGCCATGGCGTCGGACTACCCGGACGTCGAGTACGAGGTGGTCGAGCTGCCCGCGGGCCCCGCCGGCAAGGGCACGCTGACGTTCACCAACTGCTGGGGCGTCGCGGCGGACTCGCAGAACAAGGAGGAGGCCGTGGAGCTCGTCGAGAGCCTCACCTCCTCCGACCAGCAGCTGGCCTTCGCCAAGGGCTTCGGCGTCATGCCGTCGCTGCAGAGCGCCGCCCAGCCGTTCTCCCAGGAGTTCCCCGCCCAGGCGGCCTTCCTCGCCGGGGCCGACTACGCGACCGCCGTCCCCAACCAGGAGGGGGTCAGCGACGTCATCACCGACCTGAACTCCCAGCTCGAGGGGCTGGAGACCGGCGACCCGCAGGCGGTCCTGCAGCGCACCCAGACCAACCTCGAGGCCGCGCTGAAGAGCTCGGGCAGCTGACCCGTGGCCGCCCTCACCACCACGAGCGCGGCCACGCCCCCCACCCCGCGGCGGCGCTCCGGATCGGCGCGCCGCCGCGAGGCCGGGGCCGGGTGGCTCTTCACCGCCCCCGCGCTCGCGCTCGTGCTGCTGTTCATCGCCCTGCCCGTGCTCATGGCGCTGTGGGTGTCGATCACCGACTGGCGCGGGCGCGGCAGCCCGTTCGAGCCCGGCGTGCCCGTCGTCGGGCTGGACAACTACCGCGACCTCCTGGCCGGGGGCGGCCTGCCCACGCAGGACCTCGGGACAGCGCTGCGCAACAACCTCTGGTACGTGCTGCTCGTCGTCCCGACGCAGACCGTGGTGGCGCTCCTGCTCGCCACGGCCGTCAACGACAAGCTGCTGCGCGGCCGCGGCTTCTTCCGCACGGCGTTCTACTTCCCGTCGGTGACCAGCTCGGTCGCCATCACGGTCGTCTTCCTGTTCCTCTTCAGCGCGTCGGGTGCGGTGAACCAGGTGCTCTCGTGGCTCGGGATCAACGGGCCCAACTGGTTCGCGGACCCCGACGGGGTGCTGCACCTGCTGCTGGGGGTGGTGGGCGTCGACTCCGCGCCCGCCGTCCTGGCCGACCACGGGCTGCTCGGGGTCTCCTGGTGGGAGTGGCTCGCCGGGCCGAGCGTGGCGATGAGCGCCCTCGTCCTCCTGGCGATCTTCACGACGTCGGGGACCTTCATGCTGCTGTTCCTCGCAGCGCTGCAGAACATCGCGGGCGAGGTCTCCGAGGCCGCGACGATGGACGGCGCGAACGCCTGGCAGAAGTTCGTCTTCGTGACGGTGCCGATGCTGCGCCCGACGCTCTTCACGGTGCTGACCCTCGGCCTCGTGGGCACCTGGCAGGTCTTCGACCAGATCTACACCGGCACGCAGGGAGGCCCGGCGAAGACCACGATCACGCCGGCGTACCTGAGCTACACCGCGTCGTTCACCAACGGCCAGTGGGGTCAGGGCGCGGCCATCGCGTTCATCCTCTTCGCGATCATCATCGTGCTGACCCTCGTGCAGCGCGCCGTCCTGAGGGAGCGCTGATGGGCACCACCACCACCGCCGAGCGACCGGCCACCGCCGCTCCCGCCCCGGAACCGACCCGTCGCCCCGGCAGGCGGTTCCGGTGGACGACGGCGACCTCGTACACCGTCCTGTCGGTGCTGGCACTGGTCTACGTGCTGCCCTTCCTGGTCCAGCTGGCCAACTCCTTCAAGACCGACGCGGAGGCGGCTGCCGACCCGCTCGACCTGGTGCCGGTGCCGCCGACGCTCAACGCGTACGCCCAGCTCTTCCAGGGCCTGCCGTTCGGACTGGCGGCGACCAACAGCGTCGTCGTCGCCCTGTCGGTGACGGCGGGGCGCGTCTTCTTCAGCTGCCTGGCCGGGTACGCCCTGGCGCGCCTGCGCTTCCGCGGGGCCTCGCTGGTGATGGCGGTCTTCCTCGCCGTCATCGCGGTGCCGCCCGTCGTGCTGCTGATCCCCAAGTTCCTGGTGCTGAACCAGCTGGGGATCTACAACTCCTACGCCGGTCTCATCATCCCGCTGATGGCCGACGCCGCCGGCGTCTTCATCATGCGGAACTTCTTCACGAGCATCCCCACCAGCGTGGAGGAGGCCGCGAAGCTCGACGGGGCCGGCGCGTTCCGCACCTTCTGGTCCGTGGTGCTGCCCATGGCCCGCCCCGCGGTCATCACGATCACGATCCTCAGCTTCCAGGCGTCGTGGAACGAGCTCAGCCACTTCATCGTGGCGTCGAACTCGCCCGACCTCATCACGCTGACCAAGCTCGTGGCGCAGCTGGCCTCGGGCGGGCAGGGGCAGGCGACGCAGTACCCGCTCAAGCTGGCGGCGGCGCTGCTGATGACCATCCCGGTGGCGGTGCTCTTCTTCGTCTTCCAGAAGAAGATCATGTCGACCGCCGAGGGGGCCGTGAAGGAGTAGCCCTACCGCTACAGCCAGGCGCCGGGAGCGGAGTGCGCCCCCCCGGTCTGACGCTCAGGCGCATGATGGTCGCCGAGGCCCCCCCTTCGGCGACGATCATGCGGCCTGGCGCCACCTCCACGACGGGCAGCACGACGAGGGGACGACCCTCCGCAGCTCCCGCCCCTTCGATGCAGTTCCGGCCCCATCGACACCCTCGATGGGGCCGGAACTGCGAGCAACGTGCGCCGCGGGCGTCCACGTGGCGCTCAGGTGCGTGATCGTCACCGAGGGCCGCCCCTCCCCAGCGACGATCATGCAGCTGTGCGCCACCTCGACGTCCGGGCCCGCCGCAACGCCAGGACCCCCAGGCCGGAGGCGGCCTGGGGGTCCTGGCGCTGGTGCAGGAGCGTTGGTCAGGCGCTCAGGAGGCTCCGCAGGACGTACTGCAGGATGCCGCCGTTGCGGTAGTAGTCGGCCTCACCGGGGGTGTCGATGCGCAGGCGCGCGTCGAACTCCACCACGGAGCCGTCCGCCTTGGTGGCCTTCACCGCGAGGGTGCGGGGCGTGGTCCCGGAGTTGAGCTCGGTGACGCCGGAGATGTCGAACACCTCGGTGCCGTCCAGGCCCAGGGAGTCGGCCGACTGCCCCTCGGGGAACTGCAGCGGCAGCACGCCCATGCCGATGAGGTTCGAGCGGTGGATGCGCTCGAAGCTCTCGGTGATGACGGCCTTGACGCCGAGCAGCGTGGTGCCCTTGGCCGCCCAGTCGCGCGAGGAGCCGGAGCCGTACTCCTTGCCGCCGAGCACGACCAGCGGGGTCCCGGCCGCGGCGTAGTGCTGCGCGGCGTCGTAGATGGTCTCCTGCGGCGCGCCCTCGACGGTGAAGTCGCGGGTGAAGCCACCGGCGACGTCGTCGAGGAGCTGGTTGCGCAGGCGGATGTTCGCGAACGTGCCGCGTATCATCACCTCGTGGTTGCCGCGGCGGGAGCCGTAGGAGTTGAAGTCCTTGCGGTCCACGCCGTGCTCGGCGAGGTAGCGGCCCGCGGGGCTGTCGGCCTTGATGGAGCCGGCCGGGCTGATGTGGTCGGTGGTGACCGAGTCGCCCAGCTTGGCCAGCACGCGCGCGCCGGAGATGTCCGAGACCGGCGACGGCTCGGTCTGCATGCCCTCGAAGTACGGGGGCTTGCGGACGTAGGTCGACTCGCCGTCCCAGCTGAAGACGTCGCCGTCGGGCGTGGGCAGCGACTGCCAGCGCTCGTCACCGGCGAAGACGTCGGCGTAGCCGCGGTCGAACATCTCCTGGGTGATGGAGGTGCCCACCACCTCGGCCACCTCGGCCGCGGAGGGCCAGATGTCCTTCAGGAAGACCTGCTGGCCGTCGGAGCCGGTGCCGATCGGGTCGGTCTCCGGGTCCCAGTCCATCGTGCCGGCGAGCGCGTAGGCGATCACCAGCGGCGGGGAGGCCAGGTAGTTGAGCTGCACGTCGGGGTTGATGCGGCCCTCGAAGTTGCGGTTGCCCGAGAGCACCGCGGCGACGGCGAGGCCGCCCTCCTGCACGCCGGCGGAGATCTCCTCCGGCAGCGGGCCGGAGTTGCCGATGCAGGTCGTGCAGCCGTAGCCCACCAGGTGGTAGCCGAGCTTCTCGAGGTACGGCACCAGGCCGGCGCGCTCGTAGTACTCGGTGACGACCTTCGAGCCGGGCGCCATGGAGGTCTTCACCCAGGGGCGGACCGACAGGCCCTTCTCGACGGCGTTGCGCGCCAGCAGGCCCGCGCCGACCATCACGAACGGGTTGGACGTGTTGGTGCAGGAGGTGATCGCGGCGATCACCACGTGGCCGTGGTCGAGGTCGAAGCTCGACCCGCCGCCGACGCTGACGGACACCTTCTTGGAGGGGCGGCCGTCGGGGGTGGGCAGGTCACCGCCGGAGTGGACGGGCGCTGCGCCGTTGCCGCCGGAGCCCGTGGGCGCGTCGGAGGCCGGGAAGGTCTCCTCGAGGGCCTCGTCCTGCGAGGTCCCCGCGGTGGCGTCGACCGGGTCGGCGTCGAGCTCGTCACCCACGTACGTCGGCAGCGTCTTGCGGAACGCGGCCTTCGAGGCGGACAGCTCGATGCGGTCCTGCGGGCGCTTCGGGCCGGCGATGGAGGGGACCACCGTCGACAGGTCGAGCTCGAGGCGCTCGGAGAAGCGGGGCTCGGCCGACGGGTCGTGCCAGAGGCCCTGCTCCTTGCAGTACGCCTCGACGAGCGCGACCTGCTCGTCGGAGCGGCCGGTGAGGCGCAGGTAGTCGAGGGTGATGTCGTCGACGGGGAAGATCGCGCAGGTGGAGCCGAACTCCGGGCTCATGTTGCCGATCGTGGCGCGGTTGGCCAGCGGCACCGCGCCGACGCCCTCGCCGTAGAACTCGACGAACTTGCCGACCACGCCGTGCTTGCGCAGCTGCTCGGTGATGGTGAGGACGACGTCGGTCGCCGTGGCGCCGGCCGGGATCTCACCGGTGAGCTTGAAGCCCACGACGCGCGGGATGAGCATCGAGACGGGCTGGCCGAGCATCGCGGCCTCGGCCTCGATGCCGCCGACGCCCCAGCCGAGCACGCCCAGGCCGTTGACCATCGTGGTGTGGGAGTCGGTGCCGACGCAGGTGTCGGGGTACACGACCCCGCCGCGGTCGTAGACCACGCGCGCCAGGTGCTCGATGTTGACCTGGTGGACGATGCCGGTGCCCGGGGGGACGACCTTGAAGTCGTCGAACGCGCCCTGGCCCCAGCGCAGGAACTGGTATCGCTCGCCGTTGCGCTCGTACTCGATCTCGACGTTGCGCTCGAAGGCGTCCTGGCGGCCGAACACGTCGACGATGACGGAGTGGTCGATGACCAGCTCGGCGGGGGCCAGGGGGTTCACCTTGGACGGGTCGCCGCCGAGCTCCGCGACGGCCTCGCGCATGGTGGCGAGGTCGACGATGCAGGGGACGCCGGTGAAGTCCTGCATCACCACGCGCGCGGGGGTGAACTGGATCTCGGTGTCCGGCTCGGACGACGGGTCCCACCCGGCGAGCGCGCGCACGTGCTCGGCGGTGGTGTTCGCGCCGTCCTCGGTGCGCAGGAGGTTCTCCAGCAGCACCTTCAGGGAGAAGGGCAGGTCAGCGGCCCCCTCCACCGCGGAGAGGCGGTAGAGCTCGTAGCTCTTCGAGCCGACCTGCAGCTCGCCCCGCGCTTTGAAGCTGTCGACGCTGGTGCTCTTCGTGCTTCCCGAGCTCATGCTCGTCCTCCCGCTCGACCCGATCTCCGGTGACCGCAGACCATCCTCGCCCACGCCAGCGACTCGTTCGTCACCGGGCATGACCGACTGAAGTACCTTGAGCTCAAGATACCTCGTCGGGTCAACGGCCACCGGCCGCGCGGGTCAGCGGGGGCGGCGCGACTCCCTGCCCCGGGGCACCACCATCGGCGTCCCGGTCACCGGGTCGGGCACGACGACGCAGGCCAGGCCGTAGACGTCCTCGACGAGCTGGGCCGTCAGCACCTGCGCGGGAGCGCCCGCGGTCACCACCGCGCCGTCCTTCATCACCACGAGGTGCGTCGCGTAGCGCGCGGCGTGGTTGAGGTCGTGCAGGACGGCCACCACCGTCGTCCCCGCCTCGTGGAGGTCGGCGAAGAGGTCGAGCAGCTCGACCTGGTGGGAGACGTCGAGGTAGGTGGTCGGCTCGTCGAGCAGCAGCAGCGGGGTCTGCTGGGCCAGGGCCACGGCCACCCACACCCGCTGGCGCTGGCCGCCGGAGAGGTCGTCGACCAGGCGGTCGCGCAGCTCCTCCACGCCGGTGGCGAGCATCGCGTCGGTGGTGGCGACCTCGTCAGCCGCGCTCCACTGCCGCACCAGCCCCTGGTGGGGGTACCTGCCGCGGGCCACCAGGTCGCCGACGGTGATGCCCTCGGGCGCGGTCGCCGACTGCGGCAGCAGCCCGACGCGGCGCGCGGCCTCCTTGGGCCGGTAGCTGGCGATGGCTGCCCCGTCGAGCACGACGGCGCCCGCCTGGGGCCGCAGCAGCCGTGAGAAGGCCCGCAGCAGCGTCGACTTGCCGCACGCGTTCGGCCCGACGACGACGGTGAACGAGCCGTCGGGCACCGCCAGCGACAGGTCGCTCGCCACCACGCGGCCCTCGTAGGCCAGGCGCACCCCCCGGGCCTCCAGCCGAGCGCTCACGCCGTCCTCCTCGCCCGCACCAGGAGCAGCACCAGCAGGTACGCCCCACCTCCGACCACCGTGACCACGCCCACCGGCACCCCCGACAGCAGCCGCTGCGAGACCTGGTCGGCGCTCACGAGCAGCAGGGCCCCCACCAGGGCCGACCCCACCAGCGACAGCCCCGGCCCGCGCAGCAGCAGCCGCGCGACCTGCGGCGCGGCCAGCGCCACGAACGCGATCGGCCCGCTGCTGGCGGTCACCACCGACACCAGCGCGACCCCCACCACGACCAGGCCCAGCCGGGCGCGCTCCACGCGCACCCCGTGGGCGCTGGCGGCGTCGTCGCCCAGCTCCAGCTGCCGCAGTGCCGGCGCCAGCAGCGCCAGCGCGGGCACGAGGACGACCAGCGCGCCCAGCGCCCACGTCAGGTCGCCCCAGCCGGTGGTCGACAGCGACCCGGCGCCCCACACCGCCCCGGCCATCGCCACCTCGGTCTGGGCGCGCAGCAGCAGGTAGGTGTTGGCGGCGTGGAGCACGGCCGTCGCGGCGATGCCGACGACGACGAGGCGGTAGCCCTGCACCGCGCCGCGCACCCGCGCCAGGGCGTACACGGCCAGCGCGGTGAGCAGCCCGCCCGCGAGCGCGCCCGCCGTCGTCGCCGCTCCCCCGCCGGTGGCGCCCGTGGCCGAGCCGGTGGCGGAGGCGAAGGCGCTCGAGACGCCGCCGACCGTGAGCACGAGCAGCGCCCCGGTGTACGCGCCGGTGGAGAAGCCGATGACGTCGGGCGAGCCGAGGGGGTTGCGGGTCAGCGACTGGAAGACGGCGCCGGAGGCCCCGAGCGCCGCGCCGAAGGCGAGGGCCGCCAGCACCCGCGGCATCCGCCACTCGAGCACGACCGTCCGGGCGAAGCCGGCGCTCGGGTCGAGGGCCGCCTGCACCACCTGCAGGGGCGTGAGCGGGTAGTCGCCGGTGCCGAGCGCGACGACGGCGAGGGCGAGGCACGCGGCGGCCAGGAGCGCACCCACCACGAGCGCGCGGCGGCGCAGCGGTGCGCCGAGCACCGGCAGGCGGTGGACCGCGGTCCTCGTGGTGGTCCTCGTGGCGCGGCTGCTGGTCGTGGCGGTCACGGCGCGCTCACCCGGGACCGGCGGACCAGGGCCACGAGCACCGGCGCCCCCAGCGCGGCGGTCACCACGCCGGCGGGCAGCTCGCCCGGGCGCAGGACGACGCGGCCGAGCACGTCGGCGAGCAGGAGCAGCACCGGGGCGGCGAACGCGCAGGTGGCCACGACCCAGCGCTGGTCGGGGCCGACCAGCCAGCGCACCGCGTGCGGCACCATCAGGCCCACGAAGGCGATCGGGCCGGCGGCCGCCGTCGCCCCGCCGGCGAGCAGCGTGACCGCGAGCACCGCGGACGCGCGGACCAGCCAGACGCGGGCGCCGAGCGCGGCCGCGAGGTCGTCGCCGAGGGCGATGGCGTTGAGGGCCGGGGTGAGCACGAGCGCCACCACCAGCCCGGCGAGCAGGAAGGGGGCGACGGCCGCGAGCCCGTCCCAGCCGCGGTCGGCGAGGACGCCGCTCTCCCAGACGGTGAGCGCGGAGAAGGTCTCCGGGTCGGACAGGCGCAGCGCCGAGGTGAGGCCCGCCAGCACGGCTCCGAGGGCCAGACCGGCCAGCAGCAGCTGCACCGGGGAGCCCTTGCCCCGGCCCGACGCGCCGATGAGCTGCACGACGACGGCCGCCAGCAGCGCCCCCAGCAGCGCCGCCCAGACCCCGCCGCCGGTCGCGGTGGCGCCCAGCACGCCGACGGCGACCGCGGCGGCGAAGGAGGCGCCCGCGGTGACGCCCAGGATCCCCGGGTCTGCCAGGGGGTTGCGGGTGACCGCCTGCACGAGGGCCCCGGCCACGCCGAGCGCGGCGCCCACGGCCAGGCCGAGCGCCGTCCGCGGGAGGCGCTGGGTCAGCACCACGGACCCGTCGGTGGTGGCGGCCAGCGCACCGCCCGGGTGCCGCAGGACCTCGACGACGGTCCCCAGCCCGATCTGGCGCGAGCCGACGGCGAGGCTCAGCGCCACGGACGCGCCGAGGAGCACCGCGAGCGCGAGCAGCGCCACCGGGCGCCGTCGCACCCCCGTCATGCCGTGACCACGGGTTGAGGTTAGCCTCCCCTCACCTGGTCGCTGCGACCGTCCCCGCTCGCCGGGCCGCCGGCCGCCGCCGGACCCAGCCACCACCAGCCCCCGACCTGGAGGACCCCGTGCGCCGCCGCGCCCTCGTCTCCCCCGTCCTGATCTCCGCCGCCGCCGTCCTGCTCGCGGGGTGCTCCTCCGGCTCCGCCGAGCCCGGCGCCTCGAGCTCCGCTCCGGCCAGCTCCGGTGCCAGCTCCGCCGCCGCGGGGGCCTTCCCCGCCACCGTCGACACCAAGTTCGGCGAGGTCACCGTCGAGTCCGCCCCGCAGCGCGTCGTCGCCCTGGGCTGGGGCGACGCCGAGACGGCGCTCGCCCTCGGCGTCCAGCCCGTCGGGGCCTCCGACTGGCTGGGCTTCGGCGGCGAGGGCGTCGGCCCGTGGGCGCAGGGGCTCTACACGACCCCGCCGACGATCATCGAGACCCTCGAGCCCTCCTACGAGGCGATCGCGGCCCTGCAGCCCGACCTCATCCTCGACACCAAGAGCTCCGGCGACCAGGCCCGCTACGAGCGGCTCTCGCAGATCGCCCCCACCATCGGCGTCCCCGAGGGCGGCGACAGCTACCTGACCACCACCGAGCAGCAGATGGACCTCGTGTCCGAGGCGCTCGGCAAGGAGGAGGAGGGCGACCAGCTGGTCGACGCCCTCGAGAAGGAGTTCGAGGACGCCGCCGCCGCGCACCCGCAGTGGGACGGCCGCACCGCCACGGTCGCCGCGAAGAACCTCCAACGGCTGGGGCGCCTACATCGAGCGCGGCGAGGACGACGAGCTGGGCGGGCGCGTCGCCTTCATGGAGGGGCTCGGCTTCGAGCAGAACCCGCAGGTCGCCGCGCTGCCGGCGAACAGCGGCGGCTTCAGCGTCGACATCTCCACCGAGCAGCTCGACCTGCTCGACGCCGACGTCGTCGTCGCCTTCCCGATCTTCATCCCCACCACCGAGGTGACGGGTGACGCCGCGTGGAACGCCGTGCCCGCGGTCGCCCAGGGCCGGGCCCTGGTCATCGAGGGCGACACCCAGTCGGCGTTCTCCCTCGGCACCACCCTCGCCACCTCCTACGCCCTGCAGCAGCTGGTGCCCGAGCTCGAGCGGGTCTCGCCCTGACCCTCCAGCCCACCGAGGAGGCGGCTGAGCCCGCGGTCCGGGAGGTGCGCGTCGTGCGCACCTCCCGGGTGGGCCACAGCTACGTGCGGGTGACCCTGGCGGTCGACGACGGCGGCCCGGCCCTCGCCGACCGCGGCTGGGACTCCTGGGTGCGGCTCTTCATGCCCCGCCCCGACGCGGACGGCGCCCCGCTGGTGCTCCCCCACGGGCCCGCCACCGGCTGGTACGCCCGGTGGAAGGAGCTGCCCGAGGGCACCCGCGCCGACATCCGCAACGAGACCCTCCGCGCCGTGCGCACCGACCCGGTGACGGGGGTCTGCGAGGTCGACCTCGACCTCGTGGTCCACACCGGGCCGGACGGCGCGGTGACCGGGCCCGCGGGCCGCTGGGCCACCACCGTCCGGGCCGGTGACCGGGCGGGCCTGCTGGAGCAGGGGACGATCCTCGACGGGGCCCTGGGCCTGCACGCGGGCACCGCCTCGACGGCCCGCTCGTCCTCCTGGCCGACGAGGCCGGGGTCCCGGCGGCCGAGAGCACCGCCCGCAGCCTCGCGGCCGGCAGCCGGGCGCTCCTGGTGCTCGAGGTGCCCAGCGCGGACGACGCCCGCGCCACCTGCTCGGCGGCCGACGTCGACGTCCGCTGGGTGGTGCGGGCCCCCGGCGAGGCGTCGGGGGCGGCGGCGCTGGCGCACCTGCGACGGCTCGTCGAGGCCGACCCGTCGCTCCTGCCCCCCGACGCGCGCCTGATCGCCGTCGGCGAGACGGGCGCGGTGGCGGGGGCCCGGCACTTCGCGCTCTCCCGAGGACTGGAGCCGGGACGGGTGCGGGCCTGCCCCTACTGGCTGCTGGACCGCCCCGGGAAGCGCCGCCGCGCCTCCTGAGGAGCGGCCCGGGAGGAGCGGCCCGGGGAGCGCGTCAGACCCGCACGAGCCGCGCGACGGCCTCGACGTGGTGCGTCTGCGGGAACAGGTCGAAGGCCCGCAGCCCCTCGAGGCGGTACCCCAGCTCTCCCAGCACGGCGACGTCGCGCGCGAGCGCGGCCGGGTCGCAGGCCACGTGCACGACGGTGCGGGGCCGCAGGGCCGCCACCCGCTCCAGCACGCCGCGGCGGGCACCGACCCGGGGCGGGTCGAGCACGACGACGTCGGTGGTCTCCCCGTCGGCCGCCATCGCGGCCAGCGCCCTGTCGACGCGCCCGGCCTGGACCCGCACGTGGGGCAGGTCGCGCAGGTTGCGGCGGGCGTCGGCGACGGCGCGCGCGTCACCCTCGACGCTCACCACCACGCCGTCCTCCCCCCACCTCGGCCGCCAGGGCGGCGGTGAGCAGCCCGGCGCCGGAGTACAGGTCGGCGACCCGCTCCCCCGGCTGCAGCTGCGCGAAGCCGACGACGGCCTCCGCGAGCGCCGCCGCGGCGCCGGGGTGCACCTGCCAGAAGCCCGAGCCGGTGACGCGGAACGAGCGGGGCCCGCGGGGCAGGGCCACCTCCTGGGCCACCCAGGTGCGCCCGCGGACGCGGGTGAGGCCCTCGTCGCCGACGACGGCCAGCGAGGACGCCTCCGGCGGGGTGGGCAGGCGCAGCCGCCGGGTCCCGCCGCTGCCGGCGTCCGAGCGCCGCGGCGTCACCACGAGCAGGCGGTCCTCCCCCGGCTGCGGCGCGACGACCTCGACGCTCTCGGCGCCGGGCCACGCCGTGGCGCGGGGGTCGACCTCGGCGGCGCGGGGCGCGGCGATGCGGCAGTCGTCGACCTCCACCACGCGGTGGGAGCGGTGCTCGCGCAGGCCGAGCCGCCCGCCCGGACCCGCGGCGTACTGGACCCGGGTGCGCCAGCGCAGCCCGGCCTCCACGTCCACGCCGTCGCCGTCCACGGCCTCGACCTCCAGCGGGCGGCCGAGCAGCCCGGGCACCGCGGCGACGTCGACGCCGCCCAGGCGCTCCAGCTGCTCGGTGATGACGGCCGCCTTCAGCCCGCGCTGGGCCTCGACGCGCGCGTGCTGCCAGTCGCAGCCGCCGCAGAGCCCGGGGCCGGCCCACGGGCAGGGCGGGGTGACGCGGTCGGCGGAGGCGCGCAGCACCTGCACGGCGTCCGCGCGCCAGTAGCTGTCGCGGGGCGCGCCCTCGGTGACGCGGGCGAGCACGCGCTCGCCGGGCAGGGCGTGGCGCACGAAGAGCACCCGCCCCTCGTGGCGGGCCACGCAGTGCCCGCCGTGGGCGACGGCGCCGACGTCGACCTCCACCTCCAGGCCCACGGGCGAGGAGTCGGCGGGGACCGGTCCGCTGGTGCGGGTGGGGGGCTGGGTGCTCATCGGTCGCCTCCGTCGTGGGGGGTGGGGCTGTCGGGCCGGCCGGCGGGTCGTCGCGCGACGGCGCCCTGGCGCACCGACCCGGCGGCGGGACCGCGCCAGCGGTCCTCCGCGCCCTCGGACGAGCTCAGCTGGAAGGGCACGCTGGCCACCACCACACCGGGGGTGAACAGCAGCCGCCCCTTGAGCCGCAGCGCGGTCTGGTTGTGGAGCACCTGCTCCCACCAGTGGCCGACCACGTACTCGGGGATGTAGACGACCAGCAGGTCGCGCGGCGACTCGCGCCGCAGGTCGCGAACGTACTGGACGATCGGGCGGGTGATCTCGCGGTAGGGCGACTCCAGCGCCTTGAGCGGCACCGGCAGGTCGAGCTCGTTCCACCGCCGCTGCAGGTCGGCGGTCTCCTCGGGGTCGACGTCGACGGTGAGGGCCTCCAGCACGCTGGGCCGCGACACCCGGGCGTAGGCCAGGGCCCGCAGCGTGGGCCGGTGCACCTTGGAGACCAGCACGATGGCGTGCACCCGCGAGGGCAGCACCTTGGCCGCCGGCGTCGACTCCACGGCCATCTCCTCGGCCACCCGGTCGTAGTGCTTGCGGATCGCCCGCATCACCACGAACAGCACGGCCATGCCGAGCAGGGTGATCCAGGCGCCGTGGGTGAACTTGGTGATCAGCACGATCACCAGCACCGAGCCGGTCATCGCGACGCCGACGCCGTTGATGACCCGCGACCGGCGCATGCGGGTGCGCTCGCGGGGGTCGGTCTCGCCCGCCAGCAGGCGCGTCCAGTGCTTGACCATGCCGGTCTGGCTCATGGTGAAGGAGATGAAGACGCCGACGACGTAGAGCTGGATGAGGCGGGTGACCTGGGCGTCGAAGGAGACGATGAGCACCACGGCCACGGCCGCCAGCGCGATGATCCCGTTGCTGAAGGCGAGGCGGTCGCCGCGGGTGTGCAGCTGGCGGGGCAGGAACCCGTCGCGGGCGAGGATCGAGGCCAGCACCGGGAAGCCGTTGAACGCCGTGTTGGCCGCGAGCACGAGGATGACGCCGGTGGCCGCGGTCACCACGAAGAACGCCGGCGCGAAGCCCGCGAACACCGACTGAGCGATCTGCCCGATCACCGGGTCCTGCACGTAGGAGTCGCCCACGGGCGCGCCGTCGCGGATCAGCTGGGTGGCCGGGTCCTCGGCGAACTGCACGTGGGTCGCGCGGGCCAGCAGGATGATCGCGAACAGCATGACGATGCTGATGCCGCCGAGCAGCGCGAGCGTGGTGGCGGCGTTCTGGCTCTTGGGCTTGCGGAAGGCCGGCACGCCGTTGCTGATGGCCTCGACGCCGGTGAGGGCGGCGCAGCCCGAGGAGAACGCCCGGGCCAGCAGCAGCGCCCCGCCCAGGCCCGTCAGGCCCGCCTCGTAGCCCGGCTCGGCGACGAGGCCCAGCCCGGCGCTCTCGGCGGCCGGGAGCTCGCCCAGGGCCCAGCGGACCCCGCCCACCACGGCCATCGCCCCGATGGCGGCCATGAAGACGTACGTGGGGATGGCGAACGCCGAGCCCGACTCGCGCACCCCGCGCAGGTTGAGCGTGGTGAGGACGACGACGAGGCCCACCGCCAGCAGCACCTCGTGCCCGTTGAGGAAGGGCAGCGCGGCGGCGGCGTACTGGGCCCCCGAGGAGACCGACACCGCGACGGTGAGCGTGTAGTCGCACAGCAGGGCCGCGCCGACCGTGACGCCGCCGGTGCGCCCGAGGTTGGTGGTGACCACCTCGTAGTCGCCGCCGCCCGAGGGGTAGGCGTGCACGTTCTGCCGGTAGGAGGAGACGACGACGACGAGCACCAGCACCACCGCGAGCGCCACCCAGGGCGAGAGCAGGTAGGCCCCGGTGCCCGCGATCGCGAGCGTCAGGAGGATCTCGTCGGGGGCGTAGGCGACCGAGCTGAGGGCGTCGGAGGCGAACACCGGCAGCGCGATGCGCTTGGGCAGCAGCGTCTCGCCGAGCTTGTCGCTGCGCACGGGACGACCGACGAGCAGTCGCTTCACCGCATCCGTGATGGGCACGAGCGACGATGGTAGGTCGCGCTGGCGGTGCGGGCGCGCACCGCGGCGCGGTCCGCCTGTAGGTTCGCAGCCGTGCGAGTGGTCATCATGGGCTGCGGCCGCGTCGGGTCCGCGCTGGCGCTGCGCCTCGACGCGCTGGGCCACCAGGTGACGGTGGTCGACCAGAACCCCGACGCGTTCCGGCGGCTGGGGGCCTTCGACGGCCTGCGGGTCACCGGGATCGGCTTCGACCGCGACACCCTCGCCGAGGCCGGCATCGAGCAGGCCGACGCGTTCGCCGCGGTCAGGCAGCGGTGACAACTCCAACATCCTCGCCGCCCGCGTGGCGCGGGAGACGTTCGGCGTGACCAACGTCGTCGCCCGCATCTACGACCCGGGCCGCGCGGAGGTCTACGAGCGCCTCGGCATCCCCACGGTGGCCACGGTGCCGTGGGCCGCGGACCAGGTGCTGCGCCGGATCCTCCCGCAGGGCGCCAAGAGCGAGTTCACCGACGCCACCGGCGCCGTCTCGCTGGCGCAGACCGCGGTGCACCCGGGGTGGGTGGGCACCCGCCTGACCCACCTCGAGGCCGCCACGGGCGCCCGCGTGGCCTACCTGGTGCGCCTGGGCCGGGCCCTGCTGCCCGGGCCGGACACGGTCCACCAGGACGGCGACCAGCTCTTCGTCCTGGCCCCCGTGGGCGAGCTCGACGCCGTCGAGCGCTCCCTCGGGCACCCCCCGGCGCAGGACTGACGCCGTGGCGCAGCCCCCGTCGTCCCCGCCGCCAGCGGACACCCCGCCCCACCAGCTCCCCCAGACCCCCCGGAGGCCCTCGTGCGCGTCGTGATCGCCGGAGCCGGCAGCGTGGGGCGCTCCATCGCCCGCGAGCTGCTGGGCAACGGGCACCAGGTGCTCCTGGTCGACCGCGACCCGCGGGCCATGAAGATGCAGTCCGTGCCGGAGGCCGACTGGCTCCTGGCCGACTCCTGCGAGACCTCGACCCTGTCGGAGGCGGCGCTCGACACCGCCGACGTCGTCGTCGCCGCGACCGGTGACGACAAGGCCAACCTCGTCACCAGCCTGCTCGCCAAGACCGAGTACGGGGTGCCCCGCACGGTGGCGCGCGTGAACAACCCCAAGAACGAGTGGATGTTCGACGAGGCGTGGGGCGTCGACGTCGCCGTCTCGACGCCGCGGCTCATGACGGCGCTCGTCGAGGAGGCCGTCTCGATCGGCGACCTCGTGAGGATGTTCACGTTCCAGCAGGGCGGGGCCGCCATGGTGGAGCTGACGCTGCCGGCGTCCTCGCCGCTGGCCGGCACCCGCGTCGGCGACGTCGCCTGGCCGCTCGACACGGTGCTCGTCGGCATCATCCGCAGCGGCCGGCCGATCGCGCCGTCACCCGACGACGCCCTCGAGGGCCGCGACCAGCTGCTCCTGCTCACGGTGCAGGACAGCGAGGCCGACCTCAAGGAGCTGCTGGTGCCTCCGGGCCCGACCGGTCCTGCGGCCGGCTGACCCCGGGGTCGCCGTCGCCGTCGCCGTCGGCGGCGTCGGCGTCGCTGGCGTCGGGGCCGGGGCCGACCCGGCGCAGCGCGAGCCACGTCACCCACGCAGCGGCCGCGAACAGCGGGATCCCCATCGCCAGGCGGGCCACGCCCAGCGCCGTCACCGCACCCGCGAGGTACAGGGGCGTCTGCACCGCGAGGCGCAGCGCGAACAGCCCCACCCACATCCAGGTCAGCCGCTGGTGCAGCCGCAGCTGGGCGGGGTCGGTGCGCCAGGCGCTCCCGCCGCCGGTCGCGGCGGCCACCAGGAGCCCGGTCACGGGCAGCGGCCCGCCGGGCAGCGGACCGGCCTTGGGCAGCGGGAGCGTCGAGACGGCGAGCACCACCGCGTAGACGGCGTTGAGCAGCAGCCCCCACCAGTAGAAGTCGGCGGCGTCGCCGGTGCGCCACGCGGTCAGCGCGCAGATGCCGACGCCGACCGCGCCGGCCAGCGCCTGCTGGAGGGGCTGGCGCGAGACCAGCCGCGCCACCGAGGCGACCGCGGCGACGCCGAGGGCGAGGCCGCCGGCCCAGGCCAGCGACCGGGTGGCGGTGATGGTGACGACGAACACGAGACCGGGCAGCACCGCCTCGACCACGCCGCGGGGGCCGCCGATCGCGTCGGACAGCGAGAACCTGTCGGCGGTGGCGACGCGGCCCAGGCCGGGGCGCGGGACGTCGGGGGACGAGCTCGTCGAGGGGCTCACCGCAGGGCTCAGGCGACCGGGGCGGGGACGATCTCGTAGCGCGGGTTGTACAGCGTCTTGGTGCCGTCGTCGCAGCCGACGAACCCCTCCACCCGCACGGCCGCGCCCGGCACGATGCCCGGGATCTCGCGGCGGCCCAGCCAGATCACCGTGAGGGTGCCGGTGCCGTCGAAGAGCTCGGCGACGAGGGCGGGCACCCCGGCGCGCGGGCGCAGGGTCACCGTGCGCAGCGTCCCGGAGACGCTGGCGCGGCGGCGGCCCGACAGGGAGGCGCAGGGCGTGCCCCCCATGGCGGCAGCCCGCTCCTGGGCGTCCTCGGCCAGCAGCTGCTCGTTGCCCGCCGACAGCCGCGCCAGGGCGCGTCGCAGGGGGTTCCGAGTGGCACTCAGCGGACTCATGTGCTCGAGGGTAGGCGCTCGCGCGGGTGCGCGTGCCCGGGTCCCTCGGGCGGCCCTCAGACCTGGGGGCCGGGCTGGCCGTCGGGCTGGCCCTCGGGCTGGGCGCCGGGCTGGGCCGCCGCCTGCGGCGGGGCGGGCAGCGGGGGCTGGCCCTGCGGCAGCTGCAGCGGCAGCAGGTCGCGGGGGGCCATGGCCTCGCCGCCGCGGACGACCACGAGGGAGCGCAGCAGCGCCTCCAGCGGGACCGCGGCCTCGGAGTCGACCGCGGCGGGGCCCGAGAAGACCGCCCGCAGGAACCACCGCGGCCCGTCGACGCCCACGAAGCGCGCCGGCGCCGTCCCGGGGGTGCCGTCGGGCGCCTGCGCCGGCACGCGCGCCAGCAGCTCGGTGCCGTAGGGCCCGGGCACCTCCTGGGTGGCCCCGCCGGCGCCGGCCAGCGACGCGGCGATCTCGCCGCGCACCTCGGCCCAGATGCCCTGGGTGCGGGGCGCGGCGAAGGCCTGGAACTGCGCGGTCGAGCCGGCCAGGGCCACGGTGACGGCGATGACGCGGCGCGAGCCGTCCTCGACCTCCAGGCGCAGCTCCATGCCGGGCACGCCGGGCACGCGCAGCGCGCCGAGGTCGACGCGGTGCACCTCGTCGGTCACCTCGGTGACGTCGAAGGGGCCCTGCGGGCGCGGCGACAGGCCGGCGGGCGCCGGGGCGGCGGCCGCCTCCGCCGCGGCGGGGGCGTCCTGCACGCCGGAGGCGCCCTCGGCGGCCTCGTCGGCCCCGGTCTCGGCGGCCGGGCGTCGGCGGAACAGGCTCATCGTGGGACCTCCGTGGTGGTGGGCGCGTCCCAGCCGCCGGTCGAGCCGTGGCCCCCGGCTCCGCGCTCCGTGGTGTCGAGGGCGGTGGTGGTGGTGAAGCGGGCGCGGGCGACCCGCTGGAGCACGAGCTGGGCGATGCGGTCGCCCCGGCGCACCTGGAAGGGCTGCTCGAGGTCGGTGTTGAGCAGCGTCACGCGCACCTCGCCGCGGTAGCCCGCGTCGACGGTGCCGGGGCCGTTCAGCACGGTCACGCCGTGGCGGGCCGCGAGCCCGGAGCGGGGGTGCACGAACGCGGCCCACCCCTGCGGCACCGCGACGGCGACGCCGGTGGGCACCGTGGCGCGCGCGCCGGGGGCGATGAGCGCGTCGGCGGCGGCGCGCAGGTCGGCGCCGGCGTCGCCGGGGTGGGCGTAGGAGGGCAGCGGCAGCCCGGGGTCGAGCACCTGCAGGGGGACCTCGAGCTCCTCGGCACCGCTGTCCGGACCCGCGGGGGCGGACGCCGGGAGCTCCGCCCCTGACTGCGCTCCGCGACCAGACACGCGAGGAGAGTAGGCGCCCGAGCGACGTGGGAGGCTGGCGGGGTGGCCCAGGCAGCACCTCACAGCGGTCCCGGCGGCGGTCCCAGCGGCGGTCCCGGCGGCCGCTCGCCGCGCGCCTTCTCCGAGCGGCTGTGGCCGTCGGCGGCGACCTGGCTGCTGGTGCCCCTCGCCGGGGCCTTCGGCGCGGCGACCGGCTACGTCGGCGGCCCGGCGTGGGCCGCCGTCGGCGGCGTCGTGCTCGCCGCCGTCGTCGTCGCCGTCATGGTCTCCGCCAGCACGGTGGTCTCCCTGTCGCCCGAGGGCGTCCTCCGGGTGGCGCGCGCCTCGATCGGGGTGGAGCACCTCACCGGCGCCGTCGCCGCCCGGGGCGAGGAGGCCCAGGGCCTGCGCGGCCCGTTCCTGGACGGGCGGAGCCACCTGTGGGTGCGCGGCTGGGTCGACCCGGTGGTCGCGGTCGCGCTCGGCGACCCCGCCGACCCCACGCCGTCGTGGGTGTTCTCCACGCGGCGCCCCGAGGAGCTGGTGGCGGTGCTGGCGGAGCACGGCGTCGTCGGGCCGGTGCCGGTCCACCGGCCCGCCAGCAGCGCCCGCGACGAGGCCGCGGCGCTGGCCCGGGCGGCGCAGCAGCGGACCGCCGGGCTCCGCGGCGGCCCGGACAGCACGACGCCCCACCCGGAGCTGGGCTCCGAGCGGGGCGCGGAAGGGCGCTGAGCGCTCGCGTCAGGCGGCGCACTCCGTGCAGACGAGCTGTCCGCCGGAGTCGCTGGCCAGCTGGCTGCGGTGGTGCACCAGGAAGCACTGGGAGCACATGAACTCGTCGGCCTGCCGGGGCAGGACGCGCACCGAGAGCTCCTCGCCGGACAGGTCTGCGCCCGGCAGCTCGAAGCCCTCGGCGGCCTCGGTCTCGTCCTCGTCGACCGAGGCGGTGCTGGGCTCGTTGCGGCGGGCCTTCAGCTCCTCGATCGAGTCCTCGGACAGCTCGTCGTCGGTCTTGCGCGGTGCGTCGTAGTCGGTCGCCATCGTGGCAGCTCCGGATCTGGCTGGTGGTCTGGCTGGTGGTCTGGGCCGGCCCGGCCGTGGGGCGGGCGGTGCTGGTGCAACGCCCCAGCCGGTGCTGGCATGCCCGGCTGCGCGTGGATGATGCCCTACGGACCTCAGCGCTGCTCGGCGGGGCCGCCGCCGGAGCCGTCAGCGGGCTCCGCGGGCGGGCCCCCGGAGCGGCTGGCGGCGGTGAGCGCCGCGGCCAGCTCGTCGGCCAGGGCGGGCGCGGCGGCCACCAGCATGTCGCGGCTCGCGCCCCGGCCGGCCGTGCCGTCGAGCCCCACGAGGACGGCTCCGGCCTCGGCGGCCACCAGCCAGCCCGCAGCGGCGTCCCACGGGTTCAGGCCCCGCTCGTAGAAGGCGTCGAGGCGGCCGCTGGCGACGGCGCACAGGTCGAGGGCGGCCGAGCCGATGCGGCGCACGTCGCGGACCCGCGGCAGCAGGTCGGCGACGACGGCGGCCTGCTCGGCCCGGCGCTGCGCGGTGTACCCGAACCCCGTGCCCACCAGCGCCTCCGCCAGCGGCGGAGCACCGGGCCCGCTCAGCGGCGCGCCGTCGAGCCGCGCCCCCGCGCCGAGCACGGCCGTCCAGGTCTCGCCCGTGACCGGGTTGTGCACGCACCCCGCCAGCGGCTGCCAGTGCGGCGGCTCCGGCGGGCCCGCCACCACCGCGACGCTCACCGCGTAGGCGGGGATGCCGTAGACGTAGTTGACGGTCCCGTCGATGGGGTCGAGCACCCACGTCAGGCCGGTCGCACCCCCACCCGCGGGCGCGCCCGAGGACGCGCCGCCCTCCTCCCCCAGGACGGCGTCGCCGGGGCGCTCCGCCAGCAGCAGCGAGCGCAGCAGCTCCTCGGAGGCGGTGTCCATGGCGGTCACCACGTCGGTGCGGCTCGACTTGGTCGCGGTGACGCCGCCGTGCTCGGCCCGTCCGCGCAGCACCAGCTCGCCGGCGGCCCGGGCCGCTCGCTCGGCGAGCTCGCCGAGGCGCGCCAGCTCCTCCGCGCCCAGGCCGGCGCCCGGGTCGGCGCCGGGGCCGCCGCTGGGCCCGCCGGCGGGGCTCACGGGGCTGTGGCGGTCGCCGGGGCGCTGGTGGGCGGGTCGACCCAGTCCAGCCCGCACGCCGCCGGGCGGTCGGGAGCGCGCAGGTTGGCGCAGCACCCCACGGGGCACACGTCGTGGCTGGGCCCCAGGGAGCCCGTGGCGGCCCGCTGGGGGCCCTCGCCCCGCTCGGCGGCGGCGCGCTCCAGCACCAGGTCGACCAGCGCGGTGACGAAGGCGGTGTGCACCCCCGCCGTCGCGGCGCGGGCGAACGGCAGACCGATCTCCGCGGCGGTCTCGGCGGCCTCGGTGTCGAGGTCGTACTTGACCTCCATGTGGTCGCTGATGAACCCGATGGGGGCGACCACCGCGGACGCCGCACCCCGCTCCCGCAGCGCGGTGAGGTGGTCGTTGACGTCGGGCTCCAGCCAGGGCTGGGTCGGCGGGCCCGAGCGCGAGCAGTAGACGAGGGCGCTGGGGTGCTCCACGCCGGTGACCTCGGCCACGCGGCGGGTCACCTCGGCGACGACCGACTCGTGCTGGCGCTCGTAGGCGTGCCCGTCGGGGCCCGCCGCGGCGGCCATCGCGTCGGGGATGGAGTGCGTGGTGAAGACGAGGTGGGCGCCGTCGCGGACGTCGTCGTCGAGCTCGGCCAGGGCGGCCAGCACGGCGTCGGTGTTGGCCTGCACGAAGCCGGGCGCGTTGAAGTAGTGGCGGACCTTGTCGGCCAGCAGGCGCCGGCCCTCGCCGGCCAGGGCGATGAGGGAGGCGGCGACGTCCTCGCGGTACTGGCGGCACCCCGAGTACGACGCGTAGGCGCTGGTGGTGAGCACCAGCACCCGGCGGGCGCCGGCCTCGTGGGCCTCGCGCAGCGCGTCGGTGAGGTACGGGTCCCAGTTGCGGTTGCCCCAGTGGACCGGGAGGTCGCCCGCGCCGCGGGCGGCCAGCTCGGCGCGCAGCGCGGCCAGCAGCTCGAGGTTCTGCTCGTTGATCGGGCTGCGCCCGCCGAAGGCGAAGTAGTGCTCGCCCACCTCCACCAGGCGCTCGCGGGGGATGCCGCGGCCGCGGGTGACGTTCTCCAGGAACGGGACCACGTCGTCGGGGCCCTCGGGTCCCCCGAAGGAGAGCAGGACCAGGGCGTCGTAGGGCGCGAGCAGGGGTGCGGGCGCGGCGGGGGCGGCGCTCTCGGGGATCACCCGGACATCTTGCCCTCCGACGCCCGGCGGGGCGCGGCGCGTCCGACGCGGCGCCTCGACGGGCGGGGAGCGCGGGTGGCACCCTGGCTGCTTCGGTTCGCGGCGGGTGCTGCGGCACCGCCGTGCGCCGGGTGCGAGCGGCGCAGAGACGAGGAGGCCGTGTGCGCGAGGGGCTGGAGGACGCCCGCGGGGGCGCCGCCGCCGGGGTCGGCGGGTCCGCCGGCGCCGTCGAGGTGTCGCTGGTGGGGGCCGACCCCTCCGACCCGTCGGTGCTGCTGCTCCGCGCACCCGACGGGAGCACCGTCCGCCTGCCCGTCGACGGCCGCCTGCGGGCCGCCGTGCGCAGCGCCGGCCCCGCCTCCGCTCCGCTGCCCGCGGTCAGCGAGCCGCTGCGCCCCCGCGACATCCAGGCCCGGATCCGGGCCGGCGAGACGGCCTCCGACGTCGCCGCCGACGCCGGCGTCCCGATCGAGCAGGTGCGCCGCTACGAGGGGCCCGTGCTCGCCGAGCGGGCGCACGTCGCCAGCCTCGCGCGCCTCGCCGTCGTCCGCGGCGGCCCCGGCCGCCTGACCCTCGAGGACGCCGTCCGCACCCGGCTGCTCGCCCGCGGCGCCGACCCGGCCTCCGCCGCGTGGGACGCCTGGCGCCGCGACGGCGGCTGGGCGGTCCAGGTGGCCTTCCGCGCCGCCGGGCGCGACCGCTCCGCCCAGTGGTCCTTCGCGCCGTCCTCCCGCGTCCTGGAGCCCCTCGACGACGAGGCCCGCTGGCTCACCGCCCCCTCCGACGACCCCACCGGCCGCCGCCTCGCCGCGGTGCGCGTCTACGACGTCGAGACCGACGACGGCGGCGTCGACGGGCTGCCGGCGCTCGCCGTGCCCGGTGACGAGCCCGGTGACGAGCCCGACACCCCCACCGGGCGGGGCGCTCCGGTGGACCGGTGGGACGCCCGCCACGAGGAGCACCGCGACGACCGCCGCGACGACCGGGCTCCCGCCCCGTCCGAGCGGCAGCCCGCCTCGCCGTCCGGTGAGCAGCGCCCCGCGGCGCCGCTCGTCGGCGCGGGCGGCGGCGCGGCCCCCGAGGCGCCCTCGGCGGCGGGTGACGACACCGACGGCGCTGACGAGGCCGAGGGCGCCGCGGACGGCCCCGACGACCTGGCCTCGCGCACCCTGGAGCTGCTCGACGCGCTGCGCGACCGGCGCGGCCGCCGGGTGCCCCTCGACCTCGACCCCGACGGCAACCCGTGGGACGACGACGAGGAGGACGACGACCTGCTGAACGCCCTGCTCGACCTCCCCCCGGGCTCGCACCCCGGCTCGGAGGAGCTGCAGGAGGAGGTCGACCGCGCCCGCGCCCGCCTGCGCATGGTCACCCCGCCCCGGGGCCTGTCCCTGGGCGGACCTGCCGACGACGACGGCGCTCGTGACGACGACGCCGCCGACGGGCGCTCCGACGCCCCGGCCCCCGGGGAGGGGACTGCGCCCTCCCCCGCCCGCGCCCCGCTGGGCCTCGTCCCGGCGCCCCCGCCCACCGAGCCCGTCGCGACGAGCCCCCGGCCCCCCGCTACCCCGGTGGCGCCGGTGCGCACCCTCAGCGCCGCGCCGCCGCCCGCCGCCCGCGACAGCGGGACCCCTGCGCGCACGCCGGCCCCGGCCCGCCCGGGCGGCACCGACGCCGGCGACGCCCCCCGCGAGGAGGCCTCCGCCCCGCTGAGCCGGCGCGAGCGCCGCGCGGCGGAGGAGGCCGAACAGCCCGCGGCCCGCGCTGACCGGGCCGACCGCGCTGACCGGGCCGACGGGGCTCCGGGGGCCCAGGAGGCCGAGCACGACGGCGACGACCCGTCCGAGCAGCCCGCCAAGCGCCGCCGCAGCGTGCCCAGCTGGGACGAGATCGTCTTCGGCGCGCCCCGCCGCGACTGACGCGGCGCCGCGTCAGTGGACGGCGGCCTCCCGGCCCAGGTCGATGACGGCGCGGTGCGCGGCGGCGGTCTCGCGGCGCATGTGGTGGCGGCGGCAGAGCACCTCGTAGCCCACCTCGCCGGCGTCGGCGGCGACGTCGCCGACGACCACCTGGGCGCCCTCCACCACCATCGTCCCGTCGACGGTGCGTGCGTTGTGGGTGGCGCGGGCCCCGCACCAGCACAGCGCCTCGACCTGCAGCACCTGGACCCGGTCGGCGAGCTCCACGAGCCGCGCGGAGCCGGGGAACAGGCGGGTCATGAAGTCCGAGGTGATGCCGAAGGCGTAGACGTCGACGCCCAGCTCGTCGACCACGCGCGCGAGCTGCTCGACCTGCGCGGGCGCGTAGAACTGCGCCTCGTCGCAGACGAGGTAGTCGATCGGGCCGCCGTCGCGGGCGGCCACCGCGACCACGCGCTCGAAGTCGGTGCCCTCGGTGACCTCGTGCGCGGGGCGCTCCAGGCCCAGGCGGCTGGAGATGACGTCGGCCCCGGCGCGGTCGTCGCGGGTGAACAGCAGGCCCCGGCGCCCGCGGGCGCGGTGGTTGTGGTCGACCTGGAGCGCGAGGGTCGACTTCCCGCTGTCCATGGTCCCGGAGAAGAAGACGAGCTCGGCCACGGCGCCATCCTCTCGCGAGGGGT
Source organism: Quadrisphaera sp. INWT6 (assembly GCF_015390235.1). Lineage (GTDB taxonomy): Bacteria > Actinomycetota > Actinomycetes > Actinomycetales > Quadrisphaeraceae > Quadrisphaera. The sequence goes on along the minus strand of NZ_VUOH01000001.1, from coordinate 1,037,126 downwards.
CGCGCGGGGGTTCAGCCCCCCAGGCCGCGGCCCGCGGCCACCAGCAGCGGCACCAGGACCTCCTCGGGCGTGCGCCCCCCGTGCATGCCCACCAGCCCCTCGAGCTCCGGGCGCTGGACGCGCGAGTCGTGCACCGAGACCGGTGCCGTCGCGGCGGTGACGACGTCGCCGGCGCGGGGCAGCACCCGCGGGTCGACGCCGGCCGGGCCGAACCACCCCTCGTCGACGGCCTGCTCGCGGGTGACCACCTCCAGGACGTGGCCGAGCCGCTCGCGCCACGCGGCCAGGACGTCGGCGGCGGCCCCGGGGGCGCAGTGCAGGTGCGGCGCCCGGGGCTCACCGGCGACCACCTCGACGCCGGCGGCGAGGTCGGGCTCGCGGGCGACGTCCCAGCGGGCGTCGTCGGGCACGTCGACCATGCCGTGGTCGCCGGTCACCAGCAGCAGCGCCCGCGGCGGCAGGCCGGCGGCGAGGTCGGCCACGGCGGCGTCGACCCGCTCCAGCTCGGCCCCCCAGGGGGCCGACTCCCACCCGTGGGTGTGGCCGGTCTTGTCGAGGTCGCCCCAGTAGACGCTGACGAACGCCCGGGAGCGCTCGCGCGCGGCGGCGCGCAGGGCCCCGAGCCCCACCTCGACGCGCGCGTCGAGCGTGGAGGCGGTGCGGAACCGCCCCCCGCGAGAGGCCGCCTCGGTCAGCCCGGAGCCGTCGAAGAAGCCGGGGCCGGTGCGCGTCACGGCGACCCCGGCGGCGGCCAGGTGCTCGGCGACCGTCGGGTGCGGCTGCCAGCGCCGGGGGTCGGGGGCGCGGGCCCCGCGGGCGGCGCCCGGAGCGGGCTCCCAGGACAGCTCGTTGAACAGCGTGCCGGTGTCGGGGTCGCGCACCTGGTACCCGAGCAGGCCGTGCTGCCCGGGGTGCAGGCCGGTGCCCAGGGAGGCGGTCGAGGTGGCCGTGGTCGAGGGGTAGCCGGAGGCCAGCACCGCGGCGCCGGGTGCGCGGCCCGCGGCCATCGAGCGCATCCGGGGGGCGTGGCCGCCGCGGGCGGCGAGCAGCTGGGCGCCGAGCCCGTCGACGAGCAGCACGCACACCTGCTGGACGCCGTCGTGGGCCTCGGCGAGCGCAGCGGTCAGCGGGGAGGGCTCGGGGCGGACGGGGGCGCCCAGCAGGTCCGCGACGGCCGGCATGACGTCGGCCAGCCCCCCGCCGACGAGGGGCGACCCGGTCACGGGCGCGGGGCGCGGGTGCCGCGGGTGAGGCTCCGGGCGAAGCGCCGGGCCGCCAGCACCGCGGCCTCGCCCTCGGCGTCGGCGCTGATGCGCAGCGACACGTCGTCGGCCGTCGTGGTGCCGGTGTACCCGTGGTCGGCCTCGCACTCGGGGTCGCCGCAGGTGGCGGGCTCGACGTCGACGCGGTTCAGCGTGCCCCACGCGACGGTCAGGGTGAGCTCCTGGGGCGCGGCACCGGGGCGGTGGCGCTCCGGGGCGGTGACGCGGTGGCCCACGACCACCGAGCGCACGTCGCGCAGGGGCACCGACTCGGCGGAGGCGACGGCCACCGGGGCGGCGCCGGCCTCGGCCGGGTCGTGGTCGTCGACGTGCGCGGTGACCAGGCGGGTCTGGGTCAGGGCGAGCACGGTGACGTGACGGCGCACGGCGTCGGCGTCGAAGGTGGTCTCGAGGTGGACCAGCGCGTCGAGCAGGGGCTCGCCGGCCAGCGACTGGAGCACGACGTCGGCCAGCAGCTGCGGGTAGTACCCGGTCTGCTCCAGCTCGGCCACCAGCTCGGCGGGCAGCTGCTCGTGCTCGCCGTCGTCGCCGCTGCGCCAGCCCGCGGGCACAGCGGCGCGCGGCGCTCCCGGGACGTCGCCGTGCGCCTCGTCCGACCGCCGCCTGCCTGCGCCGTCACCACCCCACACGCGCGCCATCCTCCCACCCGGGCGTCGGCGTCAGGCGGGGAGCACCCGCCGGCCCGCGTCGGAGCGGCCCACGGGGACGGCCAGCTCGACCGCGGCGCCGAGCACCGCGAGGCCCCGCTCGCCGACCTGCACCGGCGACAGCTCGCTGGAGAACACCTCGGGCAGGTCGTCGGCCATCACCGAGACGCGGGCCAGCAGGTCCTCCAGGGAGGCGACGTCGACGGCGGGGGTGCCCATGTAGCCGAAGAGCCGGGGCGAGGCGCGCAGCGTGCGGACCAGGTCGGCGACGTCGACGTCGGTGAGCGGCGGGATCCGGTGGGACACGTCGCCGAGCAGCACGGTGGTGTCGCCCGCGAGACCGAAGGACACCAGCGGGCCGAAGAGGGGGTCCTCCAGGGTGCGCACGAGCACCCCGATGCCGGTGCCGGCCATGGCCTGGACCAGCAGCGCCGGCTCGCGGGCGGGCCCGCCCGCGCCGTCCTCGCCCGCGGAGCCGCCGCCGGCGGGGCCGGCGAGCATCGCCTCGACGTGGGCCCGCAGCTCCCGCTCGCTGGCGATGTCGAGCCGCACGCCCCCCAGGCCGGGGTGGCGCAGGTGCCGCTCGGTGGCCTTGACCGCCACCGGCCAGCCGACGCGGTCGGCGGCGCGCACGGCCTCGTCGGCGCTGCGCACCCGCACCGACGGCCACAGCTGCACGCCGTAGCAGGCGAGCAGCGCGGTGACCTCCTCCGGCTCCAGGCGCAGCGGGTCGTCGTCGGGCGTGCGCCCGACCAGGAGCGACTCGACCAGCGCGCGCGCCGCCCGCGAGTCGGTGCCGGCGGGGGCGACCCGGGTGCCGTGGTCGCGGCGGCGCCAGGAGGCGTAGCGGACGGCGGCGGCCAGCGAGCGGACCGCGTCCTCCGGGGTCGGGTAGACCGGCAGGGCGCGCACGGCCGGGCCCCCGTCCTCGGCGGGCGCGGCGGACAGGCTCAGGGCCTGCTCCGAGCCGCCCACCAGCGCCACCAGGCACGCCGCGCAGGGCTTGCCGGCCGCGGCGGCGACCTCCTGCAGCGCCTGCACCACCTCCCGGTCGACCTCGGCGACCGGCGGGATGAGGCAGGCGACGACGACGTCGACGTCGGGGTCGGCGAAGACCCGCTCCAGGGCCTCGCGGACCCGGGCGGCGTCGGCCTCGGGCGCCACGGTGACGGGGTCGGCCACGTCCAGGCCCCAGGACACGGCGGCCTCGGCCGCCAGCGCCGCGAGGGCCGGGGAGTTGGCGACCACCCCGACCCGCTCCCCCGCCGGCAGGGGCTGGGTCTGCAGCAGCTGCGCGACGTCGAAGAGCTGGTGCACGTTGTCGACGCGGATGACGCCGGCCTGGCGCAGCATCGCGTCGAGGGCGTCGCGGGGGGCGCGGGTCTCCCGGACGGCGTGCCCGGGCGGCACGGTGAAGGAGCTCACACCCGACTTCACGACGACGACGGGCTTGGTGCGCGCGAGCCCCCGGGCCACGCGGGAGAACTTGCGCGGGTTGCCGACGCTCTCGAGGTAGAGCCCGACGACCGTGGTGGCGGGGTCGTCCTGCCAGTACTGCATGCAGTCGTTGCCGGAGACGTCGGCGCGGTTGCCCGCGGAGACGAAGGAGGAGACGCCCAGGTGGCGGCGGTGGGCGGCGTCGAGCACCGCCACGCCGAGCGCGCCGGACTGGCTGAACAGGCCCAGGCCCCCCGGCGGCGGGACCACCGGCGCCAGCGAGGCGTTGAGGCGCACCGCCGGGTCGGTGTTGATGACGCCGAAGGAGGTGGGCCCCACCAGGCGCATGCCGTTCAGGCGGGCGAGGCGCAGCAGCTCGCGCTGGCGGGCCAGCCCCTCCTCACCTGTCTCGGCGAAGCCGCTGGAGACCACCACCAGGCCCTTGACGTCCAGGCGCGCGCAGTCGGCGACCACCTGCGCCACCGCCTCGGCGGGCACCGCCACCAGCGCGAGGTCGACGGGGCCCGGCACGTCGGCGGTGGAGCGGACCGCGGGCACGCCGCGCACCACGTCGGCCTCGGGGTGGACCACGTGCACGGCGCCGGTGAAGCCGCCCTCGACCAGGTCCTGCAGCAGGCGGCCGCCGACCGACCCCGGCCGGCGCCCCGCCCCGACGACGACCACCGAGCGGGGGTGGAGCAGCCGCCGCAGGCTCTCGGCCTCGGCGCGGTGCTCCCGGGCGGCCATGACCTCCAGGGAGCGGTCGGTGGGGGCGATGTCGACGGTGAGCATCACCACGCCGTCCTCGACCTCGCGCGTGGTGGCGAAGCCCGCCTCGGCGAAGACGTCGAGCATCCGCCGGTTCTCGGGGAGCACCTCGGCCACGAAGCGGGTCAGGCCCTGCTCGCGGGCGGCCACCACCAGGTGCTCCAGCAGCACCGAGCCCACGCCGCGGCCCTGGTGGGCGTCGGAGACGTTGAACGCCACCTCCGCCTCGGAGGGGCCCACCCGGTCGTAGCGGCCGACGCCGATGATGGCGTCGCCGACGAGCACCACCAGCGCCACCCGGTCGGAGTGGTCGACGGTGGTGAAGCGGGCGAGGTCGCGGGACGACAGCCGGGGCATGGCGGCGAAGAACCGCAGGTAGGTGGAGCGGGGCGACTGCGCGACGTGGAAGGCCTGCAGCGCGTCGGCGTCCTCAGGGCGGATCGGCCGGATGTGCGCCGCTCCGCCGTCCCGCAGGACGACGTCCGCCTCCCACGCTCGGGTCCACACCGGGTGGGTGGGTGACACGCTCCGAGGGTAGTCCGACGGCTGCGGCGCGGCACGGTCCCGGTGCGAACCCGCCGGTCCCCCTGCGCGGCGCCGCGCGCCGCCGTGGCACGGTCGGCGCCGTGGAGCTGCACGAGGCCGTCCGCCGCCGACGCGCCGTCAGGAGGTTCGACCCCGCCCCCGTCGCCCCGCGGGTGCTCGACCGGCTGGTGGACCTCGCGGCCCACCACCCGAGCGCGGGCGGCAGCGGCGGGCGGGCGCTGCTCGTGCTGCACCGGCCCGACGACGTCGGGCGCTTCTGGCGCGCCGCCAGCGACGACGTCGACGCCCCCGACCGCTGGCTGGCGGGGATGATGATGGCGCCGGTGGTGGTGCTCTGCCTGGCGGACCCCGGCGCCTACGCCGAGCGCTACGCGCGCCCCGACAAGACCCGGGCGCGGGGCGACCTCGGTCCCTCCCCGAGGACCCGGCCAGCTGGCCGGTGCCGTGGTGGGACGTCGACAGCGGGATGGCGGGCCTGCTGCTCTGGCTCGCCGCCGTCGACGCGGGCCTGGCCGGCTGCCTGGTGGGCGTCCCGGGCCAGCGGTGGGACGCGGTGCGGGCCGCCTTCGGCGTGCCCGCCGAGCACCGGGTCGTCGCCGCGGTGGCGCTCGGGCGGGCGGCGCCCGAGCAGCCCGTGGCCCGCCGCCGGCGGCCGGTCGGCGAGGTGGTGCACGACGGCGCCTTCGGGCGCCCCTGGACGGCGGCCGGGCCGCCGCGGGCCTGAGGCCGGGCCGCTCGCGGACCGTCAGCGCAGGGCGCGGACCCAGCCGAGGGCGCGGCCCGCGTCGCGGCGGGCCTGCTCGATCCGCACGGCCAGGACGATCACCAGCGCTCCCGCGGCGAACAGGCCCACCGACGCGGGCAGCCGCAGGGCGTACGGGCCGAGCTGCCCGACGGCCACGACCAGCGCCGCGCCCGCGCCGAGCACCACCGGCGCCTGCCAGCCCCACCGCACGCCCGCGGCGCACACCCCGGCGGCGACCACCGCGACCACCGCGACGCGCCACCCCCCGGTGACCAGGACCCCCTCGGCAGCGCCCTGGAGCGCCGAGGGCAGCAGGCCCGCGGCGAGCCCCGGGCCGAGCACCACCCACGAGCCGAGGCCAGGGTGGCCCTGCCAGACCAGCACGCCGACCGCGAGCGCCAGGACCGCCGGTGGCAGGGACCACCACTCGACCCCCGCGCCCGCGGGGGCCAGGTCGCCGACCTCGGTCCACCACGCGGCTGACAGCAGCGCGACGCCCGGGGCCACCCAGCCGGTGCGGGTCGGGTCTCCGGCGCGCAGCAGCGCCGCCAGCCCGGCGACCCCCAGCACCACCGCGACCGGCACCGGACCGTCGGCGGCGGAGGCGGCGCCGACGAGCACGGCCACCGCCCAGGCCGCCACGAGCACCACCTCGGTCGAGCGGCGGACCACCGCCGACGCCGCGACCAGGGCGGTGGTGGCCACCAGCGCCACCAGCACGGTGGCGACGGAGCTCGTGGGCGGGGGTGCCAGCAGGTTCCCCCCGACCACCGCGAGCCCGGCGGCGGCGGCCCACGGGCTGCGGGCGACCTCGAGCTGGCGTCCCGCGGCGTGGCGCAGGCGCAGCTCGGCCCACGGCAGGGGCGCTGCCGCGGGTGCTGGGCGCCGCAGGCCCGCGAGCGCCGAGGCGGCCGCCAGCGCGTACCAGGCGGCGGGGCGCCACCAGGTGCCCTCGGTGGTGCCGACCACGGGCTCGGACAGCAGGGCCCCGCCCGCCAGGGCGAGGGCCGCGACCACCACGGGCCAGGGCAGCAGCCGCGGCCGCGCCGCGAGCAGGACGGCGACGGCCGTGGAGACGCCGAGCGCCAGCAGGAGCATCGCGAACGGGCCCCCTGCGGCGGCCAGGGAGACCACCGCGCCCACCACACCGGCGTAGCCGGTGACGACCGCCGTGCGCTGGACGCGGGGGCGACCCGCCAGGAGCCGGCCGAGCGGCCCGCCCGGGAGCGCCTCCGACCGCCCCTCCACCCGACCCTCCGGCTGGCCGCCGGGAGGTCCCGCGGGACGGCAGCGCGCGGCCAGCCACGACGCGGCCCCCGCCAGCAGCGCGAACTCCAGCGCCGCGCCGAAGGGCTCCCAGGAGCCGGGCCCGGCGTCGACGTCGACCACCAGCAGCACGAGGACGCCGCCCACCAGGTGCGCGGCGCCGACCACCAGCCCCGTCGCGCCCAGGCCCGCGGAGCGGCGGTCCAGGGCGCGGGTGGCGACCACCGACAGGACCGCCAGCACCAGCGACGCGGCGGCCCAGGTCAGCAGCTCCCCGCCGACGGCCGCGGTCAGCAGCGACGGGACGGCCGCCGTCGCCAGCACCGCCGCCCACGCCAGCGAGAGCGGGTGCCCGCCCGAGCGCAGCCAGCGGTCACCGGCGGCCGAGGCCGCCACCACCGCGAGCAGCGCCCCCAGCGCGTAGGCGTCGGCGTCGACAGCGCCCACCCCCAGCACGTCGAGGGCCCTCGCCGCACCCAGCAGCACGACCAGGACCACCACCGCCAGCACCGCGAGCGCCTCGGCGCTGGCCGCCAGGTGGCGCCGCGCCGAGGCGCGCGAGCCCGCGGCGGCGCCGGCGCACACGCCGAGCAGCACCGCGGCCTGCCCGAGGACGCCGATCGCCGACCACGCACCGGAGCCGAAGACCACGGCGGCGACCACGACGAGGAGCACTCCCGTCACCAGCAGCAGCACCTGGGCACCGAGGCGACGCGGCGGCCTCGGTGGGGCGGTTCCCCCGCGGGTCGGGGGCGTCCTAGCGCTGAGCTGGGTACGTCCGCGCGTGGTCCGCGCGAAGGGGTCGTGCGCGGTCGCCAGGGCGGCGGCCGGGGCGGTGGCCGGCGCTGTGGCCGGCGCTGCGGCCGGCGCTGGGACGGGCCTGGCGGGGGCGGCCTCCGGAGCCGTCCACGCGCCGCCCCTCCCCGAGGCGGGACGAGCCGATCGCGGCGTCGGGCGCTCGCGGGTGCCCGCGGACAGCGACGCCAGGAGCTCGGCCCGGCGGCGCTGCATCACGGCCAGCTCCTGGTCGAGCGCCCACAGGTCCGCGGCGTCCTGCCCGACCAGGCGCAGCCCGCAGGCCCCGCACCGGGGCGCGCCGGCGACCAGGGCCGCAGCGCAGCGCGGACAGCCGGGCACGGGGGGTCGGGCGTCGCTCACCCGGCCACTCTGGCAGCGGGCGACCCCCGGCGTCAGCGCCCGACCGGTGCCTGTGGACGACGGCCGCGACCGCTGCGCCGCAGGTCCTGCTCGGCCGACCCCGCCCCGGCTGTCGGGGCCCCGCGCCAAGATGGGGGCATGGCCCGCCGCAGCACCTCACGACCCGCCGACCAGGGACCGCCCCCCGCGGAGCGCATCCTGGACGTCGACGTCGACGAGGAGATGCGGTCGTCGTTCCTGGAGTACGCGTACTCGGTCATCTACTCCCGCGCCCTGCCCGACGCCCGCGACGGGCTGAAGCCCGTGCAGCGCCGGATCCTCTTCCAGATGGGCGAGATGGGCCTGCGGCCCGACCGCGGCCACGTCAAGAGCGCCCGCGTCGTCGGTGACGTGATGGGCCGCCTCCACCCCCACGGCGACACCGCCATCTACGACGCGCTCGTGCGCATGGCCCAGGACTTCTCCCTGCGCCTCCCCCTCGTCGACGGCCACGGGAACTTCGGTTCGCTCGACGACGGACCCGCAGCTTCGCGGTACACGGAAGCGCGGATGGCGCTGTCGGCCACGGCCATGGTCGACGGGCTCGACGAGGACGTCGTCGACTTCGTCCCCACCTACGACAACGCCGCCACGCAGCCGTCGGTGCTGCCCTCGGCCATCCCGAACCTGCTGGTCAACGGGGCCTCGGGCATCGCCGTGGGCATGGCGACCAACATGCCGCCGCACAACCTCGGCGAGGTCGTGGCCGCGGCCCGGCACCTCATCGCGCGCCCCGACGCCACCCTGGACGACCTGATGCGCTTCGTGCCCGGGCCCGACCTGCCCTCGGGCGGCAGGATCGTGGGGCTCGAGGGGATCCGGGACGCCTACGCCACCGGACGCGGCACCTTCCGCACCCGGGCCACGGCCCGCATCGAGGACATCACCGCGCGCCGCAAGGGCATCGTCTTCACCGAGCTCCCCTACACGGTGGGCCCGGAGAAGGTGATCGAGAAGGTCAAGGACGCCGTCAGCGCCAAGAAGCTGCTCGGCATCGCCGCCATCGACGACTTCACCGACCGCGAGCACGGCCTGCGCCTGGTGGTGGAGGTGAAGACCGGCTTCACGCCCGAGGCCGTGCTGGCGCAGCTGTACAAGCTGACGCCCCTGGAGGACTCCTTCGGCATCAACAACGTGTGCCTGGTCGAGGGCCAGCCGCGCACGCTGGGCCTGCGCGAGCTGCTGCAGGTCTTCATCGGGCACCGCCTCGAGGTGGTGCGCCGGCGCAGCACCCACCGCCTGGCCAAGCGCCGCGAGCGCCTGCACCTGGTGGAGGGCCTGCTGATCGCGGTGCTGGACATCGACGAGGTGATCCAGGTGATCCGCACCTCCGACGACGGCGCCGCCGCGCGCAGCCGGCTGGTGGAGGTCTTCGACCTGTCCGACGTGCAGGCCGAGCACATCCTGGAGCTGCGGCTGCGGCGGCTGACGCGGTTCTCCCGGCTGGAGCTGGAGACCGAGCAGGCCGAGCTGCTGGCGGCGATCGCCGAGCTGGAGGCGCTGCTGGGTGACGAGGCGCTCCAGCGCGAGGCGGTCTCCGACGGGCTGGCCGAGGTGGCGCGGGTGCACGGCACGCCCCGGCGCACGGTGCTGCTGGAGGCGGGTGCCGCCCCGGCGACGGCCGCGGTGCCGCTGCAGGTGGCCGACGACCCGTGCTGGGTGCTGCTGAGCGCCACGGGCCTGCTGGCGCGCACGGCGGGCTCCGAGCTGCCCTCCGGTGGGCCGCGGACCGCTCACGACGTGCTGCGCAGCGCCGTCCACAGCACCGCGCGCGGTGACGTCGGCGCCCTGACGTCCCGGGGTCGGGTGCTCAGGGTCGGGGTCGTCGAGACGCCGTCGCTGCCCCCGACGGCGGGGGCGCCGAGCCTGTCGGGGGGTGCTCCGCTGCGGGAGTTCGTCACCCTGGAGGCCGGTGAGGAGGTCGTGGCGCTGGTGCCGCTGACCCAGCAGCCCGGTGACGGCGAGGGCGCCGGCCTGGCGCTGGCGACGGCGCAGGGCGTGGTCAAGCGCGTGGCCGCGGAGCCGGTGGGGGCGAAGGACTCCTGGGAGGTCATCGGCCTGGACCCCAGTGACGCGGTGGTCGGCGCGGCGTGGCTCGCGCGCGGTGACGAGGAGCTGGTGCTCACCACCAGCGACGCCCAGCTGCTGCGCTTCAGCGCGTCACTGGTGCGCCCGCAGGGCCGGGCGGCCCGCGGCATGGCCGGGGTGCGCGTCAGCGCAGGGGCACGGGTGCTGTCGTTCGCGGCCGTGCCCGCCGACGCCGCAGACCAGGCGGTGGTCGTGACGGTCGCAGGAGCCGCCGGTGCCCTGCCCGGGTCGCCGGGGGTCACCGTGAAGGTGGCGCCCTTCGACGAGTACCCGCCCAAGGGGCGGGCCACCGGTGGGGTGCGGTGCCACCGGTTCCTCAAGGACGAGGGCGAGCTGGCTCTGGCCTGGGTGGGCCTCGGTCCCGCCCGGGCGACCAGCGCCACGGGGGCCCCGGTGGAGCTGCCGGCCCCCACGGGGCGCCGCGACGGCTCGGGGGTGCCGCTGGCCGGTGCCGTCGTCGCTGTCGACGGGACGCGGGGCGACCTGCCGGACGGGCTGCCGGAGGCGGTGACCGGGGGCCACCTCTGAGGTCAGCGGGGCACGGCGAGCCCGTAGACGACCTCGACCTGGCGCGGGACGTACCCGAGGCGCTCGTACAGGCCGAGGGCGCCGCTGGGGTTCTCCCTGTCGACGTCGAGGCCCGCGGCGTCCATCCCCGCGTCGGCGAAGGCCCGCAGGCTCGCCGCGAGCAGCGCCCGGCCCACGCCGCGACGGCGGTGGGCGCGGCGGGTGCCCAGCAGGCCGGTCCAGCCCTCCCTGACCCCGTCGGTCCAGTCCTGCTGGAAGGCGAAGGCCACGGTGTACCCGGCGACCTCCGGCCCGGCACCACCGTCGGGGTCGTCGACGAGAGCGACGAAGCTCCAGTCCGTCCGGGCGTCGCGGTGCCCGCTGACCCAGCGCTGCCAGTCCTCGCGGGTGCGGGGCTCGCTGCCGCGGTGGTCGGCGAAGGCCTCGTTGTGGGCCAGGCGCACGGCCTCGTCCAGGTCGGCCGACCACGGGACCAGGCGCACACCCGCCGGCACGTCGACGTCGGGCAGGGGGGCGGCGTCCGGACCGGTCAGGCGGCGCTGCATGACGAGGTGGTACCGGCGCACCTCGAACCCGGCGCGCTGCGCGAGGGCGGTGCGGTCGGCCATCCGCTCGTCGACGTGGAGCACCAGCTCGCCGGGCGCGCTGCCGGGCGCTCCAGCCACCAGCTGCCGCGCCCGCGCGCACTGCCAGTCGAGCAGCGCCGTCCCGGTGCCGAGGCGGCGGTGCTCGGGGTGCACCCCGCCCCACAGGTGGGCGCGGACCGCGCCGACGTCACCGGGCCGCACGTCGACCAGCCCGAACGCCACCACGCGGCCGGCGCCGTCGACGGCCGCCAGCGACCGGTGCTCGGGGTCCTTCCAGGAGCCGCCGAGCAGCTCGTCGTGCAGGTCGTCGGGGGTGAAGCGCTCGGCGGGCGCGTCGACGGCCTCGATGGCGACGACGGTCTCGTGCCAGGCCGGGACGTCGTCAGCGGTCAGCGCCCGCCAGGTGAGGCCGGGTGCGCTGGGGACCGGGACGTCGGAGGGTGCCACGCGCTCCGACGGTACCCAGGGCCCACCCGTCGCGCACGCTCCCGCTCGGGGGCCTGTGGCGGACGCGTCAGCCCAGGGCGGCGGGGTCGTCGACGCGCGTCGCCTGCCCGCTGCGGCGGCGGTGCAGGAACGTGAAGAACCACAGCACCAGGCCGAGCGCGAGCAGCGCGCCGGCGATCGAGTACTGGATCGGGTCGCGGTCGGTGAGGGGGGTCACCAGGTAGAGGCAGACCGCCGCGCCCAGCCACGGCAGGAAGGTCGGGGCCTTGAAGTGCTGGTGCTCGACGGTGTCGCGCCGGAGCACCAGCACGCAGATGTGGACGACGGCGAAGACGGCCAGCAGCAGCAGCGACGTGGTGCCACCCAGGTTGGCGACCACGGACGACTCCGGGTCGGCAGCGGCCACCGCGGACACGACGCTGATGAGCACCAGCGACAGGCTCGTGCTGAACAGGACCGCGGTCCACGGGGTGCGCCGTCCGCGCAGCACCCGCCCGAGGAAGCGCGGCAGCACGCCCTCGCGGGACATCCCGTAGATCAGCCGCGACGCCATGAGCATGTTCAGCAGCGCCGTGTTGGCGACGGCGAAGACCGTCACCAGCGCGAAGACCTCCAGCGGGAAGCCCGGGGCCCCGGCGGAGACCACCTGCAGGAGGGGCTGGTCGCCCTCGGAGAGCTCCTCCAGGGGCACCAGCGTCACCGAGATGACGCCCACCAGCAGGTACAGCACCATCGCGATGCCCAGCGCGGTGAACATCACCTTCGGGAAGGTGCGGACCGGGTCGTGCGTCTCCTCGGCCATGTTGACCGAGTCCTCGAACCCGACGAGGGCGAAGAACGCCAGCGCCGTCGCGGCGGTGATGGCGGCGAAGGGCGTCTGGTCATCAGCGAGGTCGATGGCGGTGGCCCTGGAGAGGTCTCCCTGGCCGCCCAGGATCGCCCAGGCACCGACCCCGAGCACGATGAGCAGGCCGGACAGCTCGATGCACGTCAGCACGACGTTGGCCTTGACGCTCTCCCCCACCCGCGCAGGTTGACCAGGGCCACCAGCACCATGAACAGGAGCGCCACCACCGTCACCACCAGCGGTGCGGGGGTGTCGACCCCGAAGACCGTCAGGACGTTCGAGGAGAACGCCCGTGACGCGGTGGACGCCGAGGTGATCCCCGAGCACATGACCGTGAAGGCGACCATGAACGTCACGAGGTGGATGCCGAACGCCTTGTGCGTGTACAGCGCCGCCCCGGCCGCGCGCGGGTACTTGGTGACCAGCTCCAGGTAGCTGGCGGCGGTGACCATCGCCACGGCGAACGCGACGAGGAAGGGGATCCACACCGCCCCGCCGACCCGGCCTGCCACCGTCCCGGTGAGGGCGTAGATGCCCGTCCCGAGCACGTCGCCGATGATGAACAGCAGCAGGAGCTTGGTGCCGATGGCACGCTTCAGCTCCGGCTGGTCGGTTCCGCCGGAGGCGGTCACGGGTGTCGGCGTCGCCACCCGCCACAGAGTGGCCCGGGTGCCTGCCGAGCGCCAGACCAGGGGCCCCCATCCGCCGCCCGCGTGCGTCGCAGGGCCCCGCCGCGGCGGGGCCCTGCGCGGCTCAGGCGTCGATGCGGTCGGAGTCCAGGCCGCTGGCGCCCTCGACGATGAAGTCCTTGCGGGGGGCCACGTCGTTGCCCATCAGCAGCTCGAAGACCCGCTCGGCGGCGGCGGCGTCGGCGATGCCCACGCGCCGCAGGGTGCGGTGGCGCGGGTCCATCGTGGTGCCGGCCAGCTGGTCGGCGTCCATCTCGCCCAGGCCCTTGTAGCGCTGGATGTCGGGCTTCCAGCGGCGCCCGGAGGCCTTCAGCCGGGCCAGGGTGCTGGCCAGCTCGGCCTCGGAGTAGGTGTAGACGAGCTCGTTCTTGGCCTTGCCGCTCCCGACGACCTCGATGCGGTGCAGCGGCGGGACCGCCGAGTAGACCCGGCCCGCCTCGACCATCGGCCGCATGTAGCGGAAGAACAGCGTCAGCAGCAGCGTGCGGATGTGGGCGCCGTCGACGTCGGCGTCGGCCATGAAGATGACCTTGCCGTAGCGGGCCGACTCCAGGTCGAAGCTGCGGCCCGACCCCGCGCCCACGACCTGGATGATCGCCGCGCACTCCGCGTTGCGGAGCATGTCGGCGATCGAGGCCTTCTGGACGTTGAGGATCTTGCCGCGGATGGGCAGCAGGGCCTGGAACTCGCTGGAGCGCGCGAGCTTGGCGGTGCCCAGGGCGCTGTCTCCCTCGACGATGAACAGCTCGGAGCGCTCGACGTCGTTGCTGCGGCAGTCGGCGAGCTTGGCGGGCAGCGAGGAGGTCTCCAACGCGGTCTTGCGGCGCTGGGTCTCCTTGTGCTGGCGGGCGGTGACGCGGGCCCGGGACTCGGCGACCACCTTGTCGAGCAGGGTGGCCGTCTGGAGCTTGGTGGACTTGGCGGGGCTGGAGAAGAGGGCCGCGACCTCCTTCTCCACCACCCGCGCGACGATGCCGCGCACGGCGGAGGTGCCGAGGACCTCCTTGGTCTGGCCCTCGAACTGCGGCTCCGGCAGGCGGACCGTCAGCACGGCGGTCAGGCCGGCGGTGACGTCCTCCTTGGAGACCGGCTCCTCCTTGGCGCCCACCTTCAGGCGGCGGGCGTTGTCGGCGACGGCCTTGCGCAGCGTCTTGAGCAGCGCCGCCTCGAACCCGGCGACGTGGGTGCCGCCCTTGGGCGTGGAGATGATGTTGACGAAGCTGCGCAGCTCGGCGTCGTAGCCGGTGCCCCAGCGCAGCGCTAGGTCGACCTCGCACTCGCGCTCGACCTCCTGGCTCACCATGTGGCCGCGGTCGTCGAGCATCGGGACGGTCTCGCGGAAGCGGCCCGAGCCCTGCAGGCGCCAGGTGTCGGTCACGGGCGGGTCGGTGGCGAGGTGGTCGACGAACTCGGTGATGCCGCCGTCGTGGCGGAAGACCTCCTCGTGGGGACCGGCCTCGCCCGGGGTGCCGGGCACGCCGCGCTCGTCGCGGATGCGCAGGCTGAGCCCGGGGACGAGGAACGACGTCTGGCGGGCGCGCGTCACCAGCTCGTCGTAGGAGAACGCCGCCTCCTTGAGGAAGATCGTGGGGTCGGCCCAGTAGCGCACCCGGGTGCCCGTGCGGCCGCGGCGCACCTTGCCGGCCAGGCGCAGCTCGGAGGCGTCGGTGAACGGCGTGAAGGCGCTGGTCGGAGAGGGCTGCGCGGCGGCGCCGGTGCCCGGGTCGGCGAAGGTGCCCGGCTCGCCGCGGCGGAAGCTCATCGCGTGCGTGGCGCCGCCCCGGTCGACCTCGACGTCCAGGCGCGCCGACAGCGCGTTGACGACGCTGGCGCCGACGCCGTGCAGGCCGCCGGAGGCCGCGTAGGAGCCGCCGCCGAACTTGCCGCCGGCGTGCAGCTTGGTGAAGACGACCTCGACGCCGGTCAGCCCGGTGCGGGGCTCGACGTCGACCGGGATGCCGCGCCCGTCGTCGCGGACCTCGACGGAGCCGTCGGCGTGGAGCACGACGTCGATCGCGGTGCAGTGCCCGGCGAGGGCCTCGTCGACGCTGTTGTCGATGACCTCCCACAGGCAGTGCATCAGGCCGCGGGAGTCCGTCGAGCCGATGTACATGCCGGGGCGCTTGCGCACCGCCTCGAGGCCCTCCAGGACCGACAGGTGGCGAGCGGTGTAGTCGCCTCCGCCGGAGGCGCCTCCGCTCCCGCTCCTGGGCCCGGAGGACGCGGGGCGCTGGGGGGTCGACGTCACCCGAGGAGCGTAACGACCAGCACCGACAGCCAGGCCGGTTCCGCCGGAGGGGGGTCGGCCGCGTTACGCGCACGGCGAACGGGTCGCGTCGACCTGCCGGGAAGCCCCGGGGCGTGGTTCGATGCTGTACCGGGTGGACGTCATCCGACGCCCGGCCACGGTGCCCACCAGCACCACCACGCTCCTCGGAAGGGGCCCCAGTGACCGCTGTCCTGACGACTCCCCCCATGACCGCTGCCGAGCGGTGCGACCGCTGCGGCGCGCAGGCGTACGTCCGCGTGCTCCTCGCCTCCGGCGGAGAGCTGCTCTTCTGCGCCCACCACGGGCGCGAGCACTCCGCGAAGCTCCGGGAGGTGGCCGCCGAGATCCACGACGAGTCGGCGCGCCTGACCGCTGCTCCGTCCGACGCCGAGCGCTGAGCGCACGACGCCGGCCGTCAGCACCGCTCAGCGGCCCCGCGGCCGCTGAGCCCCTAACCCCCGACCGCGCAGGGCGCCGGTGGGGAGCGTGATCACGCTCCTCGCCGGCGCCCTCGTCGTCGTCGGGCTCGTCGGCATCGTGCTGCCCGTCCTGCCCGGCAGCCTCCTCGTGGGGCTCGGGGTGCTCGTCTGGGCGATCGCCCAGGGCACCCTCGGCGGCTGGCTGGTGTTCAGCGCCGCCGCCGTCCTGCTGGCGTGCGGGTGGGCCACGTCGTACGTGTGGACCGGCCGCCGGCTCCTGCGCGCCGGCGTGCCTACCCGCTCGCTCGTGGTGGGCGCCCTCGCGGGCGTCGTCGGGATCTTCGTCATCCCCGTGGTGGGGCTGGTCGTCGGATTCTGCGTCGGCCTCTACCTGGCGGAGGCGGTGCGCCTCGGGTTCGGCAGGCGCTCGTGGGAGTCCACGCGCCTCGCGCTGACCACCGTGCTGCTCTCCACCGGCGTCGAGCTGGGCCTCGCGCTCGTCGCGACCACCGTCTGGGTGCTCGCCGCCTGGAACGCCGCGACCTGACCGCCGCGGTCGCCTCGCCCGGTGACCGCAGCACGACGAAGCCCCCGCTCCGGCCGGAGCGGGGGGCTTCGTCGTGCTGGCTGGAGAGGTCAGTCCAGGTAGTCGCGCAGGACCTGCGAGCGCGAGGGGTGGCGCAGCTTGCTCATGGTCTTGGACTCGATCTGGCGGATCCGCTCGCGCGTGACGCCGTAGACCTTGCCGATCTCGTCCAGGGTCTTCGGCTGCCCGTCGGTGAGCCCGAAGCGCATGGAGACCACGCCGGCCTCGCGCTCGGACAGGGTGTCGAGCACCGAGTGCAGCTGCTCCTGGAGCAGCGTGAAGCTCACGGCGTCGGCCGGGACGACGGCCTCGGAGTCCTCGATGAGGTCACCGAACTCGGAGTCGCCGTCCTCGCCGAGCGGGGTGTGCAGCGAGATGGGCTCGCGGCCGTACTTCTGGACCTCGACCACCTTCTCGGGGGTCATGTCCAGCTCCTTGGCCAGCTCCTCCGGGGTGGGCTCGCGGCCCAGGTCCTGGAGCATCTGGCGCTGCACGCGGGCCAGCTTGTTGATGACCTCGACCATGTGCACCGGGATGCGGATGGTGCGGGCCTGGTCGGCCATGGCGCGGGTGATCGCCTGGCGGATCCACCAGGTGGCGTACGTGGAGAACTTGTAGCCCTTGGTGTAGTCGAACTTCTCCACCGCGCGGATCAGGCCGAGGTTGCCCTCCTGGATCAGGTCCAGGAAGAGCATGCCGCGACCGGTGTAGCGCTTGGCCAGCGACACCACGAGGCGCAGGTTGGCCTCGAGCAGGTGGTTCTTGGCGCGGCGCCCGTCGTGGGCGATCCACTGCAGCTCGCGCTTGTAGGCGGGGTCGAGCGTGGCGTCCGAGGCGAGGGTCTCCTCGGCGAACAGGCCGGCCTCGATGCGCTCGGCGAGCTCGACCTCCTGCTCGGCGTTGAGGAGGGCGACCTTGCCGATCTGCTTGAGGTAGTCCTTGACCGGGTCCGCCGTGGCACCGGCGGAGACCACCTGCTGGGCGGGGGCGTCGTCGTCGTCGGCGTCGGACACGACGAAGCCGGTGTCGGAGTCCTTCTCGCCCTTGCCGGCGGGCTTGGCGTCGTCGGCGTCCGCGTCGGCCTCGACGTCCGCGGCGGCCTCGGGGCTCTCGTCGGCGACCTCGACGGCCGCGTCGGCCTCGACGTCCTCACCGACGAGCGCCTCGACGTCCTCGGGGGTCTCCTCGTCCGGACCGTCCTCGGAGGCCTTGGCGGAGCTCTTCGCGGGGGCCTTGGCCGCGGCCTTCGGCTTGGCGGCGGCCTTCGGCTTGGCGGCGGCGCGCGGCTTGGCCGGGGCCTTCGCGGCGGGCCCGTCGGCCTCGGGCGACGGGGCGCCGTCGGCCTCGAGGGTCGCGGTGGAGGAGGTGGCGCGGCGCGAGGCGGCGGCCGCGACGGCCCGGGCGGGCTTCGCGGCGGCGGGCTTCGCGGCGGCGCGCGGCTTGGCGGCGGCCTTGGCGGGCGCGGGCTGCTCGACGACGACCGTGACCTCGGCCGCCTCCAGCGCGCGCAGCACCGCCTTCATGCGCTTCATGGGGACCTGGGCGTCCTCGCAGGCGGTCCGCAGCGACGCTGCCTGGACCGAGCCGCTGGCGGTGCCCTCCCGCAGGAGCTCCTGCAGGCTGGGGTGGCTGAACTCCGGCGGGAGCGTGGGCGTGGAGACCGACGACACGGACTGCCTTTCGTCGACTGCGGATCTCGGACTGGGGGGCGGTCTGCACCGCCCTGACAGGGTTCACAACACCCGGAGTGCCGGCCTGCTTCCCGCCTGGACCGGAAGAGGGCATGCGTCGCCGAGGACCTTGGCAAGCATTGTGCCACGTCCGGCGCCGTCCCGGAGCCCCCGGTCCCAGGTCGACCCGTGCGGCCCAGCCGACCCCGCCGCGCGGGACCGCGGGAAGCGCCGGGACGACCGCAGGACGACGACGGGCGGACCCCCTCCTCGGGGGTCCGCCCGTCGTGCGGCGCCTGGGCGCCGGGCCTCACTGCTGCGGCTTGACCGTCAGCACGGGGCACGGCGACTCGAGCAGGATCCGGGTCGCGTTGGCCCCGAGGATCAGCTTGCCGACGGCGCTGCGCCGCCGCAGGCCGATGACCACGAGCTCGGCGCCCTCGGCCGCGGAGATGACCTCGTCGGCGGCGTCGCGCACGACGGCCGGCGGGACGACCTCGGTCTCGACACCGGACGCGGCGAGCTCCGCGTCGATCTCACCGGGCGCCATGGGCTCCCGGCCGGTGTCCACCACGCGCAGGGAGGTCTGCCGCTGCACGGCCTCGGCCACCGCCCGCCCCAGCGCGGCGCGCCCCTCGTCGGTCCCGGCGTAGCCCACGACGACTGCCACAGCAACCCCCTCGCTCCCCCGCCCGCTCGGGCGAGCGCCGGCGCGGTCCGTCCGACTGGCGCACCGTACCCAGGTCACGGCACCCGCGGGGCACCGGCCTCAGCCGCCGAGCAGCTCTTCGGCCACCTTGGCGATGGCCCCGCTCTCGATCAGGAAGCCGTCGTGGCCGTACGGGGAGGCCACGACGTCGAGCTCGGCACCGGGCACGGCGTCGGCGACCTCCTGCGACTGGGAGACCGGGTAGAGGCGGTCGCTGTCGACCGCGACCACGCGGGTGCGGGCGCTCACCCGGCGCAGCGCGGCGGCGGTGCCCCCGCGCCCCCGGCCGACGTCGTGGCTGTTCATCGCCTCGGTGAGCACCACGTACGAGCCGGCGTCGAAGCGGCGCACCAGCTTGTCGGCGTGGTGCTCGAGGTAGGACTCGACGGCGAAGCGGCCCCTGCCGCCCAGCGGGTCCTCCCCGGGCTGCGCCGCCCGCCCGAAGCGGGAGTCCAGCTCGGCCGCCGAGCGGTAGGTGGTGTGGGCGATCATCCGGGCGAGCCCCAGCCCGCGGTGGGGCCCGTGCCCGGGCGGGGCGTCGTGGTAGTCGCCGCCGCTCCAGCCCGCGTCGCCGCGGACCGCCGCGAGCTGCGGCGCGCACCAGGCGATCTGGTCGGCGGAGGTGCGCGCCGTCGTTGCGACGGCGAGCAGCCGCGCCACCCGCTCGGGGTGGGTGACGGCCAGCTCGAGAGCGCGCATGCCGCCCATGGAGCCGCCGACGACGGCGGCCCAGGTGCTGACGCCGAGCGCGTCGGCCAGGGCCACCTCGGCGGCGACCTGGTCGCGGACGGTCAGGTGCGGGAAGCGGCTGCCCCACGGCCTGCCGTCGGGGGCCGTCGAGGACGGCCCGGTACTGCCCTGGCAGCCGCCCAGCACGTTGGGCGCCACCACGAACCAGCGGTCGGTGTCGACGGCGAGCCCGGGGCCCACCAGCTCCGACCACCACCCGGGGGTGGGGTGGCCGGGGCCGGCGGGCCCGAGGACGTGGCTGTCCGCCGTCAGGGCGTGGCAGACCAGCACGGCGTTGTCGCGGGCGGGGCTGAGCTCGCCCCAGGTCTCGTAGGCCAGCCGCACGGGCAGCGAGCCACCGGTCTCCAGGGCGAGGTCACCGAGGTCGGCGAACCGGCGGTCGCCCGCCGGGTCGCCCTCGCGCCACGCCCCGCTGGCCGGGGGCCGGGGACGCAGGGCCGGGGGGACCGCCGACGCGGCGGTGGTCGGCGCCGCCGACCCCGGCTGCCCGGGACCGGCCCCGCTCATGCGCCCTTCGCGGCGGTGAAGCCGGCCTCGAGGTCGGCGAGGACGTCCTCGACGCCCTCCAGACCCACCGACAGGCGCACCAGGCCGGGCGTGACGCCCGCGGCCCGCTGCTGCTCCTCGGAGAGCTGGCTGTGGGTAGTGGAGGCGGGGTGGATGACGAGGCTGCGCACGTCGCCGATGTTCGCGACGTGGCTGTGCAGGGACAGCCCCTCCACGAAGCGGCGCCCGGCCTCGGCCCCCCCGGCGATCTCGAAGGCCACGATGCCGCCGACGCCCCGGGGCAGCAGGCGCTGGGCTCGCTCGTACCAGGGGCTCGAGGGCAGGCCCGCGTAGGAGACGGACTCGACCTCGGGGCGGCCCTCGAGCCACTGCGCGACGCGGGTGGCGTTCGCCACGTGGCGCTCCACGCGCAGGCTCAGCGTCTCCAGGCCCTGCGCCACCAGGAAGCTGTTGAAGGGGGCCACCGAGGCGCCGAGGTCGCGCAGCAGCTGCACGCGCGCCTTGAGGATGTAGGAGAGGTTCGCCCCCAGGGCGCTGCCGACGCCGAGGTCACGGGCGTACACGAGGCCGTTGTAGCTGTCGTCCGGGGTGGTGAAGCCGCGGAAGCGGTCGCCCTGGCCGTAGTCGAACCGGCCGCCGTCGACGATGACGCCCGCGATGGCGGTGCCGTGCCCGCCGAGGTACTTGGTGGCCGAGTGGACCACCACGTCGGCGCCGTGCTCCAGCGGCCGCAGGAGGTAGGGCGTGGCGACGGTGTTGTCGACGACGAGCGGCACCCCCACCTCGTGCGCCACGCCCGAGACGCCCTCGAGGTCGAGCACGTGGGAGCGCGGGTTCGAGACGGTCTCGGCGAAGAACGCCCGGGTGCTCGGGGTCGCAGCGGCGCGCCAGGCGTCGAGGTCGTCGGGGTCCTCCACGAAGGTGACCTCCACGCCGAAGCGCGGCAGCGTGCGGCGCAGCAGGTTGTACGTGCCGCCGTACAGGCTGGCGCTGGCCACGACGTGGTCGCCGGCCTCGGCGACGTTCAGCAGCGCCAGGGCCTCGGCGGCCTGCCCGGAGGCGACCGCGAGCGCCCCCACGCCGCCCTCGAGGGCGTTGACGCGCTGCTCCACCACGTCGGTGGTGGGGTTCATGATGCGCGTGTAGATGTTGCCGAACTTCTTCAGCGCGAACAGGTCGGCCGCGTCAGCGGCGTCGCTGAAGACGTAGGACGTGGTCGAGTAGATCGGCAGCGCGCGCGCACCCGTGGCCGGGTCGGGCGCCTGGCCCGCGTGCACCTGCTTCGTCTCGAAGGACCATCCGTCGCTCATGTCGCACTCCCTGGGGTCAGGGCCGGGCACGGCGGCGCCGGGGCGACCACCGGGCCGCTGGCCCGCGCTTGCCGCGACCCGGAACGGGGCGAGGCCCGGTCATCACCCGGGGCACCCCACCGCGAGCGAGGGTTGCCGGCCAGCGAGCCGGGGCTTGGTGCTGGCACTCATGACCTGGCGCGAGGATAGGCGGGCGCGAGCGGCGGCCTCCACCGCATCTCACGATGTGGACACCGATCGGCCCACAGCAGCGGCCCCGGCACCGCCCGCCGCACCGCCCGCCGCACCGCCCGCCGCGGTGTGCTCACCCGGCGCGCCGCGCCTCCCGCACCGAGGGCGGAGGCACCCCCAGGCGGACGCTCTGCAGGACCAGCCCGCTGAGGGAGTGCCCGGGGTCGTCCTCCAGGGCGAGCTCCGCGAGCACCCCGGCCGGAGCCGACGCGCCCCGCGACCACTGCACGTAGGCGGCGCACCCGAGGGGTGCGGCCCTGCGCCCGGGCGGCGCCAGGCGCGCGAGGTCCTGCAGCACGCGCACCGCGGTGGCCGCGTCGTCGTCCTGCTCCGCGCCGGTCCGGACCCGGGCCGCCCCCGGCGGCGGGCACAGGGGGCAGTCGTCGCTGCCGCCGTCCGCCTCGCACCCGAAGGGGCAGGGCAGTGACGCCTCGGCCACGACCGACCCCAGCACGGCGTCGCGCACCGGGACGCGCACCAGCGCGTCGAGCAGCACGGCCGCGGCCTCCGGACCGACCCCAGGACCCACCTCAGGACCGGCTCCCGGGCCGACGGGGCCGACGGGGACGCCCCCGCGCCCGAGCTCGAGCAGGCCGCGCCACAGCTCCAGCGCGACCACCGGCGGCTCGTCACCCGGCTCCGCCCACCCGTCGCGCTCCCAGCGGCGCCACCGCCGGTCCGCGAGCTCCAGCAGGTCGGCGACCTCCGCGACGGCTCCGGCGTCCGCAGGGGCGACCGCGGCGCGCTGGGCGGCCTCCCACTCCTCGCGGTCACCGGCCAGGCCGCGCCCGGCGAGGACCATCTCGGCGGCGACCCGCGTGGAGTCGACCTCCTCGACCGGCAGCCCCTCCGGCGGGCAGCAGGGGCGCCGGCACGTGTAGGAGTGCAGCCGACCGCGGTGCACGAGCCACAGCTCGGGCCGCACCCCCGCCTCGCGCAGGGCCGCCGCGGCGAGGTGCGCGACGTCGGCCCCGGGCAGGTGCGCCCGCCGGTCGCCGCGCCCCGCCGGCGGGAGGGGGCCCGCCGCGCCAGGAGCGGACCGGTGGCCGCTGCGCGGGACCGGCACGGACGCCGCGAGCGCCCGCCCCGGTGCCGCGGCGGGCGGCAGCTCACCGGTGTCGGTGGCGACGACCACGAAGGCCCGCCCGGCGCCGTCGGCCCTCAGGTGGTGCACCAGGTCGGGCACGGCCGCCGCGGCGTCGGCGAGGTCGGCGCGGGCGACCAGGCCGCTGCGCCAGCGAGGGGGCCTCAGCGACACCACGACCAGGCTCTCCCGGGGGCGGAAGCCGAGGGTGCGCTCGGCGAGGGCCAGGACCTCGAAGGGGCTGCTGCTGCGGATGGCGGTGGGTTCCACGAGCGCCAGGCTCCGCGAGCCGGCACCGCCGCGACACCCCTCGGGACGGCCTGTGGACGGGGTCCCGCCGCGGGGGCGGCTGTGGGCGGAGCGGCGTCAGCCGATGACGTCGCCCTGCACGACCTCGGGGCCGTCGTCCGGCCGCGAGCTCCCCCACCGCCGGCGCGGGCCCGCCGCGGGCCGCTCCGACGACGGCCCGGTGCTCGCGCCCGGGGCCGGCCCCGCCCCGGCGCCCCGCTGCTGCAGGCGCTCCCACTCCAGGTAGTCGCCCACCTCGGTCATGAGGGCACCGGCCAGCCAGGCGAGCACGGCGGCGTCGTCGGCGAGGCCGATCGGGCCGAGGATGCCCTCGGGCAGGAGGTCGACCGGGGAGACGACGTACCCCGCGGCGGCCACCATGAGCCCGAGCTTCACCCGCGAGCAGCCGGTGTAGCGGCCTGCCGCCGTCGCCGCGGCCATGCGGGGCAGGGCCTTCAGCAGCTCGGCGGGCTTGGGGCCCCCGCGCGTGCGGCTGCGGCGCATCGCCCACCACAGGGAGCGCGCAGCGCCCGAGGCGCTGCGTCCGGCCGCGCTCACCGCTCCTGCCCCTGGGTCCCACCGCCGGAGACCGCCCCGGCCGTGCGCAGCGGGAACGCCTTCTTGGCGCCCTTGACGGTGCGGCGCAGGGCGTAGACGTCCAGGCCCGCGCCGAGCAGGCCGCCGGCCAGCGGCAGGCCGCGGCCCAGGCGCGACAGGCCCGACCGGCCCAGGCGCGAGAGCAGCTGGAAGCCGATCGCCTTGTTGAGCACCGCGAGCCCGGGGCCGGCGAGCTGCTTGCGGGCGAGGCGGGTCACCAGGCCGCCCGGCCCGGCGAGGCCGAACTTCGACAGCAGGGCGCCGCCGTCCTCGTCGGCGAGGACCAGAAGCACCGCCGAGCGCACCTCGGGCGAGGAGAGGTCGTAGCCGCGCAGCGCGGCCGTGCCCGCGACGGTGCGCGTGGCGATGACGTAGTAGCCCAGCAGGTTGGCCGGCAGCGCGACCGGCAGCGTGACGAAGCCGCCGAGCCCGGTGACGAAGCCCCCCACCGCGGCCGAGCGCGTGGCGCCCGAGACGAGGGCGCTGATCGCGTCCTCGACGTCGGGGTGCTTGCGGCGCACCGACTCGGCCGCCTCCGCCGCCGGCGACAGGGGCCCCGCGCCGTCGATGCCCAGGTCGACCAGGCGGCGCACCAGCTGCGTCGCGGTCTGCGACAGGCGGCCCTCGTCGGCCGCGTCAGCAGCGGCGCCAGCGCCGTCGGAGGAGGACTTCGAGCGTCGGAAGAGGGCCATGGGTCAACGGTAGGCCCGGTGCTGGGGCCACGGCGCGTCGGCGGCCCGCAGGCCCTCCCACCCGCGCTCGCGCAGGGTCCAGGCGGCCAGCACCCCGGCGACCAGGCTGGGGCTGTGCAGGTCACCGGCGAGCACCGCGTCGCGCACGGCCGCCAGCGGCACCCACGCCGAGACCATGCCGGCCTCCTCGTCGGTGCGGGCGTGGCGCTCGTCGTCGGGCACCGGCGACAGGTCGCGGGCGAGGAAGAGGCGGAACGCCTCGTCGGACCCGCCCGGGGAGAGGTACCAGTCGAGCAGCACGTGGTAGCTGCCGGCGCGCAGGTCGGCCTCCTCGGCCAGCTCGCGGGCGGCCGCCAGGTGCGGCGGCTCCCCCGCGACGTCGAGCAGCCCCGCGGGCAGCTCCCACAGCAGGTGCTCCACCGGGTGGCGGTACTGGCGGACGAGCAGGATGCGCTCGTCGTCGTCCAGCGCGAGCACGCCCACCGCGCCGGGGTGGCGCAGCAGCTCGCGGGTCACCGTGCCGGAGCCCAGCGCCCCGTCCGCGACGCCGTCGAGCTCGACGACGTCGCGGACCAGGTCCCAGACGTACCCGCGGTGCAGCAGCTCGCGGGTGCGGGGCGCCGAGGTGACCAGCTCGTCGCGCGGCGCCCCCGCACCCGCGGGGGTCACGCGGGGACCTCGAGCAGGCGCTCGGAGGCCTGGCGCGCGAGCGCGGCGGCGATGAGCCCCTGGAACAGCGGGTGGGCGCGGTCGGGGCGGGAGCGGAACTCCGGGTGCGCCTGCGTGCCCACGTAGAAGGGGTGCACCTCGCGCGGCAGCTCGACGTACTCCACCAGGCCGCGGTCGGGCGAGGTGCCGGAGAAGACCAGGCCGGCCTCCTCCAGGCGCCCGCGGTAGGAGTTGTTGACCTCGTAGCGGTGGCGGTGGCGCTCGGAGACCTCGGTGGCGCCGTAGGTCTCGGCGACCACGGAGCCCTCGGCGAGGACCGCCGGGTACAGGCCCAGGCGCATGGTGCCGCCCATGTCGCCGCCGCCGGAGACGATGTGCTCCTGCTCGGCCATGGTCGCGATGACCGGGTCGGGCGAGTCCGGGTCGAACTCGGTGCTGCTGGCGCCCTCGATGCCGGCGACGTGGCGCGCGTGCTCGATGACCATGCACTGCAGGCCCAGGCACAGGCCGAGGGTGGGCACCTGGTTCTCCCGGGCCCACCTCAGCGCCCCCAGCTTGCCCTCGATGCCGCGCACTCCGAAGCCGCCGGGCACGCAGACCGCGTCGACGCCGGACAGCTCGCGGCGCGCGCCCTCGGGGGTGGCGCAGCCGTCGGAGGCGACCCAGCGCAGCTGGATCTTGGCGTCGCACGCGATGCCGCCGGCGCGGATGGCCTCGGTCACCGAGAGGTAGGCGTCGGGCAGGTCGATGTACTTGCCGACCAGCGCCAGGGTCACGGTGTGCGCGGGGCGGTGCACGCGGCGCAGCAGCTCGTCCCACGCGCCCCAGTCGACGTCGCGGAAGGGCAGGTCGAGGCGGCGCACGAGGTAGGCGTCGAGGCCCTCGGTGTGCAGCACCTTGGGGATGTCGTAGATCGAGGCGGCGTCGACGGCGTTGACCACAGCCTCCTCGTCGACGTCGCACATCAGCGCGATCTTGCGCTTGACGGACTCCGGCACGGTGCGGTCGCTGCGCAGGACGACGGCGTCGGGCTGGATGCCGATGCTGCGCAGGGAGGCCACGGAGTGCTGCGTGGGCTTGGTCTTCAGCTCGCCCGAGGGGCCCAGGTAGGGCACCAGCGAGACGTGCACGAAGAAGCAGTTGTCGCGGCCCACGCGCTGGCGGACCTGGCGCGCGGCCTCGAGGAACGGCAGCGACTCGATGTCGCCGACGGTGCCCCCGACCTCGGTGATGATGATGTCCGGCGCCGGCTCGCCGTCCGGGCCGGGCACCGCCTGGGCGCGCATCCGGTCGACGATCTCGTCGGTGATGTGCGGGATGACCTGCACGGTCTGCCCGAGGAACTCGCCGCGCCGCTCCTTGGCGATCACCGAGGAGTACACCTGGCCGGTGGTCACGTTGGCCGCCGCGTCGAGGTCGACCCCGAGGAAGCGCTCGTAGTGGCCGATGTCGAGGTCGGTCTCGGCGCCGTCGTCGGTGACGAACACCTCGCCGTGCTCGAACGGGTTCATGGTGCCCGGGTCGACGTTGAGGTAGGGGTCGAGCTTCTGCATCGAGACCCGCAGGCCCCGGGCCCGGAGCAGGTGACCGAGGCTGGAGGCCGTCAGGCCCTTGCCCAGGGAGGAGGCGACCCCTCCGGTCACGAAGATGTGCCGCGTCGTCGTACCGCGTCGTGCTGATGTTCCGCGCTTCGCCACGGGCTGCCAACCTACCAGCGCGCTCCGCCGGGTCACCCCCGGCGCCGCGAGCACCGCCCGTCCGGCTCCCCCCTCGACGCTGCCTCGACGCTCCCTCAGCGCTCCCGGGCCGCCGCCACCAGCAGCTCCTCGGCGTGGGCGCGCGCGGAGCCGGAGTCCTCCTGGCCCGCGAGCATCCGCGCCAGCTCGGCCACCCGCTCCTCGCCGTCGAGGGCGCTGACGCCGCTGACGGTCACCTGGCCGTCGACGGCCTTGGCCACCCGCAGGTGCTGGTCGGCCCACGCCGCCACCTGCGGGAGGTGGGTCACCACGATGACCTGCCGCTCGCGCGCCAGGCGCGCCAGGCGGCGACCGATCCCCACCGCGGCCCTGCCGCCGACGCCCGCGTCGACCTCGTCGAAGACGAACGTCGGCACGACGTCGCTCGCGGCGAGCACCAGCTCCAGGGCGAGCATCACGCGGGAGAGCTCACCGCCCGAGGCGCCCTTGGCGATCGGGCGCTCCGGCTGGCCCGGGGAGGGCCGCAGGAGGAACGCCACCTCGTCGGCGCCGCTGGGCCCGAGCCCGGCGAGCGACGGCGCGCCGTCCTGCTCGCCGTCGGGCTGCGCGGGGGTCACCCGCACCAGGAGCTGGGCGTGCGGCATGGCCAGCTCCGGCAGCTCGGCGGTCGCCCGCGCCGACAGGTCGAGGGCCGCCGCCGTGCGGGCCTCGGTGACGGCGCCGGCCAGCTCCAGCAGCTGGGCCACCAGCCCCTCGCGCTCGCCGCGGAGCCCGGCGGTGCGGTCGTCGTCGCCGTCCAGCTCCAGCAGGCGCGGGGAGGCGACCTCGGCCCACGCCAGCACGGCGTCGACGCCCTCGGGCACCTCCGCCGCGCCAGCCGCGGCCAGCTCGGCCGACCGCTGGGAAGCGGCGGGCAGGGCCCGCACCAGCGCCGAGAGCTCGGCGCGGCGGTCCTGGACGGAGGCCAGGCGCACCGGGTCGACGTCGACGGCCTCGGCCGCCGTGGCCAGCTCGGCGGCGGCGTCGGCGATCAGGTAGCCGACCTCGGCGAGCTGGTCGGCCAGGGAGCCCAGGTGCGGGTCGTGCTCGCGGACCAGCTCCAGCGGGCGCCGGGCGGCGTCGACCAGGGAGGCGGCGTCGGGGGCGTCGTCGGCGAGGGGGTCGCCCGCGAGCGCGGCGTGGGCGAGGGCGGCCGCGGCGCGCAGCTCCTCGGCGTGGTCGAGCCGGTCGGCCTCGGCGGCCAGGGCGCGGTCCTCCCCCGGCTGGGGGGCCACCGCCTCGACCTGGGCCAGCCCGGCGCGCAGCAGCTCGGCCTCGGCGGCGCGCTCCCGGGCCGCGGAGGTGATGGCGGCGATCTCGGCGTCGAGGGCCGACAGCCGGCGCCACAGGGTGCGGTACCGGGTGAGCGGCTCCCCGACGGCGGCGCCGGCGAACCTGTCCAGCGCCTGGCGCTGGCGGGCCGAGGAGCGCAGGAGCACCTGCTCGGACTGGCCGTGGACGGCGACGAGGTCGTCGGCGAGCTCGGACAGCACCGCGACCGGGACCGCGCGGCCCCCGGCGTGGGCGCGGCCGCGGCCGGTCGCGGCGACGCTGCGGGCGACGATGAGGACGTCGTCGTCGAGCTCCGCGCCCGCCTCGACGGCGCGCTCGGCGGCGCGGCTGCCGGGGGTGACGGTGAAGCGCCCCTCCACGACGGCGGTGTCGGCCCCGCGGCGCACCGAGCTGGCGTCGGCGCGGGCGCCGAGCAGCAGGCCGAGCCCGGTGACCAGCATGGTCTTGCCGGCGCCGGTCTCACCGGTGATGACGGTGAACCCCCCCGACAGCTCCAGCGTGGCGTCGGTGATGACGCCCAGGGAGCGGATGCGGACCTCCTCGAGCACGCCTCAGCCTCCCGCAGGGCCGGTGCTCGGGGTGGCGCGGGGACCGGTCGCCGGGGGCGCGGGGTGCGCGGGGGCGGGGTGCCCGCGGCCCTCGCCGTCCTCGGGGCCGCGCCAGCCGCCGACGGCGAGGCCGAACTTGGCCACGAGCCGGTCGGTGAACGGGCCGGTGGAGATGTGCGCGAGGCGCACGGGGGCTGCGCCGCGGCGGACCTCGATGCGGGCCCCGGGGTGCACGGGCACCGCCCGGCGCCCGTCGCACCAGACCACGCCGTCGGTCTGGTTGCGCTCCAGCACCTCGACGGCCATCACCGAGTCGGGGCTGACCACGAGCGGGCGGGCGAACAGCGCGTGCGCGGAGATCGGCACCATGAGCAGCGCCTGGACGCCGGGCCACACCACGGGGCCGCCGGCGGAGAAGGCGTACGCGGTGGAGCCGGTCGGGGTGGCCATCACCACGCCGTCGCAGCCGTAGCTCGACACGGGGCGCCCGTCGACCTCGGTGACCAGCTCGAGCACCCGCTCGCGGGCGCCCTTCTCGACGCTGACGTCGTTCAGGGCCCACGAGGTGGCGCGCACGACGCCGCCCTCGACGACGTCGACCTGCAGGGTGAGCCGCTCCTCGACGCTGTACTCGCGGGCGGCGACGTGCGCGACGGTGCTCTCCAGGGCGTCGCGCTCGGTCTCGGCGAGGAAGCCGACGTGCCCGAGGTTCACGCCGAGCAGCGGGACGTCGGTGCCGTGGACCAGCTCGGCGGCGCGCAGCACGGTGCCGTCTCCGCCGAGGACCACCACCAGCTCGAGGTCCTCGACGGCGCCCGGCTGCACGCGGCGGACGCCCGTGCAGTCTGGGATGTCGGCGGCCTCGTCGTCGAGGAGCACGGGCTCCAGGCCGTGGTCGACCAGGAGGCGCACCACCTGGCGGGCGGCGTCGACGGCCTCCTCGCGCCCGGTGTGCGTCAGGACCAGCACGCGCCTCACGAGGCACCCCCTGCTGCGACGGCCGGGGTGGTGGCGCCACCGACGGGCCCCTCGGCGACGGCGGTGCGCACGAGCCGCTCGACCTCCTCGAGCGCCAGCGGCTCGCCGCGGCGCAGGTGCACGAAGTACTCCACGTTGCCGCTCGGGCCCGGCAGCGGGCTCGCGGCGCAGGCGTGCAGCCGCAGCCCCAGCGCTGCGGCGGCGGCGACCACGTCGCGGACCGCCAGCTCGCGCAGCGCCGGGTCGCGCACGACGCCCCCGGAGCCGAGGCGCTCGCGCCCCACCTCGAACTGCGGCTTCACCATGAGCAGGAGGTCGGCGTCGGGGGCGGCGGCGCCCGACAGGGCCGGCAGCACCAGGCGCAGCGAGATGAAGGACAGGTCGGCGACCACCAGGTCGGGGGCCGGGGCGACCTGCTCGGGGGTCAGCTCGCGGACGTTGGTCCTGTCGAGCACCTGCACGCGCTCGTCGGACTGCAGCCGCCACAGCAGCTGGCCGTAGCCCACGTCGACGGCGACGACGGACGCCGCGCCGGCCCGCAGCAGGACGTCGGTGAAGCCCCCCGTGGAGGCCCCGGCGTCCAGGCAGCGCCGGCCCGCGACGGGCGTGCCGGTCGCCTCCAGCGCGCCGAGGAGCTTGTGCGCACCCCGGCTCGCCCAGCCGGCGTCGTCGGCGTCCTCCCTGACGACGACGGGGGCGCTGGCCTCCACCTGGGTGGCGGGCTTGGCGGCGACGGCGCCGGACACCGACACTCGGCCCGAGGCCACCAGCTCGGCCGCGTGCTCGCGCGAGCGCGCGAGACCGCGCCGCACCAGCTCGGCGTCGAGGCGCTGACGGCGAGCGACGGCGCTCATCCGGCGTCGGCCAGGCGGGCGCGGAGCGCGTCGTGGGCGGTGGCCAGGGCGCGTGCGGACTCCAGCGGGTCGGCCCCCGGGGCGGTGGCGCCGGTCAGCTCCGCCAGCGCGGCGTCGACGGCGGCGTCACCGGTGCGGCGGTCAGCGGGGGGCGCGGTCAGCGGGGCGCTCACGGGCGCCCGCCGGCGTTCTGCCCGTCATCACCCGCAGCGGGCTCCTCGACCGTGGGCTCCTCCGACGCCGTGGCGGACGCCTTGACGGGCGCCTTCGCGGGAGCGCGCCGGGGACGGCGGACGGGCGTCACGCCGTGCTCGGCGGCGGTGGCCGTCGAGGTGCTGGCGCCCTCGGCGGGACCGGTGTCCTGCCCGGCGGTCTCGGCGGTCTCGGGCTTCGTGGCGGTCCGGCGCCTGCGCGGCGCGGGGGGCTGCGGACGCTGGTCGGCGGCGGCAGGGCCCGGCGTCGCGGCGCCGTCGGTCGGAGGGGCCGCCGGGGCCGCGGGACGGGACCGGTGGGGCGAGGCGCCCGCCGGCGGGCGGTCTCCCACGGGGGCCCGACCGGTGGCGCGGGCGCGCGCGGCCGAGGGACGGCGGGCGGGGCGGGCAGCGGCGCCCTCCCCCGCCGACGTGCTGGGGGTGGTCACCGGCGGAGCCGGCGCGCCGGCGGCCGCGGCCTCCAGGACGACGACGCGGCGCTGCAGACGGTCGACGGTGCGGCGCAGCACCGCGACCTCCTCCGCGCTGGCGAGCCCGACGGCCGCCCCGGCCTTCTCGACCTCGGCGCGCACCGCCTCGCGCACCGACTCCAGGAGCCGGGCCCGGGCGATGCTGGACAGGTCGTTCGCGGCCTGCGCGTACCCGCGGAGTCCCTCGAAGGTCATCACAGCGCTCCTGTCGGATCCGTGCTCGTGCGGGTGGTGGCTGGTCGGCGCGTCGTCGCGGGGTGCTCGCGCGGCGCCGTCGTCACGCTACCCGCCAGCGCCGACGCTCACTCCCCGCGGCGGCAGCGGGTGGACAGCTCCTCCAGCAGGGCGGCGAGGTCGCCGTCGGGCTGGAGCGCGGGGCCGTCGACGCCCCACGCCGCGGCGCACGCCGCGCGCAGGAGGTCGGCGAGGTCCTCCAGGGGCGCGCCGGTGCCGGGAGAGCCCGGAGCCGCGACGAGAAGGGCACCGTCGACGACGACGCGCGCCTCACCGCAGACCGCCCCGCCCTCCTCGAGGCGGGCGGTGGCCGGAGGGGCGGCGTGCAGCGCCGCCAGCGACGTCAGGACGAGGTCGGGGCGCTGGGACTCGTCAGCCGCCAGCAGCTCCGGTGCCCCGTGCAGCCCGGTCAGCACCAGGGCACCGGTCATGCCGGCGCGGACCGCACCGGCGACGTCCGTGTCCAGCCGGTCGCCCACGACCAGCGGCTTCGAGGCACCCACCCGCTGGGCGGCGGCCTGGAAGAGCGTCGGCTCGGGCTTGCCCGCCACCAGCGGGTCGACGTCGACGGCGTTGCGCACCGCGCCCACCAGCGAGCCGTTGCCCGGCGCCGGGCCGCGCTCGGTGGGCAGCGTCAGGTCGGTGTTCGTGGCCACCCACAGCGCACCGCCGCGGATCGCGGCCGCGGCGTCGGCCAGGTCGGCCCAGCCGACCTGGCGCCCGAAGCCCTGCACGACGGCGGCGGGTGAGTCTCCGGGGCCGACCAGCTCGTGGCCGGCCTCCTGCAGGGCCGTGCGCACGCCCGGGCCACCGACGGGCAGCACCCGGGCGCCGTCACCCAGGTGGTCGGTGACGAGCTGCGCCGCCGCCTGGGAGGAGGTGGTGACGTCCTCGGGGCGAGCCGGGACGCCCAGCCGCTGCAGGTGGTCGGAGACCTCCTGCGGCGTGCGGGAGGCGTTGTTGGTGGCGTACCCGGCGGCGCGTCCCTCGGCGTGCGCCCGGGCGAGCGCGTCGACAGCCCCCGGCACGGCGTCCTCACCGACGTAGACGACGCCGTCGAGGTCGAAGAGCAGCAGGTCGTGGGCGTCGGCGAGCACCGCTCGACCCGTGTCAGCCACCGGTGGACTCCTTGCGTGCGCGCAGCGTTGCTCTGGCCTGGTGGAGGGTGTCGCGGTACTCGGGGCGGTCGGGTCGCATGGCGACGGCGAGCGCGAGGTGCTCGACGGCCTCGGGGAACCTGTCGAGCCGGGTCAGGCTCAGGCCGAGGCCGAAGTGGGCGTAGTCGGCGTCGGGGGCCGTCTCGACGAGCGCGGCGAAGGTGGTCGCCGCCTGGCCGACGCGTCCGGCGTCGAACTGGGCCCTGCCGAGCGCCTCGAGGATGCTCGCCGAGCCCGGCTGGTCGCGGTTCGCGCGTTCGAGCAGCACGGCAGCCGCCTCCGCGTCTCCGCTGCTGAGCAGCGCGAGCCCGCGCTGCAGCCACTCGTAGGCACCACCGCTGGGCGCTCCGGGGTCGCTCGCCACCCCGCGACGGTACGACGCCCCGTCGCGGGGTGGGCCGCCGGGCCCGCGATCAGCTCAGCGCTGGTCGCTCCCGGCGTCCTGCTCGGAGTCCGCGGCGTCCTCGGCGTCCTCGGCGTCCTCGGCGTCCTCGGCGTCCTCGGCGTCCTCGGCGTCCTCGGCGTCCTCGGCGTCCTCGGCGTCCTCGGCGTCCTCGAGGAGGTCGTACACGACGACGTCCTCGCGCACGTCACCGCGCAGGCGCTCCGCCGCACCCGTCTCACCCGACGGGTCGGCGGCGGCTGCGCGCTGCAGCCACTCCTCCGACTCCTCCAGGCGACCGGCGGCGGCGAGGGCGTCGGCGTACGCCGAGAGCAGGCGCGCTCGCCACGGCTCGCGTCCGCGGCTGGTGAGCTCGGGACCCTGCAGAGAGACGACAGCGGCCTCGGCCTGGCCCAGGTCGATGCGAGCTCCCGCAGCGACGATCCGCATCTCGATGCGTCCGGAGGCGTCGAGGCGGGACGCCTCCGGGGTGGCTGCGAGGTCGAGGGCGCGCTCCGGTCGGCCGAGACCCCGCTCGCAGTCGGCGAGCACCGGCAGGTGGTCGTCGGAGCCGGTCAGGCGGCGCGCCGTGCGCAGCTCGCGCAGGGCGTCCTCGTAGCGGCCGGCGGCGTAGGCGGCCAGGCCAGCGGCCTCGCGGACCGACCCGATGCGGCCGGCGCGGCTCGCCGCAGCCGCGGCGTGCTGGTAGGCGGCCTCGGGGTCCTCGTCGATGAGCCGACCGGCCATCACGAGGTGGCGGGCGACGGCGTTGGCCGTGTCCTTCGTGAGGGTCAGCAGGTCGGAGCGGACCTCGCGGTCGAGCTCGGCGCCGGTGATGGACTCCGGCACGCGCGGCTCGTCACGGCGGGACGTGGCCCGGCGGGGCGACGACGGCGCGGTGCGGTCGCGCTCCCACGGACGCGCGGGAGCACCGGAGCGGTCGGCCTGCTGGCGCACCGAGCCGCGGCCCGCGGCGCTGCCACCCGAGGCCGGGCGACCGGGAGACCACGTGCGCCCGCCCGACGGGGCGCCAGAACGAGGACCGCCCGACGGAGCACCGGTGCGCGGGGCGCGGTCGCTGCGAGAGGGGCCCCCATCGCGGCTCCAGGAGGAGCCGGCAGGACGACCGCTCGACGGGGGGCGCCCGGGGGCGTCGCGCCGCTGGGGTCCACCGTCGTAGGAGCGGGGAGCCTGTCCCCCGCGCGCGGGCCCTCCGGAGCGGCGGTCCTGGTCTCCGCTCCCGGGACGTCCCTGCTGAGCGTCCCGGCTGCCGTAGCCGCCGCCAGCGGGGCGACCGCCGTAGCCACCACCGGAGGGGCGACCGCCGTAGCCACCGCCGGAGGGGCGGCCACCCTGGGAGGAACCGCCCGAGGAGGGACGGGTGGAGCGACCATCGCGGGGACCGTCGCCAGATCGCCCGGCGTACCCGTCGCCGGCGGGGCGGCCGCTGTAGCCGCCGCCAGCCGGACGACCCTGACCGCCGCCGTAGCCGCCGCCCGCCGGACGACCCTGACCGCCGTCGCGGCCGCCGCCCGCCGGACGCCCACCGAATCCGCCTCCGGAGCGGCCGGGCTGCCCGCCGCGGGCACCGCCTGCGGACGAGCGGCCCTGGTAGCCGCCGCCGGAGCGAGGTGCCTGACCGCCCCGGGACCCACCCGAGCTGGGACGGCTGTCGCCATCACGGCGGCTGGACGGCCCGCTGGCACGACGGTCAGAGCTGGGCTTGCGGTCGTCGTCCTGCACGGGGTCCTCCTGGGGATGTCGAGACACGAGAAAAGCACCGAGGGGAGCCGTCTACCGCAACCGTGCGGATAGACGACTCCCCTCAGCGAAAGGATGTCCGGCGGTGACCTACTCTCCCACCCAGCTCCCCGGGCAGTACCATCGGCGCAGGTAGGCTTAGCTTCCGGGTTCGGAATGGGACCGGGCGTTTCCCCACCGCTATGACCGCCGTAACACTATCGAGTTCTCGAGCACCACCCACCACACCGAAGCGCAAAGGTGATGGCCGCCCGTGACTCGGGAACCGCACAGTGGACGCGAACAACAGTTCTTCACTCTTTGACACCCACCCCAAGGGTGGAAGTGTTGAGCAAGTCATCGGCTTATTAGTACCGGTCAGCTACAACCATTACTGGTCGTCCACATCCGGCCTATCAACCCAGTAGTCTTCTGGGAGCCTCTCACCCCGAAGGGCATGGAGACCTCATCTCGAAGCAGGCTTCCCGCTTAGATGCTTTCAGCGGTTATCCCTCCCGAACGTAGCCAACCAGCCGTGCTCCTGGCGGAACAACTGGCACACCAGAGGTTCGTCCGTCCCGGTCCTCTCGTACTAGGGACAGCCCTTCTCAAGTCTCCAACGCGCGCAGCGGATAGGGACCGAACTGTCTCACGACGTTCTAAACCCAGCTCGCGTACCGCTTTAATGGGCGAACAGCCCAACCCTTGGGACCTACTCCAGCCCCAGGATGCGACGAGCCGACATCGAGGTGCCAAACCATGCCGTCGATATGGACTCTTGGGCAAGATCAGCCTGTTATCCCCGGGGTACCTTTTATCCGTTGAGCGACCGCGTTTCCACAAACCACGGCCGGATCACTAGTTCCGACTTTCGTCCCTGCTCGACCTGTCAGTCTCACAGTCAAGCTCCCTTGTGCACTTACACTCGACACCTGATTGCCAACCAGGATGAGGGAACCTTTGAGCGCCTCCGTTACTCTTTAGGAGGCAACCGCCCCAGTTAAACTACCCACCAGGCACTGTCCCTGATCCGGATTACGGACCGAAGTTAGATGTCCAGAACGACCAGAGTGGTATTTCAACGATGACTCCACCGACACTGGCGTGCCGACTTCACAGTCTCCCACCTATCCTACACAAGCCGTACCGAACACCAATACCAAGCTATAGTGAAGGTCCCGGGGTCTTTCCGTCCTGCTGCGCGTAACGAGCATCTTTACTCGTAGTGCAATTTCGCCGAGTTCGCGGTTGAGACAGCGGAGAAGTCGTTACGCCATTCGTGCAGGTCGGAACTTACCCGACAAGGAATTTCGCTACCTTAGGATGGTTATAGTTACCACCGCCGTTTACTGGCGCTTAAGTTCTGAGCTTCGCTGGCAAAACCAGCTGACCCGTCCCCTTAACGTTCCAGCACCGGGCAGGCGTCAGTCCGTATACATCGTCTTGCGACTTAGCACGGACCTGTGTTTTTAGTAAACAGTCGCTTCTCCCTGGTCTCTGCGGCCGTCGCGCCTAACCCGCAAGGGTTTCAACGCTAGGGCCCCCCTTCTCCCGAAGTTACGGGGGCATTTTGCCGAGTTCCTTAACCACGATTCTCTCGTCGCCTTGGTATTCTCTACCTGACCACCTGAGTCGGTTTGGGGTACGGGCGGCTTGAACCTCACGCCGAGGCTTTTCTAGGCAGCATAGGATCACCCTGCTTCCCGCTATCGCGGTCACCATCAGGTCTCAGGCATCATGAGGTGCGGATTTACCTACACCTCGCCCTACACCCTTGGACGTGGACTACCATCGCCACGCGGTGGCTACCTTCCTGCGTCACCCCTGTTAATGCGCTTACCTACTACCGGATCGGGCCGTGCGCTCCCCCAACATCTCCCGAAGGATCCGCTGGCTTTGGGCACTTAGCATCCCCGGGCTCGGTATGGGCGGTTCTTCGCCGGTACGGGAATATCAACCCGTTGTCCATCGACTACGCCTGTCGGCCTCGCCTTAGGTCCCGACTTACCCAGGGCGGATGAGCCTGGCCCTGGAACCCTTGGTCATTCGGCGGACGGGATTCTCACCCGTCTTTCGCTACTCATGCCTGCATTCTCACTCGTGTAGCGTCCACGGCTGGATCACTCCGCCGCTTCACCCGCCACACGACGCTCCCCTACCCATCCATACGACTGGACCCACTACAAGAGTGAGCCGATCAAAGTATGAATGCCACAGCTTCGGCGGTGTGCTTGAGCCCCGCTACATTGTCGGCGCGGAATCACTTGACCAGTGAGCTATTACGCACTCTTTCAAGGGTGGCTGCTTCTAAGCCAACCTCCTGGTTGTCTGTGCAACTCCACATCCTTTCCCACTTAGCACACGCTTAGGGGCCTTAGCTGGTGGTCTGGGCTGTTTCCCTCTCGACTACGAAGCTTATCCCCCGCAGTCTCACTGCCACGCTCTCACTTACCGGCATTCGGAGTTTGGCTGACGTCAGTAACCTTGTGGGGCCCATTAGCCATCCAGTAGCTCTACCTCCGGCAAGAAACACGTGACGCTGCACCTAAATGCATTTCGGGGAGAACCAGCTATCACGAAGTTTGATTGGCCTTTCACCCCTACCCACAGGTCATCCCCCAGGTTTTCAACCCTGGTGGGTTCGGTCCTCCACGCGGTCTTACCCGCGCTTCAACCTGCCCATGGGTAGATCACTTCGCTTCGGGTCTAGAGCACGCGACTGATTCGCCCTGTTCGGACTCGCTTTCGCTACGGCTTCCCCACACGGGTTAACCTCGCCACGTACCACTAACTCGCAGGCTCATTCTTCAAAAGGCACGCCGTCACCCCTGCTAAGGAGGCTCCGACGGATTGTAGGCACACGGTTTCAGGTACTATTTCACTCCCCTCCCGGGGTACTTTTCACCATTCCCTCACGGTACTGTCCGCTATCGGTCACCAGGGAGTATTCAGGCTTAGGGGGTGGTCCCCCCAGATTCACACGGG
Organism: Quadrisphaera sp. INWT6; assembly: GCF_015390235.1. Lineage (GTDB taxonomy): Bacteria > Actinomycetota > Actinomycetes > Actinomycetales > Quadrisphaeraceae > Quadrisphaera. The sequence goes on along the minus strand of NZ_VUOH01000001.1, from coordinate 999,681 downwards.
ATTTCTCGGGCCCCGTGCTACTTGGGATCCCTCAAAGGAGGCAACGTCATTTCGTCTACGGGGGTCCCACCCTCTGTGCCGGGCCTTTCAATGCCCTTCGACTATGACGGAGCTTTCTTACTCCTTGACCGGGTGGTAGCCCGATCCATGAGGTCCCACGACCCCGACCATGCAACGCCTACCAGCTATCACACATGACCGGTTTAGCCTCTTCCGCTTTCGCTCGCCACTACTCACGGAATCGCGGTTGCTTTCTCTTCCTGTGGGTACTGAGATGTTTCACTTCCCCACGTTCCCTCCACACACCCTATGTGTTCAGGTGCGGGTCACTGGACATGACTCCAGCGGGGTTTCCCCATTCGGAAATCCTCGGATCAAAGTTCGGTTGCCAACTCCCCGAGGCTTATCGCAGGCTCCTACGTCCTTCTTCGGCTCCTGGTGCCAAGGCATCCACCGTGTGCCCTTAAAAACTTGACTCAACATCCGCACACACACCACCAGCTGACCCACCCGAAGGCGAACCCACCGGGGCACATGCGCGATGCAAAGACTAAAGATGCTCGCGTCCACTGTGCAGTTCTCAAGCAACGGGTGAACCCGCGACCGCGATTCCAGCGCCTACCCCCACCACCCACAAAGGCAGCAGAAGCGGTTCGACCGACCGGTCACGGCCCATCAAGGAAAACCAACCCAGCAACCCCACCCACACCGACCGCAGACGCAGACCGTGCAGACAAGACCACCGAGGTTCGTTCCCTCAGGACCCAACAGCGTGCCCAGCCCCACTCCCCCACACCCACCGTTCCCACCACCACACCACCTGCGAACAGGTCACCCCTTGCGGGATGCGTCCCCGAGAAGACCCAGGAACAGGAGTGCCGGCGTACTGAGTGAGCGCGAGCTCATGAAGCCATGTCGATGTTCCACCCGTGAGCTCCACCTGCGGGGCGTTCGCCCGCAGCATGGGCCTGAGCCACCCGCGCCCCCACCCCACGAAGGAGGTGATGAGCCTGTGCAGATGACCAGATGCTCCTTAGAAAGGAGGTGATCCAGCCGCACCTTCCGGTACGGCTACCTTGTTACGACTTCGTCCCAATCGCCAGTCCCACCTTCGACGGCTCCCTCCCAAGGGTTAGGCCACCGGCTTCGGGTGTTACCAACTTTCGTGACGTGACGGGCGGTGTGTACAAGCCCCGGGAACGTATTCACCGCAGCGTTGCTGATCTGCGATTACTAGCGACTCCGACTTCACGGGGTCGAGTTGCAGACCCCGATCCGAACTGAGACCAGCTTTTTGGGATTCGCTCCACCTCACGGTCTCGCAGCCCTTTGTACTGGCCATTGTAGCATGCGTGAAGCCCAAGACATAAGGGGCATGATGATTTGACGTCATCCCCACCTTCCTCCGAGTTGACCCCGGCAGTCTCCTATGAGTCCCCACCATGACGTGCTGGCAACATAGGACGAGGGTTGCGCTCGTTGCGGGACTTAACCCAACATCTCACGACACGAGCTGACGACAACCATGCACCACCTGTGCAGGATCCCTTGCGGACCCGACATCTCTGCCGGATTACCCTGCATGTCAAGCCTTGGTAAGGTTCTTCGCGTTGCATCGAATTAATCCGCATGCTCCGCCGCTTGTGCGGGGCCCCGTCAATTCCTTTGAGTTTTAGCCTTGCGGCCGTACTCCCCAGGCGGGGCGCTTAATGCGTTAGCTGCGGCACGGACCTCGTGGAATGAGGCCCACACCTAGCGCCCAACGTTTACGGCGTGGACTACCAGGGTATCTAATCCTGTTCGCTACCCACGCTTTCGCTCCTCAGCGTCAGTTACAGCCCAGAGACCCGCCTTCGCCACCGGTGTTCCTCCTGATATCTGCGCATTCCACCGCTACACCAGGAATTCCAGTCTCCCCTACTGCACTCTAGTCTGCCCGTACCCACTGCAGGCGCGGAGTTGAGCCCCGCGTTTTCACAGCAGACGCGACAAACCGCCTACGAGCTCTTTACGCCCAATAATTCCGGACAACGCTTGCACCCTACGTATTACCGCGGCTGCTGGCACGTAGTTAGCCGGTGCTTCTTCTGCAGGTACCGTCACTTGCGCTTCTTCCCTGCTGAAAGAGGTTTACAACCCGAAGGCCTTCATCCCTCACGCGGCGTCGCTGCGTCAGGCTTTCGCCCATTGCGCAATATTCCCCACTGCTGCCTCCCGTAGGAGTCTGGGCCGTGTCTCAGTCCCAGTGTGGCCGGTCACCCTCTCAGGCCGGCTACCCGTCGTCGCCTTGGTAGGCCATCACCCCACCAACAAGCTGATAGGCCGCGAGCCCATCCCTGACCGAAAAACTTTCCACACCACCCCATGCGAGGAGGTGTCATATCCGGTATTAATCCCGGTTTCCCGAGGCTATCCCAGAGTCAGGGGCAGGTTGCTCACGTGTTACTCACCCGTTCGCCGCTGATCCCCCCGAAGGGTTCACCGCTCGACTTGCATGTGTTAAGCACGCCGCCAGCGTTCGTCCTGAGCCAGGATCAAACTCTCCGTTGATGCGTTAGCCACCAGCAACCCACCCGAAGGCGAGAAACCGACAGCATAAGCCGACCCCCACCGAAACCGGTGAGAGCGGAGAAAGATGCTGACCCGAATGAATCCGCTGACATCAACAACTGACATCAGTCAAAATCTCATCGAGCCAACCGCTGGTTCAACCAGCAATGGCATCGACATTCGGCACGCTGTTGAGTTCTCAAGAAACGAACACACACCACTTACTGGGCCTTTCGGCCGGTTCAGCGGGATGTCTCCATTCAACCACGACTGGACCCCGGTCGTTTCCGACCGGTTCTGATCGAGGTGGCTCCCCGGCTCCGGGCCAGACCCTGTGGGCCGGCCCGCCCTGCCGGGCGAACAAGTAGAACATTACGTGACGGACCGGAGAGCGTCAAACGCCGGGGTCCCCCGTCGTGTCCTCCCGGTGACGCGCACGTCACCGGGAGGACACACGGGCGTCACACGGGGCGCGCGTCGACGGCCGCCAGCGTGCGCTTGCCGCGGCGGAGCACCAGCCAGCGACCGTGGAGCAGCTCCGACGCCGGGACGGGCGCGTCGGCGTCGTCCCACCGCTGGTTGTTCACGTAGGCACCGCCCTCGGCCACGGCCCGCCGGCCCGCCGAGGCGGAGGCCACGACGCCGGCCTCCGCCAGCAGGCGCGGCACCGACAGGGGCTCCCCCGCCGCGGGCCGGGCGGTGGGCAGCTCCGCGAGCGCCGAGCCGAGGGTCGCCTCGTCGAGGTCCGCCAGGTCCCCCTGGCCGAACAGCGCGGCGCTGGCCGCCTCCACGCGCGCCGTGGTGCCGGCTCCGTGCACCAGGGAGGTCACGTCACGGGCGAGCATCCGCTGGGCGGCGCGGGCCTGCGGGCGGGCCGCCGTCTCCTCCGCGAGCGCGGCGAGCTCCTCCTGGGTGCGCTGGGTGAAGACGCGCAGGTACCAGTCGACGGCGGCGTCCTCCGCGGCCAGCCAGAACTGGTAGAAGGCGTAGGGGCTGGTCATCTCCGGGCTCAGCCACACCGTGCCCGACTCGGTCTTGCCGAACTTGGTGCCGTCGGGCTTGGTGATGAGCTGCGTGGACAGGGCGTGGACGGAGGTGCCCTCGACGCGGTGGACCAGGTCGACGCCGCTGGTGATGTTGCCCCACTGGTCGGACCCGCCCGTCTGCAGCACGCAGCCGTAGCGGCGGTGCAGCTCGAGGTAGTCCATCCCCTGGAGGATCTGGTAGCTGAACTCGGTGAAGCTGATGCCCTCGTCGGAGGCCATCCGCGCCGACACCGCCTCCTTGGCGAGCATCCGCCCCACCCGGAAGTGCTTGCCGACGTCGCGGAGGAACTCGATGGCGCTCATCGGCGCCGTCCAGTCGAGGTTGTTCACCAGGCGCGCGGCGTTCGGGCCCTCGAAGGAGACGAACGGGCGCACCTGCGTCGCGATGCGCTCCACCCAGGACGCCACGACCTCCGGGTCGTTCAGCACCCGCTCGCCGCTCATGCGCGGGTCGCCCACCAGGCCCGTCGACCCGCCGACGAGGACCAGCGGCGTGTGGCCGGCGTCCTGCAGGCGCTTGGCCGTCACCAGCTGCACCAGGTTGCCCATGTGCAGGCTGGGCGCCGTCGGGTCGAACCCCACGTAGAAGACGACCGGGCCGGCGTCGAGGGCGGCGCGCAGCGCCTCCTCGTCGGTGCTCTGCGCCAGCACACCGCGCCAGCGCAGCTCGTCGATGATCCCGGATCCGGGGGTCCCAGTCACTGCGTGCTCTCCTCGTCGGTGGTGGTGCTCGCGCCAGAGCCTGCCCGACGGCGCCGCGGCGCCGCCACGCGGTAAGCGGAGACGGTCGGCTCCCCGGCAGCCAGAACCGCCACGGGTACCGCTCCCCGTCTCCCCCGGGGCCGGAGACGCCGACCCGGGGACCGGTCACCGCGGCCGGGCGGGGGGACGACGGGACGGGCGGTGCCGCGCCAGCGAGCACCCGCAGCGCTGACGTGGGGGCGCACAGGTCGGCACCGTCCTGCGCCCTGTCGAGGCCCAGCGCCGCCGCGAGCCGCGCCGGGCCTCGGGCGAGGTCGACGTCCCTGCGCGCAGCCGGCCGGCGCGAGCGGGCCAGGTCCAGACCGCCGACGACCTCTCCCCCGCGCAGGAGGACGGCGGACGCCGTCCCCTCGGGGCCGCACACCAGGTTCGCGCACCAGTGCATGCCGTAGCTGAAGTAGACGTAGGCGTGGCCGGGCGGCCCGAACATCACCGCCGTCCGCGGGGTGCGGCCCCGCGCGGCGTGGGAGCCCGGGTCACCCGGCCCCGCGTACGCCTCCACCTCGGTGAGGCGGACCGCGACGTCGCCGTCGTCGGAGGTGTGGACGACGACGCGGCCCAGGAGGTCGCGGGCGACCTCCAGCACCGGCCTGTCGAAGAAGGCGCGCGGCACGGCGGCGGTGTTCGGGAAGTCCATGATCACGGCCGGGAGGTGCGCGGGAAGTCCATGATCACGGTGGGGGTCAGGCGAGGGCGGTGGCAGCGGCGCGGAGCTCGGCGAGCTGCTCGGCCACGCGTGCCGGCGCCGTGCCCCCGCGGGCGTCGCGGGAGGCGATGGAGCCCTCCACCGTCAGCACCGCCCGGACGCCGGCCGGGTCCTCCCCCAGCCGCGGGTGGATCGCGGCGAGGTCGGCGTCGGGCAGCTCGTCGAGCTCGCAGCCCAGCTCCTCGCAGCGGCGCACCGCGGCGCCGGCGGCCTCGTGGGCGTCGCGGAACGGGACCCCCAGGCGCACGAGGTGGTCGGCGACGTCGGTCGCCAGCGAGAAGCCCTGCGGGGCGAGCTCGGCGAGCCGGGCGGTGTCGAAGCGCAGCGTCGCGACCATGCCCGTGAAGGCCGGCAGCAGGACCAGGAGGGTGTCGGCGGCGTCGAAGACGGGCTCCTTGTCCTCCTGGAGGTCGCGGTTGTACGCGAGCGGGAGGGCCTTGAGCGTGGCCAGCAGGCCGGTCAGGTCGCCGATGAGGCGCCCCGCCTTGCCGCGGGCGAGCTCGGCGATGTCGGGGTTCTTCTTCTGGGGCATGATGCTCGACCCCGTCGAGAAGGCGTCGTCCAGCGCCACGAAGCCGAACTCCTTGGTGGCCCACAGCACCACCTCCTCCGCCAGGCGGGAGAGGTCGACGCCGACCATCGCGGCCACGAAGGCGAACTCCGCTGCGACGTCGCGGCTGGCGGTGCCGTCGATGCTGTTGGGCACCGACCCCGCGAAGCCCAGCTCGGCGGCCACGGCCTCGGGGTCGAGCCCGAGGGACGAGCCCGCGAGCGCTCCGGAGCCGTAGGGCGACCACGCCGCGCGGGCGTCCCAGTCGCGGAACCGCTCGACGTCGCGCAGCAGCGCCCAGGCGTGGGCGAGGAGGTGGTGGCCGAGCAGCACGGGCTGGGCGTGCTGGAGGTGGGTGCGGCCGGGCATCGCCGCGGTGGGGTGGGCCTCGGCGGTGGCGGCCAGCACCTCCACGAGCTCCAGCAGGTGGGCGCGGACCGCCCCGGCCTCGGAGCGCAGGTGCATCCGCAGCAGGGTGGCGATCTGGTCGTTGCGGGAGCGGCCCGCGCGCAGCCGGCCGCCCAGGTCGGCGCCGGCGCGCTCCAGGAGCACGCGCTCCAGGGCGCCGTGGACGTCCTCGTCGTCGTCGGCGGGCCGGAGGGCGCCGGAGACGACGTCGTCGTGGATGCCCTGGAGCACCTCGAGCATCCGGCCCAGCTGCTCGTCGTCGAGCAGGCCGGCGCCGTGGAGGACCCGGGCGTGGGCCATCGAGGCGCGGACGTCGTGCGGGGCCAGGCGCCAGTCGAAGTGGGTGCTCCTGGACAGCGCCGCGAGCGCCGCGGACGGACCGCTGGCGAACCGGCCGCCCCACAGGGCGCCGTGCACGGTCGTCCCGGCGGAGGAGGGGGTGGTCTGGCTCACGGGGTCTCCTGGGTGGTGCTCTGCACGGGGCTGGGGGTGGGGTCCTGGCGGCCGTCGGCCAGGGCGATCATCCGCGCCGCGAGCGCGGGCCCGCCGGCGGGGTCGCGGGCGACGAGCAGCACGGTGTCGTCTCCGGCGATGCAGCCCATCACCTCGGGCAGGGCGGCGTGGTCGACGGCGGACGCGAGGAACTGCGCGGCGCCCGGAGGGGTCCTGACGACGACGAGGTTGGCCGAGGCCTCGGCGGTGACGAGGAGCTCCTCGCACAGCCGCGCCAGGCGGGCGGAGCGCCCGGCCTCGGGGACGGCGGGACGGGGGGTGCGGTCTCCCCCCTCGGCGGGGACCCCGTAGACGAGGGCTCCCCCGAGGCTGGCCGAGCGCACCTTGACCGCGCCGAGCTCGACCAGGTCGCGCGACAGCGTGGCCTGGGTGACGACGACGCCGCTGGCCGCCAGCAGCTCGGCGAGCTCCGTCTGGGAGCGCACCGGCTGCTGGCCGATCAGCGCGGCGATGCGCGCCCGCCGGGCGGTCGGCGTCGTCGGCGTCGTCGGCGCGGCCGACGGGGAGCTGCCGGTCATGAGCGCCGCTGGTCTCCGCGGGCCTCGAGCAGCGCCACGAGCAGGGCCTTCTGGGCGTGGAGGCGGTTCTCCGCCTCGTCCCACACCCACGAGCCGGGCCCGTCGAGGTAGGAGGCGTCGACCTCCTTGCCGCGGTAGGCGGGCAGGCAGTGCAGCACGCCCGCGCCGGGCGCCGCGCCGGCCATGAGCTCCGGCGTCACGGCGAACGGCACGAACGGGGTCTCGCGGTCAGCGGCCTCCGCCTCCTGGCCCATCGACACCCACGTGTCGGTGGCCACCACGTCGGCGCCCTCCACGGCCTCGGCGGCGTCGTGGACGACGGTCACCGAGCCCCCGGTCGCCGCCGCGGCGCGACGGGCGTCCTCCAGGACGCCGGCGTCGGGCAGGTGCGTCCCGGGGGTGCCGACGCGCACGTGCAGGCCGGCCACCGCCCCGCCCAGCAGGTAGGAGTTGGCCATGTTGTTGTTGCCGTCGCCGACGTAGGCGAACACCGTGCCGGGCAGGCCGTCGACGCCGCCCGGCCTGTGCTCGGCGACCGTCTGGAGGTCGGCGAGGACCTGGCACGGGTGCAGCAGGTCGGTGAGGGCGTTGACCACCGGCACGCTGCTCGCGGCGGCCATGGCCTCCAGGTCGGCCTGGGCGAAGGTCCGCCAGGTGATGGCGGCCACCTGCCGCGACAGCACGCGCGCGGTGTCGGCCACCGGCTCCCCGCGACCCAGCTGGCTGGTGGAGGCGTCGATGACGAGCGGGAACCCGCCCAGCTCGGCCACGCCGACGGAGAAGGACAGGCGCGTGCGCGTCGACGGCTTGTCGAAGAGCAGCGCCGCCGTCTTCGGGCCCTCCAGCGGCCGGCGCGGGTGCCGTCCAGCAGCGCGCTCGGCCTTGAGCTCGACCGCCAGCCGCAGGACGTCGGCCTGCTGGGCCTGGGTGAGGTCGTCGTCGCGCAGGAAGTGCTGCGGGAACTGGCTGGTCATTCTGGGCTCCCGGTCGGGGCGGGCTGGGCGGGGGCCGCAGCCGCAGCACGGGCGGCGGCGGCGCGGGCGAGGATGCCGGGGAGGGCGTCGGTGAGCTCGGCCAGCTGCGCGTCGGTGATGACGAGCGGCGGGGCGAGGCGGACGGCGTCGGGCGCGACGGCGTTGACGATGAACCCGGCCTCCAGCGCCGCGGCGGCCACGTCCTTGGACGCGGGGGCGTCGAGGACGAGGGCCTGGAGGGCCCCGACGCCGCGCAGGCCGGTCAGCAGGGGGGCTCCGTCAGCGACGAGGGCGTCGACGGCGGCCTGCAGCTGCTCGCCGACCCGGGTGGCGCGCTCGGCGAGGCCGTCGCGCTCCACCACGTGCAGCACCGCGAGGCCCGCGGCGGTGGCCAGCGGGTTGCCGCCGTAGGTCGTGCCGTGCTGGCCGGCGCCGAGCAGCCCCGCGGCCCTCTCGGTCACGGCGACGGCGGCGCCCACGGGCACCCCGCCGCCGAGGGCCTTGGCCAGGGTGACGACGTCGGGCAGCGTGCCGGCGTCCAGGCCCAGGCCGGGCAGCTGGTGGGCGAACCACGCGCCGGTGCGCGCGATGCCGGTCTGGACCTCGTCGAGCACGAGCAGCGCCCCGGCCTCGGAGGTGAGGCGCCGCGCGGCGGCGAGGTAGCCGTCGGGGGCGGGCAGCACGCCGCCCTCCCCCTGCACCGGCTCGAGCACCACCGCGGCGACCTCACCGGCGGTGTGGTCGGCCAGGGCGGCCGCGAGCGCGTCGACGTCGCCGTAGGGCACGTGCTCGACACCGCCCGGCAGCGGCGCGAAGGGCTCGCGGTAGCTGGGGTTCCACGTCATGGCGAGGGCGCCCATGGTGCGGCCGTGGAAGGCGCCCTGCGCCGCGACGATCCGCGGGCGGCCGGTGCGGCGCGCGATCTTGAAGGCGGCCTCGTTCGCCTCGGCGCCGGAGTTGGTGAAGAACACGCGCCCGCCGGGCTCGGCGCGCGTGATGGCGAGCAGCTGCTCGGCCAGGGCCACCTGCGCGGGCGTGGCGAAGAAGTTGGAGACGTGCCCCAGGGTGGCCAGCTGGCTGGTCACCGCGGCCGTCAGCAGCGGGTGCGCGTGCCCGAGCACCGACGTGGCGATGCCGGCGAGCAGGTCGACGTAGCGGCGCCCGTCGGCGTCCCAGACCTGGGCGCCCTCGCCGCGCACCAGGGTGCGCAGCGGGGTGCCGTAGGTGCCCATGACGGCCCGGCCGTGGCGCTCCAGCCAGGCGGCGCTCCCGCCGTCGGGGTGCGCGAGCGCCGGGGGGAGCTCTGGGGCCGGTCCGGTCGCCGCCTCGGAGAGGTGCCTGCCGGTCACGGCTGCACCATCGTGCCGACGCCGGAGTCGGTGAAGACCTCCAGCAGCAGGGTGTGGGGCACGCGGCCGTCGACCACGTGCGCGGCCTCGACGCCCCCGCGCACCGCGCGCAGGCACGCCTCCATCTTCGGGACCATCCCCGACTGCAGGCCCGGGAGCACCTGCTCCAGCTCGGCGGCGCTGATCTGGCTGACCAGCGAGGTGCGGTCGGGCCAGTCGCTGTAGAGGCCCTCGACGTCGGTGAGCACGATCAGCTTCCTCGCTCCGAGGGCCACCGCGAGGGCGGCCGCGGCGGTGTCGGCGTTGACGTTGAGCACGCCGTCGCCGCTCTCGTCGGGGGCGACGGTGGCGACGACGGGGATGCGGCCGGCGTCGAGCAGGTCGAGGACGGCGCGGGGGTCGACCGCGACGACGTCGCCGACCAGGCCGACGTCGACGGGCTCGCCGTCGACCACGGCGTGGCGGCGGCGCGCGGTGAAGAGGCCTGCGTCCTCGCCGCTCAGGCCCACGGCGTGCGGGCCGGAGGCGTTGAGCAGACCCACGAGCTCGCGGCCCACGGAGCCGGTGAGCACCATCCGCACGACGTCCATGACCTCGGGGGTGGTGACGCGCAGCCCGCCGCGGAACTCGCTCGGGATGCCCAGGCGGCCGAGCATGCGGGAGATCTGCGGTCCGCCGCCGTGGACGACGACGGGGCGCAGGCCCGCCAGCCGCAGGAAGTTCACGTCGGCGGCGAAGGCGCGGGTGAGCTCGTCGTCGACCATGGCGTTGCCGCCGTACTTGACCACGACGAGGGCGCCGTGGAACTGCTCGAGCCACGGCAGGGCCTCGACCAGGACGGCGGCCTTGTCGCCGGCGCCGAGGGCGCGCAGCGCCGCGGACGGGGCGGTGGAGGCGCTCACGTCGAGTACGCGCTGTTCTCGTGGACGTAGTCGTGGGTGAGGTCGTTGGTCCACACCACCGCGGACTGCCCGCCCGCGTGGAGGTCGACCACGATGCGCACCTCGCGGCCCGACAGGTCGACCCCGGAGCGGTCGTCGCCGATCCCGCCGGCGCGGCAGACCTGGACGCCGTTGAAGGAGACGTCGAGGGCGTCCGCGTCGAAGGCGGCGGCGGTGGTGCCCACTGCCGCCAGCACGCGGCCCCAGTTCGGGTCGCCGCCGAAGATCGCGGCCTTGAGGAGGTTGGAGCGGGTGACCGCGCGGGCCACCTCGACGGCGTCGGCCTCGGAGGCCGCGCCGACCACCTCGACGGCGACGTCGTGGCTGGCGCCCTCGGCGTCGGCCACGAGCTGGCGGGCGAGGTCGGCGCAGACCGCGGTGACGGCCTCGCGCAGCGCCTCCCCCGTGGGCGCGGCGCCCGACGCCCCGGAGGCCAGGAGGAGCACGGTGTCGTTGGTGCTCATGCAGCCGTCGGAGTCGACCCTGTCGAAGGTGACCCGGGTGGCCGCGCGGAGCACCGCGTCGAGCACGGCGGGCTCGGCCACGGCGTCGGTGGTGACGACGACGAGCATCGTGGCCAGCCCGGGGGCGAGCATGCCCGCGCCCTTGGCCATCCCGCCGACGCTCCACGCGGGAGCGCCGTCGGCGCCGTCCACGTGCACCACGGCCTGCTTCGAGACCGAGTCGGTGGTCATGATCGCGGTGGCCGCGTCCGCGCCGCCCTGCGCGCCGGAGCCGTCGAGCGCCGCCGCTGCCGCGGTGACGCCGGCGAGCAGCTTCTCCATCGGCAGGCGCTCGCCGATCAGCCCGGTGGAGCAGACGGCGACGTCCGCGGCGCCGACCCCGAGGGCCGTGGCCACGGCCTCGGCCGTCGCGTGGGTGTCGACGAAGCCCGGGGCGCCGGTGCAGGCGTTGGCCCCGCCGGAGTTCAGCACCACGGCGTCGCAGCGACCGTCGGACAGCGCCTGGCGGGTCCACCTCACGGGCGCCGCCTGCACGCGGTTGGTGGTGAGCACCACCGCGGCGTCGTGGCGGGGACCGTCGTTGACCACGAGGGCGAGGTCGGGCTTCCCGCTGGCCTTGAGACCGGCGGTGGTGCCGGCGGCGCGGAACCCGGCGGGGCGGTGACGCCCGTGCGGACGGCGCGGTCCGCGCGGTCGGTCGAGCTGGTCATGCGGCCAGCACCTCCACCTCGTGGCCCGCGGCGCGCCAGGCGGCGCGCGCGGGCGCGGTGCTGCTGGCGGGCACCAGGACCCAGTCCGTGGCGAAGGTCGAGACGGCGAACACGCTGATGCCTCCATCGGCGAGCGGGCGGAGCAGACCGGCGAGCACGCCGGTCAGGGCGGAGTCGGTGGGACCGGCGACCTCGTAGGCCGCGTAGGGGCCCTGCACGGGGCCGGGCAGCTGCTCGGGCACCGCGAGGGTGGGGCAGACGACGCTGAGCTCCTCGGTGCTGCGGGTCACCGAGACCAGGGGGCCGCCGCGGGCCCAGCTGGGCTCGGGGGCGTCGGCGGGCAGGCGCACCACGGAGACGGCGCCCCGGTGCTCGTGGAGCACCACGCCGCGCCCGCCCGTCACCTCGGTCGAGCCGGTGGGGGCGCTCACGGGGCCAGCCCCACCGCGGTCAGCCCGGCGGTCTCGGGGAACCCGAACGCGAGGTTCAGGCACTGCACGGCGGCACCCGCGGTGCCCTTGACGAGGTTGTCCTCGGCGGCGACGACGACGACGCGGCCCACGCGCTCGTCCAGGACCAGGCCCATCGAGACGGCGTTCGAGCCGAGCACGTCGGCGGTGCGCGGCCAGGAGCCCTCGGGCAGCACGGTGACGAACGGCTCGTCGTCGTAGGCCGCCTCCCACGCGGAGCGCAGCTGGGCGGCGGTCACCCCGGAGCGCACCCGGGCGGTGCAGGTGGCGAGGATGCCGCGCGGCATCGGCGCGAGCGTCGGGGTGAAGCTGACGCTGACGGGCTCGCCCGCGGCACCCGACAGGTTCTGCTCGACCTCGGGGGTGTGGCGGTGGACGCCGCCCACGCCGTAGGGGCTCATCGAGCCCATGACCTCGCTGCCCAGCAGGTTCGCCTTGAGGCCCTTGCCCGCGCCGGAGGTGCCCGAGGCGGCGACGACGACGACGTCGGCCGGCTCCAGCAGGCCGGCGGCGAAGCCCGGTGCCAGCGCCAGGGAGATCCCCGTGGGGTAGCAGCCCGGGACGGCGACGCGGCGGGCGCCGACGAGGGCGTCGCGCTGCTTCGCCGGCGCTCCCGCACCCCCACCCGTCGGCCGGGTGGGCAGCTCGGGCATGCCGTACGGCCAGGTGCCGGCGTGGTCGGTGCCGTAGAAGGTCTTCCAGGCCACCGGGTCGGCCAGGCGGTGGTCGGCGCCGCAGTCGAGCACGACAGGGCTGCGGTCCAGCTGCTCGAGCTCACGGCTGAGCGCGGCCGAGGCGCCGTGCGGCAGGGCCAGGACCACGGCGTCGTGCTCGGCGAGGAGCTCGGGGGTGGTCTCGGCGAGCACGCGGTCGGCGAGCGGCAGCAGGTGCTGGTGCACGGTGCCGAGCCGCGCCCCGGCGCTGGAGGCGGCCGTGACCGCCCCGACCTCGACCTCGGGGTGCCCGAGCAGGAGGCGCAGCGCCTCACCCCCGGCGTACCCGCTCGCCCCCGCCACAGCCACCCTGATCACCCGCAGATCATACAGAGGCGTGCATGACCATGCAAAGGCCGGGTGGGTCGGTGACGCGCTCAGCGCAGCGGGTCGTCCTCGCCCCAGGGGCGCAGCCGCAGGGTGCGGTCGTCGTCGTCCAGCCCCGCGGCCGCGCGCGCCGCGAGCGAGGCGGGGGTGTCGGCGCCGGCGCGGACCATGCGGCCCGACCACGCGTCGAGCTCGCCGCGGGCGAAGGCGACCGCGAGCGCGTCGACCTCCTCCTGCGAGGTCCACTGGTCGCGCTGGCGGCGCTGCTCGTGGGCGGCCATCGCCAGCGTCATCGGGGTCCGCACCACCCCGGGCGCGAGCTCCAGGACGGAGATGCCGTGCGCGGCGCCGGCGACGTGGAGGTTGCCGCCCAGCCGGAAGAGCCCGGCCTTGGCGGCGTTGTACGCCGAGTACACGGGGCTGTCCTTGATGCCGGCGCCGGAGTCGAGGTGGAGCACGCGGCCCCCGCCGCGGGCCACCATGCCGGGCACCACGGCGCGGACCGCGTGGAAGGCGCCGACCAGGTCGACGTCGACGACGCGGCGCCACTCGGCGGGGTCGGCCTCCCACACGGGGACCTCCACCGCCTCGATGACGCCCGCGGCCGAGACCAGCAGGTCGGCGGGGCCGAGCTGGGACTCGAGGTGGTCCACGGCCCGCTGGAGGCCGGGCAGGTCGACGACGTCGGCCGGCACCGCGGCGCACCGGGCGCCGGTGGCCCGGACCTCCTGCAGCGCCTCGGCCAGGCGCTCGCCGTCGCGGCCCAGGAGCCCGACGGCCAGGCCCGCCCGGCCGAGGGCGGTGGCCAGGCCGCGGCCGATGCCGCTGGTCGCGCCGGTGACCAGCGCGACCCTGCTGGGCGCCGGGGCGCATCCCTCCCCCACGGCTCAGGCCCCCCGCAGGACGGCGCCGTGGCGGCGGGCGGCCTCGGCCACCGCCGCCTCGCGCACGGCCGCGGCGTCGGCGGCGGTGAGGGTGCGGCCCTGGGCGCGCAGGCGCAGCGAGAACGCAAGCGACCGGTGGCCCTCGGGCACCGGGGCGCCGGTGTAGACGTCGAAGAGGCGGACCTCCTCGACCAGGGACCCGGCCCCGACGCCCTCCTCCGCGGAGGCCGCGCCGGCCAGCAGCGCCTGTCGCACCGACTCGGCCGGCACGGAGGACTCGACCACGAGCGCGACGTCCTCCTTGGACGGCGGGAACGCCGACAGCCGGGGCGCGGGCACCAGGTCGGGCGCGGCCGCCACGAGCGCGTCGAGGTCCAGCTCGAACGCGCAGGTGCGCGCAGGCAGCTCCAGCGCGGTGACGACGGCGGGGTGCAGCTCGCCGGCGTGGCCGACGGTCACCGGGGTCCCGTCCTCGGTCGGCAGCGACAGGCGCGCGCAGCGGCCCGGGTGCCACGGCGCGACGGCGTCGTTGCTGAGCTCCAGCTCCAGGCGCAGCGCCCCGGCGACCACCTGGGCCGCCGCGACGGCGTCGTGGACGTCGGCGGCGCGGCCCGGGCCCCACCAGCCCTCGCGCTCCACGCGCCCGGACAGCACGCCCGCCAGGTGCACGGGCTGGTGCGGCACGGCGGCCTGGAGCGCCTCGAGCTCGGCGGCGGACGGGCGGTGGTCGACCCCGGGGCGCGGCGCCGGGCGCTGCCCGGCGACGACCTCGGGGTCGGGCAGCGTCACGCTGCCCAGCTCGAACAGGGCCGCGTCGGCGGCGCCGCGGCTGGTGTTGCGGCGCAGCACGTCGAGCAGGGTCGCGAGGACGGAGGTGCGCAGCAGCGGCTGCTCCTCCGAGAGCGGGTTGGCCAGGCGCAGGGCGACCCGGCGGGGGTCGTCGGCGGGCAGGCCGAGCTGGTCGCTGCGCCCGGCGCTGGTGAACGGGTACGAGCGCACCTCGACCAGCCCGGCGGCGGCGAGGGCGTCGCTGACGCGGCGGCGGGCCCGCTGGGCGGCCGTGAGCCCGCGCCCGGGGGGCGCCGGCGGCAGCTCGGACGGGATCGCCTCGTAGCCGTGCAGGCGCACGACCTCCTCGACCAGGTCGACGGGCTGCACCAGGTCGGGGCGCCACGTCGGCGGGTGGACGGCGAGGTCGTCGCCGGCCTCCTCGACGCGGCAGCCGACCTGCTCCAGCAGCTCGACCACGCGCCGCGAGCCGAGCTGGTCGGCCGGCACCCCCGACAGGCGCGCGGCCAGCCCGACGGGCAGGGAGACCGCCGCGGGCTCCAGCACCGCCCCGGGGGCGACCACGTCGGTGGCGGCGGGGTCCGCCGTCCCCCCGCCGTGCTCGACCAGGAGGCGCACCGCGAGCTCGGCGGCCGCGGCCTGCAGCGCCGTGTCGACGCCGCGCTCGAAGCGCTTGCTCGCCTCGCTGGGCAGCTTGTGGCGGCGGGCCGACCTCGCGATCGTCACCGGGTCGAAGCGGGCGGCCTCGACCAGCACGTCCTGCGTGGAGGCGCTGACCTCGGTCTCGCGGCCGCCCATCACGCCGGCGATGCCGATGGCGCGCTCGCCGGCGGGGCCGTCGGCGATGAGGAGGTCCTCGGGGTCGAGCGTGCGGACCACGCCGTCGAGGGTGGCCATCCGCTCCCCCGCGCGGGCGCGGCGGACCACGAGGGGCCCGTCGAGGGTGGCGAGGTCGTAGGCGTGGAGGGGCTGGCCCAGCTCGAGCATCACGTGGTTGGTGACGTCGACCGCCAGGGAGATCGGCCGCATGCCCGCCTGCTGCAGGCGGCGCTGCAGCCAGTAGGGCGAGGGACCGCTCGCGTCGACGCCGCGCACCACGCGGGTGACGAACCGCGTGCATCCCGGGGCGCCGTGCACGGGGGCCTCGTCGCGCAGCTCGACGGGGTGGCCCCCCGAGGTGGGGGCGGGGACCTCGACGTCGGCCGGGTCGCGGAAGGCCGTCGCCACGTCGAGCCCGGCGCCGTGCACGTACTCGCGGGCCAGGCCGCGCACCGAGAAGCAGTAGCCGCGGTCGGGGGTGACGTTGACCTCCACGACCTCCTCGGTGAGCCCGAGCAGCGCGAGCGCGTCCTGGCCGGGCTCCAGGGCCGAGGCCCCGGCGCCCAGGAGGCGCTGCAGCACGATGATGCCGTCGTGGTCCTCGCCGAGGCCCAGCTCGCGGGCGGAGCAGATCATGCCGTCGGAGACGTGGCCGTAGGTCTTGCGCGCCGCGATCGGGAACGGGCCGGGCAGCACCGCCCCGGGGTGGCGACGACGACCAGGTCGCCGGCGGTGAAGTTGCTGGCGCCGCAGACGACGCCGCGGGGCTCCTCGCCGCGGGCCAGCTCACCGGTGTCGACCGAGCACCAGTTGATGGTCTTGCCGTTCTTCTGCGGCTCGGGGTCGGCGGAGAGGACGCGGCCCACGACCACGGGGCCGGTGGTGCCCCCGCTGTGCAGGCCCTCCTCCTCCAGGCCCACGCGCACGAGGGCGGCGGCGACGTCCTCGCCGGTCGCGGTGGCGGGGACGTCGGCCCACTGGCGCAGCCAGCTCATCGGCGCGCGCATCAGAGGGCCGTCCCGAGTCCGGTGCCGAACGCCCGGGAGAACCTGGCGTCTCCCTCGACCATGTCGCGCATGTCGCCCACTCCGTTGCGGATCTGCAGGATCCTCTCGATGCCCATCCCGAAGGCGAACCCCGTGTAGCGGTCGGGGTCGACGCCGCAGGCCCGCAGCACGTTCGGGTTGACCATGCCGCAGCCCCCCAGCTCGAGCCAGCCGCTCCCGGACCCGTCGGGCCGCTCGAACCAGACGTCGAGCTCCGCCGACGGCTCGGTGAAGGGGAAGAAGCTGGGGCGCAGGCGCGTGCGCGCGCTGGGCCCAGCACCGCCTGCGCCAGCCGGTCGAGCGTGCCGCGCAGGTGGGCCATCGTCAGGCCCTCGTCGACGGCGATCGCCTCGAGCTGGTTGAAGACCGGCGTGTGCGTGGCGTCGAGCTCGTCGGTGCGGAAGGTGCGGCCCGGGCACACCACGTACAGCGGCGCACCGCGCTCCAGCAGCGACCGCGCCTGGACCGGGGAGGTGTGCGTGCGCATCACCAGGCCGGCGCTCGGCGGGTCGACGAAGAAGGTGTCCTGCATCTGGCGGGCGGGGTGGTCGACGCCGAAGTTCAGGGCGTCGAAGTTGAACCACTCCGCCTCGACCTCGGGGCCCTCGGCCACCTCGTAGCCCATGGCGGTGAAGACGTCCTCGAGGCGCTCCGCGACCAGGGAGAGCGGGTGGCGGGCCCCGACCGGGCCGCGCAGCGCGGGCAGCGTGACGTCGACGGTCTCCTCGACCAGCACCCGCGCGTCGCGCTCGGCCTCGAGCTCGGCCGTGCGCCGCTCCAGGGCGGCGCGCACGCGCCCGCGGGCCTGGCCCACGAGCTTGCCGACGGCGGCGCGCTCGGCGGGCGGGACCTCGGCGATGGCGCGGTTGGCGAGCGCCAGGGGGCTGCGGTCACCGGCGTGGGCGAGCCGCACCTCCTTCAGCTCCGCCAGGTCGGTCGCGGCCGCCAGGGCCTCCAGGGCGGCGGCGACGCCGGCCTCGACGGCGGCCTCGCTCAGGGGACCGCCGGAGGGCTCCGGCGCGGCCGCGGGCGCAGCGGCGGGCTCGTCGTTCTGCTGGGGCACCGGGCAAGCCTGCCAGAGCGCGGTCGGCGCCCGCTCGGGCCACCACCCCGGCGGGCCAGCCGCGGGGAGCGGGTCAGCCCCGGCTGGTCGCCCGCCGGTCCGCGCCCCGCCGGCGGTCCACCAGCGCCGTCGGCGGCAGCTGCACGAAGTCGGGGACGGCGGCCGGCAGCGTGAACCGGAACCGAGCGCCTCCCGCCGGGGAGGCGCCGACGGTGATCCGCCCGCCGTGGGCCTCCACCAGGCCGCGCACCACGTACAGGCCCAGGCCCGTGCCCCCGCGCCGCGAGCCCCGCCAGAACTTGGTGAAGACGACGCCGATGTGCTCCGCCGGGATGCCCTCGCCCTCGTCGTCGACCACCACGGCCACGCCGTCGCCGTCGGGGTCCGCGGCCACCACCAGGTCGATCGTCCCGGCGCCGTGGCGCACCGCGTTGCCGACCAGGTTCGACAGCACCTGCTCCAGCCGGTCGGGGTCGGCCCACACCTCCGGCAGCGGCGAGGCGAGCGCCACCCGGAACCTCTCGGCGGGCTGCCCGGTGGCCACCATCCGGTCGACCTGTCCGCGCACCATCGCCGGCAGGTCGACCACCTGGCGCTTCACCTCCAGGCGCCCCGCGTCCATGCGGGAGATGTCGAGCAGCTCGGCGATGAGGCGGGTGACCCGGTCGGCGTCGGCCTCCACCGTCTCCAGCATCAGCCGCTTCTGCGCGTCCGTGAGGCGCTCCCAGCGGCGCAGCATCGTGGACGTGAAGCCCTTCACCGACGTCAGCGGCGAGCGCAGCTCGTGCGCCACCGTCGAGATCAGCCCGGCGTGGTCGTTCTCCCAGCCTCCGGCGCGCCTCGGTGTCGCGCAGCTGCAGCACCACCCGCTCCACCGGTGCGCTGCGCCCGCTGCGCACGTAGCGCGCCGTGACCAGCACCTCGTGGTCTCCCGGCAGCACCAGCAGGCGCTCGCGGTGCCCGGTGCGGGTCGCGAGGCCGCGGAACGGGTCGGTGCAGGCCCACCAGTCGCGGCCGGTCGTGTCCTGGAGCGGCAGGGCCGTGCGCACGTCACGGCCCAGCAGGTCCTCGCGGCGGATGCCGGTGCAGCGCTCCGCGCTGGCGTTGACCACCTGCACGCGCGCGTCGGCACCGACGACGACGAGGCCGTCGGGGAGCTCGTCGACGAGGTCCCGGGCACCGTCCACGCGGCGACCGTACCCCCGCCCGGGAGTGGCGCGTCACCAGTGGTGACGTTCCGCAGTCACTCCCGCGGGGCCGCCGGTCAGGCGGGGGCGCTCCCGACGTGGAGCTCGAACCACACGATCTTGCCGATGCTGTCGTCGCGGACGCCCCACCGCGTGGTGAGCAGGTCGACGATGAACAGGCCCCGCCCGTCGAGCGCGCCGTCGTCGGCGGGCTGCAGGTGGGGGTGGCGGGAGTTGTCGTCACCGACCTCGATGCGCACCAGCCCGGGAGCGGTGCTCACCCACAGCCTGACGTCGGAGCGGCCGTGGACGATGGCGTTGGTGACCAGCTCGCTGGTGCACAGCAGGGCGCTGTCGCAGGTGTCCGGGGGCAGGTGCGCGTCCTGGCAGGCCCGCGCCACGAGCCGGCGGGCCTGACCGGCGGCTTCGGGGCCGCAGGGCAGCACGGTCTCGGTCACGGCAGCCGCTCCGCCGCGCCGGCGCCGCCCGGGGGCGTCGTCTCCTCCACGGGACCAGTGTGGACGACGGCGCCCGCGGACCCGCCGAGGCCCTCCGGCGCGTCGCGGCGGGCTCCCCGCCGGGCCGCGCGCTGGGCCGTCCGCTGGGCCCGCGCGCTGGCGTACAGGCAGACGGCCGCGGCGGTGGCGAGGTTCAGGCTCTCGGCGGACCCGTGGAGGGGCACGCGCACGGCCAGGTCGGCCAGCTCGCGCTCGGCGGGCGACAGGCCGCTGGCCTCGTTGCCGAACAGCCAGGCCGTCGGCCCGAGCAGCGGTCCGGTGCCGGCGGCGGCGTCGTCGAGGAGCTCGTCGAGGTCGGCGCTGCCCCGTCCGGGGACGCCGTCGGTGGCGAGCACCACGAGGCCGGCGGCGCGCAGGGCCTCGACGGACGCAGCGGCGTCGACCCCCTGGACGACGTCGAGGTGGAAGAGGCTGCCCGCGGTCGAGCGGACCACCTTCGGGTTGTGGACGTCGACGCTGCCGCGGGTCAGGACGGCCGCCCCGGCGCCCGCGGCGTCGGCGACGCGGATGACGGTGCCGGCGTTGCCCGGGTCCTGGACGCGGGCGAGCAGCGCCACCAGGGCCGGCGGACCGGGGCTGCCGGTCGAGCGGTCCGCGCCGCGCAGGACGGCGTCGAGGTCGGGGCGGACGGCGTCGCACACGGCGACGACGCCCTGGGGGGTGCGGGTGCCCGACAGGGCTCGGAGGACCTCGTCGGTGCAGGTCAGCAGCTCGGCCCCGGCGCGGGAGGCGCCGGGGCCGAGCTCGGGGTGCTTCTCGAGGGCCGCGGGGACGGCCACGACGGTCCGCACGCGGTGCGGGGCCGGGGCCGCCAGCGCCTCGCGGACCGCCTGCGGGCCCTCGGCGAGGAAGGCCCCGGAGCGCTCGCGCCCCGGGGCCGTGGCCAGGCGGGCCAGGGAGCGCACGCGGTCGGCGCGGGGGTTGGCCAGGGCCACCTCCGGCACCGCCCGGGTGGTGGCCACCCGGGCGGTGCTGCCCGCACCCGTCACGCCGCGCTCTCCCGACCCCGCCGGACCGCTGCTCCGACCGGCCCTCAGGCCGCCGAGGCGGCGGGGGCCGAGGTGTCCGCGGGGAGGGCGGCGCGAGCCGTGCCCACCAGCGCGGTGAAGGCGGCCGGGTCGCTCACGGCGAGCTCGGCGAGCATGCGGCGGTCGACCTCGACACCCGCGGCCTTGAGGCCCTGGATGAAGCGGTTGTAGGTCATGCCGTTGTCGCGGACCGCGGCGTTGATGCGCTGGATCCACAGGCGGCGGAAGTCGCCCTTGCGGGCGCGGCGGTCGCGGTACGCGTAGACGAGGGAGTGGGTGACCTGCTCCTTGGCCTTGCGGTACAGCCGCGAGCGCTGGCCGCGGTAGCCGCTGGCGCGCTCGAGGGTGGTGCGGCGCTTCTTCTGGGCGTTCACTGCCCGCTTGACGCGTGCCACGGGGGTGCTCCTGGGTCTTCTCGGGGGTGGTGTGGGGCGCCCGGCCGCTGGTCAGCGGCTCGGGCGGGGCGCGAGGTGCGCGGAGGTCAGAGGCCGAGCAGGCGCTTGGCGCGCCCGACGTCGGCCGGGGAGAGCTCGGTGTCGACGGCCAGAGCGCGCTTGCGGCGGCTCGACTTGACCTCGAGCAGGTGGCGCAGGTTGGTGCGCTCGCGCGTGATCTTGCCCGACCCGGTGACCTTGAAGCGCTTCTTGGCGCCGCTGTGGGTCTTCATCTTCGGCATGGTGACCGTCCTCCTGGTTGATGCCCGGGCAGGGTGCGTGCCCGGCTTCCGTGCTGCGTGCGCCCGGGAGGGTCTCCTCCCGGGCCGTGGGCTCCTCAGCCCCGGTGCGACCTCAGTCGTCCGAGGGCGGCGGGGCCGTGGGGCGTGCGGGACGCGGGGCCGGGCGCGGCACCGGCCGCGGTCCGGGGGTGTCACCCGCCGGGCGGGCCGCCGGGGGCCGCGGCGCCGGAGCGCCGCCCGGGACGGGAGCAGCGGGTGCTGCGCCCTCGCGGGGAGCCGACGGGCCCGGTGCCGGGCGACCGGCCGGGGCCGGGCGCGCGCCCGGGCCGGCGGGGGTGGCGCTGCCCGGGGCCGTGGCCGGACGCGGCGCGGGCCGCAGCGGGCGCGACGGCGCCCCCGGGCTCGTGCCGCGGGTGGCCGCGGGCCGGTCCGGGCGCTCGAAGCGCTCGGGGCGGTCCGACCGCTCGGGACGGTCCGACCCGGGACGCTCGAAGCGCTCCGGCCGGTCCGACCGCTCGGGACGGTCCGAGCCCGGACGCTCGAAGCGGTCGGGCCGCGACGGGCGCTCGAAGCGGTCGCCGCCGCGGGAGGGCGGGCCGCCGTAGGGGCGCGAGGAGCCCTCGCGGCCGCCGGCTGCGGCCGGGGCGGGCGCGGCGGACGGGGCGCGGCGGACGAACAGCGGCTCGTCGCCCTCGGCGATGATCGGGGAGACCTCGGGAGCGGGGGCGGGGGCCGCCTGCTCCTTCTCGGCCTGCTCGGCAGCGACCTTCTCGGCGCGCTCGATGCGGGCGGTGCGGTCGGCGTCGCGCTTGGTGCGCTGCTCGGCCTTCTGCTCCGACTTCACGTCGGCCTTGCGCCGCGAGGGGCTCATGACCATGACCATGTTGCGGCCGTCCTGCTGCGGGCTCGACTCGATGGAGCCGAAGTCCACGACGTCGTTCGCGAACCGCTGGAGCAGGCGCAGGCCCATCTCCGGGCGCGACTGCTCGCGGCCGCGGAACATGATCATGACCTTGACCTTGTCGCCGCCCTCGAGGAACTTCTGGGCGAAGACCTTCTTGGTCTCGTAGTCGTGCGGGTCGATCTTCAGGCGCAGCCGGACGGTCTTCAGCACGGTGTTCGACTGGTTCTTCCGAGCCTCGCGGTCCTTCATCGCGGACTCGTACTTGAACTTCCCGAAGTCCATGAGCTTGCAGACCGGGGGCTTCGCCTCGGGGCGACCTCGACCAGGTCGAGGTCGGCCTCCTCCGCCAGGCGCAGCGCGTCCTCGACGCGCACGATCCCGACCTGCTCACCGTTCGGCCCGACCAGCCGCACCTCGGGGACGCGGATGCGGTCGTTGATGCGCGGTTCGCTGATGTGCCTTGCTCCTTCACGACGGGCTGGGAACCACCGTCGCGGGAAGGGTCTCCCCCGGCGGACGCGTCGCGAGGGCCTGACCCGGCTCGTGCGGCGCGGGGCGTCGCTCGAGAGCCGCACGCGCTCCGAGAACTTCCGGGGCGGTGCGGTGGACCGGGGACCCGGCGGCCCGGGAGGGCCGACGCGGGTGGGAGGAGGCCTCCACTTGGCGCACCGGACCCCGTGCGGCGCTCGCTCCGGACGGGGTCCGGTGCGGGTGCGCGCTCGAGGTCGCGGTCGGTCAGTCGCCTAATGTAGCAGTGTGAGCGACCCGCAGCCCAGCAGCACCGTCCCGGCCGAGGGCGGGACCGACGAGGCGCGCGCCGTCCGCGACATCGCCGACGTGTCCGCCGTCGAGGTCGTCACCTCCGCCGCCGTCCACCTCATGAGCGCCGCCGCCGTGAAGTGCGGCCTCGCCGAGGACGCCGAGGAGGGCGCCCACCTCGACCTCGGGGAGGCCCGGGTGCTCATCACGGCGCTGGCCGGCCTGGTGACCGCCGCGGCGCCCGAGATCGGGAACCAGCACGCCCGCGCCCTGCGCGACGGCCTGCGCTCGCTGCAGCTCGCCTTCCAGGAGGCCTCCCCCTTCCCGGACGCCCCCGGCGCCGGGCCCGGCGAGAAGTGGACCGGCCCGGTCCGCTGAGCACCCCGGCGCAGCGGCTGGCGGTCGAGGAGCTGGGGTCCCCCGCCGCCGCTCCGGTGGTGCTGGTGCACGGCATCGGCTCCTCGGGCGCGTACTTCCGCCCGCTGGCCGACCGGCTCGCGCAGCGCTGGCGCGTGCTCGCCCCCGACCTGGCTGGACACGGCCGCTCCCCGCGGCCGCGGGCCCCGCTGACCGTGCGCGAGCACGCCGACGCGCTCGCCGCCCTGCTGGCCGAGCGGCTGGCCGGGCAGCCCGCCGGGCGCGACGCGCAGCGCCCCGTGCTGCTCGGGCACTCCCTGGGCGGCCAGGTGGTGGCCGCGCTGCTCGCGCGGCACCCGGGAGCCGCCCGCGCCGCCGTCCTGCTGGGCCCCACCGCCGACGACCGGGCGCGCAGCCCCCTGCGGCAGGGGCTGCGCCTCGCCCGCAACAGCCCGCGCGAGCCGCTCTCGCTGGCCCCGGTGCAGGCGGCGTCGTACCTGCGCTGCGGTCCGCGGACGTACCTCGGCACGGTCGGTCCGATGCTGTCGGACCGCGTCGAGGAGCACCTGGCCTCCACCAGCGCGCCGGTGCTGCTCGCCCGGGGCCAGCACGACCCGGTCGCGCCCCGCGCCTGGCTGGACCGCCTGGCGCTGCGCGTCCCGGCCGGGCTGCTGGTCGGCGTCCAGGAGGTGCCGGGTGCCCACCACGTGGCGCAGTGGTCGCACCCCGGGGTCGTCGCCGCGCTGGTCGAGGTCGCGGCCGAGGCCGCCGACCGCCGCCACCGGGGTCGGGCGTGAGCACGCCGACGCTTCACGTGCGCACCGCGGGCGAGCCCGGCGCCCCCGCCGTCGTCCTGCTGCACGGGATCGGGTCGTCGTCGGCGTACTTCCGGCGGCTGGTCCCCGAGCTCGCGGGCACCTGGCGGGTCGTCGCCCCGGACCTGCTCGGGCACGGCCGCTCCCCCCGCCCGCCGCGGGCCCCGGGCCGCCTGCTGCGCCCCCTGATCAGCATCGCCGACCACGCCGACGCCGTCGCGGCGCTGCTGGCGGAGCAGGGGGTGGGGCCGGCCGTCGTCGTCGGGCACTCGATGGGCAGCCAGGTCGCGGTGGAGCTGGCCGTGCGCCACCCGGGCGCCGTCGCGCGGCTGGTCGCGGTGACGCCGACCGTGGACGCCGGCGCCCGCACCCTCCTGCGGCAGACCGCCTGCATGCTCGC
The DNA here is from genome assembly GCF_015390235.1 of Quadrisphaera sp. INWT6. Lineage (GTDB taxonomy): Bacteria > Actinomycetota > Actinomycetes > Actinomycetales > Quadrisphaeraceae > Quadrisphaera. The sequence goes on along the minus strand of NZ_VUOH01000001.1, from coordinate 975,435 downwards.
GAGCCTGGTGCGCGAGCCGCTCGGGGTTCTGCCGGTGCAGCTGGCCTCGCTCCTGGCGTGCGGGCCGGTCACCTACCTGCGCGCGGTCGGCCCGGTGCTGCGCCACCGCGTCGAGGACCACCTGCCCGACGTCGCCGTCCCCGTCACCGTCGTGCACGGCGAGCGCGACCCGCTCTGCTCCGACGGGTGGTCGGAGCACCTGGCCCGGGTGGCGCGCCGCGGCCGGCTCGTGGTGGTGCCCGGCTGCCACGTGCTGCAGTGGTCGCACCCGGCCGAGCTGGCCGCGGCCGTGGGCGGGCCGACGGCGTGAACGGCGCCGCCGTCGCGTGGTGGTGGGTGGCCGACTGGGTCTACGCGCTGCGCTGGCAGGTGCGGAGCCTGCGGCGGGGCTCGCCCCCGCACGACGGGCCGCCCGCGCCCGGCTGCCGCGACGTGGTGCTGGTGCCCGGCGTCTACGAGTCGTGGCGGTTCCTCGCACCGCTCACCGAGGCGCTGCGCGGGGCCGGGCACGCGGTGCACGCCGTGGAGGCCCTCGGCTTCCAGCGGGCGAGCATCCCCGACGGCGCCGACCTGGTCCGCCGCTTCGCCGCCGAGCGGGGGCTGCGCGGCGCGGCGCTGGTGGCGCACAGCAAGGGCGGCCTGGTGGGCAAGCTGCTCCTGGTGCAGGATGCCGAGAGCGGAGCCCCCGGCGGCCAGGACGCGGCCTTCGAGCGGCTGGTGGCGGTCAACACCCCGTTCGCCGGCTCGTCACTGGCCCGGTGGGTGCCGCTGCTGCGCTCGGTGCGCGCGTTCCGTCCGGACGACCCGCTGATCGCCCGGCTGGCCGCCGCCCACGGCGCGGACGACCGCATCACGGCGGTGCGCAGCGCCGTCGACCCCACCACCCCGCGCTCGCGCGACCTGCCCGGGGCCCGCAACGTCCGGCTGGACGCCGTGGGGCACTTCCGCGTGCTCAGCGACCGCCGGCTGCACCGGGCCGTGCTCGACGCCCTGCGCTGACGCCCGGGGCGGGTCACGGGGCGAGCGGGTCCTCCGGCCAGGCGTGCTTGGGGTAGCGACCGCGCATCTGCGCCCTCACCTCGCGGTAGGCGCCGCGCCAGAAGCCGGCCAGGTCGGCCGTGACGGCCAGCGGCCGCCCCGCCGGGGAGAGCAGGTGGACGACGACGGCGACGCGCCCGTCGAGCACCCGCGGGGCAGCGGTCCAGCCCAGCACGCGCTGGAGGCGGACGGCGAGGACGGGCGCCGCGGGGTCGGACCAGTCCAGGCGGGCGCTGCCCTCCTCGGCTCGGGGCCCGGCGCCGCGCGGCCCCGCGCCCGCCGGCAGGGGCAGCCGCTCGGGCGCGAGCTCGTCGAGGCGGGTCGCCTCGGGCCACGGCAGCAGGCGCCGCAGGGCGGACGTCGTGTCGGTGCGCGCGAGGTCGGCGCGGCGGCGGGCCCCGGCCAGCTCGGGTCCCAGCCACTCGGCGGCCCGGGCGAGCAGCGCGTCGTCGTCCACGGCGGGCCACGGGTCGCCGAGGGCCGCCCGGCACGCGGCGAGGCGCTGCCGCAGCCGCACCGCGCCGTCGGGCCAGGGCAGCAGCGCGAGCCCGGCCTGCGCCAGCCCGTCGGCGAGGGCGCTGGCCACCAGGCCGCGCTGGCGCTCGTCGAGCGCGCCGGTGAGCGGACGGCTGGCCAGCTCGACGGCGCCGAGGCGCTCCACCCGGCGCGCGACCACGTCGCCCCCGGCGCCTCCCTGCCAGGACACCTCCTCGCCCTCGCGGACCAGCTGCGGCGCGGCGGCGCGGGCGCCGTCCTCGTCGAGCGCGGCGGCGGCGCGCACCCGCGCCTCGGGGTCGCTGCCGGACCTGTCGGCCACGGCGACCGCCAGCCAGGGCGCCCCCCGCAGCCCCGAGCCCGGCGCCAGGCGCACCGCGGTGCCGCCGGCGGTCAGGTAGGAGCCGCCAGCACCGGTGGCCGGGCCGCCGGGGCGCACCCGGGCGAGGCGCTCGGGGTGGGCCAGGCCGACGACCAGGGCCGCCGCGGCGTCGTCGCCGAGGCGCGACGACCGCGCGCCACCGGCAGGGCGCTGGTCGGCGGGCACGTCCGCGAGGGCGCCGGCCAGGCGGCGGACCTCCGCGCGCCAGCGGGCGGACCGGCCGGGGTCGTCGTCGCGGCGCAGGGACCTCCAGCTGGCGGCCACGTCGTCACCACCGGCGGCGCCGCTCCCCGGGCCTCCTCCGCCCACGAGGCCGTCCTCGCTGAGCAGGGCCACCACCTCGGCGGCCGTCCGCTCCCCCACGAGGGCCGCGCCGTCGAGCAGCGCGCGCCCCCACCGCGGCTCCAGGCCGAGGGACGCGACGGCGCGACCGCGAGCCGTGGGGCGCGCGGTGGCGGCGTCGTCGCCGTCGAGCAGGCCGAGGTCGTGCAGCACGCGGACGGCGGCGGCCGTGGCTCCCGCGGGCAGCGGGTCGAGCAGCGGGAGGCCCGCGCCGTCGGCCCGCGACCACGAGGCCAGCGCCAGCACCGCACCCGTCAGGTCGGCGGTGGCCACCTCGGGCTGCGGCTGGGCGGGGAGCCGCTCGTGCTCCAGGGCGGTCCAGCAGCGGTAGACCGCGCCGGGGGCCTCGCGGGCCGCGCGGCCGGCGCGCTGCTCGGCGGCGGCCCGGCTCACCCGCACCGTGGCCAGGCCGCCGAGGCCGCGGGCGTGGTCGGTGCGGGGCACGCGGGCGAGCCCGGCGTCGACGACGGTGCGCACGCCCGGCACGGTCAGGCTCGACTCGGCGACGGCGGTGGAGACCACGACGCGGCGGCGGCCGGGCGACGAGGGGGCCAGCGCGGCGTCCTGGTCGGCCGTGCTCTGCCGGCCCGAGAGGGCGAGGACGTCGACGTCGCCGCTGACCGTGGCCGCCAGGCGCGAGCGCACGCCGCCCACCTCGGCGGCGCCGGGGACGAAGACGAGGACGTCGCCGTCGCGCTCGGCCAGCGCGCGCCGTGCAGTGGCGGCGACGTGGTCGAGCAGCGCCGGGTCGGTGCGGGTGCCCTCGGGCGGGCGCACCGGCCGGGTGGGCGGGGCCCAGACCACCTCGAGGGGGTGCACGGGCGCGGTGGCGACGACGACGGGGGCGGGCCGCGCGGCGTCGACGTCCTGCTGGTCGTCGGCGTTCCCCAGCACGGCGGCGAGGCGGGCGGCGTCGGGGGTGGCCGAGGCGGCGAGGACCTGCAGGTCCGGTCGGAGCGCGGCGCGGGCGTCGAGCAGGAGGGCGAGGGCGAGGTCGGCGTCGAGGTGGCGCTCGTGCACCTCGTCGAGGACGACGGCGGCGACGCCGGGCAGCTCGGGGTCGTGCTGGACGCGGCGCAGCAGCAGGCCGGTGGTCACCACCTCCACGCGGGTGGCGGCGCTGGTGCGGCGCTCGCCGCGGACGCTCCAGCCGACGCGCTGCCCGACGGGCTCGCCCAGGAGCGAGGCCATGCGGCGGGCGGCGGCGCGCACGGCCACGCGGCGGGGCTCGGCGACCACCACGCGCCCCGCGCCCACCGGGAGGGCGCCGGCGAGGGCGAGCGGGACGAGCGTGGTCTTGCCGGTGCCCGGGGGCGCCACGAGCAGGGCGGTCCCCCGGCCGGCGAGCGCGGCGACGACGTCGTCGAGCACCTCCCGGACCGGCAGGTCGGTGCCGGGGGTCCCGGGAGGTGGCAGCACGCCGCCATCCTCCCGGGCCGGGGACCTCAGCTGCCCAGGAGGACCTCGCGGGCCGCGGCGCGGGCGGCCGCCGCGTCGTCGGCGGCGACGGCGGCGCGGGCCGCCTCCTGGCAGGCGGCCAGCTCGACCGAGGCCAGGCGGGCCCCGACGGAGGAGATCGCCGATGCGGCGCACGACAGCGACGTGATGCCCATGCCCACGAGCACCGCGCCGAGCAGCGGGTCGGCCGCGGCCTCGCCGCAGACGCCCACGGGCTTGCCGGCCACCGCGCCCGCCGCCGCCGTCAGCGCCACCAGCTGCAGCAGCGCGGGCTGCCACGGGTCGTTGAGGTGGGCGAGGTCTGCCGAGAGCCGGTCCGCGGCGAGCGTGTACTGGGCCAGGTCGTTGGTGCCGATGGAGAGGAAGTCGACCTCCCGCAGGATGCGCTCGGCGTGCAGCGCGGCCGCGGGGATCTCGATCATCACGCCGGCCTTGAGCCCGCGCTGGCGCACCTGCGCGGCGAACTCCCGGGCCTCGGCGGCGGTGGCGACCATGGGGGCCATCACCCACGGCGAGGTGCCGGTCTGCTCGGCGGCCAGGGCCACGGCGTCGAGCTGGCGGGTGAGGATGCCCGGCTGAGCCCAGGAGATGCGCAGGCCGCGGACGCCCAGGGCGGGGTTCTCCTCGTCGGGCGCGGTCGCGAACTTCAGCGGCTTGTCGGACCCGGCGTCGAGGGTCCGCAGCACGACCTTGCTGCCCTCGCCGGCGCCCTCGGCCCGCTCGGCGAAGGCGGAGAGCACCTCGCCGTAGATGCGCGCCTGCTCCTCGACGGAGGGCTCGGTGTCGGCGTCGAGGAAGCAGAGCTCGGTGCGGAACAGGCCCACGCCCTGCGCGCCGGTGGCGGCGGCCTTCGCCGCGCCCGCGCCGTCCTGCACGTTGGCGAGGACGTCGACGGCGTGGCCGTCGGCGGTGGCGCCCGGCCCGGTCCACGCGGCGACGGCGGCGCGCTCCCGCTCGGACTCCTCCACGCGCGCCCGCGCGTGGTCGCGGTCGGGCTCGACGCCCACCTCACCCGAGGTCCCGTCGACCAGGACGAACTGCCCGGTGGCGACGTCGTCGAGGCCGCCGACGGCGACGACGCAGGGGATGCCCAGCTGGCGGGCGATGATCGCGGTGTGGCTCGTGGGGCCGCCGCGCGTGGTCGCGATGGCGAGCACCAGCTCGGGCTGCAGGCCCGCGGTGTCAGCGGGGGCGAGGTCGTCGGCGAGCAGCACCGAGGGGTCGGCCGGGGTCGGCACGCCGGGCTCCTCCTGACCGGTGAGCTCGGCGACGAGCCGGTCGCGCAGGTCGGCGAGGTCGGTGACCCGCTCGGCCATGACCCCGCCGAGCTCGGTGAACATGGCGCTGAACTGCTCGGCCGCACCCACGACGGCCTGGTCGGCGGGGGCGCCGGCCTTGACGCGCTTGCCGACGGCGGCCAGCAGGCCCCGGTCGCGGGCGAGGCCGGCGGTGGCCTCCAGCACCTCGGCGGCGGCGCCCGAGGCGCGCGCGGCGCGGCCCTCGAGGCGGCCGGCGACGACCTCCGCGGCGGCCTGGAAGCGCTCCAGCTCGCCCGCGCGCGCGTCCTCGGCGACCGAGGGCTCCCCCGTGACCTCGGGCAGCCGGGGCCGGTCGGCGGGCCGGACGACGGGGCCGGCGCCGACGCCGGGGACGACCGGGATGCCGACCAGGACCCGACCGGTGGGGCCCTGCGGGGACGTGCCGGACGACTGCGGAGTGGTGGCGACGCTGCTCATCGAGGACTCCCGCGCTGGAGTGGGGGGCCATCAGCGGCCCTGGTCTGTCGGGCCCCAGCCTGCACCGGAACCACCCCTTGACACAACAACATGAACGGGCGTAGAACCACACATCACAAAGTTGTTTCCAACACGGTCCCACACACGGGGGACGCGAGCACCACCAGGAAGCAGCACGGGACCCAGGCACGAGGGAGTGCGCGGTTGTACGCGACGGAGCGCCACGAAGCGATCGCCGGACTGGTCCGCCAGCACGGCCGCGTCGCCGTGGCCGACGTGGCGGCACAGTTCGGCGTCACCACCGAGACGGTGCGGCGCGACCTGGCCGCCCTCGAGCGCGCTGGGCTGCTGCGCCGGGTGCACGGCGGCGCCGTCCCCACCAGCGCCCTGACGGTGGTCGAGCGCGCCGTGGCCGACCGCGACGCCGACCGCGCCGAGGTGAAGGACCGGATCGCCCGCGCGGCGCTCGACCTGGTGCCTCACGGCGGCTCGATCGCCCTCGACGCCGGCACCACCACCGTGCGCCTGGCCCGCCTCCTGCCCACCGACTCCCCGCTGCTCGTGGTGACCAGCGCCGTGCCGGTCGCCGCGCAGCTCGCCGGGGCCGGCGCGATCGACCTGCACCTCATCGGCGGCAGGGTGCGCGGCACCACGCACGCGGCGGTCGGCCCGGAGGCGCTGCGCGCCGTCGAGGCGCTGCGCGTGGACACCGCCTTCGTCGGCGCCAACGGCATCACCCCCGACCACGGCCTGACCACGCCCGACCACGACGAGGCCGCCCTCAAGCGGGCCCTCGTGGCCGCCGGTCGCCGCGTCGTGGTCCTCGCCGACGCCTCGAAGATCGGCAGCGAGCACCTGGTGCGGTTCGCCCAGCTCGACGAGGTCGACGTCCTCGTCACCGACGCCAGCGCCCCCCGGCGCGACCTGAAGTCCTTCGAAGCACGCGGAGTGGAGGTGGTGGTGGCGTGATCGTCACCCTGACGGCCAACCCCGGCCTGGACCGGCTGGTGCCCCTGTCCGGCCCCCTGGAGCGCGGCGGCGTGGTCCGCTCGGCGGCCGCCGTCGACGAGCCCGGCGGCAAGGGCGTCAACGTCGCCCGCGTGGTCGCCGCCGGCGGGCGCACCGCCGTCGCCGTCCTGCCCGGGCACCCGGACGACCCGCTGCTCCTCGCCCTGCGCGAGCTGCGGCTGGTGCACCGCGCGGTGCCGATCGCGGCCTTCGCCCGCGTGAACCTGACCCTCGCCGAGCCCGACGGCACGACGACGAAGGTCAACGCCCCCGGCGCTCCGCTGGGCCCCGCCGTGCGCGCCGGCCTCGCCGAGGCCCTGCAGCGCGAGGCCGCCGGTGCGCGTTGGGCGGTGCTGTCCGGCTCCCTGCCCCCCGGCGTCTCCGCCGGCTGGTACGCCGAGCTCGTGGCCGCGCTGCGCTCGACGGGCGCGCGCGTCGCCGTCGACACCTCCGGCGCGGCGCTGCTCGCCACCGCCGGCCCGGGCGCCGACGCCGCGGGCCTGCCCGACCTGCTGAAGCCCAACGCCGAGGAGCTCGCGGAGCTCACCGGCGTCGACGCGGGGTCCGCCTCGGCGGCGGGCGCGGCCTTGGAGGCCGACCCCGCCGCCGCCGCGGAGGCGGCACGCTCGCTGGTGGAGCGCGGGGTCGCGGAGGTGCTCGTCACGCTCGGCGGGCGCGGCGCGCTGCTGGTCACCGCCGACGGCGCCTGGCACGCCCAGCACGCCCCGGTCACCCCCGTCAGCACCGTGGGCGCCGGCGACTCCACGCTGGCGGGCTACCTGCTGGCCGACCTCGACGGCGCCGACGAGGCCGAGCGCCTCGCCGTCGCCGTGGCCCACGGCACCGCCGCCGTCCAGCTCCCCGGGTCGTCGCTGCCGACGCCCCAGCACCTGCGCCGCGACCTGGTGACGTCGCAGCGCCTCTGACCGCACCACCCCTCCCAGCTCCCCCGCTCCCCCCAGCACTCCCCAGCCGCTCGACCCAGACCGCCGACGACGTCGGCCAGACCAGGAGGACCCATGTCCACCGACACCTCAGCCCCGGCGGGGCTGATCACGCCGGAGCTCGTGCGCCTCGACGCCGACCTCGGCTCGCGCAAGGAGGACGTCATCGCCTCCCTCGCCGCGGTCGTCGCCGGCACCGGGCGCGCCACCAGCGCCGAGGGCCTGCAGCGCGACGCGATGGCGCGCGAGGCGCAGTCGGCCACCGGCCTGCCCGGCGGCATCGCCATCCCCCACTGCCGCTCGGAGGCGGTGACGACGGCGACCCTCGCCTTCGCCCGCCTCTCGCCCAAGGTCGACTTCGGCGCCCCCGACGGCGGCGCTGACCTCGCCTTCCTCATCGCGGCCCCGGCCTCCGGCGGGCAGGAGCACCTCAAGCTGCTGACCGCGCTGGCCCGCGCCCTGGTCAAGCCCGCCTTCACCGCCGCACTGCGCGCCGCGAAGACCGACCAGGAGGTCGTCGACCTCGTCACCGACGTGGTCACGCCGAAGCCGAAGGCCGCTAGCACCGACAGCGCAGCGAAGCAGGCGACCTCCACCCCCGCCGCGACCGCGAGCGCCGCTCCGGCCGCCGCCGGCGCCGCCTCGGCGTCGGTCGCCTCGGAGACCAGCGGCAAGGTCGTCGTCGCCGTGACGGCGTGCCCCACCGGCATCGCGCACACCTACATGGCCGCCGACTCCCTGGTCGCCGCCGCCGAGCGTGCGGGCATCACGCTGAAGGTCGAGACGCAGGGCTCGGGCGCCACCACGCCGCTGCCGCCGTCGCTCATCGCCAGCGCCGACGCCGTCATCTTCGCCACCGACGTCCCGGTGAAGGGCCGTGAGCGCTTCGCGGGCAAGCCGGTCATCGCCTCCGGCGTGAAGCGCGCCATCAACGAGCCCGACGCGATGGTCGCCGAGGCGCTGACCGCGTCGACCGACCCGCAGGCGGCCCGCGTGGCCGGCGGCGGTGCGGGGGCCGGCGCTGCAGCGGCGACCGCGGGCCAGGGGGGCGACGTGTCGTTCTGGGTCAAGGTGCGCCAGGTGCTGCTGACCGGCGTCAGCTACATGATCCCGTTCGTGGCCGCCGGCGGTCTGCTGATCGCCCTCGGCTTCCTGTTCGCCGGGTACCGGGTCACCAACCTGCCCACGGGCGCCGACGACATCCTGCTCAACAACTCGCTGTGGAACCTGCCGGACGTCGCCGCGCTGAAGGCGGCAGACCCGACGCTGGCCGGCAACGCTCTGCGCGACAGCGCGCTGCTCGTCTACCTGGGTGCCGTCTTCTTCAAGATCGGCGGCCTGGCGTTCGGCTTCCTCGTGCCGGCGCTGGCGGGCTACATCGCGTTCGGCATCGCCGACCGCCCCGGCATCGCCCCCGGCTTCACCGCCGGCGCGGTGGCGGGCTTCTCCGGCGCCGGCTTCCTCGGCGGCATCGTCGGCGGTGTGCTGGCGGGCCTGGTCGCCTACTGGTTCTCGCGCCTCGACGTCCCGAAGTGGCTGCGCGGCCTCATGCCCGTGATGATCATCCCGCTGGCGGCCTCGATCGTGGCCGGTGGCCTGATGCTCCTCGTGCTCGGCCGTCCGCTGGCCGCCGCGACCAACGGCCTGACCGACTGGCTGAACGGCCTGTCCGGCAGCGCCGCGATCCTGCTCGGGATCATCCTCGGCCTGATGATGTGCTTCGACCTCGGCGGCCCGGTCAACAAGGCGGCCTACGCCTTCGCCACCGCCGGACTCGCCGCGCAGACCCCGGCCTCGTTCCAGGTCATGGCGGCCGTCATGGCGGCCGGCATGGTGCCGCCGCTGGCGATGGCACTGTCCACCGCCGTCCGCCCGAAGCTGTACTCGGCGGTCGAGAAGGAAAACGGCAAGGCCGCCTGGCTGCTGGGCGCCTCCTTCATCTCCGAGGGCGCCATCCCGTTCGCGGCGGCCGACCCGCTGCGCGTCATCCCGGCCTCGATGGTCGGTGGCGCGGTCACCGGTGCGGCGATCATGGCCTTCGGAACGGAGCTCCGCGCCCCCCACGGCGGCTTCTTCGTCTTCTTCGCGATGCAGCCCTTCGTGACCTTCTTCATCGCGGTGCTCCTCGGGACCATCGTCTCGGCGCTGGTGGTCACGCTCCTCAAGGCGACGGCCAAGACCCCGGTCGCGGCCTGACCGCCGCTCTGATCGACTCGTCCCAGACACGCCCCCTCACGAAGGAGAGAGCACCGTGCCCAGCACCACCGTGACCGTCGGGTCCGCCGTCGGCCTGCACGCCCGCCCCGCCGCCGTCATCGCCCAGGCGGCGACGGAGACCGGCGCCGAGGTCACCCTCGCAGTGGCCGGCGAGGAGCCGGTCGACGCCGGCTCCGCGCTGCTGATCATGACCCTGGGCGCGGCCCAGGGCGACGAGGTCACCGTCGAGTCCGACGACGAGGCCGCGATGAAGGTCGTGGCCGACCTGGTCGCCAAGGACCTGGACGCCTGACCTCCCGCTCCACCTGCTCCACCTGACGAGGGCCCCCGCCGATCCCGGCGGGGGCCCTCGCGTCATGCCCCGACCGCACCTCGTCCGTGATCATGGGCTTCCGCCACCCCTGGCGCGCGCTCGACGGTGATGAGGTCACCGGGCTGGCAGCCGAGGGCGTCGCACACGGCGGTCAGCGTCGAGAAGCGCACCGCGCGCGCCCGGTCGTTCTTGAGCACCGACAGGTTGACCACGGTCACCCCGGCCAGCTCGGACAGCTGGACCAGGGTCATCCCCCGCTCCGCGAGCAGCGCGTCGAGGTGGCAGCGGACGCGGTGACCGGTGCCGTCGTCGTCCTCGGCGGGGGTCCCGCGGGGGCTCAGACGAGCCCCTCGGCGTCGCGGGCGAGCTTCTCGCCCTGCCGGAACGCCTCGGCGAGCGCGAGCAGGAGCCCGATGACGAGCAGCGGCGCGAGGTCGAGGGGGACGTGGACACGACCAGCGGCGACCCGGGTCCGTCGAGCCCCAGGCGCGCCAGGACCCGTGCGGCGGCCGCAGCCGGCAGGAGGGGGGCCGCGTAGGAGGCGACCGCCACCGCCCCTGCGACCACGGCGAAGCACCGGGCTCCCCCGGGTGCGAAGGGCTCGCCCCGCCCCACCCCCATGACGAGGCGGCGCAGCGCCAGGGCGGACGCACCGGCCGCGGTCCACCGCAGGAGCGCGTCACCTCGCGCGAGCGCCCACTCCCCGCGGGTCGCCTGGCCGTGCGCCCGCAGCTCGAGGTCGGAGTTGGGGACCTCGAGCCGCAGGGAGACCTGCGCTGCGATCGCGGCCGGGACGAGGCCGTCCGGGAGGGGGAGGTCGACCACCGCGGGGCGCTCCCCCGGCGCCACGAGCTGGTCGGCGCCCGCGGCCGAGAGGGCGACGGGAACGCGGACCAGAGCGCCCGCCTGCGTCAGCCCGTTGACCCAGTAGGCGGGGCCGGCGACCAGGGCGACGACGCCGAAGATCCCGAGTGCGGCCTCGACGAGACCCAGGGCCCAGGGCTTGGCGTACCGCTTCTCGGCGATGCTCACACCGCACCGTGGCCCATCGACAGTCGATGGGGCAAGAGGCGCGACGGGGTGGCGGACGCCCATGATCACGAGGGGTGGCGCGACGGCGGAGTCCAGGGGCAGGACGGGGCCGATCACGGCCCTGGACTCCGCCGTCGCGGAGGCGAGAGCCTCAGCTCAGGCGGAGCGCTCGGCGAGCAGCACCAGGCGGTCGAGGCGGCGCCGCTGTCCGCAGCCGGACAGCGGCGCGGCGAGGCGCTGCACCAGCGGGCCGAGCGGCCCGCCCACCTCAGCGCGGAACTCCACGCGGCTGCCTCCGCCGGGGGCAGCGCTGACGAGCTGGGAGTACCGCAGCTCGTGGCCGGCGGCCCGGGTGCGCCAGCGCATCCCGCCGTCCGGGACCACCTCGGTGACCTCCATGGTGGTCGCCGGGCCGAACCACGGCTTGACGCGTCCGCGCCACCCCGGGTGCACCCGCCCCTGCGCCGGGTCGGTGCGCACCACGTGCGGTGACCAGAGCGGCCAGGACGCCACGTCGACGAGCAGGTCGTGGACGACGGCGGGGGCCGCCGCCGTGGTCCGCTCCCGGGTGATCGGGGGCGCCGGGCGCAGGAGCATCACCGCCTCACGGTGGCAGCGCCTGCACGTCCCCGCGAGGCGTGCGCGCCCCTCCTGCCCACGACGATCACGCACCTCAGCGCCATCTCGGGCGCAGCTCGACGCTCGAGGTGGCGCGCAGGTGCGTGATCGTCGCGGGAGGGGGGTGACGGGTGTCATGCCCGGGGCGTGAGGAGCGCACCCGCACCCGTGAGGGAGCGCACTGACCGCGGGCCCCGCGCCGCGGGAGCGTGGAGCCATGACCACGACAGCAGCCACCCCCGCAGAGCGGACGAGGACGGCGGACGACCTCGTCGTCGACGTCCGCGGACTGGTCGTCGCCTACGGCTCCTTCCGCGCCGTCGACGGCGTGGACCTCGACGTCCGCCGCGGGGAGGTGTTCGCCCTCCTCGGCACCAACGGCGCCGGCAAGACCTCCACGCTGGAGGCCCTGCAGGGGTTCCGCCCCCGCGCCGCCGGTCAGGTCGACGTGCTCGGTGAGGACCCGAAGGTCTCCACCCGCCGCATCCGCGCCGCCTCCGGCGTGATGGTGCAGGAGGCGGGCTTCGTGCCCGAGGCGACGCCGGTCAGCGCGCTGCAGCTGTGGGCGTCGCTGAGCAGCCGGGTGGACGACGTCGACGCCGTGCTCGAGCGCGTCGGCCTGGCCCACCGCCGCGGCGTGCTGGTCAAGGACCTCTCCGGCGGCGAGCGCCGCCGCCTCGACCTGGCGCTCGCGGTGTGGGGCGCCCCCGACCTCATCGTGCTCGACGAGCCGACCGCGGGCCTCGACCCGGAGTCGCGCGCCACGCTGTGGGGCTTGGTCCGCGAGCTGCGCGACGGCGGCACCACGGTGCTCATGACCACGCACCACCTCGAGGAGGCCGAGCAGCTGGCCGACCGGGTCGCGATCATGCACCGCGGCCGCATCGCGGTGCGGGGCACCCTCGCGGAGGTGCTCGACCAGCGCCCTGCGCGCATCACCGCGGTGCGGCGCCTCGCCGGCCGGCCCGACGAGCAGGTCGACGTCCGCACGCACGACCTGCAGGGCGACCTGCTCACCCTGCTCCTCGACGCGCAGCGCACCGGTGCCGAGCTGCACCGGCTCCGCGCCACCCCGGCCTCCCTCGACGAGGTCTTCCACTCCGTCGTCCGCTCCACCCCCGAGCCCAGCACCGCCGAGGAGGCGTCCCGATGAGCACCCTGACCACGAACGCTCGCCAGCGACGCACCGTGACGCCGGCGCAGCGCGTGCTGCGCCTGGCCCGCTTCGAGACGCAGATGCTCGTCAAGCAGCGCACCACGCTGCTGACGCTGCTGAGCGGCCCGCTCGCCATCCTCTTCCTCGTCTCCGTCACCCCCGGCGGGTCCCCCGAGGCGCTGGCGGCGCTCATCGGCATGGGCGTGGTGGTCGTCATGGCCGTGACCTCGCACCTGGCCGCGGTGATGCTGACCGTGAACCGCCGCGAGGCGCAGGTGCTCAAGCGGCTGCGCACCTCAGAGCTGAGCAGCGGCGAGCTGGTGGCCGGGATGTACCTGCCCCTGGTGGTCGTGGGCGTCGTGGAGGCGTTCGCCGTGCTCGCCGTCGTCGTCGGGCGCGGTGGCCCGCTCCCCGACGCGCTCGGCTGGGCGCCGTGGCTGGCGGGCGTCGCCATCGCCTCGGTGGGCTTCGTGGCCGCGGGCGCGGCGATCGCCGGGATGGCCGGCAACGCCGAGAAGGCCAACTGGGCCGCGGTGCCGCTGCTGTTCCTCATCGCCGCCGCCGCGAACATGCTCACCGTCCCGGTGCTCCCCGAGGCGATGCGCCAGGTGCTGCTGCTGGTGCCCTTCACCAGCGCCGTCGACCTGCTGGCCCGCACCTCGTCGGCCGGGGTGGGCCTGGTGGAGCTGCCGGTCGTGGCCGGGGTGGTCTCCCCGGTGCTGGTCGACCTGGCGCTGCTCCTGGCGTGGACGGCGGTGTCCGTCTGGCTGGCGCGCCGCCTCTGGCGCTGGGAGCCCCGCGGCTGATGCAGCACCCTGTCCGTGTGACGACGGAGCGGGGAGCGCCACCACGACGGACCGGCCCAGCGGGTCGCCCGACGTGGTGGCGCTCGCCGCGCGCGTGGTGGGCGTCCCTGTCGCAGGTCCAGCGGGTCGAGGTCTACACCGCGCAGGTCCTGTACTGGCTGGGGGTCCCCGCGCCGCTGCTCCTCCTCGTGCTGACGCGAGGCACCGGCCCGGGGTGGCTGCTCGCCCTGGTGGTGGGGCTGTCCGCCGCACAGGGAGCTGCAGCGTTCGTGGTGCTGAGGTCGGGGCTGGAGCCGCACTTCGCGCGCCAGCAGCGGAACGGGCTGCTCGCGCTCGGTGCCACGACCGCCGCGCTGCTGGCGAGCGCGGCCCTGGTGCCGCCCGCCGCAGAGCTGGCGGGCTCGCCCCGCCAGGCCGTCGTCGTCTACACGGTGATGTTCTCCCCCGCTGCCGTTGCCGTCGTCCACCGCCGCGCGGGCTGGCTGCTGCCGCTCCTCGCCGGCGCCGCGACGGGCCTGGCCGCGGCCAGCGGGGGGACGACGCCGCTGGTGGCGGGCGCCACCGCCGTCGTCACCGTGCTCGCCTCGGCGTTCATTGTCATGACCGTGCGGCTGTCGGTGTGGCTGCTCGACGTGGTCCGCCAGCTCGCCGACGCCCAGGGCGACCGCGCCCGCCTCGCCGTGGCCGAGGAGCGGCTCCGGTTCGCCCGCGACCTGCACGACGTGGTCGGCCGCGACCTGTCGGCCATCGCGCTCAAGAGCGAGGTCGTGGCGCGCCTCGCCGAGCGCGGACGGCCCGAGGCCGTGGCGGAGGCGATGGCGGTGCGCGAGCTGGCGCAGTCGTCGCTGGCGGAGGTCCGCGCCGTCGTCCGCGGGCACCGCCGGGCCGACCTGCTCACCGAGCTCGCCGGCGCGCGGGCGCTGCTCGCGTCCGCCGAGGTGGCGTGCGAGGTGCGCGTCGACGACGCGGTCGCGACAGCCCTGCCGGCTCCCGCGCAGGAGGCCCTGGCGTGGGCGCTGCGCGAGGCGGTCACCAACGTGGTGCGCCACGGGCACGCGCGCACCTGCGCGGTGTCGCTGTCGGTCGTCGACGGCGCGGCGGTGCTGGTGGTGCGCAACGACGGCGGCGACGCTGCGTCCGACGGCGCTCGCGACGGCGGGTTGCGCCCCGGTGCGGGGCTGTCCGGGCTGCGCGAGAGGCTGGAGGCCCGGGGAGGCTCGCTCGACGTCCGCCGCGAGCGCGGCCGGGTGGTGCTGACCGCCACCACGCCGGCCGACGCCCGGACCGGACCGCGCACCCGACCCCACGAGCAGGAGGCGCACGCGTGACCCCCTCACCCATCAGGGTGCTGCTGGCCGACGACGAGCAGCTCATCCGCACGGCGCTGGCCACGCTGGTCGACCTCGAGGACGACGTCGAGGTGGTGGGCCAGGCGGCCTCCGGCACGGAGGCCGTGGCGGTGGCGCGCGCGCTGCGGCCCGACGTGGCGGTGCTCGACCTGCAGATGCCGGGGCTCGACGGCATCGAGGTGGCAGCTGCGCTGAGGGCGGAGGTGCCCGGCTGCGGCGTCGTCATCGTCACCGGGCACGGGCGGCCCGGTCACCTGAAGCGGGCGCTGTCCACCGGGGTGCGGGGGTTCCTGCCGAAGACGACGTCGGCGGCGGTGCTGGCGCAGGTGATCCGCACGGTGCACGCGGGCGGGCGGCACGTCGACCCCGAGCTGGCGGCCGACGCCATCGCCGCGGGCGACTCCCCGCTGACGCCGCGCGAGGCCGACGTGCTCGAGCTGGCGGCCGGCGGGGCGAGCGTCGAGGAGATCGCGGTGCGGGCGTCGCTGTCCCCGGGGACGGTGCGCAACTACCTGTCGGCCGCGGTGCAGAAGCTCGGGGTGGCCAACCGCCACGAGGCCGTCAGCCGCGCCCAGGCCGCCGGCTGGATCTGAGCTGCGGACAGCGCCGCCCCACCTGGCGCTCACGCGCACGGTCGTCGCAGCGGGCGGCCCTTCATCCCCCGCCCCGCACGACCATGCGCCTGAGCATCACATCGCGGAGCACGCGGCACTGAGGTTCGCGGTCGTCGACGGAGGGGCAGCGCCGTGACCGAGCAGGAGGTCTGGCCCCTGGGGGCTGCCGGCGTCGTCGTCCTGCCCTCGGGACGGCGGGTGCGGGGCCGCGGAGTGCGTGCCGGTGCTCCCCCACCCGGTCTGCAGCCCGACGTCAGCTACCAGTGCACCTGGCAGCGGCCCGCACCCCGGGCGTGGCCGGTGCGCTGGGTCCGCTGGCCCGACTTCGGGCTGCCGCTGGTGCCGTCCGACGCCCGGGCCGCGCTGCGGGAGGCGTGGGAGCGCGCCGCCACCGAGCGCGTCGAGGTCACCTGCGTCGGCGGGAACGGGCGCACGGGCACGGCGCTCGCGGTGCTGGCGGTCCTCGACGGGGTCCCACCGGGGCGGGCGGTGGCGTGGGTGCGGGCGAGCTACCGGCCCACCGCGGTCGAGACCCCGTGGCAGCGGTGGTGGGCGGTGCGCTGACCCGGGCTGCCTCAGGTGTCGCCGAGCCAGACCTTGCCGTAGCGGGGCAGCTCCACCTCGAACGAGCCGTCGGGGACCGTGCGCGGGGTGGCCGTCAGCAGCTCCACCAGCTCCGTGCCCGGCTCCACCACACCGCCGGGCACGGTCACGGTCACCGGCTCCGCCGACAGGGAGTGCAGCGCCAGCACGGTGCGCCCCCGCCACGTCATGGTGTGCGCCAGCACCGCCGGCTCCCCGACGTCGAGCAGCCGCAGCTCGCCACGACCGAGCTCGGGGCGACCGCGGTAGGCGCGCAGCATCTTGCGGAAGAAGTGCAGCAGCGAGTCGGGGTCGCGCTCCTGGTCGGCCACCACCGGGCCGGGCCCTGCGTCGCCGGTGGACCACGCCATCGGCGTGCGGACCGACATGCGGCCGGGGATCGACAGGTCCTCGAGCTGCCCGACCTCCTCGCCGTAGTAGAGGACGGGGGTGCCCGGCAGGCTCCACGTCAGGCAGTACGCCAGCTCCAGGCGGTCGCGGTCGCCGTCGACCATCGTCGGCAGGCGCAGGCGGAGGCCACGACCGAACAGCTGCACCTCCTCGTCGGGGCCGAAGGCGTCGAAGACCTCCTGGCGCTCGGCCTCGGAGAGCTGGTCGAGGGTCAGCTCGTCGTGGTTGCGCACGAAGAGGCCCCAGCTCTTGCCCTCGGTGAGGTCGGGTCGCGACTCCAGCGCCCCGCGGACCGGAGCGGCGTCCGCGCGCGCCATCGCCAGGTAGAACGCCTGGTTCAGGGTGAAGTCGAAGCACATCGTCATGCGCTGGCCCGCGCCGCCGAAGAACGGGGCGATCTCGTCGCGGGGCTTGTTGACCTCGCCGAGCATCACCGCCTCGGAGCTGCGCCGGGACAGGAAGGTGCGCATGACGTCCAGCATCGCCAGCGACTCGTCCAGGGCGGTGTCGGCGTCGTGCTGGTCGTCCCGCTCACCGGCGGAGGGGCCCGGCGGGGCGGCGTCGTCCGCATCACCGGTGCGGGTCGCGGTCTCCGCCAGGAAGGGCGCGGCGTCGACGCGGAACCCCGCCACGCCCAGCTGCAGCCAGAAGCCCATGATGCGGCGGATCTCGTCGCGGACCTCGGGGTTCGAGGTGTTGAGGTCGGGCTGGTGGCGGTAGAAGCGGTGGCGGTAGTAGAGCCCCGCCACCTCGTCGCGGCTCCAGACCGAGTCCTCGGCGTCCGGGAAGATGATGTCCGCGTCGGCGTCCTCCGGGTCCGGCTCCTCGCGCCACACGTACCAGTGGCGGTAGGGGGAGTCCGGGTCGGAGCGGGCCGACTGGAACCACGGGTGGTCGTCGCTGGTGTGGTTGACGACGAGGTCGACGATGACGCGCATCCCGCGCTCGCGGGCCGCGCGCACCACCTCGACGAACTCACCCAGGGTGCCCATGCCGTCGTCGACGCCGTAGTAGTCGGAGATGTCGTAGCCGTCGTCGCCCTCGGGCGAGGGGTAGAACGGCTGGAACCACAGGAAGTCGACGCCGAGGTCGACGAGGTGGTCGAGGTGGGCTCCCAAGCCGGCGAGGTCGCCGCGGCCGTCGCCGTCGGAGTCGGTGAAGCGCTTGATGTCGAGGCAGTAGCCGACGGCGGTCGCCCACCACTCATCGGCGGTCGTGGTCAGCATCAGAGGATCCCCGTCCGGGTCGTGGTGGCACTGGCAGCAGACCGGTCCGTCGCCGGTGTGGTGCCTCCCCCGCGCTCTGCGAGCGCCTGCGCCGTCGTCCCGTCGCCGGTGCGGCCCACCAGCTCCGGTGGGGCCGTCGGCGAGAGCCGTGGCAGCACCCGCTCCCCCGCCTCGTCGATCCACGCCTCGAGGTGCTGGCCCACGTGGTGGAGGTAGACGCCGTCGAAGCCGAGCTCGGCCCACCCCGCCAGGGTGTCCGCGACGTGCGCGGCGTCAGCCGAGACGAGCACCGACTCCTCGAGCTCGGCGGGCTGGACCCGCAGGCCGATGTCGTCGAACTGCTCGACGGTGGCGAGGTCGGCGAGGACCTTGGAGCTGAAGACGTTGTTGCGCCACTGCTCGTGCGCCACGGCCAGGGCCTCCTCGTGGGTGGGCGCCCAGGACAGGTGCACCTGGAGGTTCACCGGGCCGGTGCCGCCCGCCCCGCGGTAGGCGTCCACGACGGATCGCATCTGGTCGGGCGGGGCGTTCACCGTGATGAGGCCGTCGGCCCAGCTCGCGGCCCACTCCGCGGTGCGGGGGGTCAGCGCGGCCGCGAGCAGCGCCGGCGCGCGCTCGACGGGGGGACGGCTGAAGACGCGCGTCTCGTGCACGGTGACGCGGCCGCGGTGCGTGACCTCCTCGCCCGCGAGCAGCCGGCGGACGACGTCGACCACCTCCGCCAGGCGCGCGTCGCGCTCGTCCTTCGGCGGCCACCCGTCACCGGTGACGTGCTCGTTCATGTACTGGCCGCTGCCGAGCGCCGCCCAGAAGCGCCCGGGGAACATCTCGGACAGCGTCGCGATGCCCTGCGCGGTGACGGCGGGGTGGTAGCGCTGACCCGGCGCGTGCACCACGCCGAAGGGCAGCCGCGTGCGGGCGAGCGCCGCCCCGAGCCACGCGAACGCCAGGCCCGACTGCCCCTGGGCGGTGCCCCAGGGCGTGATGTGGTCCGAGCACATGGCGGCGGTGAACCCCGCCTCCTCGGCCCTGACGGCGTACTCGAGCAGCCTGCTCGGCGGGACCTGCTCGTGGCTGCAGTGGAAGCCGATCACCGTCACGCGCAGCGACGCTAGGGCGACCCCGGCCAGCAGGCACGTCGGGCACGACTCCGCGACCGGTGGTAAAGACGTGGTCAAGACCGGCGGTCAGGCACCGCCTCGAGGGCCCGAGTGCCGTCCAGGACCTGCGCCCCGGTGCTCCGCCGGAGGCGTGCGGCCACCCGGAGCGCACCGCTGCGCGTGGCCGCGGAGGTCGGCGTCCGGACGGCGCCGCCGTCCTGCGCGTGGTGCAGCACGACCTCCCACCGGTGCATCACACCGCCGGAGGCGCGCCCCACCGTGACGACGGCCCCCGGCAGCTGCTGCGCGAAGAGCTCCAGGGAGTCGACGCGCCGGGAGACGACGGCGTCCTCCCCCAGCAGGCGCGCCACCCCGGTGGTCACGTCGGCCAGCCCGGCGGCGTCGAGCCCAGCGACCACGTCGAGCACCACGCGCAGCTCCGCACCACCGCGGCCCGGCTCGCAGCTGGACCGCACGACGCCGGTGACGGTCTCGGCCGCCGCGCGCACGCCGGCCGCCACTGAGGGGTCGCGCCACGACGGCGTCCACGGCTCCCCCTGGGCCAGCGCCCACAGCGCAGGACGCGGGACGACGACGGATCCGGTGGGGCCCCTCACCCCCGGGTCGAGCACCAGCAGCTGCTGGCCCTCCTGCACCGCGCTGACCGCTGCGCGCCGCGCCTCGACGGGGACGGGGCGGGCCTTCGCGCTCCACGCGGTCAGGGCGGCGACGGAGGTGAAGACGGGCAGCGCGTCGCGGCCGTCGGGCGACCGCAGGGTGGGGATGGCCATGTCGGCGCCCAGGTCACCGCCGGTCGCCTCGTCGGTGCCGGCGGAGACCGCCGTCACGGGGACGAACAGCCGGGCCCCCGGCAGGGCGGCGAGCAGCGCCTCGACGTCGACCGGCTCCCCGCTGGCGCGCGCCGCGTCGAGGACGGCGGCCAGCGCCGGGGCGAGGCCGCCGTCGTCACCGGCGAAGGGGTTGTTGGTCAGTGTGCGGCCCGCCCACGGGGTGCCGGCGGAGTCGCCGTGGGCGTCGCCGTGGCGGCCGGAGGTGTTCGGGAGGTCCATGATCATCCCCGGAGGCGAGCGCGGAGGGAGGCTGTGATCACGGGCGGGGTGGGGGTCAGGGGCGGCCGGCGACGTCGAGGGCCTCGGGGAGCGTGAACGCCCCCGCGTACAGCGCCTTGCCGACGATCGCGCCCTCCACGCCGTCGCCCACCAGCGCGCGCAGGGCGCGCAGGTCGTCCAGGGAGCTCACGCCGCCGGAGGCGATGACCGGGGCCTTCGTGGTGGCGCACACCTGCGCGAGCAGCTCGGTGTTCGGGCCGCGCAGCGTCCCGTCCTTGGTGACGTCGGTGACGACGTAGCGGGAGCAGCCGTCGCGGTCGAGGCGGGCGAGCACGTCCCACAGGTCGCCGCCCTCCTTCGTCCACCCGCGGGCGGCCAGGGTGGTGCCCCGCACGTCGAGGCCGACGGCGATGCGGTCGCCGTGGCGGGCGATGGCGCTGGCGGTCCACTCCGGGTCCTCCAGGGCCGCGGTGCCGAGGTTCACCCGGCGGCAGCCGGTGGCCAGGGCGCGCTCGAGGGAGGCGTCGTCGCGGATGCCGCCGGACAGCTCGACGTCGACGTCGAGGGTGCCGACCACCGAGGCGAGCAGCTCGGCGTTGGAGCCGCGCCCGAAGGCGGCGTCGAGGTCGACGAGGTGGATCCACTCCGCCCCGCCCTCCTGCCAGGCGAGCGCCGCGTCGAGCGGGGAGCCGTAGTGCGTCTCCGAGCCGGCCTCGCCCTGCACCAGGCGGACGGCCTGGCCGTCAGCGACGTCGACGGCGGGCAGCAGCTGCAGGCGGGGAGCTTCACTCACACCCGTCATCCTCCCAGGGACCCCGGGCACCTCCGGCCACCTCCCCTCCCGACCTCTCCCCACCCCTCCCCCGCGATGATCATGCAGATCCGCGCCACCACCGCGCTGCAGACCACCGCCTGGTGGCGCCCAGACGCATGATCGTCGCGGGGATGGCGGACAGCGGGGGGCCACCCCACGGCGGGGCTGGGCTCCGCTGCAGATGACGCCCCTTCCCCTCAGCTGACGCCCCTTCGCCGGCCCCGAAGGGGCGTCATCTGCGGGGAAGGGGCCGGGAGTGCGGCCCGGCGGCGTGACCGCTCGGTCGCCGGCCGGTCCTGGGGCGGAACCAGCCTTCCACCTGGCGCTCAGGCGCATGATCGTCGCGGGGGTGGCGCGGAGGTGCCGCGGTGGGCGTTCGGGGCCAGGCTGGGCGCCGTGATCGACATCCAGCCGGAGAGCCCGCCGCACGCCGTCGTCGAGCTGGCCCGCCGCCGGGACCCGGAGCAGCGCCGCGAGCACCTCGTCGCCGTCCTGCTCGACGCGTTCGCACCGCTCATCGAGGCCGACCCGGCGGCCTTCCGGAAGCGGTTCCGGAAGATGGCCGCGAGCCCCTGGACCTTCTACCGCGGCAGCGCGTGCCTCTTCTACGCCGACGTCGCGGCGGACGAGGTGGCGGGCACCGACCGGTGGGCCGACGAGCGCACCAGCCGCGTGTGGATCCAGGGCGACCTGCACGCCGAGAACTACGGCACCTACATGAACGACCAGGGCCAGCTGGTCTTCGACGTCAACGACTTCGACGAGGCCTACCTGGCCCCCTTCACGTGGGACGTGTGGCGGATGGCGGCGTCCCTGGCGCTCCTGGGGGTGGCCAAGGCCTTCGCCGACGCCGACATCGAGCGCATGGTCACCGCCTACTGCCGCGCCTACACCGAGCAGGTGCGCGCCTTCGCCACGAAGGACGACGACTCCGCCTTCGCGCTGCGCCTCGACAACACCGACGGGCCCGTCCACGACGCCCTCGAGCGGGCCCGCGCGGCCCGGCGCATCGACCTGCTCGACGCCGAGACGGTCATCTCCGACGGGCCGGGCTCCACCATCGACCGCCGCTTCCGCGAGAGCCCGCACCACCGCCGCCTCGACGAGGCGGAGCGCGCCGCCGTGCAGGACGCCTTCGACAGGTACCTGGAGACCATCCCGGACGCCAAGCGCGGCGAGCGCATCGAGTACGTCGTCAAGGACGTCGTCGGGCGCTCCGGCATCGGCATCGGCAGCGCCGGGCTGCGGACCTACAGCCTGCTGCTGGAGGGCCGGACGCAGGCGATGGAGAACGACGTCGTCCTGTCGATGAAGCAGGGGGTGGTGGCGGCGCCCTCGCGGGTGGTGGGCCGGCCGGTGGGGCACGACGGGTCCACCGAGCTGTTCACCGACCACGGGCACCGGACCGCGGTCAGCCAGCGCGCGCTGCAGGCCCACGCCGACCCGTGGCTGGGCCACACGAGCATCGACGGCGTCGGGTACGTGGTCAGCGAGGTGTCGCCGTACACCGCGGACCTGGAGTGGGACGACGTCGACGAGCCCGACCAGGCCGTCGCCCTCCTGCGCGACCTGGGCCGCGCCACCGCCAAGGTGCACTGCGTGGCCGACGCGGCCAGCGACTCCGGGGAGGGCAGCGCCGTCCCGTTCCAGGTGGAGGAGGCCGTGGTCGCCGTGCTCGACGCCGCGGGCGGCGACGAGGAGTTCGCCGCCGACGCGGTGGCGTTCGCGGCGGGGTACGCCGAGGTGGTCCGCGACGACTTCCGCCTCTTCGTCGACGCGTTCCGCAACGGCGCCTTCCCCGGCCTCTGACCCCAGCCCGCCCCCTCCACCACCGTGGTGTCAGGTCACGCGGTGCGGTGCACGGGGGTGCCGCCGACCACCGTGAGGACGACGGGCGCCGCCGCGAGGTCTGCTGGCGGGGCGGAGGTCGGGTCGACGCCCACCGCTGTCAGGTCTGCCGCGGCCCCCACCCGGACGACCCCGCGCGCCGCGTCGCCGGCCGCGAGCGCCGGGGCGCGGGTGTACCCGGTGAGGGCGGTCGCGGCGCTGATGGCCTGGTCGGGGCCGACGGGCGGGGCGTCGTCGTCCTCGACGGGGCGGCGCAGCTGGGCGGCGGCCATGATCGCGCGGGCGTCGTAGTGGGCGACGGGCCAGTCGGAGCCGAGCACGACCAGCGCGCCGGCGCCCAGGAGGTCGCGGATGCGCCAGCCGCGCCCGGCGCGCTCGGGGCCGAGGCGCACCGACCAGTTGTCGCTGCCGTCAGCGGCCACGAAGTGCGAGCAGTGCGTCGGCTGCATCGAGGCCGTGACGCCGGAGCGGCCGATGCGGGTGACGAGGTCGTCGGGGAGGGTCTCGAGGTGCTCGAGGCGGTGCGCGGCCCGGCGACCGGGCGGGCCGTCCAGCGGCGCCGGCGGGCCGAGCGGCTCCAGCACGTCGAGCACGAACCGCACGCCGCCGTCGCCGATGGCGTGCGTGACCGTGGGGACGCCCGCGGCGTCGAGCGCCCGCACGACGCGGGCGTAGGCCTGCGGGTCGCGCCAGTACGAGCCGGTGCTCTCGCCGTTGGCGTCGGGGTGGTCGAGCCACGCGGTGCCGCCGTCGACCGTCCCGTCGATCATCAGCTTCACCCCCGCCACGCGCCAGCGCCGCCCGGTGCGCTCCTGCCACGCGACGAGCTCGGCGACGCCGTCGTCGTCGACCCCCGGCATGCAGAACGGGGCGACGCGCAGCCGCAGCGGCAGGTCGCCGTCGCCCTCGAGGCGGTCGAGCAGGTCGAGGGAGGCGGCGTCGCCGTCCATGACGTGGGCGCCGACCAGGCCCTGCACGGCCATGTCGTCGAGCAGGGAGCGCAGCCGGGTGCGCAGCTCGGCGTCCGGTGCACTGGGGGCGTGGCGGTCGGCGAGCGCCATCGCGTCCCACTCGAGCAGGAACCCCGTGGGACGCGGGCCACCGGGGGCGTCGTCGCAGACGACCTCGGCGGTGCTCGCGAAGCGGCGCGGACCGTCGATGCCCGCGGCCCGCAGCAGCGACGTGCTGGCCAGGGAGGAGTGGGCGTCGGCCATGCGGAGCAGGCAGAGCGCACCGCCGAGCACGTCGTCGACGAGGTCGGCGCGCGGCACCCCGCCGGGGAAGACGTCGGGCACGAGGCCCCAGCCCTGCACCCAGCCGTCGGTGCTCTCCCGGGCCAGCCGGGCGAGGCGGCCGCGCAGCTCGGCCAGCGTCCGGACGCCGGTGAGGTCGGCGCCGGCTGACATCGCGAGGCTGCCGACGGGGTGGGAGTGGCCGTCGACCCAGCCCGGCGTCAGCGCCGCGCCGCCCAGCGGCAGCACCTCGGTGCGCGCACCGCGCCACCGCTCGGCCACCTCGTCACCGCCGACGTCGACGACGACCCCGCGCGCCACCGCCACGGCGCTCGCGCGCGGGAGCGCCGGGTCGAGGGTGACGACGTCGGCGTCGACCAGCAGCAGGTCCGCCGCGGACGAGCTGCTCGACGGGCTGCTCAACGGAGGGAGGTGACCCAGTTGCGCAGCAGCTGCGCCCCGGCGTCGCCGGACTTCTCCGGGTGGAACTGCGTGGCCGAGAGCGGCCCGTTCTCCACGGCGGCGATGAAGCGGGTGCCGTGCGTCGACCACGTCACCTGCGGCGGGCGGCGGCGCAGGGAGCCGTCCTCGCGGACGTCCTCGTCCATGGCCCACTGCTGCACCCCGTAGGAGTGGACGAAGTAGAAGCGCTCGGACTCGACGCCGCGGAAGAGCACCGAGCCGGCCGGGGCTCGACGGTGTTCCACCCCATGTGGGGGACGACGGGCGCGTCGAGGCGCTCGACGGTGCCCGGCCACTCCCCCAGGCCCTCGCTGGTGGTGCCGTGCTCGACGCCGCGCTCGAACATCACCTGCATCCCGACGCAGATGCCCAGCACGGCCCGCCCGCCGGCGAGGCGGCGGTCGACCACCTCGGCACCGCGCACGCCGCTCAGCCCCTGCACGACCGTCTCGAAGGCCCCGACACCGGGCACGACGAGGCCGTCGGCCTCCTGGGCGGCGCGGCGGTCGGCGGTCAGCTCGACCTCGGCACCCGCCCGCTCCAGGGCGCGCACGGCGGAGCGGAGGTTGCCGGAGCCGTGGTCGAGGACGACGACGCGCGGGCGCCTGCCAGCGCCGCCAGCGGTGGTGGCGCTGGTCACGGGGCCGGTGGAAGGGGTCTCCGCACTCACGTGACCAGGCTAGGCGCCCCTGGCGTGTGACCCAGACCACTCGCTCCTGGTCAGCGACCGCCGCGTGATCCGGTTACCGTCGCCCAGCACCAGGTCCCGCCCCGCGCCGGACGAGCCGCCCACCGGGCTGGCCGGTGCACCCGCGCGAGAGAGGTCTGACCATGGCTCCTGTGCGACACCCCTACCCCCGCCGCGACGTCACCACCGACGACGCCGGCCGCGTCATGAACTGGGCCCGCAACGCCGAGCTGGCCCCCGCCGGGTCGAGCGCGTCCGTCGTCTCCGCGACCTCCGAGGCCGAGGTGAGCGCCCTGCTCGCCTCCCGCCCGGGTCGCGTGCGCGTCGTCGGCAACCGCATGTCCTCGGGCCGCCTGCTCGCCCCCGTCGAGGGCGAGGTGCTGCTCGACGTCGTCGCGCTGCGCGGCCTGCTGGCCCGCGGTGACGACTGGGCCACCTTCGCCGGCGGCACCACCATGCAGGAGGTCTACGACGTCCTCGCCGAGCACGGCCGCGAGCTGCCCGCCTCCCCCGGCGTCATCGCCGAGCAGACGCTCGCGGGCGCGCTGGCCACCGGCACGCACGGCCAGGGCCTGCAGCAGAGCTCCATCGGCGACACCGTCCTGTCGATGCGGCTCGTGCTCGCCGACGGCACCGTCGAGGAGTTCGCCGCCGACCACCCCTGGTTCGGCGCGCTGCAGCTGGGCCTGGGCTCCCTCGGCGTGGTCACCGCCGTCACCCTGCGCACCGTCCCGGGCCGGATCCTCACGTGCGCCAAGAGCGCCTCCAGCGCCGCGACGCTCGAGAGCGACCTGGTCGCGTGGAACCACGACCACGAGATGAGCAAGGCGTGGTGGTTCCCGGAGGACGAGCGCGTCCACGTGTGGACCGCCCGCGAGGCCACCGCCGCCGAGGCCGAGGAGCACCGCGCCGGCGGGGGCGCGCTGGTGGAGCGCACCGAGCGCAGCACCGCCATGAACGAGGCGGTCGACGCGGCGCTCGCTCACATGCGCGCCGACACCCGCATCGTCGACTCCCAGGGCAAGCCGTTCCGCACGGTGACCCGCTTCAAGGACTTCTCCGACGTGACCGGCGACGTCTACCAGGTCTTCATGCGGGGCATCGCCACGCCGCAGATCAACGTCGAGATCGGGGTCCCGCTGGAGCGGGCCGCCGCCGTCGTCCAGGAGCTGCGCGACTGGTACGACCGGACCAACCCCCACCTGCACTACCCGATCATCCTGCGCGCGACCGGGCCGTCGCGGGCGTGGCTGAGCCCGTCGCACGGGCAGGACACGCTCTACTTCGGCTTCGTCGTCTACTACGCCGAGGACGGCTCGCTGAGCACCGAGGGCGCCGAGTTCCTCGTCGAGGTCGAGAAGCTGCTCGCGGCCCACGGCGGTCGCCCGCACTGGGGCAAGTACTTCGACCCCGACCTGTACGACTGGTCCGCGCTGTACCCGCGCTTCGAGGAGTTCGCCGCCGTGCGCGACGCCCTCGACCCCGAGCGCGTGTTCCTCAACGCCTTCACCGACCGGCTCTTCGCCCGCGCGTCCGTGGGAGCCGCCGCGTGATGGCCTGGGCCGCGCTGCTCACCGAGCCGTCGTACCTCGTGGGCGTGCGCGCGCTGCACGCCTCGCTGCGCCGCACCGGCACGCAGCACCCCTTCGTGGTGATGGTCACCGACGGCGTCGACGACGCCGCGCGCTCGCTCCTCGAGGGCGAGGGAGCCCTGGTGCGCGAGCTGCCCCGCGCCGCCCCCGACCCGCGGCTCGAGGCGCACTACGCCAACGCCCGGTTCGTGGAGGTGTGGAGCAAGCTCGGCGCGTGGGGCCTGACCGAGTTCGACAGGCTCGTGGTGCTCGATGCCGACATGCTCGTGGTGCAGCCGATGGACGAGCTGTTCGAGGTGGAGCTGCCCGAGGGCGGCCTCGCGGCGTGCCACGCCTGCCGGTGCAACCCGAACCGCATCGCCAGCTATCCCGCCAGCTGGAAGCCCGAGAACTGCTTCTACACGCACTGCCGGGGGGCCTCGCACGTCTCCGAGCCCGGGGTCGAGGACTACTTCAACGGCGGGTTCCTCGTCATCGAGCCCGACGCTGCGGTGCACGAGGCGCTCATGTCCCGCCTGGCGGGCCTGGACGACCTGACGGCGTACCAGTTCGCCGAGCAGGACTTCCTCAACGAGGTGTTCGCGGGCCGCTGGCGGCAGATGCCGTACGTCTACAACGCGCTCAAGACGCTCCCCCACCAGCACCCGCAGCTGTGGGACGCCTCCGAGGTGAAGAACATCCACTTCATCATCGACAAGCCGTGGGAGCGCCGCCCGGAGCCGGGCGACAGGTACGCCGAGCTGCACCAGCTCTGGTGGGACGCGGCCGACGCCGTCCCGGGCCTGGTGCCGGCGCACGCCTGACCCCGCCCCCTCTCCTCGCAGCCGAGCGCCTGGTTGCGGTTCCCGACCTCTGGGAACCGCAACCAGGCGCTCGGCTGCGAAAGGGGTGCGTCAGCTGGTGACCTGCACCTGGCGGGGGTCGAAGGCCAGGTACCCGGAGTAGTCCGAGCCGACCCGGTCGAACGAGGCGGGGTACGGCTCGGGGTAGCTCCACGCGCCGTCGTCCGCCGTGGCACCACCGGGCGCGGTGACGTTCCAGTACTGCGCCACGCCCTTCCACGGGCAGGTGTAGGGGGTGGGGCTCTTCGACAGGGCCCCCTCGACCACGCTGCTCGGCGGGAAGTAGGCGTTGCCCTCGATGCGCACGATCGCGTCGTCGTCGGCCTCGGCCACCACGACGCCGTCCAGCACTGCCTTCACGGTCTCTCCTCCAGCTCGTCCGGGGACGTCTCGTGCCCTACCCCTCCCAGCGACGATCACGCGCCTGCGCGCCACGACACCCCGCCCGCACAGCGCGTGGTGGCGCTCAGGTGCGTGATCGTCGCGGAGGTGGGGGCGGGATCAGCGGGTGACGCGGCGCAGCAGGTCGACGACGGCGTCGACGGCGACCCCGTAGAGGACGTGCGACCCGCCCTCCCAGACCCACCACGCCCTCGGCAGGCGGCCCACCGGCGCCTGCACGCCCATCGCGGGCAGCGCCGTGCCGTGGAAGGCGGCGAACAGCGCCGCACCGCCCACGGCCCCGCCACCGGCGCGGGCCAGGGGCACGCGGCGGGTCAGGACCGCGTAGAAGACGGGGTAGCCGTACGCCATGAGGCGGTGGAGCCACTGGGCGCCGGCCTCGAGCTCGTCGTCGTCCAGCGCGTCAGCGGCCGCCTGACCCTTCCGCGCCGCGACGAGCTTCCGGTACAGCAGCGACGGGGGCATGCGCTCGCCGTGGCCCTCCGGGTCGGCGCCGTCGAGCTCCTTCTGGCCCGGCTCGGGCGGCAGCTTCCGCTCGGCCCAGGGCTGCAGCGACGACTCCGCCCAGGCCTTGGTCTGCGTGCCCGCCCAGCCGGCGGCGAGGCCGACGACGACGTCGGTGAGGATCTTCGAAGAGGCCACCCGCAACGAGTACTGCACGCGGCACCCCGCCGCACCCGGAGATCCCCCGGCCCCTGAACCGCAGCCGGGCGCCTGGCTGCGGTCCGAAGGGGTCGGCGAACCGCAGCCGAGCGCTCGGCTGCGGTCCGTCCGGGTCAGTCCAGGCCGTCCTCGCGGGAGGCCACGAAGAGGATCCGGTCGTCGGCGCGCAGCTCGGTGAGCGCCGGGTCGCTGTAGCGCAGCATGCGGCCGTCGCGCCAGACGCCGACCACGGGCACGTCGCAGTCGCGCGGCCGCCTGCCCACCTCGTCGGGCTCCACGCGGCGCTCGTCGAGGTCGAGCCCGGAGCCGAACGAGAGCATGTCCTCGACCACGCTGACCGAGTCGGGGCTGTCGGTGGCCAGGCCCAGCAGGCGCCCGGCGGTCTCCGACGACACCACCACCGAGCGCACGCCGCTCTCGCGCAGCAGCTCGGCGTTCGCGGCCTCGCGCGCCGACGCCAGCACCGTGACGCGGGGCGCGAGGCGACGCAGCGTGAGCGCCGCGAGCACGGCGGTGTCGTCGCGGTCGAGCGCGATGATCACCGTGCGGGCCCGCTCGACCTGCGCCTCGGCCAGGGCCGCCTTGTGCGTGGCCGACCCGACCACCACCGCGTACCCGTCGCGGCCCGCCTGCGCGGCGGCCACGTGGTCGTGCTCCACCACGACGACCCTGTCGGCGGGGTGGTCGCGCAGCCTCAGCGCGCGGACGGCGTTGCGGCCCTTGGTGCCGTAGCCGAGGACGACGACGTGGTCGCGCATGCGGGCCTTCCAGCGGTGGACGCGGATCTCGGTGCGGGAGCGCTCGGTGAGCGCCGAGATGGTGGTGCCGACGAGGATGATCACGAACATCAGGCGCATCGGCGTCACGACCAGCGCGTTGACCAGCCTGGCCTGCTCGGTGACGGGGGTGATGTCGCCGTAGCCGGTCGTGGAGAGCGTGACGGTCGTGTAGTACAGCGCGTCGATGACGGACACGTGCCCGTCGGCGTTGTCGGTGTACTGGTCGGCCTCGAGCAGCACCAGGCCCCAGTTCACCAGGAGCAGCAGCACCGCCAGGCCCAGGCGGACCCCGATCGAGGCCAGCGGCTTCAGCCGCCGCCCCGAGGGCAGGCGGAGCCCGTAGCGCGAGCCCACCGGGCCGCCGCGCTCGGCGCTCTCGACGGCCGGGCTCACCCGCGGGAGGTGCGGCGCGGGCGCAGCAGGGAGCGGACGGCGCTCCAGCGCCCCCGGCCGGCGCTGGAGACCGCCCCGGCGGCGTCCGCCGGGTCGAGCCGGCCGAGCAGGAGCCGCAGCACGTCGCCGTGCCAGGTGGCGAGCAGCAGACCCGCGGGCCGGCCGCCGGTGGCCTGCTGGCCCCCGCGCCACGTCTGCGCGTCGACCTGCCCCTCGCCGGAGCCCGCCCCGTCACCCGGGGCCGGCGCACCGCCGGCGCCGTCGCCACCGCCGACCAGCAGCAGGACGACGTCGACCCCGCGCAGCAGGCGGCTGGTGCGCTCCGCGGCGTCGACGCCCGCGAGCCCCGGGCCGACCCCCTCGCGGGCGTCGGGGACCACCACGACGCCCGCACCGGAGACCGGCACGCACGTCGCGGCGACGCCCCCCAGGGCGCACAGGTCAGCGGCTCGCTCGGCCGAGGCCACCGGCAGGACGACGACGGCGCGGTGGGCGCCCTCGGACGGGTCGAACGACGGGCCGCCGCCCGTCCCGGGGAAGCTGTAGCCGCTCACCGAGAGCACCGACCGCTCGCGGCGTCGGTGCTCTCGGCGGTCACAGGGCGCCCTTGGTGCTGGGGACGCCGTCGACGCGCGGGTCGCGCGCCACGGCCGCCCGCAACGCCCGGGCCACCGCCTTGTACTGGGCCTCGGCGACGTGGTGCGGGTCGCGCCCCGACAGCACCCGCACGTGCAGGCACACGTGGGCGTGGAAGGCGATCGACTCGAAGACGTGCCGGGTGAGGCTGCCCGCGTAGGGGACGCCGCCGCCCCGCCGCCGATGAGCACGTGCTCGTAGCCCTCGGGCTCTCCGGTGTGCACGCAGAACGGCCGGCCCGACACGTCGACCACGGCCTGGGCGAGCGCCTCGTCGAGGGGCACGAGCGCGTCGCCGAACCTGGCGATGCCGCGCTTGTCGCCCAGGGCCTGGCGCAGCGCCTGCCCGAGCACGATGGCGGTGTCCTCGACGACGTGGTGGGCGTCGATGTGCGTGTCACCGGTGGCCTGCACCCGCAGGTCGACCAGCGAGTGCTTGGCCAGGGCCGTGAGCATGTGGTCGTAGAACCCCACGCCCGTGCTGATCTCGGTGCGACCGGTGCCGTCGAGGTCGAGCTCGAGCACGATGCTCGACTCGCTGGTGGAGCGCTCGATGCGCGCCGTCCGGCTGGGCTGCTGGACGGGCTGCTGGACGGGCTGCTGGGCGGGCTGCTGGACGGGCTGCTGGGTGGGGGTGCTCACTGCTGCTCCTCGGCGTCCTCGGGGTGGGCGGCGAGCTCGGCGGCGACGACGACCTCGGCCAGGGCGGCGAGCACCGCGTCGGTCTCGGCGGCGGTGCCCGCGGTGATGCGCAGGTGCCCGGGGATGCCGACGTCGCGCACCAGCACCCCCCGCTCCAGCAGCGCCTTCCACGCGGCCGGGGCGTCGTCGAAGCCGCCGACGAGCACGAAGTTCGCGTCGCTCGGCAGCGCCTCCAGGCCGAGGGCGGGCATCGCGGCGACGATCCTGTCGCGCTGGGCCTTGGTGTCCTCGACGGTCTCGAGCAGCTGGTCGGCGCAGCCCAGGGCGGCGGTCGCGGCGGCCTGCGTCAGCGACGACAGGTGGTACGGCAGGCGCACCAGGCGCAGCGCGTCGACCACGGCCGGGTCCGCGGCCA
Organism: Quadrisphaera sp. INWT6; assembly: GCF_015390235.1. Classification (GTDB taxonomy): domain Bacteria; phylum Actinomycetota; class Actinomycetes; order Actinomycetales; family Quadrisphaeraceae; genus Quadrisphaera. The sequence goes on along the minus strand of NZ_VUOH01000001.1, from coordinate 944,131 downwards.
GGTAGCCGACCCGGGTGCCGGCGAAGGCGAACGCCTTGCTCATGGTGCGGGTGACCACGAGCCGCGGGCGGCCCGGCAGCAGCGTCAGCGCGCTCGGCGTGCCCGGGCGGGCGAACTCGGCGTAGGCCTCGTCGACGATGACGACCCCCCGCGTCGCGCCGTACGCGGCCTCGACGACGTCGAGCGGGAGCGCCGTCCCCGTGGGGTTGTTCGGGCTGGTGAGGAACACCACGTCGGCGCCGTCGTCGCCGGCCGCGGCGACCTGCTCGGCCACGGCGAACGGGTCGAGGGAGAAGCCGTCACCGCGCTTCCCGTCGACCCAGGCGGTGCCGGAGGTCTGCGTGATGATCGGGTGCATCGAGTACGACGGCGTGAAGCCGACCGCCGTGCGCCCCGGGCCGCCGAAGGCCTGCAGCAGCTGCTGCAGCACCTCGTTGGAGCCGTTGGCCGCCCACACGTTCCCCCGGGTCAGCGGCACGCCGTGGGACGCCGGCTGGGCGACGAGGAACGCCGCGAGCGCGTCGCGCAGGACGTCGGCCTCGCGGTCGGGGTAGCGGTTGAGGTGCGGCACCTGCTCGGCGAGGGCGGCCACGACGGCGTCGACCACCTGCGGCGGCACGTCGTGGCTGTTCTCGTTGGTGTTGAGGCGCACGGCCACGTCGAGCTGCGGCGCCCCGTAGGGGGTGTGGCCGCGCAGGTCGTCGCGGAGGGGCAGGTCGTCGAGGGTCGTGTCGGACACGAGGCCCTGCGGCGTCACCGGGTTCACGGTCGTCAAGGGTAGTGAGGGGTGCTGACCTGGGGCGCGGCGGCGGCGTCCGCTCGCCCGGTCGGACCCGTGACCGGGGGCCGGTCGGCGGTGCCGGCGCTGCCGGTGGTGCGGCTGCTGCCGGTCGCGCTGGCGAGGGTGCGCTCCAGGGCCGACCAGCCGGAGTCGGCCTCGCGCTCGGCGGCCTCGGCCCGGCCGCCTCCGCGCAGGCCGAACAGGCGCTTGGCGAGGAGGAGGTAGACGACGACGGCGAGGTTGAGCGCGAAGAGGGTGACGCCGGTGGCGGAGGCGCCGTCGCTGAGGTCGATGACCTCGGGCACGAGGAGCACGCTCGTGGCCACGAACGTCAGGTACTCGGCCCAGCGCCGGCCCAGCCACAGGCCCACGGCCTCGGTGGCCTCCAGCGCGGCGTAGGCCACCAGCCCGACACCGATGAGGAGCAGGTGGCTCGACGGGGTGTCGAACCAGCCGGTGACCTCGGCGATGGACCCGTGGGCGGTGTCGACGACCACGCCGTGCTGCTGCACGAAGTCGAGGCCCCAGGTCCACCAGCGGTCGAGGGTGCCGCGGTGCCCCGAGAAGACGATGACGGCAGCGGCGAGCAGCCCCAGCCCGACGACGTGGACGACGCGGTCGAGGGCGATCAGGCGCAGCACGTACCGGTCGCGCAGGGGACGGCCCCGCAGCGGCAGCTGGATCCGGTCGCGGGGCGGCAGGTGCTCGGCGGCGGGGTGCTCCGGGGCGCTGCGCGGCAGCCAGGCGTCGCAGCGCAGGCAGCGGTGCCAGCGCAGGCCGTCGGCGTCCTCGCGGAGGACGAGGGCGTCGTCGGGGCGGACCGCGGCGACGTCGTGCCCGACGGTGCGGTGCCCCTGGAGGGAGCAGTCGAGGAGGTCCCAGCGGACGCGCGGGAGCCGGCGACGACGGCGCTGGTCAGAGGCCACGAGGGACCGTAGTACTCGCGATCTCTGGGAGGCACCTGGATGCCTGCGGCACACTTCCTGACCCCCACCTCCCCGTGGTGTCAGCGGACGTCCCGAACACCTCCGTGACGCCGGACGGGCAGGACCCCGCCCGGCGCCGCCACCGGCTGCCCTGCAGCCGCCTCTGCCCGTCCGGCGTCACGAGCCGCCACCCTGGGGAGGTGGAGACGTGGCAGCGAGCGGTGGCCCACGTCGCCGAGAGGGTGGCCGCCGCCGGGGGCGGCCTCCCCTGGCGGCCGGCGCGCGCGTCGTCGTCCACCTGCACCCCGACCGCGTGGTGCCCGCCACCGGCCGGCTGGTGCTCGCCCAGCTGGCGCACGACGGCCGCTACCGGTCGCAGTTCGAGACCGGCACGAGCGCGGGCGGCCTCACCGCCCACCCCGGAGGCGACCGGTGGCGCTGGGAGTCCGAGCTGTTCGGCGGCGCCTACGACGACGCGCCCGCTGACGAGCGGCCGGTGTACGGCGCCCTGTCGCTGGACGGCGACCCCAGCGGCGCTGCCCTCCGCTTCGGCTCCTGCCACCTGCGGCTGCGTGCCGGCGCCCTGGACCGGGTCACGCTCGCCTTCCCCGACAGCGCGCTCGGGCCGGAGGCCCTCGGAACGGCGGACGCGGCGCCCGCGGTGGCGGCTGCCGGGGCGTCGCGGGCGGCGGGGCGGTTCGACGTCCTCGACGACCACGTCGAGGCGCACGTCCACGGCCAGCTGCTGCTCGCCCGCGACGTCGAGGCGGTGGTCCTCGACCCCTGCTTCCGCGGGCAGCGCCGTCGAGGCAGCCGCCCGGGAGGTCGCGACGACGTCGGGCGCCGCGCTGGAGTGGCACCGCGGGTGCGCCCTCGACGCGGCCGCGCTCGGATCGCGGGCGGAGTGCGTCGCCTACCGGGGACCCGAGGTGGTGCGGGTGGCGCACGAGGTGGCGGGGGCGCTCACGCGCGACGGGGTGCTCGACGCAGCCGTCGTCGGCCGAGCGGTGGCGCTGGGCCGGTGGGACGCGCAGCGCCTCAAGCAGGTGTGGCACTGCGTCGCCCGCTTCGGCTCCCCTCCTCGGCCCGCGTGACGCCGGGCGGGCTGGACCCCACCGGGCCCCCGATGACCCCGGTCCGAGGCGCTCCTGCCCGTCCGCTGTCACACCCGGGGCGAGGGCGTCGACGCGCAGCTCCAGCGCCCCGTCCCGTCGGGCATGCACAACGACGTCGGCGGAGCCCTCCTGCGGCACCCCCACCGGCCTCGTGCATGCTCGGCGGGACGCGGTCAGGACCCGCGGTGGTCAGTCGCGGCGGGTGCGGGCCCTCACGTGCATCCGCTCCCCCTGCGGCCCGAAGAGGCTGAGCAGCTCCGCCGGTCCCGGCCCCGGGTTGGCGAACCAGTGCGGCGTGCGGGTGTCGAACTCGGCCACCTCGCCCTCGCGCAGCACGACGTCGTGCTCGCCCAGCACCAGCCGGATGCGCCCGGCCAGCACGTAGAACCACTCCCAGCCCTCGTGGACCTTCTGCCCGTCGCCCTCGGGGGTCCGGTCGGGCTCGGGCGGCATGACGATCTTCCACGCCTGCAGCCCGCCGGGCTGGCGCGTCAGGGGCACCACCGTCCGGCCGTTGTGCCGCTGCGGCCGCAGGTGCACGCGGGGGTCGCCCGTGGCCGGGGCGCCGACCAGCTCGTCGAGGGCCACCCGGTGCGCCTGGGCGAGGGGCAGCAGCAGCTCCAGCGTCGGCCGCCGCTGGCCGGACTCCAGCCGGCTCAGGGTGCTGACGGAGACGCCCGTGGTCTCGGACAGCTGCGCCAGCGTCGTCCCCCGCTGCAGGCGCAGGGCCTTGAGCCGCGGGCCGACGGCGTCCAGCACGCCGTCGAGGCCCTCGCCGGGCGCGTCAGCCACGGCGGGGCTCCAGCTCGACCACGACCAGCTCCCCCGGGTCTCCCCCGGCGGTCGCCAGCAGCGACCCGTCGGCGGCGTGCACCGCTGACCCGCCGGCCGTCTCCGGGAAGCCGTGGCGCGGTCCCACCGGACCGGCGGCGCTGGCCACCGCCACCGGCGCCCGGCACGCGCGGGCGTTGGTGACCGCACGGGAGCGGATCACCGGCAGCGCCGCGGGCTCGTCGACCACGCCCGCGGCGTACAGGTCGACGTCGAGCGCGGCCGTGGCCGCCGTGTGCTCGGCGATGCCGGTGTCGCGGCAGACGGCCAGCCCGACGCGCCAGCCGTCGACCACCGGCACCGCGGCTCCGGGCCCGGCCTCGAACAGGTCGAGCTCCTGGCCGTAGAGGTGCGCCTTGCGGTGGACGACGCGCACGCCGTCGCCGTCCACCGCGACGACGGCGATCGCACGCCCGCCCCCCACCTCGACGGGGGCCCCGACCAGCGTCGTGGTGCCGTGCTCCGCGCAGGCGCGGACGAGGGGCTGCCACGCCGGGTCGTCGAGGGCGACGGCGGGCGCGTCGAGCACGTACCCCGTCAGCGACAGCTCGGGGAACACCACGAGCCGGGCGCCGGCGCGCTCCACGGCGTCGGCGTGCGCGGCGGCGGTGGCCGGCACGTCGCCGTGGACGACGGCGGGCTGGGCGACGGCGACGCGGAGGGGTCTCAGCACGCGCGCCATCCTGGGGCTGGAATTGCTGTTCTGGCAACAACGCTTGCCGACGTCACACCTCCCCGCGCAGGCTCTCCGCATGACCGAGAACCCCCTGGACGAGCAGTACGACGTGGTGGTCGTCGGCGGCGGCGCCGCGGGCCTGGCCGGTGCCGTGGCGCTGTCGCGCATGCGGCGCCGAGTGCTCGTCGTCGACGCCGGACAGCCGCGCAACGCCCCGGCCGACGGCGTCCACAACCTCCTCGCCCGCGAGGGCACCGCCCCCGGCGACCTGCTCGCGGCGGGGCGCGCCGAGCTGGCGGGCTACGGCGGCGTCGTCGTCGACGGCCGGGTCACCTGGCTGCGGCGCACGAGCGTCGACGGCGAGCCCCTGCGCTTCGGCGTCGAGCTGGCCGACGGCCGGACGACGGCGGCGCGGCGCCTCCTGCTCGCCCACAGCGGCACCGACGTGCTGCCCCCGGTGCCCGGCATCGCCGAGCTGTGGGGATCGGGAGTGCTGCACTGCCCGTTCTGCCACGGGTGGGAGGTGCGCGACCGCACCGTCGCGGTGCTGTCGACGGGCCCGATGACCGCCCACGCAGCGCTCATGTGGCGTCAGGTGAGCGACGACGTCGTCGTCCTGACCCACACCGGCCCGGCGGTGGCCGACGAGCAGCGCGAGGAGCTGGACGCGATCGGCGTGCGACTCGTCGACGGCGAGGTGGCGCGGCTGGAGCGGAGCGGTGACGGCGTGCGCGTGCACCTCGCCACCGGCCGGGCGCTGGAGGTGGGGGCGGTGGTCGCGGCGTCGCAGGTGCGCGTCGACACCTCGCTGACCTCGCCGCTGGGCGTGGAGGTCGCCGACGTGGAGGTGATGGGTGCGGTCATGGCGACGGGCGCCGTTACCGTCGACGCGACCGGCCTGACGAGCGCGCCCGGCGTGTGGGCGGCCGGCAACGCCGCGGCCCCGATGACCGTGGTGCCGGCGGTGACCGCGGCTGGCATGCAGGCCGGCGCGGCGATGACGATGGACCTGGCCCGCGAGGACGTCGCGGCCGCCCTCCGACTGCAGGGAGCAGCACGATGAGCGACCACGGCCACGAGCACCAGCACGGCCACGGCCACGGCCACGCCCAGCAGCAGGGCCAGGGGCACGAGCACGGCCACGACGGGCCGCCGCCGGGGATGCCGCCGCTGCCCGACTCCGCCGACGGTCTGCCCGCCTGGTGGGAGGAGCTGTACGGCGGCTCCGACCTGCGGTGGAGCGGGAGCGCCAACGCGCGGCTCGTCGAGGCGCTGGCGCAGCTGGGCGTCGCACCGGGCAGGACGCTCGACCTGGGGTGCGGCGAGGGCGGCGACGTCGTGTGGCTGGCCGAGCAGGGCTGGGCGGCGACCGGTGTCGACGTCGCGCACGCCGCCGTCGCCAGGGCGCGCCGCGTGGCGGAGGCGCGGGGCGTCGACGTGGTGCTGGAGCGGCACGACCTGACGCAGACCTTCCCCGAGGGCGAGTTCGACCTGGTGAACGCCCAGTTCCTCCAGGCCCCGGTCGGCTGGCCGCGGGCCGAGGTGCTGCGCCGGGCGGCGTCCGCCGTCGCGCCGGGCGGTCACCTGCTGGTGGTCGACCACGCCGACCCGCCGCCGTGGGCCGACCTCGACGAGCAGGCGCGGATCGGCTTCCCGACGCCCCAGCAGGTGCTCGCCGACCTGGACCTCGGCGACGGCTGGGCGGTCGTGCGGGCGGAGGTCGCGGCACGTCCCGCGACCGGCCCGGCGGGGTCCGCGGCGCAGCACGGGCACCTCAACGACAGCGTCGTGCTCGTCCGACGCCTGCGCTGAGCGCCCGCCGGGCGGGGTGGCAGGGTGGGTCGCATGGCCGTCTTCGTCGCGACGTACTCCTACACCTCCGACAGCGAGCGCCGCTCCGCCGTGCGCCCGGCCCACCGCGAGTGGCTGCGCGGCCAGCCGAGCGTGCTGGTGTCCGGTCCGACGGACGCCGACGGCGCGGTGCTGGTCTTCGAGGCCGCCTCCGCCGCCGAGGTGGAGCAGCTGCTCGACCACGACCCGTTCGTCCTCGACGGCGAGATCGTCGCCGAGCGGAGGGTCGTCGGCTGGAGCGTCGTCACCGGCCGCCTGGCCGACGCCTTCCCCTCCGCCTGACCGCACCCCTTCGCCACCCCTCGCAGCCGAGCGCCTGGTTGCGGTTCCTGACGGGTCAGGAACCGCAACCAGGCGCTCGACTGCGGGTGACGGGGTCAGTCCTCCTCGGGGAGGGTCCAGGCCAGGTGCCAGGTGGAGGTGAGCCAGCTGGCGAACCAGAGCACGAACCCCACCGAGAACGCCGCCGCCGCGGCCCCGGCCCCGTCAGCGCCGGTCGCGGTCTGCACCGCCACCAGCACGGCGAGCAGCGACAGCAGCAGCCTCGGCCAGTGCGTGGCGGTGGCCGACCTGTCGCGCTGGGTCCGCTGCACCTCGTCGAGGCTCGCCTCGCGCCGGTCGTAGAGCCCGCGGACCCCGAGGTTCACCACCGAGTGCAGCGGGACGAACAGCACCAGCCCCACCACCCAGACCACGGCGAACACCCCGCCCACCAGCACGCCGTGCCCGGCGGCCAGGGCCGCCAGCGCCAGCACGCCCACGAGCACCGCCTCGCCGGTCACCCCGGCGCGGCGCACCGAGCGGCGGCGGGTCCAGGAGTACCGGTCGTCCTCGAAGGTGGCGGCCAGGTCGGTCGGGCGGGTCTTGGCTGCGGCGCTCATCGGGCTGTCCTTCCGTAGACCTCGGAGCTGAGGGGGGGCAGGGGGTCGAGGCTGAAGACGGCCTCGACCGGCAGGTCGAAGAAGCGGGCGATGCGCAGGGCCAGCACGAGGGAGGGGCTGTACTCGCCCCGCTCGAGGTAGCCGATCGTCTGCGGGTGCACGCCGACGGCCTCGGCGAGGTCCTTGCGGCTCGCACCCCGTTCGGCGCGCAGGACGGCGATGCGGTGGTGCACCGCGTCGTCGTCGGTCTTGGGCGTCCTTCCCATGCACTATTCGTAGCATTAATACTACGAGCGGCACAAGGTGAGCGACAGGCGACCTCCCCGCCGTCCACAGCGCGCGATCTGGCCCTGCACGCTCCGCCACCGCCGTGGGACGCTGCGCGACGTGTCCCGGACTTCCCCCCGGGGGGCCTCCCGCCCCGTCCGCTCGCGCGTCGGCCTCGTCGTCGGCGTCCTCCTCGTGCTGCTCGTCGTCGTGCTCGCGGTACGCGCCGCGGGCGGCCTCGGCGCGGCCCTCGACGCCGCGCTCGGCCCCGACCCCACCGAGGCGGTGGAGCAGGCGCCCACCGGCTCGGCGCTGGCGGCGCTGCGCGACGTCCCCGTCAAGGGCAAGGCCCCCAAGACCGGGTACAGCCGCGAGCAGTTCGGAGCGGCGTGGAAGGACGTCGACGCCAACGGCTGCGACACCCGCGACGACGTGCTCGCACGCGACCTCACCGACGTCTCGTACAGCAGCGACGACCCGTGCCAGGTGCGCAGCGGGGTCCTGGTCGACCCGTACACGCCCAAGCGCATCAGCTTCGAGCGCGGTCCGCGCAGCGCCGACGTCCAGATCGACCACCTCGTGGCCCTCTCCGACGCCTGGCAGACCGGTGCGCAGCAGTGGTCGGAGGACACGCGGGCGCGCTTCGCCAACGACCCCCTGAACCTGCTGGCCGTCGACGGGCCGCTGAACTCCCAGAAGGGCGACGGCGACGCCGCCACGTGGCTCCCGCCGAACAAGGAGTACCGCTGCCCGTACGTCGCCCGGCAGATCGCGGTGAAGGCGAAGTACGGCGCGTGGGTGACGCAGGCGGAGCGCGACGCGATGGTCGACGTCCTGTCGACCTGCCCCGACCAGCAGCTGCCCGTCGACGACGGCGGGATCACCAGCGGCGCGGTCGGCGGGAGCGGAGCTGACGGCAGCGGGGGCGGCGGGACGACGACGGTCACCGGGCCCTTCGCGAGCTGCTCCGCCGCCGAGGCGGCAGGTGCGACGCCGCTGCGGCAGGGTGACCCGGGGTGGAACCCCCGGCTCGACCGGGACGGCAACGGGGAGGCGTGCGCGTGACCAGCAGAGGGGCCAGCAGAGGGACCGGCCCGCGGGTGGCGGTGACCGGCTCGACCGGCCAGGTCGGCGGGCGCGTGGCCCGCGGGCTCGCGGCAGCGGGCGTGGAGCAGCGGCTGCTCGTGCGCGACGCCTCGCGGGCGCCCGACCTGCCGGGCAGCACCGTCCACACGGCTCCCTACGCCGACGGCGACGCGGCGCGGCAGGCCCTGGAGGGCGTCGAGCTGCTGTTCATGGTGTCGGGTTCGGAGAGCGCCGACCGCGTCGAGCAGCACCGCACCTTCGTCGAGGCGGCTGCGGCCGCCGGCGTCGGGCACGTGGTCTACACCTCGTTCCAGGGCGCCTCCCCCACCGCGACCTTCACGCTCGCCCGCGACCACCACGTCACCGAGCAGCTGCTGCGCGGCACGGGTGCGTCGTGGACGTTCCTGCGCGACAGCCTCTACGCCGACGTGCTGCCGCTCTTCGTCGGCGACGACGGCGTGCTGCGGGGCCCCGCCGGTGACGGCCGCGTCGCCGCGGTGGCGCAGGACGACGTCGCCGCGGCCGCCCTCGCCGTGCTGCGCGACCCGGCCGCGCACGCCGGCGCCACGTACGACCTCACCGGACCCGAGGCGCTGACGCTCGCCGAGGTGGCGGAGACCATCACGCGGGTCACCGGGCGGGAGGTGTCGTACCGCGCCGAGTCGCTCGAGGAGGCCCGCTCCTCCCGGGCCGTCTACGGCGCCCCCGACTGGCAGCTCGAGGCGTGGGTCTCCACGTACACGGCCATCGCGGCCGGGGAGATGGCCGGCACCAGCACCGCCGTCGCCGACCTCACGGGCCGCCCCGCCACGAGCCTCGCGCAGCTGCTCGCCCGGTGAGCGACGCCCCCTGGCTGGCCTCGGCCGCGCGCCCGGTGACCGCCGCCGGGGCGCTGGTGCGCGACCCGGCCGGCCGGGTGCTGCTGGTCGAGCCGACGTACAGAGCGACGTGGGAGGTGCCGGGCGGGCTCGTCGAGGCAGGGGAAGGACCCGCGGCGGCGTGCCGGCGCGAGCTGCTGGAAGAGCTGGGCCTCGACGAGACCGCGCTGCCGCTCGGCCGCCTGCTGTGCCTCGACTGGTCGAGCACGCCGCGAGGTGACGCACTCCGCCTGGTCTACGACGGCGGGGTGCTGGCCGACGCCTCCGGGCTGCGCCTCCCCGCCGACGAGCTGGCCTCAGCGGGGTTCGTGGACCTCGACGTCGTCGACCGCCGGTGCGGCGAGCCGCTGGCCCGCCGGGTGCGCGCCACCGTCGAGGCGGTCGAGACCGGGGCGCTCGACGAGCTGGAGGACGGCCGGCCGCGCCGCTCCTAGCGCTGCTCGGCCTCCGCGCCGCCCGCGCCGGGCGCCGGGGGCTGCTCGCGCGACGGCGGCTTGGTCACCAGGTAGGTGCGCCCCGTGGCGTCGCGGTGCATCTCGTACTCGCCCTGCACGCCCGTCAGGCGGTGCTCGGCCTTGGCGGCCTGCGTGCCCATCGAGCGCTCGTCGACCTGCGCGCCGCCGTAGACGGCCTTGAGGTTCTCCTCGACGGAGCCGACGGCGCGGTTGAGCCTGCCGAAGAACCGGCGGACGAAGGACATCCGAGCATCCCTTGCACTGATCGGTTGTGGACAACTCGATGGTACGCCACTGGACGTACGATGGCGGTGTGAGCACGACCACCCCCGCCGTCGACGGCACGGCCAGCGGGAGCGGCGGGACCGACCTCCTCGCGCTCGACCAGCAGGTCTGCTTCGCCCTCGCCGTGGCGGCGCGCAGCGTCATCGGCCTCTACCGCCCGGTGCTCGAGCCGCTGGGGCTCACCCACCCGCAGTACCTGGTGATGCTGGCGCTCTGGCAGCACCGGCGACTGACGGTCAAGGGGCTCGGGGGGCTGCTCCAGCTCGACTCGGGCACGCTGTCGCCGCTGCTCAAGCGCCTGGTGACCCTCGACCTGGTGACCAAGACCCGTGACGAGCGCGACGAGCGCAGCGTCGTCGTCACGCTCACCGACGCGGGCAGCGCGCTGCGCGAGGAGGCCCTCGCAGTCCCCCGGGCCGTCATGGCGCGGCTCGGCATGGACGTGGGCGACCTGGTCTCCCTGCGCGACTCGCTCACCGCCGTCATCACGGCCGCCACCTCCCCGCCGTGATCATGGGCGTCCGCCACCCCACGGACCCGCAGGGTGGCGGAAGTCCATGATCACGGTCAGTGGATGCCGTGCGCCCTGGCCTGCTGGGCGGTCATGACCACCTGCACCCCCGGCTCGTAGCTGCCCTCGTACTGCACCGTCGAGCCGTCCGGGTCGTCGGGCTCGTCGGACTGGTCCGCCGGCACGCCCAGCAGCGCGCGGGTGAGGGCCTGGCTGGAGTCGAGGAGGTCGTCGAGGGCGCGCAGCAGGTGCCCACCCGTCACCTCCTGCACGGCGGTGACGGCGTCGGCGTGGGTCATCGCCGCCTCCAGCACGGCCCGGCGCACGAGCTCCTTCACGAACGACGCCGTGACGCCCTCGCTGCGCGCCACCACCTGCTCCACGACGTCGTCGTCAGCGGTCAGCGGCACCGAGCGCGCGTACAGGCGCAGGAGGCGGCGGCGGGCGTCGGCGTCCGGCAGCCCGATCTCGAGGGCGACGTCGACGCGTCCCGGGCGGGCCGCGAGCGCCCGCTCCAGGGCCTCGGCGCGGTTGGTGGTGAGGAGGAAGAGCAGGTCGGCGTCGGCGGCGGCGCCGTCCATGGCGTCGAGCAGCTCGAACAGGACGGGGTTCATCCCGTGGCCGTAGGAGCGGTCCTCGGCGACGAGGTCGACGTCCTCCAGCACGACGACGGCCGGCTGCAGCTCGCGCGCCATGGCCGCGACGGACCCGATGAGGTGGAGGGACCTGCCCGACAGCAGCAGGGCGGTGGTGTCCGGCAGGTGCGTCACCACGTAGCGGGTGGTGTGGGTCTTGCCCGTGCCGGGCGGGCCGTAGAGGAGCAGGCCGCGCTTGAGGTGCTGACCGCTGGCGCGCAGGACCTCGCGGCGGGCGGCGACGGCGAGGGTGTGCCGCTCCACGCGGGCGAGCACGGCCTCGGGGAGGACGACGTCGTCGCGGTCGGTGCGGGGCAGGTCGGGGAAGCGCAGGGCGACGCCGCCGTGCTCGTTGGTGCTGATCTCCAGCACCTGGCCGCGGTAGACGTTCTCGGCCGAGCGCAGCGCCTCGAGCTCGCCGAGCAGCTCCTGGGCCTGCGCGGTCTCCAGCCCGGCCACCTCGACGGTGAACCCGCTGTGCCCGTGCTGGTCGGCCGGGCCACGGACGTGCAGGGCGTGGCGGCCGCGGGCGTCGGTGACGAGGAGCAGCACCGCGCGCCAGACGGCCGTGGTGCTGGTCGGGCCGGAGGGCAGGTCGTCGACGGGCGGCGCGGTCATGCGCAGCGGCGGGAGGTGCGACCCCTGGAGCATCTGGGCCACGTCGACGGTGCCGAAGTGCGGCGGGATCGTGTAGCCGACCACCTCGACGGTCCTGCCGGGCTCGGAGGTCCACGCGTCCAGCGCCAGCTGCAGGTTGACCCTGTCGAACACCGCGAACTCGCGGCTGACGACGGCGGCGTCACGGGCCCCCTGGCCGAGGTGGTCGCGCAGGCGGGTGACCAGCGGAGGGACCTGCTCGGCCGCGGTGTCGCGCGCCCAGTCGACCAGGCCCGTGAAGGCCCGGGCGAAGGCGACGCGCTCGTCAGCGGCGGCGGGGGTCTGGGTGGTGGGGGTCTGGGTGACGGGGGTCTGGGGGTCGCTCACCCCCGCATCGTCCCGGCGCTGATCACCGCGGCGCGTCATCCCCGGGCCGGACCTCGGCAGCCCGTCCAGGGGGGCTCCTGAGCGGCCGAGGTAGCGCCGTAGGTGCTCGGATGGCCCCATCGGCACTCGTGATGGGGCCATCCGAGCGCCCACGGGGCCATCTGGGCACTGGGCAGACGCAGACGGCGCAGTTGCCGCCCCTTCGTCGCAGCTGCCGCCCCTTCGGCACTCCCGATGAGGCGGCAGCTGCGGCGAAGGGGCGTGAGCTGCGCGGCCGCACCTCGCGCCGCCGCGGGTCAGCCGGCGCCGGGCCAGACGAGGCCGACGTGCACGTCGAAGGCCCGCATCCTCCGCCCGGAGGTGTCGGGTCCCTGCCGCGACGTGTCGGAACCCGAGCCGGGTTCCGACAGCTGGTGCCGGGGCTCCGACACGTGGTGGCCGGGTTCCGGCAGGTCGAGACCCGCCGGTGGGGTCAGGCGTCAGTGCCCGCCGGCGTCGCTCCAGGCGCGGCCCACGTGCACGTCGAGGGGGAAGGTGATCGGGAAGTCGCCGTAGAGCAGCCGCCCGGCGCGCTCTGCGGCGCCGCGGACCGCGAGCGCGACGTCGTCGGCCAGCGCTGCGGGGGTGTGCACGAGCACCTCGTCGTGGAGGAAGAGCACCAGGTGCGGGCGCTCGGCGACCCGGCCGCTCCCGAGGCGCCACAGCTCCTCGCGCAGCAGCGCGACCCAGCTGGAGGCCCACTCCGCCGCGGACCCCTGCACCACGAAGTTGCGGGTGAAGCGGCCCCAGGAGCGGCGCTCGCGCAGGTCGGCGTCGCTGGCGGGCTGGTCGGGGGCCTGCTGGGTCCACGAGCCCGTCGGCACCGGCGACCCGCGCCCCAGCCAGGTGCTCACGGCCTCGCCCCGCTCCCCCGCGGCCGCCGCGAGCTCGAGGTGCTCCACCGCGCGGGGGTACCGGCGCGCCAGGTGATCGACCATGCGCCCGCCGCTGCCGGCGGTGGCCCCGTACATCGCGCCGAGCACCGCCAGCTTGGCGTCGGCGCGGGTGGCGACGGCGCCGCTGTCGACGACGCCCTGGTAGAGGTCACCGCCGGCCGCCGCGCGGGCCAGGTCGGCGTCGGCGCTGACCGCGGCGAGCACGCGCGGCTCGAGCTGGGCGACGTCGGCGACGACCAGGCGCCACCCGTCGTCGGCGACCACCGCGGGACGCAGCACGGCGGGCACCGACAGCGCTCCCCCGCCCTGCGCCGCCCACCGGCCGCTGACCACGCCGCCGGGCAGGTGGTCGGGGCGGTAGCGGCCGTCGCGGACCCACTCGCGCAGCCAGCGCCAGCCGTTGGCGGCGTGCAGCCTGCTCAGCCGCCGGTGCTCCAGCAGCGGGACGACGGCGGGGTGGTCGAGCTGCTGCAGCGTGCCCGAGCGGGTGTCGGGCGGCTCCAGACGGACGCGGCGCAGGGCGCGCAGCAGGTCGGCGGGGCTGTCGGGGTTCAGGGTGGGGGCGTCGAGCGCCGAGCGCGCCTGGTCGAGCAGGTGCACCAGCACCCGCGGCTGCTCCCCCGCCGGCGGCTGCGGTCCGAGCTCGTCGACGAGCAGCCGGTCGTGGACGTCGGCGCGCCACGGCAGCCCGGCGTGCGTCATCTCCGCGGCCACCAGCCCGGCGGCGCTCTCCGCCGCGGCCAGCAGCTGCAACCGGCCGCGCAGCGGCGACGCCGCCACCGCGGCCTCCTGCCGGGCGAGCTCGGCGGCGGCGTCGAGGGAACCCGCCGGAGCGGCCATCTCGAACAGCCCCTCCGGCGCAGCGCCGCCCGGAGCGCCGGAGCTCGCGCTCACGGGCGCCAGCTCGTCCCAGGCGGCGGTGTCCGGACCGGCGAGCAGCTCTCGGTCGACGGCCGTCGAGCGCCGCAGCACGCGGTGCACCAGGCGCAGGTCCGTGCAGCGCCGCACGCGCACGCCGGCAGCGAGGAGCGCGGGGTACCAGCGGGTGGTGTCGTCCCACACCCACCGCGGGCCGGCGCCCTCCGCCTCGAGCCGGCGGACGAGGTCGGCGAGCTCCTCCTCGGGGACCTGGACGTCGCGACCGTCCGCTCGGACCACGACGCCCCCACCCCGGCGCTGCAGCAGCACCTGCTGCGGACCCGTCACGCCCCCAGTCTCGCCGCCCCCTCCGACACCCCTCCCCCCTCCTCCGCCCCCCGGCGACGATCATGCAGATCCACGCCACCTCGTGCCGAGGCCCGCCCCCGCGGCGAGGAGCAGCGCGACGACGACGAGCGCCGCAGACCCCACCCACGGACCGGCGCCGTCCACGAGCCCACCCACCAGGGCAGCCCCGACGGCGCTGCCCGCAGCGCTCGCCGAGCCGGTCCACGCCAGAGCCTCGGTGAGGACGGCGCGCGGCACCTCCCGCTCGAGCACCACGGCCACCTGCACGACCACCACCGGGACCACCAGCCCCGCCAGCGCCAGCCCGACGGCCAGCCCCCCGACCGACACCCCGACCACCACCGCGGCGCCCGCACCGGCGACGAGGCCGGCGCCGAGGCCGGCCAGCGCGGTGAGCCCGCACCCGGTGGCGATGCCGCCCGCCGCCAGCGCCACCTGGACGAGCGGCGGGGTGCGCCAGGTCCGCAGCCCGCAGAGCCAGGCGCCGAGCAGCCCCGCACCGCTGGACACCGCGACCAGCGGCGCCACGGCCCCCGGGCCGCCGAGCAGGTCGCCCCACGCCGCCGTGGTGATCTGCAGCCCGCCGAAGTGCACGCCGAGCAGTCCGCTGCACAGCACGAGGACGACCGGCAGCCGTCGTCGCAGCGCGCGCCGCGGTGCGACGTCCGCAGGCTGGGAGCCGCGCTCCCGCCGTCGTCCTGCGGGGTGAGGAGCGGTGCGGCGCTGGAGCGCGAGCGCGAGGCCGCCACCGACCACGAGCGCCGCGGCACCCGCGCTCCCCGCCCACGGCGGGGCACCGGCGGCGAGGGCGCTGACGAGCACCGGGCCGAGGAGGAAGGCGACGGCGTTGGCCAGCGACTCCAGCGCGAAGGCGCGGGGCAGGGCACCGGGATGCCCGTCGAGGAGCGCGGCCCAGCGCACCGACGACAGCGCCCCCAGCTGCGGCACGCTCGCGCCCGCGGCCGCGGCTGCCGCGACCACCGCCGCGACCGGCGCTCCGCGAGCGACCGCCCCCACGAGCACGACGACGGCGGCCGCGTGCGCGGCGAGCACCGCCGGGAGCACGAGGGTCTGCCCCCAGCGGTCGACCGCCCGGGCCACCTGGGGGCTGGCGACCGCCTCCGCCACGGCGAACGCCCCCACAGCCGCTCCGGCCGCCGCGAACGAGCCGCTCGCGCCGTGCACGAGCCAGACCAGGCCGAGCCCGGTGGCGGCGACGCCGACGCGTCCGGCGCTGGCAGCGGTGAAGAAGCCCAGCGCTCCTGGCAGGGCCAGCAGCTGGCGGTAGCTCCCGCCGTCGGTCTCGGGGCGCTGCGGCGCGCCCGACGTCCTCGTGTGCACGAGGGTCCCTCTCGCGGCCGGACCGGCGAGCGGGGCTCGGCGGACGGGCGTCTCGGTGCGGCCGGGCAGGCGCCTCGACGTGGGCCATCCTGCCACCGGCGGGTGACCCCGCGGCCTAGCGTCGACTTCGTGGGTGATCACTCCGACCGGCGGAGCCAGCGCGGGCTGCTGGTGGCGCTGGGCGTCGACAACCTGGGATCGGGGCTGTTCCTGCCGCTCGCGCTCGTCTACACGACGGCGGTCGTCGGGGTGCCGCTCGCGCTGGCGGGGGCCCTGGTCACCGCCGGCACGCTGGTCGGTCTGGCGGCGCCGCCGCTGGCCGGGGCCGTGGTCGACCGGCACGGGCCGAAGCGGGTGGTCGTCGCCTCGGCGGTGCTGCAGGCCCTCGGCATGGCGGCGTACCTGCTGGCCACCGGGCCGGCGACGGTGCTCCTCGCGGCCGCCCTCGTGGCCGCCGGCGGCCAGACCTTCTACGCGTCGGTGTTCGCCCTCATCGCCGACGTCGCCCCCGAGGGCCCGAAGGACCACGCCTTCGCGACCGTCGAGGTGGTCCGGTCGGCGGCCTTCGGCGTGGGGGCCCTGGTGGCGGCCGCGCTGGTCTCCGCCGCGGAGCCGGGGGTGCTGCGGGGCGCCGTCGTCGTCAACGGGGTGAGCTTCGTGGTGGCGGGCGCGCTGCTCCTCGCACTGGTGCACCCGCGGCGGCACGCCGACTCCGCCGCTCCGGGCGTCGCTGCGGAGCCGCCGCGAGCCGGGCGACCGGTGCGGCAGAACCGGCCCTACCTCGCGCTCATCGCCGTCACCGTGCTCCTCGCGCTGCCGACCGACCTGCTGCTCGTCGGCGGCGCGCTGTACCTGCGGGAGGTCGCGCCCGCCGCGGCGTGGGCGGCCGGGGCGAGCATCGCCGTCCTCACCGCGCTCATCGCCGTGCTCAACCGCCGGGTGGTCCGGTGGACGGCGCACTGGCGGCGCACCACCGCGATGGCCGCCGGGGGCGCGTGCCTCGCCGTCTGGGCGCTGTCGCTGGCGGTGGCGGTGCTGCTGCCGGCGGGGTGGGTGGGGGCCTGGGTGCTCGCCTCCTCCCTGGTGCTGGCCGCGGGGAGCCTGCTGTTCGGCACCCGCGTCAACGCCCTCGCGGAGGCGGCCGCTCCACCGGCCACCCGCGGGCGCCACCTCGCGGCGTTCCAGTACGCCTTCACCGCGGCCGCTCTGGGCGCCCCGCTGCTGGTGTCGGTCTCGGCGGTGTCGCTGTGGCTGCCCTGGGCGGTGGCTGCGGTCATGGCGACGGCGGGTGCGGCGGGCGTGCTCGCGCTGGCGCGGCACCTGCCGCCGTCCGCCGTGCGTCCAGAGCGCGACTGACACCTCTGGACGTCAGTGCGTGGTCTTGCCGCGGTGCCGTGGTCCTGGAGCTGCCCGTGGTCGGGAGGTTCGAGGTGGCCGTGGAGGTCGTCGACCGCCCGAGCCCCTCGCCGCCTTCGCGGTGCCCGCCGACCGCTACCGGGAGGCGAGCCGGGCCGCTGCGCCGGACCATCCCGATGGGAGCGCCTCACCGTGAGCGCTGGATCGACCGCGGTCGACCAGGTCGGACCGGGTGCTCCAGGCGCTCGCCCGGGTCAGTGTCGGACCGTGGTCGGCCCGCCCACCTGCTCCCACAGCACGTCCAGCGAGACACCCAGCACACCCGCCAGGGCGGCGACGGTGGAGAAGGCGGGCGTGGCCACCTGTCCACCCTCGACCTTGCGGACCGTCTCCGGCGAGAGCCTCGAAGCGGTCGCCACCTCCAGGACCGAGCGCGTCCCGCGAGCCTGGCGCAGCGCGGCACCCAGGCGGCGTCCGCGCTCCAGGTCGGCAGGCGTCAGCGCCGGGCGAGCCATCATGGTCGGATTCTAATACAGTATTGTTATTGGCATGGGTTCGCGGAGCACGTCATGATCGAGGTCCTGGACGCCGGGCAGGTGCGCCGCGCCCGTGTCGCCGGCGCCCTGGTCGCCGACATCCTCCAGGCCCTGCGCACCCGCGCGAGCGTGGGCACCAACCTGCTGCAGATCGACCAGTGGGCCGAGGAGATGGTCCTGGCTGCCGGCGCGACGTCGTGCTACGTGGACTACGCACCCTCCTTCGGGCGCGGTCCCTTCGGCCACTACATCTGCACCGCCGTCAACGACGCCGTCCTGCACGGCCGGCCCCACGACCACCAGCTGGCCGAGGGGGACCTGCTCACCCTGGACCTGGCCGTGGTCAAGGACGGCGTCGCCGCAGACTCAGCGGTGAGCTTCCTGGTCGGTGCCGCCCGACCCCCTCAGGCCGTGGCCCTGATCGCGGCCACCGAGCGCGCGCTCGACGCAGCGATCGCCGCAGCTCGCCCTGGTGGCCGCACCGGTGACATCTCCCACGCCATCGGCACCGTGCTCACCGGAGCCGGATACACCGTGAACAACGACTTCGGCGGTCACGGCATCGGCTCGACGATGCACCAGGACCCCCACATCGCCAACACCGGTCGCCCTGGGCGCGGGTACAGGCTGCGTCCCGGTGTGCTCCTGGCGGTGGAGCCGTGGGTGATGGCGGACACCGACGAGCTCGTCACCGATCCGGACGGCTGGACCCTGCGCAGTGCGACGGGGTGCCTGACGGCTCACAGCGAGCACACCATCGTCATCACCGAGCACGGGGCCGAGGTGCTCACCCTCCCCAGCCCCGACCGCGGGTAGGGACGTCGCGGGGAGGTGCGGCCCGTGCCGTGCCGAGACCGCTGGCTGCACCGAGCTGTGCTCTCGGGGGCCGTCGGCTGCTGGCGCCGCTGTCGGCGCCAGGTGGAAGCCTCGGCCGGACGCAGCGTCGGTCAGCGATGGCCTGAGCACACCGTTGGCACCCACGGATCCCCGACCGGGCACTGCTCCCGGGCGAGCGGCACCGGTCCGCTGACTGCTGCGCGTCAGACGGCGCGCAGCAGGTACTTGGCGAAGATGCCGTCCTCGCTGTGCTCGGCCACCTCGATCGCGAAGCCGGCGCGGGTGATCATCGGCTCCAGCAGCCAGGTGAAGGTCGAGTGCTCATCGCGCACGTGCTCCTCGTGCTCCGCGCGGCTCCACTCACCCTCGACCACATCACCACCCGTGGCGCACCAGGCCTCCAACCGCTCGGTGGCCTGGTCGGCGGGGAAGTCGTAGACGACGTCCCACAGCCGCAGCAGCCCACCGGAGCGCAGCATCTGCCGCATCCGGACCAGCGCGATGGCCTTCCAGGCGTCGGGCAGGTGGTGCAGCGCGTAACGGGTGTAGACGACGTCGGCGGGCTCGCCGTGGTGCTCGTAGGTCAAGAACCCGGCCTGGACCACCTCGACGCTGTGTGCCCCCGCGGCAGCCGTCTTGGAGCGCAGCAGATCGAGCATGACCGGGGAGACGTCGACGGCGACGACCCGCGCGCACACCGGCGCGGCGGCCAGGGCGAACTGGCCGGTGCCGGTCCCGATCTCCACGACCACCGATCCAGCGCCCAGGCCGAGGTGCTGCAGCAGGGCGACCTCAGCGGCGGCGTCGGCGTCTTCCTTGCCGTCGTAGCGGGCGACGTGCTCGGCGTCGAGGTTCTCCCTCCCCGCGCTGGCCACCTCGTCCAGCAGCCAACCGGGCTGGCCCGTGCCGGCAGTGCGTGCGGCGTCGGTGACCGTCATGCGAGTGATCGTGGCAGCGACGGCCTGATCGAGGAAGGAGCGTTCAACAACAGTTGCCCTCAGACGATCGTTGAGCGGGTGCGTGCCGCCGCGGAGCGCGGCGACCGATCGTCAGCGTGCCGCTGACCGGACAGTGGTCAGGCGCGGGCGTGCTGTTCGGCACTGCTGGCGTCGCCCACGTCCTGGAGCGAGGAGTTGGAGCGCTCGGCGGGGGTGTGTGAGACCCCACTCGCGCGGCGCGTGCTGAAGACGGCCAGGGCGACCACAGGCACCAGAGTCAGCGTGATGATGACCACACCCACCGCAGGCGGGCCGGTCAGGCCCAGGGAGGTCCCCAGCGCCGCACCGGCCGCGGCGGTGCCGACCGCGGTCCCGGTGTTGAACGCCGAGACGCTCAGCGCCGAGCCCAAGGTCGCCGCGCGACCGGCGTGAGTGACCGCCAAGTGGATCAGTACGCCGTTGGCGGACAGTCCGAACAGGCCCAGCAGAGCCACCAGCGCCACAGTGGTCCAGGTCGATCCCTGCACCGCCGTCAGCACCGCGAGCAGGACGATGGTCACTGCCGGGGTCACCACCGTCACGCGGTGGGGGTAGGCGTCCCCGAGGCGCCCGGCCACCAAGGTGCCGATGAAGGAGCCGATACCGAAGACGGTCAGCACCAACGGGACGAGCCCGGCGGACAAGCCGTCGCGGTCGGTGAGTATCGGGGAGATGTAGGAGTAGGCCGCCAGCACTCCGCCGGTGGTTGCCGCGCACGCCGCCAGGGCCAGCCACAACCGCCCAGAGCGCAGCGCGGACAACTCCGAACGCACCGAGGGCGCGTGCTCCTGGACAGCGTCGCGGGGCACCAGCTTGGCCACGCAGACCACAGCGATCGCCGCGGCCAGCGCCAGGGCCCAGAACGTGCCCCGCCACCCCACCAGCTGGGCGACCAGCGCACCGGCTGGGATGCCCAGAACGGTCGCCAGCGCTCCACCTGCGGTGACGACGCCGAGCGCCTTGGCACCCTGACCGGGGCCGGCGCCGCGGGAGGCGACGACAGCGGCGACGGCCCAGAACGCTCCCGTGGCCATCGCGGTGACGAAGCGTGCCGCCAGCAAGGTCGCGAAGTGGTCGCTCAGGGCGACCACGACGTGGCCGACCACGAAGACCACCAGGGCGAGGATGAGGGTGGGGCGCTTGGCCAGGCGCAGGGTTGCCATCGCCATCAGCGGTGCCCCGACGATCATCCCGGCGGCGAACACGGTGATGAGCAGCCCGGCCCGGCCCAGGCTGATGCCCAGGTCGGTGGCGACCTCGGGCAAGATGCCGGCCACGACGAACTCGGTGGTGAGCATCAAGAAGGTGCCGAGGGCCAGGACGTAGACCACCAAGGGAAGTCGGGCAGGTCGTGTCGTGACAGTGGAAGGTCTCCGGTCTGCCGCGGAAGTGGCGGCGCGCTCAGGAGTGCTCATGGGTCCTCACGAGAGGTACGGGTGGATGGGCTCGCCCATCAGGGCGCGGCGCAGCGGGAGGGGATCGCTGTAAGGGGGTACTGCCACCGCCGCCCGTGAGCGATCGTCACCGGGACGCTTCCTCGTCGGCAGCGGAGCGGGCGGGCAGTCCGGTGGCGGCCCAGGAGGCCAGCAGGCGCAGCGCCTCTGCGGTGGGGCTGGCCGGCTCTGCTGCGTAGATGGTCAGGGTCAGGCCGGGCTCGGAGACCATGTCCATCGACTCGTACGCCAGGTCCAGGCGTCCGACGGCGGCGTGGTGGAAGGCCTTGCTGCCGGCGCCGTGCAGGCGCACGTCGTGGGCGCCCCACAGGCGGCGGAACACCTCACTGCGGGTGGACAGCTCACCCACCAGGTCGTGCAGGTCCTTGTCGTGCGGGGCGCGCCCGGCCTCGGTGCGCAGGATCGCCACTGCGGTGGCCGCAGCGGTGTCCCAGTCGGGGTAGAACCGCCGCGCGTCCTGCTCGAGGAACGTGTACCGGGCGAAGTTCGGGAGCGCGCCGGAGGCACCCGTCGCGACGGACTCGTACAGCGAGGAGTGCATCGCCCAGCCGAGGGTGTTGGTGGCCAGCAGGTCCATCCGCCCGTTGCGCACGATGGCGGGGCTGACGGTGATGGCGTCCAGCGCCCACTGCAGGCTCGGGCGCGGTGCCCACCGCCCGGTGGAGCGGCGGCGCGGGCGGGCCAGGGCCGCAGTGCCGTCAGCGGCCTGCGCGAGGTCGAACAGGTGGGTGCGCTCGGCGTCGTCCATCTGCAGCGCCCGCGCCAGTCCCTCCAGCACCGAGGCCGAGACTCCGGCGATGGTGCCGCGCTCGAGCTTGGCGTAGTACTCCACGCTGATCCCGGCCAGGGAGGCGACCTCAGCGCGGCGCAGCCCGGCCACGCGACGCTGACCGACGGTCGGCAGGCCTGCGTCGGTGGGGCTGACCTTGGCGCGGCGCGTGGTGAGGAACTCACGGACCTCGGCGCTGTTGTCCATGCCTCGAACGCTAGGCGCCGGTGAGAGCGGCAGGGAGTCTCTGAGCAGGGGTGCACCAGCAGTACACCCCTCATCAGGGCACCGGTGATGGCGGTTCACCGGCGTCTACCTGGGCAACCCTGGCAGTGCACCACCCCACACCCCCGAGGAGATCTGCTGTGCGCGCTGTCGTCATGCACGCCCCCCGCGACGTCCGCGTCGAGGACGTCGCCGACCCGGTGGTCCAGAAGCCCACCGACGCGATCATCCGCCTGGCCGCCACCTGCATCTGCGGGTCGGACCTGTGGCCCTACCGCGGCACCGATGAGGTCAGTGAGCCCCTCCGCATGGGCCACGAGTACTGCGGCACCGTGGAGGAGGTCGGCGCAGACGTCCACGACATCGAGGTCGGCGACTTCGTCATCGGCTCCTTCTTCGCCTCGGACAACACCTGCGAGATCTGCCGCGCCGGGTACCAGACCAGCTGCATCCACCGCGAGGTCCTCGGCACCAGTGGCGGCGCCCAGGCCCAGCGCATGCGCGTCCCCCTGGCCGACGGCACCCTCGTGGCCACCCCCGGCCAGCCCGACCCCGAGCTGATCCCCTCGCTCCTCGCCGCCTCTGACGTGCTCGGCACAGGCTGGTTCGGCGCCGTCGCCGCCGAGGCGGGGCCCGGCAAGACCGTCGCCGTCATCGGTGACGGCGCTGTCGGCCTGTGCGCGGTGCTCGCGGCCAAGCAGCTCGGCGCCGAGCGGGTCATCATCTCCAGCCGGCACGCCGACCGGCAGGCCCTGGCACGGGAGCTCGGCGCCACGGACGTGCTGTCCGAGCGCGGTGAGGCCTTCATCACCAAGGTCAAGGAGCTCACCGACGGCCTGGGCGCGCACTCCGCCGTCGAGGCCGTGGGCACCCACGAGTCGATGCACCAGGCCATCGGCGCCACCCGCGCCGGAGGCCACGTCGGCTTCGTCGGCGTCCTGCACGACGTCGCCATCACCGGTGAGGACATCTTCATGACCCACGTGCACCTGCACGGCGGTCCGGCCCCGGTGCGCCGGTTCCTGCCGGAGCTGGTCCAGCTGATCTGGGACCGGAAGATCGACCCGGGCAAGGTCTTCGACCTCACCCTCCCGCTGGACGGAGCCGCCGAGGGCTACCAGGCCATGGACCAGCGCAGGGCCACCAAGGTCCTGCTCACCGTCTGAGGCCCACCCCCGCCGGCCCCGGAGACACCGGAACCGCGACCGGTCCTGCACCCGCAGGACCGGTCACCTCGACCCGGAAGGGACCCGCGTTGCAGCTCAACACCCCCGCCCCCACCCAGCGCCCCACCGAGACGTTCACCGGCGAGGTGCTCATGACCCCGCTGGCCACCGGTGTGCAGCCCTCCCGCCTCGGGGTCGCGCACGTGCGCTTCACCCCCGGCGCGCGGACGTCCTGGCACGTCCACCCGCTCGGGCAGGTGCTGCACGTCACCGACGGCACAGCCCTGGTGGGCACCCGCGACGGCTCGGTGGTGCGCGCCCGCGCAGGTGACACCGTCGTGTGCGCACCCGGGGAGGAGCACTGGCACGGCGCCACCGCCGACGCCTCCACCGCTCACCTGGCCATCCAGGAGGCGGCCCCCGTCGACGGTGAGGACGGCACGTGGAGTCCGGTCACCTGGCTCGAGCCGGTCCCCGACGACGTGTACGCCGCGGCCCAGCACCAGTCGGCACAGGACGAGCGATGAGCTGATCAGGCGAGCCACCGGGTGCCGAGCGCTGCCGGACGTCTTGCTCGACGACCGACGGCCGAGCAGGTGGAGCCTCGTGGCGGCTCCGTCGGTGACTCCGATCCCCGCGGCACTCGGGGATCCTCACCCAGGCAGCACCGGCGAGCGTCGGTCCCCGCCGGACACGAGCCGACCCGGGGTGCGTTCACACAGGAGCAGCCGGCACGAACAACCTGTCGAAACACGCATCAGTGACATCCCCGAACGACCGCTCCGCCGTCTCCGCGAGCCACGACTCCAGCGCCACGTGCAAGACCGCGACGGCGGCCTCGGCCAGCAGGGCAGCTCCCAACGGATCAACACCACGAGCAAGCAGACCCGGACGCAGGACGCCGACGAGGTCATCGCGCTTCTGCGCGTCGCGTTCGCGCAGCGCCGGTTCAGCGAGGATGACCTCCCGCCGCCGGCGGACCTCCTCGCGGCGACCGTCGAACCGCTCCACCCCGACCCGGCGCAGACCGTGGCGCAGCAGCGTCAGCGGGTCGACGTCGGCCGGGGCCTGCTCGAGCAGGCGGCGCGCCGCCTGCGGGATCGCATCACCGTCGAAGAACACCTCGCGCTTGTCCGCGAAGTGACGGAAGAACGTCCGCGTCGTCAGCCCGGCGCGCTCGGTGATCTGCGGGACGGTCGTCGCTGCGAACCCCTGCTCGACGAACAGCTCCAGCGCCGCCTGTTCCAGGCGCCCTCGGGCGCCTGGAGTCCACCTGCCCACCGGCTCAGGCTACGTGACGACACGTCGTGCCGTCACGTGCGATGATGGCACGACGTGTCATCGACGAGAGGCAGCACCGTGCTCGACGTGGTCGCAAGCGGCACCGGAACCGTGGTCGTGCCCGAGCCGGCGGGTGCCCGGTGACCGAGACGAACGAGGCCCTGTGGCTCGCCTCACCGCGTGCAGCCCTGCGGGTGGGCCCCGCCCCGGTGCCCCGACCCGGTCCCGGTGAGGTCGTCGTCCGGGCCCGGGCGGTCGCGGTGAACCCGGTCGACGCCGTGTCGGGGTTCGCCCGCCACCGGTTCGTCTACCCGTGGCTGCACCACCCCGCCGTCCTCGGCACCGACGTCGCCGGTGAGGTGGTGCAGGTCGGCGCCGGTGTCACCTCCCTGGCCGTCGGGGACCGCGTCGCCGGGTTCGCCACCGGTCAGGAGCGGTTCCGCAACAGCCCCGCCCACGGCGCGTTCCAACGGTTCGTGGTGCTCGCCGCCGACCTCGCGACCGTGCTCCCGTCGCAGACGGCGTTCACCGACGCGGTGGTGCTGCCGCTCGCCGTGAGCACCGCCGCCGCCGGCTTGTTCCAGTCCGACCAGCTCGGCCTGGCCCTGCCCGCCGCGGGCGCGGGTGAGCGCGGGGAGACCGTGCTGGTGTGGGGCGCCTCCACCAGCGTCGGCAGCAACGCGGTCCAGCTCGCTCGGGGGGCCGGCTACCGAGTGGTGGCGACGGCGTCGCCGCACAACCACGACCTGGTGCGTTCGCTCGGGCGGCGGACGTCGTGGACTACCGCGACCCGGACGTCGTACGAGCCCTGGTGGGTTCCCTCCAGGGCCACGTCCTGGCCGGGACGGTGGCGATCGGGGCGGGTTCGCTGTCCCGCGCCGTAGCCATCGCCCGGCGGGTCAGCGGCAGCGGTCGTGTCGCGTCGGCCTACCCGACTCCCGTCACCGCTGCTCGTGGACTGCTCGCGCGTCCCTTCGGGGTGCGCGTGTCGGCGATCTGGGGCGGGACGCCCGCGCAGAACCCCATCGGTCCGGCCGTCTTCGAGGGGTACCTGCCCGACGCGCTCCGCGACGGCCGCCACCTGGCCGCGCCGGCCGCCGAGGTCGTCGGTGACGGGCTCGGCGCCGTGCCCGGAGCGCTGGACCGTCTGCGCGCTGGGGTCTCGGCGCGCAAGCTGGTGGTCACCGTGTGACCCGGGGTGGTCGCGGGCCAGACGTCACAGCCACCGATGTCTGCACCGGTCTGACGCCCGCCGTGTCTGTCTCCTCGACCATCGCCATCCGACTACCTGACTCCCGCTGGCGTCGTCGGAAGGCGCCTCCTACGAGGCCGGGTAGGCGGCCAGGAACACCTCAGCGGGGTACTCCGGGTCATCGTCGGTCGCATGTGCAGATTCCAGCGACGACTCGCTGGGCAGCTGGTCGCGCTCGACCACGACCACGGTGCGGTACACGTTGCGGTCCGTACTGCACGCATTACCGATGCCGCTGTCGAAGTCCTCGGTGACGACGACATGGCTTGCCTCGGCGAGGCGCACCTGTGAGAGCCACCCCGAGCAGCTGCCGGACTGACCCCCGGACCACAGCGCCACCGCCTGCACGCCGAAGTCGACATCGGCCAGATCTCCATAGACGCCGAAGCGCGTCGGGTCACCTTCTCGCGCAGAGAGCCCGGGTGGAACGTTCTCCTGCCACATCCGCTGGGCTGCCTCAAGGTCGTAGGCGACCTCCAGAGCGGAGAACACCTGTGGCGGGGTGATCAGATCAGCGCGCCACCCGTCAATCTTGGCAAGCGTGCGGACATCGTCAGTGGCCGCCTGGGGCATTGCCGCACAGCCGCTCAGAACAAGGGCACCGAGCGCAGCCGATGCTGCTGCGAGGACGCGCCGTCCGGGTGGTGTCATCGCCCGCCCTCCTGCGTGGACATCATGGATCAAGGACGCGGTGTAGGTCTGGCGCGTTGCAGATGGACTTTATACAGATGAGCCCGTTCCCAAGGACGTGTTCGCGCCGGTGCTGGCCTCGTCCAAACCGCGGCGTCGACCAGGTCGTCCATGACCGGGTCGCCGGCAGGACAAGTCGCCAGTGGATCGTGTGACGGTCGGTGTTTCACTG
Source organism: Quadrisphaera sp. INWT6 (assembly GCF_015390235.1). Lineage (GTDB taxonomy): Bacteria > Actinomycetota > Actinomycetes > Actinomycetales > Quadrisphaeraceae > Quadrisphaera. The sequence goes on along the minus strand of NZ_VUOH01000001.1, from coordinate 917,751 downwards.
ATGACCGATGACCGGGCACTTCAGGTGCCCTGTCGCTCCTCAGCGACGCGCGCCGCGATCCGTCTCAAAACGAATCCCCGACCGGGTTGGCATTTCGCTGGAGATGACGCGATAGAATTCGACCCTAGGACAAGGCGGACGGCTACACCCTGGGAGCCAGCGGAATGACTCCTGGCACAGACGTTTGCACTCTTAGGTCGACCACATCCACGGATGTGTCATTTTCCCCCGGTCGCGGGATCGCAGCTGGTCGCATCGTCGCGAAGATGAGTGCCATCTCTTCTCGAGCCGGGAGGCATCCATTTCGATGGGGTACGGCCGAGTCGTCCGCGTTTGTGGCCGCCCACCTTGTGTAAGCGAGAGCCTTCTCGATCTTGTCGTTTCCGCCGATGTGGCCGGGATAGTAGTCTTCTAGACAACCACGAGACAGGACATGAACGTGCTGCCGACGAAGACTCTCGAGTACAACCCCTTGAGGCGGTGGAGTTCCGCATCGTCGGACTGGAGTAAGAGCCGGTATTGCTCAGAAGCCATGGCCCGCTGAAAGAAGGCCTCGACGGCGGCATTGAGCCGCTCGAACTGTTTCGGATCAACACGCCAGGCCTCGTGACACTCAACTGCTGTCCGCCAAAGACCTTGCACATCCCCTCGCCCTCGTAGCGACTTGAGTGAGGAGCTGGTCGCGTCGTCGGCAGAGGTCTGGGAAAGTCGTTGCAGGTGCGCCATGAGCGCATCCCGGGCTCGGAGGGAATCGTCATCCGGCCCCAGTTTGTCAAAACCCTCAGTCAGTGCATCGAGGTCACACGCAATGTGGACGTCGACTCCGAACTCCCCGAAGAAGTTTCTATATCGAGCAAAGCTTCCCTTTCCACTGACCCTCACAAAGACCACTGAGTGACGGTGACTGTCCCAGTCGGAATGCATACTTCTGGCGATCTCAGGCAGGACAATGAAGTCACTGTCACCCTCAACCAGGACGACGACGTCGGCGAAGAGAGCAGCGTTGTTGTTTTCGTACCCTATGAGCTGCAGCTGATCCTTCTTGCCAAGGTCGGAGAGGTCTACGGGATGACACGTCGTGGCCGGGGGTTTCTGTTCGTCAACCAGCACCTTGGCCACCTTGACGAAGTGCGTGGTTTCGCTGGCATCGACAAAGGCGGGTGAGTGTGTGGTCACAAGTACTTCATGCTCTGTCGCGAAGCTACTAAGGGCCTTGAACAACTGCTGCTGCGCTGCGGGATGCAGGAACAATTCTGGCTCTTCGAAGAGCAGGATGTACGGCTGACGCGGGGATGAGTGGCCTGGCTCAGAGCTGGCCTCGCGCGGACCTAAGCCCGTCGCCTTTAGCTCCGCCCACGCCTGCAGGACGGCGAATGCAACGGCCCGCTTTAAGCCATCCCCCTTGGCTGCAATCGGTCCCGAGGTCCCGTCATCCGCGGTCAACTCGGCACCATGGAGAACCTGCTTCAAATCTGGCGCTGAAACTGAGAGTCGCAGACTGACGTCAGGGAAGTTTTGGCGCACGTACTTCTCAAGGGTTTGCTCGACCCGCTGCACCTCAGGCAGCCTCTCATCTACCTCCTGTCCGTCGACCAGCACACGACTGAGTCGCCGCTGAAGGTCCTTGAACTGCTCGTCGATGGCATCAAACTCACCCTGGATCTCGTCGAATAGGATCGCCAGCAACTTGCCGAATGCAGCCGAGCCGGTCGTCTTAATCTCGTCCGCAACATCCTTGACGGCCGGGATGTACACCACCTCTGGCAGCAAAGGAAAGATGGACTTGTCCAGTCCCGTGCTAAGCGGCGCGTCCTCAGGGCGCATCTCGTCTTCGGCGAGGCGGGCACACAGCACCTCCAGCTGAGTTCTAACTTCTTTCTGCGTCACCTTCGGCGAGAGCAATGCATCCATTGCCGGAACGAGGTCGACGACAGCCTGGCGTGACCGGTCAGGATTAGCCTTCATGGCGTCGATCAGGATCGACTCGTTGAGATTTTCATCGCGCGGAATCAGTTTACGAAACAGCAGGGTGGACTTACCGGAAGTATCATAAAGGCGGACCAAGGTGATGCTGCCATTAACTAGCATCGCGCGGAACCGCTCTCGATGCTGCTCTTCCTTAACACGCAATAAATCCTGCTCGCCAATACCCTCAAAAGTTAGAGCAATGCGAATTGGCTTGAGGGGGTCGTGGTAATTTGATGGCCCCAACGAAGAGCCGCTCCGGAGCAGTAGAACTGCCTGCAGAAGGGAGGACTTGCCGCTGTTGTTGCGACCGACGAAGCAAGCAAATCTCGAGAGTGGGACTGTGACGTCCCGCAAAGCTCGGTAATTGCTCACACTCAACTCGGCAAGGCGCACTTTTCCCCCATGATCGACGCACTGCTGTCGTAACGCTAAGCACTGCGGGCCGATCACGTCAGCGATTGCCGGAACTGCGGCGACGGGTGAACGCTGGACACCACGTCCGTGGACTTGACTGACGCCAGGTCCCGGCGCGGGGCGCCGGGGAACCGGCGGACGTAAGACTGCTTAGGCCGCCCACCGACGGACCGTTGTCCGGTCAGCGAGTCACGGGGTGGAGGCGACATCCGGGAAACCGGCGCACGCCAGCTCGTGGAAGCCCGCGCGGGTGGTGAGCACCGGTCTGGAGCCCCTGTCACCGTCGGGGTCGTACTCGGAGTACAGCACCGCATCTGGCCCGGCGGCTGCCACTGAGGCCAGCTCTGGGGCACCGAAGTCCACCTGGCGCAGCTCGCTCTGGCTCCCGAACGCAGAGGCAATCACGAACTCGGTGGAGTCAAGGGGTAGCGACGCCGGAGCCCCGCTCCACCCAGGCGGCGGTGCCAGCAGCGACACTTCCGTCGGCGTGGTGACCGGTGCTGGGGCCTTCAGCACCGCGACGGGCGCGTTCACGCCTCCGATGTTGGGACCGGCCACGTCGATGGTGTCCACCGCGCCGCGACACACCTCCAAGACCAGCACGGGGCTGCCTGTCGCATCGGCGGCGAGCCCGACTTGGCCGTTGATCCCCGCGGGCCCGCCGTCGGGGCCGGTGTCACCGGGAAGCAGCGTGTTCACCGCCAGCAAGCCCACGAACAGGGTCCCGGTCACCAAGACCGGGACCAGGAAGGTCCCTGTGCCGAAGCGGACCCGGCGTGCCCCGAGCCGCGCCGCGGTGACCACCATGGTGATGAGGCCAGCGACGGCGATGACCTGAGCGACGAGGTAGATCAGGCCCCCGCCGATGTTGGGCCCGCCCCAGCTCAGGGGGTACAGGGTCCGGAGCACCTGGTCGGTGATCTGCCATGACAGGCCTAGCGCGAGCAGGGCCGCGCCGGTCCACCACGCCCTGGTCATGTGGTCTTTTCCTCGGTATCAGCGGGACCAGGTGTGGGCATGTGCTGAGGGAAGCAGCGAAGCCGTTGCGCAGGAAGCCGCCGCGCTGTGCTGGGGCTGTGGTGACGACCGGGTTGCGGCGTCGTCGCCGTCGCCGGATCCATCGCGACCGGTGTCGGGTCCTCGAAGTACCCCGCCACATCGAGCTGTCGCGCAACAGGCTCCGGAGCCCCTCGGCCACGAGAGCATGCCTCATGGCTGCCGGAGGATCCTTCGCTGTCCTGCTGCTTCTCGCCGTCAACGCCGCCTGCATCGCCGGCATCCTGGCGATCATCGTGCGCAGGCAGCCGGGGTGGGCAGCGGTGGGCGTCATCGGGTTGTGGGGTGTGTCCGTGCTTGCCACTGCACTCCTGGCGTGGCAGATCGGCCACCTCATGACGGCCTATGACGAGGTCTACGGCTGAGGGCACGGCGAGCGTTGCATTCGAGGACCGCTGCCCGGGCACGCCATGACAGTGCGTCACCGATCCCGAGCCTCTGACCTGCGGTGCCCGGGTACCCCGCCCGGTGGTCTGTCTCACCCGACGCACGCTCTACGAAGATCGGCGTCATCGATCCAGAGGGCGTGGGCGGTCGGCCACCAGGTGCGGGAACGACCGCTCCTGAGACACCGCGCCGACGGGACCGTGCACGACTCGCGTCCAGAGCACCTCGTGGACGGGCCCGACGTCGGAGACGAGTCCTGAGACAGCGGCGACGCGGCTGAGCGACTCGCGGTCAGACCCGTCGAGCGCTGAGCGGCCCCCACGCCCCGGCTAGCTGTCCGAGCTCGTGCTGGCGCGCCGCTGTGCGTCCAGGGCGACCAGGCGCTCGGCCACCGCCGCCGGCTGCAGGTCCGTGGTGTCGATGACGACGTCACCCACGCCCGCCTGCTCCATCGCGCGCTGGCGGGCGAGCGAGGCGGCCACAGCCCCCTGCTGCTCCACCTCGGAGAGCCCTCGCAGCGCATCGCCGGCGAGGTTCGCGCCCTCACCCCGTGCACGAGCGGCGGTGCGCTCCCGCAGCGCCGCCGCGCCAGCCACCAGGCGCACCGCGAGCACGGGGGTACCGGCGAGCGCCGCTCGGAAGGCGTCGACGTCAGCGGACGAGCGGACGTCGGCGCGCACCACCAGCGCCTCCGAGCCCGCAGCCCGGTGGGTGCCCCAGAGGTCGCCCACGAGCGAGGCGGTCGCCGCCGCGGCCCGGGGGTGGCGCCCCGGGAGGTCGGCGGCGAAGGACAGCTGGTGTCCGTCGAGGTACGTGCAGGTCTCGCCCCGCGCCCAGGACGACGACGCGAGCCCGAACCCCGCGGTCGAGGCCCCTGCGGCGGGCGGACCGCAGAGGAGCAGCGCTCGTCCCCCACCCACCGCCGCGTCCCCGGCGAGGCGCGGTGCGCCGCCGGGACCCGCCCTCGGCCGGGCCTCGGCGAAGAGCGCCGCCGCACGCTCCGCGGCCTCCCGGGTCGAGCAGTGAGTGGTGTCGACGGCGGGCACGTCGCTGCTGTCCCAGCGCAGCGCGTCATCGAGGGCTCGCGCCGCGGCGGCGTCGTCGTACCGCTCGCTGAGGCGGTCGCGGAGCAGGTCCTCGTCGGCGCGCACCCGGCCGAAGGCGACGGGCAGTTCGCCGAGCGCGTCGCGCACCAGGTCAGCGCCTCCGGGGGCGAGCACTCCCGAGACCACGACGACCTCCGCGCCGCGGCTCAGGTGGTGGCGCGCCACCACCGCCGCTGACCGCGCCTTGAGGGCCGAGCGCGCGCCGTCGTCGCGCGGCTCGGGGTAGCACATGCCGAGCTGGTCGACGTCGACGTACGAGCGCGGCCGGCCGGCCAGGACGCCGGCGAACAGCTCCCGAGCAGTGGCTGACTTGCCCGCGCACGGAGGCCCGGTGAGCCACCAGACGGCGGGATCCGCGGCGCACACGTGCAGTCCTGGGTGGTAGAGGGTGGTGGACGAGGCGGCGTCGTCGACGCCCCGCCGCGGGAGAACCTAGGGCTCCACCGGGGTCTTGCGGCAAGGGCCTGCGGTGCGCCAGTATCCGGCCCCGCCCGCGGGCTCGAGGGGGCCGGCCGGGTCAGTGGGCCGTCGTCGGAGCCGGGGCGCCGGCGCGCTCGGCCGCCGTGCGGAGCCGGAACGCGGGGACCGTCCGGTGGACGATCGGCCCGATGGCCAGCGCGTAGACGAGCGTCCCCCACCCGACGGTGCCACCGAGCACGAACCCGATGCCGAGGGCCAGCAGCTCGACGCCGGTGCGGACCACCCGCAGCGGCAGCCCGCGTGCGGCCAGGCCGAGGCTGAGCCCGTCGCGCGGTCCCGGCCCGAGACCGGCACCGACGTAGACCCCGGTGACCACGCCGTTCATCACGACACCGGTCAGCAGCAGCGCCCAGGCGGCCACCGCGCCCTGCGCCGGGGGCACCAGCGCGAGCACGGTGTTGATGGAGAGCCCCACGAGCACGACGTTGGCGATGGTCCCCAGACCGGGTCGCTGCCGCAGCGGGACCCACGTCAGCAGCACGACGACGCCGACGATGATCGACCAGGTGCCCACCTGGCCGCCGAACGCGCGAGACAGGCCCTGGTCGAGCACGGACCACGGCATGACGCCGAGCCCGGAGCGCAGCATCAGGGCGATGCTGGCGCCGTAGCCGACGAGCCCGGCCACGAGCGCCACGAGGCGCAGCGGCAGGCGGTCGGTGGGCAGCGGCAGGAGCAGGCGGGTGGGGCTCACCCGTCCACTGTCCGCGGCTTGGCCCTGTTGCAACAGGGCCAAAGCCACCACGATGGCCGGTGTGGACCCCGGCCGCCTGACCTCCCTGCTCACCCCGTGGCTGCGCGGCGGCCCCGGCTACGCCGCGGTGGCCGACGGCGTGCGCGGGCTCGCCCTCGACGGCCGCCTGCCGGCGGGCACGCGCCTGCCGAGCGAGCGGGCGCTCGCCGTCGCCCTCGGGGTCAGCCGCACGACGGTGAGCGCGGCGTACGACGTCCTGCGCACCGAGGGCTACCTCGTCAGCGCCCACGGCGCAGGCAGCCGCGTGGCCCTGCCGGCGGCGCTGCACGTGCGCCCCGACGCCGACCCGGGCGAGCCGGCGTCGGTGCTCGACCTCACCGTGGCCGCCCTGCCCGCTCCCCCGCAGGTGCTCGAGGCGGCGACGGCCGCCGCCGGCACCGACCTGGCGGCGCTCCTGGCCGACCACGGCCTCCACCCCTACGGGCTGCCCGCCCTGCGCTCGGCGGTCGCCGCGCACCTCAGCAGCCGCGGGGTGCCCACCGAGGCCGAGCAGGTGCTCGTCACCGGCGGGGCCCTGCAGGGCTGGAACCTCCTCCTGCGCACCCTGACCAGTCCCGGCCAGCGGGTGGTGGTCGAGCAGCCGACCTACCCCGCCGTCATCGACGCCGTGCGCGCCCACCACCTGCGGCCCGTGGCGCTGCCGGTCACCGCTGACGGGTGGGACCCGCCGTCGTCGTCCACCGCGCGCGGCGCGGTGCTCGCCCACGTCACCGCTGACGGGCAGAACCCGACGGGGCTGCTGGCCAGCGCCGAGCAGCGCCGTGAGCTGCTCGCCGGCCTCAGGGGCGTGCCGGTGGTGGCCGTCGACGAGACGTTCGCCGACCTGGTCGACCCGGCCGAGGCTCCTCCACGCCTGGCCGCGGTCGAGCGCCGCCCCGGTGACCCGGCGGTGGTGACCCTCGGCTCGATGAGCAAGAGCTTCTGGGCGGGCCTGCGGGTCGGCTGGGTGCGGGGCGAGCCCGACCTGCTGGCCCGGCTCGCCCAGGCGCGCGCCAGCCTGGACATCACCTCGCCGGTGCTCGACCAGCTGGTGGCCGTCCGGCTGCTCGCGCAGGCCGACGCCGTGCTCGCCGAGCGGCGGGCGCTGCTCACCGAGCGCCGCGACGCGCTCCTGGCGGCGCTGGCCCGCGGCGTGCCCGACTGGGTGGTCAGGCCCTCGCGCGGCGGGCTGGTGCTGTGGGTCCTGCTGCCGACGCCGGGCGCCACGCTGCTCGCCGCCCACGCCCTGGACCTGGGGGTGCGCCTGTCACCCGGGCCGCGGTTCACCGTCGACGGCACGGGCGACCGGTGGCTGCGCGTCCCGTTCACGACGCCCGTCGACGGCGTGGCGGCGCTCGTCGACGTGCTGCGCGAGGCCCGGGCGCGGGCGGTCTCGGCGACCCCCACCGACCGCACGCCCGCCCGGTGGACCGCGTGAGCGCCCCCCTGACCCGGTCGACCAGGGAGACCCGGACCGACCCGGGGCTCCGGGGGCCCGTGGTCGCGGGCGTCGTGGGGGCCGTCACCGGGTTCGCGAGCTCGTTCACCGTCGTCCTCACCGGTCTCACCGCCGTGGGCGCCACCCCCGCCCAGGCGGCGTCGGGCCTGCTCGCGCTGTGCGCGCTGCAGGGCGTGCTCGCCATCGCCCTGTCGTGGCGCCACCGGGTGCCGCTGTCGTTCGCGTGGTCGACGCCCGGCGCCGCCGTCCTGGTGGCCGCCGGGGCGAACGGCGTCACCTTCCCCGAGGCCGTCGGGGCGTTCGTGCTGTGCGGCGCCCTCGTGGTGCTCACCGGGGCGTGGCCGGCGCTGGCGCGCCTGGTGACGCGGGTGCCCGCGCCGCTGTCCGGAGCGCTGCTCGCGGGCGTGCTGCTGCCGCTGTGCCTGGCGCCCGTGACCGCCGTGGCCACCGAGCCGCTGGCGGGCGGGGCCGTCGTCCTGGTCTGGCTGGTGCTGCGCCGGCTCGCCGCGGCGTGGGCGGTCCCGGCGGCGCTGGTGGTGGCGCTGGTCCTGACGCTCACCGTCGAGCGCGCCGCACCAGGAGCAGCCACCTCCGCAGAGGGTCTCGGCTGGGCACCCGTGATCACCTGGACGACGCCGCAGCTCGACCCCCTCGTGCTCCTCGGCATCGGCCTGCCGCTGTACCTGGTGACGATGGCGAGCCAGAACGTCCCGGGGCTGGCGGTGCTGCGGGGCGCCGGATACCCCGAGCCGCCCGCGCGACCGGCGCTCGTCGCCTCGGGAGCTGCGACGGTGGTGGGCGCCCCGTTCGGCGCGCACGCGCTGAACCTCGCGGCGCTGTCCGCGGCGATCATGGCCGGGCCCGACGCCCATCCCGACCCGCGCCGCCGCTGGCCGTCGGCGGTCACCGGAGGGGTGACCTACCTGGTGCTCGCGCTCCTCGCGGGCGCCGCGGCGGCGCTCGTCGCGGGCGCTCCCCCGCTGCTGGTCCAGGCCGTGGCCGGGCTGGCCCTGCTGGGGGCCTTCCTCGGCGGCGCGGCGTCCGCCGTCGACGCCGCGCAGCCCGTCGAGCACCGGACCGCCGCCGTCCTCACCTTCCTCGTGGTGGCCTCGGGGGTGGCCGTCGCGGGCGTGGGCAGCGCGGTGTGGGGGCTGCTCGCCGGCGCGGTCTGCTGGCTGTGGCTGAGCCGCCGGCCCGCCGCCGCGACGTGACGGCGTCGCACCGCCGCTGACCCCCGGCTCAGGTGCTGCGCCGCAGAGCCAGCAGGCGCAGGGCTGCGTGCACGTCGAGGCTGCGCGGAGGGGCCTCCCACCCGGCCCCCAGGAGTTGGTGGAGCCGCTCCAGGCGTTGGCGGACCGTGTTGACGTGCACGAACAGGCGGGCCGCGGCGGCGCTGCGCGAGCCCTCCTCCAGCACCGCCGCGGCCGTCTCGGCCAGGTGCGTGCCGTGCTGGGCGTCGTAGGCGAGCACCGCTCCCAGCTGGCGCTCGACGAGCGCGTCGACGACGCCGGGGTCGTGCCCGCCGAGCAGCAGGCCGGCGACCCCGAGGCGGGCCCTGTCGACGTGGCCGCTGCGCCAGCCGAGCACCTGGGCGGCGCGCGCCACCTGCGCCGCCTCGGCGTGGGCCCGGGCCAGCGGACCCGCTCCGAGCGCCTCGGCCGCGGCGCAGCCGACGACCCCGGTGACGCCGGCGGCGGCGAGCGCGGCCTCGGCCCGGTCGCCGAGCTCGTCGGCGTCGACCCCGCGCCCCACCCCGCCAGCGCCCCCAGCACCGCCACCACCGCCGCTCCCCCCACCGGAGGTGCGCACGACGCAGACGTGCCCCGCGTGCACGGCGACCAGCCCGCCTCCCGTGACGAGGGGGCGCAGCGCGGCGGCGCTGCGCTCGCGGTCGGCAGGAGGCACCAGGAGCACCAGCGATGCCACCGGCGAGCGGAGGTCGACGCCGTGGGCCAGCGCCCGCGCCTCGACGACCTCGCGGCGGGCGGAGCGCTCTCCGGTGGCACCGGGGCCGCCGTCGTCCGTGCACTCCTCGAGCAGGTCGTCCAGGAGCGCCGCGGGTGAGCGGTCGCCGGCCTCGGCGAGCTCGTGCTCCACCTGCAGCGCCAGCCCGACGGCGAGCGCGCCCCGCTCCAGCACCGCGAGGGCGGTGGGCGTCTGCAGGTCGTCACCGTCGCAAGCCCCGGCGACGAGGCGCGTCCCCGTTCCGGGGACCTCGCTGACCACCCGCCCGTCCGGAGCGGGGGGGCGAACCGCAGCGCTGCGTCCCGTCAGCACCGAGCAGGACCACAGGGGCACCCAGCTCAGCGGCGAGCTCCTCCACGACGGCGTGGCAGCCACCGCCGTCGCGCAGCGCGGCGAGGAGCCGGGCGTCCAGCGCGAGCAGGGCGGCGTCGCGGGCGGCAGCTGCCGAGACCGCGTCGGCGCGGGTGCGCAGGGTGGCGATCTCGATGGCGCGGCGGGTCTGCTCCAGGGCGACGGCGGCCTGGAGCGCCAGCAGCCGCAGCGCCTCCAGCCCGGCCGGGGGCATCTCCACGGGCGTGCGGTGCGCCACGAGGAGGGCGCCGACGAGGTGCCCGTCGACCCGCAGCGGCTCGCCGCTGATCGCCCTGACGCCCTCGGCGGCCACCGCCTCGTCGATGTGGGTGAGGTGGTTGAGATCGGCGTCGGCGAGGTAGTCGTCGGTGTGCACCGAGGTCCCTCCCGCGGCCACCGAGCCGAGGATCCCCGTGCCCAGCGGCATCCGGATCTGGGCGTAGGCGCGGGTGCGCACGCCGTCGGTGACGTGGATCCAGGTCTCGCCGGCGTCGAGGTCGTTCAACGACAGGTAGGCCATGTCGGCGCCCAGCAGGGCGCGGGTGCGGCGCACCAGCGCCCGCAGGATCACCGCGCGGTCGCGCACGCTCGCCAGGTCGGTGGCGGAGTCGTGGACGGCGCGCAGCAGGGCCGCGGGTGACGGGTCGGAGAAGGAGCCCAGCGCCGACCCCGCGCCCTCGAGGGTGGTCACGAGCAGGTGTCTACCGCGCACACCCCGGGGCCGCCAGTGTGTGGGCAGCCTCCATGGTCACCTGCCGCCCGCCCGGCGCAGATTGGTCGTGCGCCGCAGCCCGGCGGCGCCCGCGACGACGCGAGACGAGGGGTCCCCGTGACTGGTGCTGCTCCCGAGATGAAGCTCCACGTGCTCTCCACCGGCGTGATGGAGACCGACCTGACCTGGCTCCTCCTCAAGGGCGGTCGGACCATCCGGGACCGCCACCACAAGGACGACCCGGTGGTCTGGGGCGACTGCCCCACCCACGCCGTCCTCATCGAGCACCCCGAGGGCCGGGTGCTGTGGGACACGGGCGTGCCGCGCGACTGGGAGGAGCGCTGGGCGCCCACCGGCTTCCACGACTTCTTCCCCGTGGAGGAGCCCACCGACGGCCCCGGGTACCTCGACTCCTCGCTGGCCTCGCTCGAGCTGGCCCCCGAGGACATCGACATCCTCGTGCTGAGCCACCTGCACTTCGACCACGCCGCCAACGCCCGCGACTTCGCGAACGGCAAGACCCGCATCATCGCCAACGACAAGGAGGTCGAGGGCGCGATGGCGGTGCAGGGGTACTCGTCCGGCGCGCACATCCGCAGCGACTACGAGGGCCTGCCGATCGAGACCGTCAGCGGTGACGTGGAAATCCTCCCCGGCATCTCGGTGATCGAGACCCCCGGCCACACCTGGGGGACCATGTCCCTCAAGGTCGACCTGCCCCAGGAGGGGCCGAAGATCTTCACCTCCGACGCGGTCTACCTGCGCGACTCGTGGGGTCCGCCCGCCGTCGGGGCCGCCATCGTCTGGAACAACCTGGCGTGGCTGGAGAGCGTGGAGAAGCTGCGCAGGATCGCCGAGGAGACCGGCGCCGAGGTCATCTTCGGGCACGACGCCGAGCAGGCCCGGCAGCTGCGCCACGCCCCCGACGGGGTGTACCGCTGATGGTCCTGCACGACTTCACCTGCGAGCAGGGCCACCGCTTCGAGGCGGGCGTGCCGTCCATGACCTCCCCCGACCCCGCGTGCCCGGCGTGCGGGAGCGCCACCCGCCGTCGTCCCAGCCGCCTCAACGTGGGCGGGCGCGCGTCCACCGGGGTGCCGCGCGAGCGGATGCCGCGCAGCTGGGAGGGCGTCGGCCGCGGCGACCGGGAGGCGGTCGCGCACTGGCGGAAGGTCGCGGAGAAGAGGGAGGCGCTGGAGGAGCGCCACCCGGAGCTCGCCGGAGACCGCCGCCCGGTGCTCGCGCACGAGGGCGTCTTCGCCGGGCGTCCGCTGCGCGCCGGCGACGACGTCGGCGCCGCGCTCACCGCCGCGAGGGCCGCTCGCGCGGCGGAGCAGGCCCCGTCGGCGGGGAGCGGGGCTGCATCGTGAGGGCGCGCGGCGCGGTGCTCGTGGAGATCGGCCGGGAGCGCCCCTACGCGAGCAGCCGCCCGGTGGAGGTGGTCGACGTCGAGCTGGACCCTCCCGGCCCGGGTGAGCTGCTGGTCCGCATGGAGGCGGCGGGGGTCTGCCACTCCGACCTGTCGGTGGTCGACGGCAACCGCGTGCGACCGGTCCCGATGCTGCTGGGACACGAGGCGTGCGGCCGCGTCGAGCAGGTCGGCGAGGGGGTCGACGACGTCGCCGTCGGCCAGCGCGTGGTCATGGCGTTCCTGCCGCGGTGCGGGGAGTGCGCGAACTGCCGCACCGAGGGCCGACTGCCCTGCACCCCCGGCTCAGCGGCCAACAACGCCGGGGAGCTGCTGGGCGGCGGACGGCGGCTGCACACCAGCGACGGTGCGGAGCTGCACCACCACCTCGGCGTCAGCGGCTTCGCGACGCACGCCGTGGTCGACCGCCGCTCCGCCGTGCCCGTCGACGACGACGTGCCCCCCGAGGTGGCTGCCGTCCTCGGCTGCGCGGTGCTCACGGGCGGCGGCGCGGTGCTGAACGCCGGGAAGCCCGGCGAGGGTGACACCGTCGTCGTCGTCGGCCTCGGAGGTGTCGGGATGGCCGCCCTCATCACGGCCGTCTCGCTCGGGCGTGGCGACGTCATCGGTGTGGACGCGGTGCCGGAGAAGCTGGCCCGTGCCTCGGAGCTCGGCGCCTCGGCGGTGTTCACCCCCGCCGAGGCGTTGGAGAACGGCCTCAAGGCTCCCGTCGTCGTGGAGGCGGCGGGTAACGCACGGGCCTTCGAGACGGCGGTCGCGCTGACCGGCGTGGGGGGCACCACCGTCACCGTGGGGCTGCCAGCGCCGACGGCGGAGGCCACCATCACGCCGCTCGGCATCACCGCCGAGGCCCGCACCATCGTGGGCAGCTACCTCGGCTCGGCGGTGCCCGCCCGCGACATCCCCACCTACGCGCAGATGTGGCGCGAGGGCCGGCTGCCCGTCGACGCGCTCATCTCGTCGACCACCACCCTCGACGGCATCAACGAGGCGATGGACGCCCTGGCCGAGGGCCGGGCGGTGCGCCAGGTGGTCCTGTTCGACGTCCCCGGTGACGCCCCCGCGGGCGCGGGAGGAGGAGGATCGGGGTCATGACCGCGACCGAGATCTCCCCCGAGCAGGCCACCCGCGAGGAGGCGCTCGTCGCGAGCGTCCCCACCGACCTCCTCATCGGGGGCCGCTGGGTCCCGTCGTCCAGCGGCGAGCGCTTCGCCGTGGAGGACCCGGCCACCGGCGCCGTCCTGACCACCGTCGCCGACGCCACCGCCGCGGACGGCGCAGCCGCGCTCGACGCCGCGGCCGCCGCGCAGGAGGCGTGGGGCCGCACCGCCCCCCGCGAGCGCGCGGAGCTGCTGCGGCGCGCGTTCGACGCCGTCATCGCCCGCACCGACGACCTCGCGCTGCTCATGACGCTGGAGATGGGCAAGTCCGTCGCCGAGGCGCGCGGTGAGGTCGCGTACGGCGCGGAGTTCCTGCGGTGGAGCTCGGAGCAGGCCGCGCACGTGGCGGGCCGGTACCTGCCGGCGCCCGACGGCAAGCAGCGCCTGCTGGTGGTGAAGAAGCCGGTGGGTCCGTGCCTGTTCATCACGCCCTGGAACTTCCCGCTGGCCATGGCCACCCGCAAGATCGCCCCGGCGCTGGCGGCGGGCTGCACCGTCGTCCTCAAGCCGGCGGCGGAGACGCCGCTGACGGCGCTGCTGTTCGCGCAGGTGCTCCTCGACGCGGGGCTGCCGGCGGGTGTGCTCAACGTCGTCCCGTGCACGAAGGCGGGTGAGGTGACCGGTCCGCTCATCGCCGACCCGCGCCTGCGCAAGCTGTCGTTCACGGGCTCCACGCCGGTGGGCAAGCAGCTGCTGAAGCAGGCCGCCGAGGGCGTGCTGCGCACCTCGATGGAGCTCGGCGGCAACGCGCCGTTCCTGGTCTTCGAGGACGCCGACGTCGACGCCGCGGTCGAGGGCGCCCTGCTCGCCAAGCTGCGCAACGGCGGCGAGGCCTGCACGAGCGCCAACCGCTTCTACGTGCACGCCTCGGTGGCGGCGGAGTTCTCCTCGAAGCTCGCGGAGCGGGTCGGGGCGATGAAGGTGTCGCGCGGCACCGAGGACGGCGCGCAGATCGGCCCGATCATCAACGAGAAGGGGCGCGCGAAGATCGCCGACCTCGTCGACGACGCCGTCTCCCGCGGCGCGACCGTGCTGACGGGCGGCAGCCGGGTGGACGGGCCCGGGTACTTCTTCTCCCCCACCGTGCTGGGCGACGTCCCCCTGGGCTCGCGGCTGCTGAAGGAGGAGATCTTCGGCCCCGTGGCGCCGGTGACGACCTTCGAGACCGAGGACGAGGCCGTCGCGCTCGCCAACGACACCGAGTTCGGCCTGATCTCCTACGCCTACACGGCGTCGACGTCGCGGGCGCTGCGCCTGGCCGAGCGCCTGGAGACGGGGATGCTCGGCATCAACACCGGCGTCATCTCCAACCCGGCGGCGCCGTTCGGCGGGGTGAAGCAGTCGGGCCTCGGCCGCGAGGGCGGCGAGGAGGGCATCGAGGAGTACCTCGAGACCCTCTACGTCGGCATCGCCGACCCCTGGGCCTGACCGCCGCGCCGCTCCACGCCGCCCCGCGCCGCCCCGCGCCGCCCCAGCGGTGTGACGCCGGACGGGCAGAGGTCCGCCCGGGCTCCTCGACGAGGCCCCTGGGCGGACTTCTGCCCGTCGGCCGTCACGCGGGCTGGCGGGCGGACCGACGGGGAGGTGTCGACCCGGTCTGGCGCGGTCTTCCGCGCTCGCACAGGGCTCCGGTCCTCCCGGCCGGTGCGCCCGGCCGGGAGGACCGCTCGGAGCGTCCCGCCGAGCATGCACAACCCGGTCCGCTGAGGGCTCAGCGAGCTGGACGGTCCCCTTCCGCATGCTCGACGGGACGCTTCCGCGGTGCCAGGCGCTGCTCCCGCGCTGCGGCCGCGGGCGACCCCGGTGTCGGCAACCACCGCAGGACCGCCAGCTGCTGGCCCAGCGACCACACCGCCGAGGTGGCCCAGTAGACGAGCAGCCCCAGCGGCACCGCAGCGCTGGTGGCGGCCATGACCAGCGGCAGCAGCCAGGCGGTGGCCCGCTGCGCCTGCCCGACGGGCCCCTCCAGCACCGCCGGGTCGGTGCCCCGGGTGAGCTGCAGGCGCGTGGTCGCCCAGGTGGCCGCAGCGACGACGAGCACCAGCGCACCACCCAGCAGGGCCCCGGCACCACCGCCCAGGAGCGAACCGGACAGCGGCGCCCCCAGCACCGTCGCCGCCCCGGCCTGCAGCGCCAGGGCCGGGGTCAGCAGCCCCACGGCGTGCCCCCGGGCGGCCCCGTCGAGCACCCGGGCCAGCGCGATCATCACCGGCACCTGGAGCAGCGCCGGCAGGAGCGGTGCCAGCGGGGAGGCCCCGGCCTCGCGGTACAGGGCGGCCTGCTCTGCACGCAGCTGCGCCAGCTCTCCCGGGTCGCGGGTCAGCCCCGGCCGGGAGTACCGCGCCTGGAGGGCGCGCAGCTGCGGCGCGACCGCCGCGGCGCGGTGACCGGCGCGCAGGCCCCGCACCACCAGCGGCAGCAGGGCGACGCGGACCACCACCACGAGGACGACGACGGCCGCCGTCCACGCAGGACCCCCGGCCGGGTCGAGCCCCGCGGCGGCGAGGAGGGAGTGGGCGGCCACGAGGACGCCGGAGACGGCGGCCTCCAGCCAGGCGAGGGGGTTGAGCAGGGACCAGGACTCGGGCACGACGGGGCTCCAGACGGGTGCGGGGGGACGTGGGGTCCCCCGCGCCGGGCCGCCGGGCGAGTCGTCAGGAGGCTCGTCAGGTGGCGGGGCGGCGCGGGGTGGTCCCCGCGCCCGGTGCCCGGGAGCGCGTGCGGCCGGGGCGTCCCGGCCTGTCGTCGAGGCGGACGGCGACGTCGGCCTCCCACCGCACCGCAGCGGGTGCGCGCGGCGGGCCGGACAGGAGCAGGACGACGAGCGCGGCGGCCACCGCGAGGCCCCCGGCCAGCGCGGACCCGGCGAGCACCGCGGCCACCAGGGCGCCGCCGGCGAGGACGTGCCCGTCGGCGAGCGACGGGCCGAGGAGCAGCAGCGGCCCGAGCACCACGGCGAGGGCGGCGACGAGCACGCGCAGGCGCCCGACCACCGCGTCCTCCTGCCAGTGCATCCCGCCACTGTGCGGCCGGGCCCCTGGCCGACGCAACACCCGGCGCGCGCGGCGGGGGCGTCGACCGCCGTGCTCGAGGCCGCCCACACCAACACCGCGGCCCAGGCCCTCTGCGAGAGCGAGGGCTGGGTGCGCGACACCACCCACCGGACCTGCGCGCTGCAGCTCTGGCCCTTGGCGCGAGGGCCCGACGCGGGTAAGTTCTTGCGACCGTGCGCCTCTCCCCGGGACCCCAGCGCCGGGGGCCCGAGCAGGACCTCCCGCGGGGCGCCGCCAGCACCTGGCTGAGGGTCCACGGACGCCTGCTGGCCTCGGGGTTCCGCCGGGGCGCCGCCTACCGCGGGGCGGCGCTCGGCGGCCTGGTCGCCAACGTGACGTTCGGCTTCCTCAAGGTCAGCGTCCTCACCGCCGCGGTCGCGGCCGGCGGGGGCGAGCTCGGCGGGTACGACGAGGCCGCGATCATCGCCTACGCCTGGCTGAGCCAGGCGCTGCTCGGCTCGGTGAACCTCTTCGGCCGCACCGACCTGGCCGACCGCATCAAGGACGGCAGCGTGGCCGTCGACCTGCTCCGCCCCCTCGACGTGCAGACGGCCACCACGGCGCAGGAGGTCGGCCGGGCGCTGTTCCAGCTGCTGCCGCGCGGGCTGCCGATCATCGTGCTGGGGGTGCTGGTCGGCGGGATGCGGCTGCCCACCGACCCGGCGACCCTCGCCCTCGGCCTGCTCAGCGCGCTGCTGGCGGTCCTGCTGTCGTTCCTGCTGGTCTACCTCGTGGCGGCGACCGGCTTCTGGACGGTCGAGACCCGGGGCGTCCAGGTGCTCTACATGATCGTGTCCGGGTTCCTGGCGGGGCTGTTCGTCCCCGTGACGCTCTTCCCGCAGTGGCTGTACGCGCTGGCGCTGGCCACGCCCTTCCCGTCGCTGCTGCAGGTCCCGATCGACGTCATCTCGGGGCGGGTCGACGGCGCCGCGGCCCTCGGCGTGGTCGGGGTCCAGGTCGCGTGGGTGGCGGCGGTCTTCGCCGTCGGGCACCTCATGACGCGCGCCGGGCGCCGCCGCCTGGAGGTGCAGGGTGGCTGACCCCGCCCTCCGCGGCGGGCGGACGGGCTGGTGGCGGCCCTACCGCGCGGTGCTCGCCAGCCGGGTGCGCGCCCAGACCAGCTACCGCGGCAGCTTCGCGCTCGACCTGGCCAGCTCGGTGCTCATCGGGCTGGTCGAGCTCGCCGAGATCTGGGTGCTGTACCGCTCGGTCGACGCGCTCGGCGGCCTCGACCTCGCCGCCGTGCTGCTCGTCTTCGGCATCGCCGACACCGCCTTCAGCACCGCCGACCTGTTCGTCGGGCACGTCGACACGCTCCCCCGCTACCTGCGCGCCGGGACCCTCGACGTCTTCTACCTGCGCCCGCAGCCGCTGCTCGCCCAGCTGGTGACCAGCGAGATCAGCGTGCGCCGCGTCACGCGCATCGGGGTGGGGCTCACCGCCCTCGTCGTCGGGCTCGCCGTGAACGACATCGCCTGGTCGCCGCTGGTGGTGGCGTTCCTCGTCGTCGTCCTCGTCGCCAGCACGCTCACGTTCGCCGGGCTGTTCGTCGCGGCGGCGGGGGTGCAGTTCTTCCTCGTCGACGCCTCGGAGATGACGAACGCCGTCGTCTACGGCGGGCGCTACGCCGCGACGCAGCCGGCGTCGGTGTGGGGCAAGCCGCTGGTGGCGCTGTTCGGGTTCGCGGTGCCGATCGCCTTCACCGCCTACCTGCCGGTGGTGGCGCTGCTGGGGCTGCCCGGCGCGGAGTGGCTGCCGTCGTGGCTGGGCTGGCTGGCCCCGCTCGCGGCGGTGTGGACGTGGGCGGTCGCGCTGCTGGCGTGGCGGACCGGGGTGCGGCACTACCAGGGGGGCGGCGGATGACCACCGCGAGCAGCGCGAGCGGGACGACGGCGATCGAGGTGGCGGGGCTGACCCGGCGCTTCCGCGTGCGCAGCAGGGGTTTCGCGCGCAAGGAGGTCACCGCGGTCGACGGCCTGACGCTGACCGTCGGCGCCGGGGAGTCGGTCGGGTACATCGGCGCCAACGGCGCGGGCAAGTCGACGACCATCAAGATGCTCGCCGGCATCCTCGTGCCGAGCGCCGGGACGGTCCGCACCTGCGGGCTGGAGCCCGTGCGGCAGCGCCGCGAGCTGGCCCGCCGCCTCGGCGTCGTCTTCGGGCAGCGGTCGCAGCTGTGGTGGGACCTGCCGCTGGCGGAGTCGTACCGGATCCTCGCGGCGGTGCACTCGCTGTCGCCGCAGCGCGAGCGCGAGCGCACCGCGGAGCTCGTGGAGCGCCTGGAGCTGGGCGAGTTCCTCGCGACGCCGGTGCGGCAGCTGTCGCTCGGGCAGCGGATGCGCGGCGAGGTCGCGGCGGCGCTGCTGCACTCCCCCGCCCTGCTGGTGCTCGACGAGCCGACGATCGGCCTCGACGTCCTCAGCAAGCAGCGGCTGCGGGAGTTCCTGCTCGCGGAGCGCGCCGCGCACGGCACCACGCTGCTGCTGACCACGCACGACATGGGCGACGTCTCGCGGCTGTGCGAGCGGGTGCTGCTGGTCGACCGCGGGCGCCTGGCCTACGACGGCTCGCTGGCGGGGCTGTCGAAGACCGTCGGGGCGCGGCGGGTGCTCGTGGTCGACCTGGCCGCTCCCGCCCCCGACCTGCTCGGCGTCCCGCACGCCGAGCACCTGGGCAGCGAGGGCGGCGGCCTGCGCCAGCGGCTCGCCTTCGACGACGCCGCGACGACGGCGGCCGCCGTGCTCTCCGCGGTGAGCGAGCGCGTGGAGGTGCGCGACCTGTCCGTGGAGGAGCCCGACGTGGAGGACGTCGTCCGCCGCATCTACGCGGCCGGTGGCCGGTGAGCCCACCCCACCGTGATCATGGGCTTCCGCCACCCAGCGCGAAGCTCTCCAGCACCTCGTAGCGCCCGTCGGAGGCGTGGCTCTGCACGAGCTGCACCTCGCGCGCCGTCCACGTCGGGCCGCTGAGGTGCGCCAGCTGCGCCGCCAGCTGCTCCGCCAGGCGCGGCAGCTCGCCACCCGCGCCCCGCCCGGCGGCGCGCGCCAGGGTGACGTGCGGGCGGTACGCCTGCTCGCCCGGCTCAGCGGACTCGCCGACGGCCCCGGCGCTGCGCCCGGCGTGGGCCACCGCGGCGGCCAGCGCCGACAGCCGGTCGAGGTCGCCGGCCACTCCGGCCCACAGCACCCGGTCGCCGAAGCACCCGGTGCCGGCCAGGCGCAGCCGCGGCGGCTCGTGAGCCGCCGCGGCCGCGGCCAGCGCCCGTGCGAGCGGAGGCACGCCGACGGCGTCGACCTCCCCGAGGAAGGCCAGCGTGACGTGCCACCGGTGCGGCGGCGACCACCGCACGCCCGGCACCCGCCCCAGCTCGGTGACGGCGTCAGCCACCGTCTGCACCGCCTCGAGGGGCGGGGTCAGCGAGACGAAGAGGCGCACGGGGCGAGGGGTCAGCGGACGTTCAGGAGCGACTCGATCGGCGCGATCGCGAAGTACACGACGAACAGCGCGGCCAGCAGCCACAGCAGCGGGTGCACCTTCCTGGCGCGCCCGGTCACGGCCATGAGCAGCGCGTACGACACGAGGCCCGCGCCGATGCCGTTGCTGATCGAGTACGTGAACGGCATGACGACGATCGTCAGGAACGCCGGCACCGCGAGGCTCACGTCGCTCCAGTCGAGCGAGCGGACCTGCGTGGCCATGAGGAACCCGACGACGACGAGCGCGGGCGAGGCGGCCTCGAAGGGCACGACCTCGACCAGCGGCGTGAAGAAGACCGCCAGCAGGAAGAGCACGCCGGTGACGACGCTCGCCAGACCGGTGCGCGCCCCCTCGCCGACGCCGGCGGCCGACTCGACGAACGTGGTGTTCGACGACGTCGAGCTCAGGCCGCCCGCCGCCGCGGCGACGGAGTCGACCAGGAGGACGCGCTGCACGCCGGGCAGCTGCTTGTCCTCGTCGAGCAGGCCCGCCTCGGCGCCGACGCCGGTCACGGTGCCGACGGTGTCGAAGAAGTCGGCGAGGACGAGCGTGAACACCACGAGGACCGCGGCCACCACGCCGACGCGGGCGAACCCGCCGAGCAGGTCGAACGCGCCCAGCAGCGACAGGTCGGGGGTGCCGACCAGCTGCTCGGGCAGCGTCGGCACCACCAGGCTCCAGCCCGAGGGGTTGGTGGCGCCGTCGGCCGCGGTGCGCGGGCCGGTGCCGGTGACGGCCTCGACGACGACGGCGAACACGGTGGCCGAGATGATGCCGATGAGGATCGCGCCCTTCACCTTGCGCGCCATCAGCACCAGGGTGAGCAGCAGGCCGACCACGAACGTGACGGTGGGCCAGCCCGTGAGGCTGCCGCCCACGCCGAGCTCCAGCGGCGTGCCGCCGCCGGCCGGGGTGCGGACGAAGCCCGAGTCGACGAAGCCGATCAGCGCGATGAACAGGCCGATGCCGACGCCGATCGCGGTCTTGAGCTGCGCGGGGACGGCCCGGAACACCGCCGTCCTGAAGCCGGTGAGCACCAGGACCGTGATGACGATGCCCTCGATGACCACCAGGCCCATGGCCTCGGCCCACGTCATCTGGCTGGCCACGGAGAAGGCGACGAAGGCGTTGAGCCCGAGGCCGGCGGCGATGGCGAAGGGGTACTTGCCGACCACGCCCATCAGGAGGGTCATGACGCCCGCCACGAGGGCCGTCGCCGCGGCGACCGCGGGCACGCCGAGCACGGTGCCGTCGACGTCGGCCGCCG
The DNA here is from genome assembly GCF_015390235.1 of Quadrisphaera sp. INWT6. GTDB lineage: Bacteria > Actinomycetota > Actinomycetes > Actinomycetales > Quadrisphaeraceae > Quadrisphaera. Next base: position 896,734 of record NZ_VUOH01000001.1, on the reverse strand, counting down.
TCCCGATGATCAGGGGGTTCAGGACGACGATGTACGCCATCGTGAAGAAGGTGGCGAAGCCGCCGCGGACCTCGCGCCCGACGGTCGAGCCGCGCTGGCTGATGGAGAAGTAGCGGTCGAGCCCGCCGCGGCCCTGGGGGCCGGGGTGCTCGCGCGTGCTGCTGGAGGAGGGTGCGGGTTCGGACACGTGGGCGGATTCTGCCCTGGCCGCGGCGTGATCGGCGCCCCCGCCGCCGAGTCGTGACCTGCGGAGCGCGTGCCGGTCACGCAGCGGGGTACGTCGGTCGCAGCGGGTCGAGACTCCGGCCTCCGGTCGCTCCTCGAGGAGGCCCCCGTGTCCCAGCCCCCGCAGCAGCAGTCCGTGCCCGGAACCACCGGCGCCATGGACCCCGCCCCCGACCACGGCGAGCAGAGCTACCGCGGCTCCGGGCGCCTCACCGGCAAGAGGGCGGTCATCACCGGCGGTGACAGCGGCATTGGCCGCGCCGTCGCCATCGCCTACGCCCGGGAGGGCGCCGACGTCCTGGTGTCGTACCTGGACGAGCACGACGACGCCGCCGAGACCCAGCGCTGGGTCGAGGAGGCCGGACGGCGCTGCGTGCTGGTGCCCGGCGACCTGGGCGACCCGGCGCACTGCCGCGCCGTCATCGCCCGAGCCTTCGAGGAGCTCGGCGGGATCGACGTCCTGGTCAGCAACGCCGCCTTCCAGATGAGCCGCGACTCCCTCGAGGAGACGCCGGACGAGGAGTGGGACCGCACCATCGCCACCAACCTCTCGGCGTTCTTCCACCTCACCAAGGCGGCGCTGCCGCACCTGGGGCCGGGCTCGTCGATCATCGGCTCCTCCAGCGTGAACTCGGACAACCCCTCGCCGCAGCTGCTGCCGTACGCGGCGACGAAGTCGGCGATCGCCAACATGACGGCGTCGATGGCCCAGCTGCTGGGTGACCGGGGCATCCGCGCCAACTCCGTGGCGCCGGGGCCCATCTGGACGCCGCTGATCCCCTCGACGATGCCGGAGGAGAAGGTCGAGCACTTCGGGGAGGAGACCCCGCTGGGCCGGGTCGGGCAGCCGGCGGAGCTCGCGCCGGTGTACGTGCTGCTGGCCTCCGACGAGGGCAGCTACATCAGCGGCGCCCGCATCGCGGTGACCGGCGGCCGTCCGATCCTCTAGCCGCCCCTGCCCCCTGCCCCCTGCCCCTGGTGGACCGCACCCAGGCGCTCGGCTGCGGTCCACCAGGGGCCAGGAACCGCAACCAGGCGCTCGGCTGCGATCCACCAAGGGCCAAGAACCGCAACCAGGCGCTCGACTGCGATCCACCAAGGGCCAAGAACCGCAACCAGGCGCTCGACTGCGATCCACCAAGGGCCAAGAACCGCAACCAGGCGCTCGGCTGCGGTCCGGAGGGGCTGCGCGTCAGGTCAGGCGCGCGGAGACCGCCTCGCCGTGGGCGGGCAGGTCCTCGGCGCCGGAGAGCGCCAGCACGTGCGGGGCGACGTCGGCGAGCGCGGCCTTCGAGTACTCGACCACGTGGATGCCGCGCAGGAACGTCGCGACGCTCAGCCCCGCGGTGTGCGAGCACGTGCCGCCCGTGGGCAGCACGTGGTTGGAGCCGGCGCAGTAGTCGCCCAGCGACACCGGCGCGTAGGGCCCCACGAAGACGGCGCCGGCGTTGCGCACCCGCGCCGCGACGGCGGCTGCGTCGCGGGTCTGGATCTCGAGGTGCTCGGACCCGTACGCGTCGACGACGGCGAGGCCCGCCTCGACGTCGTCCACCAGCACGACCAGCGACTGCGGCCCGGCCAGCGCGACGGCGACCCGGGCCCCGTGGCGGGTGGCGGGCACGCGGCGGGCGAGCGCCTCGTCGACGGCGTCGGCCAGGGCCGCGCTGTCGGTGACCAGCACGGCGGCGGAGGCCTCGCCGTGCTCGGCCTGGCTGACGAGGTCGGCGGCGACGTGCTCGGGGTCGGCGGTGTCGTCGGCGAGGACGGCGACCTCGGAGGGCCCGGCCTCGGCGTCGGTGCCGATGACGCCGCGCAGCAGGCGCTTGGCGGCGGTGACGTAGATGTTGCCGGGGCCGGTGACCATGTCGACGGGCGGGCAGGCCTGGGAGCCGTCGGCCTCGCGGGCGCCGAGGGCGAGCATCGCGACGGCCTGGGCGCCGCCGACGGCGTAGACCTCGTCGACCCCGAGGAGGGCGCACGCGGCGAGGATGGTCGGGTCGGGCAGGGCGGCGTCCGGGCCGGTGCCGCGGCGGGGCGGGGTGGTGACGGCGAGGCTCTCCACGCCGGCCTCCTGCGCCGGGACGACGTTCATCACCACGCTGCTGGGCAGCGGCGCCACGCCGGCGGGGACGTACAGGCCCACGCGCTGGACGGGCACGAAGCGCTCGGTGACGGTGCCGCCGTCGACCACCTGCGTCACCACGTCGGTGCGGCGCTGGTCGGCGTGGACGAGCCGGCTGCGGCGGATCGACTCCTCCAGCGCGGCGCGCACGGCCGGGTCGAGGGCCTCGAGCGCCTCGGTCAGGGCCGCTGCGGGGACGCGCAGGTCGGTGACGCGGACGCCGTCGAAGCGCTCACCCAGGTCGCGGACGGCGTCGGCGCCGCCCTCGCGGACCTGGTCGACCACGGGCCGGACGACGGCGAGCGCGGCCTCGACGTCGACCTCGGCGCGGGGCATGCGGCTGCGGAGCTCGCGCGCGTCGGCGTGCTGGCCCCGCAGGTCGAGGCGTCGCATCGTCACGGGGGCGGGGGTCGCGCTGGTCACGGGGCGCAAGCCTATTCGCCCCGCTCCCCTTGCCCCGTGATCATGGACGGGGTGGGGGTGGGACGAGGGCGGTCCGGGCGGCGGCGCGCAGTGCGGAGGCGGCCGCGTCCAGCGCCGGGCTGCGCAGCTTCCACTGCTGCCAGAACAGCGGGACGTCGACCGGCACCTCGTCCAGCAGCACCAGGCCGCCGGAGGCCAGCCCCGCTGCGGCGTGCACCTGCGGCAGCAGCCCCCACCCCCAGCCCAGGGCCACCGCCTCGGAGAAGTCGACCGACGCCGGCACGTGGTGGCGCGGCGGGTCGACGCGCACCCCGGCGGGGAGGTGGGCCGCGAGCCAGTCGTCCTGCAGGTCGTCGTCGCGGTCGAACACCACCACGGGCGCGCCCGCCGGGTCGCGCCGCCACCGCGCCGCCACCTCGGGGGTCGCCACCGGCAGGTACCGCATCGACCCCAGCGCGACCGCCGAGCACCCGGGCACGGGCTCGGCGTCGGCGGTGATGGCGCCCATGACGGTGCCGTCGCGCAGGAGGCGCGCGGTGTGCGCCTGGTCCTCGCGGCGCAGGTCGAGGCACACCTCGGCGTCCGGCCCGGCCAGGTGCGCGAGCGCCGGGAGCACCCACGTGGCCAGGGAGTCGGCGTTCACGGCCAGCGGCAGCACCGGCGGCCGCGCGACGACGGCGCCCGCCGCCTCCCCGGTGCCGTCCAGGGCCGAGGCGGTGTCGGCCACGAGCAGCTCGACCTGCCGCGCCAGGCGCAGCACCTCCTCCCCCGACGGGGTCACCCGCACGGGTCGCGACCGCACGAGCAGCACCCGGCCGGTGGCGCTCTCCAGGGCGCGCAGGCGCTGGCTGACGGCTGACGTGGTGACGTGCAGGCGCTTGGCGGCGGCGTCGAGGGTGCCCGCGTCGACGACGGCGGCGAGCGCCCGCAGCTGGCCCAGGTCGAGGTCCACGCCGCAGATGTTAAGCGCTGCTTCACCAACTTCACCAGGTGTTGCTGGACTGCACCAGGCCGTCTGCCTAGCGTCGTCCCCGTGATCGACGCGCACGTGCTCGCTGCGGCCTCCGGCCTCGGCCTCGGCCTCTCCCTCATCGTGGCCATCGGCGCCCAGAACGCCTTCGTGCTCCGGCAGGGCCTGCGGGGCGAGCACGTGCTCGCCGTCGTCGCGGTGTGCGCGCTGTCCGACCTCGCGCTCATCGTCGCCGGGGTCGCCGGCGCGGGGGCGGCCCTGGAGGCGTGGCCGCCGGCGCTCGTGCTGGTCCGGGTGGCGGGGGCGCTGTTCCTCGGCGGCTACGCCGTGCTCGCCGCGCGCCGCGCACTCCGCCCGGGCGACGACGCCGCGCTGCGCACCAGCACGGCGGGCACCGGCGCGGCGCTGCCCGCGGCGCTCGCCACGTGCCTGGCCCTGACGTGGCTGAACCCCCACGTGTACCTCGACACGGTGGTGCTGCTCGGGTCGATCGCCAGCACGCACGGCGAGGAGCGCTGGTGGTTCGCCGCCGGGGCGGGCGCGGGGAGCGTCCTGTGGTTCACCGCCCTCGGCTTCGGCGCCCGGCTGCTGCGCCCGCTGTTCGCCCGCCCGGCGGCGTGGCGCGTGCTCGACGGCGTGATCGCCGTCGTCATGGCCGCGCTGGCGGTGTCCCTGCTCCTGGGCCTGTGAGGCGCTGCGCGATGGCTCGGCGCAGCGCGTCGTGCTGGGACCCGAGGGCGGTGGCCGGGTCGTGCCAGCGCTCCACCGGGTAGACCCACACCGGGCGCTGGACCACCTCGGCCGGCTCCCAGCCGTAGCGGGGCCAGACGTGGGTGTGCAGGTGGGGGCTGTGGTTCCCGAGGATCTCGATGTTGACGCGCCGGAAGGCGGGGTCGGCGGCCGCGCACGCGACCTCCACGGCCTCGGCGAGGGCGGCGACGCTGTCGAGGTAGTCCCGGCGGGCCGCCGGCGCGAGGTCGGACAGCCGCGTGGCCGCCGGGTCGTCCGTCAGCAGCACGCAGTAGCCGGGGAGGAACTGCGGGGCGCCCATGGTCGCGAAGCCACCCGGCACGCGCGCGACCACGCTCGGGTCCTCCCCGCGCAGGGCCGGAGCCACCCGGTCAGACCGCCAGCCGTCAGTCACGTCCACGAGCCCCGATCCAACCAGCGGCCCAGCAGCCGACCGCTCAGCGGTAGACCAGGTCGACCTTCGAGAACGCCCCGTGGGCGTGGTCGCGCCGGTAGGTGGCGTGGTCGGCGCGGACCCGGTCAGCGGCCTCGGCGGCGAAGTCCACGACGTCCTCCACGAAGAGGTCCAGCGGGGCCATCGCCGAGAGGATCTCCGGCTCGACGTCGTGGTCGACGCGGCCCGCCTCGTCGGAGCGGGCGTGGAGGTTGGCCAGCACCCGTCCGCAGACGCGGGCGTAGTCGTGCCACTCCCGGGCGCTGAGGGAGCCCAGCTCCACGCCGTCGCGGTACCAGCTCCGCTCGCGCACGAGGTAGCTGTCGCCGTCGTGCTGGACGCTGCCGTAGAAGACCCCGCCGTTGACCATCGCGACCCGCTGCGCGTGGGCGATGCGGGCCCCGTGGCGGGCGGCCGCACCGCCGTCGGCGTCGTCGCCGCCGATGGAGGGGTCGGCGTGGTCCTCGTGGTCGTCGGGGCTGATGTCCGAGGGCGGCACGAGACCGGCGAGCGCCGAGCGCCGGGCCTGCTTGACCTCCAGGAGCAGGTCGTCGGTGCCGTCGGGGGCGTCGCCGCCGACGAGCAGGTAGTAGCGGGCGAGCCCGAGGGAGGCGGTGCCCTGCCCCTTGCGGACGGCGACGTCCTTGACGCGCATCCCGTCGGCGCGGGGCGGCACCTCGATGGCGTTCTCGCGCACGTACCTGTCGACGAGCTCCTGGAACTCCTCCAGGCGGCTGGTGACCGGCACGATCTTCTTGCTGGGGGCGAAGCGCCGGCCGGTGGCGTCGAGGTACTTGCGGGTCAGGTACTCCGCGCGGGAGCCGCGGACGGCGTGGTCGAGCAGCGCGGCGACGAGCGGCGGGGCGTTGTCGCGCCGCAGCTCGTCGAAGGCCTCGGAGGAGTCGGCGGCGTACTCGCGCACCGCGTCGCTGTAGCCGCGCACGAACGCCTCGGCCACCGAGCGCTGGTGCCCGGCGCTGCGGCAGCCCTTGGCGCCCTCGGACTCCGCCGCGACCATGAAGCCGGTCGCGCCGCGCTTGAGGTCCCAGGTGAAGGGGGCGTAGGCGGCCTCGTCGTAGTCGTCGATGCCGAAGACGGGCACGTCGTCGCGGTTGGGCACGACGCCGAAGTTGTCGGGGTGCACGTCACCGGCCGACAGGACCGTCGGCATCCAGGGGTCCTCGCCCGCCATGTCGCGGTAGAAGAGCAGCGCCGTGCCGCGGAAGAACATGAACGGCGAGGCGGCGAGCTTGGTGAACTTCTCGCGGGCCTCCTCGTCGTGGGTGGCGATGCGGGTCTGGTGGTCCTCGCGGATGGTCTGGCGCACGTGGATGCGGCGGTCCGAGCCGACCAGCTGGCGGGGCAGCAGCACCATCTCCCCCGCGGCCCGCCGCCGGGCGAGCAGCGTGAACGCCTCCACGCGGGAGGCTGCATGCGGCTCGCCGTCACCGCCGTGGTCGGGCTCGCCCGGGGCGCCGGCGTCGTCCGGGCGCTCGGAGGTCAGCACCTCCAGCAGCGACGCCCGCGTCTGACGGCGGGTCACGCGCAGGCCGCGGCGGCGCGCGAGCTGGTAGAGCTCCTCGCGGGTGGCCGTGGAGAGGGTGGAGGTGCCGTCGAGGCCGTCGGCGGAGTCGATCACCGCACTGGTGTACCGCCGCCGATGACCACCCGCACCCCGTGACCGCGCGGCCCGGCGGACCCGCTCAGCGCCGCCGCACCTCGCGCGCCACGAGGTGCACGAGGTAGGCGCCGCCGAGGGAGACCGTCACCACACCGGCGGGCAGCGGCACCGGCAGGGCGTGCTGGGCGACCACGTCGGAGACCAGCAGGAGCAGCGCCCCCGCAGCGCCGGACAGCAGCAGCGGCTGGTGCGGGGTGCGGGCCAGCCGCCGCGCCACGTGCGGGGCGACCAGCGCCACGAACGCCACCGGCCCCACCACCGCGGTCGCCACGCACACCAGCAGCACCCCGAGGAGCAGCGCAGCGGTCCGCACGGCCGGGACGCGCACCCCGGTGGCGGCGGCGACGTCGTCGCCCAGGTCGATCTGCCGCAGCGACCGCGACAGGGCCAGCGCCCCCACCACGAGCACCGTCGTGAGCGCCGCGGCGGGCGCGGTCTGCACCGCGGTGACGCCGTTCAGCGACCCGGCGCCCCACGCCGAGGCGGACATCGCGACGTCGAGCTCGACCTGCAGCAGCAGCCACGTGTTCACCGACGCGAGCAGCGCCGCGACCCCGACGCCGACCACCACGAGGCGCAGCCCGCCGACCACCCCGCCGCTGGCGAGCAGCCACACGGCCACCGCGACGGCCAGCCCGCCCGCCACGGCGCTGGCCGTGAGCACCACCCAGCTGCCCGCCCCGGCCGCGAGCGCCACGAGCACCCCGGTGAAGGCGCCGTGGGCGAGCCCCACCACGTCGGGACTGGCCAGCGGGTTGCGCGTGACGGTCTGGAACAGCGCTCCGGCCACGGCCAGCCCGAACCCGAGCACCACGGCTGCCAGCGCGCGCGGCAGCCGCCACTGCACCACCACCACGTGCCCCAGCCCGTCGCCGGCCAGCGCCTGCAGGACCTGCACCGGCGAGAGCCGGAACTGCCCCAGCCCCAGGCTCACGAGCAGCAGGACCACGACGACGACGGCGAGCACCGCGCCGACCACGGCGCTGCGCGAGCGGCGGCGCAGCCCCGAGACCGCGCTCACCGGGTGCTCCGCCGCGCCACGGCGATGAGCAGGGGCGCTCCGACCACCCCGACGACCACGCCCACCGGCACCTCAGCGGGTGGGAGCAGCACCCGGCCGAGCACGTCGGCGAGCAGCACGAGCACCGGCCCGAGCAGCAGGCACACGACCAGCAGCCGCCCCTGGTGCGGACCCACCAGCCAGCGCGCCAGGCGCGGCGCCACCAGGCCGACGAAGACCAGCGGCCCCGCCACCGCGGTGGCCGCCCCGGCGAGGAGCGTCACGGCGGCCACCACGGCCAGGCGCAGCCGCCCGGTCCGCACGCCCTGGGAGCGGGCGAGGTCGTCGCCGAGGGCGAGGGCGTCGAGCCCGCGGCCGCACGCGGCGGCGACCACCAGCCCGGCGAGCACGAACGGCACCGCAGGAGCGAGCACGTCCCAGCCGCGCCCGAGCACGGAGCCGGCGTTCCAGCTGCGCATCCGGTCGAAGGCGTCGGGGTCGCTGAGCACGAGGCCCGTGGTCACGCCCGACAGCGCCGCCCCCAGCGCCACGCCCGCGAGCACCAGCCGCAGCGGGTCACCCCCGCGGCCGCCGCCACTCCCGCCGCTGGCGCTGCCGACCCCGCCCACCACGACGACGGCGGCGCTCAGGACGCAGGCACCGCCGAGGGCCAGCCAGAGGACCGACCACGGGTCGCTGAGGCCGAGCAGCGCCACCCCGAGCGCCACGGCGAAGGCCGCACCGGCGTTCACGCCCAGCAGGCCCGGGTCGGCCAGGGGGTTGCGCGTGAGGCCCTGCACCAGCGCGCCGGCCACCGCGAGCGCGGCGCCGGCGAGCACGGCGGCGGCCGTCCGGGGCAGCCGCAGCCCCATGACGTAGTCGGCCTCCGCGGTGCCGCGCCCGGCGAGCGCGTCCAGCACGACGGCGGGCACGAGCGGCTTGGCGCCGACGGCCAGGGACAGGACCACCGCCAGGAGCAGCGCGGCGAGTCCCGCGAGCAGGACGACGAGCAGCGGGGCGCGCCGTCGTCGTCCTCGGTCCGCCCCGGACGACGACGGCGCAGCGGCCTCCAGCGAGCGAGCGGGCATCAGGAGCCCGCGCTGAGGATCCTGTCGAGGTCGTCGAGGACCTTCTGCCCCCCGAGCGGTCCGACCCCGGAGATCCACCAGCTGGTGTCGACGGGCACGACGCGCGGGAAGTCGGCGGCGTTCGCGGTGATGGCCGCGGGGACCGCGGCGGGGTCGGCGGGGTCCGCGGCGGTGACGAGCACCAGGTCGGCCGCCGCCTGGCTGACCTGCTCCGGGGAGATGTCCGTCTGGATGCCCTGCGCCCACTCGCGCTCGGGGATGGTCAGCCCGACGCACTCGATGGTGCTGCCGGCGAACGAGGTGGGGCTGTAGAGGCTGAGGGTGGTCTCGTCGCGCGGGCGGACGAGCTGCGCGGTCGTCCCGTCGGTGGGGTGCGCAGTGCGGACCTGCTCGCAGCGGTCGGTGTACTCCGCCAGCGCAGCGGTGGCCGCCTCGGCCTCGCCGAGGGCCTCGCCGACCAGGCGGACGCTGTCCTGCCAGGGGTCGGTCTGCGACCCCTGGAAGACCGTGGGGGCGATCTGCGACAGCTGGTCGTACAGCTCCGAGTGCCGCGCCTCCGTGCCGAGGACCAGGTCCGGCGCGAGCGCGGCGATGGCCTCGAGGTCGGGCTCGCTCACCGTGCCGACCGGCTCCACGCGGTCACCGACGCCCAGGTAGGCGGGCACACCGGCGGTCGCGCTGACGACGGCCGCGCCGACGGGCACCACGCCGAGCGCCACGGCGGTGTCGAGCTGCACGGGCTCCAGCACCACCACGCGCTGCGGCGCAGCAGGCACCTCGGTGGTGCCGCGGGCCCCTTCGACGGCGCGCGTCCCGGAGCCGGCCGCCGAGGACGGGTCAGCAGCGGAGGAACCGGCCGCGGAGGCGGAGGTGCCCGCGGAGGAGCAGCCGCCCAGCAGGGCGCTCGTGGCGAGCAGGGCGGCGGCGACGAGCGCCGGGCGGCGCAGGGCAGGGGTGGTCACAGGAGGCTCCCGAGGTGAGGTGAGGCTCTCCTAACCTAGAGGTGATCGTCACCGGGTGGCAAAGCAGGGGCGACAGCCGTCAGCCGTCCACCGTCGGCGTGCGCAGCCCGCGCTCGGCGTGCAGGGAGCGGTACACCCCCGTGCGCAGCTCCACCTCGTACGCCTCGGTGAGCGGCATCGACACCGCGCGGGCGGCCGCCACCTCGGCGTCGACGTCGTAGGGCACGCGCACGAACTGGTACGCGAACGGCGCGGGGTGCGCCCCGCCGCCGTCGTCGTCCCCCTCGCCCTCCAGGAGCAGGTACGACAGCTGCGGGTCCTCGTCGAGGGGGTTGCCCGCCGAGCCGCAGTTGATGAGCGTCCGCCCGCCGATGACCTCGCTGTAGGCGTGGTGGAGGTCGCCGTAGACGACGACGTCGGGTGCGGGCCCCTCCCCCGTCAGGGGCGTGGTGGCGAAGAACGAGTCGAACTCCGCCTGGCTGTGGTGGCGCCAGATGCGCGTGAACGGGCTGTCGGTGGAGGCGTGCACGAAGCGCACCAGGCGGCCCGACAGCCGCAGGTGGTGGGCCAGGGGCAGCGAGCGCATCCAGGCGCGGTCGTCGTCCGTGAGCTCACCGCGCCACCACTGCATGCCGGGGCGGGTGAGGCGGCGCGCGTCCTCGGAGAGCACCACCTCCCAGTTGCCCTTCACCGTCAGCGCGCAGCGCTCCCGGGTGAGGGCCACGCAGGCGGAGCCGCGCGGTCCCTTGCCGGCCACGTCACCGAGGTTGAGGACGACGTCGGCGCCGCGGCGCTCGGCGTCGTCGAGCACCGCGCGGTAGGCGGTCAGGTTGCCGTGGACGTCGGAGACGACGGCGATGCGCACCACTCCCCCACCTTCTCCCACCCCGCTGACGGCCGGTGCGGGGCCACCGGGCCGCGGGCCCCCAAGATGGGCACGTGGCCGACGACTCCCCCGAGGTGGTGACCCTGTGCGGCTCCACCCGCTTCCGCGACGCCTTCGAGCGGGAGCAGCGGCGCCTGACGCTGGAGGGGCGCATCGTGCTCAGCGTGGGGATGTTCGGGCACGAGGAGGGGCTCGACGAGACCTCGCCGGTCAAGGCCGACCTCGACGCGCTGCACCTGCGCAAGATCGACCTCAGCCAGCGCATCCACGTCATCAACGTCGGCGGCCACGTCGGCAGCAGCACCAGCCGGGAGATCGACTACGCGCAGCAGCTCGGCCTCGAGGTCACCTACCTGGAGCCCTGAGGCGGGCGCGAGCCCTCAGGCGTAGGCGTCCACGGCCGTCGGGGCCGCCCCGAGCGCAACGGGCCTGGCGCCGGGCGCGACGGGCGGCTCGGCCTTCGCGTCCGCAGCCTCCTGCTGCTCCTTCGCCATCGCCGTCATCGCCTGGGAGAGGGCCGCCGCGGCCATGTCGACGGCCTGCTGGTCCATCTTCAGCGTGTCCTCGTCGGCGTGTTCCAGGGCGTGCTCGGCCAGCTGCTGCTGCGCCTGCGCCATCTGCTTCACGGCCTGGCGGTAGGCGCGCTCGGCGCTCGACCCGCCGCCGGCTCCGGCGACGGTCGCGCCCTGGGAGCCGCCGGACCCGATCGCGATGCTCATGCTTCCTCCGTCGTCGTCAGCGTGGTGCCTCGACCTCTCGATCGTCACCGGCGGCTGGTCCTTGATCGTTCGGGCCAGGGGTACCCGATCGGCGGGTCCGGCACCCGCCCCTGTCCGTCGGGTGGACGACGTGCTCATCCGGGTCACCCACAGCGGCGCTGCTCCTGCTCGTCCTGACCGCCGTCGCAGCGCTGGCGACCCACCGCCTCCGCCGCGGCCCGTCGGCCGGGGTCAGGAACCGTCCCAGGCGTAGTCCATCTGCCGGGCCGTGGCGACGGCGAGGTCGTCGCCCGCGAGCCGGGCCACCAGGTGCAGGGCGAGGTCGAGGCCGGCGCTGATGCCCGCGCTCGTCGCGAGGTCGCCGTGGTCGACGAAGCGCACGCCGTCGACCACGTCCAGCGCCGGGTGGGCGGCGCGCAGCTCGTCGAGGTCCTCCCAGTGGGTGGTGACGGGCCGCTCGTCGAGGAGCCCGGCGGCGGCGAGCACGAAGGCTCCCGTGCACACCGACGCGACCACCTCGGCGCCCGGGCGGCACCGGCGCAGCCAGGCGAGCACCGCGGCGTCGGCGGCGACGGCGTCGACCACTCCCCCGGGCACGAGCACCACGTCGCAGTCGGGGGCGCCCGACACGTGGACGTCGGCGCCGAGGCGGAGCCCGCCGCGGGCGCGCACGCCCGAGGCGTCGTCGCCCGCGGCCACCAGCACCACCTCGAAGGGCGCCGGGGCGCCGGCGCGCCCGGCCACCCGGTTCGCCACCGAGAGCACCTCGAACGGCCCGCAGGCGTCGAGCACCTCGACCTCGTCGAACAGCAGCAGACCCACCCGTCGCACCACCCCGTCATCCTGGCCGCCGGACGGCCGCGGCGGCAGCACCTCGCACGGGTGCACCCGTGCGGGCGCTGGGGCGGCGGCTGTCAGGACGCCGTGCGACAGTGGGGCCGCTGTGACTGCTGAGACCCACGAGCCCGGAACGGGCAGGCCCGCCGACGAGGACGTCGCCGGGTCCTCCGCCGCACCCGCCGACGCGACCGACGAGCGGGTGCTGGAGCACCGCGACGTCGCGCGCACCACGCTGCACCACGCGCCGTCGGCCGCCGGTGCCGCGCGCCGGTTCGTGCGCAACCACCTGTGCCCCGTGCACGCCACCGGAGCGCTGGACGCCGTCCAGCTCATCGTCAGCGAGCTCGTGACGAACGCCGTGGAGCACGGCCGCCCGCCCGTCGTCCTGACCCTGCTGTGCAACGCCGACATGGTCACCATCGGCGTGCACGACGCCAGCGACGACGAGCCCCGCCCCACCGGCGCCGAGGTGCCGTGGCACTCCGAGAGCGGCCGCGGCATGCAGCTGGTGGAGGGCCTGACGGTGCACTGGGGCGTCCGCAGCGGAGGGCCGCGCGGGGGTGCCGGCAAGGGCGTCTGGGCCTCGCTCGTCCTCGACGAGCTGCCCTGAGCCGACCCGACCCCACCGGGGGGGGCGCGTCAGGGTGAGCCCAGGCCCGCCAGCAGGTTGATGGTCGCGCCCAGCACCACCGCGCCCAGCACGAACGACAGCAGCGCGTGCCGCAGGGCCGCGCCCCGCATCGCCGTCGACGCCAGCGCCGTGTCGGAGACCTGGTAGGTCATGCCGACGGAGAAGGCGACGTAGGCGAAGTCGAGGTAGCACGGCGGCCCGCCCTCGAACTGGATGCCGCCCGGCTCGCCGTCGTAGTAGAGCCACGCGTAGTGCAGGCACGACGTCGTGTGCACCACCAGCCACGACGCCGCGACGGTGAGCAGGCCCAGGCCGGCGAGCACGTCCTGCTCCAGGCCCTTGGCGCTGCTGGCCTGCACGAGCAGCCCCGCCACCCCGACCAGGCTCGCGAGGCAGGCGAGCAGCAGCGCCGAGCGGCTGGCCGGGCGCGACGGGTCGTCGCGGGTGGCGTGGGCGGCGGTGGCCGCGGCGTCGAGAGCCCTGATGAGGCGCAGGTCGCGCAGCAGGACGACGGCGGCCACCACCAGCCACCCGGCGGCGAAGGCCGCGGCTCCGGCGCCGGCGAGGACCGCGAGCCCGGCGACGACCGCCCCCGCCACGAGGGTGGTGGCGAGCCGGCGCGACGCCCTCCGCCTGGGCCTGACGAGCGTCTCGGTGTAGGAGTGGTTCACCACGGGCTTCGGGCTCACGTGCCGGAGAGTACGACCCCCACCCCTCGTGATCATGGGCGTCCGCCACCTCACGGAGCCGCAGGGTGGCGGACGCCCATGATCACGGTGCGGGTCAGGTGGCGGTGGGCTGGCCGTAGCCGGCGGGCATCGTGAACGGGCAGTAGAGGTCCATCTGCGGCGCCACCCTCTGCTGCGCCGCCTCGAGCGCCGCGCGGGCGTCGCGGGAGCCGAGCTTGACGTTCTCCTGCGCCGCGGACATCGAGTCCCACCACAGCTGGCCCACCGGGATGGGGGGCCGCGACTGCGTGAACTCCTGCTGCGAGACGAAGAACGCCAGCTCCTGCTGCAGCACCGGCAGGCTCCGCGACCGCACCAGCTCGAGGTTGGTGGGCTGCGTGAAGGTCTGCGGCACGTAGATCGACTGCGACTCCACGCTGGTGTAGAACGACATGAAGTCCCACACCTCCCGCGACAGGGAGGAGCCCTTCGGGCACACCAGCGCGAACCCGCCCGACCACGTGTAGGGCTTCGACCCCGCCTCCGGCAGCGGCAGGTAGGTGGCCCCGAACTCGAGGTCGGGCACGTACTTGCGCATCGACTGCTGGTAGGTGTTGGTCGAGATGATGAAGCCCTGCTGCCCGCCGTAGAAGGACGTCTGCGCCGGCGGGTGGTTGGGCGGCTCGTAGGTCGCCTTGAACGCGTCGACCCGCGGGAAGTCCAGGCGGCGCGCCTCGTCGTAGAGGAACTCGTAGGCCTTGAGCGTCGGCTCCGACACGAGGTCGACGGAGCAGCTCGCGTCGTCGAAGAACCGAGCTCCCCAGCCCATGGCCCAGGTGATGCCCCACCCCTCGGCGTCCCACGGGATCAGGCCCATCTGCGTGTAGTCGCCGCGGGCGTTCTTCTTCGTGACCTGGTCGCCGATCTCGAGGATGCGCTGCAGCGTCGGCGGCCCGTTGGACGGGTCGAGCTCGTCGGGGTCGACGCCGTTGTCGCGCAGGAGCCCCTTGTTGAAGTAGAGCCCGCGGGTGTCGCACTCCGTCGGCACGCCGTAGAGCTGCCCGTCGTACGTGAGCTCGTCCACGGCGAACTTCACGTACCGCGAGCGCACCTCGTCGACGTCACCGCCGGAGCGCGTGATCATGTCGTCGATGGGCTCGAGCAGCCCGAGCGCCGCGTACTGGGCGGCGCTGAACCTGTCCATGTACCAGACGTCGGGCGCCGTCCCGCCCCGCACGGCGGTGATGACGCTGGTGGCGTCGCCGGTGCCGTTGGACGGGACGGTGCTCTTGCTGATCGTCACGTCCCGGCCGGCGTCGGTCGCGGCGAAGGCCGCCAGCATCTCGGCCTCGGTGGAGGCGAACTCCCCCGCGATGCCCCAGTACCTGATGGTCCCCGGGGCGGAGGCCGGGCCACCGCCGCACCCAGCGAGCGCTCCCGTGCCGCCGGCTGCCGCCAGCGCCGCCAGGAAGGTCCGCCTGCTCAGGCCCGCCGTCGTCGCGCTCACTTGAAGCCCCCCAGGGTGATGCCGCGGATGAAGTACCGCTGGAACACGAAGAACAGGACGACGAGCGGCAGGATCACGAGGAACGACGCCGCCATCAGCTGGTTGAACTGGATGTCCTGTTGGTTGGTCTGGCGGAACGCCTGCAGCCCGATGGAGAGGGTCTGCACCTCCTGGTCCTGCAGGTAGATGAGCGGGCCGAGGAAGTCGTTCCACGAGCCGACGGCAGCGAAGATGGCGACGGCGGTGACCGCGGGCAGCGCCGTCGGGAAGACGAGCTTCCACGCGATGCGCCACTCGCTCGCGCCGTCGAGCCGGGCGGCGTCGAGCATGTCCTTGGGCACCTGGAGCAGGAACTGCCGCAGCAGGAACGTGAAGAACGCGCTCGCGAAGAGGTTGGGCACCACCAGCGGCACGAAGGTGTTGACCGCCCCGAGGTTGGCCCACAGGTCGAACATCGGGATCAGCGTGATCGGGAACGGCAGGAACAGCGTGGCCAGCACGACGTAGAAGACCTTGTCGCGGCCCGGCCAGTCGAGGCAGGCGAAGCCGTACGCCACCACGAAGTTGGAGACGACGGCGAAGGCCGTGGCCAGCACGGTGATGACGACGGTGTTGCGGAAGAACTGCCAGAACGGCATCGCGTCCACCGCGTCGCGGAAGTTGACCCAGTTCAGCTCCGTCGGGAACCACGTGGGCGGGTACTGCGCCAGCTCCTGGCCGGACTTCAGCGCCGAGGCGACCATCCAGTACAGCGGCAGCAGGAACAGCAGGCTGAGCCCGATGAGGACGACGCGCGCCAGGACCGACGAGGTCCACGAGCGGCGGGTCCCGTCGGCGCTGCGGTGGCGCCTCGACGACGACGGCGGGGTCGCCGGGGTCGCCGGGTCCGGTGCCGGGCGGGCGGACGGTGTGGTGAGTGCCATGTCGCCCCCCTCAGCCCGCGGCCACGTCGTAGTTCACGAACCGGCGCGAGAGCCAGTAGACGAGGCCCGCGAGCGCCATCCCGGCGGCGAACAGCAGCACCGCGAGCGCGGAGGCGTAGCCGAGCGAGGCGTAGCTGAAGGCGTTCTTGTACAGGTAGAGCATGTAGAAGAGCGTTCCGTTGTCCGGGCCGCCGACGCCGTTGGTGAGCACGTACGCCTCGGTGAAGACCTGGAGGCCGGAGGAGATGCCGGTGATGAGGTTGAAGAGGATCACCGGGCTCAGGAGCGGCAGCGTGATGGAGAAGAACTGCCGGACCTTGCCGGCGCCGTCGATGCGCGCCGCCTCGTAGAGCGTCTCGGGGATGTTGCGCAGCCCCGCCAGGAAGATGAGGGCGGCGTTGCCGGCGGCGAGCTGCGCCATCAGCACGATGACGGTCTTGGCGCTGGTCGGCCCCCCGAGGAGGTTGGTGGACTCGCCGCCGAACAGGCCCAGGAGCTGGTTGAAGACGCCGAACTGCGGGTTCACGAACACCACGAAGATGAAGGACATCGCGAACGCCGGCACCAGTGAGGGGATGTACAGCGCGGTGCGGTACCAGGCGACCTCCTTGACGTCGCGGTTCATGGCCAGCGCCAGCACGATCGCCACCACGAGGCCGATCGGCACCGCGAGGAGCACGTAGTAGAGCGTGTTGCCGACGCTGGTCGCGACGAGCGGGTCGCGGAACGCCGTCGTGTAGTTGTCGAGGCCCACCCACACGGGCGTCGTCATGCCCGAGTACCGGGTCAGGCTGATGACGGCGGAGTAGGCCAGCGGGTAGAGCACGAAGGCGATGACGCCGACGATCCACGGCGAGATGAACAGCAGGCCGAGCCTCAGCGCTCGGCGCTCGCGCAGGGTGGTGCCGCCGGGCCGTCGTCGGCGCGGTGGGGGTGCCTGTGAGGTGCCGGACGAGGCCCCGGGTGGTGTGCCGGGTGCGGCACCGGGCGGTGCGGTGGAGCCGGGCGGGGTGGGGCGTGCTGCGGTCGCAGCGCCGCTGGCGGCGGTGGCCGCCCTGGGCGCGATCGAGTCGACCATCTCGATCCTCCTGTACGTCGTCGTACCGGGGGCGAGGAGCCGCTGCTGGACCCCTCACTCTGCGTCGACCGTAACCCTTTCTTCCATCCACTTGAAGAACCCGTCGCGGTCGTGTTTGGGTGGGTGCGTCCGCATTTCACCGGTGAAACGGATCCGCACCGTGCCTTCTGCCCCTGGAAGTCGATCACTGCGCGTAGCCGTCCTCGGCTACTGGCACGTCCACGCCGACGACTACGCGCAGACCGTCGTCGCCCACCCCGGCACCGAGCTGGTGGCCGTCTGGGACGACGACGCCGAGCGCGGCCGAGCCGCCGCCGAGCGCCTCGGCGTGCCCTTCGAGCCCGACCTGACCGCGTTGCTGTCCGAGTCCGGCGCGGAGGGGGTCGGCCCCGTCGACGGGGTCACCGTCACCACCTCGACAGTGGCGCACCGCGAGGTCATCGGGGCAGCGGTGCGCGCCGGCAAGCACGTCTTCACCGAGAAGCTGCTGGCGCCCACGGTCGCCGAGTGCGAGGAGCTGCTCACCGAGGCCGAGCGCACGGGGGCCGTCGTCGTCGTGTCGCTGCCGCGGCTGTACGAGGGGTACACCGCCGCGGTGCGCGACGTCGTCGAGAGCGGCCGTCTGGGGTGCATCACGTACGCCCGGGTGCGGCTGTCCCACGAGGGGGCCGTCACCCGATGGCTGCCCGACAGGTTCTTCGACCCCGCGCCGTCGATCGGCGGCGCGCTCACCGACCTGGGCTGCCACCCCGTCTACCTGGTGCAGCTGCTGCTGGGCGCCCGCCCCGAGCGCGTCACCGCGACCTACACCGCGGTGACGGGTCGCGACGTCGAGGACAACGCCGTCGTCGTCGCCTCCTACCCGAGCGGGGCGATCGGCGTGGTCGAGGCGGGCTTCGCCTCTCCCACCCCGTTCACCATCGACGTGTTCGGCACCGAGGGCACCGTCAGCTGGACCGACACCCCCCGGCGCCTCACCGCCACCGGCGCGGCGTTCCACTCGCAGGACGACGGCGGCGGGAGCGGCTCCCCGGTGGAGCTGCCCGTGCCGGAGGACTCCCCCGGCGCCTTCGCCCAGTGGGTCGACCACATCTCCGCCGGCACCCGCGCCGACGACAACACCGCCCGCGCCGTCGAGCTCACGCGCCTGGTGGTGGCGGCGAACCGCGCCGCCGCCGAGCAGCGCGCCGTCGAGCTCGACTGACCCCGACGTCCCGCTCGACCACCCGCTCGACGAGGAGCCATCCCATGACCACCCAGAGCACCACCCAGGGCACCACCCAGGGCACCGGCCAGTCACTCCCCAGCGCCCCGGTCAGGGTCGGCCTGATCGGCGGCGGCGGCATCGCTACTGCCCACATCCGCGGCTACGAGGCCGCCGCGGGCCGCATCCGCATCGCCGCCGTGGCCGACGCCTTCGAGGCGACGGCCCGCAGCCGCGGCGAGGAGCTCGGCGTCCCGCACTTCACCGACTACGCCGAGATGATCGCCTCGGCGGAGATCGACGCCGTCGACATCTGCCTGCCGCACCACCTGCACGCCGACGCCATCGTCGCGGCGGCCCGCGCGGGCAAGCACGTGCTCTGCGAGAAGCCGCTCTGCCTCACCCCCGAGGAGGCGCAGCGCGTGCAGGCGGCGGTGCAGGAGGCCGGCGTGACGCTGATGTGCGCGCACAACCAGCTGTTCCTGCCGGCCGTGGCGACGGCGAAGGCCGTCATCGAGTCGGGGACGCTGGGCCGGGTCTACGAGGTGCGCACCACCGACAGCTTCTTCAACGACTTCGACCCGGAGAACATGGGCTGGCGCGCCCACGCCGCCACCAGCGGTGGTGGCGAGCTCATCGACACCGGCTACCACCCCACCTACCTGATGCTGCACCTCGCGGGCGGGGTCCCCGTCGAGGCGGTGGCGATGCTGTCGACGCACCGCCTCAAGTTCATGGAGGGCGAGGACTCCGCCCAGGTGCTGGTGCGGTTCGACAACGGCGTGGTCGGCCAGCTGGTCACCAGCTGGGCGTACGCGGCGGCCCCGGGCACCGAGCGCTTCTCGGTGGTCGGCGAGCTCGGGTCGCTGACCTCCGACGGCACCTCGCTGCGCTACGACCTGCGCGACGGGGCGAGCAAGACGCAGGAGTTCGAGTCGGTCGACACGTTCTCCGCGGAGATCGCGGCGTTCGCCGACTGCCTGCTCACCGGCACCCGGCCGATCCACACCGAGGTCGAGGGCATCGCGGTGCTCGGCACGATCCTCGCGGCGTACGAGGCGGCCCGCGAGCGCCGCGTCGCCGAGGTCATCCGCGCCTGACCCCACCCCCTCCCCCACCGTGATCATGGGCGTTGGCCACCCCGGGGTGACGGACGCCCATGATCACGGTGAGAGGGTCTGGAGGTGGGTGCGGTGGGGCAGCCGATGATCCGGGCCGAGGGGCTCGTCAAGGAGTTCACCCGGCCCGTCCGCAGGACCGGTCCGCTGGCGGGGCTGCGCTCGCTGGTCACCCGTGAGCGCGTCACCACCCGCGCCGTCGACGGCGTCAGCTTCACCGTCGAGCGCGGCGAGCTGGTCGGCTACCTGGGCCCCAACGGCGCCGGCAAGTCGACCACCATCAAGATGCTCACCGGGGTGCTGGTGCCCACCTCCGGCACCGTCGAGGTCGACGGGCGGGTGCCCTGGAAGGACAGGACCCGCAACGCCCGCGGCATCGGCGTCGTCTTCGGCCAGCGCACCCAGCTGTGGCACGACCTGCCGCTGCGCGACTCCTTCGAGCTCGTGGCGAAGCTCTACGGGCTCGACCGCCCGGACTACGAGCGCGCCCTGGGTCGCTTCACCGAGCTGCTCGACCTGGGCGAGTTCCTCGACACCCCGGTCCGCGGCCTGTCGCTGGGGCAGCGCATGCGGGGCGACCTCACCGCCGCGATGCTCTACGGCCCGCCGCTGCTGTACCTCGACGAGCCGACGGTCGGGCTCGACGTCGTCGCCAAGGCGCGCATCCGCGAGTTCGTCGCCGAGACCAACGCCGTCGACGGCACGACCGTGGTGCTCACCACGCACGACCTCGTCGACGTCGAGCGCCTGTGCCGCCGCGTGCTGCTCATCGACCACGGCGAGGTGCTCTACGACGGCGACCTCGCGGCGCTCCGACGGCGGTACGTGCCCTACCGCGACCTCGTGGTCACCCTGGCGCGGGAGGACGACGGACCGCTGGTCGCTCCCCCGGGGACGACGGTGGTCGAGGAGCCTCGCACCGCGCGCGCCGGCACCGGGGCGAGCGACGCCGCCCGCGTGGTGGCGTTCCGGTTCGACCCCGCGCAGACGCCCACCCCCGCCGTCGTCGCCGCGGTCACCGCCGAGCACGAGGTGGTCGACCTGGACGTCACCGACCCCGACCTCGAGGCCGTCATCGCGGAGATCTACAGCTCCGGCCGGGTCCGGGCGTGACGTCCGCCGCTCAGGTGGTGGCGCTCGTCGCGATCGGACGCCAGGCGGTGCGCAGCGCGCTCGCCGTCCGCAGCGAGGTGCTGGTCAGCGCGGTGGCGGTCCTCGTGCGGGTGGTCCTCGTCGTCCTGGTGTGGCGGGCCGTGTACGCCGGGGTCGACGAGGTGTCCGGCGTCGACGGCCCGACGGCGGTCGCCTACGCCGTCCTCGGGGCCGTGTTCACCAACGTGCTCAACCCGTTCTGGCGCTCGAGCCTGGAGATGAGGGTGCGCCAGGGGCGCATCGCCGTCGACCTGCTGCGGCCCGTCGGCCTGGTGCCGCAGACGCTCGCCCAGCAGGTGGGGACGACGGCGGCGGCCGTCCCGCGCTGCGTGCTGGCGGTGCTGCTGGCCCTCGCCATCGGTGCGCTCCGGGCACCCGCCGGCGGGGCGCTGGGACTGCTCGCCTTCGTGGTGAGCACGGCGCTCGGCATCGCCGTGGCGCTGCTGTGCAACCTGCTGGTGGCGATGACGGCCTTCTGGACCCTCGAGGTGGGCGGCGCGCTGATGGTCTACCGGGCGGTGGCGCAGTTCGCCTCGGGCGCGCTCATCCCCCTGTGGTTCATGCCCGGGTGGCTGCGCGGCACCCTCGAGCACCTGCCCTTCCAGGCCCAGGTGTTCACGCCGTTGTCGGTGTACTTCGGCGCGCTAGGCGGCGGCGACCTCGCGGCGGCGCTCGCCGTCCAGGCGCTGTGGGTGGTGCTGCTGGCGCTGCTCGCGCAGCTGGTGTGGTCACGGGCGCTGCACCGGGTGGTGGTCCAGGGTGGCTGACGAGGCGGGCGAGGCGGTCGGCGTGGCTGCCCCGGCCGTCCGCGCGCCGTGGCGGCCGCAGCTGCAGGAGGTCTCCCCGCTGCGCGCCTGGTGGGTGCTCATGGCGGCGTCGCTGAAGGTGGTGTTCGCCTACCGCAGCAACCTCGTGAACACCGCGCTCGGCTCGGTGGCGCTGCAGGGATCGCAGCTGCTGTTCGTCGGGGTGCTGCTGCACCGCTTCGAGGAGGTCGGCGGGTGGGGCTTCGGCGAGGTGGCGCTGCTGTTCGCCATGCGGCTGTGCGCCCACGCGGTGTGCACCGTGCCGTTCGGGCAGCACTCGGTGATCGACTTCCTCATCAACGAGGGCGACTACGACCGGCTGCTCCTGCGCCCGGTGAGCCCGTTCCTGCAGCTGCTCGCGTGGCGGTTCAACCCCGGCTCGCTCGGCGACCTCTCGCTCGGCGTGGTGGTGCTGGTGGTCGCGGCGCAGCTGGCCCCGGTGGACTGGACGCCGGGCACCGTGGTCTTCCTCGTGCTGACGATCGTCGCGGGCGGTCTGGTGGAGGCCGGCGTGCAGTTCGCCCTCAGCTCGCTGAGCTTCAGGCTGCGCGCCACGTGGTCGCTCAAGGTCACGGTCGACACGACGTTCGCCGACTTCGGCCCCTACCCGCTCGGGGTGTTCGGCACCGTCGGGTCGCTGGCGCTGACGTTCGTGCTGCCGCTGGCGTTCATCGCGTACCTGCCCGCGACCGCGCTGCTCGGCCGCACCGACGAGCTGCTGCTCCCGGCGCGGGCGGCGTACTCGTCGCTCGCGGTCGGGCCGCTGCTCTTCTGGGCGGGGTACCGGGCGTTCGTGCACCAGTCGCGCCACTACGACTCCCCCGCCGGCTGACCCTCCCCGCCGTGATCATGGGCGCTGGCCACCCCAGGGGTGGCGGAAGTCCATGATCACGGTCGGGAGGTGGCGACGGACAGGGTGGGGAGCCGGCCCGCGGCCACGTCGCGGAGCGTGGTGAGGGTCCGCTCCGTCGTCGTCGCCCAGTCGAAGTCGGCGGCGCGCCGGAGCCCCGCGGCGGAGAGCGCGGCCGCGAGGGCGTCGTCGTGCGCGACCTCCTCCACGGCACGGGCCATCGAGCCGAGCTCGGTGATGTCGACGAAGCGCGCGGCCCCCGCGCCGACCTCCGACAGCGACGGCGCGTCGTTCGCGATGAGCGGGGTGCCGAGCGCCATCGCGTTGAGCGCGGGCAGCCCGAACCCCTCCAGCGACGAGCCGTGCAGCAGCGCCACCGCGCCGGCCACGAGGTCGCGCAGCGCGTCGTCGTCGACCCGCCCGAGCACGACGACGGCGTCGTCACCCTCCTCCGCGAGGATCCGGTGCGTCTCCGGCTGGTCGGCGTTGACGAGCACCAGCGGGAGCTCGCGGCGCGGCGCGGCCGGGAGCAGCTGGTGCTCGCGGACGAGGAGGCGCAGGTTCTTGCGCCAGTGCGTCGGGCTCACCGCGACGACGAACCGGCCACCGGCGGGCAGCCCCAGCCGCCGCACGGCGCGGGCGCGGGAGGCGTCGCGGTCGACGTGGCCGACCGCGACGGTGGGCCCCAGGAGCGTCACGACGACGCGCGCCGGGTCGACGCCCCACAGCTCGACGACGTCGCGCGCGGTGCTCTCGGAGATGGCGAGGACGGCGTCGGCGCGCTCGGCGTCGGGGCGGCCGCGGTCGACGTAGAGCGCCCGGTTCTCGGGGCTGAAGCGGTCGGGGTGGTGCACGAAGGACAGGTCGTGGACCGTCAGCACCCGCGGGACGGGCGAGGGGTCCGGCAGGAAGAACGCCGGGGCCCAGACGACGTCGACGTCGTCGGCGGCGCGCTCGAGGGCGCGGGGCAGCTCGCCGTCGTACCAGTGGGCGGTCCGCTCGGTGCGGCTCGAGGACTCGGCGACGGCGACCCGCTCGACGGCGGCGACGTCGGCGAGCACCTCGGGAGCCCACCACGGGTGGTCGGGCGAGAAGAGCGTGGTGGGGGTCTGCGCGGCCAGCCCGTGCGCGAGCCGGGTGGAGTAGTCGACGAAGCCGTCCATGCCCAGGACCGGCGCGAACCAGTCGACAGCGACCCGGGGACCTGACGTCGTCGTCATGATCGGCACGCTACCCGCGGTCCCGGGCTGCGTCAGGATGGCGGCGTGAGCACCGAGCGCGTGCAGGCCTTCCTCGACGAGCACCTCCCCGGCGTGAGGGTGGTGGAGCCCGACGTCGACACCCCCACCGTCCAGGCCGCGGCCGACGCCCTGGGCGTCGAGCCGGGGCAGATCGCCAAGACCCTGGCGCTGCGAGCCGGTGAGCGCGTGGTGCTGGTGGTCGCCCGCGGCGACGCCCGCCTCGACAACGCGAAGTTCAAGGCCCGCTTCGGCGCCAAGCCCCGGATGCTGCCGGGCGAGGAGGCGCACGCGGTGACGAGCCAGCCGGTGGGCGGCGTCAGCCCCTTCGGGCACCCGGAGCCGCTGGAGGTGCACTGCGACGAGTCGTTGCGAGCCTTCGACGTCGTCTACCCGGCGGGCGGGAGCCGCCGGTCTGCGGTGCCGCTGACCCCGGCGCAGCTGGCCGGGCTCACGGGCGACCGGTGGGTCGACGTGACGAGGCCGCCGGAGGGCTGACCGGCGCAGGGTGGGGGAGGCCCATGATCACCATCGGAGAGCGCTCCGGGACTCCATGATCACGGCGGGGGGTCAGTCGCGGTCGGGGTCGCGGTGCAGCGCGAGGAACAGCGACACCGGGGCGCCGTCGGGCGTCGGGGGGCGTGTGGCGAACTCGTCGAGCACCTCGTCGAGGCGTCGCTGGAGCTCGGCGCGGCCGTCGTCGTCCAGCCGCAGGCCCAGTCGCGCGACCTGCAGCTCGGGGTCGGGCACCGCACCCGTGGCGGGAGTGGTCCCCGCGGGGCGGTCGGCTGCGTCGTCGTCGCCGAGGAGCACGGGCAGGGTCTGGGTGAACGCCTCGACCATGGCCCGCGCCGAGCGGCGCTCGTCGAGCACCCACGACTTGCGCGTGGCCCGGTAGGGCACGCTCCGGGCGCCGCGGCGGCCGCGGGTCGAGGGCATCGGCTCGAGGAACTCAGACGCCACCAGCGTGCGCACGTGGTGCAGCGCGGTGGCGGCGTTGAGGCCGAGCCGCTCGGCGATGGCCGCGTTGGTCATCGGGGTGTCGGCGCACATCCGCAGGATCCGCAGGCGCACGGCCGAGGCCAACGCCTTCGCCTCGGTGTCGGTCGGGGTGCGCCGTCCCGTCGGTGACGCGAGCCCCGACTGCCCGGCGGGCGGCGGTAGGGGGACGGCGAACGGCAGGGTCTCCGCTGCTTCCACGCGAAGACACTAACTCCGGGTCACCGCCGCGGCACGCGTTGCGACGAAGTCGACACCGCTGGTCAGCAGGTCGTCGACGCCTCCGGGATCACCAGCGCTCGCGCAGCCACGCCAGCGCCGCCGCGCCCTGGGCCGCCTGGAAGGCCCGCAGCCGCGGCAGTCCCTCTGGCGCTGGCTTGCGGGCAGCGTCCAGGAAGTACCCCGCCATGCCGGCCAGGACCGTGGTCACCGCGTCGTCGTCGCCCGGGTGGTGCCCGTCGAGCAGGGCGTCGGCGTCCACCGCGGGGTCCCACAGCTTGGCGTTGACCAGCAGCCCCAGTGCGTCGGTGAAGGGCGCGCCCCGGCCCGCGTGCGGCCAGTCGACCACCACAACCTCGCCCGAGGCTCGGATCAGGAGGTTGTCGGCCCGCACGTCGGTGTGGAGCAGCTGATCACCCGCGAGGGCTGCGGGGCACCTCCGCCCCAGCTCGACCAGATCGCCGAGGTGGTCTCGCGCCCACGGGTCGAGGTCGGCGACGGGGTCGGTCTCCAGGCGGGAGAAGCCGTCGAGGTCGTCTCTGAGGTCGTTCGCAGCGGTGGGCAGGCGCTGGGCCAGGCCGCCCGTGGGGGTGTGGGCGCTGACCTGGGTGAGCGCCGCCAGCGAGGCGTCGAGCTCGTCGCGGCGTCAGGGCAGCTCGGGCGTGCGCCCGTCGACGTCCTCGGTGACCAGCGCCAGCCACCCCGCTTCCTCGACCACCGCCAGCAGGCGCGGTACCGGAAGGTCACTCGGAAGCAGCGCCAGCACCTCGGCCTCGCGCCGGTGCAGGTCAGCAGACCCGGGGTGGCGGACGGCGTCGACGGCTTTCACGAAGGCGCGCCCCCCCGCTGAGGTCAGCACGCGGTCAGCAGATCCGGGTGAGAACCCCCCGGCCTGCGAGCTCGCCGCCACGACCGGTGATCCGAGCACGCCGATGACGGCGCTGCGCAGCTCCCCCGGGAGGTCCCTCCACGGCGGCCTGCCGCCTCCTTCGCCCTTCACGCGCCCAGGCCGGCCGAGTCGGACGGTCGGCCGCCACCCCCGTGGTGCGACCCCGCGGGGTGGCGAGCGCCCATGATCACGGTCGGCGGGTGCGGGTCAGCCGGTGCGGGGGCGGGCGGTGGGGACGACGGCGACGGGGCCGGGCAGCAGGCGGGCCCAGCCGACGCCGGTCCACACGTGGCTGGCGCGGCCGGTCCACGCCCCGCAGGTGAGGTGCAGGACCTCGTCGGCGGGGACGTCGGGGTCGAGGAACAGGTGTCCGGGCAGCGGCTGCTGCACGACCTCCAGGGCGTGGGCGCCGCGGCCGGGCACGCTGGCCAGGCGGGTGGGCGGCAGCTCGAGCGTCGGGGCGGACCCGACGTCGGTGCTCGCCTGGCTGCGCGCACGGCGGACGCGCGGGATGCGCGGGACGCGGGGGGTGCGGTCGGAGCGGGTCACGCGGTGACTGTAGGTCGCACTCGGTGATCGTCGCGGGCGATCGACACCAAAGCGCAACGGAGGGCGACCGGGTGTCACCCTCCGCTGAGGCGCCGGTCGAGCAGCTCCTGCAGGGCGATCGAGTCGCCGTCGCGCCCGCCGCGGCCCCACACGAGCGGGGGGTCGCTCGGCTGCAGGCGCACCCCGCACAGCCGTGCGCCGAGCTTCTCCGTGCCGCTCAGGAGCACCGCGAGGAGGTAGAACGCGCCGTCCTCACCGACCCCGGCACGACCGTCGCGGCGGAGCACCCAGCCGGTGACGCCCGTGCGGTAGCGGGTGCCGGCGGCGTCGACGGCGCGCAGCTCCTCGGTGGGCAGACCGGCCGCGCGCGCCCTCTCGACGAAGTCGGCGACCTGCTCGCGCGCCCGCTCCACCTCGGCGGCCTCGGCGCGGGCCAGGCGGTCGGCCTGGGCCCCCGCGGCCGCGCGACGACGGCGCACCCACTCCTCGTCGAGGCCGTGGCTCGCGGGCACCCCGCCGTCACCACCCACCGCACCGCCGTCCGCGCCACCACCGTCGACCACGTCGCCCACTCCCCCAGTCTCCCCCACGGAGGACACCCGGGAAGGGGCCCTCCACCTGCGGTGTCGCCGATCACCGACCGCTGCCAGAATGCCACCGGCACC
This sequence comes from Quadrisphaera sp. INWT6, assembly GCF_015390235.1. Classification (GTDB taxonomy): domain Bacteria; phylum Actinomycetota; class Actinomycetes; order Actinomycetales; family Quadrisphaeraceae; genus Quadrisphaera. Next base: position 870,139 of record NZ_VUOH01000001.1, on the reverse strand, counting down.
GCACCGCGACGGTCTTAGAGCGGCCCCCCGCAGCGGTGCCGCCAGTCGCGAGGAGGCCACGATGCAGTGGTTCCAGTGCCGTTCCTGCCGGCGGTCCACCCCGGTGTCCCGCGTGAGCGGGTGGGTGCAGCAGTGGTCTGCCGGCCACGTCAGCTACTTCTGCGCGCAGTGCCGCGACGTGCCGGCGGGCCAGGCCGCCCAGGCCCCGCCGGTCCGCCGCGAGTACTTCGTCGACGAGCACGGCCTGGTGCGCACCCGGCCGGTGCGGGCCGCCGCGTCCTGACCGGCGGCCGTCTCCCCCGCCCGCCCCCGAAGAAGATCGCGCACGACCCTCCAGGTGGGGGCCCAGCCTGACGATCATGCACTCGTCAAGGTCCCCCGCACGGGGGGGCTACGGCCTCGCACCCCTAGGGGCACCACCGTGAAGTCGCACCGCGCCGCGTCGAAGGACGCCGCCCAGCGAGCCCTCGCCACCGCCCAGGAGGCCGAGCAGAACGTCTCGGCCACCACCGAGCTCGTCACCGCCCTGACCCTCGCGAGCACGACCGCCGAGGCCGTCGACACCGCGCTGGAGCTGGTGCGCGACCGCTTCGGCTGGGCCTACGGCTCCTACTGGGAGCTGCACGAGGCCGGCGCCAGCCAGCCCGTCCTCCGCTTCGCCCGCGAGTCCGGGCAGGTCAACCGGGAGTTCCGCGAGGCCACCCTGGCCGCGACCTTCGCCCGCGGCACCGGCCTGTCGGGGCGGGCGTGGGCCTCCGGCGACGTCGTGTTCGTGCCCGACCTGGGCCAGGTGACCGACTGCGTGCGCGCCCCCGCGGCCACCCGCGCCGGGGTGCGCTCGGGCGTCTGCTTCCCCATCACCGCGGCCGGCGCAGGCGGCCTCCGCACCGTCGGCACGATGGACTTCTTCACCACGGAGAGCGTGACCCTGTCGCCGCAGCGGATGGCCACGCTTCGCGCCGTCGGCGTCCTCGTGTCGCAGGCGCTGCAGCGGGTCCGCAGCGCGCAGGACGCCGCCGAGATCACCCAGGACGTCGCCGCCTCCAGCGCGGTGCTGCGCGCCGTCAGCAGCGCTCGGAACACCGAGGACGCCCTGGCCCAGGTGCTCGACACCATCCGCACGCGCTTCGGCTGGAGCTACGCCTCGTACTGGAAGGTCGACCGCACCGCTCCCCGCCCCGTGCTGCGCTTCGTCCAGGAGTCCGGGAGCGCGGGCGAGGAGTTCCGCCGCGTCACCGCCAGCGCCACCTTCGCCGAGGGCGTCGGCCTGGCCGGCCGCGCCTGGGCCGCGCGCGACCTCGTCTTCGTGCCCGACCTGGGCAAGGTCACCGACTGCGTGCGCGCCCCCGCCGCCACCCGCGCCGGGGTCAGGGCCGGCGTGTGCCTGCCCGTGCTCGTCGGGGGCGAGGTGGTCGGCACCCTCGACTTCTTCAAGGGCGACGACCGCCCGCTCTCCCCCGGCCGCGAGGAGGCGCTGCGCAACGCCGGCTACCTGCTGGCGCAGGGCCTCGAGCGCATCGCCGCCTCCGACTCGCTGGCCAGAGCGGCGGACGCGCTGACGTCGTCGATCGGCGAGGTGGAGCGCAACGTCAGCTCCGCCACCGGCGTCGCCCAGCAGGGCGCAGCGCTGGCCGCCTCGGCCAACGAGCAGGTGGCGGGCCTGTCGACGTCGTCCGCCGCCATCTCCAAGGTGGTCGCCCTGATCTCGGGCATCGCCTCCCAGACCAACCTGCTGGCGCTGAACGCCACGATCGAGGCCGCCCGCGCCGGCGAGGCCGGCCGCGGCTTCGCCGTGGTGGCCCACGAGGTCAAGGAGCTGGCCAGCGAGACCGCCCGCGCCACCGCCGACGTCGACGCCCAGGTGGGCGCGATCCAGTCGCAGGTGGCCGAGGTGACGACGGCGCTGGGCGAGATCACCCGGGCCGTGGAGCGCATCAACGAGACCCAGCACGTCATCGGCGGGGTGCTCACCGAGCAGGCCGCCGTGACCCGCTCGATCCTCGGCTGACGCCGGACGGCGGGCGGAGCACCCGGCACGCCGGCCCGGACCACCTCCTCGGAGGCGGCCCGGGCCGGCGCGTCAGTGACCGGCGCCGCTGAGGCGGGCGGGGATCATCCGCCAGGCCAGCACGGCGGCCACCGCCGTCAGCGCCGCGGCGCTCAGCGAGGTCACCTGCATCGCGTGGACGAACGCCTCGCGCGCCGCCTCGAAGGCCGCGCCGTCGGCCCCGGCGGCGTGCGCGCCGGCCAGGGAGTCGCCCGCGGCCGCCGCCACCGCCGGGTCGGTCCCGGCCGGCAGGTCGAGGCCACCCCGGTAGAGGAGCCCGAGTAGCGAGCCCAGGAGGGCGATGCCCAGCGCGGTGGCGAGCTCGTAGGCGGTCTCGGAGATCGACGACGCCGCACCCGCGCGCTCCGACGGGACGGCGCTGACCACGGCGTCGACGGCCACGGTCTGGCTCAGGCCCACGCCGAGGCCGATCGGCACGAGCGTCAGCGCGAGCCAGAGGTAGCTCGAGGCGCCCTCGGCCACGGCGAGCAGCACGAGCCCGGCGGCCGCCGCACCCAGCCCGACGGCGGCGGTGCGCCCGGCGCCCAGGCGCGGCAGCACCAGGCCGATGACGGCGATCGCGGCGATGGCCGCCAGCATCAGCGGCGTCTCGCGCAGACCGGCCTGCAGCGGGCTGAACCCGCGGGCGAGCTGCAGGTACTGGGAGAAGAAGAACAGCAGACCCGCGAGCGGGAACACCGAGGCGAAGTTGACCGCCACCGCACCGGAGAACGCCGGGCGGCGGAACAGCTCGACGTCGATCAGCGGGTGCTCGAGGACCCGCTGGCGGCGGACGAACGCGACCAGGCCGACGACGCCGACGACGGCGCAGAGCACGGTCACCGCGTCGAGCCCGACGTGGGCGAGGTGCTTGACGGCGTACACGGCGGAGACCAGGCCGACGAGCGAGAGCACCACCGAGCGCAGGTCGATCGGACCGGGCAGCGGGTTCTTCGACTCCGGCAGCAGCAGCGCGCCGCCGACCAGCAGGACCGCGACGACGGGGAGGTTGATGAGGAAGACCGAGCCCCACCAGAAGTGCTCCAGCAGCGCTCCCCCGACCAGCGGTCCGAGGGCGGCACCGCCGGAGGCCCCGGCCGACCAGATGGCGATGGCGAGGGTGCGCTGGCGCGGCTGCCCGAAGATGCTGCGGATCAGCGAGAGCGTCGACGGCATGAGCGTCGCGCCGGCCACGCCGAGCAGCAGCCGGGCGGCGATGAGGGTCTCCGGCGTCGTCGACAGCGCCGCGAGCAGCGAGGCGCCGCCGAAGGCGGCGGCACCCAGCAGCAGGAGCCTCTTGCGACCGATGCGGTCGGCGACGTTGCCCATGGTGACCAGGAGCCCGGCGAGGGCCAGGGAGTAGATGTCACCGATCCACAGCACCTGCGTGGACGTGGCACCCAGGTCTGCCGTGAGGGCCGGGACGGCGAGCGCCAGGACGGTGGCGTCGACCGCGAGCAGGACGACGGCGAGGACGAGCACGCCGAGGCCCGCCCACTCCCTCCAGCCAGCGGCTCGCTGCCGCTCGTGGGGGTGGGTGTCCTGCGGTGCCTGCTGCGCGTCGAGGGCCGGCGTGGCCATCGTCATCCTCCGTCATCGGTACTGCTGGTTACTGCACTGACCGGTCAGTACAGTAACCGAGGGTGGCAGGATGTCAACCGGCTTCGACGGAGGGACGACGGAGAGCACATGGGGCGCACCACCGGCAGGTCTGCCGCCGAGACGCGCGCGCAGGTGCTGCGCGCCGCCGCGGAGGTCGTCGCCGAGCGCGGCGGCAGCGCCGGACTGGAGGAGATCGCCTCGCGCGCCCAGGTCACCAAGGGCGGACTGCTCTACCACTTCGGGAGCAAGGAGGCGCTGATGCGCGCCGTCGCGCAGCGCCTCCTCGACGAGTTCGCGGACGACGTCGCCGCAGCCCTCACCCACGAGCCCGATGACGGCGCGAGCGGACGGCCGGCCCCGGGGCGCCTCACGCGCGCCTACGCCCGGGCCACCCTCGACTCAGCGGCGGACGCCGAGCGGACCCGCCGGGCCACCACGCTGCTGGTGCACCTGCAGACCGACCCCGCCGTCGCGGCGATGATGCAGGCCGACGCCGAGAGCTGGCGCGAGCGCCTCCTGGCCGACGGCCTCGACCCCCTCGTCGCGACCCTCGCGATCGCCGCCGCCGACGGCATCTGCATGGCACCGCTCTACGGCGACGCCCCGCTCGTCGAGGACCGCGAGCGCGTGGTCGAGGCGGTCCTGGCCCTCACCCGCCGCTGACCCTCCCTCGGTGCGGCGAGGTGGCGCAGAGACGCATGATCGTCGCGGAGAACTGACCCCACGACGATCACGCACCTGAGCGCCACATCCCGCCCACCGCCGAGGTAGCGACGCAGAAACGCATGATCGTCGCCGAAAACGGGCCCCACGACGATCACGCACCTGAGCGCCACATCCCGCCCGCCACCGAGGTCGTGGCGCAGAGACGCATGATCGTCGCCAGAGCCCCCCGCGACGATCACGCACCTGAGCGCCACATCGCACCCACCGCGGAGGCAGTGACGCGGAAACGCCTGATCGTCGCCGAGAACGGGCCCCCGCGACAATCACGCACCTGAGCGCCACATCCCACCCACCGCCGAGGCAGTGACGCAGAGACGCCTGATCGTCGCCAAAGCCCCCCGCGACGATCACGCACCTGAGCGCCACATCCCACCCGCCACCGAGGTCGTGACGCAGAAACTCGTGATCGTCGCGGGGTGGGGGTGGACCACCCCGCGACGTCGACGGGCGAGGTCGGTCAGGGGAGGTCGACCTTCTCGTTCTCCCCACCCGAGTAGGGCTTGCCGGTGACCTTCGCCTTGGCGAAGCTCAGCGCGGACGCGATGCGGCCCCCCGGGGTGTCCCAGTACTCGGCCGACTCGCCCTCCACCTTCAGCAGGGCGATCGAGGGGTCGTCCTTCCCGTCCGGGAACCACGCCTCGACCACGGGGTTCCACAGCTCGCGCTTCTTGGCGTCGTCGGTCACGACCGAGGCGCGGCCCGTGAGCGAGACCCAGCTGTCGGACGACGCGAAGGTGACGTTCACCTGCGGGTGGGCGGTGAGGTGCTGCACCTTGCGGGAGCTGCGCTCGGCGAAGAACCACAGGTCGCCGCCGAACTCGGCGGACTGGACGGCCATCGGCCTGCTCATGAGCGTGCCGTCGGGAGCGGTGGTGGTGAGCATCGCCTGGCGCTCGTCGGAGATGAGCTCGGAGACCTTGTGGACCTGGTCGCTGCTGGTGTCTGCCATGACCGCGCCCTACCCGGTGGCACCCGTTCGAAGCCCCGCCGCACGGCTCGCGCGCCCCCCTTCCGGGTGACGCGCCGCGCCGTGTCCCTCTCGTGTCCCAACCGTGTCTGAACCGTGCCCGAGCACGGAGCGCAACCAGCCCCACGGGAGGGCGGGGCGCCCTAGCGTGATCGACGTGTTCGGCATCGACGGCTTCGAGGGCGTCTTCACCATCGTCCCCCTGCTCTTCTGGGCGGCGGTCGTGGCGGCCCTCGGCTGGGTGGTCCGCCGGGCCGTCCGGCAGGGCCGCGCCCTGGCCGACGAGCGCCAGCGGCGTCCGGTGGAGCCGGACCCCACCTCCTCGACCTGGCAGCGCTGACACCGCCTCTGCCCCTACCCATGTCATGTCTGCCGATGTATCGTCGGGCATGGCACTGACCGAGCCCGCCACGCTCGTCCTGACCGCCCTGGTGGGCCAGCCCCACCACGGGTACGCGCTCATCGCCCAGGTCGAGGAGCTCTCCGAGGGCCGCACCCGCCTGTCGGTGGGCACGCTCTACGGCCTGCTCGACCGCCTCAGCTCCGAGGGGCTCATCGCCCTCGACCGCGAGGAGCGCCACGCCGGGCGCACCCGCCGCTACTACCGCCTCACCGACGACGGCGCCGCCGCCCTCGACGCCGAGGCCCAGCGCCTGGCGCACCTCGCCCGCGCCGCCTCCGCGCGGCTGCGCGCCGCCCGGGCGGTGTGACGTGGACGCCACGCCGCCGCCGCCGCCACCGCCGTCGCGGCTCGAGCGCGACTACCGCCGGGTGCTGCGCCTGCTGCCCGCCGGGTACCGCCAGCGGTGGGAGGACGACATGGTCGACGCCCTCCTCGAGGTCGAGCAGTCCGGCGCCGACGCCTCCGCCGCCGGCGAGGGGCCCGAGCGCCAGGCCGAGGAGCGCGAGATCGCCCTGCTCCAGCGGCCACCGCTGCGCGAGGTCGCCGGCGTGGCCTCCCTCGCCGTCCGCCTGCACCTCGCGTCGCCGACCACCGCCGGCGCGTCCGCGACCGCCCGACTGCGGGGCGACGCCGTGCGCCGCGTCGCGCTCGTCGGCCTGCTCGCGGCCGCGGGCCCGGCCCTCCTCAGCGCCGTGACGAGCCTGTACGCACCGATCACGCCCGACGTCGAGGCCCTGGGGTACACCCGCGGTGACGCGGTGGCCTCCGCGCTGTGGGCGCTCGTCGTGGTGGCGGCCTTCACGTTCCTCGCCACCGGGCGCTCCCGCACGGCGTCGGTGCTCGCCGTGCTCGCCGTCGTGCCCGACCTCCGGCACCCCGCCGAGACCCTCGCCGGCGCCTGGCGGGTCTCCCCCGGGACGCTCCTCGGGGCGGTCTGCTGGCTGCTGGTGCTCCTCGCACCGCTCGCAGCGCTGGCGGCGTGGCGCTCCGACGCGCCCCGACCGAGCCGCCGGTGGCTGCTCGCCCTGCCCGTCGTCGCCGTCCTCGGCTGGCTGCCCTGGCTCGTGTGGCGGGCGACGGGCGTGCTCGCGGCTCCCGACGCCGCGGGGCTGCTCTGCCTGGGTGCGGCTGCGTGCGCCGTCGTCGCCCTGCGCCGGCGCGACGGCTCGTGGATGGCCTCCGCCGGACTGCTCGCCGCGGTCGGCGGGGCGGGGAGCCTGGGCCGGCTGACCCTGCTCGCCGGCCCGCCGGGCCTCGAGCGCGACCTCGGCTGGACCGCGCTGGAGATGCTGGCGCTCGCCGTCTCGGTCGTGGTCGCCGCCGCGCTGACCCGCGGGCGTCTGCCCACGGTGACACCCGTCACATCGTCGGCGGATCGTTGAATCCTGGAACACCTTCCGGCCCAGCCCGGTTACCGCCTCCCGTGGACCTCTTCACCCCCGCCGACCTCGGCGCCCTGCACCTGGCCAACCGCGTCACGATGGCGCCGCTGACGCGCCTGCGCTCCGGCGAGCGCGGCGTCCCCGGTGACCTCGTCGCCGAGATGTACGCCCAGCGCGCCAGCGCCGGCCTGATCGTCACCGAGGGCACCTGGCCCGTTCAGGAGAGCCGCGGCTGGGTCGGGCAGCCGGGCATCACCACCGACGAGCAGCAGGCGGCCTGGGGCCGCGTCGCCGACGCCGTGCACGCCGAGGGCGGCACGATCGTCATGCAGGTCATGCACGCCGGCCGCGTCACCCACCCCGCCGTCACCGGCAGCCGCGTGGTCGCCCCCAGCGCCGTCGCCGTCGACGGCGAGGTGCGCACCCCCGCCGGCAAGGAGGCCTACCCGGTCCCCCACGCCCTGACCCTCGACGAGCTCGGCGAGGTGCGCGAGCAGTTCGTGGCCGGCGCCCGCCGCGCCCGCGCCGCCGGCCTCGACGGCATCGAGGTGCACGGCGCCAACGGCTACCTGCTGCACGAGTTCCTCTCCCCCGCCTCGAACACCCGCACCGACGCCTACGGCGGCTCGCCCGAGAACCGCGCGCGGTTCGTGGTCGAGGTCGTGCGCGCCGTCGCCGAGGAGATCGGCGCCGACCGCACCGGCCTGCGCATCAGCCCGATGCACAACATCCAGGACGCGTTCGAGCGCGACGAGGACGACGTGGTCGCCACCTACGGGGCGCTCGCCGACGGCCTGGCCGAGCTGGGCCTCGCGTACGTCTCCGTGCTCCACGCCCACCCCGCGGGCGAGCTCGTGCAGGGCCTGCGCAAGCGCTTCGGCGCCCCGCTCGTCGCCAACACCGGCTTCGCCGAGCCCACCACGCGCGAGGGCGCGGCCGAGCTGCTGGCCAGCGGCGCCGCCGACGCCGTCGCCGTGGGCCGCCCGCTCATCGCCAACCCCGACCTGGTCGAGCGCTGGCGCACCGGTGCCGCCGAGAACGAGCCCGACGGCTCGACCTTCTACTCCGACGGCGCCGCCGGCTACACCGACTACCCGCGCCTGGGCGCCTGAGGCTCCCTGCTCCTTGCGACGACCGAGGAGCTCCGCGCCACGTCCGACACGGCGCGGGGCCCCTTGCGGGCAGCAGCGCGTGGTCGCCGCCCGATCAGCGCAGCTGCCGCCTCATCAGTGCAGTTCCCGCCCCATCGACGAACCTGATGGGGCGGGAACTGCGCTGATCGGGCGTGAGCCGTGGTGCCGCGCTCAAGACCGCGGCCGCGGCGGCGTGGGCCACCCAGTGGCGGTGAGCACCGCGCGGGCGACGGCGAGGCGGTCGAGGCCGTCGACGTCCACCACCGCGTCGTCGACGGCGGCTGACTCCAGGACGGCGTGCAGCTCGCCGCAGCGCTCCAGGTGCCAGGCGAGGGAGGCCCCGCCGTCGACGTCGTCGGCGTGCCGGCTCCGCAGCCGCTCCTGGAGACGTGCCGGGTCGGCGCGCAGCCGGACCAGCACGACCGGCACGCCGAGCGCGTCCTCGAGGCGGCGGCGCTCGTCGAGGGTCTCCACCACCCCGGCCAGCACCAGGCGCTGGGCACCGGCGGCCCGGTAGGTGGCGCTGACGGCGGCCAGGTTGGCGAGCGCCACCCGCTCGGCGAACCGGTCACCCGGGGGTGGGGGCCAGACCTCCCGCAGCTGGTCGACGTCGACGACGGCGTGCGGCACACCCTCCGTCCCGGCGGCGCGCAGCAGCTCGCCGACAGCGCGGGCCGTCGACGTCTTGCCGACGCCGACGGTGCCGTTGACGACCAGCGCCCGCTCCTGGGGGCCTCCTCCCGGGTCGACATCGCGTGTGTCGGCGACCAGCGCGAGCGCCCCCTCGTAGTCGCCGAGGAGGTCGACGCGGGTGACCTCGCCCAGCTCCCAGTCGTCGAGGTGCGACTCCCACCGGGCGTCCGGGTCGATCGTGCGCATCGCCACCGCGCCGTCCTCGACCGCGGTCACCTCGCCGATGGAGCAGACGCCGGGGTCGTCGCGCTCGGTGTGCACCGTGACGAGCGGCGCGGCGCGGCCGGCGTCGCGCAGGAGCGCGGCGTCGTCGTCGAGGTCCAGGTCGATGCCGCGGGGCGGCCACTCCCCGCGGGCCCGCAGCGCCCGGGCGACGAACCCGTCGCGGTCACCCCGCACCTTCACCCGGACGACGTCGTCGAGGCGCACCGCCACCCACCCGTCGAGGTGGATGAGCGGGGTGAGGGGGACGAGCAGCAGCCACGTCCGGCCCACGCCGACGACGAACCCCTCCAGCACCTCGGCACCCTCGATCCGCCGCCGGACCCTCACGAGCGTGAGCTCCGCCGCTGCAGCCTCCAACCGCGAGCGCAGGCGCTCGGCCCTCGACGTCCCCGCTGCTCCAGACACGCCGGAGAGCCTGGCGGTGCGCCGGCCACGGCGCCAGCGACTTCTCCCCTGACGCCGCCGACGACCGGTGCGCGGCACGACGACGGACCGGCTCCCACCGCCTGAGCCGTCACGGCGCGGCGACCTTCCGCTCGGGAGCCGCGCGGTCCTAGCGTGCGCAGGTGTTCGCCATCGCTGACAACCCGGCACTGCTGGTCGTCGCCTTCGGCATCCCGCTGCTCATCGCGGCGGTGGTGCTGTTCGCGCTGTACTGGGTGGTCCGGCTGGCGGTGCGCCACGGCACCACCGACGCGAGCCGCCGCACGCCCGGGGCGAGCGCGCTCCCCGGGCCCCCTTCCACCTGACCGACCACCTCGTCGCCACCTCGTCGACCACCTGATCGCCCCAGCGCCGGGTCGACCGGCAGGCGCCCCTCCGGGAGCATGGGCGGGTGATGCCGATGCCCGAGGGCGTTCCCGCGTGGCTGCTCGCCGTCGTGCCCGTCGCCGTCCTCGCCGTCCTGGTCGTGAACCTCGTGGTGCGCAGCCGGCGCGGGGAGTTCGGGCGCGACGCCGGGGGCCGACGGCGCGCCCCGTGGCTGTGGCCGGTGCTGATCGCGGTCGGGGCCTTCGCCGTCCTGTCGCTGCTGACCCGCGGCTGAGGCCGCCCGTGCGCCCGGGCGCGGCCCGCACCTCGTTCCGCACCGCCGTCCGCACCGCCCACGCGGCGGTCGCGCTGGTCGTCCTGTTCGGGCTGGTGGTCCAGGTGGCCGTGGTGGTCGCCGGCGGCCAGGACGCCAACAGCGGCGACACCACCGCCGCCCTGGGTCTCGGCGAGCGGCTGGGCAACCTGTTCTCGTACTTCACGATCCTCAGCAACATCCTGGTGATGACGACCTCGGCGCTGTTCGCGCTGCGACCGGAGCGCGACGGCCGGCTCTTCCGCGTGCTCCACCTCGACGCGCTGCTCAGCATCGCGGCGACCGGAGTGGTGTTCGCCGCGGTGCTGGCGCCGATCGTCCACGTCACCGGCTGGGCGGCGGTGGCGAACGCGGTCTTCCACTACCTGGTGCCGGTGGCGTTCCCCCTGGTGTGGCTGCTGTTCGGACCGCGGCCCCGGCTGACGTGGGGGGTGGTGGCACTCGCCTTCGCGTGGCCGGTGGCGTGGCTCGGGTACACGTTCGTGCGGGGCGCGGTGACGGGCTGGTACCCGTACCCGTTCCTCGACGTGACCGAGCTGGGGTTCGGGCGGGCGCTGGCGGGCGGCCTCGTCGTCCTGCTCGGCGCGGCGGTGCTGGCCGTGGTGGTGAAGGCGCTCGACGCCCGCCTGCCGGCGCTGGGCGCTGCGCCACCGCGGCGCCGGGCGCCCACCCGCACTCGCTGACCCCGCTCCCCTCTCGCACCCTCCGTGGAGAGTGCGGACCAAGGGAATGCCCAGCGCGGGTGTCGAACCGGTTTGACACACCGGGGTCGAACCGGTTTGACTTCCCGACGTGGCACAGCGCAGCGCCAAGGCGACGATCGCCGACGTCGCCCGTGAGGCAGGGGTCTCCAAGGGCACCGTCTCCCTCGCCCTCAGCGGCCACGGGCCCGTCGCCAGCACCACCCGCGAGCGCGTCCTGGCCGCCGCCGCCCGCCTCGACTGGGTGCCGAGCGCCCGGGCCCGCAGCCTGTCCACGCACCGCGCCGACGCCCTGGGCCTCGTGCTCGCCCGCGAGCCCGAGCACCTGGGCGCCGACCCGTTCTTCGCGCCCTTCATCGCCGGCGTCGAGGCGGCGCTGTCGCCGCGGGGCCAGGCGCTCGTGCTGCACGTCGTCTCCGACCCCGAGCACGAGCGCGAGGCGTACCGCCGCCTGGCAGCGGGCCGGGTCGACGGCGCGCTGCTGACCGATCTGCGGGTCGACGACGCACGCCCGGCCCTGCTCGAGGGCCTGGGCCTGCCGGCCCTCGCCGTGGGGCACCAGCGGGGCAGCGCCCTGCCGCAGGTCGCCCTCGACGACCGCAGCGGCGTCCGCGCCGTCGTCGACCACCTGGCCGACCTGGGCCACCGACGCCTGGCGCACGTGACCGGCTCGCAGCAGCTGGTGCACGGCGTCGACAGGCTCGAGGCGTTCCGCGAAGCCGCGGCCGCGCGGGGCCTGCCCGAGCCGGTGGTCTACGACGGCGACTTCTCCCCCGCCAGCGGCGCCGCCGCGGCCCGCAGCTGGCTGGCCGACCGCGCGACCCGAGGCAGCGGCGAGGTGCCCACCGCGATCGTCGCGGGGGGTGACCTCATGGCCACCGCCGTGCTGGCGGTCCTGGCCCGGGCCGGGGTCCGCGTACCGCACGACGTGTCGGTCACGGGCTTCGACGACGCCGTGCTCGCCGCTCACCTGACGCCCGCGCTGACCACCGTGCGCAGCGACGCCCTCGCCTGGGGGCGCGCCGCGGCAGACGCCCTGCTCGACCTGGTCGGGGGCGGCGGGGAACGGCCCGACGTCGACCTGCCGGCGGCGCAGCTGGTGGTCCGCGCCTCGACGGGCACCCCACCCGCCTGAGCACCACGATCCACCCGTGCGCCGCCCCGCGGACGCGCGGGAGCACGCCACGACGACCCTCGACGAGGAGGACGCATGAGGACCAGCGCGCGATGGACGGCGGTGGCCGCGGCAGCTCTGCTGACGGCCACGACCGCCGCCTGCGGCGGTGGGCAGGGCCCCGGAGACCCCCAGGGGCGCGGCCCGATCACCATCTGGCTGTCCAACAACGAGCAGGAGGTCGCCTGGGGCGAGGAGCGGGTGGCCGCCTGGAACGCCGCCAACCCCGACCAGCAGGTGACCGCGCAGCAGATCCCCGCCGGCAAGTCCTCCGAGGAGGTCATCGGCGCGGCGATCGCGGCGGGCACCACGCCCTGCCTGATCTACAACACCTCGCCGGCGGCGGTGCCGCAGTTCGTGAAGCAGGGCGGGCTCGTGCCCCTCGACACGATGCCGGGCGGAGACGACTACGTCACGCAGCGCACCGGCGAGGCCGCCGCGCAGTACCGCTCCCCCGACGGGCACTTCTACCAGCTGCCGTGGAAGTCGAACCCGGTGATGATCATCTACAACAAGGAGCTGTTCGCGAAGGCCGGGCTCGACCCCGACGCCCCGCAGCTCCTCACCTACGACGACGTGCTGGCCGCCTCGGAGGCCATCGTCGGCTCAGGCGCCGCACAGGCCGCGATCTGGCCCTCGCCGGCCAGCCAGTTCTTCCAGTCGTGGTTCGACCTCTACCCGCTGTACGCCGCCGCGAGCGGCGGCCAGCAGCTGGTGGAGGACGGCGAGGCGCTCGTCGACTCCCCCGCCGCCCTGGAGGCCGCCGGCTTCTGGCGGCAGATGTACGCGCAGGGCCTCTCGCCGCAGGAGGCCTACACCGGCGACTCCTTCGCCGACGGCAAGGCCGCCATGGCGATCGTCGGCCCGTGGGCCGTCTCGGTCTACGGCGACGACGTCGACTGGGGCGTCGTCCCCGTGCCGACCCCGGACGGGCTGCCGGCCGAGGAGGTCCACACCTTCTCCGACGCCAAGAACGTGTCGCTGCCGGTCGCCTGCCAGAACCAGGCGACGGCCTGGGACTTCCTCCAGGCCTCCACCAGCGCCGACGCCGACCGCGCCCTGCTCACCGAGACCGGGCAGATGCCCCTGCGCGCCGACGTGGCGCAGACCTACGCCGACTGGTTCGCCAGCGCCGACGGCGCGCCGTACGCGCCGTTCGCGCAGCAGGCGGCCCGCACCGTGGAGGTGCCCAACGTGCAGAACTCCGTCGAGATCTGGCAGGACGTCCGCAACGCCTGGACGGGCTCGGTCATCTTCGGCACGGAGCCCGTCGAGTCCGCGCTGGCCGACGCCGACGCCGAGGTCCAGCACCTCCTGGAGGTGCCGTGATGAGCGCCGTCACCCCGGCACGCCCGGCCGCCACCGACGGCTCACGCCCGAAGACGGCGAGCGGATCGGACGGACACCCGCCGCGCAAGGGCCTCACCGGCCTGCAGCGGGCGTTCGGCCGCCACCCCATCGGCACCCTGCTGGCGCTGCCGTACGCCGTCTTCCTCGTCGCGGTCTTCGCCTACCCGGTGGTGCTCGCCGCGTGGATGAGCGTCCACGACTGGTTCTTCTCCGCGCCCGGCGTCGAGGTCGACCACCCGTACGTGGGGTTCGAGAACTACCGGCAGGTGCTCACCGACCCGGCCGTGCACCAGGCCTTCCTCAACATCGCGGTGTTCCTCGTCATCAACGTGCCGCTGACCGTGGCGCTGGCGCTGGTGCTCGCGGTGGCCCTGAACCGCGCGGCGCGCGGCCGCACCTTCTTCCGCGTCGCGTTCTACGTGCCGTACGTGACGGCGAGTGTCGCGCTGGTGGGCGTCTGGCTGTTCCTGCTGGGCGGTGACGGGGTGGTCAACTCCCTGCTCGGCCCGCTCGCACCGCAGCCGTCGTGGCTGGTCAACAGCTCGCTCGCGATGCCGAGCATCGCCGGCTTCGTGGCGTGGAAGCAGCTGGGGTTCTTCGTGCTGCTGTACCTCGCAGCGCTGCAGAACGTCAGCAAGGACCTCTACGAGGCCGCCTCGATGGACGGCGCCGGACGCGTCCGGCAGTTCTCCACCGTGACCGTCCCGGGCGTGCGGACGACGACGGCCCTCGTGGTCGTCCTGGCCACCATCACCGGCGCGAACCTCTTCACCGAGCCCTACCTGCTCACCGGCGGCGGCGGCCCGGACGGCGCGTCGACGTCGCCGGTGCTGCTGATGTACCAGCTGGGCATCGAGCAGGGGAACCCCGACACCGCCTCCGCGCTGGGCATCGTGCTGGTGGTCTGCGTCGGGCTGCTGGTCCTCCTGAACCGCCGACTGCTGAGGAGTGAGTCGTGAGCGCCACCACCCCCGTCCGCGAGGAGCTGGAGCGGAGGCCGAAGGGGGCGTCTCGGTGGCTCGTGCCCGCCGTCCTGACGCTCGGCGCGCTGGCCTTCCTGCTGCCCTTCTACCTGATGGTGATCGGCTCGCTGCAGGCCGAGCCGGACACGTCGCTGAGCGGGCTCGTCCCCTCCGGCGGCCTGACGACCGCCAACTACGCCGCCATCGACGGCTCCGTCGACCTGTGGCGCACCCTGCTGAACTCCGGCGTCATCACCGGCGGCGCGATCCTCGGCACTCTGGTGTTCGGGGTCCTGGCGGGGTACGCCCTCGCCGTCCTGCAGTTCCGCGGGCGCGGCACGCTGTTCGCGATGGTGCTGCTGGTGCAGGTCATCCCGTTCCAGCTGCTGACCATCCCGCTGTACGTGCTCACCGTGCGCACCTACGGCCTGGCCGACTCCTACCTCGGCATGGTGCTGCCGTTCCTGGTGAACACCACGGCGGTGTTCGTCTTCCGGCAGTTCTTCCTGCAGCTGCCGCCCGACCTGTTCTCCGCGGCCCGCATCGACGGAGCCTCAGAGCTTCGGGTGCTGTGGTCTGTGGCGCTGCCGCTGGTGCGCCCCGCCCTGCTGACCGTCGTCCTGCTGACCTTCATCGGCCCGTGGAACGAGTTCCTCTGGCCCTTCCTCGTCACCAAGGAGGCTGACATGCAACCGCTCGCCGTGGCCCTGGCCAACTACACGGCCAACGTGGCCGCCACGACGTCGAACCCCTACGGCGCAGTGCTCGCCGGCTCGGTGGTGCTCGCCGCCCCCGCCGTCGGCCTGTTCCTGCTGTTCCAGCGGCACTTCACCGCCACCAACCTCTCCGCGGGGGTGAAGGGCTGATGGCGCACCCCACCTCTCGCAGGACGACGACGCGCGCGGCCGCCGTCACCGCCGCGCTGGTGCTCGGCGCGGGAGCGGTCGCCGCTCCCGCCGCCGCAGCCCCCACCGCAGCGGCTGCTGCCAGCTCGCCGGCGGCGACCACGAGCACGCAGCGGCTGGCGAACACCGGCCACCTGACCACGCTCACCACGCGGGTGGCCCCGCCGGCCCAGGCCGGGCACTCCACCTACCGGTTGGCCGAGGAGCCCGAGGTCGGCGCGCTGTGGACCTACGCCGAGCCGGCGGGCACCGCGCCCCGAGCGGGCGTCACGTCGAAGGACGGCTGGGACCTCCTCGGCGGCGGCGACCTCGACCCGGCCACCGGCCACTGGACGCAGGGCGCCTTCAACGCCGACGACGTCACCCGCGCCGCCGTCGCCTTCACCCGCCACTGGCGGGCGACCGGTGACGAGGCCAGCCGCGAGCAGGCCTACGAGCTGCTGCGCGGCGCGACCTACCTGCAGGTCGACTCCGGCCCCGACGCCGGGAACGTCATCCTCTGGATGCAGCCCGACGGCGTGCTCAACCCGAGCGCGGAACCCGTGGAGCTGCCCGACCCGAGCGACTCCGCGGAGTCGTACTGGCTGGCCCGCACGGTGTGGGCGCTCGGCGAGGGGTACGCGGCCTTCGCCGCCTCCGACGACGCCGGTGACCGCGAGTTCGCGGCGTTCCTGGCGCAGCGGGTGGACCTGTCGCTCGACGCCCTCGACCGCCAGAGCCTCGGCCGGTACGGGCAGTGGGAGGTCTCCGACGGAGACCGCGTCCCGGCGTGGCTCGTCGCCGGTGGCGCCGACGCGACGAGCGAGGCCGTGCTCGGCCTGGCGGCGTTCGTGGAGGCCGGCGGCGGCGACGCGGCCGGACCCACCGGCGAGCGGGCGCGGACGGCGCTGGCGCGGTACGCCGAGGGCGTCGCCGCGATGGGGACGCCGACCACGACCGACGTCGGTGGGTCGCAGGTGCCGACGTACCCGTTCGGCGCGGTGCTGCCCTGGACCGGCTCGCGCGCCCAGTGGCACGCCTGGGGCGCCCAGATGCCGACGGCGCTGGCTGCGGCGTCCGAGGCCCTGGGCGACCCGGCGCTGCTCTCCCCCGCCGTCGACGACGCCTCGGTGTTCACGCCGCTGCTGCTCGCCTCCGGCGGGCCCGACAACTCGTGGGCGCCGGCGCCCGTGGACACCTCGCAGATCGCCTACGGCGCCGACGCCCGCCTGCAGGCGGTGCTCGCCGCCACCGGCGACCAGCAGCTCGCGGGCGCGGCGGGGGCCTGGTTCTTCGGCGCCAACCCCGCCGGCGTGCCGGTCTACGACCCGGCGACCGGCGTCACCAACGACGGCGTCAACGCCGACCGGTCGGTGAACGAGAACTCGGGGGCGGAGTCGACGATCCACGGGCTCCTCGCGGCGCTCGCGCTCGACGAGCACCCGGAGGCCGCCGCCATCGCCACCCAGCAGACCCGCGTGACCGCGAGGTCCGGGCTGCAGGTGGTCGAGGGCGAGGCCGGCACGCCGTCGGTCGGGGCGGCCTCTGACGGGACAGCCGACGGCAGCGCCGTCGTGCTGCCCGAGGGGAAGGCCTGGACCGGCGAGGCGCAGTGGTTCAGCGGCGCGTACCGCTCGCTGCCGGCCGGTGCCGCCACCCGGCTGGCGCTCCCGGCGAGCGGTGGCGACGCGCCCCGGTGGGCGTCCGTCGTCGTGGACCTCGCGGGTACTACGGGCGCCCCGGCGCCTCGGCTGACCGTGGCGGCGCTCGACGCCGACACCGGTGCGAGCACGCCGCTCGGCGACGTCGACCTCGCGGGCGTCGAGCAGGGGGTCTCCGAGGGCCCCGGCTCGCTGCGCGCGCTGCCCCTCGGCCGTCGCGGTGCCCGAGGGCGCCGACGCGCTGGTGGTCACGTCGACCGGGTCCGCGGACGCCGGCCCGGCCTCGCTCGACGCGGTGCTGCTGGCGCCGCAGACCGCCTCGCTGACCCTCACCTCGGCCGACGGCGGCGCCTCGACCACCGTCTCCGCCCCGCTGATCCCCTGACACCCGTTGACTGAGAGGAACCACCCGATGAGCGCGACCTTCCCCCTCGGCCCGTTCGCCCCGCACGCCTCCAACCCGGTCCTCGGCCCGCGCGGCACCACGTGGGAGTCGGGCAGCGTCTACAACCCGGCGGCGCTGGTCGTCGAAGGGTTCGAGGGCGCCGACGGCCAGGAGGTCGTGCTGCTCTACCGGGCGCACGCCGACGACGTCGTCAGCCACGTGGGCCTGGCCCGCAGCCGCGACGGCGTGACCTTCACCTGCGACCCCGCCCCGGTCTTCTCCCCCGTCGAGCCCCACGAGGTGCACGGCGTCGAGGACCGCGCGTCACCGAGGTCGACGGCACGTACTACCTCACCTACAGCGCCTACGACGGCGAGCGGGCGCTGCTGTGCCTCGCGACGTCGACCGACCTGCGCACGTGGGAGCGCCACGGCGTGGTGCTGCCCGAGCTGAACAGCTTCGCCGGGCACGAGGGCGGGCCCACCGGGCCGTGGACCAAGGCCGGCGGCATCCTGCCGACGAAGGTGGACGGGCGCTGGCTCATGTACGTGGGCGAGGGTCGATCTACCTCGCGGAGTCCGACGACCTCCTGCACTGGCGGCTCGTCTCGGAGAAGCCGGTGCTGGAGCCGGAGCCGGGCACGTGGTCGGAGTTCCTCGTGGAGGTCGGCCCGCCGCCGGTGCTGCTCGACAACGGGCTCATCTGCCTGGTCTACAACGCGCGGTGAAGCTGCCCGAGGGGGCGTGCGCTACGTCTGCGGGCAGGCGCTGTTCGACCCGGCCGACCCGACGCGCCTCGTGGCCAGGCTCGACGAGCCGTGGCTGGAGCCGCGGACGGCCGAGGAGCAGCACGGGCTCGTCTCCAACGTGACGTTCGTGGAGGGGCTGGTGCAGTTCCAGGGCTCGTGGTTCGCGTACTACGGGCAGTCCGACTCGACGCTCGGCGTGGCCGTGGCTCCCGCCGGTGAGCGCTTCGGCTCCTCCGCCCTTCCCGCACCCTCTGCGGAGGGTGCGCTCCCGACCCCCGTCTGAGCCGCACCCTCCGCGGAGGGTGCGGACGGGGGGCTGACAGGGGTGGGTGCCGGACGCCCATGATCACGGCAGGACGCTGCTCCCGACCGTGATCATGGACGTCCGGCCCGCGGAGTCACCAGCCATCGACGCGCAGTGACACCATCTGACCCCACGACTGATGGATCAGAGCCGTCGGAGGGGATGCGGACGGCGATCACCGCGCCGTAGTGTCGGGCCGTGGCGACGAAGCTCCCCTGGCCCATCCCCGTGCGCACCGGCGCCCCGGTGGAGGACGTCGACGACGCGCGCCTGAGGGTCACCCCGCCGCACCACGCGGCCGCGGGGGCCACCGCGGTCGCCGTCGCCCTGCGGCACGGCGTCGAGCAGATGGGCCCGCTGCGCACCGCGCAGACCCTGCTCAAGCTGAACCAGGTCGACGGCTTCGACTGCCAGGGCTGCGCCTGCCGGACCCCGACCCCGAGCACCGCCACGCCGCGGAGTTCTGCGAGAACGGCGCCAAGGCCGTGGCCGAGGAGGCCACCCGCCGCCGCGTCACCCGCGAGTTCTGGGCCAGCCACACCCTGACCGACCTCGCCGGCCGCACCGACTACTGGCTCGGCCAGCAGGGCCGCCTCACCGAGCCCGTGGTCCGCCGCCCGGGGTCCGACCACTACGAGCCCATCAGCTACGACGAGGCCTTCACCCTCATCGCCGAGCAGCTCCGGTCCCTGCCGACGCCCGACGCCGCGGCGTTCTACACCTCCGGGCGCACCTCGAACGAGGCCGCGTTCGCCTACCAGCTGTTCGTGCGGGCCTACGGCACCAACAACCTGCCCGACTGCTCCAACATGTGCCACGAGTCGACGTCGGTGGCCCTCGCGCAGACGATCGGCATCGGCAAGGGCAGCGTGCACCTCGAGGACTTCTACGACACCGACCTGATCATCGTGGCCGGGCAGAACCCGGGCACCAACCACCCGCGGATGCTCTCGGCGCTGGAGACGGCGAAGAAGGGCGGCGCGAAGATCATCTCGGTCAACCCGCTGCCCGAGGCCGGGCTGATGGGCTTCAAGAACCCCCAGACCCCAAGGGCATGCTCATCGGCGAGCGCCTGTCCGACCTGCACCTGCCGATCCGCTCCAACGGCGACCTGGCCCTGTTCCAGTGGTTCGGGCGCGCCGTCCTCGAGGCCGGGCGCATCGACCGCGCCTTCGTCGAGGAGCGCACCTCCGGCTTCGAGGCCTGGGCCGAGCACGTGCGCCGGCTCGACGTCGCCGACGTGCTCAGCGCCACGGGACTGACGCGCGCGCAGCTCGACGAGGCCACGGCGCTCGTCGTCGCCTCCCCGCGGTTCATCACCTGCTGGGCGATGGGCATCACCCAGCACAAGAACGCCGTCGGCACCATCAAGGAGATCACCAACCTCCACCTTGCCACCGGCGCCATCGGCGTCCCCGGCTCGGGCTGTGCCCGGTCCGCGGCCACTCCAACGTCCAGGGCGACCGCACCATGGGCATCTGGGAGCGGCCCCCGCAGCACTTCCTCGACCGGCTGCGCGACGAGTTCGGCTTCGAGCCGCCGCGCGAGCACGGGCACGACGTCGTCGACACCATCCGCGGCATGCGCGACGGGCACGTCAGGTTCTTCATGGGCATGGGCGGCAACTTCCTGCAGGCCGCGCCCGACACCGCCGCCACCGAGCGCGCCCTGGAGAGGTGCGCGATGACCGTGCAGGTCTCCACCAAGCTGAACCGCTCGCACGCCGTCGCGGGCGAGACCGCGATCGTCCTGCCGACGCTGGGCCGCACGAGCGCGACTCCCGCGGCGCCGGCCCCCAGGTGCGCGAGCAGTTCGTCACCGTCGAGGACTCGATGTCGATGGTCCACGCCAGCCGCGGCCGCCTCGCGCCGCCGGCACCCGGGGTGCTCTCGGAGGTCTCGATCGTCTCCGGCATCGCCGCCGCGACGCTGCGCGACCGCGACGACACCACCGGCGCCATCGACTGGGCCGGCTTCGCGCAGGACTACTCGACCGTCCGCCACCACATCGCGAGGGTGGTGCCGGGCTGCGACGACTACGACGCCAAGGTCCGCCGCCCCGGCGGCTTCCAGCTGCCGCACCCCCCGCGCGACTCCCGCACCTTCGACCTGCCCGACGGCCGCGCCGTCTTCACGGCCGTGCCGCTGGAGGTGCTGACCGTCGGCGACGACGAGCTGGTGCTGCAGACGATGCGCAGCCACGACCAGTACAACACCACGATCTACGGCCTGGACGACCGCTACCGCGGCATCCACCAGGGCCGGCGCGTGGTGTTCGTGAACGCCGACGACGCCCGCGAGCGCGGCCTGGCCGACGGCGACCTGGTCGACCTCGTGGGGGTCTGGGAGGACGACGTCGAGCGCGTGGCCCCCAGCTTCCGGGTGGTCGTCTACGACACCCCCCGCGGGTGCGCGGCGGCGTACTACCCCGAGACGAACGCGCTCGTGCCGCTCGACTCCACGGCCGAGCACAGCGGGACGCCGACGTCGAAGGGCGTCGTCATCACGCTGCGCCGCTCGGCCGCGGCGTCGGGCGGCCCCGCGGCCGACGGCGGCGGCGCCCCGGTGGGCGACCACCACAAGGACCCGGTGCAGCCCCACCACCTCAGCTGACCTCACCGGCCGGCTCCCGGGACCTCCCAGGAGCCGGCTCGGCGGGCCGCCTCGCGCGGCGACCCGCCGTCCGTCCGTCAGACCGTGAAGCGGCCCGTCAGCCCCGCCAGCCTGGTGGCCGAGGCCGCCACCGCGCTCGCCGCGGAGGCGGTGTGACCCGCCGACTCGCGGTTGTGGTCGGTGCCCCGGGCGATGTCGGCCACGTTGGACGAGATCTGCACCGACCCCGTGGAGATCTCCGTGACGTTCCGGACCATCTCCGACGTCGTCGCGGACTGCTCCTCCACCGCCGCGGCGATGGTCGACTGCAGCGCGTCCACCCGGCTGATCACCTCGCCGATCTCGGTGACCGCTGCGGCGGCCGCGGCGGCGTCACCCTGGGTGGCGGCGACCCTGGCGGTGATGTCGTCGGTGGCGCGAGCGGTCTGGCGCGCCAGCTCCTTCACCTCGCCGGCGACGACGGCGAAGCCCTTGCCCAGCTCCCCGGCGCGGGCGGCCTCGATGGTGGCGTTCAGGGCCAGCAGGTTGGTCTGCTCCGCGATGGAGGTGATGAGCCTGACCACGTCACCGATCTCCTGGCTGGACACGCCGAGCCTCTCGATGGCGCCGCCCGCGGACCCGGCCGCCGAGACCGCGGACGACGCCATGGCCGAGGCGTCGGCGGTCGCGGTGGCGATCTGCGCGATCGCCGCGGTCATCTCCTCGCCCGCGGCGGCGACGGTGGAGATCGAGGCGGAGACCTGCTCGGAGGCGGCGGAGACGACCTGGGTCTGGGCGGCGGCCTCCTCGGCCCCGGACGCCATCTGCGACGAGACGCTGCTCAGGGAGGCCGACGCCGTGCCGAGGGTGCGGGCCTCCTCGGCGATCTCCGTCATCGCCCGGCTCAGGGAGGCGATCGTGGCGTCGGTGGCGGCCGCCAGCTGGCCGACCTCGTCGCGGGTGCGCAGGCCGACCTGCCCGTCCAGGTGCCCGGCGGCGACGTCGGTCATGACGGCGACGACCCTGGCCAGCGGGCGGGTGACCGACCGCGAGATGAGGGTGCCGACGGCCACGGCGAGGGCGATCGCCACCGCCGCGCAGGCGAGCAGGACCGCGACGGCGCTCCGGTAGGAGCGCTGCCCCTCCGCCGACATGGCGGCCGCCGAGTCCAGCTCGGTCTGGGTGACCTGCTGGACCGCGGCGAAGGCGGCGGTGGCGGCGGGGTGGCGTCCGCCTCGCGGACCGCGACGAACTCGTCGGTCCGGCCGGCCAGGGCCAGCGGCACCATCTCGTCGAGCGCCGCGCGGTACTGCGCGACCCCGGAGGTGAAGGCGGACCGCTCGGCCTCCGAGCTGGTGGGGTCGGAGTCCAGGTAGGCCTGCCACGCCGCGTCGAGGGCGGCGTCGTCGTCCTGGAGCCTGGTGGCCGCGGTCTGGGCCGCGTCGGGGCTGCTCGCCAGAGCCAGGTTGGCGACGTCGAAGCGCAGCAGCATCAGCGCCAGCGCGGTGCGGTCGGCGGTGTCGACCGACGTCAGGCCGGACGTGGCCAGCTCGTGGAGGTCGGCCTGGGCCTGCCCCAGGCGGGTGATGCCCACCCCCGCGACCAGGAGCAGGAGGAGGCACACGGCGGAGAAGCCGGTGAACAGCTTGTGCGAGATGCGAAGGTCAGCGAGGCGAGAGACCACGACGGCTCCAGAGGACTCAGCGTGGCAGCGGCATCTTCACTGCAGGCCGTCCATCGGAAGGGATACGCCGGTGCTTGAGCCCCGTCTCGCGGACCCTCGCCGCCGGTCACCGCGGGCTGAGGTCCAGCACCGCGTCGCAGCGGTCCACGCCCTCGAGGCGGTGGGTGAGGAGCAGCACGCCGGGACGCCGCCCGTCGGCGCCGCGCTCGTCGGCGCCCCGGCCGTCGTCGTCCCCCAGCAGGTCGGCGACGAGCGCCCGGGCCGTCGGCTCGTCGAGGCCCTCGGTGGGCTCGTCGAGCACGAGCAGGCCGGGCTGCGGCAGCAGCGCCCGCGCGGCTGCGAGCCGGCGCCGCTCCCCACCGCTGACGGTGGAGCCGCCGTCTCCGAGCCAGGTGTCGAGGCCGTCGGGCAGTCGGGCGAGCCAGTCCTCCAGGCGCACCCGGCGCAGCACGGCGACCAGCTCGGCGTCGCTCGCCCCCGGGGCCGCCAGCAGCAGGTTGGCGCGCAGCGTGGTGGCGAACAGGTGCTCTGTGGCCTCGCTGACCAGCCCCACGCGGCGTCGCACCGCGGCGGCGTCGAGCTCGCGCACGTCCGTGCCGCCCAGGCTGACGGTGCCGGCGCGGGGGTCGAGCAGCCGCGCGACGACGGCGCCCAGCGTCGACTTCCCCGAACCCGACGGTCCCACCACGGCGACCCGCTCCCCCGGGGCGAGGTCGAGGTCGAGACCGTCGAGGGCGGGCGGGCGGGCCGGGTCCCACCCCGCCACCAGGCCGCGGACGCGCAGGGCGCCGCGCGGCACGTCGGCGCTGCGTCCGGGCCGCTCGTCGACCGACGGGACCTGCCGCGCCACGGCGGCGAGGCGTCGCTCGGCGGCCCGGGCGCGCTCGCGCGCCACGGCGGCGTCGACGAGGCCCAGCACCGGCTCACCCAGGGCCAGCACCACCAGGACGACGACGGCTGCGCCCTCGGCGCCCAGCGCGCCCCCGGTGACGGCGGCCAGCGCACCGGCTGCCGCGCCGACCACCGCCAGGCCGGCCCCCAGGTGCGCCACCGCGGTGGCGGTGCCGGCGCCGCCGGCGGCCCGCACCTCGGCGGCGGCGAGGTCGCGGCCCCGGGCGCGGGGCACCGCGAGCGCGGTGCGGGCCCCGGCGGCGGTGGCGCGGGCCGCGAGCTCGTCGACGGCGTCGACCGTCTCCACCGCGGCGTCGGCGAGCGCGGCTCGCTCGGCGGCCAGGGCCTCGTCGGTGCGCCGGGCGCTCCGGGCCGCGAGTGCGGGGGCGACGACGACGGCGAGGGCGAGCCCGACCGCGGCACCGAGCGCTGCCAGCGGGTCGAGGGCGGCCAGCGCCCCGACGACCACCACGACGGCGGCCAGCGCCGCGGCGGCGGGCAGGCGTCCGCGGAGCAGCCCGTCGAGGCGGGCGTCGACGTCGCCGACGAGCCGGGTCAGCAGGTCGCCGCGGCGCAGCAGCCCCGGCCCGGGGACCCTCGGGACCAGGTCGGCGAGCACCTGGGAGCGCCACCCGGCGAGGCGCCGCAGCGCGACCTCGTGGGAGGCGAGGCGTTCGAGGTAGCGCAGCAGCGGTCGCGCGACGGCGCTGCCGCGGACCGTGACGACGGCGGCCGACAGGGTCAGCACGGGGGGCAGCGTCGAGGCGCGCACGAGCAGCCAGGTGGCCGCGGTGGTCAGCGCCGCACCGGCCAGCCAGGAGGCCGCACCGAGGACGACGGCGGTGCCGGGGCGGCGCCCCAGCGCCCGGACCCGGCGGCCCCACCACCCCGGCTCGCCCCTGAGCCCTCCGTGATCATGGGCGTCCGCCACCCCTCCACCACCGTGATCACGGGCGTCCGGAACAGTGCTCGAGGCACTGTTCCGGAAGCCCATGATCACGGCCGGGGTGGTGGCGGAGCCAGCGGCGGGGGCGGGCGGGGGCGTCACCGCCACGGTCCGGTCGACCGCCGCCAGCAGCGCCGGGCGGTGCGCCGCCACGAGCACCGCGCTCCCGGCGTCGGCAGCAGCTCGCAGCGCTCCGACCACCCGCGCCTCCGCGGCCGGGTCCAGGTGCGCGGTCGGCTCGTCGAGCAGGAGCACCACGGGACGACGCCGTGCGGCGCGCAGCACCCGGGCGAGGGCCAGCCGCTGGCGCTGGCCGGTCGAGAGCCCCGCGGCGCGCTCCCCCACCGGAGTGCCCAGCCCCGCCAGGAGCGCCTCGACCTCGGCGCGCAGCCCGACCAGCTCCAGGGCGCCCAGCAGCTCGGTCTCGGCGGGGCCGTGCGCAGCGCGGCCGCCGTCGTCGCCCCCCGCGAGCAGCTCGCCACCGGGCAGCTCGCCACCGGGCAGCTCGTCATCGAGCAGGAGCGCGTCGCGCACGGTGCGGGCGTGGGGCAGCAGCGGGTCCTGGGTGAGCAGCAGCACCTCGCCGGTCGCCCCGACGGTCCCGGCGGCGACCGGCTGCACGCCCGCCAGCGCCCGGAGCAGCGTCGTCTTGCCGGCGCCGGACGGCCCCTGCAGGGCGACGAGCTCACCGCCGCGGACGGCGACCTCGTCCAGGGCCAGCGCGTCGACAGCCCGCCCGGGGTGCCGCACCCGCAGCCCAGCACCGCTCACAGAGGGTGCAGCAGCAGTGACTCCACTGACCGGAGTCCCATGATCACGGTCGGGAGGGGTGGGGTCGGAGGCCAGGACGGCGTCGACCTCCTCGACGACGGCGGCGGCGTCCGCCGAGGCGTGGAAGCGCGCCCCCACCTCGCGCAGCGGCCGGTACGCCTCGGGCGCGAGCAGGATGACGAGCAGCGCAGGGGCCAGCGGCATCGTCCCCGCCGCCACGCGCAGTCCCGTCTCGACCGCCACGAGGCCGACCGACAGCGTCCCGACGAGGTCGAGCGCCGTCGACGACAGGAACGCCACCCGCAGCACGCGGAGCGTCGCCTCGCGGTGGCGCTCGGTGGTCGCGGCGACCTCGCGCACCTGGCGGTCCGCCCGTCCGTGCAAGCGCAGCAGCGCGAGCCCGCGCACGACGTCGAGGAAGTGGCCCGCGAGCCGCGCACCCTCGAGCACCCGGTCGGCAGCGCGGCGCTGGGTGGCCCAGCCGATGAGGACCGCGAAGACCGGCACCAGGGGCAGCGTGACCAGCACCAGCAGCGCCGAGCGCCAGTCGACGGCGAGGAGCACCAGCACGACCACCGGGGGCATGAGGACGCCGACCACGAGGGAGGGCAGGTACCCGGAGAACCAGGGCCGCAGCGCGTCGAGCCCCGCCGCGCCCCCGCCGGCGCTCCCGCCGGGGCCGCTGGTCGCGGTCACCAGGGCGCGCAGCCGCCCCGCGCCGTGGGATGCCACCCATGCCGGGCCGCGCCGCAGCGCCGCCTCGAGGACCCGAGCGCGCAGCTCCTCCACGGCCAGCGAGCCGGCGCGCGCCGAGAGCACGGACTCGGCCCGCGCGAGCAGCGCCCGCGCGGCGAAGGCCCCCGCGAGGACCGCCAGCGGCAGCCCCACGCCTGTCGGCCAGGGGGGCAGCCCGTACCCGGCGGGAGACGGCGAGGCCCCGTCGCGCGCGGCCACCACGAGCCCGACCACCACCCCCGGTCGCGGCAGCGGCGACCAGCAGCGTGACGAGCACCTGCGCGGCCCCCACGAGGACCAAGCCGGCCACGGGACGGCGGGCGGCGCGGGCGTGGCGCAGCAGCCGCGGGTCGACGGGCCCGCGGGAGGCCCGCCGGGGGTGGCTAGCGCCCATGATCACGACGGTGCCGGGTGGAGCCGATCACGCGGTGGCGACCCGCTCGCTGGTGACGCGGCGGCGGAACACCCAGTACGACCACACCTGGTAGACCACCACACCCGGCACGGCGACCACCCCGAAGGCCGTGATCAGCCGCAGCGCGGCGGGCGTCGCGGCGGCGCCCTCCCGGGTCAGCGACAGCGCCGGGTCGAGCGTGCTGGGCAGCACCACGTCACCGTTCGCCAGCAGCACGGCCACGACGACGCCCGCCACCAGCAGCGACGCGACGGTGAAGGCCGAGCCCTCGCGTCCGAGCCGCACCGCCAGGGCGACGACGACGGCGGCGCCGGCCACCAGCGCCCCGAGCGCGACGAGACCGGTGGAGACCGCGCCCGCACCGGTCAGGCCGACCACGGCGACGACGGCGCCGAGCCCGACGACGGCGGCCGCAGCTCCGGCGGCGACGCGGTGCGCCCGGACGCGGACCGGACCGGTGGTGCGCAGCGCCAGGAACGCAGCGCCCAGCAGCAGCGACAGCACGAGCGCGGCGACCGCGCCGAACGCGGCCTCGGGGGTGAGCAGGGGCGCCACCGTGCGCGCCAGGCCGGAGGCGAGCCCCGGCTGCGCGACGACCTCGCCGTCAGCGCCGAGGGCCAGGCCGCGGACGAAGACCGACAGCAGCGCACCCCACAGCGCGACGACGCCGGCCGAGCACAGCGCGAGGACGACCTCGCAGCGGCGCCGCCACACCGGGTCGGAGTGCTTGGCGCGGAACTCGAGGGCCACGCCCCGCCCGGCGAGGAGCAGCAGCACGCCGACCATCGGCAGGTACGTGCCGCTGAGCAGCGCGGCGTACCAGGCGGGGAAGGCGGCGTAGGTGACGCCGATGGCGGCCACCAGCCAGACCTCGTTGCCGTCCCAGAACGGGCCGATGGTCTTCAGGGCGGCGCCGCGCTCGTGCTCGTCGCGCCCGACGAACGGGGTGAGCACGCCGACGCCGAAGTCGAAGCCCTCGAGGGTGAAGAACAGCACCCAGCACAGGACGACGAGGGCGAACCAGACGGTGACGAGGTCCACGGTGCGCCTCTCAGAAGGTGGTGACGGGGGCGGCCGGCTGCACCGGACGTCCGCGGTCGGGGGTGGGGGCGGCCTCGTCGTCGTCACCGGGGAGGGGGACGACGGGGCTCCCGGTCGCCGTGGCCGGGTCGGCGAGGTCCTGCCCCACGAGGTGCTTCACGAGCCGCAGCCACACCACCGCGAGCACGCCGTAGACGGCGGTGAACGCCGCCAGGCTCAGCCACGCCTCGCCTGCAGTGAGGCCCGGGGAGACGCCATCCCTCGTCAGCGTCAGCCCGAACGCGAGCCACGGCTGGCGGGCGGTCTCGGTGAAGACCCACCCGGCGGTGCCCGCCGCTGCGGGCAGCAGCGGCAGGGTCGGCAGCATGCGCAGCGACAGCTGCACGAGCGGGCGGGGGAAGAGGCGCTGGCTCATGAAGGGCAGGGCGCTGGCCCTGGGCTCACGGGGGTCGAGACCGGAGCGGGTCAGCCACAGGTACACACCGGCGACGAGCGCCGCGAGCAGGCCGATGGTGATCATCGCGCGGAACGACCAGTAGGCCAGCGGGATCACCGGCACGTAGTCGCCCGGGCCGTAGGTCTGGGTGTACTGGGCCTGCAGGTCGTCGATGCCCTGGACGGTGGAGTGGAACTCCCCCGTGGCCAGGAACGAGAGCAGGTACGGCAGCTCGAGGCTGAACAGCGGGCGCGACCCGTCGAGGCTGCCGATGGTCAGCAGGCTGAAGGGAGCGCCCGTCGTCGTCGTGTAGAGCGCCTCGGCGGCGGCCATCTTCATGGGCTGCACCGACGTCATCACCTTGCCGAGCACGTCGCCGGTGAGCGCGGTGGCCAGGCCCCCGGCCACGGTGGTCCAGGCGCCGAGGCGGGCGATGCCGGCGAAGGCGCGCTGGTCGGGGTCGACGGAGCGGGCCTCGGGCGACCCGGCCGCACCGGCCGGGGCGGGACCGATCCAGCGGCGCCAGGAGCCGACGGACAGCAGCAGCGCGCCGCCGAGCATCGCCGCACCCGCGACGGTGTGGGGGAACGTCGCGAGCAGCACCGGGTTGGTCATCAGCTCGGTGAAGCTGGTGAGCTGCGCGCGGCCGGTCACCGGGTCGAGCCCGTAGGCGACCGGGTGCTGCATGAAGGAGTTGGCGCCGAGGATGACGTAGGCGCTGATGAGCGTGCCGACGGCGACCACCCAGATCGTGGCGAGGTGCACCAGGCGCGGCAGCCGGTCCCACCCGAAGAACCACAGGCCCAGGAAGGTCGCCTCGAGGAAGAAGGCGAGCATCCCCTCGATGGCGAGGGTGGGCCCGAAGACGTCGCCGTAGAACCTGGCGAAGGCGCTCCAGCCCATGCCGAACTGGAACTCCTGCACCAGACCGGTGACGACGCCGACCGCGAAGGTCACCAGCAGCAGCTTGCCGACCAGCAGGGTCGAGCGGCGCAGGCGCTGGGCGCGGGCCGGGTCGCGGGTGAGCACGGACGCCGTCTGGAGACCGGCGGTCAGCGACGCCAGGCTGATGGACAGGGGCACGAAGAGGTAGTGGTAGATCGTCACGACGGCGAACTGGAGGCGGGTCACGTCCACGACGTCCATGCCCTGAACACTACGCCGCGTAGTACTTGTTGCGTAGTACGTGGACTGTCGTACTGGTCACACCCCGGGGTACCGTGGGGCCATGGCTGCTGGTGGCGCGTCGCTCGGGACGCTGGAGCGCGACGTGATGGCCCACCTCTGGGACGCCGGCTCGGCGCAGACGGTGCGGCAGGTGCACGAGGCGCTCTCCGAGCGGGGCCTCGCCTACACGACGGTCATGACCGTGCTCGACCGCCTCGCCAAGAAGGGCGTGGTGCGCCAGGAGCGCGCCGGCCGCGCCTTCGAGTACTCCCCGGTGCAGACCCGCGAGGAGATGACGGCCGCGGTGATGCTCGAGGCCCTCGGCGCCACCACCGACCCCTCCGCCCGCGACGCCGCGCTGGTGCACTTCGTCGGGCGGGTCGGCCCCCAGGGCGTGGCCGCGCTGCGCGCCGCCCTCGACGCCGCCGGCTGACGGCCCGCTGACGGACGGCAGACGGTCAGCAGAGCCCGCCTCCGGCGGTGACCGCCTTCGCGCTCGGCCTGCTGGGCCTGGTGCTCTCCCTCGTCGTGCCCGCGCCCCTCGCGCGGGCGCGCTGGACGGCGGCCACCCCCGCCGCCTCGGTGGTCCTGTGGCAGGCGGTGGTGCTCGCGTCGGTGCTCTCCGCGGTCGGCGTCGTGCTCATCGCCCCCGAGGAGCTGACCAGCGCGCTGCGCGCCGGTCCCGACGCGCAGGCCTGGGGTCTGGTGGGTGCGCTGGCGGTCGCGCTGCTCATCGTGGCGCGGCTGGTGGTGAGCTTCGTCGGGGTGCTGCGCCGCTCGGCCGCGCGGCGCGAGCGCCACCGCGAGCTGGTCGACCTGCTCGACGACGTCGAGCGCCGCACCGACCTCGGTGCGGCGTCAGCAGCGGGTGAGGGGCTGCGGGTGCTCGACGCCCCGCTCCCCCTGGCCTACGGGCTGCCCGGACGCAGCCCCCGCGTGGTGGTGAGCGACGGCGCGCTGCGCCTGCTCGACGACGCCCAGCTGCGCGCGGTGCTCGCCCACGAGCAGGCGCACCTCGACGCCCGCCACGACGTGGTGCTCGAGTCGTTCGCCGGCCTTCCACCGCGCCGTCCCCCGGCCGCTGCGCAACGAGCGCGCCCTGGGCGCCGTCGAGCTGCTGCTGGAGGCCGCCGCCGACGACGCCGCCCGCCGCCGCTGCGGCCGGGCCCCCGTGGCGTCCGCGCTGGAGCGCCTGGGCGGCGCGCTCGACCCGGGCGTGGGGTCGCTCGCCGCGGCCGACGCCGAGGCCCACCGCTCCCCTGACGCCGCAGCGGCCACCGAGCAGCGCCGCCGTCGGCTGGAGCGCCTGGGCGAGCCGCCCGGAGGGCGCGTGCGGGCGGCCGCCGTCGTCCTGCTGGCCGGGCTCGTGCTGGTGCTGCCCCCCGCGGTGCTCGTGGCCCCCTGGCTCGCCGGCGCCCTGGCGACGGCCCCGCTCCCCTGACCCCCTCCTGACCCCCTCCTGCCCCCCGGCCGTGATCATGGGATCCGTGCACACCTCGTGCACGGATCCCACGACCACGGTCGGGTCGCGTCAGGCGAAGTGCGCCTTCGGGATGACGCCGTGCACGCCGACCGTCCTGTCGACCAGCTGCGACACCACGAAGCTCGCCGCCGCCGACAGGTAGGCGTACGCCACCGGGCGCTCGACCCCCAGCTCCTCCACGAGGAAGTCGAGGGCGTTGACCACGGCACGGCGGGCCGCGACGTCGAGGTCGGTGCCCTGGGTGCCGTCGGCGATGCCGTCGGGGTCGGACAGGCCGATGGGGAGCCAGGCCTCGTCGGTCTCGCCGAAGGGGTAGCGGTGGGCGAGGGCCGGGGCGTCGCCGGACCCGGCCTTGCAGACGGTCAGGCGGAAGGTCGTGCGCAGCGACCCCTCCAGCGCGGTGAGCGCGGCCTCGCCGTCGCCCATGGCGAAGTGCGGGTCGCCGGTGTGGAACAGGGCGCCCTCGGCCGCCACCGGCAGGTAGAAGGTCGAGCCGGGGCCGAGCAGCCCGACGTCGATGTTGCCGCCGCCCAGCGTCGGGGGCACCGAGTCGAGCGTCGGGTCGACCAGGCCGCCCGCGGCCGGGGCGGGGAAGCGCGCGACGCCCATCATCCCCATGAAGGGGTCGAGCGGGAACGCGATGCGGCCCCCGGAGCGGGCCATCGTGCCCACGGCCGAGCCGCCCGGCCCGGGCTCGGCGGGGGTGAAGACCGAGACGTTGCCGTACCGCTGCGGGTCGCCGGTGCTGCGGCCGTCGGTGGCGACCGGCGGCATGACCTCGTCGATCGTGATGCCCGCGGGCGCACCGCCGTCGCGGGTCCTGGCGAGCGAGCCCTTCCCGTGCCGGCTCGACACGACGCCGTACGGGACGCGCAGCAGCGCGCTCAGCGTCTCGACCTTGAGCACGTCACCGGGCTGCGCCCCCTCGACGAAGACCGGGCCGGTGACCACGTGCGGACCGTCGACGTCGAAGCGCCGCTCGTGGCGCGCGTAGCCGGCGGCGATGGCGACGGCGTCCTCCAGCACCCCGGACGCGGCGACGCCGTGCTCGCCGAACCACGCCACCGGGTCGCGGCCCTGGTCCTCGAGGATCCCCTCGTGGCTGACGGTGTCGACGGTGACGGTGGCCCCGCTGGGCACCTGCAGCACCGCCTCCGCGCCGACGGCGGGCAGGTAGCCCCACCGGACGGCGTCGGGCTCGACGGCAGGTAGAAGTCGCCGTCGATCCGCCCGGCTCCCGGCTGCAGCGGCGCGGACGGGACCTCCACCCGAGCCCCGGTCGCCGGGCCCTCCACCGCCGGGGCCGCCCTTCGCCGCGGCGGGAGCAGCCGTGCCGAGCAGGCCGGCGCCGCCGCCGAGCGCCGCCGCGGCGGCGAGCAGTCCGCGGCGCCCGAGGCCGCGGTGCAGGAGGTGGGCGGTCTGAGGAGCGTCGAGCGCGTCGTGGGTCACCCCCCGACCTTGCGGGTGCACCCGTTTCGTCTGGGTTTCGACCGGTTTCCCGCACGTGAAGTCGACGGATGCCGCCGGTGGGCGCGCCCTCCCCCTGCGCGTGCCGCATCCGTGCGAGCCTGGGAGGGCGCACCTGCGCCCCCACTGCTGAGAGGGGCGGACCCCGTGGCCGCCGACCGACCGCCCCACCCCGACCGAGCGGGCCTCGACGAGCAGCGGCGCCTGCACGACGCCGCCGTCGGCGAGCGCGCCCAGCAGGCGGCGCTGCGGCGCCAGGCCGCCGTCGGCGACCGCCGCCGCCAGCAGGACGACGACGACCGCCGCCGCCACCTCGCCGAGCAGCAGCGGGCGGCGGAGCGGCGGGTCCGCGACGAGCAGGTGCGGCTGCGCCACCTCGCCGAGGACGAGGAGCGCCGCCGGCGGCAGGCCTACGACGCCGCGCTGCGCCGCGAGCGCGTGGTGACCCACCTGGCGCGCAGCGACCCGGCGCGCAGCGGGGAGCTGCTGCGCGCGCAGCAGGACGTCACCCGCACCGAGGCGCAGTGGCGCGAGGCCGACGAGGCCCGCCGGCGGTGGCCGTCGCGCTGGCCGTGGTGACCGCGGTCAGCAGGCGACCTGCGGGACGGCTGCAGCCCAGCCGGCGGGGTCGTCGGGGCCGGGCACGGCCACGAGGGCGTTCCACAGCAGCAGCGCGTCGAGCCACGCCCGCTCGGCCCCGCTGAGTCGCCGCACGGACCCGTACCCCTCGACCAGCGCCTCCTTCGCAGCGGGCGGGGTCGGCTCCCACCCGGTGAACCGGGTCGCGAGGTAGGTGCACGCCTGCGCCAGGTCGGCGACGCGGTGGCGGACGGCGACCTCGTCGAGGTCGAGCACGGCGGCGACCTCGGCCCCGCGCACCAGGACGTTGGCGGCGCGGAAGTCCCCGTGCACCAGCTGCCGCTCGCCGTCCAGCGCTGGCAGCCCACCGAGCAGCGCGGCCAGGCGGAGCGACGCCTCCGGCAGGTGCCCGGGGTCGTGGTCGGCGAGCCAGCCCGCGACCTGCGCCCGCGGGTCGCCGGCCGCGGTGGCGCCGGCGAGCCCCGGCGGCGCGGTGGCCAGGGCCGCGACCAGGTCGGCCGGCGCCTCGGCGAGCGCCGCGTGCACCCGCGCCAGGCACGCGCCCGCGGCGCGCACCGCGTCGAGGTCGGTGACGTCGAGCCAGTCGGCCGCCACCTCCGGCAGCACGCACGCCGACAGCGGGCCGGCGGGCCCGGGGACGACGACGCGCACCTCCCCGTCGGCGCAGGCCAGCGGAGCGGCGACCGGGACGCCGTGCTCGGCGAGCAGCGCCACCAGCCGCGTCGAGGCCGCCAGCCGCTCGAAGCGCTCCGGCGCGCACGACAGCTTGACGACGACGCGGCGCGCGCCGACCTCGGCCCACACGACGGCGTTGCGGTCGCTGATGACCACCCTGCTCACGGCCGGCACGACGCCGGTGGCGAGCCCCCAGGTGGAGGTGAGCGCCGCCGTCGTCCAGCGGCTGAGGTCGTCGAGGTCGGCGAAGCCGAAGCGCGCCTCCAGCGCCGCGGCGGGGTCGGTGGGCTCCCACAGCATCGAGAGCCCCGTCGGCAGCACGGCCGGCGCGTCGCCCACCGCCGTCAGCGGGGCAGGCCGTGCAGGTCGGGGTTGTGCGCGACCTCCCAGGCGTGGCCGTCCGGGTCGAGGAAGTACCCGTCGAGCCCGGCGAAGAACGGGCTGCGCTCAGCCGGCTTGCTGACCCGCGCGCCTGCGGCCTCCGCGGCTGCCAGGACGGCCAGCACGTCGTCGTCGGAGTCGCAGTTGATGGCGTACGTGGCGCCGCGGAACTCCCCCCGCGCCGGCGCCTGCGGGGGCTCGGCCAGCTGCGCGTCCTCGGCGAGCGAGCTCTGGTCGAACAGCGCGAGCATCGAGCCGGCGTTGTCGAAGAAGCTGATGGTCGGCTGCGACTCGGGGCGCCGCCGCCAGCCGAGCGCCTCGTAGAAGGCGGTCGACCGGGCGAGGTCGGCGACGCCGAGCGTGACGATCGAGATCCTGGACGGCACGGTCATGGAGGCACCGTGGCACGGGGGTCCGACGGTGCGGCAGGGGTGCGGCGGGGGTGCGGCGGTGGAAACCCGTGGCGGCCCGGGCGCGGGCGCGCCTACCGTGGGCGCGTGAGCACGGCGACGTCCCGCGCGAGCGGGAGCCCGGAGGTGGTCGGCGGGGTCTCCGCCGGCACGAGGTGACCGCCGCTCCCGGTGACCGACGCAGGTCACCGGACAGCGGCGCCGCGACAGCCCACCCCGACCTCCGACCGAGCGCCCGGCCCCGAGCCGCTGCGCTCCGGAGGTCCAGTGCTGGCGCCGCGCCCGTCCAGGCCCCCGCCCGCGCCGGCAGCCGCCGCCGGGCCCCACGGAACGGCTCCCCGATGCTCCCCCTCGACGTCCCCGCCCTGCGCGCCTCCCTCATCAACGCCTCTCGCAAGGAGGCCTCCGACCTCACCCCGCCCGACCTCGACGGCCTGGACTGGGCCCGCCTCGACCTCCTGGGGTGGCGCGACCCGAAGCAGCCGCGCCGCGCGTACGCGGTGGTCCCCTCCCCGGGGACGGGGACGGCACCGGCGTGGTCCGCGGCGTGCTGCTGCGCCAGGCCGACGCCGTCCCGCGCCGCCGCGCCCAGTGCGCCTGGTGCCAGGACGTCACGCTCCCGAACGACGTCGTCTTCTACTCAGCTCGGCTCGCGGGCCCGGCGGGTCGGCGAGGCGCGACGGTCGGCACCCTGCTGTGCCGCGACTTCGAGTGCTCGCACAACGCGCGGGTGCTGCCCCCGCTCGCCCACCAGGGCTTCGACCGCGACGCGGCGCGCGCCGAGCGGGTCCGGGTGCTGCGGGAGCGGTCGCGGTCCTTCGTCGAGACCGTCCGCGCCGGCGGCGGCGAGGGCTGAGCCCCCGAGCCGGCCCACCGGGCGGCTGTCGGTGGTGGCCCCGATGCTGGAGGGGTGTTCCTCTTCTTCAGCGAACGGGCCGGGTGCCTGGGATCGCTGGTGGTCTCGCTCGTCGTGACGCTCGTGCTCGTCGCCGTCTTCACGGCGCTGTGACGGTCCTGTGACGACGCCCGCACCGCCCGCGCGCCCGCGGCGGCTGCTCGACGTCCGCACCGTCTACGCCGAGCCCGCCGCCCTCGCCCTGCCGCGCGGACAGCAGGTGGTGCAGCGCTGGCCCGACGCCGAGGTGGTGGAGGTCCCCTCGGCGCTGCGCATCCCGCAGGTCCACGGCGACGACGCCAGCGTCGAGCGCTGGGTGCGCACCAAGACGGAGGTGCTGGCGCTCGGCGTGCGCAAGAGCATGACGGCGCGCAAGAACGACAGGTCGGCCAACTGGATCGCGCCCTCGCTGTCCAACGGCTGCGCCATGGCGTGCGCCTACTGCTACGTGCCGCGGCACAAGGGGTACGCCAACCCGATCACCGTCTACGCCAACAGCGACGACGTCGTCGGCTACCTCCAGCGCCACGTCGCCCGGCAGGGCGTGAAGCCCGCGCCCGACCAGTGCGACCCGGCCGCGTGGATCTACGACATCGGGGAGAACTCCGATGCCAGCGTCGACGCCGTCGTCTCCGACAACGTGCGCGACCTCGTCGCCGCCTTCGCGGACCTGCCCACGGCCAAGGCGAGCTTCGCCACCAAGCACGTCAACCGCGAGCTCCTCACCTACGAGCCGCGCGGCCGCACCCGCGTGCGCTTCTCCGTGATGCCGGAGCGCATGGCGAAGCTCGTCGACGTCCGCACCGACCCGGTGCGCGAGCGCATCGCCGCCGTCGACGACTTCGTGGAGGCCGGGTACGAGGTGCACCTCAACCTCTCCCCCGTCATCGTGCACGAGGGGTGGCTCGAGGAGTGGGCCGAGCTGCTGGCCCAGCTCGACGGCGCGCTCTCCCCGCGCTCGAAGGCCCAGTGCGCGGCCGAGGTCATCTTCCTGACGCACAACGCCGGGCTGCACGAGGTGAACCTCGGCTGGCACCCGAAGGGCGAGGAGGCCCTGTGGCGCCCTGACGTGCAGGAGGCCAAGCGCTCCCACAACGGCATGGAGAACGTGCGCTACCGGGCGCGGTGGAAGGCGGTGTGGGTGCAGCGCCTGCTGGACCTGATCGCCGAGCGCACTCCCTGGCTCACCGTCCGATACGCCTTCTGACCCCACCGCGCCGTGGTGGCGGTCACAGCGGAGCGGGGCGGGAGCGTCGGACCGGGCTGGGAAGATGACCGCGTGACGACCCAGCTCGACAGGCCGGCCGGCGGCTCCAGCGCCGACGCGCCCCAGGTGGCGACCCCCGACCTGCTCCGCGCCCTGCGCTCCTCCCTCGGCCTGCGCGAGGGCACCCCCGAGGCGCAGCGCGTGGTCGACGCCTCCACCCGGCGCCGCGCGGAGTACACCTCCGACGCCTCGAACTACCGCGTGGTGCCGCAGGTCGTCGTCTTCCCGCGCTCCGCCGACGAGTTGGGCGCCGTCGTCGACGTCGCCCGCGCGCAGTCCGTGCCCCTGACCCTGCGCGGCGCGGGCACGTCGGTGGCGGGCAACGCGTGCGGGCCGGGCATCGTCGTCGACACCTCGGTGCACCTGGACCGCGTCCTGGAGCTCGACCCGGCGAGCCAGACCGCGGTCGTCGAGCCCGGCATCGTCCTCGACGCGCTCCAGGCGCGGGCGCGGAAGCACGGCCTGCGCTTCGGCCCCGATCCGAGCACCCACGCCCGCTGCACCATCGGCGGGATGATCGGCAACGACGCCTGCGGCTCCCACGCCCTCGCGTACGGCCGCACCAGCGCCAACGTGCTCGAGCTCGACGTGGTCGACGGCCTCGGCCGCCGCTGGTCGACGACGGCGCCGCCGCCGGAGCTCGTCACCGCGCTCCGCGGCGTGGCCGACGGCCACCTCGCGACCCTGCGCACCAAGTTCGCGACCTTCGGCCGACAGGTCTCCGGCTACGCGCTGGAGACGCTGCTCCCCGAGCACGGCGGACCGATGGGTCACGGCGGCAGAGCAGACGCGACCGGCTCCAACCTCGCCCGCCTGCTCTCCGGCTCCGAGGGCACCCTCGCGGTGCTGACGAGCGCGAAGGTCCGCCTCGTGCGCGAGTCGCCCGCCACGGCCTTCGTCGTCCTCGGCTACCCCGACATGGCCACCGCGGCCGACCACACCCCGTCGCTGCTGGAGCACTCCCCCCTCGCGGTCGAGGGCCTGGACCGCCGGCTGGTCGAGGTCGTGCGCGCCCGCGGCGGCGACGTCGACGGGCTGCCCGGCGGCAACGGCTGGCTCTTCGTGGAGGCCGGCGGCGAGACCGAGGCCGAGGCGCTCGCCGCCGCGCGGGCGCTCGTCGCGGCGTCCGGCACCCGCGAGCACGTCATCATCCCGACCCGTGCGCAGGCGAAGGCGCTGTGGCGGATCCGCGAGGACGGCGCCGGCTACGCCGGCCGCTCCCCCTCGGGCACCCCCGCGTGGCCGGGCTGGGAGGACGCCGCGGTGCCGCCCGCGCGCCTCGGCACCTACCTGCGCGACCTGGCCGCCCTCATGAGCAGCCACGGCGTCGACGGCCACGCCTACGGCCACTTCGGCGACGGCTGCATCCACATGCGCCTCGACCTGCCGCTGTCCGAGCCCGGCGGCGCGGACCGCTCCGGGGAGTTCCTGCGCGCGGCAGCGCGCCTGGTGGCCGCGCACGGCGGGTCGCTCTCGGGCGAGCACGGCGACGGCCGCGCCCGCTCCGCCCTGCTCCCCCTCATGTACGACGACGACGCGCTGCGGGCCTTCGAGGAGGTCAAGGCCGCCTTCGACCCGGCGGAGCTGCTGAACCCCGGCGTGCTCGTGAGGCCCGCTCCGCTGGAGGCCGACCTGCGGGTGCCGTCGGCGCGCACGGCCGTCGAGATCCTGCCCGCCAGGCCGCTGTCGATCGCCTACCCCGCCGACGGCGGCGACCTCACCGCCGCCGTCCACCGCTGCGTGGGCGTGGGCAAGTGCCGCGTCGACGCCGTCGGCCTGGGGGGTGAGATCGGCGGCTCGACGACCGTGATGTGCCCGAGCTACCTCGCCACCGGCGACGAGAAGGACTCCACCCGCGGCCGCGCCCGCCTCCTGCAGGAGATGGCCAACGGCACGCTCGTCACCGACGGCTGGCGCTCGGAGGAGGTCAAGGAGTCGCTCGACCTGTGCCTGAGCTGCAAGGGGTGCTCGGTCGACTGCCCCGCCGGCGTCGACATGGCCACCTACAAGGCCGAGTTCCTCGACCACCACTACCGGGGACGACGCCGCCCGCTCAACCACTACGCGCTCGGGTGGCTCCCCCGGTGGACCCGCCTCGTGGCCCTCGGGCAGCCGGTCCTCCCGGCGCTCGTGAACCTCGCGGCCAAGGTCGCTCCGCTGCGGAGGGCCGGCATGAGGGCGGTCGGGATCGACCCGGCCATGGCGGTCCCGACCTTCGCCCGCCAGACCTTCCGCTCGTGGTTCCGCTCCCGCCCCCACCGTGATCATGGGCTTCCGGAGCAGCGACACACGACCGACAGCGCTGGGACGACCGACGTGGTGCTGTGGGTCGACACCTTCACCGACGGCTTCGACCCGCAGGTCGGTGCGGCTGCCGTGGAGCTGCTGGAGCACCTCGGCTTCCGCGTCCACCTGCCGAGCGCCAAGGTGTGCTGCGGCCTGACCTGGGTCTCCACCGGGCAGCTCGACGGCGCCAAGCGCCAGCTCGCCGCGACGCTCGACGCCCTGGACGGCGAGCTGGCGGGCATGCCGGTGGTCGGCCTCGAGCCGTCGTGCACGGCCCTCCTGCGAGAGGACGCCTCCCGCCTGCTGCCCGACGACCCGCGCGCCGCGGCCCTGCACACGCGGGTGCGCACGGTGGCCGAGCTGATCGCGGAGCACCGCCCCGACTGGACGCCCCCGCAGCTGAAGACGGCCGCCGTCGTCCAGCCGCACTGCCACCAGCACGCGGTGATGGGCTTCGGCGCCGACGCGGCGCTGCTCGCCAGGGCGGGCGTCGACGCCACCCAGCTCGGCGGCTGCTGCGGCCTGGCCGGCAACTTCGGCGCCGAGGCGGGGCACCGCGAGGTGTCGGTGGCCGTGGCCGAGCAGCAGCTGCTCCCGGCGCTGCGCGCTGCCGGCGACGCCGTGCCGGTCGTCGCCGACGGGTTCAGCTGCCGCACGCAGACCGACGCGCTCGCCGGGCGCCGCCCGAAGCACCTGGTCGAGCTGCTCGCCGAGGCCCTGCCCGACCGCCCCTGACGCCCTCGCCGCCGGGACGGGCGGGGGTCCGTGCGCGGCGGCTCCGCCGATGAGCCCCATCGCAGTGACCAGAGCACCACCCCGATGGGTCTCCTCTGCGGAGCCCCCCGTCAGGTCCCGGCGGCGCGCCGCGAGGATGGGCTCGAGCCCAGCCCCGACGAAGGAGTCGCCACCGTGCCCAGCCCCGCGAGGTTCACCTCCCCCACCGACGGCCTCGAGCTGGCCACCTGGACGTGGGCCGCCGAGGGCGCGCCCCGCGGCGTCGTCCAGCTGGTCCACGGGCTGGCCGAGCACACCGACCGGTACGACAGGTTCGCGCGGGCGCTGGTCGCCGCGGGGTTCGTGGTCTCCGGCGCCGACACCCGGGGCCACGGCGGCTCGGTGTCCGACGCGGTGCCCCTGGGCGGCTTCGGGGAGCCCGGCGCCGAGGGCTTCTTCGCGGACACCGCCGCGTACGCCGAGCACCTGGCCGCGGAGCACCCAGGGCTGCCGCTCTTCGCCTTCGCCCACTCCCTGGGCTCGATGTGCCTGCAGAACGTCCTGGTCGCCGGCCCCGTGCCGTACGCCGGGGTGGTGCTCAGCGGGTCGACGACGCTCGACGGGCTGGTCGGCGTCGTGCAGGGGCTCGCTGCCGACCCCGACGCGGGCGAGGGCCTCGCGGGCTTCAACGCCGGCTTCGAGCCGCGCACCGGCTTCGAGTGGCTCAGCCGCGACGCCGCTGAGGTCGACGCCTACGTCGCCGACCCGCTGTGCGGCTTCGCCACCGAGGACGCCGTCATCGGCGGCGTCCTCGCCACCGCCGGTCGCACCGCCGACCCGGCCGCCCTGGGACGCATCCGCCCCGACCTCCCGCTGCTGCTCGTCTCCGGCGACCGCGACCCCGTCGGGGGCCCGGGCGGCGCGAACGTCACGGCGCTGGCCGAGCGCTACCGCGCGGCCGGGCTGCGCGCCGTCGAGCTGCGGCTCTACCCCGGCGCCCGCCACGAGCTGGTCAACGAGACCAACCGCGACGAGGTCACCGCCGACGTCGTGACCTGGCTGGAGGCGCACCTGGCCGGCTGACGCCGACGAGCCGCGGTGGCCAGGCACGAACTGGACTCAGTCGGGAAGGGTCCAGTAGGCACGGGGGTCGCGGGGGCTCTTGCCCACCCACACCACGAGCCCGAGGTCACGCAGCTCGCCCAGGCGCCTCACGGCGACGGGACGCGTGACCCCGAGGACGCCTTCGAGGTCGCCTGTGCCCAGCCGCCCGGCTGTTCGGAGCGCGGCGACCACCTGACGAGCGCCGGACGGCAGACGGGACTCGAGCTCGCGGTCCGCCGGCTCTCCCGAGAGTGTGAGGCGGACGCTGCCCTGGGTCTCCTCGTAGAGCGGGTCGGACAGCCCCGAGCGCCGCATCTCCTCGAACATGCGGCGGATGCCCTCCCCGAGCTCCTGGCCGAAGCTGAGGTCGGCGCACACCCTGGCGATCCGGGGATTGCGTGCGAACCTGACCACGTTCAGGGGATCGTCCACGGTGACCAGGCCGGGGAACCGCCCTGGGCTCTCCACCTCGACCCGGTCGTCGAACACCTCGACGCGGATGTGGTCCCCCGCAGCGCTGTAGCTGCGGTGCACCACAGCGTTGACGAGGCCTTCGAGCCAGGCATCCTCGGGGACGAGAGGCACGTCCTCGAAGCGGCCGCGTGACCCGAGCGCCCTGCGGGTGGGCTGCAGCCTCTGCACGGCCGCCCGCGCCGCAGCCAGCGCGACGGGAACCGGGCCGTCGCACCGCACGTCGTCGACGAGCTGCTGACGTGCGCCGACACCGCGGTCGCGGCCGCGGTACCGCAGCACCCTCACGACAGCGGTGGGAAGGTGCGCCTGAGGCACCTCACCGAAGAGCAGGAGGGCGCCGACGGTCGTCTCACCCCTCCTCGTCGTCAGGCCGCGGGCCGCCAGGAGACGCAGAGCATCCGGAGCCGCCACGGCGTCTGCGTAGTCCTCCAGCAGGTCGAGGCGGAGATCCTCGGCACTGGTTCCTGGGACGGCGGTCACCTCGTAGGTCGCCTGGCCCTTGTCGTAGAGCAGCTCTCTGCGCTGGACGAACGTCAGCCGGCGGGTCTCGTCTCCGACGCGGAGGAAGACCTCGTCCTTGTGCGTGGTGTGGACTCCCTCGCTCGCCTCCACCTCGATGAGCAGAAGGTGGTCGCGCTCGCCATCACCGCGCTCGCACTCGATCAGGCGGCAGCGCGAACGCACCGGGGGCTGCGTGAAGTCGATGCTCGACTGGAACAGGGCGTTGCGGTGCCGCTCCGCCCCGTCCGTCCCCTCGACGACACCGTTGCTGACGCCGACCACGATGACGCCACCGTCCGCGTTGGCCATCCCGACCTGGGCCTCGGCCAGCTTGGTGGCGCTGACGCGGATCGACTTCCGTTCGAACCACTGGTCTTCGCGCAGGGCCAGGAGCGCCGGTCCGCGCTCAGAGGGGGCGAGGTCGAGCGACTGGGCGGCTCTCGTCGTCGACATGCAACTACTCTAAAGCATTGAGAGTATGCAAGAGCAGCGCTGAGTGACATCTGCTCTGACCCATCCGGTGGTGCAGCCGCACTCGTCACCGTGCAGGCTTGATCCCGTGCACATCGCAGTGACCGGCGGCTCCGGCAAGCTCGGACGGGTGGTGGTGGCCGATCTGGTCGCCCACGGCCACACCGTCGTCAACCTCGACCAGTCCCCGCCGCCCGGAGGGCCCAGCGCCCTGCCCGAGGGCGCGCGGTTCATCAAGGTCGACCTCGCCGACCACGGCCAGGTGCTGGAGGCGCTGCTCGGCGTCGACGAGCACCGCTCGAACCACGGCGTCGACGCCCTCGTGCACCTCGCGGCCGTGCCGGCCCCGGGCCTGCTGACCGACGCCGCGACGTTCTCGAACAACACGCTGTCGACGTACAGCGCGTTCGCCGCGGCCCGCGCCGCCGGCGTCAAGAACGTGGTGTGGGCCTCGTCGGAGACGGTGCTCGGCCTGCCGTTCCAGGAGGAGCCGCCGCCGTACGCGCCGGTCGACGAGGAGTACACCCCCCGCCCGAACAGCAGCTACTCCCTCAGCAAGGTGCTGGGCGAGGAGATGGCCCGGCAGTTCTGCCGCTGGGACCCCGAGGCCAAGATCATCGGTCTGCGGTTCTCCAACGTCATGTACCCGGACCAGTACGCCGAGTTCCCCGACTACGACGCCGACCCGGCCACCCGCGTCTGGAACCTGTGGGGCTACATCGACGCCCGCGACGGCGCCCAGGGCGTGCGCAGGGCGCTGGAGCTGCAGACCACCGGCGCCGACGTGTTCATCATCGCCAACGCCGACACGGTGATGCGCCGCTCGTCGGCCGAGCTCATGGCCGAGGTGTTCCCCGACGTCGAGGTGCGCGGCGAGCTGGGCGAGCACGAGACGCTGCTGAGCATCGAGAAGGCGAAGCGGGTGCTCGGCTACGCCCCGGAGCACTCCTGGCGCGCCAGCTTCACCGCCTGACCCCGTGTTCCGGAGGCCCATGATCACCGTGATCATGGGCCTCCGGAACACCCGGGAAGGGGTCGTGCGGCGCGGTCGTTGCACCAGGTGATGAGCGCTCCCACCAGCACGCCGACCAGCACCAGCACCCCGAGCTGACGCACGCCTTCGCCGACGCGCTGCCCGAGCTGGCGCTCCCCTGGCAGGCCGAGCCCGCCGCGGCCCCCGCCCAGCTGGCCCTCGACGAGGCCCTCGCCGCCGACCTGGGCCTCGACCCCGCGTGGCTGCGCACCGACGACGGCCTCCGGTTCCTCACCGGGACGCTCGTGCCCGAGGGCGCGCGCCCCGTGGCGCAGGTCTACGCGGGCCACCAGTTCGGCGGGTACTCCCCGCGCCTGGGCGACGGCCGGGCCCTGCTGCTCGGCGAGCTGCGCACCCGCGACGGCCAGCTGCGCGACCTGC
Organism: Quadrisphaera sp. INWT6; assembly: GCF_015390235.1. Taxonomy (GTDB): domain Bacteria; phylum Actinomycetota; class Actinomycetes; order Actinomycetales; family Quadrisphaeraceae; genus Quadrisphaera. Next base: position 826,889 of record NZ_VUOH01000001.1, on the reverse strand, counting down.
ACCTCAAGGGCTCGGGCCGCACGCCCTTCGCGCGCAGCGGCGACGGCCTCGCCGCCGTCGGGCCGATGCTGCGCGAGCACGTCGTCAGCACCGCGATGCACGCCCTCGGGGTGCCGACGACGCGCGCCCTCGCCGTCGTCGCCACGGGCAGCGACGTGCAGCGCGAGGTCCCGCTGCCCGGCGCCGTGCTCGCTCGCACGGCCAGCAGCCACCTGCGGGTGGGCAGCTTCCAGTACGCGGCGGCGGTCGAGGCCGGCTCGGGCGCCGTGCCCGGGGCGCCCGGCGGCCTCCTGCGCCGCCTCGCGGACCACGCCATCGCCCGCCACCACCCCGTGGCGGCCCAGGCCGGCCCGCCCGCGGCCCAGTACCGGGCGCTGCTCGAGGAGGTCGTCGCCGCCCAGGCGCGGCTGGTCGCGCAGTGGGTGCTCCTGGGCTTCGTGCACGGGGTGATGAACACCGACAACACCACGATCTCCGGCGAGACCATCGACTACGGCCCGTGCGCCTTCATCGACGCCTACGACCCGCTCGCCTCCTTCAGCAGCATCGACACCGGCGGCCGCTACGCCTACGGGCGCCAGCCCGGCATCGCCGAGTGGAACCTCGCCAGGTTCGCCGAGGCCCTGCTGCCGCTGCTGGTCGAGGGCGGTGCCGGTCAGCAGGACGACGACGCCGCGCGCACCGACCGGGCCGTCGCCGTGGCGACCGAGGCGCTGGAGGGGTTCCGGGTCGTCTTCGGCTCGGCCTTCGCCGTCGGCGTGCACCGCAAGCTCGGCCTGGACACCCGCGCCGTCGACCGGGCGGTCTCGGGACCGGTGGTCGACGACCTGCTCGCCCTCGCCGCGGACGCGCGCGTCGACCACACCACCCTGTACCGCCGCCTGGGCGACGCGGCCCGCGCCGGGAGCGGCGACGCCGTCCTGCCGCTCTTCGCCGACCCCGCCGTGCGCGGGCGGGCCGAGGCGTGGGTGCCCCGGTGGCTGGCGCTGCGGCCCGACGCGGAGCTCGCGGACCGCACCAACCCCGTCGTCGTCCCGCGCAACCACCTCGTCGAGGAGGCGCTGGCCGCGGCCACCGCGGGCGACCTCGCCCCCGTGGAGCGGCTCGTCGACGCCGTGTCGCGTCCCTTCGAGGCGCGCGCCGGCTTCGAGCGGTACGCCGAGCCCGCCCCGGCCTCCTTCGGCGACTACACGACGTTCTGCGGCACCTGACCTCGGCTGGCTCTGTGCCCGCCGTCACGCCCGTGATCACGGGCCGTTGTCAGCGGGTCTGCCTAGGGTGGGTCTGGTGAGCGAGCGGCTGCCCCTGTTCCCGCTGCGCACCGTGCTCGTGCCCGGGCTGGTCATGCCGCTGACGGTGTTCGAGCCGCGCTACGTGGCGCTGGTCGAGCACCTGCTGTCCCTGCCCGAGGAGGAGCGCGCGTTCGGCGTCGTCGCCCTGCGCCACGGGCGTGACGCGGGCACCCGGCACACGGCGGCCGACCTGCACGCGGTCGGCTGCAGCGCGGTGGTCCGCGACGTCTCCGAGCCCGACGGCGCCGGTGACGGCCGCTACGAGCTGGTCACCTCGGGCGCGGTGAGGTTCCGCCTCGACGGCCTCGACGAGTCCGCCGGCACCCCGTACCTGACGGGTCTGGTCAGCCCGCTGCCCGAGCACCCCGGCACCGACGACGACGCCCTGCGCGACCTCGCGGCCTCGGTGGCCGCGGAGTGGTCCGCCTACCGGGCGCAGCTCGGCATCTCCACCAGCGGCGTCGTCGGCGGCCTGCCGCAGGACCCGTCGGTGCTGAGCTACCTCGTGCTGGCCGGGATGGTCCTCGACCTGCCCGACCGCCAGCGCCTGCTGGAGCTGCCCGACACCGCCACGAGGCTCCGCGAGGAGCGCTCCCTGCTGCGCACCGAGCAGGTGCTGCTGCGCGAGCTGCGGTCCCTGCCGGCGCAGGACCTCACCTCCGAGACCCCCAACCCCAACTGAGGTCGGACGTGGCCAAGAAGACCGCCGGCGCCAGCACGCCCGCCACCGCCGCGCTCGTCAGGGCCGGGGTCGCGCACACGGCCCACGCCTACGCCCACGACGCCGCCGTCTCGGCCGAGGTGGGGTACGGCCTCGAGGCGGCGCACGCCCTGGGCATCGACCCGGCGCGCGTCCTCAAGACGCTCGTGGTGGAGGTCGACGGCGCGCTCGGCGTCGCGGTGCTGCCGGTCAGCGCCAAGCTCGACCTCAAGGCGGTGGGCGCGGCGCTGGGAGGCAAGCGCGCCGCCATGGCCGACCCGGCCGCCGCGGAGCGCACCACCGGGTACGTCCGCGGTGGCATCAGCCCGCTGGGGCAGCGCAGGCGCCTGCCGACCGTCGTCGACGCGAGCGCCCTGGAGCACCCGACGGTGCTCGTCAGCGGCGGGCGGCGCGGCCTCGACGTGGAGCTCTCCCCCGCCGACCTGGTCCGGCTCACCGACGCGGTGAGCGCGCCCGTCGCCGCGCCCGTCACGGCGCACTGACGACTGCCGGGCCCGGCTCAGGTCTCGCGGACGGCCTCGAGGTCGATGGTGATGCGCAGAGTGGTCCCGAAGATCGCCACCCCCAGCCCGAAGGCCTCCTTCCACCGCATCGCGAAGTCGTCGCGGCTGAGCTGCGCGGTGGCCTGGAAGGCGACCCGCTGGCCGCCCCAGGGGTCGTTGCCGGTGCCGGTGCACCGCAGCGCCAGGGGCACCCGGCGAGCCCTGCCGTTGAGCACCAGCTGGCCGTCCAGCTGCCACCCGCCCGAGCCGTCGGCCAGCAGGCCCCGCCCCTCGTAGGTGATCCACGGGTGGTTCTCCACGTCGAGGAAGTCGGCGCTGCGCAGGTGCTCGTCGCGCTTGGCGACGCCCGAGTCGATGCTGGCGGCGTCGATGCGCACCTGCACCGAGGAGTCGGTGAAGGACTCCGCGACCACGACGACCCCCTCCAGCCGGGAGAGGCGGCCGGTCACCGCGGACAGGCCCAGGTGGTGCGCGGTGGCCGCCAGCGAGGTGTGGTCAGGGTCGATGACCCAGCGCCCGGGCGGGGGCAGGTCTGCGGCGCCCACCCGCGCCAGGCGCAGCTCGCCGAGGTCGACGACCACCTCCTCGGCCCGGGCGGCGCCGGGGGCCTGCACCACGACGGAGCGGGCCTCCGGCTCGTGCCCCGCGCAGGCGACCAGCAGGGTCGCCGCGCCGGGCTCCAGGTCGGTGAGCACGAACCGGCCGTTCGAGCCGCTCGTCGTCCGCGCGCTGCCCGTGCCGTTGGTGGCCAGGAGCGTGACCGACGCCCCGGGCAGGGGCCAGCCGTCACGGGTGAGGACGACGCCGTGGGCCCGCGCACCCCCGAAAGCACCCGGAGCACCCGGAGCGGCCGGCGCGGAGGTCCAGGGGTCCTCGACGGGGGCGGGCGGAGGCTGGAGCTCGGTGCCCGGGGCGGGTGCACCGCGTCGTGCGGAGCTGCGGCCGAACCTCACGGCGCGTCGACCGGAGTCTCGACCGAGGTGTCGGTGTCCACCTGCTCCACGGTAGCCGCCAGCTCCCCCGCCGGCCGCGAGAGGATGTCCCGTGCAGTGCGACTACTTCGACGCCGGGGCGTGCCGCTCGTGCACGCTGATGGGTGTCCCGGAGGAGGTGCAGGTCGCGGACGCGCAGCAGAGGGTGGCGGCCCTCCTGCCCACCGTGCCGCACTGGCTCGCCCCCGCCACCGGCCCTGCCGAGGGGTTCCGCAACCGGGCCAAGATGGTGGTCAGCGGCACGGTCGAGGCACCGCTGCTCGGGATCCTCGACGGCGCCGGCCGCGGGGTCGACCTCGTCGCCTGCGGCCTCTACCCGCCGTCGGTCACCGCGGCGATGGAGCCGCTGCGGGCCTTCGTCACCCGCGCCGGGCTCGTGCCGTACGACGTCCCCGCCCGCCGCGGCGAGCTGAAGCACGTCCACGTCACCACGAACGACGACGGCGAGCTCCTGGTGCGCTTCGTGCTCCGGTCGACGGAGTCGCTGCCGCGCGTCCGCAAGCACCTCCCCTGGCTGCTGGAGCAGCTGCCGAGCGTGCGCGTGGTCTCCGCCAACCTGCTGCCCGCCCACGCGGCGCTGCTGGAGGGCGACGTCGAGGTCCCGCTCACCGAGCAGACCCGCCTCCCGGTGCGGCAGGGCTCGGTGGCGCTGCTGACCCGGCCGCAGGGGTTCCTGCAGACCAACACCGACGTCGCCGGGCAGCTGTACCGGCAGGTCGCCGCCTGGGTCGACGAGCTCGCCGGGGCCGCCCACCAGCCTGACGACGGCGCCGCCCCGCTGCAGGTGTGGGACCTCTACTGCGGCGCGGGCGGCTTCGCGCTGCACGTCGCCGGGCCCGGGCGCGAGGTGGTCGGCGTCGAGACGAGCGAGCAGGCGGTGGCCGCGGCCCGGGACGCCGCAGCCGCGCTGGGCCTCGACGCGTCGCGCGCGCGGTTCACCGCCGCCGACGCCACCGCCTGGGCGGAGCAGCAGGGGGCCGCGCCCGACGTCGTCGTCGTCAACCCGCCGCGGCGGGGGCTGGGTGACCGGCTCTGCGCCTGGCTCGACGGCCCCGCCGCTGAGGGCGGGGCGCGGCACCTCGTCTACTCCAGCTGCAACCCGGCCTCGCTGGCGCGCGACCTCGAGGCCCTGCCGGGGTGGGCGCCGGTGCGGGGGCGGCTGTTCGCGATGTTCCCGCAGACCGAGCACGCCGAGGTGCTCGTCCAGCTCACCCGCCGCTGACGTCCTCCGGCCGACCGCCAGCGGCCTCCGCCTCGGCGCGGGCGCGGGAGGAGCCGGTCCACGCGGCGGCGAGGTGACCGGCGCACATCACGAGCGCCGCCGCGGCCGGCCACACCAGCAGCACCCCGGTGCTGTGGGCGACCAGCGGGCTGATGAGCCCCTCAGCGGGCGTGGCCCCCGCCGCGAGCTGCGAGGCCACCGACGGCGGGCCCAGCAGGCCCCCCAGCCCAGCGGCCAGCGCCGACCCGAGCAGGCAGCCCGCCACCACCAGCAGGCTGCGCCGGGTCGGCGAGCCCCCCGGGCGCACCGCCGCGAGCAGCCCGCACAGCAGCCCCGCGCCGGCGCCGAGGAGCACCAGCACGCCGTCCTGCGCGGCGCTCTGCTCGGGGTCGACCTGGGAGAGCACCGTGCCGCCCTGGAGCAGCACCACCGGACCGGTCGGCGCCAGCAGCCACCAGGCGAGCCCGACGAGCAGGCCCAGCAGCACCGGCCCCGCGGCCGGCACGAGGGGCCTCAGACGAGACAGCTCGGCCCCAGCAGCGCCTTGAGGTCACCGAAGAGCGACGGCGACGGGGTCACCCGCAGCGCGTCGGCCAGGCAGGTGGTGACCTGCTTGTCGGTGGTCACCAGCCGCAGGTGCACCGCCGTCTGGCCGCGGTGGAACTGCAGCACCCCGCGCAGCTTCTCGGCCACGGGCTCGGTCACGCGCTGCTCGGGCAGCGTGATGACCACCGGGCCGTCGGCGGCGACGGAGGTGTCGGGGAGGGTGAGGTCCTGGGCGTGCAGGGAGGGCACGTCGTCGCGGCGGGAGAGCCGGCCCTTGACCACCACGACGGCGTCGGGCGCCAGCAGGTGCGCGAACTGCTCGTAGCTGGAGGGGAAGAACAGCACCTCGACGGCGCCGCCGAGGTCCTCCACGGTGGCGATGGCCCACTGCTTGCCCTGCTTGGTCATCTTGCGCTGCAGGCCGGTGATGAGCCCGGCGATGGTGACCATCGAGCCGTCCTGGCGCGACTCGTCGGTGAGCAGCGCGGCCACCGAGCAGTCGGCGGCCGAGGTGAGCACGTGCTCCAGCCCGAACAGCGGGTGGTCGGAGACGTACAGCCCGAGCATCTCCCGCTCGCGGGCCAGCAGCTCCTTCTTGTCCCACTCGGGGATGTCGGGGATCGCCACGCTGAGCAGCGAGCCACCGCCCTCGCCGTCACCGCCGTCGGCGTCGCCCATGAGCCCGCCGAACAGGTCGTACTGGCCCTTGTCCTCCTGGCGCTTGAGCCCGACGACGGAGTCGACCGCGTCCTCGTGGACGGCGAGCAGGGCGCGCCGCTTGTCGCCGAGGGAGTCGAAGGCGCCGGCCTTGATGAGCGACTCGACAGTGCGCTTGTTGCAGACGACGGCGGGGACCTTGGCGAGGAAGTCGCCGAAGCTGGTGAAGGCGCCCTTCTCCTGGCGGGCCTTCTCGATCGCCTCGACGACGTTCTCGCCGACGTTGCGGATGGCCGCGAGGCCGAAGCGGATGTCGGGGCCGACGGCGGCGTACGTCGCGATCGACTCGTTGACGTCGGGCGGGAGCACGGTGAGGCCCATGCGGCGGCACTCGTTGAGGTAGAGCGCCGACTTGTCCTTGTCGTCGCGCACGGACGTGAGCACCGCGGCCATGTACTCGGCCGGGTAGTGCGCCTTGAGGTAGGCCGTCCAGTAGGAGACGACGCCGTACGCCGCGGAGTGCGCCTTGTTGAACGCGTAGTCGGAGAACGGGAGCAGCACGTCCCACAGGGCCTTGACCGCGGCCTCGGAGAAGCCGCGCTCGTGCATGCCGCCGGAGAACTTCTCGTACTGCTTGTCCAGCTCGGACTTCTTCTTCTTGCCCATCGCCCGCCGCAGCAGGTCCGCCTGGCCGAGGCTGAAGCCCGCCACGGTCTGGGCGATGGACATGACCTGCTCCTGGTACACGATCAGGCCGTACGTCGTGCCGAGGACCTCCGCGAGCGGCTCGGCCAGCTCGGGGTGCAGCGGCGTGATCTCCTGCTGGCCGTTCTTGCGCAGCGCGTAGTTGGTGTGGCTCCCCGCGCCCATGGGGCCCGGGCGGTACAGCGCGCCGACAGCGGAGATGTCCTCGAAGTTGTCGGGGCGCATGAGGCGCAGCAGCGAGCGCATCGGGCCGCCGTCGAACTGGAAGACGCCGAGGGTGTCGCCGCGCTGCAGCAGCTCGTAGGTGCCCGGGTCGTCGAGCTCGAGCTCCTCGAGGACGACCTTCTCGCCGCGGTTGCGCTCCACGAGCCGGACGGCGTCGTCCATGATCGTGAGGTTGCGCAGGCCGAGGAAGTCCATCTTGATCAGGCCGAGCGACTCGCAGCTCGGGTAGTCGAACTGCGTGATGACCTGCCCGTCCTGCTCGCGGCGCATGATCGGGATCAGGTCGAGCAGGGGGTCGCTCGACATGATGACGCCGGCGGCGTGCACGCCCCACTGGCGCTTCAGGCCCTCGAGCTGCTTGGCCGTCTCGACGACCTTCTGCACGTCGGCCTCGGCCTCGTACAGGGCGCGGAACTCGCCGCCCTCGGCGTAGCGGTTGTGGGTGGGCTCGAAGATCTGGGAGAGCGGGACGTCCTTGCCCATCACCGCGGCGGGCATCGCCTTGGTGATCCGGTCGCCCATGGCGAAGGGGTAGCCGAGCACGCGGGAGGCGTCCTTGACGGCCTGCTTGGCCTTGATCGTGCCGTAGGTGACGATCTGGGCGACGCGGTCCTCGCCGTACTTCTCGGTGACGTACTTGATGACCTCGCCGCGTCGGCGCTCGTCGAAGTCGATGTCGAAGTCGGGCATGGAGACGCGGTCGGGGTTGAGGAACCGCTCGAAGATCAGGCCGTGGCGCTGCGGGTCGAGGTCGGTGATCTCGAGGGCGTACGCGGCGATCGAGCCCGCGCCCGAGCCGCGGCCGGGCCCGACGCGGATGCCGTTGCGCTTGGACCAGCGGATGAAGTCGGCGACGACGAGGAAGTACCCCGAGAACCCCATCCCGGTGATGACGCCGATCTCGTACTCCGCGACCTTGCGGCTCTCCTCGGGGACGGCGCCCTTGAACCGCATCTGCAGCCCGCGCTCGACCTCCTTGACGAACCAGGAGTCCTCGCTCTCCCCCTCCGGCACGGGGTAGCGCGGCATGTAGGTGCCGATGCCCTCGGAGAACTCCACCGAGCAGCGCTCGGCGATGGCGAGGGTGTTGTCGCAGGCCTCGGGGAAGTCGCGCCACAGGTGGCGCATCTCGGCCGGGCTCTTGAGGTAGAACTCCTCGGCGTCGAACTTGAAGCGGTTCGGGTCGGCGAGGGTGGAGCCCGACTGCACGCACAGCAGCGCGGCGTGGCCCTCGTGGTGCTCGGGACGCGTGTAGTGCAGGTCGTTGGTGGCGACCAGCGGCAGGCCGAGGTCCTTCGCGAGGCGGATCAGGTCCTTCTGGATCCGGGTCTCGATCTCGAGCCCGTGGTCCATGAGCTCGCAGTAGAAGTTGCCCGCGCCGAAGATGTCGCGGAAGTCGGCCGCGGCGGCGACGGCGGCGTCGTACTGGCCGAGCCTGAGGCGGGTCTGCACCTCGCCGGAGGGGCAGCCGGTGGTGGCGATGATCCCCTGGCCGTACGTGGAGAGCAGCTCGCGGTCCATGCGGGGCTTGTAGAAGTGCCCCTCCAGGCTGGCGAGGCTCGCCATGCGGAAGAGGTTGTGCATGCCGGCGGTGTCCTGCGCCCACATCGTCATGTGGGTGTACGCGCCGGCGCCGGAGACGTCGTCGCGGCCGGCGCTCGGGTCTCCCCACTTCACGCGGGTGCGGTCACCGCGGGCCGTGCCGGGGGTGAGGTACGCCTCGAGGCCGATGACCGGGTTGACCCCGTGCTTGCGCCCGGCCTTCCAGAACTCGTACGCCCCGAAGATGTAGCCGTGGTCGGTGGTCGCGAGCGCCGGCATGCCCATCTCGGCGGCGGTGGCGAACAGCTCGTCGATCCTGGCCGCACCGTCGAGCATCGAGTACTCGGTGTGGTTGTGCAGGTGGACGAACGAGTCACCAGCGGGCATGGGTCGAGGACCTCCGTGGAGCGGGCGGAGCAGGTCGGGGAAGGCCCCTCACTGTAGGCGCCGGGGACGACGGCGGAGCCCTCTCCCGGCACCCCGTCCGGCGGGCCCCGCGGCGTGACGCCCGACGGGCAGAACCCCTCCGGCGGGGCCCGCGGCGGCAGCTCGCCCTGGTTCTGCCCGTCCGGCGTCACAGGCCCTGCGGTGGTGGTCACCGAGGGCCAGCGTCGGCCCGCGGACGCGGTCCACGACGACCAGTGCGTGGTGACCATGAACGGCGGCAACACCTGCGTCGCCGCGCTGGCCTCGTTCCGCCCCGCCTGACGGCGGCGGGTCAGCGGCCGAGCGTCCCCTCCAGCATGCAGAAGGGCCGCCGCCTGCCGCCTGAGCGGCAGCGCGAGCTCGTCAGGCATCCTCGGCGGGTCGCCCTCCGGCACCACAGCGGCCTCACCACACCGGGGTGGCCCGCGCCGCAGCCTCGTGGAGCGCAGTGACCGGCACCTCCACCGACGTCTCGGCGATCCCCCGGTCCGGCCACGCGCAGACGACCCGCATCGTCGGCAGGGGCGGGAGGGGCCACAGCCAGATCCCCCGCCGCCAGCTGTCGTACCAGACCTGGGTCCGGCCGACCCCGTCCAGCACCGGGTGCGAGGGGTTCCAGTCAGAGGGGTCGGCGTCCTCGGGACGCTCGTTCCAGGGGCTCTCGTCGAGCGTCGTCGCCCTGCTGCCGTCCGCGAGCTCGACGCCCCAGCGCAGCCCTCCGGCCCCGAGGAAGAGGTCGAGCTGGCCCCGCCCGTGGTGCAGGTCGAGCGCCGCGAACACCCGCCGCCGGGCCTCGCGGCCCCGCTCCCGCACGTGGACGGCCAGGTCGAGGACCACCCCGGAGGCGTAGGCCTCGGCCCCCTGGAGGCTCACCACCGTCGACTCCGACCGCCCGACCTCCACCCCGAGGTCCGCCACACCGGGCCGCACGCCGTGGGGCGGCCCGTACCAGTCGGCCGGCTGGAAGGGCGGCTCCTCCTCGTCGGGGTCGTCGGACGGCACGAACTCCGGGAAGGACGACGGCGGGGCCATGATCCAGCCTGGCACCGGCACAGCCGCGACGTCACTAGGGTCGCGGCCATGGGACGCCAGGTCTGGGTGACCACAGCCGTCGCGGGTCCGCCCGACCGCCTCTGGCACCTCACCCAGGACACGGCCCACCACCCCCGCTGGGACCTGCGCTTCAGCTCCATCACGCCCGACGGCACCGACGCCGACGGCCACCAGCGCTTCACCTACGCCCTGGCGCTGCCGCACCCCCGGCTGCCGCTGCTCACCGTCCGCGGCACCGGGACGAGCACCGCCGAGCGCCGGGGCGGCGACGGCGCCGGCACCTCCGCCCTCCGCTTCGCCGCCGGTGATTCCCCGGCCGACCGCCTCTCGCCGCTCTCCAGCGGTGCCGGGTACTGGCGCTACGCGCCCCAGCCCGACGGCCGCACCCGCTTCACCACCGGGTACGACTACCGCCCCGGATGGGGCCGCCTCGGCGCCGCGCTCGACCCGTGGCTGACCCGCCCGCTGGTCGGCTGGGCGACGGCGTGGAGCTTCGACAGGCTCCGCCTCTGGGCGGAGCACGGCCAGACCCCCGAGCGCAGCCGCGACCTGGCGCTGGCGTGGACGGCGGCCCGCTTCGCGCTCGGCCTCCTCGGTGCGGGGGCGCTGCGGCGCCGCCGGCCGCTGCTCTCGGTCGCGCTCGCCGCCGCAGCACTGGCTGCCCCCACCCCGGCGCCCGTCCCCAGCGCCTGGCGGTGTGGCCGCCGCCCCACCCGAGAAGGTGGCAGCAGGTGAGCGTGGTCCTGCACGCCCTCGGCGACGACGCCGCCCGCCTGCACCCGCAGCTGCGCCGCCGCTTCGGCGCGAGCACCGCCGCGGGCTACAGCTGCGTCGGGCGCGGGGTCATGGAGGACGTGTGGCACGGCCCGGCGTGGACGCTCCCGTTCCTGCACGTCGGCGCGTGGCGGAACATCCTCGTGCCCGACGCCGCCACGGACGTCCCGTTCACCGTCGAGAACTTCGCGTACACCGACTCCCTCGGCCGCGAGACGCTGACCGTGGTCCGCACGTTCGAGGTCGCGCCCGGGCGCCGCCGCCGCTTCGACGCGACGCTCGTCGACGGCTCCCACGACGGCCGCCCCGGCTCAGGGCGGGTGCTCGACTACCTCGGTACGCACCAGCACCTCGCCGTCGACCTGCGGCTCCGGGTCGACGACGGTGGCGCGCTGCGCCTCACCTCGGACGGCCAGCGCTTCTACGAGGGTCCCGTCGGCTTCCGCTTCCCGATGCTCGCCTCGGGCACCGCCGAGCTGCGGGAGGCCTACGACGACGACCGCGAGCGCTTCACCATCGACGTCCGGGTCACCAACCGGCGCTTCGGGCCGCTGGTCGGCTACCGCGGGTGGTTCACCTGCACCTACCCCGAGGTGGTCGGCGACGCGGTGCCGGCGTCGGTGAAGCCCCTGCGGGAGGAGCGCCGCCGCTGACGCCCGGTCCAGCGTCCCGCCCAGCATGCACAAGACCAGCCGAGACCCGTCGGAGGGCCGTTCGACGACCGTTGTGCGTGCTCGGCGGGACGCGGAACCAGGTGGCACCCGCCTCCGGCGGTCGGGCAGGGTCAGCGGCGTGACGCTCTCGATCGTCGCCCGCTGCGAGGAGACCGCCGGGACATGACGGGACGGCGACGCCCCGCTGGGAGGTGTCGATCTCGACGAGCGGATCGCGCACGACGGGATGACGATCACCCCATGAAGATCCTGCTGATCGTCCTGTGCTTCTTCTTCCCCTTCATCGCGGTGCTCATCAAGGACGGTCCGAGCTCCAAGGTGCTCATCGCCTTCCTGCTGCAGCTCCTCGGCCACATCCCCGGCGTGATCTACGGCCTGCTGGTCGTCACCCGCGACTGAGCCCCGTGTGCGGGTCCTGCGCAGGGGTCGTGGAGACCGCTCCGCAGGGCCCGCGGCGCCCCTAGCGTCCGACGTGTGATCCACATGAGGCACCGCGTCCTGCGCGCAGCTCTGCTGCTGGTCCCCGTCGCCGTCGTCGGCGGGCTGCTCGCCACGCACGACCTCGGCGTCGTCTCCGCCGCCCAGGCACCGGAGCTGGAGGGGCTCCGGCTCCCGCTCGACCTCGCTGCTGCCGGCGGCGGCGTGCTCGTCCTGGTCACCGCGGCGCTGGCCTGGCGCTGGTCGCACCTCACCACGGCGACCGACCGCCCCACACGAGCCGGGCTCCGCGCCCTGCGCCACGTGTGTGCGGCCGTCGCGGTCGTCGCCCTCTACCTGGCCGTCTGCACGGTGGGCATGAGCTCCGAGCTCGACCGGCGCGACCTCGGGATGCCCGGTGCCTGGCTGCTGGCGCTGCTGGCCGAGGCCGGCCTGGTGGTGGCGCTGGTTACGGCGGGCCGGGAGGCGCGGCAGGCCGGCACGGAGGTCCGGTACGACCTGCGCACCGGCCGGGTCGCGCAGCCGCGGTAGCCGCGGTCGGTGCGCGGAGCCCGCGTGCCAGAGTGGTCACCGTGAGCAGCGCTGTCCGCCAGGCCGACCGGTTGCGCACGGTGCGCTACGACATCCGCGGGCCGCTGCTGCGCCGCGCCCGCGAGATCGAGGCCTCGGGCCACGAGGTCGTGAAGCTCAACATCGGCAACCCCGCGGCCTGGGGCATGCACGCACCCGACGCCGTCGTGCAGGGGCTGGTCGAGCACATCCACGACGCCGAGGGCTACAGCGACGCCCGGGGCGTGCTCGCTGCGCGCGAGGCGGTGGCCGACTACTACACCGGCCGCGGCGTCCAGGGCCTCGGGCCCGACCACGTGATGCTGGGCAACGGCGTCTCCGAGCTCATCGTCATGACGCTGCAGGCGCTGCTCGACCCGGGCGACGAGGTGCTGGTCCCCGCCCCCGACTACCCGCTGTGGACGGGCGCCGTGCGCCTGTCCGGCGGCACCGCCGTGCACTACCGCTGCGACGAGGACGCCGACTGGCAGCCCGACGTCGCCGACGTGGCCGCGCGGGTCACCCCCGCCACCAAGGCGCTGGTGATCATCAACCCGAACAACCCCACGGGCGCGGTCTACTCCCGCGAGGTGCTGCTCGGGCTGCTCGAGGTGGCCCGCGAGCACGGCCTGCTGGTGCTGGCCGACGAGATCTACGACCACATCCTGTTCGACGGCGCCGTCCACGAGCACGCTGCGGCCCTCGCGCCCGACCTCGTGGTGCTCACGCTGTGCGGGTTGTCCAAGAACCACCGCGCAGCCGGCTTCCGCTCGGCGTGGATGGCCATCAGCGGCCCCCGCGAGCGCGCCGCCGACTACCTCGACGGCCTCGAGCTGCTGGCCAACATGCGCATGTGCCCCAACGTGCCGGCGCAGCACGCCGTGGCCGCCGCCCTGGCCGACCGCGCCAGCATCGACCCGCTGCTCGCGCCCGGCGGCCGGCTGCGCGAGCAGCGCGACCACGCGCTGCGCCGCCTGCGGGCCATCCCGGGCGTCTCGTGCGTGGAGCCCCGCGGGGCGCTGTACCTGTTCGCGAAGCTCGACCGCGACGTCATCGCCGTGGACGACGACGAGGCCCTCGTCATGGACCTGCTCAACGCCGAGCACCTGCTGCTCACGCACGGCACCGGCTTCAACCTGCCGACGCCGGACCACCTGCGCATGGTGTTCCTCGCGCCGGTGGAGGTGCTCGACGACGCCGCCGACCGCCTGGAGAGGTTCCTCGCCGGTCGGCGGCGCTGAGCAGCGGGGGGCGGTCAGTCGTCGGAGACGGTGACCGTCACCTCGATGTTGCCGCGGGTCGCGTTGGAGTAGGGGCAGACGGCGTGCGCGGCGTCGGCCAGCTCCTGCGCCCGGGCGGGGTCGAGCTCGGGGATGGTCACCTCGAGGTGCACGGCGAGGCCGTAGCCGCCGCCCTCGACGGGACCGAGGCTGACGCGGGCGCCGACGCTGCTCCCCTCCACGGACACCTTCCGCTGGCGCGCGGTGCCGAGCAGCGCGGAGTGGAAGCACGCCGCGTACCCGGCGGCGAAGAGCTGCTCGGGGTTGGTGCCCTCGCCAGAGCCGCCGGTCTCCTTCGGCGGGGCGAGCTGGACGTCGAGCACCCCGTCGCTGGTGCGCGCGCGGCCCGAGCGGCCGGAGCCGGTGCTCAGGGCCTCAGCGGTGTAGACGGTCTTCTCGAGCGGGGTGGTCACGGGCTCTCCTTGCTGGGCACGACGAAGTGCTCCCAGCATGAGCCGCCCTGGAGGGAGCCGCGCGGCCACCTGTCGGAGGAGCTGGCTGACCGCGGTCACCCCCGGCCGCTCCTCGGGCTGACCGCGGTCAGCCAGCGACCCGGCGTCCTGGGGCGCAGCCCCGCCAGGTGACCGCGGTCACCGGTACGACTGACCGCGGTCACCTGGCGCGGCGCGGCGCGCGGTGGAGCGCTGCCGGGCTCTCGGGCGTCGGGATGCCGCCCGTCGTGTCGCGTGCGACCGTTCCGGCATGCCGATCACCACCACGGGCTTCAGCCACGTCCGCCTCACCGTCCGCGACATCGCCGTCTCGCGCCGCTTCTACGACGCCGTCTTCGGCTGGGACGTGGCCTACGAGGTGCCCGCCGACGCCGACCAGGCCACCCGCGAGCAGCTCTGGTTCGTCTTCGACGGGGTCATCTACCAGGTGCCGGGCGGCCTGCTGGGCCTGCGCCCCGTGGCGCCGGGCGACGACGCCTTCGACGAGGACCGCGTGGGCCTGGACCACCTGTCGTTCTCGGTCGCCTCGAAGGCCGAGCTCGACGCCGCCACCGCCGTGCTCGACGCGGCGGGGGTCGAGCACGGCGGGGTCAAGGACGCCGGCGCCATGCACCTGCTGGAGTTCCGCGACCCCGACGGGATCGCGCTCGAGCTGGTGGCCATGAAGGGCTGAGCCCTCAGGCCTCCACGGTGACGTCGGTGAGGGGCCGCGAGCAGCAGATCAGCACCTTGCCCATCGCGATCTCGCGGGGACGGATGCCGCCCTGGTGCTGCATGTCCACCTCGCCGTCGACGAGCACGGTCTTGCAGGTGCCGCAGACGCCCTCGCTGCACGACGACGGCGGGGTGATCCCGGCGCGGAACGCCGCCTGCAGGATCGTCTCGTCGCGGCCGCAGCGGATGGTGCAGCCGCTGCGCGTGAACTGCACCGCGAAGCCCTCGGCCACCGCCTCGTCCGCGCCGGCTCCCCCGCTCGAGCCGGCCTCGGCGTCGGCGACCAGCTCGACCTCGCCGGCGTCGAGCTGCTCGCCCGCCGGCAGGCCGAGGCTCTCGAAGGAGAACGTCTCCTGGTGGTAGCGCGCCTCGGGGAGGCCGGCGGCCAGGAGGCCGGTGCGCATCGCGTCCATGTACGGCGCGGGGCCGCAGACGAAGACCTCGCGCTCGGCGACGTCAGGCACCGCGGCGGTGAGCGCGGCGCCGTCGAGCTGACCAGTGAGCCGGTCGCCCCCCTGGCCCCAGCCGGGCTCGCCACCGGCATCGGCGACCACGGGCACCACCCGCAGCCAGGGGTGGAGCGCCTCGAGGGCCTCCAGCTCCCTGCGGAAGATGATGTCCGCGGGCGTGCGGGCGCTGTGCACGAAGACGACGTCGGCGGTGCGGCCGAGGTCGACCAGGGTGCGCGTCATCGACATCAGCGGGGTGATGCCGCTGCCGGCCGAGAGGAACAGGTACTTCGCCGCCGGGTGGCGGCTGGTGCTGAAGACGCCCAGCGGCGGCTGCACGCGCAGCTCGGTGCCGGGTCGCACGGTGTCGTGCAGCCACGGGGAGACCACGCCGCCCGGCTTGCGCTTCACCGTGATGGACAGCGCGTGGGGCCGGGTGGGCGGCGAGGAGACGGTGTACGAGCGGAGGACCTCGGTGCCGTCGACGTCGAGCCGCAGGGTGATGAACTGCCCCGGCTCGAAGTGGAACAGGTGCTGCCCCGCCGAGGCGAAGGTGAAGGTCTTGACGTCGTGGGTGACGTCGACGACGTCCTGCACCACGAGCACCGACTCGTCCTCGGCGTCGCCCCAGCAGGCCAGGCCCACCGGGTGCGGCGGGTGGTGGGGGCGCAGCGCGGGGTCGGCCGCCGCGCTGACGGCGGTGTCCACGGCGGCGGTCACGCCGTGGCCTCGACGCCCAGGTGCTCGCGCAGGCGCGTCACGTACCAGTTCACGAAGCCCTCGACCTGGTCCTCGACCATCGAGTACGGCCCGGGCACGTAGCTCGGGTCGCCGCAGCCGATCTGGGTGTTGGTGACCAGCACGCGGTCCTGGTCGTTGGTGGCGTTCCAGACGGTGCACAGCGACTCGAGGTCGTAGTCCTTCCCCTCCTCCGCGTCCGGGTGCACCAGCCACGTGGTGCGCAGGACGCTGGTGCTGGGCGAGGTGGGCATCACCGAGAACACGACGGCGTGGTCGCCGAGGAAGTGGAACCAGCTGTTGGGCTGCATGTGCAGCGACAGGTCGCCGAAGGCGGCGTCCTTGACCTCGCCGATGAGCTTCGAGCACACGGCGGCGCCGCCCGCGGCGAAGGACCTGCCCTCGCCGTCCAGCGGCAGGTGGGTCAGCTGGAAGCCGACCTGGCGGGTGTCGAGCTCCATGTGGTCGACCAGGGGGGTGCCCTGCTCCCGGCGCTTCTCGGCCAGCGCGTCCGCGGCCTTCGTGTACCGGTCGTAGAGGGGCTTCAGGCGAGGGGTGATGTCCTCCTCGTCGTAGGCGAAGATCGGGAAGTAGGCGCTGGTGAGCTCCGGGTGCCCGTCGCAGTGGTAGCACTCGCGGTTGTTCTCCATGACCAGCTTCCAGTTGCCCGCCTCGGGCAGGTCCACCTGGCGGGCCACCTTGGCCCTGTCGAGCTGGTACGGCAGCAGGTGCGGCTCGACGAGCTTCGCGACCTCGTCGAAGTCGGCCGGGGCCTCGGGCGCCAGGCAGATGAAGACCAGGCCGGCGAGGTTGCGCACGTGGACCGTGCGCAGGGAGAAGCAAGTCTTGTCGAAGGTCGGGGGCTGCGACTCGGCGTGCAGCAGCGAGCCGTCGAGGGCGTAGGTCCAGCGGTGGTAGGGGCAGACGATGTTGCCGACGAAGCCCTTGTCCTCCAGCAGGCGCGAGCCGCGGTGGCGGCACACGTTGTGGAAGGCGGCGATCTGGTCGTCGTCGTCGCGGACGACGATCACGGACGCCTTCCCGATGTCGACGGTCACGAAGTCGCCGGCCTCGGGGATCTCGGCGGCAGCGGCCACGAAGATCCAGTTCTTGCTGAAGACGACCTCGACGTCGAGGTCGTAGACCTCCTGGCTCGTGTAGAAGCCGCCCTCGAGGCTGTACCCCTTCTTCCGGCGCGCCACCATCTCGGCGGCGGAGGCGCCCACCGACGGCGGGGAGACCTGCCCGGCCGGCGGCGCGGCGGGTGCTGAGGGGGTGGTCAGCTGAGCGGTCATCGGGGCGCTTCCCTTCGAGGTGGGGTGCCTGGGGCGGCGCTGTCGCGACGGCGTCGTCACGGGTTGTTCCACGATGCGGAACTGTTGCGCTCTGGGGTGGAGGAATCTTCTTCCCCGGGAGAGCGGGCGGTCAAGGGGGTGGGACGAGATCCGCGGCGACCACCCGGCGGGTCGCCCGTGGCGCGCCTACTGTTCCGCTGTGCGGAACGACGAGACCCGCGGCGCGGCCCGCGACACCACGGTGCAGTCCGTCGACAGGGCGGTCTCGCTGCTGCAGGCGCTGGCCGTGCACGGGCCGCGCGGCCTGAGCGCCCTCGCGGGAGAGGTCGGGGTGCACAAGGGCACCGCCTTCCGGCTCCTGGCCACCCTGGAGGCCCGGGGCCTGGTCCAGCAGGACGGCGACCGCGGGCGCTACCGGCTGGGCCCCTCCGCCGGGCAGCTGGCCGCCGGCGCGGCCCGCGCCCACGACGTCGCCGCGCTGTGCCGCCCGCTGTGCGCCGAGCTCGCCGAGCGGGTCGGCGACACCGTGAACCTCGTGGTCAGCGACGGCACCGAGATCACCACCGTCGACCAGGCCAGCGGCCCGGCCATCGTCGCCAGCGCCGACCACGTGGGCCGCCGCGGCCCGCTGCACGCCACGGCGGCGGGCAAGGTGTTCCTCGCCGCGTCGCCGGCGGGCGAGGTGGAGCGCCTCGCCGCGGCCGGCCTGGAGCGCTACACCCCGCACACGCTGGTCGACCTCGGGGCGCTGGCCGCCGACCTGGAGCTCACCCGCACCCGGGGCTGGGCCCTGGCCCAGGAGGAGCACGAGGCCGGCCTGGTGGTGCTGGGGGCACCGGTGCGCGGCGCCGACGGCGAGGTGGCGGCGGCGCTGACCGTGGGCGGCCCCACCTACCGCCTCACCCCCGAGGCGCTGCCCGCCCTGGCCGAGCAGCTGCTCGCCACCGCGGCCCGGGCGTCCTGGCGCCTGGGCGCGGTGAAGCCCGGCTGAGCGGGCGGCGGACCGCCGCGCCCAGCCGGGCCGCGCGGGTGCGTCAGTCGCGCCCGGCGCCGACGGGCTCGCCCGCGCGGCCGCCGCCGACCTCCGGCTCGGGGGCCGTGGGCGCCTGGGCCACCGAGGGCCCCGAGGGGGCTGCCTGCCCCGAGCGCCCGCCCGCCTGCCGCGTGGGCGGCACGGCGAGCATCTTGCCGGTGATGGCCGACATCGGGGCGGTGTCGCTGCGCAGGTCCTTCAGCAGGGCCCAGCACATGAGCACCATGACCACGAGGAACGGCGTGGCGGCGATGATCGTGAGGTTCTGCAGCGCCTGCAGGCCGCCCGCCCCGAGGAGCACGATCGCGACGACGCCGGTCAGGCCTCCCCAGGCGGCGGTGAGCCAGCGGCGCGGCTCGTCGTCGCCGTGGCTGGACAGCGACGCCATGACGATGCTGGCGGCGTCGGCGCCGGAGACGAAGAAGATCGCCACCAGCGCCACGACGAGCAGCGAGGTCAGCCCGGACCACGGGAACAGCGCGAGCAGGTTGAACATCTGGGCGGTCTGGTCGCTGTCGGCGAGGACGTCGAGGGCGCCGGTCAGCTGGGCGTTGATGGCGGTGCCGCCGAAGACCGAGAACCAGATCAGGCTGACCAGCGTCGGGATGAGCATCACGCCGACGACGAACTCGCGGATGGTGCGGCCGCGGGAGATCTTGGCGAGGAAGGCGCCCACGAAGGGCGTCCAGGACATCCACCAGGCCCAGTAGAAGATCGTCCAGCCGGACAGCCACTCCTGGCCGCCGAAGACGCCGGTGCGCAGGGACATGTGGGGCAGCGCCGCCAGGTAGTTGCCGGCCGCGTTGGGGGCCATGTCGAGGATGAAGACCGTCGGGCCCACCACGAACAGGAACAGCAGCAGCAGGCCGGCCAGCACCATGTTGGTGTTCGACAGGATCTTGACGCCCCGCTCGATGCCGGAGATGGCGCTGATCACGAAGCAGATGGTCAGGACGGCGATGATCGCGACCTGCACGCCGTTGTTGTTGGCGACCCCGAAGACGTGGGAGAGGCCGCCGTTCATCTGCGCGGCGCCGAGGCCGAGGCTGACGGCCGAGCCGAAGACGGTGGCGAAGATCGCGAGGACGTCGATCGCCTTGGCGGCGCCGCGGCCGCGGGGGCCGCGCAGCAGCGGGGCGAACGCCGCCGAGAAGCCGCCGGGGCGGCCCTTGCGGTAGCTGGAGTAGGCCAGCGCGAGGCCGACGACGGCGTAGATGGCCCACGGGTGCAGGCCCCAGTGGAAGAGCGTGTACTGCATGGCCTCGTCGGCGGCGGCCGGCGTGCCGGCGGTGACGTCGCCCTCCGGCGGGGTCATGAGGTGCGTGACGGGCTCGGTGACGCCGTAGAACATGAGGCCGATGCCCATGCCCGCGGAGAACATCATCGCGATCCACGAGGCGCGGCTGAACTGGGGGCGCTCGTCGTCGGCGCCGAGGCGGATGCGGCCCACGCGGCTGAAGGCGAGCACCAGCGCCAGGGCCACGAAGCCGCTGGCGCTGACGGCGAAGGCCCAGCCGAGGTTGGTGGTGATCCAGGCCAGCCAGTCGCCGGAGACCTGCTGCAGCTGGTCCGGGGCGGCGACGCCCCAGATGCACAGCGCGACCACGACGACGCCGGAGACGGCGAGGACGGGGAGGTCGAGCGGCCGCTTGCCCTCCCGCACGGGTGTTCCGAGCTCAGACGACATGGGGTGTCCTCTCGTGACGGCGGCCCTGCCGGAGTGGCGGGTGGGTCGTGACGGTAGGGCCGCTGCGGGCAGCACTGCCGCGCGTGACCCAGATGTAACACGATGACTGATGCATCAGTCCAGACCCTGGAGTGACCCAGGTCACTCCGCGCGGCGTGTCTGCACGGAGCGTCGTGCGGAGCGACTCTGCGTGGCACCCCCTCGGACCGCACCCTCCGCGCAGGGTGCGGTCCGAGGGGGGGTGGGGACCCCGCGGGGTCAGCGGAAGACGACGGTGCGGTGACCGTTGAGCAGCACGCGCTGCTGGCAGTGCCAGCGCACCGCGCGCGAGAGCGCCAGGGCCTCGGCGTCGCGGCCCACGGTCGCCAGGGAGGCCGGGTCGTGGGTGTGGTCGATCCGGATCACCTCCTGCTCGATGATCGGCCCCTCGTCGAGGTCCGGCGTCACGTAGTGCGCCGTGGCGCCCACCTGCTTCACGCCCCGGTCGAAGGCCTGGTGGTAGGGCCTGGCGCCCTTGAACCCCGGCAGGAAGGAGTGGTGGATGTTGATGGCCCGGCCGCGCAGCTCCCGGCAGGTCTCGTCGGAGAGCACCTGCATGTAGCGCGCGAGCACCACCAGCTCGGACTCGGTCTCCCCGACCAGCTCCAGCAGCCGCGCCTCGGCCTCCGCCTTGGTGGCGGCGGTGATCGGGACGTGGTGGAACGGCAGGCCGGCGGCCTCGGCCATGGGGCGAAGGTCCTCGTGGTTCGACACCACGGCCACCAGCTCGGCGCCGAGGGTGTCCGAGCGCCACCGGAAGATGAGGTCGTTGAGGCAGTGGCCCATCTTCGAGACCATCACCAGCACCCGCGGGCGCTCACCGCCGCTGAAGCGCACGTCCATGCCGTACTTCGCCGCGATGGGCGCGAAGGCCGCCTGGAGCTGCGCCACGTCGGTGGTGCCGCCGAGGCTGGTGAACGCCGTGCGCGAGAACAGCCGGCCCGAGAGCGCGTCGTCGAACTGCTGGTGCTCCACGATGTCGTGGCCCTGCTGGTACAGGAACGACGTCACCGCGTTGACGATGCCGGGCTGCTGCGGGCAGCTCAGCGACAGCACGGCGGGAGCCGCGGAGCCGGGGGCCGCCGGAGCGGCGGCGGGAGCGGGAGCGGTCGTGGTCATGGGGGTGCCTCCTCAGCACTCGACGATGTTGAGCGCGAGACCGCCGCGGGCGGTCTCCTTGTACTTGTCCTTCATGTCCGCGCCGGTCTCGCGCATCGTCTTGATGGCCTTGTCCAGCGGCACGTGGTGGGCGCCGTCGCCCCGCACGGCCATGCGGGCCGCGGTGATGGCCTTGACCGACCCGACGGCGTTGCGCTCGATGCAGGGGATCTGCACCAGCCCGCCGACGGGGTCGCAGGTGAGGCCGAGGTTGTGCTCGATGCCGATCTCGGCGGCGTTCTCGACCTGCTCGGGGCTGCCGCCCAGCACCTCGGCCAGACCGGCGGCGGCCATGGAGCACGCCGAGCCGACCTCGCCCTGGCAGCCGACCTCGGCGCCGGAGATCGAGGCGTTGAGCTTGAACAGCATCCCGATGGCCCCGGCGGTCAGCAGGAAGCGCACCACGCCGTCGTCGTCGGCGCCGTCCACGAAGCGCTCGTAGTAGTGCAGGACCGACGGGATGATCCCCGCCGCCCCGTTGGTGGGAGCGGTGACCACGCGGCCGCCGGCGGCGTTCTCCTCGTTGACCGCGAGGGCGTAGAGGGTCACCCACTCCATCGCGCGCAGCGGGTCGCGCTCGTCGGCGTCGGTCTCCAAGCGCTCCTTGAGCGCCGCGGCCCGGCGCCGCACCTTCAGCCCGCCCGGCAGCACACCGGTGGTCTTGGTGCCGTGGGCCACGCACTCCTGCATGACCGCCCAGATCTGCAGCAGGCCCTCGCGGACCTCCGCCTCGGTGCGCCACGACAGCTCGTTGGCGAGCATCACGTCGCTGACGCGCAGCCCGGTGCGCCGGGTGACCGCCAGCAGCTCCTCACCGGTGGCGAAGGGGTGGGCCACCGGCGTGGTGTCCGCGACGATGACGGGCCGCCCGGCCTCGTCCTCGTCGAGCACGAAGCCGCCGCCGACGGAGTAGTAGTGCCGCTCCGACAGCACCTCCCCCTCGACGTCGAGCGCCTGGAAGAGCATCCCGTTGGAGTGGTAGCTCAGCCGGCGGCGCCGGTGCAGCACCACGTCGTCGTCGACGGAGAAGCCGATGACCTTCCCCCCGGCGGAGGGGCCGCCGCCGAGGCCCAGCAGGCGCTCGCCGCGCGCACGGGCCACCAGGGGCGCGGCGGCCACCGGGTCGACCAGGTGGGGCTGCTCCCCCGACAGGCCCAGCACCACCGCGCCCACGCTGCCGTGGCCGTGGCCGGTGGCCCCGAGCGAGCCGAACAGCTCGCAGCGCACCCGGACGGTGCGCTGGAGCAGGTCGGCCGCGCGCAGGGACTCCACGAAGGTCCAGGCGGCCTTCATCGGGCCGACCGTGTGCGAGCTCGAGGGCCCGATGCCGACCTTGAACAGGTCGAAGACCGACAGGTTCATCGGCGGATGCGCGCCATCTCGGGGTCGACGAGGGGCTCGGCGGCCACGGTCGCCGCGACGCGGCGCCCGAAGTACTCGATCTCGACGCTGCTGCCCACAGCCGCCGCCGAGGCGGGCAGCCAGGCGTAGGCGATCGGACGGCCCACCGTGTGGCCGAAGGCCGCGCTGGTGACGTACCCGACGGGCTCCCCGTCGACCAGCACCGGCTCGTGGCCGAGCACCACGGACTCGCCGTCGTCGACGGTCAGGCAGGCCAGGCGCCGCGCAGCCGTCTCCTCGCTGCGGCCCGCGATGGCCTCGCTGCCGGTGAAGGTGCCCGTCGCCGAGCGCACCGCGAAGCCGAGGCCGGCCTCGTACGGGTCGTGCTCGGTGGTCATGTCCGAGCCCCAGGAGCGGTAGCCCTTCTCCAGCCGGAGGCTGTTGAAGGCGGCGCGGCCCGCGGCGATGACGCCGAGGTCCTGGCCGGCGGCGAAGAGGGCGTCCCACAGGCGCTGGCCGTTGTCGGCCGTCGTGTAGATCTCCCAGCCGAGCTCGCCCACGTACGACAGGCGCATCGCGGTCACCGGCACGCCGGCGATGCGGGCCCTGGTGGCGCGGAAGTACTTCAGGCCCTCGTTGCTGAAGTCGTCGGTCGAGAGGCGCTCCACGAGCGTGCGGGCGTCCGGCCCCCACAGCCCGATGCAGCAGGTCTCGCCCGTGGTGTCGCGCACCTGCACCTGGTCGGCCAGGCCGAACCGGCGGGCCTCGGACAGCAGCAGGGCCACGTCCTGGTTGCCGTTCGCGCCGACCTGGAAGGTCTGCTCCCCCAGGCGCGCCACGGTGACGTCGCTGCGGATGCCGCCGGCCTCGTCGAGCCACAGCGCGTAGGTGACCGAGCCGACGGACTTGCCCATCTTGGCCGTGGTCATGCGCTCGAGGAGCTCCAGCGCGCCGGGCCCGGAGACCTCGATGCGCTTGAGCGCCGTCATGTCGTACATCGCGACGGCCGTGCGGGTCCTCCACGCCTCGGCGGCGGCGACCGGTGAGTGGAACTTCGCCGCCCACGCCTCGCGCGCCGGCGGCGTCCACTCGGCGGGCAGCTGGTCGACCAGCGCGGCGTTGGCCTCGTACCAGTGCGGCCGCTCCCAGCCGCCGGCCTCGAGGAAGACCGCGCCCAGCTCGACCTGGCGGGCGTGGAAGGGGCTGACGCGCAGGTCGCGCGGCGACTCCTTCGGCTGCAGCGGGTGCAGGACGTCGTAGATCTCCCGGAAGTTCTGCTGCGAGGTCTCGGAGACGTAGGCCCCGTCGAGCTGGACCTCCTCGAAGCGGTGCACGTCGAGGCCGTGCAGGTCGTACTCGCTGTGCCCGTCGACCAGCAGCTGCGCCACGGCCTTCGCCACGCCCGCCGAGTGCGTCACCCAGACCGCCTCGGCCACCCAGAAGCCGGCGACCTCCTTGCTCTCCCCCACCAGCGAGCCGCCGTCGGGGGTGAAGGAGAAGACGCCGTTGAAGCCCTCCTCGACCTTGGCGTCGGCCAGGGCCGGCAGGAGCTTCTGCGCGTCCTCGAACGCGGGGGCGAAGTCCTCCTCGGTGAAGGGGAGCATCGACGGCATCGACCGGGCCGAGACGTCCTCGGAGGAGTCCAGGGAGTCCAGGCGCACCGGCATCGGGCGGTGGGCGTAGGAGCCGATGCCGATCCGGTCGTGGTGCTCGCGGAAGTACAGGTCGGCGTCCTGGTGGCGCAGGATCGGCAGGCCCGCCTCGGAGCGCTCGGTGTTGCGGCCCACGAGCTCGCGCACCTGGCCGGTCTTGGCGTACTGGTGCGCGAGCGGCAGCAGCGGCACGGACATGCCGACCATCGCGCCGACCTCCGGGCCCCAGAACCCCGCGCAGGACACGACGACGTCGGCGGGCACCACGCCGTCCGCCGTCGTCACGCCGGTGACGCGGCCGCCGCGCTGCTCCACGCCGAGCACCCGGGTGCTGCCGCGGAACTGCGCGCCGCGCTCCGTGGCGCGGGCCATGAGGGCGATGACGGCGCGGTGGGCCTTGGCGAGGCCGTCGCTGGGCACGTGCAGGCCGCCGAGCACCTGCTCGGGTCGACCAGCGGGTGCAGCGCGGCGCACTCGGCGGGGCTGAGGACGCGCGCGTCGGGGATGCCCCAGGAGCGGGTCCAGCCGCGGCGGCGCTCCAGCTCGGCGAGGCGCTCGGGGTGGTGGCCACCTCCAGGCCGCCGACCTGGTTGAAGCACCAGGCGCCGTCGACGTCGATGCTCTTCAGCTTCTCCACCGTGTACGCCGCGAGCTGCGCCATGGTCTTGGAGGAGTTGGTCTGGAACACCAGGCCGGGGGCGTGCGACGTCGAGCCGCCGGCCAGCGGCAGCGGCCCCTGGTCCAGCACGGTGACGTCCGTCCACCCGCGCTCGGTGAGCTCGTCGGCGAGGTTCGCGCCGACGATGCCGGCGCCGATGATCACCACGGACGGTGACTGCGTCGTCATGTGCTGCTCCTGGGGTCTTCGCTGGTCTGCGGGGGGTCTGGTCGGTGGGGCGGCGCCGGCGCCCTCAGGCGCGGCGGGCCCGGTGCTCGGTGGCCGCGTCGACGAGCCAGTCGGCGAGGTAGCGGGCGAAGGACGAGCGCACCAGCAGCTCGTAGCGCTGGCCGTCGTCGCTCAGCGCCAGCAGCACCACGCCGGCCTGCGCGAGCAGGGTCTGCGCGGCGCGCCCGGCGGGGAAGACCGACGGGTGGGTGTCGACGGCGCAGCCGGCCGCGAGCAGGTCGCGCGCCAGCGGCCCCGACAGCTCCAGGACGACGCGCTGCGCGGAGACGTCGACGGCCGCGCCGCCCGCGGGGGCCAGGGCCTCGCGCAGCCGGGGCTCGAGGTCCCACGGGGTGGTGGTCGGGTCGAGCACCAGCCACTCGTCGGGCCCGAGCCAGACGACCCGACCACCGCCCGGCGTCGCCACCCAGGTGCCGGGGCGCGCGGGGAGCGCCACCCCGAGCACGCGGGCCGCGGCGTCGGCGGCCGGGCCGGGCAGCTCGGCGCGCACCTGGACCGCGGTGGTCAGCGGCCGGGCCACGACCGCACCGGCGGTCTGCTCGGTGAGGTCGGGGCGCACGTCGAGCGGGTGGGTGCGAGGCAGCGGGACGGTGCTGCTGGGGGCGGCGTCAGCCATCGCGGCGCGCTCCTTCGGGGTCGACCAGGACGGGGCCGGTCACCTCGACGGCGACCAGGCGCCCCTTGACGGGGACGTGCACGAGCTGGCCGGCGCGGGCCCGCCCGCCCTTGAGCAGCGCGAGCGCGAACGGGCGCTCGAGGTGGGCGCTGCGGTAGCTGGAGGTGACGTGGCCGAGCATCGGCACCGGCGGGGGCGGCAGCTCACCGCTCTCGCCCAGCTCGACCACCTGAGAGCCCTCGGGCAGCACGGTGGCGCGGTCGACCGGCAGCAGCCCCACGAGGTGCTTGCGGTCCTCGCGCTGGTTGTCGGCGCGGGCGAAGGAGCGCTTGCCCACGAAGTCGGGCTTCTTCTTGGACACCACCCAGGCCATGCCGAGGTCCTGCGGGGTGACGGTGCCGTCGGTGTCCTGCCCGATGATCGGGTAGCCCTTCTCGGCGCGCAGCACGTGCATGGTCTCGGTGCCGTAGGGCGTGATGCCGTAGGGGCGGCCGGCCTCGACCAGGCGCTCCCACACGGCGACGGCGTGCCAGGAGCTGACGTGGACCTCCCAGGCGAGCTCGCCGGAGAAGCTGATCCGGGCCAGGCGCACGGGGGCGCCGTCGAGGACGGTGTCCTGCCAGGTCATGAAGCCGAAGGCGTCGTTGCTCACGTCGACGTCGCCGAAGACCGCGCCGATGACGTCGCGCGAGCGCGGCCCGACGACGGGGAAGGCCGACCACTGCTCGGTGACCGAGACCAGGTGCACCCGCAGCTCGGGCCACTCGGTCTGGTGCCACTCCTCCATCCAGTCGAGGACCTTGGCGGCGCCGCCGGTGGTGGTCATGACCATGAAGCGGTCCTCGGCCACGCGCAGCACGGTGCCGTCGTCGATGACCATGCCGTCGGCGCCGCACATGACGCCGTAGCGCACCTTGCCGACGGCGAGGCTGCTCATGAGGTTCGTGTAGAGCCTGTCCAGCAGCTCGCCCGCGTCCGGGCCCTGCACGTCGATCTTGCCGAGGGTCGAGCCGTCGAGGATCCCCACGGAGGTCCGGGCCGCGGCGCACTCGCGCAGCACCGCGGTCTCCACGTCCTCCCCCGCCAGCGGGTAGTACCGCGGGCGCTTCCACTGGCCGACGTCCTCCCACACGGCACCGGCCTGGACGTGCCAGTCGTGCAGGGCGGTGGTGCGGACCGGGTCGAACAGCTGGCCGCGGTCGCGGCCAGCGAGGGTCGCGAACGCCACCGGCGTGTAGGGGGGCCGGAAGGTGGTGGTGCCGACGTCGTCGGGACCGCCGCCGAGCAGCTCGGCGATGATCCCCGAGGTCACCACGCCGGAGGTCTTGCCCTGGTCGTGCGCGGTGCCGATGGTCGTGTACCGCTTGACGTGCTCGGGCGAGCGCAGGCCGGCGCCGAGGGCGCGCTGCACGTCGGCCACGGTCGCGTCGCGCTGGAGGTCGACGAACTGCCGCGAGGTGTCGCCGTCGACGTCCGGCACGGTCCACACCAGGTCGGGCGCGGTGGCCGGGGGCGCCGGGGGCGTCGAGGGGACGGGCACCGGCACGACGTCCAGGCCCAGCTCGACCAGCGCGGTGGCCGCTGCGGCGCCGCCCTGGCGCAGGCAGGTGGCGAGGTCCTGGGCACCGGCGGCGGCCCCCGCGACGAGCAGGTCGTCGAGGCGGCCGGTGGGCAGGAACGCCCCCAGGGAGGTGTCGAAGGCGAGCCTGCCGCGGGCCTGGCTGTAGAGGTGGACGGCGGGGTTCCACCCCCCGCTGACCAGCAGGAGGTCGCAGGCGACGTCGTCGACGGCTCCCCCGTCGCGCGCGGCCACGCGGGCGTGGGTGACGCGCTCGGTGCCGCGGGTCCCGACGACGGCGCTGCCGGCGCGGACCTCGATGCCGCGGCCGGCGCACTCGGCGCCCAGTGGGCGGGCGCCTCGGGTCGGGTGTCGACCACGGCGGCGACCTCGACGCCGGCGTCGGCCAGCTCGACGGCCGCGCGGTAGGCGCTGTCGTTGGTGGTGAGGACGACGGCGCGGCTGCCGGCCAGCACGCCGTAGCGGTGCAGGAAGGTGCGGGCGCTGCCGGCGAGCATCGTGCCGGGCCGGTCGTTGTCGGTGAAGACGACGGGGCGCTCGTGGGCGCCGGTGGCCACCACCGTGCGGCGCGCGCGGACGCGCCAGACCCGCTGGCGCGAGACCTCGCGGGGGGCCGCGCCGCCGAGGTGGTCGGTGCGGCGCTCGACGGCGAGCGCGAACCCGTCGTCGTAGACGCCGAAGACGGTGGTGCGCTGCAGGTGCACCACCTCGGGGGCGGCGGCCAGCTCGGCGACGGCGTCGCCCACCCACTCGAGGGCGGGGCGGCCGTCGACGAGGTCGGTGGTGCCCAGCAGGGAGCCACCGGCCTCGGACTGCTCGTCGACCAGCGCCACCCGGGCGCCGGAGCGGGCCGCGGTCAGCGCCGCCTGCAGGCCGGTGGGTCCCGCGCCGACCACGAGCACGTCGACGTGGAGGTGGCGGGAGTCGTAGCGGGCGGAGTCGCGATGTCGGCCAGGCGGCCCTGGCCGGGGACGCCCTGGGCCACCAGGCCGTCGAAGACCTCGGTGGTGGTGGCCAGCTGCATCGGGTCCGGGAAGGGCTCCTCGACCTGGACCAGGCTGCTCGGGTCCTCGGCCCAGGCGGCGCCGATGCCGCGGGGGCGGCCCAGCTTGATGCTGGTGGTCACCTGGTGCACGCCGTGGGCGAGCAGCGCGGAGGCGAGGGTGTCGCCGCGCAGGCCCTCGAGCACCTCGCCGCCGAAGGTGAACGACACCGGCGCCGACCGGTCGACGCGGCCGCCGCTGGCGGTGCGGAAGGGGGCGCTCACGAGCTGGCTCCTGCCTTCTGGTGGTGGGTCTGGTGCTGGGTCTGGTCGCTGCCGTCGAGCACGGGGCGGGGGTCCCCGGGGCGGTACACCGCCAGGAACCGGTAGCTCACGGTGTCGCGCAGGGCGTTGAACCACTTGCGGCAGCCGGCGCTGTGCGACCAGCGCTCGGCGAAGACGCCGCGGGTGTTGTCGCGGAAGAACACGTAGTGCGCCCACTCCTCGTCGGACAGGGCGGCGGGCTCGGCGGGGTAGGGCACGTGGGCCTGGCCGCCGTAGTGGAACTCGACCTCCTCGCGGGGGCCGCACCACGGGCACCGGATCATCTGCACGTCGGGTCTCCTGGTCTGCGGGTCGGGGTGCGTCAGCGGGCCGGTCAGTGGGCGACGGCGGCGGCGCCGTGCTCGTCCACGAGGCGGCCGGTGACGAACCTGTCGAGGGAGAAGGGCGCCGCGTACGGGTGAGGGGTGTCGTTGGCGACGGTGTCGGCGAAGACCCAGCCCACGCCCGGCGTCGCCTTGAACCCGCCGGTGCCCCAGCCGCAGTTGAGGAAGACGTTGTCGTAGGGGGTGCGCCCGACGATCGGGGAGGCGTCGGGCGTGGTGTCGACGATGCCGCCCCAGGTGCGCAGCAGGTGCGCCCGCGCGAACACCGGGAACAGCTCGACGGCAGCGGCCATCTGGCGCTCGATGATGTGGAAGGCGCCGCGCTGGCCGTACCCGTTGTAGGAGTCGACGCCGGCGCCCATGACCAGCTCGCCCTTGTGCGCCTGGGAGACGTACACGTGCACCGCGTTCGACATGACGATCGTCGGGTGCACCGGCTCGAGCAGCTCGGAGACCAGCGCCTGCAGCGGGTGCGACTGGATCGGCACGCGCAGGCCGAGCATGTCGGTGAGCACCGAGGTGCTGCCGGCGGCGGCGAGGGCCACCTTGCCGCAGGCGATGTCGCCGCGGGTGGTGCGCACGCCCGTGACGCGGTTGCCGTCGCGGACGAAGCCCGTGACCTCGCAGTCCTGGATGATGTCGATGCCGGCCTCGTTGACGCGCCGCGCGAAGCCCCAGGCCACGTAGTCGTGCTTGGCGATGCCCGCGCGCGGCTGGTACGTCGCCCCGAGCACCGGGTAGCGGATGTCGGTGGAGGTGTTGACGATCGGGCAGACCTTGCGGACCTCGTCGGGCTCCAGCCACTCGGCGTCGACCCCGTTGAGCACGTTCGCCTCGACGCGGCGGACGCTGTCGCGCACGTCCTGCAGGGTGTGCGCGAGGTTCAGCACGCCGCGCTGGCTGAACAGGATCGGGTAGCCGAGGTCGTCCTCGAGGCCCTCCCACAGCTTGAGGGAGTGCTCGTAGATCGCGGCGCTCTCGTCCCAGAGGTAGTTCGAGCGGATCAGGGTGGTGTTGCGGGCGGTGTTGCCGCCCGCGAGCCAGCCCTTCTCCAGCACGGCGACGTTGGTGATGCCGTGGTTCTTGGCCAGGTAGTGGGCCGTGGCGAGGCCGTGGCCGCCGCCGCCGATGACCACCACGTCGTAGGACTTCTTCGGCTCGGGGTTGTCCCAGAGGAACTCCGGGTGCTCCGGCAGCTCCGCCCCCGGGGTGCGGGGCGGGGTGCCGTTCAGCCGGTCACCGGCAGCGGCGGCCGGGGTGTGCGGGACGGCGTCGGCGGGGTCGGTCGAGAAGGCGTCGACGGTGGTCACAGGCTCGGCTCCGGGGTCTCGTCGGCGGTGCGCTGCTCGGACTGCTGGCCGGGCTGCTGCCCGGACAGGGGGGCGAGGTGCGGGTACAGCGGGTGGCGCTGGGCCAGGTCGTGCACGCGCTGCCCGAGCGCGGCCAGCTCCGCGCCGTCGACCTCCGGGGCCAGCGCCCGGGCGATGACGTCGGCGACCCGAGCGAAGTCCGCGTCGTCGAAGCCGCGGGCCGCGAGCGCCGGGGTGCCGATGCGGACGCCGGAGCTGACCACCGGCGGGCGGGGGTCGAACGGCACGGCGTTGCGGTTCACGGTGATGCCGATGGAGTGGAGGCGGTCCTCGGCCTGCTGGCCGTCGAGCTCGGAGTGGCGCAGGTCGACCAGCACCAGGTGCACGTCGGTGCCACCGCTGACGACGCCGATGCCGGCCTCGCGGGCCTCGGGCGTGCTGAGCCGGTCGGCGAGGATGCGGGCGCCGCGCAGCGTGCGCTCCTGGCGGTCGCGGAACTCGGGCTCGGCGGCCAGCTTGAAGGCCACGGCCTTGGCGGCGATGACGTGCTCCAGCGGGCCGCCCTGCTGGCCGGGGAAGACGGCGCTGTTGAGCTTCTTGGCGATGGCCGGGTCGTTGCTGAGGATGATGCCGCCGCGGGGACCGCCGAGGGTCTTGTGCGTGGTGGAGGTGACCACGTGCGCGTGGGGCACCGGGGAGGGGTGCAGCCCCGCGGCGACCAGCCCGGCGAAGTGCGCCATGTCGACCATGAGCAGCGCGCCGACCTCGTCGGCGATGGCGCGGAACGCGGCGAAGTCGAGCTGGCGGGGGTAGGCCGACCAGCCGGCGATGATGAGCTTCGGCTGGCGCTCCCGCGCGAGGCGGGCGACCTCGTCCATGTCGACGCGGTGGTCGTCCTCGCGGACGTGGTAGGCCGCGACGTCGTACAGGCGCCCGGAGAAGTTGAGCTTCATGCCGTGCGACAGGTGGCCGCCGTGGGCCAGGTCGAGCCCGAGGATCGTGTCGCCGGGGCGGATCAGCGCGTGCATGACGGCGGCGTTGGCCTGGGCGCCGGAGTGCGGCTGGACGTTGGCGAACTCGGCGCCGAACAGGGCCTTGAGCCTGTCGATCGCGAGCTGCTCGACCACGTCGACGTTCTCGCAGCCGCCGTAGTACCGGCGGCCGGGGTAGCCCTCGGCGTACTTGTTGGTGAGCACCGAGCCCTGCGCCTGCATGACGGCCAGGGGCGCGAAGTTCTCGCTGGCGATCATCTCGAGGGTGCTCTGCTGGCGCTCGAGCTCGGCGTCGATGGCGGCGGCGACGTCGGGGTCGACGGCGGCCAGCGCGCTGTCGAGGGTCGAGGCGCCGCGGCGGACGTCGTCGTCGAGCTCTGCGGTCACGGGGGTCCTCCACGGTGGCCAGGTGACTGATGTATCAGTTGTCGGTAACGTAGGAGGGGTCGGCGCCGCGGTCAAGGGCCTGGGCCGAGATCAGGAGGACGAGATGAGCACGCAGCACCACCCGTCCACGACGCGCTCGTGGAGCGCCGACGACGCCCTCGCCGTCGACCTGCCCGTCGACCTGCCCGACGACCTGCTGGGGCACCGCGCCGACCGCACCTGGGAGCCCGCGGCGTCCGCCGCGGACCTCGGCGCCGCCGAGCGCGCCGTCGCCGACCTCCTGCGCGCGCTCGGGCTCGACACCTCCTCCCCCGGGCTCGCCGCGACGCCGGGGCGGGTGGCCCGCGCCTACGCCGAGGTCCTCTCCCCCCGCCCGTTCACGCTCACCACGTTCCCCAACGACGAGGGGTACGACGAGCTCGTCGTCGTCTGCGACATCCCCTTCAGGTCGCTGTGCGAGCACCACCTGCTCCCCTTCGCCGGCGTCGCGCACGTCGGGTACCTGCCGGGCGAGCGGGTGGTGGGCCTGTCCAAGCTCGCCCGCGCCGTGGAGGCGAGCGCCGCCAGGCCCCAGGTGCAGGAGCGGCTCACCGTGCAGGTGGCCGACCTGCTCGAGGACGCCCTCGCACCCCGCGGCGTCGGCGTCGTCCTCGACGCCGACCACACCTGCATGTCGCTGCGCGGCGCGCGCGCCACCGGCGCCCGGACCCGCACCTCCGCCCTGCGGGGGCTGCTGCGCAGCGACGCCCGCACCCGTGCGGAGTTCCTCGACCTCACCCGCAGGTCGCAGCCGTGAGCGCCGAGGCGGTCCCCGGGGCGCCGGTCCACCCGCGGCGCTCGGCCGGACGGCGGACCGGTGCCGTCCGGCGCCGGGGGACGACGACGGGACGCCCGTACGATCGCGGCGTGAAGTCCGTGCCCGGCATCCGCGAGGAGCGCTACACCTCCCTGGCGGAGAAGGCCTACGCCGAGATCCGCGACCGGCTGATCATGCTCGAGATCCGCCCCAACGAGCCCCTCGACGACGACGCGCTCGCCGACGAGCTGGAGATGGGCAAGACGCCGGTCCGGGAGGCCATCAAGCGCCTCGAGGGCGACCGGCTGATCGTCACCTACCCGCGGCGCGGCACCTTCGCCACCGGCGTCGACATCACCGACCTCGCGCACATCTCCGAGGTCCGCTCCCTGCTGGAGCCGCTGGCCGCCCGCCGCGCCGCCGAGCGCGCGACCCCCGCCGAGCAGAGGGACCTCCTCGAGCTCGCCGACCGGCTCCAGGCGCTCGACCTGGCCACCACCAGCAACCACGACCTGATGCAGTACGACGCGCAGGTCCACCGGGCCATCTACCGGGTGGCGGGCAACCCCCACCTCGAGGACACCCTGGTGCGCCACCACAACCTCGCGATCCGCATCTTCTGCCTCTTCCTCGACCGCCTGCCCGACGTCGACGACCACGTCGGCGAGCACGTCGCCCTGCTGCGCGCGATCGCCTCCGGCGACGGCGCGGACGCCGCCGAGCGCGCGGCGGAGCACGTGCGGGGCTTCGAGGTCGCGGTCCGCTCCGTCATCTGACCCGAGGCTCGTCCGACCCGCCGCGCGGCCGCCCCCGGAAACCGGGTGGCGGCCGCGCGGCCGTCTGCGGCACGGTCGTCGTCAGGACGGACAGCGGGTCGACGACGACGAGGAGGCCTCCGTGGCGACGACGCTCACCGCGACCACGCCCGACGGCTACGACCTGCGGGCCAGCGCCTCCGGGGCGCCCGACGGCTCGCCCGTGCTGCTGGTCATGGGCGCCGCCTCGTCCAGCGCGGTCTGGCCGCCGGCGCTGCTCGAGCGGCTCGGCGAGCGCCACCGCGTGCTGGTGTGGGACCACCGCGACACGGGCCGGTCCAGCACCTCGGCCGGTCGCGAGCCGTACGCGCTGACCGACCTGGCGGCGGACGCGCTCGTGGTCCTCGACGCCTCCGGCGTCCGGGCCGCGCACGTCGTCGGGATGTCGATGGGCGGGCTGCTGACCCAGCTGCTGCTCCTCGACCACCCCGACCGCCTGCTGTCGGCGACGCTCTTCTGCACCGGCCCGCTGCCCGGCGCCGAGGGCGGGGCCCCGGGGCCCTCAGCGGAGCTGCTCGCCCTGTGGGCGCAGCTGGGCGAGGAGCGCGACGAGGCCGCCGAGCTCGAGCTCCGGCTGCGCCACTGGGAGCTGCTCAACGGCGACGGCACCCCGTTCGGCCGGGCGGAGTTCCGCGCGCTGGAGGAGCGGGTGGTGGCCCACGGCGGGCGCCTCGACGCCGCCTCCGCCACGGCGCACGCCCGGGCGGGCACGGACGGCCTGGTGCGGGGCGGGGAGCTGCATCGCGGCTCGACCCCGGTGCTCGTGGTGGAGGCCCTGCACGACCCGGCCTACCCGCCACCCAGCGCCGCGCTGCTGCAGCGGGCTCTGGGTGCCCGCGCCCGCCGGGTGGCCGTCCCCGGGATGGGGCACGCCCTGCCGTCCGCCGTCGTCGGGCCCCTGCTCGACGCCGTCGAGCCCCACCTCGACGCCGTCGACGGAGCCCCCGGGTCCGGCGGCTGACCGCGACGCACCGGCCTCGTCGCAGCCGGCGGGCGGGTCAGCTGGGACATCATCGGGGGGTGGCCCCGCCCGTCCGCCCCGTCCTGCCCGACGACCGGACGCGGCGCCCCGCCCGGTGGGTGCCCTGGGCCGTGCTCGCGGTGGTGCTGGCCACCGTCGTGCAGCTCGCGCTGGGGGCGTTCAGCGACCTGCCGCAGTTCGCCGGCAAGGGGTTCGGGGCGCGGCTCGCCGCCTACCCGGTGCTCATGCTGCTGGTGCCCCTCGTGGCCGCGCTGCGGCGTTCGCGGCGCAGCACGCGGGGAGCGGAGCGGCGCCCGCTGCCCTGGTGGGCGACGCTGCTCGTGGCGCTGCCGTTCCTCGTCGACGTCACCGGCAACACCGCTGACCTCTACGACGCCGTGACCTGGTGGGACGACGCCAACCACCTCGTGAACTGGGCCCTGCTGTCGGGCGGCGCCGGCCTGCTGCTGCGCGACGGCGGGGTGGGTCCTCGCTGGGCGCTGGCGCTCTGCACGGCCGGGGTGGGCGCCCTGCTGGCGGTGGGGTGGGAGCTCGGCGAGTGGGCCACCTTCATCCGCTTCGGGGAGGTGGACGGCGGACTCGCTGCGGCCTACGGCGACACCCTCGGTGACCTCGCTCTCGGGTGCCTCGGTGCCGCCGTGGCCGGGGTCGTGCTCGCCCGGCGCGAGGCGCACCGGGCGCGGGCCACCGCCGCTGGGGGCTGACCGGCACCTGCGGCATGAGGTGTCGCAACCACGGCGCCACGTGTCGGGACTCGGGTCGGGTTCCGACACGTCGGGGCCAGGTTCCGACACGTCGCGCCACCCCTCCCCCGGCTGACAGGACGATGAGGTGGCGGACGCCCATGATCACGGCGGAGGGGGTCAGGCGGCGGCGCTGATGGAGGCCCGCCACTCCTCGTGCAGGCGGGCGAACCGCCCGCCGTCGGCCACCAGCTCCTCCGGCGACCCGTCCTCCACCACCCGGCCGCCCTCGACCACCAGCACGCGGTCGGCGGTCATCACCGTGGAGAGCCGGTGCGCGACGACGACGGCGGTCCGGTCGGCCAGCAGCCGCTCGAGGGCCTCCTGCACGTGCTGCTCCCCCGGCACGTCGAGGGAGCTGGTCGCCTCGTCGAGCACGAGCACGGCGGGATCGGCGAGGAACGCGCGGGCGAAGCTGACCAGCTGGCGCTGCCCCGCCGAGAGGCGGACGCCGCGGCTGTCGACCGGGGTGTCGTACCCGTCGGGGAAGGTCGTGACCAGGTCGTGGACGCCGACGGCCCGCCCGGCGGCCTCGACCTCCGCGCGCGTGGCGCCCGGGCGGCCGATGGCGATGTTGTCGGCCACGGAGCCGGAGAACAGGTACGCCTCCTGCGTGACCATGACGACGGCGCGGCGCAGGTCCTCCGGGTCGAGGTCGCGCACGTCGACGCCGTCCAGGCGCACGGCGCCGCGGCGCACGTCGTAGAAGCGGGCCACCAGCTTGGCCACCGTCGACTTGCCCGCGCCGGTGGAGCCGACCAGCGCCACGGTCTGGCCGGCGGGGACGCGCACGTCGACGTCGTGCAGCACCTCCGGCCCGTCGGCGTAGCCGAAGCCGACGCGGTCGAGCTGCAGCTCGCCGCGCGGGTCGGGCAGCGCCACGGGGTGGGCCGGGTCGGCCAGGCGCGGCTCCTTGACCAGCAGCGACGCGAGCTTCTCCAGCGCCGCCTGCGCCGACTGGAACGAGTTGTAGAACATGCCGACGTCGCGCAGCGGGGTGAAGAAGCGGCGGGCGTACAGCACCGCGGCCACCAGCACGCCGACCGCCAGCTGCCCGTCGAGAACCCGCAGCCCGCCGACCAGCAGCACCACGGCCACCGTGACGTTGCCGATCATCGTCAGCCACAGGTCGAACACGCCGTTGACCCGCAGCGCCTTGTCCTGCACGGCGCGGTAGTCCTCGGCGAGCTCGGCGTAGGAGGCCGCCACCGGCCGCTCCCGGCGGAACGCCTGCACGGCGCGCACGCCCGTCATCGTCTCGACGAACGCCACGATCACCCGCGCCGCGACCACGCGCGTGCGCCGGTACTGCACCTGCGAGCGCCGCTGGAACCACCGCACCAGCACGATCCCCGGCACGACCGCCACGAGCAGCACCGACCCCGAGCGCCAGTCGAGCACCGCGAGCGAGACCGCGGTGAGCAGCATCGACGTCGCGCTGATGGCGAGGGTGGTGACCCCGCCGTCGAGGAGCTCGCGCACGGCCTCCAGGTCGGAGGTCTGCCGGGAGATGATCCGGCCCGAGGTGTACCGCTCGTGGAACTCCAGGTCGAGGCGCTGGGTCTGCCGGAAGACCCGGCGGCGCAGGTCGAGCAGCACGGTCTGGCTGACCCGCGCCGACTGCCGGACGACGGCGGCGGCCAGCGTCCCCCCGAGCAGCGCCGCCACCAGGTACCCGGCGCCGACGAGGGCCAGCGGCACGGCATCGCCCTCGCGCAGGGCGGGCAGCCCGACGTCGATGCCGACCGCGACCAGCGCGGGGCCGGCGACCACCGCGGCCTGGCTGACCACGACCAGCGCCACCACCAGCCACACCCGGGCGCGGACCGGGCCCAGCACCGAGCGCAGCAGCGGCAGGGACTGGCCGCGCTCGTCGTCGAGGTCGGCCACCTGCTGGGGGCTCGCCGAGCTCACGCCACGGCCTCCTCGTCGTCGTCGTCCCGCTCGTCGACGTCGTCCCGCTCGTCCGCGTCGTCGTCGCGGGCGGCCAGGGCCGTGAGCACGTACCGGTAGTGCGGGTGCTCCCGCAGCAGCTCGTCGTGGGTGCCGACGCCCGTGATGCGGCCCTCCTCCAGGACGGCGACGCGGTCGGCGAGGGCCACCGTCGACGTCCGGTGCGCGACCACCAGCGTGGTGGTGCCCTCCAGCACCTCGCGGAGCCGGCCGGTGACCACCGCCTCGGTGGTGACGTCGAGCGCGGAGAGCGGGTCGTCGAGCACGAGCACGCGGGGGTGCGCGGCCACCGCGCGGGCCAGCGCGAGCCGCTGGCGCTGCCCGCCGGACAGGCTCAGCCCCTCCTCCCCCACGCGGGTGGCCACGCCGTCGGGCAGGTCGGCGACGAAGTCGGCGCTCGCCACCTCGAGGGCCTCGGCGAGGAGGCGGCGGCGCTCGTCGTCGTCCGGCCCGTGCGGCGCCTCGGGCAGGCCGAGGAGCACGTTCTCCGCCACGGACTCCGAGAACAGCACCGGGTCCTCGAAGGCGACGGCGACGGCGGCGCGCACGTCCTCGCGGCGCAGGTCGCGCACGTCGACGCCGTCGAGGAGCACCTGGCCCCGCGTGGGGTCGACCAGGCGCGGCACCAGCTGCGCGAGGGTGGTCTTGCCGCTGCCCGTCAGGCCCACCAGGGCAGTGGTGCGACCCGGCTCCAGCACCAGGTCGACGCCGTCGAGCACCGGCTCGCCGCCGTCGTGGGCGAAGCCGACCCCGCGCAGCTCCACCCGGGAGCCCCGCGGGCCGGGGGCGGCCGGCTCGACGGGCCGGGCCGGGTCCTGCACCGCCGAGACGGTCTCGAGCACGTCGAGGTAGCGGTCCGTGGCGGTGCGGGCGTCGAGGGTCATCGCGAGCAGCTGTCCGATCCGCTCGACGGGACCGTTGACCACGGCCGCGGTGGCGAAGAAGGCGACGAGCGCCCCCACCGAGACCAGCCCCTGCGACGCCAGCCACACCCCGAGCACCAGGCTGACGGCCGCTGCGGTCTCGGGGACGACGCTGAGGGCCAGCACCACGCGCGACAGGGTCCGCGCCTTGGCGATCTCGGTGGTCCGCAGGCCCTCGGCGTCGCGGGTGAAGTCGTCCAGGGCGTCGGTCCCGCGCCCGAACGCCTTGAGCACGCGGATCCCGTGCACCGACTCCTCGACGCGGCCCGCCAGGTCACCGGCCTGGTCGCGGGCGCGGCGCGCCACCACGCGGTAGTCCTCCCCGAAGCGGAAGCCCAGCACCATCACGGGCACCGCACCCACGAGGTAGACGAGCCCGAGCGGCCACGCGGTCCACAGCATCAGGCCGACACCGACCACCACCGTGGTCGCGGACACCACGAGCATGAGCAGGCCGAAGATGAGCCACCGCCGGACGGTGGACAGGTCGGACATGGCCCGCTGCAGCAGCTGCCCGGTGGACCAGCGGTCGTGGAAGCTCAGCGGCAGGTCGAGCAGGTGGCGGAACAGGTCGGTCCGCATCGTCGCCTCGACCGTGGTGCCGGGCGTGGCCACGAAGACGCGGCGGCTCCAGATGAGCACCGCCTCCACCACGCCGAGCGCGAGCACGAGCGCCGCGGCCTCGACGACGGCGGTGCGGGAGCCCGACGTGAGGAGCGGCCCGTTGACCAGCTCGCGCAGCACCTGCGGCACGGCCAGGGCGATGAGGCTCGCGAGCAGCGCCACGAGCGTGCCCATCGCCATCCGCGGCAGCGCGGGGCGGGCCCAGTCGACGAGGCGCAGGAGGCTGCGGGCGGTGGAGGCGGGCCTGACGGCCCTCACCGGGCCTGCGCCGTCCCCCGCCAGAAGCGGTTCTCCAGAGCAACTAGCACGGTCCCAGTGTCCCCCGGTCCCGCCCCGGCTGCCACCCCCGTCGATCACCCCCGCCGTGACCATGGGCGTCCGGAGCACCCTCCCCCCCCCCCCCCCCGTGATCATGGGCCTCCGGTGCAGCGCACCCCCGCTGCAGCGGGCGCCCGGCGGCTAGCCTCGCGCGGTAGTCTTCGCTCGCGGCCAGGTCGTGGTCCTCGGCTCGTCAGAGCAGCCGGTGCTCGCCCCCGGCGCGACGGCCACCTGGGTGCACGCCGGCGTCGTGCTCGAGGACTCCCCCGACCTGGTGGCCGTGTGCCACCTCCCCGGGTCGGGGGTCCTGGTGCCGTCAGGTCCGCGGCGAGGTCCGCGGGAGCGGCTCCTGCTGACCGGCGACGTGGACGGGCCTCCGACCACGACGACGTGGTGGGGCGATGCCGTGGTCAAGGTCCACCGGTGGGGCGAGCCCTGGTCGGTGTGGCGCTGGCTGGGGCCGGGCGGCTGGTCGCGCGACCGCTACGTCAACCTCGAGCAGCCCTGGGTGCGCACGCCCGCCGGGTTCCACACCGACGACTGGACCCTGGACCTCGTCGTCGTCCCGTCCGCCGGCGGCTGGTCGGTGCGCACGAAGGACGCCGACGAGCTGGCGTGGCTGCACGAGGTCGGCGCCCTCACCGCGGACGACGTGGCGGAGATCGAGGCCGCGGGTGAGCGCGCACGGACCGCCGCGCACGCCGGCGCGTGGCCCTTCGGGGCGGACTGGGACCGCTGGCTGCCGGACCCCGCGTGGCCGCCGCCGCAGCTGCCCCCCGCCTGACCCCGGAACCGCAACCAGGCGCTCGGCTGCGGTTCCAGGGGACCCCAGAACCGCAACCAGGCGCTCGACTGCGGTTCCATCAAGCCCCAGAACCGCAGCCAGGCGCTCGGCTGCGGGGAGGGCCGAGGGGTCAGACGGGCTCGGCCAGCTGGTCGAGGGCGTTCTGGAGGTCAGCCGGGTAGCTGCTGGTGAAGGAGACCCACTCGCCGGTGGCCGGGTGGTGGAACCCCAGCCCGACGGCGTGCAGCCACTGGCGGGTCAGCCCCAGGCGCTTGGCGAGCGCAGGGTCGGCGCCGTAGGTCAGGTCGCCCACGCAGGGGTGGCGCAGCGCGCTCATGTGCACCCGGATCTGGTGGGTCCGCCCGGTCTCGAGGTGGACCTCCAGCAGCGACGCCGCCCGGAACGCCTCGAGGGTCTCGTAGTGGGTGACGCTCGGCTTGCCCGCCGAGGTGACCGCCCACTTCCAGTCCGAGGAGGGGTGGCGGCCGATGGGGGCGTCGACGGTGCCGGCGCTCGGGTCGGGGTGGCCCTGGACCAGCGCGTGGTACGTCTTCTCGACCGTCCGCTCGCGGAACGCGTCCTTCAGCACCGAGTAGGCGTGCTCGCTCTTGGCGACCACCATCAGGCCCGAGGTGCCGACGTCGAGGCGGTGCACCACGCCCTGGCGCTCGGCGGCGCCCGACGTCGAGATGCGGTAGCCGGCGCCCGCCAGCCCGCCGATGACCGTGGGCCCGGTCCACCCCGGGGAGGGGTGCGCGGCGACGCCGACGGGCTTGTCGACGACGACGAGGTCGTCGTCGTCGTGCACGACCGCCAGGCCCTCGACGGGCTCGGCCACCACCTGGGGGGCCGCCGGGGGGTCGGGCAGGGTCACCTCGAGCCAGGCGCCGGCGCGCAGCCGGTCGGACTTGCCGACGGCGACGCCGTCGAGGGCTATCCCCCCGTCGGCGGCCACCTCGGCGACGCGGGAGCGCGAGAGCCCCAGC
Source organism: Quadrisphaera sp. INWT6 (assembly GCF_015390235.1). GTDB lineage: Bacteria > Actinomycetota > Actinomycetes > Actinomycetales > Quadrisphaeraceae > Quadrisphaera. The sequence continues at coordinate 786,367 of NZ_VUOH01000001.1, read as the reverse complement.
AGGCGGGACAGGCCCGCGTCGAGGCGCTCGCCGTCGAGCCCGTCGGGAACGGGGAGGGACCTGGTCTCAGCCACGGTCATCCATGGTCGTGCATGCGGCGGGGTGCTCCGGCCAGGTGGTGCCCGGAGCAGCCCGGGACCCTCACGCCCGGGGCGCTCCGCGGCGTCCGGTGGCCCGGCGCCCGTCGATCTCGGTGCCGCGCAGCGCGAGCAGCACGATGAGCGCCGCCGCGGTGCAGATCATCGAGTCGGCGACGTTGAAGACCGGCCAGTTCGGCAGCGCGAGGAAGTCGACGACGTGCCCGCGGGCGAACCCGGGGGCGCGCACCAGGCGGTCGACCAGGTTGCCGGTGGCCCCCGCCAGCAGCAGCCCGAGGGCGAGCGCCCAGGTGCGGCTGCCGAGCTTGCGGGAGACGCGGAGCACCGCGACGACCACCACCACGGCGATGAGCGTGAACACCCAGGTGGCGCCCGTGGCGAAGGAGAAGGCCGCACCGGGGTTGCGCAGCAGCACCAGCTGCAGCACGTCACCGACCACGGGCACCGGCTCCCCCGGCGTCAGCAGCGCGACGGCGAGGGCCTTGGTGACCTGGTCGGCGGCGAGGCCGATGAGGGCCACCACCGCGAGGAACCGGCGCAGGCGGCGGGCCTTGACCGTCCGGGCGCGGCCGAGCTCCTCGTCGTGAGCGGTCTGCTCGGACGAGGGCTCGGGGTGGCCCTCAGCGGCGCTGGCGCCGGAGCGCTCCGCCGGAGAGGCCGCGGGCTCGCTCAGCTAGCACCGCCGCCGAAGGCGTACCCGACGTCCTGCGCCGGGGAGGCGGGACGGCCGTTGGTCGCACCGGCGCCGCCGCTGCTGCGGGTCTCGAGGTCGCGCAGCTGCGACTCGAGGTACGACTTCATGCGGTTGCGGTAGTCGCGCTCGAAGATGCGCAGCTCGTCGATCTTGCGCTCGAGCAGCGAGCGCTCCTGCTCGAGGCTGCCCAGGGTCTGGCGGTGCTTGTCCTCGGCCTCGCGCACCAGGCGCGACGCGCGCTCCTTGGCCTCGCCGAGGATCTGGTCGCGCTGCTCCTCGCCGCTGCGGACGAAGTCGTCGTGGAGCTTCTGCGCCAGGGCGAGCATGCCGGTGGCGGACTCCAGCGGCTGGCCGCCGAGCGGGCCGGCGAGCGCGGCGGGGGCCTGCTGCTGCACGGGGACCGGGGCGGGCGCGGGCGCCGGGGCGGGGGCCTGGGCCGCACCGCTGCGGCTCAGCTCGGACACGCGGCGCTCGCAGGTCGACAGGCTCTGCTGCAGCTGCTCGTTCTCCGCCGTCAGGCGGCGCAGCTCGCCGACGACCTCGTCGAGGAAGTCGTCGACCTCGTCCTGGTCGTAGCCCTCGCGGAACTTGGTCGGCTGGAACCTCTTGTTGACAACGTCCTCGGGCGTCAGCGCCATGTGGTCACCTCTTCGAGAGTCACCGCGGTGGAGCGCACCGGGCACGCGAGCGATCGCGGGCCACGGTAGCCGACCTCCGCCGCGGATGCGGGCAGGAGTCTGAGGGCGGTGTGTCCCGCCCGGGGTGGGAGCCGGTCAGACGGAACGGGCCGCCGCGCTCGACAGCACGCCCATCAGCACCGAGCAGCCCAGGGCCAGGATGAGGAAGGCCAGGTCGAGCTGGATGCTGCCGATGCGGATCGGGCGGATGACGCGGCGCAGCCCGCGCAGCGGCGGGTCGGTCACGGTGTAGACGACTTCAGCGATGACGAGGGCCGCGCCGCGGGGGCGCCAGTCCCTCGCGAACACCTGCACCCACTCGAGCACCAGCCTGCCGATCAGCAGGATGAAGAAGAGCAGCACCACGAAGTACAGCAGGGAGAAGACCAGGCTCACCGCTCCATCATCCCTGAGACCGGTGACCGCGGGGGCCACCTGTGCACGAGACGCGCGGAGGGGGCACCGCGGCAGCGGTGCCCCCTCGTGACGGGCGGTTGGGGAGGCCGCACGCCACCCGAGCGGCGGGAGGCCGTCTCAGGACTGGTTGAAGACCGCCTTGACCGGGGCGACCGGCTCTCCCGTGACCTCGACGTGGGCCGGGGAGAGCAGGAAGACCTTGTTGGTCACGCGCTCGATGTTGCCGTGCAGCCCGAAGACCAGCCCGGCGGAGAAGTCGACGAGGCGCTTGGCGTCGGCGTCGGTCATGTCGGTGAGGTTCATGATCACCGGCACGCCGCCGCGGAAGCACTCGCCGATGGCCTTGGCCTCGTTGTACGTGCGGGGGTGGATCGTGGTGATGCGGCGCAGGTCCGCGGCCGGCGACGGCGCGGCGGCGAAGCGGGTGGCGGGCCGGTCGCGGGTGATGGGGGTCACCTCGGCGCGGTAGTCGGAGTCGTCGTCGGCGGTGTCGTCCACGTCGTTCTCCTCCCACGCCTCGAGCTCGCGGGACTCGGCGTAGCGGGGGTCGTCCTCCCGCAGTCCCATCCACACCATCGACTTGTGCAGCGCTCCAGCCATGACCGTCTCCTCCCGCTCTGCGAACCCCGGTGAACTCCTGCGACCCTTGAGACCCGTGCGACCCGCCTGGCTCAGAGGTTCACATTCGTCTCGCTAGTCACAGAAGTTACACGATGGGCGGCCTCGCGCCCAGCACGGCGCGGCCGACGCGCACGTGTGTCGCGCCCGCGGAGACGGCGGCCTCCAGGTCTCCGCTCATGCCGGCCGACACCGCCGTGGCCCCGGGGTGGTCCCGGCGCAGGCGCGCCGACAGCTCCGCGAGCCGCGCGAAGGGCTCGCGGGGGTCGACGCCGAGCGGCGCCACCGCCATGAGGCCGCCCAGGCGGAGACCCTCGGAGGCGGCGACGGCGTCCGCGAGCTCGGCCAGGTCGCGCGGGGCGGCCCCGCCGCGGCCCCCCGCCTCCCCGCCGGGCGGCTCGTCACCGAGGTCGACCTGGACCAGCACCTCGAGGACGTGCCCCTCGGGCCGGGCGCCCTCCTCGAGCGCGCGCCGGTGCCCGCGCTCGAGCGCTCCGACGAGGCGGAGCCTGTCGGCGGAGTGGACGACGTCGGCCCACGCCGCCACCGCCGCGGCCTTCCTGGTCTGCACCTGGCCCACCTGGTGCCAGCGCAGGTCGAGGTCGGCGCAGTCCGCCGCCTTGCGCCCGGCCTCGGGCTCGCGGCTCTCCCCCACGTCGACGGCGCCGCACGCGGCGAGCAGCCGCACGTCGGAGGCCGGGAAGGTCTTGGTCACCACCACCAGGACCACGCCACCGGCGGGCCGACCGGCCGCGCGCTCGGCGTCGGACACCCGCTGGCGCACCTCCGCCAGCGAGGTCGCCAGCTCGTGCGCCCGCCCCCCGCTCACGGGAGCTCCCGCCAGGCCAGGCCGCTCCAGCGCGGGGCGTCGGGGCCGGAGCGCCGCACCGAGCCGAGCGCCTCGTCCTCCACGGTGCACCCGGGCACCTGCTCCGCGGCGACGCCGAGCGCGGCCAGCTGCTCCAGCACCCCGGCGGCCACGTCGAGCCCCGGCGTCGCGCGCCAGGTGCGGGTGGCGGTGACGGGGTGGCGCGAGGCGACGTCGTCGCGCATCGCGGCGGGCACCTCGTAGCAGCGGCCGCACACCGACGGGCCGAGCACCGCCCGCGTGCGCGCGGGCTCCGCACCGACCTCGGCCATCAGGGCGACGGCGGCGGCGACCACGCCGGCGTCCATGCCGCGGCGGCCGGCGTGCGCGACCCCGACCACACCCGCGGCCGGGTCGGCCAGCAGCACGGGCACGCAGTCGGCCACCCGCACGGCCAGCAGGACGCCGGGCCGGTCGGTGACCAGGGCGTCCGCCTCGGGCGCGTCGCCCTCCCAGGGCCCGCGGACCAGGACCGCCCGCGCGCCGTGGACCTGCCGGGCGGCCACGGCGCTCCCGGCGCCCAGGCCCACCGCGGCCGCGGGGTCCGGCGCGGTGCTGAAGGCCCAGCGCACCCCGGAGGGCAGGTCGTGCCGCCACCGCGCGGTCGCGCTCGCCGTCGCGGGCGGGTCGCCGGAGGGGGTGGACGCGAGACGGTCGGGCGGGCTCGTCACGGGGACGAGCCTGCCCGACCGTCGTCGGAGCCGGCGAGGGCCCTCCGGCGACGTGCGCCGGAGGGCCCTCGCGAGCGGGGCTACTTCAGGAAGTCGGGGACGTCGAGGTCCTCGGGGTCGGTCGCGCGGCCGTAGCGGGCGCGCGCGGGCTCCCGCTCGGGGGCCCCGTGGCCGTCGTACTGGCCGGGCAGGTGGCCGCCGCCGTAGCCGTGACCGGGGGCGGTGCTGGCGGGCTCGGCCGCCGGCCCGTCGTCCAGGGCGCTGGGCGTGGCCTGCGGGCTGCGCCAGTCGTTGCCGTAGCCGTCCTCGCGGGCCGGGGCCTGCTCGTAGGCGGGCGCGGCGGCCCGGGGCTGCTGCTGCCAGCTGGGGCGCTCGGCCGGGGCCACGGCGGGCTGCTGGCCCGTGCGGTGGGCGCTGACGCGGTCGCCGCGCAGGTCGACGGCGCGGGCGGGCTGCGCGACGGCCGGCTGGGACCCGGTGCGGGGGCCGGAGGCGGCCGGCACCTGCGGGGAGCCGTGGTGCGGCACCGAGGGGCCGGCGCCGAAGCCGCTGTGCGCCGGGCGCCCGGGGGCCCCGCCGGTGGGCTGGTGGGCCGAGACGGCGGGCACGCGGCCCGTCGGGGCGACCGGCTGGGCCGGGGCCGCCTGGGCGCCGCGCTCGTCGCGACGGGCCTGGGGCACGCCTCCGTCGAAGCCGGCGGCGATGACGGTCACGCGGACCTCGTCACCCAAGGCGTCGTCGATGACGGCGCCGAAGATGATGTTGGCCTCGGGGTGCGCGGCCTCCTGGACCATGCGCGCGGCCTCGTTGATCTCGAACAGGCCGAGGTCGGAGCCGCCCTGGATCGACAGCAGCACGCCGTGCGCGCCGTCGATGCTGGCCTCGAGCAGCGGGGAGGAGATCGCCAGCTCGGCGGCCTCGACGGCGCGGTTGTCGCCGCGGGAGGAGCCGATGCCCATGAGCGCGGAGCCCGCGTTGCTCATGACGGACTTCACGTCGGCGAAGTCGAGGTTGATCAGGCCGGGGGTGGTGATCAGGTCGGTGATGCCCTGGACGCCGGACAGCAGGACCTGGTCGGCCGACTTGAAGGCGTCGAGCACGCTGACGCCGCGGTCGCTGATGGACAGCAGCCGGTCGTTCGGGATGACGATGAGCGTGTCGACCTGGTCGCGCAGCTCGGCGATGCCGGTCTCGGCGCTGGTGGCGCGCCGGCGCCCCTCGAAGGTGAAGGGGCGGGTGACGACGCCGATGGTCAGGGCGCCCAGGGCGCGGGCCATGCGGGCCACCACGGGCGCACCGCCCGTGCCGGTGCCACCGCCCTCCCCGGCGGTGACGAAGACCATGTCGGCCCCGCGCAGGACCTCCTCGATCTCCTCGGCGTGGTCCTCGGCGGCCTTGCGGCCGACCTCGGGGTCGGCGCCGGCGCCCAGCCCGCGGGTCAGCTCGCGCCCCACGTCGAGCTTCACGTCGGCGTCGCTCATCAGCAGCGCCTGCGCGTCGGTGTTCACCGCGATGAACTCGACGCCCTTGAGCCCGACCTCGATCATCCGGTTGACGGCGTTCACGCCGCCGCCGCCCACGCCCACCACCTTGATGACCGCCAAGTAGTTCTGCGGTGCCGCCACGGTCCCCTGCTCTCCCCGATCGCTTCGGGCCTGCCGACCCCGGATCTGTACTGCCGAGGTCCCCCAGGACCCCGGAAAAGTCTCACCCTCAACTTGAGGCTGAACGTTATGTCACAACGGTGTTGTTTGCAGGCTAGGGGCCCGGAGCCGATCCTCACAACTCCCCACGCCGCCCCTGCGAGCAGCGCCCTTGCACCATCAGCGCTGTGCTACAGGCGCTGACGGAGCGCTACCGGAACACCGGTCCGCGCCGCCCGGAGTGCTCCGTTCGACGGAACCAGAGCCTAGGGCCGCGCCCCGCCCGACCTCGACGGGGGGACGTCCCGGCGATCTTGGACAGGCTTGCCGAGAAGGTCCGAGCGCCGTCCCAGGCCCCTGCCAGGAACGGGTGGGAGGGTGCCGTCCTGACGTCCTTCGGGGGGAGGCGGTCAGGCGGTCGCGGGAGCGAGGGGAGCGCTCACGTCGACCCTCGTGACGCCCTCGCGCGGGAGCAGCAGCGCCACCACGCGCGCCTTCAGGTCGTCGTCGCCGGGGGCGCCCCAGCGGACCTCCTGGCCGCTGCGCAGCGCGAGGCGGACGTCGTCCGGACCGGTCGCGGTGACCGACGCGACCTGGGCTCGCAGGTCCTGCGGCAGGGCGAGCGCCACCGCCGAGGCCGCCCGCACGGCCGCCGCCCCGGACGCCGCCACGTCGACCTGCACCAGCGGCACCCCCTCGGGGGCCGCGTCGGCGGTGGTGATGGTCGCGCCGTCGTGGTCCAGCAGGACGACGCCGGGAGCTCCGCCGTCGGCGGGGACCGCGGCCACGGGCACCTTCTCGGTGACCAGCACCGCCAGCCCGTGGGGGAAGCGCCGCTCCACGCGAGCGGAGGCCACCCAGGGCAGCTGCTCGACGCGCTGGGTCACGGCGGTGTCGTCGACGCGCAGCAGCGGCAGGCCCAGCTGGTCGGCGGCGGCCTGCTCGACCGCTGCGGGGCCGGTCCGGTCGGCTCCGCTCACCTGGACGCCCGTGAGCGCCGTGAGGGAGCTGACGAGGAGCGCGTACGCGGCGCCCGCCAGGAGGAGCAGCACCGCCACCAGCACGCCGACGACGCGCCAGACCCGGCGGCGCCGCGCCGCGGGGTCTGCGGCCTCGGGGGCCGGGCCGGCGCCGCCGGTCACCGGCGGCGCAGCGGGCGGTGCCGCGCTCGACTGCGGTGCGGCCGGACCCGTCGGGGGCAGCGAGACGGTCCGCGCCGCCGCACCGGGGTCCCGCGGGAACCGCGCGGCCGGCTCGTCGGAGGTCGGGTGCGGAGCCCGGGGTGCGGCCGGGGGCGGCCGCACCCCGGGCCGGCGGACCGGTGCGGCAGGACGGCGCGCGGCCGGGCTCACGGCGCCACCCGCGCCGCGAGCAGCGCCAGGGCCTCGCCCGCGACCGCGGTGACGTCGCCGGCGCCGATGGTGAGCAGCAGGTCGCCGGCCGCGGCCCGCGACACCAGCTCGGCGGCGGCGCGGTCGCGGTCGGGCACGTAGGTCACGCGAGCGGGCGCGGTGACGGCGTCGGCGACGAGCGCCCCGGACACCCCGGGCAGGGGGTCCTCGCGGGCGCCGTAGACGTCGAGCACCACGACCTCGTCGGCCCCCGACAGGGCCGCGCCGAACGGCCCGGCGAAGTCGCGGGTGCGGGAGTACAGGTGCGGCTGGAAGGCGACGACGAGGCGCCCCTCCCCCGCCACCTGGCGGCCGGTGGCGACGGCGGCCGCGACCTTGGCGGGGTTGTGGGCGTAGTCGTCGTAGACGCGCACGCCGGCGGCCTCGCCGCGGGCCTCGAAGCGGCGCCGGGTCCCGGCGAAGGCCTCCAGCCCGTCGGCGGCGGTGGCCGGGTCGGCGCCGAGGGCGACGGCGGCGGCCCAGGCGGCGGCGGCGTCGAGGACGTTGTGCCACCCCGGCACCTGCAGCTGGACCCGGCGGGAGGGCCGCCCGCCGCCGGGAACTCCGCCGGAGGTCAGGTCGAAGGCGGTCCCGCGCTCGGTGAGCTCCGCGCCGCCGACGCGGACGTCGGCCTGCGCCGCGGCGCCGAAGGTCACCACGCGCCGCCCGGAGCCGTCGGCGGCGAAGGTCTCGCGGGCCCGCTCGGCGAGGGCGGCCGAGCCGGCGTCGTCGGCGCAGGCCACGAGGGTGCCGCCGGGGCGCACGCGACGGGCGAAGGCCTCGAAGGCCGCCTCGAGGGCGTCGACCGTGCCGTAGTGGTCGAGGTGGTCGGGCTGGACGTTGGTGACCACGGAGACCACCGGGTCGTAGACGAGGAACGACGCGTCGGACTCGTCGGCCTCGGCCACGAAGACGTCGCCGGTGCCGTCGTGGGCGTTGGTGCCCGCACCGACGACCTCGCCGCCCACCGCGAAGGAGGGGTCCGCGCCGGCGTGCCGCAGCACCGCCACGAGCATCGCCGTCGTCGTCGTCTTGCCGTTGGTGCCGGCCACGGCGGCGCCGCGCCGGCCGTGCATCACGGCGGCGAGGCCCTGGGAGCGGTGCAGCACGCGCAGCCCGGCGGCGCGGGCGGCGGCCAGCTGGGGGTTGTCCTCGCGGATGGCCGACCCGGCCACCACCGTCTGGGCGCCGGCGAGGCGCGCGGGGTCGAACCCGGCCTCGACGCGGCCGCCCAGGGCGCGCAGCGCGTCCATCACGGGCAGGTCCTTGGCGTCGCTGCCGGAGACGGCGACGCCGCGGGCGAGCATCACGCGGGCGACGCCGGAGACCCCCACCCCGCCCACGCCGACGAAGTGCACCGCGCCCAGCTCGGCCAGCGGCGGCACGGGGGCGGTGAGGTCGAAGCGGGGGCTCACGCGCCCTCCCCCGCGGAGGCCGTCCCGGTCGCGCCGGGGGCGCGGCGGCCGGCGGCCACCTCGACCAGGTCGGCGAGGCGCTCGTCGCCGTCGCGGGCACCCACGGCCAGGGTCGAGCGGGAGGCGGCGACGCTCATGGCGGTCAGCGCGCCGCCGGTGTCGAGCAGCAGGTCGCGCAGGGGGCCGGCGACCCACTCGGGGGTCACGTCGGCGTCGTCGACCAGCCGGGCGGCACCCGCGGCGACCGCGCCGGCGGCGTTGTGGCGCTGCTCGCCGTTGCCGACGGGCAGGGGGACGTACACGGCGGGCAGGCCGACCGCGGTGGTCTCGCAGACGGTGCCCGCGCCCGCGCGGCACAGGGCGAGGTCGGCGGCGGCGTAGGCGAGGTCCATCCGGTCGGTGAACTCCACCGACCGGTAGACCGCGCCCTCGGGCAGCCCCTCGGGGGTCACGGCCTTGCCGGCGCCGGTGATGTGGAGCACCTGGGGCGTGCGCCCGCCGGTGGCGGGCGGCGCGAGCAGGTGCGCGGCGCCGGCGGCGAGCGCGGTGTTGAGCCGCTGGGCACCGAGGGAGCCGCCGAAGACCAGCAGGGTGGGCGCGTCGGGGTCGAGCCCGAAGGCCGCGCGGCCGGCGGCGCGCTGGGTGGAGCGCTGCAGCCGGGTCACCTCGGTGCGCATCGGCAGGCCCGTGAGCTCGGCGGAGCCCCCGCGGCCCCTCAGGTCGGTGCCGGGGAAGGTGGTGGCCACGTACCGGGTGAGCTTCGCGCCCAGGCGGTTGGCCACCCCGGGGCGGAAGTTGGCCTCGTGGACCACCACGGGGACGCCCAGGCGCCGGGCCGCGAGGTAGGCCGGCACGGCCACGTAGCCGCCGACGCCGACCACGACGTCGGCGCGGTCGGCGCCCACCGCGGCGCCGACCTCGCGGATGGCGCGCTCGGCGGCCCGCACCGAGGCCAGCAGCCGGCCGGGCAGGCGCAGCAGCGCCGCCGACGGCTTGCGGGGCAGCGGGACGCGCGGCACGAGCGCGAGCCGGTGGCCGCGCTCGGGCACCAGGCGCGACTCCAGGCCCTCGGCGGTGCCGAGGACCAGGACGCCCGTCGCGGGGTCGCGGCGGCGCAGGCAGTCGGCCAGGGCCAGCAGCGGCGAGACGTGGCCGGCGGAGCCGCCGCCGGCCAGCAGCACGGCGAGCGGGCGGTCGGGCTGGCGGGCGGGGTGGGGTGCGGGAGCGGCGCTCACCGGCGACCTCCTCGGGAGACGACGGCCAGGGAGCGGCGCACCAGGCCGGGGCGGGCGCGGAGCGCGGCCTGCGCCCCGGGGCTGCTGCGCGCGCACGACAGCACCAGCCCGACGGCGAGCAGCGTGGCGAGCAGCGCGGAGCCGCCGGCGGAGATGAACGGCAGCGGCAGGCCGATCACCGGGAGCAGGCTGACGACGACGCCGATGTTCACGGCCGCCTGGCCGAGCACCCAGCCCATCGCCCCCGCGACGAGGACCACCACGAACAGGTCCTTGCTGCGCCGGACGACGCGGACGCAGCACCAGCCGAACAGCGCGAAGAGCGCGAGGACGACGAGCGTGCCGACCAGGCCCAGCTCCTCGCCGATGATCGCGAAGATGTAGTCGTTGTGGGCCTCGGGCAGCCAGCTCCACTTCTGCCGGCTGCCGCCGAGGCCGAGGCCGGTGAGGCCGCCGGAGGCCAGGGCGTACAGGCCGCTGTAGGCCTGGTAGCCCTCGTTCTGCTTGTCGCCGCCCCCGTCGAGGAAGGCCAGGATGCGGCCGGTGCGGTTGCTGGTGCTCGCCAGGACGACCACGGCGACGAGGCCGGCGGCGCCCACGACGGCCAGGTGGCGCAGCGGGATCCCTGCGGCGAAGAGCGCCACGAAGACGACGAGGCCCATGACCATCGCCGTGCCGAGGTCCTTGCCGACCAGCACGACGCCGATGATCGGCAGCGCGCCGAGGGCCAGCGGCACCCCCACGCGCAGGGGGCGGTCGAGCACCTTCTGCTTGCTGGCCAGCACGGCGGCGCACCAGAGCACGAGGGCGAGCTTGCCGAACTCCGAGGGCTGCCCCTGGAAGCCGCCGAGGCGCACCCAGTTGCGGTTGCCGCCGACGTCGACGCCCAGGGGCGACAGCACGAGCGCCTCGAGCACCAGGGCCCCGAGCAGCACGGGCAGGGCGACGGCGCGCCAGAAGCGGGGTGGCAGGCGCGCGGCGACGAACATGGCCACCACGCCGGCCACCGCGAAGACCGCCTGGGACTTCCCGGCGGTGAAGGGCGACCGGTCGGCGGCGATCTCCTCGACGCTGGAGCTCGAGAGCACCATCACGAGCCCGAGCACCACCAGGATGAGCACCACGCCCTGCAGCACGGCGTAGGTGAGCAGCGGGGTGTCCCAGCGGGCCAGGCGCCCGGGGAGCGGCCCGCCGAGGAGCGCGTCGCCCCAGGCGGCGGCCGCCTGGCGGCGGGTCAGCGCGGGGCGCCGCGGGGCCGGGCGGGGGGCGCGCCGGTCCGGGGCGCCGGCCGAGGGAGCGGCGCCGTCGCGCAGGTCGACCGTCCGGTCGGCCGTGCGGGTGGGGGTGCGGGTGGGGGTGCGGGTGGCGGGAGCGCGGGTGGCCACGTCAGCCCTCCCCGAGGTGGGCGCGGACGGCGGCGGCGAAGGCGTCGCCGCGCTCGGCGTAGGAGCGGAACTGGTCCATCGAGGCGCTGGCCGGGGCGAGGAGCACGACGTCGCCGGGGCGGGCGAGCCCGCTCGCCGCGCCGACCGCGCCGGGCATGACGCCGCCCGCCGCGGCGGCGCGCTCGTCGTCGACCTCCACGACGGGCACCCCGGGGGCCTGCCGCGCGAGCGCGCCGCGCAGGGGCTCGCGGTCGGTGCCGACGAGCACCGCGGCCCGCAGCCGCCCGGCGTGGGCCGCCACGAGCTCGTCGAAGGCGGCGCCCTTGGCGAGCCCGCCGGCGACCCACACGACCTTCGGGTCGGCCGGGTCGTCCGACGCGGCGGCGGCGCCGGCCAGCGACGCGGCGGCGGCGTGGGCGTTGGTGGCCTTGGAGTCGTCGACCCAGGTGACCCCGCCGGAGCGGGCCACCACCGCGATGCGGTGGGCCCCCGGCCTCGTGCCGAGCAGCCCGTCGCGCACCGCCTGCTGGCCGACGCCGTGGGCGCGGGCCAGGGCCGCGGCGGCCAGGGCGTTGGACACCACGTGCGGGGGCAGCGGCTGCCCGTCGAGCAGGCCGGCGGCGTCGCGCAGGTCGGCCAGGGTGCACAGCTCGGCCGCGGCGTTCATGCGGTCGGTGACGAAGGCGCGGTCGGCGAGCACGTCGTCGACCACCCCGAGCATCGACAGCCCCGGCACCCCGAGGGTGAAGCCCACGGCGCGGCAGCCCTCCTGCACATCGGCCTCGCGCACGAGGCGCTCGGTGGAGCGCACGTCGTCGACGTCGAGCCCGTCACCGGCGTCGTAGACGCAGGCGACCTCGGTGTCGGTGTAGATCCGGCCCTTGTCGGCGGCGTAGGCGGCCATCGAGCCGTGCCAGTCGAGGTGGTCGGCCGCCAGGTTCAGGACGGCGGAGGCGCGGGGGGCCAGCGTGTGCGCGCCGTGCAGCTGGAAGCTCGACAGCTCCACGGCCAGCACGTCGGCGCCGGCCGGGTCGAGCACGGCCTCCACCAGCGGGGTGCCGATGTTGCCCGCGGCGGTGGCCCGCAGCCCCTGGGCGCCGAGGATGCTCGCGAGCATCGTCGTCGTCGTGGTCTTGCCGTTGGTGCCGGTGACGCACAGCCAGGGCGCGCGGGCACCGGGGGCGTCCGGGGCGCCGGTCGGGCCGGGCGAGGTGCGCAGGCGCCAGGCCAGCTCGACCTCGCCCCAGACCGGGATGCCGGCGGCCGCCGCCTGCGCGAGCAGCGGGGCGCTCGGGCGCCAGCCCGGGGAGGCGACGACGAGGTCGGGCAGGGCGCCGTCGACCTGCGGGAGGCCGGCCACGGCCCGCTCCCCCAGCTCGGCGCGGCCGCCGAGGACGTCGAGCAGCTTGGCCCGCTCCTGCTCGCCCGACCCGTCGCGGCCGTCGACCGCGAGCACCCGGGCGCCGCGCTCGGCGAGGGCGTAGGCCGCGGCGGCGCCGGAGACCGCGAAGCCCGCGACGACGACGCGCAGCGCGCCCCAGTCGGGGGTGCCGCGCAGCGGGACGGGGCCCGCGCCGGCCAGCCAGCTGCGCCCAGAGGTCGTCTCAGAGGTCAGGTCAGAGGTCACTGCCGACCACCCACTCCCCGTAGAACAGGCCCAGGCCGAGGCCCACGAAGAGCCCGGCGATGATCCAGAAGCGGGTCACGATCGTGACCTCCGCCCAGCCGACCAGCTCGAAGTGGTGCTGCAGCGGCGCCATCCTGAAGACCCGCTTGCGGGTCATCTTGAAGAACCCGACCTGGATCACCACCGACAGCGCGATGATCACGAAGAGGCCGCCGAGCACCACCAGCAGCAGCTCGGTGCGGGTGGTGATGGCCAGGCCGGCGAGCGCGCCGCCGAGGGCCAGGGAGCCGGTGTCGCCCATGAAGATCTTGGCGGGCGAGGCGTTCCACCACAGGAAGCCGATGCACGCCGCCATGAGCGCGATGGCCACGACGGCGAGGTCGAGCGGGTCGCGGGTGTTGTAGCAGGGCGCGAGCGCCGGGGTGGGCGTCGGGATGCCCGTGACCTCGCAGTTCTGGTTGTACTGCCAGATGCCGATCAGCGTGAACGCGCCCGCCACGGCGGCGGTCGCGCCGCTGGCCAGGCCGTCGAGCCCGTCGGTGAGGTTCACGCCGTTGCTGGTCGCGGCCACCATGAGCAGCGCCCAGACGATGAAGAGCACGACGCCCGCGACGGCGCCCAGGTGGGCGAAGTCGATGGCGGTGTCGCGGGTGAAGGAGACCTTCAGCGACGCCGGGGTGCGCTGCCCCTCGTCGGGGAACTGCAGCGCCAGCACCGCGAACACCAGACCCACGAGGGTCTGGCCGATGAGCTTGGGCACGCTGCGGAGCCCGAGGCTGCGCTGCTTGGAGATCTTGATGAAGTCGTCGAGGAAGCCCACCACGCCCAGGCCCACCATGAGCCCCAGCACGAGCAGCGCCGAGGCCGTGGGCGGGGTCCAGGTGACCAGGTGCGCGCCGGCGTAGCCGAGCACGGTGGCGCCGATGATGACGGCGCCGCCCATGGTCGGGGTGCCGCGCTTGGTGTGGTGCGTGGTGGGGCCGTCGTCGCGGACGAACTGCCCGTAGCGGCGGTGCACCAGGAACCTGATGAACAGCGGGGTGCCGAACAGGGCGATGACGAGCGAGGTGAACCCCGCCAGGAGGATCCCCCTCACGGCGTCGTCACCCCCGCCGCGGTCGCGCCGCCGGCGGCACCGACGAGGGCGAGCCGCTCGCCGAGCACCCGCAGCCCCGCCCCGTTCGAGCTCTTGACGAGCACCACGTCACCCGGGGCCAGCTCGTCGGCGAGCAGCTGCTCGGCGGCCTCCAGGTCGGGCACCCACACGGACTCCTCGGCGTAGGAGCCCTCCAGCACCGCTCCGGTGTGCACCGGGCGCGCTCCCTTCCCCACGGCCACCAGCCGCGAGACGTCCAGGCGGACGGCGTAGCGGCCGACCGCGTCGTGCTCGTCGCGCGCGGCGGCGCCGAGCTCGAGCATCTCCCCGACGACGGCCCAGGTGCGCCCGCCCGGGCGCTGCATGGACTTCAGGGCGCGCAGGGCGGCCCTCATCGACTCGGGGTTGGCGTTGTAGGCGTCGTTGACCACGACGACGCCGTCCGGGCGCTCGGTCACCTGCATGCGTCCGGGGCTGGCGGCGCCGGCGCGCCCGAGGGCGGCGGCGACGTCGTCGAGGGGGACGCCGACGGCGAGCCCGCAGGCGGCGGCGGCGAGGGCGTTGGAGACGTGGTGCTCGCCGTGGACGAGCAGCTGCACGGGCACCTCGCGGGCGCTGCCGCCGGCGCTGCCGAGGGAGCTGGTGAGCACGAAGCGGGCGCGGCCCATCGCGTCGAGCTGCACGTCCTGCGCGCGCACGTCGGCGTCGGGGCCCCAGCCCGTGGTGACCACCCGGGCGCGGGTGCGCGTCGCCATGCCGGCCACGCGCCCGTCGTCGGCGTTGAGCACGGCGACGCCGCCGTCGAGCAGGCCGTCACCGGCCGCGGGCAGGGCCTCGACCAGCTCGCCCTTGGCGGCGGCGATCCCCTCGACCGAGCCGAACTCGCCCAGGTGGGCGCTGCCCACGTTGAGCACCGCCCCGACCCGCGGCTCGACGATGCCGCACAGGTGCGCGACGTGCCCCTTGCCGCGGGCGCCCATCTCGACCACCAGGGCGCGCGTGTCCTCCTCGACGCGCAGCGCGGTCAGCGGCACCCCGAGCTCGTTGTTGTACGAGCCGGGCGGGGCCACCACGGGGCCGGCCGGCGCCAGCACGGCGGCGAGCAGGTCCTTGGTGCTGGTCTTGCCCGAGCTGCCGGTGACGCCGACGACGTCGAAGGGGGCGGGCAGCGCGCGCCGCCGGGCCAGCACCTCGCGGGCCAGGGCCGGCAGCGCGTCGAGCACGCGGCCCGGGACGACGACGGCGGGCACGTCGTCGCCGAGGTCGCGCTCGGCGAGCACGGCCACGGCGCCGGAGCCGAGGGCGCCGACGGCGTGGTCGTGGCCGTCGACGCGCTCCCCCGGCACGGCGGCGAACAGGTCGCCGGAGGCGACGGCGCGGGAGTCGACGACGACGCCGCTGACCTCGGCGGCCGCGTCGGCCCCGCCGGTCAGGCGCCCGCCGGTGGCGGCGGCGACGTCTCCGAGGGCGATCCGGATCATCGGGCCACCTCCTGGGTGGTGCGGGTGCTGGTGGTCGGGGTGCCCGCGGCGGCGCCGGGGCCGTCGGCCAGGGCGTCGGCGAGGGCGGAGGCCAGGACGAGGCGGTCGTCGAAGGGGTGCACCTCGCCGGCCACCTCCTGGCCCTGCTCGTGGCCCTTGCCGGCGAGGAGGACGGTGCCCCCGGGCGCCTCGGAGGCCAGCGCGACGGCGGCGGCCACGGCGGCGCGCCGTCCTGCCACCTCCACCACGCGGGGCGAGCGGACGTCGGGGCCGGCCGCGGAGCGGGCGGCCGAGCGGGCGCCGTCGAGCACGGCGGCGCGGATCACGGCCGGGTCCTCGGAGCGGGGGTTGTCGTCGGTGACGACCACGGCGTCGGCGCCCCGGGCCGCCGCGGCGCCCATCGCACCGCGCTTGCCGGGGTCGCGGTCGCCGCCGGCGCCGAGCACCACGACCAGGGGGCCGGGCGTGGAGGGGCGCAGGGCCGCGAGCGCCACCGCGACGGCGTCGGGGGTGTGGGCGTAGTCGACGACGCCGCGGGGCCCCCCACCGGCAGCGCCCTGGGGCCCGGGCACGACCTGCATGCGGCCGGGCACGCCCGCGGCGCCGGCGAGGGCGGCTGCGGCGGCGGCCGGGTCGTGGCCGGCGGCGGCGAGCACGGCGACGGCGACGGCGGTGTTGGCGACGTTGAAGGTGCCCGGCAGCGGGCTGGCGGCGTCGAGCACGCGGCCGTCGGGGGCGTGCAGCGCGAAGGTGGAGCCGGGGCGGCCGTCGGTGCGGTCGCGCACGCTCGCCGGGTCGACCGTCCAGCTCGCCGCCGCGCCCGCCGTCGTGGTGACGGTGCTGACGGTGGTGGTCGGCACCCCGGCGGCGGTGCTGCGCTCGGCCAGGCGGACGCCCCACGCGTCGTCGGTGCAGACCACGGCGCGGCGGGCGCGCTCGGGGGTGAACAGCTCCGCCTTGGCCTCGAAGTACGCCTCCATCGTGGGGTGGAAGTCGAGGTGGTCCTGGGAGAGGTTGGTGAAGGCGGCGACCTCGAGCACGAGCCCGTCGACCCGGTGCAGCACGACGGCGTGGCTGGAGACCTCCAGCGCCGCGGCGCGCGCGCCCCGCTCGACGGCCAGCGCCAGCAGGGCGTGCAGGTCGGGGGCCTCCGGGGTGGTGCGGGCGCTGGGCAGCTCCTCGCCGGCGATGCGCGTGCACACCGTGCCGACGAGCGCGGTCGGCGTGCCCAGCTGCGCCAGGGCCGACTCCAGCAGCGTGGTCACCGTGGTCTTGCCGTTGGTGCCGGTCACGCCGAGCAGCTGGAGGCGGGTGGCCGGCTCGCCCCACACCAGGGCGCTGGTGGCGCCGAGCACAGCGCGCGGGTCGGGCACGACGACGGCGGGCAGCGCGGCCCCCGGACCGCCGGAGGCGGCGGCGAGCGCGGCGCCCTCGGGGTCGGTCAGCAGGGCGACGGCGCCACCGGCGGCGGCCTGGTCGGCGAAGCGGGCGCCGTGCGTGCGGGCCCCCGGGAGGGCCGCGTACAGGTCACCGGGCTGCGCGCGGCGGGAGTCGAGGACGACGCCGGTGACCCGGAGGTCCGCCGGCCCGTCGTGGCCGGCAGCGCCCGCGCGGGCCGCCACCTCGGCCAGCGGGCACCCGGGGGCGTGCTGCGGCCGTGGTGGGAGGAGCACGGCCTGCACGCTACCCGCCCCGGTCGGAGCAACCGGGGCGTTCGCCGAGCCCGCGCTCGGCGGGGGCACGACGGGGGTCGCGGTCACCAGCTCAGCGGGACCAGGTCGGGCGCCGCTCCGCTCGGCCTGAGGCCCTGCTGCGCGAGGGCGTACTGCATGACGTCGGCGAAGACGGGAGCCGCCGCGGTGCCGCCGTAGTGGTACGCGTAGTCCGGGTGCTGCACGGTCACCGAGACGATGAGCTGCGGGTCGTCCGCGGGGGCCATGCCCGTGAACGACGCGGTGTACTGGGGGCTGCCCGTGGCCTTCGTCGCAGGGAGGTCCTGGGACGTGCCGGTCTTGCCGGCCACGCGGAAGCCCGGGACGGCGGCGTTCTGGCCGGTGCCCTCGGAGGAGACGACGCCCTCGAGCATGCTCGTCACCTGCTTCGCCGTGGCCTCGCTCACCACGCGGGTGCCGGCGGGCCTCTCGGCGGGGGTGAAGGTGCCCGAGTCATCGGTGGTGCCGGCGACGACGTGCGGCTGGATGCGCACGCCGCCGTTGGCGATCGTCGCGTAGACCTGCGCGGCCTGGAGCGCGGTCACGGCGTACCCCTGGCCGAAGAGGACGTTGTACTGCTGGCGACCGTCCCAGTCGTCGACGGGGGCGAGGATGCCGCGGGTCTCCCCCGGCAGGCCGAGCTGCTTCTCCCCCAGGCCGAAGGCCCGCAGGTAGTCGTACCGCTGCTGCGGGGTGAGCTCCTGGCCGACCATGATCGTGCCGACGTTCGACGACTCGGCCAGCACGCCGGCCAGCGTCAGCTTCTCCGGCGCGTGGTTGTGGGAGTCGTGGATCGTGCCCGCGTTCCGGGGTAGCGCGATCGAGTCGGGGACGGTCAGCTGCATGTCCGGCGTCGCCAGGCCCTGCTCGATCGCCGCGGCGGCCGTGATGACCTTGCCGGTCGACCCGGGCTCGAAGACGTCCTCCAGCGAGCGGTTGTGGCGGTCGGCCTCCGGGGTGGCACCGGGGTCCGCCGGGTCGATCGACCCCGACTCCGCCATCGCCAGCACCTCGCCGGTCTTGGTCATGACGGTCACGGCGACCCAGTCGGCGCCCGTCTTCTCCGCCTGGGCCTTCGCGGCGTCCTGGGCGTAGTACTGCAGGTCGGCGTTGAGGGTGAGCCGCACGTCCTTGCCGTCGACCGGCGGGGTGGTCGAGGAGTCGCCCAGGGGGATGCGCTCGCCGTTGCGGCCGCTCTCGTACGACTCCTCGCCGTCCGTGCCGGTCAGGGTGGAGTCCTCGGCGAGCTCCAGGCCCGCCAGGGCGGTGCCGTCCTTGCTGACGTAGCCGACGAGGTTGCCCGCGGTGATCCCGGCCGGGTAGGTGCGCAGCTCGGTCTTGACCCCGCGCACCCCGGGGACGCCGACGGCGATCACGGCGCGCCACTGGGCGGGGGTGAAGCCCTTGGCGAGCATCACGTACATCGACGGGTTGCCCGACGCCGTCGTCTTCGGCGTCAGCAGCGGCACGAGCTCGGCCTCGCTCATTCCGAGCACAGGGGCCAGCTTCGCCGCGCCCTCCTCGGGGGTGAGCGCCTTCGGCCGCTCCTTCGTGGGTCCGGAGAACAGGCTCGGGTCAGCGGTGATGTCGCGCCGCTCGACGCTCTCGGCGAGCACCACGCCGGTGCTGTCGGTGATGCTGCCGCGCTCGGCGGCGATCGTGTCGGTCCGCAGGCGGGTGCCCAGGGCTGCCGCCGCGAGCGGGGCGCTGTCGACGGCCTGCAGCTGCACGAGCCGCCCGGCGAAGACGGTGGTCACCACCAGGAGGACCGCCAGCACGACGGCGGAGCGGCGCTCGGGCCTGCCCGGCCGCGCCCCGCGGGAGGGCCGGCGGGCCGGGGGCCGCGGCGGACCCTGCCGCGGCGGCTGCGGCTGGCGCGCCCGGGGCGCGCGCGGCGCCCGGGGGGCGGTGCTGCGGGCCGGGGTCCGAGGGGCGGTCCGGGGAGCGGCCGTCCGCGCCGCGGAGCCACCCGGGCGGGGAGCCGCGGGCTTCGTGGGCGTCGGGCTCACCCCGCACCTCCTGCGCTGCTGGTGGGTCGGCTGCTGGGCTGGCTGCTGGGCGTGCCGCTCGCGCTGGACGACGGCGAGGCCGAGCCCGAGGCGGACGGCGCGTCCGAGGCGCTGGGGCCGTCCGACGCCCGGCCGGCGGCCTCGTCGTCGGCCTCGTCCTCGGCGGAGCCGCTCGACGCGCTGCTGGGGGCGCCGCTGGGCGTCGCCGAGGGGGTGGGGGTGGTCGCGGCCTCCGGGTCACCGACCACGGCCTGCTCCTGCGGGGCCTCGAGCACGAGCCAGGCCGAGTCGGGGGCGCGCACCATGCCCATGGCCCTGGCCCGCGCGTCGAGCGCGGAGGCCGAGCTGACCTCGGCGAGGTGCTCGTCGAGGGCCTGCTGCTGCTCGGTGAGCTGGGTGCGCTCCGCCTCGAGGGCGTGCTGCTCGTAGCTGCCGCGCGAGAGGGCGATGTTGATCCACAGCGCGAGCAGCAGGGCGACGACGAGCACCGCGCCGCAGAGCACGACGGTGGCGGCGCGGCCGGTGGGCAGCACCCCGCCGGGACCGCGCCCGGGGCGGCCGCCGCCCCGGGTGGGGCGGCCCAGCCGGACCCCGCCGCGGGCGGACCGCGCGGGGGTGCTCGCAGCGCCCCCGCGGGGCGCGCGGCGGGCGGCTCCCGCGGCGCGCGCAGCGGGGGTGCGGGTGGAGGTCGAGGTGCTCATCGGCGACCCCGCGCCGGGCGGACGCGCTCGGCGGCGCGCAGGCGGACCGGCGCGGAGCGGGGGTTGCGCTCCAGCTCGGCGTCGTCGGGCCGCTCGGCGCCGCGGGTCAGCAGCTGCAGGCGGGGCGCGTGCTCGGGCAGCTCGACGGGCAGTCCCGGCGGGCTGGTGCTGGCGGCGCCCTCGGCGAGCACGCGCTTGACGATCCGGTCCTCCAGGGACTGGTAGCTCATCACCACGAGGCGGCCGCCCACGGCGAGGGCGTCGACGGCGGCGGGCACCGCGGCGCGCAGGGCGTCGAGCTCGCCGTTGACCTCGATGCGCAGCGCCTGGAAGCTCCGCTTGGCCGGGTGCCCGCCGGTGCGCCGCGCGGCGGCGGGCACCGAGTCGCGCACCAGCTCGGCGAAGCGCGCGGTGCCGGTGAAGGGCTCGCGCTCGCGCTCGCGCACCACGGCGTCGGCGATGCGGCGGGCGAACTTCTCCTCGCCGTAGACGTGCAGCACGCGGGAGATCTCGCGGGCGTCGTAGGTGTTGAGCAGCTCGGCGGCGGTGATCCCCGTGGTGGGGTCCATCCGCATGTCGAGGGGGGCGTCGCGGGAGTAGGAGAAGCCGCGGTCGACCTCGTCGAGCTGGAGCGAGCTGACGCCGAGGTCCATGAGGACCCCCTGCACCGAGGGGATGCCGAGGTCGGCCAGGACGTCGGGCAGCTCGTCGTAGACGGCGCGGACGAGGGTGGCGCGGTCGCCGAAGCGCTCCAGGCGGGCCCCGGCGAGGGCGATGGCCTGCGGGTCGCGGTCGACGGCCACCAGCCGGGCGGCGGGCAGGCGCTCCAGCAGCGCCTCGCTGTGGCCGCCCATGCCGAGGGTGGTGTCGACGACGACGGGCGCCCGGCCACCCGCTCCGGGGGCCCCGGGCTGCAGGGCGGGGGCGAGCAGCTCGACGCAGCGGTCGAGCAGCACGGGCACGTGCCGCGAGCTGGTCGGGGGCTGCTCGCGCAGGCCGTCGTCCACGTCGCGCTCCTCCCGGTCGGTCACCCACCGTCGCGATCGACGGCGCTCACGTTACTGACGGGACGATTGTGACTCAAGTGACGAGTCAGGCACCGCCCCGCCCATCCTGCCCTGATCAGGCCGCTGATCTGCGGACCCCGGCCGGCCCCGGACGCGTCGCGGCCGAGCGCCGGCGGCTCCGGGAGCGACCTCCGGCCACCGGGCGCGGGCAGGCGCACCGCACGCCCAGGTCCCCACCCGCTCCGTCGGGCCGGGGAAGTGGCCCGTGCTGCCTGACACCGGGGAAGGTGCGTCAGGACGCGGGGAGCGGCTGGAGGCCTGGGCGTGCGGTCAGCCGGGGCGCGCGGCTCAGCCCGCCGTCACAGCAGCCCGGGGAGGCCGTCGAGGGTCGCCTGCTCGTAGGCGGCCTCCGCCTCGGCGGAGCGGCGGCCCCAGGACGGCTCGTCCCACACCTCGAGCCGGTCGCCCGCGCCGACCACGGCGCAGTCGCGCTCCAGGCGGGCGAAGGTCCGCAGGTGCGGGGGCACCGTGAAGCGGCCCTGCTTGTCCAGCTCCTCCTCCGAGGCGCCGGCCAGCACCACGCGCAGGTAGTCGCGGCTGCGCGGGTCGGAGGCAGCAGCCCGCAGCTCGGCGTACCGGCGCTCGAAGTCGGCCCGCGGGTAGGCGTGCAGGCACGGACCCTGTCCCCGGGTGAGGAAGAACCCGCCGGACAGCGCCTCGCGGTAGCGCGCGGGGACGACCAGGCGGCCCTTGTCGTCGAGCTTGGGGGTGTGGGTGCCGACGAACACGCGACCGCCCCTCCCCCGTCCGAGGGCGCGTCGTGCACACCCTCCCCATGTCCTCCACGCTACTCCACTCCGCTCCACCCACGGGCCGGGTCGGCCCACCTCCGCCCCGGTTCCGGTGGGCGCCGGCGGGGCCGCCCGGGAGGTCGGTCGGGAGGTCCGTCGGGAGACCGGCCGGGAGCCCGCTCGGAGGCCGCTGCGCTCGTGCGGGGCGCTTGTCAGAGGTGTGTCGTACGGTTCGCTCGTGTCGATCCCCTCCCCCTGGGACGCGAGGAGCGCCGACGGCGGCGCAGACGGCGTCGCAGCGACCCTCGGGCGCGTCCGCGAGGCCGTGGTGCAGGTGGTGGAGGGCAAGGACGACGTCGTCCGCACCGCTCTCGTCGTCCTGCTCGCCGAGGGCCACCTGCTCGTCGAGGACGTGCCCGGCGTCGGCAAGACGATGCTGGCCAAGACCCTGGCCCGGGCCACGGGCGTGAGCGTGCGGCGGGTGCAGTTCACCCCCGACCTGCTGCCCAGCGACCTGACCGGCGTGAGCGTGTACGACGCCGAGGCGCGCCGCTTCGACTTCAAGCCCGGGCCGGTGTTCGCGCACGTCGTCGTCGGAGACGAGATCAACCGCGCCTCCCCCAAGACGCAGTCGGCGCTGCTGGAGTGCATGGGCGAGCGCACCGTCACCGTCGACGGCACCACGCACACCCTGGCGCGGCCGTTCATGGTGGTGGCCACGCAGAACCCCGCGGAGATGGAGGGCACCTACCCCCTCCCCGAGGCCCAGCGCGACAGGTTCATGGCCCGGGTCTCCATGGGCTACCCCAGCCCGGCCAGCGAGATGGCCATGCTCGGCAACCACGGCGCGCGCGACCCGCTGTCCGACCTCGAGCCGGTCAGCGACCCGGGCGAGCTGCGCCGCGCCATCGCCGCGGCCGCCGCGGTGCACGCCTCGCCGGCGGTGCAGCAGTACCTGCTCGACCTGGTGACGGCCACCCGGTCGCACCCCGCGATCTCGCTGGGCGCCTCCCCGCGCGCGAGCCTGCACCTGCTGCGGGCCTCCCGGGCGGTCGCCGCCCTGGAGGGGCGCGGCCACGTGCTCCCCGACGACGTGCAGGGCCTGGTGGTGCCGGTGCTCGCCCACCGCCTGGTGCTCTCCTCCGAGGCGGCCGCGGTCAGGCGCACCCCCGAGGACGTGCTCGCCGAGCTGCTGCAGAGGGTCCCGGTCCCCTCCACGAGCAGGGTCTGAGGCCCGGGTGGGCAGGGGCCGGGGGGCGCCGGGCCGGCGCGGGCGCGACGGCGCCCGCCTGGCCCGCCGGGCCCGCGGCCTGACCCCCCGGGGCCGGGCGCTCGTCGTGGTCGGGGTGCTGCTCGGCGCCGCGGGCCTGTGGCAGGGCCAGGAGCCGCTGCTGCGCGTGGCCGTGCTCGTGCTCGCCCTGCCGCTGGTGGCCCTGGCGGTGGCCGCGCTGACGGGGGCGCGCACCGCGGTGCGCCGCAGCACCTCCCCGCGCCGCGCCGTGGTCGGGCAGACCTGCCGGGTGCGCCTCGACCTGCGCAACCCCGGTCGCCTGGGCACGCCGGTGCTGCTGGCGCAGGACCGCCTGCCGGCCGGCTGGCCGCGGGCCCCGCGCTTCGCCGTCGACCCCCTGCCCCCCGGGGGCCGGGCCGCCGTCGCCTACACCGCCACCCCGCCCCGGCGCGGCCGGCACCGGCTCGGTCCGCTGCAGGTGCTGGTCACCGACCCCCTGGGGCTGTGCGAGCTGCCCGCGCGCACCGGCGGGCAGGACGACGTGCTCGTGCTCCCCGCCGTCGAGCACGTGCCCGGCGCGGCCGCCCTCCTCGGCGACCGCGGCGAGGGCGAGGCCAGCGGCAGCGGCACCGCCGGGGGCGAGCAGGGCATGGGCACCCGCGAGTACCGCCCCGGAGACGACGTGCGCCGCGTGCACTGGCGCTCCACGGCCCGCCGCGGCGAGCTGATGGTCCGGCAGGACGAGCAGCCCCACCAGCGCCGCGGCGTGGTGGTGCTCGACCGTCGCCCCGGCGCGTGGTCCGACGACGACGGCTTCGAGCGCGCGGTCACCGCCGCGGCCTCCCTGGCGGTGTCCCTGCACGACGCGGGCGCCGCGGTGCGCCTGGAGCTGGGCGGGGAGCGCTCGCCGGCCGGTCCCCTGGGGCGCGAGCCGGTCCTGGAGGCCCTGGCCGTGGTGACCACCGCCGGCGCTCCCGGCCAGGACGCCGCCGCCGACCGGGCAGCCGCGGCCGCTGTCACGGGGAGCGGGTCTGGGGCGGCCGCTGCCGAGCCCCAGCGGGTCGTGGCGGGTGGCCCCGACGTCCTGGTCAGCGCCGTGGGCGCGGCCGTGACCGGCGGCAGCGGCGAGTCCGGGGCCGGGCCGGGGCTGCTGGCCGTGGTCGCGGGCCGCCTGACCCGAGCCGACGCCGACGGCCTGGTCGGCGTCACCCGCCCGCGGGCCGGCCGCCGCCGCTCGGCGGCGCTGGTGGTGCTCGCCGAGCCCGCGGGCACCGGAGCGGTGGAGGTCCTGGTGGGCGCCGGCTGGTCGGTGCTCGACCTGTCCGAGGGCGAGCCGCTGGCCGACGCGTGGCGACGCGCCGCCGACCGCTCTGACCGCTCCGGTGGCGCGGACCGCGTCGCGGCGGGTGCCCGGTGAGCGGCCAGGCGCGCCTGCGGCTGGCCGGCGCGGTGGCGGTGCTGGCCACCACGGCCGGGCTCTCCACCGTGGTCGAGGGCTGGGCCTGGTTCGTCCAGGCGGTGGTCGCCGTGGTGGTGGTCGTGGCCACCGGGGCGGGGGCCACGGCGCTGCGCCTGCCGGCGTGGGTGGGGGCGCTGGCCCAGGTCGCGGCCCTGCTCGTGGTGCTGTGCGTGCTGTTCGTCCCGGGGCAGGCGGTGCTGGGGCTGCTGCCGGGTCCGCAGGCCCTGGCTGCGCTGTCCGACCTGCTGCGCGAGGGCCGCGAGACGGTGAACGCCCAGGCGGCCCCCGTGGTCGCCGACCCCGGCCTGCGCATGGTCACGACCGCGGGCGCCGGCCTGGTGGCGGTCGTCGTCGACGTGCTGGCCGCGGGCGCCCGCACCCCGGCCCTCACCGGCCCGGTGCTCCTCGCGGTGCACGCCATCGCCGTGGTGTTCGCGCCCGGCGGGCTGCCGTGGGGGTGGTTCGCCCTCGCGGTGGCGGCGTGGCTGCTGCTGCTCACCGCCGACGCCGACGCCCGCGCGCTGGCGTGGGGGCGCCGCGTGCAGCAGCGCGGCTCCCGGTCTCCGGGTGGCGGTGGCGGTGGCGGGGCCGGCCGCTCCGGCGCGCCGCTGGCCGCCGCGGCGCTGACGGCCCTGGCAGCGCTGGTGGCGGCCGTCGTCGTCCCCCCGCTCGTGCCGGGCACCTCCTCGGTGTTCCTCACCGCCGGCTCGGGCAGCGGGATCGGCGGCGCGGCGGCGAACTCGGTCAACCCCCTGCTCGACCTGCGCTCCGACCTCGACAGCCAGGGCACCGCCGAGGTGCTCCGCTACCGCACCGATGCAACCTCGCCCTCCCCCCTGCGGATCGTCACGGTCGACGTCTTCGACGGCGACGTGTGGCAGCCCTCCGAGCTGCAGGCCGACACCAGCCAGCCGCTCGACGGCACGCTCCCCAGCCCGCCCGGGCTCGCGGAGGGCACCCCGTACACCGACGTCCAGTACGACGTCACCGTCGAGGCCCTGCGGCAGCGGTGGCTGCCGACGCCCTACCCCGCGACGACGGTGGACGTCGGCGGTGACTGGGTGGTCGACACCAGCACGCTCAACATCCAGGGCCAGGGACGCACCTCGACCGTCGAGGGGCAGAGCTACCGCGTGGTCCAGCGCGCGGTCGACCCCGACCCCGCCGCCCTGCGCGACGCGCCCGACGCCCCCGCCGACGTGCAGGAGCGGTACACCCAGCTGCCCGCCGACCTGCCCCCCGAGCTGGCCGAGCAGGCCCGGGAGGTGGTCGGCGGCGAGACCTCCAAGTACCTGCAGGCCGCGGCGCTGCAGGAGTGGTTCCGCAGCACCGGCGGCTTCACCTACTCCCTCGAGGCCCCCGAGCCGCGCACCGCGAACGCCCTGGCCGACTTCCTCACCGACCGCACCGGGTACTGCGTGCACTACGCCTCGGCGATGGCGGTGATGGCGCGCACGCTCGGCATCCCGGCGCGGGTGGCGGTGGGCTTCCTGCCCGGGTCGACCCTGGGTGACGGCAGCTGGCAGGTGACCCTGCAGGACGCGCACGCCTGGCCCGAGCTGTACTTCGAGGGCGCCGGCTGGGTGCGCTTCGAGCCCACGCCGAGCACCCGCACCGGCACCGCCCCCTCCTGGACCGTGCCGCCGGTGGAGGCGGCGACGCCCAGCACCGCTCCGGGCGGGGCCACCACCGCCGCCCCCTCGGCGAGCGCGAGCTCGTCCTCGGCCCCGAGCGCGAGCGCGACGACGGCGACGACGCAGGCCACGACGGCGCAGGGCGGAACGCCCTGGCCGCTGCTGGTGGTGCTCGCCCTGGTGGTGGGGCTGCTGGCGGCACCGCTGGCGAGCAGGTCGCTCGTGCGCCGCCGCCGCTGGCGCCGGGCCGAGGGGTCAGCGGCCCGCGCGGAGGCGGCCTGGGCCGACCTGCTCGAGCAGGTCGGTGACCTCGGGGTGCGGGTTCCGCCGTCGGAGACCCCGCGGCAGGTGGGGCGCCGTCTGGTGGCGGGCTTCTCCGAGGCTGACGACGACGGGGTCGGTGGCTCTCCGGGCGGCCGTGACGAGCGCGGGCCCGCGGTGGAGCGGCTGGTCGACGCCGTCGAGGGCGCCCGCTACGGGGCGGCGGGAGACGGACGCGGGGGCACGGCCCTCGCCGACGACGTCCGCACAGTGGTCGGAGCCGTGGTGGCGCAGCGGCCCCGCTCGGCGACGTGGCGCTGGCGCGCCCTGCCGCCCTCCGGGGTGGCGCACCTGCGCCGCTGGGCGTCCACGCTCCTGCGCCGCCGCTGACCCCCTCCCCCCTCCCCCGCGACGATCACGCGCCTGAGCGCCACGACGCCCGGCTGTCGAGCGCGTGGAGCCCGGGCCGAGGTGGCCCCATCGCGCTCCCGGACGGGGCCACCCGGGCAGCGACGGGGCCACGGGCACAGGCCCGAGGTCACCCCGTGGCAAGGCCTTCCCCGCCACGATCAAGCACCTGAGCGCCACATCCCCCGGGGGCCCACCTGCGCGGGAGCCCAGACGACGGAGGGCCCGCACGCTCGGCGTGCGGGCCCTCGGTCGTGAGGTGCGGGGTGGGTGGGGGCTCAGCTCCAGCGGTCGTCGCGGCGGCGGTCCCACCGCTGCTCGAGGCGCTGCATGAAGGTGCCGCCGGAACGGCGGGGCTTGGCCGCCGACCGCGGGGCGGTGCGCCCGTCGGGCCGGACCACACCGGTGGGGCCGCCCTGCCCGGGGCTCCCCTGGTGACCGCCCTGGACGGCCTCGCCCGACGACCCGCCGCCGGAGACCGCGAAGAGGATGCCGCCCAGCATGACGAGGAAGGCCAGCACGCCGAGCGCGATGGCCCACGAGCGCTGCGTCGGCGGGACGAGCGTCACCGCGGAGACGAGCATCGCCAGACCGGCCGCGGCGATGCAGGCGCCGACGACGAGGTTCCGCCGCCCGCCACCGGGTCGGCGCGGCCCCCGCATGGTCGAGGCGAAGCGGGGGTCGTCAGACAGCAGCTGCTGTTCCATCTGCTCCAGCAGACGCTGCTCGTGCTCGGACAGCGGCACTGCGACCTCCTGCGGTCAACCCCGGTGAAAGACCCAGGATAGGTCCCGTCACGGGGTGGGGAAAGCCGGTCCACCACGTGGCGCCACGGGGGCGCCCCGAGCACGAGAAAGCGCCTCACCTGCACCTTCAGTCCCATCCGCACCACTTCGTCCGGGTGTGCGCTGCATCACGGCCCGCGCCGCGACCCGGGGCGCGGGAGCAGCAGCGAGGCGGGTCCCACCACCCCGCTGCCGAACCGCCGCCCAGCCGCGTCGACGGCGGCCGTCGCCTCGCGCCAGCCCCGCTCCGGCTCGTCCAGCCGCAGCTGCCGGGGCACCCGCTCGGCGTCCACGAGACCCTCGACGCGCACCCCCACCATCCGGATCCGCGCCCGCTGCAGCCCCATCGCCGTCCACAGCGCCGTCGCCGCGGCATGGACCTCGCGCCCGGAGTCGGTGGCCTCCCGCAGGGTCCGCGAGCGCGTGACGGTGGTGAAGTCGGCGAAGCGGACCACCAGGACGACGGTGCGCCCGACGCTGCCGTCGCGGCGCAGGTGCCGGCCGACCCGCTCGGACATGCGCAGCACCTCGCGCAGCACCACGTCGGGGTCGTCGACGTCGACGGCGAAGGTCTCCTGGGCCCCGGTGCTGCGCTCGGCGACGGCGGTGCTGGTGACGACGGGGCGGGGGTCGCGACCCCAGGCCAGGTCGTGCAGGGAGGTGCCGAGCGCGTCGCCGAGGGCCCGGCGCAGCGCGGCGACGGGGGTGTGCGCCACCTGGCCGACGGTGCGCAGGCCCAGGCGGACCAGCGCCTCCTCGGTGCGCTCCCCCACGCCCCACAGCGCGCTGACCGGAAGCGGGTGCAGGAACGCCACGACCTCCCGGGCGGGCACCACGAGGGTGCCGTCGGGCTTGGCGCGGCCGGAGGCGAGCTTGGCCACGGACTTCGTCGTCGCCAGCCCGACCGAGCAGGTGACGCCCTGCTCGTCGGCGACCCTGTCGCGCAGGTCGGTGGCGATCTGCAGCGGGGAGCCGGAGCGGCGGACGGCTCCGGCGACGTCGAGGAAGGCCTCGTCCATGCCGAGCTGCTCGACCACCGGCGTCACCGAGGTGAACAGGGCGACGACGGCGGCCGAGACCTCGGCGTAGCGGTCGGGGTCGGGGGGCAGGACGACGGCGTCGGGGCAGAGCCGCCGGGCCCGGGCCATGGGCATGGCGGAGTGGACGCCGGAGCGGCGGGCCTCGTACGTCGCCGACAGGACGACGCCGCGGCTGGACCCGCCGCCGACGACCACCGGCTTGCCGCGCAGGTCGGGGCGGTCGAGCAGGGAGACGGAGGCGTAGAAGGCGTCCATGTCGACGTGGAGGACGGTGCAGCCGGCGCTCGCGTCGCCGGGGGTGTGCGAGCGCAGGCCGGCGACGGAGGCGGCGACCGCGGGGTCGAGGTCGGCCCGCGCGAGCTGGCTGCGGCTCACGAGCCCCCACCCCCGACTCCCCGAACCGCAACCAGGCGCTCGGCTGCGGTTCTGGACCCCACGGGAACCGCAACCAGGCGCTCGGCTGCGGTTCTGGACCCCCCGGGAACCGCAACGAGGCGCTCGGCTGCGGGGAGGGAGGGGGTCACCACCCGGCGCTCCCGGAGCTGGAGTGCCACAACTTGCGGGGAGCCCCGCGGCCGGAGGCGCCCGCGGAGCGCTCGGCGTCGAGGAGGTCGCCGAGGGCGTCGTCGGCGGAGCGCTCCAGCTCCCGCTCGGACTCCTCGGCGGCACCGGCGGCGGCGCCCGCGGCGGAGTCCGGGTGTTGCGGGTGTCGCCGCCCGGCGGGGCGATGTCGGCGTACGGCGAGAGCATGAACCCGCTGGCGTGCACGAACACCCGCCGCGGCGAGCCACCGCCCATGCCGCCGGAGCGGCCGGGCAGCTCGGGCCGGTCCCCGACCGGCAGGCCCGCGGAGGCCGCCGCGGTGTGGGCGGCCTCCTGAGCCGCCGCCTCCCGCGACGCCGCCCCCGCGGAGCGCTCGTCGCGCTGTCCGGGGCCGGAGCGCCCGGCGTCGATGCCGGGCACGGCGCCGTCGTCGCGGCCCTGCCCGACCACGCCGACGGGCGGAGGGGCCATGACGGGTCGGCTCGACCGCGACGCGGCAGCTCCCGCCACGGCGCTGGCCCCGTAGCCAGCAGCGGGCTGACCAGCCCATGACGCGGTGCACGCCCTCGACGCCGTGCTCGGACCAGACCCGCCACAGCGCCGGCACCGCCCACGCGCCGGTGGCCCGCAGCGACACCCCGCGCGGACCGGTGCGCCGCAGCTCGCCCCGCACCACCAGCAGCCACGAGCCGAACACGGTGGAGGCGTACGGGCCCTGGGCGTCCTCGAAGAAGGTGGCGTCGACGGGTCCGGTGGAGTCGTCGAGGGTGAGGAAGACGACGCGCCGCCCGGACCTGATGGGCGGGGTCTGGGTGGCCACCTTCACGCCCGCCACCAGCACCTCCGAGGGCGCCCTCCGGATGCGCAGGTCGGCGGACCTGACGACGCCGAGCGCGTCGAGCATCGGCGCGTAGGCGGTGATGACGTGCTGGCTGGCGTCGAGCCCCAGGACCTCCAGCTCGGTGCGCACCCGCTCCGCGGCGGTCATCTCGGGCAGGCCCGACGGCTCGACCTCGTTCGGGGCGTCGCCGAGGTCGAGGGCGAGCTGGACCTCGGGCGGGGGTGGCGGACTCCCATGATCACGGCGGGAGGGGGGCGCGGAGGGGCGGCGCGCCGACCGGGGGACGCCGCGCTCCAGGGCCCGGGTGTGGCGGTCGAGGTCGGCGACCTGCAGCAGCAGGTCGCGGCGGGTGAGGGCACCGCGCCGCGCAGGGCCGCTGACCACCCCGCCCGCTCCGAGGCCGCAGGTCTCGTCGAGGGCGCCGGTGAGCACGAGCCGCTCCAGCACCGGGCGGGAGGGCCGCGCGCGGTGCCACAGGTCGGCCAGGGAGTGGTACGGCTGACCGGCCACGACGCGGGCGACCTCGGCGTCGCTGATGCCCTTCACCTCGGCCAGCGACAGGCGGATGCCCCAGGCGCTGCCGTCGGGCACGGCGGCGTCGACCCGGTAGGCGGGGTCGGGCACCCGGGAGTGCACGGCGCCCACCGCCCGCCGCGCCGCGGGCGCCGTCGCCCCGCCCGCAGCACCGACCCACCCGTCAGCCCGGTCGACGGCCTCGACGCGGTACTCCCCCGTCGAGGCGTTGACGTCGAGCGGCAGGACGGCGATGCCCAGGGTGCGGGCGTCGTCGAGGATCAGGCGCTTGGGGTACATGCCCGGGTCGTGGGTGAGCACCCCGGCCAGGAAGTGCGCGGGCCAGTGGGCCTTGAACCACGCCGACTGGTACGTGGGCAGCGCGAACGCCGCGGCGTGGGCCTTGCAGAACCCGAACGAGGCGAACGCGGCGAGGACGTCCCAGATCCTGTCGACGTCGGCGGGGGCGAACCCCGCGGCCAGCGCCTGCGGGCGCCACCACGCGGCGACCTCGGCCTGTCCGTCGCGGGTGCCCAGGGCGCGGCGCACCTCGTCGGCCTGGGTGAGGCTCACCCCGGCGGTCTCGGCGACGATCTTCAGCACCTGCTCGTGGAAGACGACGACGCCGCACGTCTCCTCGAGCGCGGTGCGCAGCCGCGGGTGCAGCAGGTCGGGGGCGGCCCAGCCCTGCCGGGCGCGCAGGAACGGGGTGACCATGTCGGACTTCACCGGCCCGGGCCGGAACAGGGAGATGTCGATGACGAGGTCGGCGAAGTCCTGCGGGGCGAACTTGCCCACCAGCTCGCGCTGACCGGGCGACTCGATCTGGAAGCAGCCCAGGGTGCGGGTGGAGCGGACCAGGCGGAAGGCGTCCTCGTCGTCGAGGGGCAGGGCGTCGAGGTCGACGCGCTCCCCGGTGGTGCGCTCCACCTCGCGGGCGGCGTGCGCGAACGCCGACTGCATCCGGATGCCGAGCACGTCGAGCTTGAGCAGGCCCATCACCTCGACGTCGTCCTTGTCGAAGGAGCTCATGGGGAAGCTCGTGGCGCTGGGCTGCACCGGCGTGCGGTCGAGCAGGGTCGCGTCGGACAGGAGCACCCCGCACGGGTGCAGCGCGGTGTGGCGGGGCAGGCCGTCGAGGCCCTCGACCAGGTCGTAGAGCAGGTCGAGGCGGGCGTCGGCCAGGCCGGAGGCGCGCAGCTCGGGCAGGTCGCGCAGGGCGTGGCGCACGTCGCGGGCGCGCAGGTGCGGGAACGCCTTGGCGATGGCGTCGACCTCGCCGGGCGGCATGCCGAGGGCGGCGCCGACGTCGCGGACGGCGTGGCGCACCCGGTAGGTGTCGGTCATGGAGACGGCGGCGACGCGGTCGGCGCCGAAGCGCTCCAGCACGGCGTCGTACACCTCGGTGCGGCGAGCCGACTCGACGTCGACGTCGATGTCGGGCAGCTCCACGCGGGCGGTGGTGAGGAAGCGCTCCATGAGCAGCCCGTGGGCGAGCGGCTCGACGCCGGAGATGCCGATCAGGTGGTTGACCAGGCTGCCGGCGCCGGAGCCGCGGGCGGCCACGCGCACCCCGAGGCGGCGGGTCAGGTCGCAGACCTCGGCGACGGTGAGGAAGTAGGTGGGGAAGCCCAGGGCGTCGATGGTGGCCAGCTCCTCGTCCATCCGCTGCCGCACGCGCTGCAGGTGCGCCAGCGACGCACCGGGGTAGCGGGTGTGGACGGCGCCCTCGCAGCGGGCGCGCAGCACCGCGCCGGCGTCGGCGACGGTGCGGACGGCGGGGCCGGCCACCAGCCACGGCTCGGGCAGGTGCACGGCGCCGACGCCGAGGTCGGCGCGGGGGTCGAGGTGGCAGCGGGCGGCGAGGCGCTCGGTGGCCGCCAGCAGCTCGGCGGCGCCGCCGGCCTCGTGGGCCCGGGGGGCGCCGGCGGCGGCGGCGACCCGCTCGGCGAGGTCGCGCATCGCTGCGGCGGGCTTGAGCCAGCCGTGGCCGGTGGTCCTGTCGAGGTGGCGGTGGCCGAGCGGCACCAGGCGGCGGGCGGCGTCGAGGACGTCGGCGACCGCGGCGCCCTCGGGCCCGGCGTGGCGCACGGCGTTGGTGAGCACGGCGGGGACGCCGGCCTCCCGGGCCAACGCCAGGGTGCGGGCGGCGTGCCCGAGGCTGCCCGGGGTGCCCTCCGGCCCGAGGTGGCAGACCACCTCGACGGCCAGGCAGCCCAGGGGCAGCGCGGAGTACCAGCGGGCCAGCAGCGCGCGGGCGGTGTCGGGGCGGCGGGCCAGCAGCGCGCGGCCGACGTCGCTGTCGGGCCCGAGCAGCACGGTGAGCGCCGGGGCGCCGGTGGCCGGGTCGACGGCGTGCTCGGCGACCTCCTCGAGGGTGGCGACGGGGGTGCCGCGCCGGCCGCCGACGGCGGTGGGCGAGCCGGGGGCCTCCCCGCGGGTGTGCGCCGCGGTGGACAGCCGGCACAGCCGCGACCAGCCGGCGCCGGGCGGCGGGGCCTCCTCGCCCGGCTCCGGCGCCCAGCCCGCGGACCGGGCCGCGGTGCTGCCGTGGGCCAGGACGACGACGCGGGGCAGCCGGGCGTCGACCTCCGCTCCCCCGCGGACCGGGGTCCGGGCTCTGCTGGCACCCCGGCCGCCAGCACCGGGGAGCTCGACGGCGAGGTCCATCCCGAGGACGGGCACCAGCCCCGCCTGCGCGCAGGCGACGACGTGCTTGACCGCGCCCCGCAGCCCGTCGCGGTCGGTGAGGGCGAGGGCGCGCTGGCCGTCGGCGGCGGCCCTGTCGACCAGGGCCGCGGGGGTGTCGGTGCCGTGCTGCAGCGACCACCCCGAGGCCACGTGCAGGTGCGTGAACGCCCTGACCGATGACGGGTCGCTCACAGCGCCGCCCCCTCCTGCCACCCGGAGGCACCCGGGTCCGGCGGGTGGGGGAGGTCACCCGGTCGAACTGGTGTTCGACTGCTGCCGACGCTACCGCCCCGCCGCGGAGGTAGCGAGGGAGGGGGGCGGACTCACCCGCCCGGAGCAACCGGCGGGCGGACGACCCTCAGGAGGCGGCGAGCGGCAGGACGCGGGCCGGCGGGCGCGCCCCGAGGAGGTCGGCGACGACGGAGGCGAACACCTCGGCGCGGTCGAGGTGCTCGTCGGCCTCGCGGGCCCCCACGGGGGCACCGCGCCCGGCCTCGACGGCGGCGCGGCGCTCCGCAGCGCTGGCGAAGACCCGCACCCACCCCTCCAGCTCGGGGGCGAGGGCGAGCAGCGCGTCCCACACGCTCACCGGGCCGCGGCGCCGGGCGCGGGGCACCTCGCGGGTGGCCACGACGGCGGCGCCGGCGCGCAGCGCGGCGAGGTGGGCGAGCACGAACCGCTCCGACGGGTCGCTCGCGGCGGAGGCCTCGACGAGGCCCGTGCAGGCCCGCCCGACCAGCTCGAGGGCGGCCTGCGGCACGGGGCGGGCAGGACGGCCGGTCCGGCGGTGCGGGGGGCGGTGCGAGAGGTGGCCACGTCAGTCGACCACCCGGACGAGGCGCCAGGCACCCTCGCCACCCCCGGCGGGCTCCGGGGCCCCCGGTGAGACCGCCAGCTCGAACGTGCCGGGCTCCGCGGCGAAGCCCCGGCTGGCGACCACGCGCCAGACCTGCTCGTCGGCCGCGGGCCCGCGGCGGGCGTCGTCGCCGGCCCGGGGGCGGGGCGCCAGGGCGCTGGAGCCCGAGACCTCGACGGCGTCTCCGCGCAGGGCCCGTGCCGCGACCCCCTGCCACCACGGCAGGCGGGCGCTCCAGCTGGCCAGCACCTCGCGGACCACGTACAGCTGGCCGCGCCGGACGAACGCCTCCGGCGCCCCCGCGGCCCCCACCTTGACGTGCACCACCTCGTCGACGACCCGCCCCACGTCTCCTCCTCCGGGAGTGGCGGCGGCGCGGCCCCGGGGCTTCCCCTCCCCGGTGACCGCGGCCACCTCTGTCGAACGCGTGTTCGACAGGAGCAGTGAACCGTCCACCACTCCCGCCGTCAACCCGCTGCTCATGGCGAGGACGCTGCCACCCACCACTGACAACGCCCTCCCACCTGCGGTGACGTCCGGGTGTCCGGCCGTGGTCGGTCAGGGGGGCGGCCCGGGGGCGGCCCAGGAGCGGCCCGGGCGCGCCGGGCGGTGGCGGGCGCCCGCCGGTTACCGTGCTGGCGTGGCCGACACCGCTCCCGCCGTCCCGGCCGCCCCCTCCGGGTCCGCGCCCGAGCCCGTCCCCGCCGTCGTCGTGCTCCACGTGTGGGGCGTGGCCCGTTGCGCGGTCCCGCTCGCCGTCGCGCGGATGGCGCTGGACCGCCGCAACCTGCGCACGAGCCCCGCCCGCTTCTGGAAGCTGCTGGGCACCGGCGACGGGCGCACCTTCACCCCCCGCGACGCCGACCCGGGGCACTGGGCGGTCCTCACCACCTGGGACGACCCCGCCGACGCCGCGGCGTTCGAGCGCTCCCCCGCCGTGGCGGCGTGGGACCGCCTGGCCCACGAGCGGCTGCGCGTCGAGATGGTGCCGGTGGCCGCGCGCGGCCGCTGGTCGGGCCGGGCCCCCTTCGGCGAGCCCGAGCCGCGCCGCGCCAGCGCGAGCGCGAGCGGTCCCGTCGCGAGCATCACCCGGGCGCGCATCCGCCTCGGCCGGGGCAGGGCCTTCTGGCGCGCGGTGCCCCCGGTCTCCACCGACCTGCAGCAGGTGCCCGGGATGCGGCTGGCGGTCGGCATCGGCGAGGCGCCGGTCGGCCTGCAGGGCACCTTCAGCCTCTGGGACGACGCCGCCTCCCTGCGCGACTTCGCCCACCGCCGCGCCGCCCACCGCGACGTCGTCGAGCGGACCGCCCGCGAGGGCTGGTACGCCGAGGAGCTCTTCGCCCGGTTCGCCGTCCGCGACCTGGCCGGCACCTACCGGGGGACCGCGCCGTGAGCACCCCCGCCACCGTCGCGGGCTCCCGCGCCGGCAGCGCCGCCGCCGCGGGCCGGCTGGCGGCCCTCGCCCTGGCCTCCGCCGCGGTGCTCGTGCAGGTCACCTACCCGCTGCTGTCCGGACGGGCGCTGACGACCGCCACGCTCGCGTCGGTGCTGCTCTTCGCCGCGGCGTCGCTGGTCAGCGCGGGGGCCACCCACGGCGTGCGCGCCGTCGTCGCGCTGCTGGTCGGCGCCGGGGGCGTCGGCCTGGTCGCCGAGGCCGTCGGCGTGAGCACCGGCTTCCCGTTCGGGGAGTACGCCTACGCCGGGACTCTCGGCCCGCAGGTGCTCGGCGTGCCCGCCGTGGTGCCCGCCGCCTGGCTGATGATGGCCTGGCCGACGCTGCTGGCGGGCCGCGCCGTCGTCGACCTGCTGCGCGCCCGCTTCGGGCCCGTGCCGGCGTGGGTGGCGGTGCCGCTGGGCGCGTGGGCGCTGGCCGCGTGGGACCTCTCCCTCGACCCGCAGATGGTCGAGGCCGGGCACTGGGCCTGGGCGGACCCCGCTCCCGCGCTGCCCGGGATCCCCGGCATCCCCCTGACCAACTACGCGGGTGGGTGCTGGTGGCGCTGGTGATCCAGGCGCTGCTGCACGCGGCCGTGCCCCGCGGGGTCCGTCCGGGGGTCCCCGCGAGCGCCGCCGTGGGCGCCGGCGCCCCGGCGCTGCTGCTGGGGTGGACCTGGCTCGGCTCGGCGCTGGCCGGCGTGGCCTTCTTCGGCCGCCCGTGGGCGGGGCTGTGGGTGTTCGTGGTGATGGGCGTGGTCGCGGCGCCGGCGCTGCTCCGGGTGCTGCGGCCGCCGCGGCCGTGAGCAGCCCTGCGAGCAGCCCGACGAGCAGCCCGACGAGCGCCGCTCGGCGCTGGGTGGTGCGGGCGGGGAGCGCGGCCGCCGTCGTCGTCGCCGGTCACACCGCGGTGAACGCCGCGCTGCTGCGGCGGCCGCTGGCCGCTCCCCCGGCGGTGGCCGAGCGGGTCAGCGTGCTGCTGCCCGTGCGCGACGAGGCCGGTCAGGTCGGCCCGTGCCTGCGGGCGGTGCTCGCGAGCACCGGGGTGCCGGACCTGGAGGTGCTCGTCCTCGACGACGGCTCCACCGACGGCACGGCCGCCGAGGTGCGGGAGGTGGCCGACGACGACGTGCGGGTGCGGCTCCTCGCCGGCGGGCCCCTGCCACCCGGCTGGCTCGGCAAGCCGCACGCCCTGCACCAGCTCGCGGCCGCGGCGAGGGGACCGGTGCTGGTGTGCCTGGACGCCGACGTGCGGCTGGCCCCGCACGCCCTGGCGGCCTCCGTCGACCTGCTGCGCCGCCACGGACTCGACCTGGTCAGCCCCTACCCGCGGCAGGTGGCGCTGACGGTGGCGGAGCGGCTGGTCCAGCCGCTGCTGCAGTGGAGCTGGCTCGCCACGCTGCCGCTGCGCCTGGCCGAGCGCTCCCCGCGGCCGTCGCTGTCCGCGGCGAACGGGCAGCTGATGGCCCTCGACGCCGCGGCGCTGCGACGGGCCGGCGGGTTCGCGGCGGTGCGGGCCGAGGTGCTGGACGACGTCGCGCTGGTCCGGGCCGTCAAGGCCGCGGGGGGTCGCGGCGGCGTGGCCGACGGGACGCACCTGGCCACCTGCCGGATGTACGACGGCTGGCCCGCGCTGCGCGACGGGTACGCGAAGTCGCTGTGGTCGGCCACCGGCTCGCCGGCCGCGGCCGCGGGGCTGGTGGCGGGTCTGCTCCTGGCGTTCGTGGTCCCGCCGCTGGCGGCCCTGGGCGGCTCCCGCGCGGGGCTGCTGGGGTGGGCCGCGGCGGTGGCCTCCCGCGTGGTGGCGGCCCGGCGCACCGGCGGCCGGGCCTGGCCCGACGCGCTGGGGCACCCGGCGTCCGTCGTCGTCCTGGGCTCGCTGGTCGTGCGCTCGTGGCGGCTGCGGCGCGCCGGCGGCCTGGCGTGGAAGGGCCGCTCCCTGCCCTGACGGCTCCTGGCGCGCCCACCCGACCCGCGACGGCGGAGTCCAGGGTCAGGACGGGCCCCGGTCTGGCCCTGGACTCCGCCGTCGCGGTGCCCGAGCCGCTCCACCGGGGCCCCGGGCCGCCCCTGGGGGGATCTGCACCACTCCGGGAATGGTGCAGGGCCACCCCGTGCCACTCCTACTGGCGCAGGGCCACCCCGTGCCACTCAGGTGGGGGCCGCCTACCGTGGCGTGCGTGGCCCGGGTCGTCGTCGTGGGTGCGGGCCTGGGCGGGCTCGCGGCGGCCGCGCGCCTGGCCGCCCTCGGGCACGACGTCACCGTCTGCGAGCAGGCGGAGACCGTCGGCGGCAAGCTCGGCTGGTTCGAGCACGAGGGCTTCGCCTACGACACCGGCCCGAGCCTGCTGACCTGGCCCGACCAGCTCCGCCGCCTGTTCGCCGCGACCGGTGCCCCCCTCGAGCGCAGCCTCGAGCTGCGCCCCGTCGGCCCCACCGACCACCGCTTCACCGACGGCTCCCGCCTGCACCTGTCCGACGACCTCGGCCCCGGCTGGCGGCGCCTCCTGGACCGCGCGCGCCGCATCTGGGACGTCACCGAGGGCCCCTTCCTCAGCTCGCCGCTCGACGGCCCGCGCACGCTCGCGGGCCTGGCCGCGCGCCGCGGGGGGCTGCGCGACGTCGCGACCATCGCCCCCGGCACCTCGCTGCGCGCCCTGGCCGAGGCCCACCTCGACGACCCCCGCCACGTCGCGCTGGTCGACAGGATGGCCACCTACACCGGCTCCGACCCGCGCCGCGCGCCCGCGGCCCTGGCCTCGGTGCTGCACCTGGAGCTGACCGGGGGCTCCTGGTACACCCCGGGGGGCCTGCGGCGCGTGGTCGACGCCGTCGCCGACCGGGCCCGCCAGCGCGGGGCGCGGCTGCTCACGGGGGCGCGGGTGGACGAGGTCCTCCTGGAAGGGGGCCGGGCCGCCGGCGTGCGGCTCGCCGACGGGCGCCGCCTGCCCGCCGACGTCGTCGTGGCCAACGCCGACGCCGCGGCGCTGTACGGCGTGCGCACCCCGCCCGGACACCGCCCCCTGCTCCCCCGCGCGTCGGCGGCGCGGACCCGCGGCGCGCGAGCGGCCCTGGCCGCGACCACGCCGTCGCTGAGCGGCGTGGTGCTGCTCCTCGCGCTGCAGGGCCGCACGCCGGACCTCGCGCACCACACCGTGCTGTTCCCGGACCTGGCCCGCGGCGGGTACGACGACGAGTTCGACGCCGTCTTCGGTGCAGGACGACGCCGCGGGCGTCCCAGCGCCGTCCCGGACCCGGCCGTCTACGTCAGCGCCCCCGACGACCCGGCGCTGCGGCCGCACGACGACGCCGAGGCCTGGTTCGTGCTGGTCAACGCCCCGCGGCACGCCCCCCACGACCCCCGCGCCGGTGTCGACTGGAGCGCGCCCGGCCTCGCGGACGCCTACGCCGACCACGTGCTCGACGTCATGGCGCGCCGCGGCCTCGACGTCCGCGGGCGGGTGCTGCACCGCGAGGTGCGCACGCCGGCCGACCTCGAGGCGGCCACCGGCAGCCTCGGCGGGTCCATCTACGGCTCCTCGAGCAACGGGGCGCGCGCCGCGTTCCTGCGCCCTGCCAACCGCTCCCCCGTGCCCGGGCTGCTGCTGGTGGGCGGCTCGAGCCACCCCGGCGGGGGGATCCCCCTCGTGCTGGCGTCGGCGGCGATCGCGGCCGGTCTCGTCGGCGCCGCCTGAGGTCTCCCGCCGGGCGACGGCCGTCCAGGTGGACCACCCGCGCGGCGCTGCAGCGCGGGTCCGCCGGTGTCGATCTCCGCGGCACAGCGACCGTCCGGGCCGCCCACCGAGAAGAGGTCCGTCGTGGACACCACCGCTCTGCTGAACGTCGCCGGCGTGGTCGGCCTGGGGGCCACCGTGGTCGTCGCCGCCTCCTGGCTCGAGCGCGCCCTGCGCCCCGGCGGACCGCTGCCCGCCCGCGAGCTGGTGCGCGCTGACGCCCACCCCGACACCACCCCGGCGGAGGCGTTCCAGCACGCCGCGGACGCCACCGCCTGGACCCGCTGACCGACCCCGCTGGCCCGGCCCGCCGACCCGACCCCGCAGGGCACCGCCGGGCCGGCGGGTCGAGCAGCGGCTCAGGGCATCCGGACCAGCAGCTCGCCGTGGAGCAGCGCGATCCACCCGTCCTCCGACGCCGCCCAGCGCCGCCACGCGGCGGCGACGCCGTCCAGCTGCTCAGCGCTCGCCGCGCCGCTGGCCAGGGCGTGATCCGCGAAGGCGGAGGCCGTCGCGCGACCGGCCCACGAGGTGCCCCACCACTCCCGCTCCGCCGGTGAGGCGTAGCACCACGCCGACGCGCTGGAGCTGATCCCACCGCCCGCACCGCTCGTGCCGCCGCCGCCCAGGCCCGCGGCGCGGGCCCACGCCAGCAGGCGGCGCCCGGCGTCCGGCTCACCGCCGTTGCCGCGCGCGACCGTCCCGTACAGCTCCAGCCACGCGTCGAGCCCGGCGTCCGGCGGGTACCAGGTGGTGGCGGCGTAGTCGACGTCGCGGACGGCCAGCAGCCCGCCGGGTCGCAGCACGCGCGCCGCCTCGCGCAGCACGGCGACGGGGTCGGCCACGTGCTGCAGCACCTGGTGGGCGTGGACGACGTCGAAGGAGGCGTCGCCGTAGGGCAGGGCCAGCGCGTCACCGACCACCCACTCGACGTCCACCCCGCGCGCCGCGGCCAGCGACGCCGCCTCACCGAGCACCGCGGCGGCGGCGTCGAGCCCGACGACGCGCCCCGGAGCGACGCGCTGCGCCAGGTCGGCGGTGATGGTGCCCGGGCCGCACCCGAGGTCCAACAGGTCGAGCCCCGCCCGCAGCTCCGGCAGCAGGTACCCGCAGGAGTTCTCCGCGGTGCGCCAGCGGTGGGAGGCCAGGACCGGTTCCGCGTGGCCGTGCGTGTAGGCGCTCATGGAGCCAGCATGCCCGTCTTGTCCCACATACCGGAACACCGTCTCAGAAGGCGAGATCGGCGACACCGTGCGCCCCGCTCTCGGGTGATCACCAGGAAGCGTCCTCAAGTCGGCCCCCGTGATCATCGATACGACCTCGTGCTGAAGACCACTGCGGTGCGGAGGGTCCGCGACCACGTCGCGCTCCTCGTCGCCGCTGCCCTCGTCCTGACGTGGACAGCGGCCTGGACGCTGTCCCGCGGCACGCCTGCTGCCGACGCGGTCGTCGCGGTCGGGCTTCCGGTCGCCGTCGCGTGCGCCGTGGGCGCAGGACTCCTGAGCCTGCGGTGGCGCACCGGCGCCGACCGGTGGGCGTGGGCGCTGATCTGCGCGGGTGTGCTGACCTGGGGCACCAACGCCGTGCTGATCGACTGGCGCAGCTGGTCGGCCGAGCTGGTCGTCAGCGATGGTGCGTCTCGGCTGGGCTGGGTGCTCCTCGTCACGACGGTCGCCACGGGGACCGCCGCCTTCGCCCTGCTCCTGTCGAGGTCGAACACCACCTCGGGCGTCCTGCGCGACGCCCTCGACAGCGCGCTGCTGACGGCCGTCGGCTGCTCGGTGGTGTGGCACCTGTCCCTCTCCCCCTCCGCGGCCACCAGCGGCGTGCACGCCTCGGCACCCGCCGTGGTGGCCGTCACCGCGGAGCTCCTCGTGGCGGCCGTCGCGATCCACACCGGCGTCCGCACGCGCGGGCGGGACCCCCGCCTCGTCACGGTCTGCGCCGCCGCCGCCACCCTGGTCCTCGGTGACGTCGGGGCCGCCGTCACCGTCCTGCGCGGCGACCCTCGCTGGGACGACGTGACGGCCTGGGCCTGGCTCACGTCCATGGCGCTGATGGCTGCGGCAGCGGGACACCGCCCGGGCCGGGACGGCGCGGCAGCGGTGGACGACCGTCCGGTGCTGAGCGG
Source organism: Quadrisphaera sp. INWT6 (assembly GCF_015390235.1). GTDB lineage: Bacteria > Actinomycetota > Actinomycetes > Actinomycetales > Quadrisphaeraceae > Quadrisphaera. The sequence continues at coordinate 745,270 of NZ_VUOH01000001.1, read as the reverse complement.
GGGCGCGCTGCCGTGCGCCGCCGCGCTGCTCGCCCTCGCCTCGGCCGCCCCCGCGGCGGTCAGCGGCCAGCAGGCGGGCCCCGCGTCCTCGTGGTTGCACGTGACCGTGCTGACCCTGCTGCTGGTGCGCTGCCTCCTCCTGGCGCACGACGGTGACCGCCTCACCCGGGGTCTGGGTGCGCGGATCACGGAGCGCACGCGCCAGGTCGCGAGCGAGGAGCGCCGCTTCGCCTCGTTGGTCGTCCACGGTTCCGACCTGGTGCTCGTCGTCGACGGCGCCGGTGCCGTCACCTACGCCAGCCCCTCCGCCGAGCGCACCACCGGCATCCCGGGCGAGGCGCTGGTCGGCCGCCCCGTCACCGACGTCCTGACCGTCGAGGACCCCGCTGCACTCGCCCGGGTGCTGCGCACCGTCGCCGCTGGCGGGCCCCCTCGGCACCTGCGGCTGTCCGTGCGCCACACCACCGGCCGGACGCTCACCCTCGACACCACCCTCACGGGCCTGGTCGAGCACGACGCCGTCCAGGGCACGGTCGTCAACGCCCATGACGTCACCGAGGCCGTGCGGCTCGCGGAGGAGCTGAGCCGCCAGGCGTTCAGCGACGCCCTCACCGGGCTGCCCAACCGCGCCCTCTTCAAGGACCGCCTCGAGCACGCCCTGCGCAGCCGCGGCTCCCGCAGCGAGGTGCAGGTGTGCTACCTCGACCTCGACGGCTTCAAGGCCGTCAACGACACCCTCGGCCACGGCGCCGGCGACGAGCTGCTGGTGCTGGTCGCCGAGCGGCTCCTCGCCGCCGTGCGCCAGGGCGACACCGTGGCCCGCATGGGCGGCGACGAGTTCGCGGTGCTCCTCGACGAGACCTCTGGCGAGCAGGACGCCGAGCGCCTCGCGCAGCGCGTCTGCGACGCGGTGCGCCGGCCGTTCACCGTCCGCGACGTCGAGGTGAGCATCGCCACCAGCATCGGGCTGGCGAGCACCGCGACGGCGGGCCGGGACGCCGAGCAGCTGATGCGCAGCGCCGACCTGGCCATGTACCAGGCCAAGGCGGCCCGCCAGGGCGGCTACGCCCTCTACCACCCGCAGATGCACGACCAGCTGCTCCACCGCGTGCAGCTCGAGGCCGACCTCCGCCGCGTTGTCGCCGAGGGCCAGTTCCGGGTCGTCTACCAACCCCTGGTCGACATGGGCGACGGCGGCGTCTCGGGCGTCGAGGCGCTCGTGCGCTGGGACCACCCCGAGCGCGGCGTGGTCAGCCCGGCCTCGTTCATCCCCCTCGCCGAGAGCACGGGACTGATCGACGCCATCGGGGCGTTCGTGCTGCGCGAGGCCTGCGGGCAGGTGGCCACCTGGCGCGCCGAGGTGCCGGGGGCGGAGACGATGCGCCTGAGCGTGAACCTCTCCGGCCACCAGCTGGAGGACCCGCACCTGGTGGGGGCGGTGGTGGCGGTGCTGGACGAGACCGGCATGCCGGCCACCTCGCTGGTCCTGGAGGTGACCGAGAGCCTGCTCGTCGACCAGGACGACACCACCCTGGCGACGCTGAACGCCCTGCGCGCCCTCGGCGTCCGCCTCGCCATCGACGACTTCGGCACCGGCTACTCCTCGCTGAGCTACCTGCACCGCCTGCCGGTCGACATCCTCAAGATCGACAAGAGCTTCGTCGACCGGCTCACCGCCGACGGCGACCTCTCGCTCGTCGACGCCATCCTCAGCATGGCCGCCATGCTGGACCTCACCACCGTGGCCGAGGGCGTCGAGCACGAGCACCAGCGCGCAGCGCTGGCGGCCCAGGGGTGCACCACGGGGCAGGGCTACCACTTCTCCCCGCCCGTGGACGCCCGCGACCTGCCAGGCCTCGTCACCGGCGCGCTCGCGGCCACCCCCGGCCCGGGACCTCGTGCGGCGGACCCCGCAGGGGCCACCAGCCCCACCGGAACGGAGGTGGCGCGATGAGCGCCCTCGTCCTCAGCGCCGCGCTGCCAGTGGCTGCCGCGCTCGCAGCCGCGACCGCCGCGGTCGTGCACTCCCGCTCGCGCACGGGGCCCCAGCGGACGTTCTGGGCCCTGATCGCTCCCGCCGCCACCGCATGGGTCGTCGTCGCCGTGCTCGGCCAGCTCGGGGCGCTCGAGCAGCTCGCGCCCCTCCGCCTCGTCGCGCTGACGTGCGCCGTGGCCTGGCCGGCGCTGGCGGTGAGCGCCGTCGCCGCCCTCAGCATCCGGTACCAGACGCGGGGCGGGGCGGGGCGCTGCGCGACGCGATCGACATCACCCTGCTCGCCCTGGCCGGGCTGAGCGTGCTCTGGTCGGCGGTGCTCGGCCCGGTGCTGGACCAGCGACCGCCGTCGCTGGCGACCTGGGTCGTCGTCGTGGTCATGGTGCTGTCCGTGGCCGTCCCCGCCCCGGCGGTCCACGCCCTCGTGCGCAGCCCCGAGCGCGAGCCGGGCCTCCGCACGGCCTGCACTGGCCTGGCGGTCGTGTGCGCCGGTGACACCACCTCCTCCCGGAGCTTCCTCGTGGACGGGCACAGCGCCGACGCGGCCTCGGTCGCCCTGTGGCTGCTGGGCTGGACGACGGTGCTCGTCGGCGCCCTCCTGCACCGGCACCGCGACCAGCGCCCCGTGGCCCGCGCGGAGATGTCCGGCGGGACGGTCATGGCGCTGGCCGGGGCGGGCGTCACCGTGCTGGTGACGGCGTCCAACGCCGCCCGCGCGGGAACCACCGGAGAGCAGGTGCTCTTCTGGCTCAGCACCGCGGTGCTCCTGCTGGTGGTCTGCCGCACCCTCCTCGAGCTGCGCCGCACCACCCGCCTGCAGCACCACCTGGAGCAGCGGGTCGAGGAGCGCACGCGCGCCCTCGCCGACCGCAGGCAGCGGTTCGCCTCGCTGGTCGCCCACAGCTCGGACCTGGTGCTCGTGGTCGACGCCGAGCAGCGCCTCGCCTACGCCAACCCCGGCGCGGCGCGGCTCCTCGGACTGGCGCACGGCTCCACCGTCGGGCGTCCCGCGGCCGAGCACCTCCACGGCGACGAGGAGGGGGCCCGCGCCCTCGCAGCGATCGAGTCCGCGCTCGCGGCCGGCGTGCGCCAGCTGGAGCTGCGTCTGGCCCTGCGGCACGCCGACGGCCACCGGGTCGACGTGGACGCCGTGGTGACCGACCTGCTGGCCGACCCCGACGTGCGGGGCCTGGTCGTCAACGGCCGCGACGTGACCGCCGCGCGCGAGCTCGAGCGGCAGCTCACCCGCCAGGCGTTCAGCGACGCCCTGACCGGCCTGCCCAACCGCGCCCTCTTCGAGGACCGCCTCGAGCACGCCCTGCGCAGCCGCGGCACCCGCGGGCCGGTCAAGGTCTGCTACCTCGACCTCGACGGCTTCAAGGCCGTCAACGACACCCTCGGCCACGGCGCCGGCGACGAGCTGCTGGTGCTGGTCGCCGAGCGGCTCCTCGCCGCCGTGCGCCAGGGCGACACCGTGGCCCGCATGGGCGGCGACGAGTTCGCGGTGCTCCTCGACGAAGGGGTGGAGCTCGCCGAGGCCGAGCGCCTGGCCCGCCGCATCTGCGAGGCGGTGCGCCAGCCGTTCTCCGTCCGGGCCACCGAGGTCCACATCGGCACGAGCGTCGGCCTGGCCAGCACCCGCACGGCGGGGCACGGCGCCGAGGAGCTCCTGCGGGCGGCGGACCTGGCCATGTACGAGGCGAAGTCGACCCGCAAGGGCGGGGTCGCAGTCTTCGCCCCGCACATGCTCGAGGCGCTCGTGGAGCGGGTCCAGCTGGAGGCCGACCTGCGCCGCGCCGTCGACCAGGAGGAGTTCCGCGTCGTCTACCAGCCGCTGGTCGACATGGCCACCGGTGGCGTCTCCGGGGTCGAGGCGCTGGTGCGCTGGCACCACCCCGAGCACGGCGTCGTCGTACCGGCGGACTTCATCCCGCTGGCGGAGTCCACCGGCCTCATCGACGCCATCGGCGCCTTCGTCCTCCGCGAGGCCTGCGGGCAGGTGGCCACCTGGCGCGCCGAGGTGCCCGGGGCGGAGCAGATGCGCCTCAGCGTCAACCTCTCGGGTCACCAGCTGCACGACCCCGGCCTCGTCTCCGCGGTGGTCGAGGCGCTGGGCGCGTCGGGGCTGCCCCCCACATCGCTGGTTCTCGAGGTCACCGAGAGCGTCTTCGTGGGTCAGGACGACGCGGCGCTGGAGGTCCTCGAGGCCCTGCGGGCCCTCGGCGTTCGCCTGGCCATCGACGACTTCGGCACCGGCTACTCCTCGCTGAGCTACCTGCACCGCCTGCCCGTCGACATCATCAAGATCGACAAGAGCTTCGTCGACAGGCTCTCGGACGCTGGTGACCTCTCCCTCGTCGACGCCATCGTCGCGATGGCCGACGTGCTCGGCCTGGCGACGGTGGCCGAGGGCGTCGAGCACGAGCACCAGCGCGCGGCGCTGGCCGCCCAGGGGTGCAGCACAGGGCAGGGATACCACTTCTCCCCACCGGTGGAGCCGCACCTGCTGCCGGAGCTGGTGGTGGGCGCCCTGCACGCCCGCGCGGTCCCGGCGTCCGAGCTGGCCTCCGAGCTGGCCTCCGAGCTGGCCTCCGACCCGGCCCCGGAGCCGGTCGGCGGGTCAGCGGGGGCCTGACAGGCCCCGTCGCACCGCGACGAGCAGCTGCGCCAGGCCGACCAGGGCGGCCGCGGCCGCCACCCAGGCGCCGGTGGCGGCCCAGGTGCCGGCGTCCTGCGGGTGGACCCCGCACGCGAGGGCGAACATGGCCGCCACCAGCACGCGCGTGGGCCGCTCGGAGGCCGTGACGGCCCCCGGCCCCGTCATCCCCTCGGCCTGCGCGCGGGCCCGGGCGTACTCGTGCACCTGGCCGAGCCCGGCCGCCAGCAGCACCGGCAGCACGGGGGCGCCGAGCAGCCACAGCGCGGCCAGGCCTGCGGCGTCGGAGACGCGGTCGCAGACCGCGTCGAGCACGGCCCCCCCGCGGCTCGCCGTGCCGCCGAGGACGGCGACGGCGCCGTCGAGGCCGTCGGCGAGCGCCGCGGCGCCCAGGAGCACCGGGACCGCCAGGGCCCACCGCGCAGCCGGGCCCTCGGCAGGCCCCCCGACGAGCCCCCCTGCGAACCCCCAGGCGCCCCCGGCGGCAGCGGCGGGCACGAGGGCCAGCAGCGACAGCGCCAGCCCGGCCAGGGTCACCGCCGACGGGCTCACCCCTGCCGACACGAGCGGGGTCGCGGCCCGGCGGACGCCGCCGAGCCACCACCGCACCAGCGGCGACGCGTGGACCCCGCCGTGGGCCTGCGACCAGCGCCGCGCGTGCTCCGCCGAGGAGGTGCGACCGGGCTCCTGCACCCGGGCACGCTAGCCCGGTGGGCCCGGCGGGGGCCCCCTTCCACCGCTGGGGACGCCCGGCGGGTGCCCGACGGGTGCCTGAGCGTCCTTCTGTGGTGTCACCCGACGGGCGGGACGCCGTTCCGCGCATAGGCTCCCCCGGTGAGTCCCGTCCGAGTCCTCGACGCCGACGACCTGCGGGCCCGGGTCCAGGCCGAGCTGGACGCCGTCCTCGCCGCCCAGGCCGCGGCGCTGGCCGAGGTCGGCCAGGAGAGCGACGCCCTGGTCGCAGCCATCGCCCGCCTCGTCGCGGGCGGCAAGCGCCTGCGCCCGGCGTTCTGCTGGTGGGGCTGGCGCGGCGCCGGCGGCGACCCGGCCGCGGCGAGCGCCCCGGTCGACGCCGAGTCGGTGGTGCGCGTGGCCACGGCCCTGGAGCTCTTCCAGGCCGCGGCGCTCATCCACGACGACGTGATGGACGCCTCCGACACCCGGCGCGGCATGCCCGCGACCCACCGGTTCTTCGCGGCCCTGCACGCCGAGCAGGGGTGGGACGGCGACGGCGACCGGTTCGGCGCCGCGGGGGCGATCCTCGCCGGTGACCTGTGCCTGGCCTGGTCCGACGAGGTCTTCCGCAGCGCCGTCCTGCCGGGCGACCGGCGCCGCGACGCGGAGGTCGTGTTCGACCGGATGCGCACCCAGCTCATGGGCGGCCAGTACCTCGACATGCTGGCTCAGGCCGCACCGCTGCGCGTGGCCTCCCCCGCGGTGAGCGCGGGCGGCGCGGGCGCCGCGACGGCGGCTCCGCTGCAGGCCGAGGCCGAGGCGCTGCTGCAGCGGGCCCGCCGGGTCATCTGCTTCAAGAGCGCCAAGTACTCCGTGGAGCAGCCGCTGCTGGTGGGCGCCGCGCTGGGCGGGGCCTCCCCCGCGCTGACGGCCTCGTACTCCACCTTCGGGCTCGCCCTCGGCGAGGCCTTCCAGCTCCGCGACGACGTGCTCGGCGTCTTCGGCGACCCGGCCCAGACCGGCAAGCCCGCCGGTGACGACCTGCGCGAGGGCAAGCGCACCGTGCTCGTGGCGTACGCGCTGCAGGGCTCGACGCACGCCCAGGCCGAGCTGCTGCAGCGCCACCTCGGAGACCCGCACCTCGACGCCGACGGCGTGGCCGCGCTCCGCGACGTCGTCGTCGACACGGGCGCCCTGGCCCGCGTGGAGGAGCTCATCGACGACGGCGTCCGCCGCAGCCGCGAGGCGCTGGCCGGGGCCGACGTCACCGACGAGGGGCGGGCCGCGCTGGACGCCCTCGTCGACGCCGCCACCGCCCGCACCACCTGAGCCCCCGCACCGGCCCCGCCCCGCCTCCCGGGGCGTCACCGGGGCCGGTGTGACGACCAGCACCTCCGCGCCCTCCCGGGCGGCGACCCGCTCCCCCCGCTGTGAGGATGACCGCGTGACCTCCCTGCTGTCCCCGCTGGCCGGCTCCGGCTCCCGCCGGCTGGCCGTGCGCCGCACCGTCGACGCGCTCGTGCCCGGCCGCCAGCGCGGCGTGGTGGGCCCCACCGACCACGTCGTCGTCGTCGGCGCGGGGCTCGCGGGCCTGTCCGCCGCGATGCGCCTGGCCGGCGCGGGCCGCAAGGTCACCGTGGTGGAGCGCGAGGCGCACCCGGGCGGCCGCGCCGGGCGCATCACCGCCCCCGCGCCCGACGGCGCCGGCGACTACCGCTTCGACACCGGCCCGACGGTGCTGACCATGCCCGACCTGGTGGCCGACTGCTTCGACGCGCTCGGCGAGGACATGGCCGACTGGCTGACCCTCGAGCCGGTCACCCCGCTGTACCGCGCCAAGTACGCCGACGGCTCCACCCTCGACGTCCACGCCGACCCCCAGCAGATGGCCGAGGAGGTGCGGCGGGTCTGCGGCCCCGAGGAGGCCGCGGGCTACCTGCGCTTCGTGGAGTTCGTCTCCGAGCTCTACCGCGCGGAGATGCGCACCTTCATCGACAGGAACATCGACACCCCGCTCGACCTGCTCCGCCCCGACCTGCTGCGCCTGCTGCGCCGCCAGGGCTTCTCCAAGCTCGCCCCGGTCGTCGGGCAGTACCTCAAGGACGAGCGCCTGCAGAAGGTGTTCTCCTTCCAGGCGCTGTACGCGGGCCTGTCGCCCTACGACGCGCTCGCCATCTACGCCGTCATCGCCTACATGGACTCCGTGGCCGGGGTGTTCTCGGCCCGCGGCGGCGTCAGCGCGGTCCCGTCGGCGATGGCGGCCGCGGCCGCCGCCCACGGCGTGGAGTTCCGCTTCTCGACGACGGTCGCCTCGGTGGAGCACGCCAACAGCCGCGCCACGGCGGTCATCACGACCGACGGCGAGCGCATCCCCGCCGACGCCGTCGTCCTCAACCCCGACCTGCCGGTGGCGTACTCCGACCTGCTCGGGGTGGAGCACCGCCGCCTGCGGCCGCTGGTGTTCTCCCCGTCGTGCTACCTCATGCTCGCGGGCTCGAGGGCCTCCTACGAGGACGCCGCGCACCACACGATCCTCTTCGGGCGGGCGTGGAAGGAGGTGTTCGCCGAGCTGACCGGCGGGCGCCTCATGAGCGACCCGAGCGTGCTGGTCTCGACCCCCACCGTCAGCGACCCGAGCCTGGCCCCGGCCGGGCGGCACGTGTACTACGTGCTGTTCCCCACCCCGAGCCTGTCCGCCGGTGCTAAGCACGGCCTGGACTGGAACGAGGTGGCCCCGCGCTACCGCGAGCACGTCATCTCCACCCTGGAGCGGCGCGGCTACCCGGGCTTCGGCGAGGGCATCGAGGTGGAGGACGTCACCACCCCGCTCGACTGGCTGGACCGCGGCATGGCCGACGGCGCGCCCTTCGCCTCCTCCCACACCTTCGGCCAGACCGGGCCGTTCCGCCCCGGCAACCTCTGGGGTGAGAACGTCGTGTTCACCGGGTCGGGCACGCAGCCCGGCGTCGGGGTGCCGATGGTGCTGATCAGCGGCCGCCTGGCCGCCGAGCGCATCACCGGCGTCGACCGCTCCTACCGCTCCCGCGCGTGGCGGTGAGGCGGCCGGCGGGCAGCGCCAGCCTCGACGCGGCGGGGGTCACCGACCCGCAGCTGCGCGCCGACCTGCTGGAGTGCCGCGCGCTGCACGCCGAGCACGGCAAGACGTACTTCCTGGCGACGGCCTTGCTGCCGCCGTCCAAGCGCCCCTGGGTGTGGGCGCTGTACGGCTTCGCCCGCTACGCCGACGAGTTCGTCGACTCCCTCACCGACCCCGACCCCGACGCCCTGGTCGCCTGGTCGGACGGGTTCCTCGCCTCGCTCGACGGTCGCGAGCGCCCCAGCGAGCCGGTGGGCCGGGCGATGCTCGCGACCGTGCGCCGCTGGGACCTGTCGCTGGGCACGGTGACGGCCTTCCTCGACTCGATGCGGGCCGACATCACGACGACCCACTACCCGACCTACGCCGACCTGCAGCAGTACATGTACGGCTCGGCCAACGTCATCGGCCTGCAGATGCTGCCGGTGCTGCAGCCGCTGCCGGGCGCCGAGGCCGAGGCGGCGCACCGCGCCGAGCTGCTCGGCGAGGCGTTCCAGATGAGCAACTTCGTCCGCGACGTCGGGGAGGACCTCGACCGCGGGCGCACCTACCTGCCCGACGAGGACCTCGCGGCCCACGGCGTCGACAGGGAGCTGCTGCTGCACGGCCGCCGGTCGGGAGCGCTGGACCGCCGGGTGGTGGAGCTGCTGCGGTTCGAGGTGGCCCGCACCCGCGAGGTGTACCGCGAAGCCGAGCCCGGCATCGCGCTGCTGCACCCCACCAGCCGCGACTCGATCCGCTGCGCCTTCGAGCTGTACGGCGGCATCCTCGGAGCCGTCGAGGACGCCGGGTACCGCGTCCTCGACCAGCGGGTCTCGGTGCCGCTGCCGCGCCGCCTCGCGGTGGCGCTGCCGGCGCTGGGCCGGGCGCGGGCGGCCCGCCGCGAGATGACCCGCTGGCGCGCCCTCGCCGCCTGACCCCCGACCGTGATCATGGGATCCGTGCACGTGAACGACCGTGATCATGGGATCCGCGCACACCCGGCCGCGCACGGATCCCATGATCACTGCGGGTCCTGGACGCAGATCCCATGATCACGGTGAGGGAGGCGGACCGGGAGGTCCTGCGGCTGGCGGTCCCCGCGCTCGGGGCCCTGCTGGCCGAGCCGCTGTTCCTCCTGGCCGACTCCGCCATCGTCGGGCGGCTCGGGGTGCTGCCGCTGGCGGGCCTGGGCGTCGCGGGAGCGGTGCTGGCGACGGCGGTCAGCGTCTTCGTCTTCCTCGCCTACGGCACCACCGCGAGCGTGGCCCGGCGCGTCGGCGCCGGTGACCTGCGCGGGGCCCTGGCCAGCGGCGTCGACGGGATGTGGCTGGCCGCGGGCCTGGGGGTCGTGGTCGCCGTGGCCACCTGGGCGGTCAGCGGCCCGGTGGTCGACGCCCTCGGGGTCTCGGCGGCCGCCCGCCCGTTCGCCCTCGACTACCTGCACTGGAGCCTGCCGGGGCTGCCCGGGATGCTGGTGGTGCTCGCCGCGACCGGGGTGCTGCGCGGCCTGCAGGACACGGTCACGCCGCTCGTGGTCGCCGTCACCGGCGCCGTCGTCAACACCGGGCTCAACCTGCTGCTGGTGTTCGGCGCCGGTCTCGGCGTCGCCGGGTCGGCAGCGGGCACGGCCATCACGCAGCTGGGCATGGCGGTGTCGCTGGCGGTGGTGGTCGTGCGCGGGGTCCGTCGCCAGCCGGGTGCCGGCTGGGCCGACCTCGCCCCGCGGGGCCTCGGGGTGCTCCGCTCCGCCCGCGCCGGCGTGCCGCTGCTCGTGCGCACGCTGGCCCTGCGGGCGGCGCTGCTGCTCACCACGTACGTCGCGGCCCGCCAGGGCGACGCGGGCATCGCCGCCCACCAGGTGGCCGTGGTGCTGTGGACGACGACGGCGCTCGCCCTCGACGCCCTCGCCATCGCCGCGCAGGCCCTGGTGGGGCGGGCGCTGGGAGCCGGCGACGCCGCCGCCGCCCGCGGGCAGGTGCGCCGCCTGGTGGTCTGGGGGGTGGTGACCGGCGCGGTGATGGGTGCGGTGCTCGTCGTGCTCGCAGCCCCGGTGGCCTCGCTGTTCAGCCCCGACCCGGAGGTCCGCGCCGCGCTGGCCGCCGCGACGGTCGTGCTGGCGTGCTGCCTGCCCCTGGCGGGGTGGGTCTTCGTGCTCGACGGCGTGCTCATCGGCGCCGGCGACGGTCGCTACCTGGCCGGCGCGAGCATCGCCTCGGCGGCGGTCTACGCGCCGCTGGCCCTCGCGGTGCTGGCCTGGGCGCCGCCGGGGCGCACCGGCCTGGTGTGGCTGTGGGTGGTGTTCGCGGGCGCCTACACCGCGGCGCGGCTGGTCACCCTCGTGCCCCGCGAGCGCGGCGGGGCCTGGCTGGTCACCGGCGCCACCCGCTGACCAGCCGCACCCCTCCGGCCTCCCGGGTCAGTACCCGAGCACCTGCGCGACGCGGCGGACCGGGGCGATGCGGTTGGCGCGCAGCGCCTCCACGGGCGAGGTGCCCAGGGCCTCGTCGGGGGTGAAGAGCCAGCGCAGCGCCTCGGCGTCGGAGAAGCCGGCGTCGAACAGCACCGTCAGCGTGCCCGGCAGGCTGACCAGCGGCTCCGGCTCCACCAGGCGCGCGGGCACCTGCAGCACCTTGGGCCCGCCCGGGGTGGACGAGCGGCGCACGCCCACGAGCAGCCGCTCGTCGAGCATGCGGCGCACCTTCTGCACGTCGCTGTCCAGGCGCTCGACGATGTCCGGCACCGTCAGCCACGCGTCGTCGGGCACCAGCTCTGCCAGGCGGTCCAGCTCATCGGTCGTGTCAGCCACGCCCAGAGCCTGCCACCGCCTGAGGTGTTGCTGAAGTGGGCCTCCCCCGCCGGGACCCGACCGTAGACTCGCCGGTGTGGCCACAGCGGTGAAGGACCCCCTCGTCGGGCGCCTCGTCGACGGCCGCTACCTGGTGCACGACAGGATCGCCAGCGGCGGCATGGCCACCGTCTACCTCTCCACCGACACGCGCCTGGAGCGCCCGGTGGCGCTGAAGGTGATGCACGCCCACCTCGCGGCCGACGCGTCGTTCGTGGCCCGCTTCACCCGCGAGGCCCGCTCCGCGGCCCGCCTGAGCCACCCCGGCGTGGTCTCCGTGTACGACCAGGGCGCCGGTGACGGCACCGTCTACCTGGCCATGGAGTACATCCCCGGCCGCACGCTGCGCGACCTGGTCGCCGCCGCTGCCCCCCTGACCCTCGGTGACGCCCTCGACCTGATCGAGGAGGTGCTCGACGGCCTCGCCGCCGCGCACGACGCCGGGCTGGTTCACCGCGACGTGAAGCCCGAGAACGTGCTCGTCGGTGACGACGGCCGCCTGCGCGTGGCCGACTTCGGCCTGGCGCGCGCCGCCACCACGGCCACCGGCGGGGCCACCAGCACCCTGATCGGCACCGTCGGCTACCTCGCCCCCGAGCTGGTGCTCGACGGCGCCTCCGACGAGCGGGCCGACGTGTACGCCGCCGGCGTCGTCCTGTACGAGCTGCTCACCGGCCGCGCGCCCTTCGCCGGCGGCGCCCCGGCGCAGGTGGCGTACCGCCACGTCAGCCAGGACCTGCCCCTGGTCTCCCGGGTGCGCCCCGGGGTGCCGGAGGGCGTCGACGCGCTCGTCGCCAGCGCCACCGACCGCGAGCCCGACCGCCGCCCCCGCGACGCCGGCGTGATGCTCGACCTGGTCCGCGACCTGCGCGACGGCCTGCCCGACGACGTGCTCGACGCCCCCGCCGTGGTCGTGCCCGACCCGGCCACGGTGCCCGTGACCGTCGACGGCACCCGCGTGCACGAGCGCGAGCACATCGTGGCGCTGCCGGTCAGCGAGCTGCGCGACGCGGCCGCCGCCGGTCCCGCCGCCCCGCTGACGACGCCGACCGCGGCGTTCACCGGGGCCGACCTCGCCCCGGCGGCCGGGGCGCCGAAGACCCGCAGCCAGACCCGCGCGGTGCGCCGGACGTCGAGCCCGCTGGGCCTGCCCGCCGACGCCGAGGAGGCCGACGACGACGGCCCCCGGCGCAGCCGCTCGCACCGGCTGCTGTTGCTGCTCGCCGGGCTGGTGGCCCTGCTGGTCGCCCTCGGTGGCGGCGCTGTCTGGGCCTACACCGACGGGCCGCTGGCGCAGGTCGTGGTGCCCCGGGTCACGCCCGGCACCGCCGCCCAGGCCGAGCAGGCGCTGGAGGCCGCGGGCTTCGAGGTCGAGACCCGGCCCGACTACAGCGACACCGTCGCCGTGGACGGCGTCATCAGCACGGAGCCCGCGGCCGGCGAGAGCGTCGCCAAGGACAGCACCGTCACCCTCGTCGTCTCGCGGGGCGTCCGGCTGATCCAGGTCCCCGACCTCACCGGCAAGACCCAGGCGCAGGCGGAGGAGCTCATCACCGGGGCTGACCTGAAGGTGGGCACGGTCGGGCAGGCGTACTCGGAGACGGTGCCCGTCGGCAGCGTGGTGTCCCAGCAGACGCCGACCAACAACCCCTTGAAGGCCGGCTCCGAGGTGGCCTTCACCGTCTCGCAGGGGCCCAAGCAGATCCCGGCGCCCGTGCTCAAGGGCCGCACCCTCGACGAGGCCACCCAGGCCCTCAAGGACGTCGAGCTGCAGCTCGGCGAGGTGAAGCGCGCGAACGACGACACCGTGCCCGCGGGCGAGGTCATCTCGTCGTCGCCGTCGACGGGCAACCTCGGCGTCGGTGACCGCGTCGCCGTCGTCGTGTCCGACGGGCCGGCGATGGTGACCGTGCCGAACCTGGTCGACCGCAGCGTCGACGACGCGCGCGGGACGCTGGAGGGCCTCGGCCTGGAGGTCGTCGTGCAGCGCACCTGGATCGTCGGCGACCGCGTCCAGGGCCAGGACGTGCCCGGCGACAGCAAGGTGCTCCCGGGCACGAAGGTCACGCTCTACGTCGGTCCCTGACCCCGCCCGGAGGGTCCAGCCGGTTCAGCCGGCGAGGAGCTCCGAGAGCACCTCGGCCGCCAGGTCCGCACCGGCGTCGTCGACGTCGAGGTGGGTGACCAGCCGCGCGGTGCGCGGACCCAGCGCTGACAGGGCGACGCCCCGCTGCGCCGCCGCCAGCACCAGGGCGCGGGCGTCGGGGACGTCGAGCACCACGATGTTGGTGTCGACGAGCGCGGGGTCGGTGCACCCGGGGCGCGCCGCCTCGGCGGCCTCGGCGATGCGGCGGGCGCGGGCGTGGTCGTCGGCGAGCCTGTCGACGTGGTGGTCGAGGGCGTGGAGCGCCGCCGCGGCCAGCAGACCGGTCTGGCGCATGCCGGCGCCCATGCGCTTGCGCCACACGCGGGCGCGGGCGATCCGCTCGGCCGAGCCGACGAGCACGGAGCCGACCGGGGCGCCCAGCCCCTTGGACAGGCACACCGAGGCGGTGTCGACCAGGCCCCCGACCTCGCGGAGCACCTCCTGCCAGCCGCCGGGGCGCTGCTCGCGCTGGGCGACGGCGGCGTTCCACAGCCGGGCGCCGTCGAGGTGGAGGGCCACCCCGGCGTCGGCGGTGAGGGTCCGGAGGGCGTGGAGCTGCCCGAGCGGCTGGACGGTGCCGCCGCCGAAGTTGTGGGTGTCCTCCACGGCGACGGCCGCGGTGGACACCAGGTGGGGTCCGGCGTCGGGCGACATCATCGCGGCGATGCGGTCGACCACCGCGCCGTCGACCAGGCCGCGCGGCGCGTCCCAGGTGCGGGTGGTCACCCCGGAGGTGACCGCGTGGGCACCGAGCTCGGCCCGCACCACGTGGGCGAGGGCGTCGCAGAGCAGCTCCTCACCGGGCTCCACCAGCAGCCGGACGCCCAGCACGTTGGCCAGGGAGCCCGTCGGGCTGAAGAGCCCCGCCTCGTGGCCGAGCATCCCGGCCACCCGCGCCTCGAGGGCGTTGGTGGTCGGGTCCTCGGCGTAGACGTCGTCGCCGACCTCCGCCTCGGCGACCGCCCGGCGCATGGCCGGGGTCGGCCGCGTCAGGGTGTCCGAGCGCAGGTCGACCCGGACCGCGCCCGGCCCGGCGCCCGGGACCGACGCGCCGTACCCGCTCGCCGCTGCTGCCTCCGAGGTGGTGCTGGAGGCCATCAGACGGAGCGCTCCTGCAGCATCTCCGCGACGAGGAAGGCCATCTCGAGGGACTGCTGGTGGTTCAGGCGCGGGTCGCACAGCGACTCGTAGGCGGTGGCGAGGTCGGAGTCCTCGATGGCCTGGTGGCCGCCGAGGACCTCGGTGACGTCGCCGCCGGTGAGCTCCACGTGCAGGCCACCCGGGACGGTGCCCAGCGAGGAGTGCACCTCGAAGAAGCCGCGGACCTCGTCGATGACGTCGTCGAAGCGGCGGGTCTTGTACCCGGACGGGCTGGTGATGGTGTTGCCGTGCATCGGGTCGCACGTCCACACGACCTGCGCGCCCGACTCGTTGACGGCCTCGACCACCGCGGGCATCGCCTCGCGGATGCGCCCGGCGCCCATGCGCGTGACGAAGGTGAGGCGGCCGGCGCGGCGCTGGGGGTCGAGCTTGTCGACCAGGCCGAGCACCTCCTCGCGCGTCGTCGTCGGGCCGAGCTTCACGCCGATCGGGTTCTGCACGCGGGAGAGCAGGTCGACGTGCGCGCCGTCGAGCTGGCGGGTGCGCTCGCCGATCCACAGGAAGTGGGCGGAGACGTCGTACAGCTTGCCGGTGCGCGAGTCGGTGCGGGTGAGCGCGCGCTCGTAGGGCAGCAGCAGCGCCTCGTGGCTGGCGTAGAACTCCACGCGGCCCAGCTGCTCCTGGCTGTAGGCGCCGCACGCCTCCATGAAGGAGATGGCGCGCTCGATGTCGCGCGCGGTGGCCTCGTAGCGGGCGCTGGCGGCCTTGCTCGCGAAGCCCTTGTTCCAGGTGTGCACCTGGCGCAGGTCGGCCTCACCGCCGGTGGTGAACGCCCGGATGAGGTTCAGCGTGGCGGCGGAGGTGTGGTACGCCTTCACGAGCCGCTGCGGATCGTTGCGGCGCGCCTCCTCGGTGAACGCGAAGTCGTTCACCGCGTCTCCGCGGTAGGCGGGCAGCGTGACGCCGTCGCGGGTCTCGGTGCCGCTGGAGCGGGGCTTGGCGTACTGCCCGGCCATGCGGCCGATCTTGATGACCGGCGTGCTGGCGGCGTAGGTGAGCACCACCGCCATCTGCAGGATCGTGCGCATCCGCTTGCGGATCGAGTCGGCCGTGGCGTCGGCGAAGGTCTCGGCGCAGTCGCCGCCCTGGAGCACGAAGGCGCGGCCCGTGGAGGCGGCGGCGAGGCGCTCGGTGAGCAGGTCGCACTCGCCGGCGAAGACCAGCGGCGGCAGCGTCGACAGCTCGGCGACGGCGGCGGCCAGCTCGGTCTCGTCCCAGGTGGGCTGCTGCTGCGCGGGCAGGTCGGCCGGCAGGTCGGCCAGGGCGCCGTTGGGCGCCGCGAGGGCGTCGAGCGCGGAGCGCAGGGGGGCCGCGGGCGGCGTCGTGGTGCTCACGGCGGGCAAGCCTACGGGCCCACCGCTCGGCGCCCCACCGCCTCGTGCGCCGAAAGGGCCGCCCGCGGGTGCGGGACGGCCCTTCCGGGTGAGCGGCGAGAGGCCGCTCGAGTGGTGCGGGGTGTCAGCCGGAGACGTGCGCCAGCTCGTCGATGCGGGCCTTGGAGACCGTCTTCAGCTCGCCCGTGGCCTCGGCCAGGGGCACCTGGACGACCTCGGTGCCGCGCAGCGCGGCCATCGTGCCGAAGTTGCCCTCAGCGATCGCCGTGATCGCCGACAGGCCCGAGCGGGTGCCGAGGATGCGGTCGTACGCGGTGGGCGTGCCGCCGCGCAGGAGGTGGCCGAGCACCGTGACGCGGGTGGGCAGGTCGGGCAGCTTGTCGTTGAGGATCCGCTCGAGCGCCTCGCCGGCGCCCTTCAGCTGCACGTGGCCGAACGCGTCGAGCTCGGCGCCGGTGTGGGTCACGTCGCCGCCGGCGGCGATGGCGCCCTCGGAGATGACGACCAGGGGGGCCTCGCCGCGCTCGGCGACCTTCGCGATGGTGGCCGCGACGGCGTCGGCGTCGTACTCCTCCTCCGGGAGGAGGGTGACGTGGGCGGAGGCGGCCATGCCGGTGTGCAGCGCGATCCAGCCCGCGTGGCGGCCCATGACCTCGACGATCATCGCGCGGTGGTGGCTGGCGCCGGTGGTGGCCAGGCGGTCGCACGCGTCGACGGCGATCTGCACCGCGGTGTCGAAGCCGAAGGTGTAGTCCGTGGCGGACAGGTCGTTGTCGATGGTCTTCGGCGCGCCGACGACCTTGATGCCGACCGTGTTCAGGTGGGTGGCCACGCCGAGCGTGTCCTCGCCGCCGATGGCCAGCAGCGCGTCGATGCCGAGGCGCTCCATGGTGGCGCGGATCGCGTCGACCCCGCCCTCCATCTTCACGGGGTTGGTGCGGGACGAGCCGAGGATGGTGCCGCCCACGGGGAGGATGTGCTCCACGACCGAGCGGTCGAGCGGGGTGGTCAGACCCTCGATGGGGCCCTTCCAGCCGTCGCGGAAGCCCACGAACTCGAACCCGTAGGTGTCCGTGCCCTTGAGCACGGCAGCACGGATGACGGCGTTGAGGCCGGGGCAGTCGCCGCCTCCGGTGAGAACTCCGATGCGCATGGTCGCCCACCCTAGCGAGGGGGTCCGCCGTCCCCCGCCGCCGTCGCCCGCTCGGGGGCTCCCCCGGTGCTCGTGAAACCCGCGTGACCCTGCGCGAGCGGGCGCGGGAGGATGGGCGTCCAGCCCCCGACGCCCACCAGGAGGAAGACGTGCCCGAGCACGCGAACGACGCGGCCGACCCGGCCGACGCCGCCGAGACCAGCGGCGAGACCGCCGCCGAGGCGCAGAAGCGCCGGTTCAAGGAGGCCCTGGACCGCAAGCGGGGCGTCACGCACCCGAACGACGAGGTGGCCGGCGGCAAGAACCTCCACGGCCGCGGCGGCGCCACCGCCCGCCAGGAGTTCCGCCGCAAGTCTGGCTGACCCGCATCACTGCAGGTCAGGGCGTTTTTAGGTGCGGCTAGTCCGCACTTGGTCCGCAGCATTTTCGGCGCGGGGAGCCGCACTGGCGAGGTCGTCGAGCAGACCCGCCAGCGCGGCCCGCGTGCGGTCCTCCGCACTCGGCCAGAGGTGGCTGTAGGTGTTGAGGGTGACGCTGGCGCTGCGGTGGCCGAGCGCTCGCTGGACGGCGACGACGTCGACGCCGGCCGCGATGAGGCCCGACGCGAAGTAGTGCCGGAGGTCGTGCAGGCGCATGCCGGTGACCCCGGCTCCGCGGCGGGCCCGGCGCCACCGATCGCTGGCGATGTTCTGGGTGAGGGGCGCTCCCCCGCCCTCGGTCAGCAACCACCGGGTCGGTTGGTTGCCCGGACGGTGTTCCTGGACGTATCGCGCGACGGCTTCGAGCAGGGCGTCAGGCACGGGGACGTCCCGCTCGCTGCCGTACTTCGGCGGGCTCTCGACGAGGACTCCCCCGGTCGCCCGCGTGAGCTGGCGCCGCACGCGGACGGTGCGGCGCAGGAAGTCGACGTCAGCGACCTGCAGGCCGCAGAGCTCACCGAGGCGCAGACCGGCGCCTGCGGCGAGCAGGACCATGACGCGGGTCTCCGGCTCGACCGCGGCGGCGAGCACGGCCGCCACCTCCTGTGGGGCCGGGAGCCGCATGGCCGCTTCGGCGCGGCGCACCCGCGGCAGCGTCACTCCGGCGCTGGGGTCTGAGACGAGGTGCCGGTCGAGGACGGCGGCGCGCAGCACCGAGCGCACATTGTTGCGGCGGGTGCGGATCGTGCCGGGCGCCAAGCCCTGTTTGCGCATGCCGGCGACCCAGGACTCGACGTGGCTGCGCCGCAGCCGCCCCAGCTGAAGGTCGCGGAAGGTGCAGGTCCTGACGGCGATGTCGACGGCGCGAGCGGTGTTGGGAGCCCACACCTGCCGCTCGGACCACGCGGCGTAGAACTCGGCCAGGGTCGTCTGGGCGGCCGTCGGATCGACGTACTGACCGGTGACGACGGCGGTGGTGACTTCGTCCAGCCAGCGCTGGGCGTCGACCTTGCGGCGGAAGTGGCGGGAGCGCTCCTTGTCGTGCTCGTCGCGGAACCTCGCGCGCCAGGTTCCGTCGGACCTCTTCGCGATGCTCGCCACCGTCAGACAGCCTTGCTGTGGCCACTCATCGAGTGATGGTCCGGATCGTCGTCAGCAGCAGCGGCACGCCAGCGCTGTCCTGTGGATGACGACAGTCGGAGCGGGCCCTGTGGACGGACGGCGCTCACCCTGCCTCGGTCAACGACGGAGTGTCGAAGGGTCATGCCAGGCACCTCCCGATCCCGCGTCAGCTCGGCGCGCCCTCCAGCGCAGAGCTTCGGCCTTGCCCAGACCCTTGCCCGGGACCGTCACAGCAGCACGAAGCCGTCGCGGACGCCGACTCCCCAGTGGTGTCCTCGCGCGCCTCAGCAGCCGCGGCGGAAGGGGAACCGGTGGCGCCGGTCAGATCCACCGACCTACGACAACGACCGTCTCGCGAGGCGGCTGCTCAAGCGCGGCGGATCTTCGTTCCGGCAGCACCACCACCGGCGACGCCCTGCGCGGGCCCACAACGCAGGCTGCCGGCCGCATCCTCAACGCCCCGGCGTCGGCCTCCCCCTGTCGACCGCGCCGGTCGAGAGCCCAGCTGGGCAAGGGTCCATGGACCACTCAGATACCTTGCTCCGCTCCCAGGCAATTCCCAGCGAAGAACTGGGCAAGGTGCCCGGCACCTGTCTCGTTCGTCGCCCCGTTGCAACACAAGACCACCGGGCGGGGCAAACGCGACACCGTGACTCAGCGCTACGGGCGCCCCTGAACGTTCGGTAGGACGTCTCGCTGAGCGGTGGGTTGTGAGGCGGTCAGCATGCGCCCGGCAGAGGGGCGGCAAGCACCCGCCGGCTACCCGTCCCCGCAGGTGCTTACGGCCGGCGTCCGCATCCGCGGACGACGACCGCAGCGCCTCGCCGACGAGGGGCTACGTCAGGACTGACCTCGTCGTGGCGGCCTGCTGGGCTAGTACCCCGGCGATGATGGTCTGCGTGGTGTTGATGTCATCGACGACCCCGGTGATGGACGCCAACCGCTCGACCACCGCCGCCACCTGCGCCTGGATGTCCCGCACCCGCTCATCGACCTCCGTGGTCGCCCGCGCGGTGCCCCCGGCGAGCTCTTTGACCTCGTTGGCCACAACCGCGAACCCCTTGCCAGCCTCCCCCGCCCGGGCAGCTTCGATGGCGGCGTTCAGCGCCAGCAGGTTGGTCTGAGCGGCGATCGCGGAGATGGTGGAGACCACCTTGGAGATCTCCTCACTCGAAGCGCCCAGGCCGGCGACCTCGGTGTTGGCCTGCTCGGTCAGCGCGTGGCCGCGCTCAGCCACCGCTGAGGCCGCCTGCACGTTGCGCTCGACCTCCGCGATGGACGTCACCAGCTCACTACCTGCGGCACTGAGCCGCTGCTGGGCGGAGATGCGCGTCAGCGCCTGCCCCAGCAGGAACGCGGTGTTCTTCAGCGCGCTGCGCCGGCTGGTGGACATGGTCAGGGTGCGGGTGGCAAAGAAGTCCATCGTGCCGACGACCTCTTCTCCCACGAGGATTGGGAAGCACACCCCCGACTTCACTCCGGCGCGCTGGGCGGCTGGTGCGCGCACGCAGTCGGTGACCTGGGACAGGTCTTCCACGAAGACGAGGTCGCGGCTGGCCCACGCCCGGCCGGCCACTCCGACCCCGCGGGCGAAGGTTGCGCTGGCGGTGACGCGCCGGAACTCCTCCCCGGCCGAGCCGACCTCCTGGTCAAAGCGCAGCACCGGCGTCCCCGCGCCACCTGAGAGCTTCGGGTTACTGGGATTGAGGGCCCAGAAGGATCCGTAGTTCCAATCGAACTCCTCTCGAATAACCGCCAGCGCGGCGCGCACCGCCGCGTCGGCGTCCTGGGCGCCGGCCAGCTCACGCAGCACGGTGTTTACCGCTTCCACGTCCTGGGCGGCGCGCCGCTGGCGGTGCTGTTCGCGAGTGCGCTCGAGGGCCTGGGAGACCAGCACCCCCACCGAGCGCAGCGCTCCTAAGCGCCCAGCGCAGGGCGTCAGCGTCGAGGTGGTGAAGAAGTCCATGGTGGCGACCACCTGGCCGTCTTCGAAGATAGGGAAGCAGATGCCGCTCTTGACCCCGGCGCGCTGCGCGGCCGGGGCGCGCACGCAGTCGGCGACCTGGCCGATGTCGGGGACGAAGACCAGGTCGCGGGAGGCCCACGCCCGTCCGGACAGCCCCACCCCCTGGCGGAAGGAGGCGGCCAAGGTCACCCGGCGGAACTCCTCCCCCGCGTCGCCGGTCTCTTGGGCGAAGTGCAGTGCAGCTGAGGGTCCGCTGCCTTGGATGCGCCAGTAGGAGCCGTAGGCCCACCCGAACTCGGTGCGGACCGCGTCCAGGGCTGCGTTGATGGCGGTCTCGGGGTCGCTGGCGCTGGAGAGGGCTGCCACGACGGCGACCACAGCGCGCAGGTCGGCTTCGGCCTCGGCCACCGTCCTGGCGGGTGTCGCGGGAATTGTGGTGGCGGGACGATGGGAGGCTCTGGTGAACACGGTGGCCTTTCGGTGGTGCGATGCGCATCGGTGACCGCATGGCGTGCGGGTCAGCCGGGCGGTCGCTGTGCACGAGAGTGCTGCGCTTGATCAGCATCGACAGCGACGCCGACAACTCAAGGGCCGACTGCCGATTTGTTGAGCCTCGAGTTGGATCTGCAGGAGTTAGAGCCCCTAGTGCTGATGAGCGCGCTGCGCGGTACCGACGGGTGAATGGCGAGCCCTAGACGAGACGCGGCACCGCGGGGCATCGCGCGGCGTCTCCTTTCACCCTTGCGTCGTCGAGGACGTGGAGTCTGCTCGCGGCTGGGCTGAGCAGGGGAGCGGCGACGGTTGGGTCTGCACGCGGCTGAAGAAGTGCGGAGTCGACGCCGATGTGGGGGTCATGACGGCTCACCGACCAGCGGGCGCTTGGCTGGTTCGGTGGCGCTGGCGACTCGCGGCGCTCGGCGGGGTTGTCGGCTATGTCGTCCTGGCAGGCACAGCAGCTAGTGCCGCAGGTAACGGCGCGAGGACCGCGGGCAGCCCTGCGACACCGCTGTGGGGGGTGGTGTCATCGACCCTGGGGGCGGGCGTCTACGCCGTCGTACTGCTCAGCGCGCTGACGATGCTGGTGTTGCGCGTGCGGGCGATGCCCGCCGACCGCTCAGCGTGGGCGCTGCTCGCTGCGGGTGCCACCGTGTTGGGAACCTGCCAGCTGCTGCTGATAACCGCCGCTGCCGCATCATCGGCGAGCTCCGGTTCTGCGGCAGGTCCCTCAGCTGAGCTGGCCATCGCTACCTTCCGCGACCACCCCACCCTGGGAGCGGTAGGACTGGCGGCCTACCCGCTGCTGTACGCCGGCCAGATGAGGCTGCTCAAGCAGCACGTCAACGGTGTCATGCCCAGCGCCTGGCTCGACGGGTTGCTGGCAGGCCTGCTCCTGCTCGCCGGGGCCTGCGCGTATGCGACCCCGGTCTTGGACGCTCACTTCGGCCTCGGACTGGCCGGGTCCTTGGCCTTGGTGATGCGGCCGCTGCTGGACCTGCTGCTGACCCTGTTCGCCGCTGCCAACTGGTCACTGGTCGGTCGCGACGCCGACCGGCGCCTGGTGGCGCTGACAGCTGCGTTCGCTGCACTCACCTTTGCCGACACCCTCGGGGTCGCCCGAGTCACCGGGGTCCTGACCGCGCAGTTGGGCCCCGGCCTAACACCTGGGATCGACCTTGCGGACTTGGACGCTGCCGCGAACCTCACCGCTAACAGCCTCCGACTGCTGGTGCTGCTCCTGCTGGCCTCGACCGCTACCGCTGTGGCCGTGCGGCGCAGCGCCCAGATGGTGCGGTGGTCCTCGATCGCCGGACCCGCGATCGTGCTGATCGGCTCCCTGGCGCTGCTGTGGCACAACGAGGTCACGCCGCTGGGAGGTGCAGCCGTTGCCGTAACCCTGCTGGCCCTGGCGGGAGTAGGGGTCAAGGGGGTGCTGCTGTTTCGTGAGGTGCTGGCCCTGGCCGACAGCCGCCGCCTGGCGCTCAGCGACGACCTCACCGGTCTGGCCAACCGCCGCGCTTTCAACCTGGCGTTGGCGGAGGCGGTGCAGACCAGTGAGGCGACCCAACCGGGAAGCGATGGCTCCGACGCGGCCGTGGCGTTGCTGCTCATCGACCTCAACGGCTTCAAGGCCGTCAACGACCGCTACGGGCACACCGTCGGTGACGCGCTGCTGCGCTGGACCGCTGCCCGCCTTGCTGCCGTCGTCCCTGCCGGCGGCGTGCTGGCGCGTCTGGGCGGTGATGAGTTCGCGGTACTGCTGACCGGACCGGCGGCGGGTAGCGCCGACTATGTCGCTCGCGCTGGTGCGGCTGCGATCGCCGCACCGACCGCCGCTGTGGCCCGCTTCCCGCAGACCACGCCGACCCTGGCGGCCACTGCTCACCCCGGTGCAGGAGACGGTGGGCTCACCTCACTTGCCGAGCCGGTCTGGCCAGACCAGCTACCCCTCAGCGCAGCCTTGACTGCGAGCATCGGTGTGGCAGCCGTTGGCGCCTCGCGAGGCCGGTCCTCGGCGTCGTCGCACTTCTCGGGCGTCCCGGGCAGCGGCCCCGGTGTGCAGACCGTCGAGTCACTCGGCGAAGAGCTGCTGCGCCGTGCAGACGTGGCCATGTACCGGGCCAAAGCCGCGGGTGGCGCTGGTGGCGTGCGCCTGTTCGACCCAGAAGACGACCGCGCCGCCCAAGAAAGGGTCGTCCTGCTCGAGGAGCTGCGCCAAGCACTCGCCCGTGAGGACAATGCCTTGTCAGGGGCGCCGTCCGCGACGGAAGGATCTTCGGCTGAGGGCGCTGACAGTGCCGGCCATGAGCAGGTCGTCGTCCACTACCAGCCCCAGGTCGACCTGCGCACCGGTGAGACCACGGGCGTCGAAGCGCTGGTGCGCTGGCATCACCCGCGCCTGGGTCTGCTGGCTCCCAGCGCCTTCGTCGACCTCGCCGAGCAGCACGGCCTGGTCGCTGCCCTCACCACCCGCGTGCTGCGCACCGCCGCTGCCGATGCTGTCAGCTGGCACAGCAGTGGTCACCCGCTACGGGTGGCGGTGAACCTGTCCACCAGCTGCCTGGTCAACCCGGCACTGCTGCCGCTGATCGATGATGTGCTGGCCCAGACGGGTATCGACCCTGGGCTGTTGGTGATGGAGGTGACCGAAACCACCTTGATGTCCGATCCCGAGCAGGCACTGGCCACTGCCCACGGGATCCGCCAGCGCGGCGTGCAGCTGAGCATTGATGACTACGGCACCGGCTACTCCTCCCTGGCCTACCTGGCCTCACTGCCAGCCACCGAGCTCAAGCTGGACCGGTCCTTCACCTCTCGGCTCACCGGCGACAGCGCCACTGCCGCAATCGTGGCCTCCACCGTCGACCTGGCTCACCGCCTAGGTCTGCGGCTGCTGGCCGAGGGCGTGGAGGACGAGGAAACCTTGCAGGCGCTGGTCGCAGCCGGTTGCGATGAGAGCCAGGGGTACTGGCACGCCCGACCGGCTCCCGCCGCCGCTGTGACGCGGTGGCTGCGAGAAGGCCGGCGTGGCGCCGATCACCTGCCGGTTCTTGGTCTGGAGCGCAGCTAGCGCAGGCGTCCGTTTAGTGATCGACTAGTGACACAAGATCGCGGTTGGCGCGCTGACTCGGCCGTCAACCCCGGCGCGCCCGGTCGCCGGTCTCTGGGTGCGAAGCCTTGAGCCAAGTCATCCCCAGGATCACTGATGCCGGTGACGCGGTGGCAGTCCACATGAGGCTCAAGCATCACCTCACCGCTGTCGATGACCCCGTGTGCCATCAACGGGGCTCCGCACCGCCCACCCGACCTGGCGGCCACCCGGCCTGCTGTCCCTTCCAGACGACGTCTGGCGCACCCGCCACCGCTGGGTCACCACCGTCCTGCTGGCGCACCTGCCCCTGCTCGCCGCGTGGACCCTCTACGGGCACACCCCGCTGCCGGCGGCCCTACCGCTGACGGTCCCGGTCGCGTTGTACCTGCTCGCCACCGCTGAGCAGCTCACCCGCGGCCGCCTGCGCATCCACCGGACGCTGGCCTCCTGCGCCGCCGCAGCTGGTCTCATGGCCTGCTCGTCCTACCTGGTCTCGGTCTCCGGCGGGTACATCGAGGCCCACTTCCACTTCTTCGTCATGGTCCCCGTGGTCGCCCTGTACGAGGCATGGGCACCCTTCAGCGTCGCCATCGCCTGGGTGCTGCTCGAACACGGCCTGGTCGGGACCCTGTGGCCCCACCACGTCTACGGCCACAACCACGAGCACATGGCCCATCCCTGGCGCTTCGCCGGGGTGCACGCGGGCTTCTTCGCCGCCGCCTGCATCGGGTCCCTGACCGCCTGGACCCTGGCCGAACGCGCCCGCGCCATCCAAGCCGACCTCGTCGAGCAACTGCGCCACCAGACGCTGCACGATGACCTCACCGGCCTGGCCAACCGCACCCACCTGGCCCAGGCCATGGACACCGCCCTGGCCAGCGGCGCCCCGGTAGCTGTCCTGGCGCTGGACCTGGACCGCTTCAAAGAAGTCAACGACACCCTGGGCCACTCCGCCGGTGATGAGCTGCTGCGCGCGGTCTCCGCCCGCGCTGCCACCGGGGTGGAGCGGCCCGGGCTGCTGGTGCGCCTGGGTGGGGATGAGTTCGCGGTGCTCCTGCCGGGGCTCGACGCCCAGGAGGCCCTGGCCGTCGCCCAGCGGCTGCGGGTGACCATCGCGCGGATCACCTCGCTGCACAACCCGAGTCGAGGCACCTCAGCTGACACCTCACCCGATGCGGTGTCTCCCGCGGCCAGCACGACCGCCATCTCGACTGCGGGCATGGTCGCGGTCAGCATCGACGTCAGCATCGGCATCGCCCACCGCCCCGCCTCGCCCGTCGAGGACAGCACGACCCTGAGCCCTGCTCAGCGCGCCCGGGTCGCGGACGAGCTGCTGCGCGAGGCCGACGTGGCCATGTACACCGCCAAGCGCTCGGGGTCAGGCACCGCGCTGTACGAGGCTGCCACCGACTCCCACACCGCCTGTCACCTGGCGACGCTGACCGACTTCCGTCGCGCGTTGGACGCCGATGACCCAGATCGTGGTGCACCTGCAGCCCAAGGTCGCCATCACCGACGGCCGCCTGCTGGGGTGGAGGCGTTGGCGCGCTGGAACCACCCGGTGCGCGGTCTGCTGCCGCCCTCGGAGTTCCTCGCGATGGCCACCAGCGCGGAGCTGTCCGCGCCGTTCACGGCCAAGGTGCTCACCGAGGCGCTGTTCGTCTGCCGGTCCTGGCTGCGCCGCGGCCACCGGGTGCCGGTCTCAGTGAACATCACTGCGCACTGCCTGATGCGTCCTTCCTTCGCCTTCGAGGTCGCTGAACTGCTGGCCCGTCAGCGTGTGCCGGCGGACCTGCTGTGCTTGGAGATCACCGAGGACACGTTGGTGGCTGACCCGGTCGCGGCTGCGCAGGTGCTGGCGGCGTTAAAGGCGACGGGTGTGCGGACCTCGATCGATGACTTTGGGACGGGGTACTCCTCGTTGTCCTACCTGCGTCAGCTGCCCGTGGACGAGCTGAAGATCGACCGCTCGTTCGTGCTGGGTCTCTTTCCCCGCGGTTCGGACGAGCCGGCTGACGATGCGCTGGTGGCGACCATCGTGGACATGGGTCACCGGCTGGGGATGCACGTGGTCGCTGAAGGGGTCGAACGGGACGACGAGCTGGCGGTGCTGGCCGGCCTGGGCTGCGACAGCGTGCAGGGCTACCTGTACTCCCCGCCTGTTCCGGCTGACCGCTTCCCTGTGGAGTTGTTGCGCACCGCGCCGCGGACCACGCCGTCGGCTGGCTACCAGGTCCTGGCCTAACGGCGACCATCTGCCCGGGCAACGATCGGCAAGGACAGCGGCCACGACGACGCGGTGAAGGCCAACGTCCGCATGGCACTGGCACCTGGCCGAAACGCAGACCGGTGCCCTAACGTTCACAGCGGGTTGGGAAGCAGCCCGCGCACCATCCTGCGCGCACCCCTCCCGCCCCGCGGGCTCTTCCAGGAGCCGCCATGACCTCCACTGCACGCCGCGCCGCTGACGCGGCCACCCGTTCCACGACCGGCGCCCAGGTGCCCCCTGGCAACGCCGGTGCAGCCGGTGCAGCGACCGCCGCCAACCCCGGCGACCTCCCCGGCCCCGGCCGTCCCCACGCCCATGGCCACGCCCGTGACGGGGCCACCGCCCCACTCGAGCAGCAGCTCGGGCCCACCCCCACCTCAGTTCCTGTGGCTACCCCAGTAAGCCCACCGGCGAACAGCACCACCACGCCAGCAGCACTGGACCTCGCCGACCAGCTGGCGAGGCTGGCGACCAGCGTGCCCCGCAACGCCAGCACCGCCACCACAGCCGACCACCTCCTGGCCCACACCCTGGCTCTGGTCCCCGCCGCCCAGGCCGCCGTGCTGTACCTGGCCGGCAAGCACCACCACCTGCTGCCCCTGGCCACCACCCACCCCCAGGCCCTGCACTTCACCGAGCTGCAGCAGACCGCCGGACAGGGCTGCTGCCGCGACGCCGCGACCCATCGCCGCCCTGTGCGGGTGGACCACCTGGCCTTCGAGCGGCGCTGGCCAGCACTGGCCGCACGCGCCGACCAGACCCCCTGGATCAGCGTCATGTGCCTACCGCTGCACCTGCACGGAGACCTGCTCGGTGAGCTCACCGTGCTCAGCAACCACCCGCGCGCCTTCTCCCAGGACACCGAGACCATCGGGCAGCTGCTGGCCGCCCATGCTGCGGTCGCGCTGGCCCACGCCCGCCAGATGGACTCCATGCACCAGGGCCTAGCCCACCGCGACGTCATCGGCCAGGCCAAGGGAGTGCTGATGGAACGCCACCGCCTCAGCGCCGAGCAGGCCTTCGCGGTGCTGTCCGGCACCAGCCAGCACACCAACCGCAAGCTCGCAGACCTCGCAGCGGACCTGGCCGAGACCGGTGAGCTGCCCGCCACCGGTCCACTCGTCCGACGCGGGCACCCAAGAGCCGGCGTCGATGGGACCCGCCCTCACGAGGCGACCTGAGCTGCGGCCGCGCGTGGATGGGTGAGCAGGTGACCTCCCGTCCCAGTGGGGTCGCCCGCAGACCAACCAAGGGGCGGCCACAGCCCCGGCTGTCCTCAGCGCTCGGCGCGCTCAGCACCCGGTGGTGGAACCACCTGGCGCGTCAGGCCGGGCCAGGTCGGGCCGGGTGGGGCTGGGTGGTTCATGGGCGGTCCAAGAGCCCGGTTCAGCGAGCTCTTGGACCTCACGCTGCCCCCGGCCCGGGCCAGGTGCAACGCTGGCGCAAGTGAACCCCACCTGCCCGCGCGGCGCCTCTGGCGCAGCAGTCATGCTGCTAGGCCCCGTACCGGGCCCCGGGCGAGCCCGACGACTTCCCAGGTCACGTCCTTCGACGTGGGCGACTCAGCTGGGGGGTGTGTACCGACCCGGCTGCGGACTGTGACCGCTGATGCTGGCCACCAGGTCAGCGGCCACATCGCGCAGCTTGCGGTTGCGGTGCTGAGAGGCAGCCCGCAGCAGCGCGAACGCCTCCTCGGCGCTGCAGCGCTGCTGGCCCATCAGCACCCCGATCGCCTGGTCGATCACCGAACGGGACACCAGCGTCGCCTGCAGGGACTTGGTCAGGTCCACCTGGTGGGCTTGGCGCAGCACCACCGTCAACGTCGCTGCCGCCTGAGCGGCCAGGCCCGCCGCGGTGGCCCGGCGCGCGGCGGCGTCAAAGGCGTGGGCGCGTCCGGCGTACAGGTTCATCGCCCCCAGCACCTGCCCCTCGACCACCAGCGGCAAGGACAGGGAGCTGGCGACCCCGTAGGTCAGCGCCCGGGCGGTGTAGGCCGGCCAGCGGTCCTCCACCGTCAGATCGGGGGCGTTGATGACCCGCCCGGTGTCCAGAGCCTGCAGGCAGGGACCGGACTCGTGGGCGTACTGCACCTCATCGACAGCGGCGGCGACCTGGTCGCTGCTGGCCACGGTCAGCTGCTGACCCTCGCGGCGCAAGGTGATGCCGCAGGAGACCCACCCGCTGCCGCCGCCGACCTCGCTGGTGTCCCTGGCGCTCAGGTCCACCCCCAGCTGCTGGGCGAGGTGTGCAGCCAGGTCAGTGGTTAGGTCAGTGGTTAGGTCAGCGGTTAGGTCAGTGGTCGGGCTGGTGGGTCTGCCGGCGGGCGGACCCGAGGCGCTGCTGCTGCCATCAACGACGCCACCTTCGGCGGGACGGGCTGCTGACTCAGACGCCGCTTCGGCGGTGGGGGTGGCGCCGGTGGGTGTGGTGGCCAAGGTGCGCGCAGCAATACTGGCCAGCTGGTCCAGGAAGTGCTCCACCTCAGGGGCGGAAAGCAGCACGGACATCAGCTCAGAGGACGCCTGCGGCAGCACCGGCGCCGGTCTGCCCCCCTGTGCTGCGCGGTCCCGGGCAGCTCGACCAGCTTGATCGACCGGCTCAGCTGGGTCAGGTCGGTCGGTCCGGACGGGAGGGGTCACACGACCGGGGGCACGGTACAGAGGGTCACTCGGGGACCGGGGCACGTCGCTGCCTGCGCTAGCAGGGTCAGCGTCGGCGCGGTGGTCGCGGTGGTCGGGTGCGTCGGGCATGGTGGTCCGGTTCCGGACGCCACCCAACCCCCAACCCCATCGGCCGGGCCACAGCCAGCTGAGCTCCGCAGACCTGCGCGTCGACCATCGTCGATGAGCCGCCTAGTAGACGCCAGGGCCATCCTGGCGCTCCACAGTCGCCAGACGCCAGACGTCTGACCACGTCATGGTCGCCTGGGTGCGCCCAGCACTCGCGTCACGGAATCGACGTCGAACTGGTGTGCAAGAGGCGAACAGCTCATGCGAAGAACTCGTGTGAAGGCTGTGCGGGGTTGTGCGCGTCCTGGTCGGTGTTCACGTCAAGACGGCGTCACCGTGGGTGGCAGCGCACGAGGGGCCTCGGCACAGCCACCGTCCCACGCCGGCAGGTGTGACGCGACCGCACGGGCACGCCCCGATCGGTACCTCGGACAGCAGGAGCGTGGTGCTCGACCGCGAACGCGATCAACACGCCGCCGGCTGCCGCCCTCTTCCCCGCAGCGCCGGCGGCGCCTAGCGTGGGGACTGGTTCGTCAGTGAGCTGGCGCTCCTTGCTGCGCCTGCACCGCCGCCCACCCTCACCGGGCGGCTGCTCCTGGAAGCCGACGATGACCTCACGTGCACGGTGCCCGCAAGCACCCCCACCGATGTCCTGCCCTGCCACGCAGGCCGCCCCCACGGCAGCGGCTGAGTCCCCACCGTTCTGGGCCAGGGTCGTGGGCCACGCCCACGGCGCGCACCTGGCGCTCAGCGGTGAGCTCGACGTGGCCAGCGGCGCCATCCTGCTCAGCGCCGCCGGCCGGCTGTGGCCTCAGCTCGCCGCCCCCGACGACCACTGGCGGCAGGAGGCTGCTGAGCGCAGCAGCCTGCACCGCGCTGACGGTCCCCAGAACTCACACAGCGCTGGGCAGGGTGATCGTCCGGTATCGATCAGCCCTGCAGTCCCACCGGTACCTCCAGTCGTCAGCCATCTGCGGGTGCAGGTAGACGCCGGCGGGGTGACCTTCGTGGACCTGTGCGGGCTCGCTGCCCTTGAGGAGCTGGCGCGGCGCGCCGCGGCCGCCGGCACACCGCTGCACCTGAGCGGACTGGACACCGCGACCGCCCGGGTGCTGCGCAGATGCGTCGTCTCCTCGTTGTGGGCGCCGCGTTGACCCACGTGCTCGTGCTTGGTCGAGCGGGGACAAGCGGCTACCCATCGCCATCGGCGGCTGGGGAATGCCCAGGCGACCAGCGACCAGGGGACGCCGCTGGGCTGGTCATGGGCTGGTCATGGGCTGGGTGGGCAGGTCGGGGGTTGGTCGTGAGCCGGTCAACGGCCGACCGCGGACCGACCGCGGATGAGTTCTGGTGTGCGCCGCGCCGCCTGGACCGCCCCGGAACGACCGGGACGACCGGGACGACCAGGTGCTGGCATGACCACCACGTGGC
This sequence comes from Quadrisphaera sp. INWT6, assembly GCF_015390235.1. Taxonomy (GTDB): domain Bacteria; phylum Actinomycetota; class Actinomycetes; order Actinomycetales; family Quadrisphaeraceae; genus Quadrisphaera. The sequence goes on along the minus strand of NZ_VUOH01000001.1, from coordinate 714,703 downwards.
GAGCAGGGCGAGGCGACGCGGTCGTGGTCACCGCGACGTCACCGCGACGCGGCGGGCTTACGTCGTCAGTGGCAGCCGTTACGCTACGGCGGCTCCGCTCAGCCGGGGCGCGTCGAGGCCACCCGAGGCGCTGAACAGCGCAGACGTGGAAGGACGACGCATGTCCGCGACCGATGACCCGACCTTCGGCCTGCCCCAGGGGCTGCTCGCCGGCGCACCGCGCCACCACCGCGCCACTGATCACCTTGCAGGTCCTCGCGACGGTGAGACCCGCGTCGCGCCCACCTCGCCGAGCAAGGCGCACCCCACCTCGCGGCATTCCCAAAACGCAGGCCCACGCAGCCGTCTTGACCAGCACGAGGTGACCCGATGAAGGACCACTCGCTCCAGCAGGCGCCCCTGCCGGACTTCCGGCCGATCTTCGATGAGACACCGACCCCGCTGCTGCTGCTGAGCCCGGACTTCACCATCGTCCACGCCAACCGCGCTCGGCTGGAGGCCACCGCCACCACGCTGGAGGCCACCGTCGGGAGGAACCTGTTCGAGGTCTTCCCGATGAACCCCGACGACCCCGCCGCCGACGGCCTGGTCAACCTGCGCGACTCCCTGACCCAGGCCCGCGACACCCGGCGCCCGGTGACGATGGCCATCCAGAAGTACGACATCCCCCTGCCCGACGGCACCTGGGTGGAGCGGTACTGGAGCCCGCGCAACGTGCCGATCCTGAACGAGCAGGGGCAGGTGGTGTGGCTGCTGCACCGCTCCGACGACATCACCGACTACGTCCACACCCGCGAGCAGGCCCGCGCGACGACCGAGCAGAACGAGGCTCTGCGCGAGCGCGCGGACCGGGGTGAGGCCGACCTGTTTGAGCGCACCCGCGAGCTGGAGCAGCTCGTGGCCGACCTCGCGCGGGCCACCGCCCGCACGACGCAAATCACCGAGTCGATGGCGGTCGGCTACCTGTCCATGGACGCTGACTGGCGCATCAGCTACGTCAACTCCCAGGCCGTGCGCGCGCTGAGTCGCCCGCGCGAGGAGCTGGTCGGCGGCGTCATCTGGGAGCTGTTCCCCGCCACGGTGGGTACCGACTTCGAAGCCGGTTACCGCCGCGCCGCCACCACCGGTGAGGCGGTCACCTTCGACGCCCACTACCCCGAGCCCCTGAACGCCTGGTACGAGGTGCGCGCAGTCCCCGAGGCCGAAGGCGTGGCGCTGTACTTCCTGGACATCACCCCCCGCCACGACGCCGTCCAGGCCGCTCAGGCCGCCGCCGCGCGGGTCAGCGCCCTGGCCGAGGTCACGCTGGCGCTGTCGACCATCGACGACGTCACCGAGCTGGTCGCGGTGATGGCCGAACGCGGTACCGCCGCGCTGGGCACCGACGGCGGCGCGGTCGCCATCCCCGCTCGGGACGACCCCCAGCTGGTGCGCTCCTACGTCACCGCCAGCCACGCCGCGGCCGTGCGCGAGGAGTACGCGGTACTGCCCCTGGACGCCCCGGTGCCGGCGTGCGAGGTGATGCGCACCGGACATCCGGTACTGCTGGGCGATCGGGAGGCCTCCACGGGCTACTCCCGCGAGATGGCGCACGCCGTGCAGGCCAGCGGCTCGGTCGCCTTCGCCAGCCTGCCGCTGCTCGCCGGGCCGCAGGTCATCGGGGTGTTCACCGCCAGCTGGGACACCCCGCAGCGCTTCGATGCTGAGCAGGTGGAGCTGCTGGGCGCCTTCGCTGCGCAGTGCTCCCAGGGGTTGCAGCGCCTGACGGCTCTTGATGGTGAGCGTCGCGCCCGCCTGCAGGCGGAGGCCTCCGCCCAGGACGCCCGGCGCTCCGCCGAGGATGCACAGCGCTCCGCTGAGGGGCAGGCCTCGTTGGTCGCCATTGCTCGCGCCCTCAGCGGCGCCGACAGCGAACGGGAGGTCCTGGACGTGCTGGAGGGTCAGGGCGCAGCGCTTCTGGCCGCGGACGGCAGCGGGCTGGCCCTGCTCGAGCCCGACGGCCGGCACGTGTGCACCCTGGCCAGCGACACCTTCGACGCCGACCTGCGCGCCAATGTGCAGCGGGTCCCGGTGGACTTCCCCATCCCGATCATCCACGCCGCCGCCACCGGCGCAAGTCACCTGTTCCCCGACCGGGCCTCCACCGTGGCGGCCTTCCCGGGTGCGGAGCCGCTGTACACCGCCGCCGGGGTGCAGGCCTCGGCGTGCTTGCCCCTGCGCGGGCGCGCCGGGCTGCTGGGGTCGATCTCGCTGGCGTTCTCCGGTGAGCGCCTCTTCTCCGAGGAAGAGCGGGACCTGCTGGAGGCTTTCGCGGCGCTGACCGCCCAGGCGCTGGACCGCATCGCCGCCCATGCCGCTGAGCAGGCAGCACTCAAGGTGGCCTCGGGAATCGCTGAGACGCTGCAGCGCTCGATGCTGACCGCCCCACCCGAGCCGGACCACCTGGAGATCGCGGTGCGCTATGCAGCCTCTGCTGCGCACGCTGAGGTCGGCGGGGACTGGTATGACGCCTTCCTCACCTCTGAGGGACTGACCAGCTTGGTCATCGGGGATGTCACCGGCCACGACATGGCCGCTGCGGCGGTGATGGGCCAGCTGCGCAACCTGGTCCGCGGCATCGGCTTCACTCTCGGTGAGCCGCCCGCGCGGGTGCTGGCCGCCGTGGACCGCGCCGCGGCCGGGCTGGGCATCACCACCGTGGCCACCGCCATCGTCGCCCAGGTCGAGCAGAGCCCGGCCCACCGCGCGGCAGGGACGCGGCTGCTGCGGTGGTCGAACGCCGGGCATCTGCCCCCGCTGCTCATCACCGCCGATGGGCAGGGGTCCTACCTGGGCTCCGGCACCGGCGCAGACGCTGGCCCCGAGGGTGGTTACGAGACCGACCTGGTGCTGGGCTGGGACCCGAGCACCGAGCGCCACGACCACGAGGTGGTGCTGCAGCCGGGCTCGACGGTGCTGCTGTACACCGACGGGCTGGTCGAGCGCCGCGGTGTGGGCCTGGACCGGGGGCTGGCGTGGCTGGCTGAGGCCGCCGGTGAGCTGGTCAGCTCCACCGGAGCACAGCAGGTGAGCCTGGAGGAGTTGTGCGACGGGCTGCTGCAGCTGGTGGGGGACCACCTGGATGACGACGTGGCGCTGCTGGCGCTGCGGGCCCACCCCGAGGACGCTCCCCGCCCGACCCAGGCCGGTCCGAGCCACGTGCCCGACGGGCTGCAGGCGGCCAGAGCAGCCGCCGCTGCGCACGACCCGCTGGGAAAGGACTGATGCGGGCACCGCCGAGAAGCTGGTCGATGGGCCAGGGTGCGACCTACCTTGACTGGCCACCACTCGCTGTCACACGGTGTGTCCCGTCGTTGGCTGGTGAGGCCGCAGCCCGTGCTCACCCGCAAGGGTTCGGCCACGCGCCAGGTGACGGGACGCGTGATGCACCGGCTGGTCTTGGGCGCGCCGATGCGCGCGGCAGGCCGCACGCTGGAAAGGGGCTAGGCAGTAGCGCCTGGCACCACCCTCGAGTTGTGGGGGCGACCCGAGGAGCGCAGCTGATGGACATCATGACCTTGCCAGCCCATCAGGTCCTCGAAGGATCGCGAGCCGGCGGTGAGCTCGGCCAGGCGTCGCTGCCCGACCTGGAGGGGGTGGTGGTGGTCAGGGTGTGTGGAGAGATCGACCTGTACACCGGTCCGGCGCTGCGGAGGACGCTGCAGGAGCTGTTGCCCCCACCGGCCTCCGCCCGACCTGACACCCCAGATGTTGGAGTGAGTGGCGGTGCCAGTGGGCGGGCAGCTGACGGGGTGCGCGCGGTGGTGGTGGACCTCAGCGAGGTGAGTTTCGCGGACTCTTACGCTTTGGGTGTGCTGGTGCACGGGCACCGGCTGGCTCGCCCTGGTGGTCGGGCCTATGCCGTGGTCGCCACCCTGGAGATGATCCACACGTTGTTCAGGGTGACAGGACTGGCGCGGGTGATGCCGTTGCACCCCGACGTGGTGAGTGCTGTGCGCAGCCTGCACCCCGCCCACGGCGACGTCCACAGGGTGGTGCCCGGGTAGCCATTGGGAGTGAGACGAACGGCGGCCTCGAGCACCAGGTGCCGCGACGTGCGCAGAGGCGGGCGGTCGGCGGTCCCTTGTGCGATGAGCAGCGGCGCAGTTCGCCGTCACCGTCGAGGAGCTCCGTGTCGCTCGGTCGGCGGGCGCGTTCGATAACTACGGTGCGACTGGGGATGCATGCTGACGGGGTGGGGACACCTGAAGCCGACGCGATGCGCGAAGTCGTGGCCCACGTCCACCCAGCGCTCACAGCCGCCGGGTTCCGCAAACGCCGGCACACCTTCAACCGCACCGTCCAGCCCGGCCTCGTGCACGTCATCAAGTACCAGCTCGCCCCTGCCGACCCGGCCGGCGTCGAGGAGGTCCCTGGGGTGCACATGAACCTGCAGGGCCTGTTCGCCGTCCAGCTGGGCGTCTACATCGCCGAGTCCTGGCAGCTCCAGCACGGCCACCACGGCGACCGCGCCCCAGTTACCGCCACCGGCCAGGCCGTGAAGGAGTGGGTGAACGACTACGACTGCGACATCCGCGAGGAGCTGGTCAGCGATGATCCAGGTCTGAAATGGATGTTTCCCCTGGACGACCCGCAGTCCATGGCAGCGCTGCAGGTGCAGCTCTTGCACAGCGAGGTCTTGCCCTGGCTGCAACGCTACAGCACGCGGCAGTCCATCCTCGAGCAGGTCGAGGCCGCGCCGGTGGACTCCCGCGACATCTGCGGTGATGCCGGCGCTGGCCCGGACCGTCTGCTGGCGGTGCGGATGCATTTGGGCGCCGGGAACCGGCAGGTAGCCCAGCGCCACTTCGAGGCATGGGTGAGGCACTGCCGCTCAGAACTGGCTCCGGGCGCCGAGGACGACGGCCACCTGGAGTTCCTCGCGGAGTTCGCGGACTCCACGGGCCTGATGATGCCGCCGAGGGGAGGGGTCTGAGTCCAACGGCGGCGCGTCGCGCCGGTGAGCCCGATGAGTGCTGCTGCGCCCGCTGGCCCGGTGAGCGATTCCCTTTATGACGGACGGTGGCCTCAAGCGCGGAGGCGTCGCGACGTGGACCGAGGCGGGCGGTCGACGGAGGCCCTCCGCACGGCGGTCAGCTGCCCTGGGCCTGCCGGGATACGCCCTCCCACTGCTTCCACGTCTCCAGCCGCTTCGCGTACAACTCCGGCACCGCAGTGGTCGGGCCGCTGCCGAACAGCACCCGCAGCGGCGGCTCCTCCGCATCGACGACCCGCAGCAGCGCCTGCGCCGCAGCAACCGGGTCACCCGGACTCGCCGAGGAGTACCGCTCCCGGGTGGCGTCGCGCACCGGCTGGTACTCGGGCATCTCCTCGCTGTGGTGCGCCGAGGCCCCCGACCAGTCCGTGGAGAACCCACCCGGCTCAACCAGGGTGACCTTGATGCCCTGGCCGGCGACCTCCTGGGCCAGGGACTCGCTCAGCCCCTCCAGCGCCCACTTGGAGGCGTGGTAGGCCCCGATGCCGGGGAAGGCGGCGATGCCACCGACGCTGGTGATCTGGATGATGTGCCCGCTGCCCTGGGCGCGCATGACCGGCAGCGCCGCCTGGGTCACCCACACCGCCCCGAACAGGTTGGCCTCCATCTGCTCGCGCAGGTCGGCCTCGCTGAGCTCCTCGACCGCACCGAAGTGGCCGTAGCCGGCGTTGTTGACCACCACGTCCAGGCGGCCCAGCTCGCGGGCGGCGCGGGCGACGGCCTCGCGGTCTGCGGCGCGGTCGGTGACGTCCAGCTGCAGCGGCAGCAGCGCGTCGCCGTGCTCAGCGCGCAGGTCGTCGAGGCTGGAGGTGTCGCGGGCGGTGGCGGCCACGCGGTCACCGCGGGCCAGGGCCGCCTTGGTGAACTCGCGGCCGAAGCCGCGCGAGGCGCCGGTGATGAACCACATCTTGGTCATGCATCCCTGATACCCGGTCGCGCACGATGCAATCTGGCGTGGTGACCGCCGTCGCGCCAGGTCGAACAGCTGCCCCCTGTGGCACTCGGCGCCACCCGGGCGGGACTGCGGTCCCGCCCTGCCGAGCCAGCGCGCTGGCGGCCAGAAGCAGCCGGGCCAGCGGTCAGCAGCCGTGCCCCGCCGCCGGACCTGGGGCAGACCCGGCGGTGCGGTTCCCCGTCGTCCTCGGACCCGCCCGGACAGGTCCGTGCTCAGGGTTCCAGCGGCGCCGACAGCTCGAGGTTGATGCCATCGGGGTCCTGCACCGACAGGATCGTCACGCCGAAGGCCGGCAGGTCCCTCACCGCCCCGTGCTCGACGCCCGCTGCTGCCAGCCGCTGTGCTGCGGCCTCGAGCTCGTGGCGTGAGCCGACGGTGAGCGCGAGGTGGTCCAAGCCCACGCGGTCGGAGTCGAACCTGTCGTCAGCCGGTGCGACCGGCCGCAGCCCCAGCACCTGCCGGCCCACCGTGAAGCTGCAGCCGCCGTAGACCCGGTCGGGGTCCTCGCGCACGGAGGGGTCGCCCCACAGGTGCGTGAAGTCCGTGCGGAGCGCGCCGGCGCCCAGCAGCCAGCTGTAGAAGGCCTTCGACCTGTGGGCGTCGGTGACGGTCAGCCGCACGTGGCCGATCGCGGACGGCTGGGCCACCGGTCCGTCAGCGCCGTCAGCGCGGTCCCGGCCGCCATCGGCCGTGGTCCGGGACTCGTCCATCCCCGCAGCCTGGCTGCCCGCCTGCGAACCGCAACCGGGGGCCCGGCCGCGCATCGGTTCGGGCAGGAGACCGACGATCGGGACGGGACGGTCGGAACGGGTAGGAGACAGCTGCCGCGCTCGGTACGTCTTCGGTCAGGGTGCCGGACGCTTCAACCGCCCTGGTGAGGACCCCATCTGCGACGACGTCGGCCCGAGCGTCCGGGCGCCGCGACGTGCCCTGACGCGGGCGGGCGGAGGTCCTCATCGAGACACACGTCGGCGCACGGCGGCGAGCGCCGCTGACCTCGGCCGTCGGTGGTGGGCGAGACGCGGCGCCGGATCCCCACGGCGGGACCTGACCGGCGTAGCCATCTCAAAAGGTGCTCAGGAGGTGGGGCGCTGGCGGGTGCTCCACAACGCCCACGCCACCAGCAGCGGCTGTCCCACCAACCGGATCGCTCGCTTGCGGTCGGAGTCCAGACCCAGGGAGTCGCGGCGCTGGGTGTACTGGGAGATGTTGCCCGGGAAGATCGCGGTGAAGAACGCCGCCGCCAGCAGACCCATCCGCCGCTGGTCCTCGCGCATCAGCACCAGACCCGCCCCCAGCGCGACCTCCGCGACCCCGGACATCAGCACGATCGCGTCCTCGTCGAAGGGTGAGCGCTCCACCGCCCACGGCGGCACCTGAGCCGCGAACGGCTCACGCGCGAAGGACAGGTGCGAGACACCGGCGAAGACCAACGCCCCTCCCAACAGCCAGCGCGCAGCGGTGCGGACCCGAGACGTCGACGTGGTCACCATCGCCCCACCCTGCGCGCTGGGAGCGACCTCCGCATCTGTATCGTGGACGACCTAAGCGCCCGCGACGCGAATGGACCGCGCGCGACGGGGCACAGACGGATCATGGCGAAGAACATCGGCTGGGCCACTGACGACGCGAAGACGCCCCTGGCGCCCCGGGAGTTCGACCGCAGGCCGGTCGGACCCGAGGACGTCCTCATCGACATCGCCTACTGCGGTGTGTGCCACTCCGACGTCCACCAGGCGCGCGACGAGTTCGGTGGCGCGCTGGCCACCCAGTGGCCGTGCATGCCCGGGCACGAGATCGCCGGGACCATCGCCGAGGTCGGCGAGCGCGTCACCGCCCACGCCGTCGGCGACCGGGTCGGGGTGGGGTGCCTGGTCTACTGGGGCGCTGAGGACCAGCGCGGCGTCACCGAAGAGCAGTACCAGCAGCCCCCGGCCGTGTTCACCTACAACGGCAACGACCCGGTCACCGGTGAGGTGACCCTGGGCGGGTACTCCGACCAGGTCGTGGTGCACGAGCACTTCGTCCTCAAGATCCCCGACGCCATCGAGCTGTCTGCGGCCGCGCCGCTGCTGTGCGCAGGGGTGACCACCTGGTCCCCGCTGGAGCACTGGAAGGTCGGCCCGGGGATGAAGGTCGGCGTGGCTGGCCTGGGCGGGCTCGGTCACCTGGCGGTGCAGCTGGCCAAAGCGCGAGGCGCCGATGAGGTCGTGGTCCTGACCACGACGCCGGCCAAGCGCGAAGAAGCACTGGCCCTGGGCGCCGATGCGGTGCTGGACATGACCGACGAGGACGCGGTCTCCGAGCGGGCGAGCTCGCTGGACTTCGTGCTGTCGACGATCCCGACGCCGTTCGACATGAAGCCGTACGTGGAGCTGGTCGCCCACGACGGCGCCCTGGTCTCGGTGGGGATGCTGGAGCCGCTGGAAGCAGGGGGCCTGGACATGGCGGCGGTGTCCATGAAGCGCGTCACCGTGGCCGGCTCGTTGATCGGCAGCATCGCTGAGACCCAGCAGGTGCTGGACTTCGCCGCTGAGCACGGCATCGCCGCGGAGGTGAAGGTCATCCCCGTGCAGCAGGTCAACGAGGCCTTCGACGAGGTCGTGGCCAAGGACGTGCGCTTTCGCTACGTCATCGACAACGCCACCCTGCGCCGCGCCTGACCAGAGCTGGCACCTCCGAACGAGCTCTTCCGCCCCCGCGCCCCCGCAGTACTGCACCCACGACACAGGAGGACTCCATGGCTTCGACACGAGAGACCAACACCGCCGCCCAGCAGCACCTGGGTGAGCTGCTCAACGCCGGGCAGATCGACCGCATCCATGAGGTCTTCGCTACCGACGTGCTCGACCACGACAAGGCCCCTGACCAGGGCGACGGCGTGGAGGGCACCAAGGACTTCTTCCGCACCCTGACCGCGGCCTTCCCCGACGCCCAGCTGCAGGTCGACCAGCTGGTCGCCGACGAGGACAACGTCGTCATCGCCTACCGGCTCAGCGGCACCCACCAGGGCGACTTCCAGGGAGTGCCCGCCACCGGCAAGCGCGTCGAGGCCCGCGGGGTGCAGGTCGGCCGCTTCGAGGACGGGAAGATCGTGGAGCGCTGGGGAGCGACGGACGAGCTGGGGATCCTGCATCAGCTCGGCGCCCAGATCAGCGCGCCAGTCGACTCCGAGGAGACGGTGCACTCCATCGCCCAGGGCGACCAGCCGGTCCTGACCGAGCGCGAGGACCGGTTCAGCACCGACGACCCCGACGTCCCTGGCGACTCCGCCGGGAGCGGGCAGGCTCCGCTGGACGTGCGAGCGGCTGAGTCGGAGCACGAGGCTGGCGCCCACCGCTGACGCTCGAGGCCCGGACGCCGGGCTGACGTGTGACATGAGGTGCAGCAGGGGGCCGGTGCGTCAGCACCGGCCCCCGCTCCCGCCTGCGGGCTGTTGAGTCTGTTGCAGTTCAGTCGTGGACGATTTACCGTCCAGTGCCGTGATCGACGATCAGCTCCTGCGCGGCTGGTGGAGCGGCCTTGATGAGCAGCTGCAGCGCCGGTGGCTCTCGTGGCATCCGGCTGATGCGGTGCCGGAGGAGCTTGCGCTGCAGGTGCGAGACCACCTTCCCGCTGACGTGCTGTCGGAGTACCTCTTCTGCATGGCTGAACCTGACACCGGCGAGGTGTCGGGTCAGTGGTTGGCCACCGACCGGTTCGCCGCCGCTGTGGAAGCTGCGCGGCACGAGGCGCCCTCCCGCCCCTCCGCCGCCAGGGGCGGTCGTCCGCGCTGACGGAATGGCCGCTGGGGAGGTACAGCGTCCGGCGGGGATCTTTCTGCGACGGCCGGCGGTTGGAGCTGTCGGCGTCCACCAGCAGCCACTGCGGCGTGCAGTCAGCGATCCCCTCTGCGACGGACACTGACCTCGAAAGCCAGGCAGGCGCCACGCGTGCCGAGGCGTTCGGTGACCGCCGGTCATCAGCGAGACGCTGACCGGAGCACGGTGGTCTGCGAGACGCTGACTGGCAGCAGTGGTCGGCGCTCACCCGCGCCTGGTCGAGAGTGAGTCCGATCTCCATGTGGTCGAACGCCTGCGCGGTCCAAGGTGGGTGAGAAGCAGGTCCTCACACGTCGTGGGACGTGACCAAAAGAAGCCCTGGCCCTGATCACATCCCAGTCGTCTCATGACGGCAGCGGTCGCGCCGTCCTCGATGCCTTCAGCCACGATGCGCAGACCCAGAGCGTGCACCAGGCCCACGGTGTGCTTGACGACGGCCTCGGCGGCCGGGTCGGACTCGATGTCCAGGGTGAAAGAGCGGTCCAGCTTGACCTCGTCCACGGGCAGGCGACGCAGATAAGACAGCGAGGAATAGCCTGTGCCGAAGTCGTCAAGGCTGACGCGCACCCCTATGGCGCGGACCGCACTCAGCACTGCGGCGACACGGTCGGGGTCGGTGACCAAGCTGTCCTCAGTCAGTTCCACGGTCAGCGCCGACGCCGGTAGATCGCGTTCGGTGAGGAGCTGCTGAAGGCGCTCGGCCAAGGCGAGGTCCTGGACGTCGACCGGGGACAGGTTGACCGCGACGGGCACGACCAGCCCAGCATCAGCCAGCGAGCGTGCGGCGTCCAGGGCTGCGCTCAGGACCGCTGTTGCCAAGGCCGGCAGCAGCCCCGCGCGGCTCATCAGAGGCAGGAAGTCACTCGGCGGTAGGAGGGTGCCGTCCGGTTCGCGCCAGCGGGCCAGGGCTTCAACGCCCACCAGACTCGCGTCTGCGAGGTCGATCTTGGGCTGGAGCAGGACTTCGATGCGCCCGGCGGTGGCACGTGCAGAAGGGGCGCCGGTCAAGCCATCACGAAGTCGTGACAGCAGCGCCAGGCGCGTCTCGCCCAGGTGGGCATCAACGGCGTCGGCGGGAGTGCAGACCCGACGCGGGCTGCCCTTGGCGGCGTACATGGCGATGTCGGCCATCCGCAGCAGGTCCCCGCGGCCCTGTGGGCCGGCGGTCGTGGTGGCTACACCGATGGAGGCGTCGACGGTCAGGCGTGCAGCTGCGAGAATGAAGGGTTCGCGAGCCGCGCGGACGACCTCCTGCGCTAGAGCCAGACCTTCACTCTCACTGGTGCGTGGCAGCAGCACGGCGAACTCATCCCCACCGAGTCGAGCGAAGAGCTCACCCGGCCCCGTGAGGTGCTCCACTCGCTGGGCGAAGGCAACAAGCAGGTCATCTCCCGCGCCGTGCCCGAGGCTGTCGTTGATGTCCTTGAAGCCATCGAGATCGATCAACAGCATCGTGGTCATGGTCTTGTTGCGTACCCCAGCGGCAAGGACGGTGTCGCATTCCTCGTACAGGGCCCGCCGGTTGGGCAGTCGGGTCAAGTCATCGGTGCGGGCCTCGCGGTGCACGTCAGCCATCTGGGCCAGCTCGCGAACGGTGAGTGCGGCGCGCAACCCGGCACCGCCGATGCACACGGCGGCGAAGACCCCAGCTACGGGAGGAAAGCGCTCGCCTTGCCCGAGGGCGAGTAGGGCGAGGCTGGCCCCTGCACTCAGCAGCGGGATGAGCAGGACCCGCATGGAGCCTCCACGGCGCCGGGTGAGGATCTCGAGTGCATCCACAGGCTGAGAACGGCGGCTGCGGTGCGCGGCCAGGACCATCAGCACGATCGCGAACAGGAACCCGATATCGCCCCAGCCACCCTGGACGTAGGTGCCGGCGACGACTTGCGTGGACAGGAGGACGTCGCTGGCGGCGGTCACGCCCAGTCCTGCGGCCAGCAGCAGTACCCAGTCGCGAAGTGCGGTGCGCAAAATGAAGAGCACTCCGACCAGCAGCACCAGCAGCAATAGGTCGAAGACGGGGTAGGCGATGGAGGCCAGCACGGTCAGCAGCGGGGTGCCGGGGTCGGTGGCGGTCAGAGGTCGAAACCACATCGCCGCGGCGATGGCGGCAACCCCAGCACCGGCCACGAGGCCGTCCAGCCAAACGCTGAGCGGGAAGCGACCTACGTGGGCGGTCAAGATCAGCACGATCGCGAGGTAGCAGGCCGGGTACCAAGACAGGTAAAAGACGTCTGCCATCGAGGGGTAGGGCATCTCGGGCAAGCGAGCCAGGACCAGGGAGTACCAGGCGTTTCCGCCTGCGGTGCACAACATCCCCAGCGCCAGGATCCGCCACCCCATCCCCTCTCGTGGGGAGTGCGCGGGTCGGAAGAACAACATGACCGCAGCAGCGACGTAGACGAAGTTGTACAGCCCGAGGTCCACGATGTGGGAAAGGGCTCGCGCACCAAGGGCGCTCTCCAGGTCGTTACGAGCTGGCACGCAGATGCAGCAAATCAGGAACGCCAGAACAGTGATGAGCAAGAAACTGCGGGGGCCGGCGGCAGGCCTGGCGTCAGCCATCAGCACATCACTCTCTGTTCCCCCGTGTGGCACCGGGCGCTCACAGTCGGAAGATCGCCACCGCAGCCCGCAGCTCGCCCGCAGTGCGCGACAGCTGCTGGGAGGTGGTGCTCGTCGCCGCCGCCCCCGAGGTCGTCTCAGCCGCCGCGGCCGCCACACCACCGATGTTGGCGCTGATCTCCTGAGTGCCCGAGGAGACCTCCGTGACCGAGCGGACCATCTCCGCGGTCGTGGCCGACTGCTCCTCCACCGCCGAGGCCACCGTCGCCTGCAGCGCGTCGATACGGCCAATGACCTCCCCGATCTGCTCGATCGCCGAACGCGCTGCCGCCGCATCACTTTGAGCGGTCGCCACCCGAGACACGATCTGCTCGGTCGCCTGGGCGGTCTGACGGGCCAGCTCCTTGACCTCACCGGCCACCACCGCGAAGCCCTTGCCCGCCTCACCGGCCCGGGCCGCCTCGATGGTGGCGTTCAGGGCCAGCAGGTTCGTCTGCTCCGCGATCGAGGTGATTAGCTTGACGACGTCACCGATCTCCCGGCTGGAATCCCCGAGGCGGTCCACGGTCTGACCGGCAGAGGTCGCAGTGCTGACCGCATCCTCAGCTGTCGAGGACGCCGATGCGGTGGAGGAGGCGATCTCCCCGATCGCTGCGGTCATCTCCTCCCCGGCCGCGGCGATGGTCGCCATCGAGGCGGAGATCTGCTCCGAGGCCGCGGCGACCAGCTGGGCCTGCACCGAGGACTCCTCCGCCCCGGCCGACAGCTGGGCCGAGACCGCCGAGAGGTGCTCAGAGGACGCAGCGACTGACTCGGCCTTGGTGGTGATGGTGGCCACCACCGCGGCGAGCTGGTCGATGGAGGCGTCGGTGGCGGCGGCCACCTGACCGACCTCGTCGCGGCTGTCGATCTTGGTGCGCTGGTCCAGACGTCCTGCTGCCAGGCCCTCGGTGACGGCGACCACCCGGCGCAGGCGGGTGGTGATGCCCCGGGAGATGACCTGGCTCAGAACCAGCCCAATCGCCAGGCCGAGCACCACCAAGACGACGAAGAGCGTCAGGCTGGTCGTGAACGCGGCAGCACCGGCATTGGACATCTCCAGGGCAGCCGCGGACTCCTCCTTCTGCAAGCCGTCCAGGGCCTGGAAGGCGGCGGTGGCCGCGGGGGTGACCGAGGCGTCGCGGGCCGCGGCGTACCCGGCGTCGTCATCGGCCAGGGCGAGGGTCTTGAGCTGCTCGCGCGCTTGGCGCCACGTGGTGATGGCCTCCCACGCCGCACTGCGCGATTCGTCGAGTGCTTGAGGGTCGGAGGCCTCGTAGGCCTTCCACTCGGTGTCCAGCGCCGTCTCGTGCTCGGCCACGGTGGACTGTATCTTCGCGGCGCCCGCGGCGTCGGCAAGGGCCATGTTGGCGGTGTCCAGCCGCATCTCGACGGCGTCCTCGTAGACCGCGCCGAGGTCAGCGACGGACATTAGCTGGGAGTACACGCCTTCGGAGCGCTGCTGGGCCGCGTCCAGCTGGACGGCGGCGAAGCCGGCGACGGCGATGAGCACCGTCCCGGACAACAGCTGGACGGCGGTGAGCTTGGTACCGATCTTGATGTTGCTCAGGTGCGACAGCACAGTGGCTCCGATGGTGGAAGCTTGCTTGCCTGACGCACACGTCATCGGCAGGTGAGGCCGCCGCGTGCACCGGTGGACCGGTATGCCGATGGGTAGACGCCCGTCCGGACTGGCGTCAGTCATGCCTACGAGTCGCTGCTGATCCCCGGGCTGTCAGCTAGCCGGTGACTCGGCCTCGGCTGCAGCTCCTCGAGTGAAGGCGGTTCCCGGGCGGCCGTGGCGTCCGGTAACCCATCCCCGAGTGCGACTAGCCGCCAGCTCAGTCATCGGTCCGCCGTGAAGGCTCCAGGCGCCCGATCGACGGTCGCTCATCGGGCCCTAACTGAGCTGCCCGATGGAGTGGAGCCGCTAACACGAGGAAGCGCGCGTGATCACCTCAGGGACGTCCTCGACGTCCTCGGGCAGGCGCCGCGGCCCAGCCTCAGACGGGCGCGGGCGGTCCTGCGGATGCACGCGCACCGCGACCAGCGCCACATCGTCCTCGGGCCGCTCCGGCAGCATCCGCGCCAGGACCCCATCGCACAGAGCATCCAGGCCGGCGTCATCCCCGGCCAGCTCCTCCAGGGTCCGCTGCAGCAGCGCCAGTCCCTGCTCCAGGGGCTGGTCACGCCGCTCCACCAGGCCGTCGGTGAACAGCAGCACCGTGGAGCCCTCCGTCAGGAACACCTCCGCATCGGTGCGCTCGGTCTCGGGCAGCACCCCCAGCAGCAGCTCAGAGGACCCACCGGTCAGCGACGTGACGCCGCCTTCGGCGTCGATCACCATCGGCGGCGGGTGGCCGGCGTTGGACCACACCAACCGGGTCACCGCCTGCTGCAGCTGCTCAGCGGTCTGCTCGAAACGCGCGACCACCGCGGTGGCCGTCGTGGGCACCTGCAAGGTGGTCATCGCCTTGTCCACCCCCGTCAGGATCCCCGCCGGACCAGCGCCGGTGGCCACAGCGATGCCGCGCAGCAGGGAGCGGATCTGCCCCATCGTCGTGGCGGCCTGGGTGTCGTGACCCAGCACGTCCCCCACGGTGAGGATCATGGTGCCCTCTGGCTGCAGGAAGGCGTCGTACCAGTCCCCGCCCACCTGGGAGGACTGCGCTGCCGGGGTGTAGAGCACCACCACCTGCAGGTGGTCGGGCTCGACCGGTGGAGTCAGCAGCGACCGCTGCAGGGCCTCGGCCAGCTCGCGCTGGTGGCGGTACAGACGGGCGTTGTCCAGCGCCAGGCCCGCGCGGCCGGCGACGTCGCTGGCGGTGGCGACCTCTTCGGCGGACATCGGCGCGCGAGCGGTACCGCCGGCCAGCACCAGCAGGCCCAGCGTGTGTCCGCGGGCGCGCAGCGGCAGCACCAGCAGCGACTCCGGGGCCAGCTGGGCGGCCAGCTCCCGAGCCCGGCCCGGCGCGAGCACCGAGGTCAGGTAGTCCGTGGCCCCGGTGGGGCAGGCCTGGACGGTCCCGGTCACCAGAGCCTGAGCGAGCAGGGACTCCGGGTGCAGCGCCGCGAGCCTGGTGCGGGCGTACTCGGCGACGAGGGCTCGCTGGGCGGGATCGGTGTGCCAGGAGCCGACATCGCGCAGTGCGCGGCTCAGGGCGACCCGTGGCCCTGGGTGCTGCTCGTCGGTGACCAGGGTGACGACGCACCAGTCCGCCAGCAGTGGTACCACCAGCTCCGCCAGGCGCCCCACGGCCTGCTCGGCGTCCAGGGTCCCGGCCAGCTCACTGGTCACCTGTGCCAGCAGCTCCGCGCGGGCGGTGGCCCGTCCCAGGTCGGCGACCAGCTGCTCAAGCTCGCGGGTGCGGGCGTACAGGTCAGCTTCGACGCGTGCGGCGCGCTGGCGCAGGAGCTGGTTCAGCTCGCTGGTCTCCCGTGCCTCTTCGCGGGTGTGGACGTACTCGGTGATGTCGTCCGAGCGGTGCAGTAGGAACACCACCTGGCCGTCCTGGTCCAGAATCGGGACGTTGCGCGGGCTCCAGTAGCGCTCGGCCCAGGCGCCGTCAGGCAGGGGGATGTCGTACTTCTGGATCGCCATCGTCACCGGGCGGCGGGAGTCGCGTGCCGCGGCCAGTGAGTTGCGCAGGTTGACCAGTCCGTCGGCGCCTGGGTCGTCGGGGTTCATCGGGAACACCTCGAACAGGCCCCGCCCGACGGTGGCCTCCAAGGTGGTGGCGGTGGCCTGCAGCCATGCACGGTTGGCGTGCACGATGACGAAGTCCGGCGTCAGCAGCAGCAGCGGGGCCGGTGTCTCATCGAAGATGCGCCGGATGGTTGTGTCAACCCGATCTGGCCCCACTGTGATGCTCTGTTTTGGCCCCACCTGGCTCGTGCCGAAGGGCGCCGTCCGCTACGAGCAGTGAGGACGGCGTCGGTGGGTCAGACGCTGGCGGCCCCCTCGCGGTGTTCGACGCTGTCGGCCTCGGCGTGCTCGCCGACCGGGGCTCGCTGCGGGGGTCGGGGTCCGGTGCCGCGGGCGGCACGGGTGCTGCGCAGCCGGTAGGACTCCGTGCCGGTGTTGATGATGTGCCCGCGGTAGGTCAACCGGTCCACCACCGCCGCCGCCAGTCGCGGGTCGGTGAACGTCGCGCCCCACTCGCTGAACGGGGCGTTGGACGCGCACGCGATCGACGCCCGCTCCTCCCGCGCGGTGATCACCTGGAACAGCAGCTCGGCGCCGCGGGGGTCCAGGTGGACGTAGCCGACCTCGTCCAAGCACAGCAGGTCCAGCCGCGCGTACCGCCCGACCACCCGGGACAGCTGCTTGTCGTCGGCGGCCTCGACGAGCTCGTTGACCAGCGCGGCGGTGGTCACGTACCGGACCCGTCGGCCCTGCTCGGCGGCGGCGGTGCCCAGGGCGATCAGCAGGTGGGTCTTGCCGGTGCCGGAGTCACCCAGCAGCACCACCGGCTCCCCGGCGCCGATCCAGGCCCCTTCGGCCAGGTGCGCCAGCGTCGCCGGCGGTAGCCCGGGCAGCACCGACAGGTCCAGGTCCGCCAGCCGCTTGGGTCTGGGAAAGCGGGCCTCGTTGACGCGTCGGGTGCGGGCGCGGGCTTCGCGTTCGTCGCACTCGGCGGACAGCACCTCCGCCAGAAACGCGGTGTGGGACAGGCGTTCACGGGCTGCTGCCTCGGCGATGCGGGCGGCTTCGGTGCGGATGGTGGGCAGCTTGAGCACCGTGCACGCCGCCCCGATCGCTGCGGCCGCGGCCGGGCCGCTGATCGCCCGCGCCACCGGGCTCGTCGTCGGGGTCATGCCGGCACCGCCGTCAGCAGCTCGTCGTAGCCGTCCAACCTCGGGGCCGGGCGGGCTGGGTCGCCGTAGACCCCGGCAGCGACCTGCTCGACGCGCTGCGCGACGCCCTGCCCACCGTGCAGGACACCTCGCGGCGCCGGACTCGTCGTGCCCGTCGTCGTACCCGTCGTCGTGCCCGTCGTCGTGCCCGTCGTCGTGCCCGTCGTGGTGCCCGTCGTGGTGCCCGTCGTCGTGCGCGTGGTGGTGTGCTCGATGGCCCGGCGGGCCTCCACCAGCGCCACCGCCGCGGTCGGGTTGGCGATCCGCACCGCGGCGTCCATCCCCGCCACCAGCGCCGATGCCGGCATCGTGCGCGCGCCCAGCAGCACCTCGATCAGCTCACGAGTCCCTGCTCCGTCACCACCGGCGCGGCGCGCTGCATCCCAGAACCGCTGATGGGCATCGGTGAACAGGCCCGCCGCGCGGGCCGCGGCCAGTGGGGTGGACCCCGCCAGCGCCCCGGGCTTGCGAGTCAGGACCTCCAGGTAGTGGTCCAGCAGCAGGTCCTGGGTGTACTTGTGCATCGACCGGGCATGCTCAGCGACCACCCGCCCACCCCCAGCCGACCCGCCAGCAGGCTGCAGGACGGTCACGGTCCGCGCACCCAGGCGCACGTCCACACGCCGCCCCACCAGGTGCGCGGGCACGGAGTAGTAGGACTGGCGCACGCAGATGCGGGCCTTGGCGTCCACCCGCACCGACAGCACCTGGGTGGCGTCATAGCCGCTCGCCGGCAGCGCCCGCAGCCAGGCCCGCTCCGCGGCCGCGGTGACCCCGACGCTGCCCGGGCGTCCGACGATGCGGCGGTCCTCATCCCGTGCGTCGGCGGCGGCCATCAGCGCTTCCAGCTCGGCCAGGGTGGCCACGCGGGGCACGGGGGTCAGGTGCCGGCGCCGGAAGCGGCCGATCTCACCCTCCACCCCGCCCTTCTCATGGGCGCCGGGCTTGCCGGGCCTGCAGAAGAAGGACTCGAAGCCGTAGTGCGAGCGCATCCCGATGAACCGCTCGTTGCACTCCCGCTCCCGGCCCAGCAGCACCTTGGTGACCGCCGGGCGCAGGTTGTCGTAGCGCACCATCCCCGTGGGCACCCCGCCGAAGTGGGCGAAGGCGCGCACATGCCCGTCCAGGAAGGACTCCGCGGCCTGGTTGGGGTAGACGTAGTGCACCGCGCGCCCAGAGTGCGACAAGCGCATCACGAACATCCACACCTTCTCCTCCACCCCGGCGATGAAGGCGCGGAACTCCCCGAAGTCAACCTGGGCGTCCACCCCGGGGGCGTGGTGCTGAGGCACCATCACCTCGGCGTGGACCAGCCCGACCTCCTTCTTCAGCCGCGCGACCAGCGGGCGCACACTGGACTCCGCGACCACCACGTCGTGCTCCTCGACCAGGCGCTGCCACACCCGGCGGGCGGTGTGACGCTGCTTGCGCGGCGCGTCCAGGTCCGCGACCAGCCACTGACGCACGAGGGCCTCGTGCGGGCCGAGCACCGGCGCGGTACGCACCGGGGTCTTCCTGGCCGGCGGGACCGCGTTCGCCAGTGCCTGGCGCACGGTGCGTCGGTGGACGTGGTGGCGGGTAGCGAGCTCTCGGATGGAGAGCCCTTCATCGCGGGCGTCCCTGCGGATACGTTCGAACTGCTCCACTCTCGATCTCTCCTTCATGGCCCTGCGCTTCCGTGATCGCCTTGGCAGACGTCACGGAACGTAGGGGCTGGTCAGGTCGGGAGTGGGGCCACTTCAGAGCATCACTACGGCCTCTACCGGGGCCAGATCAGGCTGTCACTCTTACCGGAAGTCCGGCCCGGGCATCTGGTCTACCTGAGGCATCTGAGGCACCTGGGCCACTGGTCAGCCTTTCACCAAGGGGCCCCCCGTGCTTGGAGCGGCCTGGTGAGCCTAGGTCCCCCGGGGGAGGCCACCTATGGGTGTACCGAGGCGTCCAGCCCGCAGCCACCAGCTGTCGGGGGCAGGTGAGCGGATGGAGCCAGGGTCACCGACAGCACTGTCATGCCGTCAGTGCCCCCTCGCCTCACATGCCCAGCTTGCCCTTGAGGCCACCGAGCCCACCCGCTGCTCCCCCGGCGTCACCACCGCCACCGGAGACCATGCCGATCAGGTCGGAGGGGTCGACACCGAACTTTCCGAGCAGCCCAGCGTCCTTGTCGGTGTCGACCTGGTCAGGCAGCTCCTGACCGGCCTGGTCGGCCTGCTGGCCACCGATCTTGGACATGATGAACTGGATGACGCGGTCCTCGGGGATCTGCATGGTCACTCCTGGGTCGTTGGCGGGTGGTGTCGTCTCTTCATCTACCCGGCGAGGGGTCGGTGACGCGCGGTTCACCCCCGGGTGTCCCGGATGTCCATGGCTATCTCGGACAGCGCGTCGCTACGTGGGTCGACTCTTCACCGCAGGGACTCCACGCTGGCTGACATGGCCAATGATCCCGGAGCCGCACGTACGACCGAGCGTTTGCTGCTGCGCCCCTGGCGCATCCCCGAGGCCACCGTCCAGCGCCAGCTGTGGCTCGAGCGGGACCCTCGCGTGCCAGCCCACCGACGCATCAACGCCGACGGGCACCCCACGCTGGCCGAGCTGCAGCAGCGCATCCGCACCCAGCCACCGCCGACGACCTGCGGCCTGCTGGCAGTGCAGCGCCTGAGCGACGACGCAGTGCTCGGCTACTGCGGGCTCATCGAAGGCGAAGGTGACCAGGACCCTGAGCTGGCCTTCGAGCTGTTGCGCCGGTTCTGGGGGCAGGGGTATGCGACCGAGGCCGCTACAGCGGTCGTTGACTGGGCGCGCTCATCGGGACACCACAGCCTCAAGGCCACGGTGTGGGACTGGAACACCGCATCGCGTCGGGTGCTGGCCAAGGTGGGTTTCACCGAGGTCGCCACCACCGAGCCTGTCAGTGTCTACGGCAGCACGGTGGTGACCACGATGCCCCTGCAGCCTGCTCAACACCTGCAGCACTGAGCACCGCCGATGCTTGTGCTGCTGACCGTCACCTACTTGCGGCAGGTGACATGGAGCCTGTCCAGTCCGCGGTGACCGGGTGCCGGTCGGAGGTCCACGGACGTCATCCCTGCCAGCTGCAGACGGGTCTTCAGCTCCTGGCGGGTCTAGGGGCGCATGCGGAAGTCGTTCGTGGCCACCTGCTCGCCCTCAGATGAGGTCACCCGGTGCTCCTCGTGCACGTGGAGCAGCCCCTGGTTCCAGGTGGTGGTGGAGGTGAAGGTCAGCACCGTCCCGGGCCCCACCCTGGGCAGGCGGCCACTGACGTCGACGGTGCGGGTGCGCGGTGTTCCGGTGGCTCGTGCGGCGGAGCCTGCCGCCTCGCGCACGTCCAGGATCAGCACTCCGCCGGGGCGCACGCTGGCGCTCATCGCCTCCAGTGCGGCCTGGCGCTCTGGGTCGGTGGTGAGGTCGTTCAGGACGCCGCGGCAGGCCACGCGTCGTACAGCGGCGGTGGTCGCAGAGTGGTCAGGTCCTCGCAGCGCACCGGGGCGCCCGGGCAGCGGCCGGAGGCGATGGCCAGCAGCTGCGGGGCGGCGTCCAGCAGGCTCACCTGGTAGCCGAGGTCGACCAGGGCCGCGGCGTGGCGACCGGTGCCGCAGCCGGCGTCCAGGATCGAGGCGGCGGTCGATGCGGCGGTCGAGGCTGCAGCGCCGTTGTGGGCGCTGACCGCGGCGTGGACGGCCTGCACCCAGGGCTGGACCGGGTCGTCCACGAGCAGGTCATAGACGTGGGCCCAGGAGGAGTAGAAGGGGCGGGTGCGGCTGACCTGCGCCGACGGAGAGCCGTCCTCATCCGGCGGTGTGCTGCTCACCCGGGGAGCCTGCCGATGGTCGGTGTCCCACGGCAAGCCGCTGGCTCGAGAGCGGACAGGGCGGACAGGGCGGAGGCGCGGGGCCGAGCCCGGTCACGGAGGTACCAGCGCAGGTGACCACGCAGGTCGCCACGGGGGTCACGGTGCGCTGAGCCGCAGCAGCGTGCACGTGGCATCCCACAGACGCGCGCCGAGGCGCGCGTCAGCCTCTGGGCTGCCGCCCCGCAGCAGCCCACCACCCCGCCAGCGGCTGCCTCCCCAGGCAGCACCACTCGGTGGCCGGCGTTCTGCTCGGTGAGCACCATGGTGGTCAGGTCATGACTGGCCCGGCGCTGGGTGATGTCGTCGGCGAAGCGCGTTGAGGGCCAGACCCGGTCATCACCCCCAGCGGCTAGCACCACCTGCCCGTGGATCTGCTCCACCGGGATGGAGGCTGCGCGCACCTGCTCGCCACCGGCAGCGGCCAGGCTCGCCTCGTACCAGCCGCGCACCGCCACACCGTCCACACCGTGCACGCCGTCGGCGCCGCGCTCGGCGGCGCTGGGCTCCCAGCCATTGACCAGGGCCAGGAAGGGCAGTGGCTGACCGGCGCGGGTCCAGCTGGAGCGCCACGGCCGTTCGTTCCTGTCGGCGCCGGGTCCGGTGTTGGCCCAGACGTACGCGGTGGGGGCCACGGCGATGACGGTGCGGATGCGCTCATCGGCGGCGGCCAGCAGCAGCGCTGCCTCGGCGCCCTTGGAGGCTCCCCAGACCACGAGGTGCTCGCTGCGGGCGGCGAGTAGGTCCAGCACCGGGGTGAAGGCCTCCAGTGCCACCTCGCACAGCCCTGGGGGCTGGCCTGGGCCGCCGAAGTAGGTGATGGCGGCGGCGGCGGCGCCGTGGGCGGCCAGGCGCCGGGCACGGTCTGCTTCCAGCCGTCCTGAGGAGCCGGACAGCACCAGGACGGCGCAGCGCGGCTCACCGCTGGGGTCGACCAGGACTCCTGGGGGGGCGCTCAGCAAGTGCTCCACCGGGCCATCGTCGTCGAGCGGCTGGCTCCGGGCTGGCGAGAACGGCAGGCAAGGGCTGGCGGCGGTCATCGAGACCTGCAGCCACTCCCGCTCCGTGCCCGGCCAGAGCCACAGGCGAACCGGCTCAGTACGCGCGCTGGGCTAGGCCGGGCTCATCTGCGCTGTCCCGCCGCATCGGTGTCAGCGGCGTCAACCGACCACAGGTACCGGTCCAGGAACCGCTCGGCGGCCCCCTTGTCGCGCAGCAACCTGACCGACGCGGCCGCGAAGAGCACCAAGCAGAGCACCCACACCCACAAGAACACCGGCCGCTGGGGAGCCCCAACGGCCTGAGCGGCGACGTTCGTGATCGACCCGCAGATCGTCAGCACGTACCCCCACGGCCGCAGGAGCCCTGCGGCCACCGCCAGCAGGATCACCATGCGCTGGTGGTCTGCGGTGTCCACGGGCCGCTGGCCGCGCAGCTGGCGCAGTACCAGCCGTCGTTCAGGTCGGTCCAGGATGCTCAAGGGACCGCGGGCAGCAGCTCGCCAGGTGCCGCTGCGCATGACGACGACCACGCCGGTCACCAGTAGGGCAAGACCGAGGACGGTCAGGCCCAGCTGCGAGCTCAGGCGGGTCCAGGACGTGGCGGAGGCGGCGCCGGCTTGGTTGCGTCCGTAGGCCAGGACCAGGACGGTGGCCGTCAGGGACAGGACGACTGCGGCGGAGGCTGCTTTGTCTCGGCGGGCCCGCTGAGCCTGACCATCTCGAGGCGGTAAGGGAACGGTGTGGGCAAGGGCGAGGGCCTGTTGCCACTGTTCCTGGTCGGCGCCATAGGGCAACGGGAGCGGCGCTGGCTGGGAGGGGTTGGGACCGGGCGCCATGAGTGCTCCAGTGGTCGCGGAGTGCTTCGCCCGCAAGGTAGTGCGCTCAGGCCCCTACCGCCGCCGCGCATGGTCCAGGCGAGGGACTGTCCTAGAGACCCATCCCGTGCTGGCAGCGTCATGCTCCGCATGAGCCGCCAGGCCCTTATCTCGTTGTGACCGTCGCGGGGGTTGTGTCACTGGCGGACCGCCGACCGGGCGCCTGGAACTGTCCGGGACGACCCGAGCGAGACTCCCGGCCTGTCGCAATCGGGGATCCGTTGTGAGACGGATCGGGGCCCCGTCGCCACGGAGGCATCGTGGCGCGCGCAGCGACTCAATTGACGGTCTCCCAGCCCTCGCCCTCAAAGGGCGACCATCCGGGAGCCGCGTCTCCCTGGATGCGTACGAGGAGGCGCAGCTGCGGACCGGCCTCTCGGGGGTTGACCTGCTCGACGCGCAGCTCGGCGTTCTCCAGCTGCCGCACGTAGGTCAGCAGGACGTCCGGCACCCACCCCACCTCGGTACCGTCGGCATCGGCGATGGCGACGTGCATGGCGTCAGGGTTCACGGGGTTGTCCCGGTCGTCCCGGAGGCTCAGTAGATCGCCGGTCTGCAGAGAGTCGATGCGCTCTTGCGCACCGTCTCGGTGCCGCACGCCGTGCACCAGGAAGACGCAGCTGGTGCGTCCCTGCCCATCGGCGACGGGAATTGGGCTGAGCTCGATGCCGTCACCATGGCGCTGGCCTCCGGAGCGGCTGAGGACGGTCAATGGTGTCGCTTCCTCATCCAGCGCTAGAGCGGCCAGGAACGCAGGCCGATCAGGACGACGGGAATCCATGAGGCGCTCGGCGAAGAGTGGGAACAGGCCACGTGAGGTGTGGCGCCGAATCTCACGGAAGCCGAGGAAGGGTCGGAAGTCTTCGGCCTCGACCGCGCTTCGCAGGTAGGCGAAGGAGTACTCGACCATCCCGTCCTCAGCCGTGCTGGTCTCGAGGAAGCCGATGGGTCGGTACATGCGGGTGCCGTCCTGGCGACTGACCAGGAGCCGCTGGACCTGCTGCCCGAGAGAGGCGCCCTCGAGTGGGGCATCAATCAGGGACATCGAGCAGCCTCCTTCGGTTGGTGACGAGCAGCTCTCGACAGAACGTACGTGCGACGTCGGACATTCGTGGGACCGCCTGGACCTGCTCCCAGATCAGGTCCGGTGTCAGGTCACCCAGTCGGCCCAGCCAGGCCTGCTTGACGTCGGCACCACAGCTCGCCAGAGCCTCGTGAACCAGGGTGACCAGCCGCTTGGTGCGGCCTTCGAACTTGGTGGCGCGGCCGCGGCGCGCGTAGCCCTCCAGCATGTCCGTGTTGTCGACGATCTCCTGGCGGCCCTCGTTGGTCAGGGAGAACCCCAGAGAGGCTCCGTGGTCGTAGGTCGGGGCGAGCGAGAGGGCACCATCGGGAGCCTCGATGACGCCCCAGTTGGAGTCGTGGCGGTCCTGGTTGCCGATGAGGGCGTCCAGGAGCAGGTAGCCGGCGAAGGTCCCCCGGGCATCGAAGGCCGACTCCATCCAGATGGGGGCGCGACCTCCGCCAGGGCCGCGTTGATGGCGGTCAGGGTGTGGCCCACCCGGTTGGGCGGGCGCTGCCCGAAACCTGGCCAGAAGTGGCTCCAGTGCAGGGGGTTGTTGTCCTGCAGCAGTACGGCCCCGTTGTGCATGGACCAGCCGAGCAGCTTGTTGGTGGGTGAGACCAGGTCGTAGGAGAGCGAGCCGTTGCGCAGCCCGGCCTCCGAGATCTGGGAGGCCATGTGCACGACGGCGGCCGGCACCCCCAGGACCTTTGCGATCCGGAAGGCCAGCAGCTCAGCCCAGTCCTCGTCCTGCTCGTCGCCGTGCCGCGGGTGAATGCGGTTCGGCTTCCACAGGCACTCTTGCTCGTCGGGGTCGATGAGCCAGCGGTTGTCGCCGCTGCCCTCGGTCTCGCGATCACTGATTCGCCAGGTGGAGACGTCGAGGATGACGTCCATGGGCATGGTCAGGACCGTAGACGCTGCTGGGCCCGGGCTGTCGGTGGCTGGCCGTGCGGTCGCGCCCCCGACACCACGAGGTTGCCGTAAATCTTTGTCCGCAGTCGATAGATGAGCTCTCAGCGCTGCAGAGGACCGAGGGACTGACGGTCGACCAAAAGATCGCCCTGCTGCAGATCTAGGCCACCTTGAGCGTTGCCCAGAAGCTGTCTGCGGTGTGGGACGTCCTGCAGCGCGTGGAGGGTGAAGGGTGGGGCATGAAGTCGGAGCCAGGCAGGGGCGGACTCATCTGACAAGCCCCGCCCTCGCGAAGGGAAGGGCTAGTCAAGGAGCCCCAGCCCTTCGGCAAATGGGCTGGCTAGCTGCACCCACCCAGCAAGGCCCACCCCGTACAGCTCCTGCGTGTGCTCACCGACGTCATCAGGCGTCCAGCCCCAGGACGACTCGATGCGGAAGGGCCAAGATCTAGTCCACCGGATCTGCTGCGGGCCGCTCCTCTGGCCCGGGGAGTCGTTGATGATGCCGACGAGATCATCCCGACTCACGTCAGCCCGGACCTGCGGGAACACGGGGGCGTACGGCCACGCCTTCCAGGCATGACGGAGGGCGAACTCAAGGTCCCCCTTGGACGGGTTGAACTCTTGGATGCCGAGGGCGAGCAGCCCCGCCCCTAGCCCTTCCCCCACCACGGCGCGCTGCACGGTCTTGGACATCGTCGTCATGGCGGCCAGCATGGATCGCCGGACTGACAGCGCGAAGCGGCGCCAGACGCTGACCGGTCGGGGATCCCCTGTGACGCAGGAGCGAGGCTGACCGTCCGTTGCACGCCCATCGGCGGGCAACCGATCGTGCAACCGCTTCATGGCCGACCCAGTTCACGCCGATGTGACCGCTGAGACGGCGCGAAGCGAACCCCTCGAACGCCACTCGGTCCGCACCTGGTCCGCAAAAAGTTCAAAAGCGACCGTCACCACTCAACGCTTGCCAACGGCAAACGTGCAGTTCAGAGGCACTTTCGGCCAGATTGGCCCTGCTCAGAACTGAGCACCACTTGTTCCGCCGCAAGTCAGGCTGGACATCGCCGAGAAGGTCGCGCTGGCGAGGTCTGCTCAGAGGATCGCTAGCCCAGTGATCATGTCAGCACTCAGTCGTGGCGCAGGGCGCCCTCGCGCCCGAACAGGCGGATCTTGGCGAACATGTCCTCCAGCAGGTACCGCACGTCCACGGTCTCGAAGACGCGGACGGGGTGCCCGGAGCCCGGCAGGTAGCCACCCTCGACGCCGAAGCTCGGCGCGGGCACGGTGCGGAAGACCCCGCCGCGGGGGTTCAGCACCAGGGAGATGGCCGGGGAGTCACCCAAGGAGCGCGACTCAGTGGGCTCACCGTGGTGGGCGGCGTTCCACTCGACCATCTGGTCGATGAGGTAGTCGGCCAGCTCGCTGCTTCCCCCGATCCGCTCGCGCAGCTCGGCGTACCCGACGGACACCATCGAGTAGATGCTCGCGGGCACCTGCCAGATCGTGATCCCGGAGCCGAACACGACGTTCGCCGCGGTGATGTCGTTGCGGAGGTTGAACTCGGGGTGGGGGTAGTTCCAGTCGACGCCGTACCCCATGCCCCCGATCCACACCACGACGACGTCGCGGTCGACGATCTCGGGGTCGAGGAGGATCGCCGAGGCCATGTCGGTCAGCGGCCCGAGGAAGGTGACGAACAGCGGGTCGCCCTCCGAGGCGAGCTTGCTCTCCTCGACGATGAGGCGCGCCCCGGGTGAGTCCGCCGGCGTCGTCGCGTCGACCAGTGCCCGCGGGGCGCCGTCGGCGACCGTCACGCTGCCGGTGAGGTCCATCAGCCGCAGGAGGAGGTCGACCTCCTCACGGGACTCCTCCATGCTGCGGTCGCTGCGCTCCGCGCCGAAGTGCGCGGGCACGATGCCGCGCACGTCGAGGGTCGGTGAGAGCAGCGCGTGGACGATCGCGTACTGGTCGTCCGCCTCGTTCTTCGCGTCGGTGTTCACGATGATGCGGCGGCGGGTGGGGGCGTTCACGGCGGGTCCTCGTTCCGGTCTGGGGATCAGTGCTGGGCCGCGGCGCGCTGCCAGCGCGCGAAGGCGGCGATCTTGCCGAACATGTCCTCGAACATCAGGCGGACGTCGACCTGCGTGTACACGCGGATGGTGCGGCCCGTCTCGCGCAGGTGGGTCTCGCCGCGCTCGTCGACCACGGGTGCGGCGCGCAGCACGTAGGCGCTGGACGCGGGGTCGGGCTGGAAGTGCGACTGGAGAGCTGTGAAGAGGACGAGCGGGGAGTCACCAAGGGCGTAGGTCTCCGGGTACCCGCCGGTGTGGCCCAGCGCGAAGCGGTTGACCAGGCGCAGCGCGTCGTAGAGGAGTCTTCCGACCGGGCCGTGCGGGAGCACGCGCTCGCGCAGCTCGATGTCCGAGACGAGGCACTGGCGGTAGACGTCGCGAGGCACCTGCCACAGCGGGAGGGTCGAGTCGTTGAACACCACCCGGGCGGCATTGATGTCGATCTTCAGGTTGTACTCGGGGCTCTCGACGCCTGGCGGGGGCAGCGCGACGCCGGCGTGCTCGGGCCCGCCGATCCAGACCAGCACCATGCGGTCGGCGATCGCGGGCTCGATCAGGTAGGCCGAGGCGACGTCGGTGAGACCCCCGCCCGCGCAGTAGTACAGCGGGCGGTCGTCGTCACGCATCGCCTCGGCGATGATCGCCCGGGCTGCCGGAGAGTCCTGCGGGGTGGCGGTGTCGACGAGGGCGTCGTCGGCGCCGAGCACCACGCGGCTGCCGCCGTCGACGGTGTCGTCGGAAGCGTCGAGCCCCATGACGTCGAGCACCTCGTGCACTCGCGCCAGGGCGTTCGCGGCGCTGCCCGGTCCGGGGTCGAAGGGGTCACCGGGGGCGAGGTGGGAGGCCACGACGAGCCGCACGTCCACCGCGGGTGAGAGCAGGTGGTGCACCAGCTGGTACAGGTCGTCGGGGTCGCCGGAGAAGTCGTTGTCGGCGATGACCCTGACCCGCGGCGGGGCCAGAGGGGGCTCGCCGGGCAGCCAGCGGTGGTCACCGATCGTCCAGGTGGCGCGGGTCGACGTCATGGGTCCGGGCTCCAGGGAGGTGAGGGGTTCAGCCCTTGACGGCACCGGAGAACGCCCCGGCGACGAAGTAGCGCTGGAAGAGCAGGTAGACGATGAGCACGGGGACGGCCGACATGATGATGAAGGCGTTCAGCGGCCCGTACTCGGTGGCTCGCTGGCCACTGAAGCTCAGCACGGCCAGCGGCACCGTCCAGTTGTCCTGGCTCTGCAGCAGCGTCGCGGCGATGGCGTACTCGTTCCACGTCGCCACGAAGTCCAGGATGAACAGCGCGGCGAGGGCCGGCTTGGCCAGCGGCAGGCAGATCTGCCAGAAGATGCGGAAGGTCGATGCACCGTCCAGGCGTGCGGACTCCTCCAGCTCGTCCGGGATGGCGCGGAAGAAGCCGTAGAGCATGAAGATCTGGTACGGAACGCCGAAGGCGAGGTAGGGCAGCATCAGCCCCAGCTTGGTGTCGAGCAGGTCGAGGCTCAGCATCGTGGTGAAGAGCGGGCCGAGCCCCACCTGGATCGGAACCATGGAGCCGGCGACGAGCACGGCGAGCACCAGCTTGGAGAAGCGGAAGCGCAGCCGTGCCAGGGCGTAGGCGGCTGCCGCAGCCAGGAGCAGGCCGATGGGCACCTTGATGATGGCCACGACCAGGCTGTTGGCGCCCGTGACCCACAGGTCGCCGGTCTCCACGGCGTCGGCGTAGTTGACCCACTGCCACACGCTCGGCAGGTGCCACGTCGGGGCGGTGTTGACGTCGGCGTTCGTCTTCACCGAGGTGAGGAACATGAAGACGAAGGGCAGCGCCCAGATGAGCGCCGAGATGGCGAGGGAGATCCACAGGCCGATGCCGACGTAGTCGCGACGCGGCCTGTTGGCAGGGGGCGCCGGCACGGCGGCGACCTGACCGCCGCTGGCGGAGGGGTTCGCGAGGATGGTGGCGCCGCTCATCAGTGCTCCTCAGCCTTCAGGGTGCGGACCAGGTAGGGGACGACCAGGCACAGCGAGACCACCAGCAGCACGGTGGCGACCGCCCCGCCCTGGCCGAAGTCGTGGTTGGTGATGGACTGCTGGTAGGACCACAGCGCGAGCACCTGCGTGCTCTGCGCGGGGCCGCCGCCGGTCATGCCGACGACGAGGTCGTAGACCTTCAGGGAGTTGATGATCGTCAGGATGGTGACGACCGCAGTCGTCGGGCGCAGCGCGGGGACCGTCACGGCCTTGAAGACCTGCCAGCGGTTCGCGCCGTCGACCCGAGCCGCGTCGACGAGCTCGGCGGGCACCTGCTGCAGGCCGGCGAGGAAGAGCACGAGGCTGAAGCCGACGCCCTGCCAGACGCTGGCGACGAAGACCGAGTAGAGGGCGATCTGCGGGTTGCCCAGCCACTCCTGCTGCAGCGAAGCCAGGCCGACGGCCTCGAGGAGCTGGTTCAAGGACCCGACGTTGGGGTTGTAGATCCAGCGCCACATCGCGGCCACGGTGATGGAGGCGAAGACGGCCGGGATGTAGAAGACCGAACGGAAGAGGTTGCGTCCGACCATCCGTCGGTTCAGGGCCAGAGCCAGCAGCAGCCCCAGGAGCATGGGGATGAGCAGGGACAGCACGACCCAGATGACGGAGTTCGTCAGCGCCCTGTAGAAGACGGGGTCGTTGGTGAAGGTGCGCACGTAGTTGTCCAGGCCGACGAAGACGGGCTCGTCGTTGCGGAATCCCGTCCACTCGAAGAAGGACAACCGCACCGCGTCCACCATCGGGTAGACCAGGAACCCCAGGTACAGGACCACTGCGGGGAGCAGGTAGGGCAGGGCCTGCAGGAGGCGCCGATCGGACCGGCGACGCGGTGGCGCCTGCTGAGCAGGCGGGTGGTGGACGGCGGTCATGGCACCTCTCCCGAGGACTGAGGTCATGCGGTCGGACGTCTCGCGAGGACCCCGGACGCCTCAGCGCCCGGGGTCCTCAGCGGTTCAGGCGTTGGAGTCGACGAAGGCCTGGAACTCCGCGCCGGCATCGGCCGGAGCCAGCCCACCGGTCAGGACCGAGTTCATGACGCGCCAGTACTCCGTGGTCTGGTCCAGCGTCAGGTTCTGGTCGTTGTTGAGGTAGAAGCCGCTGGCGGCGTCGTACAGGGGAGGCCACAGCTCGTGCAGGGGGTTGCCGGTGGCGGTGGGCACCTCGGTGTTGACCGAGATGGGCGAGAACGCCCCGACGACCTTGTTCTGCTCCTCGGTGGAGGTGACGAAGTCCAGGAACTTCGCCGCGTCCTCGGGCTTGTCGCTGGCGGCGTTGATGTAGAAGCCCTCACCGAAGCCGTACAGGCGCTCGGTGCCGGTGGGGAACTTGAAGACCCCGATGTTCGCCGGGTCCATGCCGTTGTCGACGGTGAGGGAGTCGAACCAGGTGCCCTCGTAGGCCATCGCGGCGTCACCGGTGTAGAAGAGCTGCTGCGCCTCGGCGTCCGCGACGCCCTGGAAGCCGTCGTTGAAGTACTCGTCGCCCCAGGTCTTGAGCTGGGTGAAGGACTCGTCCACGCACGGGGTGTCCCAGCTGGTCTCGGTGGTGACGAGCTGGTCGAAGGTGTCCGAGCCGCAGTTGGTCTCGATGAGGGAGTCCAGCAGGCGCATGACGTGCCAGTTGACGGTGCCGCCGAAGGTGATCGGGGTGATCCCGGCCGCGGCCAGCTTGGCCGCCGCGGCCTCGAACTCCTCGTACGTCGTGGGCTCAGCGGTGATGCCGGCCTGGGCGAAGAGTTCCTTGTTGTAGTAGATGGCCTCGGCCTGCTGGGTGAAGGGCACGCCGTGGTAGCCGCCGTAGCGGGTGATGTTGCTCAGGGTCGCCTCGCCGAAGCGGTCGGCCCAGCCGTACTGCTCGTACTCGGCGGTGAGGTCCTTGCTCAGACCCGCCTCGACGAGCTCGCCTCCGAGCCCGGGGCCCTCCCAGTACCAGTAGATGTCGGGACCGGCGTCGGTACCGGCGACCTGGCGCAGCGCGTCCTTGTGGGCGTCGGTGGAGCGCTCCTCGATGTTGACCGTGACCCCCTCGTTGGCGGCCTCGAAGTCGCTGACGAGGGTGTCCATGGCCTCCTTCTGGGCCCCCTCCAAGGTGAGCATCCAAACGGTCAGCTCGTCATCACCGCCACCTCCGGCGCTGCCGCCGCAAGCCGCC
Organism: Quadrisphaera sp. INWT6; assembly: GCF_015390235.1. Classification (GTDB taxonomy): domain Bacteria; phylum Actinomycetota; class Actinomycetes; order Actinomycetales; family Quadrisphaeraceae; genus Quadrisphaera. The sequence goes on along the minus strand of NZ_VUOH01000001.1, from coordinate 683,462 downwards.
AGGGTTCCGATCACGCCGGCCGCGGCCACTGCAGCGAGCATCCTCTTCGCGCGCAAGTCTGCCTCCGTGGAGATCTGTGCGGTGCGGACCGCCGTGGTCCGCCCCCGTGCTGCACCGCTGCGGCTTCGATGCCGTCGGCGACTCGGTCGTCATGACCAGTGCTGCAACTATGGCCAACCGGTTGACCAATTGCAAGCCCCTCGTCGACGCCGGGAGGACTCGATCGGGTCACGGCGGAACGGAAGGGTGCCCGTCTAGCGCTGGATCGACCCCAGTGGCGACACCGGGTCACCCAGCGCTGAGTCGTCGTGTCGCGGTGGCCATGTGGACCGCCATGGCGGCAGCGGCCGCGTTCTCGTCGCCCGCTCGGACCGCCTCGTGGATGGCTTCGTGCTCCTCGCAGGCGGTGCGCGCCGCCTCCTCGGTGCTCACCGCGCGGTCGGCGTAGACCTGCAGCAGCGAGCGGACCACCGAGAGCAGGTCCATGACGAGGTCGTTCCCGGCGGTCTCGGCGAGGGCGTCGTGGAAGTCGCGGTCGGCCTTGGCGAAGGCGCGTAGGTCCTGCTCACCACGCCGCATGCGCACCAGCGCCGCCTCCTGACGCGCCAGGCCCGCCTGACCTCCGCGACCTGCGGCGAGGCGAGCGCTGTAGATCTCCAGGCCGGCGCGCAGCTCGAGGAGCTCGCTCGTGCTCTGGCGCCCGATGAGGAGGCCCCAGCGCAACGTCTGCGGCAGGAGCTCGCTGGCCGTTCCCCGCAGGTACGTGCCTGACCCGGGGCGCACGTCGACGATGCCGAGGATCTCTAGGGCCGCCAGGGCCTCGCGGACCGCCGAGCGCCCGACGCCGAGCGTGGTGGCCAGCTGGCGCTCCGGAGGCAGGCGGGTGCCCGGCTGCACGGAGCCGCCGAGGAACAGGTCGAGCAGCCGACGGGCCACCTCCGAGGCCGGCGTGCCAGAGGGGACGGCCCCCAGGGAGGCGGAGATGATGGCCGACTGGTCGTCGCTGAAGGCGGGCACGAGGCGACCCTAGGACCGACACCGGCTTCGGTGCTGGCGGTCGCCATCTCCCCTCAGTCTTGCAATTGGTCAACCGGTTTGCCAAAGTAGTTGCGGAGCCCGAGATGGCCCAGCGGCCCGCACCGAAGCGTGGACCGCAGACGACCGGAGGAGACCCGTGGCTGACGCCCTGCGCCTGGTCATCGGCAGCGATGACGCCGGCTTCGACTACAAGGAGGCCCTGAAGGCTGATCTGGCCACCCACCCCCTGGTCGCCTCCGTGGTCGACGTCGGCGTGGACGCTGAGGGCCACGCCCCCTACCCCACCGTGGCCATCGAGGCCGCCCAGCGCGTCGCCGACGGCCAGGCCGACCGGGCCCTGCTGTTCTGCGGCACCGGCCTGGGGGTGGCCATCGCGGCCAACAAGGTCACCGGCATCCGCGCCGTCACCGCCCACGACAGCTTCTCGGTCGAGCGCAGCGTGCTGTCCAACGACGCCCAGGTCCTCACCATGGGCCAGCGCGTCATCGGCCTGGAGCTGGCCCGCCGCCTCGTCCGGGAATGGCTGACCTACCGCTTCGACACCTCCTCCGCCTCCGCGGAGAAGGTCGCCGAGATCAGCCGCTACGAACAGCGGACGCCCGCCTGATGTCCGCTCCCCCGGCGGTCGGGATGAGCCTGAAGATGTACTTCAGCCATGCCCGCGCCCAGGCGTGGTTCACCGCCGTCGCCGAGGGCCTGCGCACCCGAGCGGCTGTCATGGACGGCGCCGTGGAGGTCTTCGTGGTGCCCACCTACCTGCAGATCCCCGCAGCCCTGGCGATCTTCGCCGGCACTCCGGTGCGCATCGGTGCTCAGGACCTGGCCACGGAGGACTCAGGGCCCTACACCGGCGAGGTCAGCGCCGCCGAGCTCGCCGAGGTCGGAGTCAGCCTGGCCGAGGTCGGCCACGCCGAGCGGCGTCGTCTGTTCGGGGAGGACGACGTGGTCGTGGCTGCCAAGACCGCCGCGGCACTGCGCAACGGGGTCCGCCCGCTGCTCTGCATCGGTGAGCGGCAACACCCTGCGGCCGAGGTGGCTGATCAGGCCGCCGAGGCCACCGCGGCCCAGCTGCTCTCGGCGCTGCAGGACGCTCCCGCCGGCCCTCTGACCCTCGCCTACGAGCCGGTCTGGGCGATCGGCGCCCCGCAGCCGGCTCCTCTGGAGCACGTGAGCACCGTCGCGCGTCACCTGACCCAGGTGCTCGCCGGCATGCCCGAGCGCGCCGGGTCCTCCGTCATCTACGGCGGCTCGGCCGGCCCCGGCCTGCTCACCGACCTGGGCAGCACCGTCGACGGGATCTTCCTGGGCCGCTTCGCCCACGACCCCGCCGCCTTCCTCGCCGTGGTCGACGAGGCAGCCGTGCTGGCCGAGCGGGTGGCCGCATGATCGGCCTGAGCAGCTACAGCTTCTTCTGGGAGCACTCCGAGCGCGCCGTCGAGCCGCTGACGCTGCGCGGCGCCTTCGAGGCGACCGCTGCGATGGGCGTGGGGCTGTTCCAGATCTGCGACCACGCCCCGCTGGAAGCCATGAGCGAGCGCGGGCTCGCTGAGGCCGCCGCCGCCGCCTGCGACCTCGGGCTCGTCATCCAGGTCGGCACCAAGGGCCTGGCGCCGGACCACCTGCGCCGCTACCTGCACCTGGCCGAAGTCTTCGATGCGCGACTGGTGCGCAGCATGCTCACCAGCACGAGCTCCTCCCCCACCCTGGTCCAGGCCGGTGCCTGGCTGGAGGAGGTGCTGCCCGCCTTCGAGGCCGCAGACGTGACCTTGGCGGTGGAGACCTACGAGCAGGTCGCCACCGCTGACCTGGTCGACCTGGTCACCGCCGCCGGCAGCGACCACCTCGGGATCTGCCTGGACCCCGCCAACGTCGTCGCTCGCCTGGAGCACCCGCGCGCGTGCGTCGAGACCGCCGCGCCGCACGTGGTCAACGTGCACGTCAAGGACTTCGCCTTCGCCCGCCAGGACGGCTGGGTCGGGTTCACCTACTCCGGGGCCCGCATGGGCACCGGACTGCACGACTACGACCACCTGCTCGCCACCGTGCGACCCCGCCAGCGCGGGATCGACGAGGTGGTCGAGCACTGGCTGCCCTGGCAGGGCGACGCCGTGACCACGGTGCGCACCGAGCGGGAGTGGACCCGAGCGACCGTCGAGCACCTGCGCACCAGCGGCGCCGACGCCGACAGCACTGCATCCCCGACACCTCTGTCCGCACCCGCCTGACCTGCTGCCTCCCGAGAGCCAGCTCGCCCCAGCCGTGACCAGCACACGCCAGTCCAGTCCTCCCTGCACCGCCTGACACCCTCTGAGAGGTACCGATGACCACGACCGTCAACGCCCCCGCGACGCAGCAGTCCGCCACCTCCGCGACCATCGCCGTCGTCGGCGCCGGCGGCAAGATGGGCATGCGCGTCTCCAACAACCTCGTCAAGACCGACCATCGCGTCTTCTACGTGGAGAACTCCCCCGCCGGCCAGCAGCGCTCCCGCGAGGCCGGCCGCGAGCTCACCGATGCCGCCACCGCCGTCGCCCAGGCCGACATCGTCGTGCTCGCGGTCCCCGACCTCGCGCTCGGCGCGGTCACCGCCGACCTGGTCCCCCAGATGAAGCCCGGCGGCATCGTCCTCACCCTCGACCCCGCCGCCGCCTACGCCGGGCTCCTCACCACCCGCGACGACGTCGTGCAGGCCGTGGCCCACCCCTGCCACCCCTCGATCTTCCTGCAGCGGACCACGCCGGAGGAGTACGCCGACACCTTCGGCGGGATCGCCGCCCCCCAGGACGCCGTCGCCGCGGTGGAGTCCGACGACCCCGCCGTCGTCGCGATCGTCGAGGCCACCGTGCGCGCCATCTACGCCCCCGTCATCGACGTGCACTTCGTGACCATCAAGCAGCTGGCCCAGCTCGAGCCGACCCTGGTCGAGACCGTCGCCTGCATGATCGGCGCGCTGCTGAAGGAGGCCCTGGACGAGGCGGTCAACACCATGGGCGTGCCCGAGGCCGCGGCCCGCAGCATGCTGCTCGGGCACACGCAGGTGGCGCTCGCCAACGGCCTGCGCGGGGACAACCCCTTCTCCGACGCCTGCCTGATCGCGATGGACTACGGCAAGGAGAGCATCGTCAAGGACGACTGGAAGAAGATCTTCCGCGACGACGAGCTCGACGCCAACCTGGCCCGCATGCTCCACCTCGACCACATCGAGCGCTGAGCGGTGAGCACCTCCTCCCCTCCCTCCTCACGGCGCCTGGCGGGCAAGACGACCCTGGTCACCGGCGCTGCCACCGGTATCGGTCAGGCCGTCGCCAAGCGGTTCGCCGCCGAAGGCGCCCGGGTCGTCATCGCCGACCGAGACGCGGCAGCCGCTGAACGCGCGACCACGCAGATCGGCCCCTCGGCGCGCGCCGCGGTCATGGACATCTCCGACGAGCCCTCGGTCGAGGCCGCCTTCGCCGAGCTCACCGAGGCAGGCTGGTCCCCCGACGTCGTCGTCGCCAACGCCGGCATCCAGCTCTTCGGGCAGGACGCCAAGGCCGGCGACCTCGACCTGGAGGTCTGGCGCCGCACGATCGACGTCAACCTCACCGGGACCTTCCTGACGGTGAAGCACGCGGTGCGCTCGATGCTGGCGGCCACCCCCACCGGCGGGTCGATCATCCTCACCGGCAGCCCCACCGGGCTGAACGGCGAGGGCGCTGACTTCACCGCCTACAGCGCCTCCAAGGCCGGCATCCACGGGCTGACCCGCACGGTGGCCGCTGCCTACGCCGGCAGCGGGATCCGTGTGAACACCGTGGTGCCCGCCTACACCGAGACGTCGCTGGTGAGCACCATCAGCGACGACCCGGAGGCACGCGCCTCGATCATCGGGCGCATCCCGCTCGGCCGCGCGGGCGCCCCGCGCGACGTCGAGGGCGTCATGGTCTTCCTCGCCAGCGACGACGCGGAGTTCGCCACCGGCGCGCTGTTCGCCGTCGACGGCGGCATGACCACCCTCTGACCAGTCCAGCACCGGTCCCCACCAGGTAGAGCGAGCAGGAGCAGGGCGTGGTCGAGGCGACGGGCACCGACGTGGCGTGGCGGGAGCCCGGCACGAGCCACCAGCAGGGTGAGTGGTCCTGGCAGCTGCGCGGCGACGAGATCGCCGACATCAGCTACCAGGGCCAGCACCTGCTGCGCAGCGTGCGCGCCGTCAGCCGCGACGAGGACTGGGGCACCCGCGACCTGCGCCTGGGCGCGGTGCGGCCCAGTCCGACCGGTGTGCAGATGAAGGTCACCGTCCACGACGAGGAGGGGTCTGCGCTGTTGGTGGGGACGGTCACCGTCGAGGCGGTCCACGCCCGGCTGACCATCACGGCCGCGCTGCAGGCGCAGGCCGAGGTGTGGACCAACCGAACCGGGCTGGTGGTGCTTCACCCGCCCCACCTGGCCGGGTCCGCCCTCGGAGTGACCCACCCAGACGGGGACGTGGAGACCACGGCGTTCCCGCGGGCCATCAGCCCCCACCAGCCGGCGCTGGAGATCGCAGGACTGACCTGGACCGACGGTCCGCCTGATGAGCAGGTCGACGTCGACGTCCGCTTCACCGGTGACGTCTTCGAGATGGAGGACCAGCGCAACTGGACCGACGCCTCGTTCAAGACCTACAGCCGGCCCCTGTCGCTGCCCTTCCCCTACCGGGTCGCGGTAGGGGAAGCGGTGCACCAGCAGGTGCAGGTCAGCGTGCGGGCCCCGGCCAGGACCACGGGGGCCAGCACCGCCGCTGGCACAGAGGCCACCGCCTGGGTCCCCGCCGCTGCGGCGACGGCCGCCACGAGCGGTGCGGACCGAGCCCGCCGCCAGCGCGACACCCTCCGCCTGGGCGCGGCCGGTGCCTTCCCCGCCATCGCCCTGGGGGCCGCTACCGCCCCGGACCCCTCCCCCGCCGACACCCTCGCCGTCGCCGACGCAGCCCCGGTCGGGTCGGCGGTGCTGGTGGAGCTGGAGCTGGGCACCCCCTGGTGGCGGGCTGCGCTGGCCCGACCCCTCGGCATCCGGGTCCCGCTCGACGTCCGCGTGGTGCTGGACCACGCAGACGGCCAGCACCTGGCAGCGCTGGACGCGCTCACCCGCGAGCTGGCCGCACTGCAGGACGGTCAGGTGGTGCGCATCGCCGCCTTCGACGAGACCACCCACGTCACTGGCGGGCCGACTGCCGCGGTCCTGCGGGCCGCGCTGAGCGGTGCGGGCCTGCAGGTTCCCGTGGTGGGCGGTGCTCGCTCGCACTTCACCGAGCTCAACCGCGAGCAGGCGCACCTGGCGGCCGGCCTTGACGGCATCGTCTTCGCCGCCACCCCGCTGTTCCACGCGACCGGCACCGAGCAGCTCATCGAGTCCCTGGCGGTGCAGCGCACCGTCGCCGAGCAGGCAGTGGTCATCTCTGGCGGTCTGCCGGTGCACGTCGGGCCGGTGACGCTGCGGCCGCGGTTCAACAACGTCGCGACGACCAGCACCTCCAGCTCCGCCACACCTGCCGCGGACGCGGGTGACGCCGACGGAGCCCCCACCGGCCTGCCCGAGGGGTACGGCGCCCACCAGCACGGGCGGGACGACGCCCGCCAGAGCGCCCCGCAGCTGGCCGCCTGGACCATCGCCTCAGCGGCGGCGCTGGCCGTACCCGGCGTGACGAGCCTGACGTACTTCGAGCAGTGGGGACCCCGCGGGATCCGCACCGCGGACGGCGCGGAGCTCCCGGTCGCCGCAGCGCTGCGCGCCCTGGCCGGTCTGACCGGTGGTGAGCGGCTGGTCGGTGCCAGCCCCGACGGGCTGGTGTGGGCCATCGGAGCCACCAGCAGGCGAGCGACCACCGTGCTGGCCGCCAACCTCGACACCCGAGCGCGGCGCCTGGAGGTCGAGACCCCGCGCGGGGCACTCATCACGGGCCTGGAGGCCGGGGACTGGTCCAGCAGCGCCCTGACCGGGTGAGCCGCTCCTCGGCCCACCTGCCCCTCTCACACCACCAGCTCTGCCGGTCTCACCTGCAGTCCCCACCGCGCCGCCGCGGCACCCGGACCGACCCCTCCGACCAGAGCCCACGATGCACCTGACGACCAGGAGACCCTCATGGCCCGCCTGACCAACGATCCCTCCCACTTCGCCGATGAGGTCACCGAGGGCTTCGTCGCCGCCCACGCAGACCGGGTGCGCCGCGTGCCCGGCGGCGTGGTGCGCACCCAGCCGCTGGCGCGGGGCAGGGTCGCGGTGGTCATCGGCGGTGGCTCGGGGCACTACCCGGCCTTCGCCGGCCTGGTCGGGCCCGGCCTCGCGGCGGGCGCCGTGATGGGCAACGTCTTCGCATCCCCCTCCGCCCAGCAGGTCCGCTCGGTCGCCCGCGCCGCCGACCGCGGTGCCGGAGTGCTGCTGGGGTACGGCAACTACGCCGGGGACGTCCTGCACTTCACCGAGGGCGCTGAGCGCCTGGAGGCCGACGGTGTGCAGGTGCTCTCCCTGGCCGTCACCGACGACATCTCCAGCGCCCCCGCCCAGCGCGCCGGTGATCGGCGCGGCGTCGCGGGTGACGTCATCGTCTTCAAGATCGCGGGGGCCGCGGCTGAGGCCGGTCTGGACCTGGCTGGTGTGCACCGCGTCGCAGCCGCCGCTAACGACCGCACCCGCACCTTCGGGGTGGCGCTGTCCGGGTGCACCCTGCCCGGCGCTGAGCAACCGCTGTTCACCGTGCCGGCGGGCCGGATGGGGCTGGGCATGGGCATCCACGGCGAGCCCTCGGTCGGGGAGAGCGACGTCCCCACTGCCGACGGCCTGGCCGACCTGCTCGTGGAGCGAGTGCTGACTGAGCTGCCCACCGACGTCGACGCGCCCAGCGGCCAGCGCGCCGCCGTGCTGCTGAACGGGCTGGGCGGGATCGGCCACGAGGAGCTGTTCCTGCTCTACCGCCGGGTCGCGCAGCGCCTGGCCGAGGCGGACGTCACCGTGGTCGACCCCGAGGTGGGGGCTCTGGTGACGAGCTTCGACATGCAGGGGGTCTCTCTGACGTTGACGTGGCTGGACGAGGAGCTGGAGGGTTACTGGTGCGCGCCGGCGGACTCCCCTGCCTTCCGCCGCGGGAGGCTGTCCGCGGCGCGGTCCGGCGGCGTCGACGACTCCTCCCAGGATGGGGACTCGCTCACGGTCGACCTGGAAGGCGAGGCGGCCAGCGCCCTGCCTGCGGCCAGCGCGGGCTCGCGGGCACTGGCTGAGGTGGTGGCCGGGGTGCTGGCTCGGGTCAGCGACCTGATCGACGCCCACGCCGAGGAGCTGGGACGCATCGACGCTGTCGCCGGTGATGGCGACCACGGCATCGGCATGCAGCGCGGTACCAGGGCCGCTGCCGCGGCGGCCGCGGAGGTCGCTGGGCGCGGCGCTGGCGCGGGCACGCTGCTGCAGGTGGCAGGGGAGGCGTGGGCGGACAAGGCCGGTGGCACCTCGGGGGCGTTGTGGGGGGCAATGCTGCGCGAAGTCGGCAGGACCTTCGGTGACCAGGACGTTCCCGACGCCCAGGTGTCCGCCGACGGTGCTGCGGCGGCTGCGGCGGCGGTGCACCGCCGCGGCGGTGCGGTGGTGGGTGACAAGACGATGGTCGACGCCCTGGCACCGTTCGTGGAGACGCTGCAGGGGGCGGTCGCTGATGGGTCTGCGCTGCCTGATGCGCTGGCCCAGGCTGCTCGAGCTGCCCAGAGGGGCGCGGATGGCACCGCGGACCTGCTGCCGGTGCGGGGACGCGCCAAGACCCACGGGGAGCGGGCAGTCGGCACCCGCGATGCCGGTGCGGTCTCACTGGCGCTGATCGCGGGTCTGGTTGCGACCTGGGCGTGAGGATGGCCAGCGACCAGCCGTCAAGACGGCGACCGCCCGGTTAGCGAGTGCCACCTTGGACGGCTGAGCATCACGAGACGGCGCCGACGGCGGTGTGAAGGTGTCGATGAGGCAGGCCACTGCCGTAGCGGACAGCGCCCCCCTGCGCCACCAGCGAGGCGGCGCCGTGGGCGAAGGCCCAGCTAGCCAGGTTCACGGGTCCCGGCGGGGCGTCGGCGCCCTCGTCGCGAGTCAGCCGGGTGAGGGCGCGCAGCGAGGTAGCGCGGGCCGCCTCGAGGTCGAGGCCGTCGGCGGCGAGCTCGGCGGGCCGGAACTCCAACTCGTCGAGGGTCGCGTTCTCCCTCGCGGAACGCGCTGAGCGCCGCCCGAGGCGGGCCAGCCCCTCCGGACCGGTAGCGGCCACCGGGGAGTCCGTCGCGGCGGCCAGCTCGCGAGAGCCGTGGGCCGCCACCGCGGCGAGCAGCCGTGACCGGTTGCTGGAGGCGTACGCCGGCGCCGCGTGGGAGATCTCTGCCCGTCGGCCCGCCCGGCCACCGGACGTCCCTCGATGTCGTCCGCACGACGACGTCCGTCACGGGAGCTGGGTCGAGGGGGCTGCCGCTGCCGCGAGAGCGGCGAGCTCCTCGAGCCCGTCGACCGCCAGGTCGTTGTCCGGGCTGACCGGGTGCAGGCCACCGGTGGCGTCGACCTGCCACGCGGCCTGATCCTCGTTCATCTGCCCGTACGGGTGGCCCTCGTGCTCGCTGAGCGCCAGCACGTAGTCGGTCCCGGGGCCGGTCGGCAGCGGGCGGTCGGTGCACGTGCCCTGGCCCACCTCGATCTCGTCGCCGACGGCCAGGTCGCCCTTGAACACCTGCGTGACCCGCACGGTGATGGCGGTCGCGGGGATCCCGGGGATCTGGTCGTCCGTGAGCGGGTCCGGCCGGATCTCGTGGTCGCGCGATGGACCGGTGGCGGTCACCCGCAGCACGGCGTCGGCCCTCGACACCAGCTCGGCGGCGTCGGCCAACCAGTAGTACTCAGCGACGCAGAAGGCCTCGACGACGGGGATCTCCGGCACCGACGTGTCCGCCGGCGAGGGCCCGGTCGCCGCCACGACGGTCCGTCCGCAGCCGGAGAGCGCGACGACGGCGAGCACCGCCGTCGTCACCAGCAGCGCTCGGGGGCGGCGCAGCACGGGAGCTCCCACCTCAGCCGCCGTCGGCGGTGGGGACCCCGCCCTCGACGTAGACCACCGCGGTGCGAGCGGGTCGACCGTCGACGTCCACCACACCCGGGGTCTCGACAACAGCCGGAGCGCCGCCCACCACGTCGGCGAACCCCACCCCGGGCCAGGGCTGGAGGTTGACGGTCACCGTGTCGGTGTCCCGGTCGTAGTGGGAGCTCGACGCCTGGACAGGACCGTCCATCGAGGCCCTGAAGGGGTCGGAGGCAGAGGCGACGATCGCGGAGACGTCGTCGGAGGAGTACCTCGCACGGGTGTCGACCGTGACCCACGGCAGGCCCTCGGCCTCGATGAGGGCGAGCACCTCGGGGTCGGCGCCCTTGAGGTGCACGGTCACCGTGTAGGGCAGACCGGGGCCGACCTCGGAGTAGGCGTGGACATCGCGGTGCTCGTACAGGACGTTACCCATCGGGACGCTCGCCTCGCGGGCGGCGCTGTAGGCCAGCGCCTCCTCGTCGGTGGCGCCGGGGTGGAACTCGCGGACCGCGGCGATGCCGATCTCCCGGAGTTCCTCCGGCGTCGACTCGTGCACCTCGTAGGGACCGGGCGGGATCGTCGGCCGCTCGCTCGGCGCCTCGACCGATCGGACGGGCGATGACGACGGCGCCGCACCCGTCGGCGTCGCCGCTCCCCCGCAGGCCGTGAGTGCGAGGGTCCCCACCAGCACCAGCGCCCCCAGCGCTGCGCTACTCCGACGACGGGTCATGCGGGTCCCTCTCGCTCCGGCGTTCTCGTCCTCACGACGCGATGACCGACCGCGCTGTTGCAGGGAACGCTGGACCGGGGTCGGGCCGGTACCACCGTCGCCCGGGGGCGGTCAGAGCACCTGGACCAGCGTGCCGCCGTCGGCGCGCAGGGCGCTGCCGTTGGTGGCCGAGGCCAGGGGGCTCGCCAGGTAGGTCACCAGCGACGCCAGCTCGGCGGGGTCGAGGAAGCGCTGCACCAGCGAGGTGGCGTTGCGCTGGGCGATCAGGGCCTTGACGTCCTCCTCGGACGCTCCCTGGGCCTCCGCGATGCTCCGCACCGCCGACGCGACGCCGTCGGAGTACGTCGGGCCCCCGATGACGGAGTTCACCGTCACCCCGGTGCCGCGGGTGAGCTTGGCCAGGCCGTTGCCGAGCGCCAGCTGCGCCGCCTTGGTGACGCCGTAGTGGAGCATGTCGGCCGGCACGTCGACGCCGGACTCGCTGCTGACCAGCACGACCCGCCCCCACCCGCGCTCGAGCATGCCCGGCAGGAGCGCGCGGGACAGGCGGACGGCGCTCATGACGTTCACGTCGTGGAAGAGCTGCCAGTCCTCGTCGGTGACCTCCTCGAACGGCTTCACCTCGAACAGGCCGACGTTGTTGACCAGGACGTCGACGTCGCCGCCCGCCTGCACGGACTCCACCAGGCGCTGCACGCCGGCGGCGTCGGCGACGTCGCCGGCGACCCCGGACACCTGCGCACCCGTGACCTCCGCGCGCAGGCGGCCCACCGCCTCATCGACCGCTTCCCGGCTCCGGCCGTGCAGCACGACCACCACCCCCTCGGCAGCCAGAGCACGTGCCACCGCGAAGCCGATGCCCCGGGTCGATCCGCTGACGAAGGCGCGCTTGCCGTCCAGCTGCAGGTCCACTGCTCCCACTCCCCACCGATGACTTGCTTGGACAAGTGACGCTAGCACTCACGTGCTCAGGCAAGTCACCTAGGCTCGTTGCGTGCACCGACGACCCCGGACCACCGCCCGTGGGTGAGGCAGCCCACAACTCGCACCCGTCCCGCCCGCCGCACCTCCAGGGCGAGGAACTGACCACCTGGTCGGGCCTGGCGACCGTGCTGGAGTGGCTGCCCGCTCTCCTGGACGCCCAGCTGCGCCGCGACGCCGACCTCACGCACTTCGAGTACGGCGTGCTCTTCGCTCTCGCGAAGGCCCCCGAGCGCCGCTTGCGGATGAGCGTCCTGGCCGGCTACGCCAACAGCAGCCTGACCCGGCTCTCCCGCGCCGTCACGCGCCTGGAGGGCCGCGGGTACGCCGAGCGCGCCGTGGACGACGACGACGGTCGCTACACCCTGGCGCAGCTCACCGACGCCGGGTCTGCGGCCTTCGAGGCCGCCACGCCGGGACACACCGCCTTGGTGCGCCAGCTGGTGCTGGACGCCCTGACCGAGGAGCAGCGCAGCCAGCTCCGAGAGATCAGCGAGAGCATCCTCGCGGCCGCAGGTCCTGGCACCCCCTGGCCCGGCACCGGACGGTGACGACGCCGCGTCCCGTCAGCGCCGGCCGAGGACCAGGTCTGCGACGGCGCGCGGCTGGGAGATGAAGGGGTGGTGCCCGGCGGCGACGTCGACGACGCGATCCGCGCGCTCCGCGAAGCGCCGCTGCGCATCAGCGGGCGTGCCGCGGTCCTGGGTGCACACCAGGTAGGTGGTCGCCACCTCCTGCCACCCGGCCGCCTGCACCGGGTGACCCAGCACCGCGAGGCTCTGGCGCGCCAACCGGCCGGCGGCGTGGGGCGCCGCCTCGGGGCAGTCGTGCAAGAAGGTGGGGAGCAGCTGCTCGGGCCTCACGCCGAACGTCCCCGAGGCCGCGTCGACGTCCAGGAACGGCGCGGGCTCGGGTCCCCCGAAGCTCGACAGGGACTCGCCCGGCAGCGGCAGGTAGCTCGAGACCAGCACCAGGTGGGCCACCGACGCCATCCCGGCGACGGCCTCGGCCGCCACGATCCCGCCGTAGCTGTGGGCGACGACGACCACGCCGTCCTGGTCGTCACCACCTCCACGAGCGAGCTCCTCGCGCAGCGCCGCGACGTCGTCCGGCAGACCGGGGCCGACCCCGTCGACCGGCGCGCCGGTCTCGCCGCAGCTCGGCAGCAGCACCGCTGCGCTCCGCACCCCGCTAGCGGCCAGCAGGTCGCCGGTCGACTCCCACCACCAGGCGCCGTCCCGCACGCACGCGCCGTGGACGAAGACCACCCTCACGTCGACCTCCACACCCCTCGGGAACCCGGTGCGGGCCCGCCGTGCGGCGGACCCTCCCAACGACGCTAGACGTACCGTCGATTACGCGAAAACATGCGGCGGCGTGGGACGCACCAAGCAGCCGGAGATCCGCGAGCGCCTCCTGCACGCCTGCACCGACCACGTCCTCGCGCACGGCGTCCCCGACCGGTTGGCCCCGCTGGCCGCGGCAGCGGGCACCTCGCCGCGGATGCTGCTGTACCACTTCACCACCAAGGACGCCCTGCTCCGCGAGGTGCTGCGCGAGGCCCGCGCTCGTCAGCGGCGCGACTTCGGGGAGCTGCTGCGCCCCCGGCCGGACGAGCCCTACCCGGCGACCCTGCGCCGGGCGTGGACGGAGATGACCGACGGGCCGGCGCGCCGGTACGTGGCCGTCTTCAACCCCCTGCGCGAGGACGCCGACCAGCGCCTGTGGCCCGGGTTCCGGGTCGAGGCCACGACCGACTGGCTGGAGCCGCTGCGCGAGGGGCTGGCCGCGGTGGGGCGTCCAGAGCTGGCGACCGTGGTGCTCGCCGTCATCCGGGGGCTCCTCGTCGACCTCGAGGCCACCGGTGACCGCCACCGCACCGAGCAGGCGTGGCAGCACTTCGTCGACCTCCTGGGTGCTGGCCCCGTCACCGCGACGGTGCCCCGGTGACGGTCGTCAGCGCGCCGCGGGCTGGCACCGCGGGTCAGCGTCCTCGCTCGAGCTCGGCGAGGTCCTCCTCGGTGAGCTGCAGGTCTGCGACGGCCAGGTTCTCCTCCAGGTGCGCCGTGCTGGAGGTGCCCGGGATCAGCAGCACGTTGGGCCGGTGCGCCAGCAGCCACGCGAGACCCACCTGGGCCGGGGTGGCGCCGGTGCGGGCGGCCACCGCCTGCACCGCGGGGTCGTCGACCACCTTCGGCGTGCCGGGGAAGGCCGACCCCAGCGGGAAGTACGGCACGTACGCGATGCCGTGCTCGACGCACAGGTCCAGGACGTCGGCGTCGCTCTGGTCCACCAGGCTGAAGGCGTTCTGGACGCAGACGACGCCGGCCTGGTCGATCGCCTGCTGCACCTGGGCGGGGGTGGCGGTGGAGATGCCGACGCCAGCGATCTTGCCCTCCTCCCGCAGGGCGACCATCTCGGCCAGCTGGTCCTCCAGGGCCACCTGCTGGTCCTCGCCGTGCCCGCCGCCGTCGTGCAGGCGCAGGTTCACCGCGCCGAGCTGCTCGACCCCGAGCGAGCGCAGGTTGTCCTCCACCCCTGAGCGGAGCTGGTCGGGTCGCTGGCCCGGGAGCCAGGCACCCGCCTCGTCGCGGAAGGCGCCGACCTTGGAGACGAGCACGAGGTCGTCGGGGTAGGGGTGCAGCGCAGCGTGGATGAGCTCGTTGGAGACGTCGGGCCCGTAGAACTGGGCGGTGTCGATGTGGTCGACCCCGAGCTCGACGGCCCGGCGCAGGACGGCGATGGCGGCGTCGCGGTCGCGCGGCGGGCCCATGACGCCCGGGCCGGGCAGCTGCATGGCGCCGTACCCGACGCGGTGCACGGACAGGTCGCCGAGGGGGAAGGTGGCCACCACCGCACGCTAGCCACGGACACCGCCTTGCGCCGCTGCAGCCGAGGGCTCCCGGGGTGCTCCGCGACCGCGACCACCGGTCAGGTGCCTGCAGCTGCGATGACCTCGCCGAGGTAGGCGCGCCGCACCGAGCGGTGGCGCAGCAGGTCACGGGCGCCGGCGCTGAGGAGCGTCCCCTGCTCGGCGAGCTCCTCCGCTGCTTCCACCGCCGCCATGTACTCGATGGCGGCGGCCTGCGTCCCCGCCGGCAGCACGAGACGCAGCTCCACCGCGGTCTCCCCCGAGGCCACCGCCAGGGCCACCTGCTGGCGGACCTGACGGCGCACGGCGTCGAACGCCCGCGCGGCGGTGTCCAGGCGGCGAGCCAGGTCCAGGTCGTCTGCGGGTCCGTCCGCGACGAGGGAGGACGCCGCCCGGTGCCGGGGGTCCAGCAGCACCAGCTGCAGCTCGCGCAGCACGTCGTCCATGCCCTCCTTGGCGGCCAGCAGACCTGCTGCGTCGAGGGCCGGCAGGACCACCTCGAGCACATCGCCCGCGCCGCGCCGCGCCGGCTCAGGAGCCACCGCGCGGCGCTCGGCACCGCTGTCCGCGAACGGGACGGCCGGTGCGACCACGGCCGGGGTCGGTCCGCTGTCGCTCCACGCGGCCAGCAGCTCCTCCACGCCGAGCTCCGCACCGCCGTCGGCGGCGGAGCGCCCCTCGCCCGGGCCCGAGTGGCCGGTCGCCAGGTCCAGCTCGAACCAGACGCCCTTGCGGGCGCTGGAGCTCGGACCCGCACCCCAGCGCGAGGCCAGGGTCTGCACGAGGGCCAGTCCCCGGCCGCTCATCGCCGTCGCGCTCGGAGCGGTCACCGTGGGCAGCGCGACAGCATCATCACGCACGGTGACCCTGGCTCCGGATCCGCCGTGCAGCTCGGAGACGGCGACGTCGAAGTCCGTGCGGGCGTGCAGGACGGCGTTGGCGGCCAGCTCGCACACCAGCAGGCCGGCGTCGTCGGCGAGGGGCTCCATGGACGTCCCCGTCAGGCACTCCTGCACGAAGCGGCGCGCTGCGCGGACCGACACCGTCGTCGGCGGAAAGCTCTGCAGGCCCAGCAGCTCCCGCACCACCGGCAGGCTGCCCGTGGGCGCACCCCAGTCCTCCACCGCGTGACCTCCCCCCGACGAGCTCCGCCGCTGCTCACGACGGGCCGCTCGCGCGAGAGCCCCCGCGCATGACCGACAGTAACCGCGCTGGGCTCGCCGGTGCGTCCCGGCGGGCTCGGTCGAAGCCTCCCCCCGCCTGGTGCCCTCGGGCATCCTGTTCCCCGTGACGACGCGCGCAAGACCACAGCCCCGGTGAGGGCCCGATGATCAGCGCCGAGGGCGACCACCCGCTGCGGCCGGCTCCCCGGTGGGCGTGGATGGGGGCTGCCGCGTGCGCGGCCCTGGTGGCCCTCGACCTCGGTCCGGGGAGCCTGAACGGCGACCGCGTCGCCTCCAACGTCGCCGGCACCCTGGCGCTCGCGCCGACCCTGACCGGCATCGGCGGCTCCCGCCGCCACGTCGTCGCCGTCGGAGTGCTCGCCACCGCGCTGGCGGTGCTCCTCTGCCTGGTCGACGGCGTGCCCCTCGTCACGGGGCTCGTGCGCTGCGGGGTGGTCGCCGTCGCCACCGCGGTGGTCGCGGTGGTCGCCGGAGCGCGCCAGCGGCAGCTGGCCCAGCTGCAGGACCGCCGCCAGGCCGCCCGCACGCTCCAGGCGGCGATGCTGACCGAGCTGCCCCAGCCGGACCACCTGCAGCTGGCGTCGCGGTACCTGCCCGCGAGCAGCGGCGACCAGGTCGGTGGCGACTGGTACGACGCCCTGGTCGACGCGGGGGGCTCCACCGTCCTGGTCATCGGTGACGTCGTCGGCCACGACATCCGCGCCGCCGCCACCATGGGGCAGGTCCGCGCCGTGCTGCGCACCTGCGCGGTGCAGGGCGACCAGCTGCCCTCCCAAGTCCTGACCTCCACCGAGCGGAGCCTGGAGCACCTGGGGCTCGACGTGCTCGCCAGCGCCACCGTCGTGCGCATCGACCAGAGCCCGGCCGAGGCCGAGCGCGGGCTGCGGCGCATCACCTGGTCCTCCGCGGGGCACCCGCCGCCGATCCTGGTCGTCCCCGGTCCCGGCGCCCCCGGCTCGGCCGGGCGCGCGCCGGCGGTGCAGGCCAGGGTGCTGCGCCACGGGGGTGACTGCGACGTCGCCGCGGCCGCGGGCCCGCCGGGACACGGCAGCGCCGACGTCCTCCTCGGCGTGGGCTCCCAGACGGGACGCGTCGACCACTCGTGCCAGGTGCCGCCGGGGGCGACGCTGCTGCTCTACACCGACGGTCTCGTCGAGCGCCGCGACGCCGACCTCGACGCGGGCACCGAGGCCCTGTGCCGGGTGCTGGAGGCCGAGGCGTCGCGCGAGCTGGAGGACCTGCTCGACGTGGGGCTGCGCCAGCTGGTCGGTGCTGGGCACGGTGACGACGTCGCGGTCCTGGCGGTGCGAGCCCACCGCGAGGACGGGCCCCGACCGCCCGAGGCGGGCCCGCCCCACGGCGCCGGTCCCGTCGACGCGGACGAGCTGCCTCCGGTCCCCGACGTCCCGACGCTCAGCGCCCGCTGACGGACGGGACGCCGGCCGCCGCGCTCAGCCCAGGACCGCCCGCGTGGTGGCGGCCTGCTGGGTGAGCACCCCCGCGATGGCCGTCTGCGTGGCGTTGATCTCATCGACCACACCCGTGATCGACGTCAGCCGCTCGATCACCGAGGCGACCTGGGCCTGGATCGCCCGCACCCGCTCGTCGACCTCCGTCGTCGCCCGCGCCGTGCCGCCGGCGAGCTCCTTCACCTCTGAGGCCACCACCGCGAACCCCTTCCCCGCTTCGCCGGCGCGCGCGGCCTCGATGGCCGCGTTCAGCGCCAGCAGGTTGGTCTGGGCGGCGATGGCGGAGATGGTGGAGACCACCTTGGAGATCTCCTCGCTGGACGCCCCCAGACCGGCCACCTCGGTGTTGGCCTGCTCCGTCAGCTGGTGCCCGCGCTCGGCGACCGCCGAGGCCCCCTGCACGTTGCGCTCCACCTCCGCGATCGAGGTCATCAGCTCGGTGCCGGCCGCGGTCAGGCGCTCCTGGGCGGAGATGCGCGCGAGGGCCTGGCCCAGCAGGAAGGCGGTGTTGGCGAGGGCGCTGCGGCGGCTGGTCGACAGCGACAGGGTGCGGGTGGCGAAGAAGTCCATCGTCCCGACCACCTCCCCGCCCACCACGACCGGGAGGCAGACCCCCGACCGCACCCCGGCGCGCTGGGCTGCGGGGGCGCGGACGCAGTCGGTGACCTGCGCCAGGTCCTCCACGAACACCACGTCGCGGCTGGCCCACGCCCGCCCCGCCACCCCGACGCCGCGGGCGAAGCTCGCGCTGGCGGTGACGCGGCGGAACTCGTCGTTGACCGAGCCGACCTTCTGGTCGAAGCGCAGCACCGGCGCCGGGGACGCGGCGGCGTCGAGGGCCCAGAAGGAGCCGTAGTCCCAGTCGAACTCGGCGCGGACGGTGCTCAGCGCCGCGCGCACCGCCGCGCCCGCGTCCTCGGCGCCGGCCAGCTCGCGCAGCACGGTGTTAACGGCCTCGACGTCCTGGGCCGCCCGCCGCTGGCGGTGCTGCTCGCGCGACCGCTCGAGGGCCTGGGAGACCAGCACCCCCACCGAGCGCAGCGCGCCGAGGCGGCCCTCGCACGGCGTCAGCGTCGAGGTGGTGAAGAAGTCCATCGTGGCCACCACCTCGCCGCCCTCGAGGATCGGGAAGCAGATGCCGCTCCTGACCCCGGCGCGCTGGGCGGCGGGGGCGCGCACGCAGTCCGCGACCTCGCCGACGTCGGGGACGAAGACCAGCTCGCGGGAGGCCCAGGCGCGCCCGGACAGCCCCACGCCGGGGCGGAAGGACGCCGCGAGGGTCACCCGGCGGAACTCCTCCCCGGCGTCGCCGGTCTCCTGGGCGAAGTGCAGCGCCGCCTCCGAGCCACTGCCGCGGACCTGCCAGTAGGAGCCGTAGGCCCACCCGAAGTGCGCGCGCACGGCCTCCAGCGCCGCCCCGACGGCGGCCTCGGGGGTGCTGGCCCGGGACAGTGCCTGGACCACGGCCACGACGGCCCGCAGGTCGGCCTCCGCCTCCACCACCGTCCTGGTGGGGGTCGCGGGGGCGGTGCGGCGGGAGGCTCTGGTGAACACGGTGGCCCTTCGGTGGTGCGGTGCGCGCAGGTGCGACGCGCAGGGCACGCGCGGGTGCACCCGTCGCTGTGCCCACGACGGGGCACCGCGGACGGCGCACCGCTCGTGCGGCACCAGGTGCATCGACCGCTCCGCGGAGACCTGTAGCACCTGGGCGGCGGGCAGGCCGCCCACCCGCTGGGCGCCGGGTCAGCGCGGCGGGCGCCGCAGGAGGGGGCCGATCAGCGCCAGCGCAGCGACCAGCAGCACCACCGCTCCCACCACCCCCGCGAACGGCACCACGACGCCACCCAGCCCGCCGTCCTGACCCGAGGCCGGGACCAGCACCGCGACCGCCAGCAGCTGGGCGCCCACCTGGACCAGCCCGTACCGCCCCAGGGGCCACCCGAGCGCCGCGAGCTGCACCCGAGCGCCCCGCGGGAGGGTACGCACGAGCGCGGTCAGCACGACCAGCAGGTGCACGCCGGCGAGCAGCGCGAAGAACCGCGGCTGCACCGGCGCCAGCGGCTGCAGGGCCTGCAGCGCAGCGAGCACCAGGACCAGCCCGACGACGAGCGCGGGGGCGGGCCACAGCGCCACCAGCACCGCCACGACGACGGTGAGGAGCCACGGCACCGGCAAGGACGCGCCGACCAGGCCCGCCGCCAGCAGGCCGGCCACCGCGGACAGGACCCCGACCGGCACCGCCGGTCCGACCCGGGGCCACTCGGGCACCGCGGTCGCCGGGGCGGGGGCGGAACCCCTCCACCTCGGCAGCCTCACCGCTGCCGCCGGCGCGACAGCGCCCGCAGCTGCGCCCGCCGTCCTGACGCGCCGGAGGCGCCCGCCCAGCTGACGACCTCCACCCCGACCGCGCGCAGGTCGTCGAGGCGGTCCTCGCGCTCGGCCGCCACGACGCGGTGCGCGAGCCGCTGCTGCGCCGTGCTCCCGCCGAGCCGGGGCGCGGGGAGCACGTCGACGGCCACCACGCGGTGCCCCCGGCTGCGCCAGGTCCGCGCGGCCCTCCCGGCGACGTCGTCGAGGAAGGTCGACAGCACGTACACGAGCGCCGACGGTGGCACCGGAGGTAGGCGCCGCACCCCGGCCAGCTGCCCGGCGGCGCGGGTGGTGGCCACGGCGGCGAGCACCCGGCGCAGGTGCCGGTCACCGGAGCCGACGGTCGTGGCGCTTCCGTGTGCGCCGAGGTCGCAGAACGCCACCCGGTCGCCGCGGCGCACGGTCCCGGCGGCGATGGCGCTGGCGGCCTGGCGGGCCAGGTGCAGCGAGCTGACGCCCCGCAGCCCGGCGCGGTTGCTGGCCCACTGCGCCACCACCTCACCGACGTCGTCGCGGCTGTCGACCACGAGGACGGCGACGGCGTCCGACGTCGCCAGCGTGCGTCGCACGTAGAGGTCGGTGACCTCGCCCGCCACCCGCGAGCGCCGCGCGGTGGCCCGCCAGTCGATGCGTCGCAGCCGGTCCCCGGGGGTGAAGGGGCCGACGTCGCGGAAGTCGCCGCCCTGGCCGGGGCGGGAGGAGTCGTGCACGCCGCTCAGGCCCCGCAGCCCGGGTGGCAGCGGGAGGTCGCGCGACGGGCTCGACGCCGGGGCGAGCACGCGCTCCGCCGTCACGGGGCCCAGCGGGCCGGCCACGAGACCGCCGTCGGGGGCGACCAGCCCGAGCGAGGCGCGCACGACCTCCTGCGGTCCGGAGACGCCCAGCAGCGCGACGCGGCCGGTGAGGACGGTCGTGGAGGGGGCCACCGCGAGGGTCCGCGAGCGCCCGCCCACCAGCGACAGGTGCACGAGGGAGACCTCGGTGCCCGGGGGTGCGCACGTGGTGACGCGGTAGTCGACGCTGCGGCTCCCCGGGCCGGCTGCGACGTCGGCCGCTGCGCCCGAGGAACTGTCCACCGCGACGTCGACCGACGCCTCCCCGGCTGCGGCGCGCTGCCAGCCGAGGGCCGCGGTGACCAGCAGCGGAGCCCCGAGCAGGGCGACGTCGGGACGTCCCAGCACCAGCCCGGCGGCCGCGAGCACCACGCCCAGGGCGACGGCGACCGCAGGTGCGGCCGTCCACGTCCAGGTGGGCTGCTGCCTCATGCCTGCGGGCCGGCGGCGCCCGCAGCACCGGCGCTGGCGGGTCCCGGCACGGAGGCGACCGCGGCGCGGACCACCTCGGCGGTCTCGATCCCGGCGGCCCACGCGTCGGTGGTGAGCACCAGGCGGTGGGCCAGCACGGGGCTCGCGGCGCGCTTGACGTCCTCCGGCTCCACGTAGGCCCGCCCCGCCAGCACCGCGAGGGCCCGGGCGACCAGCAGCAGCGCCTGCGACCCGCGGGGGCTGGCACCGACCTGCACCGAGGGGTGGTCGCGGGTGGCGGCGGCGAGGTCGACGCAGTAGCCGGCGACGTCGGGGTCGACGTGCACGGCCTCGACGGCGGCCTGCATCGCGAGCACCTGCGCAGCGTCGACGACGGGCTCGACGTGCGCGGCCTCCTGGCGCCGGGCGACCCGGTTGAGCAGGATCTGCCGCTCCTGGGCGCGGTCGGGGTAGCCGACGGCGAGGCGGACCATGAACCTGTCGAGCTGGGCCTCGGGCAGGGCGTAGGTGCCCTCGTGCTCGACGGGGTTCGAGGTGGCGACCACGCGGAAGGGCTGCGGGAGCGGGTGGCTGCGGCCCTCCACGGTGACCTGGCCCTCGGCCATCGCCTCGAGCAGCGCCGACTGCGTCTTGGGCGGGGTGCGGTTGATCTCGTCGGCGAGCAGCAGGCTGGTGAACACCGGCCCGGGCTGGAACTCGAAGGCGCGTCCGGCCGGGTCGTAGACGAACGAGCCGGTGATGTCGGCGGGCAGCAGGTCGGGCGTGCACTGCAGCCGCCGGAAGTCCAGGCCCAGCGCTCCGGCGAGGCTGCGGGCGGCGAGGGTCTTGCCCAGCCCGGGCACGTCCTCGAAGAGCACGTGCCCGCCCGCCAGCAGCGACGCCAGCGCCAGCTCCAGGGCGCCGTCCATGCCGACGACCACCCGCCCGACGCGGTCCAGCACCTCGCGGGCCAGGCGGGCGACGTCGTCGACCCCCAGCTCCTGCTGCGCCACCTGCTCGCTCACGCGTCTCCCCCAGCTCGGTCGATCGGTGGTCGTGTCGACGGCGCGGGAGCCGCTCCGCTGCCGAGCGCCTCCACGCGGGCCAGGCAGTGGGCCACCGCCCGCACCCGCGGTGTCGGCGAGGAGCGCGACAGCAGCACCGCGACCGCGGCCCGCCCCAGCAGCTCCTCCGCGACGGCGCGGCCACCCGGGGCGTCGAGGTCGACGCCTCGGCGCCGCAGCCGGGAGCGCCCCAGCGCCTGCACGCGCACCAGGCCCGCCTGCCCCATGCCGCTCTGGCGGGCGGTGAACGCCACCGACAGCCCCACCAGGTCGCTGCGGCCCCCGGGCTCGGACGGCGGCAGCTCGAACCGCCACCGGTGCTCCGGGGTCCCCGGGAGCGACGCGACCAGCACACCGGCGACCAGCAGCGCCAGCGAGCTCGTCACCACCTCGGCGGCGGTCCAGCCCGCGAAGACCAGAGCCAGAGTGACGGCGGCCACGGCCCACACCACCACCTGGAGCCGGGCGCGCCGCGGCGGCTGCAGCAGCGGCGCCAGCGGTGACAGCGCAGCCCACGCCGTCGTCCTGGCCGACGTCTGGTGGCGGCGCGGAGCCTCAGCGCTCATGCGCCCGCTCGGGTGCTCGCCCAGGGCCGGTCGAGGCGGCGTCCCAGGACCCTGCCAGCGCGCGCAGGGCGGCGCGGGCGCGCTCGGCGTCGTCGTCGCGGCGACCGCCGGCACCGCCGAAGCGGGCCCGCGAGTACAGCGCGCGCAGCACGTCGACGGCGGCGCGGTCGGCGGGCACCCGGGCCAGGAGGCGCGTCGTGAACTCCGTCGGCGTCTCGGCCGGGGTGCGGGCCACCCCGGCGTCCTCGGCGGTCTCCTCCAGCCCCAGCCAAGCGCGCACGACGGCGTCGTCGAGGTCGCGGGGGTCGTCCAGCAGCTCCAGCGACCTGGCGATGCCCCGGCGGACGACGGGCGCGGCCAGGGCCCCGTCGACGTCTCCCGCGGTCTCGTCGAGCGCCTCCAGCGCCTCGGCGCGGCTCGCGCGGCGCTGCCAGAGGCGTCGGAGCCAGACCACCACGAGCACCACCACCGCGAGCACGGCCAGGGCCCCGGCCACCGCGAGCGCCGGTCCCAGCCAGGAGGGAAGGTCCTGCGGCGGCGCCTCGGGCAGCACCTCCAGGGGAGGTGGCGTCTGCGTCGGGGTGGGCGTGGGCATGACGACGTCGGGCGGTGCCGAGCGGCGGCCCGAGGGCGTGGTCAGGCCCTCCGCAGCGGCGGCGAGGACGACGAGCACCGCGGCGACGGCGCAGCCCACCGCCAGCCGGTCGACCCGCACAGGACCCCCTGACCGCTGCTCCGCGGCTGCCGCGGCACCGGCCCCCCGCGTCTGGAGGCCCTGCTCGCCGTGGCGGCCAGACAAGCACGTCCCCGCCCCGCGAGCCACACGCCCCGCGGCCGCCGGGGCGCCGCTCAGCTCCGGCGGTACCAGGTGATGCGGTACGGCATGCCGGTCCGCGAGGTGGCCCAGCCCTGCTCGGGCTCGCTGCGCTCGACGGTCCAGCGCTCCGGGTCGAGCGGGGGGACGACGGACGCGGTGGCCGGGTCGACCCCGGCGTCGACGTCGACGTCGGTGACGACGGCGACGTCGAGCGTCCCCTCCGCCAGCGCCTGCGCGTACACCTGGGCCCCGCCGATCACCCACACCTCGCCGTCGGCGCCCTCCCCCGGCTCCGCGGCCAGGGCGACGGCCTCGGCCAGCGTCGCGGCGCGCACCGCGCCGGGCGCCGACCACGAGCCGTCGCGGGTCAGGACGACGCAGCGGCGCCCCGGCAGGGGGCGCCACCGCTCGGGCAGGGAGTCCCAGGTGGCGCGGCCCATGACCACGCCGTGGCCCTTCGTGGTGCGCTGGAAGTGGGCGAGGTCCTCGGGGACGTCCCACGGCACGGTGCTGCCGTCACCGATGACGCGGCCGCGGGCCTGCGCCCA
Source organism: Quadrisphaera sp. INWT6 (assembly GCF_015390235.1). Classification (GTDB taxonomy): domain Bacteria; phylum Actinomycetota; class Actinomycetes; order Actinomycetales; family Quadrisphaeraceae; genus Quadrisphaera. The sequence continues at coordinate 659,527 of NZ_VUOH01000001.1, read as the reverse complement.
GACCGCCCCCACCAGCCCGCGGGCGCTGCTCCCAGCGGCGGTCACACGGCCACCGGCGCCTTGATGGCCGGGTGGTGCTGGTAGCCGACCACCTCGACGTCCTCGAAGGCGTGCGCGAGCAGCGGCGCCGGGCGGAGCCGCAGCTCGGGGAAGGGGAACGGCTCGCGGGAGAGCTGCTCGCGCACCTGGTCGACGTGGTTGTCGTAGACGTGGCAGTCGCCGCCGGTCCAGACGAAGTCGCCCACCTCCAGGCCCACCTCGGCGGCCACGAGGTGCGTCAGCAGCGCGTAGCTGGCGATGTTGAACGGCACGCCGAGGAACATGTCGGCGCTGCGCTGGTACAGCTGGCAGGAGAGGCGCCCGTCGGCCACGTAGAACTGGAACAGGGCGTGGCACGGCGCGAGGGCCATCTTGTCGAGCTCCGCCACGTTCCAGGCGGAGACGACCATGCGGCGGGAGTCCGGGTCGCGGCGCAGGGTCTCGACCACCTGCGCGAGCTGGTCGACGGTGCCGCCGTCGGGCGTGGGCCAGGAGCGCCACTGCACCCCGTAGACGGGGCCGAGGTCGCCGTCGGGCCCGGCCCACTCGTCCCAGATGGTCACGCCGCGCTCCTGCAGCCAGCGGGCGTTGCCCTCTCCGCGCAGGAACCACAGCAGCTCGAGCACGATCGAGCGCAGGTGCACCTTCTTGGTGGTGACCAGCGGGAACCCGGCGGACAGGTCGTAGCGCAGCTGAGCGCCGAAGACGCTGCGGGTGCCGGTGCCGGTGCGGTCGGACTTGACCGCGCCGGTGTCCAGGACGCGGCGCAGCAGGTCCTCGTACTGCGTGTCCACCGCTGCGCCCGTCTGCGGGGTCGCGGGCTCAGCCACGGGGGGCCACCCGCACGCCGTCGTCGCCCACGGTCAGCTCCACCGCACCGAGGTTCGCGACCACGGCGTCGGGCTGGGCCGCGACCAGGTCGGGCACGCGGTTGGTGGTGGCCATCGCGAGCACCGCGCACCCGGCGGCGCGGCCCGCGGCGATGCCGGCGGGGGCGTCCTCGACCACCAGGCAGCGCGACGGGTCGACGCCGAGCCGCTCGGCGGCCAGCAGGTACGGCGCGGGGTCGGGCTTGCCGCGGGGGGTGTCGCTGGCGGTCACGACGACGGCGGGCGCGGGCACCCCGGTGGCGTCGATGCGGACGCGGGCCAGGTCGCGCGAGCACGACGTCGCGATGGCCGCGCGGCCGGCGGGGAGCGCGCCCAGCGCCTCGCGGGCACCGGGCAGCACCACGATGCCGTCGGTGTCGGCGATCTCCAGCTCGTCGATGTGCGCCAGGGCGGACGCGCGGCGCTCGGCCGGGAGCAGCCGCTCCACGATGCCCGCCGAGGGGATGCCGTGCATGCCCGCCAGCAGCGCCGGGTCGACGCCCTCGTCCTCGGCCCAGCGGAACCACGACCGGACCACCACGGGGCCGGAGTCGATCAGGGTGCCGTCCATGTCGAACAGGACCGCGTCGAAGCGCCGCTGCGCGAGCTCGTCGAGGCCGAGGGGAAGGCCCTCGGGCACGGGCAGGGGGTCGAGTTCCACGCCCGGGAGCCTAGGCGAGAGCACCGACGCCCCACGTCGGCGATGCTGGGGCGGGTGAGCTCGACCCCGGCGCCCGTCCCGGCAGCCGCCCCGTCTCCCCCGTCGGCCACCGGCCGCACCCGGCTGCTCGGCGTCGACGCCGCCCGCGGCCTCGCCCTGCTGGGGATGATGGGCACCCACCTCGTCTCCAGCACCGCCGACGACGGCGGGGTCAGCTGGGTCTACGAGGTCTTCAGCGGCCGGGCCTCGGCGCTGTTCGCCGTCCTCGCCGGCGTCGGGCTGGCCCTGGCCACCGGCCGCACCCGCCCCCCGCGGGGGCGCGACCTGCGGGCCGCGCGCGCCGGGGTGCTGGCCCGCGCCGGCGTCATCGCCGCCGTCGGCCTGGCCGTGGGCCTCGCGCCCGGCAACATCTACGTGATCCTCGTCTACTACGGCCTCCTCTTCGCCGTCGGCTCGCTCTTCGTCGGCCTGGGCGCACGCACCCTCGCCGTCCTCGCCGCGACCTGGCTGGTGCTGTCACCCGTGGCGAGCCACCTCCTGCGGCAGCTCCTGGTCGGCCCGCCGGGCGCCCCCTCGTACGACGTCCCCTCCCCCGCCTCGCTCCTCGACCCCGTGGGCCTGCTCACCGGCCTCGCCCTCACCGGCGTCTACCCGGTGCTCACCTGGACCGGCTACCTGCTGCTGGGCCTCGCGGTGGGCCGGATGCCGCTCGACCGCGCCCGGACGGCGGTGGGCCTGCTCGTCACCGGGGTCGTGCTGGCGGTGGCGGCCCCGCTCGCCTCGGCGGCGGCCCTGGGCGCCGCCGGCGGCACGCGCGTGCTGGCGGAGTCGGTCCCGGCGTCGTGGGGCCTGACCGACCTCGACCGCGCGCTCGCGGTGTTCCTGCCCGGGTCGACCCCGACGACGTCGTGGGCGTGGCTCCTGGTCGACACCCCGCACTCGGCCACGCCGTTCGACCTGCTGGCCACCTCCGGCAGCGCCCTCGCCGCGCTCGGGCTGGCGCTGCTCGTGGCCTCGGCCGGGCCGGTGGTGCGCCTCACCGCCGGGGAGCCCCGCCCCCTGGGCACCCTCCTGCTCGTGCCGCTGGCCGCGGCGGGGTCGGCCACGCTGACGCTCTACACGCTGCACGTGCTGACCGCCGGGACCACGTCCGCGGTGGCCGGCCAGGAGGGCGCCTGGGTGCTCCACGCCGCCGCGGCCGTCGTCATCGGGCTGGCGCTGCGCGAGGCCGGCTCGCGCGGACCGCTGGAGCACCTGGCGTTCCGCGCCAGCGCCGCCGCCCGCCGCTGGGCCGCGGGCGGCTCGGCGGCTCCGGGGACCCCCGGGCCCCGCGTCAGGCGGTGACGGGCGGCAGGTCGCTCGTGATCACCGCAGCGCCGGAGGCGTCGAGCACCTCGAGGCGGTCGGCGTCCTGCCGCAGCACGGCGGCGTTCATGGTGCAGTCGACGGTCTCCCCGGTGCCGATGAAGGTGCCCGCCACCACGGCGGTGCCGGCCTCGTCGACCACCACCACCTGGTAGGTCTGACCGGCCGCCAGGCCGCTCATGTCGAGGACGGTCTCGGTGCCCCAGGTGTGGGCCACGACCGCGGCGGTGGCGGTCACCGCGCTCGACGTCGTCGCCACGGGCACGTCCTCGACGGCGCCCAGCGTCCCGGGGGGTCCCTCCGCGGCGTGGTCGGCGGGCTGCTCGGCGGTCTGGCGGTCGTCGAGGGCGCCGCGCAGCAGCGAGCCGCCCAGGCCCCCGACCAGCAGCAGCCCGCAGGCCGCGAGCGCGAACGCCGCGACCCGGCCCCGGGAGCGCTCGGGGCGACGCTGCAGCGGGACGACGACGGGCCCCTCCCCGACCGCGGCCACGCGGGCCGCCAGCTCGGGGCTCGTGGTCTCCTCCCACGGCGCGCCCGAGGCGCGCAGGGGCTCGAGCTGGGCGACGACGGCGCGCAGCTCGGCCAGCTCGGCGGCCGCGACCGGGCTGCGGCGCAGCAGGGCGTCGAGCTCCGCGCGCTCGCGCTCGTCCAGGGCGGGGCCGGCGGCGGCCGCCGCCAGCAGGCCCCTCTCGTCGTCGGTGAGGTCACCGTCCACCGCGCTCTCCCCCCTCCTCGCTGCCCGGTCCGGCTGACAGGTCCTTGCGCAGCACCCTCAGCGCCGCGAACATCCTCGTGCGCAGCGTGGCCGCCGCGACCCCGGTCTCCTGGGATACGTCGGCGTAGTCCCTCCCGTTCAGGTGGACCTCGACCACCACCTGCCGCTGCTCCGGCGTCAGCCGGGCCAGGGCCTGCGCGAGGCGCATCCGCTCGACCACGGCGCCGTGCTCGTCGCGGGGGTCGACCACCTCGGGGGGTGCGTCGCCCGCGGTCACCCCGGGGCGTCGCGCCCGCGCCCGGGCGGCGTCGACGACCACGTTGCGGGCGATGGCGAACAGCCAGGTGCGCACCGAGCCGCGGTCGGGGTCGTGGCGGTCCGACGCCCTCCAGGCGCGGACGAAGACCTCCTGCACGCAGTCCTCGGCGAGCGCGCGGTCGCGCAGCGACGCGGCGGCGAAGGCGACCAGCGACGCCCCGTGCTCGGCGTAGGCCGCGCGGACGTCGAAGGCGCTGCGCCCCACGCCGTCCCCCTCCTCCGCCGGTGCCGGTCACCGGGCCGGACGGCTCCGTCCGGGTCGGCGCTGGAAAAAGTACAGATCGGTGGCGAACGGCGCGAACACGGACGTTCCGGGCGGCGTAACACCCTCCGAGCGCCCCTCCACCCCGGAGGGGACGACGCACCAGGAGGAACCCGATGCGCCACACCCGCACCCTCGCCGCCACCGCCGCCGGCGTGCTCGCCCTGTCCGCCCTCGGGGTCGGCGCCGCCCAGGCGACCGACCACAAGGGCGGCGGCGGGCACGGGAAGGGCCAGGCCGTCGTCGGCCTCGCCGACCAGGGGAAGGCCGTGGTCTGGCTGACCGTCGGCAAGGGCGTCCGCGCCGACCAGGCCAAGGGCGTCTCCGGCCTGCAGGGCGACGGCAGGCTCGTCGGCATCGACCACCGCGTGCAGGACGGGAAGCTGTACGGCGTCGGTGACCAGGGGGGCGTCTACACCCTCGACGCGCGCAGCGGCGCCGCCAGCAAGGTCGCCCAGCTGACGGTCGGGCTCGAGGGCCAGGCCTTCGGCGTCGACTTCAACCCGGCCGCCAACGCGCTGCGCATCGTCAGCGACACCGGCCAGAACCTGCGCCACCCGTTCGCGAACCCGGGCGCCGCGACCGTGGCCGACACGCCCCTGAACTCCCCGACGGCCACCCCGCCGGTCCAGGGCACCAAGGGCGTGACCGGCGCGGCGTACACCAACAACGACACCAACGACAGCACCGGCACCGTGCTGTACGACATCTCCACCGCCAGCGACCAGCTGCTCCTCCAGTCGCCCGCCAACTCCGGCGCGCTGGTCCCGGTGGGCGGCCTCGGGGTGGACGCCGAGGGTGACGCCGGCTTCGACATCCTCAGCGAGCTGCGCGACGGCAAGGCCGTCGGCGCCAGGGCGTGGGCGTCGCTGACCGTGGGCGGCAAGCAGGGCCTCTACGAGATCAACCTCGTCAACGGCTCCGCCTCCAAGGTCGGCGACCTGCCCTCCGGCGTCACCGACATCGCCATCCCGCTGGGGCGCTGACCCACCGACCGGACGGCTCCTCGCGGGCCACGCAGACGCAGGGCCGCCGCGCACCGGAGGGGGGTGCGCGGCGGCCCTGCCGCGTCTCCCTCCACCCCACCGTGATCATGGGATCTGTGCACGGTCCGACCGCGCACAGATCCCATGATCACGGCGCGTCGGGCGCACGAGTCCCGTGGTCACGGCGGGGGTGGTGGGTCAGGCGGCGCGGTGGAGGGCGGCGGCCCGGCGCATCGCCGAACGGGCTCGCTTGCGGTCACCGGCCACGTCGTAGGCGCAGGCCAGCCGGAACCAGGAGCCGTAGTCGTCCGGGGCGGCCTCCGCCTCGGCGCGGTACTTCTCGAACGCCGCGTCGGCGGCCGACCTGTCGATGCGGCCGGCCTCGTTGCGGGGCAGGTCGTCGGGGGGCAGCCGGTCGGCGGCGGCCAGCTCGCGCGCCATCGCCTCCGTCCGCACCCCGAAGGCCAGCTCGCGCCCCACGGCCCAGATGACGACCACCGGCAGCAGCAGGACGCCGACGCCGAGGGCCTTGTTCACCCACCCGTCGGCGGTGAGGAGCACCCAGCCCCGCTGCCCGAGCAGCACCAGGTACAGCGCCATGGCCGCCAGGAGCAGGCCGATGACGGCCTTGGTCTTCACGAGCTCATCACCGGGTCAGCCGCTCAGACGCCGAGCAGGTGCTCGAGGCCGACGGTCAGCCCCGGCCGGCCGGCCACCTCGCGCACCGCGAGCAGCAGCCCGGGGGCGTAGGCGGTGCGGTCGGTGGCCTCGTGGCGAAGCGTGAGCACCTCGCCGTGGTTGCCGAGCCAGACCTCCTGGGCGGCCATGACGCCGGCCATCCGCAGGCTGTGCACGGGCACGCCGCCGACGTCCGCGCCGCGCGCCCCGTCGAGGGACGACGACGTCGCGTCGGGAGCCGCCGCGACCCCGGCCTCCGCGCGGGCGGCGGCGATGAGCTCGGCCGTGCGGACCGCGGTGCCGCTGGGGGCGTCGACCTTGGCGGGGTGGTGGGCCTCGACCACCTCGACGGAGGTGAACCAGCGCGCCGCCTGCTCGGCGAAGCGCGTCATGAGCACCGCGCCGATGGCGAAGTTGGGCACCACGACCACGCCGGTGCCCTCGGGGCCTGGTCCAGCTGCTCGCGCAGGCGCCCCAGGGCGGCCTCGTCCCAGCCGCTCGTGCCGACGACGACGTGCACCCCCGCGGCCACGAGGCCGGCGACGACGCCCGGGGACGCCGACGGCACCGACAGGTCGACCGCCACCTGCGCCCCGGACTCGCGGGCGAGGGCGGCCGGGTCGTCCGCGCGGCCGGCGCGGGCCACGAGCTCGACGTCGTCAGCCCCCTCCAGGGCGGCGCAGGCCATCTGGCCCATCTTCCCGCCGGCACCGACGACGACGACGCGCAGCGGGTCCTGCGCTGCCGCGCTCGGGCTGCTCACGGGGCCACCTCCAGGGGGTCGGTGTCGAACGGCCCCACGACCGTGAGGTGGTGGGGTGCGGCCCACAGCTCGGCGGCCAGCTCCTGCACCTGGTCGGCGGTGACCGACCGGGTGCGGGCCAGCACGGTCTCCAGCGAGGCGTACTCGCCGTGCACCAGCTCGGCCCGCCCCAGGCGCGACATCCGGGAGCCGGAGTCCTCCAGGGCGAGGACGGTGCTGCCGCTGACCTGCCCGACGGCGCGCTCCAGCTCGCCGGGGCGCAGGCCCTGCTCGGCCAGGCCGCGCCACTCGGCGGCCAGCAGCTCGACCACCTCGGGCACCTTCGACGGCGAGCAGCCGGCGTACACCCCGAACAGGCCGGCGTCGGCGTAGCCGGAGGCGAAGGAGTAGACCGAGTACGCCAGGCCCCGCTCCTCGCGGACCTCCTGGAAGAGCCGACTGCTCATACCGCCGCCGAGGACGGCGTTCAGCACCGCCAGGACGAAGCGGCGGGGGTCGCCGGAGCACAGGCCCGCGCCGCCGAGGAGCACGTTGGCCTGCTCGGTGGGGCGGTCGACGGTGAGGACGCTGCTGCCCGGCAGGGACGCGGCCAGCGCCGTGACCGACCCGGTGCCCGCCCCGGCGCCGGCCGGGCCCCCGAGGGGGCGCCGCGGCAGCGGGGACGCCGACCGCTCGCCCCACCCGGCCCGCGCGAGCGCGTCGGCGACCATGCCGCACACGGCGTCGTGGTCGACGCCGCCCGCGGCGGTCACCACCAGGCCGGGAGCGGTGTAGTGCTGCTGGTAGTGCTCCCAGACCGCGTCGCGGGGCACGTCGAGGATGCTCTGCGCGGTGCCGCCGATGGGGCGGCCCAGCGGGCTGGTGGCGCCGAAGACCTGCTCGGTGAAGCGCTCGTGGGCGACGTCGACGGGGTCGTCGTCGTTCATCGCGAGCTCCTCCAGGATCACCTGGCGCTCGCCCTCGAGGTCGTCGGGGTCGAGGGTCGCGGAGGTGACCATGTCGGCGACGACGTCGACCGCCAGCGGCAGGTCGGTGTCGATGACGCGCGCGTAGTAGGTCGTGTGCTCCTTGCCGGTGGCGGCGTTCGACTCGCCGCCCACGGCGTCGAAGGCCGCGGCGATGTCGAGCGCGCTGCGCCGGGCGGTGCCCTTGAACAGCAGGTGCTCGAGGAAGTGCGTGGAGCCGAGGTGGCCGTCGGCCTCGTCGCGGGAGCCGACGCCGACCCACGCGCCGAGCGTGGCCGAGCGCAGGCCCGGCACGGACTCGGTGAGCACCCGAACGCCTCCGGCCAGGACGGTGCGCTGCACGAGGGGTCCCTCGTGAGCGCCGTCCTGGCCGGAGATCGTCTGGGTCCCGGTCGCCTCGAGGGGCAGCGGGACTGCAGTCATGTCAGGCGTTCAGCCTCAGATCGCCGCTGCCGGCGCGTCGTCGGCGTCGGCGCCAGCGGGCGCCTCGTCGATGACCGCGCTCAGGCTGAGCTTGCCGCGGGGGTCGATCTCGGTGATCTCCACCTGGATCTTCTGGCCCACGGACACGACGTCGTCGACGTTCTCGATCCGCTTGCCGCCGGCCAGGCCGCGCATCTTGGAGATGTGCAGCAGGCCGTCCTTGCCCGGCGTCAGCGAGATGAAGGCGCCGAACGCGGTCGTCTTGACGACGGTGCCGACGTAGCGCTCCCCCACCTCGGGCATCTGCGGGTTCGCGATCGCGTTGATGGCGCTGCGCGCCGCCTCCGCGCTCGGGCCGTCGGTCGCTCCGATGTAGACGGTGCCGTCGTCCTCGATGGAGATGTCGGCGCCGGTGTCGTCCTGGATCTGGTTGATCATCTTGCCCTTGGGGCCGATGACCTCGCCGATCTTGTCGACGGGGACCTTCACCGCGATGACGCGCGGGGCGGTGTCGGCCATCTCGTCGGGGGCGTCGATGGCCTCGGCCATGACGGACAGGATGTGCAGGCGCGCGTCGCGGGCCTGGGTCAGCGCGCCGGCCAGCACCGAGGCGGGGATGCCCTGGAGCTTGGTGTCGAGCTGGATGGCCGTCACGAACTCGGCGGTGCCGGCGACCTTGAAGTCCATGTCACCGAACGCGTCCTCGGCGCCCAGGATGTCGGTCAGCGCCGCGTAGCGGGTCTCACCGTCGACGTCCGCGGAGACGAGGCCCATGGCGATGCCGGCGACGGGGGCGCGCAGCGGCACACCCGCGTTCAGCAGCGACATGGTCGAGGCGCAGACCGAGCCCATGGAGGTCGAGCCGTTGGAGCTCAGGGCCTCGGAGACCTGGCGGATCGCGTAGGGGAAGTCCTCGCGGGCCGGCAGCACGGGCATGAGGGCGCGCTCGGCGAGGGCGCCGTGGCCGATCTCGCGGCGCTTCGGGGAGCCGACGCGGCCGGTCTCGCCGGTGGAGAACGGCGGGAAGTTGTAGTTGTGCATGTAGCGCTTGCGCGTCACCGGCGAGAGGGTGTCGAGCTGCTGCTCCATGCGGAGCATGTTCAGCGTGGTGACGCCCAGGATCTGGGTCTCGCCGCGCTCGAACAGCGCCGAGCCGTGCACGCGGGGCAGCACGTCGACCTCGGCGGCGAGCTGGCGGATGTCGCGCAGGCCGCGGCCGTCGATGCGGACGCCGTCGCGCAGGATCTGCTGGCGCACGAGCGACTTGTTCAGCGAGCGGAAGGCCGCGGAGACCTCCTTCTCACGCCCCTCGAACTGGCTGGCCAGCGACTCCTGGACCTTCGCCTTGGCGGCGTCGGTCGCGGACTCGCGCTCCTGCTTGTCGGCGATCGCGAGGGCAGCGGTCAGCTCGGCGGTGCCGGCGGCCGTGACGGCCTCGAGCACGTCGTCCTGGTAGTCCAGGAAGCGCGGGAAGGTCAGGGCCGGCTTCTGCGCGGAGGCGGCCAGCTCGGCCTGGGCGCGGCACAGCTCGGCGATGAAGGGCTTGGCGGCCTCGAGGCCCTCGGCCACGACCTCCTCGGTCGGCGCCTTCGCGCCGCCGGCGATCTTGTCGATCGCCGACTCGGTGGCCTCGGCCTCGACCATCATGATCGCGACGTCGTCGCCGACCACGCGGCCGGCCACGACCATGTCGAACACGGACCGCTCGGACTCGGAGAAGCGCGGGAAGGCGACCCACTGGCCGTCGATCAGGCTGACGCGGACGCCGCCGACCGGGCCGGAGAAGGGCAGGCCCGACAGCTGGGTCGAGGCCGACGCGGCGTTGATGGCCAGCACGTCGTACTGGTCGTCGGGGTGCAGCGCCAGGACGGAGACGACGACCTGGACCTCGTTGCGCAGGCCGCTCACGAAGGAGGGGCGCAGCGGCCGGTCGATCAGGCGGCAGGTGAGGATCGCGTCGGTGCCGGGGCGGCCCTCGCGGCGGAAGAACGAGCCGGGGATCTTGCCGATGGCGTACATGCGCTCTTCGACGTCGACCGTCAGCGGGAAGAAGTCGAAGCCGTCGCGCGGGTGCTTCCCGGCGGTGGTGGCGCTCAGCAGCATGGTCTCGTCGTCGAGGTAGGCGGCGACGGAGCCGGCGGCCTGCTTGGCCAGGCGGCCGGTCTCGAAGCGGACGGTGCGCTTGCCGTAGCTGCCGTTGTCGAGGACGGCGGTGGTGGCGGTGATCTCGGGACCCTCCACGGGTTCCCTCCTTCGTGTCGGTCGGTGGCGAGCTCGCGGGCCGCGAGCGGGCGGGCCGGCCATCGATCGAAGCCTCCGGGCCTGCCCGCTCCCTGGGGGCGGGCGTCCCGGCGGCCACTGTCGAGGACCGGTGCGCATCGCTCGCGCCGGGCTCTGGTGGCTCCCCGGGGCGGCCGGTCGGCCGACCCGGGGGGTGGTGCTGGTCTGTCGGTGGTGCTGGGCGGGTCCCGCGGGGTGCAGGACCGCAGCGACCCCCGGCGCAGGCGCCGGGGGTCGCTCGTGGTCAGCGGCGGATGCCGAGGCGCTCGATGATCGAGCGGTAGCGGTTGATGTCCGTCTTGGTCAGGTACTGGAGCAGGCGGCGGCGCTGGCCGACGAGCAGGAGCAGACCACGACGGCTGTGGTGGTCGTGCTTGTGCTCCTTGAAGTGCTCGGTCAGGTCCTTGATGCGCTGGGTGAGCAGCGCGATCTGCACCTCGGGAGAGCCGGTGTCGCCCTCACCCGTTCCGTACTCGGAGATGATGCGCTGCTTGGTGGCGGCGTCGAGCGGCATGGTCGTGCTCCCTGGGAGTCTCGTTGCGCGGCGCTCCGGGGCTGGTCCACCCGGGCTCTTCGGTCCGCGGCCGTTCTGACGGCCCTCCCATGTTACAGGGGCGTGACCCGGGCTCTCCCCCGCCCGGTCCCGAGCGGACCAGCGACCTGCTCAGAGCACGGGCGGGTTCTCGTCGAGCACCCGGCGGCACCGCACGACGTCGGCGTCCATCTGCTCCACGAGCGCGTCCACGGAGTCGAACCTCAGCGTGGGCCGCAGCATCTCGACGACGTCGACGCCCACGCGCTCGCCGTACAGGTCGAGGTCCCGCGAGGCGTCGGCCCCGACGAGGGCGTGCGCCTCGAGACGCTGCTCCAGGCCGTCGAAGGTGGGGTTGGTGCCGATCGAGATGGCGGCGGGGAGCACGCAGCCGCCCGGCACGTCGCGGCCCTCCTCCTGCGCGTCCAGGCGCACCAGCCACCCGGCGTAGACGCCGTCGGCGGGCAGCAGCACCTCCACGCGACCGAGGTTGGCGGTCGGGTAGCCCAGCTCGCGGCCGCGGTGGTCGCCGTGGACCACCACGCCCTCGACCCGGTGCGGGCGCCCCAGCTGCTCGGCGGCGCCGGCGGCGTCACCGGCGTCGAGCAGCTCGCGCACCCACGACGACGACCAGCGCCGCTCGCCGTCGCCGCCGCCCTCGCCGTGCACGTCCTCCAGGGCGACGGTGTCGAAGCCCTGCTCGGCGCCCAGCGCGCGCAGGGTCTCCAGGGAGCCGGAGCCTGCCCGTCCGAAGCGCACGTCGCGGCCGGCGCAGACGGTCGCCGCCCCCAGGGCCCCGACGAGCACGTCGGTGACGAAGCGCTCCGGCGGCCACGCCGCCAGCTCCCGGGTGAAGGGCAGCACCAGCACCGCGTCGAGCCCGGTCCGCTCCAGCAGCTCGAGCTTGCGGCGCGTCGTCGTCAGCAGCGCCGGCGCCTGCTCGGGCCGCAGCACCGCCAGCGGGTGCGGGTCGAAGGTGACGGCCACCGCTCGGCCGCCGATCGCGCGGGCGCGGGCGACGACGGCGCGCAGCACGCTCTGGTGCCCGCGGTGCACGCCGTCGAAGTTGCCCAGCGCCACGACCGAGGGCCCGTAGCCCGCGGGGACCTCGTCGGTTCCGTACCAGCGCTCCACGCGGACAGTCTGGACGCCGCCGCGGGCGGCGGTGCCCACGGGGTGCGCCACGGGGTGCGCCGGACTCCCTGCAGGCCGATCATGGGGGGATGGCCGGACTCCTGAGCAAGCTCACCGACTTCGCCCGCAGCCCCAAGGGGCAGCGCGCCATCAGCACCGCGAGCCGCAAGGCGCAGCAGATGGCCCGGGACCCCAAGAACAGGTCCAAGATCGACGGTCTGCGCTCCAAGCTCGGCGGCCGCGGCGGCACCGGCGGGGGCACCACCCCCCGCTGACCCCTCGGCGCGGCGCCTGCGCCCGGTGACCCTGCAGAAGACCCGCACCGCGACCTGCGCCGTGCGGGTCTTCTGCGTGCTCGCGGCCCCGGGGTCAGCTGCTCCCCCGCACCGGCTCCGCGAGGGCGACCTCCTCCTCGGTGAGCAGCCGCGACCTGATGAGGAAGCGCACGCCCTCGGGGGCCTCGAGGCTGAAGCCCGCTCCCCTGCCGGGCACCACGTCGACCGTGAGGTGCGTGTGCCGCCAGTACTCGTACTGCGAGGCCGACATCCAGAACGGCGCCCCGGCCACCTGGCCGAGCAGCACGTCGGCCTCGGAGGTGATGAAGTCGCCGTCGGGGAAGCACATCGGCGACGAGCCGTCGCAGCAGCCCCCGGACTGGTGGAACATCACCGGCCCGTGCTGCTCGACGAGCTGCGCGACCAGGGCCGCCGCGGCGGGGGTGATGTCCACCCTCGCCGCGGCGACCGCCCCGGGGGCGGGCTCCATCAGAAGAAGCCGAGCTTGTCCGGCGAGTAGCTGACCAGCATGTTCTTGGTCTGCTGGTAGTGGTCGAGCATCATCTTGTGGTTCTCGCGGCCGATGCCCGACTGCTTGTACCCGCCGAACGCGGCGTGCGCGGGGTACGCGTGGTAGTTGTTCACCCACACCCGCCCCGCCTGGATGCCGCGCCCGAGCCGGTAGGCGGTGTTCGCGTCGCGGGTCCACACGCCGGCGCCGAGGCCGTAGAGCGTGTCGTTGGCGATGCGCAGCGCGTCGTCCTCGTCGGAGAAGCGCGTCACCGACACGACGGGGCCGAAGATCTCCTCCTGGAACACCCGCATCGAGTTGCTGCCCTCGAAGATCGTCGGCTCCACGTAGTAGCCGTCGGGCAGGCCCTCGACGGTCCGGCGGCCGCCGCCGGTGCGCACGGTCGCGCCCTCGTCGCGACCGATCTGCAGGTAGCTGAGGATCTTCTCCAGCTGGTCGTTGCTGGCCTGCGCGCCGATCATCGTGGCGGTGTCGAGCGGGTCGCCCGAGACGATCGCCTCCACGCGCTTCGTGGCGCGGTCCATGAACTCGTCGTAGATCGACTCGTGCACCAGCGCGCGCGACGGGCAGGTGCAGACCTCGCCCTGGTTGAGGGCGAACATCGCGAAGCCCTCGAGCGCCTTGTCGAGGAAGGCGTCGTCGGCCGCCATGACGTCGGGCATGAAGACGTTGGGGCCCTTGCCGCCCAGCTCGAGGGTCACCGGGATGAGGTTCTGCGAGGCGTACTGCATGATCAGCCGGCCCGTCGTCGTCTCGCCGGTGAAGGCGATCTTGGCGATCCGGTCCGACGACGCGAGGGGCTTGCCGGCCTCTGCGCCGAAGCCGTTGACCACGTTGAGCACGCCGTCGGGCAGCAGGTCGCCGATCAGCTCGACCAGCTTGAGGATCGACCACGGCGTCTGCTCGGCGGGCTTGAGGACGACGCAGTTGCCCGCCGCGAGCGCCGGCGCCAGCTTCCAGATCGCCATGAGGATCGGGAAGTTCCAGGGGATGATCTGCCCGACCACGCCCAGCGGCTCGTGGAAGTGGTACGCCACGGTCGAGTCGTCGATGGGCGAGATGCCGCCCTCCTGGGCGCGGATCGCCCCGGCGAAGTAGCGGAAGTGGTCGACGGCCAGCGGCAGGTCGGCGTTGAGGGTCTCGCGGACGGCCTTGCCGTTCTCCCAGCACTCCGCGACGGCGAGCTCCTCGAGGTGCTCCTCCATGCGGTCGGCGATCTTGTTGAGGGTGTTGGCGCGCTGGGCGGGGCTGGTGCGCCCCCAGGTCTGGGCGACGCCGTGGGCGGCCTCGAGCGCGAGGTCGACGTCGGCCTTCGTGCTGCGGGCCACCTGCGTGAACACCTGGCCGGTGATCGGCGAGGGGTTGTCGAAGTACCGGCCCTCGACCGGCGGCACCCACTTGCCGCCGATGTAGTTGTCGTAGCGCTCCTCGTAGCTGACGAGGGCGCCGTCGGTACCGGGCTGGGCGTAGGCCATGGAGGTCCTCCACTGCGTGCTGGGCACGCTCGACGTCGCTGTCGTGCTCCCCGGTCTGGGGGTGCCGCCGATGCTGCGGCGAGGAGGGTTGGTGACCGGTTGGTCGCTCGGCCGGGCCCCCGGCGGGCGGGTCAGCCGGCGGTGCGCAGCCGGGCGGCGAGCAGCGCGCGGGCCGGTGAGCCGGGCGGGGCGGCGGCGAGGGCGGCGGCGATGACCGCCTCGTCCCAGGGGCAGGTCCTGGCCCAGCGCAGGGCGGCCTCCGGGGCCGGGGCGGCGAGGAGGGCCTCCCGGACCGCGCAGGTGACGTAGTCGGCGGTCTGGCGCAGCGCCGGCGACTCGGTGCCGGCCAGCAGCTCGCCGCCGTACAGCTCGGCGGCGGCGCCCGGGTCGCCCTGGGCGACGGCGTCGAGCACGCCGTCGACGTCGGTGCGCACGGCCAGGTCCAGCCGGTACGGGCGCGATGACAGCGCCCCGCCCAGCGCCGCCCTGACGTGGCTCACCTCGGCCTTGAGCGTGGAGGTGGTCACCGGCTCGTCGCCGTACAGGGCCGCGTGCAGCTCCGCCAGGGACATGCCCTCGGGGTGCAGGGCCAGTAGCGCCAGCACCTCCAGCTGGCGGCGGCTCAGCCGCAGGGGGCGCCCTCCCAGGCGCGCCTCGGCGCCGCCGAGCAGCCGCAGCTCCAGCACGGGGCCGCCCGGGGGCCGGTGGGGCGCGGGGGGCGCCCCGGCGGCGACCTGCACGAGCTGGGCCAGGGCCGCCGCCGTCGCCGGCCCGAGGGGCTGGGCGCGGTCCCAGGTGGTCGACAGGTCGACCACCCCGAGCGCGCGGCCGCTGGCCTGGTCGTAGACGGGCGCCGCCCAGCACACCCACCCCTCGACGGCGTGGGCGAAGTGCTCCGCGGACCAGACCGTGGCGGGGGCGCCCGTGCGCAGCGCCAGGTCGAGGGCGTTGGTGCCGACGCTGGCCTCGTCCCAGCGGCCCCCGGGGGCGAACCCCACGGCCTCGGCGCGGCGGCGCATCACGCGGCCGGCGGAGGTCCACAGGATGCGGGCCGAGGCGTCGGTGACGGCCACCACGAGGTCGCCGTCGACGGCCGCGCGCTCCAGCTGCGGGCCCATCGCCTGCACGGCGCGCTGCAGCGGCGAGCCGCGCCACGTGCGGGCGACGTCGTCGGGGTCGGCCATGGGCGCGACGTCGAGGTCGGGCGCGACGCTCGCCGCCGAGCGCGCCCAGCTGGCCCGGATCTCCTCGCGGACGGCGGCAGCGGCGCTCCCCCGCGCGCGCCGGGCGGCGGCGATCTCGTCGCGGCGGCGCCTGGCGCCCACGGGCACAGCGGTCATCAGCGGCTCCGACCCCCTCCCCCCGGCACCGTCACCGGGGGATCCCCCTCAGGGTAGGTCGCGCGGCTCCGCCAGCACCAGGACCGGGCGGACCACCCCCTGGTCGAGGCGCACCAGCGCCACCAGCGGCCCCTCCTCGCCGGCGCGCACCGCCACCAGCTGCTCCCCGGCCCCGTCGGCGCCGTCCTCGGCGGCGGGCAGGTCGGCGGCGGACAGGCGCTGCCCCATCGCGAGGCGGCGCGCCGCGGCGTCGGAGGCGGCCACGAGCGGGAACTCCGCCCCGGCCGCCGTCGCCAGGTCGAGGCGGTGGGCGTCGACGCCGTCCTCGGCCAGCTGCTCGAGGGAGGCGGCGACGTCGTCGCGGTAGCCGCCGACGCGGGTGCGCCGCAGCGCCGTCAGCGAGCCGCCCACCCCCAGGGCCGCCCCGGCGTCGCGCGCCAGCGCCCGCACGTAGGTGCCCGAGCTGACGACGACGCGCACGTCGGCGTCCAGCGCCGCCACCCCGGGGGCGCGCTCGTCGCGGGCGGGACGCACGTCGAGCACCTCGAAGGCGCTGACGACGACGGGCCGCGCCTCCAGCACCACCTCCTGGCCGGCGCGGACCAGGGCGTGGGCGCGCTGCCCGTCGACCTTCTTGGCGCTGACGCTGCTGGGCACCTGGTCGAGCGCGCCGGTGAGGGCGGCCGCCGCGCGCTCGACGTGGGCGCGGGTCAGGTGGGAGGCGTCCGCGCGCGCCAGGACGTCGCCCTCGGCGTCGTCGGTGTGGGTCGCCACCCCGAACCGGACCGTGGCCAGGTACTCCTTCTCGGCGCCCACGAGGTGCGTCAGCAGGCGGGTGGCGCGCTCCACACCGACGAGCAGCACGCCGGTGGCCGCGGGGTCGAGCGTGCCGGCGTGACCCACCCGGCGGGTGCCCGCCAAACGCCGCAGGCGGGAGACGACGTCGTGGCTGGTCATCCCGGCGGGCTTGTCGATGACCAGGAGGCCGCTGGGGGCGCCGGAGGGACGGCGGCTCACGCCTCGCTCCCGGCGGGAGCGCAGCGGCGGGGCAGGGCTGACGGGTGCACCGCGACACCCTCCCAGCCCGCCACGTCGCAGGACGCTGTCGGGTCAGCCGACGGGGCGCTCCGAGCCGTCGGCCGCGTCGCCCTCGTCGTCCTCGACGGGCTTGCGGTACGGGTCCGCCTCGCCGGCGTAGGTCTTGCCGTCGGCCAGGGCGGCCACCTGCGCGTCACGCGCGGCGGTCTGCACGAGCACGTCGTCGAAGTGCGCGGAGGTCTCCGGCAGCGCGTCGGCGATGAACTCCAGCGTCGGGGTGAGCCGGATGCCCGTGCGGCGGCCGACCTCCGAGCGCAGCACCCCCTTGGCGCTGTTCAGGGCCGCGGCGGTGTCGGCGCGGTCGTCGTCGCTGCCGTACACGGTGTAGAAGACCGTGGCGTGCTGCAGGTCACCGGTCACGCGGGCGTCGGTGATGGTGATGAACCCGAGCCGCGGGTCCTTGATGCGCCGCTCGAGGGTCTCGGCGACGACGACCTTGATGCGGTCGGCGAGCTTGCGGGCGCGGGCCGGGTCGGCCACGGGGTCCTCCTGGTGGTTCGTGCCGCCCCCGTGCGGGAGCGGGTCAGTCGTCGTCGCTGTGGATCATCGTGTGGGCGGAGAGCAGCTGCACCTCCGGGTCGTCGGCGACGACCCGCTCGGCGGCGTCCAGCACGCGCTGCACGTGCGCGACGTCTCCGGCGACGACGCCGACGGACAGCTCGGCCCTGCGGTGCAGGTCCTGGTGACCGGTCTCCGCGGCGCTGACGTCGAGCTTCTTGAGCTGCGCCAGCAGCGGCCTGACGACGGCGCGCTTGTGCTTCAGCGAGTGGACGTCACCCAGGAGCAGGTCGACGACCAGGGCCCCCACGAACACGCTCGCTCACCTCCGCTGCACGCCGCTGGCCGGTGCGTCCGGCCCGGAGACCGCGGGCGCCCACCCCCGTGAGGGAGCGGACGCCCGCGGTCGTGGACGGTCGAGGGTCAGACGCGGGGCTTCTCCCGCATCTCGTACGTCTCGATGACGTCGCCCTCCTTGACGTCGTTGAAGCTGCCCAGGCCGATGCCGCACTCGAAGCCGTCGCGGACCTCGGTCGCGTCGTCCTTGAAGCGCCGCAGCGACTCGATGCCGAGGTCGTTGCCGACCACGACGCCGTCGCGGGTGAGGCGCGCCTTGGAGTTGCGGCGGATCGTGCCGGTGCGCACCAGGCAGCCGGCGATGTTGCCGAACTTGGAGGAGCGGAACACCTCGCGCACCTCGGCGGTGCCGAGCTGCACCTCCTCGTACTCCGGCTTGAGCAGGCCGCGCAGGGCGAGCTCGACGTCGTCGATGGCCTGGTAGATGACCGAGTAGTAGCGCATGTCGATGCCCTCGCGCTCGGCCAGCTCGGCGACCCGCTCGGCGGGGCGCACGTTGAAGCCGATGATGATGGCGTCGTCGACCGTGGCCAGGTTGACGTCGTTCTGGGTGATGGCACCCACGCCGCGGTGGATGATCCGCAGCTCGACGTCGTCGCTGATCTCGATCTTGAGCAGCGCGTCCTCGAGGGCCTCGACCGAGCCCGAGCCGTCACCCTTGAGGATGAGGTTGAGGGTCTCGACCTTGCCCGCCGCGAGGGCCTCGGTGAGGTCCTCCAGGCTGATGCGCTTGCGGCGCTTGGCCAGGCTGGCCGCGCGGGCGGCCGACTCGCGGCGCTCGGCGATCTGGCGGGCGGTGCGGTCGTCGGGGGCCACCAGGAAGGTGTCGCCGGCGCCGGGCACCGCGGTCAGACCGAGCACGAGGACCGGACGCGACGGCGTCGCCTCGTCGACCGGGTTGCCGTGCTCGTCGAGCATGGCGCGCACGCGGCCGTAGCCGTTGCCGGCCACGATCGCGTCACCGACGCGCAGGGTGCCGGACTGCACCAGCACCGTGGCGACGGGGCCGCGGCCCTTGTCGAGGTGGGCCTCGATGGCCACGCCGCGGGCGTCCTTGTCGGGGTTGGCCCGCATGTCGAGCGCCGCGTCGGCGGTCAGCAGGACGGCCTCGAGGAGGTCGTCGATGCCGGTCCGCTTCAGCGCGCTGATCGGCACGAACATGGTGTCGCCGCCGTACTGCTCGGCCACCAGGTTGTACTCGGTCAGCTGCTGCATGACCTTGTCGGGGTTCGCCCCCTCCTTGTCGATCTTGTTGACCGCCACCACGATCGGCACGCCTGCGGCCTGCGCGTGGTTGAGGGCCTCGATCGTCTGGGGCATCACGCCGTCGTCGGCCGCGACCACGAGGATCGCGATGTCCGTGACCTGAGCACCGCGGGCGCGCATGGCGGTGAACGCCTCGTGGCCCGGGGTGTCGATGAAGGTGATCGCGCGGTCGACGCCCTCGTGGTCGGTGTGCACCTGGTACGCACCGATCGCCTGGGTGATGCCGCCGGCCTCGCCCGCCACCACGTCGGTGGAGCGGATCGCGTCGAGCAGCTTCGTCTTTCCGTGGTCGACGTGGCCCATGACGGTGACCACCGGAGGACGCGCCTCCAGGTCGTCGTCGTCCTCGGCCTCGAGCTCGGCGTCGAGGTCGATGTCGAAGCCGGCGAGCAGCTCGCGCTCCTCGTCCTCCGGCGACACGATCTGCACGTCGTAGCCGAGCTCCGCGCCCAGGGTGCGGAAGGTGTCCTCGTCGAGCGACTGCGTGGCGGTGGCCATCTCACCGAGGTGGAACAGCACCGTCACCAGCGACGCGGGGTTCGCGTCGATGCGCTCGGCGAAGTCGGTCAGCGAGGCGCCGCGGCGCAGGCGGATGACGGTCGTGCCGTCACCGCGCCGGACCTGCACGCCGCCGACGCTCGGGGCCTGCATGGCCTCGAACTCCTGGCGCTTGGCGCGCTTCGACTTGCGCCCGCGCACTGGACGGCCGCCGGAGCGGCCGAAGGCGCCCTGCGTGCCGCCGCGACCGCGGCCGCCCTTGCCGAAGCCACCGCCGGCGGGGCCGCCGCCGGGGCGACCCGGAGCGCCGCCGCCACCGGGACCACCCGGACGGCCGGGGCCGCCGGGACGGCCCGGAGCACCGCCGCGGGCGGGGGCGCCGGGGCGGCCCACGCTCGAGCGGCCGGGCATCATGCCCGGGTTGGGGCGGGGGCCGCCGGGGCGCGGACCACCGGGACGGGGACCGCCCGGACGCTCACCCGCACCGGCAGCCGGAGCGCCGGGGGCGCTCGGAGCGCCGGGGGCTCCACCGGGAGCACCCGGGCCCTGCGGGCGGGGAGCACCGGCGCGCATGCCCTGGCTGGGCGCGAACGGGTTGTTGCCGGGGCGGGGGGCCCCGGGGCGGGGTGCGCCGCCGGGGCGCATGCCCTGGCTGGGCGCGAACGGGTTGTTGCCCGGGCGGGCAGCACCCGGACCGGCCGGACGCGCGCCACCGGGAGCACCGGGAGCACCCGGACGCGGAGCCGCAGCACCGGGGCGACCGGGGGTCGCCGACGGGGCGGACGGACCCGCGGGACGGGGGGCCGCGCCGCCGGGCGCCGGGCGCGAGGGGGCCGCGGCGGCAGCCGGGGCCTGAGCGGCGGCACGCTCGGGAGCGGCCGGCGCGGAGGGCGCCGACGGGCCCGGGCGAGCTGCGGCCGGAGCCGGAGCCGGGCTGGCCGACGGGGCCGACGGCGCGGGCGCCGGAGCGCTGGCCGCGGGGGCCTGCGGCGCCGGGGCGGGCGCGGACGGCACAGCGCGGGGGCCGGGACGGACGCCGCCGGGGGCGGCCGGCGACGGCGCCGGGCGCGACGGGGCGGCGGGGGCTGCGCTGCTGCCGCCGTACTCGGCCTTCAGCTTGCGCACGACAGGGGGCTCCAGCGTCGAGCTGGGGGACTTCACGAACTCGCCCATGTCCTGGAGCCTGGACATCAGCGCCTTGCTCTCTACTCCGAACTCCTTGGCGAGCTCGTATACCCGGACCTTGGCCACATCTCTCCTCGTCCGGTCCGGGCCAGACGGGCTCGGACCGTGGTCAGTGCTGGGGGGTGTTCATCGCTGGGAGCTCATCGGGTGCCCATGAGGGTGATGACCCGCTCTCGTTGCTCGTCGACGGTGGTGGACGGTGCGTCCCGGTGGTGCCCTGGCCGGCGGGGGCGCGGTGGTGCAGGTGCTCGCGGACGGCGGTCGCGTCGACCGGACCCTGCACGCGCAGGGCACGGGCGAACGCCCGCCGGCGCTCCGCGAGGTCCAGGCAGGCCCGGTCGGGGTGCAGCCAGGCACCACGTCCGGGCAACCGGGCGCCAGGGTCGGGGACGGCGACCACGGGGGCGCCCTCCACGGCCGCGACGACGCGCAGCAACCGCGACCGGTCACCCCGCTGGCGGCACCCCACGCAGGTCCGCTGCGGTCCCGTGGGAGCCGGTGGCGGAGCCGGTGGCTGCTGGGCGAGGAGCCCGGCGTCGTCCAGTCTACCGCTCCTGGCGTCGGACGGCTCCCGGCCGGCCCGGGGCGCGGTCGGCGGAGGCTCTCGCGGCGCCGTCACCACCGCCGGCGTCGGCGGTGTCCGGGACCTCGGCGTCGGAGCGGATGTCGATCCGCCACCCGGTCAGGCGGGCGGCGAGGCGGGCGTTCTGCCCCTCCTTGCCGATGGCCAGCGACAGCTGGAAGTCGGGCACGACCACGCGGGCGGCCCGCGCGGCGGCGTCGACGACCTCGACCGACACCACGCGCGCCGGCGACAGCGCGTTCGCCACGAACTGCGCGGGGTCGTCGTCCCAGTCGACGATGTCGATCTTCTCGCCGTGCAGCTCGGTCATGACGGCGCGCACGCGGGCGCCCATCGGGCCGATGCAGGCGCCCTTCGGGTTGACGCCCGACCGGGTGGCGCGGACGGCCACCTTGGAGCGGTGCCCGGCCTCGCGGGCCATCGCCATGATCTGGACCGTGCCGTCGGCGACCTCGGGCACCTCCAGCGCGAACAGCGAGCGCACCAGGTCGGGGTGGGTGCGCGAGACGGTCACCGAGGGCCCCTTGGGCGTGCGGCGCACCGACACCACGAAGGCGCGCAGGCGGGCGCCGTGGGTGTAGGTCTCCCCCGGCACCTGCTCGCTCGGCGGCATGACGGCCTCGAAGCCGCCGATGTCGAGGTGCACGAGGCGGCGGTCGTGGCCCTGCTGCACGACGCCGCTGATGACGTCGCCCTCCCGGCCGGCGAAGGCCCCGAGCACCTGCTCGTCCTCCGCGGCGCGCAGGCGCTGCAGGATCACCTGCCGGGCGGTCCCGGCGGCGACGCGGCCGAAGCCCTTGGGGGTGTCGTCGAACTCCCGCAGGACGTTGCCCTCGTCGTCGGTCTCCGCCGCCCACACCACGACGTGCCCGCTCTTGCGGTCGATCTCCACCCGCGCCCGCGGCTCGGCGCCCTCGGTGCGCTGGTAGGCCAGCAGCATCGCCTGCTCGATGGCCGTGACCAGGACGCCCAGCGGGATCTCCCGCTCGCGCTCCACGGCCCGCAGGACCGCCATGTCGATGTCCATCAGACCTCGTCCTCGTCCGTCGCGTCGTCGAGCTCGTCGCCCTCGTCGTCGCCCTCGTCACCCAGCTCGTCGTCGGCCTCGTCGGCGCCGGGGCGGGAGAACTCCACCTGCACCCGGCCCGTGCCCAGCTCGGCCCAGGCGGCCCGCAGGCGCTGGCCGTCCACGTCGAGCTCGACGCCCTCGTCGTCGACGACGACCACGCGGCCGGTCGTCGCGGCGCCGGCGACCGTCGTCGCCACCAGCCGGGTGCGGGCGCGCGACCAGTGGCGGCGCTCGGTCAGCGGCCGGGAGACGCCCGGGGAGCCCACCTCGAGCACGTAGGGCTGCGAGCCGAGCGCGTCGTCGACGGTGTCCATCGCGGCGCCCACGGCCCGCGAGACGGCGGCGAGCTGGTCGGAGGAGACCGAGCCGACGGCGTCGTCGGGGAGGTCGACGACCACCCGGACGACGGTGCGGGCGCCGGCGCGCGCCAGCTCGAGCTGCTCGAGGACGAGGCCGCTGCCGGTGACGGCGGGCTCGACCGCAGCGACGACGCGGTCGTGCGCGGACACCGGGGCTCCTGGGGTTCGGGGGCTTCGAGGGGGTGGTGCGGTGGTCGAGCGCCTCCGCGAGGGCGGGGGGCTGACCGGAGAACACTAGTCGCCGCGGCGGGGTGCTCCCGATCGCGGGCGGCGCCGTGCCGGGCGGTGGCAGGGTGGGCGGGTGCCGACCTCCCCCACCCGGCGGCTGGTGCTCGCGGCCCTCGCGGCGACCGCGACGGCGGGCGCCGCCGGCTGCTCGACCCCCTGGGGCGACCTGCGCGTCCAGCCCCTCGGCGGTGACCCTCCCCCGCCGGAGCCCGAGCCCGGGCCCGACGAGCTCGCCCGCCGGAGCGCGGTGAGCGGGGTGTCGGCAGCGCTCACCGCCCTGGACGGCTCCGCCCTCGACGACGCCGTGGCCGGCCCCCTGCGCTCGGCGCTGGGCGAGCAGCTGGTGGCGCTGGGCGAGACCGCGACCAGCAGCACCCCCGGCAGCACCCCCAGCAGCACCCCCAGCGCTCCCGCGAGCAGCGCGCCCGCCAGCAGCCCCACCCGCTCGGCGCCGGCATCGGCATCGGCGTCGGCGTCGGCGTCGAGCGGTGCGACCAGCAGCGCCGCCGCTGCGGTCGTGGCGGCGCTGACCTCGGCCGCGTCCGCCGCGCGCGAGCCCCTGGCCGACGTGGCCGGCGGCACCGCGCGGCTGCTGGCCTGCCTGGCCGCGGGCCTCGACGTCGCCGCCGGCTGGGCGTCCGGCGCCACCGCGAGCGGGTCGGCCGGTGCACCCAGCAGCACCACCGGCTCGACGTCCACGGGCTCCTCGACCTCCTCACCGAGCCCCACCGCTGCTGCCGGCTCCGGCGAGCAGGGCGCCCTGGCGGTGGCGCTGGCCGCCGAGGAGGCTGCTGAGTACGGCTACGGGGTGCTCGCCGTGCGGCTCTCCGGGGAGCTGCGCGCCTCGGCGCAGGCCGACCTCGCCGCCCACGCCCTCGCGGTCGAGGAGCTGCGCGAGCAGCTGCTGGCCCTGGGTGCCGCACCTCCCGAGCCGCCTCCGGCGTGGGCCCTGCCCGGGCCCGTGGCCGACGCCGCCGGGGCGGTCGCCCTGGCGGTCCAGCTCGAGGCCGCCGCGACGGCCGCCGCGGCCGACGTGGTCGCGGCGGCCGACCGGGAGCGGCGCGGCGCGGCCGCCGAGCGGGTGCTCGCCGCGGCCCAGCGCTGGCAGCGGTGGCGGTCGCAGCAGCCGGAGACCGCCGCCGCGCTGGTGGCGCTGCCCGGGCTGTCCGGCCGCTGACCCGCTGGCCGGGTCCTCAGCCGAGCAGCTGCTCGGCCACCTGCCAGCCCAGCCGCAGCACGAGGGCCCCGACCACCACCAGGAAGACGACGCGCACGAAGCCGCTGCCCCGCGCCACGGCCGTGCGCGCCCCGAGGTAGCCGCCCAGCACGTTCGCCGCGGCCATGGCCAGGCCGAGCTGCCACAGCACCGACCCGGCCAGGGCGAACACGACGAGCGCCCCCAGGTTGGTGGCCGCGTTGACCACCTTCGCCGCCGCGCTCGCGGGCAGGAAGGCGTACCCGAGGCCCACCAGCCCGGCGACCAGGAACGACCCGGTGCCCGGCCCCAGCGCGCCGTCGTAGAGCCCGATGAGCCCGCCGAGGGCGACGGCCGACAGCACGTGCCGGCGACCGTCGTACCGCAGCGCGGCGGACTCCGCGGGCGGGCGCTTCAGCAGCGTCCAGGCGGCGACCGCCAGCAGCGCCACCAGCACCACCGGCCGCAGCGCCCCCGCGGGCACCCAGTGGGCCAGCGCCGCTCCCCCGGCGGCCGCCGACCCAGCGGCCAGGGCCATGGGGACGGCGGTGCGCAGGTCGACGCGGACGCGCCGGGCGTAGGTGACCGCGCTCGTCGTCGTCCCGGCGAAGCCGGCGAGCTTGTTGGTGGCCAGCGCCTGCACCGGGGTGATCCCCGGCACGAGGAGCAGCGCGGGCAGCTGCACCAGCCCGCCGCCGCCCACCACGGCGTCGACCCAGCCCGCCGCGAGCGCGGCGAGCAGGAGCAGCGCGAAGACCTCCGGGGTCAGCCCCGGCAGGACGGCGTCCAGCGGGCGTCAGCCGCGCACGAGGGCGACCAGGTGCTGCGCCGCGTCGTCGACGGCGACGTCGGCGCGCTCGCCGGTGGCGCGGTCGCGGACCTCGACGACGCCCTCGGACAGCCGCTTGCCGAGCGTGACGATCGTGGGGACGCCCACCAGCTCGGCGTCCTTGAACTTCACGCCGGGGCTGACGCGGGGCCGGTCGTCGAGGAGGACGTCGAGGCCGGCGGCCACGAGGTCCGCCGCGAGCTTCTCGCCGGCAGCGACGACCTCGGCGTCCTTGCCCGCGACGACGACGTGCACGTCGACCGGGGCCACCGAGCGGGGCCACACCAGGCCGAGCTCGTCGTGGCCGGCCTCGGCGATGGCGGCCACGGCGCGGGAGACGCCCACGCCGTAGGAGCCCATGGTGACCGTGACGAGCTTGCCGTTCTCGTCGAGGACCTTGAGGTCGAGCGCCTCCGCGTACTTGCGGCCCAGCTGGAAGATGTGGCCCATCTCCATGCCGCGGGCGGTCTCGAGGGGGCCGGAGCCGTCGGGGGCCGGGTCGCCGTCGCGGACCTCGGCGACGTCGATCGTGCCGTCGGCGGTGAAGTCGCGGCCGGCCACGAGGCCGAAGACGTGCTTGCCGGGCTGGTCGGCGCCGGTGACCCAGGCGGTGCCGGGGGCCACGCGCGGGTCGACCAGGTAGCGGATGCCGGTGGTCGTCGCGGTCTCGCCCTCGCCGGTGGTGCGCAGGCCCAGGCCCCCCGGGCCGATGTACCCCTTGACCAGCTCGGGGTGCTGCGCGAACTGCGCCTCGTCGAAGGGCTCGACGGCGGCCGGCGAGACCGCGGCCTCGAGGCGCTTGGTGTCGACCTCGCGGTCGCCGGGCACGCCGACGGCCAGCGGCTCGGCGGTGCCGTCGGGGTGGCGCAGCAGCACGATGACGTTCTTCAGCGTGTCGGCCGCCTCCCACGGGCGGTCGTCGCGGGGGTGCAGGGCGTTGGAGACCGCCACCAGCGACTCGATGGTCGGGGTGTCGGGGGTGTCGAGGACGACGGCGGCGGGCGCGTCGTCCCAGCTGACGGGTTCGGGAGCCACCGTGGTGACGGCCTCGACGTTGGCCGCGTACCCGCCGGCGGAGCGGACGAAGGTGTCCTCGCCCTGGGGGCTGGGGTGGAGGAACTCCTCGCTGGCCGAGCCGCCCATGGCGCCGGAGACCGCGGAGACGATCACGTACTCCAGGCCGAGCCGGTCGAAGATGCGGACGTAGGCCTCGCGGTGGCGCTGGTAGGCCTTCTCGAGGCCGGCGTCGTCGACGTCGAAGGAGTAGCTGTCCTTCATGACGAACTCGCGGCCGCGCAGCAGCCCGGCGCGGGGGCGCGCCTCGTCGCGGAACTTCGTCTGCACCTGGTACAGGCTCAGCGGCAGGTCCTTGTACGACGAGCACTGGTCCTTCACGAGCAGGGTGAACATCTCCTCGTGGGTGGGCGCCAGGAGGAAGTCGGCACCGCGGCGGTCCTTGAGGCGCAGCAGGTTGGGGCCGTACTCCTCCCAGCGGCCGGTCGCCTCGTAGGGCTCCTTCGGCAGCAGCGCCGGGAAGTGCACCTCCTGCGCGCCGATCGCGTCCATCTCCTCGCGGACGATGCGCTCGACCTTCTTCAGCACCCGCAGGCCCAGCGGCAGCCAGGTGAACCCGCCGGGTGCGGCGCGGCGGATGAAGCCGGCGCGCACGAGCAGCTTGTGGCTGGCCAGCTCGGCGTCGGCCGGGTCCTCCCGCAGGGTGCGCAGGAGCAGGGTGGAGGTCCTCAGGAGCACGCCCCGACCTTAGTGCCGCCCCGCACCCCCTTTCCGGTGACGCCGGACGGGCAGAAGTGCCTGCGGCCCGGGTCACGCCGCGGTGGAGAAGGACCTCTGCACGTCGGCCGTCACGGCGCACCTGGCCGCGGTGGCCCGCAGCGTCCGCGAGACCCACGGCCTGTCGAACATCACCTGCTCCCATGCGAACCGCAGCACCGTCCAGCCCTCGGCCACGAGGTCGTCGTACCGGCGGCAGTCGCCCTGGAGCGCCCGGCGCCGCCCGTGCCACTCGAAGCTGTCGGCCTCGGCGACCAGGCGGAGCCGGCGGTGGAG
Source organism: Quadrisphaera sp. INWT6 (assembly GCF_015390235.1). GTDB lineage: Bacteria > Actinomycetota > Actinomycetes > Actinomycetales > Quadrisphaeraceae > Quadrisphaera. The sequence goes on along the minus strand of NZ_VUOH01000001.1, from coordinate 632,683 downwards.
CAGGTCGGGGCGCACCCGCCCGTCACCGCACTCGAGCACCACCTGGGGCTCGAGCCCGAGCACCCCTGCCTCGACCGCGATGCCGCGCAGCGCCGACTCGAAGGGGTTGGCGGCCTTCTCGCTGGCGTGCTGGGCGACGCGCCGCACCGCCGAGCGCCCTGCTCCGCGCGTCGCCTCCGCCCTGGCGCGCAGCTCGCGAGGCCGCACGAGGCCGCGGCGCAGCGCGGAGTCGGCCACGGCCAGGGCGTCGGGGAAGGGCATCGAGCGGGCGCAGTCGACCACCGTGCGCAGCGGCGTGGTGACCCCGCCTTCGACGTCGGCGGGCGGGAGGTCGGCCCAGTGCCGGACGACGTCGGCGTCGCTGAGCCTGCGGTTGCGCGGCACGGTCACGTGGGGCAGCGCCGGCGCCGAGACGACCTCCATCAGCCACAGCTGCGCCGCGCTGGCGTGCGAGACGACGCCGCGCAACCGCGCCGCCGCCTGCTGGGCGGGCTGCCGGCTCGCCAGCGCGTACGTCCCACGCGCCAGGCGCAGCAGCTTCCCGCTGGCGAGGGCGCGGTCGAGCGAGCGCCAGTCGCAGGGGAGGTCGGTGCGGCGCACCGCACCACCGGCGCGCCAGACCAGGCGGCAGATCTCGTCGACGTCCACGCCGTCGAGCCTGGCGACGGCTCGCGGGAGATGTGGATCTTGTCCACAGGTGACGTCGGACGGGCAGAAGTGCCCTGGGCGGGGCGCCCGAGGCCCCTGAGGAGACTTCTGCCCGTCCGGCGTCACGCCACCCGGCCTGCCAGCCGAGGCGGGGTCAGCGGGTGAGGTCGGGGCGCGGCGCCGAGGCGGGGCTGGCGGGCTCGACGGCAGCCTCGCGGCCCCGGTCGGCGCCGGTGGCGTCACCCGGGTCGGTGCCGCGCCAGCGGCCCAGCGCCGCCATCAGGTGGTAGAGCCCGACGGCCGCGACCGTGCCCAGCGCGATGCCGGTGAACGTGAGCCCACCGACCGTCAGCGTGTAGTTCGCGATGCCGATGACCAGCGCGACGCCGGCGCTGGTCAGCACCGCGGGGCGGGAGAAGTCGACGCGGGCCTGCACCCAGATGCGGGCGCCCAGCACGCCGATGAGGCCGTACAGCACCGTGCCGGCGCCGCCCAGCACGCCGGCGGGCACGCTGGCGATGACCGCCCCGAACTTCGGGCTCAGCGAGAGCAGCAGCGCCGCGGCGGCCGCCACGGCGTACGCGGCGGTCGAGTAGACGCGGCTGGCCGCCATGACGCCGATGTTCTCGGCGTACGTGGTGGTGCCGGAGCCGCCGCCGAGGCCCGCGAGGGTGGTGGCCAGGCCGTCGGCGACGAGCGCGCGGCCGGTGAGCGGGTCCAGGTCGCGCCCGGTCAGCGCGGCGACGGACCGGACGTGCCCGACGTTCTCGGCCACCAGCACGAGCACCACGGGGATGAAGACGGCGATGACGGACAGGTCGAACGAGGGGGCCGTGAACTCCGGCAGCCCGACCCACGCGGCCCCGTCCACCTTCGAGAAGTCCACCTCCCCGCGCACCAGCGCCACGAGGTACCCGACCACCACGCCGAGCAGGATCGACAGGCGCCCCAGCAGCCCGCGGAACAGCACCGACGACAGCACGACCGCCGCGATCGTCGCCACCGCGGTCACCGGGCCCGCCTGCACGCTCCCCCACGCCGCGGGCGCCAGGTTGAGACCGATGAGCGCCACGATCGTGCCGGTCACCGCCGGGGGCAGCAGCCTGTCGATCCACGCCGAGCCGGCGCGCTGCACCAGCAGGCCCACCAGCGCCAGCAGCACGCCGGTGACCACGATGCCGCCGAGCGCCGCGGCGGGCCCGCCCGCCGCCTTGGCCGCGGCGATCGGCGCGAGGAAGGCGAAGCTCGACCCGAGGTAGCTGGGCAGGCGCCCGCGCGTGAGCAGCAGGAACAGCGCCGTGCCGACCGCCGAGAAGAACAGCGTGGTCGACGGGGAGAACCCCGTGATCGTCGGGACCAGCACCGTGGCCCCGAACATCGCCATCACGTGCTGCACGCCGATGCCGACGGTGCGCGGCCAGCTCAGCCGCTCGTCGGGGGCGACGACGGCACCCGGTCCGGGCACGCTCCCGTCACCGTGCAGCTTCCAGAACCCACCCGTGCGCGCCACGAAGAACCACCTTCACCAGTGCCGTCGACCCGCCGCCCGTGCTGCGCGGCCAGCAGACGGTAGTGGCTCGGAGCACCCTGCGGGTGACGCCGCTCGCGAGCGGGTGCCCTCAGAACAGGACGGTCGCGAAGGTGCCCACCCGCTCGAAGCCCACCGCCTCGTAGGCGCGGACCGCGCGGGTGTTGAAGTCGTTGACGTAGAGGCTGACCACGGGGTAGCCCGCGGCCTGGGTGGCGAGCACCACGGCGGACATCCCCGGCTCGGCCAGGCCCCGGCCTCGGTGGTCGGGGTGCACCCAGACGCCCTGCACCTGCGCGACCCCCGGCGCGACGGCCCCCAGCTCGGCCTTGAAGACGACCTGGCGGTCGTCGCCGGACCCCTCGATGCGCACGAAGGACCGCCCCGCGGAGACGAGCTCCTCCACGCGGCGGCGGTAGGTCGCGCCGCCGTCACCGGCGGTCGGCGAGTACCCGACCTCCTCGGTGAACATCGCGATGCAGGCCGGCACGAGGACGTCGAGGTCGGCGGGGGTGGCCCTGCGGACGGCGGTGTCGGGGGCGACCAGCGGCGGGGTGCGCACCGCCATGAGCGGCTGGTCGGGGCGCACGTCGCGGGCCGGGCCCCAGGAGCTCTCCAGGCGCGACCACAGGCCCATCACGGCGTCGGCACTGCCGACCAGCGACGAGCAGCGGCGGCCGCTGCGGCGGGCGCGGGTGGCGAAGGCGTCGAGCGCCGCCTCCGCGGCAGGCCCGGCTCCGCCCGGCAGCACGGGGACGAGGTTCGCGCCGTCCCAGCACAGCGCCTCGAGCCGCCCCGAGGGGCACCAGCCCCAGAGCTGCCCGCCCAGGCGCGCGGGGTCGGCGCCCACCGCGGCCACGCGGCTGGTGACGAAGATGCTCGCCACCGGGTCCTGGGCGCACAGGGCGAGGACGTCGGCGCGGTCGGCGTCGTCGAGGACGCGCAGCGGGCTGCGGAACACGCTGCGCATCCTGCCGGTCAGCGGCGCGGTCCGCGCCGCCAGCCGGTCGATGGACGCCCGCTCAGCCCCGGACCGGCCCTGGCCCGGGCTGGGACCGGACCCGGCTCAGCCGACGGAGACGGACGGCGCGGCGCCGTCGACCTCGCCCATCTCGGCGGCCAGGCGGTTGGCCTCCTCGATGAGGGTGGCGACGATGTCGTGCTCGGGGACGGTCTTGATGACCTGCCCCTTGACGAAGATCTGGCCCTTGCCGTTGCCCGAGGCGACGCCGAGGTCGGCCTCGCGGGCCTCGCCGGGGCCGTTGACGACGCAGCCCATGACGGCCACGCGCAGCGGCACGCTCATGCCCTCGAGGCCGGCGGTGACCTGCTCGGCGAGGGTGTAGACGTCGACCTGGGCGCGCCCGCAGGAGGGGCAGGAGACGATCTCGAGCTTGCGCTCGCGCAGGTTCAGCGACTGCAGGATCTGCAGGCCGACCTTGACCTCCTCGACGGGGGGCGCCGAGAGGGACACGCGGATGGTGTCGCCGATGCCCTGGGAGAGCAGCGCGCCGAAGGCCGTGGCCGACTTGATGGTGCCCTGGAAGGCGGGACCGGCCTCGGTGACCCCGAGGTGCAGGGGCCAGTCGCCGGAGGCCGCGAGCAGCTGGTAGGCGCGCACCATGACGACGGGGTCGTTGTGCTTCACGGAGATCTTGAAGTCGTGGAAGTCGTGCTCCTCGAAGAGCGACGCCTCCCACACCGCGGACTCGACGAGGGCCTCGGGGGTGGCCTTGCCGTGCTTGTCCATGATCCGCTTGTCGAGCGAGCCGGCGTTGACGCCGATCCGGATCGACGTGCCGTGGTCCTTCGCCGCGCGGGCGATCTCCTTGACCTGGTCGTCGAACTTGCGGATGTTGCCCGGGTTCACCCGGACGGCCGCGCAGCCGGCCTCGATGGCCGTGAAGACGTACTTCGGCTGGAAGTGGATGTCGGCGATCACGGGGATCTGCGACTTCTTGGCGATGATGTGCAGGACGTCGGCGTCGTCCTGGCTGGGGCAGGCCACGCGCACGATGTCGCAGCCCGAGGCCGTGAGCTCGGCGATCTGCTGGAGCGTGGCGTTGATGTCGGTGGTGGGCGTCGTCGTCATCGACTGGACGCTCACCGGCGACTCGCTGCCGACGCCGACGGACCCGACCTTGATCTGCCGGGTGGTGCGCCGCGGCGCGAGCACGGGCGGCGCCTCCTTGACGCTCGGCATGCCGAGGCTGACGGGGACCGATGCCATGAGCCAAGTATCACCCGCGCCGCGCACGGCTCCACCGCTCAGGCAGCCCTCACCCGGTGCCTCACCCCAGGGTGATCGGCCTGACGATGTCGGCGTAGAGCAGCAGCACGGACATCCCGATGAGGAGCGCGGTCACCACGTAGGTGACCGGCAGCAGCCGCGCCAGGTCGAACGGGCCCGGGTCGGGGCGCCCGCGCAGCGCGGCGACGCGGCGGCGCAGGCCCTCCCACAGCGCCCCCGCCACGTGGCCGCCGTCGAGCGGCAGCAGCGGCACGAGGTTGAAGACGAACAGCGCCAGGTTCAGCGAGCCGAGCACGGTGACGATCGCCGAGACGCGCTGGCCGGTGGAGGTGAACAGGTCGCTGCTGGCGATCTCGCCCGAGAGCCGCCCCACGCCGACGACGCCGATCGGCCCGTTCGGGTCGCGCTCGCCGCTGCCGAACGCGGCCTGGGCCACGCCGACCATGCGCTGGGGCAGCGTCAGCACGATCTTGGCGACGTTCCAGGTCTGCTCGGCCACGAACCCCGGCACGGCGGTGACGGGCTGCTCCACGAGCTCGGCGGTCGGCGTCACGCCGAGGAACCCGACGGTGTCGGTGAGGACGGTGCCGTCGGGGGCGGTCTCGACGGCGCCCGAGGAGCTCAGGCGGGCCACCTGGTTGGCGATGACGGGCGCCTGCAGCACCAGCTGCTGCGCCGAGCCCTCCGGGCCGCGCTCGACGACGACGGGGACGGTGCGGCCCGCGGCGGCGCGGATGGCGTCCTGCACGCGGGTCCAGTCGCCGTCGGCGGCGACGCCGTCGACGGACAGGATCCGGTCACCCGGCTGCAGCCCCGCCTGCGCCGCAGGGCTGGGGGTGTCGCCGGGGGCGCACTCGGTCTGGGTGCTGCCGGCGGGCAGCACGCACTGCGAGACGGTGCTGACGGTGGGCACGGTCTCGGGCAGGCCGGTGGTCGTGATGTAGGCGCCCAGCAGCAGCGTGGCGATGACGAGGTTGACCACCGGGCCGCCGAGCATGATGACGATGCGCCGCGGCACGGACAGGCTGTGGAAGGAGCGGTGCTCCTCCCCCGGCACGACCTCCTCGGCGGCCATCTCGCGGGCGTCGCTGACCATCTGCGCGAACGGCCCCGGCCTGCGCCGGCGCCGCCGCGCGGCCGCCTCCCCCGCTGCGCCGCCCTCCAGCTCGGCCACCTCGTCGTCGAGCCGCTCCTGCGCGACGGCGGTGAGCGGGGCGTACATCCCCACCATCCGCACGTAGCCGCCCAGCGGGATCGCCTTGACGCCGTACTCGGTCTCACCGCGACGGCGCGACCACACGGTGGGCCCGAAGCCGACCATGTACTGCGTCACCTTCACGCCGAAGCGCTTGGCGGGCACCAGGTGCCCCACCTCGTGCAGCGCGATGGAGACCCCCAGGCCGAGCACGAAGGCCCCGACGCCGACGACCCACGCCAGCACCTCGCCGAGCTGCCCCATCCGTCAGACCCCCACCAGCTCGCGGGCGCGCTCCCGCGCCCAGTCCTCCGCCGCCAGCACGTCGTCCACGGTCGTCCCGCTCCCTGTGAGGGGGCTGTGCTCACCGACGACGCGCGCGACGACGTCCACGATGCCCAGGAACGGCAGCCGCCCGCCGAGGAACGCCGCGACGCACTCCTCGTTGGCGGCGTTGAAGACCGCCGGCGCCGTCCCCCCGCTGGTCGCGGCGGCACGGGCCAGGGAGACGGCGGGGAAGGCCTCCTCGTCGAGCGGCTCGAACGTCCAGGAGGCCGCCGTCGTCCAGTCGATGCCGTAGCCGGGGCGCGCCACCCGGTCGGGCCAGCCCATGCCCAGGGAGATGGGCAGGCGCATGTCCGGCGGGGAGCACTGCGCGAGGGTGGAGCCGTCGGTGAACTCGACCACGGAGTGCACCACCGACTGCGGGTGGACGACGACGTCGATGCGCTCCAGCGGCAGGTCGAACAGCAGGTGCGCCTCGACCACCTCGAGGGCCTTGTTGACCATGGTGGCGGAGTTGGTGGTGACCACCGGTCCCATCGCCCACGTCGGGTGGGCGAGCGCCTGCTCGGGGGTGACCTGCGCCAGCGACGCCCGCGAGCGTCCGCGGAAGGGGCCGCCCGAGGCGGTCAGCACCAGGCGGCGCACCTCCTCGGCGGAGCCGCCGCGCAGGCACTGCGCGATGGCCGAGTGCTCGGAGTCGACCGGCACCACCTGCCCGGGGCGGGCGGCCGCCTTCACGAGCGGCCCGCCCGCGACCAGCGACTCCTTGTTGGCCAGCGCCAGCACGGTCCCGGCCTCGAGGGCCGCGAGCGTCGGGCGCAGCCCCACCGAGCCGGTCATCCCGTTGAGGACGACGTCGCAGCGCCGGCCCGCCAGCTCCACGGCCGCGTCCGGCCCGGCGAGCACCTCGGGCGCCCACCCGGTGCGGCCCGCGGCGCGGGCGGCCTCGGCCAGCGCCTCGCGCAGGGGGGCCTCGGCGGCGGGGTCGGCGACGCCGACGGCCTCGACCTCCAGGCGCACCGCCTGCTCGGCGAGCTGGCGCACGCGGGCGGGGTCGGAGCCGCCCGCGGCCAGCGCCGTGATGCGGAACCTGTCGGGCGCGGCGGCGGCGACCTCCTCCGCCTGCGTGCCGATCGAGCCGGTGGACCCGAGCACCACGACCTCGCGCACGGCCGGGGGCGCGGAGGGACCGCCGTGCTCGGAGGGGCCGGTCGGGCGCGCGAGGCTCACGCCACCATCCTCGCGCGCCGATGATGGGGGCGATGTCCACCCCGCCCGCCCCGTCCGCCCCGTCGTCGGCGCCCCCGGCCGCCGTGCGCCCGGGCGCCGCCTGGTGGCGGGTGGCGCGGTGGTTCCTCGGCGTCCTGCTGGTCGGCGTCGTGGTGGTCGAGCTGGTGGAGGGGCGCCAGGACCTGGCCCGCGCCGTGAGGGCCGTCAGCGACCCGCACTGGGGCTCGCTAATGCTCGCCGTCGTGGTCGACCTGGCCTCGATGGTCGCCTACGCGGTGATGCAGCGCCGGCTGCTGCTCGGTGCGGGGGCCCCGGCCCGGGGCGCGGGCCGGCGGGCCGTGACGTCGCTGGCCTTCACGGCGCACTCCCTGAGCGTCACGCTGCCCGGAGGCCCGGTCTTCTCCACCGCCCTCAACTTCCGCCGGATGACGGCCATGGGGGCCTCCGGCCCGGCGGCGTCCTGGGTGATCGCGGTCAGCGGGTTCCTCTCGGCGGCGGCGCTCGCCGCCCTGGGCGCGGTGGCGGGCCTGGCCACCGGCGCGCGCGGTGACGGGTCGCACCTGCTGGTGGCGGTCGGCGTGGTCGTGGTGGTGCTCGTGGCCGCGCGGGTGGTGCGCCGCCAGCCCGCCGTCGTCGCCCGCAGGCGGGCGCTGCGGCGGCGCGCGGCCGCGGGCCTCGCGGAGCTGCGCGAGCGCCGCCCCCGGGTGGGGGCCGCTGCCGGCGCGGCGCACTCGCTGGCGGCGCGCCTGGCGTCGGTGCGCGTCGGGCCGGCGACGTGGGCCTGGGCGGGCGGTGGGGCGCTGCTGAACTGGCTGCTCGACGCGCTCGCGCTGGCGCTGGTCTGCCGCGCCGTCGGTCTCGACGACCTGTCCGTGCTGCACCTGCTGCTGGCCTACACCGCGGCGATGGCCGCGGCGTCCTTCCCGGTGGTGCCCGCCGGGCTGGGGGTGGTCGACGCCGCCCTGGTGGTCGGCCTGGTGGCCGCGGGCGCCACCACGGGCGAGGCGCTGGCCGCCGACGTCCTCTACCGCGTGGTGAGCCTCGGCGTGGTCGGCGGTGCCGGGTGGGTGCTGTGGGGGGTCCACCGGGTGCACGAGCGCCGCGGGGCCGCGAGCGGGGCCGGCGCCACCCGAGAGGCCCTCGGCGGGGTCGGCGGCGAGGACTAGCCTGCCGCGCATGACGACGACGGCGCCCCGCCCCCAGACCGCTGCCAGCGCCGGCGGTGCGGCCAGGGAGCCGCTGGAGCAGGTGCGCCGGCTGGTCACCGAGGTGCCCGGCCCCCGCTCCCGCGCGCTGCAGGAGCGCCGCCTGGCGGTCGTGTCGAAGGGCGTCGGCTCCACGCTGCCGGTGTTCGTGGAGCGCGCCGAGGGCGCGGTGCTGCGCGACGTCGACGGCAACCAGCTCATCGACCTGGGGGCGGGCATCGCCGTGGTCAACGTGGGCCACGCCCAGCCCCGCGTGGTCGAGCGCGTGCAGGAGCAGGTGGCCGACTTCACCCACACCTGCTTCATGGTCACCCCCTACGAGGAGTACGTGGCCGTCTGCGAGGCGCTGGTGCGCCTGGCGCCGGTCGACGGGCCCGCCAAGGCCGCGCTGTTCAACACCGGCTCCGAGGCGGTGGAGAACGCCGTGAAGATCGCCCGGCACGCCACCGGCCGCGACGCCGTCGTCGTCTTCGACCACGCCTACCACGGCCGCACCAACCTCACGATGGCCATGACCGCCAAGGCCATGCCCTACAAGTCCGGCTTCGGGCCCTTCGCCGGCGAGGTCTACCGCGCCCCCATGAGCTACCCCTTCCGCGACCCGCAGGGCATGACCGGTGAGCAGGCCGCCCAGCGGGCGGTCCGCGTCATCGAGGCCCAGGTCGGCGCCGACCAGGTCGCCTGCGTGGTCATCGAGCCGGTCCAGGGCGAGGGCGGCTTCATCGAGCCCGCCCCGGGCTTCCTGCCCGCGCTGGCCGCGTGGTGCCGCGAGAACGGCGCGCTGTTCGTGGCCGACGAGGTCCAGACCGGCTTCGCGCGCACCGGCGACGTCTTCGCCTGCGAGCGCGAGGGCGTGCGCCCGGACCTGGTCACCCTCGCCAAGGGCGTCGCGGGCGGGCTGCCGCTGGCGGGCGTCGTCGGACGCGCCGACGCGATGGACGCGGTGCACTCCGGCGGCCTGGGCGGCACCTACGGCGGCAACCCCGTGGCCTGCGCCGCCGCGCTCGGGGCGCTGGAGGCCATGGCCGACCTCGACCTCACCGGGGCGGCCCGCGCCGTCGAGGAGCGCATGACGGCCCGCCTGCGCGCGCTGCAGGCCCAGCGCCCCGGCATCGGTGACGTCCGCGGCCGCGGGGCGATGCTGGCGGTCGAGGTCGTGACGACCGAGGACGACGGCGAGGGCGGCCGACGGGCGACCCTCGAGCCCGACGCCGCGGGCGCCGCCGCGATCAGCGCTGCCTGCCACGCCGCGGGCGTGGTCACGCTGACCTGCGGGACCTTCGGCAACGTGCTGCGCTTCCTGCCTCCGCTGACCATCGAGCAGGCACTGCTCGACGACGCGCTCGACGTCCTCGAGGCGGCGGTGCTGTCCGCTCTCGCCGGCTGACACCGGCTGAGCGCTGGCGGGCGGGGCCCGACGGGTCCAGGCTTCCGGGCGTGACCTTCGACCCCGGCGGCAGGATCGACCCGGGCCGCGCCTCGCGCGGCGGCGGAGGTCGACGCGGCGCCGCTGTCGGCGGCGGCATCGGCGGGCTGCTCCTGCTGCTCGTCGGCGCCTACTTCGGCCTGGACCTCACCGGGGTGGTCGGGGGCGGCTCCACGGGCGGTCAGCAGGCCGGGTCGCAGGAGCAGGCGACCGACGGCTCCGAGGCCTTCGCCCGGTGCACCTCCGGGCAGGCGGCCAACGAGGACGTCGACTGCCGCGTCATCGCCACCGCCGAGTCGCTCGACGCCGTCTGGTCGCAGCTGCTGCCCGGGGAGTACTCCGAGCCGGAGCTGGTGCTCTTCACGGGGTCCGTCTCGACCGCGTGCGGCGAGGCGACGAGCGACGTCGGGCCCTTCTACTGCCCCGGCGACCGGACGGCGTACTTCGACACCGCCTTCTTCCAGGAGCTGACGGACAGGTTCGGCTCCAGCGGCGGGCCGCTGGCGCAGGAGTACGTGGTCGCCCACGAGTTCGGCCACGCCGTCCAGGACCAGCAGGGCCTGCTCGCCGGGGTCGCCGGTGACCGCGCCGGCGCCAGCTCCGCCGCAGTGCGCAGCGAGCTGCAGGCCGACTGCTTCGCCGGCGTGTGGGCGCACCACGCCACCTCGACGCCCGACCCGGACACCGGCCAGCCGCTGCTGCAGCCGCTGACCGAGACCGACGTCGCGGACGCGCTCTCGGCCGCGGCGTCCGTGGGCGACGACCGGATCCAGGAGGCGGCCACCGGTCGCTCCGACCCCGAGACCTACACCCACGGCACGTCCGAGCAGCGCCAGCGCTGGTTCTCCACCGGCTACGACGGCGGCGACCCCGCCGCCTGCGACACCAGCACCGCCACCCTCTGACCCGCGCCCCCCGGGTCGAGGGGCGCTCAGCGCGTGGCGCTCGCGCTGCTGGTCGCCGACGGGCTGGTGGTCGCCGACGGGCTGGTGCTGGCCGGGGCGCTGGTGGTGGCCGACGCGGTCGCCGTCGCGCCGCCCTCGGGGGCGAAGCCCGCCTCCGTGGACCCGAGCCACTGGAGCGCCTTCGGCATCTGGGCGAGCCACACGTCGCTGCGGTGACCGCCGGTCTTCGCCACCAGCGAGGTCACCGACAGGGGCGCCTGCACCGCGGCCAGGAAGGTCCTGGTCGTGGGCCAGCTCTCCGGGTCGTCCTGGCTGCTCGAGACGAACATCGACACCGCCGGGGCCGAGGAGCTGCCGGCGAGGGCCACGAGGTCGTGCTGCTGGGCCTGCGCGCTGCCCCGCGGGAAGGGGACGTAGTCGGCCGGGTCGTACTGGAAGTACCCGCCCATGACGATGCCGGCGCCGTACTGCTGCGGGTGCAGCATCGTCAGCACCGCTGAGCACCACCCGCCCATCGAGAAGCCCATGCTCGCCCAGGCCTGCGGGCTGGTGCGGGCCCGGTAGCTGGCCTCCACGGCCTTCGGCAGGTCGGAGGAGAGCCAGGTCTCCAGCTGCGGCTGGCCGGCCGGGCCGTCGAGGCACTCCGTGTCGCGCCCGGCGGGCTGGGCGAGGTCGGGGATCACCACGATGGGCTCGTCGACCTGCCCGGCGTCGGCGGCGGAGTCGAGCGCGGAGCGCACGTCGAGGGCGGTCAGCCACTGCTCGGGACTGCCCGGGAAGCCGTGGAGGGCCACGAGGACCGGGTACGTCCGGCCGGCCTGCGCGGCGTCGTGGTACCCCCGGGGCAGCACCACCAGGACCCGCCCGGAGGTGCCGTCACCCGTGACGGTCATCTGCTGGACCCGGCCGCCGTAGCCGTCGACGGCGGTGCCCTCGGCAGCGGTGGGGGCGGTGGTGCCGGCGCGCACGGCAGCGGCCTGCGCCGCGGTGACGTCGCGGGGGGCGGCGCCGGCGATGTCCTCGGCGGCGTTCGCCGGGCCGCCCAGCAGGTCGTCCCAGCCGCTGTAGAAGGCGTAGTGCCGGTTGGCGGAGACCAGCAGCGCGAGGACCACCAGCAGGTTCACCACCACCAGCGACGTGGCGCGCAGGCCGACGCTCACCAGACCGGGGCGCCCCAGGCGGGGCCAGAGGAGCACGAGGGCCGCGCCCGCGAGCAGCGCGAGGAGGGCGGTCGCCCACTGGAGGGGGACACCGGTCAGCGACACGAGTCGATCATCCTCGGGGCGATGCGCCCGTCCTGGGGAGCGCCTGGGCGGGCGCTGGGAACCCGAAGCGGACCGCGAAGGCCCCGAGGCGGCGCAGCAGGGCCACCGCCTGCGGGCGCCACAGGGCCGGCTCGCGCTCCAGACCGCCCAGGCGCGGGGGCTCGGGCAGCAGCGCGAGGAACCGCCGGCTGCCCGGCACGTGCCGGCGCAGCACCAGCGCGCGGCCGACCCGGTCACCGCCCGCGGACTCCCACCCGAGCACGAGGGGCGACCAGGCCGGGTCGGCGGCGGCCCAGCCCGGCGGCCGCAGCTGCTCGTCGAGCACCGCGACGCGCAGCAGGTCGCCGTCACGAGCCCCGGGTGGGGCGTGGCGGAGCGGTGCGGCGGCGTCGTCCATCCCCCGAGCGTGGGCGGCCCGGCGCGCGCAGCGCGACCACCGAGGGGCGGGCAGCCGGCGCCCGCGCGTCATCCCCAGGGCTGACCCCGGGCCCGCGACGATCCCGCCCCTTCGCTCACCAGCACGACCGTTCGTGACTCTGCGTAGCTTCACCCACCCGGTGGGACCCGCGAAAGGTCCGGTTCGCCCAGGTAGGCGCTTACGTTCCGTGACGACGGCGAGTGCTTCGCCCCTGGGCCCTCACGCCCTGTGACCACCGCCGTCAGGGCCCCAGCTCGTGGGCCCACTCCCCGCAGGCCGCATCCAGACCCGAGGAGCACGGTGCCCTCCAGCACTCCCGCACGCCCGATGAGGCTCGTCCCCGGCGTCCCCGACCCCCGCGACGGGACGACGGACGACGCCCTCCACGACGACCCGACCCCGCTGGAGCGCTCCAGCACCCTCGCCGGCCCGCTGCAGCCGGCGCCGACGGGCCCCTACCGCGTCGAGCACCGGATGCTCACCCGCGAGCACGGCCGCCTGTGGCGGACCCTGGCGCTGGCTGTCGCGTGCATCGCCATCGAGGTCGCCTTCTTCACGTGGCTGCTCAAGCCCGCGCACCACCCGCAGTTCCTGCTGACCACCACCGCCGTCGTGCTGAACGCCGTGGTGATCGGGACCGTCGCGGTCATGGAGGTCCTGCGCCTGGTCAACGTGGTGTCGCTGGGTCGGGCCTCCGTCACCGCCTCCTACCCGGTGCCCGTCGAGGCCGAGCGCGGCACCCGCCTCGCCTTCGTCACCTCCTTCGTGCCGGGCAAGGAGCCGCTCGACATGCTCGAGCGCACGCTGGCAGCTGCCCGTCGCATCGAGGACCCCAGCGGCCTCGGCATCGACGTCTGGCTGCTCGACGAGGGCGACGACGCCGACGCCCGGCGCGTCTGCGCCGACCTCGGCGTGCGCCACTTCTCCCGGCGCGGGGTCGCTCGCTGGAACACCCCCCGGGGGGCGTTCCGCGCGAAGACCAAGCACGGCAACTACAACGCCTGGCTCGACGCCCACGGCGACGACTACGACTACTTCATGTCGGTGGACACCGACCACGTCCCGCTACCGGTGTACGCCCAGCGCATCCTGGGGTACTTCCACGACCCGGACGTCGCCTTCGTCGACGGCCCGCAGGTGTACGGCAACGTCGCGGACGGCTTCGTCACGCTCGGCGCGGAGAGCCAGCAGCGCCCCTTCCACTCGACGATCCAGCCCGCCGCCAACACCTCCGGCGGCGCGATGCTCGTGGGCACCAGCAACGCCTTCCGCATCAGCGCCCTGAAGCAGGTCGGGGGCCTGGCCGACTCCATCACCGAGGACATGGCCACCGGCCTGGTCATCCACACGTCGCGGAACCCGGCGACCGGCCGGCGCTGGCGCTCGGTGTACACGCCGGACGTCCTCGCCGTCGGAGAGGGCCCGACCGGCTGGGGCGACTACTTCCAGCAGCAGGACCGCTGGTCCCGCGGCACCTTCGAGGTGCTGCGCTCCCTGTGGTGGCGCCGCGCGCACCGGATGCGCCCCGGCCAGCTGCTCCACTACGCGCTGATCACCACGTTCTACCCGTCCATGGCGCTGGCCTGGCTGCTCGCCGCCTTCAACGCCGGCCTCTACGCGTTCACCGGCACCGCCGGGCTCGACGTGCCGCCGCAGGCGTGGGCCGCGTTCTACCTCGACGCGACCCTCCTCCAGGTCTGGCTGTACGTGTCGAACCGCCGCTACAACGTCAGCCCGTTCGAGCACCGCGAGTCCTACGGCCTCGGCGGCATGCTCATGTCGGTCCTGGCGGCGCCGATCTTCGCCGGCGCGCTCCTGAAGACGCTCCTGCGGCTGCCGGCCCGCTTCGCCGTCACGCCCAAGGGCCTCGGGGAGCAGCGGGAGTCGCTGCACTCCTTCCGCTTCCACCTCGCGTGGGCGGCGTTCTTCGCCCTGGCCCTCGTCGGCGCCGTCGTCAACGGCTACGCGACCCCGGCCTCCAGCGTCTGGCCCGTGGCCGCGATGGCGATCTGCCTGGCCCCGCTGGCCATCAGCGCCGTCGAGTCGCGCCGCCGCAGCCGCGCCGCGTCCGCCGGCTCCGACGCCGACGGCCCCGCCGCCGGCACCACCGCCCCCCAGCACCTGCAGCTCGTCACCGCCGCCCAGGAGGCCTCGTGAAGCTCCCCAGCCCCCTCCCGCTCCAGCGACTGCGACGGCCCGGCCGGCGCGGCGCCCTGTCCGGTGGCGCCTTCGCCGTCGCCCTGGTCCTGTCCGCCTCGCCCGTGGCGGCGTTCGTCCAGCAGGTCCAGCACGACGTCGAGATCGGCACCCAGGAGTACAAGGCCGCCAACGGCTCCTGGAGCACCTTCGAGTTCCCGGAGGAGTTCCGCGTCAACGCCATCCACGCGGCGCTGCTGAAGACGGGCAAGGTGCTGGTCGTGGCCGGGTCCGGCAACGACCAGGAGTCGTTCGACGCCGGCACCTTCAAGACCGTGCTCTGGGACCCGGCCACCGACCAGTACACGCAGGTCCCGACGCCCGCGGACCTGTTCTGCTCCGGGCACGCCTTCCTCCCCAACGGCGACCTCGTCGTGGCCGGCGGCACGCAGCGCTACGAGCTGCTCGAGGACCAGGTCACCCACGCCTCGGGTGCGGTGACGCTGAAGAACGAGAACCCGCACGACGCCGTCCGCACCTTCCCGAAGGGGACCCGGCTGGTCGGGCCGAACGGCAAGGAGTACGAGACCACCAACGAGTCCGTGCTCGGCCCGGCCGTGAAGACCGAGCTCGCCGGCGGCGGCGTGACCGTGACCGCGAGCGAGACCGTCGTGTGGGTCCAGGCCGTGGAGGAGGGCGCCGCCGCGGTGCTCGACACCGGCGGCCAGTTCGCCGTCGAGGGCCTCACCGGCCAGCTGGGCCAGGACGTCTACGGCATGGCCGAGAAGATGACGATGGACAAGCAGGACTTCCAGGGCCTGCAGACCACCTACGTCTTCAGCCCCGAGACCGAGCGCTACGAGCGCGTCGGGGACATGGCCCACAAGCGCTGGTACCCGACCATCACCCCGCTCGAGGACGGCACGCTGCTGGCCTCCTCCGGGCTGGACGGCACCGGCGAGGTCGTGCAGGGGCAGACCGAGGTCTACGACCCGGCCACCGCCACGTGGACGGAGCGGCCCGACCTGACGCAGTACTTCCCGACCTACCCGTGGCTGTACCCGATGGCCGACGGCCGGCTGTTCTACTCGGGCTCCAACGCCGGGTACGGCCCCGCCGACAAGGGCCGCCAGCCCGGCATCTGGGACCTCACCACCAACACCCTCACCCCCGTGCACGGGCTGGAGGACGCCGACCAGCTGGAGACCAGCGCCTCGGTGATGCTCCCGCCGGTGCAGATGCAGACCGCCATGGTGGTCGGCGGCGGCGGCGTCGGGGAGTCGGAGCTGTCGACGGCCCGCACCGCGCTGGTCGACCTCACCGCGCAGGACCCGTCGTTCCGCGCGGGGCCGGACCTGCAGGCGCCGACGCGCTACCCGAACGTGGTCAACCTGCCGGACGACACCGTGCTCATCACGGGCGGCTCGAAGGACTACCGCGGCAAGGGGCTGTCGGACAACCTCCTGGCCTCCGTCTACCACCCGAGCACGGGCGCCATGCAGACCGTGGCCTCGCCCTCCATCGGCCGCGACTACCACTCCGAGGGCATCCTGCTCCCGGACGGCCGCGTCGTCGTGATGGGCTCCAACCCGCTGTTCGCCGACGCCGACGACACCATCGTCGCGCCGTTCGAGCAGCGCCTGGAGATCTACTCGCCGTCCTACCTCTTCCGGGGTGAGCGGCCGGTCGTCGACAGCGCACCGGACGAGGTGGAGCGCGGCGCCTCCTTCGACCTGACGACGTCGGGGCCCGCGGTCACCTCGGCGCGCCTGATGCGCCCGAGCGCGGTCACCCACGCCACCGACGTCGAGCAGCGCACCGTCGCCCTCGACCTCGTGGTCGGGGCCGACGGCCGGGCGAGCGCCGCGGTGCCCGCGGAGCGCGGGCTCGTGCCGGACGGCTGGTACATGCTCTTCACCGCCACCGCCGACGGGATCCCCTCGGTGGCGCGGTGGGTGCACGTCCAGGGCGGCACCGGCGCGGACGACGGCTCGGCCAGCGGCACGCCCGCTCCCGTGGCCGACCCGGTGGCCGACATGCCGGGCATGGACCACGCGGCGATGGGTCACTGACCAGGCGCTGACGACGAGGGGGGAGGCCCGGCCGGGCCTCCCCCCTCATCGCGTCCGCGGGCTCCCCGCCCCGCCTCAGGAGCCGAGCTGCACCGCGAGGTCGTGGTACCACTGCCCCGCGGCCGGCTCCCCCGGGCGGCAGTCGCCGTCGGAGTCGCCGGGCTGCTTGACCCACAGCAGGGCGTCGAGCAGCGGGTCGTCCGTGGTGGTCGTCGGCGGCTCGCCGATGCGCGCCTCCGGCGGGTTGCACCACTCGACCCCGCCGGGGGTCCCGGCCGGGACGACGGCGCCGTTGCGCGAGGTGTCCACCACGAAGTGCGCGCCGCCGAGCTCGGCGGACAACCGCCGCCCGTACTCGACGCTCTCGGCCGTGGAGACGAAGTTCGACGTGTTGAGCGCGAAGCCCGCGGCGTCGTCGACGCCCGAGCTGCGCAGCGCCTCGGCCAGGCCGGGCAGGTCCTGCACCCAGGTGGCGTTGCCGGCGTCGACGTAGACCCTGGTGCCCGGACGCTCGGTGAGGATGTCGACGGCCGTCGCCAGCTGGCGGTACCGCCCCTGGGCGGCGGTCTCCTCGGCGCAGCCCGCGAAGGTGTGGGCCACCGCGTCGGGCTCCAGGACGACGACCGCGTCGGCGTCGCCGATCCCGGCGGCCAGCGCGCCGATGCCGTCGAAGTAGGAGCCGTCGTCGGGCGCGCCGCCGGCGGAGTACAGCCCGCAGTCGCGGTCGGGCAGCGTGTAGGCCACCAGCACGGCGGTCTGGCCCGCGGCGCGCGCGCCGTCGGCCACCGCCTTCGCCGTGGTGTAGGCGCCGTCGGGGTCGTGGTCGGCCACCCACGTGGCGGTCGGCTGCTCGGCGATCCGCCGGATCTGCGCGGTGGCGGGGTCACCCGTGGCGAGCGCTCGCTCCAGCTCGGCCGGGGCCGGGCCCTGCGGGTCCAGGTACAGGGGCACGCCGAGCCCGCCAGCACCGGGTGCGGCCGCTCCGCTGGGGCTCCCCGTCCCGCCCGAGCCGGGGCTCGCGGACGGCGCCCCGCCGGACGGGCCCGACGAGCACGACGCGAGCACCAGCGCCAGCGAGGCGCCGGCCACCGCCAGGACCGGCGAGCGGCGAGCGCTCCGCCCCGCGGCGTGCTCCGCCGTCGTGCCGCCCGTGCGCTCGTGGCCCCTCATCGACACCGATGGTAGGCAGCCGGAGCACCACCGGCCGGTCTCGCTGGGCCGTCCGGGGGCGGTGGTGACCCAGGTCGGTCAGCGCGCCCGCTGCGCCAGCCCGACGGCGTAGGCGGGCCACCAGGTGCCCGGGGCGGGCTCGCCCCGCCCGCACTGCCCGTCGCTCTCCCCGACGCGCTTCACCCACAGGTACGCGTCGGCGTGCGCCCCGCTGGTCGTGGTGGTCGGCGGCACGCCGAGGGCGCGGCCGGCCGGGTTGCACCACGACTCGGCGCCGGAGGCCGGGCCGTTGCCGTTGCGGCTGGTGTCGACGACGTAGTGGCTGCCGCCCAGGGCCGCGGACAGGCGCTCGCCGTAGGCCTCCTCGTCAGCGGTGCGCTTGAAGTTGGACGTGTTCAGCGCGAACCCGCGGGCCCGGTCGACCCCGGCGTCGCGCAGGCGCTGCGCCATGGTCGCCGCGTCGACCCAGCCGGAGTTGCCCGCGTCGAGGTAGGTCACCGCGGCGGTCCCGGCCAGGACGCCCACCGCGTCGCGCAGCATCGCTGAGCGCTCGGTGCGGGCCCCGCCGGAGAGGCAGTCGACCTGCGCGAGGGCGTCGGGCTCGAGCACCACCACGGCGCGGCGGTCGCCGATGCCCGCCGCGACGGCGCGCACCCACGCCCCGTAGGCGGAGGCGCTGCCCAGCCCGCCGGAGGAGTAGCCGCCGCAGTCGCGGCCGGGGACGGCGTAGAGCACGAGCACCGGCACGCTCCCCGCGGCGGCGGCGCGGTCGACGACGCCGGCGGTGCGTGCGCGGACCTGGTCGGTCGGCACCCAGTCGCCGAGCCAGAGGGCGCTCGGCGCGTCGGCGATCCTCGCCAGGGCGGGGTCCCCACCGCGGGCGAGCTCCCGGCGCGCGTCGCTGTCCGGGTCGACCCAGAACCGGGCCCCGGCGAGGGGGCCCCTGCCACCCTGGACGGCCGCGGGGGCCGACGAGGCGGAGGGGCGGGTCGTCGTGGGCGTCACGGCCGCACCGGCCGAGGCGCTGCTCGACGTGCTCGTCGCCGGGGTGCTGCTCAGGCCGCTCGGCGGGGTGCTCGTGGCGCTGCCGGGGGCGCTGCTCGTGGCGCTGCTGGGGGCGCTGCCCTCGACACCGGCCGACGCCGCGGCGGCCCGGGCGGCCACGGCCAGGGCCGCCGCCTCCTGGGCGCGGGCGAGCACCTCGGAGCGGTCACCGACCGGGGCCGCCTCGACGAGCGCCCTCGCGGCGGGAGCCGCGGAGGCCGGGGCGGCCTGCTCGTCCGGGACGCCACCCACCGCGCTGGTGGCCCAGGCCGCGGGGACCACCGCTGCTGCGGCCAGGGCGGCGACGACCAGGGCCCGGCGGCTGGTGCTCCCCCGGCGGGCGGCGCGGCGCGGCGCTCGCCGGCCCTCGGGGGTCTCGCGGCGGGTGCGGTCGGTCACAGGAGCTCCTCGGCCGGGCGCCGGGACGGTCCCCGGTGCGGCGGGCCCATGCTGGACGGCGGCCCGTGCGCTCCGCAGGCGTTTGCGAGGACTCGTCCGGTTCGTCCGGCCACCCCGGTCGCGGCCGGCAGCGGCCGGGCAGCGGCCGGCAGCGGCCGGCAGCGGCCGAGGTCGGCCGGGGGCTCAGGCGGGGAGGGCCTTCGCCAGGTGCAGGCTGTGCTCGGAGTCGGCGTAGTAGCCGTAGGGCGCCGTGTCCTCGTACCCCGCGGACCGGTACAGCGCCACCGCCTCGGGCTGCATCAGGCCGGTCTCCAGCACCAGGCGGCGGTGGCCCAGCGCGCGGGCGCGCTCCTCGACGGCGGCCAGCAGCAGGCGCGCGTACCCGCGGCGGCGGTGGGCGGTGCGCACGTACATGCGCTTGAGCTCGACGTCTCCCCCGCCGTGGTCGCGCAGGCCGGCGGTGCCCACGGGCTCGCCGTCGACCAGCGCCACGAGGAAGGCGCCCCCGGGCGGGGCGAACTCCGCGGGGCTCAGCGGGGTGTCGTCGGGCCCGCCGTAGCGGACCACGTACTCGGCCTGCACCTCCTCCACCAGGGTCTGGACCAGCGCGGAGTCGTACGCGGCCTCGACGAGCACGAGGCGGTGCCCGCCGGGGTGAGCGGGAGGGAGGGGAGGGACCGGCGCGGACGGCGGGAGCACGGCGCCAGCGTGCCAGGCCGCCCGGACAGCGGTAGACACGTCCTCCAGAGGTCAAGACGCGAAGCCTTCCCCGACCAGACCCGGAGGTCCCCCGTGGGCAAGAAGTCCCTCATCGTCGGTGCAGCGATCGGCTACGTGCTCGGTGCGCGCGCCGGGCGCAAGCGCTACGACCAGATCGTGGCCCAGGTGTCGAAGCTGTGGAACGACCCGAAGGTGAAGTCGAAGGTCGACCAGGCCCAGACCGCCGCCGTCGACACGGCCAAGAGCGCCGCGTCCTCCGCGAAGGACGCCGTCTCGAACAACCCGACCGTTCAGAGCGCGGTGCAGACCGCGAAGGACAAGCTGCCCGGCTCCGGCTCGGACGCCTCGTCCTCGGGCGGCGCCGCGACGAACGGCGGCACCCAGCCGGGCTCGGCCACCCCCGCCACCCCGCGCACCGGTGGCGGCACCGGCACCACCACCCTGCCGACCACCCCGGCGAGCGCCAGCAACACCGGCGGACGCCCCTGACGTCCTGTGCCCCGCGAGCGCGAGAGGCCCCCGGATCAGCTGGTCCGGGGGCCTCTCGCGCGGTCAGCGCCGTCAGAGGTGGCGCAGGTAGCGGCGCGGGTCGTCCAGGAAGGCCCTCCAGTGGCCCACGAGGGGCAGCTCCTCCCAGCGGGTCTCGGTGAGCCCGTCGCCGTCGACCAGCAGCAGCCTCGCCCCGGGCAGCGCCGCGAGCACCGGTGAGTGCGTCGCCACGAGCACCTGCGCCGTCCCGGTGGCGACGACGTCGCTCAGCTGGGCCAGCAGCGCCAGCTGGCTCGTGAACGACAGGGCGCTCTCGGGCTCGTCGAAGCAGTAGAGGCCCGGCCCGTCGTAGCGCTGGGTGCCGAGGAGCGCGGTGAAGGCCTCGCCGTGGCTCATGGCGTGGAAGTCCTCGGGGTCGTCCCGGCTCCCGGCGACGGTGTCGAAGACCTGGTGCATCGTCTCCGCGCGCAGGAAGAAGCCCCACCGCCCCGCGCCGTGGCCGCGCAGCACGCGCAGGGCGCGCCCGACGGGGTCGGGCTCGTCGTCGTCCACCAGGCCGCGGGTGTTGACCGACCCACCGCGCGCGTCCAGGCCGTAGGCCCAGGCGACCCCCTCCAGCACGGTCGACTTGCCCGCGCCGTTCTCCCCCACGAGCACCGTCGCCGGCCCGAGGTCCAGGCCGTCGCGCAGCAGCTGCGCGACGGCCGGCACCGTGGCGGGCCAGGCGCTCGGGTCGAGCCCCTGGGCACGGGGGTTGCGCTCGACCCTGCGGACCGGCAGGCCCCAGCGCGTGGTGTCCACGTCGGTCAGGGGCGATCAGGAGGCGATCAGGAGGCCGTGGGCGTGCGCTCCTGCAGGCCCCAGGGGCTGGCGTACCCGTCGTCGGCCGCGAGCAGGTCGAGGAAGGGCCGGTGCGGGAGCGCCTCCGGTCCGAGCACGCCGGCGCCCGACCAGCGCCCGTCGGCGAGGAGCTCGAGGGCCACCGCCGGGTTGACGGCGGTCTGCCAGACGACGCACTGGGCGCCGTACTCCTCCATCGACCAGGCGTTGTCGACCACGTGGTGCAGGTAGACCTCGCGGGGGCGCCCCTCGAAGCCCTCCCCCCTGCCGGTGCCCGTGACCAGCAGGCCCGCGCACGTGGAGCCCGTCATGAGGGGGCCCAGCGTGGCCGGGTCCGGCAGGGCCGCGGCGACCAGGTCGCGCGGGCTGACCGGAACGCCCTTGACCATGACCGGCTCGGTGCGGTCGAGCCCGAGCTTGTGCAGGTCCTTGAGGACGGCGATGAACTCCGCCCCGAGGCCGTACTTGAAGGTCACCTTCTCGGCCTCGAGCCAGCGGGGCATGAGGAGCACCTCCTCGTGCTCGACGTGCACGCACTCGACCGGGCCGATGCCGCCGGGGAAGTCGAAGACCTCGGGGTCGCTGAAGGGCTCGAGGGTGTGCCAGGCGCCGCGCTCCCAGACCACCGGCGGGTTGAGGCACTCCTCGATGGTGGTCCAGATGGAGAACGACGGCGCGAAGTCGTAGCCCTCGACCTGCAGGTTCGCGCCGTCGCGCACGCCCAGCTCGGTGACGTGGGTGAAGAGCTCCTCGGTGGCGTAGCGGGCGAAGACGTCCGCGAGGCCGGGCTCGACGCCGATGCCGACCAGGGCCAGCTGCCCGGCGTCCTCCCACTGCCGGGCCATGGCGAACTGCTCGTCGCCGAGCTTCACCCCGGTCAGCTCGTGGGGGCGCTCGGGGTGGGGGTGCGACAGCGACATCGCCATGTCCAGGTAGCCGGCGCCGGCCTCCAGCGCGCCCGTGAAGACGGGCATGACGAAGCGGGGGTCGACGGCGTTCATGACGTGCGTCGCCCCCACCTCCTTCGCCAGCGCCGCCACCGAGGCGGCGTCGGAGGCGTCGACCCGGGCCGCGCTGAATCGCGCGGCGACAGCGGCGCCCTCGCGCTCGCGGAGCACGGCGACGGTGCGCTGCGCGCGCGCCTCGTCGTAGTCGGCGACGACGACGGCGTCGAAGAAGGCCGCGGAGCGCGAACGCCGCGCGAGGATGCGTGCCAGGGCGTCACCGACGCCACCCGAGCCGACCACCAGGAGCCTCATCTGCGGAGGCTAGCCCCGCCGGGGCCGGGTGGGGCCTGTCGCCGTCGCCCGTTCAGGGCCATGATGCGGCGTCCGCTCGTGGAAGGACACGGGCAGCGAGGAGGACGGCGTGGCGCAGGCGGTCGGAGCCGGGTCCGGGGCGGGCAGCAGCCCCGCGGGCCCGAGCGGTGGCGGGGGCAGGGGCGAGGGCAAGGGCCTGGCGAAGGGCACGCTGGGGCTGTGGGGCAACACGGTCATCGGCCTGGCCTCGACGGCCCCGGCCTACGGCCTCGCGGCGACGCTCGGGTACCTCGGCGTCGGGGAGAAGGCGCCGGCGATGTTCATCGTGGCCTTCATCCCCATGGTGCTCACCGCGATCGCCTACCAGCAGCTCAACCGGGCCGTGCCCGACTGCGGCACCACGTTCACCTGGGGCACGAAGGCCTTCGGCCCGTTCGTGGGCTGGATGGGCGGCTGGGGCGTCGCCGTCTCGGCGATCATCGTGCTCGCCAACGTCGCGGAGATCGCGGCCATCTACACGCTGCGGGTGGTGGGGCTCGACGGCCTCGCCGACAGCCAGTGGGGCCGCATGGTCTTCGCCGTCGTCTTCATCGCCGTCATGACCTACGTCAGCTACCGCGGCATCCTGCTGTCCGAGCGGATGCAGAACGTGCTCGTGGCCTGGCAGTTCATCTTCCTCGTCGTGCTCGCGGTGTGGGCGCTGGTGCTCGTCTACAGCGGCCAGGCCGGGCCGCAGGCCGTGCTCCCCCAGGCCAGCTGGTTCGTCCCCACCGGGGTCGGGTTCCGCGAGGCCGTCGCCGCCATCGTGCTGTGCATCTTCCTGTACTGGGGCTGGGACGCCTGCCTGGCCGTCAACGAGGAGAGCAAGGACCCCGACCGCATCCCCGGTCGCGCGGCGACCATCGCCACCGTCATCCTCGTGGTCACGTTCACCGTGGTCGCCACGGCGATCCAGGCCTACAGCGGCTTCGGGACGACGGGCATCGGCCTCAACAACCCCGACAACGCCGACGACGTGCTGACCGTGCTCGGCGCCCCGCTCGGGGGCTCCGTGCTGGCGGCCCTGCTCATGGTCACCGTGGCCGTCTCGGCGGCCGCCTCCACGCAGTCGACGATCCTGCCGACGGCCCGCGGCACCCTGGCGATGGCGGTCTACGGCGCGCTGCCGCCGAGCTTCGGGCAGGTGCACCCGCGCTTCAAGACCCCCGGCTTCTCCACGCTCGTCATGGGGGCGACGGCCACCGGCTTCTACGTGCTGCTTTCGCTCATCAGCACCAACGCCCTGGCCGACTCGATCGCCTCCCTCGGCCTGGCGGTGGCGTTCTACTACGGCATCACGTCGTTCGCGTGCGTGTGGTTCTTCCGCTCGGTGCTGCGGCGCTCGGCGGCGGACCTGTGGCTGAAGGGCGTCCTCCCCTTCCTCGGTGGCCTGTTCATGCTGGTGATCTTCGGCTACAGCGTCGTCGACATGGCGCGGCCCGACTACGGCGAGACCGTCATCGGCGGCGTGGGCGGCGTCTTCGTCCTCGGCGTCGGGATGATCGCGCTCGGCGTGCCGCTGATGCTCCTGTGCGCCATCCGGCTGCGCGCCTTCTTCCGCGGCGAGACGCTCAACGCGGACACCGAGGTGCTCGTCCCCGACACCGCGCCGCCGAAGGCCGGCCTCTGACGCGTCGACCACGACGGATCCAGTGGCGGATCCGGTTGATGACGACCGGATCCGTCACTGGGCCCTTGTGCTGGGCGCCGGGCAGGGGCATGCTCGGCCGGCATGGCAGCACCGCCCCGCGAGCGCAGCTCGCCCGCCCTGGACGCGACGTCCAAGCGGATCATCGAGCACCTGCAGGCCGACGGCCGCCGCTCGTACGCGGCGATCGCGGCTGACGTCGGCCTGTCCGAGGCCGCGGTGCGGCAGCGGGTGGCCCGCCTGGTCGAGGCGGGCGTCATGCAGGTCGTCGCGGTCACCGACCCGATGCAGGTGGGCTTCCCGCGCCAGGCGATGGTCGGCGTCCGCTGCGCGGGCGACGTCACCGAGGTGGCGCGGGCCCTGGCCGAGCTCGACGAGGTCACCTACGTGGTGGCCTCCGCAGGCACCTTCGACGTGCTGCTGGAGGTGGTCTGCGAGGACGACGACCACCTGCTCGACCTCATCTCGCGCCGCGTCCGCGCCGTCCCGGGCGTCGCCTCCACCGAGACGCTCGTCTACCTGAAGCTCATCAAGCAGCGCTACGACTGGGGAACCCGATGACGACCACGCCGCTCGACCGCACCCCCGCCACCGGCACGCCGACCTCCTCCGGCGGCACCACTCCCGCGGGCACGCCGCGCGCCCAGGCCGCGCGCGACCACCTGTGGGGGCACTTCACGCGCCAGTCGGCGTGGGAGCAGAGCGTCCCCGTCATCACCCGCGGCGAGGGCTGCTGGATCTACGACGACGCCGGCAAGCGCTACTTCGACGGTCTGGCGGGGCTGTTCACCGTGCAGGTGGGCCACGGCCGCCGCGAGCTGGCCGAGGCCGGCGCGAAGCAGGCGAGCGAGCTGGCGTACTTCCCGCTGTGGTCGTACACCACCCCGCCCGCGATCGACCTGGCCGAGCGCCTGGCCTCGTACGCGCCGGGTGACCTGAACCGGGTGTTCTTCACCACCGGCGGCGGCGAAGCCGTCGAGACGGCGTGGAAGCTGGCCAAGAACTACTTCAAGCTCACCGGCAGGCCGCTGAAGACGAAGGTCATCAGCCGCTCGGTGGCCTACCACGGCACCCCGCAGGGAGCACTCGCCATCACCGGCATCCCCGCGGCCAAGGCCGTCTTCGAGCCGCTGGTGCCGGGCACCTTCCGCGTGCCCAACACCAACCAGTACCGGGCCCCCGAGCACCTGCGCGACGACGCGGAGGCCTTCGGCCGCTGGGCCGCCGACCGCATCGAGGAGGCGATCCTGTTCGAGGGCCCCGAGACGGTGGCCGCGGTGTTCCTCGAGCCGGTGCAGAACTCCGGCGGCTGCTTCCCCCCGCCCCCGGGGTACTTCCAGCGCGTGCGGGAGATCTGCGACCGCCACGACGTGCTGCTCGTCTCCGACGAGGTGATCTGCGCCTTCGGCCGGATCGGCGCCATGTTCGCCTGCGACGAGCTCGGCTACGTGCCCGACATGATCACCTGCGCCAAGGGCATGACCAGCGGGTACGCGCCCATCGGCGCGTGCATCGCCTCGGACCGGCTCTTCGAGCCCTTCAAGAACGGGTCGACCTCCTTCGCCCACGGCTACACCTTCGGCGGGCACCCGGTCTCCGCGGCGGTGGCGATGGCCAACCTCGACGTCTTCGAGCGCGAGGGCCTCAACCAGCACGTGCGCGACAACGCCCCCGTGTTCCGCGCGACGCTCGACCGGCTGCGCGACCTGCCGATCGTGGGCGACGTGCGCGGCGCCGGCTTCTTCTACGGGATCGAGCTGGTCAAGGACAAGGCCACCCGGGAGACCTTCACCGGCCCCGAGGCGGAGCGCCTGCTGCGGGGCTTCCTCTCGAAGGCGCTGTTCGAGGCGGGCCTGTACTGCCGCGCCGACGACCGGGGCGACCCGGTGGTGCAGCTGTCCCCGCCGCTGATCGCCGGGCCGGAGGACTTCGACATGATCGAGGCGACCCTGCGCGACGTCCTCACCCGGGCCTGGCAGCTCCTCTGACACCAGGTGCTCGGGAGGCCCGTGATCACCGTGATCACGGGCCTCCCGAGCAGCGCCGGAGTCACGTCCGCCACCCTGGACGGCGTGCAGCTGACCCCCGCCGCCCTGGCGTTCGTGACCGAGCGCCGCCTGGCGACCCTCACCACCCACCGCCCCGACGGCACCGCGCACGTCGTGCCGGTGGGGTTCACCTGGGACGCCGAGGCGGGTCTCGCCCGCGTCACGGCCCGCTCCACCTCGCGCAAGGTCCGCAACGCCCGGCTCGCCGAGACCGCCGGCGGCCGAGCGGTGCTGTGCTCCTTCGAGCGGGCCCAGTGGCTCACCCTCGAGGGCCCGGTGCGCGTGCGCGACGAGCCGGAGGTGGTCGCCGACGCCGTCGCCCGCTACGCGGTGCGCTACGAGCGCGAGCCGCGGGAGGACCCGCTGCGCGTGGTCGTCGAGATCGCGGTCGACCGGGTCATGAGCTCCTCGCACCTGCGCTAGCCCGGCGCGCCCGGCGCCGGCCGACCAGCACGCCCACCGCGACCGCCACGACGGCCAGCGCCGCACCGACGACGAACCCGGTGGCCATCCCTCCGGAGAACCCGTCGGTCGAGCCCTGGGCGCGCACCACGCCGGCGCAGAAGGCGACGCCCAGCACCAGCCACGCCACCACGCGGCCGCGCAGCGGCTTCACGCCGCGGACGTCCGCGCCGAGGACGCCGTGGGCCTTCGCGTAGCCGAGGACCACCCACGAGGCCAGACCCGGCACCAGGAACATCGCCAGCGCGTACGGCACGGCGGGCGCACCACCCACCCACACGGACACCACCGCGAGGGCCGGGAGCAGCCACAGCAGCAGCTGGAACCCGATGGCGCTGGCCTCGTTCCAGACGTCGCGCTGGTGCTCCTCGTCGTAGAACGGGCTGCCGAGGTCACCCACGCGCGCCGCCGTCCTCAGGAACCAGCCGTCACGCACCTGCTCGCTCATCGCCTCTCCCCTCCTGCCGCCGCACCGGCGGCTGCTGCCTCGTCCTGCCCGAAGAGCTCCTCGACGCTGCGGCCGAGCCGTGCCGCGAGCGCCAGGGCCAGGTAGACCGACGGGGCGTAGTCGCCCGCCTCGACGGCGACGACGGTCTGCCTCGTGACGCCCGCCGCCGCGGCGAGGTCGGCCTGGGTGATGCCCAGCGCCGTCCGCGCGGCGCGGACCCCGTTGCTGCGGCCCCTGGCCGACGTCCTCCCCACGCCTCCAATGTCCAGTAGACCCGACACGATGTCAAGGGAACCGGACACCCCTGCCGCGCCGTCAGTGCAACGCGGCACACTCGGGGGCGTGCCCGCCGCACCCGCCGCGCCCCAGCAGCCGCTGCCCGACCTCGTGGTGCCCGACGCCGCTGCCTGGGCCGCGTGGCTGGAGGAGAACGCCGCCACCTCGCCCGGCGTCCGGCTCGCCCTCGCCAAGGGCGGCGCCACGCAGCCCACGTCCCTCGTCTACGAGGCGGCCGTGGTCGAGGCGCTGCGCCACGGCTGGATCGACGGCCAGGTCACCACCCGCGACGACGCCAGCTACGCGATCCGCATGACCCCGCGCCGCCCCCGGTCGAACTGGTCGGCCAAGAACGTCGAGCGCGTCGCGGCGCTCGAGGCAGCCGGGCGGATGTGCCCCCGGGGCACCGCCGAGGTGGCCGCGGCCCGCGCCGACGGGCGGTGGGAGGCCGCCTACGCGGGGTCGGCCACGATCCAGCCGCCCCCGGAGCTCGCGCAGGCGCTGGCCGACGACGCCGCGGCCGCAGCCGCCTACGAGGCGATGCCCCGCGGCGAGCGGTACTCCTGGCTGTACCGGATGCACACCGTCAAGCGGGCGCAGACCCGCGCCCGCCACGTCGCCGCACTGCTGGAGCACCTGCGGCCGCAGGCCCCGGGCGACCCGTCCTGAGACGACCGCGCCCGCGGGGTCAGCCCTCGCCGCGGGCTGCCCGCCGCCGCAGCCGCCACCACACCGCGCCCACCGCCGCGACCACCAGGAGCACCAGCACCGCCGCGCCCCGGGGTGAGCCGGACAGGGCCGCCAGCGCCGCCGTCCACGCCGCCCACCCCACGGTCGCGTAGATGGTGGCGTGCACGGCGCAGCCCAGCAGCATCGCCGCGGTGTACCGGCCGAAGGGCATCCGCAGCAGCCCCGCGGCCCCGTTGACGGCGGTCTTGGTGCCCGTGGCCAGGAACGACGCCGGGACGGCCACCAGGCCCCACCGCTCCAGGGCCCGGGCGCCCCGCCCCCGGGCGAGCCCCTCCAGCCACGCGCCGGCACGGGCCACCCACGCCGGCCGGGCGCGGCGCTGGTCGGCCGACCACGCGGCCACCACGCGGGCCAGCCAGTACGTGGCCTGGGTGCGCACGAGGACCACGGTGAAGAACACCGCGAAGAGCACCCAGAACGGGGCGCCGTCGGTCCGGGCCGGCACCCCAGCACGCTAGCCGCCGGCGCCCCCGGGCACTCCCGGGCACTGCGAGCGGCACCTGCGGCACACTCCCCCGGTGCCCCCGACCGCCGTCCCGCCGCACCCGCCCCACGGCGTGCTGCGCTGCGACGACCTCGCCGCCGGCACCGCCCTGCTCTTCGCCGACGCCGCCCGTCCGGCGCGGAGCGTGGTGGAGGCGCGGACGCTGGACGCCGTCGTCCCCGCCCTGGAGCGGGTGCAGGCCGCGGTCGCCGCGGGCAGCTGGGCGGTGGGCTTCGTGGCCTACGAGGGCGCGCCGGCGCTCGACCCGGCGCTGGTGACCCGTGAGCCCGGCCCGGGGGTACCGCTCGTCTGGTTCGCGCTGACCGACGCACCGCGCGCGGCACCCGTCGTCCCCCCGGCCACCGGGACGCGGGGGTGGACGGCGGGTGCGTGGACCGCCGACACCGACGAGGCCCAGCACGCGGCGGCCGTCACCGGGGTCCGCGAGCGCATCGCCCGGGGTGAGACGTACCAGGTCAACCTCACCCTGCGGCTGTCCGCGCCCTTCGACGGCGACGCCGGCGCGCTGTACGCCGACCTCGTGCACGGCCAGCGGGGGCGCACAGCGCGCTGCTCGAGCTGGCCGGCGGCACGGCGGTGGTGAGCGCGAGCCCCGAGGCGTTCTTCGCGGTCCACCACGACGCCGGCGGTGCGCCGCGCCTGGTCACCCGGCCGATGAAGGGGACGGCACCGCGGGGCCGTTCAGCGGCCGAGGACGCGGAGGCCCTGCGGCGCCTGGCCGGCAGCGCCAAGGAGCGCGCCGAGAACGTGATGATCGTCGACCTGCTCCGCAACGACCTGCACCGCGTCTGCGCGCCCGGCTCCGTCGAGGTCACCGAGCTGCTGGCAGCGCAGACCTACCCGACGGTGCACCAGGTGGTCTCCACGGTCGAGGGCCGGCTGCGGCCGGGCACCTCGACGCTCGAGGTGTTCCGCGCGCTGTTCCCCTGCGGCTCGGTGACGGGGGCCCCGAAGGCGTCGACGATGCGGGCCGTCGCCGAGCTCGAGCGCTCGCCGCGCGGGGTCTACTGCGGCGCCGTGGGCTGGCTGGCCCCTCCGGGCGAGCCGGTGACGGCGCGGTTCTCGGTGGCGATCCGCACCGCGGTCGTCACCACCGGCACCGGCGCAGGCGGCAGAGCAGACAGCAGCGCAGACAGCAGCGCAGGCGGCATCGCTGGGAGGACGGCCCGCACCGTCGAGTACGGCACCGGCAGCGGCGTGACCTGGGGCTCGCGCGCCGGGGCGGAGCACCGCGAGGTGCTGGCCAAGGCCGCCGTGCTCGGACGCCGCGCGGAGCCGTTCGGCCTGCTGGAGACGCTGGCCCACGTGCCGGGCGACCATCCGGGGGCCGGGCTGCGCGACGTCGAGCGGCACCTGGCGCGGATGGCGGCGTCCGCGGCGTTCTGCCACCTCAGGTTCGACCCCGCCGAGGCGCGGGACGCCCTGGGCGGGGCCGTGCGGGCCGCGGGTGGGGGCGCGCTCAGGGTGCGCCTCGAGCTCACGCCCGCCGGGGAGGTCTCGGTAACGACGGCGCCGCTCCCCGCGAGCGGGCCGTCGTCGTCGCCCGTGCTGCTCGCGGTGGAGGCGACCCCCCGGGTGCGCAGCGCCGACTGGTGGCCGCGGCACAAGACCACCCGCCGGGGCTGGATCGACGCGCTGCGGGCGGAGCACCGCGTCGGGGAGCCCGGCGGGCCCGGCGAGGTGGTGTGGACCAACGAGCGCGGTGAGCTCTGCGAGGCGAGCACGGCGAACCTCGCCGTGCGCCTCGACGGGCGCTGGTGGACGCCGCCGGTGGAGTGCGGGCTGCTGCCCGGGGTGCTGCGGGGGCGGCTGCTCGACTCCGGTGAGCTGGAGCTGCGCGTGCTGCACGCCGACGACCTGCGCCGCGCCGACGGCCTGGCCGTGCTGAGCTCGCTGCGGGGCTGGCGGTCCGCCGCCCTCGCCTGACCTCCCCGGTCCCCCCGCCGTCGCAGCCCCCCCCCCGCGACGATCATGCACCTGGGCGCCACGTCACGCCCCTCGCGCGACACCGCTGTGGCGCGCAGGTGCATGATCGTGCGGGGGCGTGCCGGGGTCAGCGCTTCGACGTCTTGGACGTCCTCTTCGTGGTCGTCGCGGCCTTCTTCTTCGTCGTCGTCGCCTTCTTGGTGGTGGCCTTCTTCGTCGTGGTGGTGGCCTTGGGCGTCACCTTCGCGGGCGGTGCGGCCTTCGCCACGGGGGCCTTCGCGGGCGGGGGCGTCCAGGCGCCGACGGGTGCGGTCCCGGGGACCGCGCTGAGGCGTCCGTCGGCGGCGCGGGTCAGCGTGCCGATGCTGAGGCGGCGGGGCTGGCGGATGGCCTGGCCCACGCGGTCCTCGCCCAGGAAGTAGGTCGCGTAGGCGATCCGCAGGTTCCCGCTGGCGTCCAGGAAGGCCGCCGAGCCGCCGGGGCCCTGGGCGGTGCCGCTGCTGGACAGCAGCGGCCGCTCGTCGGGGCGGGCGCACGGCCCGGTGGGCCCCTGCGGGCAGATGGCGTAGCCGGTCGCGTAGGCGCTGCGCCCGGCGGCGTCGGTCGTCCCCCAGTGGTTCGCGGAGTAGAAGAGGTACGTGGTGCCGCCGTAGGTGACCATCGAGGGGTTCTCGATCGTCGTCCCCTCCCAGCCGCCCTCGTGGGTCGCCAGCAGCTGGGTCCAGGGCGCTCCCGGCAGGGGCTTGCCGTCAGCGCCGAGCTCGACGGAAAGGATCGAGCTGGGGTGGCTGCGCACCTTGCCCAGCGCCTTCCACAGCAGGTAGCTCCTGCCGGTGGCCGGGTCTCGGTAGGCCGAGGGGTCGATGGAGCCGTCGGGGTCGGTCTCCACGGGCTGGCACTGGATCGGGCCGGTGGTGGTGTCGCGGAACGGGCCGAGCGGCGAGGGGCCGCTGGCCACCGTCAGGCAGAAGCGCGTCGCGCCGACCCGCACCGCCGAGTAGAGGTACCAGGTGGAGCCGATCTGGAAGACCTCCGGCGCCCAGTACTCCGTGCGCACCCACGGCCCGTCGGACGTCTTGAGCCCCCAGGAGGCGGGCTTCACGAGGACGTCGTTGTTGTTGTAGCGGTCGTGCTCCGACCACGGCGCGGTGCGGAACTCCTCGGGGACGCTCGGGTCGGAGGTCACCGAGTAGCCGGGGCGGCCGGGCGGGCCGGCCTGGCTGTACGTCGGGCGGGCGCGCCAGGTGACCAGGTCCGTGCTGGTCAGCGCGGGCACGTACCGTCCAGCGGTGTTGGTGGCGAAGGCGTAGTAGACGTCGCCCACGCGGGTCACGGCGGGGTCGGCGAAGTCGCCCTGCCAGACCTCCCCGGGCACGGTCCAGTTGTTCTTGACGTCCGGCGCGCGGGTCTCGGTGCCGTCGACGGCGGCGGCCGCGCCCGCGGGCACCAGCACCAGGCCGCCGAGGAGCCCGGTGAGCGCGGTCAGGCAGAGCGCAGCGCTCAGCAGCGAGCGGACGCGGGACTTCGCAGGACGTGCCACCCCGAGGTCATCGGCGCCGGTGGCCCCGGACCGCAGGTCCCACCCCCGGACGGGTCAGCGCCCGAGCGCTCGGGCCGCCGCCGCCGGCGGTGGGGCGGGGCTCAGACGGAGACGGAGGCCATGACCTCGACGGCGCGGTCGATGAACGCGTCGACCTGGTGCTCGGCGTACCCGTGGTCGCCGCGGCGCGTGGTGAAGACGGCGCGGCGCAGGTCGTCGTGGCCCAGGCCGGGGTGGCCGTCGAGCCAGGCGCCGATGCGCTCGCACAGCTCGTCGACCTCCTCGGGGTCGTACCCGGGCTGGCCGTGCTCGGCGCGGTCGAAGCGGTCGCCGTCGGGGCGGTCCAGGCGGGGCCGCAGGGTGGCGGCGCGCGACGACAGCTCGGCGTGCGCGCGGTCGGCGCCCAGGCGCCCCTTGACGACCTCCTGCTCTCGGCGCAGGAACGCGTCCTCCATGCGGTCGAGGGCGGCGTCGACCATCTGCACGTCGTAGCCGCGGCGCACCAGGTCGAAGCCGACCTCGCGCACGTCGCGGCTGCTGACGCCGCCGCGGGGCCCGCCGGTCTCGTAGGAGACGCGCGCCTGCGCGAAGAACTCCTCGACCTGGTCGACGGCGTAGCCGCGCTTCCAGCCGGCGGTGCGCGCGAAGGTGGGCCCCGGAGTCACTCCAGCATGGTGCCCGAGCGCGGCCTCCGAGCGCAGGAGAAACACGCGCCTCAGCGGACCCTCTGCACGCGCGCCTCGTCCCAGACCGGCTCGGGGGTCTCTCGCACGGTGCCGTCCGCGCCCAGCACGAGGAACCTGTCGAAGCCCCGCGCGAACCACCGGTCGTGCGTCACGGCGACGACCGTGCCCTCGAAGCGCTCGAGCGCCGCCTCCAGCGCCTCGGCCGACTCCAGGTCGAGGTTGTCGGTGGGCTCGTCGAGGAGGAGCAGGGTCGCCCCCGACAGCTCCAGCAGCAGCACGCCGAAGCGCGCTCGCTGCCCGCCGGACAGGGTCGCGACCCGCTGCTCCGCGGCGTGCGCCAGCCCGTAGCGGTCCAGCGCCCGGGTGGCGGGCTCGCGCGGCAGGCCGGCGCGGTGGCCGTCGCCGCGGTGGAGGACGTCGAGGAGGGTGCGCTCGTCGCGCTTCGTGCGAGACCCCGCGGTGTCGCCAGCGGCTCCACCGGCGCTGGTGCCCGTGTCGCGGGGACCGGTGTCGGCGGCGGAGGACTGCCGGAACCAGCCCGGCCGCACGCGCGAGCCCAGGCGGGCGGCGCCGGTGTGCTCGACGGGCTCGGGCGGCGGTCCGTCGCCCACCGGCTCGTGCTCGGCCTCGGGGTGGGTGCCGCCCGCGGCCAGCAGCCGCAGCAGGTGGCTCTTGCCCGACCCGTTGGACCCGAGGACGGCGAGGCGGTCGCCGAGGTGCAGCTCCAGGTCGAAGGGGGCCACGAGGCCCGTCATCCCCAGCTGCTCGAAGGTGACGGCGCGCTTGGCGGTGCGGCCGCCGTGCAGGCGCATGCCCAGCTTCTGCGGCACGGGAGCGGCGATCGGCGGGCCCGCCTCCTCGAAGCGCGCGAGCCGGGTCTGCGCCGCCTGGTAGCGGCTCGCGATGCCGTCGTTGAAGGTGGCCTTGGTCTTCAGGCTCAGCACCAGGGCCTTGAGCGCGGCGTGGTCCTCGTCCCAGCGGCGGCGCAGCTCCTCCAGGCGCGCGGTGCGGTCGGCGCGGGCGTCGGCGTAGCCGTCGAAGCCCCCGCCGTGGACCCACATCCGCGCGCCGGCGGCGCCGGGCTCGAGGGTGGCCACGCGCGTGGCGGTGCGGGCCAGCAGCTCGCGGTCGTGGCTGACCAGCAGCACCGTGCGTCCGCTGGCCACGAGCGCCTCCTCGAGCCACCGCTTGCCCGGGACGTCGAGGGAGTTGTCGGGCTCGTCGAGCAGCAGCACGCCCCGGGGGCCCCGCAGCAGCGACTCCAGCAGCAGCCGCTTGCGCTCACCGCCCGACAGCGTGGCGACGTCGCGCCAGCGCGCCCGCTCGTACCCGGTGCCGAGGGCGGCGTCGCACACGACGTCCCACGCCACCTCGGCCTCGTACCCGCCCGCGTCGCCCCAGCCGGCGATGGCGGTGGCGTAGCGCATCTGGGTGGGCTCGTCCTCGGCCTCCACCATCGCCAGCTCTGCGGCGTCGAGCTCGGCGGCGGCGGCCTGCAGCTGGGGCGGGGCCACGGACAGCAGCAGGTCGCGGACCTCCTTGGCGCCCGCACCGGCGGTCTGCTGCATCACCTGCAGCCCGCCGCTGCGCACCACGGACCCGGCGTGCGGGGCCACCTCACCGGTGATGATGCGCAGCAGGGTCGTCTTGCCGGTGCCGTTGGGGCCGATCAGCGCGGTGCGCTGGCCCTCCCCGGCGCGCAGGCTGACCTCGCGGAGCAGGGGGCGCCCGTCGGGGAGGTCGTAGGAGACGCCGTTGACCTCCAGGTGTGCCACGGACGTCGATCCTCCCCGACGCGCCCCGCCGCCGTCACCCGGGTTCTCCCCTCGGTGCCGCTCCCCCCTTCCGCACCCTCCGCGGAGAGTGGGCTCCCGAGGGGCGCTCGGACCGCACCCTGCGCGGAGGGTGCGGTCCGAGCGGACCCGACGGGGGCTGGCCGGGTCAGACCGGGGTCAGACGGCGGCGGGCTGCTGCTCGTCGGCGCGCAGGTGCGCGGGGGTCCAGCCCAGGGCCGGTGCCACGTGCTCGGCGATCGTCGTGAGCAGCCGGGCATTGTACTCCACGCCCAGCATGTTCGGGATCGTCAGCAGCAGGGTGTCGGCCTCCTGGACGGCGACGTCGCGCGCGAGCTGCTCGGCGACGGCGTCGGGGTCCCCGGCGTAGTGCCGCCCGAAGCGGGCGAGCCCGCCGTCGAGGTAGCCGACCTGGTCGTCGCTGCCCACGTCACCGCCGAAGTACATCCGGTCCTCGTCGGTGGTGATGGGCATGACGCTGCGCGAGACGGACACCCGCGGGGTGCCCGACCAGCCGGCCTCGGCCCACGCGGCGCGGAACCCGGCGATCTGCTCGGCCTGGAGCTGGTCGAACGGCACGCCCGTGTCCTCGGTGAGCAGGGTGGAGCTCATGAGGTTCATGCCCTGCTGCCCGGCCCAGCGGGCCGTCGCGCGAGTGCCGGCGCCCCACCAGATCCGGTCGGCGAGGCCCGCGGACTGCGGCTGCACGGCCAGCAGGCCCTCGCGGCCGGTCATCCGGGAGTCCATGGGCGCCACCCCGGCGCCGGCGACGGCCGCGCGGAAGCGGCGGGTGTGCTCGCGGGCCAGGTCGGCGTCGCTCTGCCCGTCAGCCGGGACGTGCCCGAACGCCTCGGCACCGCGCAGCGCGGGCTCGGGCGACCCCCGGCTCACGCCGAGCTGCAGCCGGCCGCCGCTGATGAGGTCGGTGGAGGCGGCGAGCTCGGCCATCGCCAGGGGCTCCTCGTAGCGCATGTCGATGACGCCGGTGCCCAGCTCGATGCGCGAGGTGCGGGCACCCATCGCCGCGAGCAGCGGCCACGGCGAGCTCAGCTGCGGCGCGAAGTGGTGCACGCGCACGTAGGCGCCGTCGAGACCGATCTCCTCCGCGGCGACGGCCAGATCGACCGTCTGCAGCAGGGCGTCGGCACCGGTGCGCACCCGGGAGCCCCGGGCGGGGCGCCAGTTGCCGAAGTTGAGGAACCCGATGTGCTTCACGCTTCAACCAACTCCCGGAGGGTCACGGGTGTTCCCGAGGCAGCACGGACCGGTGCGTCGGCACCCACCCGAGGTTCCCGCCGCTGCCCGTGGCGGGCGCGCCGGACGAGGCCTCCTGGAGCTCCGAGGGACCTGCGCTGCGCGCCCAGGTCGAGGCGGAGCGCCGCCCGTTCGTGGGGTCGACGACCGCGCCACCACCCCGGAGCGGACGGCGTGGGCCGCGGCGGTGGCTCGACGCGACGGCGGCGGCTGCACCCGCGTCAGACGACCCACCGGGCTCCCCCGCCGCACCGCCTGGTCGATCAGGCGGGCGGGACCGGGGCGGGCGCGCCCGAGGGCTGCGTGATGTCGGTGGCGGCGAGCTGGCCGCAGGCGCCGTCGATGTCGCGGCCGCGGGTGTCGCGGACCGTGGTCGGCACGCCGGCCGCGCGCAGGCGGCGGACGAACTCGTCCTCGACGGCGGGGTCGGACGCCGTCCAGCGCGAGCCGGGCGTGGGGTTCAGCGGGATCGGGTTGACGTGCACCCAACCGCTGCCGCGCGCGGCCAGCTGCTCCCCGAGCAGCTCCGCGCGCCAGGCGTGGTCGTTCACGTCGCGGATGAGGGCGTACTCGATGCTGACGCGACGCCCCGTGGCGTCGAAGTAGCGCTTGGCGCTGTCGAGCACGGCGGCGACGTTCCAGCGGCTGTTCAGCGGCACCAGCTCGTCGCGGAGGGTGTCGTCGGGGGCGTGCAGGCTGAGCGCGAGCGTCACCGCGAGGCCCTCGCCGGCGAGCTTGTCGACGGCGGGCACGAGGCCCACCGTCGAGACGGTGACCCCGCGGGCGGACATCCCCAGGCCGTCGGGGGCGTCGTCGACCATCCGACGGACCGCGCCGATGCACGACTTGTAGTTGGCGAGCGCCTCGCCCATGCCCATGAAGACGATGTTGTTGACGCGCTCACCCGTGGGCGCGAGGCGGCGGTTGGCGGCGGCGACCTGCTCGACCACCTCGGCGGCCGAGAGGTTGCGCTGCAGCCCGCCCTGACCGGTGGCGCAGAAGGGG
Source organism: Quadrisphaera sp. INWT6 (assembly GCF_015390235.1). Taxonomy (GTDB): domain Bacteria; phylum Actinomycetota; class Actinomycetes; order Actinomycetales; family Quadrisphaeraceae; genus Quadrisphaera. The sequence goes on along the minus strand of NZ_VUOH01000001.1, from coordinate 595,818 downwards.
CACGCCATGCCGCAGCCGGCCTGGCTGGAGACGCAGAGCGTGACCCGGCCCGTGTAGCGCATGAGCACGCTCTCGATGCGGGCGCCGTCGAAGAGGCGCCACAGCGTCTTGACCGTGTCGCCGCCGTCGGCCTCGAGCTCCTTGACCGGCGTCAGCAGCTGCGGGAGCAGCGCCTCGCCCAGGCGCGAGCGCAGGTCGGCGGGGAGGTCGGTCATGGTCGCCGCGTCGGACTCGCCGCGGCCGAAGTAGTGCTGCGCCACCTGCTTCACGCGGAAGGCGGGCACCCCCAGCTCCGCGGCGGTGGCGGCGCGGTCGGCGGGCGCGAGGTCGGCCAGGTGGCGCGGCGGCTTGGCCCGCCGGGGCGCGGCCAGCTGCAGGCCCGGTCGGGTGGGCCGAGCGGCCTGCTCGGCGGGCGCAGCCGACACGGCGGCGGGGGCGGCGGGAGGCGTGGCAGCAGTCATGACGTGGTCCATGGTCCCACGCCCGCGGGCCCGCGTCACCGCTCGCGGCCAGCGCTCGCGTTCAGCGCACGAGGAGGTGCAGCAGCAGCCAGGTGGTGGGGGCGACGGCGAGCAGGGAGTCGAGGCGGTCGAGCACCCCGCCGTGGCCCGGCACCAGGGTGCCCATGTCCTTGATGCCGAGGTCGCGCTTCAGGATCGACTCCGACAGGTCGCCGAGGGTGGCGGCGAAGACGGCGGCCAGGCCGACCAGCGCCCCGGCCCACCAGGTGCCGCCGAGCATGAGGGTCACCGAGGCCACGCCCGCCACCAGGCAGAGCACCACCGAGCCGCCCAGGCCCTCCCAGGACTTCTTGGGGCTGACCGTCGGGGCCAGCGGGTGGCGCCCGAACAGCACGCCCGCCACGTAGCCGCCGACGTCGCTGCACACCGTCAGCAGCACGAAGACGACGACGCGCTGGGCGCCGTCGTCGGCGGCCAGCATGAGGACCGCGAACCCGGCGAGCAGCGGCAGCCAGCCGACCACGAGCACCGCCGAGGTGGCGTCGCGCACGAGGGCCACGCCCGGGGCGGCCGTGCCGTCCTCGGCGGGCGAGGGCAGGTCGGGCACCTCCAGCGCCCGCCAGGCGACGGCGGCCAGCGCCGTCAGGCACACCCCGACCAGCAGCGCGTCCAGGCCGCCGACGTAGGTGGCCACCAGCGTGGCGATCGACCCCGCGATCAGCGGGACCTGCGGCACCCTGCGGTGCCGGGTGGCCAGGGCGGTCGCCAGCTCGCGCACCGACAGGGCGACGGCGAGCGCCGCGACGGCGATGAAGACCTCCTTGACGAGGAGGACCGCCGCGAGGAAGCCACCGCCCAGCACCACCCCCGCGAGGATGGCCTGGGGCAGGTTGCGACCGGCCCGCCCGCCGCTGGGCGGGGCGGAGCCGGTCACCGCCGGGCCGGCGGCCGTGCCGTCGGCCGCGCTGGGCGTCGCTGGTACCACCCGGAGGACCTGCGGAGGCCCCTCACACCGTGAGGAGCTCCGCCTCCTTGTGCTTGAGCAGGTCGTCGATGACGTCGACGTGCTTGCGGGTCAGGGCGTCGAGCTCCTTCTCCGCGCGGGCGACCTCGTCCTCGCCGGCGTCGCCGTCCTTGACCACGCGGTCGAGCTCGTCCTTGGCCTTGCGGCGGACGCTGCGCACGGAGACGCGAGCGTCCTCGGCCTTGCTGCGGGCGATCTTGATGTAGTCGCGCCGGCGCTCGTCGGTCAGCTGCGGCAGGATCACGCGGATCGCCACGCCGTCGTTCGACGGGTTCACGTCGAGGTCGGACGCGCGCAGCGACCGCTCGATCGCGGGGATCGAGGTCTTGTCGTAGGGCGTGATGAGCACCGTGCGGGCCTCGGGCACGTTGAACGACGCGAGCTGCTGCAGGGGCGTCATGGCCCCGTAGTACTCGACGTTGATCTTCGTGAACAGCGCCGGGTTGGCCCGGCCGGTCCGCAGGGCCGAGAAGTCGCTCTTGGCGACCTCCACGGCCTTCTCCATCTTGTCCTCGGCCTCGAGGAGAGCGTCGTCGATCACAGGTCCATCCTCCGCGTCCGCCCTTGCCCTGCGCCACCCGGGCCCCCGCAGGGGCCCGGGCTCAGCCCGCAGAGACCAGGGTCCCGATCTTCTCGCCGCGCAGCGCGGCCGAGATGGCTCCGTCGCCCTCCATGCCGAACACGACCATGGGGAGGCCGTTGTCCATGCACAGGCTGAACGCAGTCGCGTCGACCACCTTCAGCTGCTGGCGCAGCGCGTCGCCGTAGCTGACCTCGTCGAGCCGCGAGGCCAGCGGGTCCTTGCGCGGGTCGGCGGTGTACACGCCGTCCACGCCGTTCTTGGCCATGAGCACCGCGTCGGCGCGGATCTCCAGCGCGCGCTGGGCCGCGACCGTGTCGGTGGAGAAGTAGGGCAGGCCCGCGCCCGCGCCGAAGATGACGACGCGGCCCTTCTCCATGTGCCGGATGGCGCGCCGCGGCACGTAGGGCTCGGCGACCTGGCCCATGGTGATGGCGGTCTGCACCCGGGTGTCGACGCCGGCCTGCTCCAGGAAGTCCTGCAGCGCCAGGCAGTTCATGACCGTGCCGAGCATGCCCATGTAGTCGGCGCGGCTCCGGTCCATGCCGCCCTGGCTCAGCTCGGCGCCGCGGAAGTAGTTGCCGCCGCCGACGACGATCGCCACCTGCACGCCCTCGCGGACGGGCCCGACGATCGCGCGAGCCACGCTGGAGACGACGTCGGGGTCGACGCCGACGCGCCCGCCGCCGAAGGCCTCGCCCGAGAGCTTCAGGACGACGCGGCGCCAGTCGTCGTCGCGCCCGGCCGCACCCTGGGTGGGTGCGGCCGGACGGTCCGACGCGACCGCGGAGGTCGGCTCAGCGCTCAAGCTCAGGCGCCGACCCGGAAGCGGGCGAAGCCGGTCGCGCTGGCGCCGGCGTCCTTGAGGACCTGCTGCACGGTGCGCTTGGGGTCCTTGGCGAAGGACTGCTCCAGCAGCACGTTGTCCTTGAAGAAGCCGTTCACGCGGCCCTCGACGATGCGCGGCAGGGCGGCCTCGGGCTTGCCCTCCTCGCGCGCGGTGTCCTCGGCGATGCGGCGCTCGTTGGCGACGGTCTCCTCGGAGACCTCGTCGCGGGTGAGGTGCAGCGGGGACATGGCGGCCGTGTGCATCGCGATGTCGCGGGCGGTGTCGGCGTCCTCCTTGTCGAGCGCCACGAGCACGCCGATCTGCGGGGGCAGGTCGGGGCTGGTGCGGTGCAGGTAGGAGGCGACGAGGGGGGCCTCGAGGCGGGCCACGCGGCGCACCTCGATCTTCTCGCCGATGGTGGCGTTGGCCTCGTCGAGCACGTCCTTGAGCGCCTTGCCGTCGAGCTCGGCGGCGAGGAGGGACTCGGCGTCCTTCGCACCCGAGGACACGGCGAGGTCGAGGACCTGGCCGGCCAGGGCGATGAAGCGGTCGCCCTTGGCGACGAAGTCGGTCTCGCAGTTGACCTCGACGAGGGTGCCGACCTGGGCGCCGGGCTCGCCGGTCACCTGGGCGGCCACGAGGCCGTTGCTGGCGCTGCGGCCCTCGCGCTTGGTCACGCCCTTGAGGCCCTTGACGCGCAGGATCTCGATCGCCTTGGCGCGGTCGCCGTCGGCCTCGTCGAGCGCCTTCTTGACGTCGAGCATGCCCGCGCCGGTCTGCTCGCGCAGCGCCTTGATGTCAGCGGTGGTGGTCGCCATGGTCCGTCCCTCTCGCCCGTGTGCGGCTGGTAGTCGGCTGGTGTGCCGGGTGGTCTGGGGTGCCGGCGCCGGGCGCTGGTAGAGCGCGGCGCGGCAGGGCCGCGCCGCCCCGGTGGGGACGGCGCGGCGGAGCGCCTCAGGCGCTGGGGGTCGCCTCGGCGGCGGGGGCCTCGGTGCTGTCGGCGGCCGGGGCCTCGGTGGCGGCAGCGGTGTCGCTGGCCTCGCCCTCGGCCTGGTCGACGGCGGCGGCGGGCTCGGTGCCGGCGGGCACCTGCTCGGCCGCAGCGGCCTCGCCCTCGGTGGCCGCGGCGGTGGCGCCCTGGGTGCCGGCGGTGCCGGTCTGGGTCTCGCCGGCCAGCAGCTCGGCCTCCCACGCGGCCAGGGGCTCGGTGGCGGCGCCCGCGGCGCCGGCCTCGGAGCCGCCGGCGCGGGTGCGCAGGCCGTCGGCGACGGCGTCGGCGATGACCCGGGTCAGCAGGGTGACCGAGCGGATCGCGTCGTCGTTGCCGGGGATCCGGTAGTCGACGACGTCGGGGTCGCAGTTGGTGTCGAGGATCGCGACGACCGGGATGCCCAGCTTGTGCGCCTCGTCGACCGCGAGGTGCTCCTTGTTGGTGTCGACGATCCACACGGCCGAGGGGATGCGGGCCATGTCGCGGATGCCGCCCAGGGTCTTCTGGAGCTTCTCCATCTCCCGGCGCATCATCAGCAGCTCCTTCTTCGTGCGGCCGGAGGAGGCCACGTCGTCGAAGTCGATCTGCTCGAGCTCCTTGAGGCGCTGCAGGCGCTTGCTCACCGTCTGGAAGTTGGTGAGCATGCCGCCCAGCCAGCGCTGGTTCACGTAGGGCATGCCCACGCGACCGGCCTGCTCGGCCAGGGGCTCCTGGGCCTGCTTCTTCGTGCCGACGAACAGGATCGAGCCGCCGTGGGCGACCGTCTGCTTGACGAAGTCGTAGGCGCGGTCGATGTGGGTCAGCGACTGCTGCAGGTCGATGATGTAGATGCCGTTGCGCTCGGTGAAGATGAAGCGCTTCATCTTCGGGTTCCAGCGCCGGGTCTGGTGCCCGAAGTGGACGCCGCTCTCGAGCAGCTGGCGCGTCGTGACGACAGCCATGCCGCACTCCTCTCGGCGCCTCCGTGCTCGGAGGCGCGCGTCGGTTGGTCGCAGCGGACCTGGTCGGCCGCCGCCCTGGTGCCTGCGAGGCGCCGCCGCCCGGCTCTCGCCGGGACCGAGGCGGCGCACCCCCGCCCTGGGGCGGTGTGCGGGCACGCGAAGTACCGGTCGTGAGACCGGCCCGGGGTCATCCTACGCCGCGGCGCCGATCCCCTCCGACCACGACCCCGCCGCGGCCCCGCTCCGCCCACAGGCCACCACCCGGGGAGCGCCCGTCCACAGGAGCCCTCGGACCGCGCCACCGCACCCCTGCGCCGCGCCAGCCTCGGCGGGTGACCACCGCACCACCCGCCGCACCACCCAGCTCGCCGCCCACCCCGCGGAGCGCGCCGGCGGCCCTGCTGGGGCTGCTGGCGCTGCTCGTCGCCGGCCCCCTCCTCCTCGCGGGCACCCCGGCCACCGCGGCGCCGCGTCAGCGCGCGGCCCCCGCCACCGCGGCGACCGCTCCTGCGGCGGCCTGGTCGTGGCCGCTGGACGCCACCGGGGGCGCCCCCGAGGTGCTGCGCCCCGCGGTGCTGCCCGGCAGGCCCTGGCAGGCGGGGCACCGCGGCGTCGACCTCGCGGCGGCGCCCGGCCAGGCGGTGCTGGCGCCCGTCGACGGGGTGGTGGTGGCCGCGGGGCGCGTGGCCGGCCGCGGCGTCGTCAGCATCCGCTCGGCGTCGGGGTGGCGGGCGACCCTCGAACCGGTCGACGCTGCGGTGGCCGTCGGCCAGGTGGTGTCCCGCGGTCAGGTGGTGGGTGCCCTGTCCGCGCCGGGCGCGGGCGGCGCGCAGCACTGCGCTGCGCCCGGCTGCCTGCACTGGGGCGTGCGGACCGGCTCGGGCGCCCAGGTGGTCTACCGCGACCCGCTGTCGCTGCTGCGCCGCCCGGTGCGGCTGCTGCCCGTGCCCGGCTGGGCGGGGGCCGGATGACCCGTCAGCTGGCCTCGGACAGCTTGGCGCGCATCGCGATGACCGCCTTGGTGTGCATCTGGCAGACCCGCGACTCGGTGACGCCGAGCACCTTGCCGATCTCCGACAGGGTCAGGTTCTCGTAGTAGTACAGCGTCACGACGATCTTCTCGCGCTCGGGCAGCTGGTCGATCGCGCGGGAGAGCAGGTACTTGGTCTCCTCGTTCTCGAACGCGGTGACCGGGTCCTCGACGCGCGGGTCCTCCAGGGTGTCGCCCAGCGACAGCGACTCGCCCTTCTCCCCCGAGACGCCGAGCAGCTCGTCGAGGGCGACGACGTTGACGTAGGAGACCTGGCTGAAGATGCCGTGGAGGTCCTTCAGCGTGATGCCCATCCGCGCGGCGACCTCGGGCTCGGTGGGGGTGCGGTGCAGCTCGGCCTCGAGCGAGGCGTACGCGCGCTCGACGTCGCGGGCCTTGCTGCGCACCGAGCGGGGGATCCAGTCCATGGCGCGCAGCTCGTCGATGATCGCGCCGCGGATGCGGGTGATGGCGTAGGTCTCGAACTTGATGGCCCGCTCGAGGTCGAACTTCTCGATCGCGTCGATGAGGCCGAAGACGCCGTAGGAGACCAGGTCGCCCTGGTCGACGTTCGCGGCAGACCGACCCCGACCCGGCCGGCGACGTACTTGACCAGCGGGGCGTAGTGGAGGATCAGCCGCTCGCGCACGACCGGGTCGCCGTGGGCCTTGAAGCGCTCCCACAGGTCGCGCAGCAGCGCCTCGTTGGCGGCGACGGCCTCGGCGTCGGCCCCGGTGCGGTTGGAGACGCGGCTCGACAGGCGGGGGGCGCGGACCGGACGTGCTGCCGTCGCCGTGCCGGCGCCGCCCGGCGCGGAGGTCGCGGCGGGGGTCTCCAGGGACGCTGCCTCGGTCATGTCCAGCCTGCCCTCCCCCGGCGGCCCCGCGGTGCGCGGGCGCGCGCTCACGCCCTCGGATGGGCCTGTTCGTAGCTGCGGCGCAGGCGGTCGATCGAGACGTGCGTGTAGACCTGCGTGGTCGCAAGGCTAGCGTGGCCGAGCATCTCCTGGACGGATCTCAGGTCCGCGCCGCCGTCCAGCAGGTGGGTCGCCGCGGTGTGCCGCAGGGCGTGCGGAGCGGCGTCGATCCCCTCTTCCAGGCCCCTGACCAGCCCGTGGACGACGGCGCGCACCTGGCGCTGGTCCCAGCGCCCGCCGCGGGCCCCCAGCAGCAGGGCCGGCGGCGAGCCGGGCGTGGCGAGCCGCGGCCGGCCGCGGGCGAGGTAGTCGCCCACGGCGCGGTCCGCGGGCTGGCCGTAGGGCACCACGCGCTCCTTGCCGCCCTTGCCGAGGACGCGCAGGGTGCGCCGCGCCCTGTCGACGTCGTCGACGTCGAGGCCCACCAGCTCGGCCACCCGGATGCCGCTGGCGTAGAGCAGCTCGGCGGCGGCGCGGTCGCGCAGGTGGCCCGGGTCGTCGTCGTCGGCCCGGGTCGCCGCGAGGTCCATGAGGCGGTCCGCCTGGTCCGAGCGCAGCACCACCGGGAGGGTCCTCCCCGGCGACGGGGAGCGCAGGCGCAGGGCCGGGTCGACGGCCATCCGCCCGGTGCGGACCGCCCAGGCGGTGAAGCTGCGGACCGCCGAGGTGCGCCGCGCGAGGCTCGAGCGCGCGGCGCCGTCGGCGGCGAGCGCCCCCAGCCACTCGCGCAGGTCGGCCAGGGACAGCTCGTCGAGACCCGCCCCCGAGCGGTCGAGGTGGGCCTGCAGGGAGGCGAGGTCGGCCGCGTAGGCGCGGGTGGTGGCCGGGGAGGAGCCCCGCTCCAGCTCCAGGTGCCGGCAGAACAGCGCGGGCCACTCCGCCGGAGCGCCGCTCGCGCCGCCCGCGCCGTCCGCCTCGTCGGTGCTCACCTCACCACTCTCAGCGACCGCCCCCTCGGGCGTCGAGCCCGCCGCGCCGCCACCCGCCGGGCTCCTGCACGGCCAGGCCCCGGAAGGACAGCTCTCCGAGCGCGGCCCGCACGTGCTCGACCGGCAGCCCGGCGGTGACCGCCAGCCGGTCCAGCGGACGGGGAGACGCGGCCGGCAGGGCGTCCAGCACGGCGCGCCCCAGCTCGCCGAGGCCGTCGTGCGGCTGGGCGGGACCGGCGCGCCCCGGGTCGCGGTCGCGGTCGGAGTCGCCCCTGACGCCCGCGACCAGCTGCACCAGCTCGTCGGCGTCGGTGATGCACGCGACCTCGTCGTGCGAGCGCAGCAGGCGGTGGCAGCCGGTCGAGCTCGCGGAGGTCACCGGGCCGGGCACGGCCCCGACGTGCCGGCCGATCTCGAGCGCCCGGTTCGCCGTCGCCAGGGAGCCCGAGCGCCACCCCGCCTCGACGACGACCGTGGCGCGGCTGGCCGCCGCGATGAGGCGGTTGCGCTCCAGGAAGCGCCGCCTCATGGGGCTCGACCCGGGCGGCAGCTCGCTGAGCACCGCCCCCTCCTCGGCGATCGCGGCGAGGAGCCGGTCGTGGCTGCGCGGGTAGGCCCGCTCGACGCCGCACGCGAGCACCGCGACCGTGGGCGCCCCCACCGCGAGCGCCCCGCGGTGGGCGGCGCCGTCGATGCCGAGGGCGGCCCCCGAGACGGTGGTGACGCCGCGGTCACCGGCGCCGGCGGCGAGCTCCGACGCCAGCCGCTCCCCGTAGGCGGTGCAGGCGCGGGCGCCCACCAGGGCGGCGCTGCGGGCGCACAGCGCGGCGGGGTCGCCGCCGCCGCGGACCCAGAGCACGAACGGGCGGACGTCGCCCAGGTCGTCCAGCCCGGCCGGCCACTGGGGGTCGTCGGGGAGCACCGCGCGCCCGCCGGCGGCGGCCACCGCGGCGAGGTCGCGCTCCGGGTCGGTCTCGGGCAGCCGCACCCGCCAGCGCGCCAGGCCCGCCGCGAGGCTGCGGGGCTCCTCGCCGGCGTCGCACTCCCCCGGGGTGACCGGTGCCGGGGAGGCGAGCCGCTCCAGCGCCGCGACGGGTCCACGGGCCGCCACGAAGCGCAGGGCCACCTGGTCCTCCGGCTCGGCCAGGCGCGACCACGCGACCTGGGCGAGGCGCGGGTCGGCGGCCCAGCGGGGCGGCCGACCGCCGGCGAGCGGGAGCGCCGGCTGCCAGCCGCCGGCAGCGCCCGGACCGCTCGCGCGCGCCACGTCACCCGCGCCGGTCGGGCCGGTCGGGCCGGTCACGCCGCGACCCAGGGCAGGCGCCACGCCTCGGCCGCGGCGACGTCGTCAGCGGTGGGCCGGTCCCGGCCGTCCAGGTCGGCGAGCGTCCACGCCGCGCGGAGCACCCTGTCGAGGCCGCGCAGCGTCAGGTCACCGCGCTCCAGGCTGGTGTGCGCCGAGGCCGTCACCCGCGGCGGCAGGCGCAGCGGACCGCGCAGGTGGGAGCCCGGCACCTCGCCGTTGCACCGCCACGGGGTGCCCCGCAGCCGCTCGAGCGCCACCTCGCGAGCCGCCGCCACCCGGGCGGCCACCGCTGCGGAGCTCTCCCCGCCCGCGGCCTCGGCGAGCTCGGTGCGGCTCACCGGGTCGACGGGCACCTGCAGGTCGACCCGGTCGAGCAGCGGCCCCGACAGGCGGGCCCGGTAGCGGCGCCGCTCCACGGAGGTGCACCGGCACGACGTGCCCCTGCCGCTGTCGCGGCCGCACGGGCACGGGTTGGCGGTGAGGACCAGCTGGAACCGCGCCGGGAAGCGCGCCGTCCCCCGGGCGCGCGCCAGCACGATCTCGCCGTCCTCCAGCGGCTGGCGCATCCCCTCCAGCACCCGGCGGTCAAACTCCGGGGCCTCGTCGAGCAGCAGCACGCCCCGGTGGGCCCGGGACACCGCCCCCGGGGAGGGGACCGCCGAGCCCCCGCCGAGCACGGCCGCGGCGCTCGCGGTGTGGTGCGGCGCCTCGAACGGCGGGGTGCGGACGAGCCCGGCCGCGGGGTCGAAGGACCCGCTGACCGAGTGCACCGCGGTCACCTCGACGGCCTCGGCCTCGGTCAGCGGCGGGAGCACGCCCGGCAGGCGGGCCGCCAGCATCGACTTGCCCGCACCGGGCGGGCCCAGCAGGAGCAGGTGGTGCCCGCCCGCGGCCGCGACCTCCAGGGCGCGGCGGGCCGCCGCCTGGCCGACGACGTCGGCGAGGTCGGGCGGGGACGACGCCGCGCCCCCGCCCGCGGCGTCGTGCCCGGTGACCGGGATGCGCGGCGGGGCGGGCACGTCCTCGCCGCCGTGCACGCGCACGACGTCGGCCAGGTGCTCCACCCCCACCACCTCGACCCCGGGCACCAGCGCGGCCTCGGCGGCGTTGGCCGCCGGCACCACCACGCGCTCGACGCCGGCCGAGGCCGCCGCGAGCACCGCGGGCAGGACCCCGCGCACCGGGCGGAGCCAGCCGTCCAGGCCCAGCTCGCCGACGTGCACCGCTGAGGCCGCCGACGCCGGCCGCAGGCTGCCCTGGGCCGCGAGCAGGGCGACGGCCACGCCGAGGTCGAAGCCGGTGCCGGCCTTGGGCAGCGACGCCGGGGACAGGTTGACCACGACGCGGCGGTCCGGCACCGCGAGGCGGGCGTTGCGCAGGGCCGCGCGGACCCTGTCGCGGGACTCCACCAGCGAGGCGTCGGGCAGGCCCACGAGCACGAACGCCGGCAGCCCCGCGGTGACGTCGGCCTCGACCTCCACCACGTGCCCGGCCAGGCCGACGAGCGCCACCGACAGCGCGCGCCCGACGCTCACGCGCCGACCCCGCGCACGTGCTGCACGCGGGCCGCGCCGCTGCGGGGCAGCACCACGGCGACGACGTCGAGGCGCAGCCCGGCCGGGCGCACGGGGTGGTCCTGCCGCCACAGCCCCAGCAGGCGCCGCAGACGGGCCACCTTGCGGGGGGTGACGGACTCCAGCGGCGTCCCCGCCGCCAGGGAGCGGCGGGTGCGGACCTCGACGCCGACGAGGACGTCACCGTCGCGGGCGACCAGGTCGAGCTCGCCCCACCGGCACCGCCAGTTGCGGTCGAGGACCACCATGCCCGCCGCCTGCAGGTGCTCCGCGGCCAACCGCTCCCCGTACCTGCCGACGGCGAGCCTCGCCGAGCCGCTCGGACCCGAGCCGCTCGAACCCGAACCGACACCCGGCCCCGGGCTCGGGACCTCCACCGCTGCTGCGCGCTCCACGCGACCACCTCCGGGTGGTCACGCTGCCCTCCGGCGTGTGGCCCTGGTGGCCCCTCGGACGCGCCTGTGGACGACGGCCGCGACGGGGCTGCCTGTGGGCGCAGCGGTGCACCCACGGGGCAGCGGGGTCAGCGGGTGAAGCCCTCCGGCTTGGGCACCTCGAGGTCGCTCTTGGACAGCTCCTCGACGTTGACGTCCTTGAACGTCACCACGCGCACCGTCTTCACGAACCGCGCCGAGCGGTACACGTCCCACACCCAGGCGTCGGAGAGCACCAGCTCGAACCACACCTCGCCGTCGGTGGTGCGGGGCCGCAGGTCGACGGAGTTGGCGAGGTAGAAGCGCCGCTCGGTCTCCACCACGTAGGAGAACAGCCCGACCACGTCGCGGTACTCGCGGTAGAGCGCGAGCTCCATCTCGGTCTCGTAGTCCTCGAGGTCCTCAGCGCTCATCGCGGCTCATCATGCACCAGCGCCGCCACGGGCACCCGCAGGTCCACCGAGCGGTCCGCACCGGCGGCGTCGACGCCGTCGACGAGGCCCAGCAGGTCGAGCTGCTCGGCCAGCGCCTCCCCCGCCGCTGCGGCGGGCGCTGCGGGGAGCCGCCAGCTGCGGCGGTGCTGCTCGCAGGGCCCGAGCTCGCGCAGCGCTGCCAGGTGCCCCGGGGCGCTGTAGCCCTTGTTGCCCGCCCAGCCGTAGCCGGGGTGCTCGGCGTCGAGGTCGGCCATGAGGCCGTCGCGCTCCACCTTGGCCAGCACCGAGGCCGCGGCGACGGCCGCGCACCGCAGGTCGCCCTTGACGAGCGTCGACACCTCGACCGGGCCCGGCAGCGGCGCGCAGGAGCTCTCCGGAGGCGCCGGCGGACGGCGCAGCCAGTCGTAGTCGCCGTCCAGGAGCACCGCCGTGGGCAGCTCGGGGAGGGCGTGCAGGGCACGGGACCCCGCCAGGCGCAGCGCCCGCAGGATGCCCAGCGCGTCGACCTCGGCCGCGCTGGCGTGGCCGACGGCGCTGGCGGGCGCCCACCGCCGCAGCTTGGGCACCAGGGCCTCGCGCGCCCGAGGGGCGAGCAGCTTGGAGTCGCGCAGCCCCACCGGCGCGCTGCGGGTGGACGGGTCGACGACGACGACGCCCACGCTCACCGGCCCGGCGAGCGCCCCCCGCCCGACCTCGTCGACCCCGGCGACCAGCGCGTGGCCGCTGCGCAGCACCTCGCGCTCGTGGCGCAGGGTCGGGACCACCGACCGCGCCGGCCGAGCCGGCTGCGCTGCCCGCGCCGACCGCCGGCTGGGGGTCTCAGCCACCGGTCGCGGCGCTGGAGCTCGCGGCGGGGACGTCCAGAAAGACGTCGCCGTACCGGGAGAGCCAGGTGATCCTGTCAAGCGGCCACACGGTCACCACGGCGCGCCCCACGACGTCGTCGACCGGCACCGCTCCCCCGCCGGCGCCGCCCTGGTGGTAGCGGGAGTCGCCCGAGCGCTGGCGGTTGTCGCCCTCGACCCAGATCGAGCCGGCCGGCACCGTGACGTCGAAGGCCACCTCGGTGGGGACGGACCCGGGCTTGAGGTAGGTCTCGTCGATGGCGACGCCGTTGACGGTGGTGGCGCCCCCCACCTCCCCGACGACGTGGTCGCCGGGGAGGCCGATGACGCGCTTGATGAGGTGCTGGCCGGAGTTCTGCGGGAGCACGCCCACGAAGGTCAGGGCGCCGACGACGGCGTCTCCCACGGGTCCGCGCTCGGGCTCGACCACGGGGGGGAGCCAGTTCTCGGGGTCGGAGAAGACCACGACGTCGCCGCGCTGGAGGTCGAACGGCCCGGGGGTGAGCTGGCTGACGAGCACCCGGTCGCCCTCGACCAGGGTGTCCTCCATCGACTCCGACGGGATGTAGAAGGCCTGCACCAGGAACGTCTTCACCAGCAGCGACAGCACCAGCGCCGCCACGACGACGATGACGCCCTCGCGCAGCGCCGCCAGCGCGCTGTGGGCGGGCCCCGAGCGGCGGCGCCCGCGCCGCTGCTCCCCGTCTCCGGGCGCCGGGGTCCCGTGCCGCGGCTGCTGGTCGACCACTCGTCCTCCGCGGGTGCTGCGCCGGGGCCCCCGCGCGGTCGCGCAGAGGTGGTGCCCGGTCACGGCCAGGCTACGTCGGGAACGCGAGAGCGCCCCCGGCGGTGTGCCGGGGGCGCTCTCGGGCGGGTCAGCGCGCCTCGCGCTTCTCCTTAATCTTGGCGGCCTTGCCGCGCAGGTTGCGCAGGTAGTAGAGCTTCGCGCGACGGACGTCACCGCGGGTGACGACCTCGATGCTCTCGATCGCCGGGGAGTGCACCGGGAAGGTGCGCTCGACGCCGACGCCGAAGCTGACCTTGCGGGCGGTGAAGGTCTCGCGGACGCCGCCGCCGGAGCGGCGGATGACGGCGCCCTGGAAGACCTGGACGCGGGAGCGGGAGCCCTCGACGACCTTGACGTTCACCTTGACGGTGTCGCCGGGGCCGAACTCGGGGACGTCGCTCCGCAGGGAGGCGGCGTCGAGCGCGTCGAAGGTGTGCATGGTGGTGTCCCGTTCCCGCGGTGCCACAGGTCACGCGCGTGACGATGGCCGCGCTGCGCGCGCGGACCGGATGGTCTGCTGTCGTCGTGCTGCTGGTCTCCGGAGACCGCACGCCCCCTGTGGCAGGGGCGGCACCGGTCAGCGCACGGCCACCCATCTTGCCACAGCGCCGGAGCGCTCCCCGCAGTGATCAGCCCCGCTGGCGCAGGCGGCCGCCGTCGACGGACCAGCCGAGCTCGTCGAGCACGGCCCGGTCGGCCTTCGACAGCGACGCGGCGTCGACGGCCGCGAGCAGGTCCGGGCGCCGGGCGGCGGTGCGGCGCAGCGACTGCTCGCGCCGCCAGGCGGCGACCCGGGCGTGGTGCCCGGACAGCAGCACCTCGGGGGCCTCGCGGCCCTCCCACGCGGCGGGCCGGGTGTAGACCGGGGCCTCCAGGAGACCGCCCGTGGCGGGCGCGTGCGACTCCTCGACCAGGCTGTGGGGGTTGCCGACCACGCCGGGCAGCAGCCGGGCCACGGCCTCGACCACCGCCAGCACGGCGACCTCGCCGCCGTTGAGCACGTAGTCGCCCAGGCTCACCGGGGTGACGGGGCCCTGCTCGGCCGCGGCCTCGAGGACGCGCTCGTCGATGCCCTCGTACCGGCCGCAGGCGAACGCGAGCCACGGCTGCTCGGCGAGCTCGTGGGCCATCGCCTGGGTGAAGGGGGCTCCTGCGGGGCTCGGCACCAGCAGGTGCGGCACGGCGCCGTCGCCCAGCGAGGCGCGGCCCGCGGTGCGGACGTCGTCCAGCGCGGCGGCCCACGGCTCGGGGCGCATCACCATGCCGGCGCCGCCGCCGAGCGGTGCGTCGTCGACGGTGCGGTGGCGGTCGGTGGTCCAGGAGCGCAGGTCGTGGACGGTCAGGTCGAGCAGGCCCGTCGACCGGGCCCTCCCGATGAGCGAGAGCTCCAGCGGCGCGAGGTACTCCGGGAAGATCGTGACGACGTCGACCCTCACCCCCCGACCACCAGACGCACCATCAGCGGGCGTCCTCGGGCTCGCCGTCGCCCTCGAGCAGGCCACCGGGCGGGCTGAGCACCACGCGGCCGCCGGGGACGTCGACGACGGGCACGAGGGCGGACACGAACGGCACCCGGGCCAGCGCCCCCGAGGGCTGGCGCACCACGAGCAGGTCCTGGGCGGGACCGTGCTCGACACCCACGACCACACCGGCCTCGCGGCCGTCCTCGCGCTCGGCCCGCAGGCCCACGAGGGCGGGCACCGACCAGGCGTCGGCGTCGTCGTCGTCCTGGTCGGGGACGTCGGCCAGGAGGAGCACACCCCGCAGGCCCTCGGCGGCGTTGCGGTCGGCGACGCCCTCGAAGCTGAGCAGCACCACGCCGTTGTGGTCCTGCGCGGCGCCGAGGGTCAGCGGACCGGCACCCGCGGGGTCCGTCGTGAAGACGGCCCCGCGGGTGAAGCGCAGCTCGGGCGCGTCGGTGCGGACCTCGACGCTGACCTGGCCCCGGACCCCGTGAGGGCGCCCGATGCGGGCGACGACGGCTTCCACGCGCTGCGGTGTCAGGCGGAGCGGCGGCGGGGTCGGTCGACGTCGACGACGTCGACGCGCACCCCGTCGTCATCGGCGAGCGCACCGACGACGGTGCGCAGCGCCTTGGCGGTGCGTCCCGCGCGGCCGATCACCCGGCCGAGGTCCTCGGGGTGCACGCGCACCTCGAGGACCTCGCCCGAGCGGAGCCGGCGGGTGGTGACGCGGACGTCGTCGGGGTGGTCGACGATGCCGCGGACCAGGTGGTCGAGCGCGTCGGTGAGCACGACTGCCTGCCCCTTCTGCTGCGGTGCTGCGGTCAGGCCGAGGTGCCCGAGGAACCGGCCTCGGCCGGCTCGTCGGTGCCGTTCGGCTGGTCGGCGTTGGCGACCTCGGCCGGCTGGACGGCGTCGCCCTCAGCGGCCTTGTCGGCCTTCTTCGGCTTCTCGCGCTTGTCGGCGGAGAAGTCCGCGGCCTCGGCGGCGGGCGCCTTCGGCTCCTTGGTCTTCAGGGTGCCCTCGGCGCCCGGGAGGCCCTTGAACGCCTGCCAGTCACCGGTGATCTTGAGGATCGCCTCGACCTGGGGGGACGGCTGGGCGCCGACGCCGAGCCAGTAGCGAGCGCGCTCGCCGTCGACCTCGATGAACGAGGGCTCCTCGGTGGGGTGGTACTTGCCGATCTCCTCGATCGCACGACCGTCGCGCTTGGTGCGCGAGTCGGCGACGACGATGCGGTAGTACGGGGCGCGGATCTTGCCCAGGCGCTTGAGGCGGATCTTGACTGCCACGGGTGTGTCGCTCCTGCTTCGGTTCAGGGGGTGGGCCTGAGCGCCAGCGCGTGGGGCGCGCACCGCGTCAGGGCCCGAGGACCAGCGGATCGCGGAGAGAGGGGCCGCACACCGCCGAGTACAGCCCTCGATTGTGCCAGAGGCCGGGCGGTGCTCGTCACCACCGCTGGGCGCCCACCTCCCGGGCAGCCCCTCAGAGGCGGCCGGCGGCGACGACCCGGCGCAGGAACTGCCGGGTCCGCTCGTGCTGGGGGTCGACCAGCACCTGCTCCGGCGGCCCCTGCTCCAGGAGCACCCCGCCCTCCAGGAAGCACACGACGTCGGCGGCCGAGCGCGCGAAGCCCATCTCGTGGGTGGCCATGAGGATGGTCATGCCGCC
Organism: Quadrisphaera sp. INWT6; assembly: GCF_015390235.1. Classification (GTDB taxonomy): domain Bacteria; phylum Actinomycetota; class Actinomycetes; order Actinomycetales; family Quadrisphaeraceae; genus Quadrisphaera. The sequence continues at coordinate 579,603 of NZ_VUOH01000001.1, read as the reverse complement.
CTCGGCCACCTCGCGCACCAGCGCCAGCACCTCCCCCACCAGCTCGGGGTCGAGCGCGGAGGTCACCTCGTCGAGCAGCAGCAGGCGCGGCTGCACGGCGAGCGCGCGCACGATCGCCGTGCGCTGGGCCTGTCCGCCGGAGAGCTGGTCGGGGTAGGCGCGGGCGCGCCCGGCCAGGCCGATGCGGTCCAGCAGGGCCACGGCCCGCTCCTCCGCCTCGGCGCGGTCGACGCCGTGGACGCGGCGCGGGGCGAGGGTGATGTTGTCGAGCACCGACAGGTGCGGGAACAGGTTGTAGGCCTGGAACACCACCCCGATGCGCCGGCGGACCGCGTCGGCGTCGACCCGCGGGTCGGTGACGTCCTGGCCGTCGAGCCAGACCTGGCCGTCGTCGACCTGCTCGAGCAGGTCGACGCAGCGCAGGAGGGTCGACTTGCCCGACCCGGAGGCGCCGATGAGCGTGACCACCCGGTGCTCGTCGACGTCGAGGTCGACGCCGCGCAGCACGGGGACGTCGCCGTAGGACTTGACGAGGTTCCGCACGCGCAGCACGGGCTGCTCGACCGCCGGGGTCGGGTCGGTCACAGGAGGCCTCCCGCCTGCTGCCGGCGCCGCGCCCGGGCGGTGGCCCAGTCCGCGAGCCGTGCCGTGGGCACCGCCAGCAGCACGAAGAGGACCGCGGCGACGATGTAGGGCGTGAAGTTGGCGGTCGTCGCCGAGAGGATCTGCGCCTGCCGCACGGCGTCGATCGCGCCGAGCACGGAGATCAGGCCGACGTCCTTCTGCAGGGCGACGAGGTCGTTGAGCAGCGGCGGTGTCACGTTCCTGACGGCCTGCGGCAGGACGACCAGCCGCGTGGTCTGCCGGTGCGTGAGCCCCAGGGCCCTCGCCGCCGCCCGCTGGCTGGGGTGGACCGACTCGATGCCCGCCCGGAAGACCTCCGCCACGTAGGCGGAGTAGATGAGGATGATCGCGGTCGCGCCCAGGACCACCTTGTCCGTGGGGACGCCCTGCAGCCGCAGCCCGGGGACGCCGAACCCGATGATGTAGAGCAGCACGATGAGCGGCATGCCGCGGAAGACGTCGGTGTAGAGCGTCATGAGCAGCCGCACGGGCGCCCAGACGGGCCCCCTCAGCGTGCGCAGGAGCGCCACGACCAGCCCCAGCGCCAGGACGCAGACCGCCGCGACCACGAGCACGCGCAGGTTCAGCCACAGCCCCTCGAGGACCAGCGGGAGCGCCCGCCGCGCCACGCCGGGGTCGAGGAAGGACTCCTGGGTGCGCTGCCAGCCGGGGGCGCTGACGGTCCCCACCACGAGGACGGCGGCGAAGACCAGGGTGGACGCGACGGCCACCCACGTCGAGCGTCGCTGCCGCGAGCGCCGGTAGGAGCGGCGCGCGACCTCGACCTCGGAGACCGGGGGCACCACAGCACCCGCTGCAGGAGGTGCGCTCACGTGAGGACGGGCGCCTCGGCGGCCTCGTCGAGCCACTGCTGCTGCAGGCGGTCGAGGGTGCCGTCCTCGCGCAGGGCGTCGACGGCGCGGCTGACGCACCCGGTCAGCGGCGAGCCCTTGTCGAGCACCATGCCGAAGGAGTCGGTGGCGCCGCCGGTGGGCGTCTCGAGCTGGCCCACGACCTTGCCGTCGTCGAGCTGCGCGGCGGCCATGTAGAACGCGGTCGGCAGGTCGACGACGAGGGCGTCGACCTGGCCCGCGACCAGGGCCGCCACCGCGTCGTCGTTGGAGTTGTAGACGCTCGCCCCGGTCGTCGGCGCGATCTGGTCGGTGATCGCGGTGTAGCTGGTGGTGCCGACCTGCGCCCCCAGGCGCAGGCCCTTCAGGCCCGCCAGGTCGGTGACGCCCGCGGCGGCCGAACCGCCGGTGGTGACCACGGCCTGCGCCACCTCGTAGTACGGGGTGGAGAAGTCGACGGCCTCCTTGCGGTCCTCGGTGATGGAGAACTGGTTGATGTCGACGTCGAAGTCCTTCGGGCCGGGCGCGATGGCCGCGTTGAAGCTGCCCACCACCCAGCTGACCTGGTCGTTCGAGTACCCGAGCTGCCCGGCGACGGCGTACGCGACGGCGGACTCGTAGCCCTTCCCGTTGCTGGGGTCGTTGTCCGAGAACCACGGCTCGTAGGCCGGGGTGTCCGTGGCCACGGTGAAGGTGCCGGGGGTCAGCGTCTGCAGGTCCGCGGGGGTGCAGCTCGACGACGTCGACGCCGACGCGGCGGTCGAGGCCCCCTCGGCGGCGGTGGTGCTCCCCTCCTGCGGGGCGCAGCCGGCCACGGCCAGGAGGGAGGCGCCGGCGAGGGCGGTCAGCAGCAGGGGTCGGCGCAGCACGGGCGAACAGTAGTTGAGTCGTCCACGACCCGGAACCCGCCGAGGGCGGACCGGCTCACCGCCGTCGGGCGTCAGCCGCGGACGATGCGGCCCCGCAGGACGACGGCGGTGGGCGCGCGCAGCACCTCGACGTCGTCGCGGGGGTCGGCCGGGAGCACCAGCAGGTCGGCGGGCGCCCCCTCCTCGAGCACCTGCGCACCGAGGTAGTCGCGCGCGCCCCAGCTGGCGGCGTCGAGGGCCTGCACCGGGGTGAGCCCGACCTCCACGAGGGCGCTCACCTCGTCGGCGACCTTCCCGTGCGGCAGCTCGGTGCCGGCGTCGGTGCCCACCAGCAGCCGGACGCCGGCGTCGACGGCGTCGCGGACCGCCTGGGGACGCCGCGCGTGCAGGGCGCGCACGTGCGCGGCGTAGACCGGGAACTTGCCCTCCCCCGCCGCGGCGAACTCCAGGAACCGCGCCGTCTGCACCAGCGTCGGGGTGATGACCACCCCCGCGGCGGCGGCGCGCGCGGCGGTCTCGCCGTCGAGCCCGGTGGCGTGCTCCCAGCAGTCGACGCCCGCGGCGAGCAGGTCGGGCAGGGTCTCCTCGGAGAAGGTGTGGACGGTGACGCGGGCGCCCTCGGCGTGGGCGGCGGCCACCGCGCGGGTGAGCTCCTCGACCGGCCAGCAGGGCGCGAGGTCTCCGCGGTCCCTGTCGATCCAGTCGCCGACGACCTTGACCCAGCCGTCACCGGCGCGGGCCTGGGCCGTGACGGTGGCGACCAGGTCCTCCGGCTCGACCTCGTCGCCGACGCCCCGCAGGTAGCGGCGCGAGCGCGCGACGTGGCGGCCGGCGCGGAGCAGGCGGGGCAGGTCGGGCTCGTCGTCGACCCAGCGGGTGTCGGCGGGCGAGCCGGCGTCGCGGATGAGCAGCACGCCGGAGTCGCGGTCGCGCTCGGCCTGCGCCCGCGCGGCGGCCCGGTCGACGGGGCCGTCCGGCCCGAGGCCGACGTGGCAGTGCGCGTCGACGAGGCCGGGGAGCACCCAGCCCTCGAGCTCCTGCGCCGCCCCCGTCGAGCCCGCGGTGGGCCGGTCGTAGGTGATGCGCCCGTCGAGCACCCACGCCTCGTCGCGGACCTCCACCTCACCGCTCGCGTCGAGGCGGGCGAGCACCGGCCCGCGCAGGTGCAGCACGTCAGCCGCCACGTCAGCCACGGTCAGCCGCCGGTCAGCGACCGAGGTGCTTCTCGAAGCCCGGGGGCAGCTCGAAGCCGGGGGGCAGCCCGGCGTCGTCGCCGCCCGCTCCGAAGGCGGCGCCGGCGCCGAAGGCCGAGCCGCGGCCGGCGGCAGCCTTCTCCCCGGCGGCGCGCTCCTGCTCGGCGCGCTTGGCGGGGTTGCCCGACTTGCCCTTCTTCGTCTTCGCCGGCGGTGCGCTCATGCGGCCGCGCGACTTCTTGCCGCCCGCGAGGCCGGCCATGCCGCCACCCGGGCCCCCACCCATGCCGCCGAGCGCGCCGGCGAGACCGCCACCGCCCTTGGCGCGCATGGCGCGCATGACCTTCTGGGCCTCGGTGAACCTGTCGATGAGCTGGTTGACCTCGCTCACCTCCACGCCGGAGCCGCGGGCGATGCGGGCCCGGCGGGAGCCGTTGAGCACCTTGGAGTTGCGGCGCTCCAGCGGCGTCATCGAGCGCACGATCGCCTCGATGCGCTTCATGGCGCCGTCGCTGGCCAGCTCGTCGAGCTGGTCCTTCATGGCGCCCATGCCGGGGAGCATCCCGAGCACCTTGTTCAGGGGGCCCATCTTCTTCAGGGCCTGCATCTGGGAGAGGAAGTCCTCGAGGGTGAAGTCCTCCCCCGCCTCGAAGCGGCTGGCGAGGTCGGCGCTCTCGCGGGCGTCGAAGGCGCGCTCGGCCTGCTCGATCAGGGTGAGCACGTCACCCATGTCGAGGATCCGCGAGGCCATGCGGTCGGGGTGGAAGACCTCGAAGTCGGCCAGGCCCTCGCCGGTGGAGGCGAACAGCACCGGGCGCCCGGTCGTGGTCGAGACCGACAGGGCGGCGCCGCCGCGGGCGTCGCCGTCGAGCTTGGTGAGGACGACGCCGGTGAGGTCGACGCCCTCCTGGAAGGCCTGGGCCACGGCGAGCGCGTCCTGGCCGATCATCGCGTCGACGACGAAGAGGACCTCGTCGGGCTGCACGGCGGCGCGGATGTCGGAGGCCTGCTGCATCATCTCGGCGTCGACGCCGAGGCGGCCCGCGGTGTCGACGACGACGACGTCGTACTGCTTGTCGCGGGCGTGCTCGACGCCGCGGCGGGCCACCTCGACGGGGTTCCCGACGCCGTTGCCGGGCTCGGGCGCGAACACCTCGACGCCGGCGCGCTGGCCGACGACCTGGAGCTGGGTGACGGCGTTGGGGCGCTGGAGGTCGCAGGCCACCAGGAGCGGGGTGTGGCCCTGCTCGCGCAGGTGGCGGCCGAGCTTGCCGGCCAGGGTGGTCTTGCCGGCTCCCTGGAGGCCCGCGAGCATGATCACGGTCGGCGGGTTCTTGGCGAACCGCAGCCGGCGGGTCTGCCCGCCGAGGACGCCGACCAGCTCTTCGTTGACGATCTTGACGATCTGCTGGGCGGGGTTCAGCGCCTGGGAGACCTCGGCCGACAGGGCCCGCTCGCGCACCGCGCCGGTGAAGGCGCGCACCACGGGCAGGGCGACGTCGGCCTCGAGCAGGGCGCGGCGGATCTCGCGGACCGTCGCGTCGACGTCGGCCTCGCTCAGCCGGCCCTTGCCGCGCAGGCCCTTGAAGGTCGCGGTGAGCCGGTCGGACAGGGAGCTGAACACGGTCCCAGGCTACCGGCGCGGTCGGGCGCGGTCGGGCGTCAGTGCCGCGTCAGTCCTCGACCTGCGCGGCGGCCCCCAGGACGCCGACGGCGGCCCCCACCCGGGCGGGGGCCAGCGCACCGCCACCGGGCTCCCCCAGGTAGAGGACGTCGACGGCCTGGCCGCCGTAGGTGGCGACGTGGGCGCTGTGGATCTCCACGCCGATCGCGGCCAGCTCCGAGCCCACGGCGTGGAGCAGCCCGGGTCGGTCCAGCGCCCTCACCTCGACCACGGTGGCCTCGCCCGACGCACCGGGCAGCACCAGCACGCGGGGCGGCGCGGTGGCGCGCGTCGTCGCGGCGGAGCTGCCCGGGCGCCATCCGGCGTCGCGGCGGCGCATCGGCTCCAGCACGGCCTGGTCGCCGGCGGCCAGGCGCCGCAGCCCGGTGAGCAGCACGGCGGGGTCGGGCGGACCCGCCGGGGCCTCCACCCACCAGGTGTCGACGGCGACGCCGCCCACCGTGCGCACCAGCGCCGAGCGGACGGAGAGGCGGTGGCTGGCCAGCAGGCCCGCCTGGTCGGCGAAGAGGCCCGGCCGGTCGGGGGCGACGACGTGGACGGCGTGCAGGCCCGCCACCTCGGTCACCGAGATCCGCGGCTGGGCGTCGGCGGTGGTGCCGCTGACGGCCGCGGCCTCCTCGTCGGTGAGCGGTGCCGGGCCGGGAGCCGCGTGGCCCCGCAGCACCCGACGGGCGCGGGCGGTCAGGTCGTCGACCAGGCGGGCGCGCCACGCCGTCCACGCGGCGGGCCCGGCGGCGCGTCCGTCGGCCTCGGTCAGCGCGCGCAGCAGGTCGAGCACGTCCTCGCGGCCGTCGACGGCCTCGACCAGCTCGGCGACGGTGCGCGGGTCGTCGGGGTCGCGGCGGGTGGCCAGGTCGACCAGCGTCAGGTGGTGCAGCACGAGGCGGTGCACCACCTCGGCGTCGGCGTCCGGCATGCCGATCCTGCGGGCCACCCCCGCCGCGAGCGGGGCGCCCTTGGCGGAGTGCTCCTCGCCGTTCCCGGTCTTGCCGAGGTCGTGCAGCAGGGCGGTGACCAGGAGCAGGTCGGGCCGGGAGACCGAGGAGCGCAGGGGCTCGGCCTCCACCGCGGTCTGCACCAGGTGGCGGTCGACGGTGTGCCGGTGCACCACGGTCCGCTGCGGGCGGTTGCGCACCCCGGCCCACTCGGGGAACCACTGCACCACGAGACCGGCCTGGTCGGCCGTCTCCCAGACCGGGACCTGGGCGGAGCCGGTGCCGAGCAGGTCGACCAGCGCCTCCCTGGCCTGCGCGGGCCAGGGGTCGGGCAGCGGCGCCCCGCCGCTGGCGAGGTGCTCGGCGGTGATCGGCGAGAGCGGGATGCCCGCGCGGGCAGCGGTGGCGGCGGCCCGCAGCGCCAGCGCCGGGTCGCTCTGCGGGCGGGCCTGCGCACCGAGCCAGAGCTCGTCCTCGTGCTCCACCAGGTCGGCGCCCAGCGGCCGCAGCCGGGGCCGGGCGCGGCGCAGGCCCCGCCGGGAGGTCATGGCCCCGCGGGCGCGCCGCGAGGTGCGGTCGAGGGCGTGGGCGATGACGCGCGCCGAGCCCGCCACCCGGGCGAGGAGCACGTCGGCGTCGGGCATCCCGAGGGCGGCGGCCACGGCGTCCTGCTCGGGCAGCACCAGCCGGTCGCCCGCGCGGCCGGTCACGGCCTGCAGCCCGTCGCGGACGTCGAGCAGCACGGCGGCGGCCTCGTCGACCAGGCCGTGGTGCGGCACGTCGGCGACCCAGCTGGCCGCCAGGGCGCGCAGCACCACGACGTCGCGCAGGCCCCCGCGGGCCTCCTTCAGGTCGCCCTCGAGCAGGTAGGCCAGCTCGCCCTGCTGGCGGTGCCGGGCGGCGACCTCCTCCAGGAGCACCGGCAGGCGCTTGCGGGCGGTGCGGCGCCAGTCCTCCCGGACGGCCTCCCGCGTGCGCAGCACCATCGCGGCGTCACCGGCGAGCGGCCGCAGGTCGAGCAGGCCCACCGCGGCCGACGCGTCGGCGGCCGCGACCTCGCGGCACTGGGCGGGCGAGCGCACGGAGTGGTCCAGGCGCAGCCCCGCGTCCCAGATCGGGTACCAGACCCGGTCGGCCAGGGCTGCGACGCCGGCGGGGTCGAGCTGGTGGCCGTCGTGCAGCAGCACGAGGTCGAGGTCGCTCGCAGGACCGGCGTCGCGGCGGGCGTGGCTGCCGACCGCCGCCAGGGCGATGCCCGTGGGAGCGCCACCGGCACCCGGACCGGTCGCGGGGCCCGCGGGGTCGGACAGGAGCGCGTCGGTCCACACGTCGTCCAGCCACGTGTCGACCAGCCCGGCCAGGCGCTCGCGGCGCTCGGGCCCGCGGGTGCGGTCGTCCAGGCCGGCGCGCACGGCGAGGGCGAGGCGCTCCCTGCGGAGGTCCCTGCGGGGGACGGCGGCAGCGGTCACGTCTCGGCCTCTCGACGGGTGGTGCGGGGGAAGTGGACGGGCGGTGCCCCTGCCGCTGGACGCGACGGGGGCACCGCCCGGAGGGTGTCAGCCCGTGGTCAGAGGGCGTCGGCGCCGTGCTCGCCGGTGCGCACGCGCACGACGTCATCGACGGGGACCACCCAGACCTTGCCGTCACCGATGCGCCCGGTGGCGGCGGCCTTGACGACCGCCTCCACCACGCCGGTGGCGTCGAGGTCGTCGACCAGCACCTCGAGGCGGACCTTCGGCACCATGTCGACGGTGTACTCGGCACCGCGGTAGACCTCGGTGTGACCGCGCTGGCGGCCGTAGCCGCTGGCCTCGGAGACCGTCATGCCCTGCACGCCGAAGGACTCCAGCGCGCTCTTCACGTCGTCGAGCTTGTGCGGCTTGATGACCGCGGTGATGAGCTTCACGCCTGGGCTCCCTCGGAGGTGCGGGTGGTGGACCTGGCGACCGGGCCGGCGGAGGGGCCGTGGCCGCCGAAGCTGCCGACGAGGTCGTAGCCGGACTCGGCGTGCTGGTGCTGGTCGATGCCCGAGACCTCGTCCTCCTCGGGGATGCGCCAGCCCATCACGGCCTTGAGGGCGAACCCGATGATCGCGGTCAGCACCGCGGAGTAGGCCAGCACCGCGCCGGCGCCGACCGCCTGGGTGCCCAGCAGCGCCAGGCCCCCGCCGTCGAAGAGGCCGCTGGCGCCCTGGGGGGCGTTCTCGACGGCGAAGAAGCCGATGGCGAGGGTGCCCCAGAGACCGCCGACCAGGTGGACGCCCACGACGTCGAGCGAGTCGTCGTAGCCGAACTTGTACTTGAGGCCGACGGCCAGGGCGCAGAGCACGCCGGCGAGGGCCCCGACCACGATCGAGCCGATCGGGTTGAGCGCCGAGCAGGCCGGGGTGATCGCGACCAGGCCGGCGACGGCGCCGGAGGCGGCGCCCAGGGAGGTGGCGTGGCCGTCGCGCAGGCGCTCGGTCAGCAGCCAGCCGAGGATGGCGGCGCTGGTGGCGACCAGGGTGTTGACCCAGACCACCGAGGCGGTGTTGTTGGCGCCGAGGGCGGAGCCGGCGTTGAAGCCGAACCAGCCGAACCAGAGCAGGCCGGCGCCGAGCATCACCAGGGGCAGGTTGTGCGGGCGCATCGGCTCGCGGCCGAAGCCGCGGCGCTTGCCGATGATGATCGCGAGGACCAGACCGGCGACGCCGGCGTTGATGTGGACGGCGGTGCCGCCCGCGAAGTCGACGGCCTCGATGCCGTTGGCGATCCAGCCGCCGACGTGGCCGGTCTCGTCGTTGCTGAAGTCGAAGACCCAGTGCGCGACGGGGAAGTAGACCAGCGTCGCCCAGATGCCGGCGAAGACCATCCAGGTGGAGAACTTCACGCGGTCGGCGATGGCGCCGGAGATGAGGGCCACGGTGAGGATGGCGAAGGCCGCCTGGAAGCCCACGAACGCCATGGCGGGCAGGCCGCCGGCCTCGGAGGTGGTGTCCTCCATGAGGCCCTTCAGGCCCAGGTACTGGGTCGGGTCGCCGAGGAGGCCGCCGCCGACGTCGTCGCCGAAGGCCATCGAGTAGCCGTAGAGGACCCAGAGGACGCCGATCAGCGCGAGGGCGCCGAAGCTCATCATCATCATGTTCAGCACGCTCTTCGGGCGGACCATGCCGCCGTAGAAGAGCGCGAGACCGGGGGTCATCAGCAGCACCAGGGCGGCGCTGGTCAGGACCCAGGCGGTCGCGCCGGTGTCGACCATCGGCTTACCTCCTGCGAGAGCGCGGCCCTCCGCGGGCCGGGGTACCTCGGGCGGCGCCGTCCTCCGGCGGCCGCGAGCCCCCGGTCGCGGGGGCGCTGAGAAGAAGGTGCCCCTGCGCCGTCTCCCCGGCGTTCCCCCGCTGTTACCGCACCGTGTCGTCGCCCCCGCGGGTGTGAACTCTGTGTTTCGCGCGCTCCCGGCGAAGCCCCGGGGGCCTGTGAGGAGCCCTGGTCAGGGCCTCAGGGGCGCCGCCGCGCCGTCGGACGCGTGCCGGGTGTCAGCCGAGGATGGCGTCCACGAAGGCCTCGGGGTCGAACGGGGCGAGGTCGTCGGGGCCCTCGCCGAGCCCGACGAGCTTCACGGGCACGCCCAGCTCGCGCTGCACCGCGACCACGATGCCGCCCTTGGCGGTGCCGTCGAGCTTGGTGAGCACGATCCCGGTGACGTCGACCACCTGCGAGAACACCGCGGCCTGCTTGAGGCCGTTCTGGCCGGTGGTCGCGTCGAGCACCAGCAGCACCTCGCTGACCGGGCCGCTGCGCTCGATGACGCGCTTGACCTTGCCGAGCTCGTCCATGAGCCCGGCCTTGTTCTGCAGCCGCCCGGCGGTGTCGACCAGGACGACGTCGGCCTCCAGCTCGGTGCCGGTCCTGACGGCGTCGAAGGCGACGGCGGCGGGGTCGGCGCCCTCGCGGTCGGAGCGCACCGTGGGCACGCCCACCCGCTCGCCCCACGTGGCCAGCTGCTCGGCGGCGGCGGCGCGGAAGGTGTCGGCGGCGCCGAGGACGACGTCCTTGTCCTGCGCGACGAGCACGCGGGCGAGCTTGCCGACCGTGGTGGTCTTGCCGGTGCCGTTGACCCCGACGACCATCACCACGGCCGGGTGCCCGGGGGCCTCGACGGGGCGCTCGACGCGCAGGGTCCGGTCCATCGCGGGGTCGACCACGGCGAGCAGCTCCTCGCGGAGCATGCCCTTGACGCGCTGCGGGTCGCGCTCCCCCAGGGTGCGGACGCGGGAGCGCAGGCGGTCGACCAGCTCACCGGCGGGGCCGACGCCGAGGTCGGCCAGGAGCAGGGTGTCCTCGACCTCCTCCCAGGTCTCCTCGTCGATGGTGTCGCGCGAGAGGAGGGCCAGCAGGCCGCGACCCAGGGCGCTGTTGGAGCGGGCGAGGCGCTCGCGCAGGCGGACCAGGCGGCCAGCGACCGGCGCGGGGCGCTCCAGCAGCGGCTCGGTCGGGACGGCGACCGCGTCGGGGACACCGAGCAGGTCCGGCGGGGGGAGGGTGTCGATCGTGCGGGTGGCGCTGTCGCGCGGCTCCTCGGCGTCGTCGCCGACGCCGGGCCGCAGGCCCTCGTCGCGCCGGTCGTCCCCGCCGCCGGAGCGGCGCAGGGTGCGCTCCGCGGCGCTGCGGCCGCGGCGCACCAGCCCCACCGCGAGGCCGGCGGCGAGGACGCCGACGAGCACGACGGCGCCGATGATGAGCTCGAGCGTCTCCACGCCCCCAGCCTCCCAGACCCGGCTCAGGCGGTGGGCGCGCGCTCCCTCAGCCGCTGGCCCACGGCGGTGGTCACCCCGTCGGAGCGCATGGTGATGCCGTAGAGGGCGTCGGCCACCTCCATCGTCCGCTCCTGGTGGGTGATGACGATGAGCTGGCTGGTGGCGCGCAGCTCCTCCAGCACCGCCAGCAGGCGGCGCAGGTTCGCGTCGTCCAGGGCCGCCTCGACCTCGTCGAGCACGTAGAATGGGCTCGGGCGCGCGGTGAAGATCGCGACGAGGAGCCCCACGGCCGTCAGCGACCGCTCGCCGCCGGAGAGCAGGCTCAGCCGCTTGACGCGCTTGCCCGCGGGGCGGGCCTCGACCTCCACGCCGCTGGTGAGCAGGTCGGACGGGTCGGTGAGCACCAGGCGCCCCTCACCCCCCGGGAACAGGCGCGGGAAGATCCGCTCGAAGGCGGCGGCGGTGTCGGCGAAGGCCTCCGCGAAGGCCTGCTGCACCCGCTCGTCGACGGTCCGCACGATCTCGAGCAGGTCGGCGCGGGTGGTGCGCAGGTCGTCCAGCTGGGCGGTGAGGAACGCCGAGCGCTCCTCCAGCGCGGAGAACTCCTCCAGGGCCAGCGGGTTCACCCGGCCCAGGCGCTTGAGGTCGCGCTCGGCGCGGGCGAGCCGCGCCTCCTGCTCAGCGCGCACGTACGGGACCCCGGAGGGGGCCTCCTCGCCCTCGGGCGGGGGCGCCGCGGAGGTCGGCACCAGGCGGTCGGGCCCGAACTCCGCCACCAGGACGTCGGCCTCGAGGCCCAGCTCCTGCGGTGCCCGGGCGCACAGGGCGTCGAGCAGCGCGCGCTGCTCGACCCGCGCCACCTCCTCGCGGTGGGCCGCGTCGGTGAGCGCCGCCACCTCGGCGGCCAGGCGGTCGACGCCGGCCCGCCCGGAGCCGACCTCCTGGGCGGCGGCGCGGCGCTGCTCGGCGGCCTCCTCGCGCGTGCGGGACGCCCCGGCGAGCACCTCCTCCAGGACGTCCAGGGCGGTGGCCGCCCCCGCGCCGACCGCGGCGGCGACGGCGAGGGCCGCGCGGTGGCGCGCCGCCTGCTCGAGCGCGCGCTCCCGCGCGGCGCGCTCGGTGCGCGCGGCCCGGGCGAGGCCGTCGGCGCGCCCGCTGCTGGCCCGGTCGCGCTCCTCGGCGGTGCGCAGCGCGAGCCGGGCCTCGACCTCGGCGGCCCGCGCGGCGGTGGACGCCCCCGCCAGGAGGCGGCTGCGCTCGGCGGCGCCGGTCTCGTCCGCCCCACCCGCCGCGGGGTCCCCGCCTGCGGCGGGGGCCGCAGCGCTGTCAGCCGCCTCGGCGGCGGCGAGCTCGCCCTGCAGCGCCTCCAGCCGCTGGGCCTGCGCCGCTGCCGAGGCGTCCGCACGGGCCAGCGCCTCGGTGGCCCGGCGCACCTCGGCCGCTGCGGCCCGGGCGGCGGCGGTCCGCTCCCCCACGACGCGCGCCACCTGCGCGGCGGCGGCGTCGCGGGCGGAGAGGTCGGCGAGGGCCGCGTCACGGCGGGCGCGCGCCCGCTCCGCGGCCTCCTGCGCCGCGGCGAGCTCGGCGCGCGCCGCGGCGCCGCTGCGCTCGAGGCCGGCGAGGGCCTCGCGGGCGGCGTCGGCGGCGGCCTGCACGTGCACGCGACTGGTGCCCGAGGCCGCGCCGCCCCGGGCCGCACCCGCCCGCAGGACCTCCCCCGCCTCGGTGACGGCCACCAGGGACGGTCGTGCGGCGACGAGGGCACGCGCCTGCGCCAGACCCGGGACGGCGACGTGCGCGGCGAGGAGCCCGGCCACGGCCCGGCCGACGCCGTCCTGGCCACCCCCCTCGCCCCCGCCGCCGACACCGCCGCCGACACCGCCGTCCACCGAGACCAGCGCAGCGACCGGGCGGGCCCCCTCGACCCCGGCGACGCCCTCCAGGTCGCGCGCCAGCGCGCGGACGAGCTCGGCGGCGCGGTCGCCGGGCGCACCGCTCGCAGCGGTCGGAGCGTCGGGGGCGTGGGCCGCGCGGCGGGCGCGGCGCGACCCGTCGGGCGCTCCTGCGGCGGTCTGCGCGGCGCTCCCGGACAGGACCACCAGGTCAGCGCGGCCCGCGCCCTCGGAGCGCAGCAGGCGCAGGGCGTCGACGGCGGCGTCGAGGGACTCCACCGCCACGGCCTCGGCGAGGTCGCCCAGGGCGGCGGTGACCACGTCCTCCGCGCCCGGCTCCACCCGCAGCAGGCCCGCGAGCGAGCCCAGCACCCCGGGCAGCCGGGCCCCCGCGGCCAGCAGCACCCCTGGGCCGTCGCGGCGGTCGGCCAGGCCCATCTCCAGGGCCTCCAGGCGCGCGGCGGCGCCGGCCCGGTCGCGCTCGGCCGCCCGCTCCGCGGCCCGGGCGGCGCCGAGCCGCGCCTCGGCGTCGGCCAGCGACGAGGCGGCCGCAGCGGCCTCCTCCCCCACGGGGTCGGCGCCCGGCTCACCGCCGGCGCCCGTCGGCCCCGCCGCGCCGGAGCCCCCGGCCCGCGCCAGGGCGCGCTGCGCGGCGTCGTCGCGCTCCCGGGCCGCGGCGAGCTGCTCGGACGCCCGCGCCGCCTCCGCCCGCGCCGCCTCGAGCCTGCCGCGCGCCGCGGCGGCTCCGCCCTCCAGCCGGGCGCGGCGCTCGCGGCGGTCAGCGGCCTCACGAGCGGCGGCGGCTACCGCCCGCTCGTGCGCGGCCTGCTCGGCCTCGGCCGCGCGGACGGCGGCGGAGGCCGCCTGCAGCGCCGACCGGGCGGCCACCACCTGCGCGGCCAGCGCCTGCTCGGCCTCGCGGGCCCGCTGGGCCGCCGCGTCGAGCTCGTCGGGGTCGCGACCGGTGCCCACCGGGGCGGCGGCGAGCGAGCGCAGCGAGCGCTCCCGCTCGGCCGCGAGGGCCGCGGTGCCCCGCAGCCCCTCGCGCTGGGCGACGAGGGCGTGGCACGCCTGCTCGGCCGGGGCGAGCACCTGCGCCGCGGTGCGCTCGGCGGTCGTGGCGGCGTGCAGACGGGCCCGCGCCGCGGCCAGCTGCTCCTCCAGGCGGGCGAGGTGGTCGGCGGCCACGGCCTCGTCGGCGAGCTCGGCCTCGAGCGCGGCCCCGGCCTGCGCGACGTCGTCGGCGAGGAGGCGGGCGCGGGCGTCGCGGGCGTCGGCCTGGACCACCTGGGCGCGGCGGGCGACGTCGGCCTGGCGCGCCAGGGGACCGAGCTGGCGCCGGACCTCGGCGGACAGGTCGGTCAGCCGGACGAGGTTCGCCTGCATCGCGTCGAGCTTGCGGAGCGCCTTCTCCTTGCGCTTGCGGTGCTTGAGGACGCCCGCGGCCTCCTCGATGAACCCGCGGCGCTCCTCGGGGGTGGCGTGGAGGACGGCGTCGAGCTGGCCCTGGCCGACGATGACGTGCATCTCCCGCCCGATGCCGGTGTCGGAGAGCAGCTCGGTGACGTCGAGCAGGCGGGCGGGGGTGCCGTTGATGGCGTACTCGCTGCCCCCGGTGCGGAACATGGTGCGGGTGATCGTCACCTCGGGGGCGGCGAAGGGCAGCGCGCCGTCGGCGTTGTCGATGGTGAGCGACACCTCGGCGCGGCCCAGGGGCGGCCGGCCGCCGCCCGCGGCGGTCTTCGCGGTGCCGGCGAAGATGACGTCCTGCATGGTGCCGCCGCGCAGGGAGCGGGCGCCCTGCTCGCCCATCACCCAGGCCAGGGCGTCGACGACGTTCGACTTGCCCGACCCGTTGGGCCCCACGACGCACGTGATGCCGGGCTCCAGGTGCAGGGTCGTCGCCGACGCGAAGGACTTGAAGCCCTTCAGGACCAGCGTCTTCAGGTGCACGCCGCGACGCTAGCCGCCGGGCCCGACGCCCGGGCCCGGACGGCGTGATCCACCCTCCCAGGCGGCACCCAGGGACCGCGGAGCACCTCCACAGGCCCTGGGGCCGTCCGCGGGTGGAACCGCCGGGCGCCCGGGAGCAGCATGGGCAGCGGCCCCGACCGACCGGCCGAGACCTTCGAGACGACCGGAGGAGGACGACGATGGCTGTCCTGGGATCGCTGGGAACGCGCACCCGCCAGCAGGTGCACCCCGAGCTGCTGGACGTGCGCGACCGCGAGCACCTGTGGCTCACCGGGCGCACGCTGCACCGCACGCTCGACGCGCACGTGCCCGCCGACGAGGAGGTGCGCGAGCTGCTCGTGGGCGCCGTCGACGGCGGCCGGGGGCTGCTCGCCGTCACCGACGCGCGCGTGGTCGTGGCGCAGGACCCCCGCGACGGCGGCGAGTGCACCAGCATCCCGCTCGGCGAGGTGACCTCCGTGGAGTGGAACCGCCACGGTCCGACCGGCTCGGTGGCCGTGCGGACCGCGCACGGGGGGTGCGTGCTGCGCCACGTCGACCTGCACCGCGGTCCCGCCGTCGTCCTGGACCTGCAGGACCGCACCTCGGCGCTGCGCACCGCGCGCGGCTGACCCCGTCCGGGAGGGTGCCCGGGGGGGCGGTCAGGTCGGCTGCTCGCCCCAGGTGGCCCGGACCTCCTCGACGGAGCCGGGCCGCCCGGCACCGCCCTCGCGCAGGTCGGCCAGCAGCCGGCTGAGCGCGTCCGGTCCCCCGGACGCGGTGACCAGCACGGTGCCGTCCGAGCGGTTCTCCCCCGCCCCGTCCAGCCCGAGCTGCTCGCACCGGCGGGAGACCCACCAGCGGAACCCGACCCCCTGCACCACGCCGCTCACCACGGCCTCCAGCTGCGCCACCCCGGCAGGCTAGGCGCGGACGGTCCGGGGGCGGGGCTGGCAGACCGGGCAGGAGTGCGAGGAGCGGTTGGCGAAGGCCTCGCGCCGCACCGGCGCCCCGCACCGCGGGCAGGGCCGGCCCTCGCGCCCGTAGACCGCGAGCCCGCGCTCGAAGTACCCGGAGGCGCCGTTCACGTCGACGTAGAGGCTGTCGAAGCTCGTGCCGCCGACGGCGAGGGCCTCGGCCATCACGTCGCGGACGTGGCCGAGGAGCGCACGGGCGCCCGGGCGGGTGAGCCCGGAGGCCGGTCGCTCGCCGTGCAGGCGCGCCCGCCACAGGGCCTCGTCGGCGTAGATGTTGCCGACGCCGGAGAGCAGCCCCTGGTCGAGCAGGGACCGCTTCACCCCGCTGCGCCGCGTGCGCAGCCTGTCGACCAGCGCCGCCTCGTCGAGGTGGGGGTCGAACGGGTCGCGGGCGATGTGGGCCACGCCCTCGGGCAGGCGCGGGCTCGACGGGACGCCGACGGGCCCCCGCGCCGCAGCGGTGCCGCCGTCGCCCCCCACCGCGGTGGGCACCTCCGGCGCGAGCCCCCCGGTGCCGCCGGGCAGGCCGTCCGGGGTGGGCAGGAGGTCGACGACGGACAGGCCGCCGAACATGCGCTGGTCGACGAAGCGCAGCTCGCGCCCCTCGAGCGCGTCACCGGACAGCCGCAGCCGGACCCGCAGGTGCTTCTCGTCGGGGGCGTCGGGGGGCTCCAGGAGCAGCTGGCCGCTCATGCCGAGGTGGGCCAGCAGCGCCTCCCCGGAGTCGAGCTCGAGCCAGAGGAACTTGCCGCGGCGGACGACGTCGTCGACGCGGACGCCGACCAGGCGCGCCACGAGGTCGGCCGGTCCCTGGACGTGGCGGCGCACCGGCCGCGGGTGCAGCACCTCGACGGCCTCGACGCGCGCGCCGGTGGTCCAGCGGGCCAGCCCGCGCCGGACGACCTCGACCTCGGGGAGCTCAGGCACCGGTCTCGACGCGCGTCCCGGCGGGCGCCTCCCCGCGCTCGGCGTGCAGGCGGCGCCAGGCGGTGGCCGCCGCCGTCTGCTCGGCCTCCTTCTTGCTGCGCCCGGAGCCGCGGCCCGAGGGCGGCGGCACGACGCCGGGCCCGCGGGGCGCCTCCGGGAACGACGCGACCGCCGTGAAGGTCTTGGAGTGGTCGGGGCCGTCCTCGGTGACGGCGTAGGAGACGGACCCGAGGCCGTGCGCGGCGCCGAGCTCCTGCAGGGACGTCTTCCAGTCGAGGCCGGCGCCCAGCTCCTCGCTGTGGGCGAGCAGGGGCGCGACCAGGCGCAGCACGAGCGCGCGGGCGGCGTCAGGCCCGTGCGAGAGGTACGTGGCGCCGATGACGGCCTCGGTGGTGTCGGCGAGGATCGAGTCCTTGTCGCGGCCGCCGGTGGCCTCCTCGCCGCGGCCCAGGCGCACGGCGGAGCCGAGGTCGAGGGTGCGCGCCACGCTGGCGAGGGCGCGCATGTTGACCACCGCCGAGCGGAGCTTCGCGAGCCGGCCCTCGGGCAGGTCGGGGTGGCGGTGGTACAGCTCGTCGGTCACGACGAGCCCGAGGACGGCGTCGCCGAGGAACTCGAGGCGCTCGTTGGTCGCCACCCCACCGTTCTCGTAGGACCACGAGCGGTGGACGAGCGCCTGCTCGAGCAGCCCGGTCTCGACGTCGAGACCGAGCTGCTCGGTGAGGCGGGCGTGGACCTGGTCGCGCGGCGGCTCAGCGGGCCGACGGCGCCGGGCCGTCAGAGGTCCTTGACCTTGCGGCCCTTGTACTCGAGGTACAGGGGCGTGCCAGCGGCGTCGGTGACGACGCGGGCGGTGTGGGGCAGGGAGTACTCGGTCTCGCTGCCGCGGGTGGTGGCGACCAGCGTCAGGGGCGCGGCCTTCCACTGCGACCGGCGGTGCCGGGTGTTCGAACGGGACATCTTGCGCTTCGGGACCGCCACGGTCAGCTCCTCGGGTTGTCCGGCCCGGCGGGCCGCTCGTCGGTGGTGTTCTGGCTGGTGCTTCCGTCGGTGGGGGTGCTGGCAGCGAGCTGTCGCAGCGCCGCCCACCGGGGGTCGGAGTCGTCGTGGTCGTGCAGCGGGTCGTCGACGAGGCGGACGCCGCACTGCGAGCACAGGCCCGGGCAGTCGACGGTGCAGACCGGCTGGAAGGGCAGGGAGGGGACGACCGCGTCGCGCAGGACGGGCTCGAGGTCGAGCAGGTCTCCCTGCATCTCCTGCAGGTCCTCGTCGTCGGCGGCCGCCGCACCCGGGTAGGCGTACAGCTCCTGGACGCGCACGTCGACCGACCGCTCGACCGGGTCGAGGCAGCGGACGCACTCGCCCACGGCCTCGCCGTGAACCGTGCCGGACACCAGGACCCCCTCGACCACGGACTCGAGCAGCAGCTCGAGCCGCAGGTCGGACCCCTCGGGCACGCCGATGACCTCGGTGCCGAGGTCGGCCGGAGCCGGCACCGTGCGGTGCAGGGGCCGCGAGAGCCCGGGCCGCCGACCCAGCTCACGGGTGTCGACGACGTACGGGGAGCGCACGTCGAGGTGTTCCATCGTCCTTCTGCCTCAGAGGTCGGTCTGCGGTCGGGGCGCACCTCCCGCTCGAGGGAGCGAGGGCGGACAGCCTCCAGACCGAGGAGTGAGCCTACCCCGTCCCGGCCGTGAGCCCGAACCGGCTCGTCAGGGGCGGGCGAGCCGCCGCAGGACGGCCGGCGGGACGTAGGGCTCGACGCTGCCGCCGAGGTCGTGCACCTGGCGCACCAGGGAGCTGGAGACGTGGGCCCAGCGGGGGTCGGCGACCAGCAGGACGGTCTCCACGCCGGCGAGGTCGCGGTTGACCAGGGCCATCGGCTGCTCGTGGGTGACGTCGGCGGGCGTGCGCAGGCCCTTCACCACGGCGGTGGCGCCCACCCCGCGCACGTGGTCGACCAGCAGGCCGCCCTCGACGGCCTCGACGCGGACCCGGGCGGCGTCGGACGGGGCCAGGGCCTCGGAGAGGGCCTCCCCCATCGCCGCGACGCGCTCGGAGGCGCTCCACCGCGACGACTTGGCCGGGTTGACGTGCACCGCCACGACCACCTCGTCGAAGAGGGCGGCGGCGCGGGAGACGACGTCGAGGTGGCCCAGCGTGGGCGGGTCGAAGGAGCCGGGGCAGACGCACCGGGTGGGCGCGCGCTCGGGCGCGGTCTCGGGCACGCGCCGACCCTACGGCCGGTCCCCCGGAGGCTCGGAGGTGCCGCCGGCGCCGTCGGCCGCGACGCTCGGCTCGGCCCACCACAGGACGGTCTCGCCGTAGCGCCGCTCCTCGTAGCGCTCCAGGCCCGGCGGCCAGCCCGGCTCCGGGGTGCGGGAGGAGCGCTCGACCACCACGTGGGCCTGCGCCGCGAGCCACCCGCGCTCCACGAGGGCCGCGAGGAGCGCGGCGAGCGCGTCCTCGGCGAGGTCGTAGGGCGGGTCGACCAGGACGACGTCGGCCGCACCCAGCGCGGCGGGCCCCGCGGCGAGGAACGAGGCCGCCGTGGTGGCGTGGACGGTCACCCCGGGCAGGCCGAGGGCCGCGGCGTTGCGGCGGCACGAGGCGGCGGCGGCAGCCGCGGAGTCGACCAGGGCCACCCTGCCGGCCCCGCGGCTCGCGGCCTCGAGGCCCAGGGCCCCGGAGCCGGCGAAGAGGTCGAGCACCACGGCGCCGGTGAGGTCGCGCTCGTGCTCCAGGCGGGAGAACAGCGCCTCGCGGACGCGGTCGGAGGTCGGGCGCGTGGCGCCGCGGGGCACCTCGAGGCGGCGTCCGCCGGCGGCACCGGAGATGACGCGCGTCACGACCGGCTCCGCGCGGTGGCGACCGCCACGGCGAGCAGCGCGACACCGGCCGCGGCGAGCACGGCCGTGCCGGCCAGCGCGCCGTGCTGCTCCGAGAGCCACCCGGCGACGGCCGCGCCCGTGCCGACGCCCACCACGACGCCGCTGCCGACCAGGGTCATCGCGGTGGTCCCCCGGCCCTGCGGCGCGCGCTCGGCCGCCATGGAGGTGATGGTGACCATCGCCGGGCCGATCGCCAGGCCGGCGACCACGGTGGTGGCCCCCAGCACCAGCAGCGAGGGGGTCAGGGCCAGCGACAGCGCCATCGCCCCCACGCCGACCAGCAGCACCGCCGACGACAGGCCGAGCCTGCGCGCGAGGCTCACCGACGCCGGCACCGCGACCATCGCGACCGCCGTGAAGGCGGACCCCACGGCCATCGCCGCGACGAGGAGCCCTCCGGCGCCGACCTGCCCGGCCTCCTGCGCCGCGGCGGTCAGCGCGGTGTTGCCGCCGCCGAAGAACAGGCCCATGGCCGCGGCCCCGGCCAGGACGACGGCGAGGGCGCGCACCAGCTGCCCGGCGCCTCCGCGCGGTCGGGCCGCGCCGGACCCGGCGGACGCCCCAGCCGCGGGCCCAGCACCGGGCCCAGCAGCGGGCCCGGCAGCGGGCCCGGCAGCGGTGGCGGCGGGGCCCGACCAGACCGCGCTGGGGTGCAGCGCGAAGGCCGGGACCGCGACGGCCACGAGGCCCGCGGCCACCCACAGGCTCCACGTGGTCGAGCCGGCGAGCGCGACGAGGCCCGCGAGCGCCGGGCCCATGACGTAGGCGACCTCGTCGGCGGCGCTCTCCGCGGCCATCGCGGTGGGGACGAGCTGCGGGGTGCGGCGCATCCACCGGGCGCGGGAGAAGGCGCCGACGGGCGGGAGGGCGAGCCCGGCGAGGAGGGTGACCGCGAGCAGCGCCGGCACGGGCAGGCTCGCGGCCCCGAGGGCGATGCCGACCAGCGCGGCGACGTGGACGGCGGCGGCGACGAGCAGGACGGGCCGCTGCCCCCCGGACTGCGAGAGCCGGTCGGCCAGGGCGCCGAGCCCCGGACCGCCCACGGCCTCGCCGACCGCCGCGGCGGCAGCGGCCAGACCGCCCACGGCGACGGATCCGGTGCCGGCGGTGACCGCGGCGAGCACCGAGACCGGGACCACCGTGATGGGCAGGCGCGCCAGGAACGAGGTGACCAGGTACGGCGTGCCCGCGGCGCGGCGCAGCTCGGCGAAGGGGGCGAGCGCCCCCGCGAGGCCCGTTCCGGTGCCGGCCGGGGTGCCGGCGGGGGTGGTGGTGGACGTCATCAGAGGTGCTCCCAGGGACGTGTGCGCCTCCCCACCACAGGTCGCACGGTGCCCTGAGCTCGTGTCGGGGCCATGGTAGACCGCCGACCGCGCTGGGCAGGGGACGCGCAGGAGCGTCAGCCGCGCTCGACGAAGGCCTCCTTGGCCTCCAGCGCCTCCAGCGCGGCGCGCACCCGCGGGGCGTCGGTGAGCTCGGGGTCGAAGGCGACCAGGTCGGAGGCGTAGCGGCGGGCGCGGGTGATGAGGTCCTCGTTGCCGAGGACCTTGAGGTAGCGCAGCGAGGAGTTGTTGCGGCCCGACTGCGCCGCGCCGAGCACGTCGCCCTCGCGCCGGGAGGCCAGGTCGAGGTCGGCCACGGCGAACCCGTCGGACGTGGCGGCGAACTGCGTGAGCCGCTCCAGGCCCGGGTCGCCGTCCTGGGCGCCGGTCATGAGCAGGCACAGCCCGGCGTGGGCCCCCCGCCCGACGCGGCCGCGGAGCTGGTGCAGCTGCGACAGGCCGAAGCGCTCGGCGTCGACGACGACCATGACGGTGGCGCCGGGCACGTCGACCCCGACCTCCACGACGGTGGTGGCCACCAGCACGTCGGTCTCGCCGGCGGCGAAGGCGCGCATGGCGGCGTCCTTGTCGTCGGGGCGCAGGCGCCCGTGGAGCACGCCCAGGCGCAGGCCCGCCAGCTCGGGGCGGGCGCGCAGCTCCTCGAGCACCTCGTACAGGGCCCGCGGGGGGCGGCGCGGGTCGCCGGGCGGACCGCCGGGGCCGTCGGGGTCGCCCGGGTCGGTGGGGTGCCGACCGAGCTCCTCCCCGGGGTCGGGGGCCGACAGCACGCCGTCGTCGTCCTCCGCGGACCCGTCACCGATGCGGGGGCACACGACGTAGACCTGGTGGCCCGCGTCGGCGGCCTCGCGCACGCGCTGCCAGCACCTGTCGACGTAGTTGGCGCGCCAGTCGGGGACGACGGCCGTGGTGATGCCCTGCCGGCCGGCGGGCAGCTCGGTGAGGGTGGAGACCTCGAGGTCTCCGAAGACGGTCATCGCCACCGTGCGCGGGATGGGCGTGGCCGTCATGACCAGCACGTGCGGCGGGGTGCCCGACTTGGCGCGCAGGGCGTCGCGCTGCTCCACGCCGAAGCGGTGCTGCTCGTCGACCACGACGAGGCCCAGGTCGTAGAAGTCGACCCGGTCCTGCAGGAGCGCGTGGGTGCCGATGACGATCCCCGCGTCGCCGCTGGCGACGTCGAGCAGGGCCGCGCGGCGCTCCGCCGTCGACATCGACCCCGTGAGGAGGCGCACCTGCACCTGCGGGCCGCTGCCGGCGGGCCCGCCGAGCAGGCCGTCGGCGGCGAGGTCGCCCAGCATCCGGGTCAGGGAGCGGACGTGCTGCTGGGCGAGCACCTCGGTGGGCGCGAGCAGCGCGCACTGGGCGCCGGCGTCGACCACCTGGAGCATCGCCCGCAGGGCCACGACCGTCTTGCCGGAGCCGACCTCGCCCTGCAGCAGCCGGTTCATCGGGGAGGTGCGCGACAGGTCGGCGGTCAGCGCCGCGCCGACGTCGCGCTGGCCCTCGGTGAGGGTGAACGGCAGCGAGGCGTCGAAGGCCGAGAGCGCGCCGCCCTCGCGGGGCGGGTAGGGGCTGGCGGGCAGGACGGCGAGGGCCGCGCGCCGGCGGGCCAGGGCGACCTGCGTGACGTAGGCCTCCTCGAGCTCGAAGTGGCGCAGGCCCCTGGGCGGCTGCTCGAGGTCGGTGGGGCGGTGCAGCAGGAGCAGGGCGTCGAGCTTGCTCGGCACCTGCTCCAGCTCGCGCACGCCGGAGGGCAGGACGTCGGGCACGTCCTCGGGGACGAGCGTGTCCAGCACGGTGGCGACGGCCTTCTGCGTCTTCCAGCTGGGGAGCTTCTTGAAGGCCGGGTAGACCACGACGACCTCGTCGGCGCGGGCGCGCAGCGCGTCCTCGTCGGTGGCCATCACCGTGTCGAGGTCTCCGGGGAGCAGCTCGTAGTCGGGGTGCACCAGCTGCAGCCGGTCGCGGTAGGTGTTGACCTTGCCGGAGAACATCGCCACGCGGCCCCACTTCAGGCGGCTCTGGTGGTAGCCGACCTGGTTGGTGCGCCCGAAGAAGGCCAGCGACAGCTCGCTCTCGCCGTCGGTGACGACCACCTCGACCATCATCCCGCCGCGCTGGCGCAGCGGCCGGGTGCTGGTGCGCACCACCTCGGCGACGACGGTGGCGTCCTCGCCCTCGACCAGCTGGCCCAGGCGCGTCAGCTCGCCGCGGCGGTAGTAGCGGCGCGGGAAGAGGTGGACGAGCTCTCCGACGGTGGTCGCGCCGTGCGTCTCGGCGATGACCTTGGCGGTGCGCTCCCCCAGCTCGCGGGTCAGGGGTGTCGACAGGCGGGACACGCGCGCCAGCCTGCCAGGGAGCACCGACAGACCGCCGGTGTCGTCAGCAGCCTCGAGCCTCGGCTAGTCTTGGGCGATCGCCGGGTCCTGCGCAGTGTCGTGCTGCCTAGTCCCGACCCGGCCCACGAGATCATCTGTCGAGAGCACTGGAGTAGAGCTGTGGCTGCCACCTGCGACGTCTGCGGCAAGGGCCCTGGGTTCGGCCACGCCATCTCCCACTCCCACCGCCGCACCAAGCGCCGCTTCGACCCGAACATCCAGCGCGTGCGCACCATGGTCAACGGCGTCACGCCCAAGCGCGTCAACGTGTGCACCTCCTGCCTGAAGGCCGGCAAGGTCACCCGCTGACACCAGCGTCCTCCAGCAGCGCCCGCCCGGCTCCGGCCCGGCGGGCGCTGCTGCGTCCGGGCCCCTCCGCAGCCCGTGCCGCAGCCCGGTCGCAGCGGGCCGGGCGCGTCAGGCGTAGACGTCCCAGCCGCCCCTGACCTGCTCGTTGCCGCCGATGGTCACCGCGGGCCAGCCGGTGCGCTCGGGCAGCACGTGGCCGATCACCACGAAGGGCGCCGGCAGCCCGGCCCGCGCCACCTCCGGCGGGAAGGTCGCCAGCAGGGCGTGGTCCTCCCCGCCGCCGCGCACCCACGACCGCGCCGGACCCTGCTCCTCGCGCAGGCCCACCAGGGCGCGGGCGGCGTGCAGCAGGTCGAGGACGTGCTCGTCCTCCCAGCTCGCGTCGAGGTCGAGGTGCACCCGTGAGGCCGCGGCCAGGCGCGCGCCGTCGACGCCCAGGCCGTCGCTGACGTCGAGCATCGCCGTCGCCCCCGCCAGCGCCGCGGCGGGCCCGGCCGCGAGCGGCGGGTCGGGGGTGCGGTGCGCGGCGAGCAGCTCCGGGGCCGTGCGCGAGGCCAGCTCGGGCCCCCCGGCGAGCAGCAGCGCGAGCCCGGCCGCCGAGCGCCCCACGGACCCGGCGAGCGCCAGCACGTCACCGGGGCGGGCGCCGCTGCGCAGCACGGGGGCGCGGCCCTGGAGGTCGCCGAGGGCCGTGATGGAGACCAGCAGCTCCGAGGCGCCGGAGAGGTCTCCGCCGACGACGCCGGTGCCGTGCACCTCGCAGGCCGCCGCGACCCCGCGGGCGAGGTCCTCCAGCCAGGCCACGGGCGTCTCCGGCGGAGCGCCGAGGGTGAGCAGGAGCCCGGTGGGCACCGCGCCCATCGCGGCGACGTCGGCGAGGTTCTGCACGGCGGCCTTGGCGCCGACGTCGGACCCGGAGGACCAGTCGGTGCGGAAGTCGCGGCCCTCCACGAGCAGGTCGGTCGTCGCGACGACGCGGCGGTCGGGGGCGGCGACGACGGCGGCGTCGTCACCGGGGCCCAGCAGCGCAGCGGGGCCGGCACCGAGGAGGGGCAGGAGGCGGGCGAGCACGCGCGCCTCGCCGGCCCGACCCACGGAGTCGCCGCCAGGACGCCCGCTCACCACAGGCGGACGGTACCGTGGTGAGGTCGTTACGTTTTCGTGACCTGGACGGGCAGCGCTGCCCTCGCCCCGGGTCCGAGCGCTGTCGTCCGTCCCCGAGCGGAGGTGTGGGCGTGGTCGAGGCCTACGTGCTGGTGCAGACCGAGGTCGGCCGTGCCGACCAGGTCGCCCGGCAGCTCGGCGACCTCGACGGCGTGCTGTCCGCCCACGCCGTCACCGGGCCCTACGACGTCGTCGTGCACGTGGGGACCCGTCCCCTCGACGACCTCGGCGCCCTCGTGGTCGGGAGGATCTCCGTGGTGCCGGGCATCGTGAGGACCGTCACCTGCACCGTGATGCGCGAGTGACCCCGGGCGGACGCGTGTGGCTGGATGGGGGCGTGCTCCCCCGCCGCCGCGCGCTCGCACCCGCCGCCGCCCTGGTGTCCCTCGCCCTGGCCCCGGCGCTGTCCGGGTGCTCCCGCGCCGTCGCCGTCGAGGCCGCCCCCCAGGGGTGGTCGAAGGCCTGCGCCGAGGTCTACACCGCCCTGCCCGACGGCGTCGCCGGGCTCGACCGCCGCGAGACCACCGCCCAGGGGGCCGCTGCGTGGTCGGGCGGCGCGGGCGGCGAGGTCGTGGTGCTGCGCTGCGGCGTGGAGCCGCTCGACGCCCTCCAGACCGCCGGTGGCTGCCAGGCCGTGGGGGACGCCGGCGCCCAGGTCGACTGGATCCCCGCAGAGCCGCACGACGGGCGCGTCACCTGGACCACCTACGGCCGCACCCCCGCGGTGGCCCTCGTGATGCCCGCCGACGAGGCGGTCACCAGCTCGGCGCCGCTGGACGTGGGGCCCGCCGTCGCCCTGCTCCCCCAGGACCGCACCTGCTCCTGAGCGGCCTCAGCGCAGGCCGGTGGGCCTGGCCAGCGCCAGGCGCAGCACCCTGTCGAGCAGGGCGGGGTAGTCCAGACCCGTGGAGGCCCACAGCCGCGGGAACATCGACGACGCGGTGAAGCCCGGCATCGTGTTCACCTCGTTGACGAGCAGCTCTCCGCTGGGTGTGAGGAAGAGGTCGACCCGCGCCAGGCCCTCGGCGCCCACCGCCGTGAACACCTGCAGCGCCAGCTCGCGGGCCCGCTGGGCGACGTCGTCGGGCAGGTCGGCCGGGCAGTCGAGGCGCACGGCGCCGCTGTCGAGGTACTTCGCCTCGAAGTCGTAGAACGCGCGCCCGGCGCCGACGACGATCTCGCCGCACACCGACGCCCGGGGCACCGCGCGCACTCCGCCAGCGCCCTCGACGAGCTCCTCCAGCACTCCGACCTCGACCTCGCGAGGAGACTCGGCGGCGGCCTCGACGACCACCTTGGGGTCGTGGGACGCGGCGAGCTCGACGGCGGCGGCCAGTCCCTCGGGGCCGTCGACGCGCGAGACCCCCATGCTCGACCCGGCGCGCGCGGGCTTCACGAAGACGGGCCACCCGAGCGCGGCCACGCGCTCCTCGCAGGTGGCGCGGTCGTGCTCCCACTGCCCCGGCAGCAGCGTGGTCCACGCGCCGACCGGGAGGCCGGCGGCCGCGAGGACGGTGCGGGTGAACGCCTTGTCCATCGACAGCGCCGACGCGAGCACCCCCGAGCCGGCGTAGCGGACGTCGCCCAGCTCGAGCATCCCCTGGAGCGTGCCGTCCTCGCCGTAGGGCCCGTGCAGCAGCGGCAGGACGACGTCGACGTCACCCAGCTCGCGCAGGGGGTGCCCCGGCTCGCTGGCCTGCAGGGCGCGGTCGTCGGTGGCGACCGGCACCAGGACGCCGGGGCCCTCGTCGCGGCCGACCTCGGGCAGCGGGCCGCTCTCGGGCAGGGCCCAGCGGGCCGGGTCGTCGGAGGCGAGGACCCACCGGCCGGTGGGGGTGATGCCGACGGGCACCACGTCCCACTGCGAGCGGTCGAGGGCCGCGAGCACCCCGGCGGCGGTGGCGCAGCTGATGGCGTGCTCGCTGGAGCGGCCGCCGAAGACGACGGCGACCCGCGGACGGCGACCGGAGGAGGGTTCTGCCACGGTCTGCGACCCTAGCCCGCCGGGCGTCGCACCCCCGCCCTACCGTCGGACCGTGCACGACGACTCCTCCTGGTCCCCCGAGACGCTGGCCGTGGCGGCCGGCCGGCCGCCCCGCACCCCCGACGCCCCCGTGAACCCCGCGCTGGAGCTGACGTCCACCTTCGTGGCCAGCACCGCGCCGGGGGCCCGCGGGTACGCGCGCTTCGCCAACCCCACCTGGGAGGCGCTGGAGGAGGTGCTCGCCCTCCTGGAGGCCGCGCAGCCGGCCTCCGGCGGCGGGGCGCGGGCCTTCGCCTCCGGCATGGCGGCGGTCAGCGCGGTGCTCGAGCAGGTGCCGGTCGGGGGCCTGGTCATCGCCCCCGAGGGCGCCTACAACACCACCCTGGGGCTGCTCGACCACCTGGAGGCGAAGGGCCGCCTGCGCCAGCGCCGCGTGCAGCCCGCCGACACCGCCGCCGTCGAGGCCGCCCTGGAGGGCACCTCCCCAGGAGACCTGCTGTGGCTGGAGTCGCCCACCAACCCGCTGCTGGAGGTGGCCGACCTGCCCGCGCTGTGCGCCGCCGCCCGCGCCGCCGGGGTGCGCACCGCCGTCGACAACACCTTCGCCACGCCGCTGGTGCAGCAGCCGCTGGAGCTCGGCGCCGACGTCGTCGTCCACTCGGTGACGAAGTACCTCGCCGGGCACTCCGACGTCGTGCTGGGCGCCGTGGTCGCCCGCGACCCGGAGCTGCTCGCGGAGCTGACCCGCCACCGCACCCTCGCCGGGAGCATCCCCGGCCCCTTCGAGGCCTGGCTGGCGCTGCGCGGCGTGCGCACGCTGCACCTGCGCGTGGAGCGCTCCCAGGCCAGCGCCGCCGAGCTGGCCCGCCGCCTGAGCACCCACGCGGCGGTCGCGAGGGTGCGCCACCCGTCGCTGCCGTCGGACCCGGGCCACGAGCGCGCGAAGGCCCAGATGCGGGGCTTCGGGTCGGTCGTCTCCGTCGAGGTGCGCGGCGGGGCCGCCGCCGCCACGGCC
This sequence comes from Quadrisphaera sp. INWT6, assembly GCF_015390235.1. Lineage (GTDB taxonomy): Bacteria > Actinomycetota > Actinomycetes > Actinomycetales > Quadrisphaeraceae > Quadrisphaera. Next base: position 551,879 of record NZ_VUOH01000001.1, on the reverse strand, counting down.
GTGCAGGACGGCGTGCGCCTGTGGCTGCCGGCCACGAGCCTCGGCGGGGTGGAGTCGCTCGTCGAGCGGCGCCGCCGGCACCCGCTGGAGCCGGTGGTGGTCCCGGAGGAGCTGCTGCGCCTGTCGGTCGGCGTCGAGGGTGTCGAGGACCTCTGGGCCGACCTCGACGCCGCCCTCACCGCCTCCCAGCGCTGAGGCGGGGCGGGGCCCGGACGCGCCGTCCGGGCCCCGCCCACCGGGGCCGGTGCGTCAGCCGCTGCGCCGCGCCAGCACCGGGGCGAGCAGCGCCGACACGAGCGCGGCGCGGGCCACCCGGCCGGGGCGCAGCGGCCGCGTGGCGCGCAGGGGGGCGAGCACGCGGTCGCGCCGACGGGGAGCGGTGAGGTCGATCAGGTCGGCCGTCGACAGCGCGCTGTCGGAGGGGACGAGCAGGCCGAGCACGGCCTCGGCGGGGCAGCCGAGGTCCGGGCGCTGCCGGCCGCGGGCCAGCGCGGTGCGCAGCGCCGGGGCCAGCTCGGCGTCGGTGCGGGCCCACGGGGCCAGCCGCGCGCCCTCGAGCACGGCGGCGTTCGCGCGTCCGTGCCCCGGGATGCACCTGTAGCTGACGGCGGGCAGGCCCGCCACGAGCGCCTCCGTGTAGGAGAGGCCACCGGCGTTCTGCACCAGGACGTCGGCGACGCTGAGCAGCTCGTGCACGTCGCTGCGCCACCCCAGGGCGACGGCGCCGGGGACGGCGGCCACGCGGGCGCGCAGGTCCTCGTTGCGGCCGCACAGGACCATGGGCACCAGTCCGGCCTCCCCCACGCGCGCGGCGCTCTCCTCGACGTCGCCCAGGCCGAGGGACCCGGCGACCAGCAGCGCCACCTTGCGGGACGGGTCGATGCCCAGCTCGCGGCGCAGCTCGGCGCCCCGCGCGGCGGGGACCTGCGTGAAGCGCTCGGGCACCAGCGGGCCGACGGCCGTCATCGGCACGCCGTAGTCGCGCAGGCCCTGGCGGGCCGTGGCCCCGGTGACGGTCCAGTGGTGGTCGACGCCGGAGTGGATCCAGGAGCGGTGGGCGGCCGGGTCGCACAGGTAGGTCACGACGGGCACGCGCAGGCGCCCGGCCTCGCGCAGCCGGCCCAGCTCCTGGCTGGCCAGGGGGTAGGTCGACACCACGAGGGAGTAGGGGCGGCGGCGCGCCCAGCGGAGCATCCGCCGGCCGCTGGTGCGGCACAGCAGCGCCAGCAGGAAGCGCCAGAACGGGGAGTCCTCCAGGACGCCGAAGAGCCACTCGAACAGGGCCGGGACCCGGCCGACGCTCTGGGTGTAGCCCTGCCGCAGGAAGAGCGCCGCACCGGGGACGAGCGCGCTGAGGTGGTCCTCGACGTCGACGTGCACGCCGAGCGCGCGCAGGCGGCGCGCGAGCTCGTGCGCGGCGCCGTCGTGGCCCGCGCCGACGCTGCCCGACACGACGAGCACGCTGGCCCAGGGCGCGGGCTCCTCCGCGGCGTCGGCCGGTGCTCCGGGTCCACGTCCCTCGGGCTTCAGCACAGCTCCTCCTCAGGGGGTCGTCCGACCGCTGCTCTCGAGTCGGTGGGGTCGTGGGGGCCGGCGGTGGCGCCGGCGGTGGCGCCGGCGGTGGGGGCGTCGGCGCCCGTGGGGTCCTCGCCGGCGGTGAGCCGGGACAGCTGGATGACGGCGGTGACCATGAGGGCCAGCCCGAGGACCTGCAGCACGAGCGCGAGCGGGTGGTCCGAGAGGCGCTCGCCGAAGGCCCAGGCGCCGAGGCTCGCCGCGGTCACCGGCTCGGCGATGGTGATGGCGGGCTGGGAGGCCGTCAGGACGCCCACGCGGTAGCTCGACTGGTTCAGCACGACGCCGGTCGCACCGACCAGGGCGAGGGCCAGCAGCGGCCAGGACAGCGCGGCCGCGAGGCCGCCGGTGTCCAGGCGCCCGGTCACCTCCTTGAGCAGCCCGCCGGCCGCGCCCAGGGCGCAGCCCCCGCCCAGGCCGAGGAGCAGCGCCCGGTACCGGCCGCCGCGCGCCGTCGACAGGCCGGCGGCCAGCGCCGACGTGCCGACCGCGACGAGCACGCCCGTCTTCAGGGCGCCCTCGACGGCGGTGTCCGCGCCGCTGCCCGGACGGGCCGCGGTGAGGAAGAGGGCCAGCCCGGCGACGACGGCCACCGCCCAGCCCCACTCGGCCCGGGCCGGACGGCGGTGCTCCAGGACCACCGACAGCGGCAGCGCGATCAGCAGGCCCGTGACGAGCAGCGGCTGGACCACCAGCAGGGCGCCCTGGGAGACCGCCAGGGCCTGCAGCCCGCCCCCGACCAGCCCGAGCGCCAGGCCGGCCAGCCACAGGGGCTGGCGCAGCAGCACGAGCACGAGGCGGACGCCGGTGGCGCTGCCCGCGGGGGCCGTGGCGGCCGAGCGGTGCTGCACGACCGTCGAGGAGGCGAAGAACGCCGCGGCGCACAGGGCGAGGACGACCGGGAGCATCAGCCCACCCCCTGCAGCCGCGGGCCGTCGCCGGGGGAGGTCGGGTGGTCGAGGTCGGGCACCACCAGGGCGATGGCGATGACCCCGGCCGCCATGAGCAGCGCCCCGGCCACCTGCCCGGCCACCGGCAGCGCGCCCGTGGCGAGGTGCTCGGCGAACGCGGTGGCCCCGATCGCCGCGGCCACCGCCGGCTCGGCGATGGAGTGGGCGGGCTGGGAGGCCGACAGGACCCCGGCGGCGTACCCCGCCTGCGTGGCCACGAGGCCCAGCACGCCGGTCACCACGGCGCCCAGGGTGGCCGGGTCGAGCAGCGCGGAGGCCGGGTCGCGGTCGACCAGCCCGACGACCTGCTTCAGCAGGGCGCTGGAGACCCCGATGAGCGCCCCTCCGGACAGCCCGAGCAGCAGCGCCTTCCAGCGCCGCAGCACGGTCTCGCCGAGGACCGCCGCCAGCAGCGCCGCCGCCGTCCAGCCGCCCGCGGCCCAGTACAGCTCCCCGGGCGGGGCCAGCCGGCGGCCGAGGTCGGGGTCCGCGGCGAAGAGGAACAGGCCCAGGCCCACGAGGACGGCGAGCGCGGCGAGCAGCTCGGCCCGCCGCGGCCGGCGGCGCGCGAGGGCGTCGGAGATCGGCAGGGCGAGCAGCAGGCCCAGCAGCAGGATCGGCTGCACGACGACGAGCGCGCCGCTGTGCAGGGCCAGGGCCTGCAGCGCGAGGGCCGCCACGGCGAGGACGAGCCCCACGAGCCACAGGGGGCTGCGCACCAGCCGCGCCAGCAGCGCGAAGGGGCCGCGGGAGCCGGTCGAGCCGTCGACGGACGTGGTCGTGCCGTGCTGGACGGCGGCGCGGTGCTGGGCCACGGTGGAGGCCGCGAAGCACGCCGCCGACGCGAGCGCCAGGGCGATGTCGGGCCTCACCGGTCTCCCCCGCCGGTGGTCGGAGCGCTCGGGCTGCGGTCCCCGTCGGTCGCCGGAGCGCTGGACGGGCGGGCGCCGTCGAGGTGCTCGGCCAGGCGCCGGACCTCCCAGCCGCGCTCGCGGACGGCCTCGACGATGCGGGGCAGCGCGGCGGCCGTGGCGCGCCACGAGCCGGGCACCGAGGTGCAGTCGGAGTCGTGCAGGAGCACGGTGCCGCCGCCCCCGGTCGGACCGGGGGCGTCGCGCAGCAGGTCGGCCAGCACGGTGCCGGCCACCTGGTCGGGGGCGCGGGCGAGCCAGTCGCGGCCCCACGCCGTCCAGAGCACCGGACGCAGCCCCAGGCGGTGGGCGGCCCACAGGGTGCCGCCGGAGACGGCGCCGTAGGGCGGCCGCGTGAAGCGCAGCCAGCGGGCCACCTCGTGGGGCTCCTGGCCGACGTCGGCGGCCACGGCGTCGGCCAGCACGGCGGCGCGGGCCCGGCGCAGGTCGGCGGTGAGGGCCGGCGCGGTGCGGGAGAGGTGGTTGCGGTGCTCGAACCCGTGCAGGGCCACCTCGTGGCCGTCGGCGAGCAGGGAGGCGACGGCGCCGGGGTGGCGGCGCACCTGGCTGCCGAGCACGAAGAAGGTGGCGCGGACGCCGAGGTCGTCCAGGGCCCGCCGGACGGCGGGGGTCCCCTCGGGGTGGGGCCCGTCGTCGAAGGTGAGCGCCACGCCGCCGGGGGCGCCGACGCCCAGCAGGCCGGGGGCGGCGTGCCGGCGCCAGCCGCCGCGGCCCAGGACGGCGGGGCCCGCGTGACCGACCGCAGCGGCGGCCGCGAGCGCGCCGGCGGCCCGCAGGGCGGTGCTGCGGCCGCTCACGGCGCGGTCTCCTCGTGCCCGTCAGCGGCGCCGAGCTCGCCGTCGGCGTGGAGCAGGTACCCGGCGCCGCGCGAGGTGCGGATGGTCTCGACGCCGAAGGGGCGGTCGACCTTCTCCCGGAGCCGGCGGACGTGGACCTCGACGACGTTCGAGGCGCCGTCGTAGGCGGAGTCCCAGACGTGGTCGATGAGGTGCGCCCGCGACAGCACGCGGCCCGGGTGGCGCATGAACTCCGCGAGCAGGGCGAACTCCTTGCTGGTCAGGTCGACCGGCACGCCGCCGCGCTCGACGCGGCGGCTGCTGGGGTCGAGCAGGAGGTCGCCGACGCGCATCACCGCGGGACGCGGCACGGCGCCGCGGCGCACCAGGGACCGGACGCGGGCGAAGAGCTCGTCGAGGGCGAAGGGCTTGGTGAGGTAGTCGTCGGCGCCGGCGTCGAGGCCGCGCACCCGGTCGGAGACGTCGCCGCGGGCGGTCAGCATGAGCACGGGGGCCCAGCGGCCGCGCTCGCGCAGCTGGCGGGCCACCTCGAAGCCGTCGGGGGCCGGGATCATCGCGTCGAGGACCACGACGTCGTAGTCGTTCTCGGTGCCCGACCACAGCGCGTCGGTCCCGTTGCCGACGACGTCGACCGCGTACCCCTCGGAGGCCAGCGCCCGCCGCAGCAGGCGGGCCATGGCGCCGTCGTCCTCGACGACGAGCACCCTCACGAGGGCACCCGCTCGCGCTGACGCGGTGTCATGGTGTCCTCTCGGTGGCCCCGGGCTCCCGGGGAGGCGTCCCGCACCTCCTTTCCTGGGAGGTCGCTGAACGCCCTGTCATGCAGGGTCTGGGAAGAGAGTGCCCCGTGCAGGATGACGAAGCGGTGAACCGGCCCCGGCGCGTCGTGAAGCTCCTCCCCGCCGCGCTGCGGGCCCGCCTGGCGGTGCTGTTCGCCGCCGCGGTCGCCGTCGTCATCGCCGCGGCCGTCGGGCTGCTGGCGCTGGCCACCGACCGCCAGTTCGACGCCGCCGTCGACTCCGCGCTGGCCACGCGCACCTCGGTGCTCCAGCAGGCCCTCGGACGCGGCGACGTCGGGGTCGTCCGCCAGGACGGGCTCGCGGAGCTGGTCGACGCCCGCGACGACCTCGTGGAGGCCTCGCAGGACGCCCGCTCCCTGGACCGCGAGGCGCAGCCCGGCAGCTCCGGGGCGGCCGCGACCGCACCGGCGGACTCCCCCGGTGGGCGCCCCTCGGAGGCGGCCTTCCTCCCGGCGGCCGACCTCGCGCAGGCGCGGGCGTCCGGCTCGGCCAGCGGCAGCCTGGAGGTCCGCGGGCAGGGGCGCGTGCGGTGGCAGGCCACCGCCGTCTCCGTGCCCGGCGAGGGGTCCGTGCTCGTGGTGGGCACCCGCATGCGCGAGCTCGACGAGGCCGAGGCGCGGCTGGTGCTGCTCTTCCTCGCGGGTGCCCCCCTGCTGGTGGCCAGCCTGGGCCTGGCCGGGTGGCTGCTCGCGGGCGCGGCGCTGCGGCCGGTGGCCTCGCTCACCCGCCGCGCCGCGCAGATCTCCCCCGCCGACGTCGGCCAGCGGCTCCCCCAGCCGCCGGGGACCGACGAGGTGGCCGTCCTCGCCCGCACCCTGAACCGGATGCTCGACCGCCTCGAGGTGGCGGTGCGGCGCGAGCGCGAGTTCGTCGACGACGCCGCCCACGAGCTGCGCACGCCCATCGCGGTGCTCCGCGGCGAGCTCGAGCTCGCGCTGCGGCTCGGTGACCGCCTGCCCGAGGACGCGGTCGAGTCGCTGCAGGCCGCCCTCGGCGAGGCGGAGCGCCTCGAGCACCTCGCCCAGGACCTGCTGGTGCTGGCCTCCGCCGAGCACGGCGGCGGGCACCGGGCGCCCGTGGCCCTGGGGGCGCTCGCGCAGCGGGAGGCCCCCCGGCTGGCGGCCGCGCACCCCGTCGTGGTCGAGGTCAGCGGTCCGGAGGTGGTGGTCGACGGCGACGAGCGCGCGCTCGGCCGCCTGCTCACCAACCTCGTGGCGAACGCCGAGGCCGCCGGGGCCTCGCGGGTGCAGGTGCGCACCGCTCTGGCCGCCCCGGGCTCGGTGGAGCTCGTGGTGGCCGACGACGGCCGGGGCTTCCCCCCGGAGCTCGCCGCCACCGCCACCGAGCGCTTCACCCGGGGCGACGCGGCCCGCACCCGCTCGGGCGGTGGCGCGGGCCTGGGGCTCGCGATCGTCGCCGCCGTCGTCAGCGACCACGGCGGCCGGCTGTCGCTGGCGAGCGACCCCGCCCTCGGCGGGGCGCAGGTCCGCGTGGTGCTCCCCGGCGCAGCCGGCTGACCGACCGGCCGGCGTCAGGCCCGGCGCAGCCGCTCGTCGCGCAGCGGCTGGGAGAGCAGGTGCAGCGCGGCGTCACGGGGGTCGCGGCCCTCGACGAGCACGGCGGCCACCTGCTCCACCACGCCCATCGCCACGCCGGCGTCGTCGGCCATCGCGCTGATGGAGCGCGCGGTGCCCACGGCCTCCGCGGTGCCGCCGAGGGTGGCGAGCACGTCCGCCAGCGGCCGGCCCTGGGAGAGCCCGACCCCGAGCCGGTGGTTGCGCGACAGGGTCGAGGCGCAGGTGGCGAACGCGTCGCCCGCCCCGGCCAGCCCGGCCACGGTGGAGGCCGCCCCCCCGAGCGCGACGACCAGGCGGGTCACCTCGGCGAGGCCGAGGGCGATGACGGACGCCTTGGCGTTGTCGCCCAGCCCCAGGCCCTCGGCGAGGCCGACGCCGACCGCGAGCAGGTTCTTGGCCGCACCGGCGACCTCGACCCCGATGACGTCGACCGTGGTGAAGGGCCGGAAGTAGTCGGTGGCGCACAGGGCCGCGGTGCGGTCGGCGACCTCGGGGTCGGTCGAGGCGACCACCGTGGCGCACGGGCGGCGCTCGGCGATCTCGCGCGCCAGGTTGGGTCCGGAGACGACGGCGTAGGGCACCGGACCGCCGGCGCCGCCCGAGCCGGCGTCCGCGACGGGCGCCAGCACCTCCTCGACCAGCTGGCTCACGCGCAGGTGGGTGTCGACCTCGAGCCCCTTGAGCAGGCTGACGAAGACGGGCACCCGGCCCGAGCGCCGCGCCCCGGCCTCGAGGTGGGGCAGCGCCGTGGTGAGCACGCCGCGCAGCCGCTGGACGGGGACCGCCAGCACCACGTCGTCGACGTCGCGCAGGGCCTCGGCGAGGTCGGTGGTCGCCGTGACCCCGGCGGGCAGCCGCAGGCCGGGCAGGTAGGCCGAGTTGGCCGACGACGACGCGATCTCCTCCACCACGACCGGGTCGCGGCCCCACACCACCACGCGGGCGCGCGGGTCGGCGTCGGCCACGAGCTGCGCGAACGTGGTGCCCCAGCTGCCGGCGCCGAGGACGGCGACGCGGCGGCCGGCGGGCTCGGGGGCGCCGTCGGGCTGCTGGCTGGTGACGGGGGTGCTCACGGGGTCCCCTCGACCTCGGGACGCGCGGCGGCGGGCGCCGCCGCGGGACGGCGGGACTGCGTGCGCGGGTCCCACCGGGGCGGCACCGGGAGGCCCCGGAGCTCGGACAGCTGCTGGGCGACGGCGTCGACGACGACCTCGGTCGCCTCGCGCAGCACCGTCTGGGTGAGCGGGCGGCCGCGGAACGCCGACAGGTCGACGGGCGGGCCCACGAGCACCTGCATCCGCGGGCGCGGCCACGGCTTGGGGCGGCCCGTGCGCGGCAGCAGCTGCTGGGGCCCCCACTGCGCCAGCGGCACGACCGGCGCACCCGTGGTCAGGGCCAGGCGCGCGGCGCCGGTCTTGCCGACCATCGGCCAGCCCTCGGGGTCCTTGGTCAGCGTGCCGTCGGTGAAGATCACGACCCGGTCACCGGCCTCGACGGCCTCGGCGGCGCTCTGCAGGGCGCGGCCCGCGTCACCACCGCCGCGGTGCACCGGCACCCCGCGCATGACGCGCAGCAGGGCTCCCAGCAGCGGCACCCGGAAGAGGCTCTCCTTGGCGAGGATGCGGGGGACGGGGCCGGAGGCCACCAGCACGTCGGCCAGGGTCACCGGGTCGAGCCAGGAGACGTGGTTGGCCGCGATGACGCAGCCGCCGTCGGGCAGGTGCTCCAGACCGCGCCAGCTCGGCCGAGAGACCGAGCGGAGCACGCCGCGGACCACGACGGCCGCCGTTCCGAGCGGGAGACCGAGCCCGCGCTGCACCAGTGCCACGGGCGGTCAGGCTAGTGGGACGGCCCCCCGGCTGCTCGGCAGGTGCTCTGCGGGTGCTCTGCAGGCGCAGGGCGCGGCTCGGCCGCGGACGGGTGCGGGCGGGTGGGGACGGGTGGTGGGGCCCCGGCCCTGGCAGGATCGCGGGGTGGTCGACGCTGCTCCCGGGTGGCGCCTGGTGATGCCCGTCAAGGGCGGGCTGGGCGCGAAGAGCCGGCTCGGGGCCGTGCTGCAGCGCGTGCCGGGCCTGCCGGAGGCGATCGCCCTCGACAGCGTCGAGGGCGCGCTGGCCTGCCCGGCGGTCGCCTCGGTGCACGTCGTGTGCTCCGACGTCGGCCGCGGCGAGCGCCTGGCGGCCCTCGGGGCGGTCGTGGTGCCGGAGAGCGGCCCGGGCAGCGGCCTGCTCCCCGCCCTGGCCGACGGCCTCGCCGCGCTGGGGGCCACCGGCGGTGGCGGCCCCGTCGCCGTCCTGCTGGCCGACGTCCCCTGCGTGCGCCCGGACGAGCTGGCCGCTGCCCTGGCCGAGGCCGCACCGGTGCTCGCGCGCGGTCGCCAGGCGACCGTGCTGGACGCCGAGGGCACCGGGACGGTGCTCCTCGCCGCCCGGTCGGCCGGGGAGCTGCACCCGCGGTTCGGGCCGGGGTCGGCGCTCGCGCACCGGCGCGACGGGGCCCGCGCCGTCGGCCTCGGGCTGACCCGGCTGCGCCGGGACGTCGACACCCCCGCCGAGCTCGAGCAGGCGCTCGCGCTCGGGGTCGGGCCGCGGACCACCGCGCTGCTGGCCCGCGCCCGCCCCGCCTGCGCCTGAGGCGCGAGACCGGCTGCGGCCGGGTCGGCCCGGCTACTCCTCGCGGACGGCCTGCGCGCCGAGGCCGGACAGCTTGTCGGCGAAGTGCTCGTAGCCGCGGTCGATGAGGTCGATGCCGTGCACGCGGGAGGTGCCGTCGGCGGCGAGCGCCGCGATCAGCTGGCTGAAGCCGCCGCGCAGGTCCGGCACGGTGATGTCGGCGCCCTGCAGGCGGGTGGGCCCGGACACGACGGCGGAGTGGCGGAAGTCCTGCGCGCCGAAGCGGCACGGCGTGGAGCCCAGGCACTCGCGGTAGACCTGGATGGTGGCGCCCATGCGCACGAGGGCGTCGGTGAAGCCCAGCCGGTTCTCGTAGACCGTCTCGTGCAGGATCGAGAGGCCCTGCGCCTGGGTGAGGGCCACGACGAGCGGCTGCTGCCAGTCGGTCATGAAGCCGGGGTGCACGTCGGTCTCGAGCGCGATGGAGCGCAGCGGGCCGCCGGGGTGGGAGAAGCGGATGCCGGAGTCGTCGACGTCGAAGGCGCCGCCGATCTTCCGGAAGGTGTTGAGGAAGGTCATCATGTCGGGCTGGCGAGCGCCCTCGACGTAGACGTCACCGCCGGTGGCCAGCGCCGCCGCGCCCCAGGAGGCCGCCTCGATGCGGTCGGGCAGGGCGCGGTGCTCGTACCCGGTGAGGGAGTCGACGCCCTCGATGCGGATCACGCGGTCGGTGTCGACGCTGATGATCGCGCCCATCTTCTGCAGCACCGCGATGAGGTCGAGGACCTCGGGCTCGACGGCCGCGTTGCGCAGCTCGGTGACGCCCTCGGCGCGCACCGCGGTGAGCAGCACCTGCTCGGTGGTGCCGACGCTGGGGTAGGGCAGCTCCAGCCGGGTGCCGCGCAGCCGGCGGGGAGCCGTCAGCGCGATGCCGGAGGGGCGCTTGTCGACCACGGCGCCGAACTGGCGCAGCACGTCGAGGTGGTAGTTGATGGGCCGGTCGCCGATGCGGCAGCCGCCCAGGTCGGGGATGAACGCCTCGCCGAGGCGGTGCACGAGCGGGCCGCAGAAAAGCACCGGGATGCGGCTGGAGCCGGCGTGGGCGTCGATGTCGGCCACGGCGGCCACCTCGACGTCGGCCGGGTCGAGCACGAGCTCGCCGTCCTCGGCGCCCTCGGACACGCGCACGCCGTGCAGCTCCAGCAGGCCCCGCACGACGGCGACGTCGCTGATGGCCGGCACGTTGCGCAGGCGGCTGGTGGTCTCACCCAGCAGGGACGCGACCATCGCCTTCGTCACGAAGTTCTTGGCGCCCCGCACGGCGACGGTGCCCTTGAGGGGCACGCCTCCGGTCACGGTCAGAGTGCTGCTCATCGGTCCCCTCGTGTTCGCCCCCCGGCGGCTGGTGCCGCTCGGTCCAGCGCCGCGCCGTCCCGGCGGCAGCCCGGGCGTCGAGCAAGTCTGCACCAGGTCTGCACCCGGACAGAACGGGCGGTGACCGCGGACTCACTCCGCGATCACCGCCCCGCCCCGTCGGACGCTGCTCAGCCAGCCGTCAGGAGAGCACCGGGAGCGTCTTGGGCTTCCAGCTCGGGCGCTCGGCCTCGAACGCGTCGATCGCGTCCTCGTGGCGCAGGGTCAGGCCGATGTCGTCCAGGCCCTCCATGAGGCGCCAGCGGGTGTAGTCGTCGACCTGGAAGGAGAACACCGAGGTGCCGCAGGTGGCGGTGCGCGCCTCGAGGTCGACGGTCACCTGCGCGCCGGGCTCGTTCTCGAGGAGCTTCCACAGCAGCTCGACGTCGTCCTGCGCCATCTGCCCGGCGAGCAGGCCCTGCTTGCCGGAGTTGCCGCGGAAGATGTCGGCGAAGCGGGAGCTCAGGACGACGCGGAAGCCGTAGTCCTTGAGGGCCCACACCGCGTGCTCGCGGGAGGAGCCGGTGCCGAAGTCGGGGCCCGCCACCAGCACCGAGCCGGCGCGGAAGGGCTCCTGGTTCAGGACGAACGACTCGTCGTTGCGCCACGCGGCGAAGAGGCCGTCCTCGAAGCCGGTCTTGGTGACCCGCTTGAGGTACACCGCCGGGATGATCTGGTCGGTGTCGACGTTGCTGCGGCGCAGCGGCACGCCGACGCCGGTGTGGGTGGTGAAGGGCTCCAGGGCCACGGTTCTGCTCCTCTTCCGGAGGGGTCGGCTCAGACCAGGGCCGGCTGGGCGGCCGGAGCGAGGTCGGCGGGGCTGGACAGGGTGCCGCGGACGGCGGTGGCGGCGGCCACGGGCACCGAGACGAGGTGGGTGCGCCCGCCCTTGCCCTGGCGGCCCTCGAAGTTGCGGTTGGAGGTGCTGGCGGCCCGCTCCCCCACGGTGAGCTGGTCGGGGTTCATGCCCAGGCACATGGAGCAGCCGGCGCCGCGCCACTCGCCACCGGCGTCGAGGAAGACCTGGTCCAGGCCCTCCTCCACGGCCTGCAGGCGCACGCGCACCGAGCCGGGCACCACCATGAGGCGCACCCCGTCGGCGACCCTGCGGCCCTTGAGGACGTCAGCGGCGATGCGCAGGTCCTCGATGCGGCCGTTGGTGCAGGAGCCGATGAAGACGGTGTCGACGGCGATCTCGCGCATCGGGGTGCCGGCGGCCAGGCCCATGTACTCCAGGGAGCGCTCCGCCGCGGCGCGCTCGCCGGCGTCGGCCATCTGCTCGGGGTCGGGCACCGACGCGCTCAGCGGCACGCCCTGGCCGGGGTTGGTGCCCCAGGTGACGAAGGGCTCGAGGTCGGCCGCGGAGATGACGACCTCGGCGTCGAAGACGGCGTCGTCGTCGGTCTTCAGCGTGCTCCACCACTCGACGGCGGCGTCCCACTCGGCGCCCTTGGGGGCGTGGGGCTTGTCCTGGATGTAGGCGAAGGTCTTCTCGTCGGGCGCGATCATGCCAGCGCGGGCGCCCGCCTCGATCGACATGTTGCAGACGGTCAGGCGCGACTCCATGGACAGCGCGCGGATCGCCTCGCCGCGGTACTCCAGGACGTAGCCCTGGCCGCCGCCGGTGCCGATCTTGGCGATCACCGCGAGGATGATGTCCTTGCTGGTGGTGCCCTCGGGCAGCTCGCCGTCGACCGTGATGGCCATGGTCTTGAACGGGGCCAGCGGCAGCGTCTGCGTGGCGAGCACGTGCTCGACCTCGGAGGTGCCGATGCCGAACGCCAGCGCGCCGAAGGCGCCGTGCGTGGAGGTGTGGGAGTCGCCGCAGACGACGGTCATGCCCGGCTGGGTCAGGCCGGTCTGCGGGCCGACGACGTGCACGATGCCCTGGTCGAGGTCGCCCAGGGAGTGGATGCGCACGCCGAACTCCGCGGCGTTGCGGCGCAGCGTGTCGACCTGGGTGCGGCTGACGAGGTCGGCGATGGGCTTGTCGATGTCCACCGTGGGGATGTTGTGGTCCTCGGTGGCGATCGTCAGGTCGGGACGGCGCACCGGCCGGCCGGCCTCGCGCAGGCCGTCGAAGGCCTGGGGGCTGGTGACCTCGTGGATCAGGTGCAGGTCGATGTAGAGCAGGTCGGGCTCACCCGCCGCTCCCTGGCGCACGACGTGCGCGTCCCAGACCTTCTCCGCCAGCGTGCGTCCCACAGCGTCCTCCGAAGCATCAGCACCACGAACCTGTCGCCCGCCGGGCAGCTGCCGCGCGTTCGGTTGCGCTCTCAGCATGCGAGACGGGAGTATCGAGCCGTGGACAAGTCTAGCGGAGTCGGCGTCCTGGACAAGGCCGTCGCGGTGCTCGCCGCCCTGGAGGCCGGCCCGGCCTCCCTCGCGCAGCTCGTGGCGACCACCGGCCTGTCGCGCCCGACGGCCCACCGCCTGGCCGTCGCCCTGGAGCACCACCGCCTCGCGGCGCGCGACCTGCAGGGCAGGTTCGTCCTCGGCGCGCGCCTCGGCGAGCTGGCCGCGGCCGCCGGCGAGGACCGGCTGCTGGCGAGCGCCGGCCCCGTGCTGGCAGCCCTGCGCGACGGCACCCACGAGAGCGCGCAGCTGTACCGCCGCCAGGGAGACCTGCGGGTCTGCGTGGCGGCCGCCGACCGCCCCGGCCCGGGCCTGCGCGACTCGGTGCCCGTCGGGGCGTCGCTGTCGATGCTGGCGGGCTCGGCCGCCCAGGTGCTGCTGGCCTGGGAGGACCCCGAGCGCCTCCACCGGGGCCTCGCGGGCGCCGCCTTCACCGCCGCCGGGCTCGCCGCCGTGCGGCGCCGCGGCTGGGCCTCCTCCGCCGCCGAGCGGGAGGACGGCGTGGCGTCGGTCTCGGCGCCGGTGCGCTCCCCCTCGGGGCGGGTCGTGGCCGCCGTCTCGGTGTCCGGCCCCCTGCAGCGCCTGGGGCGCCAGCCGGGCCGCTCGCACGCCGAGGCCGTGGTGACCGCGGCGACGCGGCTGACCGAGTCGCTCGCCCGCACGGCCTGACCGCCGAGGTCCCACCCCGTTCCGCAGCCGAGCGCCTCGTTGCGGTTCGCACAGCCCCCAGAACCGCAGCCGAGCGCCTCGTTGCGGTTCGCCAGGGGTCAGGAACCGCAGCCGAGCGCCTCGTTGCGGTTCGCCAGGGGTCAGGAACCGCAGCCGAGCGCCTCGTTGCGGTTCGCCAGGGGTCAGGAACCGCAGCCGAGCGCCTGGTTGCGGTTCGGACGACCCCCGGAACCGCAGCCGAGCGCCTGGTTGCGGTTCGCACAGCCCCCAGAACCGCAGTCGAGCGCCTCGTTGCGGTTCGCCAGAGGTCAGGAACCGCAGCCGAGCGCCTGGTTGCGGTCCGCGGCGGCAGCGCCTGGGGACGCAGAAGAGGCCCGGTGCGCATCTGCGCACCGGGCCTCCGATGTAGCCCCGACGGGATTCGAACCCGCGCTACCGCCTTGAGAGGGCGGCGTGCTAGGCCACTACACAACGGGGCCGCTGGGATACCAGGACTCGAACCTAGACTAAGGGAATCAGAATCCCTTGTGCTGCCAATTACACCATATCCCACCGAATGCTCGTGACTCGCGTCTCGAGCGTTCGAAGCACTGACACCGCCACGACTACCGGCCGGAGCCGGGCCTCGTGACCGCGCCGAGGGAAGACTCTACCCGAGGCGGGACCGTGAGCCGAACCAGCCCCCTCCGACGGGCGAGCCACGCCGTCCCCACGGCGATCACCACGAAGCCCACGACGTCGGTCAGCACCAGGAACGGGGACGCGCTCGTGGTCTCGAGGGCGTCCCCGAGCCCACCGGCGACGATCGTCGGCACGAAGATGACGACGTTGTTCACGGCGTGGAAGGCGATCGCCGTCTCCAGGCCGCCCGTCCGCCACACCAGGTACGAGGCCGTCAGGCCGAACAGGAACCTGTCGGCGTACAGCCACGGGTCCTGGTCGCCGTGGGCGAGCCCGAACAGCGCCGCGGAGACCAGCGCGGCCACGACGGCGCCGACCGCGGGCGCGCGGAACCACGCGCCCGCGGCCTGGCTCATCCAGCCGCGGAAGAAGTACTCCTCCCCCGCCGCCTGCAGGGGCGTGGTGAGCAGCACGACGGCCAGGAGCAGCGCCGTCGTCGCCAGCGTCCGCTGGTCGCCCGAGCCGAACGGCTGCTCCCCCGCCAGCACCCCGAGCAGGCCGAGCCCACCGACGCCGAGGAGCACGACGGCGGCGGGCAGCACCCCGGAGAGCAGCAGCCAGCGCCACCGGAGGCCGCCCCGCACCGAGGAGAGCCACCGCGGGCGGACGCCGTGGCCCGCCCAGACCGCCAGCCACGCCAGGGGGACGAGCGCGGCCAGGAGGAGGTTGGTCCCCAGGAACGCCCAGGGGCTGGTGAGCAGCTCCTCGTCGGTCGGGAGCCGACCGATGACGAGCGACACGACGCCGACGGCCACCGAGAACCCCAGGAGCAGCAGCGCCACCCCCGCCGCGGCGACGGCGAGCCCCACCAGGGCCGCCACCACCGGTACCCCGGCCCCCGCAGCAGCTGCGGGTACGGCCGGGGTCCCCACCTCACGGCGAGGTCGGCCCTGACGGCCGGGTCGACCCACGCAGCCGGCGCATCCCGGGCGGCGCGGTCATCGGGGACGGCCGCGCCGCTGGTGCTGCTCACCCCAGCGACGAGCGCAGCGCCCGCAGGCGCGCCAGCGAGCTGGCGCGTCCGAGCAGCTCCATCGACTCGAACAGCGGCGGCGAGACGCGGCGGCCGGTGACGGCCACGCGCAGCGGCGCGAAGGCGAACTTGGGCTTCACCCCGAGCCCCTCGACCAGGGCCGCGCGCAGCGCCGCCTCGATCTCCGCAGTGCTCCACCCCTCGAGCGCCTCGAGGGAGGCCAGCGAGGCGTCCAGCACGTCGGCGGCCTCGGGCCGCAGGGAGGCGCGCGCGTCGTCCTCCACCGCCACCGCGTCGTCGGCGGCGAAGAGGAAGCCGAGCATGCCCGCGGCCTCGCCCAGGAGCACCATCCGCTCCTGCACGAGGGGCGCCGCGGCCGTCAGCACCTCGAGCTCCCGCTCGGACGGCTCGGCCGGCAGCACGCCGTCGGACTGCAGCCGGGCCAGCACCCGGTCGCGGAAGTCGTCGGGGGCCAGCAGGCGCACGTGCGCGGCGTTGATGGCCTCGGCCTTGCGCAGGTCGAACCTCGACGGGCTGGCGACGACGTCGGCGATGTCGAAGGACCCGACCATCTCCGCGGGCGTGAAGACGTCGCGGTCGGGCCCGATCGACCAGCCCAGCAGCGCCAGGTAGTTGAGCAGCCCCTCCGGCAGGAAGCCGCGGTCGCGGTGGACGAAGAGGTTGGACTCCGGGTCGCGCTTGGACAGCTTCCGGTTGCCCTCGCCCATGACGTACGGCATGTGCCCGTACAGGGGCGTGACGTGCGCCGTGCCGATGGCCTTGAGCGCGTCGAACAGCGCCAGCTGCCGGGGCGTGGAGGAGAGCAGGTCCTCGCCGCGCAGCACGTGGGTGATGCCCATCAGCGCGTCGTCGACGGGGTTGACCAGCGTGTACAGCGGCGTGCCGTCGGCGCGGGCGACGACGTAGTCGGGCACCGACCCTGCCGGGAAGCGCACCTCGCCGCGCACCAGGTCGTGGAAGGAGTGGTCGCCGTCGGGCATCCGCAGGCGCCACACGTGCTGGCGGCCGGCGGCGCGGAACGCCGCCTTCTGCTCGTCGGTGGTGTCGCGGTCGGCGTTGTCGTAGCCGCGCTGGGGGTCCTCCCCCGCGGCGCGACGGCGCTCGGCCGCCTCCTCCGGGGTGGAGAACGACTCGTAGACGTACCCGCCCTCGACGAGCCTCGCGAGGACGTCGGCGTAGAGCTCGCTGCGCTGCGACTGCCGGTACGGCTCGTGCGGCCCGCCGACCTCCACGCCCTCGTCCCAGTCGAGGCCCAGCCAGCGCAGCGCCTCCACCATCTGGTGGTAGCTCTCCTCGCTGTGGCGGGCGAGGTCGGTGTCCTCGATGCGCAGCACGAAGGTGCCGCCGGTGTGCCGGGCGTAGGCCCAGTTGAACAGCGCCGTGCGCAGGAACCCGACGTGCGGCACGCCGGTCGGGGACGGCGCGATGCGCACGCGCACCGGGCTGGGCGCCGCGCCCGTCGTCGTCGTCGCGCTCACCGCCGCACCACCGGGTTGCTGAGGGTGCCGATGCCCTCGACCTCGACCTCGACGCGCTGGCCCTCGCGCAGCTCGCCGACGCCGGCGGGGGTGCCGGTGAGGATCACGTCACCCGGGAGCAGCGTGAACGCGCGGCTCGCGGCCATGACGAGCTCGGCGACGCCGAAGACCATGTCCTTCGTGGTGCCGTCCTGCACCACCGCGCCGTCGAGGCGGGTGGTGAGGCGCAGGTCCTCGACGTCCTCGAGCGACAGGTCGGGGACGATGTACGGCCCGAGCGGCTTGGAGGAGTCGAAGCCCTTGGCGCGGGCCCACTGCCCGTCGCCCTTCTGCCAGTCGCGGGCGGTGACGTCGTTGGCGACGGTGTAGCCGAAGACGACCTCGGCGACGCGGTCCTCCGGCACGTCCTTGCAGACGCGCCCGATGACGACGGCGAGCTCGCCCTCGTAGTCGACGCGCTCGGAGCCCTCGGGGAGCACCACCGGGTCGCCCGGGCCGACCACCGCGGTGTTCGGCACGAGGAACATCAGGGGCTTCTCGGGCAGCTCGTTGCCCATCTCACGGGCGTGGTCGGCGTAGTTGCGGCCGATGCCGACGATCTTGCTGCGCGGGATGACCGGCGCGAGCAGACGGGCGTCGGCCAGCGGCACGCGCTCGCCCGTCGGCTGCAGCGGCGCGTAGAGCGGGTCGCCCACGACGACGTGGATCACCTCCTCGCCGGGCTCGCCCTCGACGAGCCCGAAGCGGGGCTCGTCTCCCGTCGTGAACCTGGTGATGCGCACCCGGCAAGCCTAGGTGCGGCCGCGCCCGGCGCTCCTCCCGGCTGCGACGGGGCGCTCGCGTCCGGTGGGCGCCCCGTACCCTCCCGGGCGTGAGCGAGCAGAGCCCCGAGACCGCCGAGCAGCCCGTCGTCGAGATGTGGACGGACGGCGCCTGCAAGGGCAACCCCGGCATCGGGGGCTGGGGGGCGCTGCTGCGCTCGGGCGGGCACACCAAGGAGCTCTTCGGCGGGGAGGCGACGACCACCAACAACCGGATGGAGCTGACCGCCGTCATCGAGGCGCTCGGCGCGCTGAACCGCCGCTCCACGGTGCTGCTGCACGTCGACTCCACCTACGTGATGCAGGGCATCCAGAGCTGGATCGCCGGGTGGAAGCGCAACGGGTGGCGCACCGCGTCCAAGCAGCCGGTGAAGAACGCCGACCTGTGGCGCCTGCTCGACGCTGCCGTCGCCGAGCACGACGTGCAGTGGAAGTGGGTCAAGGGCCATGCCGGCGACCCGGGCAACGAGGCCGCCGACGCCCTCGCCAACCGGGGCGTCGACCAGGTGCGCGCCGGCGCGCGCTGACCGCCGCTGGCGCGGGCCCGGCCGGGCGCGCGCCCGCGGGGGTCATCCCGAGGAGGGCCTCAGGCGGTGGCAGGGGTCGCCGTCGACGCGCCCGCCGACGCCCCGGCCTTCAGCAGGCCGTACGTGATCCCGTCGACCAGCGCCTGCCAGGAGGCCTCGACGAGGTTGGGGGCGACGCCGACCGTCGTCCACGTGGCGCGGCCGTCGGTGGTGTCGATGAGCACGCGGGTGGTGGCGTCCGTGCCGGCGTCGGCGTCGAGGATGCGCACCCGGAAGTCGGTGAGGTCGAGCCCGGCGATCTGCGGGTAGACCGGGATCAGCGCCTGGCGCAGCGCGGCGTCGAGCGCGTTGACCGGGCCGTTGCCCTCGCCGGTGGCGACCAGGCGGCGCCCGCCGGCGTGCAGCTTGACGGTGGCCTCCGACGTCGGGCCGGTGCCCTTGCCGTGCTCGATGAAGGCGCGCCAGCTCTCGACCTCGAAGTACGAGGGGCGGGCGCCGTCGCGGACCTCGCGCAGCAGGAGGTCGAAGCTGGCGTCGGCGGCCTCGAAGGTCCACCCGGCCAGCTCAAGCTCCTTGACGCGGGCGACCACGCGCGAGAGCACGTCGTCGTCGCCGGCGAGGTCGTGGCCGAGCTCGCGGCCCTTCAGCTCGATCGAGGCGCGCCCGGCCATGTCGGACACGAGCATGCGCATGTCGTTGCCGACGGCCGTCGGGTCGGTGTGCTGGTAGAGGTCGGGGTCGACGCGGATGGCGCTGGCGTGCAGGCCCGCCTTGTGCGCGAAGGCGCTGGCGCCGACGTAGGGCGAGCGCGCGTAGGGCGCCACGTTGGTGATCTCGGCGACGGCGTGGGCGATGCGGGTGGCCTCGCGCAGGCACTCCGCGGGCACCACCGGGCGGCCCAGCTTGAGCACGAGGTCGGCGGCGACGACCACCAGGTCGGCGTTGCCGGTGCGCTCGCCGTAGCCGTTGACGCAGCCCTGCACGTGCGTGGCCCCGGCGCGGACGGCGGCCAGGGAGTTGGCGACGGCGCAGCCGGAGTCGTTGTGGGCGTGCATCCCCACGCGGGTGCCCTCCGGCGAGGCGGCCAGCGTCGCGGCGACGACCTCCTCGACCTGGTGCGGGAGCATCCCGCCGTTGGTGTCGCACAGGACGACGGCCTCGGCGCCCGCCTCCACGGCGGTGCGGACGACGGCGAGGGCGTGGTCGCGGTCGAGCTCGTAGCCGTCGAAGTAGTGCTCCGCGTCGAGGAAGACCCGGCGGCCGTGGGCGACGAGGTGCTCGACGGTGTCGCGCACCATGGCGAGGTTCTCGTCCTCGGTGGTGCGCAGCGCCAGCTTCACGTGGCCCACGTGGCTCTTGGCCACCAGCGTCACCACGGGGGTCTGCGCGTCGAGGAGGGCCTGGACCTGCGGGTCGGTGGCGGCCGAGCCGCCGGCGCGGCGCGTGGCGCCGAACGCCGCGAGCACCGCGTGGCGCAGGTCGAGCTCGGTGCGCGCCCGGGCGAAGAACTCGGTGTCGCGGGGGTTGGCGCCGGGCCAGCCGCCCTCGATGAAGCCGACGCCGAGCTCGTCGAGGTGCGCGGCGATCGCCAGCTTGTCGGCGACGGAGAGGTTCAGGCCCTCCTGCTGGGCGCCGTCGCGCAGGGTCGTGTCGTAGACCTGCACAGCGCCGGTCGTCGGGTCCGCCGCCGGGCTGGTCTGACGGGTCGGGGTGCTCATCGTGGGTCTCCTCAGACCAGGCGGTGCATCCAGCCGCGGCGGTCCTCGGCGCGGCCGTACTGGACGTCGAGCAGGGTGGAGCGGACCGCCTCGGTGATCTTCCCGGCGGAGTCGGCGTCGGCCGCGGCGGGCTTGGTGTCGCCGCCGTCGACGAAGCTGCCGATCGGGGTGACCACGGCCGCCGTGCCGCACGCGAAGGCCTCGGTGACCTCGCCGGAGGCGGCCATCGAGAGCCAGTCGTCGAGGGCGATGCGCTGCTCGACGGGCTCCAGGCCCAGGTCGCGGGCGATCTCCAGGATCGAGTCGCGCGTGACGCCCTCGAGGATCGAGCCGGAGAGCTCGGGGGTCAGCAGGCGCCCGTCGGAGGTGACCAGGAAGACGTTCATGCCGCCCAGCTCCTCGACCCAGCGCTGCTCGGCGGCGTCGAGGAAGACGACCTGGTCGCAGCCGGCGGCGTAGGCCTCCTGCTGGGCCAGCAGCGAGGCGGCGTAGTTGCCGCCGCACTTGGCGGCGCCGGTCCCCCCTGCGGCGGCGCGGGTGTAGGTGCGGCTGACGAGCAGCTTCACCGGCCGCGGGCCGGAGGTGAAGTACGAGCCCGCCGGGGAGGCGATGACGAGGAAGTCGACCTTCGCCGCCGGGCGCACGCCGAGGAAGGCCTCGGAGGCGAACATGAACGGCCGCAGGTACAGGCTGGTCTCGCCGCCGGTGGGCACCCACGCCTCGTCGGCCGAGACCAGGGCCTCCAGCGAGGCGAGGAAGTCGGCCTCGGGCAGCTCCGGGAGGGCCAGGCGGCGCGCCGAGCGCGCGAAGCGCGCGGCGTTCGCCCGGGGGCGGAAGGTCCACACCGAGCCGTCGGCCCAGCGGTAGGCCTTCATGCCCTCGAAGACCTCCTGCGCGTAGTGCAGGACGGCGGCGGACGGGTCGAGCAGCAGGGGGCCGTAGGGCTCGACGCGGGCCTCGCCCCAGCCGCCCGCGGCGGTCCAGACCGCGTGCGCCATGTGGTCGGTGAAGTGCTTGCCGAAGCCCGGGTCGGCCAGCACGGCGGCCCGGTCAGCCTCGGGGACGGGGCTGGGGTGCGGCTGGCGCTCGAAGGCGAGCGGCGCTGCGGCGGCGCTGTCGGCGGACATGCTGCGGAAGCGTAGCCTCACCGCCCAGCCGGCCGGACGCCTCCGGTGCTCAGGGCGGGGCCGTCCGCTGCCGATGGTGGCGACGTGGGGGGACCGCGCCCGTGGAGGCGCCTCGAGCTGCTGTCGGCGGCGCTGTGCGCGACCGCGTCGCTGACCGTCCCCCTCCTGCCCCACCACCCGCTCTCCAGCGGCGCGGCGGTGGTGGGTCCGGTGCTCCTGCTGGCCGTGGTCGCGCTGCGGCGCCGCATGCCCTGGACGGCTGCCGGCGCCGGCCTCATGGCCGCCGGGGACGTCGTCTTCCGCGTGCTCTGGTGGGTGCACGGCGCTCCCGTGGTGCCCTCGCTCGCCGACGTCGGCTTCGTGCTCGGGTACCTGGCGCTGCTGCGCGCGGCCCAGCTGGCCGCGGGGCCCGGTCGCAGCGGCGCGTCGCTGGACGCGCTCATCGTGGTCGTCGGTCCCTCCGCGGTGGTCGCGGCCGCGGTCCACGCCCCCCTGGCGGCGGTCGCCTCCACCGGCTCGGCCTGGCAGACCGCGCAGGCGCTCGTGGCCCCCGTCTTCGACCTGGCGCTGCTCGTGCTGGTGGTCCGCGCGTCCGTCGCCGGTGCGCTCACCCGGCCGCGCGCCGCGCTGCTCCAGGCGGCCGTGGTGCTGCTGCTGGTCGGCAACGCGGGCTACCTCGTGCTGGCCGAGCACGCCTACGACGTCGTGGGCCCGTGGCTGGGCGCGCCCTTCGGGCTGGCGTTCGCGCTGGCGGCTCTCGCCGTCGTCCTGGGTCCGGCGGCACCGCCGGTGCCCCGGACGGGCGCCGGCGGCTCGCGCCTGGTGCTGGCCCTGCTGCCCGCGTCGGTGTGCCTGCCCGCCGGGGCGCTCGTGGCCCAGGGACTGGCCGGGGGTGACGTCGACTGGCAGGTGCTCGGCACGGGAGCGCTCCTGGCGGCCGCGCTCAGCACGGTCCGGCTGCTCGGTGCCCTGCGCACCGCCGCCGCACAGGCCCGCGAGCTCGAGCGCCTGGTGCTGGTCGACGACCTCACCGGGCTGCCCAACCGCCGGGCGTGCTCCGCGGACCTCCAGCAGGCGCTGGCCGCCGGGGACGACCGGGTCGCGCTCGCGCTGCTGGACCTGGACAGGTTCAAGGCCGTGAACGACTCGCTCGGGCACGCCGGTGGCGACGCGCTGCTGCGCGCGGCCGCACGGGCCTGGGCGGCCGCGCTGCCCCCGGCCGCCGGTCTCTTCCGCTGGGGCGGGGAGGAGTTCGTGGTGCTGCTGCGCGGCACCGACGCGCTCGAGGCCGAGGGCGTGCTCCACGACGTCCGGCTTGCGACGCCGGCACCCCACACGGTCTCGGCGGGTCTCACGGCCCGGCGCCCCGGTGAGGGTCCCGAGGCGCTGCTGGCGCGCGCGGACGCCCTGCTCTACCGGGCGAAGGACGCCGGCCGCGACCGCGTGTGCACCGACGCCGGCGGCTCGGCCGGTGCGGTCGGCCCGACCGGCTCGGCCGGAGCCGGGACGCGGGAGGCCGCCGGGGCACCCGCCCCGACGGCCTCCTGAGCGCCGGTCGTCGGCCCGACGTCAGCCCGACACCAGCCCGACACCAGCCCGACGTCAGCCCAGGCGCGCGGCCAGGGCGTCGCCGACCTCCGAGGTCGAACGCTTCGCGGCGCCGCGCTCGGCGAGGTCCGCGGCCACGGCGGCCTCCACGCGCGCTGCGGCGTCGGCGTGGCCGAGGTGGGCCAGCAGCATGCCGACGCTCAGCACGGTGGCGGTCGGGTCGGCGATCCCCTGGCCGGCGATGTCGGGCGCGGAGCCGTGGACCGGCTCGAACATCGACGGGGCGGTGCGGTCGGGGTTGATGTTGCCGCTGGCGGCGAGGCCGATGCCGCCGCAGACGGCCGCGGCGAGGTCGGTGACGATGTCGCCGAAGAGGTTGTCGGTGACGATGACGTCGAAGCGGCTCGGGTCCTGGACCAGGTAGATCATCGCGGCGTCGACGTGGGCGTAGTCGGCGGTGACGTCGGGGAAGTCGGCGCCGACGCGCTCGACGGTGCGGCGCCAGAGGTGCCCGGCGAAGGTGAGCACGTTGTGCTTGTGCAGCAGCGTCAGCTTCTTGCGGGGGCGCGCCTGGGCGCGGGCGAAGGCGTCGCGGACGACGCGCTCCACGCCGAAGGCGGTGTTGACGCTGACCTCGGTGGCGATCTCGTGCGGGGTGCCGACGCGCAGCGCGCCGCCGTTGCCCGTGTACGGGCCCTCGGTGCCCTCGCGGACGACGACGAAGTCGACGTCGCCGGGCTCGGCCAGCGGGCCGCGCACGCCGGGGAAGAGCTTGCCGGGCCGCAGGTTGACGTAGTGGTCGAGCTCGAAGCGGAGCTTCAGGAGCAGGCCGCGCTCCAGCACGCCGGAGGGGACGCCAGGGTCGCCGACCGCGCCGAGCAGGATCGCGTCGGCGCCGCGGACCTCCTCCAGCACGGAGTCGGGCAGGGTCTCGCCGGTCGCGTGCCAGCGCTTGGCGCCCAGGTCGTACTCGGTGGTGTCCACCGTCGTGCCGGCGGGCACAGCGGCGCGCAGCACCTTGAGGCCCTCGGCCACGACCTCCGGGCCGATGCCGTCACCGGCGATGACGGCGAGCTGGACGCTCGAGGGCGCAGAGGACGACGCGGTGCTGGTCATGAGCGCAGAGGCTACCGACGGCGCAGACCCCTCCCTCCCACCGTCCGTGATCATGGGCCTCCCGAGCACCTGCCTCGGTCATCACGTCAGCCGACGCGCATCGGTGCCACCTCGACGGGGGTGCACCCAGCCACCGGTCCAGCGACGACGACGATCTCCGTGCGGGCCGTGATCCCCGCGCCGGTCTGCACGTCGTCGGTCGGGTCCTCGTCGAGTGCCCGCAGCTCCGACGCCGTCATGGTCCGCGCCGAGGCCGTGATGAGGAGCACCGACCCGCTGGGCACAGCTCCGGCCGGTAGCTGCGCCCCGAAGCTGCGCTCGCCGACCGAGACGGTCGTCCCCGACGGCGTCCGGTCGTCGTCCGGGTCGTAGCGGCCGGGGGCGCACCAGGTGCCGTCGGGGAGGAAGGTGACGTCGGCGGGCACGCCCTCCGCCGCGAGCGCGGCCTCGAGGCCGGCGGCGTCGTCGAAGCGGTTGACCTCCACCTCGACGTCCCCGGCACCGTTGCGGCTCACCGCCCAGGCCGGCTCGGCCTGGAGGGTGGGGACGATGACGAACCCACCGACGAGCACCGCCGCCGCTGCGGCCGCGACCGCCCAGGGGGTGCGCACCCGTCGTCGTCGCGCGAGGTCGCCTGCCGCCGGAGGCGGTCCACCGTGCGCGTCCTCCACGACGACGGCGCGCAGTGCGGCGACCAGGCGGTCGTCGTAGGCCTCGGCACGGGCATCGCGAAGTCGGTCGGTCCTCGGGTCCACGTCACACCTCCACAGCGGGGTCAGCGAGATCGGGGGCGGCCCGCCGCAGGCGCAGCCGAGCGCGGTGCAGGCGCACGCGAGCGGCGCCCGAGCTGATGCCGAGCACCTCCGCCACCTGGGTGACGGGCAGGTCGTCGACGACGACGAGCTCGACGACGTCGCGCAGCGGCGGTGGCAGGTCGACCAGCTGGGCGCGCAGGGTCCGGGCGCGCGCGGCAGCGTCGACCTGCTCGGCGAGGCGCTCGTAGGCGTCCTCGTCGACCAGGGCGCGGGCGTCCACGCGGCGCACGGCCTCCAGCTCGCGGGCGGTGGAGCGGTGGTGGGAGGCGACGACGTGCCGCGCGATCCCGAGGAGCCACGCCACGGGGCTCGCGCGCCCGCCGTCGTAGCCGCCCGCCGCTCCGATGGCGCGCACGAAGACGTCGGCGGTGAGGTCGGCGACGTCGTACGGGTCGCGCACGCGCCGCGCCACGAAGCGCTCGACGTCGCGCACGCACGCGCGGTAGAGCGCCTCGAGGGCGTCGGGGTCGTGCCCGATGCGGACGCACAGCGCCGGCAGGTCGGCGCTCGCGGCGGGCGGCGGTGGGCTCACACCCCTCCTTGGCGTCCGGCGCGCGGGGCGTTACACGGTCGGGCTGCTCGGGGGTCCCATGATCACGGTCAGTGGGGGCTGGCCGGGGCGTGCTCTCCGGTCTGCACGGCCCAGAGGCCGGCGTAGGCGCCCCCGAGGGCGACCAGCTCGTCGTGCGTGCCGCTCTCGGCCACGCGGCCCGCGGAGAGCACCCAGATCCGGTCGGCGTCGCGGACCGTCGACAGTCGGTGCGCGACCACCAGCGCCGTCCGCGTGGCCGTGACCCGGGCCAGGGACCGCTGGATGGCGGCCTCGGTCTCGGTGTCGACGGCGGAGGTCGCCTCGTCGAGCACCAGCAGCGCCGGGTCGCGCAGCAGCGCCCGGGCGAGCGCCAGGCGCTGGCGCTGGCCGCCCGACAGGGTCTGGCCCCGCTCCCCCACCACGGTGGCGTAGCCGTCGGGCAGCGCGGCGACGAAGTCGTGGGCCTCCGCGGCGCGGGCCGCCCCTTCCACCTGGGCGTCGGTGGCGTCGGGGCGCCCGTAGGCGATGTTCTCCCGCACCGTGCCGTGGAAGAGGAAGGCGTCCTGGCTGACGTAGCCGATGGCGCCGCGCAGGGAGTCCCAGGTGAGGTCGCGCACGTCGCGGCCGTCCAGGAGCACCGCACCCGCGCGGGGGTCGGCGAAGCGCAGCACCAGGCGCAGCAGGGAGGACTTGCCCGCGCCCGTCGTCCCGACCACCGCGTGGGTCTGGCCGGCCGGGACGACCATGTCGAGGCCCCCGTCGGGCCCGCCCAGCACGTCGGGGCCGTCCTCGTAGCCGAAGCGCACCCCGCGCAGCTCCAGTCCGCCCCGCACCGGCGACGGCAGGGAGGCAGCACCCTCGACGGCCCGCGGCTCGAGCTCCAGCAGCCCGAAGATGCGCCGCGTCGACGCCATCGCCCGCTGGTAGAGGTCGAGGGTCTGCCCGAGGTCGGTCAGCGGCCACAGCAGCCGCTGGGTCATGAAGACGAGCACCGTGAAGATGCCGACCTCCAGGCGCCCCTCGAGCGTGTAGTACCCGCCCAGCAGCAGCGTGGCGGTGAACCCGGCGAGGATCGCCATGCGGATCAGCGGCACGAAGGCCGAGCTGGAGCGGATCGCGCGGGCGTTGGCCAGCCGGTAGGCCCGCGAGGCCCGGGCCACGCGGGCGCTCTCACGGCCCTCGGCGGTGAAGGCGCGGATGGTGGCGACCCCGCCGAGGTTCCCGGCGACGACGGCCGCCACCTCTCCCGCGGTGCCTCGCACGTCGGCGTACAGCGGCTCCAGGCGGCGCTGGAACCGGATGGACCCCCACGCGATGACCGGCACCGGCAGGAAGGCCAGCACCGCCACCTGCCACGACGTCGCGCCGAACACGATCCCGACGAAGACCACGGTCAGCACCGTGTGCAGCACCGTGCGTGCGCCCACGTCGAGGAAGCGCTCCAGCTGGTTGACGTCGTCGGAGAGCACCGAGAGCACCTGGCCCGACGGCGTGCGCTCGTGCCAGGAGACGTCCATGGCCTGCACCCGGGTGTACGCCTCGGTGCGCAGCTCGTCCTGCACGGTCTGCGCGAGCCCGCGCCACAGCACGGAGGCGGCGTAGTCGGTGAGCGACTCCACCACCCACACCGCGGCGTTGACGGCGGCCACCACCACCAGCTGCTCGAAGCGCCCCTCGATGCCCAGCACCGTGCCGACGAAGGAGTCACTGCCCCGCACCACGATGTCGATGGCGACCCCGAGCAGGAGCTCGGGGGCGACGTCCGCGGCGGTGTTCAGCGCGGTCATCAGCACCGCGAGCGCGAAGCGGGGGCGGTGGCGGCGGTGGTGGCGCCACAGGGCGCGCAGGGGCGGGGCGGAGCCCAGGGGCGCCGAGGTCGACGGAGCGGTCACGGGCCCCGAGCCTACGGTGCCGGTAAGGATCACCTAACTTCCGCGTCCGGGGGTGGAGGTGCCACGCTCGGCGGTCGTGGGCATCGAGACCGGACACCTCCGCGAGCCCGGCCGCCCGGGGCACGTGGTCCTGGCCCAGGCCGACTCCGCTCCGTACGGCTCGCTGCGCTCGCGACCGCTGCCGCGCACCGACCGGTACGCCCTGGGTGAGGGGCTGCGCCAGCAGGTCCCCCGCTCGACCCTGGCCGACTGGCGCCCCGCTGACGGGCGGCGCAGCGTGGTCGAGCAGGTCCAGGAGGCGCACGAGGGCCGGCTGTCGCGGCTGGTGCCGGTGCGCGTGGGCCGCATGGTGGCCAGCCCCTACGGGTTCCTGCGCGGCACCGCGGGCCTCATGGCCGAGGACCTCGCCACCCTGCCCGCGACCGGCGTCACCCCCGTGATCTGCGGCGACTCGCACATCGGCAACGTGGGCCTGTACGGCTCCCCCTCGCGCGACCTCGTGCTCGACCTCAACGACTTCGACGAGGCCCACCCCGGCCCGTGGGAGTGGGACCTGCGCCGGCTGGTGGCCTCCACCTGGGTCGCCGGGCGCCAAGCGGGGCTGTCCGAGCACTCGTGCGAGACCGCGGTGCGCGCCGCCGTCCGGGCCTACCGCGTGCACCTGCACGAGCTGGCCGAGCAGCCGCTGCTCGAGCGCAGCTGGACCAGCTTCGGGGTCGACCGCCTCGTGGAGGCCACGAAGGACCCCAAGCTGCGCCACGAGGTCGAGCGCGCCGCCGCCCGTGCCCGCCACCGCACCTCCGACCGCGCCCTGCCCCGCTTCACCGAGGTGGTCGCCGAGCCCGCGAGCGGGAGCGCCGGCGGCTCGCCGTCGTTCAGCCGCCGCATCGTCGTGGAGCCGCCGCTCATCACCCGCCCCGAGGACGACGACGCCGACCTGCTCGCCGAGGCCCTCGACGCCTACCTGGGCACCCTCGCCCCGCACTGGGCGCGCGTCCTGGGCGGGTACACGCTGGTCGACATCGCCCACAAGGTGGTGGGGGTCGGCAGCGTCGGGCTGCGGGCGTACGTGGCCCTGCTGGAGGGCTCCAGCGCCGACGACGTCGTCTTCCTCCAGCTGAAGCAGGCCCGCCGCTCGGTGGTGGCCCCGTGGGTCCACGGTGACAACGCCTGGCACGCCCACCAGGGCCAGCGCGTGGTCGAGTACCAGCAGGCGCTGCAGACGACGTCCGACCCGCTGCTGGGGTGGACCACCGTGGGTGAGCGGCAGTACTACGTGCGGCAGTTCCGCAACATGAAGGGGTCCGTGGTGCTCGACCGCATCGGGGCCCGCGCGCTGCGCGACTACGCCGGCGTGTGCGCGCAGCTGCTGGCCAAGGGGCACGCCCGCACCTCGGGGGCCTCGATGATCGCGGGCTACCTCGGCTCCTCCGACAAGGCCGACGAGGCGCTCGCCGTCTTCGCCCGCCGCTACGCCGACCAGACCGAGGCCGACCACGCGGCGCTGGTCGAGGCCGTGAACCACGGCCGGCTGCCGGTCGAGCGCGGTCTCTGACGCCGCCGGCGGGCGACGACGGCGCCTGGGCGGGCTGACGACCGGCTGACGGCGCGCTCTCGGCGAGCGAGCGGCGCCCCGGCGGTGCAGCATCGCGGCCATGACGGGCACGAAGGTCGTGGTGGCCACCGACGGTTCGCTCCAGTCGCTGGAGGCCGCGCGCTCGCTGTGCGGCTACGTCGACCCCGCCCGCGTGGAGGAGGTGCTCGTGGTCGCGGTGCTCAGCCCGACCGCCGCGGTGCCCTTCCGCGACGAGATCGGCACCGCCTCCCCCACCCCGGACCCCACGGCGCCGAGCTACCGGCAGGAGGCCGAGTCGGCCGCCGCGGTGGTGGCTGCGGCCTTCGACGGCTGGCCCGGACGGATCCGCTCGCAGGTGCGCAGCGGCTCGGCGGCCGCGGAGGTCGTCGAGGCCGCCGAGGAGGTGGGTGCCGACCTCATCGTCGTCGCCTCCGGCAGCAAGGGCCTGACCCGCACGGTGCTGCTCGGCTCCACGGCGATGCGCGTGCAGCACTCGGCACCCTGCTCCGTGCTCGTCTGGCGCCCCACCCGCCACTGACCCCCTTGGACCGCCCCCCCTTGTTGGCGCGGGGTGGCCCTGCACCAGTAGGACTGGCGCAGGGCCACCCGCGCCAGTCCGGGACTGGCGCAGATCCCCCCAGGCGGCCCAGCAGCCGGGTCAACCCCGCCTCAGCGGGGGCGGCGCACCCGGATGGGGCCCTTGGCGGTGTCGGGGTCCACGACCGCGCCCTTCTGCGTGATCTGCGCCCGACCCGCCACCACGAGGCGGCGCGCCGCGGCGCGCGCGGGCTCCATCAGGTCGCGCCACCCCTCGCCGTCCAGCCCCTGCTGCGCGGCGACGGCGCGGGCGGCCTCCGACGGGCAGACCGACGACGAGGCGGCGCGGGCGTCCAGCAGCTCTTCGAGCGAGCGCTCCAGCGCGGCGTCGTCGTCCTTGCCGCCGGTGGAGCGGGCACGACGGCGGCAGGCGTCGGAGCAGTACCGGACGCCCTCCCAGTCGCGCTCCCACTTCTTGCGCCAGGTGATGGTGCGCCCGCAGACCGCGCACGGCTTGGTGGGCAGGTCGCTCTTGGCGCTGCTGCGGGACCCTCGGCTCACTCGTGCTCCAACGCTGGGGGGATCTGCGCCACTCCCGCACTGGCACGGGGTGGCCCTGCGCCAGTCCTACGAGCGCAGGGCCACCCTGCGCCACTCGAGGAGAGCGGCGCGGGGTGGCCCTGTGCGGGACGCGGGTGCGTCAGCGGGCGGCAGAGCCCTCGACGTAGTCGTCGTCCTTGGTCTCGACCCAGCTCATGAGCTTGCGCAGCTCGGCGCCGGTCTTCTCCAGCTGCGAGCCCTGCTGCTCGGAGCGGAACTTCTTGAACTCCGGCGCGCCGGCGTCCTGGTCCTCGATGAAGCGCTTCGCGAAGGCGCCGTTCTGGATGTCGGTGAGGACGTCCTTCATGCGGGCCTTCACGGAGGCGTCGACGACGCGCGGGCCGGAGACGTAGTCGCCGTACTCGGCGGTGTCGGAGACCGACCAGCGCTGCTTGGCCAGGCCGCCCTCGTACATGAGGTCGACGATGAGCTTGAGCTCGTGGAGGCACTCGAAGTAGGCGACCTCGGGCTGGTAGCCCGCCTCGACGAGGGTCTCGAAGCCGGCCTGCACCAGCGCGGACGCGCCACCGCACAGCACGGCCTGCTCGCCGAACAGGTCGGTCTCGGTCTCCTCGGTGAAGGTGGTCTTGATGCCACCGGCACGCAGACCGCCGATGCCCTTGGCGTACGAGAGGGCGAGCGGCCAGGCGGAGCCCGACGCGTCCTGCTCGACGGCCACGATGACCGGGACGCCGCGGCCCTCGGCGTACTCGCGGCGCACGAGGTGGCCCGGGCCCTTGGGGGCGACCATGGCGACGTCGACGTCGGCCGGGGGCTTGATGTAGCCGAAGCGGATGTTGAAGCCGTGGCCGAAGAACAGGGCCTTGCCGGCGCTCAGGTGGGGCTCGACCGACTCGGCGTAGACGTGGCGGGCCACGTGGTCGGGCACCAGCAGCATGATGACGTCGGCCCACTCGGCCGCCTCGGCGGCGGTGGTGACGGTCAGGCCCTCGGCCTCGGCCTTGGCGCGGCTCTTGGAGCCCTCGGCCAGGCCGACCTTCACCTCGACGCCGGAGTCGCGCAGGGACAGCGAGTGCGCGTGGCCCTGGCTGCCGTAGCCGATGACCGCGACCTTGCGGCCCTGGATGATCGACAGGTCAGCGTCGTCGTCGTAGAACATGTCAGCCACGGTGGCCGTTCTCCTTCTCTTCGGTGATCAGGTCTGGATCGGGGCGGCGCTCAGGCGCTGCGCAGCGCCCGGTCGGCGATGGAGCGGGAGCCGCGGCCGACGGCCACGACGCCCGACTGGACGATCTCGCGGATGCCGAACGGCTCGAGCACCTTGAGCAGCGCCGCGTTCTTCTCCGGGGCGCCGATGGCCTCGATGGTCATGGCCTCGGGGGCCACGTCGACCACGGCGGCGCGGAAGACGTTGACGACGTCGAGCACCTGGCCGCGGGTCGCGGTGTCGGCGCGGACCTTGACCAGCAGCACCTCGCGCTGGACGGAGGTCTCCGGCTCGAGCTCGACCACCTTGAGGACGTTGACCAGCTTGTTCAGCTGCTTGACGACCTGCTCCAGGGGCGAGTCCTCGACGTCGACGACCACGGTGATCCGCGACAGCGACGGGTGCTCGGTGGGGCCCACCGCGAGGGAGTGGATGTTGAACGCGCGGCGGGCGAACAGCGAGGCCACGCGCGCCAGGACGGCGGGCTTGTCCTCGACGAGCACCGAGAGGGTGTGGCGGCTGGAGGTGCTCATCGGTCGCTCCCGTTCATCTCGAGGCCGGTCTCGGGGTCCTGCTCCTCGCGGTCCCACACCGGCGACAGGCCGCGGGCGTACTGGATCGCGTCGTTGGACAGGCCGGCGGCGACCATCGGCCAGACCATCGCGTCGCGGTGCACCACGAAGTCGACGACGACCGGCCTGTCGTTGACCGCCATGGCCGCCTCGATGGTGGCGTCGAGGTCGGCGGGGTCCTCGCAGCGCAGGCCGGCGCAGCCGTAGGCGTCGGCCAGCTTCACGAAGTCGGGGATGCGCGCCCCCGGGGCCGCGCCGACACCGGTGTGGAGGTCGGTGTTGGAGTAGCGGCCCTCGTAGAAGAGGGTCTGCCACTGGCGGACCATGCCCAGGCTGGAGTTGTTGATGACGGCGACCTTGATCGGGATGCCCTCGATCGCGCAGGTCGCGAGCTCCTGGTTGGTCATCTGGAAGCAGCCGTCGCCGTCGATCGCCCACACCACGGAGCCGGGGCGGCCGACCTTGGCGCCCATGGCCGCCGGGACGGAGTAGCCCATCGTCCCGAGGCCGCCGGAGTTCAGCCACGTGTTGGGCTTCTCGTACTTGATGAACTGCGCGGCCCACATCTGGTGCTGGCCGACGCCCGAGGTGAAGACCGTGTCGGGGCCGGAGATCGCCCCCAGGCGCTCGATGACCTTCTGCGGGCTCAGTGAGCCGTCGTCCGGCTCGTCGTACCCGAGGGGGTAGGTGGTGCGCAGGTCGTCGAGCTGGCGCCACCAGCCGGTGAGGTCGGCGCGGCGACCGGCGGCGTGCTCGGCCTCCAGCGCGGGGACCAGGTCGGAGATGACCTCGCGGGCGTCGCCGACGATCGGGACGTCGACGCGGCGGTTCTTGCCGATCTCGGCCGGGTCGATGTCGGCGTGGACGATCGCCGCGTGCGGCGCGAACGAGGCCAGGACGCCGGTGACCCGGTCGTCGAAGCGCGCGCCGAGCGACACGATGAGGTCGGCCCGCTGCAGGGCGGTGACGGCCGCGACGGTCCCGTGCATGCCGGGCATGCCGAGGTTGGCCGGGTGGGAGTCGGGCAGGGCGCCGCGCGCCATCAGGGTGGTGACGACGGGCGCGCGCGAGAGGTCGACCAGGCGGCGCAGCTCGGCCGAGGCCTGGGCGCGGATGACGCCGCCGCCGACGTAGAGCACCGGGCGCCTGGCCTCGGCGATCATCTTCGCGGCCTCGCGCACCTGCTTGGCGTGCGGGCGCGTGGTCGGGTGGTAGCCCGGCAGGTCGAGCTCGGCCGTCGAGGTCGGCCAGCGGAACGTCGTCATCGCCTGCTGGGCGTCCTTGGTGACGTCGACCAGGACGGGGCCGGGGCGCCCGGTGGAGGCGAGGTGGAAGGCCTCGGCGATGACGCGGGGGATGTCGTCGGGGTCGGTCACCAGGTAGTTGTGCTTGGTGATCGGCTGGGTGATGCCGACGATGTCGGCCTCCTGGAAGGCGTCGGTGCCGATCGCCTTGGAGGAGACCTGCCCCGTCACGGCGACCATCGGGACCGAGTCCATGTGGGCGTCGGCGATGGCCGTGACCAGGTTGGTGGCGCCGGGGCCCGAGGTGGCCATGCAGACGCCGACGCGACCGGTGGCGGCGGCGTAGCCCTGCGCGGCGTGGCCGGCGCCCTGCTCGTGGCGCACGAGCACGTGCCGGAGCTCCGTGGAGTCGAGCAGCGGGTCGTAGGTGGGCAGGATCGCCCCGCCCGGGAGGCCGAAGACGACCTCCACGCCCGCGTGCTCGAGGGAGCGCACGATGCTCTGCGCACCGGTGATGCGCTCGGCCGTCCGGTCGGCGTCGCGGGGGGTGGCGCTCAGGGCCGTGTCGGCCCCCGCGCCGCTCGCTGCGACCGCCGGGCTCCCTGCGTTCATGACGTCCTCCAGGTCCTGCTGTCGTGGTGCTTCTGCGCTGTCAGTCATCGTCAGCAGCTCGGCGCTGCTCCGCCGGGCATGGAAAGACCCCCCGGCCCCGGTACCAGCGGGGTCTGCGGAGGGTCGCGCGCGGCGGGACGTCGTCGACGGCGTCAGCTCGCGCGCTGCGCGAGTACGACCACGAGGATGCCCATGCCGCGACGATAGACCCGCCGCGGGCCCCCTGTCAGCCGCCGGGACGCTCCGTCTCATCAGGTGAGACGAGGCGTCCCGGTGGCCGGACGTCAGGCGAGGACGGCGCCGCCGCTGGCCGAGCCCACGAGCTTGGTGTACTTCGCCAGCACGCCGCGCGTGTAGCGCGGGGGCAGCGGCTCCCAGCCCTCCCGGCGCGCGGCCAGCTCGGCCTCGTCGACCAGGACGTCGAGCGTCTTGTTCTTGACGTCGAGGCGGATCCGGTCGCCGTCGCGCACGAAGGCCACCGGCCCGGCGTCGACGGCCTCGGGGGCCACGTGGCCCACGCACAGGCCCGTGGTGCCGCCGGAGAAGCGGCCGTCGGTGAGGAGCAGCACGTCCTTGCCGAGGCCGGCGCCCTTGATGGCGCCGGTGATGGCGAGCATCTCGCGCATGCCCGGACCGCCCTTGGGGCCCTCGTAGCGGATGACGACGACGTCGCCGGCGGTGATGGTGCCGTCCTCCAGGGCGTCCATCGCGGCGCGCTCCCGGTCGAAGACGCGGGCGGTGCCCTCGAAGACGTCGGACTCGAAGCCGGCCGACTTCACCACGGCGCCGCCGGGGGCGAGCGAGCCGTGCAGCACGGTGATGCCGCCCGTGGGGTGGATGGGGTCCGCGAGCGCCCGCAGCACCTTGCCGTCCGGGTCCGGCGGGGCGATGTCGGCCAGGTTCTCGGCCATCGTCTTGCCGGTCACCGTCATGACGTCGCCGTGGAGCAGGCCCGCGTCGAGCAGGGCGCGCATGACGACCGGCACGCCGCCGATCCTGTCGACGTCGGTCATGACGTGCTGGCCGAAGGGCTTCACGTCGGCCAGGTGCGGCACCCGCGAGCCGACCCTGTCGAAGTCGGCCAGGGTCAGCTCGACCTCCGCCTCGTGGGCGATGGCCAGCAGGTGCAGCACCGCGTTGGTGGAGCCGCCGAACGCCATGACCACGGAGATCGCGTTCTCGAACGCCTCCTTGGTCATGATGTCGCGGGCGGTGATGCCCTTGGCGAGCATCTCCACCACGGCCTGGCCGGAGCGGCGGGCGAAGCCGTCGCGGCGGCGGTCGGTGGCCGGCGGGGCCGCCGAGCCGGGCAGGCTCATGCCGAGCGCCTCCGCCGCGCTGGCCATGGTGTTGGCGGTGTACATGCCGCCGCAGGCGCCCTCGCCCGGGCAGATCGCCTTCTCGATGGCGGTGACGTCCTCGCGGCTCATCAGGCCGCGCGAGCAGGCGCCGACGGCCTCGAACGCGTCGATGATCGTGACCTGCTTCTCGGTGCCGTCCGAGAGCTTGGCGAAGCCCGGCAGGATCGAGCCGGCGTAGAGGAACACGCTGGCCAGGTCGAGGCGGGCGGCGGCCATGAGCATGCCCGGCAGCGACTTGTCGCAGCCGGCCAGCAGCACGGAGCCGTCGAGGCGCTCGGCCTGCATGACGGTCTCGACGGAGTCGGCGATGACCTCGCGGCTCACCAGGGAGAAGTGCATCCCCTCGTGGCCCATCGAGATGCCGTCGGAGACGGAGATGGTGCCGAACTCCAGCGGGTAGCCCTGGGCGGCGTGCACGCCGTCCTTCACGGCCTTCGCGAGCCGGTCCAGGGAGAGGTTGCAGGGCGTGATCTCGTTCCACGACGAGGCGACGCCGATCTGGGGCTTGGCGAAGTCGTCGTCGCCCAGCCCGACGGCGCGGAGCATGCCGCGGCTCGCGGTGGCCTCGAGCCCGTCCGTCACCTGGCGGGACCGGGGCTTCATGTCGGCGGTGGCGGGGCGCTCGGGGGCCTGGGTCATGCCCTGATCCTACGGTCCCGTAACAAGCGCCCCGCCGCCTCCACCTGCGGGGTCTCCCCCGCAGGTGGAGGGGTCACCCGATGACGACGTTGAGCGGCTCCTCGCCGGCGACCAGGCGCTCCACCTGGGCGCGCAGCAGCCGCAGCGCGCGGGGCTGCATCGCGGTGGTGGCCCCACCGACGTGCGGCGTCAGCAGCAGGTTGGGCGCACCCCACAGCGGGTGCTCCGCGGGCAGGGGCTCGGGGTCGACGACGTCGAGCGCGGCGTGCAGGCGCTCGGCGCGCAGCTCGGCGAGCAGGGCGTCGGTGTCGACCAGCGCACCGCGGCCCACGTTGACCAGCAGCGCGCCGTCGGGCAGCGCCGCGAGGAAGGCCGCGTCGACGATGCCGCGCGTGCTGTCGGTGAGCGGCAGGCCGATGACCACGACCTCCGCCTCGGGCAGCAGCTCGGGCAGCTCGTCGACGCCGTGCACCGCGCCGTGCTCGTCCGTGCGGGCGGTGGTGGCCACGCGCACGAGGTCGACCTCGAAGGGGGCCAGGCGCGCGGCGATGGCGCCGCCGATGCCGCCGACGCCGAGCAGGAGGACCTTGCGGTCGGCCAGCGAGCGGCGCTTGGCGGGGCGCCACGCGGCCTGGTCGGCGTCGCGCACGGCGGCGTCGATGCCGCGCAGCTTGGCGAGCGCGAGGCCCACGGCCAGCTCGGAGGTGGAGGCGTCGTGGATGCCGGCGCCGTTGGCCAGGCGCACGCCCTCGGGGAGCCTGTCGACGAGGTTGTCGTACCCGGCCGACGTCGTCTGGAGCAGGCGCAGCTGCGGCAGCGCGGCCACGGTCTCCAGCGCCGTCGCCGGGGTCATGTAGGGCAGCACCACGTACCCGACGCGCTCGGCGTCCTCGCCCAGCGCCTCGCGGGGGTCGGAGTCGACGTCCCACACGGCGGTGCGCACGCCCTCGGGCAGCGGGCCGATGGCCTCCTGCCACTCGGCGTCGGGCAGGGTCACCAGGAGCTCGTGCGTCGGGGTGGTCACGACCACCCACCCAAGCGGGTTGGCGACCCGTGCGCCAGCGGGTGAGGCTGGAGGGGTGCGCCACCGACGACGCCCCCTCGCCCGCCTGCACCCCGCTGCCGCGGTGGTCGCCCTGGGGCTCGTGGTGGCCGGGTGCGCCGGGGGCGCCGACGACGAGGCGGGTCCGGGGTCGCAGGGCCCGACGGCGACGGAGGCGCTGCCCGCGCCGTCGTCGCCGTCGGACGCGCCGACGAGCTCCGTGACCGGTGGCGCCCCCGCGCTGCCGGCGGCCCTGGCGGCCGGCCACGCGCTCAGCGGGACGCCGGGGGCGGCGACCGACGTCGTCACGGGGCTCGACGTGCCGTGGGCCGTCGCCGTCCTGCCCGACGGCACCGCCCTGGTCAGCGAGCGCGACACGGCCCGGGTGCTGCGCGTGGACGGGTCCGGCGGCGGGTGGGCGGCCGCGCAGGTGGTGGCCACCGGGCCGGACGGGGCCGTGCCCGGCGTCGAGCCGCGCGGCGAGGGCGGGCTGCTGGGGCTGGCCGTGTCGCCGGGCTTCGCGGAGGACGGGTACGTCTACGCCTACCTGACCACGGCCGACGACGACCGCGTGGTGAGGATGCGGCTCACCGGCGCCTCCCCCGGGAGCCTCTCGGAGCCCGAGCCGGTGCTGACCGGGATCCGCTCGGCCACGGTGCACCACGGCGGGCGCCTGGCGTTCGGCCCCGACGGGATGCTCTACGTCACCACGGGCGACGCCAGCGCGCCGTCCACCGCCCAGGACACCGCGGCGCTCACCGGCAAGGTGCTGCGGCTCACCCCCGACGGGCAGCCCGCTCCGGGCAACCCCGTCGAGGGCTCCCCCGTCTGGACGCACGGCCACCGCAACCCCCAGGGCGTCGGCTGGGACGCCGACGGGCGCATGTTCGCCGCGGAGTTCGGGCAGGACGCCCAGGACGAGCTCAACCTGCTCGAGCCGGGCCGCGACTACGGGTGGCCGCTCGTGGAGGGGTTCGTCCCGGGCCCCGACGGCTCGCAGGCCGACGTCGACGACCCGGCGCTCACGGCGCCGCTGCTGGCGTGGGCCACGGCGGAGGCCTCCCCCAGCGGGCTGCTGGTCACCGCCGACGCGGTCTACGTCGCCGCGCTGCGGGGGCAGCGGCTGTGGCGGGTGCCCCTGGCCGGCGGGGTGCTGGGGCAGCCGGAGGCGCTGCTGGCCGGGGAGCACGGACGCATCCGCGACGTGGTCGCCGCGCCCGACGGCGGCGCGCTGTGGGTGCTCACCAACAACACCTCCCGGGGCGCGGGGAACCCCGGTGACGACCGCGTGCTCCGCGTGCCGCTGGCCTGAGCCCCGGCGGCCGCGCGGGCCTCAGGCGGCGCGGTCCGCCGGGTCCAGCTGGCGCGGCGGCGCGGCCAGGTGCGCCGCGACCTCGTCGGGCGCCAGCGCCCGGGACCAGTACCAGCCCTGGCCGTGGGTGATGCCCAGGTCGGCGACCATGCGCGCCTGGTGGGCGTCCTCGACGCCCTCCGCCACGAGCCCGAGGCCCAGGGCGCGGCAGACGGCCACGACGGCCGCGAGCAGCGCCCGCGAGCGCTCGCTGGAGGCGGCGCTGACCACCAGGGACCTGTCGACCTTCACGAAGGTCACCGGTAGGCGCTCGAGGTAGCCGAGCGAGGAGTACCCCGTGCCGAAGTCGTCGATGGCCAGCTGCACCCCCGCGGCGCGCAGCTCGCCCAGGGTGCGCGCCGCCGGGTCGTCGCGGGACAGGAACAGCGACTCGGTGACCTCGACGGTCAGCAGGTCGAGCGGGACGCCGCGCTCGGCGGCGCAGGCGCGCAGGGCCTCGGTGTAGGTGGGGCGGCGCAGCTCGTGCACCGAGGCGTTGACGCCGACCCGGAGCCTTCGCCCCACCCCGCCGGCGGCCACGAAGGCGTCCAGGCCGCGGGCGAGGACCGACGCCCCGACCAGGTGCACCAGCCCCGCCGCCTCGGCGAGGGGGACGTACTCGTCGGGCGCCACGGCGCCCAGCTGCGGGTCGACCCAGCGGGAGAGCAGCTCGAACCCGGTGGTGGCGCCCGAGGGGACGTCGACCACGGGCTGCAGGTGCACGGTCAGGGCGTCGCGGGAGAGCGCCTCGCGCAGGGCCGCGACGACGAGGTGCTCGCGCCGGCTGCGCTCGACGAGCGCGGCGTCGTGCACGCGGGTCACCCCGTCGCCCTGGGCCTTGGCCAGCCGCAGGGCGGCCGCGGCGTCGGAGAGCACCGCGGCGGGGTCCGCGCCGTCGTCCACCGCCTCGGCGACGCCGGCGCAGGCGCTCAGGGGCTCGTCGCCGGCGATGCCCAGCGACGAGACCGCGGCGAGCGCGCGCGCCGCGACGTCTCGTCCCGCCGCGGCACCACCGGTGCCCCGCAGCACGAACTGGTCGCCTCCGGTGCGGTGCACCGTCCACCCGGGCGGGAGCGCGCCGGCCAGCGCCCTGGCGACGGCCTGCAGGGCGGCGTCACCGAGGGCGGCGCCGAACTGCGCGTTGAACTCGTAGAAGGAGTCGAGGCCGACCTTGACCACGACCGTGCCGCGGCGAGCCGCGCCGCGGTCGCGCCCCAGCCGCTCCACGAGGTCGCGGCGGTTGGGCAGCCCCGTCAGGTCGTCCGTGTGCACCTGGCGGGCGAGGTCGTCCAGCAGCGCCGAGCGCTGGCGCCGCAGTTGGAGGGCCCGCAGGCCGCCGAGGGCGACGACCAGGCAGAGGAAGCTCCCGCTGACGGTGTCGAGGAACCGGCCCCCGGGGCCCGCGGTCAGCACCACCGTCAGGACCGTCGTGGTGAGCACCGCGACCACCGCGAACGCGCTCGAGCGCTCGAGCCGGTCCCGGGCGGGGTCCGCACCGGGGCGCCGGCCCGCCCGTCCGGCCGACCGGGCGGTGAGCAGCAGCATCGGCAGCGCGGCGAGCGCGGCCGCCGTCCACGGTCGTGCGGGACCGGCGTCGAGCAGGCCGGTGCTCCCCACGACGACGGCGGCAGCAGCCGTGCAGCAGACGAGGGCCGCTCCCGCCGCACCGCGCCCCGGGGCGGCCACCACCAGCAGCCCGGCGGTCGACGCCCCGACCGAGGCGACCAGCAGCGCCGCCGCGCAGAGCACCACCTCGCCGGTGGTGACCGGCCCGTAGCTGAGGAAGGCCTGCAGGTGCAGCAGCCAGAAGACCTGCGCGGCGCCCGCGCCCAGCAGGAGGCCGTGACCGGAGGCCCCGGCCAGGGCCGCGGACTCCGGAGCGGTGCGGGCACGGCGCGCCAGCAGGCCCGCGGCTGCCGCACCCACCACCAGGACGAGGACCTCGCGGACCGGGAAGGCCCACAGGCTCCCCAGGAGCTCGAGCGCGGAGGCGGGTGTCACCCGGTGGTCCTCGACCCCGAGCGGGGCCGACTTGACCGACGACGCCCGGGCGGCACCCGCCGTCCTCCGCGTGTCCCCCGGACGGGGGTGCCTCAGGCGCCTGAGGCCACCCGCTCGAGGACGAGCTCGCGCACGCGCGCGGCGTCCGCGGAGCCTCGGGTGGCCTTCATGACCGCGCCCACGATCGCTCCGGCCGCCTGCACCTTGCCGTCGCGGATCTTGCCCGCGACGTCGGGGTTGGCGGCCAGGGCCTCGTCGACGGCGGCCAGCAGCGCGCCGTCGTCGGAGACGACCGCCAGGCCGCGGGCGTCGACGACCTGCTGGGGGTCGCCCTCGCCGTCGAGCACGTGCTCGAGCACCTGGCGGGCCAGCTTG
The DNA here is from genome assembly GCF_015390235.1 of Quadrisphaera sp. INWT6. Classification (GTDB taxonomy): domain Bacteria; phylum Actinomycetota; class Actinomycetes; order Actinomycetales; family Quadrisphaeraceae; genus Quadrisphaera. Next base: position 511,872 of record NZ_VUOH01000001.1, on the reverse strand, counting down.
TCGTTGAGCTTCCCGCCGTCGACCAGCGCCTGCAGCTGCGCCACCTGCGCCGGGGTGACGGGGAGCTCCTCCAGGGAGGTGCCGCGGGTGTTCGCGGCGCGGCCGAGCTCACCGGTCCACCACTTGCGGGCCGCCGCGGGCGGAGCGCCGAGCACGACGGTGGCCTCGACCAGGTCGAGCGCCCCGGCGTTGAGCAGGTCGCGCATGTCGAGGTCGGTCAGGCCCCACTCCCCCTGCAGGCGGCGCCGGCGCGCGGCCGGCGGCTCGGGCAGGGCCGCGCGCAGCTCCTCCACCCAGGCCGGGTCGGGGGCGACGGGCACCAGGTCGGGCTCGGGGAAGTAGCGGTAGTCGTCGGCGTCGGACTTGATGCGGCCCGACGTCGTCAGGCCGGTGTCCTCGTGCCAGTGCCGGGTCTCCTGCAGCACGCTCCCGCCGTCGAGCAGGACGGCGGCCTGGCGGCTGACCTCGTAGCGCACGGCGCGCTCCACCGACCGCAGCGAGTTGACGTTCTTGGTCTCGGTGCGGGTGCCCAGGCGGCTCTCGGGGCTGTCGCGCAGCGAGAGGTTGACGTCGCAGCGCATCGAGCCCTGCTCCATCTTCACATCGGAGACGTCGAGCCCCTTGAGCAGGTCGCGGAGGGTGGCCACGTAGGCGCGCGCCACCTCGCCGACCCGCGGGCCCGCCCCGGTGATCGGCCGGGTGACGATCTCGATCAGCGGGATGCCGGCGCGGTTGTAGTCGACCAGGGAGTACTCGGCGCCGTGGATGCGGCCGGTGGCCCCGCCCACGTGCGAGGACTTGCCCGTGTCCTCCTCCATGTGCGCGCGCTCGATCTCCACGCGGTGCGTGAAGGCCGGCTCGCCCGCCTCGTTGGCGGGGACGTCGACGTCGAGCCAGCCGTCGAAGGCGATCGGCTCGTCGTACTGGCTGGTCTGGAAGTTCTTCGGCATGTCCGGGTAGAAGTAGTTCTTCCGGGCGAACCGGCACTCCGCCGCGATCGAGCAGTTGAGCGCCAGGCCCATGCGGATCGCCGACTCGACGGCCTTGGCGTTGAGCACCGGCATCGAGCCCGGCAGGCCCAGCGACGTCGGGTCGACCTGGGTGTTCGGCTCGGCGCCGAACTCCGTCGGCGCGGGGCTGAACATCTTGGTGGCGGTGTTCAGCTCGACGTGCACCTCGAGGCCCACCACGGGGTCGAAGCGCGCGACCGCGTCGTCGTAGGCGACCAGGTCGGGGGTGCTGCTCGTGCTCATGCGGGGGCTCCGGTCGTGCTGGCGGCGGTCCAGTCGGGCACGCGGTCGAGCAGCTTGCCGCCCCACTGCGCGTGCAGGCGCGCCTCGAGGGCGGCGCCCACGCGGTACAGGCGGGCGTCCTCGCGGGCCGGGGCCAGCAGCTGCAGGCCCACGGGCAGGCCGTCCTCGGGGGCCAGGCCCACCGGCAGGCTCATGCCGGGGATGCCGGCCAGGTTCGCGGGGATGGTGGCGACGTCGCCGCGGTACATGGCGAGCGGGTCGTCGAGCTTCTCGCCGAGGCGGAAGGCGGTGGTCGGCGCGGTGGGGCTGACCAGCACGTCGACCTGCTCGAACGCGGCGTCGAAGTCGCGCTGCACCAGCGTGCGGATCTTCTGCGCGCTGCCGTAGTAGGCGTCGTAGTAGCCGCTGGACAGGGCGTACGTGCCCAGGATGATGCGGCGCTTGGCCTCGGGGCCGAAGCCCTCGGCCCGCGTCGCGGCCATGACCTGCTCGGCGGTGACCTCGGCCGGGTCGACGTCGGCCGGGACCACCCGCAGGCCGTACCGCATGCCGTCGTAGCGGGCGAGGTTGCTGCTCGCCTCGCTCGGGAGGATCAGGTAGTAGGCGCCGAGGGCGTGCTCCACGTTGGGGCACCCGACCTCGACGACCTCGGCGCCCGCGGCCCGCAGGTGGTCCAGCGCCTCCTCGAAGCGCGCCAGGACGCCGGCCTGGTAGCCCTCGTCGTGCCCGGCGCGGCCCATCTCGCGCACCACGCCGACGCGGACGCCGGTCAGGTCGCCCCGGGCCCCCTCGCGGGCGGCGGCGACGACGGCGGGCACCGGGTCGGTCAGGGAGGTGGAGTCGCGGGGGTCGTGACCGCCCATGACCTCGTGCAGCAGCGCCGTGTCGAGCACGGTGCGGGCGCAGGGGCCGCCCTGGTCGAGGCTGCTGGCCAGCGCGATCAGGCCGTAGCGCGAGACGCCGCCGTAGGTGGGCTTCACCCCGACCGTGCCGGTGACGGCGGCGGGCTGGCGGATCGAGCCGCCGGTGTCGGTGCCGGTGGCCAGCGGGGCCTCGAAGGCGGCCAGCGCCGCGGCGGACCCGCCGCCGGAGCCCCCGGGGATCCGGTCGGCGGCCCACGGGTTGCGCGTGGGGCCGAAGGCCGAGTGCTCGGTGCTCGACCCCATGGCGAACTCGTCCATGTTGGTCTTGCCGAGGGTGACGAGCCCGGCGGCGCGCATCTGCTCGACGACCGTCGCGTCGTACGGGGGCACCCAGCCCTCGAGCATCCGCGAGCCCGCGGTGCTGGGCATGCCCCGGGTGACCATGACGTCCTTCACGGCCACCGGGACGCCGGCCAGCTCGTGGAGCTCCTCACCGCGCGAGCGCGCGGCGTCGAGCTCGCGGGCGCGGGCCAGGGCCCCCTCGGCGTCGACGTGGAGGAAGGCGTGGACGCCGGACTCGACGGGCCCGTCGACCTCGGCGATCCGGTCGAGGTGGGCCTGGGTGAGCTCCACCGAGGAGACCTCCCCGGCGCGCAGCGCCCCGGCCATCGCCGAGGCGTCCAGGCGGACGAGCTCGGCAGCGCTGTGCGAGGTCATGCGTCCTCCCCCAGGATCCGCGGCACGCGGAACTTGTCGTCCTCGGACTCCGGCGCGGCGGCCAGGGCGTCAGCGGCGGTCAGGGTCCGCACGACGACGTCGGGGCGGGTGACGTTCCGCAGCGGCACGGGGTGGCTCGTGGCGGGGACCGGCTGGCCGGACTCCGCCTCGGCGCGGGCCACCGCACCGGTCACCGACGCGACGGCGTCGACGATGGCGGTCAGCTGCTCGGCCAGGTGGTCGAGCTCGGCGTCGGGCATGTCGATGCGGGCCAGCCGCGCGAGGTGCGCGACCTCCTCGCGAGGCAGAGCGGGCATGGGATCGGAGTCTAGGAGGCTGCGCCGACGCCGCGGACGGACGTCTCCTCGCTGATCGTGCAGAAGACCCGCACGTCGGGGTCCGGGGTGCGGGTCTTCTGCACGATCACCTGAGCGAGGTGACCCGGGTCAGGAGTGCTGCTGCTCGCCCTCGCCGGCGGAGGTCTCCTGCGGTGCGTCCGAGCTCTGCTCGCCGGACTGCTCCGAGGACTGGTCGGTCGACTGCTCGGTCGACTGCTCCGGGGCCTGGGGCTCGGCGGGGGTGACCTGCTCGGGCTGGTCGGCGTCGGAGACGCCCTCGGGCGCGCTGCCCTCGGAGGCCGGGGCCTCGGCCGCCGGCGCAGCGGCGGCCGAGGCGCGGGGACGGCGGGTGCGCGGGGTCGTCCCCGTCGCGGTGGAGGTGCGGCGCGTGCGCGGGGTGCGCGCCGGGGCCGGGGAGCCCTCGCCAGCGCCGTCACCGGTGGCCGCCCCCTCGGCGGGGGCCTCGCCGTCAGCGGCCGGTGCGGTGGAGGGGCGGCGCGTGCGGGTCGTGGTCGCGCGCGGGGTGCGCGCGCCCGTGGCCCGGGGGGTGCGGGTGCCGGTCGCGCGGGTGCGGCGGGCGGGGGTCGCGGGCGTCTCCTCGGCGGCGGGAGCGGCGGCCTCGTCGGACGACGGGGCGGCCGACGCACCCGCAGGCTCGGGCTCGACGGCGGCGGGCTCCGGGGCCTCGGCGGCGTCGGCGGGCTCTGCGGCCGGGGTCTCAGCCGGGGTGTCCGTGGAGGTGCCGGCGGCAGCGCCCGTCTCCTCGGCCGCGGCGGCGGAGTCGGCGGCGACGGCGCGGTCGGCGGAGCCCTGGCGCTTGGCGGCCTTGCGCGCGGCGTCCTCGTGGGCGCGGCGGGCCTCGTCGGCGGCGGCGTCGGCCTTTCCGGCCGCCTTGTCGGCGTCCTTCGCCTTCCCCTTCAGGGGGCCGAGCGACGACTTCGCCCTCTCCAGCGCCTTCTCGGCGTCGGCGAGGGCGGCGCGCGCCTCCTTGCGGGCCTTCTTGGCGGCGTCGACAGCAGCCGCGGCGCTGTCGCGGCGGGCAGCGGTCTCGTCGCGGGCGGCAGCGGCCTGCGCCTGCGCGGACGAGCGGCGCTCCAGCTCGGCGGCGGCCTGTGCGAGGCGCTGCGCCGGCGACGGCGACTTCGCCGAGGCCTTCGACGCCTTCGACGACTTCGACTTCTTCGTCGGCTTCGCCGGCCCGGTGGACTTCTTGCTGCTCCCCGAGGAGCCCTTCTTCGCCATGGTCGACTGTTCTACCCCCTGCGACCTGCGGCGTCACCTCGAGGGCCGCCCCCTGCGCGCGTCCAGAGGGACGGGCGCGCCAGTCCGGCGGGCAGCCGCGTCGCCGCGTCGCCGCGGGCGGCGTCGAGCTGGGTCCGGGTGACGAAGAGCGCGCCGGTGAGGTCGGCGCCCGACAGGTCCGCTCCCCGCAGGTCCGCTCCGAGGAGGTCGGCGTCGCGCAGGTCCGCCCCGCGCAGGTCGGCGCCCAGGAGCAGGGCCCCCCGCAGGTCGGCACCGCGCAGCCGCGCCCCGCGCCAGCGCACCCCCGACCTGTCGGCGCCCCGGTGCCGCGCCGGACGCTGCCCGCGCGGCAGGGCCCGGGCCCGCAGCTCGCTGCTCGCCCGCTCCAGCAGCGGGCCGGCCCGCCGGCGGCGCGCGGCGGCGTCGAGCCCCACCAGCACGGCGCGGTCGGAGGCGGCGAGCGCCTCGACCTCGGTGCGCTCGGCCTCGACGTCGTCGCGCAGGGGCCCAGCGGGCAGCCGGTCAGCGGCCTCGGTGAGGTGCCACAGCACCTCGTGGAGCTGCCGGAGCACACCCAGCGCCGCACCGAGGTCGGCGCTCAGGGCCGGGTCGGCGCCGAGGGCGGCGGGCGTCGGTCGCGGCCCGGGGCCGATGACCACCTCCACGGCCCGCTGGCCCGCGCCGAAGCAGTCGAAGGCCACGCAGCCTGGGAACCCGCGCTCGACCAGCTGCTCGTGGATGCCGCAGAGGGCGTCCGCGCGCAGGTTCGGGCAGGGCGTGCCGGCGGGCTTGTCGAGGGCGAAGTCGGCCGAGGCGCTGAAGGCCGGCAGCACGCAGCACAGCGCCGCGCAGCGCGAGCAGTCGGCCTGGAGGTGCGCGCGCGAGCGGACGGCCTGCTCAGGCACCGGGCACAGGCTCGTCGGCGGGCGCGTCCTCCGCGGAGGCGTCGTCCGAGGCGTCGTCGGCCGGCTCCTCCGGCGCGGGCGGCGGGCCGTCGGCGAGCAGCGCCTCGAAGCCCTCCTCGTCGAGGACCGTGACGCCGAGCTGCTCGGCCTTGTCGGCCTTGCTGCCGGGGCTGTCGCCGACCACCACGAACGACGTCTTCTTGGAGACCGCCGACGACGCCTTGCCCCCGCGGGACAGGATCGCCTCCTTGGCCTCGTCGCGGCTGAAGCGGGAGAGCGACCCGGTGACGACGACCGTCAGACCCTCGAGCGTCCTCGCGACGCCCTCGACGGGCGCGTCCTCCATCGACACCCCGGCGGCGGCCCACGCGTCGACCACGGCGGCGTGCCAGTCGACCGCGAACCACTCCGTCACCGCCTCGGCGATGGTCGGGCCGACGCCGTCGGCGGCCGCGAGCTCCTCGGTGGACGCGGCGCGGATCGCGTCCATCGAGCCGAAGCGCTGCGCCAGCGCCCGGGCGGCCATGGGCCCCACGTGCCGGATCGACAGGCCCACGAGGACCCGCCACAGCGGGCGGTCCTTCGCGGCGGCGAGGTTGGTCAGCAGGCGGGTGCCGTTGGCGTTGAGGACGCGCACCTCGCCCTCGCCCTTCTTGGGGGCGCGGGTGAACAGCGGCAGGCGCAGCAGGTCGTCGGCCGCCAGCGCGAAGAGCCCGCCCTCGTCGACGAGCACCTGCGCGCCGTCGTCGTCGGCCTCGGTCAGCGCCGTGGCGGCCTCGTAGCCGAGGGCCTCGACGTCGAACGCGCCGCGCCCCGCGACGTGGAAGACGCGCTCGCGCAGCTGCGCGGGACAGGTGCGGGCGTTGGGGCAGCGCAGGTCGGCGTCGCCCTCCTTCTCGAAGCGCAGCTCGGTGTCGCACTCGGGGCAGTGCGTCGGCATCTCGAAGGCCCGCTCGCTGCCGTCGCGCAGGTCGGCGACGGGGCCGACCACCTCGGGGATCACGTCACCGGCCTTGCGCACCACCACGGTGTCGCCGATGAGCACGCCCTTGCGCTCCACCTCGGAGCCGTTGTGGAGCGTGGCCAGCTGGACGGTCGAGCCGGCCACCTTCACGGGCTCCATGTGCGCGAAGGGCGTCACGCGACCGGTGCGGCCCACGTTGACGCGGATGTCGAGGAGCGTGGTGGTGACCTCCTCCGGCGGGTACTTCCAGGCGATCGCCCACCGCGGCGCGCGCGAGGTGGCGCCCAGCCGGCGCTGCAGCGCGACCTCGTCGACCTTGACCACCACGCCGTCGATCTCGTGCTCGACCGCCGCGGCGTCGTGGCGGTGCTCGCCGTAGTGGTCGATGTAGGCCTGGACCTCCTCCAGCGACCCCACCACCCGGTAGGCCCGCGAGACCGGCAGGCCCCACGAGCGCAGCAGGTCGTACGTCTGCGACTGGCTGGTGGGCTCGAGCCCCCCGCGCACCCCGAGGCCGTGGACGATCATCGACAGCGGCCGCGACGCGGTGACGCGCGGGTCCTTCTGGCGCAGCGACCCCGCCGCGGCGTTGCGCGGGTTGGCGAAGGGGGCCTTGCCGGCCTCGACGAGCGAGGCGTTGAGGGCCTCGAAGTCGGCGACGGGGAAGAACACCTCGCCCCGCACCTCGAACACCTCGGGGAAGCCCGCCGCGTCGCCGGCGAGCTGCTGCGGCACGGCGTCGATGGTGCGGACGTTGTTCGTGACGTCCTCGCCGGTGCGGCCGTCACCGCGGGTCGCGGCCAGCGCGAGGCGGCCGCGCTCGTAGCGCAGGTTGATGGCGAGGCCGTCGATCTTCAGCTCGCACAGCCAGCGGACCGCCGGGGCCTCCTCGCGGCCGTCGGACAGGTCGCGCTGCACGCGCCCGGCCCAGGCGGCGAGCTCGTCGGGGGTGAAGGCGTTGTCGAGGCTGAGCATGCGCTCGAGGTGGTCGACGGCGGTGAACTCGGTGCTGAAGGTGCCGCCGACCACCTGCGTCGGGGAGTCGGGCACCCGCAGGTCGGGGTGGGCGTCCTCCAGGGACTCCAGGCGGCGCAGCAGGGCGTCGAACTCGCCGTCGGCCATCGTGGGGGCGTCGCGCACGTAGTAGGCGAAGCGCGCCGAGCGCACCTGCTCGGCCAGCTCCTCCCACTCCCGGCGGGCCTCCGGCGGTGCCGCCGGGAGGTCCGCGGCGTCGGGAGCGGCGTGCTGCTCGGTCACGGCCACAGTCTGCCGACCCCCTCCGACAGCAGCGCGCGAAGGAGCGCAGACGGGTCAGCGGGAGGTCAGCGGCGCCGCCAGTGCACGACGGCGAGGACCAGCGCGGCGACGGCCAGGTACGCCACCACCAGCACCTCCGCGCCCTCGCCGGTGCGCAGGGCGAGGCCCGTGGTGCCGACGTCGCCCAGCAGCAGCCGGTTGACCACCAGGAACGCGAGGTGGAACCCGACGCACGCCCAGATCGACCCGGTGACGGCCCGCACGAGCAGCAGGACGACCCCGAAGGCCGCCAGCAGCACCGCGTACGAGACCGGGTCCTGCCCGTCCGGGGCGAAGGTGGCGGAGGGCACGCCGACCTCGAGCCAGCGCCCCAGCGCGGCGCTGGTCCAGATCGCCGCGGCGGGGGCGACCACGAAGGCGGCGGTCGTGAGCAGGCCGGCGAACCAGCCCGGGAGGTGGGCGCGCAGGCCGCCGAAGACGCCGCCGCGGAACGCCAGCTCCTCGGGCACCGCCTCGAGCGCCGCGGCCAGCAGCAGCGTCACCACCAGCCACCGCACCAGGCGCCACGCGTCGACGTCGACCACCCGGACCCCGCCGCCGAGGAGGTGGTCACCCAGCAGCACCACCCCCACCGAGCCGAGCGCGACCAGCACGCCCAGCGCCGCGCGCCGCGGCTGCTTGAGCGCCAGCACCGAGGCCCACCGGGCCCGGCCGTGCGCCACGAGCACCAGCGGCACCGCCACGGCGAGCACGACGGCGGCGGGCACCGCCCGGGCCGCGTCACCGGAGGCCCCGGCGCCGCGGGCGGCGGCGGCCGCGACCCCGGCGAGGCCGAGGGCGAGCACGAAGGCGAGCCACGAGGCGCAGGCGCGGGCGAGGTCGCCGGTGAGGCGGTCCCCGCCCGAAGAGCGACGGGTGTTCGGCGGCACGCCCCCACCCTGCCGGGTGCGTCAGCCCTCCGCGAGCACCTCGCCCAGCGCGTCGGCGGTCTGCACCAGCCGGGCGAGCGCCGCGACGGCGCGCTCGGGAGCGACCGCGGCCAGGCCCGTGGACGTCGTCACCACCACCCGCGCCAGCTGCGCGGCGTCGAGGCCGAGCCGGCCCCAGGGGCCGCGGACGGCGTCGACCAGGGCGCTCACCGGCGGCAGGGCTCCCCCGGCGGCCAGCGCCGGCACGTCGAGCACGCCCAGGTGGAGCTCGTGCCCGGACTCGAGCGCCTCGGCCAGCTGCTCCCACACGGCGTCGCCGAGGGCGCGCGACGGCGGGGCGCTGACCACCAGGGCGTCGGCGCCGGAGGTGCGCAGCAGCGGCCACGGCCCCGCTGCCCCCGCTGCCCCCACTGCCCCCCCTGCCCCACTCGTCCCGCTCGGGCCGGCGCCCTGTCCGGCAGCGGACCCGCTGCTCGGAGCGGTGCAGCGCAGAGCGGTGCGCACGCCGTCGGACCGCAGCGCGCCGGTGAGGTCGCGCAGCCCGTCGCGGGCGCGCTGCCCGTCGACGGCGCGCAGCCGGCCCCAGCCGCTGGCGGTGGGCACGCGGCCCTCGAGCACCGCGGGCAGGTTCGGCTCGTCGACCTGCACCAGCAGGTCGGCCCCCGGCACGAGGCGCCGCACGTCGGCGGCGTGGCGGCGCACCCCCTCCACCAGGGAGGCCAGCAGGTCGCGGGCGGCGCCGTCGTCGACCACCGCCCGCTCGCCGCGGGGCAGCCAGACGGAGGAGGCGAGCGTCCAGGGGCCCACCACCTGCAGCTTCAGCGGTCCGGTGTAGCCGTCGGCGGCCTCGGCGAGGGCGTCGAGGTCGGCGGTGCGGAAGCTCGCGGCCCGCTCGGCGTCGCGGCCGGGGTGGTCGACCAGGCGCCAGCCCACGGGCTGCAGGTCGACGGGCAGGTCGACCAGCAGCGCGGCGGTGCGGCCCGTCGGGTCGGCGCCCGGGCCCCGGGCGGGCAGCTCGGGGGCGAAGGGCAGGCCGGCGCCGCCCTCGCCCTGCGCGCCGGCACCGGCCAGCTCGCCCAGCACGGCGCGGGCGGCCTCCAGGGGGTGCTCCCCCGGCCAGGCCCCGGTGGCGGTGGCCCGCGGCCGTGCGTCCGACGGCCGTGCGGCGGGGGTCTCGCTCATGCCCGCAGCGTCGCGCGCTCGGCGCGGACCGCCGACGACAGGGTCGCCGAGCCGACCACGCGGGTGCCGTCGTAGAGGGCGAGCAGCTGCCCGGGCGCGACGCCGCGGGCGGGCTCGTCCAGGCGCACCCGCAGCTCGCCGCCGTCGGCGCGCTCGACCGAGCAGGCCAGCTCGCGCCCGTGCGCCCTCACCTGGGCACCGAGGCGGGCTCCGACCTCCGGGGCCGGCCCGCACCACACGGCGCCGTCACCGGTGAGGACGTCGACGTCGAGGTCCTCCGCGGACCCCACGACCACCCGGCGCTCGGCCACCGAGACCGACAGCACGTAGCGGGGCTTCCCGTCGGGCGCCGGGGTGCCGAGCCGCAGCCCGCGCCGCTGGCCCACCGTGTACCCGGCGGCGCCGTCGTGGGCGCCGACCACGGCTCCGCTCGCGTCGACCACGTCACCGGCCTCGGAGCCCGCGCCGGACAGGCGCGACCCGAGCCAGGCGCGGGTGTCGCCGTCGGGCACGAAGCAGATGTCGGTGCTGTCGGGCTTGTCGGCCACGCCGAGCCCGCGGGCAGCGGCCTCGGCGCGCACCTCGTCCTTGTCGGCGGCGTCGCCGAGGGGGAACAGCGCCGTCGCCAGGCGCTCGGGCGGCAGGACGGCCAGCACGTACGACTGGTCCTTGCCGAGGTCGTGGGAGCGGTGCAGCTCGCGGCCGCCCGTCGTCGTCCCCGGGCCGTCGGCCAGGCGCGCGTAGTGCCCGGTGGCCACCGCGTCGAAGCCCAGCGCCAGCGCGCGGTCGGCGAGGGCCGCGAACTTCACCTTCTGGTTGCAGCGCACGCACGGGTTGGGGGTGCGTCCCGCCGCGTACTCGGCGACGAAGTCGTCGACCACGTCGCGCCCGAACCGCTCGGAGAGGTCCCACACGTAGAAGGGGACGCCGATGACGTCGGCGGCGCGGCGGGCGTCGCGGGAGTCCTCGACGGTGCAGCAGCCCCGCGCCCGGCCCGGCACCGCGCTCGGCGCTGTGCTCGCGAGCGCGAGGTGGACGGCGACGACGTCGTGCCCCGCGTCGACGGCGCGGGCCGCCGCCACGGCCGAGTCGACGCCCCCGGACAGCGCCGCGAGCACCCTCACAGCGGGCCGCTCACGGGGAGACCAGCGCGAGCCCGGCGGTGCGGGCGCGCTCGACCACGGGACCGATGACCTCGCCCACGAGGGCGACGTCGGCGGCGGTCGACGTGCGCCCGAGGCTGAAGCGCAGGGCCCCCTGGGCCTCGGCGTCGCTCAGGCCCATCGCGCGCAGCACGTGGCTGGGCTGGGGCACTCCCGCGGTGCACGCCGACCCGGTGGAGCACTCCACGCCGCGGGCGTCGAGGAGGTAGAGCAGCGCGTCGCCCTCGGCGCCCGGGACCGTGACGTGCAGCAGGCCGGGCAGCCGGTCGGCGGCGGACGCCGGCCCGCGGACCACCGCTCCGGGCACCGCGGCGAGCACCGCGGCCTCGAGCTGGTCGCGCAGCGCCGACAGCGCCGCGGCCCGCTCCTCCAGGGTGGCGACGGCGGCCGTGGTGGCCACCGCGAGCGCGCGGGCGGAGGCGGCGTCGACGCTGCCGGAGCGGACCCCGCCCTCCTGCCCGCCGCCGTGGAGCACGGGCACCAGGGGCGTGCCGCGGCGCAGCACGAGCGCCCCGACGCCGGTCGGGCCGCCGAGCTTGTGCCCCGTGAACGACAGGGCCGCCAGGCCCGAGGCGGCGAAGTCGACGGGCACCTGGCCGACGGCCTGGACGGCGTCGGAGTGCACGGGGATGCCGTGCTCGGCGGCCAGCTCGACCACCTCGTGCAGCGGCTGCAGGGTGCCGACCTCGTTGTTGGCCCACATGACGCTGATGAGCGCCACGGAGGCCGGGTCGCGCTCGACCGCGGCCCGCAGCGCGTCGAGGCGGAGCCGCCCCTCGCCGTCGACGGGCAGCTCCTCGACCACGGCGCCCTGGCCGGTGGCCGGGTCGGCGAGCCAGTGGGCGGGGTCGAGCACGCCGTGGTGCTCGACGGCGGACACGAGCACGCGGGTGCGGCGCGGGTCTCCGCCGGGGCCGGAGCGGCGGGCCCAGTACAGGCCCTTCACCGCGAGGTTGTCGGACTCGGTGCCCCCGCCGGTGAGGACGACCTCGCCCGGGCGGGCGCCGAGGGCGGCGGCGAGCTCCTCGCGGGCCTCCTCCACGACGCGTCGCGCCGCGCGGCCGGAGGTGTGCAGGGCGGAGGCGTTCCCGGTGCGGGTCAGCTCGGCGAGCATCGCCTCGGCGGCGGCGGGCAGGACCGGGGTGTCGGCCGCGTGGTCCAGGTACGCCGACGCGCGCGCGGCGGAGGGTGCTGGCATCACGCGCAGAGCCTACGTCCGCCGGGGTGCGCGTCCCGGTCGTGCGCGACCTGCGGCAGGGTGGCCCCGTGGAAGACACCGCAGCCCCGACACCGCCGTCGGCCCCCGCGCCGCCCTCCGCACCGGCGCCGGCTCCGACGCCGGCACGGGCCTCGCAGCTGGGCGTGCACCTGCACCCCGGCGGGGCCAGCGCCGCGGTCGCCGCCGGCAGCGCTGACGCCGTCACCGCCTGCCTGCTCGACGACGACGGGCGCGGCGGATGGGCCGAGCGGCGCGTCCCGCTGGAGCGCCGCCCCGGCGGCCTGTGGACCGGTGAGCTCCCCGGCGTGGTCGCCGGCCAGCGCTACGGGCTGCGCGTCGACGGTCCCTGGGACCCGGGCGCCGGGCACCGCCACGACCCGGCCAAGCTGCTGCTGGACCCGTACGCCCGTGCCCTCGAGGGCGAGCTGCGCTGGGGTCCGGAGGTCTTCGCGCACGCCGTCGAGGGGCCGCAGTGGCTGCCCGTGGACGGCGGCTCGGTGCGCAGCGGGCTCGACAGCGCCGGGAGCGTGCCCGTCGGCGTGGTGGTCGACCCCCCCGTGGCCGACCAGGCCGCCCGGCCGCGCACCCCGTGGTCGCGCACCGTGGTCTACGAGGCCCACCTGCGCGGGCTGACCATGCGCCACCCCGACGTGCCCGCCGAGCTGCGCGGCACGTGGGCGGGGCTCGCCCACCGCGCCGTCGTCGACCACCTGGTCCGCCTCGGCGTGACGGCGGTCGAGCTGCTGCCGGTGCAGGCCATCAGCACCGAGATCCCCCTGGCCAGGCGCGGGCAGGCGAACTACTGGGGCTACTCCACGCTGAGCTGGTTCGCCCCCGAGCCGCGGTACGCGACCGCCGCGGCGCGCGCCGCCGGCCCCCCTGCGGTGCTGGCCGAGGTCCACGACGCCGTCGCCGCGCTGCACGCCGCGGGGCTCGAGGTGCTGGTCGACGTCGTCTACAACCACTCCTGCGAGGGCAGCGCGCACGACGGCCCGGCGCTGTCGCTGCGGGGGCTCGACGCCGCCGGGTACTACCGCCTGGACCAGGGCCGCGACGTCGACTCCTCCGGCTGCGGCAACAGCCTCGACTTCGGCCGCCCCCGCTGCGTGCAGCTGGCGATGGACTCGCTGCGCCACTGGGTGACGGCGTTCGGCGTCGACGGGTTCCGCTTCGACCTCGCCCCGACGCTGGGCCGCGGCCTCGACGGCGGTTACCGCCCCGACGCCCCGCTGCTGCTGGCCATGGGCGCCGACCCGGTGCTGTCCGACGTCAAGCTCGTCGCCGAGCCGTGGGACCTCGGCCGCGACGGCTGGCGCACCGGCGACTTCCCCGTGCCGTTCGCGGAGTGGAACGACAGGTTCCGCGACGGCGCCCGCGAGTTCTGGCTGGGCGTGCCCGGACGGGCCTCGCGCGGCGAGCCCACCGGCAGCGGCCTCGGCGAGCTGGCGCTGCGCCTGACCGGCTCGGCGGACCTGTTCGGCGGGCGGCCCAGCGACCGCGGCCCCTCGGCCTCGGTGAGCTTCATCACCGCCCACGACGGCTTCACGCTCGCCGACGCCACCGCGTACGACCACAAGCACAACGCCGCCAACGGCGAGGACGGGCGCGACGGCACCGACGGCAACAGGTCGTGGAACCACGGCATGGAGGGGTGGCCCGGTACCGGTGGCACCGCGGCGGGTCCGCTCACCGGCGACCCGTCAGCCGCCGACCCGCGCGCCGACGAGGCGCTGGACCCCGACGAGCTCATGGTCGCCTCCCTGCGCCGCCGCTCCATGCGCAACCTGCTGGCCACCCTGGTGCTCTCCGCCGGCGTCCCGATGGTCACCGCCGGTGACGAGCTGGGGCGCACCCAGGGCGGCAACAACAACCCCTACTGCCTCGACGACGAGACCTCCTGGGTCGACTGGCGCCTCGCCCCCTGGCAGGACGACCTCCTCGAGAGCACCCGCCAGCTCCTGGCGCTGCGGGCGGAGCACCCGGTGCTGCGCGCCGAGCTGCCGCCGCGCTCCGCCCGGGCGCCGCGCGAGGCCGGCGCGGCGGCGCTGACCTGGTGGGACGCCACCGGGGGCCCGATGGACCCGGAGGACTGGAGCGACCCGCAGAACCGCACCGTCCAGGTGCACCTCGACGCGTCGGGGACCGGCGGGGAGGACCTGCTGCTCGTGCTCGCCGGCGACCTCGACGACGGCGAGGTGGTGCTGCCCCCGCAGGCCGGGGTCGGCGGCTACCGGCTCCTGTGGGACAGCGCCGTCGAGCGCTACGACGCGGCGGCGGTCTGGGCGGTGGACCGCGCGGGGGCGTCGGTCCCGGTCAGCGCCCTGTCGGTGCGGCTGTACCGGCCGCACCCCGCAGAGGTCGCCCAGGAGGTCGCCCAGGACGTCGCTCAGGACGTCGCGGCGGCCTCCGGCCAGAGCACGGCGCCGTCGGAGCCGACCACCGCGCGCAGGTAGGAGTCGTCGAAGGTGCTCGTCAGGTCCGGCACGGCGCTCAGCTCGCCGGACCCGACGAGCACCTCGCCCTCGGCCTGCAGCGCCGCCGGGTCGACGTACCCGACCGGCTGCCCGGCGGGCGTCGAGCTCGCCACCAGCGCCGACTCGGTCTCGAAGACCTGCTGGTTGTGCTCGACGTCGAAGCCGCTGCCGCTCTTCTCGGCCGCCGCCTGCACGCACTGGTCGACCTCGGTCTGGCAGACCTCGTGGGCGCGCAGCAGCACGCGCACGAAGTCCTGCACCGCGGTCGGGTGCTCCTGCGCGAACTGCGGGTCGGCGATGACCTGCCCGAAGGAGCCGACCACGCCGTAGTCCTCGGGGTTCCACTGCGTCACCTCGTCGCCGGCGGCGGCCAGGGTCAGCGGCTCGTTGGACTTGTAGCCGGTGAGCGACTGCACCTGCCCGCGCACGAGCACCGTCGGGTCGTACCCGACCTTGACCTGCGTGATGGAGCCGAGGTCGACCTCGGCGGTGACGAGCATCGCGCGCAGGGGCGCCGGGAGGCTGCCCTTGTGGCCCAGCGTCGTGCCGTCGAGCTGGGTGAGGTCGGTGACGGACGGCTCGGTCATCAGGGTCGCGATCGGCACGTGCCCGAAGGTGGCGACGCCGACGACGTCCGCTCCCCCGGCCACGGCGAGCATCGCCTCGGCCGCGCTGCCGACACCCGACAGCTGCGCCCTGCCGGCCGCGGTGAGCTGGGCGCCCTGGGCGGTGTCGCCGGTGCCCGGCTGCAGCTCGACGTCGAGGCAGACGTCGTCGAAGAGGCCCATCGACTCCGCGGCGACGGCCTCGAGGATCGTCGTGGACGCCTGGTACTGGTAGCCCGTGAGGTAGGTGACCGTGCCGGCGTCGCGGTTCGCCTGGCAGCGCTCGGCGTCGACGACGCCCGACGACGGCGCCGCGGACGACGTCCCGCCGGGGGACGGGGACGAGCCGGAGCAGGCGGAGAGCAGGAGCGCCAGGGCGCCGGCGGCGGCCAGGGCGCCGAGGGACGAGCGGCGGCGGAGCGGGGTCACCCGCCAATGATCGGGCCTGCGGCAGCGGGGTGGCAGCCTCGGTCCGTGACCGAGACCGACCTGCCCGGCCTGCCCCTGCTCGAGGACGACCTCGCGAGCCCCGGCGTCATCGAGCCGCACCGGGTGGTCGCGGCTCGCGACCTGCCCGAGCGCGCCGTGCTCTGCTTCCCCCGGCAGCCCGTCGAGGCCGCGGGTGCCCTCGCGGGAGCGGCGCGCCGCGACCCCGTGGTGGCCGAGCACGGGCACCACGCCGTGTGGGACGTGCCCTGGCGGGGGCAGCGGCTCGCCGTCGTCCAGGCGGGCGTGGGTGCGCCGATGGCCGCGGGGATCCTCGAGGAGGTCGTGGCCCGCGGGGTGCGCGCCGTGGTCGCCGTGGGCGGGGCGGGGGCGCTGCTGCCCGACCTCGTCATGGGCCACCCGTGGTGGTGACCAGCGCCGTGCGCGACGAGGGGACGTCGTTCCACTACGCCCCGCCCACGCGCACGATCGAGGCCGACCCCGTGGGCGTCGACGTGCTGGAGCGGGTGCTGGGGGCGGCTGGGGCGCCGTACCTGCTCGGCCGGGCGTGGACCACGGACGCCCTCTTCCGCGAGACCCGCGAGCGCGTGGAGCGCCGGGTGGCCGAGGGGTGCTCGGTGGTGGAGATGGAGGCCGCGGCGCTCATCGCGGTGGCGCGGTACCGCCGGGTGGCGTTCGGCCAGGTCGTCTACGCGGGTGACAGCCTCGCCGCGGAGTGGGACGACCGCGGCTGGAGCTCGGCCACCGACGTGCGCCAGCGCCTGTTCGAGCTGGCGGCCGACGCCGCGCTCGAGCTCCCGCTCCCCCGGGCCTGACGTTCGGCCTCGCGACGGCGGAGTCCGAGGCCAGGAACGAGGCTCCTACGACCCTGGACTCCGCCGTCGCGCTGGGTCAGCTGGTGGTGCCGCCGGTCATGACCTGGGTGGCGACGGCGCGGCGCTCGGCGTCTCCGGACTGCAGGTCGGCGCGCTGGGTGCCGCGGCTGCCCGGCCGACCGGGGGCGTGGGGGAAGTTCCCCCGCTGCCGCTCGTCGGGGAACCCCAGGACGATGCCGAAGAGGTACGCCCCCGCGCGCCGGTCGAGGGCCACCGACGCCCGCAGCGCGCGCCGCACCACGCCCAGCACCGCACCCAGCACCGCACCCAGCACCGCACCCAGCACCGCACCCAGCACCGCACCCACGGTCAGACCGCCCCGCCGGCGGTGGAGCTGGTGGCGACGGCCCGCAGGTGCGCCTCGCCCTCGAGGCCCTGCGCCCGTGCCGACGAGCGGCCGACGACCTCGTTCCGGTACCCGGGGTGGTTGCCGTGGGTGCGCTCGGCGCGGAAGCCGAAGACCAGGCCGAAGAGGTAGGCGCCCACGCGCCGGTCGACCTGCAGCAGCGAGCGGACCAGGGCCCCGACCGGGGCGGACGCGGTGCTCATGACCGGACGCTAGACCTGCGCCCCCGCGGCGTCCAGGTCGGCGCGCCGGCGGCTCAACGGCGGCTCAGCGGCGGCTCAGCGGCGGCTCAGCGGCGGCTGAGCGGCGACTCAGCGGCGACCGGGGGCGTAGCGCGCGAGCACCCGCCGCTCCACCGCCACGACGGCGCCCAGCAGCAGGACGCCCATCAGCGCGAGCACGATGATCGCGGCGTACACCGGCGCCAGCTGGTAGTTGGCGGCCGACGTCGTGATGAGCGTCCCCAGGCCCGCCGACGACCCGGCGGCCACGAACTCCGCGACCACCGCGCCCACCACCGACAGCGGCAGCACCACGCGCAGCGCGGTGAACAGTGCGGGCAGCGCCGCGGGCAGGCGGAGCCGGCGGAGCACCTCCAGCCGGGAGGCGCGCAGCGACCGGAGCACCGCGAAGGCGTCCGGCGGCGCGGCGCGCAGCCCCGACAGCACGGTCACCAGCACGGGGAAGAACACGACGATCGCGGTGACCACCACCTTCGGCGTCCGCCCGAAGCCGAACGCCACCACCAGCGCCGGCGCGAGGGCCACCACCGGGGTCGTGTTGAGCACGACGGCGAGGGGCATGACCGCCCGCGCCAGCAGGGGCACCTCGGACAGCACCACCGCGAGCGCCACCGCGAGCGCGCCCCCGACGGCGACGCCGAGCAGCGCCGTCGACAGGGTGGTCCAGGCGTCGGAGAGGTACCTGCCGGGCGAGCCGCCGAGCTCGGTGAGCACGTCGGCGGGCAGCGGCAGCAGGTACGTCTCCCCCCGGGCCGCGAGCGAGGAGGCGAGCAGCTGCCAGGCGGTGGCGAGGAGGGCCAGGGCGACGACGGCCGGCAGCCACGTCGCCGGGTGCCACCAGGCGCGGGTGCTCACGCGCCGCGCTCCCGTCCGGCGGCCGGGCCGGGCCCCCCGGCCGGGCCGCCGTGGGTGGCGGCCCAGGCGGCCGACAGCTCGGCGCGCAGGCGGTCCTCGACGGCGTGCAGGGCGCGCTCGTCGAGGTGCTCCCCCGCGCGGGGCCGGGGCAGGCCCACCTCGACGACGTCGACGACCCGCCCGGGCGGCCCGGCCATGACCACCACGACGTCGGAGAGCAGCACGGCCTCGCGCACGGAGTGCGTCACGAAGAGGACGGTGGTGGGCACGTGCTCCCACAGCGCGAGCAGCTGGCGGCGCAGCGCCTCGCGCGTGATCTCGTCGACGGCGGAGAAGGGCTCGTCCAGCAGGAGCACGCCGGGGCGCATCGCCACGGCCCGGGCGAGGGCCACGCGCTGCTGCATGCCGCCGGACAGCTCGTGCGGGTAGGCGTCGAGCACGGCGCCCAGGCCCACCTCCTGCAGCACGCCGACGACGTCGGAGGGTCCCGGTGCGTCCGCGGCCCGGCGGCGGTCGGCGCGCCGGTTCACCCGCTGCGGGAGCTCGGCGTTCGCGCGGACGGTCAGCCACGGCAGCAGCGCGGGCGTCTGAGGCACCAGGCCGACCTGCTTGTCGGCCGCGGCGGCCGAGGGGGGCCGCCCGCACACGGCGACCGAGCCGCTGTCGGGCTCCTCCAGCCCGGCGACGGCGCGCAGCAGCGTGGACTTCCCGCAGCCGCTCGGCCCGATGAGGCTGGTGAAGCTGCCCTGGCGGACGTCGAGGTCGACCCCGGCCAGGGCCTGCACGCGCCGGGCGCGCCGACCGGGACCTGCGGCGCTCGCGTAGGAGCGCCGCAGGTCCCGGACCCGGATCCCGCCGTCGGACGCCGTCAGGTCAGCGTCCCGACGCGCGGGCCGGCGGTCGAGCGGGGTGGCTCAGGAGGCACTGGTGACCAGGGCCGTCTCCGTGGCGCTGGCCTGCGACGCGTGCTTGGGCAGCACGCGCACGGTGTAGCCGAAGGCGCCGGAGCGCCGCAGCGCCACGGTGCCGCTGAACAGGTGCCGGCCCTCCTCGTAGCTCTCCTCCAGGGCCAGCGAGCCCGTGGCGGTGTCGACGAGCTGGTCGTCGACGTCCACGCGCCCGTGCACCACCTGCACGTCGACGTCGGACGGCGAGAGCTGCCCGAGGCTGACGTAGGCGGCCACGCGGACCTCGTCGCCGACCTCCGGGGAGTCACCGACCCCGCCGGACTCGACGTGGTCGACGCGGACGCCGCCCCAGGTCGCGCGGACGCGGCCCTTCCAGGCGGCCACGTCGCGGGCGCCGGCGAAGTCGCCGGCCGCGAGCGCGGCGCCGGACGCGGCGGCCGGCACGTACAGCCGCTGCACGTAGTCCTGCACCATCCGGGTCGCCTGCACCTTGGGGGCGAGGGTGGCCAGGGTGTGCTTGACCATCTCGAGCCAGCGGCCGGGCAGGCCGGAGGCGTCGCGGTCGTAGAACCGCGGGGCCACCTGGGTCTCGACGAGGTCGTACAGCGCGGCGGCCTCGAGGTCGTCGCGGCGGTCGGCGTCCTCCACGCCGTCGGCGGTGGGGATGGCCCAGCCGTTCTCGCCGTCGTACCACTCGTCCCACCACCCGTCGAGGATCGACAGGTTGAGGCCGCCGTTCAGGGCGGCCTTCATGCCGGACGTGCCGCAGGCCTCCAGCGGGCGCAGCGGGTTGTTCAGCCACACGTCCACGCCCGGGTACATGGTCTGCGCCATGCGGATGTCGTAGTTGGGCAGCACCACGATGCGGTGGCGCACGCCGGCGTCGTCGGCGAACTGCACCATGCGCTGCAGGAGCCGCTTGCCGGAGTCGTCGGCGGGGTGGCTCTTGCCGGCGATGACCAGCTGCACCGGACGCGTCGGGTGCGTCAGCAGCGCCTTCAGCCGCTCGGGGTCGCGCAGCATCAGCGTGAGGCGCTTGTAGGTGGGCACGCGGCGGGCGAAGCCGATGGTGAGCACCTCGGGGTCGAGCACGTCGTCGACCCAGCCGAGCTCGGCCGGGGAGGCGCCGCGGCGCAGCCACGAGGAGCGCACGCGGCGGCGCGCGTCGGCGACCAGCTGCGCGCGCAGCTCGCCGCGCAGCGCCCACAGGGCCTGCTCGTCGAGGGCGGCCGCCCCGCCGGACTGGCTCGAGGCGTCGTCGCCGCCGCCGGAGGCGGCCAGCAGGTCGACGACCTTCCGGTCCACCCAGGTCGGGGCGTGGACGCCGTTGGTGATGGAGGTGATGGGCGTCTCGTCGGCGTCGAAGCCCGGCCACAGGCCGGAGAACATGCCGCGGGAGACCTCGCCGTGCAGCGCCGAGACGCCGTTGGCGCGCTGCGCCAGGCGGAAGCCCATGACGGCCATGTTGAACACCGAGGGGTCGCCGCCGTCGTAGTCCTCGGCGCCGAGGGCCAGCACGCGGTCGAGCGGCACGTCGCCGAGGAGGCCCGAGCCGCCCAGGTGCTCCGAGACCGCGTCGCGGCCGAACCTGTCGATGCCGGCGGGCACCGGGGTGTGGGTGGTGAAGACGGTGGCGGCGCGGACCGCCTCGACGGCCTCGTCGAAGGACAGCCCCTGCGAGGTCAGCTCGCGGATCCGCTCGACGCCGAGGAAGCCGGCGTGGCCCTCGTTGGTGTGGTAGACGCCGGGCTCCGGGGCACCGGACAGGCGCGACCACAGGCGCAGCGCGCGGACGCCGCCGGCGCCCAGCAGCAGCTCCTGCTGGAGGCGGTGGTCACCGCCGCCGCCGTAGAGGCGGTCGGTCACGCCGGCGGCGGCCTCGTCGTTGCCGGTGACGTCGGAGTCGAGCAGCAGCAGCGGGACGCGGCCGACGTCGGCCTTCCACACGTGCGCGAGCAGCGTGCGCCCGCCCGGCAGCGGCAGGGAGATGACGGCGGGGCTGCCGTCGGCCTCGCGCAGCTGGGTCAGGGGCAGGCCGTCGGGGTCGGAGACGGGGTAGGTCTCGGTCTGCCAGCCGTCGCGGGTGAAGGCCTGCTTGAAGTAGCCGGCCTTGTAGAGCAGGCCGACGCCGACGATCGGGGCGCCCAGGTCCGAGGCCGCCTTGAGGTGGTCGCCGGCGAGGATGCCGAGGCCGCCGGAGTACTGCGGGAGCACCGAGGTGATGCCGAACTCGGGCGAGAAGTAGGCGATCGAGCGGGGCCAGGACGAGCCGTCCTGCGCGCCGCCGGCGACCTGCTGCTGGTACCAGCGGTCACCCGTCAGGTACTGGCGCAGGTCCTCCGAGGCCGCGGTCACCGCCGCCACGACCCTCCTGTCCGCCGCCAGCTCGGCCAGCCGCTCGGGCGACAGGTCGCCGAGCAGGGCGACGGGGTCGTGGCGCAGCGCCTCCCACCGCTCCGGGTCCAGGCTCGCGAAGAGGTCCTGGGTCGGGGCGTGCCAGGACCACCGGAGGTTGGTGGCCAGCTCGCCGAGGGGCTGCAGCTTCGCCGGCAGGGCGGTGCGGACGGTGAACCGTCGGATCGCTCTCACGACGGCCGAACCTATGCCAGCGGGCTCCCGAGGACCAGGGCGAGCGGTGTCCGGCGCCCGGGGGTGCCGGCGGTCCGGGGGCGGGCCCGGTGGGCGGCCCCGGTGGGGATCTCGGGTGTCGGAGCCCGGAGCCCCTCGGTAGGTTCGCGGCCGTGGAGAAGGTCCAGGCCGCGCGCGCCGGAACGAACGACGACCAGACCGGCACCGCGGTGGGCGGGACGCCCGTGCCGTCGACCGGGAGCGGGCTGGGACGCATCCCGGTCATCGACACCTCCCCGAGCGTCGACGGCGGCCGCTGGGCCGCCAAGGCCGTGGTCGGCGAGGCGGTCCCGGTGCGGGCCACCGTCTTCCGCGAGGGCCACGACGCCGTCAGCGCGTCCGCGGTGCTGCTGCGCCCCGACGGCTCGGTGCGCACCCGCGTGACGATGACGCCGATGGGCCCCGGCACCGACCGCTGGGAGGCGTGGGTCGTGCCCGACGCCGCCGGCGACTGGACCTTCCGCGTCGAGGGCTGGAGCGACCCCTACGGCACCTGGGACCACGACGCCACGATCAAGGTCCGCGCGGGCGTCGACGTCGAGCTGATGCTCGTCGAGGGCGCCCTGCTGCTGGAGCGCGCCGCCGACCGCCCCGAGCTGCCCGAGCACGCCGTCCACGTGCTGCACGGCGCCGCCTGGGCGCTGCGCGACACCGGCCGCCCGGCCGAGGCGCGCCTCGCGGCCGGCACCGCCCCCGAGGTGGCGGCCGTGCTCACCGAGCACCCGCTGCGCGACATGGTCTCCCCCGGCCCGGAGATGGGGCTGCGCGTCGAGCGCGAGCGCGCGCTGGTGGGCGCCTGGTACGAGGTGTTCCCGCGCTCCGAGGGCGCCTGGCGCGACGAGTCCGGAGCCTGGCGCAGCGGCACCCTGCGCACGGCGACCGCGGCGGTCGACAGGGCCAAGTCGATGGGCTTCGACGTCCTCTACCTGACCCCGATCCACCCCATCGGCTCGACCAACCGCAAGGGCCGCAACAACACCCTCACCACCGAGCCGGGAGACCCGGGCTCGCCCTACGGCATCGGCTCCGAGGCCGGCGGCCACGACGCGATCCACCCCGACCTGGGCACCTTCGACGACTTCGACCACTTCGTCGGGTACGCCCGCGAGCAGGGGCTCGAGGTCGCGATGGACATCGCCCTGCAGGCCTCGCCCGACCACCCGTGGGTCCGCGAGCACCCGGAGTGGTTCGTGCGCCGCTCCGACGGCTCCATCGCCTACGCCGAGAACCCGCCGAAGAAGTACCAGGACATCTACCCGGTCAACTTCGACGACGACCCGGCGGGCATCTACGCCGAGGTGCTGCGGATCGTGCTGCTGTGGGCCTCCCACGGCGTGAAGCTCTTCCGCGTCGACAACCCGCACACCAAGTCGGTGGTGTTCTGGGAGTGGCTGATCGAGAAGGTCCGGGAGGTCGACCCCGACGTCCTCTTCCTCTCGGAGGCCTTCACCAAGCCCTCGATGATGCGCGCCCTGGCCAAGGTGGGCTTCGCGCAGAGCTACACCTACTACGCCTGGCGCAACACCCGCGAGGAGCTCACCGACTACCTGCTCGAGCTCACCACCGGCGGTGACGAGCCGGGCGAGGGCGACGCCGCGCACGGCGGCACGGCCGACTACCTGCGGCCGAGCTTCTGGCCCACCACGCACGACATCCTGACGCCGTACATGCAGTACGGCGGGCCGGCGGCGCACGCCCTGCGCGCGGTCATCGCGGCCACGTCGGTGCCCACCTACGGCATCTACACCGGCTACGAGCTGGTGGAGAACGTCGCGCGACCGGGCGCCGAGGAGCACGTCGACAACGAGAAGTACGAGTACAAGCAGCGCGACTGGGACGGCGCCGCCGCCTCCGGCCGCTCCCTCGCCCCGCTGCTGGCCAAGCTCAACTGGGCGCGCCACCACCACCCGGCGCTGCAGCGCCTGCGCGGCCTGAGCTTCCACACCGCCGACGACGACTCCGTGCTCGCCTACTCGCGGCGCGTCCCCGCCGAGCAGTCGCCGACCGGCGCCGAGGACGTGGTGCTCGTCATCGTCAACCTCGACCCGCACTCCACCCGCGAGACGACCGTCCACCTCGACATGGCCGCCCTGGGCCTGCAGCCGTGGGAGTCCTTCACCGCCACCGACCTCGTCAGCGGTGACAGCTGGACCTGGTGGGAGAACACCTACGTCAAGCTCGGCCCGGCGACGACCCCCTTCCACGTCGTCCACGTCACCCGCTCCGCGACGGGGTCGGACGAGGGGGCCGGAGCGTGACCGACGACCTGGGCGCGCCCGCCCCGCGCACCGGGACGCACCTGCACGACCTCCTCGGCCCGTGGGTGCCCCACCAGCGCTGGTACCCGGCCAAGGGCCGCGAGGCGCGCCTGGAGGTGACCGGGCGGCTGCTGCTGCCCTGGGCCGACGGCGAGGACGTGCGCGTCCTCGTGCACGTCGTGCGCATCACCACCGAGGCCGGAGGGCCCGGGGGCTCCGACGGCGCCGGGGGCCAGGTCGACGTCGTGCAGGTGCCCCTCGTGCACCGGCGCGCGCCCCGCGAGGGCTCCGACGCCGCGGCCGCGCTGCTCGGCGTGCTGACCGACCCCGACGGCGTCGGCTGGTTCGTCTACGACGGCCCGCACGACCCGGCGTACGTCGACGCGCTCCTCGCGCTGCTCTCCGGCAGCATCCGCGGGCTCGGGCTCGACGCCAGCGGTGAGCGCGCCGAGGCCGGCGGCAGCGCCGCCGGACACCACCCGCCGGGCGTGGAGCCGCTGGAGCCGGGCACGCCCGCGCGCGTGCTGCGGGGCGAGCAGTCCAACACCTCGATCATCGTCGAGGCGCCCGAGGGCTCCGGCGCGACCGGCTCGGTCATCGTCAAGGTCTTCCGCACGCTGCACCCCGGCCGCAACCCCGACGTGGAGGTGCAGGCGGCCCTGACCGGCACCGGCACGACCGCCGTGCCGTCGCTCGCCGGGTGGGTCGAGGGCTCCTGGCCCGCCGTCCCGGGCGCGACGGGCGCCGACCTGGTGCACGGCGACCTCGCCGTGGCCTCGGAGTTCCTCGCC
Source organism: Quadrisphaera sp. INWT6 (assembly GCF_015390235.1). Lineage (GTDB taxonomy): Bacteria > Actinomycetota > Actinomycetes > Actinomycetales > Quadrisphaeraceae > Quadrisphaera. The sequence goes on along the minus strand of NZ_VUOH01000001.1, from coordinate 487,411 downwards.
GGGGCGCAGGACGCCTGGCGCGAGGCCACCGCGGCCGTCACCAGCGGCGCCGACTTCAACGAGCGCGCCCGCGGGCTCGGGGCCGCCACGGCCGAGGTGCACGCGGCGCTCGCCGAGCACCTGCCCCGCCGCGAGGCCACCGACGCCGACGCCGACCGCCTGGCCGAGGGGTGGCGCGAGCGGCTGGAGTGGGCCCTCGCGGCCGCGCCCGTCCTCGCCCCGCGCGCCCAGGCGCTGCGGGAGCGGGTCTCGGGCGCGCGCGGCCTGTCGGCCGCCGAGCTCCCCCCGCTGCAGCGCGTCCACGGCGACTACCACCTCGGCCAGGTGCTGCAGGTCCCCGGCCGCGGGTGGGTGCTCCTCGACTTCGAGGGCGAGCCCCTGCGGCCGCTGGCCGAGCGCACCCTGCCCGACCTGCCCCTGCGCGACGTCGCCGGCATGCTGCGCTCCTTCGACTACGCCGCCCGCCAGACCACCGTCGGCCTGCCCGACGGACCGGACGCCGACGCGGCGCGGGCGGCGGCGGACGGCTGGGCGAGCGCCAGCCGCGCCGCCTTCTGCGAGGGCTACGCGGAGGTCACCGGCGCCGACCCCCGCTCCTGGGGGCCCCTGCTCGACGCCCTCGAGCTCGACAAGGCCCTGTACGAGGTCGTCTACGAGGTCCGCAACCGCCCCGACTGGGTCGCGGTGCCGCTGGCCGCCGTCGACCGCGTGCTCCAGCAGGGCTGAGGTCCCGCCGGCAGCGCCCGACCACCCGTCCGCGGGTGGTCGGGCCCCGTCGCGCCCGGGCCCCGGAGGGCCGTCCCACCAGCGGGTCCCCCGAGATCGCCCCGCGCCGTGCGCCCCGTCGCCAGCGCTGACCGCTCGTGCCAGGGTGGGGACCATGGACACCAGCCCGGCTCCCTCGAGCGTCGACGTCGAGCTCCTCCGCCAGGTGGCTCGCGGCGAGAGCGCCTTCCCCCACGACGTGCTCGGCCCCCACCAGGCCCCCGACGGCACCATCACCGTCCGCGTGCTGCGCCCGCTCGCCGAGGAGGTCGTGCTCGTCACCCCCGACGGGGCGCGGACCTCCTTCGCGCACGAGGCCGACGGGGTCTGGAGCGCGGTGATGCCGGGCGACACCGTCACCGACTACCGCGTCGAGGTCACGATGCCGGGAGCCTCCCCCGTCGTCGCCGACGACCCGTACCGGTTCCTGCCCACCCTCACCCCGTTCGACCTCCACCTGGTCTCCGAGGGCCGCCACGAGGAGCTGTGGACCGTGCTGGGGGCGCAGGTGCGCCGCTGGCCCGGCGTCCTGGGCGACGTGCACGGCACCTCCTTCGCCGTCTGGGCCCCGCACGCGCGCGCCGTGCAGGTCATCGGCGACTTCAACGGCTGGGACGGGCGCCAGAGCGCGATGCGGTCCCTGGGCGGCTCCGGCGTGTGGGAGGTCTTCCTCCCCGACGTCGTGTCCGGCACCAGGTACAAGTTCCGCATCCAGACGCAGGGCGGCGGCTGGGTCGAGAAGGCCGACCCGATGGCCCGCGCCACCGAGGTGCCCCCGCTGACGGCCTCGGTCGTGACCGAGTCCGACTACACCTGGAACGACGCCGCGTGGCTCGAGGCGCGCGCCCAGACCGAGGCGACCACCTCGCCGATGAGCGTCTACGAGGTGCACCTGGGCTCGTGGCGCCCGGGGCTGAGCTACCGCGAGGCGGCGGACCAGCTGGCCGAGTACGCCGGCGCCGCCGGCTTCACCCACGTCGAGCTCATGCCGGTCGCCGAGCACCCCTTCGGCGGCTCCTGGGGCTACCAGGTCACCGGCTACTACGCGCCCACCTCGCGGCTGGGCTCCCCCGACGACTTCCGCTACCTGGTCGACAGGCTCCACCAGGCCGGCCTCGGCGTCATCCTCGACTGGGTGCCCGCGCACTTCCCGAAGGACGAGTTCGCGCTGGCGCGCTTCGACGGCGAGCCGCTGTACGAGTACCCCGACCCCCGCAAGGGCGAGCACCCCGACTGGGGCACCCTCGTGCCCGACTACGGCCGCCCCGAGGTCCGCAACTTCCTCGTGGCCAACGCGGTCTACTGGCTGCAGGAGTTCCACATCGACGGCCTGCGCGTCGACGCCGTCGCCTCGATGCTCTACCTCGACTACTCCCGCCAGAGCGGGCAGTGGGTGCCCAACCGCTTCGGCGGCCGCGAGCACCTGGAGGCCATCGAGTTCCTCCAGGAGGTCAACGCGACGGCCTACCGCCGGGTGCCCGGCATCGTGATGATCGCCGAGGAGTCGACGGCGTGGCCGGGCGTGACCCGCCCGACCGACGCCGGGGGCCTGGGCTTCGGCCTGAAGTGGAACATGGGGTGGATGCACGACTCGCTGCGCTACCTCGGCGAGGACCCGGTCAACCGGCGCTGGCACCACGGCGAGATGACCTTCGCCATGGTCTACGCCTACTCCGAGAACTACGTGCTCCCCATCAGCCACGACGAGGTCGTGCACGGCAAGGGCTCCCTGCTGCGCAAGGCCCCGGGCGACCGCTGGCAGCAGGTGGCCTCGCTGCGCGCCTTCCTGGCCTTCATGTGGGCCCACCCGGGCAAGCAGCTGCTCTTCATGGGCCAGGAGTTCGGCCAGGAGGCCGAGTGGTCCGAGGGCCGCAGCCTCGACTGGTGGCTGCTCGACCAGCCGCTGCACGCCGGCGTCCTGGCGGCGCTGACCGACCTGAACCGCGTCTACAAGGAGACCCCCGCGCTCTGGGAGCTCGACACCGACCCCGCGGGCTTCTCCTGGATCAGCTCCGACGACGCCGCGCACGACACCTTCTCGTTCATCCGGTGGGACCGCTCCGGCCGACCGCTCGTGTGCGCGGTGAACTTCGGCGGGGCTCCTCACGAGGAGTACCGGCTGGGCTTCCCGGGCGCCGGGCGCTGGACCGAGGTCGTCAACACCGACGAGACCCGCTACGGCGGCTCGGGGGTGACCAACGGCTCGGTCGACGTGGTCGCCGAGGCGCACTGGGGCCAGCCGGCCTCCGCCGTCCTGCGGGTCCCGCCGCTGGCCGCGGTGTGGTTCACCCCTGAGGAGTGGCCGCCGGCGCAGGGCGCCGCCGTCGAGTCCGCCGGGGCTGCTGAGCAGTCCGAGGGCGACGAGGGCGACGGCGTCACCGAGGCCGCGGCCCGCGAGACCGACGACGCGACCCTGGACGACCTGGTCGTCGCCGCCGACCCGCCCGAGTTCCTCAAGCAGGGCGGGGAGCGTCCGGCCGGCTCGCGCAGCCGCGGGTCGCAGCCCGACCAGAGCTGACCGCTCGAGCCCCCGGCTGACGACGGCGGGCGCCGACCACCTCGCGGTGGTCGGCGCCCGCCGTCGTGCTGCGGTGGACCGTCAGTACAGGGCGGCCGCCAGGGCCCGGCGCGCGGGGGCCACGCGCTCGTCGTCGGAGCCGACGACCTCGAAGAGGTCCACGAGGTGGGTGCGGGCGCGGTCGCGGTCGTCGCCGTGCGTGGCGCGCACCAGGGCGACCATGCGGGCGAAGGCGCTGTCGACGTCGCCGGCGAGCAGGTCGAGGTCGGCGGCGAGGACCACGGCGTCGACGTCGGCGCCCGGGGCGTCGGCGGCGGCGCGCGCCGCGACCGGGTCGGCTCCGAGCGTGCGGCGCAGGACGCCGACGCGGGCCAGGCCGGTGCGGGCCTCGGCGTCGGCGGGCTGCTCGGCGAGCGCGCGCTCGTAGGCGCGGGCGGCGCCGTCGAGGTCGTCGCGGGCCAGGGCCTCCTCGGCCTCGGCGTGCAGGGGCGGCAGCGGCGGCTGCTCGGGCTCGCCCTCGCCCGGGGCGCCCGCGGCGTCGGGCGCGGGGACCCGCCCGGTGATGCCGTTCTGCGCGGCGACCCTGAGCATCTCGTCGAGCACCTGGCGCACCTGGGGCTCGGGGTAGGCGCCCTGGAACAGCGGCACCGGCTGGCCGCCGAGGACGGCCACCACGGTGGGGACGGACTGGACCTGGAACGCGGCGGCGATCTGCTGGTTGGCGTCGACGTCGACCTTGGCGAGCAGGAACGCGCCCGCGTACTCCTCCGCCAGGCGCTCCAGGACCGGCGACAGCTGCTTGCACGGCCCGCACCAGGTGGCCCACAGGTCGACCACGACCGGCACCTGCGCGGACAGCTGCACGAGGGCGCCGAACTCCGCGTCCGTGACGTCGACGACGACGCGGGGCCCCTCCCCCGCGGGCGCCTGGGCCGCGGGGGCGTCGCCGTCCGCGGCGGGGGCCGACGGCGGGCGCTGCCCCGCGGCGGGGGCGGCGGGCCGCTGCGCGCGGCCGGCCAGGCTCGAGAGGTCGACGGCGCCGCGCAGGTCCATGCGCGGGCCGGGGCGGCTCGCCGGGGTGCTCATGGCCCCATCCTCCCCCAGGGCTCAGCGGACCTCGACGCCCGTGGTGCCGCGCGCTCCCGCCACCAGCGACACCCGCTCGGCTGCACCGACCGCCGGGACGTGCAGCACCACGACCTCCGCCGTCCGCACCTCGAGGCCGTCGGGGGCGTCCGCGCGGCCCGCGAGGGCGGCCAGGTCAGCGGGCAGCGTCTGGCTGACGCCGACCCCGCGGGGGGTGAACGACCGCGTCCCCGACAGCACCCCCAGCACCAGCGCCCCGCCGTCCGCGGTGCGCAGCGACCACAGCGCGCCCTCGCGCGGCGCGTGCGCGGCGGTGTACTCCACGAACTCCGACACCCCGTCGCGCTCGGCCTGCTGCTCGCTCAGCACCTGGTCCCGCAGCGCGTCGTCGGCGAAGGTCGCCGCGGCGGACGAGGCGCCCCCCTGCGTCAGGACGTCGGCGTAGCCGCTCAGCGCGTCGGCCGGTGTCGCGAGCAGGCCGGTCGCGTCGGCGGGGAGGGGCTCGACGGTCGCGCCGTCCTGCGCGAGCGCGGGCAGCGACACCCCCGGGAGCACCGCAGCGGAGGCGACGGCCCGGTACGGGTCGCGCGGGCCGGCCTGCTCCAGCACGACCACCTGGGGGACGGCGCCGCTGCCCGGCTCGAGGGCCGTCACGAACCACCGGGGCCACTCCCCCGCGGGCGGAACGGCCACCATCAGAGGCCGCCCGGCCAGCGCGGCGGGCTCCGGCGCCGTGGCCACCTGCGCGCGGACGGTCTGGGCGGCCCGGCGCACGTCCAGCTCAGCGCCCCCGAGACGACCGTCGAGCGCCTCGGGGTCGACCTGGTCGACCGCCGTGAGCACCCGCGACACCTGCGCCGCCGCCACGGCGGGCACCGGCCCCGACGCGGCGGGGCCGGCGGCCTCCGAGCCCGTCGAGCACCCGGCCACCGCGATGAGCAGGCCCGCTGCTGCGAGCGCAGCGGCCCGCTGCGCGGCCGTGGTGGACCTCACCGCAGGCTCCGCCGGTCGCGCCGCCGGTCGCTGCCGCGGGGGCGCCGCAGGAGGACCGGCTCGGTGGCGCCGTCAGCGGGGGCCTCTGGCGCGGGGGCGGTGGCGGGGGCGGGGGCGGGCTCCAGGTCGGGCACCGGTCCGGTCGCGGGCCGGGTCTGGGGCAGGGTCACCACGACGGCCTCGCGACGCGCGCGACCGCCCACCCCGCGCAGGGCCAGCAGCCCGACGAGCGCCCCGGCCCCCAGGAGGGCCCAGGCGAGCAGCGGCACGGGGTGCTCGCTCCAGACCAGCTCGACGTCCGTGGGCGTCGCAGCGGTGCCGTCGGAGGCGACGAGCACCGACAGGGGCGCGCTGCCGGCTCCCGGGCCGGTGGTCGGCTCGGTGGTCAGCTCGGCGCTGCCCGTTCCGGTGGCCTGCGCCGTCCACAGGTCGCTGCCGGCGGGGTCGGGCACCTCCGCCTCGCCCTCGGAGGTGGTCGGGGTCAGCGACCCGTCGTCGCCGGACCGGGTGAGCGTCGTGGTGGCGGCGCCCTGCGCCCAGGCCGCGACGTCGGCTGCGGTGCCGACGGCCACCAGCACGGGCCCGGAGCCGGAGGCGCGGACCCTCACGGTCCCGTCGAGCCCGGCCAGGAGGGATGCGTCGGTGACGACCAGCGGCACCGCGGCCGCTGCGGAAGGGGTCGCGGCGGCGGTCGCGCTGACCTCGCGCGACGGGCGGGCGACCGTGGCCAGGAGCGCCCCGGCGGCGAGCAGGACGACAGCCAGCACGGCGGCCCACCGCCGTCCGCGGCCGACGCGGGGCCCGGCACCCCGGACCCGGCGGGAGGGACGCGCGTCGCGGCGCCCCCTCGGCGGTGGGAGCGCCGCGGCGTCCTCCCCGGTCACCGACCCCTCACCCCTGCGACGACGGCTCAGCAGCCCGTCACTGGCCCCGGCCGGGCTCTCCCTCGGCCCGCTCGACGGCCGCCTCCAGGCGGTCGAGCTTGGCCTGCATCTCCCCCGTGCGGCCCGGACGGATGTCGGCCTTCAGCACCAGGGAGACCCGGTCGCTGTGGGCGCCGACGGCCTCGCAGGCCCGGCGCACGACGTCCAGGCACTCCTCCCACTCGCCCTCGACGGTGGTGAACATCGAGTCGGTGCTGTGGGGCAGGCCGCTGGAGCGCACCACGCGGACGGCGTCGGCCACCGCGGCCGCGACGGACCCGGTGGGGTCGCTGGTGCCGGAGGGGGCCACGGAGAAGGCGACGAGCATGTCGGCCACGGTAGCGACGCGGCGCGGGCGCCCGGGGCCTTCTGCCGGATCGGGCCGCGCCGGCGACGCGTCGGATCCGGCCCGGCGGGGCCGGGCGGCTCAGCGGGGCCGGCGGTGGGCGCGGGCCCGCCAGCAGGACCGGTGCCAGTGGCGGCGCTCCCCCGGGCCGACGCCGGGCGGTGCGTCCGCCGGCCAGGCCACGACGTGGGCCGTCCCCGGGGGGATCACCTGGTCGCACCCCGGGCAGCGGTAGGGCTTCAGGGCGGCGGCTCCGGGGACGACGCGCACCAGCCACTCGCCGTCGGGGGCGCTCTCACCGGTGGCCCAGCCGACGGGGCGGGTGGGTGCGGCGGTGGTGGCGGCGCCGACGCGGCGTCGGCTCACGGGTCGGCGGGGCACACCACCATCTTCGGGGCTCGCTACCCTCGCCGCTCGTGCGCCTCGTCATCGCCCGCTGCTCCGTGGACTACGAGGGACGGCTGAACGCCCACCTGCCCCTCGCCACGCGCCTCCTGCTCGTCAAGGCCGACGGGAGCGTGCTCGTGCACTCCGACGGCGGCTCCTACAAGCCGCTGAACTGGATGAGCCCGCCGTGCGCGCTGTCGGTGGAGCCGGCGACGGGTCCGCACGCGGCCGCCGGGGCCGAGCAGGTGTGGTCGGTGCGCTCGGCCAAGACCGAGGACCGCCTCGTGGTGGCCGTCCACGAGGTGCTCCACGACTCCAGCCACGAGCTGGGCGTCGACCCGGGCCTGGTCAAGGACGGCGTGGAGGCGCAGCTGCAGAAGCTGCTCTCCGAGCAGGTGGACCTCCTGGGCGAGGGCCACCAGCTCGTCCGGCGGGAGTACCCCACGGCGATCGGCCCCGTCGACCTGCTCGTGCGCTCGCCCCACGGCGGCACCGTGGCCGTCGAGGTCAAGCGCCGCGCCGAGATCGACGGCGTGGAGCAGCTCACGCGCTACCTGGCGCTCCTCAACCGCGACCCGCTGCTCGCACCGGTCGAGGGGGTGCTGGCCGCCCAGGAGATCCGCCCGCAGGCGCGGGTGCTGGCCACCGACCGCGGCATCCGCTGCCTGGTGCTCGACTACGACGCCCTGCGGGGCGTGGACGACGTGGAGTCCCGCCTGTTCTGACGCGCGGGCCCGCAGGCGGGGGCAGGCTGGTCAGCGGCCCCCGCGGGGCGCACCATGTCCCGGTGGGACTGACAGGCGGCGGCGTTCCGGGACCCCTGGTCGGGCTGCTGCTGTCCCTGGTGATGCTGGGGCTGCTGGTCCTGGCGCTGCGGTGGACGTTCGCCAGGGGCCACTCGGTGGTGGCGCGCAAGCCGCGCGCCGGACGCGCCGACGAGTACGGGCTGCTGGTGGTGGTCAGCGAGCCGGGGACCTTCGTGGAGGCCGAGGTCGACCGGCAGCGGCTCACCGCGGCGGGGCTCCGCGCCACGCTCGCACCGACGACGGACGGTCCGCGCGTGCTGGTCTTCCCCGAGGACGAGAGGACCGCTCGCGCGGTGCTGCGCGCGGCCTGACCCGGGGCCAGCGCCCGTCGGGCGTCAGATCGCGGGATGCCCGGGGGCGCCCGGGGGGGCGGCCTCGAGCCACGAGGTGAATCCGGTGGCCGCGTCCGGGGACATGCCCAGCTCCAGGCAGGAGCCGCGGAAGGTGCACCGGACGACGACGTCGCCCGGCTGGAGGGCCACCCCCTCCTCCACGCTGGGGAGGCGGCGGCCGACGACCTCGATGTCCGCGCGGGACCACGTGGCCCGCGGCCCGGGGAGCACCGACAGGACGCTCCACCACTGCACGTCGTGGCTGCCGAAGCGCCCGATGCCCGAGACCCATGCACGGCCCTTGCGCCGCACCGCGCAGTCGAAGCTGCCGGGGACCCCCGTGAGGAACCGCCGGCGCACCGCGACCCCGAACAGCAGGGCCGCGACCAGCACCAGGATCGACGCCGCGATCACCGCGGCGTCGACCAGGATGCCTTCTGGTGTCAGCTGGAGGCCCGCTCGCCCACGGTGGCGCGCTCTGCCACGACGAGCACGGTGTCGTGCTCGACCGACAGGAACCCGCCGTCGACCTGCGCGGTGACGCCCCCGCCGGGGGCCTCGACCTTGACCTCACCGGCGGCGAGCACCGCCAGGGTGGGGGCGTGACCGGTCAGGATGCCGATCTCGCCCTCCAGGGTGCGGGCGACGACCATCGTGGCGTCGCCCGTCCAGACCTCGCGCTCCGCGGAGACGACCTGGACCTTCAGGCTCACTCGCCGGTCTCCTTCTTGATCTCCGCCCACTTCTTCTCGACGTCCTCGATGGAGCCGACGTTGAAGAAGGCCTGCTCGGCGACGTGGTCGTACTCGCCGTCAGCGATCTTGGAGAAGGACTCGACGGTGTCCTTGAGCGGCACGGTCGAACCGGGCACGCCCGTGAACTTCTCGGCCATGTACGTGTTCTGCGACAGGAACTGCTGGATGCGGCGCGCGCGGTTGACGACGACCTTGTCCTCCTCGGACAGCTCGTCGACGCCGAGGATCGCGATGATGTCCTGCAGCTCCTTGTTGCGCTGGAGGATCTGCTTGACGCGGATCGCCGTCTCGTAGTGGTCGCGGCCCAGGAAGCGCGGGTCAAGGATGCGGCTGGTCGAGGTCAGCGGGTCCACGGCCGGGTAGAGGCCGCGGCTCGCGATCTCGCGGGACAGCTCCGTGGTCGCGTCGAGGTGCGCGAACGTCGTGGCCGGCGCCGGGTCCGTGTAGTCGTCGGCCGGCACGTAGATCGCCTGCAGCGAGGTGATCGAGTGACCGCGCGTCGAGGTGATGCGCTCCTGGAGCACACCCATCTCGTCCGCCAGGTTCGGCTGGTAGCCCACGGCCGAGGGCATGCGGCCCAGCAGGGTCGACACCTCCGAGCCGGCCTGGGTGAACCGGAAGATGTTGTCGATGAAGAGCAGCACGTCCTGGTTCTGGACGTCGCGGAAGTACTCCGCCATCGTCAGGGCGCTCAGGGCGACGCGCAGGCGGGTGCCCGGCGGCTCGTCCATCTGGCCGAAGACCAGCGCGGTCTTGTCGAAGACGCCGGCCTCCTCCATCTCCGCGATGAGGTCGTTGCCCTCGCGGGTGCGCTCACCCACGCCGGCGAAGACCGACACACCGCCGTGGTTCTGGGCGACGCGCTGGATCATCTCCTGGATCAGCACCGTCTTGCCCACGCCGGCGCCGCCGAACAGGCCGATCTTGCCGCCCTGCACGTACGGGGTCAGCAGGTCGATGACCTTGATGCCGGTCTCGAACATCGTGGTCTTCGACTCGAGCTGGTCGAAGGAGGGCGCCTTGCGGTGGATGGGCCACCGGTCGGTGATCTCGAGGGTCTCGCCCTCGGCGAGGTCCAGCGGCACGCCGTTCACGTTGAAGACGTGGCCCAGGGTCACGTCGCCGACGGGCACGGAGATCGGGCTGCCGGTGTCCTTGACCGCCATGCCGCGCACGAGGCCGTCGGTCGGCTTCAGGGCGATGGCGCGCGCCTGGTTGTCACCGATGTGCAGCGCCACCTCGAGCGTCAGCGTGAGCTTCTCGCCCAGCAGCTCGTAGTCGATGGTGAGCGCGTTGTACATGTCGGGGACGGCGTCGCCGGGGAACTCGACGTCGACGACCGGCCCGGTGACCCGGACGATGCGGCCGGTGGCACCAGCGGGGTCGGTCTGAGCGGGGCGCTCGGCGGTCGCGGTCATGGCGGGTCCTTCCGGAGTGTCAGTCAGGTGGGTCAGCGGGCCGAGGTCAGCGCGTCAGCACCGCTGACGATCTCGGTGATCTCCTGCGTGATCTCGGCCTGGCGCGCCTGGTTCGCCAGCCGGGTGAAGTTCTTGATGAGGTCGTCGGCGTTGTCGCCGGCCGACTTCATCGCGCGCTGGCGCGCGGCGTGCTCGCTGGCCGCGGCCTGCAGGAGCAGGTTGTAGATGCGGGCGCTCACGTAGCGCGGGAGGAGCGCGTCGAGGACGCGCTCCGCGTCGGGCTCGAAGTCGTACAGCGGGAGCACCTCGTTCGACGGGGGCGCCTCGACGCCCTCGACGACCTCGAGGGGCAGCAGGCGCAGCGCCTGGGGCTCCTGCGTGACCATCGAGAGGAACCGGGTGGAGACGACGTGGATCTCGTCCACGCCGCCCTCGGCACCGGTCTTCTGGAAGGCCTCGACGAGGGTCTCGCCGACCTCGTCCGCGAGCTCGTAGGTCGGAGCCTCCGACGACCCCACCCACTCGGCCTCGATCGCCCGGCGGCGGAAGCGGTAGTACGTCACGCCCTTGCGGCCGAGGACGTACAGCACCGGCTCCACGCCGCGCTCGCGGAGGGTGGCCATGAGGCGCTCCCCCTCCTTGATCGCGCTGGAGGAGTAGGCGCCGGCCATGCCGCGGTCGCTGGTGACGACCAGGACCGCAGCACGGGACGGGTTCGGGCGCTCGGTGAGGAGCGGGTGCTCGGCGTCGGTGTACGTCGCCACCGCCGACACCGCGCGCGTCAGGGCGCGGGCGTACGGGGACGACGCGGCCACGGCCTGGCGGGCCTTGGTGATGCGCGACGTCGCGATGAGCTCCATGGCCCGGAAGATCTTCTGCATGTTCCGGGTGGAGCGGATGCGGCTCCGGTACTCACGCAGCTGGCCAGCCACCGGTGCCTCCTCTCGGGGTGCTCGTCACTCGCAGGTCGGTGCTGGACATCAGGACTTCTGGCGCACGATCTGCTCGTTCTGGACCTCGTCGAGCGCGTCCTCGCGGGAGTCGTCGACGCCGCCGCCCTGCTCGCTGGTGCGGAAGCCGGCGTTGAAGTCGTCGATGGCCTTCGACAGGGCGGCGACGGTGTCGTCGCCCAGCAGGCCGGTCTCGCGGATCGTGCCGAGAGCGATGTCGTTGCGGCGCAGGTGCTCGAGCAGCTCGGTCTCCCAGCGGCGGACGTCGGCCACGGGGACCTCGTCCATCTTGCCGTTGGTGCCCGCCCACACGGAGACGACCTGCTCCTCGACCGGGAACGGCGAGTACTGCGGCTGCTTGAGCAGCTCGGTCAGGCGCTCACCGCGCGCCAGCTGGTTGCGGCTGGCGGCGTCGAGGTCGGAGGCGAACATGGCGAAGGCCTGCAGCGAGCGGTACTGGGCGAGCTCCAGCTTCAGCGTGCCCGAGACCTTCTTCATCGCCTTGATCTGCGCGTCACCGCCGACGCGGGACACCGAGATGCCGACGTCGACAGCGGGGCGCTGGTTGGCGTTGAACAGGTCGGACTGGAGGAAGATCTGCCCGTCCGTGATGGAGATGACGTTGGTCGGGATGTACGCCGACACGTCGTTCGCCTTGGTCTCGATGACCGGCAGGCCCGTCATGGAGCCGGCGCCCAGGTCGTCGGAGAGCTTCGCGCAGCGCTCCAGCAACCGGGAGTGCAGGTAGAAGACGTCGCCCGGGTAGGCCTCGCGGCCCGGCGGGCGGCGCAGCAGCAGCGACACGGCGCGGTACGCCTCGGCCTGCTTGGACAGGTCGTCGAAGATGATCAGGACGTGCTTGCCGCCGTACATCCAGTGCTGGCCGATGGCCGAGCCGGTGTAGGGGGCGAGGTACTTGAAGCCGGCCGGGTCGGACGCCGGGGACGCGACGATCGTCGTGTACTCCATGGCGCCGGCGTCCTCGAGGGCGCCGCGCACGGAGGCGATCGTGGAGCCCTTCTGGCCGATCCCGACGTAGATGCAGCGGACCTGCTTCTTTGGGTCGCCGGACTCCCAGTTGGCCTTCTGGTTGATGATCGTGTCGAGCGCGATCGCCGTCTTGCCGGTCTGGCGGTCACCGATGATGAGCTCGCGCTGGCCGCGGCCGATCGGGATCATCGCGTCGATGGCCTTGATGCCGGTCTGCAGCGGCTCGTGCACCGACTTGCGCTGAACGACCGAGGGCGCCTGCAGCTCGAGGGCGCGGGTGCCCTCGGCCTTGATCTCGCCGAGGCCGTCGATCGGGTTGCCCAGGGGGTCGACCACGCGGCCGAGGAAGGCGTCGCCGACGGGGGCCGACAGCACCTCACCGGTGCGGTGGACCGGCTGGCCGGCCTCGATGCCCGCGAACTCGCCCAGGACGATGGCGCCGATCTCGCGCTCGTCGAGGTTCAGGGCCAGGCCGAGCGTGCCGTCCTCGAAGCGGAGCAGCTCGTTCGCCATCGCACCGGGGAGGCCCTCGATGCGGGCGATGCCGTCGCCGGCCTCGGTGACCGTGCCGATCTCCTCGCGGGAGCTGCCGCTGGGCGTGAAGGAGGAGACGAAGTCCTCGAGCGCGCCGCGGATCTCCTCAGGCCGGATCGTGAGCTCCGCCATCGTGTGTTCCTGCTCCCTGGTCGTGGTGGTTCGTCAGTGGTTCCAGTGTCCCCGCGGTCGCGGGGTCAGCCGACCACTCGGCGCCGGGCGGCGGCGAGGCGGCTGGCGGTGGTCGCGTCGAGGAGCTCGTCGCCGACCTGCACGCGCAGGCCTCCGAGCACCTCGGGGTCGACGTCGACCTGCACCTGGACGGGCTTTCCGTAGACCCGCGCCAGCGCTGCCGCCAGGCGGTCCTGCTGGAGGGCGGTCATGGGCACCGCCGCGGTCACGACCGCCAGCAGGCGGGCGCGGCGCGCGGAGGCGCTGTTCAGGAGGTCGTCGAGGGCGCTCGCCACACGACGGCCGCGGGGGGCGACCACGACCTGGCGCACGAGCGCCGTGGTCGTCGGCTCGGCCCGGGAGGCGAGCAGGGCGTCGACGAGCGCTCCGCGCTGGGCGGGGGTGGCCCGGCCGTCGTCGAGGGAGGCCGCGAGGGCGCGGTCTCCCGCCACGAGGCGCGAGAACCGGAAGAGCTCGTCCTCGACGGTGTCGAGGACCCGGTCGGACTCCGCCCCGGCGAGGAGCGACTGGGTGCCGAGGGCCTCCAGCGCGTCACCGAGGTCGCGCTGCTCCGACCAGCGGCTGCGGACCAGGCCCGTGACGACGTCGAGCGCCGGCCCCGAGACCTGGGTGCCGAGCAGCCGCTCGGCCAGGGCGGCCCGGTCCGCGTCGGACCGGGTGCTGTCCGTCAGTGCCCGGCGCAGCCCGACGGAGGTGTCGAGCAGGCCGGCCACCGCGTACAGCTCCTGGCCGAGGGCCGAAGCCCCGCCCCGCGCGAGGAGCGGCTCGAGCCGGTCCTGCGCGGCGGCCAGGGAGGCTCGCGAGGCGCCGCGCATCAGGGGACCCGGTGCGCGCCGCCCGACGACGGGCCCGCGGGGGCCGCGGACGTCGTGGGCTCGACGGTGGTCGCGCTCGCGCGGACGTCCTCGGGGGACGACTGCTCGAGCTCGGTGAGGAAGCGCTCGACGATGCGCGACTGGCGCGCGGAGTCGGTCAGCGCCTCGCCGACGATGCGGCCGGCGAGCTGGGTGGCGAGGCCACCGAGCTCGGTGCGCAGCGACGTGACCGCCGCCAGCCGCTCGGCCTCGACCTGGCGGCCGGCCGACTCGGTGATGCGCTCGGCCTCGGAGGAGGCCCGGTCGCGCATCTCGGCGATGATCTTGGCGCCCTCGGAGCGCGCCTCCTCGCGGATGCGCGCGGCCTCGGCCCGGGCGTCCGCGAGCTGGGCGCGGTACTCCTCCAGCGCGGCCTCGGCCTCGGCCTGGGCCTTCTCCGCCTTCTCCATGCCGCCCTGGATCGCTGCCTGGCGCTGGGCCAGCATCGTCTCGAGGCGGGGGACCACCGTGCGGTAGGCCACGAAGAGCAGGACGGCGAAGCAGATCGTGCCGATCAGCAGCTCACCCGGGTGCGGAAGCACCGGGTAGGCGGTCGCCCAGAAGCCCTCCTCAGCGGCCAGGACGGGTGTCATCTGCTGTTCTCCTCAGTCGTGGAGGTCAGAGTCCGCCGAAGACGAACGCGAGGGCGATGCCGAAGATGGCGAACTGCTCACAGAGGACGAAGCCGAGGATGGCGATCGTCTGGAGCATGCCGCGAGCCTCGGGCTGGCGGGCGACGCCGCTGACGTACGCGGCGAAGATGAGGCCGACGCCGACGCCCGGGCCGATCGCAGAGAGTCCGTAGCCGACGATGCCCAGGCTTCCGGTGATGCCGTCCATAGATCCGTTCCTCTCGAGTCCCCGCCGCGACCTGGTGACCGGGCGGTCGTGTGTGTGGGGTGGGTCCTGTGGTGGGTCTAGTGGTCGCCTGCGTAGACCTCGGCGATGTACAGCGAGGTCAGCAGGACGAAGACGTAGGCCTGCAGGAACGAGATGAGGATCTCGAAGGCCGTCAGGAAGAAGTAGATGAGGAAGGTCGGCAGCGCGACCACGTTCAGCGGGAAGCCGCCGTGCAGCAGCATGTACTCGCCGCCCAGGGCGAAGAGCAGCAGCAGCATGTGGCCGGCGAACATGTTGCCGAACAGACGCAGCGCGAGCGTCAGCGGGCGGATCACCAGGAAGGTGAGCAGCTCCAGGACGAACACCACCGGCACCGCGGCGAACGGCAGGCCCGGCGGCACCAGGTGCTTGAGCGTCCCGCCGACGCCGTTGTGGCGGACGTGCGCAGCGATGTACACCAGCCAGACCGCGATCGCCAGGACGATCGGGAAGCCGATGCGGCTGAACGTCGGGTACTGCACGACCGGGGTGATGCCCATCAGGTTGTTGACGAGCACCAGCGTGAAGATCGCGAACAGGAACCCGATGTACGGGCGGACCCGGGCGGCGCCGATGATGTCGCGGCCCACGGAGTTGCGCACGAGGCCGTAGACGCCCTCGAGCGCCCACTGCCCGCGGCTGGGGACCAGCGAGAGCTTTTTGGTCGCCAGGACCAGCACGAGGCAGATGGCCGCCGTCGTGAGGACCATGACGACCATCGGCCGGGTCACCGCGAAGGCGCCGTCGCCGATCAGCGGCTGCCAGAAGTCGGCAGGGCTCGGGGGCGTGAAGCCCGCCGAGGCCGGCAGCGCGATCATCCCTGGGCATCCTCTCGGTCGTGGTTCGGCCGGGTGGGTGCGATCTCGTGCGGGCGGCTTCGTCCGCGCCCCTGATCACCACCGTTGCAAGCGAGGTAACCGTAGCGGACGCTGGGAGCGGCTCCGTCCGTGCGGGGGGCGCTCACCGCCCGACCGGCCCGTCGGAGGCCGGCGCCTCGTCGTACAGCAAGGTGCGGACCTTGAGGAAGGCGACCACCTGGCCGACCGTCCAGGCGAGCGAGACGCCGCACGCCGAGACGGCGAAGGCGATGGGCTCGAGCCAGGTGGCGTCGCGGAACAGGACCAGGAAGAGGCCGAGGAGCAGCACGACGGTCATGTAGCTGACCATGGCGATGCCGAGCACGATGACCGGTTCGAGGTGCCGGACGCGCTGGAGCACGAGGACGCTCGCGGCGAACGTCACCCCCACCAGCAGCGACGCGGTGACCGCTCCCGCGGCACCGCGGCTCCCCTGCAGCAGGGAGAAGACGACGACCGCAGCGACGGCGATGACGGATGCGGGGACGGAACCGCCCAGGAGCATGGCGCGGTAGGGGTCCTGCGGGCGCGAGGCCTGCACGGGCTCTCCAGACGTGGGGGGCGGGGTGCCCCTCGATGCTACCGGCGCGGCGGACGGGTCCCGGAGCGCGCGGGCTGGTGGGCCCGTCCCCCCCGGCGGGCCCCGGGGTCCTCCGTGAGGGACGTCACCCGTTCGGTGGAGCCGGGGGCCGCCGGAGGTCCCGCGGCCCCGGTCGGGCCGCTCCCCGCACCGGGAGGGGGCGCGGGGGCGGCGCGCTCGGCCGCCTGCCGCTCGCGCAGCAGCACGGGGCCGTGGCGCCGGGCCCGGGCCCGGCGGGGACCGAGGGTCACCAGGACGGCGAGGAGCAGCACAGCGGCCCACGTGGGCAGCACGAGGTGCAGCGGCAGGAACGCGAGCGCGATGTACCCGAAGGACACGACGGCGGTCCACAGCCACAGCACGCCGACGGCGCGCCCGTGCGTGTGCCCCAGCGACAGCAGCCGGTGGTGGAGGTGCAGCTTGTCGGCGGCGAAGGGCGACTGCCCGGCCAGCACGCGCCTCACCACCGCGAGCACCAGGTCCGTCAGGGGCAGCAGGAGCACCGCGACCGGCAGGAGCACCGGGAGGAAGACGGGGACGATCTGGGCGCCCGAGCCGATCGCCTGGGGGTCGAAGCGACCCGTCACCGAGACCGCCGACGCGGCGAGCATGAGGCCGATGAGCATCGAGCCGGAGTCGCCCATGAAGATGCGGGCCGGGTGGGCGTTGTGCGGCAGGAACCCCAGGCAGACGCCGATGAGCACCGCCACCACCATCGAGCCGAGGTTGGCGTAGTTGTCGGGGCTGGCGCCGCGGGTGAGCAGGTAGGAGTAGGTGAAGAACGCCACCGACCCGATGCCGACGACCCCCGCCGCGAGGCCGTCGAGGCCGTCGACGAAGTTCACGGCGTTCACCGCCACCACGACCGCCAGCACCGTGACGCCGAGCTGCAGGCCCGAGGAGCCCACCCACAGGCCCCCCGCCACCGGCAGCGCGAGCAGCATCACGCCCTGCCACGCCATCAGCCCCGCGGCCAGCACCTGGCCCGCCAGCTTGGTGAGCGGGTCGAGGCCCCACACGTCGTCGGCGACGCCGAGCAGGCACACGATCGCCGCGGCCCCCAGGACCGCCCACGCCTGGCGGGACTCGGTGAACAGGTCGGAGAGGAAGGGCATCCGGCTCGCCGCCGCGAAGGCCACCGCGACCCCGGCGAGCATCGCCAGGCCGCCCAGGCGCGGGGTCGGGACGCTGTGCACGTCGCGGTCGCGGACGGGCGTCATGGCGGTGAAGCGCTCGGCCACCCGCCGGGCCAGCGGCGTGGCGAGGTACGTCGTCCCCGCGGCTACCAGCAGCAGGAGCAGGTAGGCCCTCACCCGGCTGGCTCTGCGGAGCCGCCCCCGGCGGCCCCGGCGCTCCCTCCGGCCGCTCCGGCGTCACCGCCCGGGGCAGCCGGTGCGGGCTCGTCGTCGTCGTCGACCGGGGCGACGAGACGCAGCGCCGCCGTGGGCACGGCCCCGCGGCGCAGGACCCGCAGGCGCTCCCCCGTCGCGTCGACGATGGTCGAGGGCGGCGCGTCGGTGCGGGCCGGCTGCCCGTCGTCGAGGTAGGCCGCCACGGCGCCGCCGAGCTGGGCCTCCGCCTCGGCGGCCGTCGTGGCCGCCGCGTGGCCGGTGAGGTTGGCGCTGCTGACGGCCAGGGGCCCGGTGGAGCGCAGCAGCTCGCGCGCCAGCTCGTGGTCGGGCACGCGCACCGCGACGGTGCCGCCGGTGTCGCCCAGGTCCCAGCGCAGCGACGGCTGCGCCCGGCACACGAGGGTGAGGCCCCCGGGCCAGAACGCCTCGGCCAGGGCGCGGGCCGTGGGCGGCACGCCGGCGGCGAGGCCGTCGAGCACGCGGGCGTCGGAGACCAGCACGGGCGGCGGCATGGCGCGCCCGCGGCCCTTCGCCGCCAGGAGGCGCGACACGGCGTCGGCGTCGAAGGCGTCCGCGGCGATGCCGTGCACGGTGTCGGTGGGGAGCACCACGAGCTCGCCGCGGGCGAGGGCGTCGCGCGCGTGGCGCAGTCCCGCCTCCCGCTGGGCGGCGTCGGTGCAGTCGTACCGGCTGCTCACCCGCGCAGTCTCTCACCGCCCGCCGCGCCGCGAGGGCAGGTGCGCGCTCCGGTGGTGGTCAGCCGGTGGTCAGGCCCGCCGGGCGCTGGTGGCGCGGGGGCGGCCGGTGGCGTCGTCCGCCGTCGCGGCGCCCGACCACTGCGGCGGCGCGAGCAGGGCCCGCAGCGCGGCACCCTGCACCTCGGCGTGCTCCACCACGAGCAGGCCGCCGGGCGCGAGCAGCGCGGACGCGCGGGCGACGACGCCGCGCGGCACCTCGAGGCCGTCGTCGCCGCCTCCCCACAGGGCCAGGGCCGGGTCGTGGTCGCGCACCTCGGGCTCGCGGGGAACGGCCCCGGGAGGCACGTACGGAGGGTTGGAGGCGACGACGTCGACCGTCCCGTCGAGCTCGGCGAGGAGCTCCGGGGCGGTGGCGTCGCCCTGCACGAGGCGCACCCGCTCCCCCGCGGGGTGCGCGTCGAGGTTGCGCCGCGCCCAGGCGTGCGCCGCCGGGTCGAGCTCGACGGCGACGACGCGGGCGCCGGGCACCTCGGCGGCCACCGACAGCGCGATGGCGCCCGACCCGGTGCACAGGTCGACCACCAGGGGCGAGCGCCCGGCGGCGGCGACCTGCAGGGCCGCCTCCACGGCGGTGCCGGCCGTGGTCTCGGTCTCGGGCCGGGGCACGAAGACGCCCGGCCCCACCGCGAGCTCCAGACCGCGGAACGGCGCCCGCCCCAGCAGGTGCTGCAGGGGCTCGCGCGCCTCGCGCCGCGCCACCAGCCGCGCGAGCTCGCCGGCCTGCTCCGCGGTGAGGTCGCTGCCCCGCAGCGAGGCGGCGGCCAGCTCGCCGCGGCTCGCGCCGAGCACGGCGGCGGCGAGGAGCTCGGCGTCGGCCCGCGGCGAGGGGACCCCCGCCGCCGCGAGCCTCGCGGTGGCGGCGCGCAGGGCCCCGGCGAGGTCTCCCCCGCGCGCAGCGCCGCCGGTGGTCGTGGTGGTGGTGGTGCCAGCGCTCTCAGCCACTGGGAGCCTCCAGGCGGGCGACCAGGTCGGCGTCGACGCACGACTGCACGACCGGGTCGAGGTCGCCGGCCAGCACCTGGTCGAGGTTGTACGACTTGTAGCCCGTGCGGTGGTCGCTGATGCGGTTCTCGGGGTAGTTGTACGTGCGGATCCGCTCGGACCGGTCCACGGTGCGCACCTGCGAGCGGCGGGTGGCCGACGCCGACGCCTCCGCTGCCTCCTGCGCGGCCGCCCGCAGGCGCGCGCGCAGGATGCGCATGGCCTGCTCGCGGTTCTGCAGCTGGCTCTTCTCGTTCTGGCAGCTCACCACGGTGCCGGTGGGCAGGTGCGTGATGCGCACCGCGGAGTCGGTGGTGTTGACCGACTGCCCGCCCGGCCCCGACGACCTGAAGACGTCGACGCGCAGGTCGTTCTGCGAGATCTCGACCTCCCCGGCGTCCTCCACCTCCGGGACCACCAGCACGCCGACGGCGGACGTGTGGATGCGCCCCTGCGACTCGGTGACGGGCACGCGCTGCACGCGGTGCACCCCGCCCTCGAACTTCAGCCGCGCCCAGGGCCCGTCCACGGCGTCGTCGCCGCCGCGGCGCTTCACCGCGACGGAGACGTCCTTGTAGCCGCCGAGGTCGGACTCGGTGGCCGACAGCACCTCGGTGCGCCAGCCCGTGCGCTCGGCCCAGCGCAGGTACATCCGCAGGACGTCGCCGGCGAACAGGGCTGACTCGTCCCCGCCCTCCCCGGCCTTGACCTCCAGGATCACGTCGGAGCCGTCCTCGGGGTCGCGCGGGGCGAGCACCTCGCGCAGCCGCTCGGCGGCGGTGCGGGCCGCGGCCTCGAGGGCGGGGAGCTCCTCGGCGAAGGCGGCGTCCTCCGCGGCGAGCTGGCGCCCCGCCAGGAGGTCGTCCTCGGCGGCGTCGCGGGCGGCGGACGCCGCGGCCACGCGGCCGAGCTCGGCGTAGCGCCGCCCGAGGGAGCGGGCGCGCGCGGCGTCGGCGTGGACGGCGGGGTCGGCCAGCTGGCGCTCGACGTCGGCGTGCTCGGCCAGCAGCGCCGAGAGGCGGTCGGTCCGGTCAGCGGCGGGATCGCCGCCGGGGGTGCTCACGAGGGACTCCTACGACGGACCGGTGGTCGGGACGGCGGGTGGCTGGCCGGTGGGACGACGACGCCGGCCCGCCCCTGCTCGGGACGGGCCGGCGTCGAGGGGACCGGTGTCAGCTCTTCTTGCCGTAGCGGGCGTTGAAGCGCGCGACGCGGCCGCCGGTGTCGAGGATCTTCTGCTTGCCCGTGTAGAAGGGGTGGCAGGCGCTGCACACGTCGGCGCGGATCTCGTCGCCCGGCGCGGAGCTGCGGGTCGTGAAGGTGCTCCCGCAGGTGCACGTCACGGTGGTCTCGTGGTAGTCGGGGTGGATGTCGGTCTTCACGTCTGCTCCTCGGTGTCGGTGGCCGCCGGGTCGTGCTGCCCACCAGGTGGGGGCGCACGTGAGCCGGAGCCGGCGAGCATTCTGCCAGCAGTCGGGAGGACCGCTGACCCTCCTCACAACGCAGCGGACCCCGCCGTGCTTCCCGGCGGGGTCCGCTGCGTCGTGCGGTGCTGCTCCCGGGCGGGTCAGTCCTTAGCGGTCGGGCGCGCGCCGGTCACCGGGGTGGACGTCTGCACCTGCTTGAGGAACTCGGTGTTGCTCTTGGTGTCGCGCAGCTTGCCCAGCAGCAGCTCGAGCGCCTGCTGGCTGTCGAGCGCCGTCAGCACGCGGCGGAGCTTCCACATCACGGTCAGCTCGTCGCGGCCGAGGAGGATCTCCTCACGGCGGGTGCCCGAGGGGTTCACGTCGACGGCGGGGAAGACCCGCTTGTCGGCCAGGCGCCGGTCGAGCCGCAGCTCCATGTTCCCGGTGCCCTTGAACTCCTCGAAGATGACCTCGTCGGCCTTCGAGCCGGTCTCGACCAGCGCCGAGGCGATGATCGTCAGCGAGCCGCCGTTCTCGATGTTGCGCGCCGCGCCGAAGAACTTCTTCGGGTGGTACAGCGCGGCCGCGTCGACGCCGCCGGACAGGATGCGCCCGCTCGCCGGGGCGGCGAGGTTGTAGGCGCGGCCCAGGCGGGTCAGGGAGTCGAGGAGCACGACGACGTCGTGGCCGAGCTCCACCAGGCGCTTGGCCCGCTCGATGGCGAGCTCGGCGGCGGCGGTGTGGTCGGACGCGGGCCGGTCGAAGGTCGAGGCGATGACCTCGCCCTTCACGGTCCGCTGCATGTCCGTGACCTCCTCGGGGCGCTCGTCGACGAGCACGACCATGAGGTGGACCTCGGGGTTGTTGATGCTGATCGCGTTCGCGATCGCCTGCATCATCAGCGTCTTGCCCGCCTTGGGCGGGGAGACGATGAGACCGCGCTGGCCCTTGCCGATCGGGGCCACCAGGTCGACGATGCGCGTCGCCGTGATCCCGGGCTCGGTCTCCAGGCGCAGGCGCTCGTTCGGGTACAGCGGCGTCAGCTTGCTGAACTCCGGCCGACGGCGGGCCTCGTCGGGGCTCATGCCGTTGACGGTGTCGAGGCGCACCAGGGCGTTGAACTTCTGGCCGCCGCGAGCACCGCTCGCGGCCTGCTGGGCCTGGTCGCCGTCGCGGGGCGCGCGGACGGCGCCGGTCACGGCGTCACCGGCGCGCAGACCGGCCTTGCGGACCTGGCTCAGCGGGACGTAGACGTCACCCGGGCCGGGCAGGTAGCCCGAGGTGCGGATGAAGCCGTAGCTGTCCGAGACGTCGAGGATGCCCGCGACGGGCAGCAGCACGTCGTCCGGCGAGACCTCCACCGGCACGTCGGCGTCCGCACCCGGCTCGGTCCGGCCGCGGCGGCCCTTCCGGTCGCGGTCGCGGTCGCGGTAGCGGCCCCGGCGCCCGCGGCGACCGCCGAGGGCGTCGTCGTCGTCGAGGGGGTCGGAGGAGCTGTCGGGGTCGAGACCCTGCTGCGGCGCGGCCTGCTGGCGGTCGGAACGGACCTCGGACCTGTCGACGACGCCGGCGGCGCGCTCGTCGGTGCGAGCCTCACCGCTGCGCTCGCGGCGCGCGCGGTCGTTCCGCTCGCTGCGCTCGGCGAGGGCGCGGTCGAGGTCGAGGCGCACCTCCTCGGCGCGGTCGCGCGCCTCGCGCTGGCTCGGGCTCAGCCGGTCGCCGCGGTCACCCCGCTCGAAGCGGTCGGTGCGCTCGGCCCGGTCGGCCCGGTCGGTGCGCTCGGGACGGTCGGTGCGGTCCTGCCGCTCCGAGCGGTCCGCGCGCTCGGTGCGGTCGGTGCGCTCGGCCCGGTCGGTGCGGTCCTGCCGCTCCGAGCGGTCCGCACGCTCGGTGCGCTCCTGGCGCTCGACCCGGTCAGAGCGGTCCTGGCGCTCAGCGCGCTCGGGACGGTCCTGCCGCTCGGTGCGCTCGGTGCGCTCGGTGCGCGACGACGGCTCGTCGGCCGCGTCGGAGCTGGACTCCCCAGCGGTGACGCCCTGGTCGGCGGTCTCGACGCCGCGACGAGCGGTGCGCGCACGACGGGGGGCGCGCTCCTGGGCGGGGACCTCGGCCGCAGCGGGGCTCGGCTGCTCGGTGGGCTCGGCGGAGCCCTGGGGCTGCTCGGCCGCCGGCGCGGAGCGCTCGACGGGGGCGGCCTCGGGGGTCGCGGAGGGGGTCGCCTCGGCGGCAGCCGCCTGCGGCTCCCGGTCGGGGGTCCGCTCCGAGACCTGCTCCGGGGCCTGGTCAGCGGCCTGCTCGGGCGAGCGGCGCTGGCGGCGGACGGCGGTGCGCGCCGCCGCGGGCTCGGCCGCGGGCGCAGAGGCCGCGCCGCTGCGGCCCTCTCCCTGGCCGGAGCCCTGCGCGGCGCGGATCACGTCGAGCAGCTCGCTCTTGCGCATGCGGGCGGTGCCCGCGACGCCCAGCTCGACCGCCAGGGCCTGCAGCTGGGGCAGGCGGAGCGCGGTCAGCCCGGCGCGGCGCGCGCCCGGCTCGGTCGCGGCGCTGGCGTCAGCGTCGAGCGCGGCGACTTCGGTGGTGTTGGTCACGAAGGTCCTTCCCCCTCGTCAGCGCCCGGCGTGCGCCGGGGCGGGTCACCGGACAGCTCGTGGGCGTGTGCCGGTGCGGGTGTCGCCGTGCGGAGCCCTGGTGGTGTGCCGAGCGGACGCCGCCTCAGGGGGCACGTCAGCAGAGCGGAGGGGTCCGTGGTTCTCCACGGCAGGTGGTGTGACCCGTGAGCCAGCGGATGGCGGCGACATCGGCGCCGCGGCGCGGACCAGCAGGGCTGGCCACACAGTAGCACCCGGACGGAGCAGGGGCTCCGAGACGGAGAGCGGGGCTCCCGGCGTCACCCGGACAGCCGTGGAGGGCTGCACCCCTCCCATCGACGGGCGCCCGGCGGTCCTGAGGACTTCGCCGCCGGCGCCTCAGCCGAGGACGCTGACGACCGCTCCGGCGCGTGCGACGCCGGGCCGCGCGGTGCGCCACCCGGTGTGCTGCTGCACGACGTCCTGCGCGCGGGCGGCGTGGTCCGCGGAGGGGCTGAGCACGAGCACCGACGGTCCCGCGCCGGAGACCACGGCGGCGTGCCCGGCGGCGCGGAGCGCCTCGAGCAGAGCGGCGCTGGCGGGCATCGCCCCGGCGCGCTGCGCCTGGTGCAGGCGGTCCTCGGTGGCGGCGTGGAGCAGGTGGGGGCTGCGCGTCAGGGCCTCCACCAGCAGCGCGGCGCGGCCCGCGGAGTGCGCGGCGTCGCCGTGGGGCACCTGCAGCGGGAGCATCGCGCGAGCCCGCGCCGTGGACAGCTCGACGTCGGGCAGGCACAGCAGGGGCACGACGTCCGGGTGCGGCTCGACGCGCACCGAGCGCCAGGGCCCGTGGGCGCCGTCGCGCCACCCCAGCGTGAGACCGCCCAGCAGCGACGCCGCGGCGTTGTCGGGGTGCCCCTCCAGGCCGCAGACCAGGTCGAGCAGTGCCTCGGGTGCCAGCGGCTCGTCGAGCAGCGCGGAGCCCGCAGCCGCCCCGGCGACCACGGCGGCCGCGGACGAGCCGACGCCGCGGCCGTGGGGCACGCCGTTGCGGCTGTCCACGCGCAGGGCGGGCTGCTCGGACGCCGACAGGCCCGCGGCGTGCAGGGCGGCGCGCACCGAGCGGACCACGAGGTTCCCCTCGCCGCCGCCGATGCTCTCCGCCCCCTGTCCGCTGACGGAGACCTCGGCGGTCCGGCCGGCCGGGGCCTGCGAGGGGGCGAGCGCCTCGACCTCCACCTCGTCGGTGAGGCCCAGGGCCAGGCCGAGGGCGTCGAACCCGGGGCCCAGGTTGGCGCTGGACCCGGGCACGACGACCCTGACCCGCCGCCCGAGGACGGCGCGGGGGGTGCTCACCGGCCGGTCACTCCAGGCCGAGGGCGGTCGCCGCCGAGACGGCGTCGACGCCCACGCGCACCGGCAGCACCTCGGTGCCGTCGGCCTCCTTCAGGGCCCACTGCGGGTCCTTCAGGCCGTGTCCGGTCACGGTGATGACGATCCGCAGGCCGCTGGCGACCTGGCCCGCCGCGTGCCGCTTGAGCAGCCCCGCGACGCCGGCCGCCGACGCCGGCTCGACGAACACGCCGTCCTGGCGCGACAGGAGGCGGTGCGCGGAGAGGATCTCCTCGTCGGTCACGGCCTCGATGACGCCGCCCGACTCCTCGCGCGCCGCGACCGCCTGCTGCCAGGAGGCCGGGTTGCCGATGCGGATGGCGGTGGCGATCGTGTCGGGGGCGTCGACGGGGTGGCCGAGCACGATGGGCGAGGCGCCGGCGGCCTGGAAGCCCCACATCTGCGGGCGGCGCGTGGCCGGCCCGTCGCCCGTGGCGCCGTCGCCGGAGCCCCAGTACTCGGTGTACCCGCGCCAGTAGGCGGTGATGTTGCCGGCGTTGCCGACGGGCAGGCAGTGGACGTCGGGCGCGTCGCCCAGGGCGTCGACCACCTCGAAGGCGGCGGTCTTCTGCCCCTCGATGCGGGCCGGGTTGACCGAGTTCACCAGCTCGACGGGGTAGGCCTCGGAGATCTTGCGGGCCACGGTGAGGCAGTCGTCGAAGTTGCCGTCGACCTGGAGCAGGGTGGCGCCGTGCGCCACGGCCTGGCTGAGCTTGCCCATGGCGATGCGGCCCTCGGGCACGAGCACGCCGCAGCTGAGGCCGGCGGCCGTCGCGTACGCCGCAGCCGCCGCGGACGTGTTGCCCGTGGAGGCGCAGATGACGGCGCGGGCGCCGTCAGCGGCGGCCCGGGTCATCGCGACGGTCATCCCGCGGTCCTTGAAGGACCCCGTGGGGTTGCAGCCCTCGACCTTCAGCCGGACGTCGCACCCGGTGATCTCCGACAGGGTGCGCGCGCGCACGAGCGGCGTGCCGCCCTCCCCCAGCGTGACCGCCGGGGCGTCCGCCACGACGGGCAGCCGGTCCCGGTACTCCTCGACGACCCCGCGCCACTGGTGCGCCATGCTCAGTTCCCTTCCACGCGCAGCACCGAGGCCACCGAGGCCACGGCGTCGAGCTCCGTCAGTCCTGCCACGCACGCGGCGAGCGCCGCGTCGGTGGCGGTGTGCGTCACGACCACGAGCGAGGCCGACCCGGGGGCGCCGCCGCCGGTGTCGCCGTCGGGGCGCTGCCGCACGGTCTCGATCGAGACGCCGTGCCCGGCGAAGACCTGGGCCACCGAGGCCAGCACGCCCGGGCGGTCGGCCACGACGAGGCGCACCTGGTAGCGGGTGCGCACGGCGTCGATGGGCAGCACCGGCAGGTCGGCGTGCCCCAGCACGCGGGGGCCGACGCTGCCGTCGACGCGGTGCCGCACGGTGGTGACCAGGTCTCCGAGGACGGCGCTGGCCGTGGGCCGGCCGCCGGCGCCCTGGCCGTAGAACATCAGCTCGCCGGCGCCCTCGGCCTCCACGAAGACGGCGTTGAACGCGCCCCGGGTGCTGGCCAGCGGGTGGTCGCGGCTCAGCAGCACCGGGTGGACCCGCGCCTGCACGCCCTCGGCGGTGTTCCCGGCGTCGTCGACGGTGGTGCTGCGCTCGACCACCGCGAGCAGCTTGACCACGGCCCCGGCCTCCCGGGCGGAGGCGACGTCGTCGGCGCTGACGCCACGGATGCCCTCGCGGTGCACGTCGTCGATGGTCAGCGGGGTGTGGAAGGCCAGCGTCGCGAGGATGGCGGCCTTGGCGGCGGCGTCCCAGCCGTCGACGTCGGCCGTCGGGTTGGCCTCGGCGAAGCCCAGCTCCTGGGCGCGCGCCACGGCGCTGTCGAAGGAGGCGCCGCGGGTGTCCATCTCGTCGAGCACGAAGTTCGTGGTGCCGTTGACGATGCCCAGCACGCGCTGGACCCGGTCACCGGCGAGCGACTCGCGCAGCGGGCGGATGATCGGGATCGCGCCGGCGACGGCGGCCTCGAAGTAGAGGTCGGTGCCGGCGGCGTCGGCGGCGGCGTGCAGCTCGCGGCCGTGGGCGGCCAGCAGCGCCTTGTTGCCGGTGACGACGCTGGCGCCGGCGGCGACGGCGTCGAGCAGCAGGGTCCGGGCGGGCTCGAGGCCGCCGACGAGCTCGACGACGACGTCGGCGCGGCGCACCAGCGCCGCGGCGTCGGTGGTGAGCAGCGCGGGGTCGACGCCCTCGCGGGGGCGGCCGGTGTCGCGCACGGCGACGCCCACCAGCTCGATCTCGGCACCCGCCCGCGCGGACAGCTCGGCGCGCGCGGCCGAGCCCTCCGCGAGCGCCGCCGCCACCTGGCTGCCCACCGAGCCGCAGCCCAGCAGAGCCACCCGCACCCGTCCCACGCCTGCTCCTGATCTCGACGTCCCGGCGAGCCGCCGGGGCACGGGTCCGGCCCGCACGCGGAGCCAGTCTCCCAGGCCCGCCCGGACGGCGTGACCAGTCCGCCCGGTCCGCGGACCACCCGCTCGGCGCGCGGAGGGGGCGGCGCGGCGCTGCGTACCCTGCTGGACGTGGACGGAGTGCCGGTCTGGCTGGCTGCGCTGCTGGGCGGGCTGCTGCTCGCGGGCGGCGCGATGGTGCCCTACGTGATCGCCAGGGCGGCCAGCGGGCAGCTGCGGCGCAACCACTGGGTGGGCATCCGCACGCCGTCGACGATGGCCAGCGACGCGTCCTGGCGCCAGGCGCACGCCGCGGCCCGCGGCTGGGCCGTGGCCGCCGGTGTCGTGATCGCGCTGAGCGGGCTGGGCGTGCTGCTGGTCGCGGCCCTCGGCAGCACGGGGCTGCTGGCGGCCGTCGCCGTCGGCGGGGCGGTGCTGGGGGCGGTGCTGCTGGTGCTGGGAGCGCTGCGGGCCGACGCGGCGACGCGCCCGCCCCGCCCGTAGCCCCACGGCTCCACCAGCCGCGACGGGTGCCGCGGGCGAGAGGCGGCTCGTGACCTGTCGAAGAGCACCGATGTGGCGCTCAGGCGCACGATCGTCGGTGGGAGTGGGTGGCGAGGTGCCCGCTGGGTGACCCGGTGCCCGGCTGCAGGCACCTCCCCCGGGCACCAGACCACCCACTGGGCACCAGACCACCCACTGGGCACCAGATCACCCGCTCGACCAGCGCCGACGCGCGATGTGGCGCTCAGGCGCATGATCGTCGCGGGGACTGGGCTGGGGTCAGCCGGTGCGGACGCGGCGCCCGATCTCGGCGTTGCGGTCGCGCAGGAGCCCGGCGAGCGTCGGGCGCACGAAGAGGACGTCCGCCACCCGTCCCAGCGGCCCGAGGGGGCTGACCCAGGTCATCCGGTCGGTCGAGCGCGAGCGCGGGCTCCCGTCGGGGCCCGGGGGCAGCGGGTCGAAGAGGTGCTCGTGGTGGAAGCTGGCGAAGGCGCCGGACACCATCGCGTCGACGAAGCGCGCCCGGCCGCCGGACAGCTCGGGCTGCAGCTCGAGGATCTCCGTGGTGTGGCGCAGGGGGACGACGCCGTACAGGCGCAGCGCCCACCGCACCCGCTCCCCCGCCGCGATGCGGCCCGTCGTCCTGCTGCCCCCGCCGGCGGGCACGGCGCGCACGCGGTGGCGGCGGCCGGCGACGCGCTCGACGTCGAGGTCCAGGGACACCGCGAGCGCCGTCGCGACGTCGGCGGGCAGGTCGGTCGAGACCTCGATCGTCGGCACGCGACCACTCTCGGCGGCGCCGGGCCGTGACGCACCCCCGCGGCTCCCGGCGAGCGCCGGGAGCGCCGGGAGCGCCACGAGCGCCCCGGACCGGGTCACCCCAGCTCGGCTCCGAGCAGCGCCCGCAGCGCGGCCAGGTGGGCGCGCAGCGCCGCCCGCCCCGCGTCGGTGAGGGCCAGCCACGTCCGGGGCCTGCGGCCGACCCGGCCCTTGGTCACCTCGACGTACCCGACGGCCTCGAGCGCGGCGACCTGCTTGGACAGCACCGAGTCGGAGACCTCCACGGCGTCGCGCACCTCGCCGAACTCGGCGCGGTCGACGCCGGACAGCGCCGAGACCACGGACAGCCGGACCGGGGAGTGGATGGCGTCGTCGAGCTGGTGGCGCGGGTGCGACCCCGTGCCGGCCGCACCGCTCGTGCTGCTCGTGCTGCTGGGGCTGGTCATCGGCGCGACCACCGCAGGGCCAGCAGCGCCGTGGCCGCGAGCGGCACCGCGCTCAGCAGCGCCGCGGGCAGCCAGTAGGCCGCCGCGCCGTGACGGGGGTGCCCGACGAGCAGGACGAGGCCGTAGACGACGCCCCAGGAGACCCAGCCCGCGGCGTGCAGCCGGCCCTCGCGGCGCAGCCTGACCGGACGGGTGGAGGCGTACGCGACGCCGAGGGACACCAGGACCACCCAGCCGATCATCGCCAGGGTCGTGCCGGCATCACCGCCGAGCCCGATGAGGGCCACGACGACGGCGCTGCCGACGGCGAAGGCCCCGAAGTAGCCCGCCAGCCAGCGACCGCGGGCGGCGAGCCCCCGGCGCGCGGTGTCCGCGCCCGCGAGGGCGGTGCGGGCCTGGTCGGCGGTGACGTGCGCGTGCTCGCTCATGTCGACGAGTGTGGCAAGTACTTTCCAGTCTGGCAAGTACTTTCCTGGAGCGCTCTCAGAGCTGGGCGAGCAGGAAGTCGCGGCGCTTCTCGAGCACCTCGACGGACGCCGACGCCGACGCCGGCCCGGGCACCGCCCGCCGCAGCGACACGTGCACCCGCGAGTGGGGCTCCCCCGACCGCGAGGCGACCCGGGCCACCAGCTGGTTGACCTCGCGGCGCAGGTCGGCGGCGGCGCGCCACCCCGCCTGCCCCTCGTCGGGCTCGAAGTGGCCCGCACCGGCGCCGGCGGGAGACCCCTGGCTCCCGGAGCCGAGGCCGCCGAAGAGGTCGTCCTGGACGGCGGCGGCCGCGGCGGCGCGCCGGTGGTCCTCGTCGCGCTGGGAGAGCAGGTGCGCGGTCTGCTCCGGCGTCAGCATCCCGGCGAGCAGCCCGAGGTGCTCGCCGTCGGCCTCGGTGAGCTCCGGGCCGCCGGCCAGCACCGCGCGGCCGCCGTGCAGCACGTGGGCGAACTGCGCGTCGGCGTCGATGGCGCGCCACTCGCGGGTCTCCCCCGCGGCGCGCTCGCGCGGCGGCAGGGGGTCGAGGTCGTCGCTGACCTGGGCCGGCGGCGGGATGACGTGGTTGCGCTCCTCCTCCATGGCCGCGGCCAGGGTGAGCAGCGGGCGCACGGCCGGGAGGAAGACGGTGGCCGCCTCGTGCGGGCCGCGCGAGCGCACCACGCGGCCGACGGCCTGGGCGAAGAACAGCGGCGTGCGGTAGCTGGTCATCCAGGCGAGCACCGCGGCGCGCGGCACGTCGACGCCCTCGGAGACCATCCGCACGCAGACGGCGATGCGCGCCGTCCCGGTGCCGAACTTCTCGATCTTCTTCGACGCGGTCGGGTCGTCGGAGAGGATCAGCTCGGGCTTGTGCCCGGTGACCTTCTTGACGATCGCCGCGTAGGCGCGCGCGTCGTCCTGGTCGCTGGCCAGCACCAGGCCGGCGGCGTCGGGGACGCCGTGGGCCCGCAGGTGGGTGATCCGCTCGTCGACCGCGGCGATGACGTGCGGCACCCACTGGCCCTTGGGGTCGAGCACCGTCTTCCAGGCCGTGGCCTCGACGCTCTTGGTGCTGGGCTCGCTCAGCGACGCGGCGATGACCTCACCGGCGCTGTTGCGCCAGCGCGCGGTGCCCGTGTACGCCGCGAAGACGACGGGGCGGACCACGCCGTCGCGGAGGGCCTCGCGGTAGCCGTAGGTGTAGTCGGCCGAGCTGCGCAGCTCGCCCGGCTCGCCGTCGGGCACCTCGGAGTACCTCACGAAGGGGATGCGCTCGCCCGGCTTGGTGCGGAACGGCGTCCCGGTCAGGCACAGGCGGCGCGCGGCCCTGCCGAAGGCCTCCTCGGCGGCCTCGCCCCAGCTCAGGCCGTCACCGGCGTGGTGGACCTCGTCGAGGACCACCAGCGTCTTGGCCGCCGTGCACCGCGCCGCGTGCAGCGCCGGCTTGCCCGCCACCTGCGCGTACGTGGTCACGTAGCCCTTCGTGCCCGCGCGCACCGGGCCGACGGCGTTGGTCAGCGTGGGGTCGAGCACGATCCCGGCGGCGTCCGCGGCCTCGGCCCACTGCGTGCGCAGGTGGTCGGTCGGGGCGACGACGACGACGCGCGCCACCTCCCGGCGCGCCAGCAGCCGCGAGGCCAGGGTCAGCGCGAACGTCGTCTTGCCGGCCCCGGGGGTCGCGGTGACCAGGTAGTCCGAGGGCCTGGCCTCCTCGTAGCGCGCGAGCGCCTGCGACTGCCAGGCACGCAGCGGGCGACCGCCGTGCGACTCCACCGGACCGACGACCGCGCCCGGGTCTCCCGGGGAGGTGCCCGCCCCGGGGGCGCTCGCCGCGGCGAAGAGGTCGTCGGAGCCCTCCGACGGCAGGTGCGCGGAGGTGGACGGACGGGCTCGCTGGAGCGGGGAGGAACTCACGGCGCGGCCACGCTAGCCGGTCCGGGGCCGGTCCCGGGCTCCTTCTCCCAGCCGCCCGCGGGGCGCACGCGGAGCGCCGTGGCGGACGCCAGGAGGCCGAACAGGCACAGCCCGCCGAAGAGCAGGGCGAACGTCGCGCCGCCGTCGGCGGTGCCGCCGCCGGGGGCGCCCGCGGCGGAGCCGGCGAGGTCGGCGTGGAGGTCGGGCGCGGCGCCCAGGCGGGCCGCGAACAGCGCCCCGGCGATGCCGATGCCGACCACGGCACCGAGCGCGTCGGACAGCTGCAGGGCCGCGCTGTTGCGCCCGCGCAGGTCAGCGGGGCTCAGCGACAGCGTCAGCACGCTGGTGCTCGACATCGTCAGCCCCATGCCGAGCCCGCCGACGGCCCAGGTGCCCAGGACCGCGAGCCCGGGCAGGAGGTGCAGCGAGGGCAGCACGAGCAGCCCCACCGCCACCGAGACGAGCAGGCCCCCCACGGCCATGAGGCGCGAGCGGTCGAGAGGCAGGTCGGCGCGCCCCTGGAGGGCCGAGCCCAGCGTCCAGCCGAGGGCCGCGCCGGTCAGGGCCAGGCCGGCGAGCGCCGGCGGCAGGTCGCGCTCCAGCACGAGCATGAGCGGCACGTACGACTCGGCGCCGAAGAACCCGGCGGTCATCAGACCGCGGACCGCGATGACGCTGGGCAGGCCGCGGGCGGCGCGCAGGGTGCCGGCGGGCAGCAGCGCGGGCAGCGCCACGGCCACCGCCACCACGCCGATGACCGCGGTCGCCACGGGGAGCCAGCGCAGGGGCACCAGGTCGGCGGCGCCGGCCTGCGCGAGGCCGGCGCCCGCAGCCACCCCGAGACCCCGGACGGCGCGGGAGCGCTGGCTGAGCAGTCCCGCGCGCGCCGGCTCCGCACGACCGGCGCCTGCGCCGCCCCGCCCCGCCGGGACGCCCACGCCGGCGAGGCGCGGGAGCAGCACCAGCCCGACGACCACCGCCAGCGGAGCCACCAGGAGGAACACCGCCCGCCAGCTCCACGCCACGGCCAGCCAGCCGGCCAGCAGGGGCCCCACCACGGCGGGCAGCACCCAGGCCGAGCTGATCCACGCGAAGACGCGGGGGCGCGCCTCGTCGGAGAAGACGGCCCCCACCACCGCGTACAGCGAGACCACGAGGAGCCCGCCCCCCAGCCCCGAGACCGCGCGCCCGACCAGGAGCACCGTGAAGGTCGGAGCGGTGCCGCACACGACCAGGCCACCGGCGAAGGCGACCAGGCCGGCGACCACGGGCGCGCGGGGCCCGCGCGCGTCGGCCCAGCCGCCCGCGAGGACCGTGCCGAGCAGGCTCGCGGTGAGGAAGAGGGAGAAGGCCAGGCCGTACCGCCGCAGGCCACCGAGCTCGTCGGCGACGACGGGCATGGCGGTGCTCACCGCCATCGCCTCGAAGGCGACCAGCGTGACGAGGGCGATGATCCCGGCGAGCGCGACGCGCAGCTCGCCCCGGATCACTCCGCGCCGGAGCCGCTGCCCCCGGAGCCCTTGCCGCCCTTGCCGCCGGAGCCGCCCTCGCGGGAGCGCATCCCCTCGATGACCTCCTTGCACATCGGGCACACCGGGAACTTGTTCGGGTCGCGCCCCGGCACCCAGACCTTGCCGCACAGCGCGATGACGGGCTCACCGGTCAGCGCCGACTCGAGCACCTTCTCCTTGCGCACGTAGTGCGCGTAGCGCTCGTGGTCACCGGGCTCGACGGGCTGCTCGACGAGCTGGCGGTCGAGCAGCGCCGTGCCCGACCCGGAGGTCCGCGGGTCTGACGTCGCGGGGCTGGCGCCGGGGTCGGACAGCGGCTCGCTCATGGGGGCCAGCGTACGTCGCGGCTCCGTCGCTCCGCTGCCGTCCCGAGGGCCGCGCCGGCCGCTCCCCCGCGACGGCGTCCCCCGCGCTCGTCCCTCAAGTCGATCACCCCGGGCACCGAAGATCCACCGACGGGTCGTGAGGCGGCCCGCCCCGCACCAGACCAGGCCGAACCACCAGGAGGAGCAGCCGGTGACCGCTCGAGAAGCCCCCGCCACCCGCAGGTCGACCAGCATCTCCACCCGTCTGCTGGTGCTCGCCGCGACCGGCGTCGCCGGCGTCGTCGTCGTCGGCGGCATCGGCCTGCGGGGCCTCGACGCCCAGGGCTCGGCGCAGGCCGACCTGGTGCGCGCCGACCGCGCCGCGGCCCTCGGCGAGACCGTCGACGCCCGCCAGGCGAAGCTGCGCAGCGCCGTGGTCGTGCCCCTGCTCACCGACGACGCCGCCCTGCGCGCGTCCGCCGTGTCGGCGCTGGGCGACGACGCCACCGCCCTGCGCGACGCCCTGCGCGAGCTGCAGGCCGCCTCGACGGGGACGACGCGCCAGCAGGCCGGTGACCTCCTGGTCCAGACCGAGCAGCTCATCACGCTGGGCCAGCGCGTGGTCTCCCTCGCCAACTTCCAGGTCACCGACCCGGGCCAGAGCGCCGCGCGCGCCGCGCTCCCGGCCTTCACCGCCCAGGCCGACGCCGTCGCCGGGGCCGTCCCCGGCATCCGCGAGGCCGCCGGCGACGCCCGCGACGCCGCCCTGGAGCGGGCCGCCGCGGCCCGCTCCGCCGCGCTGTGGCAGACGGCGGCAGCCGCGCTCCTCGCCGCCCTCGTGCTCGGCACCGCCTCCCTGACCCTGCGCAGCTCGCTGCGCCGCCGCCTCGGGGCCACCGTCGGGCTGCTGGAGGAGGTGGCCGCCGGCCGCCTCGACCGCCGCGGCGCGGTCGGCGCCGACGACGAGGTGGGCCGCATGGTCGGCTCCCTCAACACCGCCCTGGACCACCTCAGCCACCTCATGGCGCAGGTCGCCCGGGCCAGCGACGACATGGCCGCCTCGGCCCGCGACCTCACCGCCGTCTCCGGCTCCCTCGAGGCGCGCGCCGGCGACTCCGCGACCCAGGCCTCGGCCGGGTCGAGCGCCTCGGAGGAGATCTCCGTGACCATCCGCAGCGTGGCCAGCGCCAGCAGCGAGATGTCGCGGGCCATCGAGCAGATCGCCGCCGCCACCGAGGAGGCCAGCACCGTCGCCGGTGACGCCGTGCGGGCCACCGAGGCCGCGACGCGCACCGTGGCGGGCCTGTCGCAGTCGTCGGCCGAGATCGGCGACATCGTCAGGGTCATCACCTCGATCGCCGAGCAGACCAACCTGCTCGCCCTCAACGCGACCATCGAGGCCGCCCGCGCCGGAGAGTTCGGCAAGGGCTTCGCCGTGGTGGCCAGCGAGGTCAAGGAGCTCGCCCGCGAGTCCGCGCGCACCTCCGAGGGGATCGTGGCGAAGGTCGCCGCGGCCCAGCAGGACGCCGACGCGGCGAGCGCCGCCATCGAGTCGATCAACGAGGTGGTCGAGCGCATCAGCGCGCTGCAGTCGACCATCGCCGCCGCCGTCGAGGAGCAGACCGCGACCACCCGGGAGATGGCCCGGAACATCGACGAGATCGCGACCGGCTCGACCGACGTCACGCGGTCGATCTCGGCGATGGCCCTCGCGGCCGAGCGCACCACCGGTGACGCCGAGAGCGCCGCCGCCACCGCCGCGCGGGTCGCCGCGTCCGCGGCCGCGCTGGAGACCGAGCTCGAGAGGTTCACCGTCTGATGGCCGCCGCCACGCCCACGAGCAGCCGGACCACCACCCGCCCGACGACCCCCCAGGAGCAGCCCGTGCACCGCACCCGCCTGCGCGCCACCGGCGCCGCCAGCCTGCTCGCCGCCGCGTCCCTGGGCCTGTCCGCCTGCGGCGGCGCCGCACCCGAGGAGGCCGCCGCGGCCCGCCCCGCGGCGGACCTGCAGCTGGTGAGCGACGGCGTGCTGACCGTCGGCACCGACGCCACCTACCCCCCGATGGAGTACCGCGAGGGCGGGCAGCTCAAGGGCGCCAACGTCGAGCTGATGACCGACCTCGCCCACCGCATGGGGCTGGAGGTCGAGTTCGTGGACGTCGCCTTCGGCGACCTGCGCCCGGCCGCCGCGGCGCACACGATCGACGTCGTCGGCGCCTCGATGACCGACACCGCCGCGCGCCAGGCCGACGTCGACTTCGTCGACTACTTCGTGGCCGGGGCCCAGCTGCTCGTCGGGCAGGACGGCCCCGCCGACCTCGCCTCACCGAGCTCGTGGTGCGGCCTGCGGGCGGCCACCACCAGCGGGACCACCGACGGCGACATCGTCACCGCCCAGTCCGAGCTGTGCCGGGCCGCCGGGCGGCCACCGATCACCTTCATCGACGTGCCGTACACCAAGAGCGTCGAGGAGGTGGACGCCGGCCGCGCCGACTTCGGGGTCGAGGACCTGCCCGCCGCGGTCTACCTCGCCGGCGCCTCCACCACCGGCATCACCGTCGTGGGCCAGCAGCTGCAGCCGCAGCCCTACGGGTTCGGCGTGGCCAAGGACCGCACGGCGCTGCGCGACGCGCTGCAGCGGGCGCTGCAGGAGTCGATCGCCGACGGCACCTACGACGAGGTGCTCGCGAAGTACGACGTCTCCGACGGCGCCCTGAAGAGCACCGCCCTCAACGGCGGCGCCTGAGGCCCGCCGGCCCCGGGGCACCTCAGTTGAGGCTGGGGTCCTCGGGGTAGGACGCCACCCAGGCCAGCCGGCCGGGCTGGCGGCGCAGCACCGACGCCCACAGGCCCTCCGGGGCGTCGGTGAAGGCGTCGCCGGCCTCGCCGTCGACGACGTACCAGGAGCCCTCCTCGACCTCGCCCTCCAGCTGCCCGGCGCTCCAGCCGGCGTAGCCCGCGAAGATCCGCAGGCCGCCGACCCCGGGGGCCACGACCTCCGGCGGGGCGTCGAGGTCGACGACGCCCAGCGAGCCCACCAGGCGGCGCACCCCCAGCGGCTCCGGACCGTCACCGGGCACCGCGACCAGGCCCAGGGCGGTGTCCAGGCCCACCGGCCCGCCGCGGAACAGCCGGCCGGGGGCGGTGGTGAACGGCTGCCACGCGGGGAGCACCGTCTCGACGTCCGTGGTGGTGGGGCGGTTCACGACGACGCCGAAGGCGCCGCCGTCAGCGGTGTGGTCGAGCAGGAGCACCACGGTGCGGCGGAACTCGGCCCCCTCGAGCGAGGGCGTGGCGACGAGCAGCCGGCCCGTCATCGACCAGCCGTCGAGCCCGCTCGAGGCGCCGTGCTCGCCCTGCCCCTGCGTCACCGGGCCAGTGTGCCGCCGGCCGTCCGGCCGCGCCGCGCGAGCCGCTGGGACGCGCGGCGGCCGGCCAGCACCGCCAGCGCCGCGCCGAGGAGCACCCCGACGGCGTCGGCGACGGCGTCGAGCGGGTCTCCGCTGCGGTCCGGGAGCACGAGGTCCTGGAGGACCTCCGAGACCACGGCGTGCGCGAGCAGCAGCGGCAGCAGCAGGCGGCCCGGCGCGCCGGCGCGCAGCCCGGTCCAGGCGACGAGCCCGAACACCGCCAGGTGCACGGCCTTGTCCACGCCGGGGACCCCTCCCGTGGAGGGCGCGCGGGGCGCGTAGAGCACCACCAGCTGCAGCAGGACCGCGACGGCGAAGGCGGTGCGGACGACCGTCCGGTCCCGGCGGGCCCCGGCGCCGGACCCCGCCGGGGCCTCAGGCACGCCCGGGGCGCTCGCCGGCGCTCGTGCGCAGCGCCCGGCGGCGGCGCTTGTCCTCGTACATGGCGGCGTCGGCCTCGGTGACCGCCCGGGCGACGGTGCGCCCCGGCTCGGCCCGGGCCACCCCCACCGACACGCGCAGCGGGAGGCCGCCCGGGGTCCGCGCCTGCTCCACGCCGGCCCGCAGGCGGGCGGCGAGCGCCTCGACGTCGCCCACGCGCGGCACGAGCACGGCGAACTCGTCACCGCCGACGCGGGCGACGACGTCGCTGCTGCCGCGCAGGCAGGCCCGCAGCGCGGCGCCGCAGGTGCGCAGCAGCTCGTCGCCGGCGGCGTGGCCGTAGGTGTCGTTGACGTGCTTGAGGTCGTCGAGGTCGAGCAGGGCCACGGCCACGGGGACGCCGGCGTCGACCAGGCCCTGGGCGGCCGCCAGCTCGGAGTCCCACCGGTGGCGGCTGCCGACGTCGGTGAGGGCGTCGCGGCCCAGCTGGAGCCGGGTGTCGGAGAGCTGCTGCTCGACCTTCTCCCGGGCCAGGACCACCGCGAGCACCGTGCCGGCCGTCTGCACCAGCTGCGTGGCGATGCGCCGGCGCAGCGGGCTGAAGGGCTGGGCGCTCGCGCCGCAGCGGACGGCCAGGACGCCGCCCGCGGGCCCGGCGGGGTGGTCGGGACCGCCCAGCGGGAGCACGAGGGCCGCCACCGCGCCGTCCTCCGGCCGCAGCGGGGCCCCGAGCGGGGCGACCGCGGGCGAGGGACCCGCGAGGGCGGCACGGGCGGCGGCCAGCACCGCCGGGTCGTCGGCGAGCTGCCCGCCGCCCACGCGCCCGTCGGAGCGCCCGTCGCGCTGCCCGTCGAGCTGTGCGGGCTGGCGCACCACGGTGGCGGGCCCGCCGTCGACCCAGACCGCGGCCACCTGGCAGCCCAGGGCGTCGAGCAGGACCCGCGCGACGCGCTCGACGGCCTCGGCGGGCGGGCGGCGCAGGGCGCCGGTGAGCTCCTGCACGGCGTGGAGGGCGCGCAGCTCGTCGACCACCTGGCCGTCGAGGGCGCCGGTCGAGGCGCCGGGCAGCACCACCACCGCGCGGCGCTCGTGGAGGTCGGCGAGCACCGTGCGCGCGGCGCGGCGCAGCGCCTGGTCGTCGGCGGCGAGGAGGCCCTCGCTGCGCCGGGGGGCGCCCAGCACCACCACGGCGTCGTCGCCGAGCGCGACCACGGCGGCGGTGGCCGCGCGGTAGCCGCCGACGACGTGCGTCGGTGACGCCGCGAGCACGCGGACCACGCCTCCGGTGCGCAGGGCCCGGGCGGCGAGGTGGTCGGCGCCGGACTCGTCGTCGAGGGAGAGCGGGGCGCCGCCGGCACCGGGCGTGCCGGCCCCGCGCCCCGCGACGTGCTCCCAGCCCCGCTCGGCGTGGTGGCTGAGCACGAGGGCGTCGGGCGCGCCGACGGCGGCGAGGAGCGCGTCGGTCCGGTCCACGCCTCCCACCCGGTCCTCCTGCACGGTCGTGCCTGCGGGCGGGCTCATGCGCGTCCGCTGGTCAGGGAGTATGGCGCAGCAGGGTGACGGAGGGCGGGCGCGGCCGACAGGCGCGCACCCTCCGCAGTCATATGCTCACGGTACGTGACAGGCCGGGCACGCGCCGTCGCGACGCGCCTCGCGACCGCCGGCCTCAGAGGGTCGGGTCCCAGCGGAAGCCGCTGATCTCCTCCGGGTCCTCCCCCGTCTCGTACGCGTGGGCGCGGGCGGCCAGGCGGGCGTCGGCCATCTCCTGCCGCAGCCCGGCGTGCCGGACGCCGAGCCCGGGGACCCTGTCGATGACGTCCATGACCAGGCGGAACCGGTCCAGGTCGTTGCGGTGCACCATGTCGAAGGGCGTCGTGGTGGTGCCCTCCTCGACGAACCCGCGCACGTGCAGGTTCTGGTGGCCGTTGCGCCGGTACGTCAGGCGGTGCACCAGCGTCGGGTAGCCGTGGAAGGCGAACAGCACCGGCCTGTCGGTGGTGAACAGCGCGTCGTACTCGCGGTCGGCCAGGCCGTGGGGGTGCTCCGACGGCGGCTGCAGCCGCATGAGGTCGACCACGTTCACGAAGCGCACGCGCAGCTCGGGGAGCCGCTCGCGCAGGACCGCGGTGGCCGCGAGCGCCTCCTGCGTGGGGATGTCACCGGCGCACGCGATGACGACGTCGGGCTCGACGCCGTCGTCGTTGGAGGCCCACGCCCAGCGGCCCAGGCCCCGGGTGCAGTGGGCGACGGCCTCGTCGACGGTCAGGTAGTCGAGCGCCTGCTGCTTGCCGGCGACGACGACGTTGACGTAGTGCTCGCTGCGCAGCACGTGGTCCATGGTCGACAGGAGCGTGTTGGCGTCCGGCGGGAGGTAGACCCGCGTGATCTCGGCCTTCTTGGTGACCACGTGGTCGATGAAGCCCGGGTCCTGGTGGGAGAAGCCGTTGTGGTCCTGGCGCCACACGTGGCTGCTGAGCAGGTAGTTCAGCGACGCCAGCGGCCGCCGCCACGCCAGCTGGCGGGTGGTCTTGAGCCACTTGGCGTGCTGGTTGACCATCGAGTCGACGATGTGGATGAAGGCCTCGTAGCTGGTGAACAGGCCGTGGCGACCGGTGAGCAGGTACCCCTCCAGCCAGCCCTGGCACAGGTGCTCGGAGAGCACCTCCATGACGCGGCCGTCGCGGCGGACGTGGCTGTCGCCCTCCCGGGGCCCGTCGGCGAGCTGGCGACCGGTGACGTCGAAGACGGCCTGGAGCCGGTTGCTGGCCACCTCGTCCGGGCCGAAGAGGCGGAAGGTCTCGGGGTTGGCTGCCACGACGTCGCGCAGCCAGTCGCCGAAGACGCTGGTCGGGCTGTGCATCTGCTCCCCCGGCCGCGGCACGTCGACGCCGTGGGAGCGGAAGTCGGGCAGTCGCAGCGGCTTCTTGACCAGGCCGCCGTTGGTGCGGGGGTTGGCGCTCATGCGCCGCTCGTCGCGCGGGCGGTTGGCGAGCACCGCGTCCGTCGGCGCGCCGTCGTCGCCGAAGAGCTCCTCGGCGCGGTAGGACTCGAGCCACGCGCGGAGCTGCTCGCGGTGCCCCTCGTCGGAGCGGACCTCGGACAGCGGCACCTGGTGGGCGCGCCACGTGCCCGCCACCGGCTCGCCGTCGACGTCGTGCGGGCCCGTCCAGCCCTTGGGGGTGCGCAGGACGACGACGGGCCAGCGGGGGCGGTCGCCCGGGTCGCCGTCGTGGGCCGCGGCGTGCTCGCGGGCGGCGCGCTGGTTCTCGGAGATGGTGTCCAGGGCCGTGTCGAGCGCCTGGGCCATGCGCTGGTGGACGGGGTCGCGTCCTCGCCGTCACCGGGGCCCGAGACCCACAGCGGCTCCCAGCCGGTGCCGCGCAGGTACTGCTCCAGCTCGTCGTCGCTCATCCGCGCCAGCACCGTCGGGTTGGCGATCTTGTAGCCGTTGAGGTGCAGCACGGGCAGCACCGCGCCGTCGCGCGCCGCGTCGAGGAACTTGTTCGCGTGCCACGAGGCCGCCAGCGGGCCGGTCTCGGCCTCGCCGTCGCCGATGACGCAGACCGCCACGAGGTCGGGGTCGTCGAAGACCGCTCCGGTGGCGTGCACGAGGGCGTAGCCGAGCTCGCCGCCCTCGTGGATCGAGCCGGGCACGTCGGCCGCCGCGTGGCTGGGGATGCCGCCGGGGAAGGAGAACTGCTTGAACAGCCGGCGCATCCCCTCCTCGGTCTGGTCGACGTCGGGGTAGGCCTCGGTCCAGGCGCCCTCCAGCCAGGCGTTGGCCACCACCGCGGGACCGCCGTGCCCGGGGCCGGCCACGAACAGCGCCTCGGTGTCGCGGTCGCGGATGGCGCGGTTGACGTGGCTCCACACGAAGTTGAGCCCGGGCGTGGTGCCCCAGTGGCCGAGGAGGCGGGCCTTGACGTGGTCGGGGCCCAGCGGCTCGCGCTGCAGCGGGTCGGCCTGCAGGTAGATCTGGCCGACCGAGAGGTAGTTCGCGGCGCGCCACCAGTGGTCGACGGCCGCGAGCGCCGCGTCGTCGAGGACGTCGGGGACGAGGTCGCCGCCGGGGACGACGGGCACGGCGGGGCGCGTGGCGAGGTCGGTCACGGTTCCCACCTACCCGCTGGCGCGGGGCTCACGCGGTGGGACAGGCTTGGCGGGTGGCAGCTGAGCGCTTCGCGTACGGGCCGGGAACGGCGCTGGTGGTGGTGGACGTCCAGGTCGACTTCGCCGACCCGACCGGGTCGCTCCACGTGCGCGGCGGCGAGGAGGTCGTGCCGCTCGTGAACGCCGAGGTGGAGGCCGCCACCGCGGCGGGCTCCCCGGTGGTGTTCACGCAGGACTGGCACCCCGAGCACACCCCGCACTTCGCCGCCGACGGCGGGACCTGGCCCGTGCACTGCGTGGCCGGCACGCCCGGCGCCGAGCTCCACCCGGCGCTGGTGGTGCCCGAGGGCGCGCCGCGGGTGCGCAAGGGCACCGGCGCGGAGGACGGCTACTCCGGCTTCTCCGAGCTCGACCTCGCCTCCGGCCGCCGCGAGGCGACCGTGCTGGGAGACCTGCTCGACGCGCACGGGGTGCGGCGCATCGTCGTCGTCGGGCTCGCGGGCGACTACTGCGTGAGGGCCACGGCGCTGGACGGCGCCGCCCGCGGGCTGGCGGTGCGGGTGCCGCTGGCCCTGACGCGCTTCGTGCAGCTGGCCGAGGGCGACGACGAGCGCGCGGTCGCCGAGATGCGCGCCGCCGGCGTCGAGGTGCTCTAGACCCGTCGCGACCGCTCAGGCGCGCGAGACGGCGAACGCCGCCAGGAAGCCCAGCGCCGTGATGAGCCCCGTGAGCAGGTGGGTGCGCTCGAAGGCCTCCGGGACCATGGTGTCGGCCACCATCGCGAGGATCGCCCCGGCCGCGACGGCGGTGATGACCGCGACGAGCTGGTCGGGCGCACCGTCCAGCAGCAGCGCGCCGAGCATCGCGGACAGGCCGCTGGCCAGGGCGATGCCGCCCCAGACCCCGAAGACGTAGCGGGCGCTGCGGCCCGCGCGGCGCATGCCGGCGGCGCTCGAGAGCCCCTCGGGCACGTTGGAGATGAAGACGGCGGCGAGCACCCCGACGCCGACGCCACCGCCGCTGAGCAGCGACAGGCCGAGCACCACCGACTCCGGCACCCCGTCGAGCAGGGCGCCGACGGCGATGGCGGCGCCGCTGCCGGAGTCCTCGTCCTCGCTGGGCTGCTGGTCGCCCGACCGCTTGCGGTGGCGCGCCCCGAGCCGGGACAGCGCCGTGTTCGCCGCGACGTAGACGACCGCGCCACCGAGGAACCCGCCCGCCGTCGCGAGCAGGCCGCCGGAGCGCTCCGCCTCGTCGACCAGCTCGAACGCGAGCGCCGAGATCAGCACGCCGGCGCCGAAGGCCATCACCGAGGCCACGGCCCACCGCGGCACCCTCGCGAACCACGCCACCGCCGCACCGAGCACCAGGGCGAGCCCGCCCACCAGCCCCCACGCGCCCGCCTCGAGCCACACCGGCACCGCAGCCACCCCGCCCTCAGACCGTCGCAGCGGCCGCCGGGCTGGACCACACCGGCGAGGACGCTAGGCCCGCTGCGGGCGCGCCGCCAGCGCAGTGATCACGGTCCGGTCACGGGACCGGTCCCGCTGCAACGGCCCGGCCGGGAGCCGCGTCTGGCGGGCATGAACAGGTCCGGCGCGCTGAGGCGCTCCCCCGCTGCCGTGCTCGTGCCGATCGCCCTGACCGGCCTGCTGCTGGCCGGCTGCTCCGCGAGCGAGTCGGGGGCCGCGGCGAGCGGGTCCGGAGCAGCCGAGAGCGCCGCGGACCGCGCCGGCCCGCAGTCCTTCACCGACGCCGCGGCGACGAGCGGTGACGGCGGGAGCAGCGCCGAGGCCGCGAGCGCTGCGGCCCCCGCTCCCGCTGCCGGCGCCGCGGGCAGCGACCTCGCCGGCGCCAGCGACCGCCAGGTGATCACCACCGGCTCGGCCAGCATCGTGGTCGACTCCCCCGCCACGGCCGCCGAGCAGATCGCCGTCTACGTCGAGGGCGCCGGGGGCCGGGTGGAGCAGCGCTCGGTGCAGACCCCCGAGGAGGGGCCGTCCAGCGCGACGCTCACCGTGCGCGTCCCCGCGCAGGGGTTCTCGACGACCCTGGACCAGCTCGGGCGCTTCGGGGAGGTCAGCGACGTCGACGTCACCTCCACCGACGTGACCGCGCAGGCCAGCGACCTGGACGCGCGGGTCGCGGCGCTGCGCACCTCCACCGAGCGGCTCACCGCTCTGCTCGCCGGCGCTGCGAGCACCGAGGAGGTGGTGGCCGCCGAGAGCGCCCTCACCCAGCGGCAGGCCGAGCTCGACTCCCTCACCGCCCAGCGCGCCGTGCTCTCCGGCCAGGTCGAGATGGCGACGCTCAGCCTGTACGTCACCGGCCGCGCCGAGGCGCCGGTCGTCGAGGCGGGCGGGTTCCTGGGCGGCCTCGCCTCGGGGTGGAACGCCCTGGTCGCGGCGGTCGCGGGCGCCCTGGTGGTGCTGGGGGTGCTGCTCCCGTGGCTCGTGGCGGCCGCCGTGGTCACCGCTGCCGCGTTCGGGGTGGCGCGGGTGGTGCGGCGCGTGCAGGCGCGGCGCGCGCCCGCGGCCTCCCCCGCCGCCGCGGGCCCGGCCGACGTCGACGACGAGGGCTGACGCCGGTCAGGACGCCGGGGTGCTCGACGGCTCGGGCGCCGGCGCGAGGCCCATCCGGTCGAGCACCCACGTGAGGCCGGGGGCGATGCCGGTGGCGGCGAAGTCCCAGTCGTGCTCGGAGTCGGGCTCGACCCGCAGCAGCACCGGCAGGCCCTTCGCCCGCAGGTCGCTCACCACGCGCCGGGTCTCCCGCGCCGCGAGCGGGTCGCCGTCCTCGGCGAGGTCGAACCAGAACGGCACGCCCTCCCGGACGGGCAGGCGGGGCAGGTAGTGGACGGGCGAGGCCGCCCGGTACTCCGCCCTCGTGCTCAGGGCGTCCCTCCCGCCGGGACCGGGGCTGCCGAACGCCTCCAGCCCGACGACGCCGCCGAAGACGTCTTGGTGGCGCAGGCCCAGGTCGAGGGCGCAGTAGCCCCCCATCGACATCCCCGCGGCCACCCGGTGCGCGGGGTCGGCGGCCGTGGCGTAGTGCGCGTCGACCCAGCTGACGACGTCGAGCACGTGGGTGGCCACCTGAGGCCCGCCGGGCCGGGTGCTGTCGAGGCACTCGGTGTCGTCGGTGTCGGGGGCGGTGAGGTCGGGGGCCAC
Source organism: Quadrisphaera sp. INWT6 (assembly GCF_015390235.1). GTDB lineage: Bacteria > Actinomycetota > Actinomycetes > Actinomycetales > Quadrisphaeraceae > Quadrisphaera. The sequence goes on along the minus strand of NZ_VUOH01000001.1, from coordinate 443,365 downwards.
GAGGACGACCGGGGGGATCAGCCGGTCGTGGATGAGCACGTCGGCGGTGTGGGCGACGTCGCCCGCGGTGAACCAGTCGGCCGAGGAGCCCGGCTCGCCGTGGAAGAGGTAGACCACCGGGTAGCGGACCGAGCCGGCGTCGTCGGGGTCGTAGCCGGGAGGGGTGTAGACCCAGGTGTCGCTGGGGTCGAGCCCCGAGCCGTCGCGCAGCGGCACCTGCACCTGGGTGACCTCGCCGTCGGTGTCCGGCACGCGCCCGGTGGCCAGGGTCTCGGCGGCCTGCGCCGAGGGCAGCAGCCCCAGCCGGGTGTTCACCCCGGCCGCCAGCGCCAGGGCGAGGACCAGCACGGCCGCGCTCCCGGCCAGCCACGGGCGGCGTCCCCGGCGGCGCCGCACCACCACCAGCACCACCAGGAGCACGGCGAGCCCGCCCAGCACGCCGGCGGGCCACCAGGTGGAGAGCACGTCGCGGTGGGCCCCCAGCTGGTCCAGGACGGCGCGGGGCACCTCGCCGGCGCTCGGGAGCGCCAGGGGCGCGGACGCGGAGGCCACGGCTGATGGTGGCTCCCCGGCCTGGGAGCGCGCCACGCGAGGTACCGGGGGCCGACTGTGAGTCGCGTGGGAGTCGCGTGGGAGGTCGACCGGACGGCCGACGGCGCCTGCGGGCGGGCCGCGCGATGGCGCAGGATGACCCCTCGTGGATCACCTCGTCCGTCGAGACCGCCGCCGGCGCACCGCTTCCGTCGTCGTGGCTGCCGCCGGCCTGCTCTCCCTGCTCTCCGCGGCGCTCCCGCCGCTGCGCGGCCGCCTGGAGACCCTGCTGGGCCTCACGCCCTTCCTGGTGCCGCAGACCGCGGCCGGCGTGACCGCGCTGGCCGGGTGCACCCTGCTCGTGGTCGCGCGCGGCCTGCGCCGCGGCAGCCGCCTGGCCTGGGGCGCGGCGCTGGCCCTGCTCCTCGGTCTGACGGTGCTGCACCTGGTCAAGGGCATCGACTACGAGGAGGCGCTGCTCACCGCGGCGGTCGCGGCCTACCTGAGCACGCAGCGCCGGGCCTTCCCGGTGCTGCCCAGCCACGCCGCCGCCGTGCGCGCCGTGGTCCTGGGCGCGGGCGGGGCCGTCGCCGCCGTGCTCATCACGGCAGCGCTGACGCTGGGCTTCGGCGGGCACCGCCACCACGGGCAGTTCGGTGAGGACGCCCGCGAGGCCGCCGGGCGGCTCGTCGGCGTGGAGGAGGCGCAGCGCGTCGGCGTCCCGGCCGGCGTGGTGCCCGGGCTCGGGCCGGCCTCGAGCCGGCTCCTCCCCGTGATCGGCGTCGGCCTGGTCTGCACGGTGCTGTGGCTGGTCTTCGCACCCCGCCGCGCCCCGAAGCTCGGTCGGGCCGAGCACGACGCCGAGCGCGAGCGCGCCCGCGCCGTCGTGCACCGCTGGGGCGGCGACACCCTGGCCTACTTCGCCCTGCGCGACGACAAGGACTGGTTCTTCACCGGCTCGACCGTGGTCGCCCACTCCGTGCGCGGCACCACCTGCCTGGTCTCCCCCGACCCGGTCGGCCCGCCCGAGGAGCGCGAGGACGCCTGGGCCGACTTCCGCGACTACGCCGAGCGCAACGGCTGGACCGTGCTGGTGATCGGCGCCGCCGAGCCCTGGCTGCCGGTGTACGAGCGCACCGGCATGCGCCCGGTCTACCTCGGCGACGAGGCCGTGCTCGACTGCACCACCTTCACCCTCGCCGGCAACGCGATGAAGTCGCTGCGGCAGGCGTACAACCGCGTGGGGCGCGCCGGCGTGACGTACTCCTTCCACACCGCCGGCGAGCTCGACCCCGCGATGCGCGCCGAGCTCGTGGCCATGAGCGCGCAGAGCCGCCGCGGCGACGCCGAGCGCGGCTTCTCGATGACGCTGTCGCGCCTGGCCGACCCGGCCGACGCCGACCTGCTGCTGACCGTGGCCCGCCAGCGGGTGGCCGCCACCGAGGAGGCCCCCGCCGTCGACAGGGTCATCGGCTTCGTGCAGTGGGTGCCCTCGGCCGACGTCGACGGCTGGTCGCTCGACGTGATGCGCCGCTCCACCGACGAGGGCCTGCCCTCCGGCATCGTCGACGCGATGATCATCGCCACCGCCGAGCACGTGCGCGAGCGCGGCCAGAAGGGGCTCGGCCTCAACTTCGCGGTGCTCCGCACGGTGGTCTCCGGCGAGCAGGAGGGCCGCGTGCCCGACCTCGCCCGCCAGGTGCTCACGCGCCTGGGCAGCCACTCCCAGATGGAGTCGCTGTGGCGGTTCAACGCCAAGTACGACCCGACCTGGCGGGCCCGCTACGTCGTCGTCGACGACCTCGCCCAGCTCGCCACCGACGGCCTCACGATGGCCCGCGCCGAGGGGCTCACCGAGGAGCTGCCGCTGGTCTCCGCGCTGCCGCGCCTGGGCGAGCAGATCGGCAGCCAGCTGAGCGGTGTGGGCACCGCGCTGCGCGACCGCCTCCCCGGCCGCTCGCGCACCGCTGCCGACGAGGACGACGCGGACGGCGAGGGCGACGAGGGCGACGACCGGGACGACGACGGGCCCGTCGGCCCCGGCAGCAGCCCCCGGTGAGCGCGGCGCTGGGCCTCACCGCCGCGCTCGTGGCGAGCCTGGCCTACGGCGTCGCGTCGGTGCTGCAGGCCCTCGGGGCCCGGCGGGCGGCGTCGGCCGGGGGTGCGGCGCCCACGACCGGCGGGGCCGGCGCCGTCGGGCTGGCCCGCCAGCCGCTCTACCTGGCCGGGGTGGTCCTCGACGGCGCCGCGTGGCTCGTGTCGCTCGTCGCCCTGCGGACGCTGCCGCTGTTCGCGGTCCAGGCGCTCCTCGCCGGCTCGCTCGCCGTGACGGCCCTCCTGGGCGCACGCGCGCTGGGCGTGAGGCTCGGCAGGGTCGAGCACGCGGCCGTCGTGGCCGCCGTCGCGGGCCTCGCCCTGGTCGCCGCCGGGGCCCAGCCGGGCCGCCCGCAGCCCGCTCCTCCCGGCACCGTCGAGGCGGCCCTGGGGCTGGCCGTCGCCCTCGCCCTGCTGGTGGCCGTGCCGGCGGGCACCTCCGAGCGCCCCCGGCGCTGGCTGGAGGGGCGCACCGGGGCCCTGGTGCTCTCGTGCGCCGCCGGTGTCGCCTACTCCGTCGCCGCGCTGTGCGCCCGCCTCGTGGAGCCCGCCTCCCCGCTGGGCCTGCTCACCGAGCCCGCCACCTGGGCCGTGGTGATCTCCGGCGTCGCCGGGACGCTGCTCTACGGCAGGGCGCTGTCCGGTGACGGCGTGGTCGCGGCGACGGCCGCGCTGTGGGTGGTCGAGGTGGTGGTCGGCGGCGCCGCGGGCCTGCTGCTCCTCGGCGACGGCGTGCGCCCGGGCTGGGCCACACCGGTCGTCATCGGGGTGGGGCTGGCGCTCGCGGCGTGCGTCCAGCTGGCGCGCCCCGCCTCCGAGGCCCAGCCCGCCGGCTGACCCGCAGCCGACCGGCCCGGCGGCCGGCGCTCAGCCCTGGCGGGAGAACGCCGAGGCCCGCTCCACCTGCTCGGGCGTCACCTCGACCCCGGTGTACCGCTCGAACTGGCGGGCCGCCTGCAGCGCGATCACCTGCGACCCCGTGATGACCGGCACCCCGGCCCCCTCGGCGGCCCGCACCAGCGGGGTCAGCGCGGGGAAGGCGACGACGTCGAGCACGGCCGCCGCCGCGCGGACGTGCTCCAGGGGGAAGGCCAGCGCGTCGGCGTCCTCCCCCGCCATCCCCAGCGGGGTCGCGTTGACCAGCACCGCGTCGTCGACCGGCTCGGAGGCTCGCACGGCGTGCCGGTAGCCGTACTTCTCCGCGAGCCGGCGGCCGGTGGCCTCGTTGCGGGCGAGGACGGTCAGGTCGTGGGTGCCGGAGCCGCGGAAGGCGGCGACCACCGCCTTCGCCATGCCCCCCGAGCCCTGCACCACGACCGGCAGCGACGGGTCGAGCCCGGCGATGAGGGTCGCGACGGCCTCGTAGTCGGTGTTCGAGGCGGTGAGCCGGCCGCCGTCGTTGACGATCGTGTTGACGCTCTCGATCGCCGCCGCCGACGCCTCCAGCTCGTCGACCAGCGGGATCACCGCCTCCTTGAACGGCATGGACACCGAGCAGCCCCGGATGCCCAGGGCCCGCACGCCGCGGAGGGCGCCCTCGACGTCGTCGGTGGTGAACGCCTTGTAGACGAACGGCAGGGCCAGCTCGTCGTAGAGGAAGTTGTGGAAGCGGGTCCCGAGGTTCGAGGGGCGCCCCGCCAGGGAGATGCAGAGCGTCATGTCCTTGTGGAGGATCGGCACGGCGCCATCCTCGCGCCTGGGCCCCAGCCGGCCAGGGCCAGGTCGGCCAGCACCGGCGAGTGCGTGCTCGGGCCCCGCTCCCCCTCCCACGTGCGCACCGGCTCCAGCCCCGCGACCAGCACGACGTCGACCCGCGCGAGCCCGGGGCCCGGACCGCGGGTGAGCTGCGGCATCCGGCCCACCGCCGCGTTCACGTCGGTGAGGCCCGCGGCCACGAGCAGCTGGAGCGGCTCGTTGAGCTCCGCGGAGTTGATGTCGCCCCCGACGACCACGACGTCTCCCGCGCGACGCCGCTCCTGGACGACCTCGGCGAGGTGCCGGGCCTCGGCCACCCGCACCGCACCGGCGCTCGCGGTGCCGCCCGCGGGGTTGCGGGCGCCGTCGCTCGCGGAGCAGCCCAGGCACGGGCTCGCCAGGTGCACCGAGAGGACCGACGCGGTGCGGCCGCCCAGGTCGAGCCGCACCAGGTCGGCCGGTCGGGCGCCGTCGGGCAGGCCCGCGAGCGGGGTGGCGCTGAGGACGGGGTAGCGGCTGAGCACGGCGTCGCCGTCGTCCTGCGGCCCCAGGGGCCCGAAGGAGCGGTAGGGGTAGGCGGCGGCCAGGTGCCGGTCGGCGGCGCCCCGCTGGCGGGGGGTCAGCTCCTGCAGCAGCAGCACGTCGGGGGCGTCGTCGGCGACCAGCCGCAGCACGCCGTCGACCGAGCCCCCGTGGGTGGCGTTGTAGGTGGCGACCCGCAGGTCGGACCGGGCGGTGCTGCTCGCCGGGCTCCCGGGCACGAGCACGTGCCCCCAGGTGCTCGCCAGCACGGCGACGGGCGCGGTGAGGGCGACGACGGCGCGGCGACGACCCCGCAGGAGCGCCCGCACGAGCAGCACCGGGGTGGGCAGCAGCCACCAGAAGGCCGCGAGGGCGAGCGCGTAGGTGGGCGCCCAGGCGTCACCGACGACGGCGACGGCCAGCAGGGCCGCGGTCGCCGCCGTCCCGTAGAGCACGCCTCAGGCCAGCTCGCCGTCGAGGTAGAGCCAGCGGCGGCCGGCGCCGGGGCCCGCCGCCGCGGTGCGCACGAAGCGGCTCCGCTCGCGCAGCACCCCGCGGGCCGGGGTCCCGTCGTCGCGGGTGGCGGTGCTGCGCCAGCGCGCCTCGAAGGTGACGGTGCCCTCGTCGTCGAAGGGACCACCGCCCGTGGTCTCGACGACGTCCAGGCGGACCCAGCGCTGGTCGGGGTCGAGGTCCACCTCGGCCTCCTCGGGCCGGTCGTGGGGGTGCCACGTGCGCAGCAGGTACGGCACGTCGCGGAGCGCGAAGGCCGAGTAGCGCGACCGCATGAGGGCCTCCGCGGTGGGAGCGTCGGCCTCCCCGCGGTGGTAGCGGCCGCAGCAGGCGGCGTAGGCGTCGCCGGTGCCGCAGGGGCAGCGCTCGGCGCCCGCGCCGCCACGGCCGTCAGGGCTGTCAGGGCTGTCGGTGGGCGTCCCTACGGTGCCGGGCATGGGACCCAGTGTGGGGCCGCGCGTCGAGCGGCCCGTGATGCCCGAGGGCTATGGCCTGCCCGACACGACCGACGGCGTCCTCGCCTGGTCAGCCGTCCAGGAGCGCCTCGTGGCCGCCCAGCACTACTGGCTGGCGTCGGTGAGGCCGGACGGCCGCCCCCACACCGTGCCCCGCTGGGGCGTCTGGCTCGACGGGCGGTTCTGGTACGACGGCGCCGCCACCACCGTCCACGCCCGCAACCTGGCCTCCAACCCCGCGTGCTCGCTGCACCTGGAGAGCGGCAGCGACGTCGTCGTGGTCGAGGGCGCGTCGCACCCGGCGCGCGCCGACGCCGCCGACCTGGGCCGGCGCCTGGCGGAGGCGTTCAGCAAGTACCACGCCGCCGGGTACTCCCCCGGCGCCGACGCCTGGTCGGGTGACGACGGCGGGGGGCTGCGGGTCCTCGTGCCGCAGCGGGCGCTGGCGTGGTCGGCCTTTCCCACCGACTGCACGCGGTTCACCTTCTGACCGCGCCTCGACCCGTCCCCGCACCGGTCCAGGCAGCTGGCGGGTGGCTGCCAGGGGGTCCGCAGGCGGTGGGCACGCTCCCGTCATCGGTGGCCCTCCACCGTGGGGGTCGTGCCCCGTCGTCGTCCGCTGGTCGCGCTCTGCGCCGCTGCGCTCCTGGTCGTCCTGACCGGCTGCTCGTCCGCCGCCGACGGCGCGGCGCCCGTCGCCGCCTCGTCCACCTCGCCCACCTCGGCCCCGGGTGGTGCGCCGTCGTCCGCCGCACCGGCCGCGAGCACGGCGTCGCCCTCCCCGCCCCAGCGGCACGTGGCGGACGGGCAGGTGTGGACGCAGGCCGACTTCGGCGACCAGCCCGTGCGGCAGACGGTGCTCACCGGGCCCTCGTCGGGCGTCACGATGACCGTCTGGGTGTGGACCCCGCCGCAGTACTCCGACCCCGCCTACGCCGGGAAGGACTTCCCGGTGCTGTTCCTCTACCCCGGCGGCGACGGCGCCACGTACAACAACTGGACGGACCGCTCCTACGGCGCACAGGACGTGGTCAGCAGGGGGGCCGCTGACGGCTCGGTGCTGCCGTTAGTCTTCGTCATGCCCGAGATGCAGGTGTCGAAGGACGTCGACACCGAGTGCACCGACATGCCGGGACAGCCGGCCGTGGGGACCTTCCTCGACACCGACCTCCCGCGGATGGTCCAGGACGACTTCCGCGTGCTCCCGCCAGGGCGCGGCTGGGGCATCTCGGGGGCCTCCGCGGGGGCGTACTGCGCGGCGGCGATCGCCCTGCGCCACCCCGACCAGTACGGCGCCGTCGTCAGCATCGCCGGGTACTTCTCCATGGAGACGGACCTGCCGCAGCGCGAGGACCCCGCGGTGCGGGCCCTGTACCCGTCGGCCCTGGCACCGACCTCCACCGGCGGCGCGGCCTGGCTGTTCGTGGCCGGCACCGACAGCCCCGAGGACGTCCGCGCCGCGAAGGAGTTCGCTCCGCTGCTGCCACCCCCGGCGACGACGCAGACGTACCTGCAGCCGGGCGGCGAGCACCTCACGACGTCGTTCAAGGCGGCGATGCCCCAGGTGCTGCAGTTCTTCTCCCAGCACCTGAGCCCGCCGGCCCCGGGGGCGTGAGCCCGGTCGTGCGCCCGGTCGTGCGCCCGGTCGTGCGCCCGGTCGTGCGCCCGGTCGTGCGCGCGGGCAGACGACGGAGGGCCCGACCTGGTGGTCGGGCCCTCCGCTGCTCGCAAGGGGGGTGTCGCTCACGTGGGACGACTGCTGATCAGTCCGAGAGCGACGAGGTGGAGGTGGCGGGAATCGAACCCGCGTCCGCCGTCGTGCCCCCAGGGCTTCTCCGGGTGCAGCCCGTGACTCGTTCTGCTCGGCTCCAGCGCTCACACGGGCGTTGCGCTGACGAGCCCAGTCACCTTGGTTTCCCACCGGCCCCGGTGACACTGGCCGGTGGTTGAGCTCCCTAGCTGACGCCGGTACCCGGGCCGGGAGCACTCCCGGGCCGACGGACTTTCAACTCAGCTGATCAGGCAGCGAGAGCGAAGTCGGTGCTCTTGGAATCGGCACCTGTGGGTTTGCAAGGAACGTTAACGAGATGACCTTGCCTTCTCGACCCGCTTCCCCTGGTTCGACGATGCGACGTCGAAACCTGACACCCCCTGTGGAGTTGTGCTGCTCGCGGCCGGGACCACGGGCAGTCGGACCATCCTACGCGCAGCGGCAGCCGGTCCTCCAGTGAGAACTCCTGCTGCGCGCCCGCTGTTCCGCGCGAGACTGGTCCCGTGGACGACGACGTCGAGGCCGTCGAGCGCGAGCTCACCCGTGCGCTGCAGACGTGGACCGTGGCCAGCACCCTGACCGGGGCGGTGGCCCTGGTGGTCGGGAAGCGCCGGGGGCACCCGGCGCTGCGGGCCTTCGGGGAGCAGACCGTGCTGTGGGCGGTGGTCGACGCCGCCGTGCTCGGTGCCGGCGCCGCGGTCCGGGCGCGCGCCAGCGGTCCGCCCCCGGCGGAGCGGCTGCGCCTGCTGCTCACCACCAACGCCGTGGCCGACATCGGGTACGTGGCGCTCGGGTCGGCCCTGGCCGCGCGACCCGACCGGGTGCTGCGGCGGCTGCGGCGCCGCGGGCGCGGCCGGCGGACGAGCGAGGCGGAGCTGCGGGCGCACGGCCTGGCCGTCGTGGTGCAGGGCCTGGCGCTGCTCGTCCTCGACGCCCGCGCCGCCCGACGGCTGGGACCCGCACCCCGCTGAGCGTCGGGGAGCCTCAGGACTCCCCGACGTGCAGGACGACGGTCGAGCCGGCCCGCGCCGCCTCCTGGACGGTGCGCAGCTGCAGCAGCGCGGGGTTCTCCGCCAGCGTCCGCGCCGCGTTGGCGAGGGCCCGCGTGGCGGCGACCTCACCGCGTGCCCGCTCGAGGGCGGCCTGCCCCTCCTGGGTCGCCGTCGCCGTCGCCAGCAGGGCGCGGCGCAGCTCCCCCGGGAGGCTGACGTCGCGGACGGAGGCCTCGACCACCGCGATCCCCAGGTGCGCCACCTCGGTCGCCACGAGCGGGGTGAGCACCGACGCCGCCCCCGCCCGCAGGGCGAGCAGCTCGGCGACCGGAGCCGCGGCCACCCAGTCGCGGACCGCCAGCTGCAGCGCCAGCCGCAGCTCGGCCTCCGGGTCGGCGGCCGCGTCGAGGAAGGCCACCGGGTCGGCGATCGCGAACCGGGCGGCAGCGCTGACGCGGACGCCCGGGACGTCGGCCGCCGCGACCTCCTGGCCGGTCACCATGAGCAGCTGCTGGCGGACGTCGAGGACCTCCACCGAGCGCCGCCACGCCCTGCCCCTGAGCCGGTGGCGTCCGGCGTCGAGGACGTCGACGACGCGCCCGTCGTACCGGACGACGGCGCGCCGGCCGTCCCTCACCACCAGGTGCTTCCTGAACACGCTCCGCCTCCTGCCGCCCACGGGTGCACCGACCAGCAGCACGGAGCGGACGCACAGCGACGACGGCCGGTGCCCGACGGCCCGGACGGGCAACCCCTCGAGGAGGTGCGCGGGTCCGAGCGCTGCCTGCCGGCCCTCGCGGGCGCGGCGGGGCACCGGCCGCCGTCATCGGTCGAGGAGTCGAACCTCAGCGCTGATGAGGCGCCAGCATCCGCAGTGCTGCGCTGCCCGCTGGTGCGCGGGACGCGGCCGGTGAGCCACCGGTGCGCCGCTCGTCGGGCAGCAGGACCACGATGCCCGCAGCCCGGCGAACGGCGCCACGGGTTTTCAGACGGCGAGGACCAGCTTGCCGCGGACGTGGCCGTCCACCTGCGCCGTCCAGGCGTCGGCGGCGCGCTCCAGGGGGAACGCCTCCTGCACCTCGACGCGCACGGTCCCGTCGGCCACCAGGGCCGCGAGGGAGGCCAGCTGCCGGGCGTCGGGGGTGACGAAGCAGTAGAGCCCGCCCGCCTCGGCCACGGCCTGCGGGTCGACGTTCGACGCGGTGCGCGCCGGGTCCTTCGCGAGCTCGGCCGACTGCGTGATCGCGTCGCCGCCGACGTAGTCGACCGCGGCGTCGACGCCCTCGGGGGCGAGGGCGCGCACGGCGTCGACCAGCCCGTCGCCGTACTGGACGGGCTCGGCGCCCAGGGAGCGGACGAAGTCGTGGTTGCGCTCGCTCGCGGTGCCGATGACGCGCGCCCCGCGGGCCACGGCGATCTGGACCGCGAGGTGGCCCACGCCACCGGACGCGGCGTGCACGAGCACGGTGTCGCCCGCGCCCGCGCGCACCGCCTCCAGCGACTGCAGCGCGGTGAGGCCCGCCAGCGGCAGGGCCCCGGCGGCCTCCCAGGAGACGGCCGGCGGCTTCAGCGCCCAGTGGCGCTGGGCCCCGGCGACCAGCTCGGCGTAGCAGCCGTCACGGACGAAGTCCTTGCGGACGTAGCCCAGGACCTCGTCACCGACGGCCAGGTCGCGCACGGCGGGCCCGACCGCCTCGACGACGCCGGCGGCGTCCCACCCGGCGATCGTCGGCAGGAACGAGGGGAAGGCCCCCTGCAGGTACCCCGCGCCGATCTTGAAGTCGACGGGGTTCACCCCGGCGGCCCTCACGCGGACGAGGACGGAGTCCGGACCGACGACGGGGTCGGGCCGCTCACCGACCTGCAGGACCTCGGGACCGCCGTAGGACTCGTGGAAGACAGCACGCATGCACCCAGCCTGCGGCGGCACGAGACCCACCGCACCCGGTGGGCTGACGAGCTACTCGCCGATGCGGCTGCGGTTGCGCATGGCGCGCTGGGCCTCGCGCTCGTCGGTCTGGGTGCGCAGGGCCTGGCGCTTGTCGAAGGTCTTCTTGCCCTTCGCGACGCCGATCTCGACCTTCACCCGGCCGCCGCGGAAGTACAGCTGCAGCGGCACCAGCGTGTAGCCGCTCTGGGCCGCCGACTGCGCCAGCTTCTCGATCTCAGCGGCGTGGAGCAGCAGCTTGCGGCGGCGCCGCGGCTCGTGGTTGGTCCAGGTGCCCTCGGCGTACTCGGGGATGTGCACGGCCTCGAGCCACGCCTCGCCCCGCTCGACCTCGGCGAACCCGTCGACCAGCGACGCGCGGCCCTGCCGCAGCGACTTCACCTCGGTGCCGGTGAGCACCATCCCCGCCTCGAACACGTCCTCGATGGCGTAGTCGAAGCGCGCGCGGCGGTTGGAGGCCACCACCGTCTTCGTCGTCGTGTCGCGTCCGGGCGCCGACGCGGGCTTGTGCGTCTGCGGTGCGCGCCACTCCCCGCGTCCTCTGGCCATCCGACCAGTCTACGGAGGCGCGCCACCCGGTTCCCCGCCACCGACCCACCACCGACCCACCACCGACCCACCACCGACCGGCCGGTGGGACCGGCGTCAGAGCCAGCCGGCCATCGCGTCGGTCGGGCTGCCGTCCACGCGCACCTCGAAGTGCAGGTGGCAGGCCGTGCCCACGCCGGTGCTGCCGGAGTAGGCGACCAGCTGCCCCTTCTTCACGTCCTGCCCCGGGGAGGCGGCGAAGCGCGACAGGTGGGCGTAGGCGGTGGCCACGTCGCGGCCGCCGATCGTCCCGTGGTCGATGACGAGGATGTTGCCGTAGCCCGTGCCGGGGCCGGCGCGCACGACCTCGCCGTCGGCGGCGGCGTAGACCGGGGTGCCGCAGGCTGCCCGGAGGTCGGTCCCGGCGTGCAGGCGGCGCACGTGGTAGACGGGGTGGACGCGGTACCCGAAGCCCGAGGTCACCGTCATCGAGGCCAGCGGGTTGCCGAGCACGCCCCGCTGCGGGGCCGCCGAGCCGCCCGAGCTCGAGCCGCCCTTGGAGCCGCGGGCCTTGGCCCGGGCCCGCAGCTGGGCGCCGATGTCGTCGCTCTCGGCCTGCGCGGCCGCCGCCTGCTGCTCGTAGGCGCGCTTCTCCGCCTCGACGTCGGCCAGGGCCTTCGCCTTGGTGGCCTCCAGCGCGGCGAGCTCGTCCTTGCGGGCCTGCGCCTCGGCCTCGGCGCGCTGGGTGACGACGACCTGCTCGGCCGCCTGGGCGCGGAGCTCGGCGATCTGCGCGCGCACCGCCTCGAGGCGGTCGGCGCGGTGCTGCTGCTCGGCCTTCGTCTGCGCCAGGCGGGCCGTGGACGCCTGCTGCACGCGGGCGGCGGCGTCGACGAGCGCGAGGCGGTCGGCCAGCTCGCTGGGTCCCTCGCCGCCCACCACGGCCAGGGCGAGACCGGTGTCGATCCCTCCCCCGCGGTAGGTCGCGGAGACCAGGCGGGAGACGCGCTTCTCGGCCGCGGCCAGGTCGGCCTCGCCCTGGGCCAGCTCGTCGACGGCGACCTGCTCGGCGGCCTCGGCGGCGGCGAGCTGGCCGGCGAGCTCGACGTCGCGGTCCTTGGCCGTCCGGACGGCCGTCTGCGCGCTGTCCAGCGCGGCCTGGACGGCCGGCTGGCGCGACTGGACGTCGGCGAGCTCGGCCGCAGCCTGCTGCGCGCGCTCACCGGAGTCCGCGAGCCCCTCCTGCGCCTGCGCCAGGGCGTCCTCCAGCTGCTGCTGCTTCGCCCGCAGCTGGGCGTCCGTGGCGGCGTCGGCGGGGCTGGCACCGCCCGGCACCAGGCCCACCGCGCCGAGCAGCACGGCGACGACGACGGCGCAGACCGCCAGCAGCAGCCGGCGTCCTGAGCGGCCGGCGTCGTGAACAGGCACCGGCTCAGACGCGCAGGTAGCGCGAGAGCGTCGTGACCGACGCCGTGCCCGCGAGGAGCACCGCCACCGCCACGAGGACGGGGGCCACGAGCCACACCTGGTGGGTGCCGACGTACCCGAACAGCGGCAGCGCCTCGACCAGCCAGCCCTGCACGCCGAACCTGACGGCCGCGTACAGCGCGCCCACGGCCAGGGCGGCGCCGACGACGGCGGCCAGCACCCCCTCCAGCAGGAACGGCAGCTGGATGAGCAGCTTGCTGGCCCCGACCAGGCGCATGATCCCGGTCTCGCGGCGGCGGCTGAAGGCGGACAGGCGGATGGTGGTCGCGATGAGCAGGGCCGCGGCCACGATCATCACCAGGGCGAACCCGCCGGCCACCGCGGTCGCGACGTTCAGCACGGTGAAGAACGGGTCGAGCACGCGGCGCTGGTCCTGCACCTGCTCGACGCCCGGGGTCCCGGCGAAGAACTGGGTCACGACGTCGTACTTGGTGGGGTCGGTGAGCTTCACGCGGAAGGACTCGTTGAGCTGGTCCTCGGTGGCCGACTCGGCGATGGCCGTGCCCGCGAACTGCTGCTGGAAGCGCGCGTAGGCGTCGGCCTTCGACTCGAACTGCACCGACTCCACGTAGGGCTGCAGCGTCGGCGACCGCAGCTCGGCGAGCACCGCGTCGCGCTGCGACGGCGTGACCTCTCCGCTGGTGCAGGTCGGCGCCTCGGAGTCGGCGGTGCAGAGGAACACCGAGACCTGCACGCGGTCGTACCAGTAGTCCTTCATCTGGTTGACCTGCAGCTGCAGCAGCGCGCCCGCTCCGACGAAGACCAGCGACACGAAGGTGACCAGCACCACCGAGACGGTCATCGCGGTGTTGCGGCGCAGCCCGCCGAGGATCTCGGACGCGAGGAACCGGACCCTCACCGCCAGACCTCCGTCGCGCCCGGGCGGGCGCCCGCCCAGCCGGTGTCCGCGCCGCGTCCGCCACCCGGGCCCCCGGGGCCGTCCACGGGCGAGCGGTCGGCCTCGTCCACGGCGCGCAGCGCGCCCGTGGCGTACCCGCCGGCGGCCTCGTCGCGGACGACGACCCCGCCCTCGAGCTGCACCACGCGCTTGCGCAGGGCGTCGACCGTGCCGGTGTCGTGCGTGGCCATGAGGATCGTGGTGCTCGTGCGGTTGATCCGCTCCAGCAGCTTCATGATCCCGGCGCTGGTCTCGGGGTCGAGGTTGCCGGTGGGCTCGTCGGCCAGCAGGATCGCGGGCCGGTTGACGAAGGCGCGGGCGATGGCCACGCGCTGCTGCTCGCCGCCGGACAGCTCGTGGGGCAGGCGGCGCTCCTTGCCGGCCAGGCCCACCAGCTCGAGGGTCTCGGGCACGACCTGGGCGATGTGGTGGCGGCTCTTGCCGATCACCTGCAGCGCGAAGGCGACGTTGTCGAAGACGTTCTTGCCGGGCAGCAGGCGGAAGTCCTGGAACACCACGCCCATCTGCCGCCGCAGGTGCGGCACCTTCCAGCTCGACAGGCGGGCGACGTCGCGGCCGGCCACGTGCACCGAGCCCCGCGTCGCGACGTCCTCGCGCAGCACCAGCCGCAGCAGGGTCGACTTGCCCGAGCCCGAGGCGCCCACGAGGAAGACGAACTCACCGCGCTCCACGTCGAGGTTGACGCGGTGCAGAGCCGGCCGCTTGGAGCGCGGGTAGGTCTTGGAGACGGACTCGAAGCGGATCACGGTCGCCTGCCAGCTCGGGGACGGGTGGGCGTCATCGAGCGTAAGCAGACAGTGACGGCGAACCCTGGCATCTCGCCCGGCGTGTCGCCCGCGGACGCGCCGGGTGGGGCGCGCCCGGCGGGTCAGACCCCGGTCAGCTCTCGGAGGCGCGCTCGCGCTGGCGGCGCCAGCGGATGCCGGTCTCCAGGAAGTCGTCGATCTCGCCGTCGAACACCGAGGCGGGGTTGCCGACCTCGTGCTCGGTGCGGAGGTCCTTGACCATCTGGTACGGGTTCAGCACGTACGAGCGCATCTGGTTGCCCCAGCTGCCGGAGTCGTCGCCCTTCAGCGCGTCGAGCTCGGCCTGGCGCTCCTCTCGGGCGCGCACCAGCAGGCGGGCCTGCAGCACGCGCAGCGCCGCCGCCTTGTTCTGCAGCTGGCTCTTCTCGTTCTGGCAGCTGACCACGATGCCGGTGGGCAGGTGGGTCAGGCGCACGGCGGAGTCGGTGGTGTTCACCGACTGCCCGCCCGGGCCGGAGGAGCGGAACACGTCGACGCGGAGGTCGTTCTCCGGGATCTCGATGTGGTCGGTCTCCTCGGTGACCGGGAGCACCTCGACACCGGCGAAGGAGGTCTGGCGGCGGCCCTGGTTGTCGAAGGGGCTGATGCGCACGAGGCGGTGGGTCCCCTGCTCGACCGACAGCGTGCCGTAGGCGTAGGGGGCGTGGACCGCCATCGTCGCGGACTTGATGCCCGCCTCCTCGGCGTAGGAGGTGTCCATGACCTCCGCCTTGTGCCCGTGGCGCTCGGCCCAGCGCAGGTACATGCGCAGCAGCATCTCGGCGAAGTCGGCGGCGTCGACGCCACCGGCCTCGGCGCGGATGGTGACGAGCGCCTCGCGCTGGTCGTACTCCCCGGACAGCAGCGTGCGGACCTCGAGCTCGCCGAGGGCCTTGCGGATGCTCGTGAGCTCCTTCTCGGCCTCCGCACGGGTCTCGTCGGCCGTCTCGGCGTCGCCCTCGGCGGCGGCCTCGTCGGCCATCTCCACCAGGGTGTCGAGGTCGTCGATGCGGGCGCCCATGCGCTCCAGCCGCTCGAGCTCGGACTGCGCGTGCGAGAGCCTGCTGGTCACGGCCTGGGCGTTCTCGACGTCGTCCCACAGGTCCGGGGCCGAGGCCTGCTCGGTCAGCGAGGCGACCGTCGCCGTGAGGGCGTCGACGTCGCTGACCTCGCGGACCGTCCGGTAGGTGGTGCGGAGGGAGGAGATCTCAGCGGGGAGGTCGACGGCTGCCACGACCGGCAAGGGTACGACGACGGATGATGCGCCCATGCCTGAGCACGCCCCCGAGCAGCAGCCCCTCGTCGTGGTCCCGGACGCCGACGGCGCCGCGGCCCTCGCCTCCGCGGGGGTGAGGACGGCGGTCGTCGCTCCCGAGGACGTCGTCCCGGAGCAGGCGCGGAGCGCCCGAGCGCTGGTGGTGGGCCCGGCGGAGAGCCCCGCCGAGGTGGAGGCCGCGCTCGCGCAGGTGGCGCAGCTGCCCGACCTCCAGCTGCTGGTCAGCCTCGGCCAGGGCAGCGAGCAGTGGGGCGACCTGCGCGAGGGCGTCGGCATCGCCACCGCCCGGGGCGCGCACGGCGGCTCGACCGCGGAGTGGGTGCTCACCGCGGTGCTGGCGCAGCTGCGGCTCGTGCCCGAGCTGCTCGACGCCCAGCGCGAGCACCGCTGGGAGGGGCGCCAGGCGCGCACCCTGCTGCGCTCGCGCGTGCTGGTGCTCGGCGCGGGCGACCTCGGGGAGAACGTCAGGGCGCGCCTGCTGCCGTTCGGGGCCTCCGTGACCGTGGCGGCGCGGACCGCCCGCGACGGCGTGGTGAGCATGGAGGTCGCCCGCGAGCTGCTGGGGACGACGGACGTGCTCGTCGTCGTCCTGCCGCTGACCGACGACACGCGCCACGTGGTCGACGCCGAGCTGCTGGCGGCGCTGCCCGACGGCGCCCTCGTGGTCAACGCCGGGCGCGGACCGCTCGTCGACACCTCCGCCCTGCTGGCGGAGCTGCAGGGCGGACGGCTCCAGGCGGCGCTCGACGTCACCGACCCCGAGCCGCTCCCCGCCGACCACCCGCTCTGGGACGCCCCCGGCCTGCTGCTGACGCCGCACGTCGCGGGCAACACCGAGGGCTCCGGCGAGCGGGCGTGGTCGCAGGCGGCCGAGCAGGTCGCTGCCTTCGCCCGCGGCCAGCGCCCGCCGAACCAGGTGCGCTGACCCCTCCCGCGACGATCACGCACCTGAGCGCCACCACCGGCACCCGACCCCGGCGCACGTGGCGCAGATCCGCATGATCGTCGCGTGGACTGGGGGGGCAGCGCATCAGGTCGCCGAGGAACCCGCCAGCACACCCCCGCGACGATCACGCACCTGAGCGCCACCACCGGCACACGACCCCGGCGCACCTGGCGCAGATCCGCATGATCGTCGCGGGGACTGGGGGGGTCAGCGCATCAGGTCGCCGAGGAACCCGCCGCTGTTGCCGCCGCCGGAGCCCTGGCCGCCGAGCGGACGGCCCTCGCTCGGCTGCACCAGCACGAAGCCCGGGCCGTGGAACAGGTACTGGAACGCCTCGCCCGAGCCGCCGCGCAGCAGCGAGCGCACGTTCATGCTGTTCACCAGCTGCGGCGCCAGGTGGCTCGACCAGGCGACGGCGGCCTGGATGTCGACGCCGGTGGGCTGCTGGGAGCAGTCGAGCAGCACCGGCGGGCCGTCGCTGGTGAGGGCGACGACGCCGTGGCCCGAGACCTCGACGTTCCACATGCCGCCCGAGAGGCCGCCCGCGCCCTGGACGCGGCGGATGTCCCAGTCGAGGGAGGCGTCGAAGGCGAGCAGGTTCTTGCCGTCGACGCTGATGCCGTCGCCCTCGAGCAGGACGAGGTGGACGTGCTCGGCGGTGTTGGCGAAGAAGACCTCGCCGTCACCGGAGACGCGCATGAGCGGGGTGTCCTCGCTGGTCATGACCTTCTTGAGGAACTTGGCCACCGAGCCGGAGCCCTCGTGCTGGAAGGACACGCGGCCCTGGTACGCGACCATCGAGCCCTTCGCCGCGAGGACGTCCTGGGAGAGGCTGACCCGCAGCATCGCCGAGTTCTGCAGGACCCAGCGGTCGCTGGTCTGCTTCTCGGCGGTGGCGGCGTCGAAGAGGTTGCTGCGCATGGTCAGACCCTGGCACCACGGTGCCCCGGAGGTCCACGACCCCCGGGGCCCCGTGGTGCTGGGCCGGCCTCAGGCGGTGCGCGGACGGGCCAGCGCCCGCCGCGCGGCGCGGACGGCGAGCCGCTCGGCGCGCGCCGCCAGGCGGACGGCGCGGGCCCGGTCGCGCCGGACCGCCTCCTCGCGGGAGGCGGCCACGGCGCGCTGCAGCTCGGCGCGGTGGACGTGGTGCAGGGCGAGCACCTGGTCGGGGTGGTAGGTGTGCACGGTGGTCTCCAGGGGTGGTGGGAGCCCCTCAGGCGACAGCGCTGACGGCGCCGACGGGCTCGGGCAGGGGGTGCTTGCGGGGGCGGCCCCGGGGCCGCTTGCGGGGGACGACGACGCCGGAGAGCACGAGCTCCCGCCCCAGACGCCCCACGGCTCGGAGCGCTCGAGGGCGCCGTCCAGGCAGTCGGCGCGCAGGGGGCAACCGGTGCACAGGGCCTTGGCGGCCTCGACGTCCTGCGGCAGCTCGGCGAACCAGAGCTCGGGGTCGTTCACCCGGCAGGGCAGCGACGACATGGGGTTTCCTCTCGGAGCGGCGGTGCTGAGGAGCGGTGGGAGGGGCCGCAGCAGCACGAAGGCCGCGGACCCCGTGGGGGGTCCGCGGCCTGCTCGCCGTGGAGGAGGACCTGCTAGCTGGTCACCAGCTGGCGGGTCTCCTGCCGGCAGGCAGGGAGGACGCCCGAGGGGCGGGGGTCGGGGATGACGACGAGGCGAGGCCGGTAGCTGGCCGCGTGGGCCGAGCCGCCGGGGGCGGCGACAGCGCCGCGCCCGGTGCCGGAGAGCTCACCGCGCGAGCGGTCCGCCGAGGCGACGAGGCCTTCGAAGGACAGACCGGTCCCCTGGAACGGGGCGCCGAAGGCGCGCGTGGTGGAGCCCCAGGACATCACCTGGACGCCACGGTCAGTCGTGGTCTCGTTCATCGCGCACCTCCTCAGCTCGCCCACCGCCCGTTGCGGACAGTGGTGATCGCGTGTCCACGAGGCTAGGCCCGCCCCGCAGATCGGCACAACGGGTTTTTCGCAGACCTTCGAAGCCGTCGCGCGAGCGGGCCAGCGGTCAGTCGCGGGAGACCGCCGACGGGTCGGCCAGGACCGCGAGGACCGCCTCGCCGTAGCGCTCCAGCTTGGCCGGGCCCACCCCGGCGATGCGGGCCAGACCCGCGGTGTCGGCAGGACCGGACTCGGCGATGGCGACCAGCGTCGCGTCGGTGAAGACGACGTACGCGGGCACCTTCGCCTCGCTCGCCGTGGCGGACCGCCAGGTGCGCAGCGCCTCGAAGACGCCCTCGTCGTAGGTGGGCGGGCACGTGGCGCAGCGCCCCACCTTGCGCTCGGCCGGGTCGCTGAGGGCCGTGCCGCAGCCGCGGCAGGTGCGGGCCAGGCCCGGTCCCTTCTTGCGACCGCCCGAGCCGCTGCTGGCGCCGCCGCGGCGGCCGGGCTCGCGCTCGCCGGCCTCGCGGGGCCGCAGCCCGTCGAGGAAGCGCGACGGCGAGCGGCTGGCGCGCCCGCCCGGCGTCCGCGCCCTCCCCCACGACAGCGACAGGTGCTCGCGGGCGCGGGTGATGCCCACGTAGAGCAGGCGGCGCTCCTCCTCGACCTTCTCGGGGTCGTCGGCGGAGAAGCTGATCGGCAGCAGGCCCTCGCTCACGCCCACCAGCCACACGGCGTCCCACTCCAGGCCCTTGGCGGCGTGGAAGGACGCGAGGGTCACGCCCTGCACCGTCGGGGCGTGCTGCGCCGCGGTGCGCTCGTCGATCTCGGTGACGAGGTCGGCGACGCGGGCGCCGGGGCGCGCGGCATCGACGTCGTCGGCGAGGGCGGCCAGCGCCTGCAGGGAGGCCCACCGGTCGCGGGCCGCGCCGGCGGCAGCGGGCGGCTCGGGGGTCCAGCCGCTGGTGGCGAGCACGTCGCGCACGGCCTCGCCGAGAGGGCTGGAGCCGTCGTCGGAGCGCGCGGCGCCGCGCAGCAGCAGCACCGCCTGGCGCACCTCGGCGCGGAAGAAGAACTTCTCGCCGCCGCGCAGCTGGTAGCCGACGCCGGCCTCGGAGAGGGCCTGCTCCAGCGGCTCGGACTGCCCGTTGGTGCGGAACAGCACCGCGACCTCGGACGCCGGGGTGCCGGCGTCGAGACGGCGCCGCACCGCGGCCGCGACGCCCGCCGCCTCGGCGACGTCGTCGTCGTAGCTGGTGAAGACCGGGTCGGGGCCCGACGGGCGCTGGGCCACCAGCTCGACGCGGGCGCGCACCGCCTCGGCGGGGGCCCGGTCGAGCAGGCGGTTGGCGAGCGCCACCACCTGCGGCGTGGAGCGGTAGTCGCGAACGAGCCGGACCACGGTGGCGCCGGTGTGGCGGCGGGGGAACTCCAACAGGTGCGCGGGCGTGGCGCCCGCGAAGGAGTAGATGGTCTGGCTGGCGTCGCCGACGACGCACACGTCCTCGCGACCGCCGAGCCACAGGTCGAGCAGGCGCTGCTGCAGCGGGGAGACGTCTGGTACTCGTCGACGGTGAAGAAGCGGTACTGGCGGCGCACGCTCTCGGCGACGTCGCCGCGCTCGGCGAGGATGCCGCTGGTCAGCAGCAGGACGTCCTCGAAGTCCATCGCGCCGCGGTCGGTCTTGACGTCCTCGTAGGACTGCATCACCCGGCTCATCGCGCTCGGGTCGAGGCCCGCGGGAGGCGTGCGGCCGGCCTTCGCGACGCCCGCCGGGTAGGCCTCGGGCGTCAGCAGCGCCACCTTGGCCCACTCGACCTCGGCGGACAGGTCGCGCACCGCCGTCCTGTCGACCGACAGGCGCAGCCGGCTCGCGGCCTCGGCGACCAGCCGCGCCTTGTGCTCCACGAGCACCGGCAGCGGACCACCCACGGCCGTGGGCCAGAAGTACTGGAGCTGGCGCAGGGCCGCGGCGTGGAAGGTGCGGGCCTGCACCGCGGGGACGCCCAGGTCGCGCAGCCGCGAGCGCATCTCGCCCGCGGCGCGGGAGGTGAAGGTGAGGGCCAGCACGCTGCGCGGGTCGTACACGCCGGAGTGCACGCCGTGGGCGATGCGGTGGGTGATGGCGCGGGTCTTGCCCGTGCCGGCGCCGGCGAGCACGCACACCGGGCCCCGCAGGGCCGTGGCCACGGCCCGCTGCTCCGGGTCGAGGGAGGCGAGGACGGCGTCGGCGAGCGTCGCGTGGACGGCGTCGCCGGTGCGCGCGCTCGGGCTGCTCGTTGCACTGCTCATGACTCCGCCCATGATGGCTGACCGTGCCGACAACGCCGTCCCACCGTCCACAGCCCTCCGCCGCCCCCACCCCCGACCCGGTCGAGCTCACCGCCGACGACCTGGTCGACAGGGCCGGCTCCCTCGTGGCCGCCGCGGGTGGACGGCGGGTGCTCCTGGGCGTCGTCGGCGCCCCGGGCGCGGGCAAGTCGACGCTGGCGGAGCTGCTGGTGGCCCGGCTGACCGCCGAGCTGGCGGGCCCCGCCAGCAGCGCGGGCGCCGGGGAGGGCGCAGCCCTGGTCGGCATGGACGGCTTCCACCTCGCCCAGGCGACCCTCGAGCGCTGGGGGCGGGCGGACCGCAAGGGCGCGCCGGACACCTTCGACGCCGGCGGCTACGTGGCGCTGCTGCGGCGCCTGCGCGCCGCTGACGACGCCGAGCCGGTGGTGCACGCCCCGCTGTTCCGGCGCGACCTCGAGGAGCCCGTGGGCAGCGCCGTCCCCGTCCGCGCAGGGACCCCTCTGGTGGTCACGGAGGGCAACTACCTCCTGCTCGACGGCCCGTGGGCCCCGGTGCGCGAGCTGCTCGACGAGGTGTGGTTCCTGGCCCCCGCCGAGGAGCTGCGGGTGGAGAGGCTGGTGGCCCGCCACGAGCGCTTCGGCAAGGCCCCCGACGTCGCGAGGGCGTGGTCGCTCGGCCCGGACCAGGCCAACGCCGACGTCGTCGCGGCCAGCGCCCACCGCGCCGACCTGGTGGTGAGGCTCAGGGGGTGACCGCTGCGGCGGCGGACGCGGTGCGCACCTGCGGGCGCCGCTGCACGTCGGCCAGCTCCACCAGACCGGTGACGCCCTCGGAGCGCAGCTCCGCGTGAGCGCGCTCCACCGCCTCGGCCCAGGCCCCGAGCACCGCGCCGCGCCGGGTGACCACCCGGCTCGCCGTGACGACGGGCTCGGGCGCCGCGCTGACGCCCTCGACGTCGAGGCCCGCCCGCTCCAGGGCGCGCGCGGCGGCGTCCAGGTCGGCCTCGGCCGCCTGGCACCGGAACAGCAGCACCGTCGCCACCCCGCCACGGTCGGGCACCGCTCCGGCGGGGTCGAGGTTCTGTCCGTTGTGACCAGGGCGACCCCGGCGGGATGACCACGGCGGGGTCGGGTGTTGAGGACCGGTGGAACAAGAACACCGACCACCGACCACCGACCGAGGAGAGCGATGTCCGCCCCCACGCTGCCCGAGCAGGGCTCCATCACGATGTACACGACCACCTGGTGCGGCTACTGCAAGATCCTCAAGAAGGGCCTGCAGCGCGAGGGCATCACCTGGAACGAGGTGAACATCGAGGAGGTCCCCGGTGCGGCCGACTACGTGATGAGCGTGAACGGCGGCAACCAGACCGTCCCGACCGTCGTGTTCCCCGACGGCTCCTCGGCCACCAACCCGTCGCTGGCCGAGGTCAAGGCCAAGCTCTCCTGAGGCCGTCCTGAGGGTCGAGCCGCTCGACGCCGCCGGGGTCGCCGACCGCGCCCTGGCGGCGCTCGAGCGCTCCCCGTCCGCGGGGGCACCGGCCCTGCGCCTGGGCGTCGACGCCGCCGTCCCGGCCGACGCGGCCGTCTTCGCCGACGCGGTCGAGGCCGCCCTGACCTCCCGGGGCCGACCGGTGCTCCGCGTGGACTCCGAGGACTACCTGCGCCCGCGCTCGCTGCGCCTGGAGCACGGCAGCCGCGACCCCGACTCCGGCTACGAGAGCTGGTACGACCTGTACGCCCTGCTGCGGGAGGTGCTCGACCCCCTCGGCCCGGGCGGCTCCGGCGCGTGGCTGCCCGCGCTGTGGGACGCCGAGCGCGACCGCTCCACCCGGCTGCCCCGGCGCGACGCACCGCCGGGAGCCGTGCTGGTGCTGACGGGCCCGTTCCTGCTGCGGTGGGAGATGAGCGGGGCCCTGGACGCCGTCGTCCACCTGCAGACCTCCGCCGCGGCCCAGCGCCGCCGCCTGCCCGAGGGCGATGCCGACCGCATCACGGGCGCGTGGGCCCGCTACCTCGAGGAGACCGACCCCGCGCCGCGCGCCGACGTGGTCGTGCGCTGCGAGGACCCCCGCCACCCCGCCGTCGTCGTCCCCTGACCCGGCGCCCGCGGGTCTGTCGCAGCTCCTGTCCGACCGCAGCCGAGCGCCCGGCTGCGGTTCCCACGCCCCTGACACCGCAACCGAGCGCCCGGCTGCGGTTCCCACGCCCCTGACACCGCAACCGAGCGCCCGGCTGCGGTCCAGAACCGCGGGCGGGCTCAGCGCCAGACGCCGCCGTCGTCCTGGAGCGGACCGCCGAACCACTGCTCGATGATCCGGCGGGCGATGGAGACCGGCGGCGGGAGCAGCACGTCGCCGTCGCGCAGCGCCTCCACGAGCTCGTCGCGGGAGAACCAGCGGGCGTCGGTGATCTCGACGTCGTCCGTGAGCACCTCGGTGCTGACCGCGGTGCCGCGGAACCCGAGCATGAGCGAGGCGGGGAACGGCCAGGGCTGGTTGCCGAGGTAGTCGACGTCGCCGACCTCGATGCCGACCTCCTCCAGCACCTCGCGGCGCACGGCGGCCTCGAGGGACTCCCCCGGCTCGACGAAGCCGGCGAGCGTCGAGTACCGCTTGGCGGGCCACATGTCGTTGTGGCCGAGCAGCAGGCGGTCGTCAGCGTCGACCACCGACATGATCACCGCGGGGTCGGTGCGCGGGAAGTGCTCGCTGCCGTCGGCGGTGCACCTGCGCACCCACCCGGCCTGCTCCACGGACGTCGGCGCGCCGCAGCGCGGGCAGCGCGGGTTGACCTTGTGCCAGCGCAGCACCGCCACGGCCTGCGTGAGCAGGCCCGCCTCCAGGGCGTCGAGCTCCACGCCGAGCGTGCGCAGGTCGGCCCAGTCGTCACCGCCTCCCGGGTCGAGCGAGGGGTCGGCGACCTCCTCCGCCACGAACCAGGTGCCGTCGGGCCCGGTGCCGAGCAGCACGCGCACGCCGTGGGGCGCGCTGTCCGGCACGTGCGACGGCGGCACGAGCGCCAGCCGGACGCCCTGGTCGTCGCGGACCACGGGCGTGCGGCCGTCGTGGACGCGCACCACGCGGACGGCGTCGTCCTGCCAGAGCTGCTCCAGCAGCCCGTCGTCGCCGCGGCGGGCGCCCTGGCGGTCGGAGGTGGATCGCGACAGGGACAGGTCGGGCAGGGGTGCGGGGGCCACGACGCCACCGTAGGCAGCCCCGGTGCGGACCGCGGTCCGGGGCCGCGCCCGCGGGGCGGGCGGGTCGCGGAGCACTAGCGTTGGCCCGTGCGCCGGGACCCCTACCTGCTCGCAGCCCTGACCAGCGCTGCGCTCCCGGGCGCCGACCCGGTGCGCGTCCAGCTGCTCGACGAGGGCGCCGCGGGTGACGACCTCGACGCCGCCGTGGTGGAGGTCGTCGGCGGGGAGAAGCACCTCGTGAGCGTGCCGCGCACGGCGGCCGCCGGCGCCGACCTCGAGCGCGAGGCCGCCGCGCTGGGCCTCCTCGCGCGCGTCGGCGGGACCCCCACCGCGCCGCACCGCCTGCCCTTCGCCGTCCCGGCGGTGTCCGGGTCCGCGCCGCTGCCGGAGGGCGGCCGGGTCGTGGTCACCACCTGGCTCGACGGCGCCGCGCTCGACGTCGCCGACCTGCCCCCCGGTCGCCTCGCCGGCTCCCTGGCCGCGGCGCTCGCCGCCGTGCACGCGCTGCCGGGCGAGATGGTCGACGAGGCCGGGCTCCCGGTGTGGAGCGCCTCGGAGCTGCGCGGGCGCCGCCTGTCCGAGCTCGACCGCGCCGCCGCCACCGGGCGCGTGCCCGCCCGTCTGCTCGCCCGCTGGGAGCAGGGGCTGGAGGAGGTCAGCTGGTGGCGCTTCTCCCCCGTCGTCGTGCACGGCGACCTCGACGGGAGCCGCGTGCTCACCGACGGCCACGCGGTCACCGGCATCACCGGCTGGGGCTCGCTGGCCGTCGGTGACCCCGCGGACGACGTCGCCTGGCTCGCCGCGGCAGCCCCCACCGAGACCCTGGAGAGCGTGCTCGCCGCCTGCGCCGCGGCCCGGCACGAGCCGCCCGGCGCCGACCCCGGGCTGGCCGGGCGGGCCCGCCTGGCCGGGGAGATGGCCCTGGCCCGGTACCTCCTGCACGGGGTGGCCTCGGAGGACGACGACGTGCTCGACGACGCCACCGCGATGCTCGAGGACCTCGACGCCTCGCTCGACGACGGCGACGAGCTCGCGCCGTGACCGCGCACGACCCGGCGGGAGGGGACGTCGCGCTGCGGGTGGCGGCGCTCAACCTGGCCTCCGGGCGCGGGGCGGGCGGGCGACCCCTCGACGAGGCGGCGCTGCGCGCAGCCGTCGCGCCGCTGGCCGGCTGCGACGTGGTGGCGCTGGCGGAGGTCGACGACGCGCAGCCGCGCTCGGGCGCGCTCGACCAGGCCCGCGCGGTCGCCTCGGCCCTCGACCTGGGGCACTGGCGCGCCGCACCGACCCTCGCCGGCACCCCGGGGCTCCGGCGCGACTGGTCTCCGCTGGCCGGGACGCTGCGCGGGCCCGACGGCGACGCAGAGGCCGCCTGCCGGCGTCCCACGTACGGCGTGGCGCTCCTGGTGCGGCGGCCCGTGGTGGCCTGGCACGCGCTGGACCTCGGCACCGGCCGGGGGCGCCTGCCGCTCGTCGTGCCCGACCCCGCCAGCGGACGGACCGGGCTGCTGCTCTTCCCCGACGAGCCGCGGGCGGCCGTCGCCGCGGTGCTCGGCGACGGGACCGTGGTCGCCGCGACCCACCTCTCGTTCGCCCCGCCCACAGCGCTGCGCCAGCTCCGGCGGGTCAGCGCGTGGCTGCGCGGCCTGGCGCCCGCCGGTCCCGACGGCGCGACGCGCCCGGTGCTGCTCGCCGGAGACCTCAACCTCCCCGCCCCCCTCGTGCGGCTGGCCGCCGGCCGCCCGACGCTCGTCGCCGCACCGACGTTCCCGGGGGCGGCGCCGCGGCTGCAGCTCGACCACGTCGTCTCCCTGGGTGCGCCCGTGACGGCCACCGGTTCCGCCGAGCAGCTCGCGGTGGGAGACCACCGCGCGCTCGTCGTCGACGTCGAGAGCTGAGGCAGGGCGTGGGGACGTCGTGCGTCGTCGCGCTCGACGCCGGCGGCACGCACACCCGAGCGGCCTGCTTCGCGCTCGACGGCGCACTGCTGGGTCGGGCAGAGGGTCCGGCGGGGGCGTGGCACCACCACGACGACGCCGTCGAGAACCTCAGGTCGACCGTGCACCGCGCCCTGGCCGGCGCCGGGGTGGAGGTGAGCGGGGTCTGCGCCCTGGTGGCCGGAGTCGCAGGCATCAGCAGCCGCGGGACGGACGACGGCGCCGGCGGCGACCGGTCGCGGGAGTGGGCGGCCCGGCACCTGGCCGTCCCGGAGCTCTCCTGCCCGCAGGTCTTCGTCAACGACGCCGTCACGGCCCACCGCGGAGCGCTGCTGGGACGCCCCGGCGTCATCGTCGTCGCCGGTACCGGCTCGATGGTCATGGCGATCGCGGCCGACGGCGCGGAGGTCGAGAACGGGCAGCTCGCGCACTACGCCGGGGCGGCGCGCCACCTGGTGCTCGACGCGGTGCACCGGGTGCTGGCGGGGCGTGCGGTACCTGCTGACGACGCGTTCGTTGCCGGTCTGCTGGAGGCGCTGGGCGCCGACGGCGTCACCGCGCTGCGCCGGCTCGCACTCGACCTCGAGCTGCGGGAGGGGCAGCACGCCGTCACCCGCCGCTTCGGGCCGGCCGCCCCGCTGGTGACCGCCGCGGCCGACACCAGCCCCCTCGCTGACGCCGCGCTGCGGGCACTGGCGGAGCGCACCGCGACCGGGGTGCTGCTCCTGGCGCCGCTGGTGGGCACGGACCCCGTCGAGGTGACGACGACCGGTTCGCTCGCCACGGACCGAGCCTTCACCGTTCGCCTGTCCGCCGCCCTCAGCGGTGGCGGGAGCAGCGCAGTGCTCGTGCCCGCGTCGGTCGACGCGGTCCGAGGCGCGGCCCTGATGGCGTTCGACCTGGTCGGCTCCGTCGACGACGCGGTGCTCGACCGCCTGCTGCACCCCTGACGCCAGGGCCGCCGGCGCCCCTGCGGCGATCACGGACTCCTGGAGGCGTTCGCCGACGACCCGTGGCAGGAAGTCCGTGATCGCCGCACCGAACTCCGTGGTCGACATCCGCGACCCCATGGTCACTGCGGAGCGCGGCTCCAGCAGGTGCGCGTGGCGCGCCAGTGCTCGGCGAACGACCACGGTCGTCCGGCCGCACGACCAGCGTCGGGGCCGCCGCAGGGGGGAGGTCAGCCGCGGGTGTCGATGGCGGCGCCGACGGGCTGGGCGGCGGCCCCTCGGACGAGGGCCTCCAGCCCGGCGGCGTCGAGGAGGTCGGTGGGACGGCTGGTGGTGCCGGTCGTCGCGTAGAAGAACGCCGCCCCCACCCGGTCCAGCGGCACGCCCTTCCACCGCGACCACGCCAGGCGGTACACGGCCAGCTGCACCGCCGCGGCGCGCGCGGCGGCCCCGGTGGGCGGGCGGCCCGTCTTCCAGTCGACGACGTCGACGCCGCCGCCCTCGGACGCCGGACGCGGGAAGACGGCGTCGACGCGGCAGCGGACCACCAGGCCCGCCACCGGCGTCTCCAGGTCGACCTCGACGGCGACCGGCTCCCGGTGAGCCCACTCCGAGGCCAGGAAGCTCTCCTGCAGCGCGGCGAGCGCCTCCTCGTCGTCGCCGAGGGGTCCGAGGCCGTCGCCGCCGTCGCCGGTGGCGTCACCGTCGTGCTCGTCGTCCGGCTCGTCGTCGAGGTCGAGCAGCGCCGCGGAGCGGAACCTCTCCTCCAGCCAGGCGTGGAACGCGACCCCGCGGCGGGTCGCGACGCGCGGCTGCACCGGCACCGGGCGGCGGACCGCGAGGGCGAGGGCCTCCGGGTCGGAGGCCAGCTGCACCAGCCGGGAGGCCGAGAGGTGGGCGGGCAGCTCCACGTCGGGGCTCCCCCCGGCGTCGCCGCGGGCGCGCTCGGCCAGCAGCGCCTCGACCTCGTCGGCCCAGGGACCGCCGCGGCCCGGGGGCTCCTCCGCACCGCCGGGGGTCTCGTCACCCTCGTCAGCGACTGAGAGCGCGAGCGCGACCGCCGCCTCGCGGACGGCCTCGGCGGCGGCCTCCAGGGCGGGGCGGCGGGGGCCGAGCGGGTCGAAGGGCCAGGTCGCGCGGCGGGGCTCGCGCAGCTCGGGGTTCTCGGGCTCCTCCGGGGCCTGCGGCAGCTCCGGCACCTCGCCGTCGCCGCGGCCGCGCAGGTGGTCCACCACCTCGACGAGGAAGGCCGAGGGGAGGCGCTCCTTCTTGCGCTCCCCGCCCCACCAGGCCCCGGTGAGCAGCAGCAGCGAGCGGGCCCGCGTCAGCGCGACGTAGGCGAGGCGGCGCTCCTCGGCGCGGTGGGCCTCGGCGCAGCGCTCCGCGTAGGCGGCGCGCTCGGCCTCGGCGCCCTTCGCGTCGAGCGCGGCCTCCCACCCGAGGTGGGGCAGGGAGTCGGCGTCACCGCGCAGCGGGTGCGGCAGCACGCCGAGGCCCGAGAGCCACCCCTGCGACGTGCGCGGGCGCGTGGGGAAGCCGTTCTCGGCGAGACCGGCGACGGCCACGACGTCCCACTCCAGGCCCTTCGAGGCGTGCACGGTCAGCAGCTGCACCGCGGTGCGGCTGGGCTCGGTGCCCTCCTCGCCGCCGTCGGACAGGCCGGGGGTGGGCTCGTCGGCGTCCGCGGCCTGGTCCAGGCCGTGCTCGTGCTCCTCCGCGAGCGCCAGCCACGACAGGAAGGCCCGCAGCGACGAGCGGTGCGAGACCCCAGCGCGGGCGGTCTCGGTGAAGGACGCCGCGACCTGCGCGAGCGCGTCGAGCCCGGCGCGGGAGGCCGCCGCGGAGCTGCCGCTCGCGGTCGCGCGCGCGGCCAGCTCGACGTCGAGCAGCAGGGCCCGCTCGACGGCGACGACGAGGTCCGCCAGCGGCAGGTCGAGCTCGCGCAGGCGGCGCAGCAGCAGGCCCGCCTCGCGGACGCGCCCGCGCCCGGCGTCGGACAGGCGGGAGCCGTCGGCGGTCTCCCAGTCGGCGGGGGGCGGGTCGTCGACGGCGTCGACCAGGCTGGCCTCCTCGGCCAGCTCCGGCGGCGGTGCCTCGTCGACGCCCTGGTCCGTGCGGGAGCGGCGCGAGGTGGCGCGGCGCCTCGACCAGGCGGCGAGCACCGCCAGGTCGCGGGCGCCGAGGCGCCAGCGGGGCCCGGTGAGCAGGCGGATGAGGGCGTCGCCGCGGGTGGGGTCGGCGACGGCCCGCAGCGCCGAGACCACGTCGACGACCTCGGGGCGCAGCAGCAGCCCGCCCAGGCCCACCACCTCGACCGGCACGCCGCGGGCGCACAGCGCCTCCTCCAGCAGCGCGAACTGCGAGCGGGCGCGGCACAGCACGGCGGCGGTGCGGCGCTGGTCGGCGGGGAGGCGGGCGTCGCCGTGCCAGACGACGGCGATCCGGTCGGCGAGCAGCGCCGCCTCCTCCCCCGCCGTCTGCGCCCACGCCACCTCGACCTCCCCGTGGCCGGCTCCGGGCCGGGGGCCCAGCACGGGCAGCGGCAGACGGGAGGCAGCGCGCAGCGGCTGCGCGACGACGGCGGCCGCGTCGAGCACGGCCACGTCGTTGCGCCAGCTCGTCGACAGCGCGAGGTGTGCGGCGGCGGCGCCGTCGGAGCGCCGGAACCGGGTCGGAAAGGCCTGCAGGCCGCCGGCGCTCGCGCCGCGCCAGCCGTAGATGGCCTGGTGGGGGTCGCCGACGGCCGTGACGGGGTGCCCGCCGCCGAAGAGGCGGGAGAGCAGCTCGGCCTGGGCGGTGGAGGTGTCCTGGTACTCGTCGAGCAGCACCACGCCCCAGCGCGCGCGCTCCAGGGCGGCGACCGCGGGCACCTCGGCCGCGATGCGCGCCGCGAGGCGGACCTGGTCGCCGTGGTCGAGCACGCCCAGCTCGTGCTTGCGCTCGGCGTAGCGCCGCAGCAGCGGCAGCACCCGGCGCCGCTGCTCCAGCACCCTCAGCGCCGCGGCCACCTTGGCGGGCTGCTTGCCGGGCAGCGCCCCGACCCGCGCCAGGACCCCGGCGAGCACCGCCTCGACGGCGTCGACGTCGACCAGGTGCTCCGCGCACTCCCCCGCCAGGGCGAGCACCGCGGTGACCACCGTGGACGGCGCGGCGTCGAGGTCTCCCAGGCCGTCGGCGCCCTCGCCGTCGGCCGCGTCGACGACGTCGGCCGCCAGCTGCCACGCAGCAGCGGGTCCGACGAGCTGCGAGCGCGGCTCGACACCGATGCGCAGGCCGTGGTCGGTGACCAGGCCGGCGGCGTAGGCGTGGTAGGTCGCGACCGTCGGCGCGCCGTCGCTGCCGGAGGCCGCGGCGGGGACCGCGCCCCCGCCGTCCCCGCCGCCGTCCTGCTCGCTGCCGCTGCCGGGGGCTCCGGGGACGGGCAGCAGGCCGGCGGCGTCGAGGGCCGCCAGGCGCAGGCGCACCCGCTCGGCGAGCTCGCCGGCGGCCTTGCGCGTGAACGTCAGGCCGAGCACCCGGTCGGGCTCCACGTGCCCGTTGGCCACGAGCCACACCACGCGGGCCGCCATCGTCTCGGTCTTGCCCGAGCCCGCGCCGGCCACCACCAGCAGCGGCGCGAGCGGCGCCTCGATGACGGCCGCCTGCTCGGGGGTGGGCGGGTGCTGGCCCAGCGCCGAGGCGATGTCCGCCGCGCTGAGCACCCGGGGCGTCGCCGTGGTCGCCGTCGGCGTCACCGCACGCACCCGCCCTCGGGACGCAGCGGGCAGCTCGTGCGCACGGGGCACGTCGAGCAGAGGTCGTTGGCGACGGCGTCGAAGGCGCTGGCCGCCATGCCGTCGGCGGTGCGCTGCAGCAGGTCGTGCGCCCAGGCCGGGTCGGCGGCGTCGGCCAGCGGCGGCTGCGCCTGCACGCCCGGCTTGGCGCGCGTGCCGCCGAGCTGGACGAGCGCCGCGCCACCGCTGCGCTCGCCCTCGCCGAGGGCGCCCGAGTCGACGACGGCCTGGTAGAGCCCCAGCTGCGGGTGGGCGTCGAGCTCGTCGGCCTTCGGCGCCCGCTTGCCGGTCTTCAGGTCGACCACGCGCAGCGAGCCGTCGGGCTCGCGCTCCAGCCGGTCCAGGCGGCCCCTGACCAGGGCCCGACCGATGGCGGCGTCGACCTCCACCTCGACCCCGGCGAGCGAGCGCCCGGCCGTGCGCGCGTCGAGCACGTACGCGGCGAGCATCCGCACCATCCGCTCGGCCTTGCGGCGCTCCCGCTGGCCCACCCACGTGTCGGGCAGCCCGAGCGTCGGCCACAGCTCGTCGAGGCGGGCGGTCATCTCCGCGAGGCTGCCCTCGGGCAGCTCCTGGCCGATGCGGTGGACCAGGTTGCCGACGCCCTGCTGCAGCGAGTCGGCGGGGCGGCCGCCGCTGCTCTCCAGCAGCCAGCGCAGCCCGCAGCGCCCGAACGACTCCACCGCCGACGGGCTGACCGGCACCGGCTGCTCGGGGTCGCGCAGGGGCCGCTCGTCGGAGACCGGGGGCAGGCCGTACCAGTCGCGCGGGTCGGCGCCCGGGACGCCGGCGGCGGCCAGGCGCGCCAGGGCCGTCGCGGCGTCGGCCCGGCGCGCCTCGTCGACCACGGCGCCGGTGCCGTCGCGGGCGCCGACGGGCACCAGCAGCACCGAGCGCAGCTCGGCCACGAGCGCCGGCAGCGACGTGGCCCGGGGCACGCTGCTGAGCGGGCGCTCGGTGTCAGCGGCGGCGTCCGGCCCGCCCTCGGCCGGTGCCTCCGGCGGGCAGACGAGGTCGACGAAGGGCGAGGGGCGCTCGTCCTCGCTGCGCACCGCGGTCACCACCAGGCGGCGCCGGGCGCGGGAGACCGCGACCTGCAGCAGGCGGTGCTCGTCATCCAGGACCTGCCGGCGGGCCGCCGCCGCGGCCGCCGCGGCGGCCACCTGCTCGTCGGCGGACAGGCGCCCGGCCAGGACGTCGGCCAGCTCCGGGGCGCCCAGCAGCGACCCGCGCAGGCGCGTGTCGGGCCAGGCCCCCTCCTGCAGACCGGGGACGACGACCACGTCCCACTCGCGCCCGGCCGCGGCCGTGGGGGTCAGCAGCTCGACGGCCCCGGCGCCCGTGGCGCGGGCGGCGAGGGTGTCGGCGGGCACGTCCTGGGCCTGCAGGTGCTCCAGGAAGCGCTGCGGCGGCGAGCCGGGCTCGCGCTCCTCGTAGCGCGAGGCCGCGTCGAAGAGGGCGACGACGGCGTCGAGGTCGCGGTCGGCCAGGGCCCCCGCCGACTCCGCCCCCAGCCCGGAGGCGGAGGGCGCCGCGAGCGCTCGGTGGCGCCACCGCTCGGCGAGACCGGTGGTGGCCCACAGCGCCCAGAGCACCTCCTCCGCGCTGCCGCCCGCCTGCGCGGCCGCGCGGCCGGCCGCGAGCACCGAGGCGACGTGGCGCGCCGGGCGGGCCGCGCGCGCGGGGAGGTCGGGCCAGCGCTCGGGGTGGAGGACGGCGTCGACGAGGAGCGCGTCGCTGCTGCGCCGGCCGCTCTCCGGGGGCGCGGCGCGCTCGGCGGCCAGGAGCACCTGGCGCAGCCGGCGCAGGGCCAGCGGGTCGGCGCCGCCGACGGGAGGGGCGAGCAGGGCGAGCACGTCGTCGACGGAGACCTCGCCCTCCTCCGCCAGGACCAGGCGCAGCGCCACCAGCAGCGGCACGACCGCCGGCTCGGCGCGCACGGGCACCTCGGCGGGCGGGACCACCACCGGGACGCCGGCGCGGCCCAGCTCGCGCCGCAGCGCCCCCGTGCCGCCGGCGCTGCGGACCACCACCGCCATCGCACCCCACGGCGTGCCCTCGCGGACGTGCTCCTCGCGCAGCAGCGCGGCCACCAGCGCGGCCTCCTGCGCGGGGGTGGGCAGCAGGTGCGCCTCGACCGCGCCGTCCTCGGCGGTGGCGGCGGGGTCGGCGTCGCGCTGGGCAACGGCTCCGACGCTGCCGGTGCGCGCCGCGACCCGCACCGAGGCGGCGGCGACCGCACGGCTGGACCGCCACCGGGTGGGCAGCACGGCCACCGGCGCCGGCCCGCCGGGCCCGGCGAAGCGCTCCGCGGCGCCGGCGAGAAGGGTCGGGTCGCCGCCGCGGAAGGTCGTGGTGGTGGCGTCGGGGTCTCCGAGCAGCAGCACGTCACCGCCGCGGCCGACCAGCAGGTCGAGCAGCTCGGCGGTGGCGGCGGTGGACTCGTGGTGGTCGTCGACGGCCACCAGCGCCAGGCGCGCGCGCTCCGCCGCGAGGAGCGCCGGGTCGGCGCGCAGCGCGGCGCAGGCGTCGTGGACGATGGCGGCCGGGTCGTGCGCACCGGGGCTCGCGAGGGCCGTGACCTGCAGGTACTCCGCCAGCACGGCGGCCGCGGCGCGCCAGGTGGGCCGGCGGTGCGCCTTTGCCAGGTGCGAGAGCCGGGCCGGGTCGACGCCGCGCTCCAGCGCCCGCATCAGCAGGTCGCGCAGCTCGCCGCGGAAGGCCGGCACGCCGCGCACGGCGGCGGGGACGTCGTCGGGCCACGGCGGGCCGGGCGCGTCGCCCTCCTCGTGGCCGCGGAGCAGCTCGGCGAGCACCTGGTCCTGCTCCGGGCCGGTGAGCAGCCGCGGCGCCGGCCCCCCGGACACCAGCGCGGCCCGGCGCAGCAGGGCCCAGGCCAGGGAGGCGGGCGTGCGCACCAGGGCCTCGGTCGTGGTGCGGCCCAGCCGCGAGCTGACCCGGTCTCGCAGCCCGGCCGCCGCCCGGCGCGACGGGGCGAGCACCAGCAGGGAGGAGGGGTCGGCGCCGTCGCGCTCGACCCGGGTGACCAGCGCCTCCAGCAGCGCCGTCGTCTTGCCGGTGCCCGGGGCGCCGAGGACGACGAGCGGTCCGCCGCCCACCGGGTGCTCGGCGACGCGGCGCTGCACGGCGTCGAGCGCGGGCGGGGCGGGGGCAGCCGTCGACACCGACGGCGCACCGCGCACGAAGCGCGGGGCGGCGACGGCGGTCATGGCAGGACCGTGCCACGCCCCACCGACAGCCCGGTCGGCCCGGTCGGCCCGGTCGGCCCGGTCAGCCGCTCGTCCTCGTCCGCCGACCGTGGTCGTCGTCCAGGAGCGCGACGCCGAAGCCGGAGACCACGGCCCGCACCTCGTCGAGGTAGCGCTGCGCCAGGTCGGTGAGGGGGATGGCGGAGTGGCCGATCCAGCCGATCTCGATGCGCTCGTCGACGTCGAGCGGGACGGCGGTGATCGCCGGGTCCAGGTCGTCGCTGACGATGCCCGTCGAGATCGTGTAGCCGTCGAGCCCGATCATCAGGTTGAAGATCGTCGCGCGGTCGGAGACGCGGACCTCCCGTGCGCTCGACAGGGTGGAGAGGATCTCCTCGGCGAAGTAGAAGGAGTTGTTCGTCCCCTGGTCGAAGGCCAGGCGCGGCAGGTCGGCCAGGTCCGCCAGGGTCACGCGCTCCTTGGCCGCGAGCGGGTTCGTCCGGGAGACGAAGATGTGGGGCCGGGCGATGAAGAGGGGCCGGAACTCGAGCCCGGAGTCGCGCAGCAGCTTGGCGATCACGTCGCGGTTGAAGTCGTTGCGGTAGATGATCCCCAGGTCGCTGCGCAGCGTGCGGACGTCCTCGATGATGTCCCAGGTGCGGGTCTCCCTCAGGGAGAACTCGTACTCCGCGCCCTCCGTGCGCCGGACCGTGCGGACGAACGCGTCGACGGCGAACGAGTAGTGCTGCGTCGACACCCCGAGCAGCCGCCGCGACGGCGGACCGCCGAGGTAGCGCTGCTCGAGCAGCGCGACCTGCTCGACCACCTGGCGGGCGTAGCCGAGGAACTCCACCCCGTCGGGGGTGAGCGCGACCCCACGGGCCGACCGGACGAGGAGGGTCCGGCCCACGCGCGCCTCGAGCTCCTTCATGGCCGCCGACAGCGTCGGCTGGGCGACGTAGAGGAGGTCGGCCGCGGCGCTGATCGAACCCTCCGCAGCGACCTCGATGAAGGACGCCAGCTGCTGCAGCGTCACCCCGTTCGACCGCCGTGCCACAGGAAGAGTCTATAGCGGGCCATCCCCGTGTCGTATTACCTGATGACCGCTGATCACCCGCACGATGAGACCCCGACGACCACACCGGCACGGCCGGACAGAGCCTGGAGCGGCCGCCATGGGAGCAGCGTTCGAGTTCAGCGTGACCACCACCCGCTTCGACGAGGACTACGAGCCGTCGAGCAGCTCCCGGATCACCACGAACTTCGCCAACCTGGCCCGGGGGGAGCACCGGCGGCAGAACCTCCGCCGGGCGCTGACGATGATCGACCGCCGGTTCAACGACCTCGTCGACTGGGACAACCCCGAGCGCGACCGCTACGCGGTCGAGGCCGACATCGTCTCCGTCGAGCTGGCCTTCACCGCCGACGCCGAGGGCCGGCGGTTCCCGCTCTTCGAGGTGCTCGACCTGCACGTCCTCGACCGGTGGACGGGCGAGCGGCGCCACGGGACCGTCGGCAACAACTTCTCGTCGTACGTCCGCGACTACGACTTCAGCGTGCGGCTGCCCGCGCTGGGCGCGGGCGGGGCCGGGGCCGCCCTCCCCGACGACTTCGGCGACCTGCACGGCGCGCTGTTCCAGGAGTTCCTCGAGTCCGGCACCTACCGGGAGCGGTTCGCGCAGCAGCCGGTGGTCTGCATCAGCGTCTCGACGAGCCGCACCTACCGCCGGACCGCGAACCACCACCCCGTCCTCGGCGTCGAGTACCAGCAGGACGAGCCCTCCCTGACCGACGCCTACTTCGCCAAGATGGGGCTCGGCGTCCGCTGCTTCATGCCGCGCGGCGCCGTCGCCCCGCTCGCCCTCTACTCCCGGGGTGACCTGCTGAACGACTACACGAACCTGCAGCTCGCCAGCACCGTGGCCACGATGGAGGCGTTCCAGAAAATCTACCGGCCGGAGATCTACAGCGCGAACTCGGCCGCGGGGCACACCTACCGGCCGAGCCTGGCGCACGAGGACTTCTCGCGCCCGCAGGTCGACTACGACCGTGACGAGCGCAGCCGGCTCGCCGTCACGCAGGGGCGGTTCACCGAGGAGCACTTCGTGGAGCCGCACCGCGACGTGCTCGAGCAGTGGGTCGCGGGCTGCCGGGCGACCGCCGTCCGGACCGCAGGGGTGTGAGGACCACGACCATGACCACGACCACCAGCACGACCCTCCCGACGTCGATCGTCGGCAGCCTGCCCAAGCCGTCCTGGCTCGCCCAGCCGGAGACCCTCTGGTCGCCCTGGAGGCTCGACGGCGAGGCCCTCGCCGAGGGCAAGCAGGACGCGCTGCGCGCCGTCGTCCAGGAGCAGCACCGCCGCGGCGTCGACGTCGTGAGCGACGGCGAGCAGACCCGCCAGCACTTCGTCACCACGTTCATCGAGCACCTGACCGGCGTCGACTTCTCCCAGCGCGAGACGGTCCGGATCCGCGACCGGTACGACGCGAGCGTGCCGAGCGTGGTCGGGGCCGTGAGCCGCGAGCGGCCGGTCTTCGTCGACGACGCGAGGTTCCTCCGCAGCCAGACGGACCGGCCGGTCAAGTGGGCGCTGCCCGGCCCGATGACGATGGTCGACACCCTCTACGACCGCCACTACCGCAGCCGCGAGAAGCTGGCCTGGGAGTTCGCGACCATCCTCAACCAGGAGGCCCGCGAGCTCGAGGCGGCGGGGGTCGACGTCATCCAGTTCGACGAGCCCGCGTTCAACGTCTTCCACGACGAGGTGCGCGACTGGGGCGTCGCGGCGCTGGAGCGGGCGGCGGAGGGGCTGCGCGCCCAGACCGTCGTCCACATCTGCTACGGCTACGGCATCAAGGCGAACAACGACTGGAAGGCGACGCTCGGGGACGAGTGGCGCCAGTACGAGCGGTCCTTCCCGCTGCTGCAGCGGTCCAGCATCGACGTCGTCTCGCTGGAGAGCCACCACTCGCACGTGCCGGTCGAGCTGGTCGAGCTGCTGCGCGGCAAGGGGGTCATGCTCGGGGCCGTCGACGTGGCGAGCCACCAGGTGGAGACCCCGGAGGAGGTCGCCGACACCCTCCGGAAGGCGCTCGCCTACGTCGACGCGGACCTGCTCGTCCCCAGCACCAACTGCGGGATGGCGCCGCTGCCGCGGACGGTGGCGCACGAGAAGATGAGCGCCCTGGTCGCGGGGGCCGCCCTGCTCCGCGAGGAGCTGGCCGCAGCCGGCCGGTGAGCAGCGCTCAGCCGGGGGCGTCCCCGGGGCCGTCCCACCGGCACCTGCCCAGGTCGAGCCGGCTCGTGCCCAGCACCAGCGGGTGCCCCTCGTCAGCCCAGTGGATCATCGCCCGCGGCACGAGGCCCTCGGGCAGCGAGCCGTCGGCGCGGACCACGCGCCACCACGGCAGCTCGTGCCCGTGCTGGCTCATCACCGCTCCGACGGCGCGGGCCGCGCCCCAGCCGGTGAGCTCTGCGACGTCGCCGTACGTCAGCGCCATGCCCTCGGGGATGGCGAGGACGAGCGGGCCGACGTCGTCGA
This sequence comes from Quadrisphaera sp. INWT6, assembly GCF_015390235.1. Taxonomy (GTDB): domain Bacteria; phylum Actinomycetota; class Actinomycetes; order Actinomycetales; family Quadrisphaeraceae; genus Quadrisphaera. The sequence goes on along the minus strand of NZ_VUOH01000001.1, from coordinate 406,104 downwards.
TGTAGGCGCGTCCCGGCGGGCGCTGCCGGTGCTGCGGGCTCAGCCCCGGGCCCCGCTCGTCGCGGCGCCCAGGCCGAGCCGGCTCAGCTGGCCGAGCTGCAGGACGGCCCACGGGGAGATGGCGAAGGGCGTGCGCGCGGCGAGGGCGACGGCGTCGTCCCACTCCACCCACGCCCACTCGGCGACCTCGTCGGGGTCGGGCACCGGGTCGGCGTCGGCCACGGCGGTGTAGACGGGGCAGAACTCGTTCTCGACCACGCCGGAGGCGTCGACCGCGCGGTAGGCGAACTCGGGCAGCCGCTCCGCCAGGTCGCGCACCTCCAGGCCCAGCTCCTGGCGGGCGCGACGGCGCACGGCGTCCTCGAAGGACTCCTCCGGGGCGGGGTGCCCGCACACGGAGTTGGTCCACACGCCCGGCCAGGTCTTCTTGGACACGGCGCGGCGGGTCATCAGCAGGCGGCCGCGGGTGTCGCTGACGTAGCAGGAGAAGGCCAGGTGCAGCGGGGTGTCAGCGGTGTGCACGCCCGCCTTGGGGGTGCTGCCGACGGGACGGCGCTCGTCGTCGAGCAGCACGACCAGCTCGGGGGCCTGCTGCTCGGCGCCGGTGGCCAGGGAGGTCGTCACCGCACGAGGGTAGGCGCTCAGGTGACGACGAGCCCCGGGTCGACGTCCGCCGCCCAGGCCAGCAGGCCTCCGCGCAGGTGCGCCGCGTCCGCGCGACCGGCGGCGCGCAGTGCCCGCACGACGCGCTCCGAGCGGGCGCCGGAGCGGCAGAGCACCACCACGCGGCCGTCCGGGAGCGGAGGCAGCACCCCGGAGAGCGCGTCGTCCAGCGGCACGGCGACGCTGCCCGGCAGCGAGCCCAGCGAGCGCTCGGCACCGGTGCGGACGTCGAGCAGGACGACACCGGCACCGCTCGCCAGCGCCTGCGCCAGCTGCGGCGCGGTCAGCTCCGCGTCGTCGGGGAGCGGCTCCTCGGCGCGGGGCTGCGGGACCTCGCGCCGGGGTCCGCTGCCACCAGGACCAGCGCCGCGGACGCGGACGGTCCGCCACGACATGGCCATCGCGTCGAGCACGAGCAGCCGGCCGACCAGGGGCTCCCCCGCACCGACGAGCAGCTTCACCGCCTCGACCGCCATCACCGAGCCGACGACGCCGCACAGCGCGCCCAGCACGCCGGCCTCGGCGCACGAGGCGACGGAGCCCGGCGGGGGCGGGGCGGGGAACAGGTCGCGGTACCCGGGACCTCCGGCCGCGGGCCAGAGCGCGGTGACCTGGGCGTCGTGCTGCAGCAGCGACCCGAAGACCTCCGGGACGCCCAGCTGCTCGCACGCGTCGGCGACGGCGTAGCGGGTGGCGAAGTTGTCAGCGCCGTCGACGACGAGGTGGCAACCGGCCAGGAGGCTCGTGGCGTTCTCGGCGGTGAGGCGCTCGGGGACGCGCACGACGCGCGCCCAGGGGGCCTGGCGGGCCAGGGCGTCGGCGGCGGAGTCGACCTTGGGGCGGCCGACGTCGTCGGCGCCGTGGAGCACCTGGCGCTGGAGGTTGGAGGCCTCGACGTCGTCGTCGTCGACGACCACCAGCTCGCCGACCCCCGCGGCGGCGAGGTAGGCGAGCACCGGGGAGCCCAGGCCGCCCGCCCCGACGACGGCGACGCGCGCGGCCCGCAGGCGGCGCTGCCCGACCTCGCCCACGGACGGCAGCAGCAGGTGGCGCGACCACCGCTGGCGCTCCTGCGGGGTCAGCGGCGGGCCCGGCTCGACCAGCGGCTCCACGCGACCAGCCTCGCACGCCCCGGGAACCGCAACCAGGCGCTCGACTGCGGTCCAGGAGGGACCAGGAACCGCAACCAGGCGCTCGGCTGCGGTCGAGGGGGTCAGCGGAGGTCGGGGTCCAGGCGGCGGTTGCAGGCCGACAGGACGGCGCGCACCACGGCGGGCTGCGAGCCGCCCTCGAGGGCGGCTCCCACCAGCTGCTCGCTGCCACGGGCGGTGGCGATGCCGATCATCACGGTGACGGCGGCGCGGCCGTCGAGCTCGCTGGGCCGCACGGCCTCGACCTCGCCGCGCAGACGACCACCGGCAGCGGACTCCAGGGCGCGCAGCGTGGCCGCCGCGAGCGCCCGCGGGCCGCCGGAGGGGGTGTTCGCGGCCTCGGAGACGCCGGTGTGCACCGAGCCGGCGCGGGTGAGCACCACGGTCGCCGTCGTCGCGAGGCCCTCGGTCACCACCTGGACCTTCTCGAGCACCAGGCGGTCCCCGCCCTGGGGGCGCGGGGCGGGGGCGGACTCCCCCAGCCACTGCGGGGCCGGGGTGGAGGCCACCGAGGTGGCGCTGAGCGGCGGCACGGAGATGCGGCCGGTGCGCGGCCGGTCGGCGCGCTCGGGGGCCGCGGCGGGCATGGGGACCCGGGGGCGCGAGGCCGCCTCGGGGGCGGGGACGACGGCGGGGACGACGGCGGGCGCCGCCACCTCGGCGGGCGCGTCCTCGACCGGCGCGGTGGCCTCCGGGGCCACGGGGCCGACGGCGGCCTCGAGGGCCAGCGCCTCCTGGACGGCGGCGGCCACGGCGGCCTCGTCGGCGCCGGGCACGAGCTCGAGGCGGACCACGGCCGAGCCGTCGTCAGCGGGCTCGACGCGCACGCCGGTGACCCCGGGGACGGAGAGGGCGACCCTCACGACGCCCTCGACCCTGGCGCCGCCGTCGCCGCTGGTCCCGGTGGGCTCGTCGGTCACCTGGCGGTCCGTGGTCTGGCCGATCGTCACGTCGCCTCCTGGCGTCCGGGACACCCAGTGGCGGGTGCTCTACGGAGTGTCACAGACCGGAGGTGTCCACCGAGGGCGAACGCCGCAGTCGCCCGCAGGGGGCCGCGCGGGCGCTCGGTGCAGGATGGGGTCGCGCACCCCGGCACCTGCCGGCCCCGGTCCCGCCGGGGAGCGCCAGCAGCCCCACCACCGCAGCAGGAGGACGACCCGTGGAGATCCGGATCGGCGTGCAGAACAGCCCCCGCGAGGTGGTGCTGGAGTCCAACGACAGCGTCGCCGAGGTCAGCGCCGCCGTCAGCGCCGCCCTCAAGGGCGGCACCACCCTGAGCCTGCAGGACGAGCGCGGCCGCACCGTGCTCGTCCCGGGCCCCGCGATCGCCTTCGTGGAGATCGGCTCGGAGGAGAAGAGCCGGGTCGGCTTCGGCGCCCGCTGACCCACCCGGCCCGAGAGCGCCGAGAGCGCCGGGAGCCACCGCGGTGAGCCGCGTCGCCGTCGCGGGCGGCACCGGGACCGTCGGCCGCCTCGTGGTCGCCGCCCTGCGGGGCGCCGGCCACGAGGCGGTCGTGCTCAGCCGCGCCAGCGGCGTCGACCTGCTGGCCGGAGCGACGCCGGCGCTGCTCGCGGCGCTCGAGGGCTGCGACGCCGTCGTCGACGCCACCGGACCGACCTCGCTGGCCGCCTCCCAGACGGCCCGCGGCAGCCGCCGCTTCTTCGAGCGGACGACGACGGCCCTGCTCGAGGCGGGCCGGACGTGCGGCGTGGGGCACCACGTCGCGCTGTCGATCGTGGGGGCCTCCCGGGTCGACGCCGCCCTGTACGCCGGCAAGGCGCGCCAGGAGCAGCTGGTCTCCCAGCACGACGGCGGGTGGACGCTGCTGCGCACCACCCAGTTCCACGAGCTGGTGCCGGTGCTCGCCGGTCTCGCCCGCACCGGACCGGTGCGCCTGGTGCCCGCCTTCACGAGCCAGCCCCTGGCCGCCGCGGAGGCCGCGGACGAGCTCGCCCGGCTGGCCGCGGGACCCCCGCAGGGCGCCGTCGCCGACCTCGCCGGTCCCCTGGTCGAGCGGGTCCCCGAGCTGGCCCGCCGCTGGCTGGCCGTCACCCGGCGGCCCGGCCGCGTGGTCGAGGTGCCGCTCCCCGGCCGGTTCGGCACCGCGCTGCGCACCGGTCAGGCGCTGCCCGGTGCGGGGGCGCGGCTCGCACGCACCACCTTCGCGGAGTGGCTCGCGGGCCAGCGCCCCGCGGGGCCAGGGCGCCCCGGGGAGCCCGTCAGGCGGTGAGGCCGAGCCGGAGCATCCGGCGCACGTGGTTCTCGGTGATGCGGCTGAAGATCTTGCCGACGGCCACGAGGTCGGTGCCCGCTCCCCCGCCCGTGACGAGCAGCGCCGCGAGGGAGTCGCGGTCGGCGGCGACCCGCTGCGCCTGGCTGAGGGCCTCCCCCACCAGGCGGCGGCCCCACAGGGCGAGGCGGCCGGCGACGCGCGGGTCGCGGGCGGTGGCCTCGCGGACCGCGCCCACCACGAACTCCGCGCCGCTGGTCTCGTCGAGCAGGCGCAGCACGAGGTCGCGGGTGGGAGCGGGCACGTAGGCCGCGATCTCGCGGTAGAAGTCGGTGGCGATGCCCTCGCCGACGTAGGCCTTGACCAGGCCCTCCAGCCAGTCGTTGGGGGTCGTGCGCTCGTGGTAGGCGTCGACGGCCGCCACGAAGGGCCGCATCGCCGCCTGCGGGTCGGCGCCGAGCTCCACCAGGCGCTCGGACAGCAGCTGGTAGTGCTGGAACTCCTCGACGGCGAGGGTCCCCAGCTCAGCGGTCTGCACCAGCGTCGGCGCCGAGCCCGCGTCCTGCGAGAGCCGGAGGAACCCGGTGAGCTCGCCGTAGGCCAGCGCGCCCAGCAGGTCGACCTCGGCTTCGAGGGCGCCGTCGGCGCCGGACGGGGGTGCTGACGTCATGACCTGCACCCTAGGGCGGCGGCCGCGCCGGGACCGCGCGCGGACCGCCGGTATCATGGGTGCTGACAACCTCGGTCGACCGGTCGCTGCCACGATCGGCAGCCGAACCGCCGCGGGGCGGTCCCGTCGATGAGCGCCGTCGAACTGACCGGTGCCCGACGCCCGACAGCACGGCCCCGCCACCGAGACGTGAGGCCACGCGTGCCCGAGACCACGGACGTCCAGTCCGACACCACCCCCCAGCAGCCCGAGCCGACCGAGCAGCCGACCGAGCAGGTCGACCGCTCGGCGCTCCCCGAGGACGCGATCATCGACGCCGACGTCGAGACCCCCGCCCCCGAGGTGCTGGCGCAGAAGTCCTTCGCCGACTACGGCGTGCAGCCCGCGATCGTCGCGGCGCTCGACCGGGCGGGCATCACCCACCCGTTCCCCATCCAGGCGATGACGCTGCCCGTGGCCCTGGCCGGCCACGACATCATCGGCCAGGCCAAGACCGGCACCGGCAAGACCCTCGGCTTCGGTGTGCCCGTCGTGCAGCGCGTCGTCGGCCCGGGCGAGGAGGGCTGGGACGCCCTCGACCTGCCGGGCAAGCCCCAGGCGCTCGTCGTCGTCCCGACCCGCGAGCTGGCCGTCCAGGTCGCCCGCGACCTGGAGCGCGCCGCCACCGACCGCGCCGCCCGCGTCCTGGTCATCTACGGCGGCCGCGCGTTCGAGCCGCAGGTCGAGGCGCTGCAGCGCGGCGTCGAGGTCGTCGTCGGCACCCCCGGCCGTCTGCTCGACCTGGCCCAGCAGGGCCACCTGAGCCTGGCCGCCGCCCGCGCCGTCGTGCTCGACGAGGCCGACGAGATGCTCGACCTGGGCTTCCTGCCCGACGTCGAGAAGCTGCTGTCGATGACGCCGGCCGGGCGCCAGACGCTGCTGTTCTCGGCCACCATGCCCGGCCCCGTGGTCGCCATGGCCCGCCGCTACATGAGCCAGCCGACGCACATCCGCGCCGCCGACCCCGACGACGACGGCGCCACGGTCAAGGCGACCACCCAGTTCATCTACCGCGCCCACGCGATGGACAAGGTCGAGGTCCTGGCGCGCATCCTGCAGGCCGAGGGCCGCGGGCTGACCATCGTCTTCGCCCGCACCAAGCGCACCGCCGCCAAGGTGGCCGACGAGCTGATGGACCGCGGCTTCGCCGCAGCCCCGCTCCACGGAGACCTCGGGCAGGGCGCCCGCGAGCAGGCGCTGCGCGCGTTCCGCAACGGCAAGGTCGACGTGCTCGTCGCCACCGACGTCGCCGCCCGCGGCATCGACGTCACCAACGTCACGCACGTCGTGAACTACCAGTGCCCCGAGGACGAGAAGACCTACCTGCACCGCATCGGCCGCACCGGCCGCGCGGGCGCCACGGGCACCGCGGTGACCTTCGTCGACTGGGACGACCTGCACCGCTGGGGCATGATCGACAGGACCCTCGACCTGGGCATCCCCGAGCCGGTCGAGACCTACTCGACTTCCCCGCACCTGTACGAGGAGCTCAGCATCCCGGCCGGCACCAAGGGCCGGCTGCCGAAGTCCGCGCAGACCCGCGAGGGCCTGGACGCGGAGGTCCTCGAGGACCTCGGCGAGACCGGACGACGCGACGGCGGTCGCGGTGGCCGTGACGGCGGGCGTGACGGCGGTCGCGGCGGGCGTGACGGCGGCCGTGACGGCGGCCGCGACGGCGGCCGTGGTGGCCGCGACGGTGGTCGTGCTGGCCGCGGCGCCGAGGGCTCCGAGCGCGGCCCCCGCGCCGAGGGCTCCGAGCGCCCGGCGCGCGGAGAGCGCACGGAGCGCCCCGAGCGGGCGCGGCGCACCGAGGGCACCGACGGGGCCGAGGGCGGAGAGGCCGGCGGTGAGCGCCAGCGCCGCCGTCGTCGTGGTCGCCGCGGTGGCGGCGCCGAGGGTGCGGCCGCTGACGCGGTCGCGCCGGCAGAGGGCGCCGAGCCGACGAGCCTCGACCAGATCGCCCTGCCCGACCGCTCCGGCGGTGCGGGCGGGGCCGGCGAGAACGGCCCCGACGCCGGGGAGTCCGCGGAGGCCCCGCGCCGCCGCCGCCGTCGCGGTGGCCGCGGCCGCGGCCGCAGCCAGACCGCCGGTGATGGCACGGGCGAGGCGTCGGGCGAGGGCTCCGACGCTGCCGAGCAGTCCGCCCCGGCGGGCGACACCTCGGGCGACTGACCCCGCCTCCTCCGCGACGACCGAGGACGTCGGGCCCGCTCTCCGGGCCGGACGTCCTCGGTCGTCGTGGGAGCGGCGAGTGCCTGCGGCGGTGATCGGTTCGCCGGGGCCATCACCTCGGGGCAGCATCGACGCCATGCTCGAGCTGCGAGGCGCTCGATGAGCGCGACCCCCACCGACCGGTTCCCGGACCGCCCGGACCAGCGCCCCTCCGCCACGGCGGCGACGCGGCCGCTGCTGCTCCGGCTGCTCGACGCGCCGGTCCGCTGGAGGGCGCTCGACACCGTCGCCGCCCCGGTGCGCGACCTGGTCCGTGCCGCCGAGCCGCGCTGGCTGGCCGACCTCCTGCACGGCACCTGGCTGGGCCACCCCCTGCACCCGGTGCTGGCGCAGGTCGTGGTCGGGTCCTGGACGAGCGCGGCGGCCGTCGACGCGCTGTCCCTGGCCGGCCTCGTGCCCGACGACCTCGCCGACGGCGCCGACGCCACGTCCGCCGCCCTGGCGGCGGCCGGCATCGCGACCACCCTGCCCACGGTCGCCTCCGGGCTGACCGACTGGGCCGAGCTGCACCCCGACCAGCAGCGCATCGGCCTCGTGCACGCGGCCAGCAACTACGCAGCCCTCACCGTGTTCGCCGCCTCGCTGGTGCAGCGCTGGCGCGGCAGGACGACGAGCGCGCGGTGGCTGTCGGTGGCGGGCGTCTCCACGGCGACGCTGGGCGCCGCGCTCGGCGGGCACCTGTCCTACCGCTGGTCGGCGGGCGCCTCGCACGCCGAGCACGTCCCGCACGTCGCCCCCGAGGGGTGGCACCGGGTCGCCGCCTACGACGAGCTCGTCGTCGACGAGCCGGTGCAGGGGCACGTGGGCGACGTGCCCGTCGTCGTCGTGCGGACCGCCGACGGCGTCTCCGTGCTCGCCGACAGCTGCAGCCACCTGGCGGGTCCGCTCTCCGGGGGGAAGGTCACCCGCGAGGGCGGCGAGGCGTGCCTCGTGTGCCCGTGGCACGGCAGCGCCTTCCGCCTGGCTGACGGCTCGGTCGCCGCGGGTCCGGCGGTGGCCCCGCAGCCGGTGCTCGCCAGCCGGGTCGACGTCGACGGGGGCGTGCTGGCCCGCGTCGTCCCCGTCCCCTGAGGGACGCGCGACCCCCGGGTCGCGCGCTCCCCGGTGGCGGCGGACGCTGGTGGGGTGCAGGACGACGGCTTCTTCGGCCCGGACAGCGTGACGTGGCGCCTCCACACCGACCCGCTGGTGGGCCCCGCCGGCCTGCGGGCGCTGCTGCTGCAGGCGCTGCACCCCCTCGCGATGCACGTGGTGGCCACGCGGTCGCGGTTCAAGGAGGAGACGTGGGGCCGCCTGCACCGCACCGGTGAGTACGTCGACACCACGACGTTCGGCTCGCGGCAGGAGGCCGAGCGGGCTGCGGCGGTGGTGCGCGGCATCCACGCCCGGATCCGCGGCACCGACCCGGCGACGGGGCTGGAGTACGGCGCCGACGACGAGGACCTGCTGCTGTGGATCCACTGCGCGCTGGTGGAGAGCATCCTCGACGTCGTCTCGCGCGGCCGGGCACCGTCGCAGCCGCTGAGCAGCGACGACGCCGACCGCTACGTGGCCGAGCAGGTGGTCTCCGCCGAGCTGGTGGGCGTCCGCCGGGAGGTCGTGCCGGCGAGCCGCGGAGACCTGGACGACTACTTCACCGAGGTCCGGCCGCACCTGGCGGTCACGCGGGAGGCGCGCGAGGCGGCCTCCTACATCGTGGCGCCGCCCATGGCCCCGAGGGTGGTGCTGACCACGCCGGCCGTCCCGGTCTGGCTGGGCGTCTCCGGGCTGGCCATGGCCTCCTTGCCGGCGTGGGCGCGGCGGATGTTCGCGCTCCCCGAGCTGGCCACCGCGCCCACCGACGCCGCGACGACAGCGGGTCTGCGCGCGCTCCGCGCAGCGCTGCTGCGCTCCGAGGGCCGGGTGCCGGGCGTTGAGCCCTCCGAGCACCGCAAGCGAGCAGTGGCGCGCATGGCGGGTCGCGCCGCCTGAGGCGCCCGAGCGCGCGAGGCCCTCAGGCGAGGGGCTCGAGCGCCGCCCAGGTCTCCTTGGCGGGCGCCGACCGCTGCCCCGTTGGACACGACGGGCGGAAGTCGCACCAGGAGCACAGCGCCGAGGGCGTGGCGGGGAACGCCTCGTCGCGGTCGGCCCCGGCGTCCAGCGCCGCCTGCGCCCGCACGGCGTCGCTGGCGATCGACTCGGCCCGGCGCACGACGCGCTCCAGCGAGGCGTCGGTGTGCTCCGCCACCGCCACGGAGCCGGTCGGCACGTGGTGCAGCTCGACGCGCCGGCACCGGGCGCGCAGGGTGCGCGAGACCGCCACGGCGTACAGCCCCAGGGCCAGCGAGGAGCGCGCGTCGTCGTCGTCCGGGGCCCGACGGCCGAGCTTGTAGTCGACGACGACGGGCTCGTCGCCGTCACCGTCCTCGCGGGGGCGGCGGTCGATCCTGTCGACGCGGCCGGAGAAGGCGAGGCGCTGGGTCGGGGCGGCCACGGTCCGCTCGACGCCGACGGGCTCGGCGGTCGGGTCGAGGCGCTCGGCGTAGGCGGCCACCGCCTCCTGCGAGCGGCGGCGGTGCTCCTCGGACTGCGCGGCGTCGCGGAAGCCGGCCGTCGTCCACGGCGTCCAGGCGCCCGCCACCAGCTCCGCGGCGCGCTGGGGGGTGCGGCGGGCCAGCGGCTCGTCCCACCAGCGCGCGAGGGCGTTGTGCACGGCGGCGCCCACGCTGGTGTGGGCGAACGCCGGCCCCCGCGGCGGGCTCGGGCGGTCGAGGTAGCTGAAGCGGTAGCGGCGGGGGCAGTCCTCGAAGGCCGCGAGCTTCGTGGGGGTGCAGGAGAAGAGCCGCTGAGGCATGCCCGGCAGCACCCCCTGGCCGCCCTGGCCCGCCGCGCTCACGCCAGCGCCCCGAGCTCTCCGAACGGGCGGGTGCCCGAGGCCTGCGCGAGCAGGCGGTGCAGGTCGTCGGGGCTCGTGCTGTTCTCGGCGAGCCGGTTCTGCTTGCCCGTGCCGTGGTAGTCGCTCGACCCCGTCGTCACCAGGTCGTGGGCGCGGGCGAACCCCCGGAGCCACTCGCGGTCGGCCGCGGTGTGGTCGCGGTGGTCGACCTCCACCCCGGCCAGGCCGGCGGCGACCATCTCCTCCAGCACGTCCTCGCCGACGACCTTGCCGCGGGCGGCGGCCAGCGCGTGCGCGATGACGGGCACGCCGCCGGCGGCGCGCACCCGCTGCACCGCGACGACGGGGTGGGGAGCGCCGTGGTGGACGACGTACGGCGACCCGTCGGCGAGCAGCCCCGCGAAGGCCTCGTCGCGGTCGGCGACGACGCCCGCGGCCACCAGCGCGTCGGCGACGTGCGGGCGCCCCACCGTGGCGCCCTGCGCGGCCTGGGCGAGGACGTCCTCCCAGGTGATGGGGAAGTCGCGGCCCAGCAGCTCCGCCATGGTGCGGGCCCGGCTGAGGCGGATGTCGCGGGAGGCGGCCAGCGTCTCGGAGAGCACCGGCTCGGCGGGGTCGTGCAGGTAGCTGAGCAGGTGCACCGTCACCCCGCGGACGCGGCAGGAGACCTCGGCGCCCGGCACCAGCAGCACACCGCTCACCTCGGCCTGCTCCCCCGCCCGCGCCCAGCCGGCGGTGGTGTCGTGGTCGGTGATGGCCAGGGCCTGGACACCCGCCTCGACGGCGGCGACGACGAGGCCGGCGGGGCTGTCTGTCCCGTCGGAGGCCGTGGAGTGGGTGTGCAGGTCGATGAGCACTGAGGAAGCGTAGGCGCGATCACCTCCGGGCGCTCAGGCGCCGGTGTGCTCCTCGCGGGCCTCGCCGCTCGGCTGCTCGCAGGCGGTCGGGTCGGACGCGGCGTCGTGGTGGTCGTGGTGCTCGCCGTCGTGCGACGCGTGGTCCGGGTCGTCGGGGCAGCAGGACGGCGTCGAGGTCGACGATGGGTCGCCCGCCGCCGTGGCCTCCTGGGTCGGCTCGGCCGAGGGCTCACCGGACGGCTCGGCTGACGGCTCCACCGCCGGGCAGGCACTGGCAGTGGGCTCTGCTGCGGCCTCAGCGGTCGCCTGGGCCGTCGGATCCGCTGTGGCCTCAGCCGTGACCGTCGGCTCGGCCGTGGCCGTCGGCTCTGCCGTCGTCTCCGCAGTGGCGGTGGCCTGGGCCGTCGGCTCCGCCGCGGCGGTGGCCTGCGCCGTGGGCTCGGCACTCGCCGCAGCGGTCGCGCAGGCGGCGGCGGTCGGCTCACCCGTCGGCTCGGCGGTCGGCTCACCCGTCGGCTCGGCGGTCGGCTCACCCGTCGGCTCGGCGGTCGGCTCACCCGTCGGCTCGGCGGTCGGCTCACCCGTCGGCTCGGCGGTCGGCTCACCCGTCGGCTCACCCGTCGGCTCGGCGGTCGGCGCCGGGCACGCCTCCACGGGCGGAGCGGCAGGCTCCTCGGCCACCGGCGGCGCGGGCTCGGGAGCCGGGGCCGGCTCCGGCGCGGCGATGACGACCGGGTCGGGCACGGGAAGGGCGGGCAGCGAGGTGAGGCCCTCGCGGTACGCCTGGGCCCAGCCCATGACCGTCGCGGCGTAGGGGGCCGAGCGGTTGTAGCGCCACAGGGCGGCGAGCTGGCCCTCCGGCGTGGAGAGGTCCGCGCCGCTAGCGCAGAGGTAGCGGGCGGCGCCGAGGGCGGCGTCGTCGACGTCGTCCGGGTCGGCGATGCCGTCGCCGTCCGCGTCAGCGCCCCACGCTCGCCACGTGCCGGGCAGGAACTGCATGGGGCCGACGGCGCGGTCGTGGGCGGCGTGGCCGTCGAGGCTGCCGCCGTCGCTGTCGGTGATGACGGCCGTGCCCGAGAGGCTGCCGTCGAGGAGGGGACCGCGGATGGGCGTGGTGGTGCGTCCGTCGGCGTCGACCCGGCCGCCGGCGGCGTGGCCCGACTCCACCTTGCCGATGCCTGCCAGCAGCTCCCAGGGGATGCGGCAGCTCGCGTCGGTGACGGCGGTGCGGTCCGCGGCGGCGCGGTACGCGGCGAGCACGCGCTCCGGGACGCCCTTCGAGGCGCCCTGCGGCACGACGGGCCCGGGAGCCGGCCGCCCGTCGCCCGACGAGGTCGGCTCGGGGGTGGCGCTGGGCTCGGCGACGGTCGGCACGGGTGCGGCGGCCACGAGGGGCACGACCTGCTCGCTCGCGGGCACCTCAGCCCCGGAGGCCGACGACGCGGCGGGCGCGGACGCGGTGTCGGACGCGGGGGCCACGAGCACGACCTCGCGGCTCTCCGGCTCCAGCACCCCCGAGGCGGCCACCACCGACGTCGCTGCCACCGCCACCGCGCACAGGGCCGCGGTGGACCCCGGCCTGCGCGGCCCGGACGCGCGCGCGCGACCGCCTGACCTCATGCGACCCCCCTCGCACCTGCCGTCCCCCCTGCGGGGAGGAGCGGCGGAGGTCCCAGCATGGACGCGGACGAAGCGGGACACAACCGACGCCCTCGCGTCGAGCGGATGACGCCCGGGTGGCTCGGCTGCGTCTCGGTGGTGTCGCGACCCGGTGGGAGGATCGCCCCATGAGCGAGGCCACGAGCACCCCCGAGGCCGTCGACCGGCCCCTCCCGTCCGAGGACGAGGAGCAGCGGCTCGCCGACCGCGGCTCCAACCGCAGCCAGCGGCCCAGCTCCCAGGCCTTCCGCGACTTCATCGCCGGCGGCTGGGCCCCCCGTCCGGCGCCGCCGGAGCGCCTGGCCGCGGCTCCGTGGGCCGCGGCGCGCCGCGAGCGCGTCAGCGCCGCCTTCCCCGGCGACCGCCTGGTGCTGCCCGCGGGTCCGCTGAAGGTGCGCAGCAACGACACCGACTACCGCTTCCGCCCGCACTCGGCGTTCGCCCACCTCACCGGTCTGGGCGCCGACCGCGAGCCCGACGCGGTCCTGGTGCTGGAGCCCCTGGCCGGCGGCGGCCACGAGGCGCAGCTGTTCTTCCGTCCCCGGGCGGAGCGCACGGACGACGAGTTCTGGGCCGACGCCCGCTACGGCGAGTTCTGGGTGGGGGTGCGCCCGTCGCTGGCGGACCTCGAGGCTGAGCTCGGTCTGGCGTGCCGCCACGTCGACGGCCTCGCCGCCGCCCTCGTGGCGGCCCTCCCCGCCCCCGGCGGACGGGTGCGCGTCGTCCCCGGGGCCGACCCGGGGGTCGAGGCGCTGCTGGTCGGCGCCGACGTCCGCTCCCCCGACGAGGACGAGGCGGGTGACGCGGCGCTCGCCGAGGCGCTGTCGGAGCTGCGGCTGGTCAAGGACGCCTGGGAGGTGGAGCAGCTGCGCGACGCCGTGGCGGCGACCGCCTCCGGCTTCGCCGACGTCGTCAGGTCCCTGACGGCGGCGGTGCGGCACGAGCGCGGCGAGCGGGTGGTGGAGTCGGCCTTCGAGGGCGTCGCGCGCCGGGAGGGCAACGGCGTCGGCTACGAGACCATCGCCGCGGCCGGCCCCCACGCGTGCACGCTGCACTGGATCCGCAACGACGGCGCCGTGCGCCCGGGCCAGCTGGTGCTGGTCGACGCCGGCGTCGAGGCCGTCTCGCTGTACACCGCTGACGTGACGCGCACCCTGCCGGTCGACGGCGTCTTCACCGAGCCCCAGCGGCGCGTCTACCAGGCGGTCCTCGACGCCGCCGACGCCGCCTTCGCCGTCGCGCGGCCGGGCTCGCGGTTCCGCGACCTGCACGCCGCGGCCATGGAGGTCATCGCCGCGCGGTTGGAGGAGTGGGGGCTGCTGCCGGTGAGCGCCGCCGAGGCCCTCGACCCGGCCACGGGCGGGCAGCACCGCCGCTGGATGGTGCACGGCACGTCGCACCACCTGGGCCTGGACGTGCACGACTGCGCCCAGGCGCGGCGCGAGATGTACCTCGACGCCGAGCTGGTGCCGGGCATGGTCTTCACCATCGAGCCGGGCCTGTACTTCAAGGCCGACGACGAGCTGGTGCCCGAGGAGCTGCGCGGCACGGGCGTGCGCATCGAGGACGACGTGCTCGTCACCGAGGACGGGTGCACCAACCTGTCCGCGGCGCTCCCCCGGACCCCCGACGACGTCGAGGCGTGGATGGCGTCGCTGCGCTGACCCGCGCGGCGCCCCGGCCCGAGCGCCGGGGCGCCCGACGACGGAGGAGGCCCGGACCGCAGCTGCGGTCCGGGCCTCCTCCGTCGTCCGGCGTCGTCGAGGTGGTGCTCAGGCCAGGGGGCCGGCGTCGCGCTGCAGCGGACGCACGCCCTCCAGGCCCTGGAGCAGCTGGCGGGCCCGGCCCGCCTCGGCGTCGGCGCAGATGACCGAGTAGCGCGAGGCGAGGATCGCGTTGACCGAGCTGAAGTCGCGACGGCCCCGGGTGAGGGCGAAGCTCACGACCCCGAACAGCATGCCGAAGCCGGCTCCGATGAGCAGGGCCGCGAGGAACAGGTTCCCCGAGCCGCCCGGGAAGAGCACGAACAGCAGCCCGACGAACCCGCCGAACCACAGGCCCGACAGGGCTCCGGCGAGAGCGACCCGGGCGTACGACAGCCGCCCGGTGACGCGCTCGACGCTGCGCAGGTCGGTGCCGACGATGCTGACGTGCTGGACCGGGAACCCCTCGTCGGAGAGGTGGTCGACCGCCTTCTGGGCCTCCAGGTAGGTGGCGTAGGAGGCGACCTCGCTGCCCGAGGGCAGCGCCGGGATGCCGGCGCGGACGCCGGCCAGCGGGTTGGTGCCGGACATCAGGCGGCCTGCGGTGCGGCGGTCACGGGCGTCAGACCGTCTCGTCGGCGCCGGCCTCGGCCAGCACCGTGGCCTCGCGCTCGGAGTCCGCGCCCGAGGTCGACAGCTCGCCACCGGCGTTCTCGAGGTGGGCGCGCACGAACCAGTGGTACTGCTCGAGCTGGCCGGACTGGCCGATGAGCAGGTCCTCGGTGATCGGGTCGAGGTCACCGGCGAGCTCGATCGCCTCGCGGTGGCTGGAGATCACGCCCTGGTAGACCAGGTCGAGGGCGCCGAGGTGCTCGATCGCGCCGGCGCGGCCGATGGAGTACTCGTTCCAGGAGCGCTGCTCGACGAGCTTGCCGGGGGTCCCGATCGGAGAGCCGCCCAGGGTCGCGATGCGCTCGGCGACCTGGTCGGCGAACTCGCGGACGGTGTCGACCTGCGGGTCGAGCATCTCGTGCACCGCGATGAAGTGCGGGCCCACCACGTTCCAGTGGATGTGCTTGAGGGTCAGGTGGAGGTCGTTCAGGGCGTGCAGCCGGTCCTGGAGGGACTCGGCGACCTTCGCGCTGTCGCTCTCGCCGAGACCCGGGACGCCGTAGTGGTTGGAAGCCATGCGACCACGCTAGATCGACACACCCCACCTCGCAGGTCGGCGCTGGGCCGCCCCGGGGGCGCGCTGCGTCGCACCGCCGGCTGCACCCGTCCCAGCGACTTCCCACCCCCTCCGCAGCCGCCGTCCGGCGGCGCCCAGGACCGGGCGCCCCACCCGCGGCTACGCTCCGTCCACGTGAGCGGCGCACCGACCAGGGTCTTCGTCGCACGCCTGGCGGGCCTGCCCGTCTTCGACCCCGTGGGTGACCGCGTGGGGCGCGTGCGCGACGTCGTCGTCGTCCCCCGGGCGGCCCGCAGGCCCCGGGCGGCCGGCCTGGTGGTCGAGGTCGCCGGCAAGAAGCGCGTCTTCGTGCCCATGTCGCGGGTGACGAGCATGGACACCGGCCAGGTCATCACCACCGACGACCTCAACACCCGCCGGTTCGAGCAGCGCGAGGCCGAGGTCCTGGTGCTCACCGACCTGTTCGACAGGGAGGTCGAGCTGACGGGCGCGGCCGCGCGCGCGGTGCACGGGGGCGACGTCGAGGGCGCCGTCGAGGCGACCGTCGAGGACGTGGCGCTCGAGCAGGCCCGCAACCGCGACTGGGAGGTCACCCGCCTCTTCGTGCGCGAGGCCGTGCCGGGCAGCCGCAAGAAGGGCCTCGGGCGCCGCAAGGGCAGCACCGCCCTGATCGACGTCCACGACGCCGCCGGCCTGTTCGGCACGCCCCAGGAGCAGGGCGCCGTGCTGCTGGCCGCCTCGCTGCTGGAGATGAAGCCGGCCGACATCGCCGACATGCTCCACGACCTGCCGCGCAAGCGCCGGGTCGAGCTGGCCGCGGAGCTGGACGACGAGCGCCTGGCCGCCGTGGTCCAGGAGCTCCCCGACGACGACCAGGTGCAGGTGCTCGCGGCCCTGGGCCGCGAGCGCGCCGCGGACGTGCTGGCCGAGATGGAGCCCGACGCCGCCGCCGACCTGCTCTCCGAGCTCACCGACGAGGCCGCCGAGCAGCTGCTGCGCCTCATGGAGCCCGAGGACGCGCGCGACGTGCGCCGCCTGCTGGCCTACGAGGGCGACACCGCCGGCGGCCTGATGACCACCGAGCCGGTGGTCATGAGCCCGGAGGCGACGGTGGCGCAGGCCCTGGCCACCGTCCGGCGTCCGGACGTCCCCTACACGCTGGCCGCCGCCATCTACGTGGTGCGCCCGCCGACGGAGACGCCCACGGGCAAGCTCCTGGGCGTCGTGCACCTCCAGCGGCTGCTGCGCGAGCCCCCGCACGAGTCGATCGGCGGGCTGATCGACACCGAGATCGAGCCGCTGTCGGTGGACACGCCGCTCGCCGTCGTGACCCGCCGGCTGGCCACCTACGACCTGGTGTCCCTGCCGGTGGCCGACAAGAAGCGGCGCCTGCTGGGCGTCGTGACCGTCGACGACGTCCTCGACCACCTCCTGCCCGACGACTGGCGCGAGATCGACGAGGAGGACACCGTCGAGGCCCTCGACGCCACCGGACCGATCGCCGTCGTCACCGCGAAGGGCGACCGCACGAAGGGCCAGGGCCGTGGCTGAGGAGCGCGAGGGCCGCCGCCGGGAGTCCGCGCTCGACCAGCCCCGCGAGAAGCGCCGCCGCCTGGCCCCGCGCAGGCCCCGCGTCCCGAGGATGGACGCCGAGGGCTTCGGGCGCCTGTCCGAGGGCTTCGCCCGCTTCATGGGGACGCCGCAGTTCCTGCTGTACATGACGATCTTCGTCGTCGTGTGGCTGCTGTGGAACACCTACGCCCCGGAGTCGGCGCAGTTCGACCCCCGCGCCCTCAACTACACGCTGCTGACGCTGATCCTGTCGCTGCAGGCCTCCTACGCGGCGCCGCTGATCCTGCTGGCGCAGAACCGCCAGGACGACCGCGACCGCGTCGGCCTCGAGCAGGACCGCCAGCGCGCCGAGCGGAACCTCGCCGACACGGAGTACCTCGCCCGCGAGGTGGCCGCCCTGCGCCTGGCCGTCGGCGAGGTGGCCACCCGCGACTTCGTGCGCTCGGAGCTGCGGGCGCTGCTCGAGGAGGTCGAGCTGCTCGCCGCCGACGCCCGTCGGGACGACGACGACGGCCGCCTGGACCGCCCGGTCGAGCGCACCCGCGACCGGGCCCGCGAGAAGGGCCGGGGCAAGGGCCGCCCGCGCGGCGCGGGCCCCGAGCGGCCCGACCCCGAGCCCGAGGACGACGAGGAGCAGCACGAGCAGGCGGAGGGCTCAACCGGGCCCGTCCGCGTGCCGATGTCCCCGGGGTGACCCAGCACCGCCCCGCGACGGCGACGCTCTCGTCGCTGCAGTCCCTGCAGCGACGCCGCCTCGGCGACGTCCTCGTCGACGCCGGCGTCCTGACGCCCGCGCAGCTGTCCGACGTGCTCGCCGGCCAGCAGAGCGGCCCCCCGGGGCGCCGCCGCCGCCTGGGCGAGCTCCTGGTGCACAGCGGCATCGCCGACGAGCGCACCATCGCGCGGGCGCTGGCCGACCAGCTGGGCCTGACCGTCGTCGACCTGACGCGCATGGTCCCCGACCCCGAGGTCGTGCGCCTGCTGCCCCAGGCGGTCGCCGAGCGCACCCGCGTGGTGCCGCTGGAGCGCACGCGCACCGGGCTCGTCGTCGCCGTCGCCGACCCCACCAACGTGCTCGCGCTCGACGACGTGCGCCTCCACACCGGCTCGGGCGACCTCGTCGTCACGGTGGCCACCGAGTCCCAGGTGCGCGAGCAGCTGGCGCGGGCCTGGTCGCTCGGCCAGGACCGCTCCTCGGCCGCGGAGGTGGAGGACGCCGGGGCCGCCCTCGACCTGGGCTCGGCGAACCTCGAGTCCGACGCCTCGGTGACCGACGAGGACTCCCCCGTCGTCCGGCTCGTCAACCGGATCCTGTCCGACGCCGTGCGCGCCCGCGCCTCCGACATCCACGTCGAGACCCAGCGCGACGAGCTGCGGGTGAGGTTCCGCGTCGACGGCATGCTCCGCGAGGTCATGAGCGCCTCCAAGCGCGCCGCGGGCCCGGTCATCAGCCGCATGAAGATCATGTCGAACCTGGACATCGCCGAGCGCCGCGTGCCGCAGGACGGGCGCAGCCGCGTCATCGTCGACGGGTCCGCCTTCGACTGCCGCGTCTCGACGCTGCCGACGCTGCACGGCGAGAAGGTCGTCATCCGCCTGCTCACCCGCGGTGACGCGGTGCCCGACCTCGACTCCCTCGGCTTCGAGGCCGAGCAGCTCGACGTCTTCCGCCGGGCGCTGTCCGTGCCCCAGGGGCTGGTCCTCATCACCGGCCCCACCGGCTCGGGCAAGACGAACACGCTGTACTCGGCGCTGTCGGAGGTGCTGACGCCCGAGAAGAACATCGTGACCCTCGAGGACCCCGTCGAGGTGCAGCTGCCGGGCATCACCCAGGTGCAGGTCAACACCAAGACGGGCATGACCTTCCAGGCCGGCCTGCGATCGGTGCTGCGCCAGGACCCGGACATCGTGCTGGTCGGCGAGGTGCGCGACTCCGAGACGGCCGAGCTGGCGCTGAAGGCCTCGCTCACCGGCCACCTCGTGCTGACGACCCTGCACACCAACTCCGCCGTCGCGGCGCTGACCCGCCTGGTCGACATGGGGGTGGAGCCGTTCCTGGTGGCCTCCTCGCTGACCGCGGCCGTCGCCCAGCGCCTGGTGCGGCGCCCCTGCGGCGGCTGCGCCGCGCCCTACGACCCGCCGGCCGCGGTGCTCGCGGGCCTCGGCCTGCACCCCCACGACCTGGAGGGCGCGACCCCGCGGCAGGGCACCGGCTGCCCCGAGTGCGGTGGCACCGGCTACAGCGGCCGCACGGCCGTCTACGAGGTCCTCGAGGTCGACGCCGAGCTGCGCCGCGTCCTCATCGCCGACCCCCGCGAGGCCGCCGTCTCCGAGGCCGCCGCCCAGCGCGGCATGGTGTCGCTGCGCGAGTCCGCCGTCCGGAAGGCGATGGCCGGCCAGACCACGTTCGAGGAGGCGCTGCGCGTCACCGCCTCTGACGACGCCGCCCCGGTGGCGTGCCGCTCCTGCGAGCGCCCCGTGGAGGAGGGGATGGTCGCCTGCCCGTGGTGCGGCACCAGCCAGCAGCCCGAGGGGTGCACCTCCTGCCACCGCCCCCTGCGCGGGGAGTGGTCGTGCTGCCCGTGGTGCGCCGTCCCGGTGGCCGGTCGCGAGCTGCGACCGGCGCACCCGCCGCTGGACGTCGCGCCGAGCCCCCACCCCGAGGACCAGCCGGCCCCTCCGGCCGCGGTGCCGGCGACGCTGCCCGGCGTGCTGAGCTTCGGCCCGCCCGACGGCGGACGGGCCGCACCGGCCGGCTGGAGCTAGCCTCGACGGGTCCGCCGCCGCGGGGCGCGCGGGCACCGAGGGAGCGGGCGTGGCACCGAGCCGGTCGCAGGGAGCAGGAGCGCTCGACAGCGCCTCCGACGACCTCGACGGGCTCGACGGGCTGGAGGAGCTCGACCTCGACACCCCCTGGGAGCCACCGCCGCGGCGGCCCCGCTGGCGGCGCCGGTGGGTGGCCCTCGCCGTGCTGGGAGGGGCCGCCGCGCTGACCGGCGTCGTCGTCGCGGCCTCGTCGGCGCTGAGGACGCCCCAGGAGCGCCTCGAGGACCGCCTGGCCGAGGCCGTCCGCGCCTCCGGCGCCGAGCTCGCGTCCCCGGTGGAGCTCACCGCGGGAGCGGGGGGCGGGAGGTCGGCCCCCGGAACCGCCTCGGAGGCCGGGGACGGCGCCGACGTCGTCTGGACGGGGCGGCTCCAGGTCGTCGAGGCGGACGGCACCGCGACCGTCAGGGTGGCGCTGCGCCTGCCCCCGTCCGAGCCGGACGAGGTGGTCCCGTCCCTCTTCCCCGCCGTCGACTGCGACACCCGGTACCCGCTGACCTGGCCCGGTGACTCCGACACCAGCTACCGCACCACCCGCGCCGACCTGTCCGAGTGCGTCGCCACGGCCGACGGCGACGACGTGCTCGTCACCATCGGGTGGCGCGACGACGACGACGGCTGGTACGGCGGTGCCGGTGGCGGGGACGCCGGCGGGGGTGACCGGGCGGGCGTCGACCGCCAGACCTGGCGCACCGACGGTGACGGCGGGCTGGTGTGGCTGCGCAGCCGCGGCGCGGGCGAGGGCGGCCTGACCGCCGAGCAGCAGCGGGCGGTGGCCTCGGCCGAGGGCCTGCTCGCGCGGCTGTGAGCGGTTGCTGCCTACCCTCGTGGGGTGAGCTTCCTGCGCCGCCAGCCCGCTGCGCCGACGGTCCCGGCCCCCGCCGGCACCGGCGGTGGCCCGGGCAGCGGGTCCGCACCCGACGAGGCGGCCGTCCGCGCCGCGCTCGCGACCGTCCTCGACCCCGAGATCCGCCGTCCCATCACCGACCTGGGCATGGTCGGCGGCCTGGAGGTCTCCGCCACCGGCGCGGTGCTGGTCGAGGTGCTGCTGACGACGTCGGGCTGCCCGATGCGCGACACCCTCGAGCGCGACGTCACCGCCGCCGTCAGCACCGTCCCCGGGGTGCGGGCGGTCCGGGTCGACCTGGGCGTCATGGACGCCGAGCAGCGCACCCGCCTGCGCACCGTGCTGCGGGGCCCCGCGGGGGCCGACGGCGAGCGGGAGGTCCCCTTCGCGCGGCCCGGGTCGCTGACCCGGGTGTACTGCGTGGCCTCCGGCAAGGGCGGGGTCGGCAAGTCGACGCTGACGGTGAACCTCGCCGTCGCCATGGCGCGCGACGGCCTGCGCGTCGGCCTGGTCGACGCCGACGTCCACGGCTTCTCCGTGCCGGCGATGCTCGGCTGCACCACGCGGCCCACCAAGGTCGACGACCTCGTGATCCCCCCGGTCGCGCACGGCGTCAAGGTGATCTCGATGGGGATGGTGGTCCCCGACGGCCAGCCCGTCATGCACCGCGGCCCGCTGCTGCACCGCGCGCTGCAGCAGTTCCTCACCGAGGTGCACTTCGGCGACCTCGACGTGCTGCTCCTCGACATGCCCCCGGGCACCGGCGACGTCCCCATCAGCGCCGCGCAGCTCCTGCCGGGCTCGGAGCTGCTCGTGGTCACCACGCCGCAGCCCGCCGCGGCCGACGTCGCCCACCGATCCGGCGGCCTCGCCGCGCGCACCGGCCAGGGCGTGGTGGGCGTGGTCGAGAACATGAGCTGGATGACGATGCCCGACGGCTCCCGCCTGGAGCTGTTTGGCGCGGGCGGTGGCGCGGCCGTGGCCGAGCGGCTCTCCCGCGAGAGCGGCGCGGACGTGCCCCTGCTGGCGCAGGTGCCGATGGACGTGAAGGTGCGCGAGGGCGGCGACGGCGGCCTGCCCGTGGTGCTCGCCGACCCCGGCTCGGAGGCCGCGCAGGCGCTGTCCGCGCTGGCGCGCCGGCTGGGTCACCGCTCCCGGGGGCTGGCGGGCCGCCCGCTCGGCGTCGTCCCCGTCTGAGCCCGGTCCCCCGGGTCGCGCGGTCCCCCGCCCGCGGGGTGGAGGGTCCGGGTCAGGTGGCCTCGAGGTCGATCGCTGCGCCGGAGGACGTCCGGGCCTGCGGCACGGCAGGTGCCGCGGCGCCGTCCTCGGCGGGCGCCGCGGAGCCGCCTGCAGGCGCGTCCGCCGCGGCGCCTGAGGAGGCCTCCGCGGAGGGAGCGGTCGAGGGGTCGCTGGCGTCCGCGCCCTCGGCGGACCTGCCGACGGCCGCGGCCGCCGCCGGGGAGGCCGCGCTGGCGGGCCTGCTGCTCGCAGCGCCGGCCACCGCGCCGGCAGCACCGGCGCCGGCGGCCGCGGCGGTGGGCCCACCGCTGCTGACGGGCTTGGTGGCTGGCTCGTCGTCCTCGAGCGTGTCCGTCAGCGCCTCGCGGATGATGCGGCGCGGGTCGTACTGGCGCGGGTCGAGCTTGGTCCAGTCGACGTCGTCGAACTCCGGGCCCAGCTCGCCGCGGACCTGCTCCCGCAGGCCCATGGCCATCCTGCGGCCCTCGCGCACCATCTTGCCGAGCTGCTGGGCGTAGCCCGGGAGCCGCTCGGGGCCGACGACGATGAGGACGACGAGCAGCAGCACCGCGAACTCGCCGGGGTTGATGCCGAACACGCGGTTGCCTCCGCTCCCCGGGGCGCCGGACAGCGCCCACCACCCACCATCCTGCCCCCGTCGGCGACGAGGGCGTGCCAGACCGCGCACACCCGGCCCTGCCGGGAGGGCGTCGGACGCCTCAGCCGGTCAGCGGGAGGACCCGCCCGGGACCCCCGAGGACCCGCGGTGCCGGCCGCGCCGCGGGGCGGTGACCGCGCGGCTGCGGCGCCCGGTGCTCGAGGTGTCGGCGCAGCTGGGCGCGCGCCCGGGAGAGCCGCGAGCGGACCGTGCCCATCTTCAGGCCCAGCACCTCCGAGACCTCCTCGTAGGTGAGCCCCTCCACGTCGGCCAGCACGACCACCGCGCGGAAGTCGGGTGAGAGCCGGTCGAGCGCGGCCTGCACGTCGACGTCGAAGCGGCCGGCCTCGAAGGCCCGCTCGGGGCCGGCGCCGCGGTCGGGCAGGCGCGCGGCGATCTCCTCGGTGAGGGCGTCGAACCGCAGCCGGCGCCGCCGGCGCGCCTGGTCGAGGAAGAGGTTGGTGGTGATGCGGTGCAGCCAGCCCTCGAAGGTCCCGGGCCGGTAGGAGTCCAGGGAGCGGAAGACGCGCACGAAGACCTCCTGGGTGAGGTCGTCGGCGTCGTCGCGGTCGCCCGTCAGGCGGAACGCCAGCCGGCGCACGCGGGCCGAGTGCTCGCGCACCAGCGCGTCCCACGTCGGGGCCACCCACGCCTCTCCCGGCGCGGTGGGCACCGGGGGGTCCTGGGGTCCGACGTGCGCTGCCACTCCCCCACTGTGGCGCTCCCGGCTGCGAAGGGCCTGGGGAACGGGTGTGACCGCCGTCACGTCCAGCGGACGGCGGCTGCGCGACGGGTGCTCGACGGGTGGGCGGCGCGGCTCAGCGGCGGCGGGCCGCCACCAGCAGCCCCTCGCTGCTGGGGACCAGCGCGGGCAGCAGGTCGGGCGAGGAGCGCAGCGCGCGGGAGAGCTCGCGCACGGCGGTGGTGACCGGGTCGCGCTGGGCGGGGTCGCCGGCGCGGTCGGCGGACAGCGCACCGTGCAGCGCCACCACGCCGCCGGGGCGCAGCAGGCGCACCGCGCGCTCGAGGTAGGCGTCGGCGCCGAGCGGGTCGGCGTCCAGGAGCACCAGGTCGTAGCCGCCCTCGGTGAGGCGCGGCAGCACGTCGACGGCGCGCCCGGTGATCCCCCGGATGCGGCCGCTGCGGACGCCGACCTCGGCGAAGGCGGTGCGGGCGGCCCGCAGGTGGTCGGACTCGACGTCGATGGTGGTCAGCACGCCCTCGGGAGGCATGCCGCCGAGCATCCACAGCCCCGAGACGCCCGCCCCCGTGCCCACCTCGACGACGGCGCGCGCGTCGACGGCGGCGCAGAGGGTGGCCAGCAGCGCCCCTGCCCCGTTGCCGACGGCGCTGATGCCGAGCTCGCGGGCGCGGGTGCGGGCCCGCTCGACCGCCTCGGACTCGGGCACGAAGTGCTCGGCGTACTGCCAGCTGGTGGCCTTGGGGCCGCCGGTGGGGGCTCCCGGAGCGCGGCGGGGAGCCACCGGGGAGACCGGGGGCGGTGCCGCGGAGCGGGGGGCGGGCGAGCCGCCGCCGGGCATCACGGCAGGTCCTGCAGGAGGCGCAGGAGCACGCGGGCGCCCCAGCCGGTGGCGCCCTTGGGCACCTCGTGGGAGGCCGCGTCGGACCGGCCGACCCCGGCGATGTCGAGGTGGGCCCAGCGGCGGCCGCCGGTGAACTCGCGCAGGAACAGCGCCGCGGTCACCGAGCCCGCGCCCGGGGAGGGGCTGGAGGGCACGTGCCGCAGGTCGGCGACGTCGGAGTCGAGCCCGGCGCGGTACTCCTCGACCAGGGGCATGCGCCACACCCGCTCGCCGGTCTCCTCGCCGGCGGCGGCGAGGCGGTCCGCCAGGTCGTCGTCGGCGGTGTAGAGCGCGGCGTGCTGGCGGCCCAGGCCCACGGTGGCGGCACCGGTGAGGGTGGCGACGTCGACGACCAGCTCGGGGTCGAGCTCGGCGTCGGCCAGGGCGAGGGCGTCGGCGAGCACCAGGCGGCCCTCGGCGTCGGGGTTGTCGACCTCGACGGTGGTCCCGCCGAGGACGCGGATGACGTCTCCGGGGCGGTAGGACGCTGCGCCGAGGGAGTTCTCGGCCAGCGGCAGCAGCGCGGTGACGGGGCGGGGCAGGCCGGACTCGGCCGCGGCGACGACGGTGGCGAGCACCACCGCGGCGCCGGCCATGTCGGTCTTCATGGCGACCATCGACTCGCGGGGCTTCAGGGCCAGGCCGCCGGTGTCGTAGGTGATGCCCTTGCCGACGAGCACGGCGCGCCGGGTGGTGGTGGGCGTGCGGGGCGTCCAGTCGACGCGCACGAGGCACGGCGGGTGCTGCGAGGCGGCACCGACGGCGAGCAGCCCGCCCGCGCGGCGGTCGGCCAGGTCCTCCTCGTCGAGGACGGTCACCGACAGCCCGGGCGTGCCGGAGCACAGCGCGACGGCCTGCTGGGCCACCCAGGCGGGGGTCTTGGTGGACGACGGCGTGGCTGCCAGGTCGCGCACCCGCCAGGTGGCGGTGGCGGCCGTGGCGGCGGCGGAGAGGGCGTCAGCGACGTCGCGTCCGCTCCACGCGGGCTCGTGGGCGCCACCGGGCAGCGGCACCGTCGGGCGGCCGGTCCAGCCGAGGAGGCGGACGTGCTCGACGGCCGGAGGAGGCCCCTCGCTCGTCCCGCTGCGCGGCGGAGCCCAGGCGCCGAGGAGGACGCCCTCGGCGAAGGCACCCACGAGCGCGGGCTCGAGGCCGGCGACGGCGGTGGTCACGACGAGCTCGCTGCCGCGGGAGGTGCGGGCCAGCGCGGCGCCGGCGCGGCGCAGGTCGCGCGGCGCGCCCCTCCCGGTGCCGACCAGCACCAGGCGCGCTCCGCCGGGCAGCGCCGCGCCCGGGACGGGCAGCACCGAGCCGGCGGCGGCGCGCCAGTCGGCAGCGGCGCAGGTGGCGGTCAGGTCGAGGCCAGTGGCGGTCTCGACGCCGGCGGCGCCGGGGCCGAGCACGACGGCGGGTGCGGCGGGCGCACCTTCGGCGGCGGGCTCGCCCGCCAGAGCCGCACCGATGCCGAGCAGCAGGACCGCAGCGCCGTCGAGGGTGACCGCGTCGGCCCCGGGGGTGCCGAGGGGCAGCGCCGAGGTGCCCTCGAGCTGCGGCAGCGGCCGCTCCGGCCGGGGCCCGACCCGGAGGTCGGGCCCGCTGCCGGTGGCGACGAGCGGGGGCGGCGCCGAGGGGGGAGTCGCGCCGACCACGCTCAGCCCGCGGCGGTCTTGAGGGCGTCGCCGAGGGCGTTGGCCTCGGTGGGAGACATCTCCACGACGAGGCGGCCACCGCCCTCGAGCGGCATGCGCATGACGATGCCGCGCCCCTCCTTGGTGACCTCCAGGGGACCGTCACCCGTCCTGGGCTTCATGGCAGCCATGAGGCACACCCCTTCCGCATGCCGGTGCACGCGCTCGTTGGAGCGGGCGCCCGGGCGCCGACCGGAGAGTCGACAGGGCGCCCGCAGGCTCTGCCCATCATCCCATCGGCGGCCGACACGCGGTAACCGAGGCGTCCGAGCGGGGTACCGACGTGCTGGTGGAGGGCTATTGGAGGGCTGGTAGAGGGCCGGTGGAGCACCGGGCGCGGGGCGGGCGCGGGGTCACGGCGGCCAGTCGGCCGGCGGGTCGAAGCGCCACAGCCAGGCCACCCACACCACCTGCAGCGCCAGCCCGGCCACGGCCCAGGCCGCCACCGCGGCGCGCGAGCGCACCTGCAGGGCGACCAGCAGCGCCAGCGGCACCTGGAGCACCAGGTAGCGGAAGGTCGAGGTCCACGGGTCGAGCACCGCCAGGAGGTAGGCCTGCTGGGCGAGCACCCAGGCGGGCAGCTCGGGGCCCAGCGACCTCGCGGTCGGGCCGGTGCACCACCAGACCAGGGCGGCGAGCAGGGCCACGAGCACCACGGGACCCGCGACGTCGCCCAGCAGCTGCTGCGACACCCGGAACCACGGCGTGAACCACACGACGGACCCGTTGCGCCACGCCGCCTGCACCTGCGTGTAGGCGTCGGGGACGCCGGTGGCCACGCCGACCGCCACGGGCCAGGCGACCCCGGCCGCACCGCTGGTGGCCAGCAGGCCCAGCAGGGCCCAGCGGGTGCGCCGCGGCAGCGCGCGCCCCTCGGCGCGCCAGCGGGCGAGCGCGTGGACCGCCACGACCAGGGCGAACGGGAGGGCGATGACGCGCGTGGCTCCGAGCAGCACCACGGCCAGCGCGCACCAGGCGTAGCGGCGCTCGACGAGCGCCAGCAGCGCCAGCGCCAGCGCGAGCAGGGCGAGCGACTCGGTGTAGGCGTACTGGAACACGGCTGCCGCAGGGGCGCTGAACACCAGCAGCACCCCGGCGAGGGCGGCCCGCTCCCCCGCGACGCGGGCGAACAGGCGGCGCATCACCACCGCGGCCCCCGCGCCCAGCAGCAGCGCCGTGGTGGGGGCCACCGCCTCCCACGAGCCGCCGGTGAGGGCCATCAGACCCCGCACGAGCACGGGGTAGGCCGGGAAGAAGGCCCACTCGCTCTGCTGCGCGACGCCGGCGCCGTCCCGGGGCAGCGGGAGCGGGTACCCGTGCTCGGCGATGCTGCGGTACCAGCTGGCGTCCCACAGGTCACCGGCCATCACCAGGTAGCCGGGCGAGGCGGGCGTCCACAGCGACTCCACCTGCCGGCGGGCCACGGCGACGGTGACCACCGCGGTGAACAGGCGCGTGGCGGCGTACACCAGCAGCGCCTGGGCCCACCCGGGCAGCACCGAGAAGCGCGCTCCCCCGCGGGCCGCCGCGCCCGCGAGCGCCCGGCCGGCGCCGTCGCGGGCCGCGAGGGCGGTGGCGACAGCCCCCGCGACCGGGCCCCGCGGCCCGGTGGTCACCGCTGCTGCGCGGAGGACTCGGCCTCGGCGGCGACCTTCTTCAGCACGGCGCCGAAGGCGAAGCGGCCACCGACGGCCAGCGGCAGGGTGATGGCGCGCGACAGGCGGCGGTCGAGGACGGCGACGTCCTCGGTCCAGCGCAGCCGGCAGCGGTCACCGGGCAGCGGCACCACCTGCACCTCGGCGCTGCCGAGCACCACCCCGCCCTCCTTGCGCAGGGAGGCGGTGCCCGCGCGCACGGCCGTGGGCGGCTCCCAGCCGGTGACGACCATCGGGTCGTCGAAGGCGAGCGGTCCGACGCCGCTGCGGCCGGTGAAGCGGGTGCCGACGCCGCCGGTGTCCTCGGTGACGGTCATCCGGGTCAGCGGGACCCAGTCGCCGTGGCGGGACCAGTCGGTGACCAGGTCCCACACCACCTGCGCCGGTGCTGCGATCTCGCGGTGGGCGGTGAACCTCGCCACGTCAGTGCTCCTCGGGTCGGGTCGGGGGGGCCGCGAGCGCCGCAGGACCGGCGGCGACGGCCGCGCCCAGCTCGGCGAGGCGGCGGTCGCGCTCGGCGAGCTCGGTGCGCAGGCGGTCCAGGACGGCGTCGACCTCGTCGGCGCGGTAGCCGCGCAGCGCCACGGAGAAGCGCACGTCGTCGAGGTCCTCGGGCACCAGCTCGCGCAGCGGCAGCGGCCGGTGGGGGCTGCTGCCGACCGGCTCGGGCATGCCGGCGGGGGCGCGGCCGACGGCGACGGCCACCACCACCCCGACCACGGCCACCGCCAGCAGCAGCAGGACGAGGCTCACGCCGCGATGCTGCCAGACCCGCTGGAGACCGCAGTGCGAGGCGCTCCGGCCCGGCGGGCGCGGCGGGTACCGCCCTCCACCCGGCGCTCGGGCCCGGACGGGGCCGCTCCCCCCGGCACCGGCGGACGGCGTCCGCTCTCGGGGACCCCGCTGCGGAGGACCGTCCACAGCCACCGCGGCGCGCACCGGACGGCGTCCGCACCCGCCCGACCAGGGCTCGGACCGCGCCGGGGCCGGGAGCCCGGACGCTCAGACGCCGCTCTCGAGGCCCTCCTGCTCGCGGACCTCGGGTGCGGGCGCCGGCTCCGGGAGGTGCCGCGCGGCGGCCAGCCCGGCCTCGACGACGTCGAGCGCCTCGGCGGCGCTGGTGGTCCACGTCACGTCGGCCGCGGCGGCGGGCTGCACGAACCCCTGGTCCACCAGGTCGTCGACGGCGCGCCGCAGCCCGGTGAGGACGCCGGTGGGGTCGCAGACGACCACCGGCTTGGTGTGCAGCGCGAGCGCGCGGGCGCTCCACACCTCGATCAGCTCCTCCAGGGTGCCGAGGCCCCCGGGCAGCACCACGAAGGCGTCGGAGGCCTCGTCCATCAGCCCCTTGCGCTCGCGCATGCCGTCGGTGACGACCAGCTCGTCGGCGTACCGGTCGCCAACCTCCTTGTCGAGCAGGGCCCGCGGGATGACGCCGTAGGTGCGGCCACCGCCCTCGCGGACCGCGCGGGCGACGGCACCCATCATCGACAGGGACCCCCCGCCGGAGACGAGGGAGTGACCGCGGGCGGCGATCAGCGACCCCACCTCGGCGGCGAGGGCGACGTGGACGGGGTCGATGCGCTCCGAGGCGGAGCAGTACACGGCGATGGCGGGCACGGCCACACCCAACCACCCGTTCCCGACCGCGATCACCTCCCCCGGGAGGCGCGCCGGGCTCAGCTGGCGGCGGCGACCTCGCCGGTCGTCGGGCCCAGCGGCGGGCGCTGCGCGCGGGGGGCCGCGGCGACGGCCGCGTCGGTGAGGGCGCGGACCAGGTCGGCGGCGTCGGCCGGGTCGAGGCGGAGCGTGGTGGTGCACACGTCGCCGTCCCACAGCGAGAGCACCACGAGCCCGGCATCGGGGTGGGTGGTGACCCTGAGGGCGCGGGTGGAGCGGTCGCGGTCGCGCACGACCGCGCTGCGGGCGGGAGCCGGGACGACGCGCATGGCAGATGATCCCCCCTGCTCACAGGCATCCGCCAGCCCCCTCCCGGGTGGCGCCGGTGACTCGCCGGCGGCGCACCGCGTGTCGCGGAGGGCCCGCCGGGCGAGCCGTCAGGCGGGGCGCTGGCAGGCGGCCTCGACGGCCTGCGCGGCCTTGCGGGCGGCGATGAGCACCGGGTCCCACACGGGCGCGAACGGCGGCGCGTAGGCGAGGTCGAGCCCGAGGACCTCCTCGACCGTCATCGCGTTCCACACGCAGATCGCGAGGGCGTCGACGCGCTTGCCCGCCCCCGAGCGGCCGACGACCTGACCGCCCAGCAGCCGGCCGCTGCCCTCGTCGGCGACCAGCTTCACCCGCACCGGCTCCGAGCCGGGCATGTAGCCCGCCGTCGTCGTGGAGTCGACCGCGGCGGTGACCACCCGGAACCCGGCCTGCTCGGCCTCCTCGGTCGACAGCCCGGTGCGGCCGATCTCCACCCGGCACACCTTGGTGATGGCCGTGCCGACCACCCCGGGGAAGGTGGCGTACCCGCCGCCGAGGTTGATGCCCGCGACGCGGCCCTGCTTGTTGGCGTGGGTGCCCAGCGGCACGTGGACGCCGCGGCCGGAGACGCGGTGGCGCACCTCGGTGCAGTCTCCCGCGGCCCAGACGCCCTCGGCGCGGGTGCGCTGGCCGACGTCGACGGCGATGGCGCCCGACTCCCCCAGCGGCACCCCCGCCTCGCGGGCGAGCTCGACGCCGGGCTCGACCCCGAGGCCGAGCACCACCACGTCGCAGGGCAGCTCGCGGCCGCTCGCGGTGTGGACGGCGCGCACCCGGCCCCCCTGCGCCGGGGGCCCGAGCTCCAGGCCGCAGACCTCCTCGCCGGTGAGCAGGTGCACGCCCTCCCCGCGGACCGCCTCGGCGATGAGCTCGCCCATGTCGTCGTCCACGGTGCCGAGCGGGGTCGCGCCGCGCTGCACCACCGTGACGTGCAGCCCCCGCACGACGCACGCCTCGGCGACCTCGAGCCCGATGTAGCCCCCGCCCACGACGACGACGCGCTCCACCCGGTGCCCGGAGCTGCCGTCGAGGTCGGCGAGCAGGGCGGACCCGTCGTCGAGGGTCTGCACGCCGTGCACCCCCGCCTCGGGACCGGCGTCGAAGCCGGGGGCTAGCGGGCGGCGCGGCACGGCCCCGGTGGCGAGCAGCAGCTCGTCGAAGCCCTCGACGCCCTCGCGGGGGCCGTCGTGCCCGCCGTCCCGCCCGCCGTCGGTGCGGCGCCAGCTCACGGTGCGGGCGGCCAGGTCGACACCGACCACCTCGGTGCGCATCCGCAGGTCGACGCCGCGGCGGCGGTGCTCCTCCGGGGTGCGCGCGACCAGCTCCTCGCGGTCCCCTACGACGCCCCCGACCCAGTACGGGATCCCGCAGGCCGAGTACGAGGTCGCGCTGCCGCGCTCGAACGCGACCACCTCGAGGTCGCGCCCGCGGGCCGCGGCCTGCTGGAGCGCCTGCGAGGCGCCGGCCATGCCGGCGGCGTCACCGCCGACGACGACGAGGCGGGTGCGTCCGGCGCGGGCTGCCATGCTCGCGACGGTAGCGACGCGGCGGCGGCCCCGCCCGTCGCAAGATCGCCCGTCACGGCGGGCACCTGGGCCGTCGGGGTGACCGCCACCGCACCACCGCGGCGAGCGGCTCCGGCGGGAGCCGCTCGGCCGGCCCGCTCGCGGCGGACCACCACGGCTGCCACGACGACGGCGGCCACCGCGGGGACGAGCCCGCACACCGCCATCCCGACCCGGGGGCCCCAGGTCTCGGTGATGGCCCCCACCAGCGGAGCGCCCACCGGGGTGCCACCGACGAAGGCCAGCAGGTACAGCCCCATCACCCGGCCTCGCAGCGCCGGGTCGACCCACAGCTGCACCGAGGAGTTGGCCATCGCCTGGAAGGCCAGGTTCACGAGCCCGACGGCCACGAGGACCACGAGGAAGACCGCGACCGAGGGCGCCAGCGCCGCGGCGGCCTGGAGGAGCCCGAAGGCCGCGCAGGCGAGCACGATGAGGCGCAGCCGGGTGGTGGCCCTGCTGCCGGCCAGCAGGGCGCCCGCCGTCGACCCGAGGGCCAGCGCGGTGTTGAAGGCGCCGTACAGCTGCGGCCCACCGCCCAGCTCCTCGCTGGCCATCGCGGTCAGCACCACCGGGAAGTTCAGGCCGAAGGTGCCGACGACGCCGACCAGCACGATCGTCATCGCCACGTGGGGGCGCTCGCGGACGTGGCGCAGAGCGGCCCGGACGCCGCCGCGCTCGCGGCCGGCGCCACCCGCCGCTCCGCCTCCCCCGGCCGCGCCCGCGGGGCTGAGCAGGTCGGCGGGGCGCAGCAGCGACAGCGCGACGAGCGGGGCGGTGAAGCACGCGGCCGTGGCGGCGAAGGCCCAGCCGGTGCCGACCGTGCTGATGAGGGTGGCGGCCACGGCGGGGCCGAGCAGGCGCGAGGTCTGGAAGACGGCGGAGTTCAGGGAGACGGCGCCGCGCAGGTGCTCGGCGGGCACCAGCTCGCCCGCGAAGGCCTGGCGGGCGGGACCGTCGACGGCGGTGACGCAGCCGCCGAGCAGGGCCAGCAGCCACACCAGCTCGACGCGCGCGGCGCCGGTGAGGGTGAGCGCGGCGAGGGTGGCGGTGAGCAGCAGGAAGCACGCCTGGGTGATGAGCAGCAGCGTCCGCTTAGGGAACCGGTCGGCGAGCATCCCGGCGTGCAGGCCCAGGAGCAGCACGGGCGCGAACTGGCACGCCATCGTGACGCCGACGGCGGCGGGGCTGCCGGTGAGCTCGAGCACCAGCCAGTCGGTGGCGATGTTCTGCATCCACACGCCGGTGCTGGCGACGGCGTGGCCGCCGAGGTAGGTGCGGTAGGGGCGGTTGCTGAGGGGCGCGAGAGCGCGGGCCAAGGATCGGCCTTCCGGTGGCGGGGCGGGCGGTGGCTGGCGGCGGGTGCGCCGGAGCAGCACCGCAGCCGGCCGGGGCGAGGGGCTCGCCGGGACCGGTGGGCGCGCGCGGGCGACCGGGGGCAGGAGCGCTGACCCCTGCGGTGACCAGCCTCTCCCGACCGGGCGACCCGGCGCAGCATCATCGAGCCTGATCACCTGGATGACTGGCATCATGGTCTGTGATGAGTGTCGCTGAGACCCCGCCGCCCGCGGAGTACGAGACGGCGCAGCTGCGCTCGTTCCTCGCCGTCGCCCAGACGCGCAGCTTCACCCGCGCCGCGGCCCGCCTGGGCATCGGGCAGCCGGCCGTCAGCCAGCACGTGCGCAAGCTCGAGGCGGCCACGGGCCGGGTCCTGGTGCTGCGCGACACCCGCTCGGTGGCGCTGACGCCCGACGGCGAGGCGATGATCGGCTTCGCGCAGGCGGTGGTGGCCGCGCAGGAGCGCGCCGTCGGCTACTTCCGCGGCGAGCGCCCCCACGGCCGGCTGCGGATGGGCATGTCCGACGACCTCGCCCTGACGCGGCTGCCGGTGATCCTGCGGGAGTTCCGCCGCGAGAACCCCCAGGTCGACCTCGACCTCACCGTCGACCAGTCGGGCACCCTCCACCGCCGCCTCGCGGCCGACCGGCTCGACGTCTACGTCGGTCGCCGCCCGCTGGCCGGTGACCAGGTGATGGGCGGGCGCCACGCCACCGGCGCCGCCATCACCGAGCAGCTGGTCAGCCGCGAGCGCCTCGCCTGGGTGGGCACGCCCGCCACGCAGCTCGACCCGGGGGCGCCGGTGCCGCTGGTGGTCTACCCCGCGCCGTCGTTCGCGCGGACGCGCATGGAGGAGGCCCTGCAGCGGGCCGGCGTCCCCTACCGGACGGCGGCGCTGTGCCGGGGCACCAACGGGCTCATCGCCGCGGTGGCGGCGGGCATGGGCGTCTCGGCGCTGCCGCGCAGCCTCGTGCCGCTGCAGCTCTCAGCGCTGCGGACCGGGGGCCGGGGCGACGCGGCCGGCGGCGGGCTGGTCCACCGCCTCCCCGACCTGGGCACCACCGACCTGGTGCTGCTGACCAACCCCCGCACCGCCGACCGGCCCGCCTCCCGGGCCTTGGTGGCCGCCGTCCTGGCCAGCGGCCCGCCGGTCGTCGAGCGCTGAGGCCCACTCCTCGTTCACCAGGCCGCCCACGAGCACGACGGCGCTCGCGAGCCAGCCGAGCAGCAGCACGGCCACGAGGGCGCCGACGACGCTGGCGGCGGTCTGCACGGCCTCGTCGCCGGAGGTGGTGCTGGGCCCGGGCGAGCCGAGCACCGCGAGCGCCAGGCGGAAGCAGACGACGAGCCCCACCAGCGCCCCGGTCGCGAGCACCGCGCCGGGCACGACCGAGCGCCACGAGACGCGGTGCGGGGCGCCGACGCGGTACAGCAGGGCCAGCCCGGCGGCCACGACGAGCAGCAGCACGGGCCAGCGGCCGTAGCCCCACAGCGCGGCGAAGGTGTCGCCGAGGCCCGTCGCCGCCGCGATGCGCTGGCCGCCGCCCAGGAGCGGGCCGACCACGAGCACCAGCAGCATGAGCGCACCCGCGACGACCGCGACGGCGGTCAGGGCGATGGACAGCAGGAGCAGCAGCACGGGCCGGCGCTCCTCCACGGGGGTGTCGCCCTCGCGGAGCACCCGCAGCGCCGACCGGGCCACGCGGCTGCCGATGACCAGCGCCACGACGGCGCTGCCGACGGCGAAGCCCGTCTGCTCCTGGGCGAGCAGCTCGCGGACCAGGGGCGCGCCGAGGCTCTGCGCGAGGCGGGGGCTCAGCACCACCTCGAGCAGCTCCACGAGGAAGGCCTGCGCATCGGCGACGGCGGCCGGGTCGAGCAGGCGGCCGACCAGCCCGAGCCCCGCCCCGAGCGCCGTGACCAGGGGCACCACCGACAGCAGCAGGTAGTACGTCATCTCCGCGGCGCGCCCGCCGACCCGCAGCGACGACGAGCGCAGCGCCACCCGCGCGGCGACGGCGACGGGGTTGCGGCCCCGCAGCCGGGCCGAGGAGCGCTCGGCGGGCGCCTGCAGGCGCACCACGAGCCGGGTCGGTGGCACCTGCGGACCCCGGTCAGGCGCTCGGCGACGGGGGCGTCGTCACCGGCGGGACCAGCCAGTCCAGCAGCACCTCGCGGCACGCGGTGACCTCCGCCGTGGGGCACCACTCCCCGTCGGTGTGCGCGAGGAGCGGGTCACCGGGGGCGAAGTTCACCGCGGGCACGCCCAGGGCGGAGAACCTGGCGACGTCGGTCCAGCCGAGCTTGGCCACCGGGGCGCGGCCGCTGCGGCTCAGCACCCGCCGGACGAAGTCGGCCACGGCGGGGTGCCCCAGGCCCGGGCGGGCCCCGGGGGCGCTGTCGACGACGACGACCTCGGCGCCGACCTCCTCGTCGAGACCGGCGAAGACCTCCCGCACGTGCGCCTCGGCCTCCGCCTCGCTCCAGCACGGCGCGAAGCGGTGGTTGACCACCACGGTGCAGGAGTCGGGGACGACGTTGCCCGCCACTCCCCCGCGGATGCCGACCGCGTTGAGGCCCTCGCGGTACTCCAGCCCGTCGACCTCGATGCGGCGCGCCTCGTAGGCGGCCAGCCGGGCGAGCACCGGAGCGGCCAGGTGGACGGCGTTGACGCCCGCCCAGGACCGGGCCGAGTGCGCGGCGCGCCCGCGCAGCCGGACCTCGACGCGCAGCGTGCCCTGGCAGCCGCCCTCGATCCCCGCGCTCGTGGGCTCCCCGAGCACCGCGACGTCACCCGCGAGCCACTCGGGGTGGTTCCGCACGAGCCGGCCGAGGCCGTTGAGGGCGGAGTCGACCTCCTCGTGGTCGTAGGCGACCCAGGTGACGTCGCGGACGACGCGCTCCGCGCCGTCGGAGCCGCTGGCCAGGGCGTCGACGACGGCGGCCGCTGCGGACAGCTGCACCGCCAGGCCCGCCTTCATGTCGGTGGCGCCGCGGGCCACCAGGCGCTCGCTCGGTGCGCCGTCCACGTCGACGACCTCGCGGCGCGAGGGGACGTCACCACCGGCAAGGGGCACGGTGTCGAGGTGCCCGGCGAGCACCACGCGCTCGGCGCGGCCGAGGCGGGTGCGGGCGACCACGGCGTCGGCGTCGCGCAGCACCTCCAGGTGCTCCCCCGCGGGGTCGAGGCCCCGCAGCGCGGCCTCGACGAGGTCGGCCAGGGGCCCCTCGCCGCCGCTCACGGACTCCACGTCGCACAGCGCCGCCGCGAGGTCGACGACGTCTCCGCGCAGGTCGAGCGGCGGGTGGTCGGCGGCACGGCTCACAGCGCCGACCCTACGGCCCCACCCCCCACCACCCCCGTGATCATGGGATCCGAGCACGACCTGCACGGTGATCATGGGGTTCGCGCACACGCGGCTGCGCCCAGGTCCCATGATCACGGGCGGGAGTGCGGAACGCCGCCACACGCGCCACAGGCGCACCTACCCTGGTGGTCATGAGCACGGTCGTGAGCACGGACGCCTCCACCACCCCCGACGCCCCGGGCAGCACGCGCAGGGCCTGGGGCTACGGACTGGCGACGACCGCCGTCGGCGAGGGCGGCTCCGCCGGCCAGGTGCTCGACACCTGGTACCCCTCCCCCGCGCTCGGCGCCGCCCCGGCCGACGACAGCCCCTGCGCCGTGCCCGCCGCCCTCGCGGCGCTGGAGGGCGAGGACACCGCCCGCGGGGTGCGCACCCACGTGGTGCGCACCGAGGTCGACCTCGACGCCGCCCCCGCCGACGTCCCCGACGCCTACCTGCGCCTGCACCTGCTCTCCGCGCGCCTGGTGGCGCCGCGGACGATCGACCTCGACGGCCTGTTCGGCGTCCTCAACAACGTCGTCTGGACCGACCGCGGCCCGTGCGCCGTCGCCGGCTTCGAGCAGACCCGGCTGCGCCTGCGGGCCCACGGCGCCGTCCAGGTGCTCGGCGTCGACAAGTTCCCGCGGATGGTCGACTACGTGCTGCCCACCGGCGTCCGCATCGCCGACGCCGACCGGGTCCGTCTGGGGGCGCACCTCGCCGAGGGCACCACGGTGATGCACGAGGGCTTCGTGAACTTCAACGCCGGGACGCTCGGCGCGTCGATGGTCGAGGGCCGCATCTCCGCGGGCGTCGTCGTCGGCGACGGCAGCGACGTGGGCGGCGGCGCCTCGATCATGGGGACGCTGTCCGGCGGCGGCACGCAGGTCATCTCCGTCGGCGCGCGCTCCCTGCTCGGCGCGAACGCCGGCATCGGGATCTCCCTGGGCGACGACTGCGTGGTGGAGGCGGGCCTGTACGTCACCGCCGGCACCAAGGTGGTGCTCACGGGCGACCTCGCGGTGGCGCACGCACCCGACGGCTGGCAGCCCGGTGACGAGGCCGTCGTGGTGAAGGCCCGTGAGCTGTCGGGCCGGGACGGGCTGCTGCTGCGCCGCAACTCCACCAGCGGTGCCGTCGAGGCGGTGGCGCTGACGAAGGCGGCCGTCGTCCTCAACGACGCCCTCCACGCCAACTGACGCCGGCGCCCCTCGCCCGCAGCCCCCGGAGCAGCACCCGTGGCCACGATGCAGCAGCGCAGGCCGGCACCCCGCCGCCAGCCCCCGCCGCGCCGCCGCAGCAGCGCGCACGGCGCGGCGGGCCGGCTCGTGGGGGTCGCCGCGGTCGTCGCGGTGCTCGCCGGTGGGGCCTGGGTGGCCGTCAACGAGGTCGCCCCGTCGTCCACCGTCGTCGTCGAGCGGTGCACCGCCACCGCTGACGGCGGCGGGGGCACCGGGTACGACCTCGCCCCCGACCAGGCCGGCAACGCGGCGCTGATCACCGCCATCACCCAGCAGCGCGGGATGCCGGCGCGCGCGGCGACCATCGCCCTGGCGACGGCGGTGCAGGAGAGCAAGCTGCGCAACATCGCGTACGGCGACCGCGACTCCCTCGGCCTGTTCCAGCAGCGCCCGTCGCAGGGCTGGGGCACCGAGGCCGAGATCCAGGACCCGGTCTACTCCACCGGCGCCTTCCTCGACGTGCTCGCGAAGGTCGACGGGTACGCCGACCAGCCGATCACGGTCGTGGCGCAGCGCGTGCAGCGGTCGGGGTTCCCCGACGCCTACGCCGACCACGAGCCCGAGGGCCGCGCCTACGCCTCGGCGCTGACGGGGTACTCCGAGGCCGCGCTCACCTGCCGCCTGCGGCCCGTCGGCGACACCTCCGCGCAGGCCGCCGGGGAGTCGGGCTACTGGCCGCGGACGCAGCCGGTGGTCGACGCCTTCGCGCGCGAGCGGGGGACCGGCGTGCCGGTGGCCCCCGCGGACGAGGGTGCCGGCGTGCTCATCGGGTCGCCGGCGGCCGCGGGGGCCACCGCGTCGGAGGAGCAGCAGCGGGTCGGCTGGTCGGCGGCGCAGTGGGCCGTGGCGCACGCCGCGGACCTGCAGGTGGTGGCCGTCGGCACCGACGGGCTGCAGTGGCGGCGCGACAGGCCCGACGAGGGCTGGGTGGCCGTCCCGGAGGACGACGCCGCGCGCCTGGCCCCGGCGGGCGCCGCCGTGGTCCTCGTCGGTGGCGGCCGCGAGGAGTAGCCCCTCCCCCCGACCGCAACCAGGCGCTCGGCTGCGGTTCCGGACCCCACGCGAACCGCAAGCAGGCGCTCGGCTGCGACTAGGGACCCCACGCGAACCACAAGCAGGCGCTCGGCTGCGACTCGGCGGCCGAGGGGACGACGACGAGAGGCCCGCTCCCCGGGTGGGGAGCGGGCCTCGTCGTCGTCAGCTCGTCGTCAGCGGGCCGAGCGGGGAGCGGTCAGCGCTCGCCCATCGGCGTGTACGAGCGCTCGGCGGCGCCCGTGTAGACCTGGCGCGGGCGGTTGATCTTCATCGCCGGGTCGGTGACGCCCTCGCGCCACTGGGCGATCCACCCGGGCAGGCGGCCCAGGGCGAACAGCACCGTGAACATCCGCGGCGGAAAGCCCATCGCCTGGTAGATCAGGCCGGTGTAGAAGTCGACGTTCGGGTACAGCTTGCGCTCGACGAAGTAGTCGTCCTGGAGGGCGATCTCCTCCAGGCGCTTGGCGATGTCGAGCAGCGGGTTGTCAGCCCGGGCGAGCACCCGGTCGGCCGTCTTCTTCACGATGGCGGCGCGCGGGTCGTAGTTCTTGTACACGCGGTGCCCGAAGCCCATGAGGCGGACGCCGTCGCGCTTGTCCTTCACCTTGGCCATGAAGGAGTCGGCGTCGTCGTCGCCGCGGTGGATCGCCTCGAGCATCTCGAGCACGGCCTGGTTGGCGCCGCCGTGGGCGGGCCCGGACAGGGCGTGGATGCCGGCGGAGACCGACGCGAAGAGGTTGGCGCCCGAGGAGCCGACCATGCGGACCGTGGAGGTGGAGCAGTTCTGCTCGTGGTCGGCGTGCAGCACGAAGAGCAGGTCGAGCGCCTTGACCATCTCGGGGTCGGGCTCGTACGGCTCGGCGGGCCAGCCGAAGGTCATGCGCAGGAAGTTCTCGACCAGGCCCCGGGAGTTGTCGGGGTAGAGCATCGGGCGGCCGGTCGACTTCGCGTGCGCGTAGGCGGCGATGGTCGGCAGCTTGGCCAGGAGGCGGAAGGTCGACAGGTCGACCTGCGCGGCGTCCTTGGGGTTGAGCGAGTCCTGGTAGAAGGTCGACAGCGTCGAGACCGCGGAGCTGAGCACCGGCATGGGGTGCGCGTCGCGCGGGAAGCCGTCGAAGAAGCGCTTGAGGTCCTCGTGGAGGATCGTGTGGCGGTTGATCCGCGCGGTGAACGCCTCGAGCTGGTCGGCTGTGGGCAGCTCGCCGTTGATGAGCAGGTAGCTCACCTCGGCGAAGGTCGAGTGCTCGGCGAGCTGCTCGATCGGGTACCCGCGGTAGCGCAGCACACCCGCGTCGCCGTCGATGTAGGTGATGTCGCTCTGGCACGAGGCGGTGTTCACGAAGCCCGGGTCGAGCGTCACGAAGTCAGTGCGCTTGAGCAGGCCCGACACGTCGAGGCCGGAGTTGCCCTCGACGGCGGGGACCACCGACAGGGGCAGGCGGCCACCGGGGTGCTGCAGCACCACCTCGGAGGCCTCGGGCACGGCGGACAGCTGGCCGGTCGCGGGGTCCGTCATGGCTCGGCTCCTCGTCGTCGGGGGTGGTGGTGGTCGTGCGGGTGCGGGGCTGGCGGCCTGGTGTCGCAGGGGCAGCAGCCGGGAGCGGCGCACCGGTCGGGTGCGACGGTGGGGACGCTACCGGGCGCGAGCGCCCAGCCGTGCAGCGGCAGCGGCGATGCGCTCGTCCGAGGCGGTGAGCGCCACCCGCACGTGGTCGGCCGCGGACGGTCCGTAGAAGGCGCCTGGGGCCACGAGGACGCCGAGCCCGGCGAGCTCGTCGACCAGGGCCCACCCGTCGACGCCCGGTGCGGGGTCGCGGGTCCACAGGTACAGCCCGGCCTGGGAGGCCTCGACGACCAGGCCGGCGCCCTCCAGCGCCGAGCGCAGCACGGCGCGCCGGGCCCGGTACCGCTCCCGCTGGACGGCGACGTGCTCGTCGTCGGCGAACGCCGCGGTCATGGCGGCCTGCACGGGGGCGGGCACGATCATCCCGGCGTGCTTGCGCACCGCGAGGAGCGCGCCGACCAGGGCGGGGTCTCCCAGGACGACGCCGCCGCGGTACCCCGCGAGGTTGGAGCGCTTGGACAGCGAGGTGACCAGCAGCAGGCCCCGGTGGGCGTCGGGGCCCTCGCCGCAGACGCGGGGGTCGAGCAGGCTCGGGACCTCCTCGACGTCCCAGGCGAGCTCGGAGTAGCACTCGTCGGAGACCACCACCACGGGCGCCTCGGGCGTGGAGGCGGCGCGGGCGCGCTCGACGACGCCGCGCAGCTCCTCGACGCCGGCGACGGCTCCGGTGGGGTTGGAGGG
The DNA here is from genome assembly GCF_015390235.1 of Quadrisphaera sp. INWT6. Taxonomy (GTDB): domain Bacteria; phylum Actinomycetota; class Actinomycetes; order Actinomycetales; family Quadrisphaeraceae; genus Quadrisphaera. Next base: position 365,950 of record NZ_VUOH01000001.1, on the reverse strand, counting down.
GCTGTTCACCCAGACCAGGCGGACCTGCCCGGCGCCACCGCCGGGCTCGGCGAGCTGCTCCGCCGAGGGCCACCGCCCCGGCGCCACGGGCACGGCGCGGGCCCCGGCGATGCGGGCGCCGACGTCGTAGGTGGGGTAGGCGACCTCGGGGATGACGACGACGTCGCCCGGCCCCAGGTCGAGCAGGGTCGGCAGCCAGGCGACGAGCTCCTTGGAGCCCACCGTCGGCAGGACCGCGGCCGGGTCGAGGCCGCGGACGCCGCGGGTGCGCTCGGCCCAGCCGGCCACCGCCTCGCGCAGCTCGGGGGTACCGGCGGTCTGCGGGTAGCCGGGGGCGTCGGACGCCTCGCGCAGGGCGCGCTGGACCAGCTCGGGGGTCGGGTCGACCGGCGTGCCGACGGAGAGGTCGACGATGCCGCCGGGGTGGGCCGCGGCGCGTGCCTTGGCGGGCGCCAGCGCGTCCCAGGGGAAGTCGGGCAGGTCCGCGATGCGGCTGCCCCGCGCCATCAGTGGCCCGTCTCCTGCGGCGGCAGGGCTGCCACCAGCGGGGCGTCCTTGGCGATGACGCCGAGCTTGGCGGCGCCGCCGGGCGAGCCCACGTCGTCGAAGAAGACGGCGTTGTCCGTGGTGTAGTCGGCCCACTGGACCGGCACGTCGTCCTCGTAGTAGATGGCCTCGACGGGGCACACCGGCTCGCAGGCACCGCAGTCGACGCACTCGTCGGGGTGGATGTAGAGAGACCGGTTGCCCTCGTAGATGCAGTCGACCGGGCACTCCTCGACGCAGGCCCGGTCCTTGAGGTCGACGCAGGGCTGCGCGATCACGTACGTCACGCGCTCATCCTCCCACCCGACCTCGGCGGCCCACCACCCAGTGGCCCGCTCGGCGGTCAGTCCAGGGCCGGCGCGGGCGAGCCCGCGGGGAGCGCGCTCGCCGCGCACGTGACGGCGGTGCGGGGGGCGTAGGTGGTGGTGAGCTCGTCGACGGCGGGCTCCGCGGCCGCGGCGCCCTCGACGGGGACCGTGGTGGTGGTGCGGGTCACGGTGGTGGTGAACCCGTCCTGCCCGGGCTGGGGAACGCACTGCGGCGAGGTGTCGACGACCTGCAGCGCCGGCCGCGGGTCCGAGGCGGGCGCCGTCTGCAGGCTGACCGCGCGCCCCTGCCCGCCCCACACCTGCACGCGCAGGGAGCCGTCGACGACCTCGGCGCGCAGGAGGGCGCCGGTGGCCCCCGGCTCGCTGAGCGACAGCGGGGCGTCGGGACCGACGACGGCGTCGAGGCCGACCGGATCGCGGGGGTTCCACGACTCCGGGGCCGTGCGCGCGTCGACCTGGAGCCCGGCGGCGTAGGCGGCGGCCAGCACCGCCGAGGCCACCTGGGTGCTGCCCGCGGCGAGGGTGGTGGTGGCGCGGCCGTCGACCACCACGGACGCCGGCACGTACCCGGCCTCCGCCGTGGGCGCACCGATGAGCGCGGCGACGTCGAGCGAGCCGCCGGGGGCGACGAGCGCGCCGTCGAGGGCGCGCGCGGCGGTGGTGACGTCAGTGGTGCGGGCGGGGTCGGCGGTCAGCGGTGAGACCACCTGCCCGAGCAGCGCCACGACCCCCATCGCGGCGACGTCCTCGGTGGTGAGGGCGGGAGCGACGGGCCGGGTGCCGGTCTGCGCGGTGCGCCCCTCACCGGAGGCGAGCAGCGCCTGCTCCGCGGACGCGGCCAGCGCGTCGGGGTCGGGCTCGGAGCCGTCGGCCGAGGGCACCACGACCGGGGTCCCCGTGCTGGTGTCGAGGGCGGCGTCGACCGCGGGGACCCGGGTCGCGGGGTCGGCGGCCACGACGGCCGCCGCGAGCACCGCGCCGTCGACGTCGAGCCGCAGCGCGCCGTCGGCGGGGACCACCGACAGCGCCGGCAGCACCTGGGCGGGGGCGAGGACGACGCCGCGGCCGCTGACGGACACCGCGAGGGGGGCCGCCAGCGCCGGCTGCGCCTGCCGCGCCAGGGCGTCGGCGACCTCCGCGGAGGTCACCTGGGGGGCCACCTCGCGGCTGGGGAGCACGAGGGGGCGCTGGGCCTCGGCGCCGCCGGCGCCCAGCGGTGCGAGCCAGGCGCGGCGGACGAGCTCGGCGGCGGCCGCCCTGTCCACGGCCAGGCCCGGGACCGGCTCGGTGGGCGCGGGCTGGCCGGTGGCGAAGCTGATGGAGCCCTCCACCGGCGGCACGTCGAGGGCGACGGCGGCCCTGTCGACGGCTCCGGCGAGCGCCGCCGGGTCGGCGGTGACGGCGGGGGCGACGTCGCCTCCCCCGCGCAGCTGGCGCCACAGGGTGGTGGGCAGGCCCACGGGGCCGATGGCCCGCGAGACCGTCGCCGCGGCGTCGAGCTCGAGGCCGGCCCCGGCGGGGTCGATGCTGGCGGTGCGCTGCGGGGAGGCGGCACCCGCCGGAGCCGCCAGCTGCACGGGGAGCGGGGCCGAGAGCCGGGGCTGGAGCGCGGCCTCGACGGCGCGCGCGGCCTCGGCGCGGTCCAGGCCGCCGATCGGCGTGCCGGCGACCGTCGTCCCCTCGGGCACGCGGTCGGCCAGGAACGCCGAGGCGCCGGACCAGCACGCGGCCACCAGGCCCAGGCCGGCGACGGCGAGCAGCACCCGCGCCCGCGACCTGCCGTCGGCGCCCGCTGCCGCGGGCCCGGCGCCCGGTGCCGTGGACGGCGCAGCGACGGGGAGCGCGTCGGGGACGGGCGGGCCGGCGACCGCGGCCGGCCCGGTCACGGGCAGGTCGACGCGGGCCGCGCGGCGCGGCGCCGGGATCGCCGCGCGACGGCCGTGAGCGGCCTCGCGCTCGCTCTGGCGCTCGAGGATCTCGAGCAGCTGCAGGGTCCCGTTCGTCCCTCCCACAGCTGCGAGGCTAGGGAGGATCAGGCGAGCGCGTGGTACGAACGCCGGAACCTGACCAGCGGGTCCGCCCCGGCCGCGGGGTGGTCGAGCCCCACCACCTCGCCCACGACGACGACGTGGTCGCCCGCGGGGTGGGCCGCGGTGGTGCGGCACTCGAAGGCGGCCAGCGCCCCGTCGAGCAGCGGGACCCCAGTGGCGGGACCGGGGCGGTGGGGCACTCGGGAGAGCTGGCCGACGGCGGGGCGGCCCGGCGTCGCGAGCCAGCCGGCGACGGCGCGCTGGTCCTGGGCGAGCACGGACAGCCCCCACGCGCCGGCCTGCTCGACGGCGTCGAGGAAGCGCGCGTCCTCGTGCACGCACACCAGCAGCAGGGCGGGGTCGCGGCTGACCCACGTGTACGACGTGACGGTGATCGCGTGGTCGAGCCCGCGCCAGCGGGTGCTGGCGACGGCGACGCCGGCGGTCACCTCCTCGGTGGCCGCGGCGACGGCGTCGAGGTCGAGCGGCGCGCGGGTCAGCGGGTCGGGCTGGGGCTCGCTCACGCCTCGACGGTAGGCGAGGACGCGAGGGCCGTGTCCGGGAGCACCACCGCGGACGGCGCCGACGAGGCCGACGCCGATGCTGACGACGCAGCGGCGAGCACGTCGGTGATCTCGTGGCCGATGAGCTCGTGGCGCTCGAGCAGCGCGTCGCGCAGCGCCTCCACCAGGTGCTGGTGGGTGCCCAGCAGGTAGCGGACGGCGTCGCGCTGCGTGGTGAGCAGGTCCTCCAGCGCGGCCCGCGCGGGCAGGTCGTTCAGCACGCGGCCGACCAGCCCCTCCCCCACCGGCGAGGCCTCGGCGGCGGCGAAGGACACCAGGGACCCGGCCATGCCCGCGCTGCCGACCATCTGCGCGGCGACCCGCGTGGCGTAGGCCAGGTCCGACGACGGACCGGTGGAGACGTCGCCGAAGGCGATCTCCTCCGCCACCTGCCCGCCGAAGGCGATCTGCACGAGGGCGGTCAGCTCCGAGCGGGAGCGGGTCCACACCTCCTCGGCGTCGCCGTGGGCGAGCATCCCCAGGGCGCCGGCGCGCTTGACGATCGTCAGCACCTCCAGCCGCCGCTGCGGCGCCACGAGGTGGGCGACGACGGCGTGGCCGGCCTCGTGCGTGGCGATCAGCCGCGCCTCGCGCTCGGTGTACCCCACCGGCGAGCCGAGCCCCACGGACGTCACGAGGCGCGCGTGCTCGACGTCCTTCCAGGACATCGCGGGCGCGCCGCGGCGCACGGCGTTGACGAGGGCCTCGTCGAGCAGGTTCTCGATCATCACCGGGGTGGAGCCCGCCGTGATGCCGGCGAGGGCGTCGCGGCGCTCGTCGTCGTCCAGCTCGGGGTCGTGCGCCTTCTTCGCGAGGTAGTGGTCGAGCACCTCGCGGCGGCCCGCCTGGTCGGGGGCGTCGAAGGTGAGGCGGCGGTCGAAGCGGCCGGGGCGCAGCAGCGCCGGGTCCAGGCCGTCGGCGCGGTTGGTGGCCGCCACGAGCAGGACGTCGACGGGCTCCACCCGCGGCCGCGGCAGCTGGCGGTGCGCGGGGAGCAGCAGGTTGACGGCGTCGACCAGGCCGCCGAGCAGCTTCTGGGCTCCGGTCGGCTCGTCGAAGCTCTGCATCTGCACCAGCAGCTCGTTGACGACGCCGCCGACGCCCTCGCTGTTCATCGCAGACACCACCCGTCCGTGATCATGGGCGTCCGCCACCCCGGAGGCCCGCATCGGCAGCCCCTCGAGCCCCCCGCAGCACAGCGCGGTGCTCGCGAGGGCACCCGCGGGCGCCATCGCCGACCCCATGCCGCTGCGCACACCGCCGATCGCGTCGATCTCCTCGATGAACCCGATCGCGCCGCCCTCCTTGCGGGCCGCGGTGCGCAGCGCGCGGAAGTACGAGCGGATGCGCCGGGCGGTGGCGCCGTAGTACATCGACTGGAAGCTGGTGCCCGAGACGTAGAGGAACGGGACACCGGCCTCGCGGGCCATCGCCTTGGCCATGTGCGTCTTGCCGGTGCCGGGAGGCCCCTCGAAGAGCAGCCCGCGGCGCGGGGTGCCGCCCATCTCGCGGCGGAAGGTGCGCCCCGCGAGGAACAGGTCGAGGGAGCGCTGCACCTCCTCCTTGACCGGGCCCAGACCCTTGACGTCGTCGAGGGTGACGTCGATCTGCTCGGGCCGGTAGACCACGTGCGGGCTGCGCCCGGAGACGACCACCTGCGCCAGCAGCACCCCGATCATCAGCGCGAAGAAGACGCCGACCATCAGGTACAGCGGGTCGACGGCGGGCAGCGCCAGGTCGGAGGCCGAGACCGGGTCTCCGGCGAGCAGGCGCCACCAGAGGAACACCGCGACCGGGGCCAGCACGACGGCGATGCGCAGCAGCCGGCGCTGGCGGCGGCGCTCGCGGTTGCGGCCGACGTCGGCGGCGTCGCGGCGCGCGACGGGGGCCCCCTGCGGTGACGGCATGCTCACTCCCGGTCTCGGTGAGTGCTCATCACAGCCAGTGACCAGCACGCTCCGCAACCAGTGGTGCGCTCCCCGGAGTCAGCGACGACGCGCAGTGATGCCCGGTGACTCGAGGTGAGTCACCGGTGCACCTGCGGCGCTCAGGACGGCGGGGCGATCCCCGCGAAGAGGTCGCTCTCGCGACCGTCGTCGCGCTGGCCGTCCGGCGCCGCGACCCCGCGGGCCAGGCGGTAGGACTCGGTGGTCCACACCGGCTGCCAGCGGTCCTGGCTGACCATGAACTCGGGGGCCCCGGCGCCGCCCTCGCCCGCCAGCCGCACGTGCACCTGGCTGCGGTGGGCCCGCAGCGCCGCGGCCTTGGCGCCCAGCTGCTCGGGCGCCTCGACGACGGCGGTGACCTCGGCGTCGTCGACCACCATCGTCGGCCAGGACGAGCGGTCGCCGCCGAAGGCGCGCTCCGCCTCGGAGGCGGGCAGCACGCCCTCGTAGGACTTGGCGACCTCCCACGGGACGCCCCCCGCCACGAGCGGAGCGGCGGCGTCGGCGGCCAGCTCGACGGCGCGGCGGGCCACCTCGGCGGCGCGGACGTGGTCGGGGTGGCCGTACCCGCCACCGGGCTCGTAGGTCACCACGACCTGCGGGCGCACCTCGCGCAGCACGCCGGCCAGGCGGGAGGCGGCCTCGTCGAGGTCGGCGCGGGCGAACGCCGCGGGGCCGGTGTCGGGGGCGGCCACGGCGCGCATGCCCTCGCCCCAGGCCATGCCCGAGTCCTCGTAGCGGGCGGCCGCGGTGGCGGCCGGGTCCTCGCCGTCGAAAGGCGCGTCGTCGAGGAAGCGGTGGTCGGTGACGCCGAGCGCCTCCATCGCGGTGGCCAGCTCCAGCACGCGGTGCGCGGCCAGGGCGGCGTGGTCGCCCTCCAGGTGGGCGTTCTCCGGGTCGACCACCTCGCCGCGCTCCCCGCGGGTGCAGGTCACCAGCGTCACGCCCGCGCCGGCCGCGGCGTAGCGCGCCATGGTGGCGCCGTTGCCGATGGTCTCGTCGTCGGGGTGGGCGTGCACCAGCAGCATCCGCCGCGGGACGTCGAGGGCCTCCATCGCGGCGAGCTCCTCGGGCTCGAAGGCCCGCTCGGCGACGTCGTCGACGACGCTCGCCGCCTGGGACAGCACGTCGTCGGCGGGGCGCTCCGCCGTCTCGATCTCGTCGGGGCCGGGGCCGGGAGTGGTCGTCACAGCCGACCACGCTAGCCAGCCGGGCCCCGGACAGCGAGGGCGGAGTCCCGGGCCACCGCGCGGTCGGTGGTGGCCCCGGACTCCGCCCTCGCGGAGCGGTGCGGCGGTCAGCGCTTGGCGCGCGCTGCCTTGCTGCGCTCGGTCTGGTCGAGCACGACCTTGCGGATGCGCACGGCGTCGTAGGTGACCTCGACGCACTCGTCCTCGCGGCAGAACTCCAGGCACTGCTCCAGCGACAGCTTGCGGGCCGGCACGAGGCGCTCCAGCTCGTCCGCGTTGGAGCGGACGTTGGTCATCTTCTTCTCCTTGGTGATGTTGACGTCCATGTCGTCGGAGCGGGAGTTCTCACCCACCACCATGCCCTCGTACACCTCCGTCGTGGGCTCGATGAAGAGGGTGCCGCGCTCCTGCAGGGAGGTCATGGCGTAGGAGGTCGCCGCGCCGGAGCGGTCGGCCACCATCGAGCCGGACGGGCGGGTGCGCAGCTCGCCGAACCACGGCTCGTACCGCTCGAAGGTGGCGTGGGCGATGCCGGTGCCGCGGGTCTCGGTGAGGAACTCGGTGCGGAAGCCGATGAGGCCGCGCGAGGGCACGAGGAACTCCATGCGGACCCAGCCGGTGCCGTGGTTGGTCATCTGCTCCATGCGGCCCTTGCGGACGGCGAGCAGCTGGGTGACGGCGCCGAGGTACTCCTGGGGCACGTCGATGGTCAGGCGCTCGAGCGGCTCGTGGACCTTGCCGTTCACCTCGCGGGTGACCACCTGCGGCTTGCCGACCGTGAGCTCGAAGTTCTCGCGGCGCATCTGCTCGACGAGGATCGCCAGCGCCAGCTCGCCGCGGCCCTGCACCTCCCAGGCGTCGGGGCGCTCGGTGGGCAGCACGCGCATCGACACGTTGCCGATGAGCTCGCGGTCGAGGCGGTCCTTGACCAGGCGCGCGGTGACCTTGGCGCCCTTGACCTTGCCGGCGGTCGGCGCGGTGTTGGTGCCGATCGTCATCGAGATGGCGGGCTCGTCGACCGTGATCAGCGGCAGCGGGACGGGGTTCTCCGCGTCGGCGAGGGTCTCGCCGATGGTGATCTCCGGGATGCCGGCGACGGCGCAGATGTCACCGGGGCCCGCGGAGTCGGCGGGCTTGCGCTCGAGGGCCTCGGTCATGAGCAGCTCGGTGAGCCTCACGCGCTGCTGCGTGCCGTCGGCGCGGCACCACATGACGGAGTCGCCCTTGTGCAGCTCGCCCTCGTGGATGCGGCACAGCGCGATGCGGCCCAGGAACGGGGAGGCGTCGAGGTTGGTGACGTGCGCCTGCAGCGGCGCGCCCGGCGTGTACGTCGGCGCGGGCACGGTCTCCAGGATCGTGCGGAACAGCGGCTCGAGGTCCTCCTCGTCGGGCATGCCGCCGTCGGCGGGCTGCGTCAGCGAGGCGCGGCCGGCGCGCGCGGAGGCGTAGACCACCGGGAAGTCGAGCAGGGAGTCGGCGTCGGGCAGGTCGCCGGCGAGGTCGAGGAACAGGTCACCGGTCTCCTCGACGACCTCGCTGATGCGGGCGTCGGGGCGGTCGACCTTGTTGACCACGAGGATCACGGGGAGCTTGGCGGCCAGCGCCTTGCGCAGCACGAAGCGCGTCTGGGGCAGCGGGCCCTCGCTCGCGTCGACCAGGAGGGCGATGGCGTCGACCATCGACAGGCCGCGCTCCACCTCGCCGCCGAAGTCGGCGTGGCCGGGGGTGTCGATGATGTTGATGGTGACGCCGCCGGGAGCGCCGACCTCCGCCGCCGACGGGCCGGCGTACCGGACCGCGGTGTTCTTGGCGAGGATCGTGATCCCCTTCTCGCGCTCGAGGTCTCCCGAGTCCATGACCCGGTCGTCGACGTGCTGGTGGGCGCCGAAGGCGCCGGCCTGCTTGAGCATGGCGTCGACCAGGGTGGTCTTGCCGTGGTCGACGTGGGCGACGATCGCGATGTTGCGAAGGTCGGCGCGGGTGGCGAGCTTGCTCGCGTCGGGCGCGACGGACATGCGGAGACACTCCAACTGGGGGGTCAGGAGGCCGGCGGCGCGGACGCCCCCCGCACCAGCGGGGGTGTCGGCGCGACGGCGGGGCCGCCGACGATCCTACGGCCGGTGGCCACCCCGCCCCGCCGTCGTCACCCGGCAGCCGGCTCAGCAGCCCGCTCAACAGCCGGCGCAGCAGCCGGCGCAGCGGCCCGCGCACGGCGCCCGCGCGGGCCGCGCGCGCTCAGCGGCGGAGCAGGCCCCGGGCCGCGAGGTCGTCCCAGAGGGCGGTCCAGCCGCCCGCGGGCTCCTCGGACAGCAGGCCCGCGTTGCGGACCACCTGGTCGGCGGTCCGCATCCCGAGCACCGTGCCGACGACGGCGGGGTGGTCCAGCGCGAACGCGACCGCGGCGGCCGGGAGCGTGGTGCCGTGCTCGGCGCACAGGGCCGCCAGCCGGCGGGCCCGGGCGAGGAGCTCGGCGGGCGCCTGCTCGTAGTTCCAGTTCGCGTCGTCGGGGACGTCCTGGCGGGCCAGGAGCCCGGAGTTGAACACCCCCACGGCCACGACCGCCTTCCCCAGCTCCTGCGCCGCGGGCAGCACGTCGTCGAGGGAGCCCTGCTCCAGCAGCGTGTAGCGGCCGGCGAGCATGACCACGTCGGCGTCGGTCTCGCGCAGCACCCTCGTCAGCGGCGCGGAGTAGTTCATGCCGGCGCCGACCGCGCCGACCACGCCCTGCTCGCGCAGCTCCACGAGCGCCGGCAGCGCCTCGGAGATGGCCCGGTCGAGGTCCTCGGGGGCGTCGGGGTCGTGGACGTAGACGACGTCGACCCTGTCGAGCCCGGTGCGCGCCAGCGTCTCCTCGATCGAGCGCAGCACCCCGTCGCGGCTGTAGTCGCGCACGCGGCCGACGTCGCCCGGGACGTCGAAGCCCTCGTCGTCGCGGTCCACCGGCACGTCGCGGGGGCGCAGCAGGCGGCCGACCTTGGAGGAGATGACGTACTCGTCGCGGGGGCGGTCGCGCAGCGCCTCGCCGAGGCGCCGCTCGGACAGGCCGAGGCCGTAGTGGGGCGCGGTGTCGAAGTAGCGGACGCCGGCGTCCCAGGCGGCGTCGACGGCGGCGCGGGCGGTCTCGTCGTCCACCCTGCGGAAGAGGTTGCCGATGACGGCGGCCCCGAACCCGAGCGTGCTCAGGCGGACGCCCGTGGAGCGCACCTCGCGGGTGGGCAGCGGCTGCGCGGAGGAGGCGGTCATCGGGTCTCCCGGTCGGGCTGGTCGGTCTGGTCGGTCTGGTCGGTCTGGTCGGTCTGGTCGGTCTGGTCGGTCTGGGGTGGCTGCCGGGGCGGCAGGACGAGGCTGTGCGAGCCGCCGTCCACCTGCAGCACGCTGCCGGTGGTGGCCCCCGCCAGCGGGCTGGCGAGGTAGCAGACGGCGTGGGCCACCTGCTCGGCGCTGACGAGCCGGCCCGTGGGCTGGCGCGCCACGAGCGCCGCGAGGGCGGCGTCGGGGTCGTCGGCCTGCGCCATGAGGCGGCGCACCCACGGGGTGTCGGCGGTGCCGGGGGCCACGGCGTTGACGCGCACGCCCTCGCGGACCAGGTCGGCGGCCATCGCGAGCACCAGGGCGTGCAGCGCCCCCTTGCTGGCGTTGTAGGCGGCGCGCTGCACCAGGCCGCTCCACCCGCCGATGGAGCCGGTGCACACGACGGCGGCGGGGCTGGGGCGCCCCGCCGCGAGCGCCTCGGCGGCGCTGGCGCGCAGGTGCGGCAGCGCAGCCCGGACCAGGCGCGCGGCGCCGACGACGTTCACGTCGAGGACGCGGTGCCACTCGTCGTCGTCGACGTCCTCGACGCCACCGGTGGAGCCGATGCCGGCGTTGGAGACCACGACGTCGAGGCCGCCGAGCAGCTCGGCGGAGCGGGCGACCGCGGCGCGCACGGAGGTGTCGTCGCCGACGTCGCAGACGACCTCGGCGATGCCGTCCTCGGGCGCGGCCAGGGGGCGCAGGTCGAGGGAGGCCACCGCCGCGCCGCGCTCGCGCAGGGCGCGGGCGACGGCGCGGCCGATGCCGCTGGCGCCGCCGGTGACGACGGCGCGGACGCCCGAGAGCTCCTGCGCCGGCGGCGCGAGCTCGCTCACGCCTGGCCCATCACCGTGCGCTGCGTGCCCAGGCCCGTGATCGAGCACTCCACGACGTCGCCCTCGCGCAGGTACGGCTTGGGGTCGGGGTGGCCGAGCGCGACGCCGGCGGGCGTGCCGCTGTTGATCACGTCACCGGGGTGCAGCACCATGATCTGGCTCAGGTAGTGCACGAGGTGGGCGACGCCGAAGACCATCTGCGCCGTCGAGCCGTGCTGGCGCTCGGCGCCGTTGACCGACAGCCGCAGCTCCAGGTCCTGCGGGTCGGCCACCTCGTCGGCGGTGAGCACCCAGGGGCCGAGCGGGTTGAACGTCTCGCAGCTCTTGCCCTTGTCCCACTGGCCGGTGCCCTCCAGCTGCAGGGCGCGCTCGGAGACGTCGTGGCTGGTGGCGTAGCCGGCCACGCACGCGAGCGCGTCGTCCGGGGAGTCGAGGTAGCGCGCGGTGGCGCCGATGACGACGGCCAGCTCGACCTCGTAGTCGGTCTTCACCGAGCCGCGGGGCACCAGCACGGTGTCGCGGTGGCCGACCACGGTCCACGGGTCCTTCATGAAGACGACGGGCTCGGCGGGGGTCTCCATGCCCGACTCGGCGGCGTGGTCGGCGTAGTTGACGCCGATGCAGACGACCTTGCCGGGGCGCGCCACGGGCGACCCGAGGCGGACGCCGCCGCCGCTCGCGGCGTGCTCGGGGTCCCAGCCGTCGACGGCGGGGAGCCCGGCCACCCGCGCCCGCAGCGCGGCGAGCCGCCCGGGGGCCAGGGACGCGCCGTCCCAGTCGGTGACCAGGGAGGAGGCGTCGCGCAGGACGCCGTCGCCGTCGAGGACGCCGGGCACCTCCGCACCGGGCTCTCCGAAGCGCACGAGCCTCATCGCTGGTCCTCCGTGGTGGGTGCGGTCGTCGGCGTCGTCATGGTCTCGCTCGTCCCCTTCATCGCTGCACGTGGGCGGTGCCCCCGGCCGCCAGCGCCCGCACCTCGGCGAGCGTGGCGGCGCAGGTGTCACCGGGTGTGGTCATGGTGAGCGCCCCGGCGGCGACGCCGAGCGCCAGGGCCCGCTCCAGCCCGTCCGCCGCGAGCGGGGCGCCGGCCGCGCGGGCGGTCAGGACGCCGTCGAGCACCCCGGCGCTGAGTGCGTCGCCACTGCCGATGCGGTCGAGCACCCCGACGGCGTCGAGCCGGGGGCCGACCACCGCTCCGGTCGCCGGGCTCCAGGCGGCGGCGCCCCAGTCGTTGGAGCCGGCGGAGACCACGCGGCGCCACGAGCTGACGAGCAGCGGGGGCCCCTCGCCACCGGCGGCGTCCCACCGCGACCCGAGGTCGGCGAGCACGGCGCCCACGTCCTCCGGCGCAGCGAGCTCGCCGCTCGCGGGCGCCAGCTGGAGGGCGCCGAGGACGACGTCGGCCAGGCCCGCCAGGCGCAGGTCGACGGCGCGGGCCGCGTCCGCTCCCCCGCGCGAGCGCCACAGGCTCGGGCGGTGGTTGACGTCGTAGGAGGTGCTGACCCCGAGGCGCCGCGCGGCGCGCAGGGCCTCCTCGGCGAGCGCCGTCGTCGTCTCGGACAGCCCGGCGAAGACCCCGCCGGTGTGCAGGTGGGCCGCGCCGTCGAGGACGGCGTCCCAGTCGACGTCGCCGGGGGCCAGGCGCGAGGCCGCCGACCCGGCGCGGTCGCTGACGCCGAGGGCGCCGCGCACGCCGTGGCCGCGCTCCACGTAGTTCAGGCCCGTCCTGGCCCCGGCGTCGGCGCCGACCCAGCGCACCCGGGTCACGTCGACGCCGCCGGCGCGGACGAGGCCCTCCACGAGGTGCCCGACCGGGTCGTCGACCAGGGCGGTCACGACCCCGGCGCGGCGGCCGAAGGTGGTGGCGAGCGCCCGCACGGCGTTGTACTCCCCGCCGCCCTCCCAGACGGTGAAGGAGCGGGCGGTGGAGATCCGGCCCTCGCCCGGGTCGAGGCGCAGCATCACCTCGCCCAGGGCCAGCACCTCCACCGGCGCGGGCCGGGAGGGCGGACCGCTCACGGGCGCGCCCGGCGCGCCGCGGCCACGGAGGCGGCCACGAGCGCGGAGAGCGCCGCCGCCGCGGCCGAGGAGTCGTCGGAGCCGCCGCCGGTCACCCGCGCGACGAGGCTCGCGGGGGCGCACCAGCTGCCGCCGACGGCCGCGACCGCCGGGACCGCGAGGTAGTCGGCCAGGTCGCGCTCGCCGATGCCGCCGGTGGGCACGAACGCGACGTCGGGGAACGGGCCGGCCAGCCCCGCGAGCAGCGCCGTGCCGCCGACCGCACCGGCGGGGAACACCTTGAGCACCCGCAGGCCGGAGCGGCGCGCGAGCTGCACCTCGGTGGCCGTCGAGGTCCCCGGCACCGCGGGGATCCCCCGGGAGCGGGCGCGCGCGACGACGTCGGGGTCGTGCCCGGGGCTCACCACGAAGCGCGCGCCCGCGTCGGCGACCGCGTCGACCTGGTCGGGCTCCACCACGGTGCCCGCCCCGACCAGCAGCCCGGGCGTCCCGGCCATCTCGGCCACCACCCGCAGCGCCGACGGGGTGCGCAGCACCACCTCGGCCGCGGTGAGGCCCCCGGCGGCCAGCGCCGCCCCGAGGGCCGCGCCGTCGGTGCGCTCCCCCACCATCACGACGGGCAGCAGGGGGCAGCGGACCAGCGCGGCCCGCAGCTCCTCCGTCGACGGCTGCGGCGGCTGCGACGGCTGCTCGGTCTGGGCCGCCATCAGCGGCCCATCCAGCCGCCGTCGACCGGGAGCACCACGCCGTGGACGTACTCCGCGGCGGGGCTGCACAGGTAGACCACCGCACCGGCGATGTCCTCGGCGCGGCCCCACCGCCCGGCGGGGATGCGCTCCAGGATGGAGCGGGAGCGGTCCTCGTCGTCGCGCAGCGCCTGGGTGTTGTCGGTCGCGACGTAGCCCGGGGCGACGGCGTTGACCCCGACGCCCTTCGAGCTCCACTCGTTGGCGAGGGCCTTGGTGAGCCCCGCCAGGCCGTGCTTGGCGGCGGTGTACCCGGGCACGTTGATGCCGCCCTGGAAGCTCAGCAGCGACGCCGTGAACACGATGCGGCCGCTGCCGCGCTCGACCATGGCCCCGCCGACGGCCTGCGCGAGCACGAACTGGGCCGACAGGTCGACCTCGAGCACGTGGTCCCAGTCGTCCAGGGAGTGCTGGGCGGCCGGCGTGCGGCGGATGGTGCCGCCGTTGGCCACGAGCAGGTCGACGCCGCGCTCGGCGAGGTCGGCGCCGAGCGCGCGGACCGCGGCCCGGTCGGACAGGTCGCACGCCAGGGACGTGAACGACCGGCCCGTGGCGCGGACCGCCTCGGCGACGTCGTCGCCGGGGCCCCGGGTGGAGCACCCGATGACGTCGGCCCCGGCCTGCGCGAGGGCCACGGCGACGGCCGCGCCGATGCCCCGGCTCGCGCCGGTCACCGCGGCGACGCGCCCGGTGAGGTCGAAGGGGCCGCTCACGCCTGCTCGCCCCCGTCAGCGGGCTGGCACTCGACGAGCACCTTGACCGCCCCGCCGCCGGCGAGGGCCTCGAAGGCCTCCCCCACCCGGTCGAGCGGCACGACGCTGCTGATGAGCCGCTCGGCCGGCACGTCGCCGGAGGCGACGAGCTCGACGGCCCGCGAGAAGTCCTCGCGCTGGTACAGGCGGGCGCCGAGCAGCTCCAGCTCGCGCCAGAAGAAGCGGTGCAGGTCGATGGTGCGCGGCTGGGCGTGGATGCCCACCTGGCACAGCCGGCCGCGGACGGCGAGCACGGACACCGCGGTGTCGAGGCCGCCCTGCGCGCCGGAGACCTCGAACGCCACGTGGGCGCCCGACCCTCCCGAGCGGGCCCGGGCCAGCTCGGCGACGTCGGTCTCGCGCGGGTCGACCGTCGCGAGGCCGAGGTCCTCCGCGAGCGCGCGACGGGCGGCGTCGAGCTCGACGAGCAGCACGTCGGCGCCGGCCTGCGCGGCCACGAGGGCGATGAGGATGCCCACCGGACCGCCGCCGACCACGACGGCGCACTCCCCGGCGGCCAGGCGCGAGCGGCGCACGTCGTGCACGGCCACGGCCGTCGGCTCCAGCAGCGCCGCGGTCCTCAGGTCGACGCCGTCGGGCAGGGCGACCAGGGTGTTCGCCGGCACGGTCCAGCGCTGGGCCAGGGCGCCGGGCGAGTCGATGCCGATGAAGTCCATGTGCTCGCAGACGTGGCCGTGGCCGGCCCGGCACGCGGAGCAGGTGCCGTCGGGCCGCAGCGGCACGACGGTCACCGCGTCGCCCACCGACCAGCCGGTCACGCCCTCGCCGACGGCGCTGACGCGCCCGGCGGTCTCGTGGCCGATGACGGCGGGCGTGGTCACCCGGGCGTCCATGTGCCCGGCGGCGATGTGCAGGTCGGTGCCGCAGATGCCCGTGTAGGCGGGGGCGACCTCGACCTCCCCGGGGCCGGGCGCGCGGCGCTCGACCTGCGCCACGTCGAAGGCGTGCTCGCCCAGGTAGCGGGCAGCGGTGTACGTGGGAGTCGTCATCGACCCTTCTCTCCTCGATCGGAGATCGCACCATACATATTACGTATGATGTTTGTCGACGACCGTCCCCCGATCGTCACAGCACCGCCGTCCCCGCGGCGGAGTCGGCCGCCGAGACGCCCTGCACCCCCACGGTGAGCAGCAGGTTGGCGTACTGGCGCACGTCGCCCGTGACGACGACGACGGCCAGGTCCTCGCCCTTCGCCGCCGCGTAGAAGGCGTGGCGGTCCAGCGCCTCCACCGGCACCTCGCCGTGCCGGGCCAGGCGCGCCCGGTGGGCCGTCACCGCGGCCGGGTCGGACCCGTCCGGCGGGACCATCACCGCGGCCGCCTCCACCGGGAGCGCGTCGAGGAGGACGTCGAGCACCGCGGAGGTGTCGAGCAGGCCGGGAGCCAGGTTGAGGTGGATGCGCTCGGCGTTCGGGCCGGCGGCCGTGGTGGCGGGGTAGTGCCCGTCGCAGAGCAGCACGGTCGCCCCGTGCCCCGCGGCGGCCAGCGCGGCGAGCAGGGGCGGGTGGACGAGTCGTCCGGCGATCACGCGGTCTCCTCAGGTGGTGGTGCGGTCGGTGCTGCCGGCCCGGTCGGCGAGCCGGTAGGTGCGGGAGGCGGTGGCGCCGAAGAGCGCGTCGCGGTCGGCGGCGCCGAGGCCGGCGGCGCGCCCGGCGACCAGCTCGGCCCACTGCGCCCAGGAGGAGGCGAGGGTGCAGACGGGCCAGTCCGAGCCGAAGGCCAGGCGCTGCGGCCCGAAGGCGTCGAGCAGGACGTCGAGGACGCGGCGCACGGCGTCGTCGTCCGCGCCGGACCCGCCCACCTCGCTGAGCACGCCCGAGACCTTGCAGACCGCGCCGTCGACGGCGGCGAGGGCGCGGACGCGCTCCTCCCACGCGTCGAGCGCTCCCGCCGGGGCGCCGCGGCGGACGTCGGGCTTGCCGGCGTGGTCGAGCACCACCACCAGGCCGTGCTCGGCGGCCCGCCGGGCGGCCTCGACGCCGGCGGCCAGCTGCGGCTCGCGGACCAGCAGGTCGTAGGCGAGCCCCTCCTGCGCGAGCACGCGCAGACCGCGCTGCACGTCGTCGCGCAGGACCCAGGCGGGGTCGGGCTCGCCCTGGACGAGGTGGCGCACGCCCACCAGCAGCTCGCCACCCGCCCCGGAGCGCAGGTCGTCGAGCTGGCCGAGCACGTCACCGGTCAGGTCGACCCAGCCGACGACGCCCGCCAGCAGCGGGTCGGCGGCGGCGGTGGCCAGCAGGGCGCGGCTCTCCCCGGGGGTGCACACCGACTGCACGACCACGGCGGCGCCCAGCGGGCGGCCGTCGACACCGCCCGCCGCGGCCGCGCGGAGGTCGTCGGCGGTGAACACGCGGTCGATGGCCGCGTGCCCGGGCTCCGCCAGCCAGTCCTGCCCAGGGTCTGCCGGGTCCCACAGGTGGTGGTGGGCGTCCACGGCCGGGACCGGACCCGTCAGCGGCGCTGGAGCGGGAGGCGGCTGGACGCCTCCCGCGGGGCCGCTCGCGCCGTGGGCGCCCACCGGCTCGGCGGGCCCGTCAGCGGGCGCCACGCGCCCGCCACTGGGGGCCGTCGGGGAAGGTGAAGTCGGCCACCGACGCGGCGTGCATCTCGCCGCCGCCGCCGGGTGCGAGCGGCGCGCGGTAGCGGCCGTGCTCGAGCTGCACCGGGGTCACGAAGTGCTCGTGGAGGTGGTCGACGTGCTCGACCACGCGGTCGTCCCAGGTGCCGGAGATCGCGACGAAGTCGGTCATCGACAGGTGCTGGACCATCTCGCACAGACCGACCCCACCGGCGTGCGGGCACACCGGCACGCCGTGGTGGGCGGCCATCAGCATGATCGCGAGGTTCTCGTTGACCCCGGCCACGCGGGCGGCGTCGATCTGGACGACGTCGACGGCGCGCAGCTGCAGCAGCTGCTTGAACACCACGCGGTTGGCCACGTGCTCGCCCGTGGCGACCTTGGTCGGGTGCACGGCGCGGCGGACGGTGGCGTGGCCGAGCACGTCGTCCGGGCTCGTGGGCTCCTCGATCCAGTACGGGTCGAACGGCGCGAGGGCGTGCATCCACGCGATCGCCTGGCCGACGTCCCAGCGCTGGTTGGCGTCGACGGCGATCCTGACGTCGTCGCCGACGGCGGCGCGCGCCACCTTCATGCGGCGCACGTCGTCGGTGAGGTCGGCGCCCACCTTGAGCTTGATCTGGGTGAACCCGTCGGCCACGGCCTCGCGCGCCAGGCGCTCCAGCTTCTCGTCGGAGTACCCCAGCCAGCCCGGGGTGGTCGTGTACGCCGGGTAGCCGCGCTCCAGCAGCAGCGCCTCGCGCTCCTCGCGGCCCGGCAGCGCGCGGGTGAGCACGGCCTTCGCCTCGGCGCGCGTCATGGCGTCGGTGAGCCAGCGGAAGTCGACCAGGTCGAGCAGCTCGTCGGGGTCGAGGTGGGCCAGGTGCTGCCACAGCGGCTGCCCGGCGCGCTTGGCGCGCAGGTCCCACGCGGCGTTGAGGACGGCGCCCACCGCCATCTGCACGACGCCCTTCTCCGGACCGAGCCAGCGCAGCTGCGGCTCGTGCACCATCTCGCGGGAGAAGGCGCCCAGGTCGTCCAGGACCTCGTCGACCCGGCGGCCCACCACCCACTGCTCCAGGGCCCTGATCGCCGCCGACTGGATGTCGTTGCCGCGCCCGGTGGTGAAGGCCAGCGCGTGGCCCTCGTGCCCGTCGCCGGCGTCGGTGTGCAGCACCGCGTAGGCGGCGGAGTAGTCGGGCTCGGGGTTCATCGCGTCGGAGCCGTCGAGGTGCTCCGAGGTGGGGAAGCGCACGTCGTGCACCTCGAGGGCGGTGAAGCGCGCAGCGGACGACGGGCCTGCGAGCGGGTCGGACGGCACGGCGGACCTCCAGGGCGGTGGGCGGTGGGCGTACGGCGCACGGCGGGCGGACGACCCGGTGCTGGTGGACTCGTGTGCGCGGCGTCCCCCTCGACGCGCCACCGACGCTATCCACTCAGTCATCCGATGTCTAGACGCCCAAACATCAGACGTGCAGAGTGGAGGGGTGGTGAGCGGACGCTCCCGCGCGAGGCCCGGCGCGAGGCCCGGCCCGAGCACCCGGAGGTGACGCGGTGGC
Source organism: Quadrisphaera sp. INWT6 (assembly GCF_015390235.1). Lineage (GTDB taxonomy): Bacteria > Actinomycetota > Actinomycetes > Actinomycetales > Quadrisphaeraceae > Quadrisphaera. The sequence goes on along the minus strand of NZ_VUOH01000001.1, from coordinate 347,566 downwards.
AGCCCCCCTGACCGATGCGGCGATCGAGAAGGTCCGCGACCTGATCCGCGGCGGCGACCTCGAGCCCGGCCAGCGCCTGCCCGCCGAGGCCGCGCTGTCGGCGCAGCTCGGCGTGAGCCGCTCGAGCCTGCGCGAGGCGGTCCGCGCGCTGGCCACCGCCGGCGTGCTCGACGTGCGCCGCGGCGACGGCACCTTCGTCACCGCGCTCACCCCGGCCCAGCTCTTCACCGGCATCGGCGAGGCCGTCGACCTCATGGGCGACGAGTCGCTCCTGGAGCTGATGGAGTGCCGCCGCCTCGTAGAACCCCAGGTCACAGCCCTTGCGGCGCTGCGCTGCCAGGAGGCCGACCTCGAGGAGGTGCTGCGGCACCTGCAGCTGATGGAGGCCGCCACCGACGAGCAGGACCTCATCGCCCACGACGCCGACTTCCACGCCGCCATCGCGGCCGCCAGCCGCAACACCGCCCTCGCCGAGATCCTGCGCGGCATCTCCGGGGTCACCCTGCGGGCGAGGGTGTGGCGCGCCCTGACCGAGGCCGACTCCTCCCGGCACACCATCGACGAGCACCGCGCCATCTACGACGCGCTGCGCGACGGCGACGCCCAGCTGGCCCAGGCGGCCGCCCTGCTGCACGTCGCGAACGTGGAGACGTGGATGCGCCGGGCCCTCGCGCCGAAACGCCGCCGGAGCGCTTGACACGGGCACCGGGGGCGGACGAAGGTTCACAGTCATCGGATGTATGGCCGCCCCGGGCACTGCTGCCCCCGGCGACCGGCACCCGACGCGCACCATCCGTCAACCGCTCGACGACGTCGTCACGGAGGCTCCCGATGGCACCCCACCTCTCTCGCCGGCAGCTGCTCGGACTCGGTGGCGGCGCTGCCGCCGCCCTCGCCCTCTCCGGCTGCGGCGGAGGCTCCTCGTCCTCCGGGAGCGCCAGCTCCACCGACCTCAGCTGGTTCATGTGGAGCGCCTCGACGGCCGAGGTCGACGCCTGGAAGAAGGTCGCCGACATCGCCGGCGAGGCGTCGGGCTCGACGATCACCTTCCAGACCGCCGCCTGGAACGACTACTGGACCAAGCTGACCTCGCAGGCCGCGAGCGGCCAGACCGCCGACCTGGTGAGCGTCCAGTCGCTGCGCGCCCCGCAGTTCGCCCAGCTGTTCACCGACCTCGGCCCGAAGCTCTCGGACATGGGCGTGACCGAGTCCGACTTCGACTCGGGGATCCTCGACGCGCTCAAGGTCGACGGCAAGCTGCTGGCGCTGCCCTACGACTTCGGGCCCCTCGTGGTCTTCTACAACAAGACCGCCTTCCAGGAGGCCGGGTTGCCGATGCCGGCCATCGGCTGGACCCAGGACGACTTCCTGGCGGCGGCCAAGAAGCTGACCACCGGCAACACCTACGGCTTCTTCGCCGGCGCGGTGCCCGACAGCATCATCCCGTTCGCGATGAGCCAGCACGGCGTCCAGGCCGTCACGGCCGACGGGAAGCTCGACATCGACACCGACGAGTGGCGCGACACGCTGAACTGGTACCGCGACCTGGTGGTCAGCGAGAAGGTCGCCTCACCGCTGCCGGCGGCCGGGTCCCAGGCCGCGGCCACCAACCAGTTCCTGGCCGGCAACGCCGCGATGAACATCGACGGCCCGTGGAGCCTGATCAACGCCAAGGCGACGGCGAGCTTCGAGGTGGGCATCGCCCCGATGCCCGTCGGCGGCAGCGGCTCCAAGACCGTCAGCGCCGGCTCCGGCTTCGGGGTGTCGGCGAAGGCCGCCAACCAGGACCTCGCCGCCAAGGCCTGTGCCGGCCTGGTCAACGTCGACTCCGAGACCTACCTGGGCCAGTCGGGCCGCGCGTTCCCGGCGCGCACCGCGCAGCAGTCGGCCTGGTACGAGGGCAACGGCCTGCAGGACGCGCAGGAGGTGATGGACGCCATGATCGCGGCGGCCGAGGGGTACCGCACCACCGCCAAGTGGACCCAGGTCAACAACGAGTGGAACAAGTACGCCGTCCCCTGCTTCAACGGCGACACCGACGTCGACTCCTTCATCCAGCAGGTCCAGGCCCAGGCCTGACGGGCCCGACGGCGTCGGCACGAGCGATGACCAGCTCCGAGGAGGTCCCATGGCGCTGACAGGTGCCGTCCGCGTCACCGACGCCGTCGAGACCCCCGCGCCCGCGCGCGGGTCGAAGAAGGGCGACGGCCGCGCGGCCTCGGCCTTCCTGCTGCCGGGGGCGATCGGGTTCGTCGCCTTCACGGCGTTCCCCATCGTCGCCTCCCTGGTGATGAGCTTCTTCGACTGGCCCGTGCTCGGAGACCCGACCTTCATCGGCTTCGGCAACTTCGTCGAGCTCTTCACCACCGACCCGGTGTTCACCACGGCGCTGCTCAACACGGCGGTCTTCGTGCTGCTGTACGTGCCGGTCAACATCGTGGTGTCGATGGGCCTGGCGGTGTGGATCTCGCCGCGGATCGTCGGGCGCCGCTACTACCGGGTGCTCTTCTTCGTCCCCGCGGTGACGCCCATGGTCGGCAACGCCGTCGTCTTCGGCCTGCTGTACACGCCGCGGGGTCTCATCGACAGCGTCTTCCAGACGCTGTTCGGCGTGAGCGCCCCGAACTTCCTGGGGTCGAGCACGTGGGCGCTGCCCGCCGTCGTCCTGATGTCGGTGTGGCAGGGGTTCGGCTACAACCTGCTGGTCTTCTCCGCGGCGCTGGACGCCGTGCCGCCCTCGCTCACCGAGGCCGCGGCCATCGACGGGGCCGGCCCGGTGCGGCAGTTCTTCTCGGTGGTGCTGCCGCTCATGAGCCCGTCGCTGTTCTTCGCCACGGTGCTGACGCTGATCAGCTCGTTCCAGGTGTTCGTGCAGCCCTACATCCTCACCGGCGGCGGTCCGGGCAACAGCACCACGACGCTGGTCATGTACCTGTACCAGAGCGGGTTCCAGAACTTCCGGCTCGGCTTCGCCTCGGCGATCGCGTGGGTGCTCTTCGTGATCATCATGGGTCTCACCGCCATCCAGTTCCTCGGGCAGAAGAAGTGGGTGCACTATGACCAGTGAGGCCCTCGGGACCAGGTCGGCGGCGCTGTCGGCCGACGACGGCACCGGCACCCCCGGCACCCCTGGCCCCGGCGGCCCCGCGGGGGGCCTGGTCCCCCAGAACCGGAAGAAGCGCCCGCCCGTCGTCTCCCAGCTGCTGCTGACGCTGGCGCTGCTGCTCTTCCTCGCGCCGCTGGCGTGGATGGTGCTGTCGAGCCTCAAGAGCGCCGGGGAGATCTTCACCACGCCCCCGAAGCTCTTCGGCGAGAGCCTCCTGTTCAGCAACTACAGCGACGCGCTCGACTTCCTGCCCTTCGGCAGGTTCATGCTCAACACGGCCTTCGTGGCCGTCACGGGCACGGTCATCACGCTGGTCACGTCGGCGCTGTCCGCCTACGCGTTCGCCCGGCTCCGGTTCCGGGGCCGCGACTCGCTGTTCCTGGTCTACCTGGGCACGCTCATGGTGCCGCAGGAGGTCGTCGTCGTCCCGATGTTCCTGATCATGAACCAGCTGGGCTGGATCAACACCTTCCAGGCGCTGATCCTCCCCTGGGCGTTCACCGCGTTCGGCACGTTCCTGCTGCGCCAGTTCTTCCTCACCATCCCCAAGGAGCTCGAGGAGTCGGCGCGCATCGACGGCGCCGGGCACTGGCGCATCCTCACGCAGATCATCGTGCCGATCGCCGCGCCCGCCTTCGCGGTGCTGGCGGTGTTCACGTTCATCACCTACTGGAACAGCTTCCTGTGGCCGCTGATCGTCACCAACGACGTGACCACCACCACCGTGCCGCTCGGCCTGAACCTGTTCCTGGGCCAGAACGGCCAGGCGTGGAACCTGCTCATGGCCGCCGCCACCATCTCGATGGCGCCCACCGCCCTGCTGGTGCTGCTGCTGCAGCGCTACCTCGTGAAGGGCATCGCCCTGTCGGGCCTCGGCGGCCGCTGAGGCGCCGGGCCCCGCTCCCCGACCGGATCCGCACCACCCACCCGGAGGTTCCCACCCCGTGTTCTCCCACGACGCCCGGACCGAGCTCTACCAGCGCTTCGAGCGACCCGTGCCCGCCTGGTTCTCCGAGGCCAAGCTCGGCATCTTCATCCACTGGGGCGCCTACTCGGTGCCGGCCTGGGCCGAGCCCATCGGCGAGCTCGGCACCATCGAGCGGTCCACCTGGATGAAGCACAACCCGTACGCCGAGTGGTACTACAACACCATCCGCATCGAGGGCTCGCCCGCGGCGGAGCACCACCGCGAGGTCCACGGCGACGCCCCCTACGACGACTTCCTGGACGCCTGGAAGGCGGAGGACTTCGACCCCGACGACTGGGCCTCGCTGTTCGCCCGCGCCGGTGCCCGCTACGTCGTCCCCACCACCAAGCACCACGACGGCATCTGCCTGTGGGACGCCCCCGGCACCCCCCGCAACACCGTGGCGCGCGGCCCGCAGCGCGACCTGGTCGGCGACATCGCCGCCGCCACGCGCCGCGCCGGGATGAGGTTCGGCACCTACTACTCGGGCGGCCTCGACTGGGACGTGGCCGACTTCGGCCCGATCACCTCCGACATCGGCCACGAGCTGCGCCCGCAGGACGAGGGCTACACGGCCTACGCCAACGCCCACGTCCGCGACCTCGTGGAGCGGTACGCCCCCGACGTGCTGTGGGGCGACATCAACTGGCCCGACGCCGGCAAGCCCGACGGGCCGCTGTCGTTCGCCCGCGTGCTCGACGAGTACTACGCCGCGGTGCCCGAGGGCGTGGTCAACGACAGGTTCGGCGAGACCCACTGGGACTTCCGCACCAGCGAGTACCAGCAGGGGCGCGACCTGGAGTCCGGCGCGTGGGAGAACTGCCGCGGCATCGGCTACTCCTTCGGCTACAACCGGGTGGAGGGCCACGAGCACCACCTCACCGGCCCCCAGGCCGTCAAGCACCTGCTCGACGTCGTCGCCCGCGGGGGCAACCTGCTCCTCGACGTCGGCCCGACCGCCTCCGGCCAGATCCCCGAGCTGCAGCGCCGGTGCCTGGAGGGCCTGGCCGACTGGATGGCCGTCAACGGCGCCGCCGTGCACGGGACGACGACGGTCGACGACTCCGTGGCCCGTCCCAGCGGCCACCAGGGCCACGACGACGACGGCAGCGGCGCCACCTGGGTGCGCTGGACCCGCTCGGGCGACGTCCTCCACGCGGTCGTCGACGCCACGGGCGAGGTCGGCCTGCAGCTCAGCGCCGAAGCCGTCGACCTCGGCGCGGCCCGCCTGCTCGACGGCACGCCCGTCACCGCCCGTGAGGACGGCAGCGGCGCGGTCGTCGTCGACGTCCCCGAGCCCGCGGCCCAGCACGGGCCCGCCGTCGTCACCTTCCCCCTGGGAGCACGCGCATGACCACCACGTCCTCCGACCGCAGCTGGGTTCCCGCCCCGGTCGAGGTGCCCGACACCCGGGCGGCGCTCGCCGACGTCCGCGCGGTGATCGACGCCGGGCCGTTCACCGACACCTGGGAGTCGCTGGCCGGCTACGAGGTGCCGGGCTGGTTCCGCGACGCCAAGTTCGGGATCTTCATGCACTGGGGCGCGTACTCGGTGCCGGCCTTCGGCAACGAGTGGTACCCGCGGCGCATGTACCAGCAGGGCACGCCGGAGCACGGCCACCACCGCGAGGTCCACGGCGACCACGCCGAGGTCGGCTACAAGGACTTCCTGCCGCGCTTCACGATGGACCGCTTCGACCCGGCGGGCATGGCACAGCTGTTCCGGCGGGCGGGCGCGCAGTTCGTGGTCCCCGTCGCCGAGCACCACGACGGCTTCCCGATGTACGACGAGCCGCGCACGCGCTGGAACGCCACGAAGGTGGGGCCCCAGCGCGACGTGCTCGGGGACGTGCTCGGCGCCTGCGACGACCAGTGGATCGTCCGCGGCGCCTCCAGCCACCGCGCCGAGCACTGGTTCTTCTTCCACCCCGGGCGGGCCTTCGCCTCGGACGTGCGCGACGACCCGGAGTTCGCCGACCTCTACGGCCCCGCGATGCCGCAGGCGTCGGGCCCGAACGAGGCGTACCTGGAGGACTGGCTGCTCCGCACCGTGCGGATCATCGACGGCTACCGCCCGCAGGTGCTGTGGTTCGACTGGTGGATCGAGCACCCGGCCTTCGAGCCCTACCGCCGGATGCTCGCGGCGTACTACTACAACCGCGCTGCGCAGTGGGGCCGCGGCGTCGTCCTGCAGTACAAGTGGGAGGCCTTCAGGCCGGGCACCGCGGTGCTCGACGTCGAGCGCGGCGGCATGGCCGACGTGCAGGAGCGCCCCTGGCAGAACGACACCTCCGTCTCCCGCACCTCGTGGGGGTGGATCGAGGGCCACGAGTGGAAGACCCCGCAGGACCTGGTGGGCGAGCTGGTCGACGTCGTCGCCAAGAACGGGTGCCTGCTGCTCAACATCGGGCCCAAGCCCGACGGGACGGTCCCGGACGAGGAGGCGGCGCTGCTGGAGGGTCTCGGCGCCTGGCTGACCGTCAACGGCGAGGCCGTGTACGGCACCCGCCCGTGGCGCGTGCCCGGCGAGGGGCCGACGGCGGTGCCGGAGGGCTCCTTCACCGACGCCGCGTCGCTGCCGTTCACCCCGGCCGACCTGCGCTTCACCCAGCGCGCCGAGGTCGGGCAGACGTCGCTGTACGCGATGGGCATGGTCCGCCCGGACGACGGCGTGGTGCGCATCAGGTCGCTCGGCGGGGCGTCGTCCATGTCCGTGCGCGACCTCGGTGACGTCAGGCTGCTCGGCCACCCGGCGCCGCTGGAGGTGCGCCGCACCGACGACGCCCTCGAGGTGGTGCTGCCCTCACCGCTGCCGGCGGCGGTCGAGGCCGTGCCCGGCTTCGCGCTGGAGCTGGTCCTGCTCGACCCGGCGGCCCCGGCGCCCCGCGCGCTGCTGCTGCCCGAGGGTGAGGGCGGCGGCTGACCGCCGCTCCCCCGCACGCCCGTGGCCGGGTGCCCGTGATCGCGGTGATCACGGGCACCCGGCCACCGGCGCGAGCGGCGGGCGCGGGTCAGACCAGGGGCAGCGACACCGTCGCGAAGGAGTGCGCCGGCAGCTCGACCAACAGCACGCCGTCCTCCACCCGGGCGCCGTCGAAGGTCCGCGGCGCCACGGCGTCGCCCTGCTGCGGCGTGTTGTGCGCCTGCAGCGCGTCGGCGGTGAGCAGGCGGGCCGTCGGCTCCCCCACGGCCGCGCCGCGCAGGTCGATCCGCAGCACCACCGGAGCGCCGGCGTCCAGGTTGGTCAGCGAGACCAGCGCCGCGCCGTCCTTGGTGCTGGCCGACACCGAGACGGTGCTCAGCTCCACGTCGCTGCGGTCGAGGGCGTGCCCGCCCACGCCGACGACGCCCGCGACCGTGCGCGTCGGCGCCGCGCCGCGCAGGTGGACGGGCAGGTGGGCGGCGTCCTGGTGGCCCTTGTTCATCTCGAAGACGTGGTAGCTCGGCGTCAGCACCAGCGCGCCGGACTCCTCGTCGGTGAGGATCATCGCCTGCAGCACGTTCACCGTCTGGGCGATGTTGGCCATCACCAGCCGGTCGGCGTGGCGGTGGAAGGCGTCGAAGTGCACCGAGGCCACCAGCGCGTCGCGCAGCGCGTTCTGCTGGAACAGGAACCCGGGGTTGGTGCCCGGCTCGACGTCGAACCACGTGCCCCACTCGTCGAGCACCAGGCCCACGCGCTTGTCGGGGTCGTAGGCGTCCATGACCTTGGTGTGCCCGGCGAGCACGGCCTCGACGCGCTGGGCCTGCGCCATCGTCGCGTAGTACTCGTCGGTGTCGAACTCGGTGGCGCTGCCCTTGTGGTCCCAGGGCCCGGCCACCGTGTAGCAGTGGAAGGAGATGGCCTGGAAGCTGGAGTTGCCGTGGCCCAGCACCTCGCCGTCGCCCAGCGCACGGCCGAGCGCCTTCATGAGGACCTCGGTCCAGCGGTAGTCGGCGTTCGTGGCGCCGGCGGCGATCCGGTAGAGCTTGTTGTCGCCCATGTCGCGGCTGTACGTGGCGAACTGGCGGGCGAGGTCGGCGTAGGCCTCCGCGCTCATGTTGCCGCCGCAGCCCCACGGCTCGTTGCCCAGCCCCCAGTAGGTGACCTTCCACGGCTCGTCGCGGCCGTTCGCGCGGCGCAGCGCGGCCATCGGCGAGTCGTCGCCGCGGGTCAGGTACTGCACCCAGTCGCTGGTCTCGGCCACGGTGCCGGAGCCGACGTTGGCCGAGATGTAGGGCTCGGTGCCCAGCAGCTCGCACAGGTGCATGAACTCGTGGGTGCCGAAGGAGTTGTCCTCCACGACGTCGCCCCAGTGGGAGTTCACCATCCGCGGGCGCTGCTCGCGGGGGCCGATGCCGTCCTTCCAGTGGTAGTCGTCGGCGAAGCAGCCCCCGGGCCAGCGCAGGTTGGGGATGTCCAGGGCGCGCAGGGCCTCGACGACGTCCAGGCGGATGCCGCCCTCGTTCGGGACCTCGGAGTCCTCCCCGACGTAGAAGCCGCCGTAGATGCAGCGGCCGAGGTGCTCGGCGAAGTGGCCGTAGACGTGGCGGCTGATCCGGTGGCCCGGGAGGTCGAGGTCGAGGACGCCCTCGACGACGGCGGGCGTGCTGGACGGGGTGGTGGTGCTCACGGGGCTCCTCGGTGCGGCGTTGCGGAGAAGGGTGGTTTATCGATACAACCAAGGCCCTCGCGGGCTGTCAAGGCGCACCGCGAGCAGACTCGAGGTCCAGGAGGTGGCCCATGACCACGATGCGCGACGTCGCAGCAGCGGCCGGCGTCTCGCCGATGACCGTGTCCAACGTGCTCGCCGGCCGCACCAACGTCAGCGAGGAGACGCGCCGCCGCGTGCTCGACGTGGTCGAGCGCACCGGCTACCGCGTCAACACCGCGGCGCAGAGCCTGCGGCGCGGCCGAACGGGATCGTCGGCCTGGCGGTGCCCGAGGTGCACAGCCACTACTTCGGCCTGCTGGCCGCGCGGCTCATCGCGCGCCTGGCGCCCGAGGGCCTGCGCGTCGTGGTCGAGCAGACGGGCGCGAGCCGCGAGGGCGAGCTGGCCGCCATCACCGCCTCGCGCGTCAGCGCCTACGACGGCCTGGTGCTCTCCGCGGTGGGCCTCGACCCCGACGACGTGCTCGCCATCGCCGGCGACCTGCCCGTCGTCGTCCTGGGCGAGCGGCAGGACGTGCGCCGGTTCGACCACGTCGAGATGGCCAACACCGACGGCGCGGCCGCGGCGGGCGCGCCTGCTCCTCGACCGCGGGTGCCGCCGGCTGGTGGCGCTCGGCATGCCCGACCTGGACGCCCTCCCCGCGGGCGACGACGACGGGCCCCGCCCCCAGGGGCCCGGCCACCTCGGTGACGCGTTCCGCCTGCGCGCCCTGGGGGTCCGGGCTGCGGTCGGGGCCGTCCCGGGCGCGAGCGTCGTGGCCGTCAGCGGCGCCCGGAGCACGCTCGCCGGCGGCGCCGACCTCACCCGTGAGGCGCTGGCGCGAGAGCCCCGTCTCGACGGCCTGGTCTGCGCCACCGACACCCTCGCCATCGGCGCGCTGCGGGCCCTGGCCGACGCCGGCCGGCGCGTCCCCGACGACGTGCTCGTGGCCGGCTTCGACGACGTCGCCGACGCCGCCTTCACCGTGCCGTCGCTGACCAGCGTCTCCCCCGGCCACGACTGGATGGTCGAGGAGACCACGCGCCTGCTCCTGCGCCGCATCGCCGACCCGGCGGCGGCCCCCGAGCGCAGCACCAGCCCGTTCGCCGTGGTCGAGCGGGAGTCGACCCGTCGTCGTCGCCCCGGCGCGACCGCCACCTGACCGCGGTCACCTGCGGACCTGACCGGGGTCACCTGGCGCGCCACCGCCCCAGGACCCGGCACCGCCACCTGACCGCGGTCACCCGCGGACCTGACCGGGGTCACCTGGCGCGCCACCGCCCCAGGACCCGGCACCGCCACCTGACCGCGGTCACCTGGGGACCCGACCGGGGTCACCTGGCGCGCCACCGCCCCAGGACCTGGCACCGCCACCTGACCGCGGTCACCGCGGGACGTGACCGCGGTCAGCTGACACCATTCGGTAGCGCCACTATCGACAGTGGCACTATCGATGGGCTAGCGTCCCCTCCGTGCGCATCTCCGAGCTCGCCGAGCGCAGCGGCACGGCCCCGGCGACCATCAAGTTCTACGTCCGCGAGGGCCTGCTCCCACCCGCCGAGAAGACCGGCTACAACCAGGTCTCCTACGGCGAGGAGCACGTCCGCCGCCTGCACCTCGTGCGCGCCCTGGTCGACGTCGGCGGGCTGCCCATCGCCAGGGTGCGCGCCGTCGTCGCCGCCGTCGACGACCCCGCGGTCGGCCTCCAGGAGGTGATGGGCGCCGCCCAGCGGGCCCTGCCCGGCCGGGAGGGTGCGCCGCCGCCGTCGCCGTCCTCGCTCGCAGCGGTCGAGGAGCTCGTCAGCGCGCTGGGGTGGACCGTGGAGGACGGCAACCCCGGGGTGCTCCAGGCCGCCGCCGTGCTCGACGGCTGGGTCGCGATGGGTCGCAAGGACCTGTTCGACAGCCTCCCCGAGTACGCCCGCGCCGCCGAGGTGGTGGCCCGCGCCGACCTCGCCCGCGTCTGGCCCGACGCCGCCGACCGCGACCGCAGCGCCGAGACCGTGGTGGTGGGGACCGTCCTCGGCGACGCCCTGGTCGCCGGGCTGCGCCGCATCGCCCAGGAGCACGTGGCCCGCGCCACCCGCCCGACCCACCTCACCCGGAGCACCTCCACCAGCCCGTCCACCGGTCCGTCCACCAGCCCGTCCCCGAGGAGCCGTCATGACCGCGTCCGACCTGCGCCGATCCCCCCTGGTCTGGGTGGCCGCCGCGGTGCTGCTCCTCGCCGTGCCCACCGCCGCCCTCGCCGTGCTCGACCCGGTGCAGGTCACGGGCGCGAACGGGTGGGTCAAGCCGCTGAAGTTCGAGCTGTCGATCGCGCTCTACGCCGTCACCCTCGCGTGGCTCGTCACGCGGCTGCGCCGTGGGCGCCGCCTCGCCGGAGCGCTCGGGACGGTGGCGGGCGCGCTCCTCGTCGAGATGGCGATCGTCCTGGGCGCTGCGGCGCTCGGGACCACGAGCCACTTCAACACCTCCACGCCCGCCTACGCCGCGGCGTGGGCGGTGATGGGCGCCAGCATCGCCGCCGTCTGGCTGATCACGGCGGTGGTGGGCGTCCTGCTGTGGCGCAGCCCGTCCGGTGACGCCGCCTTCGACCTGTCGGTGCGCGCCGGGGTGGTGGTCGCCCTGGCCGGCATGGCGGTCGCGTTCCTCATGACCTACCCGACCGCGCAGCAGCTCACCGATGGCCGCGGCATCATGGGTGCCCACACCGTGGGCGCCGCCGACGGCGGGCCGGGCCTGCCGCTGCTCGGCTGGAGCACCGCGGCGGGCGACCTGCGCGTGCCGCACTTCGTGGGCATGCACGCGCTGCAGGCGCTGCCGCTGCTGGTGCTGGCCCTGTCGCTGGTGGCCCGCCGGTGGCCGGCGGCCGCCGCGGTGCTCACCCCGCGCGTCCGGTGGCAGCTGGTGGCCCTCGCCAGCGCCGGCTGGGCCGCGGCGCTGGGGCTGCTGACCTGGCAGGCGCTGGTCGGCCAGTCCGTGGTGGCCCCCGCGGGTGCGGTGCTCGTGGTCTCCTCGGCGGTCGCGGCGGGCCTCGTGGGGGCGGTCGCCGTCGTCGTCGCGCGGGCCCGTCGGGCGGCGTGCGGAGCCCGCGGGGGCGGGACCGCGCCGGCGCTCAGGCCCGCGGCTCCCTGAACAGGCCGGTGCCGGGTGGTGGCGCGGTGGGGTCGGTCGAACCGCGCACCACCAGGGTGCCGGGGTGCGCGACGACGCCGCCACCGTCGTCGCCGCCTGCAGCACCACCCGCGCTCACCACGGCGTGCAGGTCGCGCGCCGCTGCGGCACCCAGGGCGTCGAGCTCGATGTCGACCGTGGTCAGGTGGGGGTCGGACTCCAGGGAGAACGCCTCCCAGTCGTCGACGCCGGTGACGGCGACGTCCTCGGGCACGGCCCGACCGGCCGTCTGGAGCCCCAGCACCACCCCGTAGGCGATCTGGTCGTTGCCGCACAGCACGGCGTCGACGTCGGGGTCGCGGGCGAGGACCTCCTCGACGGCGAGCTGGCCCCACCGCTGCGACCACGCCCCCGTGAGCACCGGACCCGGGACGAGGCCGAGCTCCCAGCTGCGCCGCCGGAAGCCCTCGGCGCGCTCGACGACGGCCCGCACCCCCGCCGGCCCGGTGACGTGCGCGACGCGCCGCCGCCCCAGCGCGTGCAGGTGGTCCAGCGCGGTGGCCGCTCCCCCGCGGTCGTCGGGCACGTGGCAGCGGTCGCGGGGGTCGCCGGTCTCGCCGTGCACGTACACGACCGGCACGGAGAGCTCGCCGCGCAGCGACGGCACCGGCCGGTTGTTGTCGCCCAGCACGATGAGCCCCTCGACCTTGCGGGCCTGGTGGTGGAGCGCGAGCTCCAGCAGGCGGTCGCGGTCTCCGTGGGCGTCCGCGGTGACCATCGACAGCTGGGCCTCGTCGAGGGCCGCCCCGACCCCCATCATCGACGGCACCGCCCACCGCCGCGTCAGCGAGTCGATGACGAGGAGCGCGACCGTGCCGCTGCGCCCCGACAGCAGGCTGCGCGCCAGCGGGTTCGGGGTGAAGGCCAGCTCCGCGGCGGCCTCGAGCACCCGGGCGCGGGCCTGCGCGGACACCCGCGGCTGCGCGTTGATCGCCTTCGACGCCGTGGTGACCGAGACCCCGGCGCGCCGGGCGACCTCGGTGAGGGTCGCGGGGCGCTGGCTCGGCACGGGCCCGATGCTGCCAGCCGGTGCGGCCGCCGTCGACGGGCGCGCCGAGCGTCGCCCGGACGGCCGGTCCGCGGGTGGGCGCTCAGCCCGCGGCGTCCGCGGACTCCGCCAGCGCCTCGACGACGGCAGGTCGGCGGGGAGCCAGGCCACCCCGCTGCGCCAGTCGTCGCGGTCGAGCCACCGCAGCTCGTCGTGGTCCTCCAGGGGGGCGGGGGCGCCGTCGACGACCTCCGCCCACCACACCCGCAGCTCGCCGACGCCCGGCAGGGGCCAGCCGTCCGCCGGCCCACCGGCGATGAGCTCCTGCCCGAGACGCACCCCGACGCCGAGCTCCTCGCGCAGCTCGCGCACCAGCGCCGCCTCGGGCGCCTCACCGGGCTCGACCTTGCCCCCGGGGAGCTCCCAGCCGCCGGCCAGCGACGGCGGGGCGCTGCGCCGGGCGGCGAGCAGCCGGCGGGGCGCCGCGAGGTCGTCGACCAGCGCGGCGCCCACCACCAGGGTCAGGCCGCCTCCCCGCCCGCTGCGGCGGTGCTGCCGGCGCTGCCGGCGCTGCCGGCGAGCGGCAGCGACGTGCGCCCACCGGGGTGGCCGACGTCGGTCGAGGCGAAGTGGCACGCGATCTGGTGGCCCGCAGCCGCACCGGGCTTGGTCACCAGCGGCGGCTCCTCCGTGGCGCAGACGTCCTGCGCCTTCCAGCAGCGGGTGCGGAACCGGCAGCCCGACGGCGGGTTCAGCGGCGAGGGCACGTCGCCCTCGAGCACGATCCGCTCCTTCGCCGCCTCGCGCGCGACGCCGGGGTCCGCCGACGGCGCCGCGGAGAGCAGCGCCTGCGTGTACGGGTGCATCGGACGGTCATAGATCTCGTCCTTGGGGCCGATCTCCACGACCTTGCCCAGGTACATCACCGCGACGCGGTCGGAGATGTGGCGCACCACCGACAGGTCGTGGGCGATGAACATGTAGGCGATGCCGAGCTCGGCCTGCAGGTCCTCCAGGAGGTTGACGATGCCGGCCTGCACCGACACGTCGAGCGCGGAGACCGGCTCGTCGAGCACCAGCAGCTTCGGCCCGAGCGCGAGCGCGCGGGCGATGCCGATGCGCTGGCGCTGGCCGCCGGAGAACTCGTGCGGGTAGCGGTTGCCGTGCTCGGGCGAGAGGCCCACCAGCTGCAGCAGCTCGCGGACGCGCTCCTTGCGGGCGGCCTTGTCGGGGACCGTCCCGTGGATGACCAGCGGCTCGCCGATGATGTCGTTGACCGGCATCCGGGGGTTCAGCGAGGCGTACGGGTCCTGGAAGACGATCTGCAGGTCGCGGCGCACCGGGCGCAGGTCGCGCTCGGACAGGCCGATGAGCTCCTTGCCGTCGAAGCGCACCGAGCCCGACGTCGGCTTGTGCAGCTGGAGCAGCGCGCGCCCAGTCGTCGACTTGCCGCAGCCCGACTCCCCCACCACGCCGAGGGTCTCGCCGGCGTCGAGGCTGAAGCTCACGCCGGAGACGGCCTGCACGTGGTTGACCACGCGCTGGACGATGCCGCCGCCCCGCACCGGGAAGTGCATGACGAGGTCGCGGACGTCGAGCAGGTGGGTGTCGCGCTCGGCCTCGGTGGGCTGGGTGCTCACGGGGTGACCTCGCTCTCGGCGCGGAAGAAGCGGGTGGGGTCGTCGGCGGCGAGCAGCTCGTCGCTGTGGTGGCAGGCCCCGAGGTGGTCGGGGCTCACCAGCGGGAGGTTCCTCCCCGCAGCCCCGCCAGCCCCGGCGGCGGGCCCCCGGTGGACGAGCTGCGGCTCGCTGGCGCGGCAGTCGTCGCGGACCAGCGGGCACCGCGGCCCGAACGGGCAGCCCCGCGGCAGGGAGATCAGCGACGGCGGCGAGCCGGAGATCGGCCGCAGCCGCTCCCCCGCGCGGGTGCCCTCGGCCGACGGGGTCGAGCCCAGCAGCCCGGCCGTGTACGGCATGAGGGGCTTCCGGAAGACCTCCGCCGTCCCGCCGACCTCCACCGGCTTGCCGGCGTACATGACCAGCGTGCGGTCGGCGACCTGCGCGATGACGCCCAGGTCGTGGGTGATGAACACGATGGCGGCGCCGACGGCCTCCTTGACGGACATCAGCGTGTCGAGCACCTGCGCCTGCACGGTGACGTCGAGGGCGGTGGTCGGCTCGTCGGCGATGATGACGTCGGGGTCGTTGATGATCGCCATGGCGATCATCGCGCGCTGGCGCATGCCGCCCGAGAACTCGTGCGGGTAGGCCCGCAGCCGCGCCTCGGCCTGCGGGATGCCGACCAGGTCGAGCATCTCCTTGGCGCGCGCCATCGCCGCCTTCGGCGGGACGGCGCTGTGCGACCTGACGGCCTCCGCCAGCTGGTCGCCCACCGTGTAGACGGGGTTCATCGCCGTCATCGGGTCCTGGAAGATCATGCTGACCCGGCGCCCGCGCAGACCGCGCTGCTGTCGCCCGCTCATCCGGAGCACGTCCTCGCCGCGGAAGAGGATCCTCCCGGTGACCTGGGCGCTGCGGGGCAGCAGGCCCATGACCGCCATCGACGAGACGGACTTGCCCGAGCCGGACTCACCCACGATGCCGAGCACCTCGCGCGGCGCCACGGAGTAGCTCATGCCGCGGACGGCCCGCACCACGCCGTCCTCGGTCGGGAAGGCGACCGTGAGGTCCTCGACCTGGAGGACGGGCTCGTCGGCGGGCCGCTCGGCCCGCTGCCCGTCCTTCTGCGCGGGGCTCACGAGCGCACCCGTGCCTGGCGCGGGTCGAACGCGTCGCGCAGGCCGTCGCCGATGAAGTTGACCGACAGGGCGATCAGCACGATGAACAGGCCCGGCCACCAGAACAGCCAGGGCCGCGTGGTGAAGGCCGCTTCGTAGGTGCTGATGAGCAGGCCGAGGGAGGTCTCCGGCGGCCGCACTCCGAGGCCGAGGTAGCTCAAGGCGCTCTCCACGAGGATCGCGACGGCGATGGTCAGCGTGGCGGACACGATGATGACGCCGAGGCTGTTGGGCAGGATGTGCTTGAAGATGATGCGGCTGCTGGAGGCGCCCATCGCGCGGGCGGCCTCGACGAACTCCTTCTCGCGCAGGGAGAGGAAGTTGCCGCGCACCAGGCGCGCGAGCGAGGTCCACAAGACCACCCCCAGGACCGCACCGAAGAGGAAGATCGGCAGCGCGCCGAAGCGGCGGCCGAGGACGGCACCGATGACGATCACCGGGATGGTGATGAAGACGTCGGTGACGCGCATGAGCAGGGCGTCGACCCAGCCGCGGTAGTAGCCGGCCAGGGCACCGACGAGCGTGCCGATGACCGTGGCGACGATGCCGACGACGAACGCGATGATCAGCGACCGCTGGGCGCCGCGCATGGTCAGCGCGAAGTAGTCGATGCCGATGTTGTCCTGGCCGAAGGGGTGGTCGCCCCAGGCGAGGCCGTCGCCGTCGAGCCACGGGATGAGGTCGAGCGTCGGGCGCCCGCCGTTCTCGATGGGGCTGACCTGCGTGTAGCTGTAGTGCCACCAGCCGGGGACGGGCCCGAACCCGATCGAGGTGAACGACAGCAGCACCACGAAGAGCAGCACCGCCATGCCGACCAGGGCACCGCGGTGGCGCAGGAAGCGGCGGCGGACCAGCTGGCCCTGCGAGAGGGCGACGACGGCGAGGCCGGAGGCGTCACCGGTGTCACCGGCGGCGCCGGGGCCGCCGGGCTCGCCGGCGGTCGTGCGGGGGTCTGTGGTCGTCATGAGAGTCGGATCCTCGGGTCGAGGTAGGCGTACACGAGGTCGGCCACGATGTTCAGCAGCAGCACGGCTGCGGCGGCGACCACGAAGAACGCCATCACGGGGGGCGGGTCGACGGTGTAGATGCCCTCGATGAAGAGGGACCCCATGCCCCGCCAGCCGAAGATGCGCTCGGTGATCACCGCACCGCCGACGATGGCGGCGAAGTCGAGCGCCACCAGCGTGGTGACGGGGATCAGGGCGTTGCGGAACGCGTGGCGCATGATCACCGTGCGCTCGGTCAGGCCCTTGCTGCGCGCGGTGCGCACGTAGTCCTGGTTCATCGTCTCGAGCATGCTCGAGCGCGTGTAGCGCGTGTACTGCGCGAAGGAGATGAGCACCAGCGTCACGCTCGGCAGCACCAGGTGCGTGAGCGAGTCGAGCGTGGTCTCCCAGAGCGTGCCGGTGAAGTTGGGCGTGTTCGAGCCGATGGTCGCGATGGGGCGTCCGAGCGAGCTCGAGACGTACGCCGGCCAGGCGTACATGAGCCAGTCGACGAAGCTCAGCGCCGCGACGACCGCTGCCGAGAGGACGGCGGCGCGCGCGGCGCGCCCGCGGTCGATGCCGCCGACGCCGAACCCGACGCCACCGGCGAGCACCAGCGTGAGCACGAACAGGCCGATGAGGAACGGCCAGGTCGGGTCGAGGAGCACGCTGACGGTCGAGACGTAGATGATGATCCCGACCACGGCCCCGGCCAGCGAGGCGATGAGCACGCGGCGGTTGGCCAGGCCGGAGACCAGTGCGGTGATCCCGACCGCGGCGGCCAGGCCGAGCACCGAGACGCCGACCGGGCCGAGCGTCGGGCGGGCCAGGAAGTCCGTCTGCGACAGCACCAGCAGGACGGCCAGGACGACGACCGCGCCGACCGCGAACGAGACCCCGCGGCGCACCCAGGTGCGCCCCCCCACGAGGCTGACCGCGAACAGCCCGCCCAGCACGGCCAGCACGACCACCACCGGCAGCGGGACCACCGGGTCGCCCAGCCAGTCGTTGAAGGCGATCGCCCCGAACTGCTTGAGCAGCACCGCGGCCCAGAAGATCGGCAGCGAGAAGAAGACGAACGAGAAGAACGTGATCGTGTAGTCGAAGCTCGTGTACTGGCGCAGCGCCGACACGATGCCGACCGCCACGCCGGTCACGATGGCCAGCACGGTGGCCAGCACCACGAGGCGCAGCGTGCTGCCCAGCGCCAGGCCGAGCAGCGGCTCGATGGCCTGCCCGGTGCGGTTGACGCCGAGCGTCCCCTGCCCCCAGAGGAAGCTGAGCAGGCCGCCGAGCCAGTCGAAGTAGCGCTCCACGACGGGCGTGTTGAGCTGCATGATCTCGGTGCGCGACGCGATGCGGGCTGCACGGTCACCGGGGTCGGTGATGCCGTACAGGTCCTCCAGCGGGTCACCGGCGTTGGCGACCAGGAGGTACATCATGAACGTCGCGACGAAGAAGACGCCGATCGAGATCAGCAGGCGCCTCAGGACGTAAGCGACCACGGGCAAGGGCCCCTTCCACAGCGGGGAGAGCGGATCAGCAGGTCAGGGCCTCCTGGGCCCTGCGCCCCCGGGACAAGACTGCGCCTGGGGGCGGTCTGCGGGCGCACCGGGGGGGCCGCCCGCGCGCAGCGCCGGCCGGCGCCCTCCTCGGGGAGGGCGCCGGCCGGCGCGTGCGGGACTACTGCTGGGCCACGGTCCAGGTGTCGTCGTTCCAGGTCTGCTGGCTCTGGGCCGGCTGGAAGGACGGGCCGGTCACGTTGGTGGAGTTGGCCTGCAGGCCGGGGAACGTGAACAGCGGGATGGTGGCCAGGTCGCTCCACAGGACCGACTCGATCTGGCCGATCGTGGTGTCCTGCGCGGAGACGTCGGTCTGCGAGAGCAGCTGCTTGGTCAGCTCGTCGACCTGCGGGTTGGAGTACTTGCCGTTGTTGTTGCCGCCGCCGGTGACGTAGGTCGACGCCTGACCGGAGACCAGCGGCGAGCCCGACCACGCGAAGAGCGCGACGTCGAAGTTGCCGTTGGCGAGGCCGCCGCCGAAGAAGTCCTGCTGGCCGGCGTCCTGGACGTCGAAGCCGGCCTGGTCGCAGGAGGCCTTGATCAGGGCGGTGGCGTCGGTGCGGCGCTGGTTGGGCGACTGGTAGCCGATGCGCACGGCGGTGCCGGCCGCACCCTTGCTGTCGAGGATCTGCTTGGCGGCGGCGATGTCGGGCTGGTCGTACTGGCCCTGGTAGGAGGCGGAGACGACCTGGTCGTAGCCCTCCTGGAAGGTCAGCTTGTAGCGCGAGTTCAGCACGGTGGCGTTCTCGTTCACCGGCTTGATCAGGTTGTCGACGATCTGCTGGCGCGGGACGCAGAGGGCGAAGGCCTTGCGCAGGTCGGCGTCCTTGAACGCGCCCTCGAAGTTGAAGTCGAGGTGCTCGAAGGTGTACTCGTCGCCCTGGTCGATCTTGACCGAGTCACCGATGGCCTGGAGCTGGCTCAGGATGTCCTGCGCGGGCTGGGGGCGGGCCACCTGGATCTCGCCGTTGGCGAGGGCCTGCGCCTGGGCGGTCGCGTCGATGAAGCGGATGACGATGGAGCTGGCCTTCGCCGGCGTGCCCCAGTACTCGTCGTTGGCGACCAGCGTGATCGACTGGCCGGCCTGCCAGGAGTCGATCTTGTAGGGGCCCGAGGACAGCCAGTTGTCGGTGTCGACGGTGCCCGGCGTGCCGATGAAGCCCGTGTTGTAGAACTGCGCGAGCTTGTTGACCTCGTCGGTGTTGTTGCTGGTCAGCGCACCGATCAGGTCCTCGACGCCGGCGCCCTGCGCCACCTTGTGCGCCGGGAGGATCGAGCCGGCGCCGAACATGCCGGCCCAGTCGGCGAAGGGGGTCGCGTAGGAGAGCTCGACCTCCTTGTCACCGGCGGCGCACTGCGGGGCGTTCATGTCCTCGTAGCCGGTGGTGCCGGCCGACGAGAAGCCCGACAGCGGGTTGCCCTCGGCGTCGGTCTCGGAGGAGGTGAACTTCCCGGAGTTGGCGGCCCAGGTGAGCATGAAGTCGTCGCAGTCGATCGGCTCGCCGTCGGACCAGACGGCGTCGTCGGCGAAGGTGTACTTGATCGTCAGCGGGTCGTCACTCGTCTTCTCGACGGTGCCGAACTCCTTCTCGTCGAGCACGCCGCCGTCGGGGCCGAAGTCCCAGAAGCCGCCGAGGACGTTGTTCAGGACGACGACGTTCTGGACGGCGTTCTGGTCGGCGGTGTTGTTGTTGTAGCTGTTGAACTCCTGCTCGTGCGCGGCCGTGATGGTCGCGTTGCTGGTGCCTGCGGAGCTGCTGGCACAGTCCCCCCCTCACCCCCGCGGTCGGCGGAGCATCCGGAGAGGACGAGCGCGCCGCCGGCCAGGAAGGCCAGTGCGGCAGTGGTTCTGCGCGAGGTGATCACGTGGGAGGGACCCTTCGTCGGGCGTCTTCACACGGGAGACCGCCGCAGGTCGTGCGGCGGAATCCCCCTGGACCCGCTCACTCCACCCCGGGGTGTCCCCCGCACGCAAGGCGCGGGAGGGCCCCAGCACCCGCCCGTTACCGGATCGCAACCCCGCGGCCACCCACCGCGGGCCCGTGATCACGCGCGGTGCGTGCGCCTGGCGGCCCGTGCGCGGGCCCTGCCGCGCAGCAGCTCGACCGCCACCGGCAGCACCGAGACCAGCACGATGAGGATGAGGATGACCTCGATGTTGTCGCGCACGAACGCCAGCCCGCCGAGCAGGTAGCCGAGCGTGGTGACCCCCGCTCCCCAGAGCACGCCGCCGATGACGTTCCAGCTCACGAAGGTGCGGTAGTCCATCTTGGCGACGCCGGCCACCACCGGCACGAAGGTCCGCACGACGGGCACGAAGCGCGCGAGCAGCACCGCGCGGCCGCCGTACTTGTCGAAGAAGGCGTAGGCGTCCTCGACGTACTGGGGCTTGAAGATGCGCGCGTCGGCGCGCCGGAAGACGGCCGGGCCGAGGCGGCGCCCGATGAGGTAGCCGCACTGGTCCCCGAGGACCGCGGCCAGCGGCACCAGCACCAGCGCGAGCCACAGCGGCACCGTCAGGACGCCCGTCGCGATGAGCAGCCCGCCGGTGAAGAGCAGCGAGTCCCCGGGGAGGAAGAAGCCGACGAGCAGCCCCGACTCCACGAAGACGATCACGAGCAGCCCCACGAAGCCGAGGCTGCGCAGGAGGGTGTCGGGGTCGAGCCAGTCGGGGCCGAGGGCGGGGATCACGCCGGCAAGGCTAGGCGGGGCGCGGGGCCCGGGGCGCCGGTTCGCCGCGGCACCCAGCCTGCTGCCAGCCGGCTCCCGGGATGGGAGCGCTCACGTCGCAATCGACCGATTCGCCGGACAGTGACCGCTCGCGCACGTAGCGTCGCGGCCGTGTCTCGCTCTGCACGCCACCGGGCTCCGGTGCGCCCCCTCGTCGACGTCAGCGCCGTGACCCGCGCGGTGGTGACCACGGGTGCGCTCGCCGCCGTCCCGGTCATCGCGACCGCCGGCGCCGCCTCCGCCCACGTGCCGGGCACCTCGGCGGGAGGGACCCCCGCGGTCAAGGCGGCCGCCTCGCTGTCCGTCGCCGCCGCTCCGCTGCCCGCCAACGGGGCGCTCGGCACCAGCTACACCGTGCGCTCGGGGGACACCGTCTCGAGCATCGCCCGGGCAGCCGGCGCCAGCACGCAGGCCGTGCTCGACGCCAACGGGCTCGGGTGGAGCTCGACCATCTACCCCGGCCAGGTGCTGGCCCTCCCGGGTGGCGGCGCCGCAGCGGCTGCCCCGGCCGCCGCCGCGGCGCCCGCTCCCGCGCCGGCCGCGTCGGCCGCCGAGACCGCCGTCTCCGTCGCCAGGCAGAGCGTGGGGCTGGCCTACCGCTACGGCGGCACCAGCCCGACCACGGGCTTCGACTGCTCCGGGCTGGTGCAGTACGCCTACGGCAAGGTCGGGGTCGACCTCCCCCGCACGTCGTCGGCCATGCGCAGCGCCGGGTACGCCGTGTCCGAGCCGCGCGTCGGCGACCTGGTGCTGTTCAACAGCTACGGCCACGTCGCGATGTACGCCGGCGACGGCAAGATCATCGACTCCCCCCGCACCGGGGAGAGCGTCTCGGTCCGCACCCTGTGGACCGACGACGTTCAGTTCCGCCGGGTCGTCTGAGGCCGGCCGCCCGGGCGGGCCGTCAGAAGGTGAAGGCCGCGACCTCGCGCCGCAGCGCCGAGGCGCGGTCGGCCAGGTCCGCGACGGCGGTGCGCGCCTGGCCCAGCGCCTCGCTGGTGGCCTCCGCCGCGGCGTTCACGGAGCCGATGGTGCTCGCGATCTGACCGCTGCCCCCGGCGGCCTCGGCCACCGAGCGCGACATCTCGCGCGTGGTCGCCGTCTGCTCCTCGACGGCCGAGGCGATCGTGGTCTGGAACGCGGCGATCTGCTCGATGACCGCCGAGATCTCCTCCACGGCCGCCACGGCGCCGCTGGAGCCCGCCTGGATGCTCTCCACGCGCCGGGCGATGTCCTCGGTGGCCCGGGCGGTCTCCCGCGCGAGGTCCTTGACCTCACCGGCGACGACGGCGAAGCCCTTGCCCGCCTCGCCCGCGCGGGCGGCCTCGATGGTCGCGTTCAGCGCGAGGAGGTTGGTCTGCTCGGCGATCGAGGTGATCGCGCGCACCACGTCGCCGATCTCCCGGCTTGAGGTGCCCAGGTGGGAGATGGCCTCGCTGGCCGACGCCGAGGCGGCCACCGCGGTGTCGGCGACCCGGGTCGCCCGCGCGGTGGAGCTGGCGATCTCGCGGATCGCCGAGCCCATCTCCTCCGCCCCGGCGGCGACGGTCTGCACGCTGGCGCTGACCTCCTGCGCGGAGCCCGCGACGGCGCCGGCCCGGGTGCTGGTCTGCTCGGAGGCGGCAGCGATCTGCGCCGTCGTGGCCGAGAGCTGCTGGGAGGCGCTCGCCACGGCGTCGGCCGAGGACACCACCGACGACAGCACCGTGCGCAGCGAGCCCAGGGCGCTGTCGAGGGAGGCGCCGGCGGCACCCAGCTCGTCGCGCTGGGACAGGCCGGTGGTGCGGGTCAGGTCGCCCGAGGCGAGGGCGGCGGCCGAGCCGGCGACCGCGCGCAGGGGCCGGACGACGGACCGCGTCACCGCGACCCCCAGGGCGACGAGCGCTCCGAGCGCGAGCAGCGCGGTGGCGGCCACCTCCGCGAAGGCCTTGCGGCGCTGCGACTGGACGTCAGCGGCTGCTGCGTCCGCGTGCGCGGTGACGGCGTCGCCCACGGTGGGCATCGCCTGCTCGAGCGCGGAGAACTGCTGCTGGAAGGCGTCGTAGTCCGCGAGCGCTGCCTGCGGGTCGGCGGTGGCGAGGGCGGCGGCGTCGGCCGCGGCCCCGAGGTAGGCGGTGACGGCGGGCCGCACGCCGTCGACGGCGGCGGCGACGTCAGCGCCCAGCCCGGCGGCGACGACGGCGTCGAGGTGGTCGCCGAGCGCCCGGGAGTGCTCCTCCAGCTCGGCGCTCGCCTCGGTGCGCTCGTCAGAGCCGGTGGCGACGAGCATGCGCAGCACGTCGCCGCGCACGGCGTCGTGCATCATGTCGGCCTCGAGGGCGGCCTCGGTCGCGCGACCGGCGGCGCTGAGGTCGTCGACCCGGTCACCGGCCTCCGCGAGCGCCGCGGCGCCGAGCAGCCCGACGGCGAGGGAGCCGGCGGCGCCCACCGCCACGAGGGTCGACAGCTTGACGCCGACCCGCAGGTCGGACCACCTCACCAGTGCCACGTCGACAGCTCCCGGGCCGGGGCCCGACGGGCCCGTTCCCCCGGGAGATCGACACCGGGGGCGCCGACTTGAGGCCCGGGCGGCGACCGGCGTCCCCCGAGGGGGTCACACGTTGAAGCGGAACTCCACGACGTCGCCGTCGGCCATCACGTACTCCTTGCCCTCGATGCGGGCCTTGCCGCTCTTGCGGGCCTCCGCGACCGAGCCGGCCGCCACGAGGTCCTCGAAGCCGATGACCTCGGCCTTGATGAACCCCTTCTGGAAGTCGGTGTGGATGACGCCGGCGGCCTCGGGCGCGGTGGCGCCGCGGCGCACGGTCCAGGCGCGCGACTCCTTGGGGCCCGCCGTCAGGTAGGTCTGCAGGCCGAGGGTCTCGAAGCCGGCGCGGGCGAGGATGTCGAGCCCGGGCTCCTCCTGGCCGACGCTGCCCAGCAGCTCGGCGGCCTCCTCGGCGTCGAGCTCGGCCAGGTCGGCCTCCAGCTGGGCGTCGAGGAAGACGGCCTGGGCGGGCGCCACGAGCGAGGCGAGCTCGGCGCGGCGGGCGTCGTCGACCAGCCCGGCCTCGTCGACGTTGAAGACGAACAGGAACGGCTTGGTGGTCAGCAGGCCGAGGGTGCGCAGCTGCTCCACGTCGATGCCCGCGCCCTTCGCGCCCGCGAACAGCGTGGTGCCCGAGTCGAGCAGCTGCTGGGCGGCGACCGCGGCGGCGAGCACGGCCGGGTCGGTCTTCTTGCCCTTGACCTCCTTCTCGAGGCGCGGGACGGCGCGCTCGAGGGTCTGGAGGTCGGCGAGCACCAGCTCGGTGGCGATGGTCTCGATGTCGGCCTTCGGGTCGACGCGCCCGTCGACGTGGATGACGTCGGGGTCGGCGAAGGCGCGGACCACCTGGCAGATCGCGTCGGCCTCGCGGATGTTGGCGAGGAACTTGTTGCCCAGGCCCTCGCCCTCGGACGCGCCGCGCACGATCCCGGCGATGTCGACGAAGGAGACGACGGCGGGCACGGTGCGCTCGCTGGAGAACACCTCGGCGAGCCGGTCGAGCCGCGGGTCGTTCAGGGGGACGACGCCCACGTTCGGCTCGATCGTGGCGAACGGGTAGTTCGCCGCCAGCACCGTGTTCTTGGTGAGGGCGTTGAACAGGGTGGACTTGCCGACGTTGGGCAGGCCGACGATGCCGATGGTGAGCGCCACGGTCGCAGGAGCCTACGCGAGCCCCGCCGTGCCGGGGCGCGCCCGCAGTGGCACCCTCGTCCGACGTGATCGCGCCAGCTCCTGCCCGCGGCGGTACCGGCACCCCGGACCGCGGCTTCCTCGGCCAGCCGCGCGGGCTCGCCCACCTGTTCGGCGTCGAGATGTGGGAGCGGTTCAGCTTCTACGGGATGCAGGCGATCCTCGCCTACTACCTCTACTTCTCCGTGGCCGACGGCGGCCTGGGCCTGCCCCGGGCGACCGCCACGAGCATCGTCGGCGCCTACGGCGGGCTGGTGTACCTGTCCACGATCGCCGGCGGCTGGGTCTCCGACCGGCTGGCCGGCCGCGAGCGCGTGCTCTTCGGCAGCGCGTGCGTCGTCATGGCCGGGCACGTCGCCCTGGCGGTCCTGCCCGGCCTGTCGGGCGTGGGCGTGGGTCTGGTGCTCGTGGCGCTCGGCAGCGGCGGGGTCAAGGCGACGGCGACGGCGCTGGTGGGCACCCTGTACACCGAGGGCGACACCCGCCGCGACGCCGGCTTCTCCCTCTTCTACCTGGGCATCAACGTCGGCGGGCTGTTCGGACCGCTCCTCACGGGGCTGGCGCAGGAGCGCTCCGGCTTCCACCTCGGTTTCGGCCTGGCGGCCATCGGCATGGCGCTGGGCCTGGCGCAGTACGCGTGGGGGCGGCGCGGCCTGCGCGGGGGCGACGCCTCCCGGGTGCCCGACCCGCTCCCCCGCGAGCAGCGGCTGCGGTGGGCGGTCATCGCGGTGGTGGGCGCGGCCGTCGTCGTGGTGGCGGCGCTGCTGGGGCTGCTGCAGCCCGCGCACCTCGCCGTCGTCGTCGCCTGGACCTGCGCGGTGGCGTCGGTCGCGTACTTCGCGTTCCTGCTGCGCAGCCCCAAGCTCGACGCCGTCGAGCGGCGCCGCGTGCTGGCCTTCGTGCCGATGTTCCTGGCCAGCGTCGCGTTCTGGTCGCTGTTCCAGCAGCAGGCGACCGTGGTGGCCCTGTTCTCGCAGAGCCAGCTGGACCGCGACCTGCTCGGCTGGACCGTCCCGGCGTCGTGGGTGCAGTCCATCAACCCGGTCCTGGTCATCGCGCTCTCGGGCGCCTTCGCCGCGCTGTGGACGCGGCTGGGCAGCCGCCAGCCGTCGACGCCGGTGAAGTTCGCCGCCGGGCTGGGCGTCCTGGGGCTCGCCTTCCTCGGGTTCCTGCCGATGTCGAGCCCGCAGCCCGCGAGCGCTCCGCTGCTGGGGCTGGTCGGGGTGCTGCTGGGCTTCACCGTGGCCGAGCTGCTGCTCTCGCCGGTGGGGCTGTCGCTGTCCACCAAGCTGGCGCCGCGGGCCTTCCCGACGCAGGTGGTCGCGCTGTGGTTCCTGTCCACGGCGCTCGGCACGGCGCTGGCGGGCGTCTTCGCCGGGCGGTGGTCGCCCGAGGGGCAGGCGGGTTACTTCACCGTGCTCGGGCTGGTCGCCGTCGCGCTGGCGGTGCTGCTCGCCCTGGTCGCGAAGCCGGTGCGCCGCCTGATGAGCGGGGTCGGCTGACGGTCCCCGGGGGACGCCCAGCCGGCGCTCCCCCGGCGCCGTGGCGGCGCGTCGCTGCGCCGTTCGGGCCCGGGTGTCGGTGGCGCGTGGCACGGTCGGAGACGTGGAAGCCCTCTCGCTGCTGGTGATGCTCCTGGCGCTGCTCGCGGGGGCCGCCGTCGGCGCCGTCGCGGCCTGGCAGGTCGCCACCGGCCGCGCCCGCCTCGAGCGCGCCCACGTGAGCGCCGAGCGAGACCTGCTGGCCACGCGGGTGGAGCAGCTGGAGGGCCAGCTGAGCTCCGAGCACGAGGAGGAGCGCGAGCTGGCCGCCGTCCTGGCGCCGGTGAGCAGCTCCGTGGCGCGCATCGAGCGGCAGGTCGCCCAGCTGGAGCGCGACCGCGCCGAGCAGTACGGGCGCCTCGGCGCGCAGCTGCAGCAGGTGGCCGCCTCCGGCGAGGCGCTGCGCCACCAGACCGAGACGCTGGCGGGAGCCCTGCGCTCCCCCAACGTCCGCGGCGCCTGGGGCGAGGTGCAGCTGCGTCGCGTGGTGGAGCACGCCGGGATGCTCGAGCGGGTCGACTTCGACGTGCAGGCCGTGGGCACCAACGCCGAGGGCGAGCAGGTCCGGCCCGACGCCGTGGTCCACCTCCCCGGCGGCAAGCACGTCGTCGTCGACGCGAAGGCGCCGCTCGCGGCCTTCCTGAACGCCCGAGACGGGCTGGCGCCGGGCGCCGTCATGGGTGAGCGCCGCGCCGCGGCCGCCGCCACCGAGCACGCCCGCGCGCTGCGCGGCCACGTCGACGCGCTCGCGGGCAAGCAGTACTGGTCGGCGTTCCAGCCCGCCCCCGAGATCGTCATCTGCTTCGTGCCCGGCGAGTCGTTCCTGGCCTCGGCCTGCGAGGCCGACCCGGCCCTGTTGGAGCACGCGATGGGCCGCAAGGTGGTGCTCGCGACGCCCACCACGCTGCTGGCGCTGCTGCGCACGGTCGCGATCACCTGGCAGCAGGCGGCGCTGTCCGACGGCGCGCGCGAGCTCTTCACCATCGGCCGCGAGCTCCACGGGCGCCTCGCCACCCTCGGCGAGCACACCGGCAAGCTCGGCCGCACCCTGTCGCGCGCCGTCGACGACTACAACAAGGTGGTCGGCACGCTGGAGACCCGCGTGCTGGTCTCCGCGCGGCGCATGGGGGCGCTCGACCTCACCGACGTCACCGTCCCCGACGTGCCCGTGGTCGAGGGCCTGCCCCGTCCGCTGACGGCTCCCGAGCTCGTCATCCCGCCGGAGGAGCGCTCCTCCCCCACCGACCTGACCTCCTGGTCGCTGCAGCGCCAGGGATCTCAGTAGCGTCAGGGGGTGCCAGAGCGCTACCTCCCGATCGAAGAGCACGGCGTCATCGGAGACCTGCGCACCACAGCGCTGGTCGGGACCGACGGCACCATCGACTGGTACTGCCCCTCGCGCTTCGACGCCCCGTCGCTGTTCGCCGCCCTGCTCGACGCCGACCGCGGCGGCTCCTTCAGCCTGCGGGCGCGCACGGCGACCCGGCCCAAGCAGCTCTACCTGCCCGACACGAACATCCTGCTCACGCGGTTCCTGGGCCGGGAGGCCGTGGGCGAGGTCATCGACTTCATGGTCCCCGAGACCAGCAGCGTCGCGGCCCCGCGCGACCTCCTGGTCCGCCGGGCGCGGGCCGTGCGGGGTCGCGCGGAGTTCGTGCTCGACTGCACCCCCGCGTTCGACTACGGCCGCGCGCGCCACCAGGTGCGCCTCGTCGACGGAGTGGGGGCTGTCTTCACCTCCTCCGCCGGCAGGTTCGTGCTGCGGGTGCAGCCCGGCGTCGCGCTGCGGCTGACCGACGGCGTGGACGGGGGCGCCGGCGGCCCCGGCGTCACCGCCGAGTTCGCCCTGGAGCACGGGGAGCAGGCCGACGTCGTCCTGGAGTGGCGCGGCGACGTGCGCCCCCTCGCCGAGGGCGAGGTCGACGAGATGTTCGACAGGACCAGCGACTACTGGCAGCGGTGGTCGGCGGGGTCGCGCTACCGGGGCCGCTGGCGCGAGGTCGTGCAGCGGTCGGCACTCACCCTGAAGCTCCTCGTCTACCACCCCACGGGCGCGCTGGTGGCGGCCCCGACGACGTCCCTGCCGGAGGCGATGGGCGGGTCGCGCAACTGGGACTACCGCTACGCCTGGCTGCGCGACGCCGCCTTCACGGTCTACGGCCTGATGCGGCTGGGGTACCTGGAGGAGGCCTCGGCCTTCATGGACTGGGTGCAGCGGCGCTGCGAGGCCGCCGACGCCGAGCGCGACGTCTCGATCAATGTACGCCGTCGACGGCAGCGAGCACATCCCCGAGCAGGTGCTCGACCACCTCGAGGGGTACCGCGGCTCGCGCCCGGTGCGGGTCGGCAACAACGCCGTCGACCAGCGCCAGCTCGACGTCTACGGCGAGCTCATGGACTCGGTGTACCTCTACAACCGCGAGGTCCCGATCTCGTGGGACCTGTGGACCACGCTGTCGCGCCGCCTCGACTGGCTCGCCGACAACTGGGACACCCCCGACGAGGGCGTCTGGGAGGTCAGGGGGCCCCGGCAGCGGTTCACCTACTCCGCGCTCATGACGTGGGTGGCCTACGACCGCGCCGTGCGGCTGGCCCGCTCGCGCGGTCTGCCGGCACCGACCGAGCGGTGGCGGCGCCTGGGCGCCAAGGCGTACCGGTTCGTGCAGGAGGAGTGCTGGGACCCCGAGCTCGGCGCGTACACGATGTACCCGGGCAGCCGGACCTTCGACGCGTCGCTGCTGGTCATGCCGCTGGTGAAGTTCGCCGGCCCGACCGACCCGCGCTTCCTGTCGACGCTCGACAAGATCGGTGACGAGCTCGTCGCCGACAGCCTGGTCTCCCGGTACGCCATCGACGGGCACGACGGCCTCGTCGACGACGAGGGCACGTTCAACCTCTGCTCGTTCTGGTACGTCGAGGCGCTCACCCGCGCCGGGCGCCTGCGCGAGGCGCGGCTGACCTTCGAGAAGATGCTGACCTACGCCAACCACCTGGGGCTGTACGCCGAGGAGATCGGCCCGTCGGGCGAGGCGCTGGGCAACTTCCCGCAGGCGTTCACGCACCTGGCGCTGATCAGCGCCGCGGTGAACCTCGACAGGGCCCTCAACAGCTGACCCCCCCCCCCCCGCGACGATCACGCACCTGAGCGCCACTCCCCCGCGACGATCACGCACCTCAGCGTCACCACGACCGCCGTCGGATCTTCGGCTCCACACCCAGCAGCTCTCCCACCGCTCGCTCGATCTTCATGTCCCACCCCAGGACGTCGCCCTTCCGCACCGCCCAGACCGTCCAGCCGTGGTCGCGGCGGAGCCTCTCGCGCCGGTCCTCGTCGTGGTCCTGGTCGTCCTCCTCGGAGTGGTCCTCCTCGCCGTCGTGCTCGACGGCGCGGCGCAGCTCGCGCCAGCCCATGTCGAGGCGGTGGGCGCCGGGGCGCTCCTCAGGCACCCAGATCTGCGGCTCAGGACGGGGGAACCCCGCGTCGACGATCCGGCGCCGCGTCCACGACTCCCCGTACGACTCGGTCTTCGGCTCGCACAGGTCGAGGGTCTGCTTGCCGCGCGCCATCCACCTCTGCCGCTCCGGCCACTCCTCGTACCGGGGCAGGAGGGCCACGGGGTCGATGAGCTCGGCGTGGGCCATCGCATCGACACGGCGAGCCCCATGTGCGGCGGGAGGAACCGGGCGACGTCGAGCGCGGTCCGCTCGACGGTGGTCACCGGGATGCCGTCGACCACCGCGGTGTCGCTGGTCGGAAGCCGGTCGAGGTGGGTGACCAGGCCGCGCCTGCGCGGCACCAGCAGGCCGCTGCGGGGGTCGGCCACGCACTCCAGCGGCAGGGGTGAGGCTCGCTGGTGAGGAGCCCGCGGGTCGAAGCCGTGCACCCAGGCGGCCGCGGACCGGGTGACGACGGCCCCTTCCGGCAGGGCCAGGGCGAGGACGCGCAGGCGCACGGCGTCGTCGTCGACCGACCGCGGGTCGGCGTACACGCCGCTGACCGGTTCGCACAGGAGACCCGCCGCGAGGTGGCGGTCGACCGTCCGCGCGCTCACGCCGACGTCGGAGAGGTCGCGCCGCGTGAACGGAGCCACGGGCTCTTGGGGCATCTGGCGTCGGCGAGGCACCCGACGAGCCTGTCGCCAGAGCGGGTCGGCGCGCTGGCGCTGTCGACCGGCCTGTGGACAGCGCCAGCGGAGTGGCGCTCAGGCGCGTGATCGTCGCGGGGAGGAGGGTCAGGAGGCGCCGTAGGCGCGGACGGCGGCGCGCACCGCGGTGAGCGCGGCCTCGTCCACCCGGTCGGGCGCGCGGCCGCGGACCCCAGGCGAGCCCCCACGACGTCGTCGGGCACGTCGACCGGCGCGCAGCCGCGCAGGCCCGCCTCCTCGCGGAGCACCGCCCACACGGCAGCGACCGCCTCCCGGGCGCGCTCGTGCTCCACCCCCGGGACGGCCTCGCGCACCACAGGCACCAGCCAGTCGGCGTCGAACGTCCCGGACGGCGGGCCGAAGACCCGCTCGCCGGAGACCCAGTCGCCGCCGAGCGGCCCCGCACCCGCCACGACGGGCCTCAGCTCGTGGAGCAGGCGCCGGCGGCGGGGCCGGAGCCGCCGGTCGGGGTGAGGCCCAGGCTGGTGCGCAGCTCGCGCGGCAGGGAGAAGACCAGGTCCTCCTGCGCGGTGCGCACCTCCTCGGGCTCGCCGTAGCCGCGGCGGGCCAGGTCGGCGAGCACGTCGTCGACGAGGATCTCCGGCACGGAGGCACCCGAGGTGACGCCGACGACGTCGACGCCCTCGAACCAGGCGTCCTGCACCTCGGAGGCCTTGTCGACGCGGTAGGACGAGGTGGCCCCGTTCTGCAGCGCCACCTCCACGAGGCGCACCGAGTTCGAGGAGTTCGCCGAGCCGACGACGATGACGAGGTCGGCGCGGGCGGCCACCTTCTTCACCGCGACCTGGCGGTTCTGGGTGGCGTAGCAGATGTCGTCGGAGGGCGGGTCGGCCAGCGCCGGGAAGCGCTCGCGCAGGCGGCGGACCGTCTCCATCGTCTCGTCGACGCTGAGCGTGGTCTGCGAGAGCCACACGACGCGCTCGGGGTCGGGGACGGTGATCCCGTCGACGGCGTCGGGCGAGTCGACGACGGTCACGTGGTCGGGCGCCTCGCCCGCGGTGCCCTCGACCTCCTCGTGGCCCTCGTGGCCGACCAGGAGGATCGAGTACCCGTCGCGCGCGAACCGGACCGCCTCGCGGTGCACCTTGGTGACCAGCGGGCAGGTGGCGTCGAGGGTCTCCAGCGAGCGGGCCGCGGCGGCCTCGCGGACCGCCGGGGAGACGCCGTGGGCGGAGAACACCAGGCGGGCGCCCTCGGGCACCTGGTCGGTCTCGTCGACGAAGACCGCCCCGCGCTGGGTGAGCACCTCCACCACGTGCTTGTTGTGGACGATCTCCTTGCGCACGTAGACCGGGGCGCCGTAGTGCTCCAGGGCCCGCTCCACGGTCTCGACGGCGCGGTCGACGCCGGCGCAGTAGCCGCGGGGGGCGGCCAGCAGCACCTGCCTGCGGCGCTCGCCGCCGGTGGGCGCGGCCCCGTCCACAGGGGCGGTCGTCGTCTCCAGCGCTGTCACCCCTCCATCGTAAGGTCGCAGCGTGGTGGAGGCCGGGGCCGAGACGGCCGAGCAGGGGACGCGTCAGGGGGCGCAGCAGACGACGCGCGCCCTCCCGCCCACGGCGGGCCAGACCAGCGCCGAGCACCCGTGGCCGGTGCGGCTGCTCACCATGAAGATCAGCGACTACGTGGCCAAGATGCCCCAGGTCTGGGTCGAGGGGCAGGTCGTGCAGGCCACGCGCCGTCCGGGCACCACCACGGCGTACCTGACCCTGCGCGACACCGACGTCGACATGTCCCTGCCGGTCAGCGCCCACGTGCGCCTGCTCGACGCGCTGCCCGGCGGCCTGGCCGAGGGCGCCCGCGTGGTGGTGCGGGCCAGCCCCGAGTTCTGGACCAAGCGCGGCGTGCTGCAGCTCCAGGCCACCGACATCCGCCCGGTCGGCATCGGCGAGCTGCTCGCCCGCATCGAGCACCTCAAGCGCGTCCTGGCCTCCGAGGGCCTGCTCGACGAGCACCGCAAGAAGCCCCTGCCCTTCCTCCCCCGCTGCGTCGGCCTGGTCTGCGGGCGGGCCAGCGCCGCCGAGCGCGACGTGGTCCGCACCGCCAGCGACCGGTGGCCCGGGGTGCGCTTTGAGGTCCGCCAGGTGGCGGTGCAGGGCGCGAGCGCGGTGAGCGAGGTCAGCGCGGCCGTCGCCGAGCTCGACGACGACGCCGGCGTCGACGTCATCGTGGTGGCCCGCGGCGGCGGCTCCCTCGAGGACCTGCTGCCCTTCAGCAACGAGGCGCTGTGCCGAGCCGTGGCCGCGTGCCGCACGCCCGTGGTCAGCGCGATCGGCCACGAGGTCGACAACGTGCTGCTCGACCTCGTCGCCGACGTGCGCGCCTCCACCCCCACCGACGCGGGCCGCCGCGTGGTGCCCGCCGTCGCGGAGGAGGTCGCCGGGCTGGAGTCCGCGCGCGGCCGGCTGCGCCGCGGCGTGCTGCGCCTGCTCGAGGCCGAGGAGGCGGGCCTGCGGGCCCTGCGCTCCCGCCCGGTCCTGGCCGACCCGCGCGCCCTGCTCGCCGAGCCCACCCGCACCGTCGCCGAGGCGCGCGAGCGAGGGCGCCGGGCCCTGGAGGGGCGCCTGCGCGAGCAGGCGGGGGTGCTCACCGGGCTGGCCGCGAGCGTGCGGGCGCTGAGCCCCGCCGCGGTGCTGGAGCGCGGGTACGCGGTGCTGCAGACCGACGAGGGCCAAGTGGTCCGCTCCCCCGAGGACGCCCCCACCGGGGAGTGGCTCCGGGCGCGGCTGGCGCGAGGGTCGATCGTGGTCGAGGTGGTCGACAACGAGGACGAGGACGACGAGCAGTTCGGAGACGACGGCGATGGCTGACGAGCAGGGCAGCACCGGCAGCACGGCGGTGGCCGACGAGGTCGCCCAGATGGGCTACGAGCAGGCGCGCGACCAGCTGGTCGAGGTGGTGCGGCGCCTGGAGGCGGGTGGGGCTCCCCTGGAGGAGTCGCTGCGCCTGTGGGAGCGGGGCGAGGCGCTGGCCTCCCGCTGCCAGCAGTGGCTCGACGGCGCCCGCGAGCGCCTCGAGGCGGCGCGCTCGCAGGGCTGAGCCGCGGTCCGCTCCGTCAGGAGCCGGCGGTGGAGGCGGCCGGGTCGGTCGCGGTGACGGCGGCGGTGGCCAGCTCCGTCAGGGCCTGGTCGCTGCCGCGGCTGGTGACGGCGAGCGCCGGGCCCTGCCCGGAGGTGGGAGAGCTGACCAGCGTCGTCCCCCGGGTCTGGTCGTTGGTCCACACCTGCCAGGTGCGGCCGGCCAGGTCGCGCGTGCCGTCCTCGACGGCGGGCTCCCCCGCGACGCCCTGCACCCAGGTCGGGGTGGTGGCGGGGGTGGCGCTGATGCCCCCGTACTGGCCCTGCGGGTCCAGGTAGCCGAGGTGGAGCGTGGGCAGCCCCTCCTCGGCGTCGGGCCCGAACCGGGCGTTGGAGGGCGCCCACCCCTCGGGCAGCACCGGCTCGGCCACGGCGACGCCGCCCTGGCGGGCCTGCTCGGTGACGCCGGCGACGTCGACGGGGGGCCGCTGCTCGACCTGCGGCCGCACGCCGAGGAAGTAGATGACCAGCACCAGGCCCATCACCACCACGACGGACCGGACCATGTCGCCCGCGGTCTCGAACCCGCGGGGCCGCTTGCGGGCGGGGGGTCGGTCGGCGGGTGCGGAGGGAGCCTGGCTCACCCGTCCATGCTCGCACCGCCGCGCGTCGCTACAGTCCGCTCCCAGCGCCGGCGGCGGACGTCGCCGGCAGTGCCCCGAGGAGGTAACACCCGATGAGCTCTGTGCTCGTGGTCGGTGAGGCGCTGGTCGACGTCGTCCACCGCCCGGACGCCGAGGTGCGCGAGTACCCCGGCGGCAGCCCCCTCAACGTCGCCATCGGGCTGGCGCGGCTGGGCCGGGAGGCCCACCTCCTCGCCCGCGTCGGCGACGACGAGCGCGGCGAGGCCGTGCTCGCGCACGCGAAGGCCTCCGGCGTGCACGTGGTCGAGGGCACCGTGCAGCCCGGCCCCACGTCGACGGCGCAGGCGACGCTCGCCGAGGACGGCTCCGCCACCTACGTCTTCGACCTGGAGTGGGAGCTGCCCGAGGGCCCCGCGCTCGACGCGGCGCTGCCGGACGACGTCGTCGCGGTCCACACCGGCTCGATCGGCTCCTGGTACGAGCCCGGCGCGGCCGCGGTGGGCCGCCTGGTGGCCCGCTTCCGGGAGACGGCCACCACGACCTTCGACCCGAACCTGCGCCCGGCGCTCATGGGCGACCCGTCGCTGGTGCGCGAGCGCATCGACGCGCTCGTCGAGCACTGCGACGTGGTGAAGCTCTCCGACGAGGACGCCGACTGGCTGCAGCCCGACGGCGACCACGAGGCGCTGCTGGCGGCGTGGATCGACCGCGGCGCCTCCCTCGCGGTGCTCACGCGCGGCTCGAAGGGCCTCGTGGCCCTGGCGCGCAGCGGCCGCGTCGAGTTCAAGGCCCCGAAGGTGGCGGTGGCCGACACGGTCGGCGCCGGTGACTCGGTCATGGGCGCGCTCGTCGACGGGCTCGCCGAGCACGACCTGCTGGGCGCTGACCGCCGCCAGGCGCTGCGCGACATCTCGCTCGACGAGATGCAGACGCTGCTCGCGCACGCCGCGCGGGTCGCGGCGATCACCGTGTCGCGTCCCGGGGCCGACCCGCCGTGGCGCCGGGAGCTGTCCGGCTCCTGAGCCCGCCGTGCAGCGCCGTGGTCCCCCGGTCCAGCACCGGGTGGACCACGGCGCCGCTGTCTGCGGCAAGATCTGGCCGTGCCCGCACTGCCTCCCTCGGTCCGCCCCGACAGCCCCCCGCCGTCCGCCTCGCGCCCGTCGACCCCGGCCCAGGCCTGGGCCGCGCTGGCCGAGGGCAACGAGCGCTTCGTGGTGGAGCGCGGCACCCCCGCGGGCAGCGCCTCCCGGCGCGCCGAGCTGGTGACCGAGCAGCGCCCCTTCGCCCTGGTCGTGGGCTGCTCGGACTCCCGCGTGCCGGCGGAGTTCGTCTTCGACGCCGACCTGGGCGACCTGTTCGTGGTCCGCACCGCCGGCCACGTCGTCGACGCGGCCGTGCTGGGCTCGGTCGAGTACGGCGTCGAGGTGCTGGGGGTGCCGCTGGTGGTGGTGCTCGGGCACGAGCGCTGCGGCGCGGTGGCCGCGGCCCTGGACGCGCTCGACGGCGGGTCGGTGCCCGGCGGGTACGTCCGCGACATCGTCGAGCGGGTGGCCCCGAGCATCCTCGTGGCGCGCCAGGGCCGCGCCCGCGACGACGACCCGGCGGTCGAGGCCACCGTCGTCGGCGCCGCCCACGTGCGGGCCACGGCGGCCCTGCTGCGCGAGCGCTCGACCGTGCTCGACCGCGCCGTCCGCGAGGGCCGCGCCGCGGTCGTGGGCACGGCGTACGCGCTGGGCACGGGCCGCGTCGAGCTGCTCGAGGGTGCTGACGACGTGGGGGCCTCGCCCACCGCCTGAGCCGCCAGCCCCTCCGGGGGCGGGCACCCGGTCGTCCCGGCCGTTCTGGGACGATCGGGTCATGGCGCAGACGCAGGTCACTGACGACGGCTCGGGCTTCCGCATCGAGCACGACACGATGGGTGAGGTCCGCGTCCCCGCGGCCGCCCTCTGGCGCGCGCAGACGCAGCGCGCCGTCGAGAACTTCCCCATCAGCGGCACCCCGCTGGAGCGCAGCCACATCGAGGCGCTGGCCCGGGTGAAGAAGGCCGCCGCGCTGGCCAACGCCGAGCTGGGCGTGCTGCCCCAGCCCGTGGCCGACGCGATCGCCGCCGCCGCCGAGGAGGTGGCCACCGGCGCCCACGACGACCAGTTCCCCGTCGACGTCTTCCAGACCGGGTCGGGCACGTCCTCGAACATGAACGCCAACGAGGTCATCGCGACCCTGGCCTCGCGCTCCCTCGGCGAGGCGGTGCACCCCAACGACCACGTCAACGCCTCCCAGAGCAGCAACGACGTCTTCCCGACGTCGGTGCACGTGGCCGCCACCAGCGCCGTCGTCAACGACCTGGTGCCGGCGCTGGAGCAGCTGGCCGCGTCGCTGGAGGCCAAGGCCGCCGAGTTCGCCGAGGTGGTCAAGTCGGGCCGCACGCACCTCATGGACGCCACCCCGGTCACCCTCGGCCAGGAGTTCGGCGGCTACGCCGCGGCCGTCCGCTACGGCGTCGAGCGCCTGCACGCGGTGCTCCCCCGCGTCGCCGAGGTGCCGCTGGGCGGCACGGCGGTCGGCACCGGCATCAACACGCCCGCGGGCTTCCCCCAGCGCGTCATCGAGCTGCTCGCCGCCGACACCGGTCTGCCGCTGACGGAGGCGCGCGACCACTTCGAGGCCCAGTCGGCCCGTGACGGCCTCGTGGAGCTGTCCGGCCAGCTGAAGACCGTCGCCGTCTCGCTGACCAAGGTCAACAACGACATCCGCTGGATGGGCTCGGGCCCGAACACCGGTCTGGGCGAGCTGCGCATCCCCGACCTGCAGCCGGGCTCGTCGATCATGCCGGGCAAGGTGAACCCGGTCATCAACGAGGCCGTGCTCATGGTGTGCGCCCGCGTCATCGGCAACGACGCCACCGTCGCGTGGGCCGGTGCCTCCGGCGCCTTCGAGCTCAACGTGCAGATCCCCGTCATGGCGCTCGGCGTGCTCGAGAGCACCCGCCTGCTCGCCAACGGCTCCCGCGTGCTGGCCACCAAGGTCGTCGACGGTCTCGAGGCCGACGTCGAGCAGGCCCGCCACTACGCCGAGGCGTCGCCGTCGATCGTCACCCCGCTCAACCGCGTCATCGGCTACGAGGCGGCCGCCAAGGTCGCCAAGCACGCCGTGGCCAAGGGGGTCACGGTGCGCCAGGCCGTCATCGACCTGGGCTTCGTCGAGCGCGGCGAGATCACCGAGGCGCAGCTCGACTCCGCCCTCGACGTCATGAAGATGACGCGCCCGCCGCAGGCCTGAGCCCGCAGCCCGCGCGCGACGAGGGCCGCCGACCCGGCTGGGTCGGCGGCCCTCGTCGTGCAGCCCGTCGCTGCCGCTCCGGAGCGGTCAGCGGCGGCTCAGTACCAGTTGACGGCCTGGCTGTGGGCCCAGGCGCTGCACGGGGTGCCGTAGACGTCGGCGATGTAGTCCAGGCCCCAGGCGATCTGCGTGGCGGGGTTGGTGGCCCAGTCGTCGCCGTGGGACGCCATCTTGGTGCCCGGGAGCGACTGCGGGATGCCGTAGGCGCTCGACGTCGGGTTGTCGGCGTGCCACTGCCAGCCAGACTCCTTGGTCCAGAGGCGGTCCAGGCACTGGAACTGCGAGCCGCCCCACCCGCGGTCGGCGGCCATCGACGCGCCCACGCCGCGGGGGTCGGCCTGCGCGGCGGCGAGGGCCTGAGCGGCCTCCTCCGCGGCGCGCTGGGCCTGCGCGGCCTCCACGTCGGCGCGGACCTGCGCCGCGGAGGTGCCGGCACCGCGCGCGGTGACCGCCGCGTCGGCGCGGTCGGCGCTCTCCTGGTCGACCAGCTCGCGCACCTGCTCGCGGGCCTGCGCGACGGGGTCGCCCGCCGCGTCGGCGGAGGTGGCGTCCGGGCCGGCCTGCAGCGCGTCGACGGCGGGCGCGGCCGCGGTGGCCGTCCGGTCGGCGGTGCGGTCCTGGCTGCGGCTCGCGCCGCCGCCGTCGCGCTCGCCGAGCACCTCCGCGGCCAGCGCGGCGTCGTCAGCGGCCACGGGAGCCGCCCCGGCGGCCAGCACGGACGAGCCCGCCGAGGAGTCGGCGGAGGAGTCGGCGGAGCGCCAGACGTCGGCGACGGCCTGCGCCGTGGCCTCGGCCTGCTGCGCCGCGACCCGCTCGCGCGAGTCCTGGGCCTGGCCGAGCGCCGCGCCCCCCGAGACCGACAGCGCCACGGCTGCCACGGCGGCGACCCCGGCGGCGGAGCGCAGGGCCGTCCCCACCCCCCGGGGCCCGCTCAGGTCGGCGCCAGCGAGGTGGCGACCGGGTCGACGGGCAGGACGGGGACGGAGCACGCAGGACCTTCCGGGCAGCGCACCTCGCACTCGGCGCGCGTGATCACCCCGGGCGGTCCGCTGGGGACCCGGGGGAAGGCGGGTCTGGTGCGAGGACGGGTCGGGAGGCGCGGCGCCTCGGCGGGCGCAGCCCCGGACCCGGAGTGCTGACGCGGCAGACAGTGCCATCCCGCACGGGGCCCTGTCCAGAACGCCCCGGTTCGCGCACGCCGGGTGCACCCGACCGGACGCAGCGTCGCCGCTGGCCACCGGACGGGTGCACCGGGCGCCCGTGAGGACGCTCACACGTCGAGGACGTCCATCATCTCGGTGACGAGCGCCGCCACCGGGGAGCGCTCCGACCGGGTCAGCGTCACGTGCGCGAACAGGGGGTGCCCCTTCAGCGCCTCGATGACCGCGGCCACGCCGTCGTGGCGCCCGACGCGGAGGTTGTCGCGCTGGGCGACGTCGTGCGTGAGCACCACCCGGGAGTTCTGCCCGATCCTCGAGAGCACCGTGAGCAGCACGTTGCGCTCCAGCGACTGGGCCTCGTCGACGATGACGAAGGCGTCGTGGAGGGCTGCGGCCGCGGATGTGCGTCAGCGGGAGGACCTCCAGCAGGCCCCGCGCCATGACCTCCTCGACCACCGCGGGGGCGACCAGCGCACCGAGGGTGTCGAACACCGCCTGCGCCCAGGGGTTCATCTTCTCGGCCTCGGAGCCGGGCAGGTACCCGAGCTCCTGCCCGCCGACGGCGTACAGCGGGCGGAAGACCATGACCTTGCGGTGCTGGCGGCGCTCCATCACGGCCTCGAGGCCGGCGCACAGGGCCAGCGCGGACTTGCCGGTGCCGGCGCGGCCGCCGAGGGAGACGATGCCGACCTCGGGGTCGAGCAGCAGGTCGAGGGCGACGCGCTGCTCGGCGCTGCGGCCGCGCACGCCGAACGCCTCGCGGTCTCCCTTGACCAGCCGCACCCCCTTGTCGGGCGCCACCCGCCCCAGCACGGAGCCGCGGCTCGACAGCAGCACCAGACCGGTGTGGCAGGGCAGGTCGCGGGCGGCGTCGAGGTCGAGGTGGCCCGCGTCGTAGAGGTCCTGGACCTGCTCGGTGGTGGCCTCGACCTCCACCACGCCCGTCCAGCCGGTGTCGACGGGGCCCGAGGCCACGTACTCCTCGGCGGCCAGGCCCACGGCGGAGGCCTTCACGCGCATCGGCAGGTCCTTGGAGACCACGGTGACCGAGCGCCCCTCGGCCGCCAGGTTGGCGGCGACGGCGAGGATCCGGCTGTCGGCGTCGCCGAGGCGGAACCCGTCGGGCAGCGACGACGGGTCGCTGTGGTTCAGCTCGACGAAGAGGGTGCCGCCGTCGTCGCCCACGGGCACGGGGGCGTCGAGGCGCCCGTTCTTCACGCGCAGGTCGTCGAGGAGGCGCAGCGCCGCGCGGGCGAAGTAGCCCAGCTCGCTGTGGTGGCGCTTGGCCTCGAGCTCGGTGACCACGACCACCGGGAGCACCACCTGGTGCTCGGCGAACCGCAGAGGGGCCCGCGGGTCGGCGAGGAGCACCGACGTGTCGAGCACGAAGGTCCGCACCGGCGAGCCGGTGGGGGCGGTGGTCGGGCGGCCTGCGGGCTCCTCGCTCACACGGGTGACGCTAACCCCTGCCCGTGACCGTGCGCGTCGGTACTGGTGACGACACCCGTCCGGCCTCAGCTGCCGAAGCGGCGCTCCCGCTCGGCGTAGGCGCGCAGCGCGCGCAGGAAGTCGACGCGGCGGAAGTCGGGCCAGTAGGCCTCGCAGAAGTAGAACTCGCTGTGCACGCTCTGCCACATCAGGAAGCCCGACAGCCGCTGCTCCCCCGAGGTGCGGATGACCAGGTCGGGGTCGGGCTGGCCGGCGGTGTAGAGGTGCTCGGCGATGTGCTCGACGTCGAGCACCTCCACGAGCTCGTCGAGGGTGGTGCCGCGCGCGGCGTGCTCGGCGAGCAGCGACCTGACGGCGTCGGCGATCTCCCGCCGGCCGCCGTACCCGACCGCCACGTTGACGTGCAGGCCGCCGCACCCCGAGGTGCCGCTCGCCGCCGTCTCGAGCGCCCGGCGGGTGCTCTCGGGCAGCAGGTCGAGGGCGCCCACGGGGTGCACCCGCCAGCGGCCGTCGCGGGCGAGGCGCTCGACGGTGTCCTCGATGATCGCGAGCAGCGGCTCGAGCTCGTGCGCGGGGCGGGCCAGGTTGTCGGTCGACAGCATCCACAGGGTGACGCGCTCGACGTCGGCCTGCTCGCACCACTCCATGAGCTCGAGCACCTTGTCGGCGCCGGCCTGGTGACCCGAGCGCGACTCGAACCCCGACGCCCGGGCCCAGCGGCGGTTGCCGTCGAGGATGACGGCGACGTGCCGCGGCGTGCGCGCGGTGTCGACGGCCGTGACGAGCCGGCGCTGGTAGATCCCCTCGAGGCCCGAGCGCAGGACGTGGCGCGCCGCGGTGCGGACCCGCGCCCCTGCGCGCCGGGCCACCTCGACAGCAGTCACCACCGTCCGCCTTCCGTCGCGACCGGACGCGAGCCTAGGACGCTGGGGGCCGCTCCCCTCGACCGGGCTCACCGTGCGCCACCGGCGGTCGACCCAGCGGTGATCGACCCAGCGGCGCGGACAGGGCCGCCTGCGCGACGGCCAGCCCCCAGCCGGCGGACAGCGGCGCGGACAGGGCCAGCGCCCCGGTCGCCGCCAGCACGGCCTCCGCGGCCGCCCGGTGGCGCGCCGACCCGGTGAGCGCCGCGAGGCCCAGCAGCGCCCCGGCGGTGGCGCTCGCCCCGGAGGGTCCCGCGCCGTCGAGGGGATCGGCGGGGCGCCCGAGGCGCACCAGGTGGGGGTCAAGGGCGTCGTGCGGGGTGTCGTGCAGCGCCGGGCCGTGCCCCTGGCGCCCGAGCCGTCCGGGCGGCCCGGCGGTGAACCGGACCAGCGCGGCGTCGAGCACGTCGCGGGCGGCGTCGAGCCAGCGCTGGTCGCCCGTGGCCCCGTGCAGCGCCAGCAGCCCGTCGGCGAGGCAGCCGTGGTCGTCGAGGGCCGCCGGGGCGCCGCCCGCGACGCCGTCCCGGCTCACGCGCAGCAGGTGGCCCGCGTCGTCGCGGTGCACCCGCAGGAGCAGCTCGGCGCAGCGCACCGCCGCCTCGACGAGGTCGGGCCGGCCGCACGCGGCGCCCACCTCCGCGAGCGCCACCACGGCCAGGCCGTTGGCCGCGGTGACCACGGCGTCGTCGCGGACCGGCTGCGGGCGCTGGGCCGCCGCGGCGCGGAGCCGCTCTCTCAGGGAGGTCCAGCGCGCGGCGTCGTGCGGGTCGCTCCAGGGGTCGTGGACCAGGCGCGGGGCGCAGGGCTCCTCACCGGTGGTGCCCAGCAGCGCCGCGGCCCACGCGCCGTCGTCATCGCCCAGGACGGTGGCCAGCTGCGCGGCGCTCCAGCGGCGGTCGGCCTCCTCGCCGTCGACACCGGCGCCGAAGCCGCCCTCGGGGGTGCGCAGGGCGCGCAGGAGCCAGTCGCAGCCGTCGACCGCCGCGCGCCGCGCCGCCGGCGCCCCCGTCAGCTGCCAGCGGTGCAGCTGGGCCCGGGCGACGACGGCCGCGTCGACCAGCAGCTCCTCGGGGTGGGGGACGGTCCCGGCGGCGTCGAGGGCCCCCCGGGCCGTGCCACCGCCCACCGGGTCGACGACGGCGGAGGCACCCAGCGCCGCCAGGGTCCGCTCGGCGAGGCCGAGAGCGGTCTGCGCGCTCGTGCGCGCAGACGCGCTCGTCCCGGGGGCGACGGCGTGGCGCAGCAGGAACTCGCAGACCAGGGCGTGCGGGGGCCGCAGCGCCCCCTCGGGCGCCCGGAACCCCCCGTGCTCGACGTCCTCCAGCTCCGCCAGCTGCGCGACGGCGGCCTCGAGGTCGCGCGGACCGGCCATGCCCGCCACCGGGGGGCGGCGGGCGGCCAGCGCACCGGCGACCGCGCAGCTGTCGCCTCGACCTCGGCCCGGCGCGCGGTCCAGGCGGTGCTCACGGCGTCGAGCACCTGGAGGAAGGACGGCGCACCGGGTGCGGGCTCGGCGGGGTAGTAGGTCCCGGCGTGGAACGGGTCGCCGTCGGGCGTGAGGAACACCGTCAGCGGCCACCCCGCCTGGCCGGTGAGGGCCGTGGCGGCCGCCAGGTGCGCCGCGGCGACGTCGGGGCGCTCCTCCCGGTCGACCAGGACCGCCACGAAGCCCGCGTCGAGCACGGCGCCGACGGCCGGGTCCGCGAACGACTCCCGCCCCATGGCGCGGCACCAGTGCGAGGCGGCGTACCCGACCGACAGCAGCACCGGGACGTCGCGGGACCGCGCGCGCTCGAAGGCCTCCTCGCCCCAGGGGTGCCAGTCGACGGGGTCGGCGGCGTGCTGGAGGAGGTGTGGGCTCAGCGAGCCCGCCAGGCGGTCGGCCACGCGCGCCCAGGCTGCCAGGCGCGGCCCGGACCGGCGACCGCTGGCTCAGCCGAAGAGGTCGTACTCGGCCCGCATGACGCTGAAGCCCCGTCCCGTCTCTGCGTTCTTGCAGGTCATCCCCGTCTTCTCCGTGACCGTGCAGGTCATGGCACCCATCGAGATGGAGCTGCCGTACGCGAGCTCCTCACCGGGGGTCTCGACCAGCGTGTCCGTCGCGCACAGGACGGCGGCCTCGTCGTCACCCACCCCGACGCTCCCGCGCGTACCGGCAGCCCCACCCCAGTCACCAGCGCACCCCGCCTCCGGAGGGTCGGCCGTCCAGGTCTTCTCCTTGATGTCGCACCGCGCGTACGGTCCACGCCCCTCCACCGGGGCCAGGTAGCAGAAGATGTTGTTGGACGGGGCGTGGAACGCGGTCATGGTCGTGACCACCTGCGCCGTCGAGCCGGCGCTCGGGTCAGCGGACGCGGAGGCGCCACCGGTGGCGGCAGCGCTCACGG
The DNA here is from genome assembly GCF_015390235.1 of Quadrisphaera sp. INWT6. GTDB lineage: Bacteria > Actinomycetota > Actinomycetes > Actinomycetales > Quadrisphaeraceae > Quadrisphaera. The sequence continues at coordinate 304,281 of NZ_VUOH01000001.1, read as the reverse complement.
CCGTGGACAGGGGTGCGGGTGCGGCCTCGTCCGCCGCCCCGCCGCTGCACCCCGCCAGCACCAGCGCCGCGAGCACCGCGGCAGCGGCCAGCAGGGGTGCGGCGCTCGACCGCCCTCGGCCGGAGCGGAGCGGGAGCGGGGATCGCGTGCGCACTCCCCCATCGTGAGCGCTGCAGCCCCCACCTGTGGGCGGTTCTCGCCGGCCGGCAGGACCCGCCACCCACCCCCTCCCCCGCGACGATCACGCACCTCAGCGCCACCTCGCCGCGGGTGGATGAGCGGATGTGGCGCGCAGGTGCGTGATCGTCACGGGAGGGGAAACCCCCAGGAGCACCAGACCGTCGGCGCTCCGCCCTCATCAACCGCGACGATCACGCACCTGAGCGCCACCTCGCCGCGGGTGGATGAGCGGATGTGGCGCGCAGGTGCGTGATCGTCGCGGAGGGGGGTCAGGAGCAGGTGCGCAGCACCAGGCCCGGGCGCACCAGGTCGGGGTCGGGGCCGACGGCGTCGGCGTTCCGCTCGTAGAGGGCGCGCCAGCGGGCGTCGACGTCGGCGTCCGTCGCCCCCTCGCCGAGCTGGCCGGCGGCGACGGACCAGAGGCTGTCGCCGCTGACCACCACCTGCTCGCAGACGGCCTGGGCTGCGGCGTCGCTGGGCAGCTGCGCCGGCGACGGCGGGGGCGTGGCACCGCTCTCCGGCTGGTCGGTCGGCTGCTGGGTCGACTGCTGGGTCGCCTGGTCGGTCGACTGCTGGGTCGGCTGCTGGCTCGCGGGGGCGGACGACGGCGCCTCGGTCGGCTGCTCCGTGGCAGGAGCCGTCGACGGCGTCGCGGCGGGCTCCCCGCCCTGTGAGCTCGTGTCGCCGGTGGCCAGGGCCGCGTCGTCCTCGGGGGCGGTGGCCAGCACGAGCACCGCGAGCACGGGAGCCGCGGAGAGCACCGCCAGCAGCAGCACGGCCTTGAGGGACACGAGCGCCCGCCGGCCGGGCTGGGGCGTCGCGCGGGGTGCGCCTGCGGCGGGCACGCTGACCACCACCGACGGGGCGGTCGGCGGGCGCAGCGCGGCGAGCGAGCCGAGCACCACGGCGCTGAGCAGCCCGGCCACGGCGAGGAGGCCCGTCAGCCGCAGCGCCAGCAGCCAGCCCCCCGCCAGGGAGTCGGCGCGCCAGGCGACCAGGGCCACCAGCACGAGCAGCGCGACCGCTGAACCTCCGGCCAGGCGCCACGCCCGTGCTTCCACGTCACCTCCGGGGACTGCGCTGACGGCCGCCGGCTCACCGCCGACGGCCGTCACTCTAGGTGGCGCGCGGTCCTGGCGTGCCCGGATCGTCCCGCTCTGGCACCTCTCGGGCCTCGCCGCGGACCACCTCGTGGCCCTCCGGCAGGACCCCGGCGTCGCGTCGCGGGTCGCCGTCGAGCTCGGGCCCGGCGGTGCCGTCGCGCTCGGCGGCCTCCCGGGCCTCCAGGAGCATCGCCCGGTGGCGCATGCGCCGCATGCGGCTCACCAGGTTGACGATCAGGAAGATCGACACGACGACCATGAAGGCCGTCGCGAGGAACCCGGCGACACCGGGGGTGACGTCGGTCGGGTCCAGGCCGCGGGGCAGCTCCCCCGGGCTCAGCGAGGGGCTGGGGGTCGCGGAGGGGGTGGCCGCCAGGAGCGCGGTGGCGAGGAGGCTCACCGGGCGCTCACGCGACGCGTCCGGTGGAGCTGGCGGTGGAGCTGCCGGCGAGGTGCTCGCGCACCCCGGTGAAGAGGTCGTCCTCGACCTCGTCGGGCCGCACCGGGCCGACCAGGTTGCGGGCGAGCTCGAAGTCTTCGGTGGGCCACACCCGCGACTCCAGCTCACGACCGGCGGCGAACCAGAAGCCGTCGGGGTCGATCTGGGTGGCGTGGGCCAGCAGGGCGGCGTCGCGCTGCTCGAAGAACTCGGCGACGGGCACCCGCGTGGTGACGGGACGCTCCTCGCGCTCCTCCCACCGCTTCATCCACTCCGTGTACGGCGACTCCCCGCGCTCGCGCAGGAGGTGCTCGTGCAGCGCGGAGATCCTGCCCCGCGACATGGTGTTGTAGTAGAGCTTCAGCGGCTGCCAGGGCTCCCCCTCGGCGGGGAAGGCCTCCGGGTCTCCCGCGGCCTCGAAGGCCCCGACCGACACCCGGTGGCACATGATGTGGTCGGGGTGCGGGTAGCCCCCGTTCTCGTCGTACGTCGTCATGACGTGCGGGCGGAAGCTCCGGACGACGCGCACCAGCGCCTCGACCGGCACGTGCAGGGGCTCCAGGGCGAAGCAGCCCTCCGGCAGCGGCGGCAGCGGGTCGCCCTCGGGCAGGCCGGAGTCGACGAAGCCCAGCCACTGGTGCTGGACGCCCAGGGCCGCGGCCGCGGCGGCCATCTCGTCGCGGCGGACCTGCGTGATGTCGCGCAGCACGCGCGGGTCGTCGGCCAGCTTGGGGTTGAGGATCGAGCCGCGCTCGCCCCCGGTGCAGCTGACGACCAGGACCTCGACGCCCTCGCTGACGTACCGCGCGCAGGTCGCGGCGCCCTTGCTCGACTCGTCGTCGGGGTGGGCGTGCACGGCCATCAGGCGCAGCGGCTCGCCGCCGGGCGCGCTCGCGGCGCCCGGGGAGTCGCTGCGCTGGATGCTGTTGCTCACAGGGGTGCCCTCCGGAGGTGCTGGGTGAGGGACAATCATCGCGCACCCCTGCGACCGGCCGCCCGGCCGCCAGCAGAGCACCGACCGTCTGGAGCACCTCCCCGTGACCGGCGCCCCCGTCCGCCCGGCCGACCGCTACGGCGACCCCGGCCCGCTGCGGCGCCGCCTGCGGCTCGCGGTGGTGGTCGGGCTCGCGGTGGCGCTGTCCGCGTGGGCGGTGTGGGCCGGCCTGGGGCTGGCCACCGACCGCATCGACGCCCAGGAGCAGAGCTTCGACGTCGTCGACGACTCGAAGGTCGTCGTCGTCTTCAGCGTCGCCAAGCGCGCCGACCAGGACGTCGTGTGCACCGTCGAGGCGCTCAGCTCGACGTCGGCGCGGGTCGGGGTCCAGCAGGTGCCGGTCGGCGCCGACGCCGGCGCGACCAGCGTGCAGACGGTCACCGTCCTCACGCAGCAGCGGGCCACCACCGGCGTCGTCAAGGGCTGCGCGCCCGCCTCCTGACGGCACCCGCCGGGGCGTGCGCGCCGGCCTCGTGAGCGGACGGGCCGCGAGCCGTTCGCTGATAACCTCGTCGTTTCCCCGCGCTCGACCCGGTCAGAGCTGACGCGTGCTCGACCGCGCAGTCGCCGCGCAGAGCCGCGCCGCACCCCCGAGGAGGCACCGTGTCCGAGACCAGCACGCCCACCACCTGGCTGACGCAGGAGGCGCACGACCGCCTCCAGGCCGAGCTGGCCCACCTGACCGGCCCCGGCCGCCAGGAGATCACGAAGCGGATCGACGCCGCCCGCCAGGAGGGCGACCTCAAGGAGAACGGCGGCTACCACGCCGCCAAGGACGAGCAGGGCAAGATGGAGGCCCGCATCCGGCAGCTCGAGCAGCTGCTCCGCGAGGCCCAGGTCGGCGCCGCCCCCGCTGCGGCGCCCGGCGTCGTCGCCCCCGGCACCGTGGTCTCGGCCACCGTCAACGGCAGCATGAAGATGCGCTTCCTCGTGGGCAGCCGCGAGGCCGCGGGCACCACGGACATCGACGTCTACAGCGAGAAGTCGCCCATCGGCGCCGCCCTCCTGGGCAAGAAGAAGGGCGACTCCGCCAGCTACACCGCGCCCAACGGCAAGGAGCTCTCCGTCGTCGTCGACGACGTCGAGGCCTACGCCGGCTGACCCAGCACCACGACGCCGAGGGGCGCCCCACCCGGTCCGGGTGGGGCGCCCCTCGTGCGTCAGCGGCTCGTCAGCGGGCGGCGGACCGCTTGAACTGGCGGGTGGCCAGCGGCACGAACACCGCCACCAGCACCACCGACCAGATCAGCGTGTAGAGCGCCGCGTGCTCCAGCGGCCAAGCGCCCGAGCCTCCCGCCAGGGAGGGGTTGCCGAACAGGTCGCGGCTGGCCTGCGTGACGGCGGAGACCGGGTTCCAGTCGGCGATGACGCGCAGCACGGTCGGGAAGCCCTGGGTGGGCACGAAGGTGTTGGCGATGAACGTGATCGGGAAGATTACGATGAAGCTGACGTTGTTGAACACCTCGGGGCTGCGCACCAGCAGGCCGACGAGCGCCATGACCCACGAGCAGGCGTAGGCGAAGAGCAGCAGCAGCGCGAAGCCGGCCAGCGCCTCCAGCGGCGACGTCGTGATGCGCCAGCCGACGGCGAGACCCGTCGCCGTCATGATGAGGACCACCAGCACGTTGGTGACGACGTCGGACGTGGTCCGCCCCACCAGCACGGCCGACGGCGCGATGGGCAGCGACCGGAACCTGTCGATGATGCCCTTCTGCATGTCGTCGGCGAGACCGCTGCCGGTGACGGTGGCCCCGAAGATCACGGTCTGGGCGAAGATGCCCGGCACCAGGAACTCCGCGTAGCTGGTCCCCTCCGGCACCGGGATGGCGCTGCCGAAGACGAAGACGAACAGCAGGATGAACATGATCGGAGAGATCAGCGTGCCGACCAGCAGGTCGGGGACCCGCTTGACCTTGATGAGGTTGCGCTGCGCGATCGTCGCGCCGTCTCCCAGCGCTGACACCCACGAGCTCATGACGCTGCTCCGTCCTTCTCGTCATCGGCGCCCGCAGGCCCGTCGGTCCGCTTGCCGGTGAGGGTGAGGAAGACGTCGTCCATGGTCGGGCGCCGCGTGCCGGCGTCGGACAGGTGCACGCCCCGCTCCTCCAGCTGCGCCAGCAGCCGCACGAGGACGGCGGCGCCGCCCTCGACCGGGGCGGTGAGGCGCCGGGTGTGCGGCTCGACCTCGACCTCCCCCACCGCGACCCGGCCCAGCAGGGAGCGGACCTCGTCGAGGTGGGCGGCGTCGTCGACCACCAGCTCGACGCGCTCGCCCCCGACCTGCGCCTTGAGCTGGTCGGAGGTGCCGCGGGCGATGGCCCGGCCGTGGTCGATGACGATGATGTCGTCGGCGAGGAGGTCGGCCTCCTCCAGGTACTGCGTGGTCAGCACCACGGTGGTGCCGCCGCGGACCATGCCCTGCAGCAGCTCCCACATGTCGGCGCGGCTGCGGGGGTCGAGGCCCGTGGTCGGCTCGTCCAGGAAGAGGACGGGCGGGTCGTTGACCAGCGCCCCGGCGAGGTCTAGGCGGCGGCGCATGCCGCCGGAGTAGCCCTTGACCGGGCGGTCGGCGGCCTCGGACAGGCTGAACAGCTCCAGCAGCTCGCGCGCCCGCGCCGAGGCCCGGCGCGACCCCTGGTGGTAGAGCTCGCCCACCATCCGCAGGTTCTCGAAGCCGGTCAGGTACTCGTCGACCGCGGCGTACTGGCCGGAGACGCCGATGCGGCGGCGCACCTCCTGCGGGTCGCGCAGGACGTCGACGCCGGCCACCTGCGCCTCGCCCGCGTCGGGCACCAGCAGCGTGGTGAGGATCTTCACCGTGGTGGTCTTGCCGGCGCCGTTCGGGCCGAGGAGGCCCAGCACCGTGCCCTCGGGGACGTCGAGGTCGACGCCGTCGAGCGCCGTCGTCACCCCGCCGCCGCGCCCGCGCGTCGACGGCCTGCCGTAGGTCTTGACCAGTCCCCTGGCCCTCACCGCGTCTGCCACGGGGGGACCGTATGCCCGAGCACCGACATCGGTCCGCCTGACGCTCCGGCGGGACCTCCCGGGACCCCGGACGTCCTCCGGTCAGCCCACCAGGACGTCGTGCCCGGCGGCCCGGAGGGCCGCGACGACGGCGCGGGCGTGCGCCGGCCCGCGGGTCTGCAGCCGCAGGTCGACCTCGGCCTCGTCGACGGCGGCGCGACCCGAGGTGCGCTGGTGGCCGATGTCGAGGACGTCGGCGCCCTCGTCGGCCACGACGGCGAGCAGCGCCACGAGCGCCCCGGGCCGGTCGGGGAGGCGGCGCACCCGCAGGGTGAGGAAGCGCTCGGCCGCCGCCAGCCCGTGGCGGATCACGCGCATGAGCAGCAGCGGGTCGACGTTGCCGCCGGAGACCACGACTCCGACCGGCGGCTCGAAGGCCTCCGGGTGCGCCAGCAGCGCGGCCACCCCGGCGGCCCCGCCCGGCTCGACCACGAGCTTGGCGCGCTCGAGGAGGAGCAGCAGCGCCCGGGAGACGTCCTCCTCGCTGACGGTGACGACGTCGTCGGGGGCCAGCAGGCGGGAGACGACGCCGAAGGGCACGTCCCCGGGCCGGGCGACGGCGATGCCGTCGGCCATGGTCGACATCCGGTCCAGCGCCACCGGGTGCCCGGCGGCCAGCGACGCGGGCCAGGCCGCGGCCCTCGCCGCCTGCACCCCCACCACGCGCACGTGCGGGGCGGTGCCGGACAGCCCGGCCGCCACCCCCGCCAGCAGCCCTCCCCCGCCGAGGCAGACGAGCACGGTGCGCAGCTCGGGGACCTGCTCGAGCAGCTCCAGCCCGACGCTGCCCTGGCCGGCGACCACGTCGGGGTGGTCGAAGGGGTGCACGAGCACCCCGCCGGTGGCCTCCGCGTGCTCCCGGGCGGCGAGGAGCGCCTCGTCGACGGTGCCCCCGACCAGCTCGACCCGGGCGCCGTAGCGCTCGGTGGCCTCCAGCTTGGGCAGGGAGACCCCGACGGGCATGAAGACCGTGGCGGGGGCTCCGAGCGCCCGGGCGGCGACGGCCACCCCCTGCGCGTGGTTGCCCGCGCTGGCGGCGACCAGGCCGCGGGAGCGCTCGGCCTCGGAGAGGCGGGCGGCGCGGACGTGGGCGCCGCGGACCTTGAAGGAGCCGCCCCGCTGGAGGTTCTCCAGCTTGAGGTGGACCGGGCCGCCGACGAGGTCGGACAGCGCCCGGCTGCGAACCACGGGGGTGCGGCGGGCCACGCCGTCGAGCAGGGGGCGTGCGGCGAGGACGTCGTCGGGGCCGACGTCCGCCACCCCGGCCGGGTCCCCGGCGGGGCCCGCTGCGCTCACGGGCGGCGGCTCAGGCGCGCTCGCCCACGGGACCCGTGGGCGGCGGCGCCCCCTCCTCGCGAGCTCGCAGCGCGTCGGACTCGTCGTCGGCGCGCCGCTCGCCGTCGGAGGTGAGCTCGTCGTCGTCGCCGTCGTCCTTCTCCTGGAAGTGCTGCACGAGGCCCTTCGGCAGGGCCGCGTCACCGCGCACGAGGTAGGAGATGACGGTGTTGGCCACGGCGATCACCGGCACCGCGAACAGGACGCCGGGGATGCCGGCCAGCGTGGCGCCCGCGGTGATCGCCACGAACACCGCCAGGGGGTGCACCGCCACGGCCTTGCCGAGGAGGAAGGGCTGGAGGACGTGGCTCTCCAGCTGCTGCACCAGCAGGACGACGACGAGCATGCCGAGGGCGACGCCCGGGCCCTGGGCGACGAGGCCGACGAGCACCGCCACGGCCCCGGTGACCACGGCGCCGACGATGGGGACGAAGGCACCCAGGAAGACCAGCACCGCCAGCGGCACCGCCAGGGGGATCTGCAGCACGGCGGCGCCGACGCCGATGCCGATGGCGTCGACGGCCGCCACGATGATCGTCGCCCGCACGTAGGAGGTCAGCGTGACCCAGCCGCGGTGCATCGCGGCGTCGAAGGGCGACTCGGCCGACGCGGGCAGCAGGCGGACCAGCCACGACCAGACGCGCCGGCCGTCCCAGGTGAGGAAGATCGTGAAGAACAGGACGAGGAAGCTGCCGGTCAGCAGGGTCGCGGCGGTACCGCCGACGGCCACGGCACCGCTGACGATCGAGTCGCTGTTGGACTGGAGCGCGCTGCGGGCCTGGGTGATGTAGTCGTTGATCTGGCCGCTCGACAGGCCCAGCGGCCCGCTGGAGAGCCATGTCTGCAGCTGGGATATGCCTGCCGAGGCCTGGTCGGCGAGGTCGTCGAAGCCGTAGACGATCTGCGTCACCACCAGGGTGAACAGCCCGACGATCAGCGCGATGCCCAGCAGCAGGCTGACCAGGGTCGCGAGCACGCGGGGCCAGCCGTGCCGGTCGAGGAAGTCGACGAACGGCACCAGCAGCGCCACGAACAGCAGCGAGACGAACAGCGAGATCGTCAGCTCGGAGAAGTAGGCCAGCACCTGGCCGAGGCCGTAGAGGACGAGAGCGACCAGGGCGATCCGCCACGCCCAGGCAGCGGCGACCCGCACCGGGAAGGAGACGGCGTCGGACGCCTCCCGCACCTGGCGGGGCGGGCGGGTCAGTCTGCTCTGGGGCGCGGGCACGCCCGCCAGTGTGGTGCCCGGGTCAGGCGAGCGCGCGGTCGAGGTCGCCGATCAGGTCCTCGACGTCCTCCAGGCCCACCGAGAGGCGCACCAGGTCGTCCGGGACCTCCAGCGCCGAGCCCGCGACCGACGCGTGCGTCATCGCGGCGGGGTGCTCGATGAGCGACTCCACGCCGCCGAGCGACTCGGCGAGGGTGAACACCCGGGTGCGCTCGCACACCGCCAGGGCCTTGTCGCGGGAACCGACGCGGAAGCTGACCATGCCGCCGCCGCGGCGCATCTGGCGCGCGGCGACCTCGTGGCCGGGGTGGTCGGGCAGCGACGGGTGCAGCACCTGCGCGACGGCCGGGTGGTCGGCCAGGAAGGCCACGACCGCCTCGGCGGAGTCGCAGTGCCGGTCCATGCGCACGGCGAGGGTCTTCAGGCCGCGCAGCACCAGCCACGCGTCGAACGGCCCCGCGACGGCGCCCATCGAGTTCTGGTGGAAGGCGACCTGCTCGGACAGCTCCTCAGCCCCGGAGCGCACCACCAGCGCTCCCCCGACGACGTCGGAGTGGCCACCGGCGTACTTGGTCGTGGAGTGGACGACGACGTCGGCGCCGAGCGCCAGCGGCTGCTGGAGGTACGGCGTGGCGAAGGTGTTGTCGACGGCGAGCAGCGCCCCGGCGTCGTGCGCGACCTCCGCGAGCGCGCTGATGTCGCCGACGGTCAGGAGCGGGTTGGTGGGGGTCTCGGCCCACACCAGCTTGGTGCGGCCCGGCTGCACCGCGGCGCGGACGGCGTCGAGGTCGGCCAGGTGCGCCGGGGTGTGGTCGACGCCCCAGCGGCCGAGCACGCGGGCGATGAGGCGGTAGGTGCCGCCGTAGGCGTCGTCGGGGACGACGACGTGGTCGCCCGGGACGAGCACGGTGCGCAGCAGGGTGTCCTCGGCGGCGAGGCCGGAGGCGAAGGCGTGGGCGGAGCCGCCGCCCTCGAGCGCGGCCAGGCACTCCTGCAGCGCGTCGCGGGTCGGGTTGGCGGAGCGGGAGTACTCGTAGCCCGAGCGGAGGCCGCCGACGCCGTCCTGCTTGTACGTCGTGGAGACGTTGATGGCGGGGATGACGGCGCCCGTGCGGGGGTCGGGGTCGGACCCGGCGTGGATGGCGCGGGTGGAGAACCCGGCCCGGGCCCAGCTGTCCGAGGAGTGCTGCTCGCTCACGCCCCGAGGCTACGGCCCGGCGGCGGGGCACCCCCGCCGACCTGCGCCCAGCGGGATGGATCGCGCGCGACGAGGTGTTGTGACCAGCAGACGCGCACGAGACCCCGACGCCTGGAGGAACACCCGTGGCCCTGTTCGGCAGCTCGATGAAGACCCGCATGGTGACCGCCGAGGAGGCGCTCCCCGGCCGCGACACCCGGCCCTACCCCGTCCCGACGCACCACGCCGTCCTCGGCACCCCCCTGGAGGGTCCGTGGCCCGAGGGCACGCAGGTGCTCTACGTGGCGATGGGCTGCTTCTGGGGCGCCGAGCGCACCTTCTGGCGCCAGCCCGGCGTGGTCACCACCTCCGTCGGGTACATGGGCGGCTTCACCCCCCACCCCTGGTACGAGGAGACGGTCACCAGCCGCACCGGCCACACCGAGGCCGTGATGGTGGCGTACGACCCGTCGCAGACCTCCGCCGAGGCGCTGCTCAAGGTCTTCTGGGAGGGGCACGACCCCTCGCAGGTGAACCGCCAGGGCAACGACGTCGGCACCACGTACCGCTCGGCGGTCTACTGGACCACCGACGAGCAGCGCGAGGCGGTGGAGCGCACGAAGGCCGCCTTCGAGCCGCAGCTGCGCGCCGCCGGCTACGGCCCGGTGGCCACCGAGCTGCGGTCGGCGCAGGACGCCGGCCCGTACTACCTGGCGGAGGACTACCACCAGCAGTACCTGCACAAGGTCCCCAACGGCTACTGCGGCCTGGGCGGCACGGGCGTGAGCTGCCCGGTGGGCGTCGTCGGCGCCTGACCCCGCGACCCCGTCCCGGACGCCCGTGATCACCGTGATCACGGGCGTCCGGTGCACCCTGGGACGGTGAGCGCCGACCACCGCGACCAGCCGGGGCACGACGTCGCGTGGTGGGACGCGGAGCACCGCACCCGTGGGGTCCACGACGAGGTGGACCCGTCGGTGCGCGCCGCCTGCCTGCCGCTGGCGCCGCGCACGGGCGCAGGCGCGGCCGTCGACCTGGCCTGCGGCACCGGGCGCCACGCGCGCTGGCTGGCCCTCCGGGGCTGGAGCGCCACCGGGGTCGACTCCTCCCCCGGCGGCCTCGAGGTGGCGGCGGAGGCGGCCCGGGCCCGGGGCGTCGAGGGTCGCTGCCGCTGGGTCGCCGCCGACGCGCGCACGTGGGAACCGCCAGCGGAGGTGGGTCTCGTCGTCGTGGCCTTCGTGGCCCTGCCGCAGCTGGTGGAGCGGGCCGCGGGGTGGCTCGCCCCGGGCGGACGCGCCGTCGTCGTCGGCCACGCCCTCGCGAACGCCGAGCGCGGCGTCGGCGGCCCCCGCGACCCGCGCCTGCTCCACGACGTCACGGCCCTGCGCGACGGCGCTCGGGCGGCCGGCCTGCGGGTGCGCCTGGCGGCGGAGGTGGAGCGCCCCGTCCGGTGGGACGACGGCGAGCGCCGCGTCCAGGTCGACGCCGTCCTCGTCGCCGACCGCCCCTGAGACCTCCCCGGGGCGACCCTGACGCGCCCTGACGCGTCGAAGGCCCCGCACCTCAGGGGGTGCGGGGCCTTCGACGTGCGCGGGGACCGGCGGCGCGGTGGCCGCCGGTGGGGGTCAGCGGTAGACCGAGGCCGGGGGCACCGACGGCAGCGCGACGCCCCAGCCGTCGTGGCTGCGGGGGGCCGGACGGCGGCCGTAGCCGTCAGCGTCGATGACCCGCACGACGGCGTACACCGCACCGAGGGCCAGCAGGGAGAGGGTCAGCACCACCAGGAGGATCGTCATGCATCCATCATCGGTGACGATTGGCCCTAAGGCACCAGGCCAATCAGCAAAAGGTGGCCTGAACTGCGCCGTTCGAGGTCATTGACCCCCCCTGGAGCCCACCGAGACCCCCGGCTGCCGCTTCCGCGACCAGGCCAATCGTGCAAGAGTGGCCTGGTGCCCACCTCGACGTCCGCCGAGCGCCTCGCCGAGCTGATCGGCCGCGGCACCCTGCACCCGCCGATGTACGCCAGCCTGGCCACGGGCATCCAGGGCCTGGTGAGCGACGGGCGCCTCGGCGTCGGGGTCCGCCTCCCCGCCGAGCGCGAGCTGGCCGCCGCCCTGGGCACCAGCCGGGTCACCGTGTCGGCCGCCTACGGCCGGCTGCGCGAGGCGGGCTGGGCCGACGCGCGCCAGGGCTCGGGCACGTGGACGCAGCTGCCCGCCACCAGCGGCGTCGTCGCGGCCTTCGTGCCGGGCGGGGCCCGCGAGGGCGTGCTCGACCTGTCCTACGCCGCCCCGCCCGGTCCCCCGGAGGTCGCCGAGGCCTACCAGCAGGCGATCACCGAGCTGCCGCGGCACCTGGGCGGCCACGGGTACACCCCGCTCGGCCTCAGCGAGCTGCGCGCCCGGGTCGCCGACCGGTACACCGCCCGCGGCCTGCCGACCACGCCCGAGCAGGTGCTCGTCACCTGCGGTGCGGGCGGCGCCGTCAGCTCCGCGCTCCGGGCCGTCCTCGGGGCCGGCGACCGGCTCGTGGTGGAGCACCCGGTCTGGCCCAACGCGCTCGACGTCGCCCGCGAGCTGCGGGCCCGCCTGGTGCCGGTCCCCCGCGACCTCGGGTCCAGCGACGGGTTCGTCACCGCCGCGCACCGCGCAGCGCGCCAGACGTCGGCGCGGGCGCTGTACGTGGTCCCCGACTTCTCCAACCCCACCGGCGCGACCCTCACCGAGGGCGACCGGCGCTCCCTGGTCATCTCCATGCAGCAGCAGGAGGTGGCGGTGGTGGCCGACGAGGCCCTGGTCGACCTCGCGCTCGACGGGCAGGAGCCCCTGGCCCCGCTGGCCGCGCACGGCCGCCCCGGGGCGGTGCTGAGCGCCGGGTCGCTCAGCAAGGCCGTCTGGGCCGGCGTGCGCGTCGGCTGGCTGCGCGCCGAGCCCGACGTCGTCGCACGGGCCGCCGCGGCGGCCTCGCGCGACCACGGGTCCTTCTCGCTGGTCGACCAGCTGGCCGCCTGCGCGCTGCTCGACGCCTACGACGGCATCGCCGCGCGCCGCCGCGTGCAGCTGCGCGCGCAGCGCGACGCCCTGGTCGCGGCCCTGGCCCGCCACCTGCCCGGCTGGGAGGTCCCGGTGCCGCCCGGCGGGCAGTCGCTGTGGTGCCACCTGCCCCCGGGCACGTCGTCGTCCGTGCTGGTCGACGCCGCCGAGCCGCTGGGCCTGCGCCTGGCCACCGGCTCGCGCTTCGGCGCCGGGCACGCCTTCGACGACCGGCTGCGCCTGCCGTTCACCGCCCCCGTCGCCGACCTCGAGCGCGCCGTCGAGCTGCTGGTCGAGGCCAGCAGCGCCAGCGCCGGGCGCTCCCCCGCCGCCCCCCGCCGCCACCTGGTCTGAGCGCTGGTCCGAGGGGTCCTGCGGGGCTACCGTCCGCCCCGTGACCAGCACTCCTGAGACCGCGGGGTTCCTCGACGAGGTCCGCGCCGCCTACGCCACCTCGGGCCCCGCGGTGCAGCTCGGCGCGCTCGTCGTCGACGGCACCGCCCACCCCGACGCACCCGTGCAGCTGCCGCTGTCCGTGCTCAACCGCCACGGCCTGGTGGCCGGCGCCACCGGGACGGGCAAGACCAAGACGCTGCAGCTCGTCGCCGAGCAGCTCAGCGCCCACGGCGTCCCGACGTTCCTCACCGACGTCAAGGGCGACCTGTCGGGCATCGCGCTGCCCGGGCAGGCGTCCGACCGGGTGACGTCGCGCGCCGCCGACGTGGGCCAGCAGTGGGCGCCGGCGGGCTGCCCCACCGAGCTGCTGGCCCTCGGGGGCATCGGCACCGGGGTGCCGGTGCGGGCGACCATCACGAGCTTCGGCCCGGCGCTGCTGGCGCGCGTGCTGGACCTCTCGGAGGTGCAGTCGTCGTCGCTGGCGCTGGTGTTCCACTGGGCCGACAGGGCCGGTCTGCCGCTGCTCGACCTGGCGGACCTGAGGGCCGTCATCAGCCACCTCGTCTCCCCCGAGGGCAAGGCCGACCTCGAGGGCCTCGGCGGGCTGAGCAAGCAGACGGCGGGCGTGCTCCTGCGCGAGCTGCTCGCCTTCGCCGACGGGGGCGCCGACGCCTTCTTCGGCGAGCCGGAGCTCGACGTCCACGACCTCCTGCGCACGGTGCCTGTCGACGGGCAGGAGCGCGGCGTGGTCTCGTGCCTGGAGCTGCCCGCCGTGCAGGGCCGCCCGGCGCTGTTCTCCACGTTCCTGCTGTGGCTGCTCGCCGAGCTCTTCGAGGAGCTGCCCGAGGTCGGCGACCTCGAGAAGCCGGAGCTGGTCTTCTTCTTCGACGAGGCGCACCTGCTCTTCACCGGTGCCAGCAAGGACTTCGTCGCGCAGGTCGCGCAGACCGTCCGCCTGGTGCGCTCCAAGGGCGTGGGCGTGGTGTTCGTGACGCAGAGCCCCACCGACCTGCCCAAGGAGGTCCTCGCGCAGCTGGGCTCGCGGGTGCAGCACGCGCTGCGCGCCTTCACCCCCGACGACGCCAAGGCCCTGCGCGCGACCGCCTCGACCTACCCGAGGAGCTCCCACTACGACACGGAGACCCTGCTGACCAGCGTCGGCACCGGCGAGGCCGTGGCGACGGTGCTGTCCGAGAGCGGGGTGCCGACGCCCGTGGCGTGGACGCGCCTGCGTGCGCCGCAGTCGCTCATGGCGCCCGCTCCGGAGGCCGAGCAGCAGCGCATCGTCGCGGCGTCGCCGCTGCAGGCGGAGTACGGGACCCCGATCGACAGGGACTCCGCCTACGAGCGCCTGACCCGCAAGACCGCCGCTCCTCCGCGCGCCGACCGCGCTCCGACGACACCGCAGGCCCCGCGGACGAGGCAGGACGACGACGCCCTGCCGACCGGCGACAGCTGGGACGAGCCGCGGCGGCCGTCGTCGTCGCGCCCCTCGTCCCGGCGCGGGGCCGAGCCCGAGGACCGCTCCGTGGTGGAGCAGGTGCTCGGCTCCTCGGCGTTCCGGAGCTTCGCGCGCTCCGCTGCCTCGAGCCTCGGGCGCGAGATCACCCGCAGCATCTTCGGCGTGCGCCGCCGCTGAGCGCCGGAACCGCAACCAGGCGCTCGGCTGCGATCCAGCACCACCCCGGAACCGCAACCAGGCGCTCGGCTGCGGTCCGGGGCGGGCGTCAGTGCCTGCTGGCGAGGTAGGCGAGCAGGTCGGCGCGGGTGACCACGCCGGCGGGCTTGCCCTCGACCGCCACGAGCACCGCGCGGTTGACGCGCAGCGTCTCGCGCAGGCCGTCGAGGGGCTCGCCCGCGCCGACGAGCGGCAGGGGCTCGGCCATGTGCTTGCTCACCGCGTCGGACAGCGACGCCGTGCCCGAGAAGACGGCCTCCAGCAGCCCCTCCTCGGTGACCGAGCCGGCCACCTCGCCAGCCATGACCGGCGGCTCCGCGCCGACCACGGGCATCTGCGAGACCTGGTACTCGCGCAGGATCTCGATGGCGTCGTGCACCGTCTCGGTGGGGTGGGTGTGCACGAGGTCGGGCAGGCGCCCGGACTTGCCGCGCAGCACGTCACCGGCGGTGGCACCACCCACCGCGGCGGCGCCGGGCGCGTCGACGTCGAAGCCGTACGAGCGCATCCACGCGTCGTTGAAGATCTTGCCGAGGTACCCGCGGCCGGAGTCGGGCAGCAGGACGACGACGACGGCGTCGGCGGGCAGCTCGCGCGCGACGCGCAGCGCCCCCACCACGGCCATGCCGCAGGACCCGCCGACCAGCAGGCCCTCCTCGCGGGCGAGGCGACGCGTCATGGCGAAGGCCTCGGCGTCGCTGACGGCGACGATCTGGTCGGGCACGGTCGGGTCGTACGCCGGGGGCCAGATGTCCTCGCCGACGCCCTCGACGAGGTACGGGCGCCCGGTGCCGCCGGAGTAGACCGAGCCCTCCGGGTCGACGCCGACGACGTGGACGCGGCCGCCGTCGTCCTCGGCGCGGTCGGCCGAGGTGTCCTTCAGGTACCGCCCGGTGCCGGTGATGGTGCCGCCGGTGCCGACGCCCGCCACGAAGTGCGTGATCCGGCCGTCGGTGTCCTTCCAGATCTCCGGCCCCGTGGAGGCGTAGTGGCTCGCCGGGCCCTCGGGGTTGGCGTACTGGTCGGGCTTCCAGCCGCCGGGGGTCTCGCGGGCGATCCGGTCGGACACGGAGTAGTAGCTCTCAGGGCTGTCGGGGGCCACGGCGGTCGGGGTGACGACCACCTCGGCGCCGTAGGCGCGCAGCACGTCGCGCTTCTCCGCGCCCACCTTGTCGGGACACACGAAGATGCAGCGGTAGCCCTTGCGCTGGGCGACCAGGGCGAGGCCGACGCCCGTGTTGCCACTGGTCGGCTCCACGATGGTGCCGCCGGGCCGCAGGGCGCCGGAGCGCTCGGCCGCCTCGATCATGCGCTCGGCGATGCGGTCCTTCACGGAGCCGCCGGGGTTGAGGTACTCGACCTTCGCCAGCACGGTGGCGGCGATCCCCTCGGTGACGCGGTTCAGCTTGACCAGCGGGGTGCCGCCGATCAGGTCGACGATGCTCTCGGCGTACTGCACCCGGCCATGGTCCCACCCCCGGCGGGTCCCCCGCCCGGCCTCCGCCCTCCCGGTCGCACTCTCCGCCCAGAGGGCTGTGGGAGGGCGGGGCTCAGAGGGCTCGGCGCAGGGCCTCGAGGCGAGCGGTGGCGCGCTCGAGCGCGGCGTCGTCGCCGACCCCCAGCAGGTCGCGGCCCAGCACGGCGAGCTGGTCGCCCAGGGCCCGCCCGGCGAGCACGGGGACGGCGCGCGGGGACCGCCCCTCCAGCGCCGCGGCGTCGTCCGCGAGCTCCTGCAGGGCGGGTCGCACGACGTCAGCCGGTGAGGGGCCGCCGCCGTCGGCGGGCCTGGACAGACGAGACGGGCCGAGCGCCGCCAGGCGGGTCAGGACCCGCCCGAGCTCGCGCTCGGCCCGTTCGCGCGGTGAGGTCACCGCGTCATGCTGCCAGCCGGTCAGTCGCCGCCCGCCATGGAGCGCAGGATCGACAGGATGCGCAGCAGCTCGATGTACAGCCAGACCAGCGTGACCGTGAGGCCGAACGCGGCGGTCCAGGCGTAGCGCTGCGGGATGCCGTTCTTCACGCCGGTCTCGATGAAGTCGAAGTCGAGCACCAGCGAGAGGGATGCGAGCACCGCGCCGATGGCGCCGACCGCGAGGCCCAGCGGACCGGCCCAGAGGTTCAGCCCAGCGCCGAACAGCGCGAAGACGAAGTTGATGAGGCAGAAGACGGCGTACCCCAGCACCGCGCCGATGAGGATCCGGCGGAACTTCGGCGTGGCCCGCACGGCGCCGCTGCGGTAGAGCACCAGCATCACGGCGAACACCGCGACGGTGGCGATGACCGCCTGCAGCGCGACGCTGCTGCCCGCGTACTGCACGTCGATGAACTTGCTGATGCCACCGATGAACAGACCCTGCAGGGCTGCGTAGGCCAAGATCAGCGCGGGGCTGGGCTCGCGCTTGAAGGAGTTGACCAGGCCCAGCACGAGGCCACCCAGCGCGCCGACGATCATCAGGAGCGGGTTGCCGAGCAGGTAGCTGACGCCACCGAGCACGACGACGGTCCCGAGCGTCATGCCTGCGCGCAGCACGACGTCGTCGTACGTCATGCGGCCCGTGTGCGAGGCGGTGGCCGTCGGCCCGTTGTACATGTCCTCGAGGGACCGGGCGTCGTGCGGGGCCGTCGGCGCGCCGCCGCGGGGCGCGGCGTCGAAGCCGGCGTAGCCACCGCGCTTGAACTGCGGCGCGTTGCGCAGCGCCGGGTTGTTGCTCTCCATGCGAGGCCCTCCGGGGAACGCTGACCGCGGCGGTGCGCCGCAGGATCTCCCCAAGAGTAATGGGTGGGTAAAGGAGTCGCCGCGCTGGCGCGCTGTGAAGCACCTGAGAGGCTCATCGACGAGCGGTCTCCGGTGCGCCCGGGGTGCCCCCGGCGGGGTTCGAACCCGCACTGAGGCGCTTTTAAGGCGCCTGCCTCTGCCGGTTGGGCTACGGGGGCCGAAGAGGACGACGGCGGGGCCGGTGCGCGTGCACCGGCCCCGCCGTCGGCGTCAGGTCCTCAGCTCTTGCCGGGGAACGGGTCGCCCACGGGGCGGGGCGCCGGCGGCTTGGCCCCGGCGGCCACGAACTCCTCGCGCGGGCGCGCCTGGCGGCCGATGGCCACCATGTCGCGCGTGACGCCCATGCCGGAGGCGGCCCAGCCGAGGGCGATGCGCACCTTCCGGTCGAGGGTCGGCATCGCGTACAGGTGGTAGCCGCGGTGCATGAGCCACGCCGGGAAGCCCTTGACCTTGAGGCCGAAGGTGTTGGCGACGCCCTTGCCGATGCCGAACGACGCCACGGTGCCGATGTACTTGTGGCGGTAGTCGGTCAGCGCCTCGCCGCGCAGGGTGGCGACGATGTTGGCGGCGAGGGTCTTGGACTCGCGCACGGCGTGCTGGGCGTTGGGCGGGCAGAACTGGCCCGGCTCCTTGGTGAGGTCGGGGACGGCGCACGCGTCGCCGGCGCCCCAAGCCCCGTCGACCACGCCGTCGTCGCCGGCGACCCGCAGGTCGGCGCGGACGGTCAGGCGGCCCAGCTTGTCGAGCGGCAGGCCGGTGGCGGCGAGCACGGGGTTCGACTTGATGCCGGCGGTCCACACCACGGTGTCGGTGTCGAACTCGGTGCCGTCGGAGAGCACGGCGTGGCCGCCCTCGATCGACTTCAGCTGGGTGTCGAGGCGGATGTCGATGCCGCGCTCGCGCAGCTGGCCCAGCGACCACAGGCCCATCTCGGGGCCGACCTCGGGGAGGATGCGGCCGAGGGCCTCGACCACGACGAAGTTGATCTCGTCCTGGGAGATGCCGGAGTGGTTCTTCACCGAGGCGCGGACCAGGTCCTCGAGCTCGGCCATGGCCTCGATGCCGGCGTAGCCGCCGCCGACGAAGACGAAGGTGAGGGCGCGCTTCTTGGCGGCCGGGTCGGTCATGACCGCGGCGGCGTCGAGGCGGTCGAGGATGTGGTCGCGGCAGGCCGTGGCCTCCTCGACGGACTTGAAGCCGATCGCCTGCTCCATGAGGCCCGGGATCGGGAACACGCGGGAGACGGCGCCGAGGCCCACGACCACGTGGTCGTAGGAGATCTCGACCTGCTCGCCCTCCTGGGGCTGCACGAAGGCGACCTTGCGGGCCGGGTCCATGCCGGTCACGGTGCCGGTGACGACGTCGGCGCCCTTGAGCGCCTGGCGCAGGGAGACCACGACGTGGCGGGCCTCGATCGAGCCGCCGGCCACCTCGGGCAGGAACGGCGCGTAGGTCATGTACGGGCGCGGGTCGACGACGACGACCTGCGCCTCCCCCGCCTTGAGCTGCTTCAGCAGGTGACGGGCCGTGAGGAGGCCCACGAAGCCTCCGCCGAGCAGCAGGATCCGGGGGCGTCCAGCCGCGGCGGGCACGGGGGACTCCAGGGAGGCGGGGGCGGTCATGCAGCCAAATCTAGGGTTCGTCCGGGCACGACCGGTAACGGGGCCACCGACTCCACCGTCGGGAGGCACCCGCTGGGGTGAGGCGGAGATCATCACCTACAGACCGGTCGCGGGCGACCCGACACCTCACCGAGCGGCCGCTGCGTCCTCCGACCGGTCCAGCGCCGGCAGCCCGGCGAGCGCCGCGGCCATCCCCACGGCGTCGTCGAGCATGGCCTCGGTCAGGCGCCCGGTCGAGGTGTTCTGCTGGCTGACGTGGTAGCTGCCGACGAGGTGGACGACGTCGCCGCCCGCTCCCCCGCGCCGCAGCTCGGCGCGGGCGGCGTGCCCGAAGCGCGGGCGGGGCCGCGGGACCTCCCACCCGAGCCGCCGGGCGCAGGCCAGCGACGCGTCCCAGGCGATGCCCCCCAGCGCGAGGAGCACCCGGGGGCGCACCAGCTGCACCTCGCGGTCGAGCCACGGGGCGCACGCCGCTCGCTCGTCGGTGGTCGGGAGGTTGTCGGGCGGGGCGCAGCGCACCGCGGCGGCGATGCGCGCGCCCACGAGGTGCTGCCCGTCGCCGGCGTGGTCGCTGCGCTCCTGGGCGGCGAGGCCCGCGCGGTGCAGGGCAGCGAAGATCCAGTCGCCGGAGCGGTCGCCGGTGAAGACGCGCCCCGTGCGGTTGCCCCCGTGCGCCGCGGGCGCGAGACCCACCACGAGCAGCGGGGCGTGCGGGTCGCCCCAGCCGCTGATCGGCCGGCCCCAGTACGGCTGGCCGAGGTAGGCGCGCCGGGCGGTCGCGGCGACGTCCTCGCGCCAGGCGACCAGGCGGGGGCACGCCCGGCAGACGGAGACGCGCGCGTCGAGCTGGCCGGTGTCGCGCGACGACGCCGCGAGCGCCTCCACCTGGGCGGGGTCGCGGGCGACGCGGCTGCGCGGCGCGGGCCGGGTCGCCGGGCCACCCGGTGCCCGGCGGGACCGGGGAGGGGTGGAGGTCCCCCGTCACCGGGTGCGGCAGCAGCACCGGCCGGGGAGGTCGCTGCGCGGGCACCCCACGACCCTGGCGCCGACCTCCCCGCGCCGCCACCGGGTGGGCGGCCCGGGTGCGTGCTCGGGTCAGCCCGCTGCGACGGAGGCGGTCGGGGTGGGCGCAAGGGTCCCCTGAGCCGGGGGCGCCTCGGCGGTGGCCCCGGAGAGGGGCTCCCGCACCCCGGCCGTCGCGGTGGCGCTCGGGGTCGCTGTCGCGAGCTCGGTCGGCGTCGCGCTCGCGCTGGGAGCGCCGGCGGTCGGAGCAGCGCCTCCTAGCAGCGGCGCGAGCGTGGGCTGCGGCAGGGAGGGCTCCACGGGGGCTCCGCCGTCGACCCTGACCTGCAGGGGGTAGGCGTTCCAGCGCACGACGCCCTCGGCGTCGACCACCGGCACCAGGGGGCTGGGTTCCTGGAAGGTCGTCCAGTCCTGAGCTCCCCCGGTGGTGGTGGAGACGGGCTGGCCGTAGTCGTCGAGCAGCTGCACCCCGGTCAGCGGCCGGCCCTGGGCGTCGTAGGGGTACAGGTTGGTGACCTGGCGGCCGTCGACCCAGACGCCCGTGGACGTGTCGGGGCCGCTGTTCACGTAGCCGCTGTCGACGTAGACGGTCTGCGGCTGGGCCAGTGAGAGCAGCGCGAAGGGGGCGACCAGCACCGCCAGCACGTTCCCGGCCAGGACCAGGGACCTCTTCCACGGCACCACGGGGCGGCGGCGGCCCACCTCGACGCTGGCCGCGGCGCCGGCGAGCACGACGAGGATCCCACCGAGCGTCTGGCCCCAGCCCCAGAGGGCCCCGACGACCAGCCACGCCAGCAGCGCGCCGCGCAGCGCCCACCACGCAGGGCGCAGCAGCACCGCCCGCTCCACGGCACCCGGCCACCACCGTTGAGCGCGCAGGTGTGTCGCGGCGTGCTCGACGTCCTCCCGGACGCCTTCGGTGGCGCGGGCCCAGAGCCCGGAACCACCCGCCCCGCCGCGCACCCGAGGCGCCAGGCCTGCGGCGGAGCGCAGCTCGGCGGCGTAC
Organism: Quadrisphaera sp. INWT6; assembly: GCF_015390235.1. GTDB lineage: Bacteria > Actinomycetota > Actinomycetes > Actinomycetales > Quadrisphaeraceae > Quadrisphaera. The sequence goes on along the minus strand of NZ_VUOH01000001.1, from coordinate 283,265 downwards.
CCGCGGGGCGGGCCGAGGCGCTCGGCCAGCGGGGTGGACGACTCCGCCGCGAGGTCGGCGAGGTCGGCCTCGAGGCCGCCGGCGAGCTCCTCGACCACGTCAGAGGGCAGGTCGGACAGCTCGCTGCGGACGGCTGCGGCGTACCACCGGGCGTCCAGCGACGGGTCGCCGGTGGCGCCGCCCCCGTCGGGACCCGGAGCGGTCGGGACGGGCAGGGTCGTGCTCATCGGGAGTTCTCCTCGGGCGCGAGCAGGTGGTCGACGGTCTCGGAGAAGGCGCGCCAGCTCTTGCGCTGGGCCTCCAGCAGCTCCCGGCCGCGGGGGTTGATCCCGTAGTACTTGCGGTGCGGCCCCTCCTCCGAGGGCACCACGTAGCTGCTCAGCGCCCCGGCTGCGTAGAGGCGCCGGAGGGTGCCGTAGACGGAGGCGTCGCCGACCTCCTCGAGCCCGGCGCTGCGCAGCCTGCGCACCACGTCGTAGCCGTAACCGTCGTCGTCCTCGACGACGGCGAGCACGGCGGCGTCGAGCACCCCCTTGAGCAGCTGCGTCGCATCCACGCGACGGACAGTACTGCGCGAAGCGCGCTACCGTCGACGACGCCACACCGGGGAAGCAGATCCCGCCGCACCCGTCCTCACTCCCAGGTGACCGCGGTCACCCGGGGCGCTGACCGCGGTCACCTGGCGAGGTGGCTCCCTGGGCCGTCGACACGGCGACCGACCGCGGACACCTGGGGCGCTGACCGCGGTCACCTGGCGAGGCGGCGAGGCGGCGAGGCGGCGGGGCGGCGCGCCACCACCGGCGCGGGAGGTCAGTACAGGAAGAGCGGGAACCACTCCCGCGTGTGGGCGTGCACCAGCACCATGAACAGGATCGCGTCGAAGGTCAGGTGCACCGCCACCACGTAGCTGAGCGAGCGCGTCGTCGCGAAGGTGAAGCCCTGGATCAGCGCGAACGGGAAGACCAGCAGCGGCCCCCACTCGCGGAAGCCCAGCTCGTAGAGGAACGCGGTGAACAGCACCGCCTGCAGCAGGTTCGCCAGCCACACCGGGTGGTGGCGCCGCAGCAGCGTGAAGACGGTGCAGATGAAGAAGAGCTCGTCCCAGATGCCGAGCGCGTTCGTGCCCAGGAAGAGGCGGAACAGCTCGCCCCCGGTGCGCGCCGCCGGCCAGTTCTCGTACACCCCGCTGGTGACCAGGTAGAACGGCAGCGCCGTCCACCCGAGGACGACGACGGCCGCGAGCCACCACCACTCGAAGCGGCTCCAGCGGCGGCCCGTGGCCACCGGGAACCGGATGGCGTGGTCGCGGAAGGCCCACCGCGACAGCGCGTACGGCGCCCCCACGGCCACGACCATCGCGGCGCCCATCGAGGTCATGTGCGCCCACGAGATGTCGGTGGTGACGGGCACCAGGCTCATCACGGCTGTGCCCAGGACGGCGAGGGCGTGGTCGCGACCGAGCGAGGAGCGCTCGCGGCGCCCCAGGACCAGGGCCGCCACCAGCGCCGCCGCCAGCACCGCCCAGCCCGCGGGCCGCTGCTCCAGGGCGAAGACCAGCACCCCGGCGACCACGAGCAGCACCGACGGGACCAGCCGCAGCGCGCCGCCGGGACGCGCCGGGTCGGGGGGTGCGGCCGCCGTCGTCGTGCTCACCGGGCCGGCGGCGCCGGCAGCGCCGGTAGCGCCGGTAGCGCTCGTCACGGGGAGGCCACCGCCGCGCGGCGGGCCAGGTCGATCGCGGTGCCGTCGAGGATGTCGTGCTCGCTGACCAGGACCTCGGCGGTCCCCGTCAGGTCGGCCACCCGCGCGACCACCTCGCGCCACACCAGCGCGCCGGACCCGATGACGTCGACGCGCCCGGGGTGCATGAACCCCAGCGCGGCGCGCTGCTCGCGGGTCATCGCGACCAGCTCGTCGCAGGCGGCCAGGACGTCGGCCACCGGCAGCACGGCGCCGTGGATGCGCTCGGGCAGGTACGAGGGCAGGCCCTGCACGTGCGCCGCGACGGTGGTGACGGTGCCCGCGACCCCCACCAAGGTGCGCGTGCGCTCCAGCGGCACCTCGGCCGCGGCGAGGTCGAGGGCCGCGCGCACGTCGGCGCGCACCGCCTCCACCTGCCCCGGCGTCGGTGGGTCGGACAGCGCGTGCCGCTCGTGCAGGCGCACGCACCCGACGTCCACGGAGCGGGCGGCCTCCACGCCGCGGTCGCCGAGGACCAGCTCGGTCGAGCCCCCGCCGAGGTCGCAGACCAGGAACGGCCCGGCGTGCGCACCGTGCAGCTCGCCGGTGGCGCCGAGGAAGCTCAGGCCCGCCTCCTCCGACCCGCTGATGACCTCCGGGGCCACGCCGAGGAGCTCGCGGACGCCGTCGACCAGCAGGTGCGCGTTGCTCGCGTCGCGGCTGGCCGACGTCGCCACGAAGCGCACGTGGGCGGCGTCCAGCGGCACGCCGTGCTCCAGCAGCGCCTCGCGCACCCGGGCGGTCGCCGCGAGGGTCCGCTCCAGGGCCTCGGGGGCGAAGGCCCCGGTCCGGTCGACGCCCTGGCCGAGCCGGACCACCTCCATCGTGCGGACCACGTCGGTCAGCCGGGCGGACGCACCCTCGAGCACGACGTCGGCGACCAGCAGCCGCAGGGAGTTGGTGCCGCAGTCGACGGCGGCCACGCGCACGGGCCGGGGCTGTTCCACAGGGCCCATCGTCCCATCCGCGCCTAGCCTCGACGGGGTGAGCACTCCCGCGACCGGGCCCGGCGGACGCACCGAGGTCGACGTCGTCGTCGTGGGCTCCGGCCCGAACGGGCTGTCCGCTGCGGTGTGCCTGGCCAGCGCCGGCCTCTCCGTGGAGGTCCACGAAGCCGCCGAGGGCCCGGGCGGCGGGGCGCGCACCCTGGAGATGACGCTCCCGGGCTTCCGGCACGACCACTGCTCGATCGCCCACCCCGCGGGGGCCGCGAGCGCCTTCTTCCGCGCGTTCGACCTGGGGGCGTCCGGCGTGGAGTGGCTGCAGCCCGAGATCCCCTTCGCGCACCCGCTCGACAGCGGACGCGCAGGGCTGGCCCACCGCGACCTCGCCACCACCGCGGAGGGCCTCGGCGCCGACGGCCGGGCCTGGCGGTCGCTGCTGGGTCCGCTGGTGGAGCGCATCGAGGAGGTCGTCTCGCTGACCCAGTCCGACCTGCGCACCTTCCCCGCGGTGCCCCGCACGCCCGCGGGACTCACCGGCACCGCCGCCACAGCCGTCAGGCTGGGCCTGCGCGCGCTGGAGCAGGGCTCTCCGCTGTGGGACGCGCGCTTCCGGGACGACGCCGCGCCGGCGCTGCTCACCGGCGCCTCGGCGCACAACATCGCCGACCCGCGGACGCTGGCCTCGGCCGGCGCCGGGCTGTACCTCGCGGCGATGGCGCACGCCGGTGGCTGGCCGGTGGTGCGCGGCGGCACGCAGGCGCTCACCGACGCGCTCGTGGCCGAGGTCGAGCGCCTCGGCGGCCGGGTCGTGCTGGGGCACCGGGTCCGCGACCTGCGGGAGCTCCCCCGGGCTCGCGCCGTGCTGCTCGACGTCGCCCCGAGCGGGCTGCTCGAGCTCGCCGGTGACGCGCTGCCCGCGCCGGTGGCCGCCGCGCTGCGCCGCTACCGCTACGGCGGGGCGGTCTGCAAGGTCGACTTCGCCCTGTCCGGCCCGGTGCCGTGGACGGCGCCGGGGCTCGAGCGCGCGGGCACCCTGCACCTGGGCGGCACCCGGGCGCAGGTGCTGGCCAGTGAGCGGGAGGTCGCCGCGGGGCGGCACTCGCCGAACCCGTTCACGATCGTGGTGCAGCCCGGCGTGGTCGACCCGACCCGCGCCCCCGGCGGGGCGCAGACCCTGTGGACCTACGCGCACGTCCCGCACGGGTCCCGCCGCGACCTGGCCGAGGAGGTGACCGCGCAGGTGGAGCGCTTCGCGCCGGGCTTCCGCGACCTGGTGCTCCACACGACCACCACGACGGCCTCGATGATCGGACAGCAGAACGCGAGCATGCCCGGCGGCGACATCGCGGCCGGCGCGGTGACGCCGTGGCAGCTGGCGATGCGCCCCCTGCCCGCGTGGGACCCGGGCCGCGTGCGGCTGCGGCGCTCCGGCGGTGACGCGTCCGGGCTGCCGGAGGAGGTGCACCTGTGCGGCGCCGCCACGCCCCCCGGCCCCGCGGTGACCGGCATGAACGGGGTGCACGCGGCGCGGCGGGTGCTGCGGCAGCGCTTCGGCACCACCGCCGACCCGCTGGACCTGGTCCGCGCGGCGCGGGCCACGGCCGGCTCGGCGGCCTGAGCCCTCAGCCCGCGGGCGACAGCACGGGCAGGGGCAGCTCGACCCTCGCCGTCGTCCCCTCCCCCAGCACCGAGGTGATGAGCACCCGGCCGTCGTGGTGCTCCACCACGGAGCGCGCGATGGCCAGCCCCAGACCGGCGCCCGGGACCTCCAGGGCGCTGGCGTTGGTGGCCCGGAAGAAGCGGGTGAACAGACCGCCCTGCTCCGCCTCGGGGATGCCGATGCCGGTGTCGACGACCTCGACGACGGCGCGCGCGTCCTCGGAGCGCGCCCTCACCCACACCCGCCCGCCGGCGGGGGTGAACTTCACGGCGTTGGACACCAGGCCCGCCACGGCCCGCCGCAGCGACGCGGCGTCGCCGTGCACCTGCAGCGCGCCGACGAGCTCGGCGTCGAGGTCGATCTCCACCTCCAGCACCAGGCCGCCGTCCCCGGCGGCGCCGCGGTGCTGGGTCACGACGTCGCGGACCAGGTCTCCCAGCGCCACGGGCTGGTGCACCCCGCGGGGAGCGCCGTCCTCGACCTTCGACAGGGCGAGCAGGTCCTCGATGAGCACGCGCAGGCGCACCGTGTTCCGCTCGACCACCGCCAGCATCCTGTCGACGCCGTCGCTGACCTCCCCCGCCCCGCCCTCGCGCAGCAGCTCGACGTAGCCGGCGATGCTGGTCAGCGGGGTGCGCAGCTCGTGGGAGACGGTGGCCAGGAAGGTCGTCTTGCGCACGTCGAGCTCGCGGAGCCGCTCGACCAGCTGCTCGGAGTCGTGCAGCAGGCGGGCCACCACGGTGGCGCGCCCGAGGTCGGCGGCCACCGAGCGCAGCAGGGCCACCTCCTCGTCGGTCCAGGTGCGGGGCCCGTCGTGGCAGGTCACCACGAGGGCGCCCACGGCGGCCTCGCCGGCGCCGACCGGGACGACGACGGCCGCCCGGGCGCCGGTGCGCGCCAGGAGGTCGCGGGAGCCCGCGGAGGACTCGCCGCCCTCGCTGTGCGCGCGCAGGTCGTCGACCACGAACTGGCTCTGGGCGTCCCAGGCCTCCTGCAGCCAGCGACCCAGCTCCCCGGCGTGCCGGCCGAGGTCCTCGGAGACCGGCGGGAGGCCGGGACGGGCCCAGCTGGCGTGCAGGGCCACCGGGTCGTCGTCGGCGAGGCGCACCCACGCGCGGTCGACGCCGGCGCCCTCGCCGAGCAGCCGCAGCGCCTCGGCCAGCGACTCCTCCGGGGCCACGGGGTCCCGGGCGAGGCGCCCCACCTCCGTGGCCAGGCGGCGCAGCCGGCCGGCGCGCTCCTGCGCCGAGCGGGCGAGGTCGCCCTGGTCGGCGAGGGCGTTGACCCAGCGGGCCACGGCGCGGACCTCCGCGGGGCCGCGGTCGGCGACGGCGCGCCGGTCGTGGTCGCCGGCGGTGAGGCCGCCGAGCACCTCGGCGACGTCGGCCAGCGGCTCGACCAGGCCGCGGCGCACGCGGACGGCCAGCAGCAGCGTCAGCCCGAGCGCACCGGCGAGGACGAGGCCGACCACGGCCAGGGAGGCGCTGCGCGCCCCCTCCTCGCGCTCGTGCAGGGCGGAGGCCTCCTGCGCGACGGCGTCGACCAGGTCCTGGTGCGCGGTCAGCAGCGCCACCGGGCCCGCGCCGGGGCCGGGGCGCGACGCCCCCGCGGCCCCCGCGACCCCTGCGCCCCCCGGAGCAGCGCCCACGGCGCGCACCCAGGCACGGGCCTCGCCGGCCTCGCGCTGCACGGCGGCGCGCTCGGCGGCGCCGACGGCGAGCGCCGCGGCGGCGGCCGAGGCCTCCTCCACGCGCGCCAGCTGCGCCTCGCGCCCCCCGGCGGCGCCGGCGTCGGAGGCGGCCAGCACCAGGTCGGTGCTGGCGCTGGCCAGCGCACCGAGGCGGGCGGCCTCGGCGCTGTGCGCGTCGCTGACGACCAGAGCCGCGCCCCCGGCCCCGGCGACCGCCACGAGCAGGACGACGAGCACCGCGAGCCAGGACCGCAGGCCGACGGCGGCCGACCGGCCGCCGACGCAGCGCCGGCGGGTCCCCGCGCGGGTCACCTCAGGACCTCCGAGCCGGCGCGCCGGCGGACGGGGCCGGCCAGCTGCGCCGTGTCGGGGAGGCGCACCTGCGAGGGCGCGCCCGCCGCGGCGAGGCCCTGGCGGTCCATGGCGCCCCACACCTGGCGCTGGCCGCGCAGCAGCGACCACAGGCCCTGCACGCGCCACAGCGCGGTGAGCTGGCGGTGGCCGAAGTTCTCCAGCACCGCCGCCGCCAGGCCGCGGCCGAGGTCGCGCCAGCGCTGGGACCGGTGGAACGAGAGCTCCTCCACCAGCAGGGCCGCGACGGTGACGACGACGGCGTACCCGTAGCAGAGCGCCATGAGCAGCAGCGCGGCCTCCCACGGGACGACGCCGAGGCCCACCGCGAGCGGGGTGAGGACGACGCCGACCAGCTCGACGACCGGGGCCACCAGCTCGAAGAGCACGTAGTAGGGCAGGGCGAGCAGCCCGATGCGGCCGTAGCGGGGGTTGCCGACCATGCGGCGGTGTCGCCACAGGGTCTCGGCGAGCCCGCGCTGCCAGCGGCGGCGCTGGCGCGCGAGGACGGCCGCGGTGGCGGGCACCTCGGTCCAGCTGGCCGGCTCGGGGACGAACACGACGCGGTGGTCGCGGCCCGCCTCGCGCATGTACCGGTGCAGCCGCAGGGTCAGCTCGAAGTCCTCGCCGATGCAGGTGGCGTCCAGGCCACCGACCTCCACCAGCACGTCGCGGCGGTACATGCCGAACGCCCCGGAGATGAGCACCAGCGACTGCAGCCGCGACCAGCCGGCCCGGCCCACGCAGAACGCGCGCAGGTACTCGACCACCTGGAACCGCGCCGTCCACCCGCTGGGCATGCGGACGCCGACGACGCGGCCGCCGACCAGCTCGGAGCCGTTGACGGCGCGGACCGCCCCCCCGGTCGCGACGACGCGCAGCGGGTCGTCGGCGAAGGGGCGGCTCACGGTCAGCAGCGCGTCGGGGTCGAGCACGGAGTCGGCGTCGGTGATGCAGACCAGCTCGTGGCGCGCGGCGTTGATGCCGGCGTTGACGGCGTCGGCGCGGCCGCCGTTGTCCTTGCGGACCACGACCAGCGGGGAGCGCCCGCCGCGGGGCACGTGGACGCTGCGGACGGCGCCGCGCACCGGCACGTCGGCCGGCAGGCGCCGCGGGACCTCGACCAGGTCGAAGGCCTCGCGCAGCAGCGCGAAGGTCGCGTCGGTGGAGCCGTCGTCGACGACGACCACCTCGTGGCGGGGGTGGCGCAGCGCGAGCATCGCGCTCACCGAGCCCACCACGGAGGCCTCCTCGTCGAAGGCCGGCATGACCACGGACACCGACTGCGTCAGCGGGGACGCGCTCGCGTCCTCCACGCCGCGGATCCGCGCGCGCCGCAGGTAGCGGCCCATGTCGGCGCCCGCGAGGCCGATGAGCACGAGGTAGCTGGAGTTGATGGCGAGGACGTACAGCAGCACCGGCCAGGCCAGCAGCTGCACGAGCACCACGACGGTGCCGCGCACCGTGTGGCCGAACAGCCCCCAGGTGGAGGGCTCGGGCCGCAGCAGCGCCAGCGGGCCGGCCAGGTCGGCCAGCAGGCCGAGGACGTCGGCGCCGCTCACGCCGCCACCTCCGCGGCCGCCCCGCGGGAGGCCCGCGCGAGCACGTCGGCGAGGACGGCCTCGACCTCGGCCAGGCCGGCCGGCGGCATGACCTCCGCCGCGACGGCGCACGTCACCACCTCGTGGGCGCGCGCGACGGCCGCCGCCGAGGCCGAGGCCCCCTGCGACGACACCTGCGCGAGCAGGCGGACGCCCGGGGCGCCCAGACCGAGCAGGGCCGCGGCCGCCGCGTCGGCGACGCCGCCGTCGGCGTCGTCCAGCAGGCCCCACAGGCAGCGCAGGGACGACGGGTCGCCGACCTCCCCCAGGGAGCGGACGGCGGCGCGGCGCACCGCCGAGGCGGTGGCCGGGGTGGTCGCGGCGCGCAGCGCGGAGGTCGCCGACGGCACCCCGAGGCGGCCCAGGGCGGCGGCGGAGCGGACGCGGACGGCGTCCACGGGGTCGCGCAGCACGAGGTCCTCCAGGGCGGGAGCGGCGGTGGTGGCGCCCAGGCGGCCGAGCACCTCGGCGGCGGTGAGGCGCACGAGGGGCTCGGGCGCGGCCAGCGCCGCCAGGAGCGCGGGTGCGGCCGGGGTGCCGACGAGCAGCAGGGAGCGGGCGACGACGTCGGGCGGGGCCGCCGGCCGGGCACCCGCGAGCGAGGCGAGCAGCGCGGTGGCCGCAGCGCGCGGCGCCTCCTCGACGCCGGTGCCGACGGCGCCGGGAGCGCCGGCGCGCCCCAGGGCGCGGGCCGCCACGAGCCGCACCTCCGGGTCGCCGTCGCGCAGCAGCGCAGCGAGCTCGGCCACCGCGGGGGCGTACCCGGCGGCGCCGAGGAGCTCGGCGGCGGTCGCGCGGCGCACGGCGCTGCGGGCGGTCAGGTCGCGGCGGGCGCCGGCGACGACGCCGCGGGCCGCGAGCAGCTCGACCAGCAGCCGCTGGCCGTCACCGCGGACCTTGCCGAGCACCGCGAGGACCGCGGGCTCCACGCTGCGCCAGCCGGTGGGGTCCAGCGCCGCGAGCGCGGCGGCGGCGTCCTCGGCCTCGGGGCCCTCCCCCACGGCGACCTCCAGCAGCAGCGGGCGCAGCGGCTCGGCGACGGCGCGGGCGCGGGCGGCCCGGCGGGCGCGCACGGCGCGGACCACGGCGATCGCGACGGCCAGCGCCAGCACCAGGACCGAGACGAGCACCAGTCCGGCGGTGACGAGGGCGAGGGGGCTCACGCCCGGGCCCGCCCCAGCACGGCCTGGACGCGGCTGACCAGCTCGCGCGGGCTGAAGGGCTTGACCACGTAGTCGTCGGCACCGGCGGCGAAGCCGGTGGCGACGTCCTGGTCCTGCGCGCGGGCGGTGAGCATGATGACCGGCAGCTCGGCCGTGGACGGCTCGCGGCGCAGCTCGGCGCACACGTCCAGGCCGGACAGGCCCGGCATCATCAGGTCGAGCACCACCAGGTCGACGCCGCCGGCGCGGGCGGCGTCCAGCGCGGCCACGCCGTCGGGGGCGGAGCGCACCTCGTAGCCGGCCTGCGCGAGCTTGAAGGCGACGAGCTCGCGGATGTCGAGGTCGTCGTCCGCGACGAGGACGGTGGTCATGGGTGCCTCCGGAGGCGGTGTGGGGGCTGCGGCGTGGCGGCGACGGGTGAGGAGCGCGTTGCCAGCGCATCGGCAGCCCGACCGCGGACCTTGAGCCGATCGGGTGACGGCCCGGCACCTCGGCCGGGCCGCAGCCGGGCCCGGGGGACTCAAGAGGGGGACCCGCCCTGCCGATGCGCCCCGTGTCCGGGTCGACGGCCCGGTGCAGGTCGAGGTCCGGCCCGAGAGGAGGACGCGTGACGCCCAGTGCTGCAGGGCCGGCGGTCCGCGCGACCCCTCCCGCGCCCGCCGCCACCTCCGGGCCGACCGGTGACCGCGCCCCGGCCGCGCTCCTGCGCCGCGTGCGCGCCGCGACCGGGTGGCCGTCGGCGTCGCTGGAGCTGGTGGAGCACCTGCTGCCCACGTCGCTGGGCGCCCTCGCGCTCGAGCGCGGCAGCGCCGTGCACCTGCCCGACGCCGCGGCCCTGCCCGCCCTGGCCACCAACCCCTGGGTCGACGGGCGCCTCGCCCGCACCCGAGCGGTCGCCTGCGCCCCGGTGACCGGCGACGACGGCGAGGTCGTCGCCGTCCTCCTGGCCCGTGACGGGGCACCGCACCCTCCCTGCGCGGCGCGCGAGGAGGCCCTGGCCGACCTGGCCGACCTGGCCTCCGGGGTCGTGGCCGCGGCGCGGCGCGACCGCGCCCTGCACGGCCTGTCCGCCGCCGTGGCCGCTGCCGACGAGCGGCTGGCCCTGGCCGAGATCGGGCTCGCCGACCGCCACGACCTCCTGGAGGGGGTGCTGGAGACCGTCGACGTCGGCATCGTGGTGCTCGACGCCGGGGGGCGCGTGCAGGTGGTGAACCCCCGGGCGCGCGCCTGGGCCGGGCTCCCCGCCGGGCTCGACGCGACCGGAGCCGCGCGCGCCGCCACCACGGCCCTGTTCGCCGACGCCCAGGGCACGGTGCTGTCCGCCGTGCGCGGTCCGCTGCTGTCGGCGCTGGCCGACGGCGCGACCACCGAGCAGCAGGTGTCGTGGGCCTCACCCGGGGGCGAGGTCGTCACCGGGGTGTGCCGGGCGCGGCCCCTGCTGTCGGGCGGCGAGCGCACCGGAGCGGTGGCCTCGCTGACCGACGTGACCGCGGAGCGCGCCGCGCGCGCCGAGCTCGAGCGCTCCAACGCCGAGCTGGAGTCCTTCGCCGCCGTCGCGGCCCACGACCTGCGCTCGCCGCTGACCGTCGTCGACGGCTACCTCGAGCTGCTCGAGGAGGAGGCCGCCGAGCGCGGCGACGCGCTGGCGGCCGGCTGGTCGGCCACCGCCCGCCGCGGCGCAGGCCGCATGGCCTCGCTGCTCGAGGCGCTGCTGGCGCACGCGGCCGCGGGCTCCGCCCGGCCCCCGCGGCTCGAGCCCGTCCCCGCGGGCCCCCTGGTCGAGGCGGTGCTCGCCGACCTGGCCGTCCCCGGCGGGGCCTCGGTCCAGGTGCTCGGCACCGACCTCCCCGTGCTGGTGGGCGACCCGGTGCACCTGCACCAGCTGCTCACCAACCTCGTCGGCAACGCCCTCAAGTTCACCCGCCCCGGGACGCCCGCCCGCGTCGAGGTGGCCGTCCTGGAGTCGCCGTCGGCCTGGGAGCTGCGGGTCGTCGACCACGGCCCCGGCGTCCCCGCCGACCAGCGGTCAGCGGTCTTCCGCGCCTTCGACCGCGGCGCGCACACCGCCCGTCCCGCCGGTGGCCCGGCGGGGCACGGGCTGGGGCTCGCCACCGCGCAGCGCGTCGCTGCCCGCCACGGCGGGCGCATCGTGCTCGAGGACACCCCCGGGGGCGGGCTCACCGCGCGGGTGCAGCTCCCCCGCCCCTGACCGACCGGCTGACCGGCTGACCGGCGCCTCAGGCGTCGTCGACGCAGGAGCCCTTCGCCCACCACGGGCCCAGCGCCTCGCGCACCTCGTCGCCGAGGGGGTTGACCCCCGGGCCGGCGGCCAGCGCGTGCCCGAGCAGGGCGTGCAGGCACTTGACCCGGGTGGGCATGCCCCCCGCGGAGGTCCCCGCGATCTCGGGGACCTCCCCCAGCTCGCGCTCGAGCTCTGAGCGCCGGGCCAGGAAGTCGGCGTGGGCGGCGCCGTACGACGCGGCCAGCTCCTCGTCGTCCTCGAGCCTCGCGGACATCTCCCGCATCAGGCCCGACGCCTCCAGCGTGCCCACCAGCGAGGCCGCGGCCGGGCACGTCAGGTAGAAGGTCGTGGGGAAGGGGGTGCCGTCCTCCAGCCGCGGTGCGGTGGCGACGACGTCGGGCTTGCCGCAGCCGCAGCGGTGGGCGACGCCCACGGCCCCCCGCGGGGGGCGCCCCAGCTGCTGGCGGACGGCCTCGCGGTCGGCCTCGGACAGCGGCTCGGGGGCGCTCACGAAGCCACCGGGGTGGCCGTCGGCGCCGGGGCCCCGGTGGAGGGGGCGATGTCGGCGGGGGTGGGCGTGGGGGTGGGCTCGGACGCCCCGCCCAGGCCGAGGCCGCCGCGCAGCTGCTCCAGCAGGGAGGTGGGCTCCGGGGAGGGCGTCGCGGTGGCGACCGCGGCGCTCGGGGAGGCGCTGGCCGGCGCCCCGAGCACCGCGTACCGGGTCTCCCCCGGCACCACGTACTCCAGCCGCGCCCGGGCCTGGGCCGCCGCGTAGGCCGGGTCGTCCCAGCGGTCGGACTCCGCCTGCAGGGCGGCCACGTGCTGCTCGCGCTGCGAGACGTCGGCGCGCAGGTCGGCCAGGTCGGAGCGCTGCTCCACCCAGGCGCGCGCCGGGCCCAGCACGGAGCCGACGGCCACCAGGGCGACGACGGCGAGCGCCACGCCCCGGGCGGTGACCGCGGGCAGGCGGCTGCCCGCGCCCGGTCGGGCGGTGCGGGGGCGCGCGGCGGCGGCGGGCCGGCTGCTCACGGGCTCGCCGGCGGGACGCCCGTCACGGCGCCGCTGGCTGCTGCCCGGGCGCGGCGCGGGTCGCTGCGCACCCCGGATCGACGGTCTCGCGGAAGGCACGGGCCCCAGTCTCGCAGCCGCGGGGCGCCCCGCGAACGCCATCTGCCCGCCCCGGGCGCCGCCGGGAGGTCCTGGCGGCGCCCGGAGCGGGCAGACGGGGTGGTGCTGAGCGGCTGCTCGGGTGGCTGCTCGGCGTCAGGCCGAGTAGCGCGGGAAGGCGCCGCGGCCGGCGTAGCGCGCGGCGTCGTCGAGCTCCTCCTCGATGCGGAGCAGCTGGTTGTACTTCGCGACGCGCTCGGAGCGGGCCGGGGCGCCGGTCTTGATCTGCCCGCAGTCGGTGGCGACGGCGAGGTCGGCGATCGTGGTGTCCTCGGTCTCGCCCGAGCGGTGGCTCATCATGCTGCGGTAGCCGCTGCGGTGGGCCAGGGCGACGGCGTCGAGGGTCTCGGTCAGGGTGCCGATCTGGTTGACCTTGACCAGCAGCGCGTTGGCGGCGCCGCTGTCGATGCCGCGCTGCAGGCGGGCGGGGTTGGTGACGAAGAGGTCGTCGCCGACGATCTGCACCTTGCCGCCGAGCGCGGTGGTGATGGCCGTCCAGCCCTCCCAGTCGGACTCGTCCAGCGGGTCCTCGATGGAGACCAGCGGGTAGTCCTCGACGAGCTTCGCGTAGAACGCGATCATCTCGTCGCTGGTGCGGCCCTGCTTCTCGAAGGTGTACGTGCCGCCCTCGTGGAACTCGGTCGCGGCGACGTCGAGCGCGAGCGCGACGTCGGAGCCGAGGGAGAGGCCCGTGCCCTGCACGGCGGTGGCGATCAGGTCGAGCGCCTCGGCGGTGCCCGCGAGGTCGGGGGCGAAGCCGCCCTCGTCGCCCAGGCCGGTGGGCAGGCCCTGCTTCTTCAGCACGGACTTCAGGGAGGCGTAGACCTCCGCGCCCCAGCGCAGCGCCTCGCGGAAGGTCGGGGCGCCGATCGGGGCGATCATGAACTCCTGCACGTCGACGCCGGTGGTGGCGTGCGCGCCGCCGTTGATGATGTTCATCATCGGCACGGGCAGGGTGTGGGCGTTCGGGCCGCCGACGTAGCGGAACAGCGGCAGCGAGGCCGACTCGGCAGCGGCGCGCGCCACGGCCAGGGAGACGCCGAGGATCGCGTTGGCGCCCAGGGAGCTCTTGTTGTCGGTGCCGTCCAGGTCGATCATCGCCTGGTCGAGGAGGCGCTGCTCGCTCGCCTCGAAGCCCACGACCTCCGGGCCGATGGTGTCCAGGACGGCGGAGACCGCGCCCTCGACGCCCTTGCCGCCGTAGCGGCTGCCGCCGTCGCGCTTCTCGACGGCCTCGAACGCGCCGGTCGACGCGCCCGAGGGCACGGCCGCGCGGCCGATGGTGCCGTCGTCGAGGGCGACCTCGACCTCGACGGTGGGGTTGCCGCGCGAGTCGAGGATCTCGCGGGCGCCGACGGCCTCGATGCTGGCCACGGACTTCCTCCTGCTGGTCGGGAACGGGTCGGGGACCCACCGGACCGGGCGGACAGCGGTCCTGCCGGAGGCGGCGTCCGGCGACGACACTAGTCGTGCTCAGCGCCACCTCCACCACCGCGTGCGGGTGAACCGCGGCCCGGGAGGGCCCCGTCGGGGTGGTAGTGGTTCTCACCGGAGCGCGGAACCGGCAGAATCCGTCGCAGAACGTCACGCGCCGAGCACGGCGCGACCCCCCGGGGCCCGTCCGCGGAGCGCCGGCCGAGCAGCACCGCCACCAGCCAGCCACCGACCAGGAGGACACATGAGCACGGACACCGAGGCGCTGGAGACCGCCCGCCGCGAGGCCGTCTTCGTCGCCGAGCGCCCCTGGGGCCAGTTCCAGCAGTTCGTCCTCAACCAGGTCTGCACCGTCAAGCTCATCACCGTCGAGCCCGGACACCGCCTGTCCCTGCAGAAGCACGGCGAGCGCGACGAGATGTGGCAGGTCCTCGACGTCCCCCTGGACGTCCAGGTCGGTGAGAAGCAGTGGACCGCCGAGGTCGGGGAGGTCGTCTACACCCCCGCCGGGTCCCTGCACCGCCTGGGCAACTCCGGCACGAAGGCCGGGCGCATCCTGGAGATCGCCTTCGGCTCCTTCGACGAGGCCGACATCGAGCGCCTCCACGACGACTACGCCCGCCCCGAGCAGGACTGACCCTCCCGGCTTCGGACGCCACAGCGCCCCACCACCCTCGCGGGTGGTGGGGCGCTCCCGCGTCCGGGGCCCGCTGGTGGCGGCCCGTCAGCTGCGGTCAGCTGCCGGGGTGCCGGAACAGCGCGCCGACGGTGCGCAGCAGGATCTTGGCGTCGAGCCAGAGCGACCAGTTCTCGATGTAGTGGTTGTCGAGCATGATCCGCTCGGAGATCGAGGTGTCGCCCCGCAGCCCGTGGACGGCGGCCAGACCGGTCAGGCCGGCGGGCACGCGGTGGCGGCCGGTGTAGCGCGGGATGTGCGAGGAGAACTCGTCGACGAAGTGGGGGCGCTCCGGGCGCGGCCCGACGATGCTCATGTCGCCGCGCAGCACGTTCCAGATCTGGGGAAGCTCGTCGAGGGAGGTCACGCGCAGCACCTTGCCGACGGGCCCGACGCGCCTGTCGTTGCTGATGTTCCACTGCGTCTGCTGCTCGGTGTCGTTGACCGGCTTCATCGAGCGGAACTTGAGCATCGTGAAGGGGCGGCCGTCGAGGCCCACGCGGACCTGGCGGAACAGCACCCCGGGCCCGCCCTCGAGGCGCACGGCCAGCGCGGTGGCGGCCATGACCGGCGCCGCGACCACGAGCAGGGCCGCCGCGAAGGCGATGTCGAAGAGGCGCTTGACCTTCCACGCCGGGGTGCGGAACGCGGCGCGGCGCACGCGCACCAGCGGCATGCCGTGCACCTGCTCCATGTCGCCGTTGACGTGCTGCAGCTCGAACAGGCGCGGGACGAAGAAGAACTCGCAGTCGAGCCGGTCGCAGGTGCGCAGCACCTCGACCAGGTCGGCCTCCCGCACGCTGCTGAAGGCCACCACGACCACGTTGATGTGCTGCTCCTCGATCACCGCGGCCAGGTCGTCGACGGAGCCGAGCCACGTCACGCCCATGGTCTTGTCGGTGTGGATCGGGAACGGGTCGAGGACGGCGACGGGCAGCAGCCCGGCCTCGGGGTGGTCGTGCAGCCTGTCGAGCAGCGCAGCTCCGACGGTGCCGGCGCCCAGCACGAGCGTGCGGTGGGCGATGATCCGGCGGCGGCGCACGTACCGGACCACGCTGAGGGCGATGGCGCGGAAGACCAGGATGCAGGCGGCGAAGACCGCGGCGCGCACCAGGACGTTGAGGGTGGAGACGTCGGGCCAGCGCAGCTTGACGACCACGAGCGTGAGGATGAAGCCGCTGGAGCAGGCCACGAGGATCCCCGGCAGCTGGTCCAGCACGGAGGCCGTGAGGTGCGACTGGTAGAGGCGCTGGGCGGCCAGCGAAAGCGCGACCAGCACCACCATCGTGATCTCGAGGGTGTCACCGCTGTAGCTGATGGCCGCCGAGACGAGCCAGGCGAGCACGTCCGCGAAGACGAGGCAGCCCGTCATGCTCGCCCACCGCCAGCGGGTCGTCCGCTTCGCGCGGCGGTGGGGTCGCGAGAGCTCGGGACCTCCTGCGGTTGTCGTCGTCTGGGTCCCCACCCGTCCAGGCGTCGCCACGGAGTGCTCCTCGTCCTCGTCAGCGCCGTCGTGCGACGCGAATCCTGCCTCTTCCTGGGAGTCGCGTCCACCGGTTCCGCCGTCCGGGTGGTCGGCGGACGCCGGTGGACGCCGGAGCGGACGCACCCGGAGGAGCGGCGGGACCGGCAGGGCCCGCCACCACGACCAGGGCGTCCACCCCGACGCCGTCACCGGTCGGAGGCCCCGCTCACCACGGGTCGCTGGGGCGGCTTCGGCTGGGCCGCGCCCCCCGGCAGGGCCGGCGCGCCGGAGCCGGAGGCCGGGCGGCGCACCCCGCGGCGGCGGCGCGTCAGCACCGCGCCGTCGACCCGGCGGCCGGCGACGACCAGCCGGTCGCCCAGGGCCGTCCACGCCTCGGAGACCTCCTGGGCGGAGTCCTCGGCCGAGACGACCGCCACGACGGCGGCGCTGGCGCGCACGGCGGCGTAGCCGTCGGGGCTCGTGGACAGGGGGCCGCTGTGCAGCAGCACGAGGTCGTGCGCGCCGAGCAGCGTCGCGAAGACGCCGTCCAGCTCGCCGCCGCGCACCAGGCGCGGCGAGAGGCGCCCGACGCGGCAGCCGGTGCGCCCCTCCGGGTCGGTGACCCGCTGCGCGGGCACCAGGAAGGAGCCGGCCTCCGAGGCGCGCGACAGCGGCGCGGGCACCACGGGGACGCCGAGGCGGCCGAGCAGGGGCGCGGGGTCGGCGTCGAGGCTGATGACGGCCACCGAGCTGCCGCGGGCGACGGCGGCCGAGGCCAGCGCCACCACCACGTCGGCGGAGCCGGCACCGGCGCGCAGGTCGGAGACGAGGACCGGGCCGGGGGCGCGGTCGGCGGTGGCGAAGTCGAGCGAGAGCAGCGCGGCGCTCGCACCTTCCAGGTCGACGGCCGGGGCCGGGCCGCGGGGCGAGCCCGCGTCGAGGGCGCCGAGCACCGGCACGCCGGCCCCGCGCAGCATCGTGCGCGTGTCGGCCGGGCGGGAGCCGCGGCGCCAGAGCACCACGCCCGCCGCCAGCAGGGCGCCGACCACGGCGGCGATCAGGCCGTCGCGCAGCGGCACCGGCGAGGACGGGGTGGTCGGTGCGACGGCCTGGTCGACCGTCTGCACGCCGTCGTCGAACTGCGCCAGGCGGGCGTTGATCCCGCTCACGGTCGCGCGCTGCTGGTTCAGGCCGTCGTCGTTCGCGGCCGCCTGGCCCGTCGTCGCGGCGACCGCCGCGGCCGCCACGTTCGTGGCGTCGGCCTTGACGTAGGCCTGGTAGGCGGCGACCACGGCGTTGGCGCGCGCTGCGGCCTCGGCCCCGGTGTCGCCGCCCGCCTCGACGGTGATGACGCTGCCGTCCGAGGCGGCGGTCAGCTGCAGGTCCTCGGCGAGCTCGGCCGCGGTCGCGCCCACGCCCTCGGCCTGAGCGGCGGCGGTCAGCACGGCGCCGCTGCGCATCACGGCCATCTGGTCGGCGATGTAGCGCGTGGGTCGGGGTTCTGGTAGTCGCCCAGCGGGGCGAAGGGCCCGGCGCTGGACAGGACCACGGTGGAGCGGGCCTCGTAGTGCTCGGGCTGGGCGATGCTGGCGTAGTAGGCCACGGCCCCCAGCACGACGGCGCTGGCAGCGATCACGACCTTGCCGCGCCACAGGGCCGACAGCACCAGGGAGCGCGAAGCTCCCTCGGGTGCCCGGCTGTCGTTCTCGGACATGACGTCTCCTCTCGGACATGAGCATCGTGGCACGCAGGAGGCACCCCTCCCGTCGCACCGCAGAGGGGCTGCCCCGTTCGGGGCAGCCCCTCCACCGTCCGGGCTAGGCGCCCAGGAGTCCTCCCAGGCCGACCTGGGTCGGGCCCGGGTCAGCCCTGGGAACCGCCGAAGAGGTCCCTGAAGAGCTGCGAGGACTCGGGGAACCCGGTCATCAGGCGGTGCGGCCCCAGCTCGGTGTTGTCCACCTCGAAGTAGGCCTGGTAGGCGACGCCGTTGTCCGGGTCGGCGATGAATCGCGCCATCTGCTCGATGTAGTACGGGTCGTCTCCGCCGCCGGTGCCGTCGACGCGGTCCCACAGGCCCCACTCGGGCAGCGACAGCTTCTTGCCGTGCTCCTTGGCGAAGCCGCTCCAGAACTGCAGGCCGCGCTCACCGCCGTAGATGGCGCCGTCCCACGCCGCCTGGTGGCGCTCGAGCGCGCACTCGTCGGTGCAGCCGTCCGGCACGGGGTACGTGCCCTCGGCCCCGGCCACGTCGTACGCGTCGACGCCCACGTAGTCGACGACGTCGTCGCCCGGGTAGTAGTCGACGGGGTCGCCGATGCCGCCGCCGCCGTTGTTGACGTTCCAGTCGAACTCGAACTGCTGGCCCGGCACCGAGCGCATCGCCTCGACGACGCTGCGGTAGTACGCCTTCCACGCCTCGGCGTCCTCGGTGCTCCAGCGGCTGCCCTCGAGGTTGAACTCCCACCCCAGGCGCAGGATCGCGTCGGCCTGGCCCTCGGCCACGAGGCGCTGCGCGAACTCGACGTAGACGTCGTCGTAGGCACCCGTGGCGCCCTCCTCGACGGTGGCGCTGTCGTCCTCGGTGGGCAGCAGCGGGACGCCGATGGCCAGGCGCTGCGGCGCGTCGCGCCACCCGTCGAGCAGCCAGTCGGAGTTGCGGATGTCCTGCCAGGTGTCGCGCGAGCCGAAGACGACGGCGACGTCGACCTGGCGGCCGATCCACGCCTCGTACGCGGCGGTCTCCTCGGCGCTGTTGTCGCGGAAGACCCCGAACGGGACGGCCGCGAGCGCTCCGGTGTCCACGGGCTCCTGCGTCACCACCGGGGCGCTCGAGGGCGGCGAGACCGGGGTCTCGCCTCCCCCGCGGTTCCCGAGGAGGAGCGCGGTGGCGCCCGCCAGCACGAGCACGAGCACACCGGCGAGCACGCCGAACAGCGCCCGGCGCCGCGTGCGGCGGGGCCGGGGCCGCTGCGGGGAGGGCCCGGAGCTGGCCGGCGTGGTGGCCGTGGTGGGGGGCAGGGTCATGCCGCAGCCTCTCGTCGTGGGGGGATCGCCCCCGGTCTCTGGCGGCAGGACGACGGTAACTCGCAGATCGCCCCGCAGCGCCCTCGTGGAGCGCGCCGCCACCGGTCGGAGCAAGGGGCATTGGCGCTGGTTGCGCCCGTCGGGCGGGACTCGTGAGGCGCACGAGGTGGACCACTGCTCCGAGGGCGCACCCGTGGTCGACGGCACGTGATCACGCGCTCACCAGAGGTCACCAGATGCTCGTGGGGCAATCCGACCGTTTTGCCCGCACGCGCCGCCCCGCTCCCCCACAGTGGACGCGTCGGCGCAGAGGGTGACAACTCATGAGCCGACTGTCACGGCGACACGCCGGACAGCCGCTGACCGGCTGCCGGTGGACCTCGTGGCCTCCCCGCGCCCCAGCCCCAGGAGCACGCCTTGCCCACGCCCCCTCCCCCGTCTCCGCGCCGCGCGCGCTCCGCCGCGCGCACCGGTGAGCGAGCCGCGGCCCTGCAGGCCGCCGCGGGCCCCCGGGGCCGGCGCTCGGCGCAGACCACGGGGTCCGGCCGCTCGGCGCGCCGGGCGCTGGTCGCCGCGGCCGCAGCCGTCGCCGTCGCGGGCGCGGCCGTCGTCGTCGTCACCCGGCACGACACCGCCGCGGTGGCCCGCCCCGACGCCCGCCAGCCCGCGCGCGTCTCGCCCGAGGGCGAGGCCGTCGCCGCGAGCCGCATCATCGCCAGCGCCCAGGCGGCGCAGGCGACCCAGGACCCCTCCGCGAGCTCCGACCCCAGCGCGGAGCCCGCGGCGAGCGCCACCGCCGGCCGCGGCTCCGACGGCGGCGTCGCCCGCCTCTCGGGCGGTGACCGCGTCGGCACCGCCCTCGCCGTGGCCGCCGACCGGTTCCCGCAGGGCGAGGACACCGCCGTCATCGCCACCGACCGCGACTTCGCCGACGCCCTGGCGGGCTCGGCCCTGGCGCGCCTCCACAGCGCGCCCCTCCTGCTCAACCCCGCCGGCGCGCTCGACGACCGCGTCTCCCGGCACCTCGCCGCGGCCATGCCCGCCGGCAGCACCGTCTTCCTGCTCGGCGGCGAGGAGGCCCTGTCCGCCGAGGTCAGCGACCAGCTCATCGACCTGGGCCTGGTGGTCACCCGCATCGCCGGGCCCGACCGCTACGCCACCTCCGCCGCCGTGGCCTCCGAGGTGCTGCGCGACAGCGACGGGCCCTGCCACCTGGTGGCCGCCACCGGCACCGACTTCGCCGACGGCGCCAGCGCCGCCGGCTACGTCAGCGCCGACCGCCCCCTCGTCTACACCCGCGGCGACGCGTGGCCCGAGGTCGCCCAGAACGTGCTGAGCAGGTGCTCCGCGAGCGGCAGCGCCTCGGTCACCGCCGTGGGCGCCGACGCGGTCTCCGCGGTCTCCGGCGTCGAGGTCGACGGCAGCGCTCCGCAGGTGACCGAGGTCGACGGGCGCGACCGGTACGAGAACTCCGCCGCCGTCGCCGCCCTCGCGGCTGGCACCCCGAGCGCGGACGCCACCGACGGCGCCGCGGCCCAGACCACCGCCGCGGCGACCCCGGAGCCCTCGGCCTCTGAGACCTCCGAGGACTCCGAGACCTCCGAGACCTCCGAGACCGCTGCGACCGCCGGGGAGCCGGACGGCGGTGCCGGTGAGGCCCCCTCCGACGCACCCAGCGCCACCGCGACGGCGGCGACGGAGCCCTCGACCTTCGAGGACCGCGCCCGCGCGGCGGCCCAGGGCGGTGCGGGCTCGGTCGGCGTCGTCCTGGCCAGCGGCGACGACTACGCCGACGCGCTCGTCGGCGGCACCTACGGCGCCCCCGTGCTGCTCACGCCCCCCGGTGAGCTCCCGGCCTCCGTGGCGCAGGCCCTGGGCCGCCTCGCCGCCCAGGACCGCGCTGACGCCTCGTCGCTGCTGGTGGTCGGCGGCGACGCCGTCGTCTCCCCGCAGGTGGCGGCCGCGGCCCGCACCGCCCTCGACCAGGACGCGCCCGCCGCCGCGGCGGACGGCGCCTCTCCCAGCGGCACCCCCAGCGACACCCCCAGCGACACCCCCAGCAGCGCCCCCAGCAGCAGCAGCCCCGGCGGCACCCCGTCGGCGTCGGCGGCCGCCCCGAGCTCGTCGGCCCCGGCCGCACCCTCGGCGGCCCCCTCGACCAGCGCGCCCGCGCCGAAGGCCGCCGCAGCTCCCGCCGGCGCCCGCGCCGGGGTGCCCAACCTCTCGGGCCTGGCCTGGAACAGCGGCGTCTACGTCCCGGGCTCGAAGGAGTCGAACCAGAAGGCCTTCGGCGACTGGCGCGGCTCGCAGCCCGACGTCGTCGTCGACTGGGCCCCGCGGGCCAACTGGAACGACGTCGTCAACCCGACCTGGCTCTACGACGCCTGGAAGGGCACGAAGATGACCAAGGTCTTCGGCGTGGCGATGATCCCCGAGGACGGCAGCGGTTCCATCGGCGCCTGCGCCTCCGGCGCCTACGACGACAAGTGGAAGCAGTTCGGCACGAACATCGCGAAGGCCGGTCTGGCCGACACCACGATCATCCGGCTCGGCTGGGAGTTCAACGGCGACTGGTACGCCTGGAAGGCGTCCGACCCGGCGGCGTGGGCGAAGTGCTGGCAGAAGGTCCACACGGCGGCCGAGTCGACCGCGCCCGGGCTGCGCTGGGACTGGAGCGTCAACCGCGGCAAGGGCCAGAGCGTCGAGGACCCGACGCGCGCCTACCCCGGTGACGCCTACGTCGACATCATCGGCGTCGACTCCTACGACGGCTGGCCCGCCGCCAAGGACGAGGCCGGGTGGGCCCAGCACTACTCCGGCGCCTTCGGCCTGAAGTTCTGGAAGGACTTCGCGATCAGCCACGGCAAGGCGCTCTCGGTGCCCGAGTGGGGCGTCTACCCGGGCACCGCGTGGGCGGGCAACAACGGCGGCGACAACCCGTTCTACATCGAGAAGATGAACGCCTTCTTCAAGGAGGCCGCCCCCGTGCTGGCCTACGAGGCGTACTTCAACGAGGACGCCGGCTACTACGCCGGGTCGCTGTTCGGCCCCACCCAGAACCCGAAGGCGGCCGCGAGGTACGCGCAGCTCTGGTGAGCCCTCACCCGTCCGGCCCCCGCGCGGGGGCCCTGACGGGTGGACCGCACCGGTCGTCCCGCTCGGGACGGCCGGTGCGGTCGTGGGAGCGGGGATGATGTCCGGGTGCTGACCGACGCTCCCGGCCGCCCCGCCCCCGGGCCGCTCCCGGCCTCCGGCCCGCCGCCGACCGCCGCCCTCCGGCCGCGGCCGGTGCGCAGCGGGCCACGGCGGCGGGGCGCGTCCTGGCCGTCCTGGTGGTGCTGGTGCTGCTCACGCAGCGGATCGTGCTGCCGGTCGGGGAGACCGGCGTGCCGCTCGCCCTGGTGCTGCAGTACGCCGCGCTGGTGCCGCTCCTGCTCGTGCACGCCGTCCGCGCCGACCGGCTGCGCACCGAGCTGTACGCCGGCGCGGTGCTGCTCGTGCTGGTGGCCACGTGGGTCATCGCCGCCACCGGCGGCTCGCCCTCGCTGACCTCCCTGGGGCTCCTGGTGGTGCTGTACGCGGCGTGGGTCTTCCGCAGCCGCGACACCACCGGTGCCGACGCGCGGCTCGTCGGCCGCGTCTTCGTGTGGTCGATGGTCGTCATCGCGGCGGTCGGCGCCCTCCAGCTGCTCACGCAGCTCGCCGGGGTGTGGGCCTTCCAGGACTACCTCGCCCAGGTCGTCCCCCGCACCTGGCTCGCCTCGACCTTCAACTTCGGCAACGTGATCCAGTACGGCTCGCCGGTGGTCAAGGGCAACGCCTTCGTGCTCCTTGAGCCGTCGTTCCTGTCGCAGTTCTGCGCCCTGGCCGTGGCGGTCGGGCTGGTGCTGCGCGTGCCGATCTGGCAGCTGCTCGTGCTCCTGCTCGGCGTGGCCGCCTCCGTCTCGGGCACCGGCATCCTGCTGCTCGGGGTCGTGGGCCTGCTGGTCGTGGCCCGCTCCCCCCAGCTGCTGCGCCCCAGCTACCTCGTGGCCGGGGCGGTGGTGGTCGTCGTCGTGGCGCTGTCGCCGATCGCCGAGCTCCTGACCAGCCGCGCCGGCGAGACCTCCGAGGCCGGCAGCAGCGGCTACCTCCGCTTCGTGCAGCCGTACACCGAGGTCGCCAAGGGCCTGCTCGCCGACCCCCTGCGCTACTGGGTCGGCGCGGGCGCCGGCGCCTCGGAGCGCCTGCTGCTGTCCGACCGCGGCGGCGGGCAGGTCGGCGAGGCGGTCGTCTACACGATCGCCCCCAAGCTCGCCTTCGAGTACGGGCTCCTCGCCGCCGGGGTCTTCGTCCTGTTCCTCGTGCTCGCGATGCTCGACCGGGCCCCGTGGCCCGTGGTGCCCGGCGCCGCGCTCTTCATGATCTTCTTCCTGTCCGGCAGCCTGCTGCAGCCCCAGACGACCGTCCTCGCCTGGGCCCTGACCGGGGCGCTGGGCAGTGCGGCGGTCACGACGCGCCCGCGGCGCTCCCGCAGCCGCGTCCCCCAGCTCGCCCCCCTGCCGGCCGCGGCGGACCGCACGCCGCGCACCACCGGCCCGACGACCTCCGAGGAGCCCTCCACGTGAGTGCCGACACCCCGACCGAGCACCAGCCGCTGGGGGGTGGCGCCCGGGTCGGCGTCGTCGTCCCGTGCCGCGACGAGGTCGCGACCATCGCCACCGCCCTGCGCGCCCTGCGCCGGCAGCGGCCCGCGCCCATGCGCGTGGTGGTGGTCGACAACGGCTCCACCGACGGCAGCCTCGAGGTGGCCCGGGAGCTGGCCGACGAGGTGGTCGAGCTGCCGGGGGCGAGCATCTCGGCGCTGCGCAACACCGGCGCCCGCGCCGTCATCGAGCACGCGCGGGCCGCGGGCGACCCGCTCGACGTCGTCGCCTTCGTCGACGCCGACACCGAGGTCGCCGACGACTGGACCGCCGCCGGCCTGCGCGCCCTCTCCAGCGCCGACCTCGTGGGCTCCCGCTCGCAGGCCGCCGCCGACGCCCCCTGGGTGGCGCGCCAGTGGGCGCACGTCGAGGACGCGCTCGCGCACTCCGGCTCCCTCGCCTGGAGCCAGCACCTGCTGGTGCGGGCGGAGGCCTTCGAGCGGCTGGGCGGCTTCCGCGAGGACCTGCCCACCGGCGAGGACGCCGACCTGTCCGCGCGGCTGCGCGAGTCCGGCGGGACGGTCGTGCTGGACCCGGACGTCCGTGCCGTGCACCACGGCTTCCCCGGTGACCTCGCGGGGTTCCTGCGCCGCGAGCGCTGGCACACGCGGGCGCCGGGCTGGCTCGCGCGCATGTCGCCGAAGAGCCGCCTGCTGGTGCTCGCCACCGGCGGCTGGGTGGTCGCCGGTGGCGCCGCCGCCGGCCTCGCGGTGGTGGGGCGCACCCGCACGCCGCTGCTCGCGTGGCTGCTCGCCTCCGCCGCGGGGGTCCCCGCGCTGGGCTCCCTGACCAGCCGCCGCCCGGTCGCCGCCGCGCAGGACGGCGTGCTGGTGGGCCTGTGGGCGCTCGTGCGGGTGGCCCGGCTCCCCCGGGAGCTCGCGGCCCGCGGGCAGGAGGCGTCCCGATGACCGCGGCGAGCGGCCTGCCCGCCCTGGAGCTGGTGGTCGTCACCTACCGCAGCCGCGCGCAGGTCGAGGCGATGCTCGCCGGCCTGCCCGAGGAGCTGCCCGTGGTGGTGGTCGACAACTCCGACTCCGACGACGGCACCCGCGCCCTCGTCGAGGCCCGCCCCGCGGGCCGCTACCTGCGCGGCGGCGGGGTGGGCTTCGCCCGCGCCGCGAACGCGGGCGTGAGGGCCGCCAGCGCCGACGTCGTCGTGCTCGTGAACCCCGACACCCGCCCCGACCTTGCGGCGCTCGCCGCCCTCGCGGCGGACCTCGAGCGCGACCCCGCGCTCCTGAGCTCCGCGGCGCTGCTGGTCGACGGCGAGGGCCGCGGCGAGATGGGCGCCGGCGGCTGGGAGCCCAGCCTGCTGCGGACGGCGGTGCACGCCAGCGGGCTGCACGGCCTGCGGCCGTCGGCGGGCCTCTACGCCACCCCCCAGCCGGGCGCGCCCTGCCGCGTCGACTGGACCAGCGGCGGCTGCATGGCCGTGCGCCGGTCGACGTTCCTCGAGCTCGGCGGCTTCGACGAGGACTTCTACGTCTACGGCGAGGACGTCGCCCTCGGGCGCACCGCGCGCCAGCGGGGCCTGCGCCAGGTGCTGCGCACCGACGTGCTGGTGCCCAGCTCCTCGGGCGGGTCGGGCGCTCCCTCGCTGGAGATGATGCGGCTGAGGGGCGCGTCGTTCCGGAGGTACGCGGCCAAGCACCACCCCGCTCCCGTGGCGACCGCCATGGGCGCCGTCGCCGCGGCGGGCTACCTGGTGCGCGAGCTGCGCGCCCGCACGAAGGGCGACGCCGCGCTGGCCTCCCAGCACCGGGCCTGGGCCGTGGGCGCCCTGACCGCGCGGGCGACCGTGGCCGGCCGCGACGTCACCGGGCCCCTGCCGCCCCGCTCCCGCTGACCTGCTCGCCGACCTGCGCGGCGCGCTCGGCGTCGAAGCGCCGCAGCGCGCCGCGCAGGAGGACGACGTTCATGGTGCTGCCCACCACCTGGGCGACGGTGAAGCCCCAGGCGCCGCCGGGCGCCCCTGCGAGGTAGGCGCCCAGGGAGCCCAGGCCCAGCATCAGCGGCGCCTGCACGACCGAGACCCTCACCAGCAGGTCGGCGCGGGAGAGGCCCTTGAACACCATCACGGGACCCATGCCCAGGCCGGTGGCGACCAGGAGGAGTCCGGCGGGGAGCACCACGTGCCGCGCGCCCTCCCAGGTCTCCCCCATGAGCGCCTCGCCCCACGACAGGGGCAGCAGCGACAGCACCGCCGTGACCAGGCCCGCGGCGGCGACGCACAGCACCGACAGGCCCCAGGCGAAGCGGACCAGGCCGCGGCGGTCCCCCGCGGCCACCTGGCGCGCCGCCACCGGCAGCGCGAACGAGCTGAGCGCGCCGAAGAAGGTCTGCATCGGGCCCAGCAGCGTCTGCGCGGCGCGCAGCGCGCCGGTGGCCACCAGCCCGGCGATGGCGCCGAGCACGAAGGTGGCCAGGTTGACGGCGCCCATGTTGAGCACGTACTCGGCGGTCAGCCGCCCGCCCTGCGAGGTGTGGGTGCGCAGCCAGGAGACCGCGCTGCGCAGGCGCGGGGCGCCGCGCAGCCGCAGGGCGCCGTAGACGCCCGCCAGCACCGCGCCGACGCCCCAGGCGACCATCAGGGAGAAGACGCTGACCGCACCGAGGGCGCTCAGCAGAGCGGCTCCGCCGAAGACGCCGACGGCCCACAGCACGTCGCCCACGGCGGCCCGCCGCGGCTGGCCGGCGGCGAAGAACGCCTGGCGCCAGGCGTCCTGCACCAGCAGGAAGGGCAGGGCGATGCCCAGGGCGAGCAGCGCGGGGCCGAGGGGGGCGGGGAAGACGAGGTAGCAGACCGCGCCCAGCAGGAGGGTCAGCAGGCCCACGGCGAGCGAGGACCCGGCGCTGTCGAGGGAGGCGACCCGCCGCTCCTCCGGGTCACCGGCGCTGTGGGCGATGAGCAGCGGGGTCGTGACGCCGGCGCGCACCACGCCGATGACGAAGGAGAAGACCGCGAAGGCGATGCCGAAGGCGCCGAAGTCGTCGACGCCGACCGAGCGGGCGAGCAGCACGGTGAAGCCGAAGTTGGTCAGGCTCGAGACGGCCTGGCTGGCGAACGTCCAGATCACCAGCTGGCGGCGGCTGGGCATGCCGGCGTCCACGTCCACGCTGCTCGACGCTACCCGTCCGCGGTGCCGTCCGCGCCGGCCCGAGAGCGGGCTCACCGCGCCGCCCCCGCCCCGGCGGTGACGCCGTCGAGCAGGCGGCCCCAGCGCTCCGCGCCCGCCGCGGGGCTGAAGGTCCGCGCCACGTGGGCGCGCCCGCCCGCGGCCAGGCGGTCGCGCAGGGCGTCGTCGGCGACCACCTCGGCCGCCCTCCGGGCCAGGCCCGCGCCGTCGGGGGCGCCGAAGCGCAGGTCGGCCGGCAGCCCGGTGCCGTCGAAGGCCTGCGGGGTGCCGACCACCGGCAGCCCCGCGGCGAGGGCGTCGAGGACCTTCAGCTTGACCCCTCCCGGGTCCTGGAGCGGGGCCACCAGCGCGCGGCGCGACAGGGCCGCGCGCAGGTCGGGGACGAAGCCCTCGACCACGACCCCCGGCACCTCGAGCTCCGCCCGCAGCTCCGGCGGGCAGTGGCCCACCAGGTGCAGCTCCGGGGTCCGCTCCCCCAGGGCGCTGCGCAGGGCGGGCAGCACCTCGTCGCGGTAGACCCGCACCGCGTCGGCGTTGGGGCGGTAGTCGAGGCCGCCCAGGAACAGCAGGCCCTCGCCGGCGGGCACCGGCTCGTCCGGCACGTCGACGGCGGGGGGCAGCCAGGCCACCGGTCGCCCGGTGCGCTGCTGGAGCCGGCCCGCCTCCTCGGTGGAGACCAGGCTGACGGCGGCCGCGGAGCGGGCCAGCTCGCCCTCGCGCGCGGCGGCCCGGCGCGCCTCGAAGCCCAGCAGCGACGCCGCCAGGGCGGCGGCGGGTCCCCGCAGCGCGGGCGGGACCCGCTCGGCGGCGAAGCCCAGGACGTCGACGGGGGCACCGGCCCCGCTGCCGGCCCCGCTCCCGCGCGAGGAGGACCGCACCCGGTCGAGCATGCGGCGGTAGCGGTCGGAGAGGAGGTCGTCGAGGTCGACCACCACCCGGGCGCCCTCGAGGCGGTCGGCGGCGGTCGCGGTGCGCAGGCCGTCGAGCACGACGACGTCGGCCCCCGCCCCCGCCCGCGCCACCAGCCGGCGGACGCGGCCGTCGACGAAGAGGCACTCGTTGAGCGTGGAGGGCCGGGCCGGGCCGGGGCGCCTGCGCACGCGGCGCAGCGCCGGCTCGAGGACGGCGCGCACCGCCGAGGCGCCCGTCGACAGCAGGCCGGGGCTGGGCACGTGCGTGGTCGGGAAGCGCCGGGTCCAGGGCCCGTCGGCCGGGGCCTGCGGGGCGATGACGACGACGCGCACCCGGTGGCCCAGGCGCTCGAGGGCCGCGAGGTGGCTGCGCAGCACGACGACGCGTCCGGTGGCGCGCCCGCCGACGTCGCGGGTGCAGACCACGACCACCTCCAGCGGCGGTCGGGCCGTCGGCGCGGGGGCGTCGGGGGCGGAGGCTGCGTCGTGCACGCGGGTGCTCCCTGTCGGCGGGTCGCGGTCGGCGGTCGGGCTGCGCTCGCAGGGACCGGGTGGCCTCGGCTCGCACGGGAAGTATGAGCGGTGGTGCACCTGGTGCTCACGGGCACTGCTGCGACGGGTGGGCCGCTCGGGTGAGGCCCCTCCTCGTGCGGGTGCACCGGCGTGCGAGCGCAGGGCCCCGTCGCACCGCATGGGTATCGTCCGTGAGCGGGTCATCCGGGGAGACCCCGCGCCGTCGTCAGGACGGCGCCGCGCCTCCCCACCGCAGCGACGGAGGAGAACGCATGAAGGTCCTGGTGACGGGCACCGAGGGGTACCTGGGGTGCCTGCTGGCCCCGCTGCTGGTCGAGGACGGCCACGACGTGACCGGTCTGGACACCGGCTACTACAAGCACGGCTGGCTCTACAACGGCGTGACCAGCACGGTGCACACGCTCGCCAAGGACATCCGCGAGGTCCAGGTCGAGGACCTGCGCGGCTACGACGCCGTGGTGCACATGGCCGAGCTGAGCAACGACCCGCTGGGAGACCTGCTGGGCGAGGTCACCTACGAGGTGAACCACAAGGGCTCCGTGCGCCTGGCCCAGGTGGCCAAGGAGGCCGGCGTCGGCCGCTTCGTCTACATGTCCAGCTGCTCGGTGTACGGCGTGGCCGACGGCACGGTCGACGAGACGAGCCCGGTCAACCCCCAGACCGCGTACGCGATCTGCAAGGCCCGCGTCGAGCGCGACGTCGCCCCCCTGGCGGACGACACCTTCGCGCCGACCTTCCTGCGCAACGCCACCGCCTTCGGGGCGAGCCCGCGCATGCGCTTCGACATCGTGCTGAACAACCTCGCCGGCCTGGCCTGGACCACCGGCAAGATCGCCATGAACAGCGACGGCACCCCGTGGCGCCCCCTGGTGCACGGCCTGGACATCGCCCAGGCGATCCGCCGGGTGCTCACCGCGCCGGTGGAGGCCGTCCGCGGCGAGGTGCTCAACGTCGGCTCCGAGGAGCAGAACTACCAGGTCCGCGACATCGCCGAGAAGGTCGCCGCGGCCTTCCCCGGCTGCGAGCTGACCTTCGGCCCCGCCAGCGCCGACAACCGCTCCTACAAGGTGAGCTTCGACAAGATCAAGCGGGTCCTGCCGGACTTCGAGTGCCAGTGGGACGCCGCCCGCGGCGCCCAGCAGCTGCACGACGTCTTCGAGGCGATCCAGCTCGACGAGGCGACCTTCACCGGCCGCGGGCACACCCGCCTGAAGCAGCTCGAGCACCTGCTGGGCACCGGCCAGATCGACGCCGAGCTGTTCTGGACGAGCAAGTGAGGATCGAGACCACCCCCATCGCCGGGGTGGCCCTGGTCCACATCGAGCCGCACACCGACGACCGCGGCTTCTTCGCCCGCTCGTTCGACAAGCAGGCGTTCGCCGAGGCCGGGCTCGACACCGAGCTGGTCCAGGCGAACATCTCCTTCAACAAGAAGGCGGGCACCCTGCGCGGCATGCACTACCAGCTGCCCGTGGCCCCCGAGGCCAAGCTGGTGCGCTGCACGCGCGGGGCGCTGCTCGACCAGATCGTCGACGTGCGGCCCGACTCCCCCACGTACCTGCAGCACGTCTCGGTGGAGCTGACCGCCGACAACCACGTGGCGCTGTACGTGCCCCCGATGTTCGCCCACGGGTTCATCACCCTGGTCGACGACACCGAGGCCACCTACAACGTCTCCGCGCCGTACACCCCCGGCGTGGAGCGCGGCCTGCGCCACGACGACCCCGACCTGGGCCTGTCGTGGCCCGTGCCGGTGAGCGTCATCTCCGACAAGGACGCCTCCTGGCCGCTCCTGGCCGACAACGGCGGGAAGGCACCGGCATGATCATCCTCGACAGCGCCCTGGCGAAGCGCCAGCGCGAGGGCCGGCCCATCCGCGTCGGCATGGTCGGCGCCGGCTTCCAGGGGCGCGGCCTGGCCAACCAGATCATCAACAGCACCCCCGGCATGGAGCTGGTGGCGGTCGCCAACCGCACCGAGGCCAAGGGCGTGCGCGCCTACGAGGAGGCCGGGGTCGCGGCGAGGGTCGTCGACTCCCGCGCCGGGCTCGAGCGCAGCATCCGCGAGGGCGCCCCGGCGGTCATCGCCGACGCGCTCGAGCTGGTCGCGGCCGACGGCGTGGACTGCGTCGTCGACGTGACCGGCGCCGTCGAGCACGGCGCCCGGGTCACCATGGCGGCCCTGGAGGCCGGCACCCCCGTGGTGACCATGAACGCCGAGCTCGACGCCACCGTCGGGCCCGAGATCGCCCGGCGCTTCGCCGCGGCCGGCGTGATGTTCACCGGTGCCGACGGCGACCAGCCCGGCGTCGAGGTCAACCTCCTGCGCTTCGTGCGCGGGCTGGGCCTGACCCCCCTGGTGGCCGGCAACATCAAGGGCCTCCAGGACCCCTACCGCACCCCGACCACGCAGCAGGCCTTCGCCGAGAAGTGGGGCCAGGACCCCTGGATGGTCACGAGCTTCGCCGACGGCACGAAGATCTCCTTCGAGCAGGCGATCGTGGCGAACGCGTGGGGCATGACCGTGCCGAAGCGCGGGATGAACGGCTGGGACCACACCGGCCACGTCGACGAGCTCACGAGCCGCTACGACGTGGAGGAGCTGAAGGAGAAGGGCGGTGTCGTCGACTACGTCGTCGGCTCCAAGCCCGGACCGGGCGTCTACGTGCTCGCCACGCACGACGACCCCAAGCAGCAGCACTACCTGAACCTGTACAAGCTGGGCGAGGGCCCCCTGTACTCGTTCTACACGCCGTACCACCTGTGCCACTTCGAGGTCCCGAACACCGTGGTCCGCGCCGTCGACTTCGGCGACGCCGCCCTGGTGTCCGCCGGCGACCTCAAGGTGGAGGTGCTCACCACCGCCAAGACCGACCTGGCGGCGGGCACCACGATCGACGGCCTCGGCGGGTACCACGTGTACGGCCAGGCCGAGGACGCCGGCACCGCCCGGGAGCAGCGCCTGCTGCCCCTGGGCCTGGCCCCCGGGTGCGTCCTGAAGGTCGACGTGCCCAAGGACGGTGTGGTCACCTATGACATGGTCGACATCCCCTCCGGCCGGCTGGTCGACGAGCTGCGCGCCGCCCAGGACGCCCGGCTCGGCTGACCCGTCGGCCCCACCGCACGGCGCACCACCGCCCGCACCGCCCGCCCACGCCCCGAGGGACTCCCGTGACCGAGCCGCTGATCTCCGTCGTGATCGCCGCGCTCGACGCGGAGGACGTGCTGCCCCGCCAGCTCACCGCGCTGGCGGGGCAGCACGAGCCCGGGCCGTGGGAGCTGGTGGTCGCCGACAACGGCTCCTCCGACGGCACCCGCGAGCTGGTCGGGCGCTTCGCCGCCGACCACCCGCACCTGTCCGTCCGGCTCGTCGACGCCTCCGACCGGCGGGGCGCGGGGCACGCCCGCAACACCGGCGTGCGGGCCGCCCGCGGTGACCTGGTCGCCTTCTGCGACGCCGACGACCTGGTCGCCCCCGACTGGCTCCGCGCCGTCCGGGCGGGCCTGGTCGACCACGGCTTCATCGCCGGCACCTTCTCCAGCCGCGCCCTCAACGAGGAGTGGCTCCAGCGGGCCCGCCAGGTCGACCAGGTCGACGGGCTCCAGCGCTCCACCGCTCCGCCCCACCTGCCCCACGCCGGAGCCGGGAACCTCGCCGTCCGCCGCGACCTGTTCCTCGCCGTGGGCGGCTTCGACCCCGAGTGCCTGCACCTCGAGGACACCGACCTGTGCTGGCGCATCCAGATGTGCACCGGTGAGCCGCTGGCCTGGTGGCCCGACGCCGTGGTGCAGATGCAGCTGCGCGGCAGCCTGCGGGGCATGGCCGCCCAGGGGTACCGCTGGGGCGTCGCGGCGGCGTGGCTGCGAGCCCGCTACGCCGGCGTGGACGACCACAGCGGCGCCCACCGGCCCGCCGGGCGCCCCCAGCAGACGGCGCCGGCGGCCGCCGGCGGCGGGCACCCGTGGTTCTTCCCCCCGCGCCCCTGGGACGGCGGGGCCGTCGGCCACGTGCTGTGGCAGCTCGGGTGGCGCGTGGGACACCGGGTGCACCAGGTCGTGATGCCGCTCACCGGGCGCCGGCCCGCGGCGTTCCGCGCCGAGGACTGCAGCGGCGGGCTGGACGGGGCCGCCGAGCCCGGGCAGCGACCGGTCCAGGAGGCGTCCTCGGAGGCGGCCTCCCGGGCGTCGCAGGACGCGGGTCACCGGGCCCCGGAGCGCGGGGAGGTCGCGTGAGCGCCCGCCTGGTGCGCCGGCGCCACCTCGGGGGCTTCGAGGCCGCCGGCGCGTGCCTGCCCGCCCCCTCGCGCGGTGGCGCGCTGGGCGGGGCGGCCCTGCTGCGCGCGTCGTCGGTGCACTGCGTCGACCCCCGCCCGGGCGAGGGCGAGGTCGTCGCCCTGACCTGGGACGACGGCCCGCACCCCGAGCACACCCCCGCCGTCCTCGACGCGCTCGCGCAGGACGGCACCACCGCCACGTTCTTCGTGCTGGCGCTGGCCGCCGAGCAGCACCCCCACCTGGTCGCCCGCATCCTGGCGGAGGGCCACGAGGTCGAGCTCCACGGCGTCGACCACGCCCGCCTCACCGAGCTGTCCGACCGCCGGGCGGTGGCCCGCGTGCGCGAGGCCCGCGACCGGCTCGCGCAGGTCACGGGCAGGCCGGCGCGCTACTTCCGCCCGGCGTTCGGGGCGCACACCGTGCCGTTCGTCGTCGGCGTGCGGGCCCTGGGGCTGGTGCCGGTCCTGTGGTCGGCCTGGGGCCAGGACTGGCTGGACGACGACGCCGGCGCCGCGGCGCAGCGCGCCCTCGACGCGACCCACCCCGGCGCCGTCGTGCTGCTGCACGACGCCTTCGGCGAGGCGCTCACCGACCCGTCGAACCCGGGCCCCGACCTGGACCGCGGGGCCGTGGCCCGGCAGGTCCTGGCGGGGCTGCGCGAGCGCGGCGCGTCAGCGCTGCCGCTGGGGCGCCTCCTCGAGGGGCGCACGGCCGTGGTCACCGCGGGCGCCCCGCAGCTCGTCTCCCTGCGCTCGCGCGCCTGAGCGGCGCGGCCCCCGGGCGGCCAGCGGCGGGCGGGCCAGGTCCACGACGACGCCCTGCGGCGTCGAGCGCACCCGCAGCAGGGCCAGCACGGCCGCGAGCGCCACCAGCGCACCGGCCATCTCCAGCCCCTCCTCGAGGGCGTTGGAGAGCACGTAGAGCGTCGACTGCACGGGCACCTGGTCGCCCTGCCCCGGACGGTAGAGCGGGCCGGCGAGCACCTCGACCCCGAGCGCGCCGGCGAAGTAGACGACGCCAGCCGCCACCAGGCGCCAGCGCAGCGCGGGGGCCATCGCCCGGGCCGCGAACAGCAGCACGACGCCCACCCCGACCGCCACGGCCGCCCCGGGGACCACCCAGCCGAACGCGTTCGGGGAGCCCAGGTCGAGGCGCTCGCTGAGCAGCTGCAGGTCCTCGTGGAGCTGCGCCAGCTCGTCGAGCGACATCGCGGCGGCGACCAGCGCCGGGAGCAGGAGCGGCCACGACCGCTCGCCGCGCGCCCGCAGCAGCAGCCCGGTGACGGCGCACGCGGCGGCCAGGAGCGCCAGCAGCAGCGTCGAGAACCAGGTGGGGACGTTGGCCTCGGCGTCGAGGTCCACCAGGCGCGCACCGGCGGCCAGCCAGGTCTGCGGGAGGTCCGGGCGGTCGGCGACGGCGTCGACCGCCTTCCGCACCACGGTGCCGACGACGACCAGCACCAGGGCCACCACGGCGAGGGGGCGCACCAGGCGCACCGGGGACCACCAGCCGGCGGACGGTGCCGAGGGGTCCGGTCCTGGCGCGTCCGTGTGCCGTGCGCGGCTGGTGTTCACAGGCGGTGCCCCTCGTGCCGCCGCACCGTCTCGGCGCGGGCCATGGGCCGCGCGACAGCTGCACGGCTGTCCCATCGTGTCCCACGGGTGAACAGGGGGTGTCCTCGAGCCGCCCGGTTCATCCCTTCGCGCCAACCCCTCCTCATCCCAGTAACGGTGCGTGACCTGCAGTGACAGCGTGATCATCGCCCGTCGCTCCGTCCCCGACCCTGGCACCGGTGACCCGGAGACCCCCGACCAGCCGCTACGGTCGACGCGTCACCCGCTCGGAGCAGCCCGGGCAGCGGTGGCCGAGCAGCGAGCCGGAAGCGGCGGACGACGAGGAGCAGCAGAGCGTGACGACGGGTCGAGCAGTGCGGGTGGCGGTGGCGGCGCTCCTGGCCGTCGCGGCGGCGGCGGTGGGCGCCAGCCCCGCCACCGCGGCGGGACGACCGGGCGGACCGGGCTGGGTCAGCGGCGCCTTCCTGCCCGGCCACTCCGCGGCCGACTACGAGGCCTTCGGCACCTGGCGCGGCCAGCCCCTCGACGTCGCCGTCGACGCCACCGCCCGCGGCACCTGGCAGGACACCACCTCCCCGCAGTGGCTGCTGGGCAAGTGGAGCCGCTCGAGCGCGCCCCTGGTGGTGCTGAGCGTCGCCATGCTCCCCGACGACCCCAGCGCGACGATGGCCACCTGCGCCTCCGGCGAGGACGACGAGCACTGGGCCGAGCTCGGTCGCAGCGTCACCGCCGCGGGCCTCGCCGACCGCCTCGTCGTGCGCCTGGGGTGGGAGATGAACGGCGACTGGCAGAAGTGGTCCGCCACCGACCCGGACGCCTTCGTGGCCTGCTGGCGGCGCGCGCACGACGCCGTCGAGGCGCAGGCGCCCGCCGTCCGCTGGGACTGGAGCGTCAACCGCGGCGAGGGCCAGGGGCTCGCCGACGCCCGCCGCGCCTACCCCGGTGACGCCTACGTCGACGTCGTCGGCGTGGACTCCTACGACGTCTTCCCCGCCGTCGTCGACGAGGCCACCTGGGCCGAGCAGCTCGACGGCCCCTACGGGCTGCGGTTCTGGGCCGGCTTCGCCCGCGACCACGGCAAGGCCTTCGCCGTCCCGGAGTGGGGCCTCTACCCCGGCCCGGGCAACACCGGGCCCAACGGCGGTGACAACCCGCTCTACGTGGAGAAGATGCAGGGCTTCTTCCGCGAGGTCTCCGGCCAGCTGGCCTACGAGGCGTACTTCAACGAGGACGCCGGCTACAACGCCGGCTCCCTGTGGGGCCCGGCGCAGAACCCGCGGGCGGCCCAGGCGTACGCCGCCGGCCTGCGCTGACGCGCGCGGGCGGGTGACGGGCCGGCTGGGCCGGCCGGGGGGAGGACGCGCGCAGAGCACCCCGACCGCTCCAGGCCGGCGGCCGCGGTGCCGAAGCCACCGGTGTGGCTCCGCACCGCTCCCCCCTGACCCGACGCTCGGCCCTGGCCGCCTGCCTGGCCGGTGGCCTCGGCGCCGTCCTCGTCGGCGCCCCGGCCAGCAGCGCGCTCGCCGGGCCCTACGGAACGCTGCGCCGGAGCGCCGGTGACCTCCCCGGCACCTACCGCGCCGCCTCCGACGGCTCGGAGGTGACCCGCACCGCGGCAGCGGCCGCCGTCCTCCGCGGCCCCCGCTCGGGCCTGCCCTGGGTGAGCGGGGCCTTCACCGACCACGACACCGCCTCGCTCGCGGCGTTCGAGGCGGGGCGCGGCCGCAAGCTCGACGCCGCCTCCGTCTTCACGTCCCGCGAGAGCACCCGGGCCGGTCTGAACACGTGGTGGCTCGACCCCGCCCGCCCCGTGACCTCCGACGGGGGCTGGTTGCTGCTCGCGGTGCCGCTGTGGAACGACGACCAGACCGTCAGCAGCGACACCAGCGCCTTCTTCACCGGTCTGGGCACCGCGCTCGCGAGGGCGGGGGTCGCGCAGCGCACGGTGGTGCGCCTCGGGTGGGAGATGAACCTCCCCAGCTGGAGGCACCGGGTGACCCCGGGCAACCGCACCGCCTGGACCGCGGCCTTCCGCGCCGCCGCGGGCCGCCTGCGCGCCGCTGCGCCCGGCATCAGGGTCGCCTTCAACCCCAACGAGGGCGGTGACCAGACCGGCGTGCCGATGACCGGCCTCGCCACCGACCTCCTGGACAGCTACGACCTCGTCGGACCCGACTTCTACAACTGGTACCCGGTCGTCAACGACCAGGCCACGTGGGACCGCGTCTACGCGCGCCAGGGCGGCCTGCGGCAGTGGGAGGACTTCGCCCGCGCCAACGGCAAGGGCTACACCGTGCCGGAGTGGGGGGGCTTCCCGGGGGCGGACGCGGGCCGCGGCTCCGACGGCTCCTTCTACACCGCGCAGATGGTCCGGCGGTTCCGCGAGCTGTCGGGCTCCGGGACGACCGTGGTCGAGGCGCACTTCAACGAGCCGGCCTCCTACATCGCCAACTCCCTGTGGGCGCCGACGCAGATGCCGGCCATGGCGCGCGCCTACCGGGCGGCGCTGGCCTGACCCGCGAGCGCCCGCTCGCCGCGCGAGGGGTCGACCCGCCCGCGGGCGACGTCCACGACGCCCCGCAGGTTGCCGCGCAGCCGCTGCAGGCGCCAGGGGCGCTCCCCGCCCCGCAGGCCCGCGGCATTCGCGACCAGCGGCCGGAGCAGGCTCCTCAGGGCGTCCGCACGCGTCAGCACGCCACGGCGGTGCAGGTGCAGCGGGTGCACCACCTGCGCGTAGCCCAGCGGTGACTGGGCGGCGTCGTCGCCGACGTGCAGGCCCCGGACCACGAGCGCCGGAGCCGCCGCGTGGACCACCGCGCCGTGCCGGAGCGCCCGGCGGCCGAAGTCGACCCCCTCCAGCCACGCGCGACCCGGCAGCGCCTCGTCGAAGCGCTCGGGCAGCGGCTGGCCGTCCGCGGCGAGCAGGCGGACGGCGAAGGCGCTGGGGTACACGTCGTCAGCGGGCCGCGACGGCGGCTGCAGGGCGTCGGTGCGCGGGGCGGAGACCGCGGCGCGCGCCTCGTCCAGGCCCACGCGACGGCCGAGGGCGGGACCGTCCAGGAGCACGCGACCGGTGAGCGCGACCACGCCCGGGTGCTCGTCGAGGAACCTGACGACCTGCTCGACGTGGTCGGCGCGCAGGACCACGTCGTCGTCGGCGAAGACCACCGCCCGGGCTCCCGCGACCGCGTCGAGGGCGGCGTTGCGCCGCGCCGGGGCGCTGGCGCCGGTCACCACGAGCGCGTCCGCGGGCAGCGACGCCGGCCTGCCGGCGCCGGGACCGGTGCTCGGCAGCGCCACCACGAGGCGGTGGGCCCGCGTCTGGGCGCGGGCGCCCTCGAGCGCCTGGGCGAGCAGGTCGGCGTCGCCGTGCGCCATGAGCACCAGCGCGACGTCGTCCGGGGCGGGGAGGGGGGGCACCACCCGACCATCCTGGCAGCCGGTGGTGGGCCGCGAGCCGCGTCACCCGTCCGGCGCTCCCGCCGCGCCGGGGCCTGGGCCGGCAGGGGGTGCTGCTGCTGGGAGCAGGCGGAGCTCCCGTCCGCGCGTGCGAGAGTGCCGCGTGAGCACCGCCCCGACGAGCACCGCCCCGCCCCGGCCGAGCCGGTGGCGCTCGGCCGCGGGCCGCTTCGGCGGACGGGCCGGGCTCGGGCTGGCCGACCAGGCCCTGTCGGCCCTGACCAACGTGGCGCTGTCCGTGCTGGTCGCCAACGCGGTGGGGGCCTCGGGCTTCGGCGCCTTCGCCGTGGCCTTCCTGCTCTTCGGCGTCGCGCTCAGCGTGGAGCGCTCCGTGGTGGGGCAGCCGCTCAGCATCCGGTTCGCCGTCCAGGCCGGCACCCCCGCCTGGCGCGGCACGGCGGGCAGCGCGATGGGCGTGGCCCTGGGGCTCGGCCTGGTGAGCGGGGCGCTCCTGCTGGTCGCCGGGCTGATGGCCCTGGGCGTCTCCGACAGCGGCGTGGGCCCGGCGCTGGTCGCCCTGGCCGTGGTGCTCCCGGGCCTGGTGGTCCAGGACGCCTGCCGCATGGCCTTCTTCGC
This sequence comes from Quadrisphaera sp. INWT6, assembly GCF_015390235.1. Lineage (GTDB taxonomy): Bacteria > Actinomycetota > Actinomycetes > Actinomycetales > Quadrisphaeraceae > Quadrisphaera. Next base: position 244,958 of record NZ_VUOH01000001.1, on the reverse strand, counting down.
CCAGAGCCGCCCCGGGCTGGCCCTGGCCAACGACGGCGCCTGGGCGGTGCTCCAGCTCGGGGGCATGGCCCTGCTCGTCGGCGCCGGCACCAGCTCGGCGTGGCCGTTCGTGCTCGTGTGGGGCGGTGCCGCCACGGCTGCCGCGGCGTGGGGCTTCGTGCAACTCGGGGTGCTGCCCCACCTGCGCAGCGCGTGGGGCTGGGCGCGCGACCAGCGCGACCTCACCGGCTACCTGCTGCTGGAGAACCTCGTGGGCTCCGGCGCCTCGCAGGGGAGCATCCTCGCCGTCGGTGCCATCGGCTCCGTGGCCGACGTCGGGTCGCTGCGCGCGGCCCAGACGCTGCTGGGGCCCCTGGGCATCGTCGCCGGCGCCACGATGTCGCTGCTGCTGCCCGAGGTCTCGCGCCGGGGCCGCCTCGCCCTGCGACCGCGGCTGGCCATCGCCGGCGGGGTCTCGGCGGCGGTCGCCCTCGTCTCGGCCGTGTACAGCGCCGTGCTGCTGGTGCTCCCCGACGAGGTGGGACGCGCCCTCTTCGACGACACCTGGGACGGCGCGGCCGCCGTCCTGCTGCCCCTGTGCGCGTTCTCCGTCGCGAGCGCTGCGGCCCTGGGTCCCGCGGTCGTCGTGTACGCCTCGGGCCAGGCCCGCAGGACCCTGGGGCTGCACCTGGTCGAGGCGCCGCTGCTCGTGGCCGGCCTGGTCGGCGGGGCGGCCCTCGCCGGGGTGCGGGGCGCCGCGTGGGGCATGGCCGCGGCGACCGCCGTCATGGTGCCGCTGTGGTACTCCCAGCTGCTCGCGATCGCCCGCGCCGACGCCGCGGCGCCCGACGACCCGGCAGCCCCGGCAGCCCCGGCAGACCCCGGGGACGGCGCCGCCGTGACCGGCGCACGGGGACCTGGCGGGGTCTCGGCGTGACCGCCTACCGTGCCGCCGTGCACGACGAGCGGGTCATCAGCGTGGTCGTCGCCTGCTTCGACGCCGAGCAGGTGCTCCCCGACCAGCTGGCGGCGCTGGCCCGGCAGCGCGACCCCGGCCCGTGGCAGCTGGTGCTGGCCGACAACGGCTCCCGCGACGGCACCCGCGGCGTCGCCGACGCCTTCGCCCGCGAGCACCCCGAGCTCGACGTCCTCGTGCTCGACGCCAGCGCGCGCCGGGGCGCCGGTCCGGCGCGCAACGCCGGCGTCGCCGCCGCACGCGGCGAGGTGGTCGCCTTCTGCGACGCCGACGACGTCGTCGCCGACGACTGGGTGGCCCAGGTGCGCGCGGGCACGGCGCAGCACGCGTTCGTCGCCGGACGCTTCGACGAGGGCCGGCTGAACCCCGCGTGGCTGTCGCAGGCGCGCGGGGCCTCCCCCGACTTCGGCCTCCAGCGCGCCGTCGGCGCGCCGGGGCTGTGCTTCTCGGGAGCCGGGAACCTGGCCCTGGCCCGCGAGCTGTTCGAGGCCATCGGCGGCTTCGACCCGCGGTGCCTGGTGCTCGAGGACAACGACCTGTGCTGGCGGGTGCAGCTGTCCACCGGCGAGCCGCTGGTCTGGTGGCCCGGGGCGCTGGTGCACGTCAGGCTGCGCTCGACGCTGCCCGGGATGTTCCGCCAGGGCGCGGGGTACGGCACGTCCTCCACCTGGCTGCAGGCGCGCTACGACGCGCTGGGAGACCGCTCGGCCTCGGTCCCCGGCGCCGCCCCCACCGAGACCGGTGGACCCGGCGGTGCCACCGGGGCCGGTGACGGCCCGGCCGGGGCCTCCCGCGGCCGGCCGTGGTGGCTGCCGGAGCGGCCGCTGAGCCGCGCCGCGGCGGGCAGCGTGCTGTGGCAGCTGGGCTGGCGCGCCGGCAGGGTGCGGGGCCGCCTGCTCCTGCGGCGCCCGGGCCGCTCCCCCGAGCCGCTCCGGCTCGACGCCCTGCGCGCAGGCGCCTGACGGCGCCTGCCGGCGCCGGGCACCCGCGCGGGCCGAGCTCAGACCGGACTCAGACCGGACTCAGACCGAGCTCAGACCGAGCTCACGCCGAGCTGGCCGCCACCGCTCCCGCGGTCGCCGCGGGCTGCTCGACCGGCAGCACCGCGTCGAGCAGGGCCGTCGCCCACTCCAGCACCGCGCGGTCGCGCAGCGGCTGGCCGCCCACCCGCGCCGTCATCGGCTGCGGCACGAGCACCGCGCGCAGCGCCGACTTCACCAGCGTGCCCGGGTAGAGGCGCTGCACCCGCAGCTCCTGGCTCTCGCGCAGCTCCACGGGGGCGAACCTGATGTTCCTGCCCTGCAGGGACACCTCGCTGACCCCCGAGGCGCGGGCCCGGACCCGGAAGCGCGCCACGGCCAGGAGGTTCTCGACCTGCTCGGTCGGCTCGCCGTAGCGGTCGACGAGCTCGGCGCGCACGGCGGCGACGTCGTCGTCGGAGGTGGCCGCGGCCAGCTTGCGGTACGCCTCCAGGCGCAGCCGCTCGTGGGGGACGTAGTCGTGAGGGAGCAGCCCGTCGACGGGCAGCTCGATCTTCGCCTCGGGCAGGCCCTCCTCCTTCGGGCCGTCGCGGTACTCCGCCACGGCCTCGCCGACCAGGCGCACGTACAGGTCGAAGCCGACCCCGGCGATGTGCCCCGACTGCTCCCCGCCCAGCAGGTTGCCGGCGCCGCGGATCTCGAGGTCCTTCATGGCGACCTGCATGCCCGCGCCGAGGTCGGTGTGGGAGGCGATGGTGGCGAGCCTGTCGTGGGCCGTCTCGGTCAGCGGCCGGTCCGGCGGGTACATGAAGTAGGCGTACGCCCGCTCGCGCCCGCGGCCCACGCGGCCGCGCAGCTGGTGCAGCTGCGACAGGCCGAGCAGGTCGGCCCGCTCGAGGATGAGCGTGTTGGCGTTGGAGATGTCCAGGCCGGTCTCGACGATCGTGGTGCAGACGAGGACGTCGGCCCGCTTCTCCCAGAAGTCGACGATGACCTCCTCGAGGCGGTGCTCGGGCATCTTGCCGTGCGCCGTCGCGATGCGGGCCTCGGGCACGAGCTCGGCCAGGCGCGCGGCGGCCCTGTCGATCGACTCGACCTTGTTGTGCACGTAGAAGACCTGGCCCTCGCGCAGCAGCTCGCGCCGGATCGCGGCCGACACCTGCTTCTCCTCGTAGCCGCCGACGTAGGTCAGCACCGGGTGGCGCTCCTCGGGCGGCGTCGCCAGCGTCGACATCTCGCGGATGCCCGTGACGGCCATCTCCAGCGTGCGCGGGATGGGCGTGGCGCTCATCGCGAGCACGTCGACGTTGGTGCGCAGCGTCTTGAGGAGCTCCTTGTGCTCGACGCCGAAGCGCTGCTCCTCGTCGATGATGACCAGGCCGAGGTCCTTGGCGCGGTACTCCCCGCCGAGCAGGCGGTGGGTGCCGATGACGACGTCGACGGTGCCGTCGGCGAGGCCCTCCTTGACCGCCGCGGACTCCTTGGCCGTCACGAAGCGCGACAGGGCCCGCACGGTGACCGGGAACGGCGCGAAGCGCTCTGAGAAGGTCTCCAGGTGCTGCTGCACGAGCAGGGTGGTGGGCACGAGCACGAGGACCTGCTTGCCCTCCTGCACGGCCTTGAAGGCGGCGCGGACGGCGATCTCGGTCTTGCCGTAGCCGACGTCGCCGCAGATCAGGCGGTCCATGGGCACGATGCGCTCCATGTCGGCCTTGACCTCGTCGATGGTCACGAGCTGGTCGGGCGTCTCGACGAAGGGGAAGGCGTCCTCGAGCTCGCGCTGCCAGGGGGTGTCCGGGCCGAAGGCGTGGCCCTGGGTGGCCATGCGGGCGCTGTAGAGCTTGATGAGGTCGCCAGCGATCTCCTTGACCGCCTTGCGCGCCCGGCCCTTGGTCTTCGACCAGTCGGCGCCACCCATCTTGTTGAGGGCCGGCGCCTCGCCGCCCACGTACCGGGTGACCTGGTCGAGGGTGTCGGTGGGCACGAAGAGCCGGTCGCCGGGCTGGCCGCGCTTGGACGGCGCGTACTCGATGACCAGGTACTCGCGGGTGGCGCCCTGCAGGGTGCGCTGCACCATCTCCACGTACCGGCCGACGCCGTGCTGCTCGTGCACCACGAAGTCGCCCGTCTTCAGCTGCAGCGGGTCGACGGCGTTGCGCCGCACCCGGCTGGGCATCCGCTTGGCGTCCTTGGCGGACATCGGGCCCGAGGTGCCCAGCAGCTCGGCCTCGGTGAGCAGGGCGACCTTGAGGCCCTCGGCCACGAAGCCGGCGCCGATGCCCGCCGTGGTCACCTGCACCACGGAGGGGGTGAGGTCGTCGGGGCCGACGGCGTCGGCGCGGTGCGCGGGCACGTCGGCGTCGGCGAGGACCTCCGCGAGGCGGTCGGCGCTGCCGTGCCCGGCGGCGGTGGCCACCAGGCGCCACCCGTCCTTCACCAGCGCTCGCAGGTCGGCGAGGACGGCCGGCACGTCACCGGCGTGGCCCTCGACGGCCCGGGCGCCGACGGTGAGCACCACGGCGTCGTCGGCGCCGTCGTAGCTCGCCGGTCCGGCCAGCTCCTCGTCGGCGGCGAAGGACGACAGCGTCCACCAGGGCCGCCCCGTGGTCAGGGCGTGCGCGCGGGTGGCCGCGAAGGTGGTGTAGCTGGCCCGGTCGAGCCCGAGGTCGACGGGGACCTGCCCGCCCGAGGCGGCGTTCGCCCAGGCGGCGGCGAGGAACTCCTCGCTGGTGGCCACCAGGTCGTGGGCGCGGCTGCGGACGCGCTCGGGGTCGAGCAGGACGACGTGGGTGCCGGCGGGCAGGACGTCCAGGAGCGGCTGCATCCCGTCGACCAGGGCGGGGGCGAGCGACTCCATGCCCTCCACGGCGATGCCGCCGGCGATCTTGTCCAGCATCTCGGCGGCCCCGGGCAGCTGCTCCTTGAGGGCGGCGGCGCGGGCGCGGACCTCGTCGGTCAGCAGCAGCTCGCGGCAGGGCGGCGCCCACAGCCCCTCCGGGACGACCTCCAGCGAGCGCTGGTCGGCCACGGAGAAGGCGCGCACCTCGTCGACCTCGTCGCCGAAGAGCTCCACGCGCAGGGGGTGGTCGGCCGTGGGCGGGAAGACGTCGAGGATGCCGCCGCGCACGGCCACGTCACCGCGGCGCTCCACCATCTCGGTGCGGGTGTACGCGGCCGCCGCCAGGTCGGCCACGACCTGCTCGAGGTCGACGACGTCGCCCGCGCGCAGCTGGACGGGGCGCAGCTCCGACAGGCCCTGCACCAGGGGCTGCAGGACGGCCCGCACCGGCGCGACCACGACCCGGACCCTGGAGCCGGGCCCTCCGCCGGGCCCCTGCGGGGCGCCGGCCGCCTCGTCGGGGTGCGCCAGCCGGCGCAGCACCGCCAGGCGGCGCCCGACGGTGTCGGAGCGGGGCGAGAGCCGCTCGTGGGGCAGGGTCTCCCAGCTCGGGAACTCCACCACGGCGTCCGGGCCGAGGTAGCACCGCAGCGCCGCGGCGAGGTCCTCCGCCTGGCGGCCCGTGGCGGTGACGGCGAGCACCGTCCGGTCGGCGCCGCCGTCGGCCTCCGGGGCGGCCAGCGCGGCGAGCAGCGCCGGACGCGCGCCCGGCGGGACGGACACGTCGAGCAGCGGGACGTCGCCGGACCGCGCGCTCTCGACGGCCCGGGTGACGGCGCGGTCGGGCAGGAGGGCGGCGAGGACACCGGTCAGCGACACGGTGCTCAACGATACGTCCGACCGCCGACACCCGGGTCAGCGCGAGGGGCCGCCCGGGTGCCCGGCGTCAGACGGCGTGCGGCAGGTCGAGGTCGAGCGGGGGCGCGGTGCTCTCGAGCGGGTCCGGCAGGGGCGGCAGCGCCCCGGGGAGGGCGCGCGCGGCCAGCGGCACCTCGGCCGGGGCGGGCGCCGCAGCGCCGCTGATGAGGTCCGCCGCCTTCTCGGCGAGGACCATCACCGGCGCGTAGCTGTTGCCGTTCGGCATGAGCGGGATCGCCGAGGCGTCGACGACGCGCAGCCCGGGCAGGCCGTGCACGCCGAGCGTCGCCGGGTCGAGCACGGCGGCGTCGTCGTGGCCCATGCGGGCCGTGGACGTCGGGTGCAGGCCCGTGCGGGCGGTGCGCCGCACGAAGGACAGGATCTCGTCGTCGGTGACGACGTGCCGGCCCGGGACGACCTCGCCGCCGTCGTAGCGCTCGAAGGCGGGCTGCGAGAGGAGCTCGCGCACCGTGCGCAGGACGCGCACCCACGCCTGGCGGTCGCTCTCGGTCGAGAGGTAGTTGTTCCGGATCACCGGGGCCGCCGACGGGTCGGTGGAGCGCAGGGTGATGCTCCCCCGCGACGTCACGCGCCCGGGGTAGGCGTACAGCTGGTAGCCCGGACCGTCGACGACGGGCATGCCCGCCACGGGCCACACCAGCGACGAGAAGAACACCGTCGCCTCGGGGACCAGCTGGTCGGGGGTGGTGCGCAGGAAGCCGCCGGCCTCGATGTGGGTGCTCGCGCCGGGGCCGCTGCCCAGGGCCAGCCAGCGCGCGGCCGCGGCCAGCAGCTGCGGGCGCTGCCTGATGCGGCTGGCGCCCAGGGGCGCGGTGCAGCGGTGCTGCACGAAGGCGCCGAGGTGGTCCTGCAGGTCGCGGCCCACGCCGGGCAGGTGGTGCACGACGTCGACCCCCGCCGCGGCGAGCTCGTCGCGCGGGCCGATGCCGGACAGGAGCAGCAGCTGGGGCGTCGCGAACGCGCCCGCGGCGAGCACGACCTCGCCGGCGCGCACCTCCAGCTCGGGACCGGCGACGCCGTCCTCGACCACGCGGTAGCGCACGCCGACGGCGCGGCCGCCCTCGACGACGACCCGCGTGACCAGGGCGTGGCACTGCACGCGCAGCGCACCGCCGTGGCGGTCTCCGCGCAGGTGGGGGGTGAGGTAGGCGTCGGCCGCGGTCACCCGGCGGCCGTGCGACTGGGCCTTCTCGAAGGGGGCGACGCCGTCCTGGACCTCGTTCGGGTCGGAGGCGACGGGGTGCCCGGCCTGCTGGGCCGCCGCGAAGAAGGCCTCGTGGAGCGGGCCGCTGGCGGGGTCGGCGGTGAGGACGTGCGCCCCGGAGCGCCCGCGGGTCGGGCCGGCGCCGCGGCGCGTGGCCGCCTCCACGCGCTGGAAGTAGGGGACGAGGTGGGCGTAGTTCCACGAGCCGTCACCGGTGAGGGCTGCCCAGCCGTCGTAGTCGGCGGCGTGGCCGCGCTGGTAGAGCATCCCGTTGATGGCGCTGGAGCCCCCGAGGGCGCGCCCGCGGGGGTGCACGACGCGCCGGCGGAAGAGCCAGGGCTCCTCCTCGCCGGTGAACTTCCAGTCGTACCGGGCGTCGCCGACGGCGCGCGACATCCCCAGCGGCATGCGCACCGACACGTCCCAGGGGCGCACCGGCCCGCCGGCCTCGAGGACGAGCACCGACCCGGCACCGCGCTCGACCAGCCTGCCCGCGACGACGCTGCCCGCGGAGCCTCCGCCGACGACGACGACGTCGACGCGCTCGGCGCTGCCGCCGCTGCGGCGGGCGCCCGGGACGCGCGCGGGTCGGTGCACGGCCATCGGGACCTCATCTCGTCGAAGAAGTTGCTGGAGCAAACTACGTCGCCCTCAACGGTAGCGCTCCACCGATCACCCCGTCCGCAGGGCGCAGCCCGGTCGGACAGCACACCACCCGACCGGGCCAGAGATCCACCACGAGCGGTTAAAGACCTGGTCAAGACCTGGTCAAGACGCGGTCGCCGGCCGCGTCAGCGCCCGCTCGGGGCCACCAGGTCCGGGGTGATCCCGGCGACGGACGCGGCACCGGCGAGGGCCATGGCGTGGGCCAGGTCGGCCACCACCTCGGCGACGCACGCGGCCGCCGCGTCGGCGCCGCCGGCCGCCAGGGCCCACAGCACCGGCCGGCCCAGCAGCACCGCGTCGGCCCCCAGGGCCAGCGCCACGAGCACGTCGGCGCCGGAGCGCACGCCGCCGTCGACCAGCACCACCGGGCGCCTGCCGGCGGCCGGTCCGAGGGTGAGGGGCCCGTGGGCGCGCACGGCGGCCGCGACCTCCCGCAGCGCGAAGGCGCTGGGGACCGACCTGTCGAGCTGGCGCCCGCCGTGGTTGGACACCACCACCCCGGCGGCCCCCGCGGCCAGGCACGCCTCGGCGTCGTCCGCGCGCAGCACGCCCTTGACCAGCACCGGCAGGCCGGACACCTCGTTCAGCCAGGCGATGGTGCCCAGGTCGATCGAGGGGTCCTGCTCCGCGGCGGCGCGCTGCCCGGCGACGTCCACCTCGGCTCCCCCGGCGGCGGCCCGCTCCGCGAAGTGCGGGGCCAGGTTGACCAGGAACTGGTCGTCGGGCACCGCCAGGCGCGTGCCCGTCACCCGGCGCTTGCGGCCCACGTAGGGGGTGTCGCCGGTGAGCACGAGCGCCCCAGCGCCCGCGGCCACCGCGCGGCGCACCAGCGCCTCGGTGAGCGCGCGGTCCTTCATGACGTAGACCTGGAACCACCACGGGGCACCGTGCTCGGCGGCCGCCGCGGCGACCTCCTCCACGGCCCGCGAGGACCGGGTCGACAGGCCCAGCAGGCCCCCGCCCCGCCCCGCCGCCGCGGCGGTGGCGAGCTCGCCGTCCTGCGTGGCCAGCGCGTGGAAGGCCATCGGCGCGATGCCCACCGGGTGCGCCACCGGCACGCCCAGGAGCTCCGTGGCCGTGCTGACCGTCGAGACGTCGCGGAGCACCCGCGGCCTCAGGCGGTAGGACGACCACGCCGCCTGGCCCTCGCGGCGGGTGACCTCGCCGCCGGCCCCGGCGTCGTAGTAGTCGAAGACCTCGGGGGCGAGCCGCTGGTGCGCAGCCCGCCGCTGGGCCACCAGCAGCGGCAGCCCCGCGGCGGCGCCGGCGTCGGGCGAGCTCACGGCCGGCTCAGTCCTTCCAGGTCTTCCACTCCGCCCTGCCGGCGTCCCAGAGGCCGTTGAGCTCCTTCCAGTCGCGGAAGGTGTCCATGCCCAGCCAGTAGCCCTCGTGCTTGTAGACGCCCAGCTCGCCGTCGCGGGCCAGGCGGCCCAGCGGCGCGTGCTCGAGCATCTCCTCGGTGCGGTCGGCGTCGAGGTAGCCCTCCACGAAGGAGCGCTCGAAGAAGAAGAAGCCGCCGTTGACGTAGTCCGTCTGCGTGGTGGGCTTCTCGTTGAACTCCTTCACGGAGTCGCCCTCGACCTGCATCTCGCCGTAGCGACCGCTGGGGTGGACGCCGGTCAGCGTGCCGGTCTTGCCGGACGCGACGTGCTGCTCCAGCGCGGTGGACACGTCGACGGAGCCAATGCCGTCACCGTAGGTGAGCGCGAAGCGGGGCGCGTCGAGGTACTTCGCGGCGCGGGCGATGCGCGCGCCGGTGGCCGTGGTCAGGCCCGTCTCGACGAAGGTGATCTCCCAGTCCTCGTCGGAGGTGTCCGTGTGGAACTCCAGCGGCTTCGACCCGTTGGTGTGCAGCGTCAGGTCCGAGGAGCGGACGCGGCTGTCGAGGAAGTACGACTTGATCATGTCGCCCTTGTAGCCCAGGCACAGCACGAACTTCCGGAACCCGTGCGAGGAGTACAGCTTCATGATGTGCCACAGGATCGGGCGGCCGCCGACGTCGACCAGGCCCTTGGGGAGCTGCTCGCTGGCCTCGCGCAGGCGCGTGCCCATGCCGCCGCAGAGGATGACGACGGGGATCTCGGAGACCGGGACCCCGGTCGTGGCGGTCTGGTCGGCTGCGGTCATGGGGAAGCCCTCCGGGTGCGTGGCAGCTGCGGTGTCCTCAGCACTCTAGGCACGGAGCGTGACGACGCCGAGCGCGAAGGACCCGACCGGGCGACGCCCGGTCGGGTCAGGTGCGCGGTGCGGGCGGACGCGCGGTGCAGCGCGCAGCGCGCCGCGAGGGCCCTGCCGACCCTCCGCGGCGACCTGTGGTCAGACCTCGTAGGTGCTGCCCTGGCTGTCGACCACGGCGTCCTCGTCGTCGAACCAGTGGCCGTCGTGGCCGAGGTAGCGGAAGTGCACGGACGAGCCCTTGGGCACCATCACCGTGGCGGAGCGGCTGCCGTTCGAGCGCTTCTTCATCACGTGGGCGAAGGGGCTCCAGTCGTTGAAGTTGCCCACGACGGACACGGCCTCGCTGTAGTCGTCCTTGGACAGGGAGAACGTCACCTTGACGTCCTCCGACCCCTTGGTCGTCTTGGTGGTGATCGTCACTGTCGGTCTCCTCGCGCGGGTGCGTGTCGCCGGCTCCGTTCGAGTGGCGCTGTGGCGCACCGTACCGGAGGCCGACACGCCGTGGCACCTGCGCCGACGCGCTCCCCCTTGACAGGGGCGCACGGCTGGGCGGTGGTCACCCGGCTCAGCGCGCCGCGTGGAAGCGCTGCTGCGCCGCCTCGAGGCCCTCGGTGACGACCGCCTCGACGGCGTCGGCCGCGTCGGAGAGCAGGAAGGGCAGCTCCTTGCGCTCGACCGTCGAGAACCCGCGGAGCACGAAGTCGGCGGGGTCCATGCGGCCCGGGGGGCGTCCGATGCCCACGCGCACGCGGACGTAGTCCTTGGTGCCCAGGGCCTTGGAGATGTCGCGCAGGCCGTTGTGCCCGCCCTCGCCGCCACCGCGCTTGAGGCGCACGGCGCCGGCGTCGATGTCGAGCTCGTCGTGGACCGCGATGACGCGCAGCGGGTCGACGCCGTAGAAGCGCGCCAGGCCGGCGGTCGGGCCACCGGACTCGTTCATCCACGACGTCGGCTTCGCCAGCACCACCCGCTGGCTCGTGATCCCGGGCGGGCCGAGGCGCACCTCGGCGACGGCAGCCCGCTGCTTGGAGGCCTTGAAGCCGGTGCGCAGGCGGGAGGCGAGCTCGTCGACGACCATCGCGCCGACGGTGTGGCGGTCGGCCGCGTGCTCGGGCCCGGGGTTCCCCAGGCCCACCACCAGCCAGGGGCCGGCGGTGGGGAGCTCCCCACCGCCGGCCCCGGCGCTGCTGGGAGAGGTCACTCCTTCGAGGAGTCCTCGTCGGAGGCGCCCTCGGTGGAGCCCTCAGCGGCCTCGTCCTCGGGGGCGTCCTTCTCGATGCCGGCCTCGGCCTCGGCCTCGGCGAGCTCGGCGTCGAGCTCCTCGGCGGTCGGGGCGGCGGTGACGTTGACGACGCCGGCCTCGGCGTCGACGGCCAGCTCGACGCCCTGGGGCAGCTGCAGGTCGCCCGCGGTGATCAGGGTGCCGGCGGCGACGCCCTCGACGTCGACCTCGATGACCTCGGGCAGGTGGGTCGCCTCGGCGGTGACGGCCAGGGTGCCGAGCTCGACGGAGACGACGGTCTGCGGGGCGGCCTCACCGGTGGTGCGGACCGGGACCGAGACCTCGATGCGCTCGCCCTTGCGGACGATCACGAAGTCGACGTGCTCGATCTCGCGGCGGACCGGGTCGACCTGGACGTCCTTGACCACGGCCAGCTCGGTGGCGCCGCCGTCGAGCTTCAGGGTGACCAGCGCGTTGCGGTTCTTGCGCAGCAGCAGGAGCGTGTCGTGGCCCGGGAGGGTCACGTGGCGGGGGTCCTGGCCGTGGCCGTAGACGACCGCGGGGATCTCGTGGCCGCGGCGGATCTGGCGCGCGGCGCCCTTGCCGAAGGCGGTGCGGGTGCGAGCGGCGAGCTCGGTGCCGGTGCTGCTGGACGCCATGGGTGTCTCCTGGTGGCTCTGCGGGGTGGCCCTGTGCCGGGTCGGTCTGCCCACCGGCGCAGGAGCGCGTCGCAGACCGGCCCGGAGGCCGACCACCGCGTCGATCACGGAGCGCCCGGGGCCTGCTGGTGACCAGCGGGCCGGGCCTCCCTCGCCGAGGAGCGCCGGTCACTCTACCCGCTGAGGCGGGCCGGAGGTGACCGGCGCTCCTGCGGCCGGGCGGGGGGACGGGTCAGCTGTTGCCGTCGAAGAGGCTGGTCACGGAGCCGTCGTCGAAGACCTCGCGGATCGCGCGCGCGATGAGCGGGGCGATCGAGAGGACCTTGAGCGTGGGGAACTGGTGCGCCGGGGGGATCGGCAGCGTGTTGGTGACCACGACCTCGGAGATCGGGCTGTCCTTCAGGCGGGCCGCGGCGGGGCCCGACAGGATCGGGTGCGTCGCCGCGACGATGATCTCCTCGGCCCCGTTGTCCTTCAGCGCCTGCGCGGCCTGCACGATGGTGCCGCCGGTGTCGATCATGTCGTCGACGAGCACGCAGGTGCGGCCCTCGACGTCGCCGACCAGCTCGTGGACCTGCACCTGGTTCGGGCGGTTCGGGTCGCGGCGCTTGTGGATGATCGCCAGCGGGGCACCGAGCTTGTCCGACCACAGGTCGGCCAGGCGCACGCGGCCGGCGTCCGGGGACACCACCGTGATGCTGTCGCCGTCGGCGACGCGGCCGCGGACGTAGTCGGACAGCAGCGGCAGCGCCCAGAGGTGGTCGACCGGGCCGTCGAAGAAGCCCTGGATCTGCGCGGTGTGCAGGTCGACCGACATCAGGCGGTCGGCGCCGGCGGTCTTGAACAGGTCGGCCATGAGGCGGGCGGAGATCGGCTCGCGGCCGCGGTGCTTCTTGTCCTGGCGGGCGTAGCCGTAGAACGGGGCGACGACGGTGATGCGCTTGGCCGAGGCGCGCTTGAGCGCGTCGACCATGATCAGCTGCTCCATGATCCACTGGTTGATCGGGGCGCAGTGGCTCTGGAGCACGAAGGCGTCGCAGCCGCGGACGCTCTCCTCGAAGCGCACGTACGTCTCGCCGTTGGCGAAGTCGTACGCCGACGTCGGCACGAGGGCCGCACCCATCTCGGAGGAGACCTCCTCCGCGAGCTGGGTGTGCGCCCGCCCGCTGATGAGGACGAGGCGCTTCTCCCCCGTGGTGGTGATGCCGGTCATGCCCGCTCCTCCTGCTGGTCCTGCTGCTGGTCCTGCTGCGCGCGGGCGGCGGCGGCCGCCCGCGCCGAGGCGCTGCCGGCGCGCTTGCGCTCCGTCCAGCCCTCCACGTTCTTCTGCCGCCCGCGGCCCACGCCGATGGCGCCCGCCGGGACGTCGTCGGTGATGACCGAGCCGGCGGCGGTGTACGCGCCGTCGCCGATGGTCACGGGGGCCACGAGCACGCTGTCGCTGCCGACGAAGGCCGCGTCACCGACGCGGGTGCGGCTCTTGGTCTGCCCGTCGTAGTTGGCGAAGATCGTGGCGGCGCCGATGTTGCTGCCCTCGCCGATCTCCGCGTCGCCCACGTAGGACAGGTGCGGCACCTTGCTGCGCGCCCCGATCCTGGCGTTCTTGGTCTCCACGAAGGCCCCGACCTTGCCGCTCTCACCCAGGTGGGTGCCCGGGCGGAGGAAGGAGAACGGCCCGACGGTGGCGCCCGCGCCGACGACGGCCAGCTCGCCGTGGGTGCGCTGGACGACGGCGCCCTCGCCCACCTCGCAGTCGCGCAGCGTGGTGTCGGGGCCGACGACCGCCCCCTCGGCGATGCTCGTGGCGCCCAGCAGCTGGGTGCCCGGCAGCACGGTGGCGTCGCGGCCGACGTCGACGGTGACGTCGACCCAGGTGGTGGCCGGGTCGACCACGGTGACGCCGGCCCGCATGTGGCGCTCGAGGGTGCGGCGGTTGAGCGCCGCCCCGAGGGCCGCGAGCTGCACGCGGTCGTTGACGCCCTCGACCTCGCTGGTGTCGGCCACGGCCCGGGCTGCCACGCGGTGGCCCTCGGCGCGGGCCAGGGCCAGCACGTCGGTCAGGTAGACCTCGCCCTGGGCGTTGTCGCGGCCCACCCGGGGCAGCGCGGCGGCCAGGACGGCGGCGTCGAAGGCCCAGATGCCGGTGTTGACCTCGGCGACGGCGCGCTCGGCCTCCGTGGCGTCCTTCTGCTCCACGATCCGCTCGACGACCCCGTCGGCGTCTCGCAGGACGCGCCCGTAGCCGGTCGGGTCGGGCAGGACGGCGGACAGCACGGTGACGCCGTTCCCCTCGGCCTCGTGCGCAGCGGCCAGCTCCACCAGGGTCTCGGCGCGCAGCAGCGGGACGTCGCCGAAGGTGACCACCACGGTCCCCGCCAGCGGCGGGGCGCCGGCGCCGCGCTCGGCCGCGAGCGCGTCGAGGCCGCACTGCACCGCGCGGCCGGTGCCGGGCACGTCGTCCTGGTCGGCCACCAGGGCCCCGGGGTGCACCTCGAGGGCGTGGGCGGCGACGCGCTCGCGCTCGTGGCGCACCACCACGACGAGCCGCTCAGGCTCGGCGCCGCGGGCGGCGGCGAGGGCGTGGCCCAGCAGGCTCCGGCCCCCGATCGCGTGGAGCACCTTGGGGGTGGCTGAGCGCATCCGGGTGCCCTCCCCCGCGGCGAGGACGACGACGGCTGCCGGGCGGGTCGAGCTCACGCGCACGCGCTCCCTGCTCACGGGGGTGGGGTCGCCCTGGACACTACCGGGGCGCAGCCCGCTCCCCGGCCGCGCCCGTCTCCCGCGGGAGGCTCCCCGGACGCCGCTGCAGCAGCTCCCCCGCGAGGACTCGAACCTCGACATAGTTATCCAAAGTAACTAGTGCTGCCGTTACACCACGGGGGACCACGCAGTCGGAACTGCTCCGCAACACCCTGCCACGTCCCGACCAGCGGTCGGCAGGTGCGCGCGCCGTCACCCACGGCCACCGCGAGGCACCCCCCGGCGGGTCTCGCCGGCGGTGTGGCGCGGCGTCACCGGCGAGCGGCGACCCAGCGCAGGACGGTGGAAGCGGTGGGCAGAGCCGACCTGCTCCCCTCACGCCCCTGCGCAGGATCGACGTCAGCGGTCGGGTGGACCCGCAGACGGCGGTCTCCGCGCGGAACACCCCGGTCTGCTGCAGAGCCGCGACGAAGGTGCGGAGGGCCGCCGGGTCCCTGTCCGCCAGGGTGCCTTCCCGGGTCCGCCGCCACGGCTCGGCCCCGCCGCCCCGCGAGCCCGGGCAGCCTGCTCTGCGTGCTGGCGCGCCCGGTGCTCGTCGACGAGCCGGCGCCCGGGCGGTGCGCGACCTCCCCCACGGCCCGCCCCTCCGCGGCGCGGGGCCACCGCGCGCTCGCGGAGCTCGACGGGGTACCCGCACCGCTGCGGCGAGCTCCCTGGTCGCGGGCGGGACGCGTGGGGGGCGGGGGGACTGGTCGTCGTGGGTCCGTGCACCACCCACGAGCCGATGACCACGAAGACCACCGACAGCGCGGCGGGCCGATGACGCAGGGGACGCGCGTTCCCCCGTTCGTGTGACCGACCCCGCCTGACGGGTGGATCGCGAGCGCGACCGGGGACCGTCCGCAACCCTGCGTGCCAGCGTCCCCGTGTGACTTCCCCCCACGTCGCCCCGAAGCCGGCGCGCCCGGCACCCGACGGCGTCCCGGATCGCCCGACGTACCGCGACTCGCTGCGCCGCCTGCAGGCGGCGCAGAAGTCGGCGCAGGGCGCCCCGATCTACTCGCGCTTCGTCAACCGGCCGCTCGGGCGCCGCCTGGCCGCCGTCGCGCACGTGCTGGGGATGACGCCCAACCAGGTCACCGCCAGCTCGGCCGTCGCCACCGGGGCGGCTGTCGTCGCCGTCGCGGTGCTGCCGAGCGCGTGGTGGAAGGGACTGCTGGTCGCGGCGCTGCTGGTGCTGGGCTACGCGCTGGACGCCGCCGACGGGCAGCTGGCGCGCCTGCGAGGTGGTGGGTCGCTCGCCGGCGAGTGGCTCGACCACGTGGTCGACGCCGCGAAGACCGCGAGCCTGCACCTGGCCGTGGCGGTGGGCGCCTACCGCACCTTCGACGCCCTCGCCGAGGGGTGGCTGCTGGTGCCGCTGGTCTTCTCCGCCGTGGCCAGCACCTGGTTCTTCACGATCATCCTGAACGACCACCTGCGCCGGCTGGCCGGCACCCGCGACGTCCAGGCGACGGTCAGCGCGGGCGAGGCCCGGCAGCACTCAGCGCTGCGCTCGCTGGCGTCCGCGCCGGTCGACTACGGCGTGCTGTGCGTGGTGTTCGTGCTGCTCGGCTGGCCGCTGCTGTTCACCTGGGCCTACGGCCTGCTGGCACTGGCCTTCGCGGCGATCACCGCAGCCTCGATGGTGGCGTGGTTCCGCCAGGTCGACGCCCTCGGGAAGACCCGCAAGCCCCCCGCCCCGGCGTCCCCTGGAGCTCCCGCATGAGCGTCACCGGCTACGTGCCCGGCGTCTACGACATGTTCCACATCGGGCACCTCAACATCCTGCGGCGCGCCCGCGAGGACTGCGACGTGCTGGTGGTGGGTGCCGTCACCGACGACGTCGTGGAGCGGACCAAGGGCAGGCGGCCCGTGGTGCCGCTCACGGAGCGCATGGAGATCCTGGCGAGCATCGGCATCGTCGACCGCGTCGTGGCCGACGACTGCGGCAGCGACAAGATGCCGATGTGGCAGCGGCTGCACTTCGACGTCCTGTTCAAGGGCGACGACTGGAGGGGCACGCCCAAGGGCGACCAGCTCGAGGCCAGCATGGCGGCGGTGGCGGCGCGTGTCGTGTACTTCCCGTACACGGAGACGACGTCGAGCACGCTCCTGCGCGACCTCATCACCGCGCACGGCTGATGGCGGCGCGGACCGCGGGAGCTGCTCCCGTCGTCGTCGTGGCCCACCCGTCGGCCGAGCTGTACGGCTCGGACCGGCAGTGCCTGGAGACCGTGCGGGGGCTGGTGGACGCGGGCGTGCGCACGGTGGTCGCCCTGCCGGACGGTCCCCTGGCGGCCGCCGCTGCGGAGACCGGTGCCGAGGTGGTCGCCGTGACGGCCCCGGTGCTGCGCAAGTCGCTGATGACCCTCCGCGGTGCTGCTTCGCTGATCGCGGCGTCCGCTGCGGCGCTGCCCCGGCTGGTGCACCTCCTCCGCTCCACCGGCGCCGACGCCCTGTACGTCAGCACGCTGACGGCCCCCCTGTGGGTCGTCGCCGGGCGGCTGGCGGGCGTGCCGGTGCTCGTGCACGTCCACGAGGCCGAGGACGCGGTCGCCCGCCCCGTGCGGGCGGCGCTGGCCGCCCCGCTCCTGCTGGCCGACCGCGTGGTCACCAACAGCGCTGCCAGCCGGGAGGTGCTGCGGCGGTCTCTGGCGCCCTCGGTCGCGCGCGCCACCGTGCTGCACAACGGCGTCCCCGGTCCCGAGCACCACGTGCCGGTCCGTGCGGAGGTCGCCGGGCCCCTCCGCCTGGCGCTGGTGGGGCGCCTGTCGCCCCGCAAGGGCAGTGACGTCGCCGTCGAGGCCGTCGCCGCACTGCGCGACCGCGGCGTCGAGGTCCGCCTCGACCTCACCGGTGACGTCTTCCCCGGCTACGAGTGGTTCGAGCAGCAGCTCCGCGACCGCGTCGCGGAGCTGGGGATCGCGGACCTCGTCGCGCTGCGCGGGCTGGCGCCGTCGCCGTGGCCGGCGATGCAGGCCGCAGACGTCGTGCTGGTCCCGTCCCGGGTCGAGCCCTTCGGCAACACCGCCGTCGAGGCGATGCTCGCGGGTCGCCCGCTGGTCGCCGCAGCGGCCCAGGGGCTGCGCGAGGTGGTCCGCGACGGCGTGGACGGCGCCCTCGTGACCCCGGGCGACGCCGGTGCGCTGGCCGGTGCCGTGCTCGCCTGCGCCGCGGACTGGCCAGCGGCGGTGGAGCGGGCCGCGCGGGCCCGCTCCGCGGCCGAGCACCGCTTCTCCCCCACCACCTACCGCGAGCGGATCGCGGACGAGGTGCTGGCGCTGGTGGGCGGCCGCGCACCGTCCTCGGCGGGGTCTGCCGCTCGCCGGAGCGCCTGAGGAGCCGCGCCGCTCAGGCGCGACGGCGGAGCAGATGCGCGAGGGGGCGGCGCGGCGAGGAGAGCGGGCGGGCCAGGCGCGCCCGCCGCTGCCGGCGGTGTGAGGACGCCGCGGTGAGCAGGACGGCGCGCACGGGCGTTCCGTAGAGGTCCAGCAGCTGCGACGCCCGCCGCACCGCCGCCTGGGAGGTGCCCTTGCGCACCACGAGCACCGCGGCGTCGCTGAGGCGGGCCAGCACGGCGGGTACCCCGCCGCCCAGGAGCGGCTCCGCGTCGACCACCACGAGGTCGAACTCGGCCCGGGCGCCCTCGACGAGGGTGCGGAGGCGGGCGAGGTCGGCCGGGGTGTCGTCCCGGCCGCCGGCACCGGCGACCACCACGTGGACGAAGTGCGCCGGGTCGACGTAGCGCGGGACGGGAGCGACGTCTGCCCACTGCTCGGCGTCGCCGTAGAGGAGCCGGCGCACCTCGGCGCCGCCCGGGGACCGCGCTCCCAGCACGAGGCTGAGCGTGGAGCGGGAGAGGTCCGCGTCCACCAGGAGCACGCGGCGGCCCTCGCGGGCGGCGGCCGCGGCGAGGTTCGCCGCCGTCGTGGTGCGGCCCTCACCGCGGCGGGCGCTGGTGACCAGCAGCACGCCGTCGGCTGCGGTGACGACCAGCGCCGACGCGAGCGGCGTGTGCGTGGGGCCGGGGAGCCCCCGCAGCGTGCGCAGCGGCCCGTCGTCGCTGACCGTGCCGAGGGGGGCTGTTCCGCTGGCGAGGGCCGCGCCGTCCTCGTCCTCCACCCGCGGGTCGCGGTCGGCGCGCAGCCACGCGACCGCCGTCGCCAGGCCGAGGCCGACGACCAGTCCCAGTGCGACCTCGCGCAGGGGCGGGCCCGGAGCCGGCACGACAGCGGTGCGGGCGAACTCGACGCCGTCGCCGAAGACGGCGCGGTCGGTGCGGAGCTCGTTGGCCTGCTGGGCCAGCCCGGCCAGGGTGGTCGCGGCGGCGGAGGCGGCCGGTCCGGTTGGGACGAGCTGGAGCTGCTCGCGCTGCTCGTCGGCGCTCGCCTCCACCGCGCTGAGCGCTGCGTCGGTGAGGGCGTCGACCTGGGCGGTGGTCTGGGCCCGGTAGGCGTCCACGACCGCTCCGGCGATGAGCTCGGAGCGCTCGGGCGTCGCGGCGGCCACCCCGACGTCGAGGGTGTTGGAACCGGCCGAGGTCGAGACGGTCACGATCCCGCGCAGCTGCTGCACGGTGAGCCCACCGACCGCACCGACCACCTGCTCCAGCACCGGGTCGCTCTCGACGAAGGCGGCGCGCTGCGCGGTGTAGCGGGTGAGGGTCGCGTCGTTGGCGGACCCGGGTGCCAGCAGGTTGGAGCTGCTGGGAGTGCTCAGCTCGATGACGGCGCGCGCGGACGGTGCGGGGGCCAGCAGCACCCCGACGGCGGCGCTCGCGATCCCGGCGACCACGACGATGGCGGCCGAGGACCGGGCGTAGCGGCGCAGAGCGGTCAGCGGCCCGGTCCCCGTGCCCTGGCGCGCGCCGCTGCTCTGGGCGGGTGCGTCGGTCTGGCTCACCCGAGTGACATCGGCGGGGTGGGTCGGGTCCTGAAGGGTCCGGCCGCCACACTCGACGGGTGATCCTCGCCGCCTCGCGCACAGCAGCGCGCGCGGGCGCCGCCGCGGCGCGCGGCCGCCGTGCGGGCGGGGCCTTCGCAGCCCAGGCCAGCCAGGCCGCCGCGAGCCTCGCCCTGCAGGTGCTGGTGGCGCGGGAGCTGGGAGCCTCGGGCCTGAGCCGCTGGGCCCTGCTCTACGGCGGGCTGGTGCTGGTGACCGGGGTGATGACGGGGCTCGTGGGCGATACGCTCACCGTCGTCGACCGCCAGCAGCGCCCGGTGCGAGCGGCCCTGCAGCAGTGGACCCTCGCGGGTGCTGTCGTCCTGGCGACCGCCGTCACCGCGGTGGGCGCCGCACCCGCGGGCCTCGCCCTGGCCGGCGCCGCGGCGCTGTGGCTGTCCGTGGCGCTGTTCCTCCTCGAGGACACCTCACGCCGCCTGCTCATGGCGTGCGGCAGGTTCTGGTCGGTCGTCGTGGTCGACGGCGCCGCCCTCGCGGGGTCGATGGCCGTGGTCGGCGCCGTCGCCCTGGTGGGCGGCCCGCTCGACCTGACCACCTTCTTCTGGGCGCTCGCCGCCGGCCAGGGGCTCGCGTGCGGTGCCGCCGTGCTGCTCCTGCCCCGGCAGGAGCGCTGGCTCGCGGGGTGGCGCGGAGCCGACCGGCGCGTGGTGCTGGGCTTCGGGGCGTGGCGGGCCGCGCAGCAGACCCTGCGGCCGGGATCACTGACCCTGGCCCGCGTCGTCGTGGTCGCCGCCGCCGGGGCGGCCGCGTACGGCTCGGTCGAGGCGGCGAGGCTGCTCGTGACTCCGCTGGTGCTGCTGGTGGGCGGCGCAGGCAACCTGCTGCTCGTGCGCTTCGCGGGCAGCGGCTCCCAGGACCGCCGGGCGGCGCGCCGGACGGCCGACCGCGCCGCGGTGGCGCTCCTGGGCGTCTCGGTGGTCGCCGGCGGCACCGCGGTGGCCCTGGTGCCCCTGGTGGGAGACCTGGTCACCGGTGGCTCCTTCGCGGTGTCCCGGGCCGCCGTCGGCGGCTGGGTGGCCTACGCGGCGACGGCGTCGCTGGTCCTGCCCTACGCCACGCTCGCCGCCGTCCGCGGGCACCAGGCCAGCGCCTTCGCGCTGCGCGCCGTCGACTCGGCCGCCTCGGTGGGCCTGGTCGCCCTGCTGGTGGCGCTCGGGGCCGGGGCGTGGACGATGCCGTGGGCGCTGGCCTCCGGCTCGCTCGTCAGCGCGGCCGTGCTCCGGTGGCGGGTGCTGGCCAGCGGGCGGGAGCGGTCGGCGGACGCACCCGCGCGCTGAGGGTCGGCAGGTGCACCGGGGCGGGGCGCTGGAGGACGCCGATCCACCCGGCCACCACGAAGAGCCAGGTGCTGGAGAGCGTGGCGATGGCGCCGGGCCCGTCGTAGAAGATCCCGGCGATGACGATGGTCGCCGTCGAGCCCAGGAGCACCGGGGCGTCCACCACCGGACCTCCCCCATCGGGTCTGCGCACCGAGCGCACCAGCAGCCCGACCACGAACGCCGTCCACACGGCCAGCCCCACGAGGCCCACCTCGACGACCACGTTGATGACCTCGTTGTGGCCACCGCCCAGACCCGTGGCCTCGTAGAAGATGCCGCGCGGCGAGCCCACCCCGTACCCGAACAGGGGACGCCGCTCGACCGCCTCCACCGCCACGGTCCACAGGTCGGTGCGGGCGTTGAGGGTGGCCAGCTGCTCGGGGTCCTCACCACGGGTGACGAAACCGGTGATCCAGGTGCTGGCGGCGAACCCCAGCAGGCCCACGACCGGCGGCAGCGCCAGAGCCAGCTGCACCCGCGCACGCAGCGGCTGGTGCAGCAGCACCACGAGGGCGCAGCCCGCGAGGGCACCGGCGGCGGCGCCACGCGTCTGGCTCGCCAGGAGCGCGGCGGCGCACACGGCCGCGGCGGCGGCGTGGGCCGGCCGCCCCCAGCGCGGCCCCGGTGGCGGCGTGCGCGCGCTGAGGTGGCTGACGGCGATGACGAGCGCGAGCGCTGAGAAGACGCTCGAGACGTTCGGGTGGACGCTCAGCCAGGTGAAGCGCCCCACCTGCAGCGGGCTGACCACCGGGAACGGGAGGACCAGGCCCACGGCGGCCGAGACCACGACCAGCGCCACGAAGGCGTGGGCGACACCGTGCAGCTGCGCGCGCGACGCGTGGCGGCCCAGGGCAGCGGCGAGGGCCAGCACCACCAGCGCCTCCCCCGCCCTCACGACGGCGTACGCCGGGTACGGGGAGTAGCTGGCGGAGACCACCACGAGCCCGATGTAGCCGGCCCCGGCAGCCAGCGGGCCGCGCGGGGGGTGGCGCAGCGGGAGGTCGCGGCGGAAGGCGACCAGCAGCCCCAGGCCCACGGCCCCGAACAGGCCGATCTCCACGAGGTTGGCGAGGTCGAACGACCCCGACACCGCATCGGTCGGGTTGCGGACCCGCCACTTGTAGCTGCTGGCCACGATGATGAGCAGCACGCACGCAGCAGGCCAGTGCGCCGCGAGGAACGACCTGGGGCCGCCCCTGGCGCGCGCACGCGCTCCGACCGTCACCCCGTCCTCCTCGGCACGACGGGGCTCGCGCTGAACGCTGCCACCGCTCCTCCCACCCGTGCGCTCCAGCCACGACCGAGGGCCCCGGCCCCACAAGGAGGTGGCGACCGGGGCCCTCGCGCCACCCGTCAGGGGGCGGTGCCGCGTCAGGGACGGGTGACCTGGAACTGGCGGAAGGTGACCACCAGGGGCGCGCCCGTGCTGGAGCTGGACAGGTAGGTCGCCACACCGACGCTCCCGGCATCCTGGTAGCCGCTGGTCACATCGGTGGCGGAGGTCTGCCAGGTGGTCGGCTCCGCCGCCCCGGTGGCCCAGACCCGGGCCTGCAGGGTGGTGGTGCCGCTGCCGACGGCCTGGGCCCGCAGCTGCAGGCTGGTGGCGCCGGTGGCCGTCAGGCCCTGGACCACGCGCTCGCCGCCCACCACGGTCTCGCCCGCAGAGGTCCAGCGGGTCATGGCGATCGCGACCCGCCCGTCCGTCAGGAGCCGGACCCGGGCGCGGTAGTCGCCGGCGGAGGTGCGCCGCACGACCGCCGACAGCGACGTGGCACCGCCGGTGGCGGCCCGGTCGACCGCGACCGTGGTGGTCAGGTCGACGTCGGTGGCGCTGACGCCGGCGAGCACCTGGCCGTTGTTCGCGCCGGCGCGGGACACCGTGATGGTGGCCGCGCCGCCGTCCACGGCGTAGGCGGAGGCCGCCCCGTTCGTCGCCGTCCAGGCACCGCCGACCGCGGCGCTGCCCCAGCCGCCGGTGGTCGTGCGAGCGAAGTCGTCCTGGGCGAGAGCCGTGACCGGGGCCTGGGCCACCACCACCGACTTCGTCACCGTGCCGGTGGCTCCCTTGTCATCGGTCACCGTCAGCGCCACCTGGTAGGTACCGGCCGCCGCGTAGGTGTGCGACGCCGTCTTCCCGGTGCCGCTGGTGCCGTCACCGAAGGCCCAGGCGTAGGAGGCCACGGTCCCGTCGGCGTCGGTGGAGGCCGAGGCGTCCAGCGCCGCCGCCAGACCGGTCACCGAGGAGGTGAAGGCCGCCGTCGGCGCCGCGTTGGTCGCGGTCTGGGCCACCACCACCGACTTCGTCACCGTGCCGGTGGCTCCCTTGTCATCGGTCACCGTCAGCGCCACCTGGTAGGTACCGGCCGCCGCGTAGGTGTGCGACGCCGTCTTCCCGGTGCCGCTGGTGCCGTCACCGAAGGTCCAGGCGTAGGAGGCCACGGTGCCGTCGGCGTCGGTGGAGGTCGAGGCGTC
This sequence comes from Quadrisphaera sp. INWT6, assembly GCF_015390235.1. Taxonomy (GTDB): domain Bacteria; phylum Actinomycetota; class Actinomycetes; order Actinomycetales; family Quadrisphaeraceae; genus Quadrisphaera. The sequence goes on along the minus strand of NZ_VUOH01000001.1, from coordinate 221,821 downwards.
CAGCGCCGCCGCCAGACCGGTCACCGAGGAGGTGAAGGCCGCCGTCGGCGCCGCGTTGGCGGTGCCCCCGGCGCCCAGCGCGTGGTGACGGGACACCTCGGTGGCGCTGAGGACGGTCGGGTAGACCGCGACCTCGTCGACCTTCGCGGCGATGAACCCGTTGGCGGTGCTGCCCCAGGAGGAGTCGCCGCCGACGCGCCAGTAGCCGTCGTAGCCCTGCGCGGACGTCTGGGGGTTGCTGCCCACCAGCGCGCCGTCGACGTAGAGCGCCATCCCGGCCGGCCCCTGCGTCGCGACCACGTGGTGCCAGGCGCCGTCGTTGTAGGCCTCGGCGCTGTCAGCCGTGTTCGGGGTGCCGGTCCAGGTGCCGAAGTGCAGCGTCCCGTCGCGGTCCATCCACACGTGGCGGTCGTAGCTGCCGCTGTAGCCGTTCGGCGAGCCGCCGAACCCGATCAGCTTGCCACCGTCGGTGGAGGTGGTGGAGAACCACAGCTCCTCGGAGTAGGTGCTGGGACCGGGACGCGGGGTGGTCGTGCCCAGGCCGTCACCGGCGGCGCCGCCGAGGGTGGCACCGGTGCTGCCCTTCAGCCCGGGCACGCCGGCTGCGCCGAAGGACACCGCGCCGCTGACCGCTCCCGGCGACAGCCCGTCGGGGCTGGAGTCGGCGGCCGTGGTGCCGGACGCCTCCTGGAGGCGCCAGTACAGGTCGGGCTGCGCGGCGTAGACGGCGGCGCCGTAGGCGTCGGTCGGCGCTGCGGCCGGAGCCGCGCCCGTGCCGCCAGCGGCGGTGAAGTGGCTGGCGACCTGGCTCTTCGTCAGCTCGGTCGGGTAGACCGAGACGTCGTCGATGGTGCCGGCGAAGGACCTGCTCGAGGGCGCCGAGGGCCACCAGTCGAGGTTGTCACCGCCGATGCGCCAGCGGCCGTCGAAGGGCTGCGCCCCGACCGCACCGGCGTCGCGGGCGGCGAGCGCGCCGTCGACGTAGAGCGACAGGCCCCCGGAGCCGGCCGTCATGACGACCTGGTGCACGGCGCCGTCGTTGTAGCGCTTGCTGGTGGTCGCGGTGCGCAGCCCGTTGCCGTTGGTCCCGGCCACGAGACGACCGTCGTTCGTCATGTAGATGTGGCGGTCGTAGCCGCTGCTGGCGCCGGTCGAGGAGTTGCCGAAGCCGACGATCTTGCCGCCGGTGGTGCTCTTGGTGGAGAACCACGCCTCGGTGGAGAACACCTGCGGACCGGGCTCGTCGGCCTGGGTGGCCGCCGGGACGTCCGCGGTGCCGGTGAAGGTGGTGGCGGTGTCGCCGTCACCGGTGGCACCCGCCACCGCCCGGGTGGCCGAGGGGTCCAGGACGAGGTCGGAGGCCCCGGCCGAGTCGTAGGCGGTGGTGCCGCCGGCCTCGTCGAGGCGCCACAGGTGCTGCGCCCCGTCGGCCAGGACGGCGTCGCGGTAGGCGCTGGCCGCCTGGGCACCGGTCGCCACGTCCACCGTGGAGGTCGAGCTGGCGAGCACGTTGCCCGTCGAGTCCTTCACGCGGACGCGGTAGGACTGGGTGCCCGCGGGCGCCGAGCGGTCGGTGAGCGCGACGGTGGGACGGCTCCACCAGGCGGAGGCCACCGTCGCGGTGGCGACCACCGGCGCCGTGGCGAGGTTGGTGCCGCGCAGCAGCTCGTAGGTGAGCGTCGCGTCGTCGCGGTCCCAGGCCGCACGCACCGAGGCGCGCACGGTGCCGCCCTGCAGCGACACGAGGGTGGGCTTGAGGTCCGCGGAGGTCGCGGTGGGGCCCTGCTTGTTCGGCGCCAGCGAGCGCACGGCGAAGCGCACCAGGCCCTGCTGGGCGGTGCCGTTGACGGCCGGGAACTCCCCGCCCATCACCACGTAGCGGGAGTCACCGGTCACCGACCAGGCCGCCTGGGCCTGGCCCGTGAAGGTGCCCTGGGACAGGGTCGGCAGCCACTGGACGACCTTCGCGCCCGGCAGCCCGTTGAAGTTGCCCCCGGAGTTGGTGGTGCCCGCGGCGGTCGTGAAGGCCAGCGCGCGCTGGAAGGTCCACGGCTCCTCCTGCGGGTGCCCGCCGACGGGCGCGCAGTTGTGCGCGTGCCCGGCCGTGTAGAGCACCCCGGCGGACGGGAAGGAGGAGTAGGTGTCGCCGTAGCAGCCGTTCACCCACTTCAGCGTCCCGCCGGCGGCGCTGGCCGCGTAGGTGTTCTCCAGGTTGCCGGAGCCGCCGAAGTTGTAGCCGGTGCCGTAGACGGTGTCGCCGTCGGTGGACAGGCTGTAGATGGCGGCCTTGGGGCCGTAGTCGTTGACGCGCTCCTGCACCGCCCAGGGCAGCGGGGCGCCCGTGGTGAGGTCCAGGGCCCCGGAGCCGAGCGCGCTCTGGCCGCCCAGGGTGGTGAAGCGCCCGGCGACCACCAGCTCGGCGGTGGAGCTGGGCAGGACCATCGCGTACGGCTCGGCGTCGGCGCTGGCCGTCCAGGGCAGCAGGGACCCGTTGCTGGCGCTGACCGCCGCGAGGCGGGTGCGCGCCTGGCCGGCGACGGCGGAGAACTCGCCGCCGAGGTAGACGGTGGAGCTGGTGGCCGCCACGGTCCGGACCCGGGAGTTGACGTTCGGGTTGAACGAGGTGATGAGCGCGCCGGTGCTGGCGTCCAGCGCCGCGACGCGGTTGCGGGTGGTGCCGTTCACGGAGGTGAAGGAGCCGACCACGTAGATGCGCTTGCCGTCGGGCGACGCCGCCAGGCCCAGGCCCGTGCCGTTCAGCGACGGAGCCCACGAGCTGATGAGCGAGCCCGTGGTGATGTCGTAGGCCAGGATGTTCGAGCGGGCGACCTCGTTGCTCCCGGCGGGAGAGCCGGCCGGGCGCGCCGAGGTGAACTGCCCCGTGGCGTAGACGCGGTCACCGACGACGACCTGCGACCACACGACGCCGTTGATCTGCACCGTGGGCAGCGCGTCGGCCGTGACCGAGGTGGTCGCCAGGCCCGCCGTGGCGGCAGCGGCGGCCTCGGCGGCCTGCGCCGGGAGGGCAGTGGCGCCGACGGTCGCGACGGCGGTCGCGGCAGCGGCGGCGAGCGCGAGGAGCCGCGCCCGTGCGGTGGTGCGTGTCATCTGTGCTCCTGCATCTCGCCACCCCCGGGCGGCCCCCGCACGGACCCAGGGGACCCTGGCCGTGCGGTGATCACGCTAGGCGAACCGACCACGCTCAGTCACCCCTCCTTGAGCCCGAGACCCCTGGAGGGGGTCAGGACAACCCGTTCTGCGTAACGGCCGGTCCTCTCAGCAGCGGGGACGTCGCAGGGCGGTACCGACAGCCGCGCTGGCGCTGACGCTGCGTCACAACCGCGAGGGGGTGGGACACGCCGCCGCTGGCCGTGTCAGAGCTGCAGGACGAGCGCGGAAGCAGAGCTGACCGAGGTCACCACCAGTGACGAGGCCGCGTCCGGCGACGCGGAGAAGACCCACGTCCCCCGGATCCGGGCGCCCGGGGCCAGGACTCCCGAGGGGACGTCGGCGGGCTCGCCGGTGAAGCCGTCCTGGGGCGTCCCGTCGCTGCTCGTGGCGGTGACGGTGACCCCGTCGAGCGAGACCGGTGACGGCGAGCCGTTCACGAGCTCGAGCAGCACGGCGGTGGCCGGGCCGGAGCGCTCCCCCGGGCCCGAGGCGGTGACGTCGACGGAGCTGCGCTCGACCACCTCGACGCTCAGACCGTCGCCGAAGCCTGCGACGGTCCCCTGCTCGACCGGCGGGAGCGTGGAGGCCCCCACCACCGGAGCGGTCGCCGGAGGAGGCCCGGTGTACGCGGACCGGCTGGGCGAGGGGGCCGTGGTGGTGGCCGCCGTCGTGGCGGTGCCCGTGGGGGCCGCCGTCGTGGCGCCGGGGGCCGAGCTCGCCGGAGCCCCGTCAGGCCCGGACGGGACTGCCGTGCAGCCGGCCACGACCGCGGTGGCGACGACCGCGCCGGCGAGGGCTGCGAGGACGACGCGCCGGGCGGGGATGCGCGCGGACCGGCGGACGGACCCGTCGAGGTGGCGAGGCGAGGGCGCGCTCACGAGCGGGCTCCGGCGGTGGCGCGCAGGAGCGCGAGGCGCTGGCAGAGCTCTTCGTACCCGTCCGCCACGAGGTCCCAGTCGTAGAGCTTGGCGCGGTCGGCGGCGAGCACGCCGCGCAGGGCGGTGCCCGCGGGATCGTCCTCGGTGCCCTCGACCACGGCGCGCACGTCGTCCGCCGTCCTCCAGTAGGCACCGGCGCTCTCCAGCACCTCGCGGTTGAACGACACGTCGAAGGCGGTGACCGCTGCGGAGGCGCCGATGGCGCGCAGCAGCGAGGGGTTGGTCCCGCCCACGGAGTGGCCGTGGAGGTAGGTGTGCGAGCCGGCGTAGAGCTGGTCGAGGAGGTCCTGGTCCCAGACACCGCCCAGGAAGGTGACGCGGTCGTCGGCGAGCGAGCGCACCCGCTGGGTGTAGGCGTCGGAGTAGGGGGCGGACCCCACCACGACGAGCGGCTTGCGCGCGCGGCTGGCGCTGTAGCCCTCGACGATGACGTCGACGTGGTTCTCCGGCTCGAAGCGGGCCACCACCAGGTGGTACCCGCCGGGCTCGAGCCCGACCTCGGCGAGGCGCAGCGGGTCACCGCCGCCCTCGACCACGGGCGCGCCGTAGGTGATGAGCGAGGTCTCCACGCCGAAGCGCTCGGTGTAGTAGTCCTGGATGCCCACGGCGTCGGCGATAAGGGCGTCGGAGAAGCGCACCGCGAGGGCCTCGGCACGGCGGTAGTAGTTCTGCCCCGTCTCGCCCCACTTCGCGCGCTTCCACTCGAGGCCGTCGACGTGGGTGGCCACGGGGATGCGGCGAGCGCGCAGGAGCGGCAGGTAGGGCGCGTTGGCGGCGTTGAAGACGAGCGCGACGTCGGTGGGGTGGCGCACGAGGTGGGCCACGGAGGCACCGGTGTGGCTCAGGGTCTCGAGCGTCCGGGACCGCATGGCGGGCAGGTGGACCAGCCGCATGCCGCGGTGGGTGGCCAGGCGGTCGTCGTCGTCGTCCTCGCTCGCGCGCCGGCAGTACACGACGACGTCGTGGCCGCGGTCGGCCAGGCGCGCACCGACCTCCTCGATGCAGGTCTCGAAGCCGCCGTAGTGCGCCGGCACGCCGCGCGTGCCGACCATGGCGATGCTCAGGCCGCGGCCAGCTCCGGCGGACGCCGGGTTCTGCTTGCGGTCCAGGACGCTCACTGGTCCTCCTCGGGTGCCACCGGGCAGCTGCTCCCCCGGTCCTTGGTCAGACAACGGTCCGGGTGCTGACCGACCTGAGTGCGGGCCGTCGGTCCTCACCCGGTCGGGTGAGGACCGGAGCCGCGCGGCCGGTCGTGGCGGGTCAGTACGCTCCGCGGCTCCGGAGGACGGCCCCGACCGTCTTCCACATGATCATGAAGTCGTACGCGAACGACCAGTTCTCGACGTACCGCAGGTCCAGGCGCAGCGACTCGTCCCAGTCGAGGTCGGAGCGCCCGTTGATCTGCCACAGGCCCGTCAGGCCGGGCTTGACGATGAGCTTGCGGCGCGCGTCGTCGCCGTAGACGGCCACCTCGCGCGCCAGCGGCGGGCGCGGGCCCACCAGCGACATGTCACCGCGCAGCACGTTGAGCAGCTGGGGCAGCTCGTCGAGGGAGAGCCGGCGGAGCACGGCGCCGACGCGGGTGACGCGCGGGTCGTGCCTCATCTTGAACAGGACGGCGTTGCCCTGGCTGGAGCCCGCGAGCGCCTGGAGGCGGGCCTCGGCGTCGACCACCATGCTGCGGAACTTCAGCATGGTGAAGCTGCGGCCCTCCAGGCCCACCCGCTCCTGGCGGAACAGGACGGGACCGGGCGAGTCCAGCCGCACCGCGAGCGCGGTCCCGAGCAGGACCGGGGCGAGGAGCAGCAGGGCGAGCGCCGCGCCGGCCCTGTCGACGGTGCCCTTGGCGACGCGCCGGGCGCCGGTGAGCTCGGGGCGCTCCAGGTGCAGCAGCGGCAGGCCGCAGACGGGCCGGATGGCGACGCGCGGGCCGACGACCTCGGTGACGGCCGGGGCGAGGTAGAGGGCCGCGTGGGTCTCCTCCAGCGCCCAGCCCAGGCGGCGCAGGAAGGCGCCGTCGACCTCGGGGGTGGGCAGGACGGCGACGGCGTCGACGCCCTCGCGCAGCGCGACGGCGGCGGTCTCGTCGAGGTCTCCGAGGACGGGGACGCCGAGGGCCGCCAGGCCCTCGAGCGAGGCCCGGCGCACGGGGGGCGGGACGCTGGCCGCGTCGGGCAGGCAGACGCCGGCGACGCGCATGCCGTGGTAGCTGGCGCTGCTCATCTGGCGCACCATCGCGACGACGCCCTCGTGGTGGCCGGCGACCACGACGGACTGCATGTGCAGGCCCTGACCGCGCTCGGCGTGCAGGCGCTGGCGCACCAGGTAGCGCAGGACGAGCAGCGCCACGGTGCCGGCGGGCACGGCGAAGAGCACGTAACCGCGGGCGATGTCGAGCTGGAAGGCCCACGAGGTGGTGGCGACGACGGCCAGCGTGAAGACGCTGGCGCGCACGACCCGGTCGTACTCCTCGCTCCCCAGGCCCAGGAAGCGGCTCTCGTAGGCGCGGTTGGCGAAGAGGGCGGCGAACCACACGGCGGGCAGGCCGACCAGCATCAGCAGGTCGCTGAGGGGGTCGGTCTCCACGCGGCCGAAGCGCACCAGGTAGGCCGCGACCGTGGACAGCGCCACCGCGACGGCGTCGCCCGCGACGACGCGGCGCAGGTTGGTGGTGGTCCAGTGGCTGCGGGGCGGGGGCACCCGGCGCAGGCGGCCCGGCGGCTCCGCGCGCAGCGGCACGACCGCCGCTGCCGCGGGGCGCGGCGCGGGGACGGCGGTGGTCATGGGGCTCCTCGAGGAAGGTCGTGCCGAGGCGGCAGGGGGGCCGCGCGGCGCGGTCGCCACGGTGGGGGGACGGCCGTCAGCGAGCTGCTGGTCCTAGATCACGCACGGGCGGCGGCCCGGTGAAGGCATCCACCCGCCGTTCACCCCGCCGCGTCATCCGTTCAGGGGCATGCCGTCACGCTGCGTCACCGTGAGTCCCAGGCGCACCGGGGCGGGGTCGGAGCGCCCGTCGAGGCGGCGCTCCGGCTCGGCGTCGTCCCCGGCGGCGCGCGCCTGCGCGCGGGCGGCCGCCCGGCGCTCGTGCAGCTGGCTGATCCTGTCGGCCCGGGAGATCGCGCGGCCGAGGACGGCGGCGGCGGCGAGGCTGGCCACCAGCCAGCCCCCCAGGGCGATGAGGGTGAGCGGCACGTCGTCCTCCGGCTGGTCTGCGGCTGGTCTGCTGCCGCCGGGGGGCTGCACCCCGGGGCCCTGCGCTGCCGGGCGCGGCGCAGGCCGCCCCGACGCCCGTCCATCGGCAGGTCGGTGCGCCGACCTGAGCCCCGGGACGCCGGACGCGCGGGCCACCACCCGTCCGGCGCAGCCCCGGCCCCGGTGAGCGCGGCCGCCGGGCGGCCCCCGCAGGGCATGATGGCGAGGTGAGCCGCACCCGCATGACCGGCGCGGAGCGGCGCGAGCAGCTCCTCGACGTCGGGCGCGTCCTGTTCGCGGAGAAGGGCTTCGACGGCACGAGCGTCGAGGAGGTCGCCGCCCGCGCGCGCGTCTCCAAGCCCGTGGTCTACGAGCACTTCGGCGGCAAGGAGGGGCTCTACGCCGTCATCGTCGACCGCGAGGTGCGGGCCCTGCTGAGCGCGCTGAGCTCGGCGCTCACGGTCCGCGCTCACCCCAAGGTGCTCCTGGAGCGCACCACGCTGGCGCTGCTGGGGTACGTCGAGACCAGCACCGACGGCTTCCGCATCCTGGTGCGCGACTCCCCCGTCGCGCAGACCACGGGCACCTTCGCGAGCCTGCTGGGAGACGTCGCCACGCAGGTCGAGGACATGCTGGAGGCCGAGTTCACGCGGCTCGGCCTGGAGGGCGGGGCGGCGCCGATGTACGCCCAGATGCTGGTCGGCATGGTCGCCCTGACCGGGCAGTGGTGGCTCGGCTCGCGCCAGCCCGACAAGGCCGTGGTGGCCGCGCACATCGTCAACCTGGCGTGGAACGGGCTCTCCGGCCTGGACCCGCACCCGCGGCTCACCCCGCACGCCGGCTGAGCCGCCGTGGAGCGCGAGCAGGTGGGCGGCGGAGTCGACGGGGGCGGGGTCGTGCCCGACGAGGTCGACCGGCTCGTCGCGGCGTGGGAGCGGGAGCGCCCCGGCCTCGACGCGGCCCCGCTCCAGGTGCTCTCGCGCGTCTCGCGGCTGGCCCACCACCTCGACCGGGCCCGCGCCGACGCCTTCGCCGCCACCGCGCTGGTGCTGTGGGAGTTCGACGTGCTCGCGGCGCTGCGCCGCGCCGGGGCCCCGCACGAGCTGTCGCCGTCGGCGCTGGCGGCCGCCACGCTGGTGACCAGCGGCACCATGACCACCCGCCTCGACAGGCTCACCGCGCGCGGCCTGGTGGAGCGGCGGCCCGACCCGGCCGACCGCCGCGGGGTGATCGTCAGGCTGACCGCCGGGGGCGTCGAGAAGGTCGACGCGGCCCTGGCCGACCTGCTCGCCCGCGAGCGCGGCCTGCTGGAGGTGCTGGGCCCCGGCGAGGGCGAGCAGCTCGCGGCGCTGCTGCGGCGCCTGCTCGCCGCCTTCGAGGGCTGAGCCCGGTCGGCGCCGCGGAGGACGGCCGGGGGGACGCGCCCAGGCTCATCGCCCATCATGGGTGGGGAGCACGACGACTCCCCTGGAAGGACGCCGCGGATGAGCCACCCGACCGATGGGCCCTCGGACGGCCTGCTGGACCTGGGCGGGCCGGTGAGCGGTGCGGGCGACCGGACGCCGCCGCCGGGGCTCGACCTCACCCCCGCTCCCCCGGTGGCCCCCGTGCCCGACGAGCAGGCGGAGGGGATGGTCCCCCTCGACCCGGCCACCCGCGCAGCCCTGGCCGAGCGCGCCCGCGCCTTCGTGGCCGACCTCGCCGGGCAGGACCCGCGCAGCCCGGAGTTCCAGCGCCGCATCGACGACGTCGTCAGGATGGGCGAGCGCGAGGTGCGCGCGTCGTCCGCGGTGCCGAACCGCATGCTGCAGCGCCCCTCCACGAGCCCCGCGGGCGCCGCGCGGTCGGCGGGGTCGGGCCCCGCCGCCGACGCCCAGACGCAGGTGGCGAGCACCCTCGCCGAGCTGCGCCGCACCGTCACCGAGCTCGACCCGGGCCGTGCCGACCTCAAGGGGCCCAAGAAGCTGCTGGGCCTGATCCCCACCCGCGCCCAGCGGCAGGTGACGGGCTACTTCGAGCGGTACCAGGACGCCCAGAGCCAGCTCGACGCGATCATCCGGGCGCTGGCCAGCGGCCAGGACGCGCTGCGCCGCGACAACGCCGCCATCGAGCAGGAGAAGCAGGACCTGTGGGCGACCATGGGCAAGCTCACCGAGTACGTCACCCTGGCCCGCGCGCTCGACACCGCCACGGAGGAGAAGGTGGCCGAGCTGCGCGCCACCGACCCGCGCGCCGCGGAGGCCCTCACCGCCGACGCGCTCTTCCCCATCCGGCAGCGCCACCAGGACCTGCTGACCCAGCTCACCGTCAGCGCTCAGGGCTACCTCGCGCTCGACCTGGTGCGCCGCAACAACGTCGAGCTGGTCAAGGGCGTGGACCGGGCGCAGACGACGACGGTCTCGGCGCTGCGCACCGCCGTCGTCGTGGCGCAGGCCCTGTCGCAGCAGCAGCTCGTGCTCGACCAGGTCAGCGCCCTCAACGCCACGACCAGCTCCACCATCGAGTCGACGTCGCGGCTGCTGCGCCAGCAGACGGCGCAGGTGCACGAGCAGGCGGCGAGCGCCACGGTCGACGTCGAGGTGCTCCAGCGCGCCTTCGACGAGGTGTTCGCCACGATGGACGCCATCGACACCTTCAAGCAGCAGGCGGTGGTCAACCTCGCCACCACGGTCGACGCCCTCGAGGGCCAGATGCGGCGCTCCCGCTCCTACATCGCTCGCGTGCGCGATGCCGACGCGCGCGAGGGCGGCGACCACGGCGGGCCGCCGAGGGTCGAAGGCCGGCCGTGACCTCGCCCCCTGGCGGCCCTGACCGCACGGCCGGCCCCGCCGGCCCGGCCGAGCAGCCCACCGAGCGCTCCGCCGAGCGGCCGGCGGTCGTGGCGCGCCGGGTCGGGCAGGACGTCACCCGGCAGGTGGGCCGGCACGTGACGACGGCGGCCCGCCGCCAGGGGTGGCGGGCCCGCACCTCGGCGTGGCTCCTCCTGCCCGTGGCGGGCCTGCCGTGGGTCGGCTTCGGGTACATCGCCTGGAAGGGCCGCCGGCCGGCCTGGGCGGGGGCCGCCGCGCTGCACCTCGGGGTCTCCGCCGGAGCGGTGACCGCGCTGCTGTCCGGGGAGTGGTGGACGGTGCTCGGCGTGCTCGCCGCCGGCGGCGGCTGGGGCGCCGGGGTGGTCCACGGCCTGAGCGCCAACCCCCGGTGGCTGCGCCTCCAGGCCGAGCGCGCGCCGTCGCCGTCGGCCCCCTGGCTCCCGCCGCTGGCCGGTCCGGCCGGAGCGGACGGCTCTGGTGCCGGCGCCCGGCGGCTCAGCGGGCCCGGCGCGCCGACCGACCCCGCCGAGCGCGCCGCGCTGGGCCAGCAGGAGGCCGCTGCGGCGCTGGAGGTCGCCGTGCGCGCCGGCACCGCCCTGCCGCCGGCCGCGCTGCCGCTGGTCCGGCAGGTGCACGACGCCGCGCTCCCGCTGCTCGCCCGCGGCGCGGGCCGTGGCGCTCCCCTGCCCGCGCTCGACCTGTACGAGGTGGAGACCGTGGTCGGCGAGCACCTGCCCGCGGCCCTCGCCCAGTACCTCGTGCTCCCGCCCGGCTACCCGCCCCCCTCGGGCGCCGCCGACGCCCCCTCCCCCGCCGAGTCGCTGCTGGCCCAGCTGCGCTCCCTGGTGGAGCTGCTGGCCGAGGTGACCGAGCGCGTCCACGAGCACGACGCCCGCCAGCTGCGCGTGCAGGCCACCTTCCTCGGCGACAAGGTCCGCCGGTCAGACCTGGAGCTTTGAGGGGCAGCCGTGAGCAAGGACGACAGGGACGACGAGAGCGCCGCTCGCGACGAGGCGCGCGACATCGAGCGCTACGACCTCGACGAGCGCGCGCTGACGCCGCTCGGCCTCGAGCTCCCCCGGGTGGGCTTCGTGCCCGACGTCGTGGTCAACATCGGGCGGTTCGTCTGGCTGGGGCTGTGGATCGCCCTCTTCCCCGCTGGTCAGACGGCGCTGGCGCTGGTGCTGATGTTCGGGTGGATCGCGGCGAACGGCGCGTACGAGAAGCACCGCAAGGCGCTCCGGCGCGAGCGCAAACGGCAGATCACGCAGCAGATCGCCGCGCGGCAGCTCGACGCGGGCCCCGGGAACCCCGAGGGCGCGGGAACCGGCGGAGCCGCCGGTGCCGCAGGGGCGGTCCCGGCGGCGCTGAGCAGCGCCGCCGCCGCGCCGTCGTCGCCCGCGCCTCCCGCGACCCCGGCGAGCCCCGCCGAGAAGGCGCTGGTGCGGACCCTGCGGCGCGTGGAGACTTCTGAGCGCTTCGAGCGGCGCGACGCGGTGCTGGTGGGCGAGCTGGCCGACGTCCTCTTCCCGCTGCTGGCCAAGGTGGCCGAGCCCGGCGCCGACCCCCTGGTGCGTCGCGACGTCGAGACCATCGCCAGCGACCACCTGCCCGACAGCGTCGACGCCTACCTCGCGCTACCCGCCGAGCACGCGAGGACCCACCGCAACTCCGCGGGTCGCACGCCGCTGGAGGAGCTGCGGGTCCAGCTCGACCTGCTCCTCACCGGCTGCGAGCAGCTGCAGGAGGCCGTGCTGCGCTCCGACGTCTCGCGCCAGCAGGCGCAGTCGCGCTTCCTCGAGGAGAAATTCCGCCCGAGCGGCCTCGACCTCTGACGGCCGCTAGGACGCCGACGCGGCGTCCGTTCGGCTCGCGGCGGGCCGAGGACGGTGCGCTCCCAAGGCAGCGCCGAGGACGAGCAGGGTCCACCCCAGAACGTACGTGGGCAGGTAGTACATGAAGTAGCTCGCCGGTGCCGCGACGAAGACGAGCAGCGCCTGCGCCAGCAGCAGCCCGGAGACGCTCGCCCACCACCAGCGGCGACGCAGAACGGTCACCACCAGCCCCCCGGCGAGCAGCAGCAGCACGGGGATCGCCGTCCACACGAGCGGAGCCAGCGGACCGGGGCGTCCGTCGGAGTCCACCAGCAGCAGGCCGCGGACCACCGAGGCGCGGAGGTCCCGGTCCCACGGCCTGGGGACGTCGCCCTGCGCCTCCGAGGTCGCCACCCGCTCGACGTGGTCGGGGCGCGGCACGTCGGTGTAGGTGGAGGCTCCGTAGACCTGCGCCAGGTGGCCGTCGAGGGCGTTCGTCGCGGCGAAGGTCTGCCACCGCGCTCGCAGGAAGGCCCCGGGGTTGTCCAGGACCAGCCGCGCGTAGGCCGCCTCGTAGCGGCCGGTCTCCGCTGCGGCGTCCGGCCTGACGGCTCCCAGCCAGTAGGCGGTGACGTCTGTGGCGTTGGGGTTCGCGCGGACGACGTCGAGGTCGACGGCGCTGTCGAGGTCCGCGAGCGTCCCGGCCAGGTCGTCTCCGCGCAGCGGCTCCTGGAGCATCACCGACAGCGGGTTGATGGAGGCGGTGTAGCGGTACTGCGGGTCCTCGGTGGTGTCGGCCAGCCAGAAGACCAGGCCGAGCGCGGTCGCGCCCGCGGCCAGCGCCGCCACCGCCCGCCACCGCCGCGGCCCCGTGCCGCGGAGCGACCGGTGCGCGCCCAGCCGGAGGACCAGGTACGGCACCGCGGCGAGCCAGAGGAAGCCCTCGGTCCGCCAGGTCGCCAGCACCGCCACGCCCGTCAGGAGCAGGGCGAGCTCGACGTGGGGGTGGCGCACCGCGTCGGGGCGCAACCGCTGGACCACCATGCGCAGCAGGACGGCCAGGGCGAGGTAGGAGTACGTGGTCAGGCGCAGCGGGTACAGGTTGTTCAGGAGGACGGGAGGGCTGAGCAGGAGCAGGGTGACGACGACCACCGGCCAGCGCCGGCGGCACAGCTCCCAGGTCCACGCCATCAGCGAGCCGCCGACGACGCTGGCGAGCACCACCTGGAAGACGACGACGACCGCGCCGCTCGGGACGAGGTCGGTCAGCGTGCTGAACAGCAGCGGGGTCAGCGACGACTGCCACGAGGGGAAGATCCGGTCGCGCACGTTCTCGACGGCGAAGTACTCGTCCCAGAGCCAGTACCCGGGCCAGGTGTTCAGGAGCACCACGAGGTTCACCGCGAGCAGCCCCCCGCTGGCGAGCAGCCAGGTGCGAGCGTGCTGCTCTCCACGGCGCACGCGCTGCGCCCACGCGACCGCGCCGGCGACCAGCAGGCCGGCGAGCGAGACGGCCAGCAGGCGCCCCACGGTGAACAGCACGCGGTCGACCGGCTTCTGCCCCGAAGGAGCTGACCACCCGGCGGTCAGAGGCAGGACGACAGCGGCCACGAGCACGGCGACGACGACCCCGGCCGCCACGGCCGCGGACGGTCGCCGGCCCCCCCGCGTCACGCGTCGACCCGCCACCGCGCCCTGTACCCCCACCTGGCGAGGGTGGACCACGGGCGCACGATCCGCCAGGGCCCGTCGACAGGCGCCGGGCTCCGCTGCTCCTCCGGTCCGGGAGGGGTGGCGGTGGTCATCCGGCGGCCTCGGCGGCCTCCAGCCACTCCTCCTCGAGCGCCTCCTTCTCGGAGAGCAGCTCGCGCAGCTCGGCGTCGAGCTTGGCCGCCGCGGCGTAGTCGGCAGCGCTGGCCGCGAGCGCGTCGTGGAGCTTCGCCTCCCGCTCCGTGAGCTTGGCGAGCTGCCGCTCCAGGCGCGCGACCTCCTTGCGGGCTGCCCGCACGTCGGCGGCCGAGGCCCCCGGAGCGGCGCTGTTCTGGCGCGGAGCCGCAAGATCGTCGCGGGAGGGGGTGCTCACGGAGCCGGAGCCGGTGGCGGCGGCGCCTGCGTGGCGCAGCGCCAGGTACTCCTCGACGCCCCCCGGGAGGTCGCGGATCGCGCCGTCGCCCAGCAGGGCCACCTGCCGGTCGGTGGTGCGCTCCAGCAGGTACCGGTCGTGGCTGACCACCACGAGCGTGCCCGCGAAGCCGTCGAGGACGTCCTCGACGGCGGCGAGGGTGTCGGTGTCGAGGTCGTTGGTGGGCTCGTCGAGCAGCAGCAGGTTGGGGCCGCGCACCAGCAGGCGCGCCAGCTGCAGGCGGCGGCGCTCGCCACCGGACAGGTCGCGCACGTGCGTCCACGCCCGGGCGGCCGGGAATCCGAGCCGCTCAACGACGGAGGAGGCCGTGAGCTCCTTGCCGGTGGCCACGTCGAGCACGCTGGTGGCCTCGCGCTCGACGGTCTCCAGCACGCGCTGGTCGGCGACGGCGTCGAGCTCGCGCAGGTCCTGGCTGAGCACGCCCGTCACCACGGTCTTGCCCAGCTTCACGCGGCCGGCGTCGGGCTGCACCTGCTGGAGCAGCAGCCTGAGCAGCGTCGTCTTGCCGGAGCCGTTGACGCCGACGATGCCGATGCGGTCACCGGGGCCGAGGCGCCAGGTGACGTCGTCTAGGAGCACGCGGCGCTCCTCGCCCTCACCCACGGCCAGGGACGCGCCCTCGACGTCGACGACGTCCTTGCCCAGCCGCGCGGTGGCGGTGCGCGAGAGGGCGAACGCGTCGCGCGGCGGCGGCTCGGCGGCGATGAGCGCGTTGGCCGCCTCGATGCGGAAGCGGGGCTTGCTGGTGCGGGCCGGTGCGCCGCGGCGCAGCCACGCGAGCTCCTTGCGCAGCAGGTTGTCGCGGCGCTCGGCGGTCACCGAGGCGATGCGGGCGCGCTCGGCGCGGGCCAGCACGTACGCCGCGTACCCGCCGTCGTAGGCGTCGACGACGCCGTCGTGCACCTCCCACGTCCGCTCGACCACCGCGTCGAGGAACCACCGGTCGTGGGTGACGACGACGAGGGCGCCCTGCGTGGGCTGCCACCGGGTGCGCAGGTGCTCGGCGAGCCACGCCACGCCCTCGACGTCGAGGTGGTTGGTGGGCTCGTCGAGGAGGAGCACGTCGTCGTCGCCGGCCATGAGGCGCGCCAGTGCCACGCGGCGGCGCTGGCCACCGGAGAGCTGCCCCACGAGCGCGTCGGCGCCCCCGGGGGCCGCGGCGGGTCCCTCGAGCATGTCGCCGAGCAGGCCGTCGAGCACGGAGCGGATGCGCGCGTCGGACGCCCAGACGTGGTCGGGCACGTCACCGACCACGGCGCGGCGCACCGTGTGGGCCGGGTTGAGGTCGTCGGTCTGCGACAGGACGCCGATCGTCGTGCCCCGGCTGCGGGTGGCCCGGCCGGCGTCGAGCGCCTGGGTGCCGGCGAGCACGCGCAGCAGCGTCGACTTGCCGTCGCCGTTGCGGCCGACGACGCCGGTGCGGGCGCCGTCGTCGAGACCGAGGGAGACGCCGTCGAGCACGGTGCGGGCGCCGTGGACGACGGTCGCGCCCTCGAGGTTCAGCAGGTGGGCCACGCCCCCATCCTCCCCGGCGCGGGGAGCGCTCCAGGACGGGCGGGTCAGCGACCGGCCAGCGACCGGTCAGCGGATGGTGTCGATCGGCCCGGTCGGCGGGGTGTTCGAGGGGTGGAACGGCGAGGTGGGCACCGGGTCGACCTGGCGGGCGCCGTGCACGGGCCCCGTCACGCGGCGCACGTCGGAGGCGAGGCCCGAGGCCGTCAGCGCCACCGCCAGCTCCAGCGCTGCGGACCTGTCGCGCACGAGCACCGCGACGGTGGGCCCGGACCCGGAGACCAGGCCGCCGAGCGCGTCGTGGTCGCGGCCCAGGTCGAGCACCCGCTGCAGCGAGGGCCGCAGGGAACAGGCCGCGGCCTGCAGGTCGTTGACCAGCGCCGGCCCCAGGGCCGCCGCGTCACCGGCGCGCAGCGCCTGGGCGAGCGGGGCGGGGACGTCGGGGTCGAGGGCCTCGGCGGGCGCACCGGCGGCCACCAGGCGGTCGCGCTCCCGGTAGACGGCCGGGGTGGAGAGGCCCTCGTCGGCCAGCGCCAGCACCCAGTGGAACTCGCCGCGGCCGAGCACGGGGGTGAGCCGGTCACCGCGGCCGAGGCCGAGGGCCGTGCCGCCCACGAGGGCGAAGGGGACGTCGGCGCCGAGCTCGGCGCCCATCTCGACCAGCTCCTCGCGGGTGGCGCCGGTGCCCCAGAGCAGGTCGCAGGCCAGCAGGGCGGCGGCGGCGTCGGCCGAGCCACCGCCCATGCCCCCGGCGACGGGAGCGGTCTTGCGGATCGACAGGGCGACGTCGGCGGGGACGCCCGCGCGCTCGGCGAGCAGCAGCGCGGCCCGGACGGCGAGGTTGGAGGAGTCCAGCGGGGTGGAGGCGGCGCCCGTGCCGCGCACCGAGACCGTCACGCCGGAGACGCCGTCACGCGGGAGGGTGGCGCTGACCTCCTCGAACACCGAGACGGCCTGGTACACGCTGACCACGTCGTGGTACCCGTCGTCCTCGAGGGCCCCGACGCGCAGCGCGAGGTTGATCTTCGCCGGCGCCCGGACGACGACCCGCTCCCCCGGCAGCGTCACGCGCCGCACACTACGGGACGGACCGGGCCGTCGGCGCCGCCAGGTCGGTGGGTCAGGCCCCGGGGGCCTGGCGGCCAGCGGCGGCCAATCGCGCGAAGCCCTCGACGTCGAGCCGCTCCCCGCGCAGCGCCGGGTCGATCCCGGCCGCGCGCAGCGCCTCCTCGGCGGCCGCGGGCGATCCGGCCCAACCGGCGAGCGCGGCCCGCAGCGTCTTGCGGCGCTGCCCGAAGGCGGCGTCGACGGCGGCGAAGACCTCCTCGCGGCTGGCCGTGGTGGTCGGGGGCTCGCGCCGCTCCAGCCGCACGAGCGCGCTGTCGACGTTCGGCACCGGCCAGAACACCTGCCGGCCCACCGACCCCGCCATCGAGGCCCGCGCGTACCAGGCGGCCTTGACGCTCGGGACGCCGTAGACCTTGCTGCCGGGGCCCGCAGCGAGCCGCTCGGCCACCTCGGTCTGGACCATGACGAGCACGGTCTCCAGCGAGGGCAGGCGCTCCAGCAGCGTCAGCAGCACGGGGACGGCGACGTTGTAGGGCAGGTTCGCGACCAGCTTGGTCGGGGCGCCGGCCGCGGCACCCGCCGCTCCGGCCAGCGCCGGCAGCTCGGTGACGTCCAGCGCGTCGGCACGGACCACCCGCAGGTGCGCCTCGAGCCCGCCGTCGGGGTCGTGGGCGAGGTCGGGACGGCGGGCGGCCACCGTCACCGGCAGCTCGGTGGCGAGGCGCTGGTCGATCTCGACGGCGACGACGCGCGCCCCCGCCGCCAGCAGCGCGAGCGTCAGCGACCCCAGCCCCGGGCCGACCTCGAGGACCACGCCTCCGGGGCGCACCCCCGCCTTGGCGGCGATCCGGCGGACGGTGCCGCCGTCGTGCACGAAGTTCTGCCCGAGGGACTTGGTCGGGCGCACGCCGAGACGGCCCGCCAGGGCCCGCACGTCGGCGGGGCCCAGCAGGCCGTCATCAGCAGCTGAGGTGTCCAGGGGGTCGAGGCTAGACGATCGAGGAGCGGTCAGCGCAGGCCGAGCTTGCGGGTGCAGGACGGCCAGGCGCCCCACCCCTGCGCGGCCTGGACCTTCTGGGCCACGGCGATCTGCTGCTCGCGGGAGGCGCTGCTCGCCGACCCGGCGCCGCCGTAGGCGCGCCAGGTGCTCTGCGAGAACTGCAGGCCGCCGTAGTAGCCGTTGCCGGTGTTGATCGACCAGTTGCCGCCGGACTCGCACTTGGCGATCGCATCCCACACGGAGCCACCGGCCACCGAGGGAGCGGCGGCCGCGGCCGGCTTCTCCTTGGTGCCCTTGAGCTGGACCTGGGTCACGGGCTGCGCGGTCACCGCGGAGCCGACCTCGGTCTTGGAGGTCTGCTGGCCGTCCGCGGTGACGACCTCGAAGGTCGTCTGCTTCGTGCCGGCGACGCCCTTGGTGGTCACCTTGGTCTCGCCCTCGTAGAGGTCCGCGGAGTCGGTGCTCTGCGTCTCGAAGGGGATGTCGGAGTCCTCGGTGACCGTGCTCTTCACGACGCGCACGACCTGGACGGCGGAGCCGTCGGTCACGGCGGCGTGGAGGGCGACGGACGTCGTGTCGTCGGCGCCGAGGGTGACGCCGGCGGCCTGGAGGACCTCGGCGTAGGTGGCGCTCGTGCTGGTGACGGGGAAGACGCCGCCGTCGACGGTCACGTCGACGGTCTTGGGCGTGGTCACCGTGAGGGCCATGCCGTCGCGGCCGAGGGGCTCGGAGCGGGAGGCGGAGACCGCTGCGCCCTCGGCGCGGACGTCGAGGTCGGCGAGCGCGTCGCCCACGGTCAGGGCGGTGGTCCAGCGCGTCTCGGTCTGGCCGTCGACGGTGAGGGTGATGGGCCGGGCGTGGCGGACGACGATCGTGTCGCCGTCGCTCACCTTCGAGTGCTCCGGCAGGGAGAGCTGGTCCTTGTCACCGAGCTCGACGTCCGCGGCGGCGAGGGCCGCGTCGACCGTGGTGCCGAACATGCGGACCTGCTCGGTCTGGCCGTCGACGTCCAGGTGGACGGTGGTGTCGTTGTGGGCCCACGCGGCGGTGCCGGCGACGAGGGCGGTGACGATGACGGCCTGGCCCGCGATGCGGGTGACGCGGCCGGACGGGGTGAGGCGCACGAGGTCCCTAGCTTCGGTGTCCCCGGGCAGAGGAACCGGACGGCGCTCACGGGCGGCAGCCGGGCGGCGAGGTGCACGCGCCGGCGGCTCAGCTCGGCGGCGCCCGTGGTGGCTGGGAAGCGGGGCGTGCTCGGTGCTGGAGTCGTCGTCCGGGTGGTGTCCCATCCCGGCTGTCGACTCTGGACGGTAGGCGGAGACGTCCGGAACGTCCATCCTCCGGCGTCG
The DNA here is from genome assembly GCF_015390235.1 of Quadrisphaera sp. INWT6. Taxonomy (GTDB): domain Bacteria; phylum Actinomycetota; class Actinomycetes; order Actinomycetales; family Quadrisphaeraceae; genus Quadrisphaera. The sequence goes on along the minus strand of NZ_VUOH01000001.1, from coordinate 202,824 downwards.
CTGCCGAGGAACGTTGACGGACTCTTTACCTTCCCACGCCCCTTCAGGGGCGCACCCGGGGGGAAGGGTGACGGTCGGTGTGGACATCACCACTCACCGTAGAGAAGGTCACTGCTCCGGCTCAGGATTTCCACAAGGTGTGTTTCGTCGTGTCGCCCCGCCTCCGCGATCGCCCGGACGGTGAGAGGCACGAGGTGGCTCGCGTTCGTGCGTCCGCGGAAGGGGACGGGGGTCAGGTAGGGGGCGTCGGTCTCCACCTGGAGCAGCTCCACCGGGACCGCCACCACCGCCTCCCGCAGGGCGTGGTTGCTCTTGAACGTCACCGTCCCCGCGACGCTCAGGTACCAGCCGTGCTCGGCGCACGTGCGCGCCAGCTCGAGGCCGCCGGAGAAGCAGTGGAAGACCGTGCGCTCCGGGGCCCCCTCGGCCAGGAGGACGTCGACGACGTCGTCGTGCGCGTCGCGGTCGTGGATCTGGAGCGTGCTCCTGGTGCGCTTGGCGATGTCGATGTGCGCGGCGAAGGAGTCGAGCTGGGCGCGCCTCGCGGCCGCGTCACCCCAGTCGGTGCGGAAGGAGTCGAGCCCGGTCTCCCCCACCACGCGGATCCGGTCGTTGGTGGTGACCAGCCGCTCCACCTCGGCGAGCGCGGCGTCGAGCTCGCCTCGCCGCGCCAGCTCGGGGGCCTCGTTGGGGTGCACCGCGACGCCACCGAGCAGCTGCGGCCAACGCCGCACCGCCCGGTCAGTCCAGGCGCGGGCCGCCGCGTCGCAGCCGATCTGCACCGCTCTCGGCACCCCCGCCGCGGCGGCGGCCGGCAGGAGCGCGTCGACGACGTCGTCGTCGAGGTGGTCGAGGTGGGTGTGGTCGTCGACGACACCCAGCCCTCCCGCGCCCAGGGCCAGTGGCTCCGGCAGCGGCGGGTACCCCTCGGGCGCCCTGGTGTGCTCATGCGCTCCAGCCACCCGCTCACCCTGCCAGGGGGCTGCGCCACGGCCTCCGCCAGCACCTACCGCCGCCGTGGCCCCACCGGCGCCGAGGTGGCCCGGTGGCGACTCGCGATGGGGCTAGAAGGGAGAGAAAGGGGCCACCAGAGCCACGGGGCCGTCCGGGCCCGCTCATGCGTCACCAGCGCAGACCCGCCCGGCGGAGCTCTGCGACGACCTCACGGACGACGGCGGCCGGGGTCGCTCATCACCTCTCGGGTGGTGACCACCACCGAGGTCCACCCGTGGCGCCGCGTCACCCGGTCCCGGACCCGGACGTCGCGGTCTCGCTGGGCGTCCTGGGAGTGGTGGGGGCCATCGACCTCGACGGCGACGCGCAGTGACTCCCACTGCAGGTCGGGCCACACCTCGGCGCGCCCCTCGCGCGGGATCGGAGCCGCGAAGTGGCTCGGCTCGGGCACCCCCGCCTTGATGAGGAGTAACCGGAGCCGCGTCTCGACCGGGGAGCAGACCTCGTACCTGACGAAGCGGAGGATCCGGCTGGCCCGGGCTCGCAGCTCCACCGGCAGCCGCCCCACCGCAGCGACCACCGGAGCCCGGTCGCCCTGGAGCCTGCGCAGCACCCCGTCCCCGAGCGCGATGCCGCTCTCGTCGTCCAGCTCGGCGCAGCGGATGGCCCAGAGGTCCTCGACGCAGGGCACCCGCACCCCACCCACAGCTCTCAACGGCGTGTTCGGGTGGAGGCGTTGCGGGCTCACCACCAGGCCCTTCGCACGCGGCGGCTGGATCCCAGGGAGCACCGCGACCACCACGTCCGAGTCCATCGGAGCCCGAGCACCGAAGGGCACCGGGAGCCGGTGCAGGTCAACGGCATCGTCACCGACGACGACGCTGCCGGCGGGTGCGACCAGCAGCGCGCACCTGGCACGCATCGCGGGGTTCCAGCCAAGGGCCCGACTGACACGGACGCCGAAGAAGGGAGCGCGGAGGTCGGACGAGCGGAGGCGCTTGCGGGTGACGCCGAGCTCACGCGCCTCCGCGACGGTGAAGGGCCTGTTCTGCAGCTGCGCCGGCAAGGGCGTCCTGACGTGGGGCATCCGCGCACCGTCCCGCAGGTGAGCTCCGCGCTGTCGGGCCACGCAAGCTGGCTGTGGACAACCCCGGCATGGGGACCGAGGCCGCCGTCGTCCCGACGCGGGCCGCACCACCGCCCGCGTGGCCCCCTCACTGCCGGTGTGGCCCCTTCGACGTCCTCGATGGGGCCACACGGGCGTCCAAGGGGCGCGGAGTGCGGCGCCCCGGGGGTCAGGAGCCTCCGCGCAGGCGGGCCAGCTCCTCCTCGACCACGGACTCGTCGAGCTTGGTGAAGATCGGCGACGGCGGGGCGACCGGCGTCCCGGGCACGACGTCGCGGGGCGCCCAGGCGGGCGGCGCCGAGTAGTCGCCGGTGATGATGGGGTAGCCGGGGCCGCCGTCGAGGTCGTCGACCTCGGCGATGACCGGTATCGGCTGGAACTCGCCCTCGCCGCCGAGCGCGCGGTGCACCAGCGACGACGAGTGCGGCAGGAACGGGGAGAGCAGCGTGTTCAGGTCGACGACGGCCTGCGCCGCCACGTGCAGCACCGTCTCCATGCGCGCCGGGTCCGTCTTCTTGAGCTGCCAGGGCGCCTGCGCCGCCAGGTAGCGGTTGGCCTCGCCGGCCAGGCGCATCGCCTCGGTGATGGCGGCCTTCTGCCGGTGCCCCTGGATCAGCCCGCCCACGGTCGCGAAGCCGCCGCGGACGCTGGCGAGCAGCGCCTCGTCGTCGTCGGTCAGCGGTCCGGCGGTCGGGATCGAGCCCACGTTCTTGGCGATCATCGACGCCGTGCGGTTGACCAGGTTGCCCCAGGTGGAGACGAGCTCGTCGTTGGTGCGGCGGACGAAGGCCTCCCACGTGAAGTCGGAGTCCTGGTTCTCCGGCCCGGCCACCGCGATGTAGTAGCGCAGCGCGTCGGGCTGGTAGCGGGCGAGGAAGTCGCGCACGTAGATGACCACGCCGCGCGAGGAGGAGAACTTGCCGCCCTCCATCGTGAGGAACTCCGAGGAGACCACCTCGGTGGGCAGCTCCAGCGCCCCGTACTCACCGGGCGAGCCGCCGCGCGCCCCGCGGCCGTCGTAGCCGAGCAGCTCCGCGGGCCAGATCTGCGAGTGGAAGGTGATGTTGTCCTTGCCCATGAAGTACGCCGAGCGCGCCTCGGGGGTCGACCACCACTTCCGCCACGCCTCCGGGTCGCCGGAGCGGCGGGCCCACTCCACCGACGCCGACAGGTACCCGATGACGGCGTCGAACCAGACGTAGAGCCGCTTGTTCGGCTGGTCGCGCCAGCCGTCGAGCGGCACCGGGATGCCCCAGTCGATGTCGCGGGTCATGGCGCGGGGGGCGCACGTCATCGAGCAGGTTGAGGGAGAACTTCAGCACGTTGGGGCGCCACGCCCCGGCGTCGTCGCGCCCGTGCAGCCACTCCCCCAGGGCCTCCGCGAGCGCGGGCAGGTCGAGGAAGAAGTGCTGCGACTCGACGAACTGCGGGGTCTCGCCGTTGATGCGCGAGCGCGGGTCGACGAGGTCGACCGGGTCGAGCTGGTTGCCGCAGTTGTCGCACTGGTCGCCGCGGGCGGAGCCGTAGGAGCAGATGGGGCAGGTGCCCTCGATGTACCGGTCGGGCAGGGTGCGCCCGGTCGACGGCGAGATGGCGCCCATGGTGGTCTGCTCGACCATGTACCCATTGCGGTGCACGGTGGCGAAGAGCTCCTGCGCCACGGCGTAGTGGTTGCGCGTGGTGGTGCGGGTGAACAGGTCGTAGGACAGGCCGAGGGCGACGAGGTCCTCGACGATGATCCGGTTGTTCCTGTCGACCAGCTCCTGCGGCGTGACGCCCTCCGCCTCGGCCTGCACGAGGATCGGCGTGCCGTGCTCGTCGGTGCCCGAGACCATCAGCACGTCGTGTCCGGCCATCCGCATGTAGCGGCTGTAGACGTCGGAGGGCACGCCGAAACCGGCGACGTGGCCGATGTGGCGCGGGCCGTTGGCGTACGGCCAGGCGACGGCGGACAGGACGTGGGTCATGGCCCGAGCCTATTGACCCGGCCGACGGCCTCCGCAGACCGCGACACGCGGATGTCGCGGAGGTCCCGCGCCGAGGCCCCTCGGACGGGCACGCTGGTGGGACGCCGGGTCTGCCGGCGTCCCGTGGGCAGCCGCGCCGCCCCGGGCGGAGCGAGCCGTGGAGCCTGGGATGCCGACCCGCCGCTCTCGGGCGCTCACCACGGGGCGCACCGCGGTGCCCGCCGTCGTGGCGGTCGTGGCGGGTCTGGCGCTGCTGGCCCCGCCGGCTCAGGCCCAGACCCTTGACACCAACGCCGCGGCGAGCCCGACGACGACGTCGGCCGCGACCCCCGACGGTGCGCTCATGACGGCCAGCGCCCCCGCGACCACCCCCACTGCCACCCCCACTGCCACCCCCACTGCCACCCCGGCGACGAGCACCGACGCCTCAGCGTCTGCTGCACCTACCGCGCCGCCGTCAGCGCTCCCGGTGGGCGAGACGCCGACGTCGTCGCCCACCGCCACCCCGGCACCGACCGGACCCACCCCACCGGCGAGCGGCACGCCGACGGCGACGCCGACCGGGACCCCCTCGCCGGGGACGTCGACGCCGACGGGGCTCCCCTCCGGCAGTCCCACGGCCTGCCCGACGGACACCCCCTCGACCCCTGCACCGCCGACCGCTGCGGCCCCCAGCAGCACGACGACGGCGTCGCCCGTCCCCTTCGACGCCCCCACCGCCTCCCCCGGGACCGCGGACGCGGGACCGACGCCCCCTGCGGCCGGCACCCCCACCGCCACTCCGACGGGAACGCGGGGGGCCTCCACCGCGACGCCGTCGTGCCCCGCGAGCGGTCCCACCCCCTCGTCGGGCGCGCTGCCGACGGGCGGCCCGGGCACCGCACCGCCGACCGGCAGCCCCTCGGCGACCTCACCGGCGACCTCGGGCCCCGCGCCCCGTCCCGTGGCCTCCGCAGCTCCGACCGCTCGGCGCGCGGTGGCCCTCCGAGCCGCCCGGACGGTGCGGACCGCAGCGGCCTCACCGGTCTCGGTGGCCGTCGCGGCGCTGACCGACCCAGCGGGGGTGCCCAGCCCCGCACCGACGGCGACGCTCCTCGTCGCCACCGACCCCGACCTCACCGCCGGCCCCGCCGTCGCGGACGGGGGCGGGGGCCCCGGCGCCCTCCTCCTGGGCGCCGCCCCGGTGCCGGTCAGCTCGCCGCAGGCCGCACCGGTGCCGACGGCCGTGGAGCCGGTCGCCTGGGTGCAGGAGGCCGCGGCGTGGGGGGCGCCCCTGGTGGTCGGGGGCGCGCTGCTGCTGGCGCTGACCGGTCCGTCGTGGCTGCGGCGGCTGCGGCGGAACCGCACATCGCTCTGACGACGGACCACCCGACGTCACCGCAGCCGAGGCGGCCCGGGGTCGGCGCCCCGTGATCGTCTGGCGACGGTCCCGGACTTCACGAACCAGGACGCATCGGGCACCATGAGCGGGCGTCGCCCCCCTGCGGCGCCCCAGCGGTGCGGGTCGGCGCCGACGACGACCCCGACGGGACACCGCCATGCTCGCCTGCCCCGGACGCCCCCGGTGACGCCCTCGGCGGCGCGGAGCGCCCGCGCCCTCGGAGCCGTCGGGCTGGCGGCCCTCGGGGTGCTCGGGATGCCGCTGGTCGCCCACGCCGACGAGCCGACGGCCACCACCTCGGCGAGCGCGTCGGAGACCTCCACCGGCAGCGCTACGCCCAGCAGCTCGTCGGCCGCTCCCCCGGAGGACACCGGGACGACGAGCGGGACGACGAGCGGGACGACGTCGAGCGCGGAACCCGCCCCCTCGACGCAGGCCCCCGAGCCCACCGCAGCGGACACGCCCACGAGCGCCCCCCTGGTCAGGCCCACCACCGCGCCCACCACCACGCCCGCGGTCACCCCCACGAGCGCCCTCGCGAGCAGCAGCCCGGCGGCGTCGCCCGCCCCGACCTCGTCGCAGCCGTCGGCCCCCACGACGTCGGAGCCCACGTCCTCGGAGCCCACGTCCTCGGCCCCCACCACGTCGGAGCCCTCCTCCGGGTCCTCGTCGCCTGCGGGCCCTCCGTCCGGGTCCTCGAGCGCGGGCGGCACGTCGTCGTCGAGCGCTCCCGACCGCGGGACCGCCGCTCCGGCCCCGGCGGTCTCCTCGGCGCCCTCGAGCAGCACGCCCTGGTGGAGCCCCTCGCCGGCCTGGACCGCCGCCCAGCCCCGAGCACCTCTCCGACCTGGGCGTTCGCGGCGCCCGCCGCGCCGTCGTCCTCGGCGTCCCTCACCAGCTCGGCCGCAGCGCTGCCGGGCGCGGGTGCAGCTGCCGCCCCGTCCGTGGCGGGGACCTCCACGGGCCTCGCCGCGGCCCCCTCGTCGACGACGACCAGCTCGACCATCGCGCAGGCCGGCGCCACTGGCTCGACATCCACCTCGGTGTCCACCTCGGCCTCCAGCGCCGCCCCCGTCGGCACGTCCAGCGCCTTCGCGACGTCGCGCCCCGCGTCAAGCGCGAGCGGCGTCCAGCTCCTGTCGGCGCAGGTCCCGAGCACGGCGTCCTCGCAGCAGCCCAGTCAGCTCGGCGACAGCCTCGCCCAGGCCAGCCTGGTCGGTGAGGTCGCGGCGGGGCCCCAGATGCAGACCAGCAGCGCGCTGGTCTCCTCCTCCGCGGCGTCCTCGAACGACGCGCTGCTGTTCACGGCCATGGCCGGCGCCGCCCTCGCACTGGTCGGGACGGCGTGGGAGGGGGCCCGCCGCCAGCGCGTGCGGGTCGCCACGGGCCGCACCCGCGGACGCCGCGCGCTGCGCTGACCCCCGCGGGCGGATCACGAGGCCGTCACAGAAGGACAGCGGACTTCCGTCTGCGCACGCGACGCGCGACCATGGCGGTGCACGGGTGGAGCGGTGAGCCGCCCCTGCACCGGAGGAGGGGACAGACCGTGGAGCACTGCCAGTCGACGATCGGCCCGCGCGCACGGACGGCGGCGGGTGTGCGGGGCCTCGGTGTCGCGACCCTGGTGGCCGCTGGGGTGCTCCTGGCCCCCGGCGCTGCGTCCGCGGCCACGGCCCCGTCGGGGGCGGCCTCCTTCGGCGCTCCCACCGGGTCGGGCTCCGAGGAGGCCCCGCAGGCGCGCGCCCAGGCGTTCGGCGCCCCCGGCTCCGAGGATGCGAGCCCCGTGGAGCCGTCGGCGGAGGCCCCCACCATCCGACCCACCCAGGCACCGGTCACCGCACCCAGCACCGCGCCGACCACCGCGCCCGCCCCGGAGCAGACGTCGGCACCGAGCACGGCACCGAGCACGGCCCCGGAGCCCAGCGCCCCGTCGAGCACCGCTCCGGCGGCGGAGCCGACGACCGCCCCGACCGGCGCTCTGGCCACGACCGCGCCTCCCGTCACCACGCCGACGGCAGCCGTCCCCGAGGTCACCGCCACCGAGCCCGCGGTGGTGGTCCCGGTCGTCCCCGCGACCACGCCGACCCCGCCGGTCGCCGTCCCCGCGACCACCGCACCGGCGGTCACCGCGCCGGCGCGCACCGCGGTCCGCTCCACCCCCCGGCCCACGCTGGAGCAGGTGGTGACCCGCGCCTCGGTGGTGCCCCTGTCCGATGCGGTCACCGTCCCCGACCTGGGCGCGACCGGCCAGCTCGCGCAGGCCGCTCCCCTGCCGGCGCTGCGCGCCGCTGACGCCGCCGCCGCGGGCGCCGAGGACGACCTGCGGGCTGCGGCGACGGCTGTCACCGCGACGTCGCCGACCTCCGCGCAGACCGCCGGTGACGTCGCGGCCGTGCTCGCGCCGCTGCTGGTCGGTGGTGCGCTGCTCGCGGGTGTCCTGGGCCTGTCGGCGCAGGAGCGCCGTCGCCGCCTCAGCCGCTGACCCACCTCCCGCGCAGCTGCGCCCCGCTCCCCGGGGGTCCGGGAGGCGGGGCGCAGCTGCGTCGAGGGTCGGCTCTCAGCGGGTCAGCGCGCCCCGCACGGAGGTCCAGCCGCGCAGCGCCTCGCGGACGTCGTCGCGGCGCTCCTCGGCCACGGCCTGCTCCCAGGCGCGGGTGAGCACGTCGTCCAGGGCCACGCGGGCCCCCGAGGCCGCCGACTCCACGGCCGCCTCGACCATCGCGAGGCTGAGCACGTTCTCGTGCACCTCGCTCTGCGGGGTGGTGCCGCTGCGCAGCGCGTCGACGAAGACCGCCAGCGCGCCGGCGATCCCGTCGTGCGGGAGCCGCGCCCCGGTCTCGGGCACAGCCGCGCCCTCGTCGGCGACGTCGACGGTCGGCTCGTGGTCGCCGTCCCACAGCGCGCTGCCCTTCTCGGCACCGCCGCGCCAGGAGCCGTTCCACGACGTCTCGGCACCCGGTGCGCACCAGGAGCCGTTGAAGACGTAGCGGGCGCCGCCGGTGAACTCGAACACCGCGGTGGCCGAGGCGTCGCCGGCGTACCAGCTCCACGAGGGGTTCCACGTCTCGCAACTCACCGAGACGGGCTCGGTGCCGAGGAGGAAGCGCGCCATGTCGAACTGGTGGATGGCCATGTCGACCAGCAGCGGGTGCGCCATCTCGTCGCGGAACCCGCCGAAGTGCGGGGCCTTGTAGAAGTCGGTCTGGAGCAGGCCGACAGCCCCGAGGCCGCGCAGCAGGTCGCGGTAGGCCCACAGCTGCGGGTTCCACCGGCGCGACTGGCTGACCATGAACAGCTCGCCGGTCACCTCGGCGGCCGCGACCAGCGACAGCGACTGCGCGAGGGTCGCCGCGCAGGGCTTCTCGCCCAGCACCGGCAGGCCCGCGAACAGCGCCGCCGTCGTCACGGGGTGGTGGGCGCCGGGCACCGTGATGTCGAGGACGGCGCGCGCGCCGGTCTCCCGGGCCAGCGCCACCGCGTCGGTGCCCACGGCCACGTCGGGGTGGCCGTGCTCGGCGAGGCGGTTGCGCGCGGCGTCGAGGTCGAGGTCGACCAGGCCGACCAGCTCGACGTCGGGCGACTGGGCGACCATGGAGATCCACGAGCCGCCCATGGCGCCCGCACCGACCTGGACGACCTTCACGGCATCGGCGTTCCCGGTGGAGCCGGCGCCGATCACGAACCCACCCGCGCGGACGGGTCGAGGGCGCCGGTGTAGTCGAAGCCCCGGTAGAAGTCCTCGGTGCTGTGGCGCAGGAGCACCGGCGTCTCGCGGCGGGGGGCGCAGCGTGACGGCCCACTCCACCGCGTTGGCGATGACCCGGCGGACGCCCGCGTGGAAGTACGTGGGGTAGTCCTGGTCGCCGGGGCGGAAGTAGAAGATCTTCCCGTGACCGCGCTTGTAGGTCATGCCCGAGCGGAAGACCTCGCCGCCGGTGAAGGTGGAGAGGAAGACCAGCTCGTCGGGGGCGGGCACGTCGAAGAACTCGCCGTACATCTCGTCCTCGTCGATGACCATCGGGTGCGGGACGCCCTGCGCGATGGGGTGCGTCGGGTCGACGGTCCACACCAGCTCGCGGTCGTGCTCGGAGCGCCAGCGCAGCGTGCACGTGGTGCCCATGAGCTTGGTGAAGATCTTCGACCAGTGGCCCGAGTGCAGGACGATCAGCCCCATGCCGTCGAGCACGTGGCGGTGCACCCGCTCGACCACCTCGTCGCTGACCTGGTCGTGGGCGGCGTGCCCCCACCAGGTGAGCACGTCGGTCTCGCGCAGGACCTCCTCGGACAGGCCGTGCTCGGCGTCGGCGTCGAGGGTGGCGGTGCGGACCACGGCCCGCTCCCCCAGCAGCTCCTCGATGCCCTCGGCCACCGCGCCGTGCATTCCGGTCGGGTAGCGCTCGGCCACCTCGGGCTCGTTGCGCTCGTGGACGTTCTCGCCCCACACGGTGACGCGGATGGCGCGGCCGGTGGCGGCGACGCTGGAGTCGGCACCGCGGTCGGGGCCGGTCACCGCGAAGCGGCGGCCGTCCTCCTCGCCGTGGTCACCGGTCTTCATCTCTGACATGGACGTGGGGCTCCCTGTGGTGGTCACTTGACGGCACCCCCGGTCACCCCGGCGGCGACGTACCGCTGGGCGACCAGGAGCAGGACGATGGCGGGCAGCGACGACAGGACGGCGGTGGCCATGATCGGCGACCAGTCGCTGACGTAGGTGCCGATGTACTGGTACAGGCCCAGGGTGACCGGGCGCACGTCCTCCGTGGTCGTGAGGGTGAGGGCGAACAGGAAGTCGCCCCAGGCGAAGAGGAACGTGAAGAGCCCGGCGGTGATGAGCGCGTTGCGGCTCATGGGCAGCACCACGGACACGAAGGCCCGCAGCTGGCCGGCGCCGTCGACGCGCGCCGCCTCGACGATCGACGGCGGGATGCTGCCCATGAAGGCGCGCATCACGATGATCGCGAACGGCACCCCCGCCGTCGAGTCGGCGAGGATCAGCCCGGGCAGCGAGTTGAGCAGCCCGATGTCGCTGAAGGCGCTGTAGAGGGCGTTCGCGACGACGATGCCCGGGATCATCTGCGTGATCAGCACGCCGAAGAGCACCCAGGTCGCCCACCGGATCTTGAACTGGGCCAGGGCGTACGCCGCCGGGGCCGCGATGATCAGGCTGAGGACGACGGAGCCCAGGCTCACCACCAGCGAGGTGACGAGGTTGCGGCCCTGGTCGTTGAACGCCTGCACGTACCCGTCGAGCGAGGGCGCAGCGGGGAACCACGGGGTGGCCACCGCCCCGCCGCCGCTCTGGAGGGACACGTTGACCATCCAGTACAGCGGGAACAGCATGAAGGCGATGATCACCACGCCGACCGCGGTGGAGATCCACCGGTGCGCGGCCGGCTTGGCAGCGTTCGTGACGGGCGCGCCGTCGTCGACCCCCTCGGCGGGGGCGGTGGAGATCGGCACAGCGCTCACTCGTCGACCGCCTTCCGGTTCAGGCGCAGGTACACCACGGCGAACAGCAGGGACAGCAGCACCAGCACGTTGCCGAGCGCGGCGCCCTGCCCGAAGTCGAACTCCTTGAAGGAGCGGACGTAGCTGAGGGTCGCGATGGTCTGCGTGGAGTTGGCGGGCCCGCCGTTGGTCAGGCCCAGGATGATGTCGAGCACCTTCAGTGTGTAGACCACGCCGAGCACGAGCACCACGGTGACCACCGGGCGCAACAGGGGCCAGGTGATGTGGCGGAACGCCCGCCAGCCGGTGGCGCCGTCCAGGGCGCCGGCCTCGTAGAGCTCCTCGGGGATCTCCTGCAGGCCGCCGTAGAGGATCGTGGCGTTGAAGGGGATGCCCAGCCAGATGTTCACGCCGATGACGGCGATCAGCGCCAGCGACGTGCTGGTCAGCCAGGCGGGGTTGCCGTCGACGAAGGGCAGCAGCTGCAGGGCGCGGTTGAGCGCGCCGTAGTCGGTGTCGAGGATCCAGCGCCACACCGCCGCGGAGGCGATGAGCGGAACGAGCCACGGCAGCAGCAGGAGCGCGCGCAGGACGTTGTTCAGCGGGAAGGAGCGCCGGAAGAACACCGCGATGGCCAGGCCGATGACGAACTGGCCCAGGATCGACCCGGCGGTGAACAGGACCGTGTTCAGCAGCGCCTTGTCGAACAGCGAGGAGCTCAGGACGGCGGCGTAGTTGTCCAGGCCGACGAAGGGCGCCTCACCGGTGAAGAAGGTCTTGGTCGTGTACGCCTGGAACCCCATGAGCAGGTTCTTGACCACGGGGTAGCCGAAGAACAGGACCAGGTAGACCAGGGCGGGGACGAGGAAGGCCAGCTCGGCGATGCGGGCCTTGGTGCGGGCGGACGACCGGCCGGGCCGGCCGCCCCGGGACGGCGGCTGGACGCCGCCCCGGGGCTGCCGAGCAGCCGCGTCGCTCGCGGACGCGAGCGTGCCCGCGTCTGCTCGTGTGCTCATCGGCTGACCGCTCAGCCGTTCTGCGCGTCGGCCAGGGCCTGCTCGGGGCTCTTGCCGCCGACCAGGGCCTCCTGCACCGCCGTGTAGATCTTCGTGGCGGCCGCAGGCCACTCCTCGCCGAGCTCGCCGGTGCGGGCGCGCAGGTCCGGGACCAGGTCGGCGAAGCCCTTCACGGCCGGGTTGGTCGCGCCGTACTGCTCGGCGATGGCCGTCTTGGTCGGGACCGTGTTGTTCTTCTCCGCCAGCAGCAGCTGGTTGTCGTCGGAGTTGATGCACTTGATGATCTCGGCGGCCTTGGCCTGCTTGTCGGCGTTGCCGGTCTCGGGCACGGTCCAGGTCTCGCCGCCCAGCGGCGAGACGGTGGGGGCGCCGGCGGTGGGCGCCGGGATCGGGACGACGCCGTAGTCGATGCCGCTCTCGGCCAGGCTCGGGAACTGCCAGGGGCCGTTGACCATCATCGCGGCGTTGCCGGCCTTGAACTGGTCGTTGACGTCGGCCTGGGTCCAGTTCACCGCGGACTGCGAGATGGAGCCGGCCTGGAACATGTCGACCCACAGCTGCAGGGCCTGTGCGGCCTCGGGGGTGTTGATGTCCTTCTCGTCGCCACCGGCCGACCAGAAGAAGGGCAGGAACTGCCAGGTGCCCTCGTAGGTGTTGATCGCCGAGAGCGCCAGGCCGTACTTGCCGTCCTTGGTGAGCGCCGCAGAGGCGGTCTTCAGCTCGTCCCAGGTGGTGGGGGGCTGGATGCCGGCGTCGGCGAGCAGCTGCTTGTTGTAGAAGAGCGCGATCGAGTTGGTGATCGGCTGCAGGCCGTAGAGCTTGCCGTCGTAGGTGCTCGCCTGGACGATGCCCTCGGCGTAGCCGTCGGTCGAGACGTCCCACTGCGACAGGTCGGCCAGGGCGCCGGAGGCGGCGATCTGCTGCAGGTCGGGGTTGTCGAGCATGAGGACGTCGGGCATCGTCTTCGACTGCGCCTGCTGGAGGACCTTGGAGATCAGGTCGGACCCGGGCACGTGGACGATGTTCAGCTCGACGCCGGCGGTCTCGGCGCAGGCGTTGTAGACGCCCTCCCAGACAGTCTTGCCCGGGTCGTCGTTGTAGTAGTCCTGGATCGTCAGGGTGCCGGCGTCGCCGCCGCTGCTGCCCTCGCTGGAGGAGCCGCCGCCGCAGGCGGCCAGGGTCAGGGGCAGCAGCAGCGCTGCCGAGGCCGCGAGGGTGGTCTTGAGGGCTCGACGTCGAGCCATGGGCCACATCCGTTTCTCCGCGTCATCGCGGTCCTTCGAGCGCTGTGCGCTCATCTCTGGTGACTTGCTGGTCCGTGGTGACCACGCCTGGTGGTCGATGCGTATCGATGATGGTCGGCGTTCCGCGGGCCCCCTCCCCGCGCAGGGTCAGGCCGCGGGCCGTCTGGCGGGCCGGGTGGTGTCGCGCCGCGTCACCCGCGGCGGCACGAGCTCGACGGCGCCATCCGGGACGGGCGCCCCGAGCTCGGGGTCGAGGAGCCGGAAGAGCGCCTCCACGGCCCGCCGCGACACGTCGCGGGGCTCCAGGGAGACGTTGGTCAGGGCGGGCTCGCTGGCCGCGGCCTCAGCGTCGGTGCAGACGCCGACGAGCGAGACGTCGGCGCCGGGCTCCAGCCCGCGGGCGCGCAGCGCGCGCAGCACCACGGGCAGGGCCTCGGTGTTCGGCACGAGGAGCCCGAGGCCCTCACCGCCGGCCACGCCGAGGACCGCGTCGAGGGCGGCGTCGATGCTGGCGCGGTCGACCTCCACCGGGGAGACCGGGTGGAGCGTCACGCCGAGCTCGGCGGCGCGACGCTCGGCACCGCCGATGAACCGGCTCACGTAGTTCAGGTCGCGCTGGGTGGTGACGGCGGAGTAGCCGAGCAGCGCGACGGCCGTGCAGCCGACGTCGACCAGCTCGTCGACGGCGAGGGCGGCCCCGTGGGCGAAGTCGAGGTCGATGCAGGGCAGGTCACCCGGCTCCTCCGGGACGCCGATGACGATGACGGGCACCCCGAGCCCGGCGGCGACGGCCAGGCGCTCGTCGCGGGCACCGACCTCCATGACGACGAGCGCGTCGACGATGCGCCGGCCGACCACGCGGGCCATGCCCTCGGCGCCCTCGTCGGCGGTGACGAGCAGCAGGTCGTGGTCGTGCTCGCGCAGGCCGCTGGCGATGGTCTCGACGAAGGGCAGGATCCCCTGCTGGTGGGTGGAGGCGCCGAACGGCGCCATGAGCCCGACGACGCGCGTGCGCTGCCCGGCCAGGGCCCGGGCCCCGGCGTTGGGGTGGAAGGTCAGCTGGGTCATCGCGTCCTCGACGCGGCGGCGGGTCTCCTCCGAGATCGGCCGCTTGCCGGTGAGGACGTACGAGACGGTGCTCTGGGAGACGCCGGCCAGCTTGGCGACGTCACGACTGGTGGGGACGGCCATGCCAGAGCACCTCCTTCGCTGCTCGTCGTCCGCTCGTCGTCGATACGGATCGATTGCGTGGAAGGTAGGACGCCCACCCCCCGCCGTGCAAGCCCCCGTGATGCAACCGTGACCTGCCCGACCCCCGGAGCGGCTGGCGCGGTCACCACCCCCCGGTGCCGGGGGCCCCCTTGAACGGCCCGACGACGTCGTCGGTGACCCACCCGGCGTAGAAGGAGCCCTCCTGGGGGCGGGCCACCTCGCCGTCGACCGAGCAGACCAGCCGCCCGGGGCGCAGCGAGAGCATCCCGGCGACCGCCTCGAAACCGCGCGAGGGCTGCTCGTAGCTCCAGGCGGCCGCCTCGAGCACCTCCCCCGCCGGGGTGACCACGTCCCAGTACGTCGCCCGGCCCTTGAACTCGCAGGTGGTCTGCGGGGCGGCGCTGGGACGCAGGCGCGCGGCGTCGACGTCCGCGCGCGGCAGGTACCACGTCGGGGGGTGGCTGGTCTCGAGCACGCGGACGGCGGACGACGTCGCCGCGAGCTCGCCCCCGCCGTCGTCGTCGGAGAACGCGACCACCACGCGCCGAGACGACGGGTCCACGGCCGGCGGGCGCGGGTAGTCCCAGACGGACTCCTGGCCGGGGCCTGCGGGCTCGGGGACGGGGCGGCTCGCGCGCGGGCTCATCCCGCGATGGTGCGGCGGCAGGCCCCGCGCTGCCAGACGACGCTGTCCGGCGCGCGAGGCCGCCGCCGCGGCTCGGGGGTGGTGGTGCGGGTCAGCCCTGGGCGAGGGCCGCGCGCAGGGCGCGGACCGGGCGCAGCGCGCGCGCCGGGGCCTCGGCGACGGTCTCTCCGCCGGCGCGGCGGGCGGCGAGCAGCTCGTCGGCCGCGACCAGCAGGGCGCCCCGGCGGGGGGCGCTCTCGGCCATCCGCGACTCCCAGACGCCCAGCGCCACGAGCCCGGCGACACCGGCGACGACGAGGACGAGGAGCGCGGCGGCGATCAGGATCACGAGGCAATCGTCGGCCGGTGCGAGCACCGGCAGGAACCGCTCGCGGCGTGTCGGGACCGTGTCGTGTCCACACCGTGACCGGTCGTGATCCGGCCGTGACAAGGCCCCCTCGGGGAGACCTCCCGGCGCTGGTAGGAGGCCCTGCTGGGGCCCTCCTTGGCTACCCGGGAGCGGACCGCGCCAAACGTGGTCCGTTGTCGGTGCGCAGACCCGCTGCGGTGGTCTCACAGGTCTTCCGGAGTCGGCCATGCTGTGGCCATGACCGCCACCACCGACGCCTCCCCCGCGCCGACCGACGCCGCTGCCACCGCAGCCCAGCGCGTCGGCGTGGTCGGCCTGGGGTACCTCGGCGCCGTCCACGCCGCCTGCATGGCCGAACTGGGCCACCACGTCGTCGGCTACGACATCGACCAGGCCAAGCTCGACGCCCTCAAGGAGGGCCGCGCCCCCTTCTTCGAGCCCGGCCTGCCCGAGCTGCTCACCCGCGTCTGCTCCGGCGAGGCCGACGGCGAGATCACCTTCACCACCGAGGTCGGCGACCTCAAGGCGTGCGACGTCGTCTTCGTCTGCGTCGGCACCCCCCAGCGCAAGGGCGAGCTCGCCGCCGACACCACCTACGTCCAGCGCGCCTTCGAGGCCCTGGCCGACGTGGTCAAGGGCCCGGCCTTGCTGGTGGGCAAGTCCACCGTCCCCGTCGGCACCGCCGCCCGCCTGGCCGACGTCCTCGCCGAGCGCGCCCCGCACCTCGAGCTGGCCTGGAACCCCGAGTTCCTGCGCGAGGGGCACGCCGTCACCGACACCCTCTCCCCCGACCGCTTCGTGCTGGGCACCACCAGCCCCCGCGCCGAGGCCCTGCTGCGCCGCGTCTACGCCCGCCCCATCGCCGCCGGCACCCCCGTGCTCATCGCCGACTACGCCACCGCCGAGCTGGTCAAGGTCGCCGCCAACGCCTTCCTGGCCACCAAGATCTCCTTTATCAACGCCATGGCCGAGGTCTGCGAGGCCGCCGGCGGCGACGTGAAGGTCCTGGCCGACGCCATCGGCCACGACGACCGCATCGGCCGCAAGTTCCTCAACGCCGGCGTCGGCTTCGGCGGCGGCTGCCTGCCGAAGGACATCCGCGCCTTCATGGCCCGCGCCGGCGAGCTCGGCGCCGACCAGGCCCTGACCTTCCTGCGCGAGGTCGACGGCATCAACATGCGCCGCCGCGCCAAGGTCGTCGACCTGGCCCGCGAGGCCTGCGGCGGCTCCTTCATCGGCCGCAAAGTCGCCGTGCTGGGCGCGGCGTTCAAGCCCCACAGCGACGACGTGCGCGACTCCCCCGCCATCTCCATCGCCGCTCAGGCCCGCCTGCAGGGCGCCGACGTCGTGGTGACCGACCCCGAGGCCGTCGCCAACGCCCAGCGCCTGTGGGGCGACCTGACGTACACCACCTCCACCGAGGAGGCCCTGTCCGGCGCCGACGTGGTGCTGCTGCTCACCGAGTGGCCCCAGTACGTCGGGCTCGACCCCGCCCACGTCGCCACCCTGGTGCGCGGCACGCAGGTCATCGACGGGCGCAACGTGCTCGACGCCGCCGCGTGGCGCGCCGCCGGGTTCACCTACCGCGCCCTGGGCCGCCCCAACGCCTGACGCCCCGTGCCGGTTCAGGTGTAGACGCGGACCCAGTCCACGTACAGGTCGGTGGTCTGGCCCGTCGCCGCGAGGTCGACGGGCCAGCCGCCGCCGGTGGCGAGGTCGAGCATGAAGAAGAACGGCTCGTCGGTGTGGCTGAGCTCGGCCAGCGACGCGACCCTCCGCCCGTCCACGAAGAAGTCGGCTCTCCCGTCCAGCACCCGCACCCCGTAGGTGTGCCACTCCGCGGCCCAGTCCAGCGGCTGCTCTCCGCACGCCTTCTGTCCGCCCTTGGCGGGCCCCCAGCTGTGGGTGGTGTGGCAGGTGGCGTCCGTGTCGTGGCCGTAGAGCTCGACGGCGTCGACCTCGGCCGCCGTCCCGTCGGCGCGGCCGGTGCCGCTGCTGCTGTTCAGCATCCAGAAGGCGGGCCACGCCCCAGGACCGGGGGCGCCGAGCATCCGCGCCTCGAAGTACCCGTGCTGGGCGCTGAACCCAGAGCCGCCGAAGCGCTGCGAAGACAGGATCCCGGCGGCGTGCTGCTGCCCCCACGTCTGCTGCGGCGCGAGCACCCCGATGGGCTGGGCCCGCACGCGCAGGTACCCACCGGGCAGGGTGGCGAGGGTGCCGGCGCCGCGGGCGGGGTCGGCGAAGAGCGCGTCGCCGAACTGCGAGCCGCCCCACGGCTCGGGCTTCACCGCGGCGTAGCGGGTGCCCCACCCCGACTCGCTGACCGACAGCGGGGCGTCGAAGTCGTCGGCGTACACCAGCGTCGTCCCCTGCGGCGGGCTCGACCCGGCGGGTGACGACGGCGTGGAGGCGGGCACCCCACCGCTGCGGAAGAGCTGCACGTACAGGGGCACCAGCTGCGGGCCGGCGGTGCCCGGGGCGGCCGTCACCTTGAGGGCGAACGGCCCCTGGGGCAGGCGGCGCACGTCGGCGGTCAGGACGGCGCGGCCGGAGGCGTCGGCGGTGGCCGTCGCGGCACGGCGCAGGGGCACCTGCCGCCCCGTGGTGCCCCGGGCGCCGCCGGTGACGGAGACCCAGGCCGTGAGGGCCGTGCCCGCCGGGGCGTTGACGACGACGGTCGCGGCGTCGCCGGTGCTCGACCCCGGCGTCGGGCAGGCCAGCGACAGACGGCCCGCGAGCGCTGGCGCGACGGACTGGGTGGGCGCGGTCGAGGTGGGGCAGGTCGCGGCCGCGGGGGTCGCGGCGTAGGTGGGCGAGCCTGCAGGGGCCGCCCACTGCGGCGGGGTGGAGCCGGCGTCGTAGGCGGTGAGCTCGCGCAGCGCGACGGGGGCGCTCCCGACCTGCCGCCGCAGCTCGAGCCGCACCGACGTCGTCGTGCGGGGGGTGAACGCGACGGTGGTGGGCATGCCGGCGCCCGCGGCGATGCCCGGGACGTCCACGGTCGAGCCGTCGGAGAAGCGCAGGACGCCGTAGAGGGCTGCGGCGGTCGACTGCGCGGGGTCGAAGGCGTCGGCCGAGGAACCGAACACCTGGACGCTCGCCGTGCGGCGCGCCGACGGGAACGTCAGCTGCACCCAGGGAGCGGTGTCGCTGGACGACGCCGACCACTCCGCCCCCAGCGCTCCGCGGGCGGGGTCGCCGTCGGCCAGAGCCGACGGGCTGCCGGAGGAGGCGGTGGCCGTCGCGCCCGCGGGGCCCGCGGCGAGGGCGGCGCTGTCGCCGGCCGTGAGGGGAGCGGCGAGCACGCCGGCGGCGAGCAGCGCGGCGAGCGCAGACCTCCTCATGGTCCGACCCTCGCCGAGGACCCGCCCCGTTCGCGGGAGGCGCGCCCGGCGCGTCGTCCGTCCTCGCCTCTCGCGAACCGCAACCAGGCGCTCGGCTGCGGTTCCGGAGGGGTCGAGAACCGCAACCAGGCGCTCGGCTGCGGTTCCGAGCGGGTCTGGAACCGCAACCAGGCGCTCGGCTGCGGGTAGGCAGACCCTGCACAGGCCCGCACACACCGTCGAGGCGAAGAACGCCCTCGGCGGGAGGCGCGTCACTAGCGTGATCTTCATGAGCGCGCAGGTGCACGACGCCCCGGACGCCACCCGCGTCCCGACCGCCGTCGGCCCGCTGGCCGGAGCCGGTCTCGGCGCCGTCGCCGCGGTGCTGGGACTGGTCCCGTGGCTGGTCACGGACAGGCGCCTGCCCTTGCAGAACCTGTGGGCGGTGCAGACGACGCCCGGCGACATGCCCGTGGTGCTGCTGCCCCTGAGCCAATACGCGCTGGTGCAGCTCCTGGGGCTGCTCGCGCTGGGGCCGGCAGCGGCCGGGCTCGTGCTGCGGGTGCTCCGGCACGTCCGGCAGGTGCAGGTGCGCCCCCGCGCTGCGCTGGGCGCGGCCCACGGGGTGCTGGTGGTGCACGCGGTGGTCGCCGTCCAGTCGCTGGGCGTGGTCGCCGGTGGTCTGACGCACCGCACGGCCTCGCAGGCGTACCTCGCCGTGCTCATGGCGGTGGTGGTCACCGGGGTTCTCCTGGGGCTGGCGGCGCTGGCGCTCCTGGCCGCCCGGGCGCGTGCTGCGCTGGTGCTGGGCACGGGCGTCGTCGCCCTGCTGGTCGGCCGGTGGGTGTACGCGCTCGCAGCACCGGTGGGGCTGCCGGGGCAGGACCACCTCTACGGCCTGGCGGCGTGGTGCGACCTGTGGCTGCCGCCCGCGCTCGTGGGGGCCGCGGTCGGCTGGGCGGGGGTGCGCACGGTCGGCCGGGTCGCGGCCGCCGCCGTCGTCGTGCTCGCGCTGTGGGCGGTCCCGGCGGTGTTCACCGCGGTCGACTCGGTGGCGGGCTACCGGGTCGCCATGCGCTACCCCGCCGAGCTGGCGGCGTACGGCGTCCAGGTGCTGCAGGCCGCGCTCACCGACCCGGTGCGGATCGGGACGCAGCTGCTGGTCGTCGCCGTGGTCGCAGCGGGGGTGGCCGCGGGGGTGGCCGTCGTCTCGCGCCGCGGCGGGTGGATCCGCGCCACTCCCTGACTGGCCCAGGGTGGCCCCGCACCAGTCCTGCTGGTGCGGGGCCACCCTGCGCCAACAGGGGGTCAGCCGAGCTTCGTCAGGCCCCGCTTGAGCTGGCGGGCGGCCTGGGCGATGCGCTGCTCGTTCTCGATGAGGGCGAAGCGCACGTAGTCGTCGCCCTGGGGCCCGAAGCCGACGCCGGGCGAGACCGCGACGTCGCAGTCCCTCACGATGAGCTTCGCGAACTCGATCGACTTCAGCTCCGCGTACGCCGAAGGGATCCGCGCCCAGGCGAACATCGTCCCCCTGGGCTTCTCGAGGTGCCAGCCTGCCCGGTCGAGGCCCTCGACCAGGGCGTTGCGGCGAGACTCGTAAACCGAGGACGTCCACTGCGGGTAGTCGACCTCCTCGTTGAGGGTGACCGTCGCGGCGATCTGGATCGGCTGGAACGTGCCGTAGTCGAGGTAGCTCTTCAGCTTCTGCAGCGCCGCCACCACCTCGCGGTTCCCGACCATGAAGGCCACGCGCCAGCCGGCCATCGAGAACGACTTGGTCATCGAGTAGAGCTCGACGGCGACCTCCGTGGCCCCCTCGCACTCCATGATCGACGGCGGCTGGTAGCCGTCGAAGGTGGTATCGGCGTAGGCGAAGTCGTGCACGAGCACCACGTCGCGCTCGCGCGCCCAGTCGACCAGGCGCTGCAGGTCGGCCTTGGACACCACGGCCGTCGTGGGGTTGTGGGGGAACGACAGGACGACGACGCGCGGCTTGGGCCAGCCGTACTCCCACGCCTCCATGACGTTGTCGACGTAGTCGTGGGCCTCGCCGTCGGCGCCCTTGGGGCCGATCGGCACCTGGCGCACGTCGGCGCCGGCGAAGTAGGGGCCCCAGATGTGGATCGGGTAGCTCGGGGAGGGCACCAGCGCGGCGTCACCGGCCTGCAGCAGCACCCACATCAGGTGGGAGAAGCCCTCCTTGGCGCCGATGGTGCTGATGATCTCGCTGTCCGGGTCGAGGGTGACCCCGAAGCGCCGCTGGTAGAGCCCGGCGACGGCCTCGCGCAGCTTGGGCAGCCCGCGCGATGAGGAGTAGCGGTGGTTGCGGGAGTTGTGCGCGGCCTCGGCGAGCTTCTCGACGGCGGTGGCCGGGGACGGCAGGTCGGGGTTGCCGAACCCCAGGTCGACCACGTCGCGGCCGTCGCGGCGGGCCTGCTGCTTCAGCCCGTCGATGATGGTGAAGACGTACGGGGGCAGCCCCTGGATCCGCCGGAACTCCATGGCGGCAGATCCTAGGCCGGGCATGGGCCATGCTGGCGGGCGTGCACGTCGTCCACGTCACCAACGACTTCCAGGACAACGGCACCGGCATCACCAACCTGGTGAGGACGCTCGCCGTGGCGCAGCGCGCCGCCGGGGTCGAGGTCTCCGTCGCGAGCGAGGTCGAGACCTCCGCCTACCACGTCGAGCTCGCCGCGCTCGGGGTGCGCTTCGTGCGGTTCGAGCGGGTGGTGGGCCCGCGGCGGGCGCGGGGCCTGGCCCGCCTGGTGGCCCGGCAGCGGCCCGACGTGGTGCACGTGCACACCGGCAGGACGGCGCTCGCCGTCCCCCTGCTCCCCCGCGCCCTGCGGCGGCGGAGCGTCGCGACCGTGCACAACGTGTTCCAGCGCTCCAGCGCGCTGATGGGGGCGTGCGCCGCGGTGGTGTGCATCTCGGAGTCGGCGCACCAGCGGTTCCGCCGGATGGCGCCCTGGGCGGCGGGACGGGTCAGCGTCGTCCACAACGCCGTGGACCTCGACCTGGCGACGACGGCGCCGTCCACCGCCGCGCCGTCGGCCCCGCCGCTCCCCCGCCGGTCCGTGGTGCACGTCGGCGGGCTGCACCACCGCAAGGGCGTCGACGTGCTGGTCGAGGCGGTCGGCAGGCTCGCCGCGGCCGGCGACCCGGTGCAGCTGTTCGTCTACGGCAACCGCGACCAGCCGTGGCTGGAGGAGCTCGCCGCTCCCCTCGTGGCCGCCGGGCGCGTCCACTTCGAGGGCTTCACCCGCGACCCGCGCGCCGCGATGCGCGCGGCCGGGGTGGTGGCGGTGCCCTCCCGCGACGAGCCCTTCGGCCTGGTGGCGGTGGAGGCCCGCGCCGCCGGCGCGGCGGTGGTCGCCTCTGACGTCGGCGGTCTGCCCGAGGCGCTCGACGGCGGCCGCGCCGGGGTGCTCGTGCCCCCCGACGACGTCGACGCGTGGGCCGCGGCGCTGCGCTCGGTGCTCGATGACGACGCCCTGCGCTCCGACCTGGTGCGCCGCGGCGGGGAGGGGCTCGACAGGTTCGCGCCCGCGGCCATGGCGGCGGCCTACGCCGAGGTGTACCGGTCGCTGCGGTGAGGCCGGACCCCCGCGAGGACCGGTCGGCGGGGAGGTCCGGTTGCTATCGTCGCCGCGCTCGGACGCGCCTCCCGAGCGCACGCACGACCGCCCCTCGACCGCCAGCGCCTCCGGCGCGCGCCCCGCGGCCCCGGCCCACCCCGGCCCCGACGTCTGGACGTGACCGTTGATCCTGCAAGACTACGTGCGCATCGTGCGCCGCGGGGCCTGGCTCCTCGTCGCGCTCGTGGTGGTCGGGGCCGCGGCGGGCTTCGCCTTCGCGGCGACCGCCACCCCCACCTACTTCACGCGGGCGACCGTGATGGTCTCGGCGACCGGCGACACCACGCCCGGCGGGCTGTCGCAGGCGAGCTCGTTCGCGGTGCAGCGCACGCCCACGTACGCCGGCCTCGCGCAGACCTCCGTGGTCCTCGAGAAGGCGGTGGCCCAGCTCGGTGACGGGACGACGCTCACGCAGCTGGCGGAGGCCGTCAACGTCTCGGCCCGCGCCGACAGCGCGCTGATCGACGTCGACGCCGAGGCCCCCTCGGCGGCCGCCGCGGCGAACCGCGCCAACGCGGTGGCCGCCGCGCTGCAGGAGGAAGCCCCCTCCCTCGACGCCCCGGGCGGCGGCGCGGAGGGCGCCGTGGTCCTCTCCACGGTGCAGGCCGCGCAGGTGCCGCTGCGCGCCGACTCCCCCCGGCCCCGCAACGACGTCATCTCCGGCGCGGTGGTGGGCCTGGCCCTCGGCGTGCTGGTGCTGGCGCTGCGCCACGCCCTGGACGACAGGATCCGCAGCGCCGCCGACGTGCCGCGCAGCCGCAGCCTCCGGGTGCTCTCGGTGCTGCCCCGCGGCCGCCGCGGCCGCCAGGACGAGGAGCGCAGCGAGGCCCTGCGCCGCCTGCGCTCGGTGCTGGCCGCGGCGTCGCCGGGCGGGGCGGGCAGGGGCTCCGTGGTGGTGGTGTCCGCGGTGTCGTCGTCGTCCGCGAAGGACGCCGACGAGGCCGCCGTCGGCCTCGCGCAGGCCCTGGTGGAGACCGGCTCCTCGGTGCTCGTGGTCGACCTGACCGCACCCAGCCGCCCCCTGGGCGTCCGCGGCTCGCGGCGCACCGCCGCGGGCTCGGCGCCCACACCCCCGCGCACCGACCTGGCCTCGCTGGCCGGGGAGGGCTCCGACATCGCCTGGCTGGTGCCCGAGGCGCTGGGCACCACCCCGGCGCAGCTGGTCGGCACCGAGGGCGGCCGCGCCGTCCTCGACGAGCAGACCGGCGGCTACGAGCACCGCGTGCTGCTGTGCCCGCCGGCGCTGGACCGCTCGGAGGCCTCCGTGGTGGGGGCCCGGGCCACCGCGACGCTGCTGGTGGCCGACGCCGGCCGCACCACCCGCTCGGAGCTGCAGCGCGCCGCCGGGGGCCTGACCGCCGCCGGCGTCCCGACCGTCGGCGTGGTGCTGGTGGGCGCGCGCCTCGACGAGGCCTGGGCCGGCTGAGCGCACCCGCGCGCTGCGAGCCGAGCGGCTGACAGACCGAGGGAGGGACCGGCATGACGACGCTGACGCTGGTCGCCCTCGCCGTCGTGGCCTGGGGGCTGTGGAAGCCCCACCGGTACGCCACGGCCCTCGCCCTCGGCGGGGCGACGCCCGCGGGGGCGGCCCTGGTGGCCGGCAGCACCGCGGTGCCGACCTTCTACTTCGTGGCGCTGGGGGCGCTGCTGCTGCTCGCGGTGCAGCTGGTGCACCGCTCCCACCAGCGCCGGCGCCTCGAGGAGGCGGCCACCCCCGGCATGACGCCCCTGCTGCTGCTCGCCCTGTGGGCCGTGGTGGTCACCGTGGCGGCGCCGCTGCTCTTCGACGGGATGACCGTCTACGCCTCGGGCGGCATGCCCAACGAGCTGCGCGCCGGCCAGCTCACCAGCTCCAACCAGGCGCAGCTGGTCTACCTGGTGCTGTCGGTGGCGGTGGTGCAGCTGCTGGCCCGCGGCGCGGGGGCCCGGGTCGAGGTGGTGGGGCTGGCCGCGGGCGCCACGGTGCTGCTGTCGGCGTGGGCCGTGCTCGGCCGCGAGCTCGGGGTGCCGTTCCCGTTCGGCTTCTTCGACAACTCCCCCGCCTTCGCCTACATCGACGGGGCGCCCGGCGGCGCGGTGCGCTACCGCGGCATCTTCTCCGAGCCCGCGGGCCTGGCGGTCGCCTGCCTGGTGGCCGTGGCGTACTGCACCGCGCGGCTCCCCCACGTGCGCGGTGCCCGGCGCGTCGGCGTGCTGGTGGTGCTGGCCGTCGCCGCGGTGCTCGGCGCGGCGTCGACCTCCACCACCTTCGTGGTGGCCGCTGCCGCGCTGGTCATGCTGGCGGTGGTGGTGTGGCTGGTCGAGGTGGTGCTGGCGCGCCGCGCGCTCACCCTGCCCGGGGTAGCGGGCGCCGCTGCGGCGGTGGCCGCGCTGCCGTTCGTGCTGCCCCTCGTGGTGCAGGTGCTCGCGGAGCAGGTGGGGGCCAAGGTCGGGACGTCGTCGTTCCGCGACCGCTCCGGCGCCGACAGCGACTCCTACCGCATCCTGCTCGACACCTTCGGCTTCGGCGTGGGCCTGGGGTCCAACCGGCCGTCGTCGTTCCTCGCCGGGATGCTCAGCACGGTCGGGCTCATCGGCACGGTGCTGTTCGCGGCGGTGGTGCTGGTGCTGCTGACGCGCACCTGGACGCTGCGCGACCAGCGCCCGGTGGTGTGGGCGCTGCTCGCCGCGCTCATCACCAAGCTCGTCAGCGGACCCGACCTCAACGACACCAGCGGCCTGCTGTGGCTCTGCCTGGGCGTGCTCGCGCACGCCGCGGCCCGGCGCCAGCAGCAGGAGGCGCTGGAGTCGACCCCGCGGGGCCTGCAGGCCAGGGCCGCCGCCGGCTCGGCGGACCCGGCGGCCGCACCCGGGTGAGCAGCGGGGTCAGCGGCGGGGTCAGCGGCGGGGTCAGCGGCGGGGGCCGCGGCGCAGGGGTGAGCGGGCCAGCAGCGCCCTGACCGCGCGGCGCCCCTCGGAGCCCAGCGCGACGACGTCGCTGCGGCGCGGCACCACGAACGCCGAGGCCCGAGCCCCGGTGAGGCGCGCCGCGGCGGCCACCGCGAACACCGACATCGCCGCGCCGCTGGCCACGGCGGCGATGCCGGCCCCCACCGCCCCGCCGCTGGGCACGAGCAGCACGAACCCGGCCAGGAGCACCACGAGGGCCACCACGAACGACGCCGACCGCAGCCCCGGCCGCCCCCACGCCCCCAGGCCCGCACCCGCCATCAGGCCGGGGACGTTGGCCACGGCCGCCAGCAGCAGCCACCAGGTGGGCGCCGTGGCGGCGGTGAACTGCTCGCCGAAGACGGGGCCGATCCACAGCGGCACCGTCGCGCCGATCACCAGGGCGCCGACCGCACCGACGAGCGTGGCCGACCGCGAGATGGCCATGAGCTGCTCGCGGTCGTCGACGCGGGCGCTGACGCCGAAGAGGGCGTCGCGCACCGCGGTGACCAGGATGAACAGAACGTCGGAGATGGTGATCGCCACCACGAGCAGGCCCAGCTGCGTGGTGCCCGCGAGCGGCGCGGTGAGCAGCTGGGCCACGCGGCCGGTGGCCATGCTCGCCACCGACCCGAGCCAGGTGCGGCTGCCGAAGGCGACGACGTCGGCGGTGACGGGCCGCTGCGGTCCCTCCTGCTCCCGCTCGCGCAGCAGGGGGTCGTCGGGGGGCAGCGGCGGGCGGCGTCGCAGCACGCGCCAGTAGACGAGCCCGGTGAGCACCGGCACGAGCGACATCGAGATGACCGCCACCCGCACGTCGAGCAGCCCCGCGAGTGCGAGCACGAGCAGGACGACGAGACGCAGCACCGACGACAGCACGCGGTCGGCGGCGATGGTGCCCCACATCTGCAGGCCAGCGGCCGCCCCGCGGAGCAGGCCGACGACCATCGTGGGCAGGGCCAGGGCGGTGCCCACGAGCATGATCCCGACCAACGAGGAGTCCCCGCCGGTGAGCGAGTCGGCGAAGGCCCAGCTGAGCGTCCAGCACAGGGCGCCGAGCAGCAGGCTGATGGCGGAGGAGCTGGCCAGCGCTCGGCGGGCGGCCTCGGGGCGGCGGGCCAGGTGGTAGGTCAGCGCCTCCGGCAGGCCGAGGGTGCCGACGGCCACCACCAGCGCGGCGGGGGCCATGGCGGCGGCCACCTCGCCTCGGCCCTCGACGCCGAGCGCCCGCGCGAGCACGGGCGCGCTGGCCACCCCGATGAGCGGCACGAGCATGCTCGTGGTGGTCATGAACGCCATCGCCCGGCGCATGGAGACCGGGGGCCTCTCGGCGGGGACGGTGTCCTCCGTCGGCACGGCGGGCTGGACGGCGGGCTCGGGGGCCGACCCGTCCGCGGTCGGCGGGGTCGTCATCGGGGCCGACTGTGGCACACGCCCGGCGGGCACCCGCCCCACCACCGGCGCTCCGGTGGCGCACGGGCAGCAGCGCCCGCGCAGGGCGGCGCCCTCCCCACGGGGTCGCTCCGCAGATGCGCCCCATCAGCGTGACCGCTCGGTCACCGCGAAGGGGCCCATCCGCGGAGCACCGCGCCCGGGTCACCGCGAGCGGCGTCCAGGGGCACCGGCAGCGGTCCGTCGAGGCAGCTCGAGGCAGCTCGAGGCAGCTCGAGGCAGCTCGAGGCAGCTCGAGGCAGCTGGGCCGGCCAGGTCCCGGTGCTACCGTCGCGGCGAGCCCGAGGCCCACCTTCCCCGCCCGCCTCCGCGCTGTCCGGACGCCCCCGCGGTCCCCCGTGGACACCCGTGGTCGTCGCAGCAGCGGAGGCCACGACGTCACGGAGCCCCGCACTGCCCTCGCACCCCACCGACGGCCCGCCCCCCGAGCCCGGCGGCGCCGCCGCTGCCACCGTCGAGGAGGCACCCGGCCGCCGCGCCCGCCCCCGCGCCGAGCGCCGCTCCCGGCAGCGCCGCGCGGTGGTGCTGGTGGCCGCGGCGACCGCCACCGCCGTGCTGGTGGCGAGCGGGGTGTGGGTGCTGGCGCACCGCACCGCGCCCCAGGCACCGCGCGTGACCGCCTCCAACGACAGCGCCACCGCCGACGCCACCGCCCTGGTGACCGAGGGCGGCTCCCGCGCGGAAGCGGCATGGGCGGCCAGCGGCGACCCGGTCGGCGCGTGGGTGCAGCTGCACTGGACCTCCCCGCGGACCGTCGACCGGGTCCGCCTGGTGCCCGCCGCGGGCGCTCCCCCGGTGACCTCCGGGCTGCTCACCCTCGACGGCGGCGCGTCGGTGATGGTCACGGCCGGGGCCGACGGCACGGCGGAGGCCTCCTTCCCCGAGCGGTCGGTGAGCACCGCGCGGTTCACGGCGTCCGGCGGGGAGTCCGGCGCGGGCCTGGCGGGCCTGCTGGTCGACGACGGCGGCGACCCGCCCGTCCTCGCGCTCGCGCGGACGTCCTCGGGCGGCGACTCCCCGCCGCTGGCGGGGGCGACCGCCACCGCGTCGAGCAGCGCCGACGGCACCGCCCCCGGGGCCCTGGTCGACGGCGACCTGCCGGAGCGCCAGACCGGCAGCGAGTGGCGCTCGGCGACCGACGACGACGCCCCCTGGGTCGAGCTGGCGTGGCCGCAGCCTCAGCTGCTCAGCGCGGTGCAGGTCTTCGGGCCCGAGCGCGCGGCCAGCGACCCGTCGGCCACCGGCGCCTCGCCGCTGTCGGGCCGCCTGTACTTCTCCGACGGCTCCAGCGCCGTGGTCTCCGGCATCGACGGCGGGGCCGGACAGCCGACCACGGTCGCCGTCGCCCCGCGGACGGTGACGTCGGTGCGGCTGACGCTGACCGAGAACTTCTCCTCGGCGCGGGCGGGGCTGCGCGAGCTCGCCGCCTACGGCGTCGGTGCGACGCCCGTGCGGTGGGACGGCGAGAGCACCGCCGAGCAGGACGGCGAGACGTACGCGGTGGAGCCGCCCGCGGCGCAGTGCGGCGGCGACCCGGTGGGCTCGGCGGCAGGCGGTGCGCTGGCGCTGGTGTGCCCCGCGGTGGGCTCAGTGGTCGGCGGCTCCGCCGAGGTCGTGGTCAGCGGGCAGCCGGGCGCCGTCGTGACGGCCACCACCGCGGCCACCACCGCCGGCAGCGCTGCCACGACAGCCAGCGCGGGCGCCGAGGCGGAGCCGGTCGAGGTGGCGAGCGCGACGGCGGACGCCGACGGGCGCGCCCAGCTCGTCGTCGACACGAGCGCCTTCCCGGCCGGGCCGTTCGCCCTCGACGTGACGCAGGCCTCCGGTGACACCACCCCGCTGCAGGTGCAGCTGGTGCACGGCGGGGGCCAGCCGACCGACGACGCCGGCCACGCCCCCGCCGGGATGACCCTCCAGTGGGAGGACGACTTCGCCGGGCCGCTGCCGGTCAGCGGCACCGGGGCGGGCGCCGTGTACGCGGCCACCAAGCCCGAGCACTGGGGCGGGGCGCAGTTCGGCGACGCGGTCTTCCCCGACCCGGCGCTGGGCGCTGACACCGTCGCGACGCTGGCCGGCGGCGACGCCCAGGCCGACTCCCAGGGCGGGTACCTGCGGCTGCGCGCCCAGCCGATCGGCGACCTCGCCGTCGAGAGGCCCTACGGCCAGCAGCACGCGGGCGGCATCCTCAGCTCGGCGCGGGTCGGTGCGGCGGGGTTCAGCGCGCAGTACGGCTACTTCGAGGCGCGGATGCTCTCCGGTGCCGGCAAGGGCACCTGGCCGGCGTTCTGGATGCTGAACAGCCAGTCGGCCACACCCGACAACAGCACGGCAGGCGAGGTCGACGCCGTCGAGCTGTACGGTCACGACACCTCGTTCACCTGCCACACGCTCCACGACTGGGGCGCCCCCGACGACTCCGGCTCCACGGCGTCGTCGTGCCTGTCGCCGCCGTCGCTGCCGGACTGGTCGCAGGGGTGGCACGACTTCGGGGTCCGGGTGACACCCGACGGCGCGACGTTCTACGTCGACGGCGTGCAGGTGGCCGAGCGGCGAGGCCTGGGGCGCTCCGACGAGCCGATGTTCTTCCTGCTCGACATGGCGCTCGGCGGCGGCTGGCCCGTCGACCTGGGCCCCACCGGCGGCACGAGCGACCTCTACGTCGACTGGGTCCGCGCCTACACCTGATCCCCCTCCCCGCGACGATCAAGCACCTCAGCGCCACTCGTTGTGGCGCTGAGGTGCTTGATCGTCGCGGAGGGGGGGTGGAGGAGTCGGAGGGGGTCAGGACGGGCCGTCGGGGGGCAGCTGCGCCATCCGCTCGGGGGTGAACCGGCCGCGGAGCACGTCGGCGGCGGCCAGGAGGTTGCCGCGCAGGCGCTGGCGGCGCCACCGGCGCTCGGGGCCCGCGAGCGCGAGCACGGCGTTCTTGGCGACGCGCCGTCCTCCCTCGTCGAGGGCGAGCAGCGGCGGGAAGCTGCCGTGCCGCAGGAAGTACGCCGGGTTCATGACCTGGGCGTACCCGAGGCGGCGGTGGGCGGTCCGACCGCCGGACTTCACGCCGCGGTGGACGATGACGCAGTCGTCGACGGAGGCCAGCGGCCCGTGGCGCAGCATGCGGCGGGCGTAGTCGTGGTCCTCGAGCCAGCCGTACAGGGGCAGCCGCTCGTCGAAGCGCTCGTGGGCCACGCCGTCGCGGCGGACGGCGAAGTTGCAGCCGTAGAGGGTGAGGCTGGGCTGCCAGGTGCCGCCGAGGGGCTCGGTGGTGGAGCGCTCGAGGGCGGCGCGGGCGGTCTCGGGGTCGACGGCGTCGCCGACGGCGCCGTCGAGGAGCACCCGCCCCGTGAGGGCGACGACGTCGGGGTGGGCGGCGAAGAAGCGCATCGCCTCGGCGAGGTAGTCGGGGCGGACCACGGCGTCGTCGTCGAAGAAGAAGACGTGGGTGGCGTCGGGCACGGCGTCGAGGCCGGCGTTGCGCTGGCTGGTGAGGCCGCGGGCGTGGACGACGCGCACGTGGTCGGGCAGCGGCGCGGCGGGCAGGCTCGCGGCGTCGGGCACGGACACCACGACGCGGACGTCGACGCCCAGGCCGGGGAGGGTCTGGTGGGCGAGGTCGGCGACGACCTCCCCCAGCAGCTCGGGGCGCCCCGCGGAGGCGAGGACGACGGCGACCCGGGGCTGACCGTCCCGCTGGGCGGCGGGCGCGCTCACAGCCAGCTCGCCCTCAGGAGACCGAGCACGACGTCCTCGGCGAGCCGGCGGCGCCCGAGCCCGCCGCGGGTGACCGGGGCGTAGGTGCCGGCGGCCGCGAGCCTCGCGAGCAGGCGGGCCCTGGCGGGCAGCCCGGCGGCGCGGTGCAGCTCGCTGCGCAGGGCGTACAGCCGCGCCACCCGCTCGTACCGCTCGACGACGGCGCGCCAGACCCCGCGGTCGAGAACGCTGGCGGGGGCGGACGGCGCGTGGCGGGTGGCCAGCTCGGCGCGGTGCGCGGCGGTGCGGGAGAGGAAGTCGAGCCGCTCGGAACCCTCGGCCACCTTGTTGCGGTACCGCTGCACGAACGGCACGGGTCGCACCCCGTACGACTGGGTGGGGTGCTGGCGGTAGTGCGCCAGCGGGTGGGCGATGAGCGCGCTGCGGCCGAAGTTGGTGGCGAGGAAGTAGACCCACCGGTCGTGCGGGAGCACCTTGGTGGCGGTGTACGTGTCGGTGCCGCGCTCGGCGTGCGGGAGCAGCTGGAGCAGGCGGGCGTCGATGGTCATGGCGAAGCCGAAGTAGAGGCCGAAGGGCTCCGACGCGCCGGGCTCGACCACGGCGTCGTGGGTGATGAGCTGCGGGTCGAGGCGGATCGGGGTGCCCTCGACGTCCACGAGCACCACCTGGTGGGTGGCCATCACGGCGTCGTGGGCGACGATCGCCGCCACCGACTCCTCGACCTTGCGGGGCAGCCACACGTCGTCCTGGTCGCTGAAGGCGATGTAGCGGCCGCGCGCCCGGCGGGCGGTCTCGAGGAAGTTGTCGGCGAAGCCGAGGTTGGTGGGGTTGCGCACCACGTGCACGGGGAACGCGCTGGTGGCGGCGAACTCCTCGAGGACGCGCAGCGTGTCGTCGGTGGAGCCGTCGTCGCCGACGAGGAGCTCGCACGGCTGCAGCGTCTGCGCGGCGATGCTGTCGAGCTGCTCCCGCAGGTGGCGCGCCCCGTCGTACGTCGCCATCACCACCGAGACACCGGGTGCAGCGCGTGCGTCGGTCAGGTCGCTCTGGTCGGGCACGGGAGCCAGCGTGGCGCACGGCGGTCGGCTGCGGGGCTGCGGGGTGGGACCGCGGGGTGGCTGCTCGCGAGCGGCTCCGTGGTAGTCCTGGGCGGGTGACGCGACGAGCCCGGTGGCTGCTGATGGCGAGCCACGTCCCCGCCAGCGGCCGTCTCGGCGGCATCGTCAGGTACACCGTCGAGCTGGCCAGGGCGCTGGAGCGGCGCGACGACGTCGAGCTGCACCTGCTCACCTCAGCGGCGGCCGCGCAGCCGCTGGCGGCCCTGGTCGGCGGGGACGCGTCGCGGGTGCACGCGGCTCCCGCGGCGGCCGACAAGGCGCTCCCGGCGTGGGAGCGGTGGGTGCTCGGGACGCGCCTCGGCGGGCTGGGTCTGGCCGACGGCGCGTTCGACGTCGTCCACGGCGTGAAGCACCTGGTGCCGCGCGGAGTGGGGGCGCGGACCGCCCTGACGGTGCACGACATGGTGCTCGCCGACCGCCCGCAGGACTTCCCGCCGGCCAAGCGGGTGCTGCTGCAGCGGCCGTACGCCGCCTCGATCCGCCAGGCCGACGCGCTGGTGTGCGTCTCGGAGGCGACGCGCGCCGCGCTGCTGGCGCACCACCCGCAGGTGGCGGACCGCGCCGCGGTGGTGCTGTCGGCGACGGGCCCGGCGCTGCTGGAGGCGCCCGCCACCCCGGTGCCGCAGCTGGCGGGGCGGCGGTTCGGGCTGGTGGTGGGCGACTCCTCCCCCCGCAAGAACCTCGCCACGGCCGTCTCGGCGTGGGCCCGCGCGGTGGACACCCACCCCGAGCACGCCGACGCGGCCCTCGCGCTGGTGGGTCCGCCGCCGTGGGGCGAGGAGGCGTACGGGCCCGACCACGCCCGGCTGGTGGCGTCGGGGCACCTCGTGCAGCTGCAGGGGGTCGACGACGCGGCCCTGCGCTGGTGCTACGAGAACGCCGCGGTGGTGCTGGCCCCGAGCCTGGTGGAGGGGTACGGCCTGCCGGCGCAGGAGGCCCTCGACCTGGGCGCGCCGCTGGTGACCTCCCTCGACCCGGCGCTGGTGGAGGTCAGCGGGGGCACGGCGCGGCACGTCGCGGCGACCGACGTGGAGGCGTGGGCGCGCGCCGTCGTCGAGCACCTGGCACCCGGGGCGCCCCGGCCGGCGCCGCGCGCGCACCCCCGCACCTGGGACGCGGTCGCTGCCGAGACCGTCCGCGCTGTCCTCCCCCACCCCCGCACGTGATCATGGGCTTCAGGAGCGCTTTCCGACCGGCAGGGGCCACAGGAGCACCAGACGCCCCTTTTCGGCGATCTTGCACCGGTTCGGACACGCCGGATCTAGCGGAACGCCCCTCGGGCGGCAGACCCGTGCGCCAGGATGGCCGGGTACGAGCCCCATGGAAGGTGCCCGCATGCCCGCTTCCCCGCGTGTCACGATCGTCCACGAGCGCTTCACGGAGTTCGCCGGCTCCGAGGCCGTGGTCGAGGCGATGGCCCGACGCTGGCCCCAGGCACCCCTGCACGCGCCGGTGGCGCTGCCGGGCGTCATGCCCGCCGACCTCGAGCACCGCGTGCGCTCCACCCCGCTGAGCCGCCTGCTGCGCGGCAGCCGGTACGCGCACCTGCTGCCAGCGCTGCCGCTGGCGATGCGCGCGATGCGCCTGCCGGCGTCCGACGTCGTCATCGCCAGCCACCACGCGTTCGCCACGCAGGTGGCCGTCCGGGCCGGTGGCGCCCCCGTGGTCGCGTACGTGCACAGCCCCGCGCGGTGGATCTGGGAGGCGTCGATGCGCCGCGGCGAGGGCGCAGGCCTGGGCGCTGCGGGCCTCGCGGCGTTCTCGAGCGCGTTCAAGCCGTTCGACGTGGCGGCGGCCCAGCAGGTGCACACGCTGCTGGCCAACTCCAGCGCCGTCGCCGAGCGGATCCGCACCTGGTGGGGCCGCGAGGCGCAGGTGGTCGCTCCGCCGGTGAACACCGGCTTCTACCGACCCGACGCGTCCGTGCCCCGCGAGGAATTCTTCCTCCTCGCCGGCCGGCTGGTGCCCTACAAGCGCCCCGACCTGGCCGTCCGCGCCGCGGCGCGCGCCGGGGTCCGCCTGGTGGTGGCCGGCGAGGGTCGCGCGCTGCGGCAGGCGCAGGCGCTCGCCGGTCCGGAGACGACGTTCGTGGGCCGGGTGGACGACGACGAGCTGCGCGACCTCTTCCGGCGCTGCCGCGCGCTGCTCATGCCGGGCGTGGAGGACTTCGGCATCGTCCCCGTCGAGGCCCAGGCCTGCGGCGCGCCGGTGATCGGCGTCCGCGCCGGGGGCAACCTCGACACGGTGCTGCCCGGCCTGACCGGTGAGCTGGTCGCCCCGATGGCGGGCCCCGCGGCCGCCGGCGACGACGAGGCCGAGGTCGACCGCTGGGCCGAGGTGCTGCGCGCCTTCGACGCCGCCGCGTACGACGCCCGCCGGGTGCGCGCGCACGCCGAGACGTTCTCGCGCGCCGCCTTCACGGCCTCGATGGCGCGGGTGGTGCAGGACGTGCTCGACGGCCCCGCCGTGCCGCAGCCCCGCTCCGAGCAGACCGAGCCCGTCGTCCTGCCGGTGGAGCTGCCGGTCACCCCCGTGGTGGGCGCGCCGGCGGCGCTCCGCCCGCCCCTGGGGACCGCCCCCCGTCCGTGATCAGGACGCCAGGTGGCGGCGAGCCGCGGCGTGCGCATGCACCTGCCGCGGGACGACGACGGGAACGGGGTCACCCGCACGCAGGCGACGCGTGACCAGGCGCTCCCGTGCCTCGGACTGGGCGACGGTGCGCCCGACCAGCAGCGCCAGCAGCGCGGCGACCGGGATCCAGGCGACGAGAACGGCGACGAGCCAGATGTCCACGGACCCAGTTCTAGGCCGTGCGACCGGGCGGTAGGTCCACGGAGCCTGTGAGCGTGCTGGACGCCGGTGCGTTCGCGCACCGGCCCGCCGTCGTCACCCGATCTGGTCTGGCCGGTCACCGTTCGCCCGGCGCACCATCGTGGGATGTCGTGGCGCTGCCGGCTGGGGTGGCACCGGTGGGTGCTCTACCCCGCCACGCTCCGGCAGGACGCCGGGGAGCCCGCCTACGTCTGCGAACGCTGCGGGCGCGAGCCCCTCACCTGGTGAGGAGCCCGCGCCCGCAGAAGTCGTGGGAGTGGGTGCTCAGGCGGCGGACCTGCCGCGGGGCCTGAGGGTGCGGACCTCGGCGAGGTCCGGGACGGGCTTGAGCTTCCGGAGGTCTCGGACCTCGCGGTGGCCGTGCCTCCAGCGGTCTGACTTGCCGGAGATGGCGAGCGAGCGCCCGACCACCAGGGCCAGACCGAGGGCGACCACGACCCACAGGCCGACCAGCGCGACGATGAGCATGCGCCAGTTGTACCCCTCCGAGGCAAGATCAAACCCGCCAGGGGCGTGGCGCGCGCCGTGTCGCCCTCAAGTGACACCTCCAGGGGGACACATCCGACATACCGCCTGGTCCTGCGGTTGGAGGCGGCTCCGCGGATGCGCCCCTTCGCGGTGACCGCTCCGTCACCCCTCCCGCGACGATCAAGCGCCTCCGCGCCACGTGCAGTCGCCCGTGCGTGGCAGTTCAGGCAGGCGCGGGGACGGCGAGGGCGAGCACCGCGCCGCCGGCCAGCAGCGCCGGCACAGCGACCAGGTCTCCCAGGGTGAAACCGTGCTCGGGCGAGAAGGTCAGCAGGATCGGCCCCTCGAGGGGCCCGTTCAGCAGCCACCACACCCCGGTGACCACGACGGCGCTGAGCCCGACGCGCCACCCCTCGTGCGGAACGGGCGCCTGCACCAGCACCGCGAGGCACTGCAGCGTCAGCGCCACCAGCGCGAGCCCGACGAGGACGGCGACGACGAGGGAAGGGCGTGCGTCGAGGGGCATCAGGGCATCGTGCCCTGCCCCCAGGCCCCCCGGCGGACGGGAGCACTCGGTCGAGCCTGGGAGGTGGCGCTGAGGCGCTTGATCGTCGCTGAGGGGGGCGGGGCGGAGGAGAGGGGTCAGCGGCCGAGCTGGGCGTACTTGGCCTCGGTGGCCGCCTTGCGGGGGCGCCACCAGGCCTCGTTGTCGCGGTACCACTCCAGCGTCGCCTTGAGGCCGGAGCGCAGGTCGCGGTGCAGGGGCCGCCAGCCGAGCTCGTCGCGCAGCAGCGACGCGTCGATGGCGTACCGCAGGTCGTGACCGGGGCGGTCGGCGACGAGGTCGTACGCGTCGGCGTCCTGCCCCGCCAGCTCCAGCAGGGTGCGCACCACCCGGAGGTTGTTCGCCTCCCCGTCGGCGCCGATGAGGTAGGTCTCCCCGATCCGCCCGCGCTGCAGGACCGCCCAGACGGCGCGGTTGTGGTCCTCGACGTGGATCCAGTCGCGGACGTTGGTGCCGGCGCCGTACACCTTGGGCCGCACGCCGTCGATGATGTTGGTGACCTGGCGCGGGATGAACTTCTCCACGTGCTGCCAGGGTCCGTAGTTGTTGGAGCAGTTCGAGATGGTCGCCTGCACCCCGAACGAGCGGACCCACGCGCGCACCAGCAGGTCCGACCCCGCCTTGGTCGCCGAGTACGGCGAAGAGGGGTTGTACGGCGTCTCCGCGGTGAACTTCGAGCGCTCCGGGTCGTCGGAGGGGTCGGCGAGGGGCAGGTCGCCGTAGACCTCGTCGGTAGAGACGTGGTGCAGCCGCACCCCGTGCTCGCGGACCGCCTCGAGCAGCGCGTACGTGCCGAGGAGGTTGGTCTGCACGAAGGGCCACGGGTCGTGCAGGGAGTTGTCGTTGTGGCTCTCCGCGGCGAAGTGGACGACGGCGCCCGGCCCGTCGGAGTCCGCCAGCTCGCCGACCAGCCGCTGCACCAGGGCGGAGTCGGCGACGTCGCCCTCCACCAGCCGCACCCGCGGGTCCGAGCCCTCGGTGACGGACGCCAGCGTGGCGCGGTCTCCCGCGTAGGTCAGCTTGTCGAGCACGGTGATCTCGACGTCGGGCCGCTGCTGCGCGGTGGCGTGCACGAAGTTGGCGCCGATGAACCCGGCGCCGCCGGTGACGAGCAGCCTCACAGCGTCTCCCCTCCGAAGCCGCCGGAGGCCACCGGGTCGCGGCGGTCGAGCAGCGACAGCAGGTACGCGCCGTAGCCCGACTTCACGAGCGGCTCGGCCCGTTCTCTCAGGTCGGCGTCGGAGAGGAAGCCCATGTGCCAGGCGACCTCCTCGGGCGCGCCGATCTTCAGGCCCTGCCGCTGCTCGATGGTGCGGATGTAGGTGCCGGCGTCCATCAGCGACTCGACGGTGCCGGTGTCGAGCCACGCGGTGCCGCGGGGCAGCACCTCGACCCAGAGGCGTCCTTGCTCGAGGTAGGTGCGGTTGACGTCGGTGATCTCGTACTCGCCGCGCGCCGAGGGCTGCAGGTCGCGCGCGATGGCGAGCACGTCGTTGTCGTAGAAGTACAGGCCGGGCACGGCGTAGTTGGAGCGCGGCGCGGCCGGCTTCTCCTCCAGGGAGACCGCCTTGCCCGACGCGTCGAACTCGATGACGCCGTACGCCGTCGGGTCGGCCACCCAGTAGCCGAAGATCGAGGCGCCGTCGATGTCGACGAAGCGCGAGAGCTGGGTGCCCAGGCCGGGGCCGTAGAAGATGTTGTCGCCGAGCACGAGCGCCACGGTGTCGCCGCCGACGAAGTCCGCGCCGAGCACGAACGCCTGCGCGAGCCCGTTGGGCTCGGCCTGCACGGTGTAGCTGATGGCGATGCCGAACTGCGAGCCGTCACCGAGCAGCCGCTGGAAGGCCGGGGCGTCGTGGGGGGTGGTGATGACCAGCACGTCGTCGATGCCGGCGGCGATCAGCGTGGAGAGCGGGTAGTAGACCATCGGCTTGTCGTAGACCGGCACCAGCTGCTTGCTCGTGCCGAGCGTCAGCGGGTGCAGGCGCGTGCCCGAGCCGCCGGCCAGGATGATCCCCTTCACGTCACGCACGGTATCGGTGCCGCCGACCAGGTGAAGGGCACTTGGGCTGCTCGCTCCGCCCGAGTGGTTGCCGCTCCCGACCGGCGCAACCTCCCCCGGGAGGGGGCCCCTCCCCCACTACCGTCGACGGGTGCAGATCGAGGCCCTTCCCCTCGAGGGCGCCTGGTCGTTCACCCCGAAGCAGTTCGGTGACGACCGCGGCACCTTCCTCGAAGCCTTCAGGTCCGACGCCTTCGTCGAGGCCGTCGGCCACCCGCTCTTCGTGGAGCAGGTGAACTGCTCAGTCTCCGCGGCGGGCGTGCTGCGCGGCATCCACTACGCCGACGTACCCCCGGGGCAGGCCAAGTACGTGATGTGCACGGCCGGGGCGGTGCTCGACGTCATCGTCGACATCCGCGTGGGCTCCCCCACCTTCGGCCAGTGGACCTCGGTGCTGCTCGATGACGTCGACCGCCGCGCCGTCTACCTCTCCGAGGGCCTGGGCCACGGCTTCTGCTCCCTCGAGGACGGCTCGACCGTGACCTACCTGTGCTCCACCGGCTACAACCCGACCGCTGAGCACGGCACGCACCCGCTCGACGCGGAGCTGGGCATCGAGTGGCCGACGGTCGGGCGCAACGGTGAGCCGCTGACCTACGAGCTGTCCGCCAAGGACCAGCAGGCCCCCACGCTGGCGCAGGCCCGCGAGGCCGGCCTGCTGCCCACCTACCCGGCGCTGGTCCGATGAGGGTCCTGGTCACCGGCGCGGGCGGCATGCTCGGGCAGGACGTCGTGGCGCTGTTCCGCGAGCGTGGCCACGAGGTGACGGCGGCGACGCGCGCCGACCTGGACGTGCTGGACCCGCGCGCGCTGGCCGAGCTGGTGCCGGGCCACGACACGGTCATCAACTGCGCCGCCTACACGGCGGTGGACGCCGCGGAGACGGACCCCGAGGCGGCGGCTGACCTCAACGCCGTGGCTCCCGGGTACATCGGCGCGGCGTGCGCCAAGGCCGGAACGCGGCTGGTGCAGGTGTCGACGGACTACGTCTTCGCCGGCGACGCCACGGAGCCGTACGCGGAAGACGCACCTGTGGCCCCCAAGTCCGTCTACGGGCGCACGAAGGCCGACGGCGAGCGCACGGCCCGCCGCGCATGCCCCGACACCCTCGTTCTACGGACCGCATGGCTCTACGGCGCGGGTGGCCCGTGCTTCCCCAAGACCATCCTCAAGCTGGCGCGGGAGCGCGGCGCTGTCAGCGTGGTCGACGACCAGATCGGCCAGCCGACGTGGACCGTCGACGTCGC
Organism: Quadrisphaera sp. INWT6; assembly: GCF_015390235.1. Lineage (GTDB taxonomy): Bacteria > Actinomycetota > Actinomycetes > Actinomycetales > Quadrisphaeraceae > Quadrisphaera. The sequence continues at coordinate 164,137 of NZ_VUOH01000001.1, read as the reverse complement.
ACGGGTGATCGCCGACCTCCTGGACGTCGGCGCCCCAGCAGGGACGTACCACGCGACGTCGAGCGGCTCGACGAGCTGGTACGGCTTCACCCGCGAGGTGGTCGGCTCCGCGGGGCTGGACCGCGACGTCGTCTCCGCGACCACGTCCGCCGCCTTCGTGCGCCCGGCGCCCCGGCCGGCGTGGTCGGTGCTGGGGCACGACGCGCTGGAAGCGGTCGGTGTGACGCCTATCGGCCCGTGGAGCGCTAGGTGGCGAGCTGCGAGCAGCACCGTGCTCGGTCCCTGAGCTGACGCTCTCGACGCTGGCGATCGACTACCGGGGTCTTGCGCCCGCAGAGCCCCGAGAGGGTGTCGACAACTGACCAGGAAAACGCAGAGCACGGACACCCGGGCGCTGGCCCCGCTCGGAGGACACCCAGGCGGGCCGCGGACGGCCGACCCGTGCGGAGAGCGGCCGTGGTAGCGGTGCGGGTGCTCGCCGCCCTCGTGGCGGCGGGCGCCGTGGTCCTCTTCGCCGCTCCGCACGTCGGCGTCGAACGCTGGCAGGTCATCGCCCCGGCGCTCCCCGCGCGCGGGGCCCTGGCGGTCGCCGCGAGCGCGGCCCTCGTCGTCGTCCTGCTCCTGCTGGTCACGCGCGTCGTGCGGCTGCGGCTCGGACTGCCGCTCGCCGCTGCACTCGCTCTCGCCGTGGGCCTGCACCTACCCGTGGTGCTCGCGCGCGGGGTGGTCGGCGAGCCGGTCGCGGCACCGGCCGCCGGGCAGCTGCGGGTGCTGGAGTGGAACACCAACGGGCGACTCACCACGCCGGACGTCGTGGCGGAGCTGGCGGTGGCGCAGCACGCGGACCTCGTCGTCCTGCCGCAGCAGGCGCTACGCACCGACGACGACTACCGCGCCGCCTTCACCGCCGCTGGGCAGCGCATGGTCCGCGTCAACGACGAGCTGCCGTCGGAGCAGGTCGCGGTGTGGGCCTCCCCCGGCCTCGCCGGGCGCTACACCGCACTGCCGGGCCCCGACCCGAGGAAGGCGGTCGAGCTGGTTCCCGACAACGCGTCGCTGCCGACGGTGCTGGCGCTGCACGCCCCCTGGCCGGTGGGGCCAGGGCTGCCGGGGTGGGAGCGCGACGTCGACTGGGTCGCGGCGAGGTGCTCCACCACCTCGCCCGTGCTGGTGGCCGGCGACTTCAACGCGAGCGTCGACGACTTCGGCGGTCCGCGCCTCGGCCTCTGCGCAGACGCCGCGTCGCTGCGGCACAGCGCTGGGGTGGGCACGTGGCGGACGGGACTGCCGCCGCTGCTGGCGATGCCGATCGACCACGTGCTGGCCACCCCGGCGGTCGGGCGGGTCACCAGCTTCACCGTGCTGAGCAGCGAAGACGGCTCGGGAACGCGGCACCGACCGACGATGACGGTCTTCACGCCCACCGGCTGACGCCGCTCCAAGGGTCCGGATCTCCACCCGGCCGGTTCTGCCCGGGGTTCCGCCGACAGGTGGCGGGCTCCGCGGCCCGGCCCGAGGGCTGAGCGGTGCTCCGCAGAAGCGCCCCTTCGGAGTGACCGGGCGGTCACGCTGATGGGGCACATCTGCGGAGCGACCGGACGAGCGGCCGGTGGGGTCAGTGAGCGGCGCCGATGGCGCGGTCGTGCGCGTAGATCCGGTTGTTCACCTGCTGCAACCGGCTGCTCATGAGGCAGGCGTCGACGACCCACCACACGAAGAGCGCGAACAGCAGCACGTAGCCGATGAGCACCAGCGTCAGCAGCCAGCCCAGCAGGTTCAGGCACAGCTTGGCGACGCCGGCGCCGGTGTGGCGCAGGGAGAGGTCGTGGGCGCCGAACCCGCCGAGGAACACCCAGAACAGCCACGCGGCAGTCGTGTCCTTGTACGGCTGGGGGAAGACCGTCTGGCCCATCCCGTACCCCGGCGGCGGTCCGTACGCAGGGGGCTGCCCCGGGTGCGGCTGTCCGGCGTAGGGCTGCACGCCGTACCCCGGCGTCCCCTGGGGCTGGGGCCCGGTGTGCGGTGGCTGGCCGTAGACGTCGTCGGTGCTCATGGACTCCCCCGGTGGCCAGTGGCCGTCGGCCGCGCTGGCCCACCACGGTAGGCGCGCGGGCGGCGTCGGCACAGACCCAGCACCGGCGCGCCGCGCGTGGTCGCCAGAGCACGCGGCGTGAGCAGCACCCTCCGAACGGTCCCTCTCGCACCGCTGGTGATCGTCGGGTGCCGCTCCGGCAGGCGCTGCGTGCTTGGGTGGTCGCGCGCGTCTCGCGCCTCCTTCCCGCACCCCGGGGGCCAGCGGCCCCCTCGGACGACAAGGACCTGCCTGCTGTGACCGCGACGGCTCCCCAGCGCCCCGACGCCGACCCCGCCCGCGGGGGCGCCGCCTCCCCCGCCGCCTCCCCCACGGCGCCCCCCGGCCCGCCCCAGGCCCCGGCGCCCCGCGCCGCGCGGCCCTCCCGCTGGGTCCGGGGGCGCCGCGTCCCCGCCGCCTCCAGCCGGGCCACCGGCCTGCTGCGGGAGCTCGCCCGCCACGCCCCCCTCGCCCTGGCGGTCGCGCTGCCGGTGGCCCTGCTCGTCGGCCTCCTCACCGGCCCGCTGGGGGCCCGCGCCGAGGTGGTGCACCGCGCCACCACCAGCGGTGTCGTCGTCCCGGGGTCTGCCGGTGACACCACCGACCCCGACGACGCCGCCCGCGTCGCCGCCGCCTACGTCGCTGCGGCCACCGACCCCGAGCTGCTGGCCACCGCCGCGGCCGGCACCGGCTGGACCGCGGAGCAGGCCTCGGAGCGCATCGCCGTCGCGCTGGGCGAGACGCCGGGCGTCGTCGACGTCACCGTCACCACCTCGGGCGCCGGCACCTCCACGGAGCAGGCGCAGGAGGTGGCCGCCGCCGTCCTCCCCGCCCTCGAGCCCGCGGTGCTCGCCGAGCACACCGCGGCGGTCCAGACCTGGACCGACCAGCTCGACGAGCAGCTGGCCGCCGTCCAGGCCCAGCTCGCCCAGGTCAACGCCACCGCCCCCGGTTCCGCCGACGCCAACCGCCTCGCCGCCGACGCCGAGCTGCGCGTCCAGCAGCTGAGCCGCATCGAGCGCGCCCAGCCCCCGGCGCTCATGAGCTCCGGTCAGGCCGTCGCGCTGCCCGACGTCGTCCCCGCCAGCACCGCAGGACGGGCCTGGCGCGACGCCGCGGTCGCCTTCGTGGTCACCGCCCTGCTCGTGGCCGCGCTGGCCACGGCTCTCGCCGGACGGCGCGGTCACGCCCTGACCCGCGCGACGGGGCGCCGCCTCGCGCGGCGCGGCCTCGGCTCCTACCTCGAGGTGCCCCGCGACCCGGTGGGCACCTCGGCGCTGCTCCCCCTGCGCGCCGCTGTGGGCAGCGCGCTGGCCGCCGGCCAGCAGGTGGTGGTGCTCGTGGCCCCCGGCGCCACCCGCGGCGAGGCCGCCTCGATGGTGGCTCCGGCCGGGGCCGGGTCGGCGCACCTCGTCGTCGTCAACCTCGACCAGCCGTGGTGGCGCTACGTCGACGCCACCCGCGCCGCCCAGGTGGTGCTGGTGGCCCCGTACGGGTCGAGCTCGCGCGCGCTCGCCGACGAGGCCACCACCGCGCTGGCCCCCCTGGGCGCCCCCGTGCACGTGGTGCTGCTGACGGTGCCCGCGGGCCTGACGCCGTTCGACGTCACGACCACCGGCAGCCTCCCGGTGGTCCCTCCCGCCGCCGCGCGGAGTTCGCTCTAGCGGCTCGACGCGCCTACCGTCGGAGAGCGCGCCGTCCTGCGGGACGGCCAGCACCGGCCCAGCGACGCGGTGGTGCTCCCACCCGACCGCGAGGCACGGAGGACCCCCGTGAGCACCGACCAGGCGACCACCCCCGCCACAGGACCGCCCGCTCCGCCGCCGACGCCGCGCTCGCGCGTGGTCGCCCTCGCGCGCCGGAACCCGCTGGTGGTGCTCGCGCTGGCCCTCCAGGCGGTGATCGCGCTGCGCCTGCACAACTCGGCCTTCCAGGACGAGGCGCTGTACCTGGCCACCGGCCACTGGCTCCTCCAGGACCGGGCCGGCGGCCCGCCGCTCACCTCCGCCCCCGAGGGCTGGTTCACCGGTGCGCCGCAGCTCTACCCGGTGCTGGCGGCCCTGCTCGACAGCGCGGGTGGGCTCGGCCTGGTGCGGACCGCGTCGACGGTGCTGCTGCTGGCGACGACGGCGGCTGTGGCGTGGTCGGCCAGCAGCGTCATGCACCTGCTCGGGGGCGCCCTGAACAGCGATAGCGACGACGACGGCGACGGCGACGGTGACGACGCTGGCGCTGGCGGCACCGCGAGGGCCGCGCGGCGCGCCGCGGCGGGCGCGGCCTTGGCGGTCGCAGCGACGGGGCCGCTGCTGGCGCTGGGGCACTTCGCGTCGATGGACGCCGCCGCGTACGCCTGCCTGGCGTGGGCGCTGGCGCTGGGGCTGCACGCCGTGCGACGGGGTGGGTCGCGCTGGGCCTGGTGGGGCGCTGGCGCCGGCGCGCTGCTGGGGCTCGCGGTGCTGCTGAAGTACACCTCCGGCATCGCGGTGCCGTTCGTGCTGCTCGCCCTGGTGGGCGCGGCGCCCGCGGTCGGTCGCCCCCGGGCCGTGCGCGTCGCGGCGGTCGCCGCCGGGACGGGCGCGCTCGTGCTGCTGCTCTCGGCGCTGACCTGGGGCCGCGGGCTGGTGGCCGGGTTCGTCTCCAGCACCCTGGCCCGGCAGCCCGTGGCACCCGCCCCCGCGTCGGAGCTGGCGCTCGAGGTGCTCCGCGACGCAGGCCTCCCGCTGCTGCTGGCCGTCGCGGGCGCCGTCGTCCTCTTCCGTCACCGGCCCCTGCTGGGCGCCGCCCTCGGGCTCGGGGCGCTCGCCCCCGCGGTGCTGCAGGTGGTCACCGGCGAGCAGGTCTCCCTCTACAAGGCCCCGGCGCTCGGGACGGTGCTCGGGGCGGTCGCCGCCGGGGTGCTCGTCGCCGCGGCCCGCGCGTGGTGGGCCTCGGCGCTGGTGGTGACAGCGCTCGTCGTCGCCGTCGCGCTCGGGGCGGGCACCGCCTCGCGGCTCTTCGGCAGCTGGGCCAGCTCCGACCCCCTGCGCGACGTCCTCGTGCCGCTGGTCGAGCAGCGTCCGGGCGCCGGCGTGGCCGGGGACAACCCCGAGACGATGCAGTACCCGCTGTGGGAGCAGGTGCCGTCGCAGCGCTGGGGCGCCTTCTACCCCGGCGCCTACCAGCGCGACGGGCTCGTCGACGCCGCCGCCTACGAGGCCGCCCTCTCCGCCGGTGACTTCTCGGTGGTCTTCTTCGACGGCTCCTCGGCCACGGGCCGCGAGCTCGAGCCGCAGATGCCCGGGCTGGGGTTCGAGCAGGCGGCGCAGGTCAGCTCCCCCGAAGGCGGCCGCACCTGGACCGTCTGGACCAGCTCCCGGTGATCATGCAGAAGACCCGCACCTCGGGGCTCGAGGTGCGGGTCCTCTGCATGATCACGGCGTCGCGGGTGACTCCAGCTCGGAGCGCGCGCGGTCCAGCGCCGCTGCGCCGGCACCGGCCCGCTCCAGCGCCAGCAGCGCCGCGCCCGTGACGGGCGCCCCGCTCGGGCGCAGCACGCGGGCGTGCGGGGCCAGGGCGAGGATCCCCCGGGTGGTCCGCTCGGTGAGGCGGGCGTGCCCGGCCTGCAGCACCGAGCCGCCCAGCACCACGGGCACCGGCTCGGCGGCCAGGTCGAGCCGCCTGACGATCGCCGCGACGAAGGCGAGCACCTCGTCGGCCTGCCGGTCGACCAGCGCACCGGCCACCTCGTCTCCGGCCCCGGCGGCGCGGAAGACCTCCGGGGCCATGCGGTTGAGGTCCGACCCCGGGCGCTGTCCCAGGTGGATCTGCTCCACCACCTCCAGCACCGACGCGACGCCCATCACCCGGCACACGCCCTCGACCAGAGCGGTGGCAGGACCGCGGCCGTCGACGGCGCGCGCGGCGTGCCACAGCGCCTCCGCCCCCAGGCCGGCCCCGCCGCCCCAGTCTCCGGAGAGCGCGCCGAGCGCCGGGAAGCGCACCCGCTCGCCGTCGCCCCGCAGGCCGACGGCGTTCATGCCGGTGCCGCAGACCACGGCGATCGCGTCGGGGGCGCTCGTGCCGCTGCGCAGGAGGGCGAACAGGTCGTTGTCGATCAGGGGGTCCACGGCCCAGTCACAGCCGTCCAGGGCCCGCGCGTACGTCGAGACCTCCACGGGCAGGTCCATGCCCGCCAGGTAGAGGTCGACGCCGGACACGCGCTCGGCGCCGCCGGCCGCGGCGCTCACGTCGCGCACCAGGGCGCCCACCACCTCCACCGAGGGGGCGAGCCCCACGGTCTGCGGGTTGCTGCCCGTGCCGCGGGCGCGGGCCAGCACGCGGCCCTCGAGGTCGAGGGCGACGGCGTCGGTCTTGCTGCCGCCGCCGTCGACGGCGACGACCACGCGCGGACTGGTCACCGCGCCCACGGCAGGAACCCTGCGTTCTGCGCGAGCAGCAGGTCGGTGAGCCTCTCGGCCCGGGCGTGCTGCAGCACCAGCGGGTGCGCCCGCATCGCGGCGAGCACCCGCCCGCGGCCCCCGTGCACGGCCGCGTCCAGCGCCAGCCGCTCGTACCCGGCGACGGCGGCGACCAGCCCGCGGGCCGCCTCCGGCAGCGGCGCCACCAGCTCGGCCACGAACCGGCCGCCCGTGAAGGTGGCGGGCACCTCGATGACGTGGTCGTCCGGGAGGAACGGCAGGACGCCGTCGTTGCGCAGGTCCACCACGCGCGGGCGGCCGACGGGACCGCCGGCGGCTCCACCCCACCGGCTGCCCCGCATCGCGACCAGCAGCTCGACGGCGGCCTCGGAGTAGAACGCCCCACCCCGGCGTTCCAGCGCCGCCGGCTTGGTGTCGACCGACGGGTCGGCGTACACGGCCAGCAGCTCGCGCTCGATGGCGCGCACCGCCTCCGCCCGGGTGGGGCTGGTGAGCTGCTCGGCGAGCACCTCGTCGTGCGCGTAGTAGTAGCGCAGGTAGTACGACGGCACGGACCCCAGCTCCGCCAGCAGCGCGGGCGGCAGCTCGACGTCGTCGGCCACCTCCTGCAGCCGCTCCGCGAGCAGCCCCGGCAGCCTGTCGACGCCGCCGACCACCGCGCTGCGCTCCCACGTCAGGTGGTTCAGCCCCACGTGGCCGAGCTGCACGTCGTCGGCGGGCACCCCCAGCGCCGCGGCGAAGCGCCGCTGGAACCCGATGGCCACGTTGCACAGGCCGACGGCGCGGTGCCCGGCCTGCAGCAGCGCCCGCGTGACGATGCCGACGGGGTTGGTGAAGTCGACGATCCACGCGCCCGGCTTCGCGCGCTCCCGGACGACGTCGGCGATGGCCAGGGCCACCGGCACGGTGCGCAGCGCCTTGGCGAGTCCGCCGGGACCAGTGGTCTCCTGGCCGATGCAGCCCACCTCGTGGGGCCACGTCTCGTCGGCGTGCCGCGCGTCCTGCCCACCGACGCGCAGCTGCAGCAGCACCGCGTCGGCGCCGTCGACGCCCGCGGCGAGGTCGCTGGTGGTGGTCAGCCGGGCCGGGTGGCCGGCGCGGGCGAGCATGCGCCGCCCGATGCCGCCGACTAGCTCCAGGCGCTGCGGGTCGGGGTCGACGAGCACCAGCTCGTCGAGCGGCAGCACGTCGCGGTAGCGCTGGAAGCCGTCGACCAGCTCGGGGGTGTACGTCGAGCCGCCGCCGACGATGGCGAGCTTCACGGGGTCCTCCTGGGGTTCCGATGACCGGCGCTCACCGAGCGAGCAGCGCGTCCACCTCCGCCACCATCGTCACGGCGTGCTCGAGCATCTGTCGAACCCGATCACGAGACGGGTGGGTGGTGCCGTGGTGCGCGTCGTCCTTCTCGTCGAGCAGCCTCGTGAGCGCCTTCGCGCTCGCCTCAGCCCCGCGAACGGTCTCCAGGACCCTCACCGCCGTTCAGCGTGCCCGGGGCAGCGCCCGCGCCCGACGCGAGGTGCGCGGCTCGACCGGTGAGGGGGACGGGACGACGCCACAGCGCGAAGAGGACCGCCCCCCCATGTGCATCGGACGTGACACACCTCAACTCCAGCTGACACCCATCGCATCACGCGAGGAGGGCCATGAGCACCGCGGTGGTGGACCGGGCGAGCGCAGCAGCGCCGCGCAGCCGCGGGTGAGGTCGGCGTCGGCCAGCCGCTGGTCCGCGGGCGTCTCCCCGTGCGCCACCAGCCGGAGCGCGACGCCCTCGCGCATCCCCCGGCCCGCGCCGCGCGGCACCCCGGCGAGCGCGGTGCCCCACGCGGCGTCGTACACCGCGTCGTTGCGCCGCTGCACGTCACGCAGCCACGGGTGCGACGCCGCGAGCGCGCACGAGAGCACCCCGGCCCGCGTGGTGACCGGGTCGCTCCAGGCGTGCAGGTCGCTGCGGGCGGGGACGGCGGCCGCGTCGTCGACGGTCGGGCCGGGCGGCAGGAGCGCAAGCAGCTGGCCGGCCTGGGCGATGGCCGCGGCGGAGTGGTGCTCGAAGGACCTGGCGCTGCTGGGGGCGCCGGGTGCACCGGCGGCGGCGGGCTGGAGCTCGGCGAGCAGCAGGCGCACTCCCCCGCGTCGAGCAGAGCGGTGGTCATGGGGTGCGCGGCGAGGCGCTCGCGGGCCTGCGGGGTGCGGCGCGTCGACGTCCCGGGGTCGAGGAGGCGGCGCGGCACCCCGTGATCATCGCCCGCGGTCGAAGGAGACGTGCACGTGGTCGAGGTGGTCGAGGGTCACCGAGGAGCCCAGGGGGTTCTCGTAGTCGCGCCAGGTGGGCCGCTGCGCCGTCCAGATCCGGCCCTGCCAGATCACCTGCTCCACCCCCAGGCCGCGGTGGTCGGCCACGAGGGCGTTCGCCACGGCCCACCCCAGCTGGGTGCCCGCGGCGTCGGGCACGGAGCCGGCGGTGGAGACCATGACGTCGCAGGCGTGGCCGTCGTAGTGGTAGCTGTCCTCGACGTGCCCGGCGCTCGCGACGCACGAGGACACCGGCACCACGACGCCGAAGCTCGCCTGCAGCCACCGGCGCCCGAACTCCGCGTTCGGTGCGAGCCCGTCGGCGCCCACCGGCCACGCGGGCAGCGGCCGCTCCGGGACGGACCCCGCCACCACCAGGCCCGGGACGGTCTCCACGGTGTCGCGCGCGGCCATCGCGGTGATGGCCGCGACGTAGTCGTGGGTCTGCCCCGCGGAGAACGACGGCGGCGGCACCCCCTCGTACCGCGCCACGGCACCCGGCCCGGCGTTGTAGGCGGCGAGCATCAGGGAGACCGCGTCGCCGTCGTACCCCTTGCCGCTCACCTGGTCGATCAGGTGGCAGTCGTAGGCGGCGGCCGAGGCCAGGGAGTCGGCGGGGTCGGTGATCTCCGCTCCCCCGCCGTTCGCGTCGACGGCGTGCTCCTTCCACGTGCCGGGCATGAACTGGCCCAGCCCGCGAGCGCCGGCGGAGCTGACCGCGCGGGGGTCCCACCCCGACTCCTGGGTGATCTGCGCCGCGAGCACGGGAGCGGGCAGGGCGGGGCAGAGCGTGAGGGCGTAGTCGAAGGCGGCGCGGTAGCGCTGGGGCACGGCGCCGTCGGCCACGGCCACCGACGACGTGGAGGGCGCCGTCCCCCGCTGGGGGTCTCGGGCGGCCAGCACGCCGACCACCACGACCACGCCCGCGAGCGTCACCGCCACGGCCACCAGCGCCACGACCAGGGCGGTCGCGATGCCGGCGAACCACCACAGCTGGCGGCGCAGCCCCACTCCCGGCACGCCTCAGACGAGCCGCTGGGAGGTGTCGGCGATGCGCTGCTCGCAGCCGTGCAGCACGTGCTGCACGGCGCGGGCGGGCTCGCCGGGCACCTTCCACACCGCCTGGTGGGCGCCGAGCTGCTCCAGGGCGTCGACCTCGACGTCGGAGAACCCCAGGTGACGCCCGAAGACGCGGGCGTTGACGGGCTCCTGCCGGAACGACACGACGATGTCGGCGTCGCTGACGAAGCTGCCGCCCTCAAGCATGTCGACCAGGTGCTGGGTGGCCCCCAGGAACTCCACGCCGAGGGTGCGCGCCTTCTTCATCACCTCCTGGACCACCACGCCCAGCTCGGGCACCCGGAAGGCGTTCCACAGCTCGTCGACGACGACGACGCCCCACCCCTTGCCGGGCGCGGTCCAGCTGCCGAGCACGAGCGCCGCCGAGGCGGCCATGAGCACGGGGACGACGTCGGGGTGCGTGCTCGCCACCTCCGACAGGTCCCAGGTGACGACGTCGGCGTCCAGGTCGACGGTGTCGGAGGTGGGCCCGTCAACGAATCCGGCGAGGTCACCGTGCACGAGCCTGTCGAGCAGCAGCCCGAGGTCGCGCCCCCAGGCGAACAGCTCGCCCTCGGTGACGGTCGAGGCGGTGGGCTCCTCGGGCACCGGCGCCGCGGGGTCCGCCGGCGCGGTGAGCAGGGCCGCGCGCAGGTCGACGACGGTCGGAGCGCGCTCGTCGTCGTGCGGGGCGCTGAGGAGGCGGGCCAGCCGCACCCGCAGCGCGAACCCCTCCTGCGGGGTGAGGCGGCGCCCGGCGAGGAACTGCAGCACCGAGCGGACCAGCCCCTCCCGGCCCCCGGCGTCGCGGGCGCCGAAGAGGCGGGGGTCGAGCAGGTTGAGCCGCAGCGGCCCGCCGCTGGAGAAGCGGTGCACCGAGCCGCCGGCCTCGCGCACCAGGGCGCAGAACTCCCCCTCGGAGACCTCCCGCTCCACGCCGTCGACCCGCTCGACGTAGTTCACGGCCCGCGTGTCGTAGACCCAGGCGCGGAACCCGTGCTCGGCGACGGCCCGCACCAGGTACGACTTCAGCAGGGCGCTCTTGCCCGCGTACTTCGACCCCAGCACCAGCGTCGCCGACCCGGACGTCCCGGCGGAGAACCACGCGCGGCCGCTGTGGCGGACCGGCTCGCCGGTGTGCGCGTCGTACCCGACGAAGACGCCCTCGGGCGAGTCCCACGGCGCGCTGTGCGCGAAGGGGAACAGCGGCTGCAGGGCGTACAGGTCGCTGCGGATGGGCGGAGCGCCGTAGTCGTCCATCCCCAGCGGGCCCCGGGCGAGGGCGACCAGGCGGGACCGCTCGTCACCGGTGGGCGCCAGCGACGCGCCGTGCTCGACGGGCGGCCGCGGTCCCGTGCCGTCACCCGGCTCGCGCAGGCGGTAGGCGATCGCGGCCGCTGCGCGGGCGACGCCGTCCCACGCGGCCTCGGTGGCGCGCCGGCCCCGCTCGCGAGCGCGGGCCAGACTCGGAGGTGCCGGGGCCGGAGGGGCCGGGGCCGGGTGCACCGCGACCGGGGCCGGTGGAGCCGGTTCCCGGGGCTCCGCAGATGGGCCCCTTGGGAGTGACCGGTCGGTCACAACCATGGGGCGCATCCTCGGAGCGCCCCCACCAGAGCGCGGCGCCTTCCGCGATGACGAGCTCCCCGATGACGAGCTCCGTGGTGACGGGCCTTCAGGCGGCGCGGGGCGCGTGGTCGACACCCGGTCTGCGGGTGTCCGACCCGGTGCGTCGTCGACGGGAGGCTCCGCGGATGGGCCCCTTGCGAGTGACCGGTCGGTCACCGCGATGGGGCGCACCTGCGGAGCGCGGCGGCGGGCCACCGGCTGCGCGGGGCGCCGCTCAGAGGACACGCGCGAGCCCCCGGCCCAGCAGGGTGCCCGCCACCACCGCCTGGTCCTGGCGCAGCGCGGCCACGGGGGACAGGTGCACCCCGCAGCCCCGGGCGGCGGCGACGAGGGCCTCGCAGTCGGCGTCGAGGTCGTCGAGGGAGGCGGCGTTGACCACGAAGAACCCCGCGCCGTAGCCGCCGTGCCAGCCGCCACCGGCGGAGGAGACGTTGTGCTGCCGCTCGTCGGCGGGCCGGTCGAGGCTGGCGCGCAGGTGGGAGGTGGACTCGCGGACCTGCCGGCGCAGCTCGGTGCCCTGGTCGTGGCGCTGGGCCTCGTTGAGGGTGGCCACCCGCCCGCGCACGTCGACCACCACCGCGGTGACGTACTCCAGCGTCCGCCCGCGCACGGCGGCGCCGAGGGTGTGGAGCGGCACCAGCGACTGCGACGTCTTCACCTCGTCGGTGAAGCCGGCCACCTCGAAGCCGCGCAGGAACCCGTCGCCGTGGCGGCCGTGCACGCCCACGTGCGTGGGGTGCACCTCCATCGGGGGCACCATGCGCGAGAGGTCGGTGGGCGCGTCGTCCCACAGCGACACCGACCTGTCGAGCAGCCCGCGGTTCACCCCGGCGAGGGCCTGGGCGTCCAGCGGCCGGCGGACCACCACCTCCGCGGCGGCCAGCAGCGGCACCGCGGCCTCCAGCCGGGCGGCGACGACGCGCGCAGCGGCCAGGTGCGGGTCGCTCTCCCCGCGGGCCCGGGCCTGGCGGGCGGCGGCCCGCAGCGGCGCCGAGGAGGTGGCCCACAGGGTGAGGAAGTGCTCGTAGGTGGGGTGGGCCGCGGCGTCGTCGCGCGAGGCCTCGGTGGCGGCCCGGAACGACGCCGGGGCCGCGTCCGACGGCGGCGGCAGGGCGCTCACGTCGGTGTAGGAGCACACCGAGTACATGGCGACCCTGTCGAAGGAGTCCGACAGCTGCCCCAGCGCCCGCGCCAGCCCACCGCGCAGGCGGTCCGAGCGGAGCACGTCGGGCAGGCCGCCCCACGCGGCGTCGACCTGCACGGTGACCCCGTAGTGGCCGCCACCGCCCGCCTCGGGCTGGAAGAACACGCACACGTCGCCGTCGGCAGCGGGGCGGCCCAGGGACACGGGGACGTCGCGCCAGGTGATCCGCCCGAAGGCCGACGGCGGGCGCCCCGGCGCGTGCCGCCCGCCCTCCATGCCGGCGAAGCCGCCGGCCGAGGAGTACCGCAGCTCGCCGCCGCGCGCGAGGGTGCGCCAGCGGACCACGTCGAGGAGGCGCTGGTAGAGCGGCCGCACCCCGAACGGGGCCGAGAACAGCACCACGCCGGCCACCCCGAGCACCGCCCCGGTGACGATCAGCTCGGGGCTGCGCGCCCACACGCCCAGCGGCACGCTGAGCACGAACACGCCGACGAAGAACCAGGGCAGCAGCGCCTCGCGGGCGAACCTGCCGCGGGCCAGCGCCGCGAACGTCACCGACCGCTCGCCGACCACGTACTCATTGGGGACGCGGGCCACGGGGGCTCCTGCCTCTCGGGGGGCGGCCGGACCGGCCCGGACCACCGCTGCCGCCGGCGCTGCTCGAGGAGCCGCCGACGCGCCGTCCCCGGCGCTCGCGGGCGCGGTCGCCGTAGGTGCGCGGGCCCGACGGGTCCCCGGAGCCGGTCGCGCCCGGTCCGCCGGGCGCGCCGTCGGGGCGGGTGCCCGCCGCGGGGGTGCGGTGCTCGGGCGCGCGGCCGAGCCAGTACAGGGGGTTGGCGCGGCTGCGGGCGGCGGCGCGATCCTCGCGGCGTGCCTCGCGGTCGGCGCGGCGGGCGTCCCAGCGGGCCCCGGCGGCCGAAGCCAGCCGGCTCTGCTCCAGCCGCGAGGGGGGCCGGTCACCGCTGCGCGAGGGCCGCCACAACCGGCCGCGCTGCCGGCGCCGCTGGCCGGCCCGCCGGGCGCCCGCGTAGGCGGCGTGCCCGGCGTAGGTGCCGAACACCAGCGACAGGAACGAGCCCCCGAGCAGGGCGAACAGCACCACGCCGATGATGTAGAGCAGGCTGATGAAGCTCTCGTCGGCGGTCGAGAAGTCGAGGAACGACACCCCGATGACCATCAGGTCGACGAACTGCAGGGGGAAGAGCAGGGTCCCCGCCATGATGCGGAAGTACGTGCGCAGCGCGGCGCCGTCGTCGCCCGCGATGGCCTGCAGCAGGCCGAACTGCCCGAAGACGGGGATGGCGTAGACGGCGATCTGGCGCAGCACGAACGCGAACAGCACCACCAGCAGCAGCGGGAAGAGGAACGCCGTCAGCAGCACCGCGGCGAGGAGCGCGCCGGGTGAGTCGCCCAGGGCGACGGCGCTCGACACCTGCCCGGCCAGCTCGGTGACGCGCGAGGCGAACACCCCCGCGAAGGCACCGGTGACGGCGAGCACGCCGGCGTCGACCAGCAGCAGGAAGAACGGCACCGAGAACGCCCCCGGCAGGCCCACCGCCAGCAGCACGAACGACCGTCCCGCCGAGCGCATCCCCTCGGCGGCACCGTTCACGACCAGCGAGACCATCCACTGCACCACCGCCACGAGCAGCGCGACGACGACGAGCAGCCCGAAGTGCCAGAGGTAGACCTGCCAGTAGTTCCCGCGCAGCGGGTTGAAGGCCACGTACGTGGTCACGGTGGTGACCGAGTACTCGAACATCCAGCTGACCGAGTCGCCGAGGGTGTCGGCCAGGCAGTCGTCGGCGGCCCCCGGCGAGCTCACCCAGCCGAACAGGCCGCTGGGGCACGACGCCGCCCACGCACCGGAGCCCGCGGCGCCGTCCGCCCCCGCGGCGGTGCCGGTGGCGTCACCGGTGGCGCCGGTGGAGGGCGAGGGCACCGGGATTCGGGAGACCGGGTCGTCGGCGCCGGGGGCCGCGGCGGCGCCGGAGGTGTCGGGCGGCACCGGCAGCGCCGACGCCGCGAGCGCCGCGCCGGTGGGCACGAGCACGAGGAGCAGGGCGAGCAGCAGCGACGTCGCGAGGCCCGGCGCGGCCGGCTCGGCCCGCACGGGTGCTCCACCGGCGACCGGCCTCATGTGAGGAGGTCGAACCAGCCGAGCGTGAAGGTGGAGAACGCGCCGATGATGACGATGACGAGGGCGCAGCCCACCGCTGACAGCAGCGACCCGGTGGCCTTCGAGCCCTTGCGGAGCCCGCCGACGGCGGCGATCAGGGAGATCACCAGGCCGAGGACGGCGGCCACGAGCACCAGGAACAGCACCACGCCGAGCAGGCGCCCGGCGGGGCCGGCGAAGGAGGAGAAGGGCCCCGGGGAGGGCGAGGACTCCTCCAGCATCCGGCGCAGGAACTCCCGCGAGGTGCCGTAGTCGGTGTCGTCGGTGGGCGACGGCGTGGCCGAGGCTGCCAGGAGCGAGCCGTGCAGCGCGTGGGCGGCCTGCACCGCCGGCACCGCGACCGCTGAGACGCCCACCAGGTTCCTCCTCCGGGCGCAGCAGATCACAACTGCACCATCTGTCCCATGTGTACCAGATGGGTCCCCCGCAGGGGGAGGTCTGGGGAAGGGCGCAGCAGGAGGGCGGCAGCCCGGGGGCGCCGGCGGAGGCGCGGCCGGGTCAGTCCGCGGGCGTCGCGGGCTCGTCGGCCACGGGGGTGGCCGGGACGGCGGGGGTTGCGGGGGTTGCGGGGGTTGCGGCTGCGGCCGGAGCTGCCGCGGCGGCGGCCCGCTCCTCGGCCTCGGCGGCCCATCGGGCGTCACGGGCGCGGCGGGCGGCATCGGCGATGCCCCCCGGTCGGCGGCGGCGGTCGGCGGTGGGGGGCACGGGTGGTCCTCAGAACGGGCGGCGCCCGCTGCTGGACGGCCGTCAGCCCCGATCGTGGCACCGGACGGCAGGCCGCGGGAGGGGGCCGCACCCGTGGTGGGGGCCTCCCCTTCGGGGGTCACGCACCGTGATCACCGCCGGTGGGGCGGCACCCCCTGGACCATCGCGCCCCAGTAGATCCAGGTGGCGGCCCGCAGCGCGAGGGACTCACCGGCCGCGCCGGGGTCGTCGCGGCCGTCGTCGCCCGTGGCCAGCACCCGCATCGCCGTCCCCTCGCCCAGGGCCCCGATCGCCCGGCACAGGTCGGTCGGGTCGACGTCGTCGCGCAGCCCGGCCCCCGTGGCGGTCGCCACCGCCTCCAGCCGGGCGGCCACCACGGCGTCCTCGCGCGCGTACGCCTCGCGCAGCCGCGCGGCCACCACCGGGCGCGCCCGGGCGAGGGTGGTGAGCAGCAGCCGCAGGCGCAGCCCCGGGCTGCGGTCGTGGCTGGTGAAGGCGGCCTCCGCCGAGCGCCGCGTCGCGTCGCGCAGCTCCACGCCGGTGCGGGGGCGCTGGTCGGGGACGGAGGCGACCACCAGCGAGGCGTCGCGGACGGCGAAGGCCACGACGTCGTCCACGAAGTGCTCCCGGTTGGGCCACCGGTCGCGCAGGCGGGCGCTGGTGGCGCTCGCCCCGGCCCCGCCGGCGGCCCGGGCGACCTGCACGACCCGCGCCACCGACAGCACGTCGAAGAAGCGCGACGGCGCCGGCGGCGGCGCGGGCGCTCCCCCCGGCCGGGGCCGGGTGACGCCGAACTCCTCCGCCAGGACCTCCAGGCCGCCGACGAGCAGCTGGCGGGTGATGCCGTCGCGCGCGAGGCGCTCGCGCGCGGCGGCGGTGCGGCGCGCGCCCGAGAGCGGGTCGGTCAGGCGGGTCAGGACGGCGGGGAGGTCGCCCTCGGGGTCGGCCGCCCACACCGGCCACCGGCCGAAGGCCCCGCCGGGAGCACCCCGAGCGCCCGGGGCCCCCGGCGCCTCCGCGGGCTCCGCCGGCTCCAGGCAGGCCCGGGCCAGCGCCGTCCCGCCGGCGACGAGCAGCCGCACCGCCTCGGCCCGGCGCTCGGGGGTGTCTCCGAGGGCCAGCAGACGCAGGTTGGCCCCCTCCGCGAGCGCCGCCGCCGCACGGACGCCGTCGAGCAGGTGCCGCGGCGAGCGCGGCCGGTACCCGGCGGCCCGGAACAGCTCGGTCCACGCGGTGGCCCAGGTGGCGTTGAGGCGGGCCTGGGCGCGGGCGCGCTCCGCCCGCAGGCCGGGGCGCACCGGCCCCAGCGCGCTGGCCAGCACCTCCAGGCGGCTGGAGATGGGCAGGGCGCCCACCACGAGGGTGGCGTCGGCGACGGCGGCGAGGACCCGGGGAACGTCGGCGGGCCCGGCGGGCGGCTGCAGGTCGCGCATCCGCGTCGCGTAGGCCGTCAGCCAGTGCTGCGGCCACAGGGCGTAGGCGAGCAGGTCGTCGACGTAGGGGGCCGAGCGCGGCCACCGGTCGCGCAGGTGCCACGAGGTCACGCGCAGCGGCCCGGCGGCCGTGGCGGCGGCCGCGACCCGGCGGGCCGAGAGCACCTCCAGGAACCGGGCCTGGGGCAGGCCGGCGACGCCCGAGCCGGCGGCGGAGACCTCCCCGGTGCCGCCGATCTCCTCCATGAGCACGGCCACGCCCGCCTCGAGCAGGGCCCGGGTGGTGGGGTCGTTGGCCAGGCGCGTGCGTGCGGCGGCGGTGCGCCGGGTGGACGTCGCGGGGTCGACGAGGCGGACCAGCACGGCCTCCAGGCCGGGGGGCACCCCCGGCGCTGCGCCGCCACCGCCCCCCGCGCCAGCGCTCGTCACGTCGTCCACCACCGGTGACTCTGCCCCGGAGGGTGCCGCTGCGTCAGGGTTCGTGACCGAACGGTGATCATGGCGCTCCCGGTGTGCCGCGGGTCTCCTCGAACGCTCGTGGAAGTGTCGCGCTCGACTGGCACCGCGCCCCCGCTGCCGAACACCCTGTCGACCTGCCCGGCGAGGTCCGGGCGCGCACGGGGGTGAGCACGGTGCTGGTGGAGCACGAGGTGGACGGCAGTGGGGGCGACGGACGCCCGCGGGGGACGACGGACCTGCTGCAGCGGACGGACACCGCAGACGCACGGGGCGCGGCCCGCCCGGGCCCGGCGCTGGGCCTGGTCGGCGGGCACCCCCTGGGTGCGGTCGGCCTGTCCGCGGCCTTCGGGGGCTCCGAGGTGGTCGCCGTCGGCAGCGGGGCGCTGCCCCCGCGCTCGGTGGTGGTGGCCGACCTGACCTGCTCGGGCTGCTCGCCGGCCACCGCCGACCTGGCGCAGCTGGCCCGCCAGCACCGCCTGGTGCTGCTCATGGGCCAGGGGCAGGTGGGCCTGGCCGAGGAGGCGCTGGCCGACGGCGCGCTGTGCTCCGTCGGCGCGTGGGAGCCGGTCGCGGAGCTCCGGCGCGCGGTGGCCGCCGCCGCGGCCGGGACCCCGTGGGTCTCCCCCGCCGCCGCCGCGGCAGGCGCCCAGGTGCGCGAGGTGCGCGCCCTGCTCTCGCGCCAGGAGCGCGAGGTGCTGCGCCTCTACGGCGCGGACCTGCCCGTGAAGTCGGTGGCCCGCCGGATGGGCATCACCGTCGGCACGGCGAAGGAGTACCTCAAGCGCATGCGGGCCAAGCTCGCGGTGCGCGGCGTGCCCGTGGGCACCAAGGTCGACCTGCGGGTCCTCGCCGAGCAGCTCGGCCTGCTCTCGCCCCGGGCGCAGTGCGGGAGCGCACCGGCCGTCGTCGACCTGCGCGCCGAGGTCGGCTGACCGCCCGCCGACCTCAGAGGACGGCGAGCACGGGCACCGCGGACGCCTCGCGCCCCGCGGGGGTGCGCTGCGCCGGGAGCACCACGGCCAGCACCGGCACCACCGGGGCGACCGCCAGCGCCGCCCCCGCCACCGGCGCGAGCACGGCGGCGGGGGCGAGCGCGGCGGCGGGGCCCGCGAACGACACCAGCGCCGCCTCCGGCAGCACGAGGACCTCGCGGCGGGCGAAGACGAGCCGGCTGCTCACCGCGAAGGACACCAGGCAGCTGACGGCCGTCGCGAGCAGCGCGCTGACCAGCGGCGGGGCGTCCAGGAGGCGGTGGGCGGCCGAGAAGCAGGCGGAGTTGACCCCGAAGGCCACCAGCGCCGACCCGTGGAACAGCGCCCACGCCCGCACCAGGCGGCCGGCGCTCTCACGGCCCGGAGCGCGCCGGCTCGACCACGTCCACCAGTAGCTCGCGGCGAAGTTGGCCTGGACGGAGACGCCGAAGGCGACGGCGTTGGCGGCCTCGGCCACCACCAGGTGCACCGCCAGCGACAGCACCGCCAGGTGCACGGCCGTCGAGGCGAGACCCACCACGAGGAAGCGGGCCCGCGGGTCGCGGAGCACTCCCAGCGCCACGGCGCGCTGCGTCGTCATGATCCCTCCCGGGACGTCACCTGCGGCCAGTATGTGGTCGCGCGACGCCGCCGGGAGGGGTTTCGCGGAGCCCGTCCCGGGGTCCTCCCCCGGCGGGTCAGCGGCGGGTCAGCGGCGGGGCGCCGTGCGCTGCTGGTCCTCGACGGCGCTGTTCTGGCTGTACCCCGTGCGGAAGCCCACCAGCTGCATCCCCGGGGAGACCTCCTGGGCGTAGACCTGCTGGTAGTGGCCGCGGAAGTACTGCTCCACCGCGTCCTCGTAGCCCTGGTCGTAGCTCAGCAGCAGGTACACCCGCTGGTGGCCGGCGACGAGCTCGTCGACCTGACCGGGCAGCGCGGCCTCGTCGAAGGCGGGCAGGCCGCCCTCCTGGCGGCGGTCCCACTCGGGCAGGGTCACCACGCGGGCGGCGCCGTCGTAGTAGCGCTCGAAGGGCCAGATGGTGAAGGGCGAGCTGACCACGACGAGGTCGGACGGCGTCACCTTGGCCTCCAGCAGCTCGGCCGCGCCGCGGTAGTCCTCCTTGACGGGGGTGGCCGCGGAGGTGGCCTGCACCCCGGTGCCCACCACCGTCGCGACCAGCAGCACCGCCGCGAGCGCCACCCCGACCCGCTTCGACAGCATCCGCAGGAACGCCGCGACGACCACGAGGAGCGCCGGCAGCGCCGCGATCATGTAGCGGGACAGGAAGAACGGGGTGATGAGGTGGCTGACGGCGAAGGCCATCAGCACCGGCCCGAAGGCCGCCACCAGCAGGTACGCCGTGGCGCGCGACATCCGCACCCCGACGCGCACGCTGGCGAGGCCCGCGAGCGCGAGCAGCGGCCAGGTGGCCACGAGCACCGTGTTGGCGGCGTCGCTCTGGAAGCCGAAGAGGAACTGCGAGTAGACGTTGGAGAAGTCGACCGACGACGGCGAGGGCAGCTGGGGCCGGGTGTCGGAGGCGGCGCCGCTGGCGGTGAAGTACAGCAGCCACGGGACGAGCGCGAGGCACACCAGCGCCGCGGTGCCGGCCATGCGGCCCACCCCGCGCCAGCTGCGTCCCGACGGCGCGAGGCGCGCGACGAGGAAGAACGCGCCCTGGGCGAAGAGCACGAAGAGGAAGAAGTAGTGGGTGTACGCCCCGACCACCGCGGTGGCGGCGTACCCGGCCCAGGCGCCCCAGCGGCCGGTGGTGGCCGGGTCGAGCACCTTGAGGAAGAAGTGCTGGCTGGCCAGGGTGACCAGCACGAGCATCGTGTACATCCGCGCCTCGTTGCCGTACCAGTTCATGAACGGCGACAGGCTGAAGACGACGACGGCGAACAGCGACCACCGCGTGTCGAGCGCCCTGCGCGCGACCAGGTACAGCAGGGGGATCGACGCCAGGAAGAAGATGAGCGACAGGGCGCGAGCCGTCTCCAGGTCGGTCCCGTACAGCAGCCGCCACGTGCGCAGGAGCAGGTGGTAGCCCGGGACGTGCACGTCCTGGGCGACGGTGACGAGCACCTCGGAGTAGCGGTGGTCCGTCTGCCCGAGGCTCTGCGCCTCGTCCAGGCGCATGCTGAGCCCGGCGAAGTACAGGCGCGACAGGAGCAGGACCGCTGCGGCGCACGCGAGCTGCACGCCGGCGACAACGGCGAGGCGGTGCCGCGCGGCGAAGCCCTCGACCCCGTCCCACGTGCGCCGGGTCCGGCGGCGCAGGGCGGGCAGGCCGCCCGCGGGGGCCCCTGCGCGGGCGCCGCCGGCCGGCGCCCCGGGCCGCTCGCCCGGGGCGAGGGTGCGGTCGTCCAGGGCGGTGCTCATCGGGTCTCCTCCCCCGCCAGGGCGGGCGCGGTGGCGGTGGGGCCGGCCGTCGGGCGGACGGCGGTCGGCTGGTCGCGCAGGTCGCGCTCGCGCAGGTCGAGCACCGCGTCGTCAGCACCGCCGGCGGCGGGCTGCGCGCGGCGCGGGGCCGCGGCGGCGATGAAGGGCAGCGAGATGGCGACGTGCACCGACAGCCACGCGGCGTTGGCCATCAGGGAGGCCGACGTCCCCTCGCGGGCCAGGCCGACGGCGAGCGCCGTGAGGGCGACGCCGATGTACACCAGCTGCGGGACCACGAGCCGCAGGAAGTTCGGCTGCCCGCCGGCGCCGACGGCCTTGCTGGTGACCACGAAGCTGGTCTTGCGCTGCAGCAGCACCGCGGTCAGGGCGGACAGCTGCAGCCACCACGCCGACAGCGAGAAGGCGATCGCCTGGAAGCTGTAGGAGGCGTTGCTGGTGCGCTGCAGCACCGCGAGGTTCAGCCACAGGTAGGGCACGAAGACCAGCGCCAGCACCATCGTCGAGGTGACGATCGGGGTCTGGCCGG
The DNA here is from genome assembly GCF_015390235.1 of Quadrisphaera sp. INWT6. Taxonomy (GTDB): domain Bacteria; phylum Actinomycetota; class Actinomycetes; order Actinomycetales; family Quadrisphaeraceae; genus Quadrisphaera. The sequence goes on along the minus strand of NZ_VUOH01000001.1, from coordinate 142,853 downwards.
TGAGCAGGAAGATGATCGGCAGCAGCGCCCCGGCCAGCACCACGGCGCCGGACAGGTAGTAGCTGGCCGAGGTCAGGTACTGCACCTTCTGCGAGAAGGACAGGCCGCGGCGCAGCAGCGGGTTGTACTTGAAGATCACCTCGAGGCTGCCGCGGGTCCAGCGGAACTGCTGCTTGTAGTAGTTGAGGAAGTCGTCCGGGGCCAGGCCCTGCGCCAGGACCTTCGGCACGTAGACGCTGCGCCAGCCCTTCTCGTGGAGGAACAGCGACGTGAGGAAGTCCTCGGCGATGTTCTCCTCGCACATGCCGCCGACCTGCTCCAGCGCCGTGCGCCGGATGGCCATGTTGGTGCCGCACAGGAAGGCGGAGTCCAGGCGCGACTTGCCGCTCATGATCGGCCCGAAGAACAGGGTCTGCTGCTGCCAGGAGGTCCGCGTGACGCGGTTCTCGTCGAAGTTCTTGTAGTACTGCGGCGTCTGCACGAAGCCGAGCCGCTCGTCGGTGAAGTACCCCATGACGTGGAGCAGGAAGTCGTCGTGGGGCACGTGGTCGGCGTCGAAGACCACGACGAACGGGTTCTCGGTGCGGCGCAGCGCGTGGTTGATGTTGCCGGCCTTGGCGCCGCCGGGGGTGGTGCGGGTGAAGCACTCGATCCCGAGCTCGGCGGCCAGCACCTCGACGTCGCGCCAGTCGGCCTTCTTGGCCACCAGCCCGTCGTTCAGCAGCGCGATGCGCACCGGCCCGGGGTAGCGCATGGCCAGCGCCGCGAGCGCGGTCTCGCGGACCACCTCGACGGGCTCACCGCAGACGGTGATGAAGACGTCGACGCCGCCGGCGAAGCCCGCGGCGAAGGGGCGGGCGCGGTCGCGGCCCCACACGGTGTGGCAGTAGCCGGCCAGCTGGGCGAGGTGGAAGACCTCGGTCACCACGAGCAGCCAGAACAGGAGGGCGTTGCCGCGCTGGAAGGCGAAGCAGATCATCGCCACGTAGGCCACGGCGAGCACGAAGCTGCCGACCAGGAGTACGCGGCTGGGCACCGGCTCCAGGAAGGACTCGTCGGGGACGTGCTGCGCGGCCGGCTGCTGCCCGGCGGGCACCGGCGGCCCGGCGGGCCGGGCGGAGGTGGTCTGGCTCATGGGACGTCGCTCCCGGGGCTCGTGTTCAGGTTCGGCAGCGCGCCGAGGTGGAGGGCCGTGCCGAACCACAGCCAGTTGGCGTCGTAGTAGCCGAGGCGCTCGGGGGTGCGGCGCAGGTCGGCGTCGTACTGGGGGCGCAGCTGGGTGCGGTAGACCTCGTCGGCGGCGCGGGGGTCGGCGGCGTCCAGGGCGCCGATCGCGCCGCCGGCCATCGCGACCGAGGTGTAGTCGACGGCGCGCTGGCCGTCGCGCTGGTACACCGCGGGCAGCTCGCCGGCGTCGTCCCGCGCTGCGGCGAGCACCGGCGCCTGCTGCTGCAGCAGCGCGAGGGCGCGCGGCTCGCCGTGCCACAGGTGGTCCAGCGACAGGCGCCACGGCAGGCGCAGGCCCTCGTAGCCGAAGTCGGTGCCCGAGCCCCCGCTGGTGGCGGCGAGGTCGGCGGGCAGCGCCTGGCCGGTCTCGCGGTCCAGGCGCACCCAGTCGGGCACCAGGCCCACCCCGGCGGCCTCGGGGCCGTCGCCGATCTGCTCGGTGCTGAGCTGCTCGAGCACGGTGTAGGTGTTGTCGACGAGCCCGTTCCAGTCGTGCTCGGGGTCGACGTGGGCGAACGCGCGGTAGGCGTACGGCGCGAAGTAGCTGGGGTTCACGAGCACCGAGGTGGCGTCGTTGCGCTCCAGGTCGTTGGCCACGAGCACCGGGCGCCCGGCGACCTCGACGACCTCGGCCTGCCAGATCGCGCCGACCAGCGGCAGCGCGTCGTAGAGGTAGTCGTCGTCCTTCCAGCGCGAGTGGGCCATGAGCAGCGCGAAGGCGACGTCGACGTCGGCGTCGCTGGCGGTGTTCTGCCCGCCGCGGTCGGTCTGGATGCCGTAGGTGCCGTCAGCGCTGTCGGTGAGGGGGCCGAAGCGCCACGACAGCAGCCCGTCGGGGCGCTGCAGGTTGTCCTTGGCCCACTGCCAGCTCTCGTCGAAGGTCTGCTGGTCGTCGCTCCAGACGGCCCGCATCATCGTGTAGCTCTGGCCCTCGGAGGTGGTGATGCCGCCGTCGACGGGGTCGACGGTGCGGCGCGTGCCCTCCTCCAGGAAGTCGTCCCGGTACCCGAGCCAGAGGTCCTCGAGCATCGTCTGGTCGGACTGGGCCAGGGCGGGGTCGGAGCTCACGGCGTCCACCGCGCGGCGCGGGCCGCCCGCCAGGGCGACGGCGACGCCGAGCACCAGCACGAGGGCCATCGCGAGGGCGGCCCCGCGCAGCAGGCGGCGGCGCGGGCGACGCCCCCCGCCGCTGCGGTCGGGCTCCTGCGGCGGAGCGCCCGGAGGCGGGCCACCGGCGCGGTCGAGGTGGTCAACGGACACGACGGCCTCCGGAGGTCGGGCTCTGGTCAGGGGTCTGGTCGGCGGGCTGCCCGGCGTGCTGGTCGGCGGGCTGCTCGGCGGTGGTGAGGTCGATGACCTCCCGCGCGGCAGCCGCGCGGGCGGCGCCGACCGTCGGGTCGGCGTCCAGGAGGTCGGCGTGGCGGGCGACCAGCACGCTGACGCCCGGGTCGGCGGGGTCGGCGCCCAGGCGGCGGAGCAGGCCGAGCGCGTCGACCTCGTCGGCGCCCGGCAGCAGGGCGCGCACGCGCTCGCCGTCGCGGGCCCACACGTCGTCGCCGCGGCGGGCGCCGTCCTCCCACCCGTCCGGCAGGGAGGTGACCGGCACGTCGAGCACGACCGTCACGTCGTTGCCGGCGCGGCGCTCCCCCGCACCGGTGGCCCGGGCGCGGCGCCGCCGGGCGCGGGCGCCGCGGGCGGCCTCCGCCCGCACGGCGGCCAGCACGCCCTCGGCGCTGCGCTGCCAGGTGAAGCGCGCGGCCCAGGCGCGGGCGCCGGCGGAGAGCCGGGCGGCCTCGGCCGGGTCCTGCAGCTCGGTGAGGGCCCGCACGAGGGCGTCGGCCAGCACGGCGGCGCCCCCGTCGGCGCCACCGGCTGCGCTGGTCTCGTCGACCAGCCACCCCGTCTCGCCGTGGCGCACGGTGTCGCGCACCCCGGTGACGCGGCGCGCCAGGGCCGGGACGCCCGCGGCGTTCGCCTCGAGCAGCGACAGGGCCCAGTCACCCCCGTCGGAGGAGCTGACCGTGAGCCAGGCGGTGGCGAGCACGCGGTCGCGCTCGTCGTCGGAGAGCCGGCCGTGGAACACCACCGGCGCGCCGGTGGCGCGGACCCGGTCCTGCAGGGGCTCGCGGCCCCAGCCGTCGCCCACGAGGTGCAGCTCGGCGCCGGGGACGCGCGCCGCGACGTCGACCATCGCGTCGACCAGGGGGTCGAGGCGCTCGTAGGGCGTGAGCCGGCCCACGACGACCACCCGGGGCCGCGGGGCGCGGCGGTGCTCCAGCAGCCGGGTGTCGGTGCCGCCGGGGACCACGCGCACCCGTCCGCGCAGCCGCAGCCTGCGCCGCACGGCGGTGCGGGCCGACGGCGAGGGCACCACGACGGTGCGCCGGCCGTAGACCGAGCGCGTCGCCGGACCCTCGAGCCAGCGCGCCAGGCGGGCGGCCAGGGGGTGCAGCGCCCGGGCGAAGAGGTCCTGGTGGACGTGGTGGACGAGCAGCACCACCGGCCGCTCGCCCGCCACGAGCGGGGTGAAGAAGGGGACGCCGTTGGCGGAGTCGAGCACGGCGTCGACGTCGTCCCGGTGCCGCGCCAGCCACAGGAGCGCCAGCGGGTACACGCTGACCCACCCGCCCAGGCGCCGCACGGCGTAGCCGTCGGTGCGCTCGCGGGCCGCGGTGCCGCGGGGGCGGCTGGTCACCAGCACGACCTCGTGGCCCGCAGCGGCCAGCTCGCGGGCGATGCGCTCGCAGTACAGCTCGGCACCACCGGCGGCGCGGTGCCGGCGGTCGCGCCAGTTGAGGACGGCGATGCGCTCGCGCCCCGGGGCGGCCGGCGCGCCGGGTGCGGCCGCCGCCTCCGGCCGGCTCACGCGGCCCTGCCCAGGGAGGCGCGCAGCGCGCGGATCTCGGAGATGACGCGCGGGCCGTGGGTCCACAGGCTGAAGGAGGAGCCGCCGGCGTCGTCCGTCCACTGCACCGGCACCTCGGTGACGGGCAGGCCCAGGCGGGCGGCGACGGCGAGGACCTCGACGTCGAAGGCGAACCCGGAGGCGGTGACCCGGTGGAAGATCGCCTCGGCGGCGTCGGCGCTGAAGAACTTGAAGCCGCACTGGGTGTCGGCCACGCCGCCGGTCAGCGAGCTGGTCATGGCGCGGAAGGCCCGCGAGCCGAGCCGGCGGACCAGCGGCTGCGGCACCACGTAGGCGGCCCCGGGCACGCGCCGCGAGCCGATGACGACGGGGTCGCCGGCGAGGAGGGCGCTGGCGACGGGCAGGAGCAGGGACGGCGGGGTCGACAGGTCGGCGTCGACGAAACCGCGCCAGCGCGCCGAGCTGGCGAGCATCCCGCGGCGCACCGCGGCGCCCTTGCCCTGCCGCGAGCAGCCGATCAGCCGCACCCGCGTGTTCTCGGGCGCGAGGTGGGCGGCCTCGTCGACCACCTCGGCGGTCCGGTCCACGGAGCCGTTGTCGACCACCGTCACGCACACGCGCATCGGCAGGTCACCGGCGCGGGCCAGGAGCGCGCCCAGGGTCGGGCCGAGGCGCAGCTCCTCGTTCCAGACGGGGACGACGACGTCGAGGTCGTCGCGCGGGTCCTTCGGGGGGTGGTTCACGGAGTGCCTCTTCCTCGGGTCGGGCGGCGCCGCGGGGCGCGCGGGCTGGAGCCGCGGACCGACCGGGCCATCGATCGGGGTCCGCGTGCTGTGCGGTGGAGGTGCGGGTCTGGGTGGGTGCGTCAGGCGGAGCGCGTGGAGGCGGCCCGGGACGGTTGTGCGTCGACGGCGTCGACGGGGAGCTCGAGCACCGGGCCGTGGGCGGCGGGCAGCTGCACCACGGGGCCGGGAGCCGGCGCCAGCGTCCGCTGGGCGAAGACCAGCCGGGAGCTGACGACGAAGGAGACGACGGCGCTGAGCACCGTGGCGACGACCGCGCTGAGCAGGGGCGGGGCGTCGAGGAGCCGGTGGGCGGCGGCGAAGGCGCCGGCGTTCACGGCGAACGCCACCAGCGCGGAGGCGTTGAAGAGGCCGAGCCGGCGCACCAGCTGGCGCGCGCTCTCTCGGCCGGGACCCCGGCGCGAGGCCCAGGTCCATGAGTAGCTCACCGCGAAGTTGACCTGGGTGGCCACCACGAAGGCGAGGGCGTTGGCGGCCTCGGGCACGACCACCGGCAGCAGGGCCGCCAGGACCACGAAGTGCACCCCGGTGACGCCCAGCCCGACGAGCGCGAACCGCGCCCGGTGGTCGCGGCTGAGCGCGACGAGCTTCTCCACTGGCACTACGGCCCCCCGGCGACGGTTCCTCGGTCCGAGTGCCCCGTCGCACAGCCGCCGGTCAGCGGTCGGTGGTACGACAGTAAGGGGTCTGGACGGTGAGTGGTCCCGCGGAGATCCGCACCGGAGGCGGGTTCATACCCAGCGTGACGCCCGGTCACGCTGCGCTCGCAAAAGCGATGACGTTGTCCGTGTAGTGGCCGGTGGCCCGGTCGAACTCCCCACCGCACGTGACCAGGCGGAGGACCGGCCCCGGCTGGGGCCCGTAGACCTCCGCCGTGGGGAACGCGTCCTTGCCCACGCGCCGGACCTCGTCGACGGTGAAGACCACCACCTCGCCGTCGGCGCGCTGGACCCGCACCTCGTCACCGGGCACGAGCTCGTGCAGGCGGTAGAAGACCGCGGGACCTGACGTCGAGTCGACGTGGCCGGCGATGACGCTGGCACCCGCCTCTCCCGGCACGGCGCTGGTGGTGAGCCAGCCCGCGCGGTCGAAGTCGCCGCGGCCGGGCACCTCCAGCGACCCGTCGGAGGCGATGCCCAGCGGCACCAGGGGCGTGTCGACGCCGATGCGCGGGACCGCCACCTCCACCGGGGTCGACGCCGCGGCGTCCTGCTCGGTGGGGCGCGTCGGCGTCCAGCGCGACCGAGCGGGCGAAGCCCTCCCGGTCGCCCGTGGGCTCCCGGGGCGGCAGCGGGGTGGCCGCGGGCTGCGCCGCGGCCGCAGCCCCTGTCGAGGCGGCCGCGGGGGCCGCCTCGACAGCGGGGGCGGACCGGTCGGCGGCGGCGCCCGCGGCGGCACCGGCGGCACCACCCACCAGGGCGAGGGCGACCAGGACCGTCGCCGCGCGGCGGCGGGGCCTCACCGGTCCAGGGCCGTCCGCGCACCAGCGGCGGCCGGGGCGCTGAGCGACGACCGGCGGACCAGCACGAGCGCCCCGAGCCCGGCTGCGGCCAGGGCCCCGAGCGAGCCGCCGACCAGAGCCGGCGCGTCCGGGTGAGCGGTCGCGGTGCCGCCGGCGCCGGTGGCCGCGCCGCCCACGGGCACCGCAGCGGCCCCGGCGGCGTCCGCCACGGGCGTGACCTGCAGCTCCCCGTCCGGGCCGTCGGTGACGGCCAGCGTGTAGGTGCTGCCCGCCGCCAGGTCGACGGCCGTGGTGGCCGCGGCGGTGGTGGTGCCGGAGGCCGCGGCGGCCCGGAGCGTCCAGCGCCCCGCCGGGACGTCGGCGTACGTGGTCGAGCCTCCGAAGGCCGCCCCGCGGGCGACCACGGGTCCGTCGACGGCGCTCACGTCGACCGAGGAGGCTGAGCTCGCGGCCGAGAGCACGCGCACGCGCGCCTGGCCCTGGGCCGGCGGGGTGAGGTCGTCCTGCAGGGGCACCAGGCGGGCGTCCTGGGCGGTGCCCAGGGCGGCGATCGTGTACGCCCGGCCCGGGTCGGCCTGGAGGGTGGTGCTGAGGACGGGCACCGACGCCGGGTCGGCGCCCTCCCCGCGCACCTCGACGGTGAACCCGCCGGCCGGGACGCGCACGTAGGTGGAGACGTCGCCGTAGCCGGCGCCCTCGACCGTCGTCGTGCCGCCGCCGGCGAGCGAGACCAGGGAGACGTCCATCTGCGGCAGGTCGGGCACGAGGTGGGTGGCGCGCACCCAGGCGGGCTGGGCCTCGCCCGCCTCCGGCTGTTCCGCGGGAGCGGTGGCCGCCGCGGCGGAGGTCGCCGGCAGCAGCAGGGCGGCTGCGGCGAGGAGGACGACGGCGCAGCGTCGGCGTGCGGAGGTGGACGGGCTCACGGGTGGTGTTCGGGGCCGGTGCGCCCGGCGTTCGGTCGCGAGCATCACGAAACGGACACATCGGGCGCTCCGGGGACCGGAGGGGCCCGATCGGTGCGTGATCGCCACGCTGCGGTGATCGGCGACTCCGGAGGGTTCACCCACGGCCCCCTCCGGTCGGGTGGCGCCCCTTCCGACGGGGTGCGCCCGGTCCCTACGGTCGGGGCGCCGCGCCCTCGCGCGGTGATGACCCGGGGGCCCACCCCGGGTTCCCACCCCGACGCCCCGCCGACGCCCAGGAGCAGCCGTGGACGACCCGACCCGGGCGCAGCAGCAGGCCGCTCCCGCCGCCGACGGCGCCCGGGCCCCCTGGTCACCGCCGGAGCCCACCACCAACCGCGCCGCCGTGTGGTCGTGGGTGGTCGCACTGCCGTGCGCGGCGCTGGGCGCGGTGCTCGGCGTGCTGGGCCTGGTGCGGGCGCGCCGCCGGGGCGGGGTGGGCGCCACCCACGCCGTCGTGGGGCTGACGGCGTCGGCCTTCGTGCTGCTGGCCTGCGCCGCGGCCCTGCCCGCGGCCGCACTGGTCGGCCTGTCCTCGGCGGTGGGGCCCGTGGTCGCCGACCGCGTCGAGGACGGGACGGCGCCCGCGCTCACGCAGGACGAGCAGGACTTCATCGACGGGCTGTGGGACGAGACCTACTTCGCCTACGACGACGAGACCCTCCTGGCCATGGGCCACGGGTTCTGCGACGACCTGGACGGCGGCGCCGGCGTGCAGGAGGCCGACGCGGCGCTGCTGGAGCGCTGGGCGGACGTCGACCTGGACCTGGACGCCGCCTACGACGTCGAGGCGACGGCCACGACGTCCCTGTGCCCCGCGCACGCGGAGGAGTTCGGCGACTGGGACCCCGCCGCCAGCGGTCCCGGGCTGACGACCTGACGCACTGACGCGACCGGGTGCCCGTGGGGCAGGATGGAGGGCCAGCACGGCAGCACGACAGCACCCCCGGCACGTCAGCTCGGCGCAGGAGGCACGGTGGAGACGGCAGCACCCGGCGCGGCGGCGCAGGACGGCAGCCCGCCCGCGGGCCTGATGACGGTCGGGGAGATCGCCGAGCGCGTGGCCCTGTCGCACCGCACGGTGCGCTACTACGACGACGAGGGCCTGCTCCCGGCGCGGCGCTCCCCCGGCAACTACCGCCTGTACGGCGAGGACGCGCTGGCGAAGATGCTGACCATCCGCCGGCTGAAGCCCCTCGGCTTCACCCTCGACGAGATGCGCGAGGTGCTCGCCCTGCTCGACGCGCTCTCCGCCGAGGGCGCCGCCGGCCCCGAGCACGAGGGGCGGGTGCAGCAGCTCGTCGACCTCGAGGTCGACGTGCGCCGGCGCCGCGACAAGCTGGTGGAGCAGCTGCAGGGCGCCGACGACCTGCTCGCCTCGCTCCACCCGCTCCTGCCCGAGCGCGGTGCGTGAGGCACCCGCACCGGGTGTTGGGGTTCCGTTCACGTCAAGGACGCACCTCACCTTGACGTAAGGGAAAGGTTGTCGCAGGGTGGGGCGCGTGACCGCCTCAGCCCCCCCTGCCCGGGACGCCGCGCGCGCTCCCCGCGGGGCCCGCGCGGCGAGCCCGCGCGGCACGCGCCACCCGAGCCTCGCCGCCGCGTACGACCCGCGCCACAACGCGTTCGACGTGCTGCGCCTGGTCTTCGCCGGCGTCGTGCTGGTCACCCACACGACGGAGCTGTCGTTCGGGTGGCAGCCGGGCGTCCGCGGCACCGACGTCAGCGACCTGGCCGTCGACGGCTTCTTCGTGCTCAGCGGCTTCCTCATCACCGCGAGCTGGCTCCGCCTGGGCTCGCTCCCCCGCTTCGCCTGGCACCGCGCGCTGCGCATCCTCCCGGCGTTCTGGGTCTGCCTGGTGGTCACGGCCGTCGTCGTCGCGCCGCTGGCCAGCGTGCTCAACGGGGGCAGCGCCACCGCCGTCTTCACCGCCCCCGGCGGGGCCGTGACGTACGTGCTCCACAACGCCGCGCTCTTCATGGCGCAGTTCGGGGTGGGAGGGATCCCGGCGTCCGCGCCCGGTGACGGGGTGGTCAACGGGTCGCTCTGGACGCTGTTCTACGAGGCCGTGTGCTACCTCGCCGTCGCCGCGCTGGGCGTGCTGGGCCTGCTGCGCTCGCGCACCTGGCTGGTGCTGGCCGGTGTCGTGGCCCTGCAGCTGGCCACCACCGCCGAGGCGACCACGGGCGTCGACGTCGTCCCCGGTGACCTGGTGCAGCGGCTGCTGCTGATGTTCGCCCTCGGCGCGCTCGGCTTCCTCTTCGCCGACCGGGTGCCCACCCACCCCGCCCTGCTGGTGGCCGCGGCCGCGAGCGTCCTGGCCGGGATGGTCTGGCTGGACGACTACCGCGCCGTCGGCGCCGTCGGCTTCGCCCTGCTCGTGCTCGTGGCGGCGGCGCGGCTGCCCTGGCGCCCCCGCCTGAGGCACGACCTGTCCTACGGCGTGTACATCTGGCACTGGCCGGTGGGTGTGGTGCTCCTCAGCACCCCGCTGGCCGCAGCGCCCGTCGCCGTGCAGCTGGTGGCGGTGGCCCTGGCGACCACCGCGGTGGCCGCCGCCTCGTGGTTCGGGGTGGAGGCGCCTGCGCTCAGGCTCAAGGACGCCGGGCGCCGTGTCGGTGCGCACCGTGACCGACTGACTCCGCAAGGTTGATCTTCGGGGGGCTCGTCGTCTCCACTGCGGAGGACGCGGCCCGTCCCGGTTCGGCGTCGTCGCCCACCGTGACGCATAGTCCCGTGACGAGGCGCTGCGACGCGCATCATGGACGCTGCAGCAGGACGGCGACGAAGGGGTTGAACGGCATGGTGCTCGTGGGGGCGGTCGACGACCATCCGGTGGTGCTGGCGGGGCTCAAGACCGTCCTGGAGGAAGCGGCGCCGGAGGTCGAGCTGGTGGCCTGCGCGCCGACGGTCGAGCAGCTGCTCGCCGAGCGGTCCGACCTCGACGTCGTGCTGCTCGACCTGCGCCTGGGCGACGCCTCGACGCCGGGCACCAACACCGGGCAGCTGCTGGCCGGCGGCGCGCAGGTGGTCGTCTACACCGACGGCGCCAAGCCCGCCCAGGTCTACGCCGCCGTCGCGCGGGGCGCTCTGGGGGTGGTGCTCAAGGACGAGCCGCTCGACGTTCTCGTCGAGGCCGTCCGCGCCGCCCACCGCGGGGAGGCCGTGGTCTCGGTGCGCATGGCGCGCGCCCTGGAGACCGCCCCCCACCTCGACGACCTGCTCTCCCACCAGGAGCGGCAGGTGCTGCGCCTGTACGCCGCCGACCTGCCCGCCAAGTCCGTGGCCCGGCGCCTGGGCATCGGCGAGGGCACCGTGAAGGAGTACCTGAAGCGGATCCGCAGCAAGCTGGCGGCCGTCGACGTCCACGCCACCAGCAAGCTCGAGCTGCGCGACGTCGCCGAGACCATGGGCCTGCTCGACGACGACGCGGACGGCGCGCAGCAGCGCGCCTGATCCCCCCGCGCCGCCCGCACACCCGACGTGAGCCCGACGTGAGCCCGACGTGAGCCCGGCCCGCGCCCAGGCCACGGGGCAGCGGCTCGTGAGCACCGCCCTCGGGCTCACGGCGCTGGTGCCGGTGGTCGCGGCGGTGGTCACCCTCCTGGTCGACGGCCCGGAGGGCCCGCCGGTCGCGGCGGCAGCCCTGCTGGTGGCCGTGGTGGTGGCCTTCGCAGCCGTCGTGAGGGCCGCCGTGAGCGCCGCGCCGCCGGCGCCCCCGGCGCTGGCGCTCCTGATGACCTCCGGCGGGGCCCTGCTCGCCCAGCGGGTGCTGGGCGGGGACGAGGGGGTCGGCGCGCCCTCCCCGCCGTGGGCGCACTTCCTGGCCATCGCCGTGCTCGCCGCGACCGCGGTGCTGGTGCGCGGCTGGAGCACGTGGCAGGCGGGCCTTGTGCTCACGCTGTGCTCGGCCGCCGTCGCCGTCCTGCGCAGCACCCCCCCGGTGAGCGGCGCGACCCACACCATGGCCCTGGTCGACGGGGCCTTCCTCCTCGGGCTGGGAGCGGCCGTGTACGCCGCGGTGCGCGGCGTGGAGGACGTCTCCAGCCGGGTGCGCACCGCCCGCGCCGCCGCCGTGCGCGCTGACGCGGAGGCCGAGGCCCTGGTCACCGCCGAGGCCGAGCGGAGCCGCTGGGAGGCCGCCGTGCACGACGACGTGCTCACGGCGCTGCGGGTGGCGGCCGCGGCGCGCTCCCCCGAGGAGGTCGCCACCGCCGCCGGCTCCGCCCGGGACGCCCTCGACAGCATCGCCCGCGGGCCCGCGACCCTCGTGGTCAGCGCAGCCCTCGCCGTGCAGCAGCTGCGGGCCGCGGCGGCCACCGCCCGCCCCGGCACCGAGGTCGCCCTCTCCTCGGGGCCCGGCTCCCTGCCGGGCAGCGCTGCCGAGGCCCTCGTCGACGCCACCACCGAGCTGCTGCGCAACACCGCGCGGCACAACCCCCTCGAGACCACCTCGAGCGTGCGCGGGCACCTCGCCGGTGACGGCGCCCGGCTCGTGGTCAGCGACGACGGCGCGGGCTTCGACCCCGACGGCGTCCCCGCGGGGCGCCTCGGCATCCGCGTGTCCGTGGTGGGCCGCATGCGCAGCGCGGGCGGTGACGCCGAGGTGACCAGCGCTCCTGGCCGGGGCACGACCGGACGCCTGCGGTGGCCCCGGTGACGCCGCCGCGGGCCCCGAGCGCCGCCCCGCCCCCCGACGACGCGGCGCTCGACGCCGACGGGCCCCTGGGCCTGCGCCGCGAGCCCCTCACCGCCGCACTGGTCACCTGGCTCGGCATCCAGGTCCTGCTGGCCGGCTTCGGCCTGTCCCGGCTGGCGGAGCCGCTGCTCGGCGCCGCGGCCGCCGCCACCGCGGTGGCGCTCTGCCTGGCCGTAGTGGCCCCGCTGGGTCGCGGCCGCGTCGCCCTGGGAGCGGGTCCCGCCACCGCCGCGGTGCTCGCCGTGGGCGCGGTCGCGGTCCTCAACGCCGTCGCCGTCGGGTCCGAGCCCACCGACGCGACGAGCCTGTTCTTCCCGGGGCTGGTGGCCCCCGTGATCGGCGTGCTCGCCCTGCGCGGACGAGCCCTGCACGGCGTCGTGGCCGGTGTGGTGGTCGGCGTCGTCATCGCGACGACCACCCTCGCCGACGGCGGCGGCCGGTGGTGGATGCCGCAGAGCTTCGTCTCCGGGGCGCCCCTGCTGCTGTGGTGGACCGGCGGCGTGCTGGTGCGCCTGCTGCTGCGCACCACCCGCCTCGACCTGCGCCGCAGCGACGGCGCCTTCGCCCTGGCCCGCGACCGGCGCGAGCGCACCCGCGAGCGCGAGGCGGCCCGCGACCGGCGCCGCGACCTGCTCCAGAGCGCCGCCGTGCCGCTGCTGGAGCGGGTGGCGCGCGCCCAGGGCCCGCTCGACGCGCAGGTCCGCGCCCGCCTCACGGCCGTCGAGGTGGAGCTGCGCGCCGAGCTGCGGGGCCGCGACCTCATGGACGCCGACGTCCGCCGCGCCGCCGCGCAGGCCCGCGCGCGGGGGGTGCGCGTCGACGTCGTCGACCACGCCCCTCCCGGCGCCGACCTGCGCGCGGTCAGCCGGCTCCGGGGCCTGGTCGCGGCCGCGCTCGACGCCAGCACCGACGGCGAGATCACCGCGCGCCGACCCCCGCACGAGGTGGTCATGACCGTGGTGCACGTGGGCTCGGCCGCCTCGATGGCCGCGGTGGCCGCCGCCGTGCGGGAGCGCAGCGCCACGCTGCGCGGCCTGGTGGTGGAGCTGTCCGAGGACGAGGACGCCGTGGTGGTCGACGTCGTCCGCTGACGACCCACCGGCCGCGCGGTCAGCGGCGGGCGGTCAGCGGCGGGCGGTCAGCGGCGGGTGGTCAGCGGCGGGCTGCGAGCGCCGCCTCGTACAGGTCGCGCCTGCCCACCCGGTGGCGGCCGCGACATCGGCGACGGCCTCCTTGAGGCGCTCCCCGGCGGCGACGCGCTCCAGCACCTCCGCCAGCGCCCGCTGCGGGTCGGCGGCGCTCTCCGGCGCACCGCCCACCACCACGGTCACCTCACCGATCTTCGCCAGCTCACCGGCCCACGCCGCCAGCTCGGCCAGCGGTCCGCGGCGCACCTCCTCGTGGGTCTTGGTCAGCTCGCGGCACACCGCGGCGGGGCGGTCGGCGCCGAACGCCTCCCCCATCGCCTCCAGCGACACCGCCAGCCGGTGCGGCGCCTCGAAGAAGACCATCGTGCGGCGCTCGCGGGCCAGCTCGGCCAGCGCCGAGGCCCGCTCGCCGGCCTTGCGGGGCAGGAACCCCTCGAAGCAGAACCTGTCGGTGGCCAGGCCGGAGACGGCGAGGGCTGCCAGCACGGCCGAGGGGCCGGGCAGCGTGGTCACCCGCACCCCGGCCTCGGCGGCGGCCACGACCACGCGGTAGCCCGGGTCGGAGACGGTGGGCATGCCGGCGTCGGTGACCACCAGCACGGTGGCGCCCTGGGCGGCGGCCTCGACCAGGTCGGCGCCGCGGGCGCCCTCGTTGTGCTCGTGGGAGCTCACCACGCGTCCGGTGGGCACCACGCCGAGCGCCGCGCACAGGCGGCGCAGGCGGCGGGTGTCCTCGGCGGCGATGACGTCAGCCGTGGCCAGCGCGGCCGCCAGCCGCGGCGGGGCGTCCTCGGGGTTGCCGATGGGGGTGCCCGCCAGGACGACGCGCCCCGCCGGGGCCAGGTGCTCGCTCACCCGCCCATCGTCGCGCGCGGGCGCCACCGGGCGCGCAGCCGGGCGGCCCAGCGGGCAGCCCAGCCGTCCGCCCACGGGACGGCGTCAAGCGCGGAGCCGGCGCTGCCGATGCTCCGGGAGTGACGGCACGGTCGGGGGGAGCTGCGTGAGCGAGGTGCTGCCGGAGCACCGGCGTCCGGTGCGGCGCTGGGCGGCGCGAGCCGTCCCCGCGGCGTGGCTGCTGGCCGCGGGCCTGCTGGCGCGCCAGGTCCACCTGCCGGGCAGCGACGTGGCGCTGGTGTGGCCGGTCACCGGTCTGGCCGTGCTGTGGGTCGCCCGGCACCGCGGGCTGCGCCAGCGCGCCGCCGTCCTGGCGTGCACCGCGGCGCTGTGCGCGCTGGTGCGGGCGCTGACCGGTGCCCCGCTCACCAGCGCGCTCCTGGGGGGCGCCGCCGACGCGGTGGCCGCCGGCGTCGTCGTCGCGGTCCTGCGCGCGGCCCAGCGCGGCCCGCTGCGCCTGGAGCGCGGCGGTGACGTCTGGGCCCTGGCCGCCGCCTGCCTGTGCGGCGCCCTCGCCGGCGGGCTGGTCTCCGCCCCGCTGCTGGCCGCCGAGCCGGAGTCCGCGCACGCCGCGCTGGTGCAGGTGCTGGGCACCGCCGCGGGGGGCCTGGTGGTGGTCGCCGTCCGGCTGCTGCTGCAGCGCCCCCGGGCCGGGGCCGGCGGCGGCCACCGGCAGCAGGGGCTCGCCGGTCCGGCGGAGTCGGTGGCCCTGTGGCTCGGCGGCGGCGCCGCCTTCGTCGGCGTCTTCGTGGTCCTCGACGGTGCGCAGCTCGCCTTCGCCACGCTCCCCCTGGCCGTCTGGGCCGCGCTGCGCCTGCCCGCCCGCGCCACCGCCGCGCACCTGCTGCTCGCCGCGGCCACCGCGCTGGGGGGCACGCTGGCGGACCGCGGGCCCTTCGCCGCGATGCCGGCCGCCCTCGCCGTCGCCACCTGCCAGGCCTACGCCGCCGTGCTCGTGGTGGTGGCGGTGTCGATCTGCCTGCACCGCGACGAGCGCTCGGTGCTGACCGCCG
The DNA here is from genome assembly GCF_015390235.1 of Quadrisphaera sp. INWT6. Classification (GTDB taxonomy): domain Bacteria; phylum Actinomycetota; class Actinomycetes; order Actinomycetales; family Quadrisphaeraceae; genus Quadrisphaera. The sequence goes on along the minus strand of NZ_VUOH01000001.1, from coordinate 127,778 downwards.
AGCTGGGAGCCGCCCTGGCCCGCACGCGCGAGCAGACCGCCCTGATGCAGGCCGTCCACCAGGCCGTGACCGAGGGCATCGTCGTGTACTCCGCCGACGGCGCCAGCCTGTCGCGCAACCCCGCGGCCGAGGCCCTGCTCGGGGCGAACCCCCGGCGCGGCCAGCCCCGCTCCTGGGAGGGCGCCTACCAGCTGCTCCACCCCGACGGCAGCACCCCCGACCCGCAGCGGCTGCCGGTGGTCCGCGCCCTGCGCGGGGAGGCCGTCATCGGGGAGGACCTGCTGGTCATCGGCCCCGGGGGCCCGCAGGGCCGTCTGCTCAACGTCGACGCCCACCCGCTGCCCGACGCCGAGGGCGCGGCGTGGTCGGGCGGGGCCGTCGCCGTCTTCCACGACGTCACCGAGGAGCGCACCAGCGCCGCCGCGGCGGCGCGCACCCGCGACCTGCTCGCCGGGGTGCTCGACGGCGCCACGGAGCTCGGTGTGGTCGCCACCGACACCCAGCACCGCATCACCGTGTTCAGCTCCGGCGCCGAGCGGATGCTGGGCCGGACCTCCGCCGAGGTCGTGGGCACCACCCCGGAGGCCCACCTGCCCCCGGAGCTCCTGCTCGGCCCGGCCGAGGGGGGCAGCGCCACGGGGCGGTGGGACCTGGTGCGCCGCGACGGCTCCACCTTCACCGCCGAGGTCACCCGCACCCCGATGCTGGACGACGACGGCGCCGTGGTCGGCACCATCGCCGTCTTCACCGACGCGACCACCCAGATCGCCGCGGAGCAGCGCCTGGCCGACTCCGAGGAGCAGTTCCGCCTCGCCTTCGAGACCAACCCCACGGGCATGCTCGTCATGAGCCTGGACCCGGGTGAGGTGGGCCGGCTCGTCAGGGTGAACACCGCCTTCGCCGCCTTCACCGGCCGCCGCCGCACCGAGCTGCTCGGAGGCCGCGTGCGCGACCTGCTGCACCCCGACGACGTCGCCGGCCACCTCGACCGCCTGGGGCGGATCGCCCGCGGCGAGCGCGTCGCCGCCGACGGCCTCGAGCAGCGCTTCACCCGCCCTGACGGCTCGGTGCGGTGGGCGCGGACCTCGCCGTCGCTGATCCAGCCCTCCGACGGCAGCGCCCCCCCACCTCCTGGTGGCCGTCGAGGACGTCACCGAGGCGCACGCCGCGGCCGAGGAGCTGCGCCGCGCCGCCCTGCACGACCCGCTGACCGGGCTGCCGAACCGCGCGCTGCTCGCCGAGCGCCTGCGGGCCGCCCTGGCGGAGGACGCCCCGGACGGCGTGACGGTCGTCTTCATCGACCTCGACGGCTTCAAGCCGGTCAACGACACCCACGGCCACGCCGCGGGTGACCTGCTGCTGCGCGAGGTCGCGGCGCGCCTGCGCGAGGTGGTCCGCGAAGAGGACGTGGTGGCGCGCCTGGGCGGCGACGAGTTCGCCATCGTCTGCCCCGGCCTGCTCGAGGCCGACGCCACCGGCCTGGTGGAGCGGCTGCAGGCCGCGGTGGCCCGGCCGGTGCGGCTCGCCAGCGGTGCGGACGTGCGGGTCAGCGCCAGCACCGGCACCGCCACCTCCTCCCCCGGCGACGACGCCGAGCGGCTGCTGGACGAGGCCGACCACCGCATGTACGCCGCCAAGCGCCGTCGCCCGGGTGCCCGCGGCACCGGGGCGATCAAGGTCGGTGCCTGATCGACCGACACAGGGGTGTGCCGACCTCCAGCCCCCGGGGCCGCCGCCGCGCCGTCGCGGCGCTCGCGCTCCTGGCGTGCGCCCCCGCCGTCGCGGTCGGGTGCAGCGGCGGGGCCGCCGTCCTCGCCGTCGCCCTCGCCCGCACGCCCCGCGCGCGGGCGCTCACCGCCCTGCTGGCGACGGCCTCCACCGCCCTCGGCCTGCTGGCCGTCGGCGCCCCGGTCGCGCGCGCGCTCGTCACGGCCGCCTCCGTCGTCACGGGTGCGGCGGTCGTCGCTGTGGTCGCCGAGCACCTGGGGCGCCGGCGGGCGCACCGGACGGTCCCCACCGGTGGCGCCTGCACCGCCAGCCCCTGGCTCTTCGTCGACCTGGGCCTCGGTGCGCTCGCGGGCGGCGCCGCCGTCCTGCTGGTGGGTGGGGTGCTGGCCGCGCTCACGGGCCTGCCGGCGCCGGTGGGGGCGGCCTGGGCGTGGGCGGTCGGCACCGCCTCGTCGGCGCTCCTCGCCCTGGCGCTGCGGGCGCTGGTCCGCCCGGGCGCGCTCGCGCCCTCCCCCGGGGTGGGGCCGCTCGAGCACGCCGGGGTCTGGGTCGTCCTCGTCCTCGCCCTCGCCGCGCACGCCGTCGCCCCCGAGGCGGTCCCCCTGGCCCTGGCCTCGCTGGGGGGCGTCCTGTGGGCCGCGCTGCGCCTCCCGGCCCGCGCCGTCGCGCTGCAGCTGGCAGCCACCTGCGCCGCCGTCGTCGTCGTCGGCACCCACGACCTCGGACGGACCCCCTTCTCGTCACTGCTGACCGAGACGCACGCCTTCCCGGTGGCCTCCCGCACGGTCCACGACCTCATGGTCATGACCAACGGGCAGGCCTCCCTGGGCGAGCTGGCCGTCATCGTCCTGGTCGTCACCGCGGTGCGGGGGACGCTGCTCGCCCAGCAGGCCCGCGCCACCGCCGCCGTCGCGCTGGCGCAGCAGCACGAGCAGGTCCTCGCGGTGGTGCTCGAGGGCACCACGGAGCAGGCCGTCATCGGCACCACCCCGGACCTGAGGGTCTCGATGTTCAGCCGCGGGGCCGAGCGCATGCTGGGCTGGACCGCCGAGGAGGTCCTCGGCAGGTCTCCGCTGGACCTGTGGTTCCCCCACGCCGGGCGCGACGACGTGGCCTGGGCCGAGGTGCACCGGACCTTGGAGGACGGTGAGTCCGGGGTCTTCTCGAAGCGGGCGGTCTGCAAGGACGGCAGGACGCTCGACGTCGTCCTCAGCTTCGCGGCGCAGGTGTCGGCGACGGGCGTCGTGGAGGGCCACGTCTCGGTGCTCACCGACGTCACCGCGGTGCGCACCGCCGAGAGCGCCCTGGCCTCGTCCGAGGCGCTCTTCCGCCACGCCTTCGAGACCGCCCCCACCGGGCTGGTCCTCATCAGCCTCGCCCCCGGCGAGGAGGGCAGGGTGCTGCGGGTCAACCAGTCGTTCGCGACCTTCACCGGCCGCCCCGAGGCCGAGCTGCTGCAGCTGCGGGTGCGCGACCTGCTCGACGCGCGCGACGTCGACGCCCACCTCACCTACCTGGTCCGCGCCGCCGGCGGCGGGGAGCCCGAGCCCCTCGGGGTCGAGCGCCGCTTCACCACCCCTCCGGGGAGGTGCGCCACGCCCGGAAGTCGACGTCGGTGCTCCGGCCCGACGGCGAGCACCCCTTCCTGATCGCGGTCATCGAGGACACCACGGCCCAGCGCGCCGCCGAGGACGCGCTGGTCAGGCTCGCGATGCACGACCCCCTCACCGACCTCCCGAACCGCGCGCTCCTGGGCGACCGCCTCGAGCGCGCCCTGACCGCCGACGTCCGCCAGCGGGTCGGCGTCACCGTCATCTACATCGACCTCGACGGGTTCAAGCCCGTCAACGACTCCCACGGCCACGCCGCCGGCGACCTGCTGCTCAAGGCCGTCGCCGCGCGGCTCTCCGGCGCCGTCCGCGCCGGGGACACCGTCGCCCGCCTCGGCGGCGACGAGTTCGCCGTCCTGTGCCCCGGGCTCGGCGCCGACCAGGTGCCCGTGGTCCTGGGCCGCATGGCCCGGGCGCTGGCGCCCCCGGTCCGGCTGCCCGGTGGCGCCGTGGTGCGCGTCGGCCTGTCGACGGGCACCGCCACCTCGGTCGGCGGGGGTGACCCCGCGAGCCTGCTCGAGGAGGCCGACCAGGCCATGTTCGCGAACAAGCGCCGCCGACGCACCGACCGGGCCGCGGCCCGGGAGGACGCCGAGCGCCTCGCCGCCCGCATCGACGAGCGGATGGCGGAGCGGGCCGCGGAGCGGGCCGCGGAGCGCAGCGCGCTGCGGTCCGCCGGCGCCGCCGGGCCCCCGGGCTCCGCCGGGACCTCGGGCTCCGCCAGCGCACCCGCGGCGGCCAGCGCCACCTGGGGTGCCCCCGTGGCCGCTCCCGTGCCCTCTCCGGCGCCCGCCGCGGACGACGACCTGCCCGCCCGGGCGGTGGCAGACTCCTCCCGGTGAGCCGCCCCGCTGGACTCGTGCCGCGCATGCGGCCCTTCACCACCACGGTCTTCGCGGAGATGAGCGCCCTGGCCACCCGCACGGGCGCGGTGAACCTGGGCCAGGGGTTCCCCGACACCGACGGCCCGGCGTCGCTGCTGGCCGGCGCGGTCGACGCCGTGCTCGGCGGCCGCAACCAGTACCCGCCCGGCCCGGGGGTGCCCGAGCTGCGCACCGCCGTCGCCGAGCACCAGCAGCGGTTCTGGGGCCTGGACGTCTCCCCCGACGACGTGCTCGTCACCACCGGCGCCACCGAGGCGATCGCCGCCGTCGTCATGGCGCTCACCGGCCCCGGCGACGAGGTCGTGGTGCTCGAGCCCTACTACGACTCCTACGCCGCCGTCATCGCGCTCGCGGGCGCCCAGCGCCGCACCGTCCCGCTGCGCGCCCCCGACTTCCGGCTCACCGAGGAGGCGCTGCGCGCAGCGTTCTCCGAGCGCACCCGCCTGGTGCTCCTCAACACCCCCCACAACCCCACCGGCACGGTGCTCTCGCGCGCCGAGCTGGAGCTCGTGGCGCGGCTCGCGGTCGAGCACGACGCCGTCGTCCTGTGCGACGAGGTGTACGAGCACCTGGTGTTCTCCGGCGCCGAGCACGTGCCGCTGGCCTCGCTGCCGGGCATGGCCGAGCGCACGCTCGTGACGTCGTCGGCGGGCAAGACCTTCTCGGTGACGGGCTGGAAGGTCGGCTGGCTGCACGGGCCCCCCGACCTGGTGGGGGCGGCGCGGGCGGTCAAGCAGTTCCTCACCTACGTCTCGGCCGGCCCGTTCCAGCCCGCGGTCGCGGCGGCGCTCGCCCTGCCCGAGGAGGTCTTCACCGGCTTCGCCGCGGACCTCGAGCGCAAGCGCGACCTGCTCTCCGAGGGCCTGCGCGCCGCCGGCCTGGCGGTGAACCGCTGCGACGGCACGTACTTCGTCACCGCCGACACGACCCCGCTGGGCGTGACCGACGCCTCGGCGCTGGCCTGGCGGATGCCCGAGCTGGTGGGCGTGGCCGCCATCCCGGTCCAGGTCTTCTGCGACGACCCGGCCGCGGCGCCCACCCTGCTGCGGTTCGCGTTCTGCAAGCGCGACGACGTGCTCCAGGCCGCCGTCGACCGCCTCGCGGCCCTCGGACCGCGGCTGGCCGCCTGAGGCTGCCCCGCGCTCCCAGGACCTCGCGCCAGGATGGGGGCGTGACCGCCACCCTCGAGCGGCGTCGGGACTCCCCGCGCTCGCGCCGCCCCTCGAGCGACGCCGACCCCGCGGCGCTGGCCGCCGAGCGCGAGCGGCTGCTGGGCCCCCCGCTGGCGACCACCGCGCGCGAGCGCCTCGCGGGCTGGCTGTGGCCGCTGGCGGTCACCGCGCTGGCCGGCGTCCTGAGGTTCTGGCACCTCGGCACCCCCCACCAGCTGGTCTTCGACGAGACCTACTACGTCCGCAACGCGTGGACGATGCTCGCCACCGGCATCGAGATGCGCTGGCCCGAGGGCACCGACGTCGACTTCGCCGCCGGGAACGTCGACGTCTACACCTCCCAGGGCGACTACGTGGTCCACCCGCCGGTGGGCAAGTGGATGATCGCGCTGGGCGAGCACCTCTTCGGGGTGCAGAGCGCCTTCGGCTGGCGGTTCTCCGCGGCGCTGGTGGGCACCCTCAGCGTGCTGCTGGTCGCGCGGATCGGCCGCCGCCTGCTGGGCTCGACCCTGCTGGGGACGACGGCGGGGCTGCTCCTCGCCGTCGACGGGCTGCACCTCGTGATGAGCCGCACCGGGATCCTCGACATCTTCCTGGGGTTCTGGGTGCTGGTGGCGTTCGGGCTGCTGCTGCTCGACAGGGACTCGTCCCGCGCCCGGCTCGCGGCGGCGCTGGCGCGCTCGCGGGCCCGCGGAGAGGGGCTCGCCGGGTCGCTGGACGTGCGGCTGTGGTGGCGCCCGTGGCGGTTCGCCGCGGCCGTGGCGCTGGGCCTCGCGTGCGGGGTGAAGTGGTCGGGCCTGTACTTCATGGCCCTGTTCCTGCTGATGAGCGTGCTGTGGGACGTGTCCGCGCGCCGGCGCGCGGGCCTGCCGCAGTGGTGGTCCGGCCTGTGGCGCGACGGGGCGCCCGCGGCGCTCGTGGCGCTGCCGACGGTGCTCGTGGTCTACGTCGCCAGCTGGGCGGGCTGGTTCGCCTCGACCACCGGGCACCTGCGGAGCTGGGCCGCCGAGAACCCCGGGGAGGGCGTGCAGTGGCTGCCCCCCGCGCTGCGGTCGCTGTGGAAGTACCACCAGGACATGTGGGCGTTCCACACCGGGCTCGACTCGCCGCACGCCTACCAGTCGTCGCCGTGGGCGTGGATGGTGCAGGGGCGGCCCACCTCGTTCTACTACCAGGGCCAGGCGCAGGGGCTCACCGGCTGCGGCGCCGACTCGTGCACCGAGGCCATCACCTCCCTCGGCAACCCCGTGGTGTGGTGGGCCGGGTGCGTGGCCCTGCTGGTGCTGCTCTTCTGCTGGGCGCTGCGGCGCGACTGGCGCGCCGGCGCGGTGCTCGCCGGCGTCGCCGCGGGCTGGCTGCCGTGGTTCACGGTCGGCGACCGCACGATCTTCCAGTTCTACGCCGTGGTCTTCGCGCCCTTCGTGGTGCTCGCGCTCGCCCACTGCTGCGGTCTGCTGCTCGGCCCCCGAGCGGGAGCCTCGCGGGCGCGGCGGGCCGGGGGCGCCGCGGGCAGCGGGGCGCTGGTGGTGCTGGCGCTGGTCGCGGCGTCGTACTTCTGGCCGGTGTGGACGGCGCAGCTGACCACCTACGACGCGTGGCGCGCCCGGATGTGGTTCGCCTCCTGGATCTGAGGGCCGCTCGCGGCTGAGCGGCTGAGCGGCGGGTCAGCTGGTCAGCGGCGGGCGCCGCGGACGGCGGCGGTCGTGACCAGGGCGTTGACGAGCAGAGCGCCGGTCGCTGCGCACCAGAGGCCGAGGGCGAACAGGTCTCCCAGGTGGATGCCGTGGGTGCGCGTCAGCACCGCGACGACGGGCCCCTCGGTGACCACGCGGCCCGAGACGATGAGCACGAAGAAGGCCGTCAGCACGGTGACGGCCACCGCCGTCGCCGTCCACAGCGGGGCGAGGCGCACCTGCGCGGCGCTGCGGGCGGGCAACGGGGTCCGGTGCGCGGCGGGCGGGCTGGTGAAGGTGAAGGTGTCCGGGGTGGGCGTGGGCCGGGGCGGCGCCGGAGCCGAGGTGAGGGCGGTGGTCGGGGTGGTGGTGAGGGCGGTGGTGACCACCGGCGCGGCCAGGGCCGTGCCGCCCGCGCTCCCGGAGGTGGCGGGGCTGGCGGTGGCGGTGGTCTGCTCGGTCACCCGGTGTGCATCGGCGCGCGGCGCGCAGAACTGCAGCCTGCGGGCCAGGGCGGGGTCTCCTGACCGCAACCAGGCGCTCGACTGGTGCTCCCGTGCCCCCGGGAACCGCAGCCAGGCGCTCGGCTGCGGCTCCCACCCCACCCCGGACCGCAACCAGGCGCTCGGCTGCGGCTCGGGCCGCGTCGTCGTCAGCGGAGACCGGTCGGCGCTCGTCACGCGCGTGCCGGAAGGTCGCCGGGGCGGGGTTGGCCTAGCGTCAGGGGGTGGAGATCGGCATCAGCTCGTTCGCGGAGACCACCCCCGACCCGGTCACGGGCGCCGTGCCCAGCGCGCAGCAGCGCCTGGCCGAGGTGGTCGAGGAGGTGGTCCTGGCCGACCAGGTGGGCCTGGACGTGTACGGGCTGGGTGAGCACCACCGGCCCGACTACGCCTCCTCCGCGCCGGCGGTGGTGCTGGCGGCGGCCGCGGCCCGCACGCAGCGCATCCGGCTGACCAGCGCGGTCACCGTGCTCTCCAGCGAGGACCCGGTGAGGGTCTACCAGCAGTACGCCACCCTCGACCTGCTCTCGGGCGGCCGCGCCGAGGTGCTGGCGGGGCGCGGCTCGTTCATTGAGTCGTTCCCGCTGTTCGGCTACGACCTCGCCGACTACGACGCGCTGTTCACCGAGAAGCTCGACCTGCTGCTCGCGCTGCGCGAGGAGGGGCCCGTGACCTGGAGCGGCGAGCACCGCGCGGCGCTCGACGGCGTCGTGGTGCAGCCGCGGGCGCTGCAGCAGCCGCTGCCCGTGTGGGTGGGCGTGGGCGGCAACCCCGAGTCGGTGGTGCGGGCCGGGGTGCGCGGCCTGCCGCTGGCGCTGGCCATCATCGGCGGGCAGCCGGAGCGGTTCGCGCCGCTGGTCGACCTGTTCCACCGCGCGGCGGTCCAGGGCGGGCACGACCCGATGGCGCTGCCGGTGGCCTCGCACAGCCACGGGTTCGTCGCCGAGACCTCCCAGGCCGCCGTCGACACCTTCTACGGCCCGTACAAGGTGGTCATGGACCAGCTGGGCCGCGAGCGCGGGTGGCCGCCCCTGAACCGGCCGCAGTTCGAGGCCGGCCGCACGAAGCGGGGCGCGCTGTTCGTGGGGAGCCCGGCGGAGGTGACCGAGAAGATCCTCTTCAACAGCGAGGTGCTCGGCATCGACAGGTTCATGCTGCACGTCTCCCCCGGCACCATGCCGCACCGCGAGGTGCTGCGGGCGATCGAGCTGCTGGGCACGGAGGTCGCGCCGGCGGTCCGGGCGGCCACCGCCTGACGCGCCGCCCGAGACGCCGTCCGGAGCTGGTCAGCGCAGGGCGCGCCGCCCGCGCTTGACGGCGTACATGCGCTGGTCGGCGGCGCCCACCAGCTGCTCGGCGGTGGGCCTGCCGAGCTCGGCGGAGGACACCGCGCCGACGCTGGCGGAGACGGCGTCGAGCACCCGCACCACCTCGGGCGAGGTGGCCATGCCGGCGAGCTCGGGGGCGAGGCTGAAGGGCACCGAGAGGGCGGTCTCCAGGCGCTCGCGCAGCTCGGCGGCGGCCTCGTGCGGGGCGCGGGGGGCGCCGTCGTCGTCGACGACGAGGACGGCGAACTCGTCTCCGCCGAGCCGGGCGACGACGTCGACGGGGCGCACCACCTGGCGGAGCCGGGCGGCGACGGCGACGAGCAGCCCGTCACCTGTGCCGTGGCCCGCGTGGTCGTTGACGGCCTTGAAGGAGTCGAGGTCGCAGAAGGCGGCGACCACCGGCGGGCCGTCGTCGAGGGCGGCGACGAGGGCGCGCGTGAACGCCGCGCGGTTCGCCACCCCGGTGAGGGGGTCGGAGTAGGCGAGGTCGGCCAGAGCGCGGGAGCGCTCCTGGAGCTCGCGGGTCAGCGCGACGTTGTCGACGACGACGAGCGCCTGGCGGGCGAGGACGAGGAGCACCAGTGCGGCCGCCGAGGCCAGCAGCGGGGCGGTCAGGGGCCGGCGGACGCTCTCGTCGACCAGCACCAGGCAGGTGACGGCGAACGGGACGTACGGCAGCACGTGCGCCAGCACGGAGGTGCGCACCAGGGCGCCGCTGCTGGGTCCGCGGCCGCTGAGCACCGCGGCGACGGCCATCACGGCGAAGGCCGCCGTCCAGAGGACGTCGGTGGGACCGCCCGTGGCGAAGGTGCCCGCGAGGCGCAGGTAGACGTAGGCGGAGTCGCCGAGGGCCATCAGCGAGGCCCCGACCACCAGGGCGGTCAGGGCGCGGCTGGCGCCCCAGCGGGCGAGCACGGTGGTGGCCACGGCGAGGACGAGCACGTCGCCGGCGGGGTAGGCGGCGGAGACGAGCACCGCGACCAGGTCGTCACCGCTGGTGACGATGGGGCGCAGCAGCAGCGTCCAGCTCAGCAGCCCCAGCGCGCCGGTCGCCACGACCCCGTCCAGCAGGCCCCGCAGGCGGGAGGCGACGCGCAGCCGCCCCTGGGCGAGCAGCAGCACGCCGGTGGGCGCGAGCACGGAGAACCCGAGGAAGCCGGCGTCCGCCACCGAGACGGGCGGCACCTCCCGGTGCAGCACGGCCTCGTAGCCGGCGAAGGCGACCTGCCCGGCGCACCAGGAGGCGCACGCCGCGGAGAAGACCCACCACCCGGCGCGCTGGCTGCCGCGCTCCCGCCGGCCGCGGCGGGCCGTGGTGAGGGCTGCAGCGGCGGCGACCAGGGCCTCGGTGGCGCCGACGACCGCGGTGGGGACCCGCCCCGGGAGGCCCAGCAGCACCGAGACCGGCACTGCGAGCACGACGAGCAGGACGGGGACCGCCGCCAGGAGCACCGCCCGGCGCAGCACGCGCTCCGGAGCGCGTCGGCCCCGGGGTGCCGTGGTGGAGGTCACCTCCTCCCATCGACGGCGCGCGCGACGACCGGAGGACGCCGCGCCGGCACCACCCGGACGGCTCAGCGGGGACCCGTCAGGCGCAGGTCGCCGACGGCCGCGCCGTCGCGCTGGTCGGAGCGCGCCCGCTTGGCGGCGTACATGCGGCGGTCGGCCTCGCGCAGCAGCCGGTCAGCGGTGACCGGCCCGCTGCCGGCGAGCTCGCCCGAGGCCACCACGCCCGTGCTCGCCACGACGCCGGGGCCCGCGGGCGCGGACGCCGGCGCGAGGGCCGCCTCCAGGCGGGCGCGCAGGTCGGCGGCGGCGCGCAGCGCGTCGTCACCCGCGGGCACCGCGACGACGACGGCGAACTCGTCGCCCCCGAGGCGGGCCACGACGTCACCGGGCCTGACGGCCCCCAGCAGCTGCTGGGCCGCGGTCACGAGCAGGGCGTCCCCGGCGGCGTGGCCGAGGGTGTCGTTGACGGCCTTGAACCCGTCGAGGTCGCAGTAGGCCACCACGACGCCGGCGCCCGCCCCGGCGTCGGAGGAGGCGGTCGAGGACGCCTCGAGGGCGGCGTCGAGGACCTCGGTGAGCGCGGCGCGGTTGGCCAGCCCGGTCAGGTGGTCGGTGTGGGCCAGGACGCCCAGCGCGTCGGCCCGGGAGGCGAGCTCGCGCGCCAGGCGGCGGTTCTCGGCCACCACGAGGCCCTGGCGCGCCAGCAGCGCCGCCGTCAGCACCAGGGTGCTGACCACCTCGACGGCGCCCAGGTGCCGGTGGGTGCCGGCCACGAGCACCGCGGGGACCGCCAGCACGAGCGGGAGGTACGGCAGGGCCGTCAGGAGGCCGCCGGTGCGGGGCCGGGTGCGGGTGGCGCCGGGGGCGTCCTCGACGACGGCGGCCGCGGCGAACCCCACCAGGGCCACCGCGTAGCCGACGCTGATCCAGCCGCCGGGCGCGAAGCGGCCGGTCAGCACCAGGAGCAGGTAGGTGGCCTGGGTGGCCGCGGCCACGAGGGCGCCCGCGGTGAACAGCAGGGCGGCCGGGGAGGGCCGGCACCGCGCGGCGAGGGCGAGCACGGCCGTGGTCAGGGCGACGACGCCGGCCAGGCTGACGGCGCTGGCCACGACCACCGGAGGGGCCACCCGGTCGCCGGCGAGCGCGGGCTGCAGCAGGGCGAGCCAGCCGAGCACGAAGAGCCCGCCACCGGACAGGAGCCCGTCGAGCGCCCAGCGCAGGCGCGGCGCGGAGGGGTGGGCCGCGTGGGCCAGGAGCACCATGCCCACCGGCGCGAGGAGCGGTGCGGCGCTGAACCAGGCGACGACCACCGGGTCCACGCGGGGGTCGCGCCCGAGCAGCTGCTCGTCGACGAGGAACAGCACCTCGGCGACGGCCCAGCAGCCCAGCGCTGCGGTGAACAGCACCCACGGCGCCGCGTCGCGGCCGCCCCGGCCGGCGCGGAGGGTGCGCACGGCTCGCAGGCCGCACAGCGCGGTCGCGGCGGCGCTGATCACGGCGAGGACCAGGACGACGACGGCCTGGGCCGCGCCGGCGGGCAGGCCGAGCAGGTGTCGGGCGGGGCCGGTGGCGGTGACCAGCACGACGGCCGCCACGGCGAGGGCGGCCGCGACGGCGGTGCGAGCCCTCCTCCACCGGGTGCGGCCAGGTGCGACGGAGTCCCCCACGGTGGAGGCGTCGGCACGTCGGCGGCCCACCTGGAGCCGGACCGGCCCGTGGCACGAGAACGGCGGCCACCCGGGTGGGTGACCGCCGTTCTGCTGGTGGAGCTGAGGGGACTCGAACCCCTAACCCCCTCGATGCGACCGAGGTGCGCTACCAATTGCGCCACAGCCCCGAAGGACGCACGAACACTACCACCCGGGTCTCGGGCGCCCCGTCGTCGGCACAGCGGCTCACTCGCCGACGGCGCGGCGACGCGGCGCGGCGGCCGTGCGCTGCTCACGACCGGCGGCGGCGCGGGCTGCGGCCAGCTCGCGCTGGCGCTCGGCGGCGAAGGTGCGCTCGGCGGCGGCGGCGCTGGCGGCAGCCGCCTGGGCGGCGACGGCGGCCCGGCTCTCGTCGGCGCGGCGGTGGGTGGCGCGGACCTGGGCGGCGCGGGTGCGGGCCTGGGCCGCGCGCAGCGAGGCGGTGCGGGCGCGGCGCTCCTCGACCACGGCGCGGCGGCGCAGCACGCCGACCGCGGCGACGAGGAGCAGCAGGCCGGCGGGGGCGGCGCTCAGCGGCAGCAGCCCGAGCACCGCGAGAACGGCGGGCGCGGCGGCCACCAGGCCGGTGGCGAGCAGCGCGGCGACGGCCGGCAGCGCGCCCGGGGCGCGGCGCGCGCGGTCGGCACGGCGGGGCTGGGCCACCGGTCGGCTCCCCTTCCCCGTGGAAGCCGGACCGGCGGCGGTCTGGGGGGCCACCGCTGCGGTGCGCGGCGCGGCGAGCAGGCGCCCGGCGCTGCTGGCCGGGACGGAAGAGCTGCGGGAGAGCTCGCGGCGCTCCAGCAGCCTCAGCTCGTCGTCGCTCGCCTCCGCGCGCCAGGCAGCCGCCAGCTGCTCGCGGCGCTGGACCCAGTGCGGGACCGCGCCGAACGCCCAGAGCGCGACGATCCCCAGGAGGAGGAATCCGCTGCCGCCCACGCCGATACTGTAGAGGTTCAGGGGACTCCCGTGAACCACGTTGCTGGCGTGTCTTGTGTGACTGGTGTGACTGGAGTCCGTTTCGCCCCACCCCCACGGGGTCGAGAGCGCTCCGTGACCCACCTGTGACCGGGTCGCGACCACCCCGTCAGCGGCCCACGCGGACCCGGCGGTGGTGCGGCGCCGTCCTAGGCTCCCGGGATGAGCGACCTCCTCGCCGTCGGCTCGTACACCCCGGCGACCGGCGGGAGGGGCGCCGGCATCGGCCTGGTGGCCCGCGACCCCGCCACCGGGCGCCTCGGCGCGGACGCCGTGGTGCTCCCCGCGGCGTCGCCGTCCCACCTCGCCCCCGCCGGCCCCGTCAGCCCCGTCAGCCCCGCCGGCGGCGCTGGCGGCGCTGGCGGCGCGGCCGCCGCGGAGGTGCTGGTCCACGCGGCGCACGAGCTGCCCGAGGGGCTGCTCTCGACCTGGCGCCTGCGGCGCGGCGACGCCTCCCGGCGCAGCGCCCCCGGCGGCGAGCAGCTGGCCGAGGTGCCCTCGGGCGGCGCCCACCCCTGCCACGTGGCGGTGCACCCGAGCGGCCGCCTCCTCGTGGTCAGCGACTACGGGGGCACCACCGGCGTGGTCGCCGCCGAGGGCGGGGTCGCCCGGCGGCTGGTGCAGGTGCTCGAGCCCCGCGGCTCCGGCCCGCGCAGCGACCGGCAGGAGGGTCCGCACCCGCACTCGGCGTCGTTCCTCGACGACGGGCACGTCGTCGTCGCCGACCTGGGCACCGACGAGCTGCGCGTCCACGCCGTCGTCCTCGGCGCCGGCGGCGCTCCCGCCCGGCTCGACCCCGACCCGGTGCAGGTGGTGGCCGCTCCCCCGGGCAGCGGGCCGCGCACCGCGCTCGTGCGCCGGCGCGGTGGAGGTGCGCGGCTGCACGTCACCGGTGAGCTCGACGCGACGCTGCTGGCCGCGGACGCCGTCGGCGGGCGCCTCGGTGAGCTGCACGCGGTGCCGCCCAGGCGGCCGCCCCCTCCCCCGGCGGGAGCTGGACGGGGTCGCCGCCCCAGCCCTCGGAGGTGGCGGCCCTCGACGACGCGCTGCTCGTGGCGGTGCGCGGCCTCGACGTGCTCGGGGTGCACCGCCACGGCCGGGTCGTCGACGTCCCGCTGACCGGCGGCTCGGACACGGCTGACCGCCCGGAGGCGCGCAACCCGCGGCACGTGGCCGTCGTCGGGCACCACGCGTACGTCAGCGCGCAGGACTCCGACCTGGTGCTCCACCTCGAGCTCGCGCTCGACGACGCCGGGGGCGGGCCGCGGGTGGTGGCGTGGAGCGCGCTGCGCACGGGCTCCCCGACCGTGGTGCTGCCGCTGTGAGCCCGGGGCTGCCCGAGTACGACGCCGCTGCCACCGGCCCCCTCGGTCCCTGGGCCAAGGGGGTCCCGGTCAGCGCCTGGGGGCGGGACGGCGCCGGGTGGGTCGCCTCGGGCCCGCACCTGGCGGACCTGCCGACCCCGGTGATGACGCTGGACGCCGCGGCGGTGGCCGCCAACCTGGCGGCGATGGCGGGCTGGGCCGCCGGTGCCGGCGTCGACCTGGCCCCCCACGGCAAGACGAGCATGGCGCCGGCGCTGTGGCGGGCCCAGCTGGCGGCGGGTGCCTGGGCCGTCACGGTGGCCACGCCCTGGCAGCTGGCCGTGGCGCTCGACGCCGGCGTGCCGCGGGTGCTCGTCGCGGGCCCGCTGCTGGACGCCGACGTGCACGGGCTGGTCGCCCGCACGACGGCGCCGGCAGCGACCTCGCCAGCGAGCTCGCCGGCGACCCCGGCGGCGCGCGTGCTGGCGTGGGTGGACGGCGAGGACGTCGTCGCCGCGACCGCGGCGGCGCGCGCCGAGGGACTGGCGCGCACGGATCAGGACCCGGCCGGGACCCGACCGCTCGACGTGCTGGTCGAGCTGGGCGCCCCGGGGGCCCGCACGGGGGCGCGGTCGGTGGCCGCGGCCCTGGCGGTGGCGCGCGCCACCGCCGCCGCCCCGGGCCTGCGGCTGGCCGGGGTGGCGGGCTACGAGGGGGCGCTGGCGCACGACGCCTCCCCCGCCTCGATGGCCGCCGTGCGCGCCTGGCTCCGCGACCTGCGCTCCCTGCACGAGCAGCTGCTGGGGCTCGGCCTGCTGGACACCGCGTCGGTCCCGGACGACGCGGCCGTCGTGTCCGCCGGGGGCAGCGCGTACTTCGACGTCGTCGCCGAGGAGCTGGCCGACCTGCACGACCCCGCCGGCCAGCACGGTCCCGGGGTGCGCGTGGTGGTCCGCGCCGGCGCGAGCGCCGCCCACGACGACGGCTTCTACGCCGGCATCACGCCCGCCACCCGGGGCACGGGCCCGGAGCTGCGGGCCGGTCTGCACGCGTGGGCGCGCGTCATCTCCCGGCCCGAGCCGGGGCTGGCGCTGCTCGACGCCGGGCGGCGCGACCTGCCCTTCGACGAGGGCCTGCCCGTGGTGCGCGCCCGGCGGCCCGGCGGCCGCGGCCCGGCGGAGCCGCTGGAGCCGGGTGCCGCCGTCGTCACCGCGGTGAACGACCAGCACGCCTTCGTGCGCCTGGCCGCTGGCCGTGCTGGTGGCGGAGGGGCCGAGCACCTCGCTGTCGGCGACGTGCTGCAGCTGGGGCTCTCCCACCCGTGCACCGCCTTCGACAAGTGGGGGCTCGTCCCGGTCGTCGACGACGCCTCGCTCCCCCAGCCGCGGGTGGTGGACCTGCTCCGGACGGTCTTCGGGTGACGCCCTCCGGGGGCGCGGGCAGCGGTGAGAGCCGCGACCTGCTGGTGCGGGGCGCGCTGCTGGTCGACGGCACCGGCGCACCGGGCCACCGCGGAGACGCCCTGGTCAGCGGAGGCGTGCTGCGTGCGCTCGGCGACGTGCCGCGCCACGCGGTGCCGGCCGGGGCGCGGGTGCTCGACGCCGACGGGCTGGTGCTCTGCCCGGGGTTCGTCGACCTGCACGCGCACTCCGACGTCGCCGTCCTCACCGACCCGGCGCACCTCTCGCGCGCGCTGCAGGGCGTCACGACCGAGGTGCTGGGGCAGGACGGCCTCTCGTACGCGCCGGTCGACGACGCCGCGCTCGCCGTCCTCGACGCCCAGCTCGCGGGGTGGAACGGGCGGCTGCCGGCGGGGCTGGTGACCTGGCGCGACGTCGGCGGCTACCTCGACCGGATCGACGCCGGGACCGCGGTGAACGCCTGCTACCTCGTGCCGCAGGGCACGGTCCGGCTGCTGGTGGTGGGCGTCGAGGACCGCCCGGCGACCCCCGCGGAGGTCGCGGCGATGCGGGCGCTCGTGCGCGCGGGGATGGCGCAGGGCGCGGTCGGGATGTCCAGCGGGCTCACCTACACCCCGGGCATGCACGCCTCCGCGGACGAGCTGGCGGCGCTGTGCGAGGAGGTCGCCGCAGCGGGCGGGTACTGGGCGCCGCACACCCGCTCCTACGGGGCGGGGGCGCTGGAGGCGTACGCCGAGGCCCTGGAGGTCGGGCGGCGCAGCGGGGCGGCGGTGCACCTGACGCACGCGACGATGAACTTCCCCGTGAACCGCGGGCGCGCCGGCGAGCTGCTGGCCCTGGTCGACGCCGCGGTGGCCGCCGGCCAGGACGTCACCCTCGACAGCTACCCCTACCTGCCCGGCTCGACGACGCTCGCGGCGCTGCTCCCCAGCTGGGCCGCGGCCGGCGGGCCGGAGGCGCTGCTCGCCCGGCTGAGCCAGCCGCACGACGGCGAGGAGCTGGCGCGGCTGCGCCACGACCTGGAGGTGCGGGGCGCCGACGGGTGCCACGGCGTGCCTGTCGACTGGGCGTCGGTGCAGGTCAGCGGGGTGGCGACGGCGGACGACCCGTGGCTGGCGGCGGCGGTGGGCTCGACGGTCGCGGAGCTGGCGCAGCGGGAGGGGCGCGCGCCGTTCGCCGTCGCCGTCGACCTGCTGGTCCGCGACCGGCTCGGCACCACGGTGCTGCAGCACGTCGGTGACGCGGCCAACGTGCGGGAGGTGGTCGCGTCGCGGCACCACAGCGTCGGCAGCGACGGGCTGCTCGTGGGCGCCCGGCCGCACCCGCGGGCGTGGGGGGCGTTCGCGCACCTGCTGGGGCCCTGCGTGCGCGAGGGGCTGCTGACCGTCGAGGAGGCGGTGGCGCGGATGACGCTGCGGCCGGCGCGGCGGCTGGGGCTGGCCGGGCCCGGCCCGGGGGCGCGGGGCGTGCTGCGGGTCGGGGCCGTGGCCGACCTGGTGCTGTTCGACCCGGAGACCGTGGAGGGCGCGACCTTCGACGAGCCGCGGCGACCGCCGTGCGGGGTCCCGCACGTCTGGGTGGCGGGCGTGCCGCTGGTCAGCGACGGGAGACGCACCGGGGCGACCCCCGGTCGCTCCCTGCGCCCCCTCCTCCCCTCCCCGCCGTGATCATGGGCGTCCGCCACCCCGGCGGTCGCGAAGACCGTCACGGGGCAGGATCGGTCGGCATGACGAAGCGCACCGCCCTCACCACCTCCGACGCCCCGGCCGCCGCCCACTCCTTCTCCCAGGGGGTGCGCGCCGGGAACGTCGTCCAGGTCTCCGGACAGGGCCCCGTCGACCCCGCCTCCGGCGAGTACCTGCACCCCGGCGACGTCGCCGCGCAGGTCGAGCGCACGCTCCTCAACGTCGAGGCCGTGCTGGCAGCGGGCGGCGCCACGTTCGACGACGTCGTGATGCTGCGCGTGTACCTGACCACCCGCGCCCACTTCGCCGCGATGAACGACGCCTACGAGGCGTTCGTGACCCGCCGGGTGCGCGGCGGCGTGCTACCGGCGCGCACCACGGTGATGGTCGAGCTGCCGCGCGAGGAGATGCTCGTCGAGATCGACGCCCTCGCCGTCGTCGCCTGAACCCGCCGCGGGTGGCGGACGCCCATGATCACCGTGATCATGGGCGTCCGCCGCCCTCTCGCAGGGTCAGAGGGTGATCTCGGCGCCCCGTGCGGCGGACTCGTAGACCGCGGTCACGATCTTCGTCATCTCCAGGCCGTGCGACGCCGGCGCCACCGACGGCTCCAGGCCGCGGGCGGCCCGCACGAACCCGTCGATCTCGTTCTGGAACGCCGGCACGATGTCGAAGCTGCGGCTGTCGACGTGCGGCACCACCTCGGTGATCGTGTCGTGCTGCTCGGTGAACAGCGTCAGCGCCGGCTCGAGCTCCGCCCCGCCCCGCTCCCCGAACAGCGCGAGCCCGATCTGCGGGCGCCCGTGCAGGGAGTACGAGACGTCGAGGTGCAGCACCGCGCCGCCCTCGAAGCGGACCACCGCACCGGCGAGGTCCTCCACGGAGTTCTTCGAGACGTCGTAGTCCGCCGACTTCCACCGCGTCAGCGACTCGATGTTGCCGCGGTTGCCGAGCCGGTCGGAGGTGTAGCCGCTGACCGCCACGGCCCTCGGCGCGCCCATGAACCACCAGGCCAGGTCGAGGAAGTGCACGCCGACGTCGATGAGCGGGCCCCCGCCGGAGATCGAGCGGTCGGCGAACCAGCCGCCGGGGTTGCCGGCCTGGCGCAGGCAGGTCGCCTTCGCGTAGTAGACGGCGCCCAGGTCACCGGCGTCGGCGAAGGTCTTGAGCACCTGCGCGTTGGGCGACCAGCGCCGGACGTACCCGACCTGCACCACGCCGTCCGAGGCCGCCTCGGCGGCCACGATCGCCTCGGCCTCGGCCACGGTGCGCGCCATCGGCTTCTCCACCAGCGCGCTGCGGCCGGAGGCGAGCACGTCGACGGCGATCGGCGAGTGCGTGTCGTTGCGGGTGCAGACCGACACGGCCTGCACGTCGGCGTCGTCCAGCAGGTCGGTGTGCGAGGCGTAGGCCCGCACCGGCTCGTGCTGCCGGCCCGACGCCGCCGCGAGAGCGGTGTGCTCCGCGGCGCGAGCCGTCGCCCGCGCCAGGTCGACGTCGGCGACCGCGACGACGCGCACGTCGGGGTTGCGCACGTACGAGCTCAGGTGCCACTCGGCGATGGACCCGCCGCCGACGACGCCGACGCCGAGAGGTGCGCCGCCAGCGGGCGGCTGAGCGGCAGCCATCACGCGGCCTCCGCCCAGAGCTGGCGCGCGTGCGCCAGGCCGGCGGCCACGGCGGCGTCGTCGTCCTCGGGGCCCTCGAACTCGATGGTGACCGGGCCGTCGAAGCCGGACGCGCGCACCTCGCGGACGATCGCGGCCAGCGGCAGGTCGCCCTCGCCGACGACCGAGCCGAGCAGGCCCGCGCCGCCCACCGTGCGCAGCCAGCCCTCGGCCGCCGGGTCGCCCGGCGGCTCCAGCTGCGGCCTGACGCGGAAGTCCTTCAGGTGCACCACCGACGCCGTCGGCAGGCTCGTGCGCACGGCGGCGAGCGGGTCGGCGTCGACGCAGAGGAAGTTGCCGACGTCGACCAGCGTGGAGAAGTTCGGCCTGTCGACGGCCGCCACCAGGGCCTGCACGCGGGCCGGGTCGTTCATGAAGAAGCCGTGGTTCTCGACCATGGTGGCCAGCCCCAGCTCGGCGGCGCGGTCGGCGACGCGCTGGCACGGGCCCACCACCAGCTCGGCCACCTCGCGGGCCTCGGCCTCGGAGCCCTCGCGCCACGCCCACGCGACGACGTCGTGCCGCACGCGCTGCACGCCCAGGCGCCGGGCCGCCTCGAGGTGGCCGAAGACGCGCTGCACCTCGGCCTCCAGGTCTCCGGCGGCGTGCGCGGAGCGGAAGTCGGCGGCGATGACGTAGCTGGTCAGCGGCAGGCCGCGCTCCGCGGCGCGGGCGGCGATCGCGTCGGTGAGGGCGGGGTCGTCGGGCAGGTCGGGCCCCCCGGCGCCGGCCTGCGCGATCTCGAGGTGGTCCGCCCCGGTGGCGGCGACCCTGTCGACGACGCCGAGCAGGTCGAGCCCTCCGGCGGCGATGGTCGAGGCATAGCTGTAGGAGCTGACGCCGAGCTGCACGGTGCGGTCCTCCATCGGATCGGGGTGTGGCGTGCCGCGACGCTAGGCGCGGTCGGGCGCCTCGCGCCAAGGGGCGGCGATCGGCCAGCCGCGAATTAACCGAAGCGCAACCTTCGGCCGTGGCGCCGCGCCGCCGGGACGTGCGTGGATGACGCCCACACCGCGGCAGGCGGACCTCGGGGCGTGCAGCGCAGCGCGCCCGCGGCTGCCCCGCGACCCGCCCCGTCGAAGGAAGCCCCGTGCCCGACAGCACCACCCCCACCACCTCACCCGCCGCACCCCCGCAGACCCGCAGGCCCCGCGTCGCCGTCCTCGGCGCGAGCCTGGAGGCCAGCACCCACTCCCCCGGGGCGACCCTCGTCGGCGACTTCGTGCGCCGCGACGGCGAGGACCTGCTCGCGGCACGCCCCTGGCTGGCGGCAGGGACGCCGCTGCGCGAGGCCGCCGACTGGGTCGGGCTGACGCACTACCGCACCTTCGCCGGAGCCCCCGTGCCCGCCGCGGACTGGGCGGAGATGACGGAGGTGCTGCTCGGCGGGCTGCGCAGCGCCCTCGAGGACGGCGCGCTCGACGGCGTCCTCTTCGACGTCCACGGAGCCATGAGCGTGGTCGGCACCGACGACCCGGAGGGAGAGCTCGCCGCCGCCGTCCGCGCCCTCGTGGGGCCGGACACCCTCGTCAGCACCGGGATGGACCTGCACGGCAACGTCTCGCCGCTGCTCGCCCGCGCCTGCGACCTGCTCACCTGCTACCGGATGGCCCCCCACGAGGACGCCGAGGAGACCAAGGAGCGGGCCGCCGCCAACCTCGTCGAGCGGCTGCTCGCGGCGCGGCGGGGCGAGGTGCCGCTGCGCCCGCTGAAGGCGCGCATCCAGGTGCCGGTGCTGCTGCCCGGGGAGAAGACCAGCACCCGCGTGGAGCCGGCGGCGTCGCTGTACGCGCTGGTCCCGCAGGTGGAGGCCCGCGACGGCGTGCTCGACGCCGGCATCTGGATCGGCTACGCCTGGGCCGACCTGCCCCGCAGCTCGGCGTGCGTGGTCGTCACCGGCGACGACGCCGCCGCCGTCACCGCGGGCGCCGAGGAGCTGGCCCGGGCGATGTGGGCGGTCCGCGACGACTTCGCGTTCGTGGCCCCCACGGGCAGCCTCGACGAGTGCCTCGACGCCGCCGCGGCGAGCGCGGCCGCCGGCGTCCGCCCCTTCGTCGTCTCCGACTCCGGCGACAACCCCACCGCGGGCGGCACCGGCGACGCCACCTGGACGCTGGCGCGCCTGCTGGAGCGGCCCGAGGTCGCCTCCGGGCGGCTCGAGGTCGTGTACGCGTCGATCCCCGACGCGGAGGGCGCCCGGGCCGCAGCCGCCGCGGGGGTCGGCGCCCGGGTGCAGCTGGAGGTCGGGGCGCGGGTCGACGACGTGCACCAGCCCCCGGTGCCCGTCGACGCCGTGGTGGAGCACGTCTGCACCGACGACCCGGTGGCCCGCACCGAGGTGGTGCTGCGCACCGGAGGGCTGCGGCTCCTGCTCACCGAGCGCCGCAAGCCGTACCACCTGGAGGGCGACTTCACCCGCAACGGGATCGACGCGCGGGCGGCCGACGTCGTCGTCGTCAAGATCGGCTACCTCGAGCCGGAGCTCTACGCCATGGCCGCCGACTGGCGCCTGGCGCTGACGCCCGGCGGGGTCGACCAGGACCTGCTTCGCCTCCCCCACGACCGGATCTCCCGCCCGATGCACCCCTACGACGCGTTCGGCGGGCCCGGCGGGGCCCCCGAGCCGGCGCTCGTGGCCGAGCTCGTCGGGCAGCTGGACGAGCAGCTCGACGGCGCCGTCGAAAGTTCGTGGCCGAAGTAAGTCGAAGGTTCTTTCGCACCCGCTCAGAACCTGCTCTCCTCTCCCCTCACCAGCACCGACGAGCACGACACCGGCGTCAGCTCGACAGCACCACCCCGCCGTCCCACCCGCCTTCGCGACCCCAGGAGCACCCCGTGGCCTCTCCGTTCCCGACCCCGTCCCGCCGCGCCGTCCTCGGTGCGGGGGGTGCCCTCGGCCTGGCCGGCCTGCTCGCCGCGTGCGGCGGCTCCTCCGGCTCGGGCAGCTCCTCCGGCGGCGGAGGCGCCTCCAGCGGCGACCTGCGCGTCTGGTTCATGAAGGACTCCGTCAGCGACACCGCCATGGAGTGGCTCAAGACCACCTTCGAGCAGCAGAACCCCGGCTCCACGCTGACCTACGAGATCCAGGTGTGGGACGGCATCGTCCCCAAGCTGCAGACGTCCCTGGCCAGCGCCGACTCCACCCCGGACATCATCGAGCTGGGCAACACCCAGGCCCCCACGTTCTGCGCCGTCGGCGCGCTGGAGGACCTGTCCGACCTCAAGGCCGACCTGGGCGGGGACCAGCTCACGCAGTCGCTGGTCGACCTGGGCTCCTTCGAGGACAAGATGTACGCCGCGCCGTTCTACGCCGGCAGCCGGATCTTCTTCTACCGCAAGGACATGTTCGAGGCCGCGGGCGTCGCCGTCCCGACCACCATCGACGAGCTGACCGCCGCCGCGACCACCCTGCAGCAGGCCAACGCCGCCACCACGGGCTTCTCGGGCCTGTACCTGCCGGGCATCAGCTGGCAGAGCTGCATCGCGTGGCTGTTCACCAACGGCGCGCTGCTCGCCTCGCAGGACGGCGACACCTGGAAGGGCGGGCTGTCGACGCCCGAGGGGCAGGCCTCGCTGACCCAGCTGCAGCAGCTGTGGAAGACCGGCTCGACGTCGGGCACCGTCACCGACTCCACCACCGCCAGCCAGCCGTTCGTGCCGTTCAACACCGGTGAGACCGCGATGTTCTTCGGCTTCAACTGGCACCTGAGCTCCATCGACAAGGCCCTGGTCGACGCCGGCAAGGTCGGGTACTTCGGCTTCCCGCCCGTGACCGCGGGCGGCGTGGGCAAGCCCTTCGCCGGCGGCTCCAACGTGGCCATCTCCGCCAGCTCCTCGAAGAAGGACCTCGCCAAGAAGGCGATGCAGCTCATCTTCGCCAAGGAGTTCCAGGAGTACTTCGCCACCGAGGGCGGCTGGGTGCCCGGCAACCTGCAGTACGCCTCCGCGCTCGGCTCCGACGAGCTCTCCACGCTGACCACCGAGGCCGTGAAGAACTCCGTCGGCACCCCGGCCGCCAAGAACTGGGCCCTGGTCGAGGGCGCCAAGACCGTCGACGACTTCTACGTCGCGATGGGCGCCGGCAAGGACCCGGTCTCGCTGGCCGCCGCGGCCGACGCCGCGATGGAGAAGGTCCTGAACGCGTCCTGACGCCGGCCTGCCACCCTCCCCCGCCACCCCCTCGCCCCCCGCCGCAGAGGAGCCCGACCGTGTCCCTCGCCCTGAGGCGACGACCGCCCGCCCGCCGCGCGGCGGTCCCCCTGAGCAGCCGCTCGGACCGGCGGCTCGCGCTCCTCCTGCTGGTCCCGGCGACGGCGACCGTGCTGCTGGCCCTCGGCTACCCGCTCGTGCGGCAGCTGGGCATGTCCTTCCAGCGCTTCGGCCTGGAGCAGCAGTTCGGTCGCCCGCCGGAGTTCGTGGGCCTGGCCAACTACCAGGCGATGCTCACCGACCCGACCTTCTGGGCGGTGCTCGGCCGCTCGGTCGGGTTCTGCCTGCTGGTCGCGGCCATCACGATGGCGGTGGGGACGGCGGGCGCGCTGCTGCTGACGGCGTGCTCGCGCCCCGTCGCCGTCGCCGTCCAGGTGGTGATGCTCCTGGCCTGGGCGATGCCGGTGCTCAGCTCGCTGCAGGTGTTCCAGTGGATGTTCGACTCGCGCTCCGGCGTCGTCGACCACACCCTGGCGGCGCTCGGCTTCGACCAGATGCTCGGGTTCAACTGGTTCGCGCAGCCCTCGACGTTCTTCGCCGTCGCAGGGCTGCTGGTCACGTGGATGAGCGTGCCGCTGGTGGTCTTCATGGTCTACGCGGCGGTCACGCAGATCGACTCCTCCGTGCTCGAGGCCGCCGCCCTCGACGGCGCCGGCCCGGCGCAGACCTTCCGGCACGTGGTGGCCCCCTCCATCGCCCCCGTGCTGGCGCTGGTGACGCTGCTGCAGATCATCTGGGACCTGCGGGTGTTCACGCAGTTCCACGTCCTGCAGTCCAACGGCGGCATCACCGAGCAGACCAACGTGCTCGGCACCTTCATCTACCAGGTGGGCCTGGCCGGCGGCGACTACGGCTCGGCGTCGGCCGCGGCCATGCTCCTGCTGCTGCTGACCCTGCTGATCGCCGCCCGCTACATCGCGCTGCTGCTCAAGGAGCCGGCATGACCACCGTCGCCCCCCCGCCCACCCCGCCCGCCGCCGGCCCGGCCACGGGCGTGCGCGCCCCCGGCCTGCGCACCGCCCCGCCCCGGCTGGGAGCCCGCCGCCCCGGCCGCCGCGGCCTGTCGGTGGTGGCCAACGCCGTCGCCGTCGTCTTCGGCCTCGCGTGGCTCTTCCCGGTGTACTGGATGCTCAACACGGCGTTCCTCACCGACCGCCAGATCCAGCAGCGCGTGCCCGTGCTCTTCCCCGTCGGGGGCACCGGCTCGCACTTCGCGCAGGTGCTCTCCTCGCCCGCGTTCTGGTCGGCGATGCGAATGAGCCTCGCCATCGCGCTGGTCGTGGTGCTGGGCGCGATGGTCTTCGGCTTCTTCGCCTCCCTCGCCCTCAGCCGCTTCCGGTTCCGCGGGCGCACCCAGCTCATCGTCGCCGTGCTGGTGGTGCAGATGATCCCGGCCGAGGCGCTGTTCATCTCGCAGTACCGGATGCTCGACGGCTGGGGCCTGCTGAACTCCGTGGCCGGCATGAGCCTGCTCTACCTCGGCGCGAGCATCCCCTTCACCATCTGGATGCTCAAGGGCTTCGTCGACGGCGTGCCCGTCGAGCTGGAGGAGGCCGCGATGCTCGACGGCTGCTCCCGCATGGGCGCGTTCCTGCGCATCACCTTCCCGCTGCTGGGCTCGGGGCTGGTGGCCTCCTCGATCTTCGCCTTCCTGGCCTCCTGGAACGAGTACACCCTCGCCCTGGTGGCCCTGACCAGCGACGACTCCCGCACCCTGCCGCTGTGGCTGACCAGCTTCAGCGGGCAGAACCAGGTCACCGACTGGGGCGCGATCATGGCCGGCTCCACGCTGATGGCCGTGCCCGTCGTCATCCTGTTCATGACGGTGCAGAAGCGCATGGCCTCCGGCCTCACGGCGGGCGCCGTCAAGTGAGCGCGGGCAGCACGGCCGCACCGGCGCGGACCGGCCGGGAGCGCTTCCCCCGCCTGGAGCTGCGCGCCGGCCGTCCGGTGGTGGCCGTCGACGTCGGCGGCACCCTCACCAAGACCGCGCTGGTCGACGCCGACGGCGAGGTCCGCGCGGTGCGCTCCGAGCCGACGGCGCTGGGCTCGGCGGACGCGCTGCTCGACCAGATCGCGCGCGCCGTCGCCGAGGCCGGCGCGGGCTCCCCCGACGCACCGCTCGACGGGCCGGTCGCGCCTGCCGCGGTCGGGGTGCACGTCCCGGGCCTGGTCGACGACACCCGCGGCGTGGTGCTCCTGGCGGAGAACCTCGGCCTGCGCGACGTGCCCCTGCGGGAGGAGCTGCGCGCCCGCACCGGCCTGCCGGTCTCCCTCGGCAACGACGCCCGCGGCGCGGGGTTCGCGGAGTTCCGCATGGGCGCGGCCCGCGGCGCGCGCACCGCCGTCGTCATCAGCATCGGCACCGGCATCGGGGCCGCCGTCGTGGTCGACGGCCACCTCCACGACGGTGACGGCTTCGGCTGCGAGCTGGGGCACATGCCGCTGCTGCTGCCCGGCCGCGACGGTCCGGCGCGCTGCGCGTGCGGCGGTGCCTCCTGCCTGGAGCAGTGGGCCTCCGCGGGGGGCGTGGCGCGCAACTACGCGCGGGCCACCGGCGTGCCCGTCACCGGGGCGCGCGAGGTCTTCGAGGCCGCCGCAGCCGGTGACGCGACCGCAGCGGCCGTGGTGGACGACGGCGTCGACGCCCTCGCCCTGGCGGTCGCGCAGCTGGCCACCGTGCTGGCGCCGGAGGTCGTGGTGGTCGCGGGCGGCCTCTCCCGCGCCGGTGACGCGCTGTTCGTGCCGCTGCGGGAGCGGGTCGAGGCGATGCTCACCTTCCACCGCCGTCCCCGCGTGGAGCCCGCCCGCTTCGGCGACGGGGCCGGCGTCATCGCCTCCGCGCTGCGCGCCGACGAGCTGCTCGAGCGCCACCGCCTCGAGGCCGCCGCGCTGGCCGGCTCCCCGGTGGACGGCGTGGACGGCGTGGACGGCGTGGACGGCGGCGGCTGGTGAGCCCGCTCTCCCCCGCGCGGTCGGTCGCCCCGCGGGCGCAGACGGCTCCGGTGCGGCCGGTGCCGACGCGCTGGGCGGCACCGGGCACCATCACCCCCGTGGGAACGGGCACGGGCGCCGGCGCGACCTCGAGGCCGGCCGGGCGCGCCGGTCAGAGCCACTCCGCGGGCGGCTCGGGCGGCACCGGCGGCTCGGGGCACCACGGCCCCCAGCGCGACGCCGAGCAGGCCGGCGGCACGTCGTCGGCCATCCTCGCGGCGGTGGCCAGCGGCGTCGCCACCGACCGCGCCACCCTCGCCCGCCGTCTCGGCCTGGCGCCGTCCACCGTCACGGTCAAGGTCGGCGAGCTCATCGCGGCGGGGGTGCTGGCCGAGGCCGGGGCCGCCTCCGCCACCGGCGGCCGCCCGGCCCGCGTGCTGCGGCTGACCCCGGGGGGCGGCTGCATCCTGGCCGCGGAGCTGGGCCGCCACCACGCCCGCATCGCCCTGCTCGACATGTCCGGCGCCCTGGTGCGCTCGGCCGACCTGGCCCTCGACGTCGCGGCCGGCCCCGAGCCGGTGCTGGAGGAGCTGGTCACCGCGTGGACCGAGCTGCGCGGGGCGATCCCCGCCGACGCCGTCCGCGCCGTGGGGGTGGCGCTGCCCGGACCGGTCTCCAGCCGGTCCGGCGCCGTCGACTCCCCCGCCGCGATGCCCGGGTGGCACCGCTTCCCCGTCGGCGCGCACCTGTCGCAGCGCCTGGGGCTGCCGGCCGTGGTGGAGAACGACGCCAACGCGATGGCGCTCGGCGAGTGCACGGCCCTGGCCACCGCCCCGCCGGCCGCCGAGGCCGACGGGACCGCCGGCGCGGGTGCACCAGCGACCGGGGGCCCGGCCAACCTGCTCTTCGTCAAGGCGGGCTCGTCGGTCGGGTGCGGCCTCGTCCTGGACGGACGGCTCTACCGCGGGGCCACGGCGCTGGCCGGTGACCTCGCGCACGTCGTCGTCGGCGCCACCGGCGACGCCCCCTGCAACTGCGGCAACCGCGGCTGCCTCGACACGGTGGTGGGCGGCTCGTACATCCTCGCCGACCTGCGCGCCCGCGGCATCGAGGCCCACCAGCCGCTCGACATCGCCCGGCTCGTCGGAGACGGCGACGCCCAGGCCACCACCCGGGTGCGGGCCGCGGGCCGCCTGCTGGGGCAGACGCTCTCGGCGGTCGTGAACTTCGTCAACCCCGACGCCGTGGTGCTGGGCGGGCTGCTGTCGACGCTGGAGCCGTTCGTGGCGGCGGTCCGCTCCCAGCTGTACGAGAACTGCCACCCGCTGGCCACCCGCGACCTGCGCATCGAGCAGAGCGCGGCGGGCGCCGACGCGGGGGTCCTGGGTGTGGGGCAGCTGGCGCTGCGCCAGGCGATCGTCGCGCTGTGACGGCCGGGCACGGAGACGGTCACCGCGTCCAGCTCGAGGTCACCGTCGACTCCCCCGCCGGGGTGCTGGCTGCGGCGGCGGGCGGGGCCGACCGCGTCGAGCTGTGCGCGGCGCTGGAGCTGGGCGGGCTGACGCCCTCGCCCGGTGCGCTGGCGCGCTGCCTGGAGGCCGCGGACGGAGCGCTCGGGGTGCACGTGCTGGTCAGGCCCCGGCCCGGGGGCTTCGTCTACGACGCCGACGAGCTGCTCACCGGCCTGCGCGACGTCGAGGCCGCTGCCGCGGCGGGGGCCGCCGGCGTGGTGGTCGGGGCGCTGCGCGACGACGGCGGCCGCCTCGCCCTCGACGGGGCGTTCCTCGCCGAGGCGGCGCAGCGGGCCCGGGCCGCGAGCCCCCTGGGCGCCGCGCTGCAGGTGGTGCTGCACCGCGCCGTCGACCAGCTGCCCTCCGTCGCCGCTGCGGTGGCGGGGCTCGCGGCGCTCGGCGTCGACAGGGTGCTGACCTCGGGTGGGGCGCCGCGCGCCGTCGACGGGCTGGCCGAGCTGGGTCGCGCGTCCGCCGCGGGCCGGGCGTGCGGGGTCGAGGTGATGGCCGGCGCCGGGGTGCGGCCGGGGCAGGTCGCGGCGCTGGTGGGGGCGGGGGTGCACGCGGTGCACCTCTCGGCCCGTCGTCCGGCTCCTCCGAGCGCCGGTGGTGGTCGGCGGGTCTCCGTCGGCACCGCCGACGACGGCGGTCACGCCGTCACCGACCCCGCCCTGGTGGCCCGGGTGCGCGCCGCCCTCGACGCCCTCCCCTGACTCCCAGGCCTCCCAGCCCCCCTCAGAACCGCAACCAGGCGCCCGACTGCGCTTCCAAGCCCCCTCAGAACCGCAACCGAGCGCCCGGCTGCGCTCCCAGGCCCCCTCAGAACCGCAACCAGGCGCCCGGCTGCGCTCCCAGACCCTGGGCCATCACCGCGCCCTCCCGACCCACGCGACGATCACGCACCTGAGCGCCACATCCCTACCGCCGCGGCTGGCGGCGTGATGTGTCGCATCCCTGGCGCGACGTGTCGGAACGGAGGTCGGGTTCCGACAGGTCGTGGCGGGGTTCCGGCACCTCGGGCCAGCAGGTGGCGCTCAGGTGCGTGATCGTCGCGGGAGGCGGCGGAGGGGCGGGTCAGCGGGGGGAGGAGGTGCGGTACCGGGCCAGCAGGCCGTGGGGCAGCTCGTCACGGGTCAGCGCGAAGGTGAGGTGGTCGCACCAGGCGCCGTCGATGTGCAGGAACCGCTCGCGCAGCCCCTCGGGCCGGAACCCCAGCTTCTCGACCACCCGCAGGCTCGCGGCGTTCTCGGGGCGGATGTTCACCTCGAGGCGGTGCAGCCCGGTGCGCAGGCAGTGGTCGGTGACCAGCGCGACCGCCGTCGGGACGTGCCCGCGCCCCGCGAGCCGCCCGTCGATCCAGTAGCCGATGTGCGCCGAGCGCATCGCGCCCCAGGTGATCCCGCCGACCGTGACCTGCCCGGCGAGCGCGCCGTCGACCTCGAGCGCGAACGGCATCGCCGTCCCCGACCCGCCCTGGCGCGAGAGCTCGCGCACCAGGCCGCCGAAGGTGCGGACCGGCGGGGTGCCGTCGGGGTCGGTGGCCTCCCAGGGGCGCAGCCAGGTGGCGTTCGCGGCGCGCACCGACCGCCACGCGGTAGCGTCGCCGCGGCGCAGGGGGCGGAGGACCAGGTCGCCGTCGCGCAGGACGGCAGGCCACCCGGGAGCGCTCACGTGCGGGGGTGGTCGCCGCCGCGGCGCTGGTCGACGGCGTGCGGGAGCACCGCGGCGAGCAGGCCGACGGCGTCGCGGCAGGCGCCCGGCGAGCCGGCGACGTTGACGACCAGCGTGCGCCCGGCCATCCCCGCCAGGCCCCGCGAGAGGACGGCGGTGGGCACGCCCCCGGCGAGACCGGTGGCGCGCAGGGCCTCGGCGATGCCGGGCACCTGGCGGTCGAGGAGCGGCGCGGTCTGCTCGGGGGTGGCGTCGTGCGGGTTGAGGCCCGTGCCGCCGGTGGTCACGACGACGTCGTACCCGGCGGCGACGGCCGCACGCAGCGCGGCGCCCACCGGGTCGCCGTCGCGGACGACCTGGGGGCCGTCGACGTCCAGCCCGGCCTCCCGCAGGCCTGCGACCAGCACCGGACCGGCGGTGTCCTCGTAGACGCCGGCCGCCGCGCGGTTGCTGACGGTGACCACCAGCGCCCTCGGCGCCGCCCCGCCCGCGGCGGGGGCGGGGTCAGCGGTGCCAGTCACCGGAGCGCCCCCCGCTCTTCGCGACCACGCGCACGCCCGTGATCTCCGCGCGCCTGTCGAGGCCCTTCACCATGTCGACCAGCGCCAGCCCGGCGACGGCGACGGCGGTGAGCGCCTCCATCTCGACGCCCGTGCGGTCGGCGGTGCGGACCGTCGCCATCAGCGCCACGCCGGGCCGTGCGGCGTCGGCGCTGACCTCGGCGACGACGTCGACGGCGTGCACCGCCACCGGGTGCGCCAGCGGCACCAGCTCGGGGGTGCGCTTGGCCGCCTGGATGCCCGCGATGCGGGCGACGGCGAGCGCGTCGCCCTTGGGCACCGTGCGGTCGAGCAGGGCCGCGACGACCTCGGCGGAGCAGACCACGAACCCCTCGGCGCGGGCCTCGCGGACCGTCACGTCCTTGGCGCTGACGTCGACCATGCGGGCGTTCCCGCCGACGTCGAGGTGCGGGAACCCCTTCTGGCTGGGCTGCTGGCCCTGCGGGCCGGGCTGGTGGCTCACGGCCGGCCCCGCTCCAGCAGGATGCAGCGCACCACGCCACCGGGCTCCACGGCGGTCGTGTCCTCGCCGGTCACGGCGAGGGCGTTGGCGCCGGCCATGCCGGCCACCAGGTGCGACCCGGGTCCGCCGGCGGGCCGCACGCGGGGGCGGCCGTCGTCGTCGCTGGTGACGACGGCGCGTGTGAACTGGCGCTTCCCCGGCGGGGACGCCCAGCCCTGGGTGGCGGTGGCCACCACCGTCGGCCGGTGCAGCTGCGACTCCCCCATGACCTTCCGCAGCGCGGGCCGCACGAAGACCTCGAAGGACACGTACGCGCTGACGGGGTTGCCCGGCAGCGTGAAGATCGGCACCGACCCGTTGGTCGACGACGTGATGCGCCCGAGCCCCTGCGGCATGCCCGGCTGCATCGCGACCTTGGTGAACTCGACGGTGCCCATCCGCGTGAGCACCTCCTTCACCACGTCGTACGCGCCGGCGCTGACGCCGCCGGAGGTGATGACCAGGTCGGCCTGGCCCAGCTGCCCCTCCAGCACGCGCAGGAGGCGCTGCGGGTCGTCGTCGACGATCCCGACCCGCGTCGCCCGCGCGCCCGCGTCGAGCGCTGCGGCCGTGAGCATCGTGGAGTTGGCGTCGACGACCTGCCCGAAGCCGGCGGGGCGTCCGGGCTCGACCAGCTCGCTGCCGGTGCTCAGCACGGCCACGCGGGGCTTCGGGAGGACCTTCACCCGCTCGCGGCCGGCGGCCGCCAGCAGTGCGACGTGGCGGACGGTGAGCCGGGTGCCCGAGGGCACCAGGGTGGCGCCGGGGCGCACGTCCTCGCCGGCGCGGCGCACGTGCTGGCCGTCGCGTGCGGCGCGGCGCACGAGCACCGTGGCCACGCCGCCGTCGGTGTCCTCGACGGCGACGACGGCGGTGGCCCCCGGCGGCACCGGGGCGCCGGTCATGATGCGCGCCGCGGCGCCGGCGGCCAGCGGGGTGACCTCGCGGACGCCGGCGGGCAGGTCGGCCACGACCGGCAGCGAGACCGGCGCCTCCGGGGAGGCGCCGGCCACGTCAGCCGCGCGGAGCGCGTACCCGTCCATGGCGGAGCCGTCGAAGGCCGGCAGGGACGACGTCGCGACGACGTCCTCGGCCAGGACGCAGTCGACGGCGTCGAGCAGGGCGGTCTCGACGGGGGCGAGGGGGGAGACGGCAGCCAGGCACGCAGCCAGGTGCTCCTCGACCGTGCGCATCGGCTCTGCTCAGGCCTTCGCTGACGGGGCGTCGGGGCGGGCGTGGGTCGGCTGCTCGGTGTCGAAGCCCGAGGCCACCCACTCGCCCAGCCAGGCGTTGAACTCGGCGCCGACGTCCTCGCGGCCCGACGCCAGGCGCACGACCGTCTTGAGGTAGTCGAGCTTGTCGCCGGTGTCGTAGCGGCGGCCGCGGAACACGACGCCGCGCAACCCGCCGCCGGCCTCCGCCGGCATGCCCGCGAGGGTCTCGAGGGCGTCGGTCAGCTGGATCTCGCCGCCCTTGCCGGGGGCGGTGTTCTCGAGCACCTCGAAGACGGCCGGGCTGAGCACGTAGCGGCCGATGACGGCGAGGTTGCTGGGCGCGTCGGCCGGGTCCGGCTTCTCGACCATGCCCTTCAGGCGCACCACGTCGTCGTCGCCCTCGCTGGCCTCGTCGGGGGCCAGGTCCGCGCAGCCGTACATGTTGACGGTCTCCTGCGGCACCTCCAGCAGCGCCACGACGGAGCCGCCGTAGGTCTGCTGCACCTCGACCAGGCGGGCGAGCAGCGCGTCGCGCTCGTCGATGAGGTCGTCGCCGAGCAGGACGGCGAAGGGCTCGTCGCCCACGTGGTGCTTGCCGGCCAGGACGGCGTGCCCGAGGCCCTTGGCCTCGTGCTGGCGCACGTAGTGGACGTCGGCGAGCTCGGTGCTCCGGTGGACGAGCGCGAGCTTCGTGGAGTCGCCCTTGGCCGCGAGGTTGGCCTCCAGCTCGGGGACGACGTCGAAGTGGTCCTCCAGCGGGCGCTTGGTGCGGCCCACGACCATGAGCACGTCGGTGATGCCGGCGGACACGGCCTCCTCCACCACGTACTGGATGGCGGGCTTGTCGACGACCGGGAGCATCTCCTTCGGCGTCGACTTGGTGAAGGGCAGGAAGCGCGTGCCGAGTCCCGCTGCGGGGACGACGGCCTTGCGGACTGCGCGGGACTGCGGACCAGCAGGGCTCATGGGCCACGAGGCTATCGGGCGGGCGCTGCGCCGCACGGCTCGCGCGCAGGGGACCATCAGCCGGTGGGAGCAGCCGGATCGCCGTCGACCACCGGACCGGACGCCAAGCGAGGGCTGCGCGCCGGGGTGCGCGCCGCCCGCCGGGCGCTGGACGACGACGAGCGCGCCGCCCTCGACGCCGACCTGGCCGCGGCGGCGCTGGGTCCGGGGTCCCCGCTCGCGGCGCTGACGGCGGGGTCGGTGGTGGCGCTGTACGACGCGACGCCGACCGAGCCCGGCACGCGAGGGCTGCGCGCGGCGCTGGCGGCGCGGGGCGTCGTCGTCGTCCTGCCGGTGGTGGTCGGGCCCGACGCTCCCCTGGCCTGGCGGCTGGACGTCGCCGCCGCCGACGGGCCCGGCGCCGCCGGCGGCGAGACCCACCGGCCCGAGGGGGTCGACGACGCCGCGGTGGTGCTGCTCCCGGCGCTGGCGGTCGACGGCGCCGGCACGCGCCTGGGCCAGGGCGGCGGGCACTACGACCGGACCCTGGCCCTCCTGCCCCCCACCCGCCCGGGGCGGCCGGTGCTGGCGGCGGTGGTCCGCGACCCCGAGCTCCTGCCCGCCGGGTCGCTGCCGCGTGAGGCCCACGACGTCCCGGTCGACGCGGCCCTCACGCCGTCGGGGTGGCACGACCTGCGGTGATCCACACCCCGCGGGTGACCTCGCGCCGGTAGCGTGCGGAGCCCATCACCTCGCGCGCCCCAGGGTCGCCGCCGGAACCTCGACGGGAGGGCCCCTTGACGGTCGACGACCTCAACACCGCCGTCCTGCTGGGCGCCCTCGTGCTGGTGGCCGCGGTGTTCGCCGTCCGCCTCTCGGTCGGCACCGGCACCCCGTCGCTGCTGCTCTACCTGGCCCTGGGCGTCGCCATCGGCGAGGACGGGCTGGGCATCCAGTTCGACGACTACGACCTCACCCAGGTGCTCGGCTACGCCGCGCTGGTGCTGATCCTCGCCGAGGGCGGGCTGACCACGCGGTGGTCGTCCATCCGGGGGGCCATCGCCCCGGCGGCCCTGCTCGCGACGCTGGGGACGGTCATCTCGATCGTCGTCATCGGCACGGTGGCGCACCTGCTCCTCGACGTCGGGTGGGCCACCGGGATGCTGCTCGGCGCGGTGGTCTCCTCCACCGACGCCGCCGCGGTGTTCTCCGTGCTGCGCCGCGCCCCGCTGCCCAGCCGCCTGGGCGGCCTGCTGGAGGCGGAGTCGGGCTTCAACGACGCCCCCGTCGTCATCGCGGTCGTCTCCCTCACCACCGTGCTCGGCGGTGGGGGCGGTGAGCACTCCTGGTGGTTCCTCGGGGTCGAGGCGGCCGGTGAGCTGCTGGGCGGGGCCGCGATCGGCCTGGCCCTCGGGGTGCTCGGGGCGATGGGCCTGCGGCGCGTGGCGCTGCCCGCCTCCGGCCTGTACCCGATCACCGTGCTGGGCGTCTGCGCGCTCGCGTACGGGCTGTCGGCCGAGCTGCACACGTCGGGGTTCATCGCCGTGTACCTGGCCGGGCTGGTGCTCGGCAACGCCGAGCTGCCCCACCGCCCGGCCACCCGCGGGTTCGCCGAGGGCGTCGGCTGGCTGGCGCAGATCGGCCTCTTCGTGCTGCTGGGGCTCCTGGTCTCGCCCCAGGACATCCCGTCCCAGGTGGTGCCGGCGCTCGTCGTCGGCTTCGCGCTGCTGCTGGTGGCGCGGCCGCTGTCGGTGCTGCTCTCGGTCTCGTGGTTCCGGGTGCCCCTGCGCGACCAGGTCATCCTCAGCTGGGGCGGGCTGCGCGGCGCGGTGCCCATCGTGCTGGCCACGGTCCCGGCGGCGGCGGGGGTGCCGGGCACCGAGGGCGTGGTCGAGATGGTGTTCGTGCTGGTCGTGGCGTTCACGCTGGTGCAGGCCCCGACCCTGCCGTGGCTGGCGCGGCGCCTGGGCATCAGCGAGCCCGCGGTGCGCGACCTGGAGGTCGAGTCCAGCCCGCTGGAGGAGATCGGCGCCGACGTCCTGCAGGTCAAGGTGGGGCCCACCTCGCACCTGCACGGCCTGGAGGTGTTCGAGCTGCGCCTGCCGGAGGGCG
Source organism: Quadrisphaera sp. INWT6 (assembly GCF_015390235.1). Classification (GTDB taxonomy): domain Bacteria; phylum Actinomycetota; class Actinomycetes; order Actinomycetales; family Quadrisphaeraceae; genus Quadrisphaera. Next base: position 92,973 of record NZ_VUOH01000001.1, on the reverse strand, counting down.
CCGAGGTCTCCCTGGTGGTCCGCGACGGCCGCGCCCGGGTGCCCGACCGCTCGACCACGCTGCGCCACGGCGACGACCTGCTCGTGGTGGCGGTGGCCGGCGTCCGCGAGGCCACCGAGGACCGGCTGCACGCGCTGTCGCAGCGCGGTCGCCTGGCCGGGTGGACGACGCCGGGCGCCACCCGCCTGCCGGAGCTGCGCCCCGCGCCGGGGCGCGACCGCAACGGGCTGCAGCACCAGCCGCCCCGCTGACGCCGCGCTGTGCGCCCGCGCGGTGGAACCGGCCGCCACCAGGCGGGCGGTCCGTGCGACGGCGGTAGCATTGGCACTCGGATCGCGCGAGTGCCAACCGGCCGCGCGGACCGACGCCGCCGTGACCTGCTCGAGGAGCCTGCCGTGCCCACGTACGCCTACACCTGCACCGCCTGCGCCCACAGCCTCGAGGCGAAGCAGTCCTTCACCGACGCCGCGCTGACCGAGTGCCCGGAGTGCGGCGGCCGCCTGCGCAAGCGCTTCGACGCCGTGGGCGTCGTCTTCAAGGGCAGCGGCTTCTACCGCACCGACTCCCGCAGCGACGGCAAGAGCGGCGGCTCGTCCAGCGGCTCGAGCGCCTCGGGCTCGTCGTCCAGCGGCTCCAGCTCCAGCAGCTCGGGGTCCAGCGACAGCTCGTCCAGCAGCTCGACCTCCTCGACGGGCGGCTCGTCGAGCTCGGGCTCGTCGTCCAGCGGCTCGGGCTCGTCCAGCGCGCCGTCGACGTCCAGCTCCTCCAGCTGACCCGCTGCTGGTCTCGTGACCGGCTGACCGGTCGCCCGAGCGCCCGCCGCTCCGCCCCCGGGCGGGCCGGCGGGCGCCTCTGTCCACAGACCCGCGCCCGCCACCAGCGGCGACCCGCCCCGCCGCGGCACGCTGCGGCGATGACCTCCGCTCCGTGGCGCCCGGCGCCCCCCTGGTCTCCTCCTCAGCCCCGGCGCCCTGGCACCGGAGCCGTCGGCCGCTCCCCGGGCAGCACCGGTGACCGGGCCGCCGCGGCGTGGCGGCGCCTGAGGCGCACCGCCCGGCGCGCGCGGCGCCCGGTGGCGGCCCTGCTGCTCGCCTCGGCCACGGCGCTCGTGGTCCACGCCGCCGTGCGCCCGCCCGCGGTCTCCGGTGCCGCGACGGTGGTCGTCGCCACCCGCGACCTGCCTGCGGGCGCCTCCCCCGCCTCCGGCACCCAGGTGGTCCGGCTGCCGGCCGAGGCGGTGCCCGAGGGGGCGCTGACCCCGTCGAGCCCGGCGCTGGCCGACGGGTCGCGGCTGGCCGCCCCGGTGCGCCGCGGCGAGGTGCTCACCGACGTCCGCCTCACCGGGGCCGCGGGCCTGCTGGCGTCCCTGGGGCCCGGTGAGGTCGCGCTGCCGGTGCCGGTGGCCTCTCCCCTCCCGGAGGGGCTGGTCTCCCCCGGTCAGCGCGTCGCGGTGCTGGCCGGCGAGGCGTCCGGCGGGTGGGCTGCCGACGGGGTGGCCCCGCCGGAGCCGCTGGTCGGCAGCGCCCTGGTGCTCGCCGTGAACCGCGACCCCGTCGCCTCGGGGCTGCTGACGCGCAGTGGCGGGTCCACCGCGGTGGTGCTGGCGCTGGCGCAGGACGACGCCGCGCGCGTCGCCTCGGCGGCGGCCGGCGGCGGCGTGGTGCTGGCCGTCACCGGCTGACCGGCACGACCCGGCGGCGTCAGCCCCAGTGCGGCGGGCGGTCGGCCAGGAGCCGCTCGGCCTCGGCGGCCCAGGCCCGCTCGTCCGCCACCCCGCCACCCCGCGCCACCGTCCCGCTGTCGCTCCCGGTCACCGGGCCGGGGGCCGGGGCGGCGGCGGGCACGCCCTCGTCGTCGGACCCGCCGGCCCAGGTGGGCAGCCGGTCCTCGAAGGCGTCCCCGGGCGCTCCCGTGGGCGCCGCGACGACGCGGCGCGGGCGCGACCCGGGCTGCCGGGAGCCGCGCGCCCCCGCCGGCCGGTGGGGGTCGCGCGGCTCAGCCACGGGTCGACAGCTCCCGCAGCACCGCGGCGACGGGACCGGTCGGGTCGTCGAACAGCTCGCGGGCGCTCACCCGCACCGTGCGCCACCCCAGGTGGCCGAGCTGCTCGGGGACCACCAGCTCGCGCTGCACCAGGTCGCCGACGGGGTCGTCGTCGGTGGCGGTGGGCAGGTCGGTCAGGACGGCGACGGCGGGGCCGTCGGCGTCCGCGGGGAGCACGACCAGCTCGGGCACGGACCCGGTGGTGAGCGGCCGGGCCCCGCGCGCGGCGAGGCGCTCGGCCAGGCGCGCCAGCAGCGGGTCGACGGCGGGTGCCCCGTCCCCGCTGGGCACGGCTGCTGCGGCCCGGCGAGCCGCGGCCCGCCCGCCGGGAGCGGCGGAGCCGCGACGCCCCGGACCGCCGTCACCGGGCGCTGCGGTGGTGGGCGAGCCCGCCGGCAGCGCCGTGCGGGCGCGCGCGGCCCGCAGGGCGTCGAGCGCGTCGGCCGAGGGCGGCTCCTCCAGGGCCAGGAGCAGCTCGCGCAGCGCCACCGCTCCCGGGGACGTCAGCTTGGCCGGCTCCAGCACCTCGCCGGCGACGCAGCTGACCACCGTCAGGCGGCGCCGGGCGCGGGTGAGGGCCGCCGCCAGGGCGCGGTGGCCGTCGGCGTCGTCCAGGGGTCCGAAGCGGTGCACGAACTGCCCCAGCGGGGAGACGCCCAGCCCGACGGAGAGCACGACGGCGTCGCGCACGGTGTCGGCGCAGCGCTCGACGTCGGTGACCACGAAGCTCTCGCGGCGCCGCTGGCGCAGGAACGCCGCGAGCTCGGGCCGGTGGGGCAGGGCCGCGCGGACGGCGTCGGCGATGCGGCGGGCGTGGGGGCGGGTCAGGGCCACGACGGCCAGCGACTCGTGGGGGTGCTCGCGCACGTGCGCGAGCACCAGGTCGACCACGGCCGCGACCTCGCCGTCGGGGCTCTCCACCACGCCCTGGGAGTCGGGGCGGCCCGTGACGTCGCTGACGCGCCGCAGGCGCACCGGCGGCCGGCCGGGCGGGCAGGGCACCGCGTGCTCACCGGTGGTGGTGCCCGGCACCACGCGCGAGAGCGCCGCCAGCTGCAGGGGCATCCGGTGCTGCCAGGCGAGGCGGACGGTGGGGAGCACCTGCTCGAGGGCGTCGAAGACGCTGCGGCGCGAGCCGCGGGGCAGGGGGGCCTCGTCGGAGCGCCGGGGCGCCACGCGCACCGGCGTCGGGCCGCCGGGGTCGCCGACCACCACGAGCTGCGCGCCGGCGGAGGCCGCCAGCACCGCCTCGGGCACGCCGACGCGGTGGGCGGCGAGCACGAGCACGACGTCGTAGGTGCGGCCCGAGGCGAGCTCGGCGGACAGCGCCAGCGGGCCCGTCACGCGGCAGGGGGCCTCGGCGGCCAGCGCGGTGGTGCCCCGCACCCGGTGCACGGCGGTGGCGCGGCGGCGCTTCTCCTGCGCGGCGAGGGCCTGGGCGGCGGCCGCGTGCCCGACGGTGTCGAGGCCGGCCAGCGCGCTGTCGGCGGCGGTGAGGGTGTCGAGCACCGAGCGCCACCACGAGCGCTCCAGCTCGACGACGGCCTGGTCGGGGTCCAGGCCGCGGCGGCGGGCCTCCTCGAGCAGCGGCACCAGGCCGCGCCGCTCCAGGGCGGCGAGCAGGGAGGCGCGCTGGGGCAGGTCCTCGAGGGCGCCGGAGTCGGCGGCGAGCGCGCCGAGCCGCTCGCCGAGGACGTGCCAGGGCTCGTCCGCCAGGCCTCCCCCGCCGGTGGTGGGTGCGAGCACGGCGGACAGGGCCGTGACCTGGGCGACCACCTGCTGGAGCACGACCTCAGCGGCCGGCACCCCCTGCGGGACGCGCGGCGGGGCGCCGGCGGCGTCCTCGGCGCGCCACGACTCCCAGTCGAGGCGGGCCCGCTCGGCCCGCACCAGGGCGCCGTGCAGGTCGTCGACGAGGACGCCGGGGCGCAGCAGCTCGCGCGCGGCGCGCTCGAGGCGCCGGCGCTCGAACATGCCGTACCGCGGACCGGCCGCGCGGGCGCCCGGAGGCGCCGTCGCGTCGATGAGCTGGCCCAGGGGCCGCTCGAAGACGGCGGGGAGGAAGGAGTCGAGGCAGTCGCGCACCCGGGCGAGCAGGTCGAGCTGGGCCTGCACGTCGGCGACGCAGCCGGGCACGCGCAGCCCGCTGCCGCCGGCGAGGGCGGTGGCCTGGCGGCGCAGGGCCGGGAGCAGGTCGTCGCGCAGGGCGGTGACCTCGTCGAGGGCCTCCACCGCCTCGGCGCGGCTGCCGAGGGCGGCCCCCGACCAGGCGGTGTCGCCGGCGCGGGCGGCCAGCGCCCCGAGCTCGACGGCCTCGCGCAGCTCGACGGCCGCGGCGTCGCGGGCGGAGGGGTCCATGGCGCGCAGCGCGGCCGGCGCCAGGCGCACGGGGTCGGGGCCGGGGGGCAGCACGGCGAGGGCGGCCATCGCCTGCAGGGCGGAGACCCCCCACGGGCCGCGCCGCAGGTGCAGCGCCGCGCGGTGGCGCCCGAGGGCGGCGACGACGTCGTCCTGACCCGCTGCGGCGCTCGCACCGGGGGTCGTGCCGCCGGTGGGGACGACGGGCGGCTCGACCGGGACCACCGGCAGCGGCCCGGTGGCGTTGTGGTCGACGGCGCCGGTGGCGTCGGCGAGGAGGTCGCCCAGGCCGCGGGCGGCGAGGCGGCGGGCGACGTCCTCGGCCTCCTGCTGCTGGCCGGCGACGAGGAGCACGCTGCGCCCGGTGGCGGCCAGCGCCGCGACCGTCGTGGCCGCGACCTGGGTGGCTCCCGTGCCGGGGCCGGCCTCCACCCGCACCGAGCGGCCGGAGAGCACGGTGTCGAGCACGCGGCGCTGGGAGGCGTCCAGCGGGAGCACCTGCACGTCGTCCGGGTCGACGCCGCGCGCACCGGCGGGCAGCGCCGTGGTGGCCGAGGGCTGCTGGAGGCGCGCGCGGGCGGCGGTGTCACCGGACAGGGCGAGCACCACGTCGGAGGACCCGAGCCGCTCGGAGACCCTGTCGAGGTCGGCGACCAGCGACCTGGCGACGTCGACGAGCACCGTGACCAGCAGACCGGGCTTGACCTGCACGTCGGGCGCGGAGACGCGGGTGAGGGAGCGCAGGCGCTCCAGGGCGGGCGCCGGGTCGAAGCCGTGCGTGTGCACCGACAGGGCGGCGAGCGCCACCGGGTCGACGGGCACGCCGCGGCGCTCCAGCTCGCGCACGAGGGCGGGGTTGGTGCGGACCGGCCCGCCGAGCCCGATCTCGTAGTCGACGGGGCCCGCGCCGCGCGCGTGGAGCTCGGCGGGGCGCAGGAGCAGCGGGGTGCTGACGGTGGCGCCCGTGGCCTCGTCGCGCCAGGACGCGAGGCCCACGGCGAGCACGCAGGCCTGCAGCCCGTGCTCGTCGGCGAGGGCGGCGGCCTCGCCGCGGATGGCGCGGGCCCGGCGGCGGGCCTCGTCGAGGGCCCCGGGCTCGCGGAACAGGTGCGACAGGCGGGTGGGGCGGCCGGCGAGCAGCATCGCGCCGCCGGAGGGGTGGGCGGCGCCGAGGTCGAGGGAGCCCTCGCGCAGGTCCTCGGCGTCCATGAGGGGCTCGGGGCCGCCCAGGGAGGCCAGCTCGTTGCGCCAGCCGGCCACGGCCCCGGCCAGGCCGCGCACGGGGGCGCGACGCGCCGCGGGCCTCGGCTCGTCGCGCGGCTGGCGGTCCTGGGGCGCAGGGGACTCCTGCGGACGCCGGACGTCGACCGCGTCGTCGTCACCGGGCGTGCCGGGTGTGCCGGGCGCCGCGGAGGCGGCTCCGGGGGCTCGGTCGGGCTGCTGCCCGCCGGCGGCCCCGGCGCGGGGACCGCCGCCCGCGGCGCCAGCAGCACCAGCAGCGTCGCCAGCCACGCCCATCAGCCCTTGAGTCACCCGGAAAGGCTAGTGCGCCGCGCCGGTGGTCAGCACGGCCGCGCCGGTCGCCGCGCCGGGTCGGGCGCCGGGGCGTCTGCCGGGGGTGGGACGGGCCCGCACCGGCGGGCTCACCGGCCCGGCTGCGGCCGCCGCGCCCCGCGGCTGCTCCCGGCTACCCTGGACCCGCGCCCTGGTAGCTCAGCGGAAGAGCAACCGCCTCCTAAGCGGTAGGTCGCGGGTTCGAGTCCCGCCTGGGGCACCACGTGCCGCCCACCGCCCCGCCAGCCCCTCCCGGGGCGCGGGGCGGGGTCGGGGCCCCCAGCCGCGCAGCCGGTCGCTCAGTCGGCCGCTGCGGCGGCGCGCTCGGCGCGGGGCGACGCCGTCAGCATCTTCGCCTCGTACCGGGAGAAGCCCAGCAGCGCGGGGAGCAGCAGCGGGGGGAGCACGAGGGCCAGCCACATCATGACCGTGAGGGTGCCCACGTCCGCCGGAGCCGAACCTCGCCGTGTCCGTTTCGTGACCCTTGCAACACAATCGTTACACCAGCCCCACCCGTCACACGAGTCACACGCGTCACTGCGCGAGGCGGTCGACGACCGCCCCGAAGACCGGCGGGGCCGCCACCGCCAGCGGTACGAGCCCGGCGCGCAGGGGCGCTGGGCGCGACGCCGCCAGCAGGGCCGCCGTCACCACCCGGAACGAGCGCGTCTCCCGGCGCCAGGCGCACTCGTAGGCGTCGGCGACCCAGCGCGAGCGGCCGGTCGTGAGCGCCCGCACGGCAGCCTCCGCCGCCGCCAGCCCGACCCGCAGCCCCTCCCCCGTCAGGGCGTCGACGTAGCCGGCGGCGTCACCCGCCAGCAGCACCCGGCCGCTCGCCACGCCGCGGGCGCGCTGGCGCAGGGGGCCCGCCCCGCGCGCCGCCGTCGTCCAGCCAGCCCCCTGCAGCCGCTCGACCAGGCCGGGCAGCTGCGCGAGCCCCGCCTCGAAGGAGGTGCCGCGCGGACCGAGCACGGCCACCCCGACCTCCTGCGGCCCGACGGGCGTGACGTAGCCCTCGACGTCTCGCCCCCAGTGCACCTCGACGCGGGAGCTCCACGGCGCCACCGCCGCGTGCCTCCTGACCCCGAACCGCGCTGACCAGCGCGCTCCGGGGCGCCCGGCGGCCACCTCCAGGCCCGCCGCGCGGCGCACCGCCGAGTGCAGCCCGTCGCAGCCCAGCACCCAGCGCCCCCGCACCGGCCCGTCGTCGGTGGCCAGCTGCACCCGCGCGCCGTCCTGGGCGAGGTCGAGCACCCGGGAGCGCCTGACCGGCACCCCGACCTCGAGGACCCGCGCCGCCAGCGCGGCGTGGAGCGCGGTGCGGCGCACGCCCCGCCCGGGCCCCGCGGCGAAGTCGTGCTCGGCGCGCCAGGCGCGGCCCCCCGGCCCCTGCGAGGAGTAGGCGATGCCCGTCAGGAGCGCCCCCGGCGGGTCCACGCCCAGGTCCCGCACGGCAGCGAGCGCTCCGGGCAGCAGGCCCTCGCCGCACGCCTTGTCCACCGGTGCCGCCGGGTCGACGCCCCGCGGCTCGAGGACGACGACGTCCAGACCCGCCGCGGCGGCCCGCAGCGCGCCCGCCAGGCCCACCGGCCCGCCGCCGACCACCACGAGGTCGTGCACGGGACCGCCGGGAGGCACCTCAGGCCCCGGCGCGGGCGTCGCGCAGCCGCGCGAGGGCCGCGTCCTCCGCGGGGATCCGGTAGCGCAGCAGCAGGACCCCGTTGAGCACCGTGAAGACGACGGCGGTGACCCACGCGCCGTGCACCAGCGGCAGCGCGACGCCCTCGACGGCCACCACCAGGTAGTTCGGGTGCGGCAGCCACCGGTGGCGGTAGGGGCCGCCCGTGACCCGGGGCAGCCCGGGGACCACGACCACCCGGGTGTTCCACTGCCGGCCCAGCGCGTGCATGCACCACATCCGCAGCGCCTGGGTGAGCACGAGCACCACCAGCATCGTCCAGCCGAGCGCCGGCACGAACGGCCTGTCGAGGGCCACCACCTCGACCAGGCACCCGGCCAGGAAGGCGGTGTGCAGCGCGACCATCGCCGGGAAGTGCCCCTGGCCGCTCTCGACGCCGCCGCGCTCCAGCGCCCAGGCGAGGTTGCGGCGGCTGACCGCCAGCTCGACGAGCCGCCACAGCCCCACCGCGAGGAGGAGGAGGGCGTACCACCCGGTGCTGCTCACGCGACGTCCTCCTGGTCGGTCGAGGGTCCGGTCCACTCCAGCAGCACCAGCTCGGCGCTGAACCCCGGGCCGAGCGCGAACAGCACGCCGCGCTCCCCCGCTCCGGGCGGCTGCGCCCCGTCGCGTCCGGCCAGGACGTCGGCGAGCACGTGCAGCACCGACGCCGACGACATGTTGCCCGCCCTCGCGAGCGACGCCCAGGAGGCGCCGAGCGCGCCGTCGTCCAGCGCGAGCGCCCGCTGCGCCGACTCGAGGACCTTGGGGCCGCCGGGGTGGGCGAACCAGCGGGTGACGCCGCCGGGGTCGAGGCCGTGCGGGGCGAGCAGCGCCTTCACGTCGTCGGCGAGGTGCGCCTCGACCACGTCGGCCAGCGACGCCGACAGCACGATGCGGAAGCCCGTGCCCCGACGTCCCAGCCGAGCAGGTCGGTGGTGCCCGGGTAGAGGTGGCTGCGGGTGCCGGCCACGCGGGGGTGCGACGGCCCGTCCAGGCCCAGCGCCGCGGCCCGGCGGTCGCCCAGCAGGACGGCGGCGGCCGCGCCGTCGCCGAAGAGCCCCGAGGCGACCAGGTTGGCGGTGGAGGCGTCGTCGCCCTGGACCGTCAGGGAGCAGAGCTCGACGCTGAGGAGCAGGGCGACGTCGTCGGGGTGGCCGACGAGGTGGTCGTGCAGGCGGGCCAGGCCCGAGGCCCCCGCGACGCACCCCAGGCCGAACAGCGGCAGGCGCTTGACGTCCTCGCGCAGCCCCAGCGGACCCACCAGGCGGGCGTCGAGGGAGGGCGCCGCGACGCCCGTGACCGTGGTGAACAGCACGACGTCGACGTCGTGCGGCTCCAGCCCGCACTGCGCGAGGGCGTCGCGGACGGCCCGCTCACCGAGGGCAGCCCCCTCGCGGAGCCAGGCGCCGTTGGCGAGCGTGAAGCCGCCCAGGTCCCCGTAGGCCTCCAGGGGCAGGGCCAGGTGGCGGCGCTCGACGCCGCCGTTGCGGTGCAGGCGGCGCAGCAGGGGCGCCCGGGCGCCGGCGGCGGTGCCGGGCGGGCAGACCAGGTCGACGAGCGCCTCGGTGATCTCCGCCTGCGGGTAGGACCGCTCGGGCAGCACCGGCGCCACCGCCACCACCCGCGTCACCGCTTCGCCCCCACCGCCTCACCCTCCCCGCAGGGGCGGCCTCCCGCCACCCACCCCACCCCACCTCCCCCGTGATCATGGACCTCCGGGGCACTCTCCGGTCGTGATCATGGGCGTCCGGAGCAGGCGCCGACGAGGGCGTCGGTCGCCACCGCCCGGGTCTCCCGCGGCACCCGCACCCGGACGGGGACGGCGGGGGCTCCGTCGAGGGAGAGCTGCAGCTGCGGGCTCGAGCCGCGCTCGTCGTCGGCCAGGGCGTGCGCGTCGCAGCGGGCGGGCTCGAGCACCACGGTGACGTCGGCGCACTGCTGCACGAGGTCGGCGCTCAGCCCCGGGACGCCCGACGACGACGTGGCCGGCGCTGACGCACTGCCCTCAGCGCAGCACCCCGAGCAAGGACGACCCTGCGCACCCCGACCACCGCTGCACCACAGCACGCCGCCCACGGTGCTCGAGACGCCCATGATCACGAGGGGATGGTGCTCCGGACTCCCATGATCACGCGGGGAGGCGGGTCAGGCGGACTTCGGGGACTTCGCCGACGTCGACGAGCGCTTCGCGGGGGCCTTGGCCGCGGCCTTGGTGGGGGCGCCGCGCTCGCGCGACGTCGAGCGCGTGGGCACCGGCTCGGCCGGGGCCTCCTGGCCCGAGGAGGCGGCCTCCCCGCGGCGGGCCTTGGCCCGCTCCACGCTGCGCTGCAGCGCGGCCATGAGGTCGACCACCTCGCCGTCGCCGTCCGCGCCGCCCTCGGAGGCCGCCGCGGGCGCCCGGCGCACCTCGCCGGAGGCGATCTTCTCCTCGACCAGCGCCTGCACCGCCTGGCGGTAGCCGTCGGCGTACTGCGACGGGTCGAAGTCCGCGGCGAGCGACTCCACCAGCGACGACGCCATCTTCAGCTCGGCGGGCTTGAGCTCGGCGCCGGAGCCGACCTCGAAGTCGGGCTCGCGGACCTCGTCGGGCCACAGCACGGTCTGCAGGCAGATGACGCCACCGCGCACCCGCAGCACCGCGAGGGTCTCGCGCTGGCGCAGGGCCACCTTGACGACGGCGACGCGCTCGGTCGCCACCAGCGCCTCGCGCAGCAGCGCGTACGGCTTGGCGGCGGACTTCTCGGGCTCGAGGTAGTACGCCTTGTCGTACAGCAGCGGGTCGACCTGCGCCTCGGGCACGAACTCGACGACCTCGATCTCGCGGCCGGTGGTCAGCGGCAGCTGCGCGAGGTCGGCGTCGGACAGGACGACGAGGTCGCCGTCCTCGGTCTCGTAGCCCTTGGCGATGTCGCCGTAGGCCACGGGCTCGCCGTCGACGCTGCAGGTGCGCTGGTAGCGGATGCGCCCGCCGTCAGCGGCGTGCACCTGGTGGAAGGAGACGTCCTTGGTGCCGGTGGCGGCGTAGAGGCGCACGGGCACGTTGACGAGCCCGAACGACACCGCTCCCTTCCAGATCGCGCGCATGCTGGTCAGCGTGCGCGCGCCGATCGGGCGATGACCACACCTGCTCACCCATCCGAGTCACCCCCGGGGACGAACACACGACATGGCCCAGACCACCTCCCCACCAGCGACGACGCCGCCCCCCAGCCGGCGCCGCCGGGGACCCGCGCGCGCCTCGGCGGCCCTGGCCGCCGTCATCGGCCTCGCCTCCGCCGGGCTGGCCCTCGGGGTGGCCCAGCTGGTCGCCGCTGCGGTCCGCCCGGAGTCCGCGCCGGTGCTGGCGATCGGGTCGGCGTTCATCGACAGGGTGCCGCCGTGGCTGAAGGACACGGCCATCCGGCTGTTCGGGACGAACGACAAGCTGGTGCTGCTGGGCTCGATGGCCCTCGTCATCGCGCTGCTCGCGGCGCTCGCCGGCGTCGCCGAGCGGTGGCGCCGCAGCGCGGGCCTGGTGCTGGTCGTCCTGTTCGGCGCGGTGGCCGTGGGCGCCGCGGTGACCCGCTCGGGCTCGGGCCCCTGGGACGCCGCGCCCGGCGTCGTCGGGTTCGCCGTCGGCGGTGTGGCGCTGCGGCTGCTGGTGGAGCGCCTTCGCGAGGCCGACGCCGCGGCCCCCGGGTCCGGCCCGAGCCGTCGCTCGGTCCTGGCGGTCACCGCGTGGGTGGCCGCCGCGGCCGCGGCCACCGGCGCTGCGGGCCGCGCGCTGGGGACGGCGGCCCGCGACGCCGTCGCCGCTCGCGCCGGGCTGCGCCTGCCGTCCCCCGCCTCGCCCGCGAGCGCGGTCCCGGCCGGTGTGGAGAACGGCGTGGCGGGCACCACGCCGTACATCACGCCGAACGCCGACTTCTACCGGATCGACACCGCCCTCACCGTTCCCGCGATCGACCCGGCGACGTGGTCGCTGCGCATCCGGGGCATGGTCGAGCAGGAGGTCGAGGTCAGCTTCGAGGAGCTGCTCGCCATGGACCTGGTCGAGGAGCGCGTGACGCTGACCTGCGTCTCCAACGAGGTCGGCGGCGGCCTGGCGGGCAACGCGACGTGGCTGGGCCTGCCGGTGGCGACCCTGCTGGAGCGCGCGCGCCCGCTGGCCGGCGCCGACATGGTGCTGTCGAAGAGCAGCGACGGCTTCAGCGCCTCCACGCCGATCGAGGCCCTGACCGACCCCGCCCGCGGCGCCCTGTTCGCGGTCGGCATGAACGGGGAGCCGCTGCCGCTGGAGCACGGGTTCCCCGTGCGGATGGTGGTGCCCGGCCTGTACGGCTTCGTGTCGGCCACCAAGTGGGTCGTGGAGCTGGAGGTCACGCGCTTCGCCGACGCGACGGCGTACTGGACCACGCGCGGCTGGTCGGACCACGGGCCCATCAAGACCGCCTCGCGCATCGACGTGCCGCGCGGCTTCGCGCAGGTGCCTCAGGGCACCGTGGCCGTCGGCGGGGTGGCCTGGGCGCAGACCCGGGGCATCACCGCCGTGGAGGTGCAGGTCGACGACGGCGAGTGGCAGCAGGCGACCCTCGCCGCGGAGGACGGGCTCGACACGTGGCGGCAGTGGTCGTACGCGTGGGACGCCGCCGCCGCGGGCGCGGGTCCGCACACGCTGCGGGTCCGGGCCACGGACGGCACCGGCGCGGTGCAGACCTCCGAGCGGGCCCGGCCGGCTCCCGACGGCTCCTCCGGGTGGCACTCGAGCACGGTCACCGTGGTCTGAGACCAGTCCGCCGCCGCCTCAGCTCCGAACCACCGGCGTCACCCCGCAGGTGACCCGACGCCCGCCCCGACCGGTTCCGACCGGACGGGGCGGGCGTTGCTGCATGCGGGGGTTGAACCACTCGTGACCCGATCGTGACCAATCCCCGTCCCACCCCGCGGCGAACCCGTCGTGTCAGCAAGCACGCACCGCCGCAGGGCGGTGCACCAGCAAGGGAGACCACCGTGAAGCGCTCGCTCGCCACCACCCTGTCCGTCGGTTCCAGCGCCCTCCTGGTCCTCGGCCTCGCCGCGTGCGGCGGCGGCACCTCCGACACCGGCTCGATGGACGACTCCGCGTCGATGACGCCGTCCGAGTCCTCCTCGATGACCCCCTCGGACACCATGACCTCCGACGCCGCGATGGCCTCCGGCCCGGTGGGCCCGGGCTGCGCCGCCTACGCCGCGCAGGTCCCCAGCGGTGCCGGCTCCGTCGAGGGCATGGCCGCCGACCCGGTGGCGACCGCCGCCAGCAACAACCCGCTGCTGACCACGCTGGTCTCCGCGGTCTCCGGCCAGCTGAACCCGAACGTGAACCTGGTCGACACCCTGAACGGCTCCGAGTTCACCGTCTTCGCGCCGGTCGACGACGCCTTCGCCAAGGTCGACCCGGCCACCATCGACACCCTGAAGACCGACTCGGCGCTGCTGACCAAGGTCCTCACGTACCACGTGGTCCCCGGCCAGCTCGACCCCGAGCAGGTCATCGGCACCCAGACCACCGTCGAGGGCCAGACCGTCGAGGTCGCCGGCACCCCCGACGCGCTGACCGTCAACGGCGCCAACGTCATCTGCGGCGGCGTGAAGACCGCCAACGCCACGGTGTACCTGATCGACGGCGTGCTCATGCCCCCGGCCTGACAGCTCTCCTGACGCACGGCCCCGTCGCCCCTGGTGGGCGGCGGGGCCGTCGTCGTCCCCCGTGCGGGCGCTCCCCGCGCGTCGCGCGACCGGGGTGCGGGCAGGCTGGGGCCGTGGACCCGACGCCGCAGGTCATCGAGATCGCCGGACGGCGCGTGCGGCTCACCCACCTCGACCGCGAGCTGTGGCCCGGTGGGCCCGCCACCCGCGCCACCACCAAGGCCGAGCTGGTCGGCTACGTCCTCGACGTCGCCCCCGCCCAGCTCCCCCAGCTCGCCGGGCGGCCGGTCACCAGGGTGCGCTGGCCGCAGGGGGTCACCGGGCCGCGCTTCTTCGAGAAGAACGCCCCCTCCGGCACGCCCCGGTGGGTGCGGACGGTCGAGGTCGAGGGGTCCGGCGGCGGCCGGTGGGGCTCGTCGCAGGACGACGACGCGGGCCCGGTGAGCTACCCGCTGGTCGACGACGAGGCCGGGCTCGTGTGGCTCGCCAACCTCTCGGCGCTGGAGCTGCACACGCCGCAGTGGCGCCTCCCGAGCGGCGTCGACGGCCCGGCCCACAGCCGCCAGCAGCACCCCGACCGGCTGGTGGTCGACCTCGACCCCGGTCCCGGCACGGGGCTCGCGGAGTGCTCCGAGCTGGCGGTGCTCGTCGCGGAGCGCCTCGCCGACGACGGCCTGACCGCCGTCCCCGTCACCTCCGGGAGCAAGGGGATGCAGCTGTACGCGCCGATCAGCGGCGCTCAGGGCGCCGACGTGGTGTCGGCCTACGCCAAGCGCCTCGCGGAGGGGCTGGCGAAGGACGTCGCGTGGGTCACCGCCGTGATGGCCAAGGACGTGCGGCGCGGCAGGGTGCTGCTCGACTGGAGCCAGAACAACGGCGCGAAGACCACCATCACGCCGTGGTCGCCGCGGGGCCGCGACCACCCGCAGGCCGCGGTGCCGCGCCGGTGGGACGAGCTCGGCGACGACCTGTTCCAGCTGTCGCTGTCCGAGGCCGCCGAGCGCTTCGCCACCGAGGGCGACCCCCTGGCCGGCGTCCTGACCCCCGACGCCCCGCCCGGCCCCCGCCTGCCCGAGCCCTGACCGGCCCCTGGCCCTGGCCCTGGCCCTGGCCCTGGCCCTGGAGGGGGTCAGCGGCCGACGGCGTACCCCTGCGAGCCCCGGGGGTTCGCCGCGGCGCGGATCCAGCCGCCGTCCAGGGCGACGGCGGACAGCCGCCCGAGCGACCAGCCGTCGACGGCGCGCACGTCCCACCCCCGCGCGGCCAGGCCGCGCGCCACCGACGGGTCGAACCGGTCCTCCAGGACGAGCCGGCCGGGCACGGCCTGCCGCGGCCAGAACGAGCTCGGAGCGGTCTCGGGGTGGAAGGTCGGGGCGTCGACGGCGGCCTGCAGCGCCGTCTCCACCGGGGCACCGCCGGCGCGCGCCCGCTCCGCGGCGTGGACGAGGCGCATCACGAACGGCAGCTGCCACGCGTCCTGCTGGTCACCGCCGGGCGTGCCGAGGGCCATCCACGGCTCGCCGTCGCGCATCAGCAGGGTCGGCGAGAGCGTGGTCCGGGGCCGGCGGCCCGGGCGCAGCGTGGAGCCGAGCCGCGAGCCCCACCGCGGGCCCGCCGAGCGCGGCGAGCCCCCGGCGGCACCGCCGTTCGGGAGCCAGCACATCTGCGCCCTGGTCCCGAGCGCGAAGCCCAGCTCGGGCACCACCGGGGAGCTCTGCAGCCACCCGCCGCTGGGGGTCGCGGAGACGAGGTTGCCCCAGCGGTCGGCCACGTCGACGTGGCAGGTGTCACCGCGCCCCTGCTCCTCCGCCGTGGTCCGCCGGTCGACGGTGGGCTCCCCCACCGCGGCGGCGTCGACGACCTCCGGCGGCGCGGGCGGCGTCGGCAGCTGCGGCAGCCGCCGGCGCGCGCCCCCCGGCCAGCCGGGCTGCAGCTCTCCTCCGGCCCGCTCGCCGATGAACGGGCGGCGCGCGGCGGTGTAGACCGGGTCGAGCAGGTCGACGACGGCGGGGACGTCCACGCCGTCCTCCTCGGCGCCGACCGGGTCGCCGTACCAGGCCTCGCGGTCGGCGCTGGCCAGCTCGAACGCCTCGGCGGTGACGTGCACCCACGACTCGTCGTCGTCGCGCAGCGGGTCGGGGTCGCCGTCGGCGCCGAGCTCGCCGTCGAGCAGCGCCAGCGCCTGGAGCAGCACCGGGCCCTGCCCCCAGGTGCCGGTCTTGGCCACCTGCACCCCGCGGTAGGAGCCGGTGGCCGGCTCCTCGACGGTCGGCTCCCAGGCGGCGAGGTCGGACCCGCGCAGCAGGCCGCCGTCGACCCGGCCGGTGACGTCGCGCCAGCGGGTGTCGGCGAAGAACCTGTCGACGGCCTCGGCCACCTCCCCGCGGTACCAGTGCTCACGGGCGGCCTCGTACTGCGCCTCGCGGCTCGACCCGGCGGCCTCCGCGGCGGCGAGCACCCGCTCGTAGGTGTCCGCGAGCGCGGTCAGCCGCAGCCGCGACCAGGGCTGCGGCGCTCGTCCGGCGCCGTCGGACCCCGTGAGGTAGGTGGCCGCCGACGTCGTCCAGGCGCCGTCGCCGTGCGTGAACAGCGGGATGACGGCCTCGATCGTCGCGGAGACCCGCGGCAGCACGGGGGCGCCGTGGCGGGCGTAGCCGATGGCGGGCTCGAGCACGTCGCGCAGCCGCCAGGTGCCCCAGCGCTGCAGCAGCAGGGTCCACGCCCCGAAGACCCCCGGCACCGTGGCAGGCAGCAGTCCGGACCCCGGGACGGCCTCCAGCCCCAGGTCGGCGAAGGCCTGCGGGGTCGCGGCCGCCGGCACGGGGCCCTGGCCGCAGACCACGTGGGCCGCGCGGTCCTGCGCCGACCACAGCACCAGGGGCATGTCGCCGCCGGGCCCGTTGAGGTGCGGCTCGACGACCTGGAGCACGAACCCGGCGGCCGCCGCGGCGTCGAAGGCGTTGCCGCCGCGCTCCAGCACGCCCATGCCGGTCTGGCTGGCCAGCCAGTGGGTGGACGTGACGGCCCCGAAGGTGCCGGTGATCTCGGGGCGGGTGGTGGTCAGGGGCACGGTTCCACCCTGTCTCCCCCCGCCCCGAGCGGCGAGCCGGTGCGCCTGCAGGCCCTCAGCCGGGGACGACGGCGACGCGCCGGTCCACCCGCTGCGCCTCCGCGACGGCGGCGTCCGCCTCGGCCTTGCTGACGCCGGCCGGCGGGGTCTCGTCGGCCACCGGGTCGGACTCCCCGACGCCGGAGGCGTTCAGGGTCCACCCCGCCCCGAGCTGCACGGCCAGCGCGGCGCGCACCGCTTCGGCCCGGCGCTGGGACAGCCCCAGGTCGTACGCGGTGTCGCCCTGGGAGTCGGTGTGCCCGGTGATCGCCACCGTGCGGGAGGGCTGCGCCTGCAGCTGCTGGGCAGCCACCTGTACCGCTGCACCGGCACCAGGGCCGAGCACGTCGGAGTCGTAGGCGAAGAGCACGTCGGTGGACAGGTCGACCGTCTGCCCCGTCACCGCGGCACCGGACCTGGTGAACCTCGGCTGCGGTCGGGTGGATCGGGGGTGGAGCGTCCAGACGCCCCCGGCGGCAGGCGCCGACGAGGCGGCGCTGCCGGTGACGGGGACGTCGGTGGCCACGAGCACGTCGTCGACCACCACGTCGAGGCGCTGGCCGCCGGGGTCTGCGACGACGACGGTCACGGTCGCGGGGCCACCCCCGGCCTTCGCCCCGTCGGCCCTCGTCGTGGCGCAGCCGCTGCCCGTCCCAGAGGGCGCGGCCAGCCCCACGGCCCCTGTGGTCGGGTCCACGACGTGCACCTGCCTGCACCACCCCACCCCTGCCTGCTGGAGCCACATCGGGAGGGACGCCGTGGAGCCGTCCGGCTGGAGGGCGAGAGCCGTCACGACCAAGCCCTCGGCGCCGCGGTCGAGTCCCGTCAGCTCCCAGGTGATCTCGTCCTCCTGACCCGCGGGGACGGGAGCGGAGGACGGAGCAGCGGACGGAGTGCTGCTGCGCGCCGCCGCGCCGGTGGCGCCGATGACCGTCGTGGTGAGCAGCGCGGCGGTGAGGACAGCGGACGCCATGACCCGCCTGAGGTGCCCCGCCCTCACGAGAGGTGCACGTCCTTCCACGGTCCGAGGGAGCCGACCACGACATCGACCGCAGTGGCTGTGGGCGGCAGCGTCACGTAGGCGTAGGCCGAGATGGTCCCGCCGGCCTCGATCGTCCCCGGCAGCCGGGTGCACAGGCACTCGTCGTCAGCTGTGGTGGCGGTCTGGTAGACGGTCGGGTCACCTGCGGCGGTGATGGTCACTCCCGAGAGGTCGTAGTGCTTGGCGACCTCTGCGACCTGGTAGGGAGAGTGCGACAGGCTCGGGTCGTCCCAGGCGCCCGGCGGGGAGACCGGACCGTCCTGGGCGTGCATGGTGACGGTGACGAGGCCGAGGTCCGGGGAGATGCGACGCACCCCGGTCAGGGTCACCACGGTGATGCCGTCCTCCGCCCACGTGAAGGAGCCGAGGTCCTGCTGTTCGACAGGAGTGCCTACCCGAGGCGCCTGGCCCTCCGCCGAGCCGGCCGCGGCGCTGGGGCCCGGCGAGGCTGCTGGCGCGGCGCCAGAGGGCTGCCCGGCGGTCTGCCCGGCCAGCGGCAGCAAGGAGCAGCCGGAGCTCAGAGCGACGGCGGCCAGCGCGGCAAGGGTTGCTCCGGTGCGCCGGGTGGTGGGCTTCAGAGACACGGAGGGCCTTCCGGTGGGCGGGTCGGGGGGGGCACCACCGCGAGAGTGGGGTGGTCGAGGAGCGTGGCGGGGCGCAGCGGCGAAGATCATCCAGTCGCTGCCGCCGGTTCACCCGACTAGTCGGACGGTGGAGCGGAGGTGCCCCAGGTGCAGGTCGCCGAGGCCCGGGGGCGCCGCCGGTGCGGCGACGGCAGGCGCAGCGGCGGGGGTCGCCGGGTCTGCGGCTGTGGGCGCAGGAGGAGCCGGAGGCTCGGGGAGCGTGGTGAGGCAGCCGTGCGCCGTCCGCAGCCCGAAGCTCCCGCCGGCCAGGCAGAGGCCGGACTCGAGCCGGACCTCGGCCGTCGACGTCGCCTCGGTGCGCTCCTGGGTGCCGGTGACCGCGTGCCGCGAGCGCGTCGTGGCGCGGAACCCGATCGCGCTGTCGGGGCGGGCGACCACGCTCAGGGCGACGAGGTCCTCGCCGTTGGCGTCGGCGTACTGCTGGGCCGCGGCGCGGACGCTCGCCAGCGCGTGGGAGTGCGGGGGCAGGGCGAGCAGGCTCGTCGCCGCGGTGCGGTCACCGGACGCGACCGGCGCCCACAGGGGGTGCAGGCCGTCGTCCCAGGCGTGGGCAGCAGCCAGCGCGGCGGCGTCGGCGGCGGTGCGGGAGGTGGTCCGTGACGCGGCGGCGTCGCCCCAGGGGATGAGCACCGCCAGCGCCAGGGCCACCAGGCAGGCGACCAGCACCGGGAGGGCGACGAGGGTGGAGCCCTCGTCACCCCGCTCCGGTGCGTCAGGCACCGATGCTGTCGATCTGCTCGGTGATCTTCTGGACGAGCGTGTTGCCCCAGCCGTCAGCGGCTCCGACCACGGCGGCGATGATCGCCACGATGACGAAGATGATGCCGGCGTACTCGGCCGAGGCCTGGCCGCGGTCGCTGGAGCTGACGCGCTCGACCAGCCCCGTGACGTGGGCGGTGACGAGGAGCTGGGCGCTGACGAGGGAGCGGGTGACGGCGTTCACGGGGTCCTCCGGGAGGTGGTGGCGGGGTGAGGAGCTGATCTCCTCGTGCAGCTGACGCTAGGAGCCGGCAGGGCCCTGGCCCGAGGGCCCGAGGGCCCCCTCCAGGGCCCGCCCACGGCCCGGCTCACCAGCCGCGACCTGCGCTGACGGGGGCGACGGCGCGCCGGTGCCACGCCGCCACCAGCTCGACCCGGTTGCCGAGGCCGACCTTCGCGTAGACGCGGTTGAGGTTGTTCTTGACGGTCTTCTCGGACAGGTACAGCCGCTGGCCGATGGCCGCGTTGGACAGGCCCTGGAGCACCCCGTCGACGATCTCCGCCTCGCGGTCGGTGAGCAGGTCGCGCATGCGGTCACCGTCGGTGGAGGCGTCCTCGGGCAGGTCCGCGGGAGCGCCCGACGACGGCGGACGCGCCGCCCCGCCGGTCAGGACGGCCGCCGCGGCGACCCTCCCCAGGACCAGCCCGCCGGCGCGGCAGGTGTGGAGCGCCGCGAGGAGCTCGGGCACCTCGAAGGTGCCGTGCACCAGGTAGCCGCGGGCTCCGCGGGCGAGTGCGTCGGCCACGACCTCGGACTCCTCGGAGTGCGTGAGCATGAGGCAGGGGGTGCTGGCGGCCACCTCGTCGAGCACCCCCAGGCCGCCGAGCCGCGGCATCCGGACGTCGAGGCAGACGACGTCGACGTCGGGGTGCTCGGCGAGCAGCGCCAGCGCCTGCTCGCCGTCGGACGCGGTCAGCACCCCGGAGACCGCGCCGCTGTCGCCGAGCAGCACCTCCATGCCCCTGAGCACGACCGGGTTGTCATCGGCGACGAGCACCTTCACGAGGCGGCTCCTCTCGGGGAGGGGGTGGCGCGCGTGCGCGGCGCGGGGAGCAGACGGGCCACCCGCACCCGGTGAGGAGCCACCGGGGGCTGCTGGTCGCGGTCGAGGGGGACGGTCAGCACGGCGCGCAGCCCCCCGCAGGCGGGCCGCTCGAAGGCAGCGGTCCCCCCGAGGGCCTCCAGCCGCTCGTGCACCCCCACCAGCCCGAAGCGGCCGGCGCGACGCAGAGCGGCGAGGTCCAGCGGGCCGGGGAGCCCCGGACCGCCGTCGGTGACGGTGCACCGCAGGACGCGCGGACCACCAGAGCACCCCGCCTCGAGCGCGACGACGACGTCGCTGCCCCCGCCGTGGCGCACCGCGTTCTCGACCAGCTCACCCAGGGCGCCGGACAGCTCGTGGACGGCCGCGGTGGCGAGCGCCAGCGGCGCGTCGCAGCTCACCCGGACGCGCACCCCGCGCGCCGCGGCGGCCGCGACGACGTCGTCGAGCGCTCCGAGCAGGTCGGGCGCAGATCGCTCGCGGAGGTCGGTGAGCAGCGCGCGGGCCTCGCCACGAGCGCGCGCGGCGGCGGTGGCCACCTCTCCGGCGCGCTGCGCCGCTTCGGGCAGGGGCGCTCCGGCGAGCAGACGGCTCTCGAGGGCGCCGGCGAGCAGGTGGACGCCGTGCAGGGTGCTGGCGAGGGAGTCGTGGAGGTCGCGGGCGAGGCGCGAACGCTCGCTGTGGCGCACCGCGGCGACGCGGGCGTCCTCGACCTCGCGACGCAGCACGGCGCGGTCGACGAGCAGCTGGCGCAGGTGGAGCGCCGCCCAGGCGAGACCCGCGAGGACGGCGGTGTGCGCCGAGGCGTCGACGAGCGTCGCGGTGCCGCGCCCCACCTTGAGCACCTGGGCGGCGACGACGAACCCGAGCGCCGCCAGGCCCCCCACCCCGCCGCGCAGCAGGGTGGCGAGGAAGACGGTCGCGCCCGCGAGGACCTGCACCGCGTCCGAGGAGACGAGCGCGAGCAGCGCCCCCGACAGCGCGCTGTCGGCGAGCACGGGCTCCCACCGGCGCAGCAGCACGCGGGCCACCCGTCGCCAGGCGAGCACCGGCACCAGGGAGACGGGCAGCGCCAGGGCGAGCAGCCCCGCCTGCCCCAGCGCCTCGGGCCGCTGGGCGACGACCAGCATCGCTGCCGCGACGCAGGCGAGGCGCAGGTCCAGCACGGTGCGCGCGGTGCTGGCGAGGGCGGCGGCCTCCTCGCCACGGGGCTCCACGACGGCGCTCACGAGAACAGCGCCTGCATCTTCGGCAGGTTCGCCAGCACCATCGCCGCCACGATCAGCAGCACCGAGCCGGGGACGATGAACGTCGTCACCACGAGGGAGACCTTCGGCGCCGCCTTCGCGGCCTGCTGGCGCACGCGCTGCGCGGTCTCGCGCCGCACCTCGGCCGCGATGTCGCCCAGCGCGCCGGCGATGGGCGTGCCGAGCTCCTCGGCCTGCAGCATCGCGGTGACGAAGGTGACCACCGACGGTGCGGGGTTGCGCTCGCGCAGCCGCTCCAGGGCGCGCCGGCGGCTCTCGCCGTAGCGCATGTCGTCGAGCACCTTCGCGACCTCCTCGCCCAGCGGGCCGCCGTCGGCGGCGGAGACGCGCTCCATGGCGGCCTTGAGGCTCAGCCCGGCGCTCACGGTGACGGCGAGCACGTCGAGGAAGTCCGGCAGCTGGGCCGCGACCTGCGCCTGGCGGCGCCGCGCCGCCGTCCACAGCCACGCGGGCATCCAGCCGGCCGCGAGGAGCACCGTGACGACGGCGAGCGCCGAGCGGCCGCCGAGCAGCAGGAACGCCGCGCACAGCAGGCCCAGCGCCAGGAAGCCGGCCTCGCGCCGGACGAGGGAGGCCGTCGTCAGCGCCTCCGGCCGGCCCGCGGCGTCGAGCAGGTGGTCGATGCGGCTCAGGCGCGCGTCGCCGATGAGGCGCAGCAGGCTCCGCTGGCCGGCGAGGCCGAGCCCGTCGACCACGCGGATCATCAGGCGGGGCCGCTCGGTCGCCGTGCCCGCCGCGACGGCGAGGCCGCGCTCCACCTGCTCCAGGCCGGTGGCGCGCAGCAGGCGCCACCCCAGCACGAGGGTGCCCAGGCTGGCCACGGCGGCGAGGGAGAAGACGAGCGGGAGCAGCGGGGCCACGTCAGACCTCCAGGTCGGTGAGGCGGCGGATGAGCAGCCCGCCGACGGCGAACAGCACGGCCGAGGCGAGCAGCACGAGGCGGCCGGGCCCGGAGGTCGCCAGCGCGTCGAGCGCTCCGGGCGAGATGAGGTTCATGACGAAGACGGAGACGACGCCGAGCAGCGCCACCACGACACCGCTGAAGCGCGCGCCCGAGACGGCGGTGATGACCTCGCGCCGCAGCTCCTTGCGCTGCTCGAGCGTCCCGGCCAGCCCCGCGAGCGCGGTGGACAGCGCCCCGCCGGACCGCCGCTGGATCACCAGGGTGCGGACCAGCACGCGCAGCTCGCGGGAGGGCAGGCGGCGGTCGAGGTCGAGCAGGGCGGTGTCGAGGCTGGCGCCGAGCGCCATCTGCTCGGAGACCACGCGGAACTCCGTCCCCGCCGGGTCGGCGACCTCGCGGGCCACCATGCCGACGGCGGTCGGCATCGACAGGCCTGCGGCGGAGGCGTTCGACATCACGCGGGCGACCTCTGGGAGCTGCCCGACGAAGGCCTCGACGCGCTTGCCGCGGCGGCGCTGCAGCCACCGCGAGGCGCCGACCACGGCGAGCGCCACCACGAGCAGGCCCCCGACGACGCCGAGGAGCGGCCGGACGACGAGGGCCGCCAGCACCCCGGCCCCCAGCACGAGGGCCGCGAAGTCGAGCGGCGCCAGGCGCACCGAGCCGCCCGCGAGGCGGTCGGCGAGGCCCCGGCCGAGGCGCGTGCGGGCGAAGCCGCGGCGGCTGCTCGCGAGGAGGCGGGCCAGCGGGTCCGCCGACGCGCCGCCCGCCACGGCGACCACGGCCCGGCTGCGGGCGCGGGCCCCGTCGACGACCGCGGCGGCGACGACGGCCACCACCAGGGTCAGCAGGGTGAGGACGGCGATCTCGACGGGCCCGGCGGGCCACACCGCTGCCAGCGCGCTGCCCGGCGGGGTGGTCACGACCGGCCCCAGCTCGCCGGGACGGCCTCGCCCGCGGCGAGCAGCCGGCGGACCACGGCCTGGGGCAGCTCGTGGTGCACCCACCGACCGGCCACGACGCGGTCGGGTCCGGGCGGTGCCGCCTCGAAGGTGGCCAGCGGCGCCAGCGCGTACGGCTCCCGGTGCCGGGAGACCAGGGCGGCCACCTCCACCACGCGCCGCGAGCCGTCCGCGCCGCGGGAGAGCTGCACCACGACGTCGACGGCGGTGTTGACCTGGTCGCGGAGCACGTCGACCGGCAGCGCCAGCTCGCTCATCGCGGCGAGGGTCTCGATGCGGCCGAGGGCGTCCTCGGCGGCGTTGGCGTGCACGGTGACCAGCGAGCCCTCGTGACCGGTGTTCATCGCCTGGAGCATGTCCAGGGCCTCGCCGCCGCGGACCTCGCCGACGATGATGCGGTCGGGCCGCATGCGCAGGCTGTTGCGGACCAGGTCGCGGATGCTGACCTGGCCGCGGCCCTCGACGTTGGCGGGCCGCGACTCCAGCCGCACCACGTGCTCCTGCTGCAGCGACAGCTCGGCGGCGTCCTCGATGGTGACGATGCGCTCGTGGCCGGGCACCAGGCCCGAGAGGGCGTTGAGGAAGGTCGTCTTGCCGGTGCCGGTGCCGCCGGAGACCACGACG
Organism: Quadrisphaera sp. INWT6; assembly: GCF_015390235.1. Taxonomy (GTDB): domain Bacteria; phylum Actinomycetota; class Actinomycetes; order Actinomycetales; family Quadrisphaeraceae; genus Quadrisphaera. The sequence goes on along the minus strand of NZ_VUOH01000001.1, from coordinate 69,318 downwards.
CTCAGCCGGGCCCGCACGAGCGCGCCGAACAGGTCGACCAGGGCCGCGTCGAGGCTGCCGCGCCCGACCAGCTCGTCGAGGCGGAACGGCCGCGGGAAGCGGCGGATGGTCAGCGACGGGCCGTCCAGCGCCAGCGGGGGGATGACGACGTTGACGCGCTCACCGGTGGCCAGGCGCGCGTCGACCATGGGGCTGGACTCGTCGACCCGGCGGTTCACCGCCGAGACGATCCTGTCGATGGTCTGCAGCAGGTGCTCGTCCGAGCTGAAGCTCATCGGGTGGCGCTGCAGGCGCCCGTCGCGCTCGACGAACACGTCGCGCGGACCGTTGACCATGATCTCGGTGATGCTCGGGTCGGCGAGCAGTGGCTCGAGCACGCCCAGCCCGAGGGCGTCGTCGACGACGCGGCGGATGATCGCGGCGCGGTCCCGGTCTCCCAGCACCGGCCCCTCGAGGCTGAGCACGTCGCCCATGCGGCGCTCCAGGCGCAGCCGGCGCTGGTCGTGCGAGAGGGCCGCGAGCTCAGAGCGGTCGAGCTCGGCGAGCAGCCGCTCGCGGTAGACGGCGATCGCGTCGGCGTCGTCGGCGTCGCGGCTGCGGCCGTTCGGGGTGCGCACGGGCACCCGGTCCTTGAGCGCCACGGCGCCCCCTTCCGCTGGACTGGGATGGGTCTGGCTGGTCTTGTCGGTGCTGGTGCTGGTGCTGTGCTGGTGCGGGTCAGCCGGCCGGCATGGCCGCGGTGCGGCTCACCGGCAGCCGCACTAGGGTCACGAACCCCGGGACGCCGAGCGGCACCTCGACGTCGACCCGGACGCAGACGTCACCGCAGCCGCCGCCGGTGCTCACGCGCCGCAGCTCGCCGGCCAGGGGCAGGTCGGCGCGCGCGGCGGCGACCGGGTCCTCCCCCAGCGAGGCGGCGCGCGCGGCGTCGCGCGCCGCGCGCTGGGTCGCCTCCACCGCCGAGACGGCGCCGAAGCCCTGGACGCACAGGAGCGTCACGACCAGCAGCACGGGGACCACGGCCACGAGCTCGACGGCGAGCGACCCGGCGTCCGTCCGCGCGCGGCGCACCGCTCGAGCCCTCACCGGGGCTCCGCGACCACGGGGGCGGACGCCGTGATGGTCAGCACGTCGGTCAGGCCCGGCACGAGCACGGGCCCGACGACGTCGACGGCGACGGCCCCGCCGGCGTCGCGGACGCCGCTGGCGGACCACCCAGCGGGCAGCACCGCGCGGGCAGCAGCTGCGACGTCGAGGGGGCTGGTGGCCGCGACGCGGGCCCCCTCGAAGGCCGCGTGGCGCGCCAGCAGCGCCGTCGTCGCCCACAGGACGCCCTGCAGGCACAGGAGCAGCACGACCAGGACGAGCGCGAACACCACCGGCGCCTCGGCGAGCAGCTGACCGCCGTCACCGCGGGGACGGCGATCGCGCGGGCTCACCGGCCCGCCCCGGGCCCGGCCGGCGGCTCAGCCGCCGGGTCGGCTGCCGGACCGACTGCCGGGTCGACGGAGGGTGCGACCAGCGGGTGCGACCGCCGGGGAGAGGAGCCGCGGGGGTCGCCCATGCGGGCGATGAGGTCGCCCGAGCCGTCGACGCGGTTCCACACCGGCGGGGTCGCCCCCGGGCTCGGAGCCACCGGCGGTCGCACCGCGGCCGACGGGGTCGGCGGGGCCCACGGGTCCACCACCCGGACCGGTGCCGGCGGCGGGGGCGTCCGCTGCGCGGGCGGCGCCGGGGGCGCTGAGCGGCGGGGCGCTCGGGCCCTCGCCGGCGCGGGGGTCGGGGGCGCCCAGACGTCGTCCTGCGGCACGGCCGGCGCAGGCGCCGCGGTGGGTGCCGGGATGGGTGCCACCGGAGCAGCGACCGGAGCAGCGACGGGAGCAGCGACCGGAGCAGCGACCGGGACCGCGACCGGAGCCGGCGGGACCGGCGCGGCGGCCACCAGGAGGGGGGTCTCCTCGAGGAGGTACCCGGTCACCGGCGCCGCGACCTCCGCCGGAGCGGTGGCCCCGGGGCGGCGAGCGCTCCGGGACCGCCGCGGGGCGCGCCCGGGGCCGGCCTCGCCCGGACCGGCCTCGTCCGGCCCCGACGACGGTCGCGGGTCGCGCAGGGGGCGCGCGCGCCGTCGCGCCGGGACCGCCGCGGGAGCGGCCAGGCCCGTCGCGGCGCTGAGCGCGGCGACCGCGGGCGCCAGGGCGGCCGGCGGGGCGTGCAGCAGGCGCCCGGCGTTCAGGGGTGCCTCCAGCGCGGAGAAGGCCGCGGGCAGGGCCGCGGTGACGGGCAGCCCGAGGACGCGGCTGACCAGGTCGGGCTGCACCTCGACCTTCCGGCTGACGCGGTTGAGCACGAGCCGGACCCCCTCGGGGGTGCGCACCGAGAGCCGCTCCCACGTGGCCAGCGCGGCGCGGGCGGCGCGCAGCGCCACCACGTCGGTGCTGGTGACGAGCACCACCTCGTCGGCGAGCTCGATCACCATGGCGCGGGCCTCGTCGAGGTCGGAGCCGCAGTCGACGACCACGACGTCGAAGTGCGAGCGCAGGTGGCTGAAGACGGCGCGGGCGACGTCGGCGGTCAGGTCCTCCGCGCGCTCGACCTCCTCGGGCGCGAGCACGAGCACCAGCCCGCACTCGTGCTCGACGGCGACCTCGCGGATGCTGCGACCGGTCAGGTCGGAGGCCACCTCGGCGAGGTCGGCGAGGGTGCGCCGCGCGGTGACGTCGGCGTAGAAGCCGAGGGTGCCGCCCCGCAGGTCGGCGTCCACCAGGCACACCGACGGCGCGGAGCTCAGCGCCTCGCGGGCCAGGAGCGTGGCGATGACGCTCGTGCCGACGCCCCCCTTGGCCCCGGCGAGGGCCACCAGGCGCCCCCGGGTGCCGGCGCGCCGCTGGTCGCCGCCGACGTGGGCGCGCAGCGAGCGGCCCCAGTCGGCGGCCTGCTGCACCCGGGTGCGCAGGTCGTCCAGGGACGAGGGGAAGGCGATGGTCGACCGGGCCCCGGCCTCCAGGGCCGCGGCGTACCGCTCCGCGGAGGTGCGCTCGGAGGTCTCCGGCGTCAGCACCACGACGCCGGCGAAGGGGTTGGCGGTGGAGGCGTCGCGCACGGTGTCGCGCAGCGAGACGCGCGCCATGCGCTCGTCCAGGAGCAGCACGTCGACGTCGGCGGCGCCGAGGGCCTCCGCGAGCCGGTCGAGGTCGGGCACCACGGCGGCCAGGACGAGGTCGGCGCTCTCGTCGACCACGAGCTCGACGTGCTCGCGCAGGGCCTCGTCATCGGTGGCCAGGACGATGCTGGTGGCCATCAGCGGCTCCCCTCGGTGAAGACCTGCTGGTCGGTGGCGATCGGTGCGTCGTCGCCGCCGCCGCGCAGCGCGAGGCGGACCTTGACGGCGAAGCTCTCGGCGTAGGCGAGGCGCAGCGCGTCGGCCACGGGGAGCGCGAAGGTGACGGGAACGGCCTTGCCCTCGGTGAGGCCCCCGGTGGTGTCGGCCTGCACGTCCTGGACGACGCCCACGTTGAGCACCAGCGCGTCCTGGACCCACACCTGCGCGGTGGCCGGTGCCGCGGGCGCGTCCGCGGTGGCGGTGCCGGTGCCGCCCGAGGGCCCGTCCGCCGCGGTGGTGGCGATGACGTCGACCCTGTCCCCGGCGCTGACCTTGCCCGCCACGCCCGTCTCGGCGTCGACCAGGATCGCGACCTCGCGGTACCCGTCGGCGACGCCCGGTGAGGTCTCGAACATCCCCGTCTGGGCGTAGGTGCCGGCCGGCAGCGCGCTCGGCGAGACGAGGCCGACCACGGAGGCGGCGTCGAGGACGGCGCCGGCCGGAGCCCACTGGCGGGGCACGTCGACGACGGTGACGTCAGCGGGGGTGAGGGCGGTGAACGCGGGGACGTCGTGGCTGAGGGCGACGACGCCGACGAGCGGCCCGACCTTGGCGCTCACCGAGGAGACGAAGGACAGGACGGAGGCGAAGACCGCGACCGCGCCCACCAGGGCGACGACGACGAGCAGCGCACCGCGGCGCTGGCGGGGGTTCATGCGGGGTGCTCCTCGGAGGTGGTGCCGGCGGCCCGGTGGTGGCCGCAGAACGGGCAGGTGCCGGTGGGGGTGGGTCGGTGGCAGCCGCGGCACGGCTCGACGGCGGCGACCGCCGGGTCGGCGAGCAGCTGCTCCAGCGGAGCGGTCAGCACGCTGACCTCGGCGAGGGGCCGGGCCGCGCGGTCGGGCCGGCCGCAGGCGCTCACGTCCAGGGCGCGGACGCCGGCGCGGGCCAGCAGCTCCTCGCCCCAGGTCCTCCCGGCGGCGCCGGTGTGAGCGGCCCAGGCCGGCCCGATCGGACGGCGGGAGGCGGTCGGGCGCGGTGACACGCCGCGGGTCACGGACCCTCCCGCGAGGTCGACCGTGAACCGCGTGCCGGGGACCCACGAGAGGGCGTGCTGCCACAGCGACGGCGCGGGGCGGCCCAGGGCGGCGACCGTCCCGACCACGCGCCAGGACTGCAGCGCTGCCGCCGCTGCCCGCGCCAGGGGCACGAGGGCCGCCAGGGGCACGTCGGCGCCGGTGCTGCGCAGGACGGCGGCGACCGCGACGGCGGCGGTCAGGGGTGCCTCGTCGGCGTGCTCCGGCGCGTCCACCACCTCGACCACGAGGTCGCGCCGGCCCGCGAGCGCCCTCGCGGTGGCCAGGCCGCGGGCTCCGCCGGCGATCCCGGGGAGCCAGGCGAGCACCAGGTGGTCGCCGGCGGGGTGCGAGACCAGCGCCTCGAAGGGGTCCACGGGCGCGGGAGGCGTCGCGAGGGCGGAGCGAGGGTCGGCGGCGAAGCCGAGGGTGGTGATGTCAGCGCGCACGGAGCTCCTCACGGAGAGAGACGACGAGGCGCTGGTGATCACGCCGGGACGATCACGGACTGTGCACGACTGCGACCTCTCGGCACGGCAGGAGCTCGCTCCGCCCACGGATCGGGTGCATCCGCCCGGCCGACAAGATCACTAAGGGTGACAGTCGAGGGTGACACCCGTGATCACTCAGGGTCACAAACCGGTCAGGGGCTGACGCAGCCCGCCAGGGGGTGGACCGCCTCGCCGGCGGCCAGGTCCTGGCCCGTCGCGCCGACGAGCGTCCGCGCGGTGCGCTGCTGGTCGTACTGCAGCCCGGTCCCCTCGACCTTGCCCGCCAGCTCGAGGTCGCCGCTCGCGCGGCCGCCGGCGCCGTCGGTCCCGCTGGAGGTGGCGTAGACCAGCTCCTGGTGCCGGGAGCGGGTGAGCAGCCGGGCCGCGAGCCGTGCCGTCGCCTCCCGGTCGAGGGTCGGCACCGGCGCGGTGACGCTGAGACCGGCCACGGGGACCGTGGACGTCGTGAAGGCGCGGTCGAACGCGGCCCGGTCCGCCGGTCGGGTGAGGTCGAGGCTCCAGCTCTCCACGGTGGCCGTGCCCTCCCCGCCCGCTGACGAGGCGCGCTCCGTCGTCACGACGAGCTCCAGGGGGTTCCCCTGCGAGTCGAAGGTCGTGCTCCACTCGCCCGAGGCCGCCGCCGCGCCTCCCGCGCCCCCGGCAGCGGTCACCCCCTCCCCGAAGGGCGCCCACGAGGCACCGGCCGACGCACCACCTCCCAGGGCTCCGGTGACCGTGGAGGCGGGCCGGCCGGGGCCGTCGTCGTGGAGCGAGACCGTCGCCGTCAGCCGCTGCTCGGCGCTCAGACCCGCCTCGACGCCACCCCCGGGCACCTCACCCGACGCCGTCGCCGCAGCCTCCGCCACCAGGGAGACCTCGACGGCGTCGGCACCGCCGTTGCGGAAGGCGAGGTCCTCGGCGGCGCGCTGCTCGTCGGTCGGCCCCGCGCCCCAGCGGGTGGTCAGGTCCCACCACCGCTCCTGCGCGCTGTGGCGCGCCTCGTGGAAGCCCTGGGCGTAGAGCTGGCGCCCCGAGACCACGGCGTCCGCGGCCTGTCCGAGGGCGCCCCGCTGGTGGTCCACGAAGTCCTGGGCGGCGACCGCCCCGCCGTCGGCCTCGCGGAAGTCGAACAGCAGGGCGACGTCACCCCCCGCGCGGACGCTCGCCTCCGCCGTCACCTCCGCGCCCCCCAGCTCCTCGCCCCCACCTCCTCCCCCGGCCCCTCCCCCGGTCCCTCCCCCTCGCTCGCCCCCTGCCCCGGCCCCTCCCCCGGTCCCTCCCCCTGCCCCGGTCTTGCTCGGGCCGGACCTGAACGCGAGCTTCCCCGCCGTCGCGTCGACGCCAGCGGTGGCGCTCTGCACGAGGCGCACCTGGGCGGAGCCGTCGCTCTGGACCGTCAACCGGTCGCCGTCCTCGCGGCGCACGCCCAGGTACGCGGCCGACACCTCGTAGCCGTTCGTGTGCTCGGACTGGAACACGGGGCACACCACGTCGGGGCCGTCCGCCCTGTCCACGAGGGCGCAGACGGCGTCGAGCGCGGCGCAGATCCGCTCGACGACGCTGCGGCCGATCCCCGTCCTCGCCGCCGCGAGGGCCACCACGAGCGCTGCGGCGACGAAGACCACGCCGGCGTACTCGACGCTGGCAGCCCCCCGGTCTCCGCTGAGCGCGGGACGTCGGGTCCGGGTCCGGGCCCGGCCCGGGGGGACGGCGAGGGCGCCGAGAGACCCCTCCACCAGCCACCGGGGCAGCTCCCACCAGAGCTCGGAGGGCAGGGCGGGGCCGCCGGCGAGGTTCCAGAGCACCAGCGGTGCCACGTACAGGGCCCACCCGGCACCGACGCCCAGGAGCGCGGACGGCAGCGCCTGCCGCCGGGCGTCCGTGCCGCGGAACCGGCGCGCGAGCAGCGCCGCGAGCGCCCCCGCCGCCAGGCGGACCGGGCTGGAGACGACCACCGACAGCCCCAGCACCGCGGCCCGCAGGGAGTCGTCGAGCTGGCGGGTCCCGGGCGGGATGACCTGCTCCACCGCCCACGGGGCGACGAGGAGGCCCGCGACCAGCGTTCCGGTCAGGGCGAGGAGGGCGGCGGCGGCGACGGCGCGCCAGGAGGTGGTGGAGAGCACGGGGGGAGCGTGGAGGGCGCACCCCCGCCCGACCGAGGGCCTGAGGGCCCCGTGCGGGGCCCCGCACCGGACGAGCCGGTGCTGCCCGACCGCTCCTCAGCAGGGCCCCAGGGCCCTCGCGGGCGGTCCCCCGCGGGAGACACGATGGCGCGGTGACCCCCGCACCGATCACCTCGCTGGCCGCCCCGCCGGCCACGCCCCGGGCCGCCCCGGTCTTCGGACCCGGCCCGCAGACGCTCGTCGTCGACGGGCTGGCCGTGGCCGCCGTCGCCGTGGCCCGCTCGCGCAGCGAGCGCCGGACGGGCCTGCTCGGCAGCAGCGGGGTCGACGGGGCCCTCTGGATCACCCGCTGCGGCGCGGTGCACACCGTCGGGATGACCTACCCGCTGGAGGTGGCCTTCCTCGACCGGCGCGGCCGGTGCACGGCGGTCCGCACCCTGGCCCCGGGCCGCTGGTCGCGCCCGCGCCTGCGCGCCCGGTCGACGCTCGAGGCCGAGGTCGGCAGCTTCGCGGCGTGGGGCCTGGGCCCGGGCTCGGTGGTGGGCACCGCCTGAGCCACCTCGGGGCGGCTCAGGCGGCGTCGAGCTCGGGCAGGTACCCGCCCCACAGCGGGCTGCGGTGCTCGCTGCCCCGCAGCAGCCACGCCGCCCCGTGCGGCGCCCGCAGCCGCGAGCGCAGCTGCCAGCCCATCTCCTCGGGGGTGCGGTCGCCCTTCACGCCGTTGCAGCGCAGGCAGCAGGCCACGAGGTTCTCCCAGGTGTCCCGGCCGCCCCGGCTGCGGGGCATGACGTGGTCGACGGTGCTGGCGGGGCGCGAGCAGTACCCGCAGCGGTGCCCGTCGCGTCGCAGCACCCCGCGCCGGGAGACCGGGACGGCCCGCCCGAAGGGCACGCGCACGTAGCGGTTCAGGACGATGACGGCGGGTCGCGGCAGCACGACCGTCGTCGAGGCGACGGGCACCTCGTCGGCGACCACCACGCTCGCCTTGCCCGCCAGCACGAGGACGAGCGCGCGGCGCAGGGGCACCACCGCGAGCGGCTCGTAGCCGGCGTTCAGCACCAGGGTCCTCATCGGACGACCCCCTCCAGAACGGCGACAGGCGCCGTCCCCAGGGGGACGGCGCCTGTCGGCACGGTGGTCGGGCTGCTCGCGGAGGGAGACAACCAGCGACCGCGAGGACTGCTGGGACTACTCGGACTGCGGTGGTGCCGGTCGCTGCGCAGCGCGGAGCCCGTCTCGGCGGGCACCCGCTGCGGCGGGTGTGGCGGTACCACGTGCGCACTGTACGACGCGCAGGCGCTCCGGGGCCTCCCCCTTCACGCGGTGTTCGCCTGCTGGTCGCGCGACCTCAGGCCACGCGGGTGAAGACGACCGACGACGACCACACGTCGCGCACGTCGATGGACTTGCCGGTGCGCGGGGAGTCGATCATCTTCCCGTTCCCGAGGTAGATGCCGTTGTGGTAGACGCCGCCCTTGCCGGTGAAGGAGACGATGTCGCCGGCCTTGGCCTCCGAGGCGGACACGCGGGTGCCGGCGGCGGCCTGCGAGGAGGCGGTGCGGGGCAGGTCGACGCCGACCTGGGCGTACACGTAGCGCACGAAGCCGGAGCAGTCGAAGCCGGCGGGGGTGGTGCCGCCGAAGCGGTACTTGATGCCGGTGTAGCGCTTGGCGACGTCGATGACGGACGTGCCGGCGGGGGCGACGGTCGGCGTGGGGGCCGGGTCGCTGTCCGAGCCGCCGCCGTCGGGGGTCTCGTCGGGGGCGTCGGCCGTGCCGGCGGTGGTCGCGGACCGGGCGCTGGCCGCGCGCGCCTCCTGGACGGCGGCGAAGCGGGCGCTGGCGCGGGAGGCGCGCTCGGCGACGGCGGCGCGCTCACCGGCGGCGGCCTGGTCGTCCTGGCGGTACTGACCGGCGTCGACCGTGGTCAGGGAGGTGAGCGCGAAGCTGACCTGCGCCTTGGCCGGGGCGCTGACCCCGGAGCCCGACGCCGGCTGCGAGGCGGTCGCGTCAGGGGCGTCGGCGGCCAGCGCGGGGGACGCGATGACGGGCAGGCCCATGGTGACCAGGAGACCGCTGCTGACGGCGATGACGGCGGAGCGGCGGACGCTGCTCGAGGCGCCGCTGCCGACGGCGTCGCCGATGAGGGCGAGCGGCGTGCGGGTGCGCACGGGGCGACGGTGGCGGGCTGCGGGCCTGCTGCTCACGGTCATGGCGTCTGGGCCTCTCCGACGCCTGCGGGGTGAGCTGTCGGGTTCAGGCGGAGGTCATCGCCTGGCGCGCACCACCGGGGTCGCCGGCCGGGTGCGCGCTGCACCCCGAGGAGCTCCACCGGGAGCCCCGTGGTTCATGGGTCCCCCGCCCCTGCCAGCGGTGTCCGTCCGACCGCATCCGGTGGCAGGGTTCGGCGCCCGGTGCGTCCCCCGCGAGCTCGCTCTCGAGGTAAGACAGACAGTAATGACGCGTGACTCTCAGTCTTGGGATCTCGAAGATGTGGCTAAACGTGACCTGGGTCACACACCTGTGGGCCGGGTGGGGCCGACGGGTCAGGCGGTGCGCACCACGAAGACGTGGACGGCGACGTCGTCGGTCAGCACCTCGCGCGACTCCCCGACCAGCACCCCGCCGGCGACGCGGGTGACGGTCGCGGTGCCCCCCGGCCGCAGCCCGAGGGCGGAGAGCCGGTGCATCCCGGCGGTGTCGGCCTGCGCCGGCTCGCCGACGCGGCGCACCTGGACCTCGATCGGCGTCGCCGTGGCGGCGGCCACCAGCGTCTGGAGCCCGTCGAGGGTGTCCGGCACGTCGGTGCCGCCGATCTGGGCCAGCCCCGGGATGGGGTTGCCGTACGGGTCCTCCTTGGGGGCCTCGAGCAGGTCGAGCAGGCGGCGCTCGACCCGCTCGCTCATGACGTGCTCCCAGCGGCAGGCCTCGTCGTGGACGTACTCCCACTCCAGCCCGATGACGTCGATCAGCAGCCGCTCCGCGAGGCGGTGCTTGCGCATGACCTGCGTGGCGCGGTCGCGGCCGAGGGCGGTGAACTCGAGGTGGCGGTCGCCGCTGACGACGACGAGGCCGTCGCGCTCCATCCGCGCGACGGTCTGCGAGACGGTGGGCCCGCTCTGCTGCAGGCGCTGGGCGATCCGCGCGCGCAGCGGGACCGTGCCCTCCTCCTCCAGCTCGAAGATCGTCTTGAGGTACATCTCGGTGGTGTCGATGAGGTCGCTCACGCCAGCCCCTTGCCTCTTCCTGAACGCGTCCAGCCTGGTGCCAGCCTAGTCGCGGGCGAGGGACCCCTCCTCAGGGCTCCACCCGGTGGACGTCCGGCACCTCGAAGGTGAAGACGTCGGCGTCGAAGTCGGAGTAGCCGGCGTAGTCGACGAGCTCGTACAGCCGCGCGCGGGTCAGCATCGCGGGCACCTCCTGCTCGAGGGTCCCCCCGGCCGCGAGCGCACCCAGGGCCCGCTCGACGGCGCCCATCGCCGTCCGCAGCAGGCTCACGGGGTGCAGGGCGATGGTCACCCCGACCTCGGCCAGCTGGGCGTGCGTGAACAGCGGCGCCTTGCCGAACTCGGTGAGGTTGGCCAGCACGGGCACGTCCACGGCGGCGACGACGCGCTCGTAGTCCGCGAGCGAGAGCATCGCCTCGGGGAAGACGGCGTCCGCGCCGGCGTCGACGTAGGCCCTGAGCCGGTCGACGGCGGCGTCCAGGCCCTCCACGGCGCGCGCGTCGGAGCGGGCCATGACCACCAGGTCGGGGTCGCGCCGGGCGCGCACCGCGGCGGCGACCCGCTGGGCGGCGGTGGCGCGGTCGACCACCTGCTTGCCGTCGAGGTGACCGCAGCGCTTGGGGTTGACCTGGTCCTCGAGGTGCAGGCCCGCCACCCCGGCGTCCTCCATCACCTGCACGGTGCGGGCGACGTTCATCGGCTCGCCGAAGCCGGTGTCGGCGTCGACCAGCACGGGCAGGTCGGTGGTGCGAGCCACCTGCGCGGCGCGCTGGGCCACCTCCGTCAGCGTGGTGAGGCCGATGTCGGGCAGGCCCAGCTCGGCGGAGACGACGGCGCCGGAGACGTAGACGCCCTCGAAGCCGTGCTGGGCCACCAGCGCGGTCGACAGCGGGGTGAAGGCCCCGACGAAGCGCTGCAGCTGCCCGCTCGCCAGGCCCTCGCGCAGGGCCCGGCGCTTCTCGGACGCGGTGCGCGCGGCGTGCAGCATCAGAGGATCCCGCCGGCCGGCGTCGCGACGCGCGCCCTCACCGTGAGGCCGCTCAGCTCGCCGGGGCCCAGCTCCGGCAGGCGCTGGGCGACGTCGAGGAAGCGCTCCACCTCGGCCTCGTCGAGCACCCCCTCGGCGAGGGTGCGGAACTTGGCGACGTAGTCGGCGCGGGCGAAGGGCCGCGCCCCCGCGGGGTGGGCGTCGGCGACGGCGATCTCCTCGACCACCCGGCTGCCGTCGGCGAGCTCGGCCTCCAGCCGCCCGCCGAAGGCCCTCCTCATCGGGTCGGGGTCGTGGTAGCGGCGGGTCCACTCCGGGTCCTCGACCGTGGACACCTTCGACCACAGGGCCGTGGTGTCCGGGCGGCCGGCGCGCTCGGGGGTGTAGCTGCGCTCGTGGTGCCAGCCGCCGTCCTGGAGGGCCACCGCCACGACGTACGGGATCGAGTGGTCGAGCGTCTCGCGGCTCGCGGTGGGGTCGTACTTCTGCGGGTCGTTGGCACCGGAGCCGATGACGTGGTGGGTGTGGTGGCTGGTGTGCAGGACGATGCTCCGCACCTGCTCCGGGTCGCGCAGCGCCGGGTGCTGCGCGCCGAGGCGGCGTGCGAGGTCGATCCACGCCTGCGCCTGGTACTCCGCGGAGTGCTCCTTGGTGTAGCTGTCGAGGATCCCGCGCCGCTGCTCCCCCCGTTCCGGCAGGGGTACCTCGTAGGTGTGGCCGAAACCGGAGAGCAGGCGCGCGATGACGCCGTCCTCCCCCTCGTAGATCGGGGTGGGGCTGGTCTGCCCCCGGACGGCGCGGTCCACGGCCTCGACGGCGGCCTTGCCGGCGAAGGCGGGGGCGTGCGCCTTCCAGGTGCTGATCTCGCCCTTGCGCGACTGCCGCGTGGCGGTGGTGGTGTGCAGCGCCTGGCCGATGGCGTGGAAGACCTGCTCGGTGGGCAGGCGCAGCAGCGTCCCCAGGCCCGCGGCGGCGGACGGCCCGAGGTGGGCGACGTGGTCGATCTTGTGCTCGTGCAGGCAAATGCCCCGCACGAGGTCGATCTGCACCTCGTAGGCGGTGACGATGGCCCTCACGACGTCGTCCCCCGTGGTGCCCTGCGTGACGGCGAGGTGCTGCGCGACCGCGACGACGGGCGGGACGTTGTCACCGGGGTGGGAGTAGTCGGCGGCGAGGAAGGTGTCGTGGAAGTCGAGCTCGCGCACGGCCACGCCGTTGGCCCACGCGGCCCACTCGGGCCCGTAGCGGCCGGGGGCGCCGTGCACGGTGGCCCCGGTGCCCTGGCTGGGGGCGGCGCCGCTGGCGGGGTGGGCCATCGCCTGCGCCCGCGCGGCGACGACGGGCGCGCGCGTCAGCGAGGCGGTGGCCACGGCGGCGTCGTCGATGACGCGGTTGACCACCATGTCGACGACGTCCTCGTCGATGCTCGGCAGCGCGGTGGTGTCCGCGGCCAGCTGCGCGAGCTTCCACGCCAGCTGCTCGGTGCGGGGCAGGGCCTCGTCGCTGCGGTGGGCCCGGACCTGGTGCGCCTTCATCGGTGCGTCCTCACCCCGCCACGCTAGCCGCCGCTGCGCGGGGTGGCCGAGGCGTGCGGGGTGCGCGACCCTCGCCTGGTGATGCTGGGATGACCTCGACCGTCCTGTGGCTGCGCCGAGACCTGCGCCTGCACGACCACCCGGCCCTCCTGGCCGCTGCGGAGGACGCCGGCGGGTCCGGCGTCGTGCCCCTGTTCGTGCTCGACCCCGCGCTGCTCGACCCCGCGGGGCCGACCCGGACCGCCTGGCTGTTCCGCTCCCTGCGCGCGTGGTCGGACAGCACCGGCGGAGCGCTCGTCGTCCGCACCGGGAGGCCCGAGGACGTCGTGCGGCAGGTGGCTCAGGAGGTCGGCGCCGAGCGCGTCCACGTCACCGCCGACTCGGGCCCGTACGGCCGCGGTCGCGACGAGCGCGTGGAGGCCGCGCTGGCCGGTGACGACGTGGCCCTCGTGCGCACCGGCACCCCGTACGCCGTGGGCCCCGGGACCGTCGTGAAGCAGGACGGCACCCCGTTCCAGGTGTTCACCCCGTTCTCCCGGGCGTGGACGGCGCACGGGCACCCCGCACCGGCGCAGACACCCCCCACGGACCTGCGCTGGGTGCGCCGCCTCGACAGCGAGGACGTCCCCCACGACCCCGACCTGGGCGACCTCCACCTCCCCGAGGTGGGAGAGCAGGCGGCGCTGGCGCGGTGGGAGGAGTTCCAAGACCGCCTCGACGGCTACGACAGCGACCGGGAGCGACCCGACCGCGACGGCACCTCCCAGCTGAGCGCGCACCTGAAGTACGGGGAGGTGCATCCCCGCACGCTCCTGGCCGACCTCGCCGCGGGCCCGCACGGCGGCACCAGGGGCGGGCAGACCTTCCGCACCGAGCTCATCTGGCGTGAGTTCTACGCCGACGTGCTGTGGCACCGACCGGAGTCGGCCCGGGAGTACTACCGCCCCCAGCTCGCGGGGATGCGCTACGAGTCCCCGACCCGGGGAGAGGGCAAGGCCCACCTCGAGGCCTGGCAGGAGGGCCGCACCGGCTTCCCGTTCGTCGACGCCGGCATGCGGCAGCTCCGCGCCGAGGGGTGGATCCACAACCGCGTGCGGATGGTCGTGTCCAGCTTCCTGGTGAAAGACCTCCACCTGGAGTGGCAGCTCGGGGCACGTCACTTCATGCGCTGGCTCCGCGACGGCGACCTCGCCTCGAACAACCACGGGTGGCAGTGGGTCGCCGGCTCCGGGACGGACGCCGCCCCGTTCTTCCGCGTGTTCAACCCCGTCACGCAGGGCGAGAAGTTCGACCCCGACGGCGCGTACGTCAGGAAGTACGTGCCCGAGCTGAGGCACGTGCAGGGCAAGAAGGCCCACTCACCGTGGGACGTCGCCGACGGGTACGAGCAGGGGTATCCCGAGCGGATCGTCGACCACAAGGAGGAGCGGGAAGAGGCGCTGGCCCGGTACAGCGAAGTGCGCTCCTGACACGGGGAAGGCCGGGGCACCGGCCCCGGCTTTCTCCGCCGGGCGTTTCCGGGCATGGGAAAGGGGCCGGACCCACACGAATGTGGATCCGGCCCCTTCCAAAGGATGTCCGGCGGTGACCTACTCTCCCACCCAGCTCCCCGGGCAGTACCATCGGCGCAGGTAGGCTTAGCTTCCGGGTTCGGAATGGGACCGGGCGTTTCCCCACCGCTATGACCGCCGTAACACTATCGAGTTCTCGAGCACCACCCACCACACCGAAGCGCAAAGGTGATGGCCGCCCGTGACTCGGGAACCGCACAGTGGACGCGAACAACAGTTCTTCACTCTTTGACACCCACCCCAAGGGTGGAAGTGTTGAGCAAGTCATCGGCTTATTAGTACCGGTCAGCTACAACCATTACTGGTCGTCCACATCCGGCCTATCAACCCAGTAGTCTTCTGGGAGCCTCTCACCCCGAAGGGCATGGAGACCTCATCTCGAAGCAGGCTTCCCGCTTAGATGCTTTCAGCGGTTATCCCTCCCGAACGTAGCCAACCAGCCGTGCTCCTGGCGGAACAACTGGCACACCAGAGGTTCGTCCGTCCCGGTCCTCTCGTACTAGGGACAGCCCTTCTCAAGTCTCCAACGCGCGCAGCGGATAGGGACCGAACTGTCTCACGACGTTCTAAACCCAGCTCGCGTACCGCTTTAATGGGCGAACAGCCCAACCCTTGGGACCTACTCCAGCCCCAGGATGCGACGAGCCGACATCGAGGTGCCAAACCATGCCGTCGATATGGACTCTTGGGCAAGATCAGCCTGTTATCCCCGGGGTACCTTTTATCCGTTGAGCGACCGCGTTTCCACAAACCACGGCCGGATCACTAGTTCCGACTTTCGTCCCTGCTCGACCTGTCAGTCTCACAGTCAAGCTCCCTTGTGCACTTACACTCGACACCTGATTGCCAACCAGGATGAGGGAACCTTTGAGCGCCTCCGTTACTCTTTAGGAGGCAACCGCCCCAGTTAAACTACCCACCAGGCACTGTCCCTGATCCGGATTACGGACCGAAGTTAGATGTCCAGAACGACCAGAGTGGTATTTCAACGATGACTCCACCGACACTGGCGTGCCGACTTCACAGTCTCCCACCTATCCTACACAAGCCGTACCGAACACCAATACCAAGCTATAGTGAAGGTCCCGGGGTCTTTCCGTCCTGCTGCGCGTAACGAGCATCTTTACTCGTAGTGCAATTTCGCCGAGTTCGCGGTTGAGACAGCGGAGAAGTCGTTACGCCATTCGTGCAGGTCGGAACTTACCCGACAAGGAATTTCGCTACCTTAGGATGGTTATAGTTACCACCGCCGTTTACTGGCGCTTAAGTTCTGAGCTTCGCTGGCAAAACCAGCTGACCCGTCCCCTTAACGTTCCAGCACCGGGCAGGCGTCAGTCCGTATACATCGTCTTGCGACTTAGCACGGACCTGTGTTTTTAGTAAACAGTCGCTTCTCCCTGGTCTCTGCGGCCGTCGCGCCTAACCCGCAAGGGTTTCAACGCTAGGGCCCCCCTTCTCCCGAAGTTACGGGGGCATTTTGCCGAGTTCCTTAACCACGATTCTCTCGTCGCCTTGGTATTCTCTACCTGACCACCTGAGTCGGTTTGGGGTACGGGCGGCTTGAACCTCACGCCGAGGCTTTTCTAGGCAGCATAGGATCACCCTGCTTCCCGCTATCGCGGTCACCATCAGGTCTCAGGCATCATGAGGTGCGGATTTACCTACACCTCGCCCTACACCCTTGGACGTGGACTACCATCGCCACGCGGTGGCTACCTTCCTGCGTCACCCCTGTTAATGCGCTTACCTACTACCGGATCGGGCCGTGCGCTCCCCCAACATCTCCCGAAGGATCCGCTGGCTTTGGGCACTTAGCATCCCCGGGCTCGGTATGGGCGGTTCTTCGCCGGTACGGGAATATCAACCCGTTGTCCATCGACTACGCCTGTCGGCCTCGCCTTAGGTCCCGACTTACCCAGGGCGGATGAGCCTGGCCCTGGAACCCTTGGTCATTCGGCGGACGGGATTCTCACCCGTCTTTCGCTACTCATGCCTGCATTCTCACTCGTGTAGCGTCCACGGCTGGATCACTCCGCCGCTTCACCCGCCACACGACGCTCCCCTACCCATCCATACGACTGGACCCACTACAAGAGTGAGCCGATCAAAGTATGAATGCCACAGCTTCGGCGGTGTGCTTGAGCCCCGCTACATTGTCGGCGCGGAATCACTTGACCAGTGAGCTATTACGCACTCTTTCAAGGGTGGCTGCTTCTAAGCCAACCTCCTGGTTGTCTGTGCAACTCCACATCCTTTCCCACTTAGCACACGCTTAGGGGCCTTAGCTGGTGGTCTGGGCTGTTTCCCTCTCGACTACGAAGCTTATCCCCCGCAGTCTCACTGCCACGCTCTCACTTACCGGCATTCGGAGTTTGGCTGACGTCAGTAACCTTGTGGGGCCCATTAGCCATCCAGTAGCTCTACCTCCGGCAAGAAACACGTGACGCTGCACCTAAATGCATTTCGGGGAGAACCAGCTATCACGAAGTTTGATTGGCCTTTCACCCCTACCCACAGGTCATCCCCCAGGTTTTCAACCCTGGTGGGTTCGGTCCTCCACGCGGTCTTACCCGCGCTTCAACCTGCCCATGGGTAGATCACTTCGCTTCGGGTCTAGAGCACGCGACTGATTCGCCCTGTTCGGACTCGCTTTCGCTACGGCTTCCCCACACGGGTTAACCTCGCCACGTACCACTAACTCGCAGGCTCATTCTTCAAAAGGCACGCCGTCACCCCTGCTAAGGAGGCTCCGACGGATTGTAGGCACACGGTTTCAGGTACTATTTCACTCCCCTCCCGGGGTACTTTTCACCATTCCCTCACGGTACTGTCCGCTATCGGTCACCAGGGAGTATTCAGGCTTAGGGGGTGGTCCCCCCAGATTCACACGGGATTTCTCGGGCCCCGTGCTACTTGGGATCCCTCAAAGGAGGCAACGTCATTTCGTCTACGGGGGTCCCACCCTCTGTGCCGGGCCTTTCAATGCCCTTCGACTATGACGGAGCTTTCTTACTCCTTGACCGGGTGGTAGCCCGATCCATGAGGTCCCACGACCCCGACCATGCAACGCCTACCAGCTATCACACATGACCGGTTTAGCCTCTTCCGCTTTCGCTCGCCACTACTCACGGAATCGCGGTTGCTTTCTCTTCCTGTGGGTACTGAGATGTTTCACTTCCCCACGTTCCCTCCACACACCCTATGTGTTCAGGTGCGGGTCACTGGACATGACTCCAGCGGGGTTTCCCCATTCGGAAATCCTCGGATCAAAGTTCGGTTGCCAACTCCCCGAGGCTTATCGCAGGCTCCTACGTCCTTCTTCGGCTCCTGGTGCCAAGGCATCCACCGTGTGCCCTTAAAAACTTGACTCAACATCCGCACACACACCACCAGCTGACCCACCCGAAGGCGAACCCACCGGGGCACATGCGCGATGCAAAGACTAAAGATGCTCGCGTCCACTGTGCAGTTCTCAAGCAACGGGTGAACCCGCGACCGCGATTCCAGCGCCTACCCCCACCACCCACAAAGGCAGCAGAAGCGGTTCGACCGACCGGTCACGGCCCATCAAGGAAAACCAACCCAGCAACCCCACCCACACCGACCGCAGACGCAGACCGTGCAGACAAGACCACCGAGGTTCGTTCCCTCAGGACCCAACAGCGTGCCCAGCCCCACTCCCCCACACCCACCGTTCCCACCACCACACCACCTGCGAACAGGTCACCCCTTGCGGGATGCGTCCCCGAGAAGACCCAGGAACAGGAGTGCCGGCGTACTGAGTGAGCGCGAGCTCATGAAGCCATGTCGATGTTCCACCCGTGAGCTCCACCTGCGGGGCGTTCGCCCGCAGCATGGGCCTGAGCCACCCGCGCCCCCACCCCACGAAGGAGGTGATGAGCCTGTGCAGATGACCAGATGCTCCTTAGAAAGGAGGTGATCCAGCCGCACCTTCCGGTACGGCTACCTTGTTACGACTTCGTCCCAATCGCCAGTCCCACCTTCGACGGCTCCCTCCCAAGGGTTAGGCCACCGGCTTCGGGTGTTACCAACTTTCGTGACGTGACGGGCGGTGTGTACAAGCCCCGGGAACGTATTCACCGCAGCGTTGCTGATCTGCGATTACTAGCGACTCCGACTTCACGGGGTCGAGTTGCAGACCCCGATCCGAACTGAGACCAGCTTTTTGGGATTCGCTCCACCTCACGGTCTCGCAGCCCTTTGTACTGGCCATTGTAGCATGCGTGAAGCCCAAGACATAAGGGGCATGATGATTTGACGTCATCCCCACCTTCCTCCGAGTTGACCCCGGCAGTCTCCTATGAGTCCCCACCATGACGTGCTGGCAACATAGGACGAGGGTTGCGCTCGTTGCGGGACTTAACCCAACATCTCACGACACGAGCTGACGACAACCATGCACCACCTGTGCAGGATCCCTTGCGGACCCGACATCTCTGCCGGATTACCCTGCATGTCAAGCCTTGGTAAGGTTCTTCGCGTTGCATCGAATTAATCCGCATGCTCCGCCGCTTGTGCGGGGCCCCGTCAATTCCTTTGAGTTTTAGCCTTGCGGCCGTACTCCCCAGGCGGGGCGCTTAATGCGTTAGCTGCGGCACGGACCTCGTGGAATGAGGCCCACACCTAGCGCCCAACGTTTACGGCGTGGACTACCAGGGTATCTAATCCTGTTCGCTACCCACGCTTTCGCTCCTCAGCGTCAGTTACAGCCCAGAGACCCGCCTTCGCCACCGGTGTTCCTCCTGATATCTGCGCATTCCACCGCTACACCAGGAATTCCAGTCTCCCCTACTGCACTCTAGTCTGCCCGTACCCACTGCAGGCGCGGAGTTGAGCCCCGCGTTTTCACAGCAGACGCGACAAACCGCCTACGAGCTCTTTACGCCCAATAATTCCGGACAACGCTTGCACCCTACGTATTACCGCGGCTGCTGGCACGTAGTTAGCCGGTGCTTCTTCTGCAGGTACCGTCACTTGCGCTTCTTCCCTGCTGAAAGAGGTTTACAACCCGAAGGCCTTCATCCCTCACGCGGCGTCGCTGCGTCAGGCTTTCGCCCATTGCGCAATATTCCCCACTGCTGCCTCCCGTAGGAGTCTGGGCCGTGTCTCAGTCCCAGTGTGGCCGGTCACCCTCTCAGGCCGGCTACCCGTCGTCGCCTTGGTAGGCCATCACCCCACCAACAAGCTGATAGGCCGCGAGCCCATCCCTGACCGAAAAACTTTCCACACCACCCCATGCGAGGAGGTGTCATATCCGGTATTAATCCCGGTTTCCCGAGGCTATCCCAGAGTCAGGGGCAGGTTGCTCACGTGTTACTCACCCGTTCGCCGCTGATCCCCCCGAAGGGTTCACCGCTCGACTTGCATGTGTTAAGCACGCCGCCAGCGTTCGTCCTGAGCCAGGATCAAACTCTCCGTTGATGCGTTAGCCACCAGCAACCCACCCGAAGGCGAGAAACCGACAGCATAAGCCGACCCCCACCGAAACCGGTGAGAGCGGAGAAAGATGCTGACCCGAATGAATCCGCTGACATCAACAACTGACATCAGTCAAAATCTCATCGAGCCAACCGCTGGTTCAACCAGCAATGGCATCGACATTCGGCACGCTGTTGAGTTCTCAAGAAACGAACACACACCACTTACTGGGCCTTTCGGCCGGTTCAGCGGGATGTCTCCATCCTACCCGATCCGATCCGGTGCTTCCGCACCCGATCCGCTACCAGGCAACTTTCCGACAGTAACTACGACCTGGACCAGGGTCAAGACCCTGAGGCGTTTTCACCCCCGGAAGCGAGATGGAACATTACCCCAACCCCACCTGGACACCAAAACCCCTGCTCACAGCCCCGGAGGTGCGCCAGCGCCTGCGGCGCTGGTCCCCCTCGTGCGCCCGTAGACGAGCTCGCTGGGGCACCAGGACGGGATCCGGAGCGCACGCCGGTCTGCCCACGGCTGCAGCTGCGAGCTCAAGGCTCCCGGTGTCCCGGTGTCCCGGTGTCCCGGTGTCCCGGTGTCCCGGTGTCCCGGTGTCCCGGTGTCCCGGTGTCCCGGTGTCCCGGTGTCCCGGTGTCCCGGTGTCCCGGTGTCCCGGTGTCCCGGTGTCCCGGTGTCCCGGTGTCCCGGTGTCCCGGTGTCCCGGTGTCCCGGTGTCCCGGTGTCCCGGTGTCCCGGTGTCCCGGTGTCCCGGTGTCCCGGTGTCCCGGTGTCCCGGTGTCCCGGTGTCCCGGTGTCCCGGTGTCCCGGAAGGCAGCGTGCACCCGGCGCCGTGTCGACGCGTGAGCGGCCGCGGTGCGCCGGCATCTGTGCGCGAGCATCGTCCGCTCGGAACCGGCGGCCTCGACTGGCTGTGCCCCGGACCGTCGCGGAAGCTCCGCCAGACCGGTGCTGGCGCTACATGCCGTTCTGCATCGATCGGACCGTCCGCTGGCCCGTCCGTCACCGGCCACGGCTGTGGCGTCTGTGGTGCGTCGCCCGCTGGCGATCGCCCCGACAGCACCGGACGGCCTGGCCGTTCACGAAGCACATGCACCGACCCTCAGCGGTTGGCGCAGCTGCTCCCCCGTCACACGAGCGAGCAGCGCGGGGTCGGCCCCGGACCCTCCGAGGTGTTGGTCAGCCCGGAGCACTGCAAGTCGTCTTCTGTCAGACGCGGCCAAAGGTTCTGTGAGGAGTGCCCGCCGTGCTGCTCGAGCTCGAGCAGCGTCTCGTTGCGCGGTGGTTCGGGTGCCAGGCCCAGGATGGCCGGCGACAGGACGGCTGAGGGTCGTCCCCTCCCGGCGCGGTCACATGAACCGCTCAGAGCATGTTGGCGATATCGATGAGGAGGCAGAAACCTCATGGCTGGAGAGACTGACGCTCTCGGTCCCTGCATCGAGCAGACGCAGTTGGAGCGGTCGACATCGGATCGGTCAACGCGCGCCCTTCCCAGCCACCCACCGTCGTTGGTGGTGTTGTTGGGCGTTTCCGGGCATGGGAAAGGGGCCGGACCCACACGAATGTGGATCCGGCCCCTTCCAAAGGATGTCCGGCGGTGACCTACTCTCCCACCCAGCTCCCCGGGCAGTACCATCGGCGCAGGTAGGCTTAGCTTCCGGGTTCGGAATGGGACCGGGCGTTTCCCCACCGCTATGACCGCCGTAACACTATCGAGTTCTCGAGCACCACCCACCACACCGAAGCGCAAAGGTGATGGCCGCCCGTGACTCGGGAACCGCACAGTGGACGCGAACAACAGTTCTTCACTCTTTGACACCCACCCCAAGGGTGGAAGTGTTGAGCAAGTCATCGGCTTATTAGTACCGGTCAGCTACAACCATTACTGGTCGTCCACATCCGGCCTATCAACCCAGTAGTCTTCTGGGAGCCTCTCACCCCGAAGGGCATGGAGACCTCATCTCGAAGCAGGCTTCCCGCTTAGATGCTTTCAGCGGTTATCCCTCCCGAACGTAGCCAACCAGCCGTGCTCCTGGCGGAACAACTGGCACACCAGAGGTTCGTCCGTCCCGGTCCTCTCGTACTAGGGACAGCCCTTCTCAAGTCTCCAACGCGCGCAGCGGATAGGGACCGAACTGTCTCACGACGTTCTAAACCCAGCTCGCGTACCGCTTTAATGGGCGAACAGCCCAACCCTTGGGACCTACTCCAGCCCCAGGATGCGACGAGCCGACATCGAGGTGCCAAACCATGCCGTCGATATGGACTCTTGGGCAAGATCAGCCTGTTATCCCCGGGGTACCTTTTATCCGTTGAGCGACCGCGTTTCCACAAACCACGGCCGGATCACTAGTTCCGACTTTCGTCCCTGCTCGACCTGTCAGTCTCACAGTCAAGCTCCCTTGTGCACTTACACTCGACACCTGATTGCCAACCAGGATGAGGGAACCTTTGAGCGCCTCCGTTACTCTTTAGGAGGCAACCGCCCCAGTTAAACTACCCACCAGGCACTGTCCCTGATCCGGATTACGGACCGAAGTTAGATGTCCAGAACGACCAGAGTGGTATTTCAACGATGACTCCACCGACACTGGCGTGCCGACTTCACAGTCTCCCACCTATCCTACACAAGCCGTACCGAACACCAATACCAAGCTATAGTGAAGGTCCCGGGGTCTTTCCGTCCTGCTGCGCGTAACGAGCATCTTTACTCGTAGTGCAATTTCGCCGAGTTCGCGGTTGAGACAGCGGAGAAGTCGTTACGCCATTCGTGCAGGTCGGAACTTACCCGACAAGGAATTTCGCTACCTTAGGATGGTTATAGTTACCACCGCCGTTTACTGGCGCTTAAGTTCTGAGCTTCGCTGGCAAAACCAGCTGACCCGTCCCCTTAACGTTCCAGCACCGGGCAGGCGTCAGTCCGTATACATCGTCTTGCGACTTAGCACGGACCTGTGTTTTTAGTAAACAGTCGCTTCTCCCTGGTCTCTGCGGCCGTCGCGCCTAACCCGCAAGGGTTTCAACGCTAGGGCCCCCCTTCTCCCGAAGTTACGGGGGCATTTTGCCGAGTTCCTTAACCACGATTCTCTCGTCGCCTTGGTATTCTCTACCTGACCACCTGAGTCGGTTTGGGGTACGGGCGGCTTGAACCTCACGCCGAGGCTTTTCTAGGCAGCATAGGATCACCCTGCTTCCCGCTATCGCGGTCACCATCAGGTCTCAGGCATCATGAGGTGCGGATTTACCTACACCTCGCCCTACACCCTTGGACGTGGACTACCATCGCCACGCGGTGGCTACCTTCCTGCGTCACCCCTGTTAATGCGCTTACCTACTACCGGATCGGGCCGTGCGCTCCCCCAACATCTCCCGAAGGATCCGCTGGCTTTGGGCACTTAGCATCCCCGGGCTCGGTATGGGCGGTTCTTCGCCGGTACGGGAATATCAACCCGTTGTCCATCGACTACGCCTGTCGGCCTCGCCTTAGGTCCCGACTTACCCAGGGCGGATGAGCCTGGCCCTGGAACCCTTGGTCATTCGGCGGACGGGATTCTCACCCGTCTTTCGCTACTCATGCCTGCATTCTCACTCGTGTAGCGTCCACGGCTGGATCACTCCGCCGCTTCACCCGCCACACGACGCTCCCCTACCCATCCATACGACTGGACCCACTACAAGAGTGAGCCGATCAAAGTATGAATGCCACAGCTTCGGCGGTGTGCTTGAGCCCCGCTACATTGTCGGCGCGGAATCACTTGACCAGTGAGCTATTACGCACTCTTTCAAGGGTGGCTGCTTCTAAGCCAACCTCCTGGTTGTCTGTGCAACTCCACATCCTTTCCCACTTAGCACACGCTTAGGGGCCTTAGCTGGTGGTCTGGGCTGTTTCCCTCTCGACTACGAAGCTTATCCCCCGCAGTCTCACTGCCACGCTCTCACTTACCGGCATTCGGAGTTTGGCTGACGTCAGTAACCTTGTGGGGCCCATTAGCCATCCAGTAGCTCTACCTCCGGCAAGAAACACGTGACGCTGCACCTAAATGCATTTCGGGGAGAACCAGCTATCACGAAGTTTGATTGGCCTTTCACCCCTACCCACAGGTCATCCCCCAGGTTTTCAACCCTGGTGGGTTCGGTCCTCCACGCGGTCTTACCCGCGCTTCAACCTGCCCATGGGTAGATCACTTCGCTTCGGGTCTAGAGCACGCGACTGATTCGCCCTGTTCGGACTCGCTTTCGCTACGGCTTCCCCACACGGGTTAACCTCGCCACGTACCACTAACTCGCAGGCTCATTCTTCAAAAGGCACGCCGTCACCCCTGCTAAGGAGGCTCCGACGGATTGTAGGCACACGGTTTCAGGTACTATTTCACTCCCCTCCCGGGGTACTTTTCACCATTCCCTCACGGTACTGTCCGCTATCGGTCACCAGGGAGTATTCAGGCTTAGGGGGTGGTCCCCCCAGATTCACACGGGATTTCTCGGGCCCCGTGCTACTTGGGATCCCTCAAAGGAGGCAACGTCATTTCGTCTACGGGGGTCCCACCCTCTGTGCCGGGCCTTTCAATGCCCTTCGACTATGACGGAGCTTTCTTACTCCTTGACCGGGTGGTAGCCCGATCCATGAGGTCCCACGACCCCGACCATGCAACGCCTACCAGCTATCACACATGACCGGTTTAGCCTCTTCCGCTTTCGCTCGCCACTACTCACGGAATCGCGGTTGCTTTCTCTTCCTGTGGGTACTGAGATGTTTCACTTCCCCACGTTCCCTCCACACACCCTATGTGTTCAGGTGCGGGTCACTGGACATGACTCCAGCGGGGTTTCCCCATTCGGAAATCCTCGGATCAAAGTTCGGTTGCCAACTCCCCGAGGCTTATCGCAGGCTCCTACGTCCTTCTTCGGCTCCTGGTGCCAAGGCATCCACCGTGTGCCCTTAAAAACTTGACTCAACATCCGCACACACACCACCAGCTGACCCACCCGAAGGCGAACCCACCGGGGCACATGCGCGATGCAAAGACTAAAGATGCTCGCGTCCACTGTGCAGTTCTCAAGCAACGGGTGAACCCGCGACCGCGATTCCAGCGCCTACCCCCACCACCCACAAAGGCAGCAGAAGCGGTTCGACCGACCGGTCACGGCCCATCAAGGAAAACCAACCCAGCAACCCCACCCACACCGACCGCAGACGCAGACCGTGCAGACAAGACCACCGAGGTTCGTTCCCTCAGGACCCAACAGCGTGCCCAGCCCCACTCCCCCACACCCACCGTTCCCACCACCACACCACCTGCGAACAGGTCACCCCTTGCGGGATGCGTCCCCGAGAAGACCCAGGAACAGGAGTGCCGGCGTACTGAGTGAGCGCGAGCTCATGAAGCCATGTCGATGTTCCACCCGTGAGCTCCACCTGCGGGGCGTTCGCCCGCAGCATGGGCCTGAGCCACCCGCGCCCCCACCCCACGAAGGAGGTGATGAGCCTGTGCAGATGACCAGATGCTCCTTAGAAAGGAGGTGATCCAGCCGCACCTTCCGGTACGGCTACCTTGTTACGACTTCGTCCCAATCGCCAGTCCCACCTTCGACGGCTCCCTCCCAAGGGTTAGGCCACCGGCTTCGGGTGTTACCAACTTTCGTGACGTGACGGGCGGTGTGTACAAGCCCCGGGAACGTATTCACCGCAGCGTTGCTGATCTGCGATTACTAGCGACTCCGACTTCACGGGGTCGAGTTGCAGACCCCGATCCGAACTGAGACCAGCTTTTTGGGATTCGCTCCACCTCACGGTCTCGCAGCCCTTTGTACTGGCCATTGTAGCATGCGTGAAGCCCAAGACATAAGGGGCATGATGATTTGACGTCATCCCCACCTTCCTCCGAGTTGACCCCGGCAGTCTCCTATGAGTCCCCACCATGACGTGCTGGCAACATAGGACGAGGGTTGCGCTCGTTGCGGGACTTAACCCAACATCTCACGACACGAGCTGACGACAACCATGCACCACCTGTGCAGGATCCCTTGCGGACCCGACATCTCTGCCGGATTACCCTGCATGTCAAGCCTTGGTAAGGTTCTTCGCGTTGCATCGAATTAATCCGCATGCTCCGCCGCTTGTGCGGGGCCCCGTCAATTCCTTTGAGTTTTAGCCTTGCGGCCGTACTCCCCAGGCGGGGCGCTTAATGCGTTAGCTGCGGCACGGACCTCGTGGAATGAGGCCCACACCTAGCGCCCAACGTTTACGGCGTGGACTACCAGGGTATCTAATCCTGTTCGCTACCCACGCTTTCGCTCCTCAGCGTCAGTTACAGCCCAGAGACCCGCCTTCGCCACCGGTGTTCCTCCTGATATCTGCGCATTCCACCGCTACACCAGGAATTCCAGTCTCCCCTACTGCACTCTAGTCTGCCCGTACCCACTGCAGGCGCGGAGTTGAGCCCCGCGTTTTCACAGCAGACGCGACAAACCGCCTACGAGCTCTTTACGCCCAATAATTCCGGACAACGCTTGCACCCTACGTATTACCGCGGCTGCTGGCACGTAGTTAGCCGGTGCTTCTTCTGCAGGTACCGTCACTTGCGCTTCTTCCCTGCTGAAAGAGGTTTACAACCCGAAGGCCTTCATCCCTCACGCGGCGTCGCTGCGTCAGGCTTTCGCCCATTGCGCAATATTCCCCACTGCTGCCTCCCGTAGGAGTCTGGGCCGTGTCTCAGTCCCAGTGTGGCCGGTCACCCTCTCAGGCCGGCTACCCGTCGTCGCCTTGGTAGGCCATCACCCCACCAACAAGCTGATAGGCCGCGAGCCCATCCCTGACCGAAAAACTTTCCACACCACCCCATGCGAGGAGGTGTCATATCCGGTATTAATCCCGGTTTCCCGAGGCTATCCCAGAGTCAGGGGCAGGTTGCTCACGTGTTACTCACCCGTTCGCCGCTGATCCCCCCGAAGGGTTCACCGCTCGACTTGCATGTGTTAAGCACGCCGCCAGCGTTCGTCCTGAGCCAGGATCAAACTCTCCGTTGATGCGTTAGCCACCAGCAACCCACCCGAAGGCGAGAAACCGACAGCATAAGCCGACCCCCACCGAAACCGGTGAGAGCGGAGAAAGATGCTGACCCGAATGAATCCGCTGACATCAACAACTGACATCAGTCAAAATCTCATCGAGCCAACCGCTGGTTCAACCAGCAATGGCATCGACATTCGGCACGCTGTTGAGTTCTCAAGAAACGAACACACACCACTTACTGGGCCTTTCGGCCGGTTCAGCGGGATGTCTCCATCCTACCCGATCCGATCCGGTGCTTCCGCACCCGATCCGCTACCAGGCAACTTTCCGACAGTAACTACGACCTGGACCAGGGTCAAGACCCTGAGGCGTTTTCACCCCCGGAAGCGAGATGGAACATTACCCCAACCCCACCTGGACACCAAAACCCCTGCTCACAGCCCCGGACGGCTCCGTCACCCACCGTCAGGGCACGGGATGCCGTGCGTCGTAGCGCCAGAACGCCCGCTGCCAGCGCGCCAGCAGGAGCACGGCGAGCACGCAGAGGACCCCGCCCAGCACCGCGGCCAGGGGCTCACCGAGCAGGTCCGCGTCGGTGCCGGCCACCAGGTCCCCGAGACGGGGGCCACCGGCCACCACCACGATGAAGACGCCCTGGAGCCGGCCCCGTGCGTGGTCGGGGGCTGCGGACTGCAGCACCGTCTGCCGGAAGACCGAGCTCACCGCGTCCGCTGCGCCCGCGACCGCGAGCGCCCCGCAGGCCGCCCAGAGGGGCCAGTGGCCCCAGGGGACGGCCGTGCTCGTGACCGACCCGACGTGCTGCTCCCCCGGCGAGGCGGCCAGGAGCACCAGTCCGAAGGCCGACACCGCGGCTCCCCAGACGAGGATCGACACCACGATCGCGACGCCGTGACGGTGCACCGCGCTGAGCGGGCCGGACAGCAGGCTCGCCAGCACGGAGCCCACCGCCACGGAGGAGGCCAGCACCCCCGCCGTCGTCGCCCCTCCCCCGATGAGGACGGCCCCCACCGCGGGGAAGAGCGCGCGCGGCTGGCTGAGCACCATCGCGCAGATGTCGAGGAGGAAGGTCATCCGCACGTTGCGCCAGCCCCGCAGGAGGCTCAGCCCCTCCAGCACGCTGGCCAGCCCCGCGCGGCGCGCGCCGCCCAGCGGCGGCAGGGGCGGGAGGCTGGCGACGGTGACGAGCGCGACCAGCAGGGTGACGACGTCGATCGTGTAGGCGGGCCCGAACCCGACGGCGCCGACGAGCACTCCCCCGAGCACCGGGCCGACCGTCACGCCGAGGTTCATCGACAGGGTGCCCAGCGCGTTGGCGGCCGGGAGCTGCTCGGGCCTCACGAGCATCGGGATGACGGCCGTCCTCGCCGGGGAGTTGACCGCGAAGGCGGCGCTCTGCAGGGCGACGAGCACGAGCAGCAGCACCACGGATCCGACGTCGAGCCACGCCTGGAGGGCGATGAGGACGGACACGGCGAAGAGGGCCGCGGCGGACAGGAGGGTCACGCGCCGGCGGTCGAAGGCGTCGACGAGCGCGCCGCCGTACAGGCCCAGCACCACCAGGGGGACGAAGGACACCAGCCCCACGAGCCCGACGGCGAAGGACGAGCGGGTCTCGTCGTAGACCTGGAGCGCGACCGCGGTGACGCCGAGCTGGCTGCCGACCCCGGCGAGGGTCAGCCCCACCCACAGGCGCCGGTAGGCCGGGGAGGTGCGCAGCGGGGCCACGTCGAGGAGCAGGCGGGGCACCACCCCATGGTGCGCCCGTCGTCCGCCGGGCGTGGAAGAGCCCGCGGGCTCCCCTCCGACCTGGAGGGGGCGTCGCGCTGGACGAGGGCGCGACTCCCGCGGGCTCCGGTGACTGCCTGGTCTTCGCAGGCCGTCCGGGTGGCTCACGCTGCCGAACGGCTAGCGGGCAGTCACCTCACGCGTCCGAAGATCAACCACTTCTCGGACCACCTCCTCTCCCGTGTGGCTCCACGCTACGTCCAGCTCGCGCCGTCGTCGAGGGGTTTTCGTGCTGCCACGATGGCGGCGTGAGCGACGCCGCCCCGAGCACCGCAGCACCCCTGCCCGCACTCCCCGAGGACGGCGACCGCGTGCTCGTCGTGGTGGCGCACCCGGACGACGCCGAGTACGGCACCGCCGCCGCCGTGGCCCGCTGGACGGCGGAGGGCAAGCAGGTCGTCTACGTCATGGCCACCTCGGGCGAGGCCGGCATCGACACCGTCGCCCCGGCCCAGGCGGGGCCGCTGCGCGAGCGCGAGGAGCTGGCGAGCGCTGAGGCGGTCGGCGTCGACGTCGTGGAGTTCCTGCGGCACCGCGACGGGCGGCTCACCGAGGGCGTCGACCTGCGCCGCGACGTCGCGCGCGCCGTCCGCCAGCACCGGCCGCACCTCGTGGTCACCATCAACCACCACGACACGTGGGGCCCCGGGACCTGGAACACCCCCGACCACCGCGCGCTCGGGCGCACCGTGCTCGACGCCGTCGCCGACGCCGCCAACCGTTGGATCTTCCCCGAGCTCGGTCACGAGGGCTTCGCCCCCTGGGACGGGGTGCGCCGCGTCGTCGTCGCGAACAGCACCTCCCCGACGCACGTCGTCGACATCACCGACACGGTGGAGGCCGGGATCGCCGCGCTGGCCCTGCACGTGGAGTACTTCCGCGCGCTCGACCCCGAGGTCCCGGTCCGCCAGCAGGCCGAGGACGTCTACCGGCAGGTCGTGCGCCGTGACGAGCCCGGGTGGCCGGGCCGCGCCGTGCTCGCCGTGGAGCTCGCGCTCGGCAGCTGAGGCGCTGCCCGAGCGGGCGGCTCCCGCTGGCCCAGGGCCGGCTCAGGGCTGGCGGCGCTCCACGCGCCAGGCGGCCGGGTCGTCGAGCGGAGCCGGCCCGCCGGTCGCGGAGACGTAGGCGAGGCGGTCGTGCAGCCGCGAGGGGCGGCCCACCCACAGCTCCAGCTCGACCGGGCGCACCAGGTAGCCGCCCCAGTGGTCAGGCAGCGGCACCTCGACGCCCTCGGGCCAGCGCGCCGCGGCCTCGTCGAGCGCCCGCTGCAGCTCGGCGCGACCGGCCACCGGGCGGCTCTGGGCCGAGGCGTGGGCCCCGAGCTGGGAGCCGCGGGGCCGGGTGGCGAAGTAGGCGGCGCTCTCGGCGCGGGAGACCTGCTCCACGGCGCCGCGCACCCGCACCTGGCGCTGCACCGCGTGCCACGGCAGCACGAGGGCCGCGTGCGGCACGGCCGCCAGCTGCTGGGCCTTGGCCGACCGCAGGTTGGTGTAGATGACGAAGCCGCGGGCGTCGACGTCCTTCAGGAGGACCGTGCGCGCGTCGGGCAGGCCGTCGGCGTCGGCGGTGGCGAGGACGACGGCGTTGGGCTCGACCACGCGGGGGGCTCCCGCCGCGGCGTCGTCACCCGCCACCTCGGCCCACCAGCGCCGGAACTGCTCCAGCGGCGAGGGCGCCAGGTCGGCCGCGTCGAGGCCGCCCTCGGCGTCGGCGAGGCGGTAGTCGACGCGCAGGTCGTGCATCGCGTCGAGGTCTGCCCGGTCGGCGGCGGGGTCGTCGGCGAGGTCGTCGGCGGGGTCGTCGGCGAGGTGGTCGTGGGCGGGGCGGTCCGAGGAGGCGCTCACATGGGCGAGGATGCACGACCGTGAGCGCGCGCGACCTGTCCGCCCCGGTGAACGTCTCCGGGGCGCAGACCCCCTCGATCCCGCAGTCGCTGCTGCCCAAGGACGGGCGCTTCGGCTCCGGGCCGTCCAAGGTCCGCGACGACCAGGTCGCTGCGATCGCCGGCGCCGGGCGCTCCGTGCTCGGCACGTCGCACCGGCAGCTGCCCGTGCGGTCGCTGGTCGCGCGGGTCCGGGCGGGGATGGGCGACCTGTTCTCCCTGCCCGACGGCTACGAGGTGGTCCTCGGCAACGGCGGCTCCACCGCCTTCTGGGACGTCGCCACCACCTGCCTGGTCCGCGAGCGCGCGCAGCACCTGGTGCTGGGGGCGTTCAGCGACAAGTTCGCGAAGGCGACCGCAGCGGCGACGTTCCTGGCGACACCCGACGTCCGGCGCGCGGAGCCGTTCAGCGCTCCCTCCCCCGGTGCGGAGCCCGGTGTCGACGCGTACGCCTGGCCGCACAACGAGACGTCCACGGGCGTCGTGCTGCCGGTGGTGCGCCCGCAGGGGGTGGACGACGGCGCGCTGGTGCTCGTCGACGCGACCTCGGCCGCCGGCGGGGTGGGCGTCGACGTCGCCCAGGCCGACGCGTACTACTTCGCGCCGCAGAAGTCCTTCGGGTCCGACGGCGGGCTGTGGCTGGCGCTGCTCTCCCCCGCGGCGGTGGCGCGCGCGGAGGAGCTGCAGCCCGGGCGGTGGGTGCCCGGCTCGCTCGACCTGCTGGCGGCGCTCGCGGAGAGCCGGCGCGAGCAGACGGTCAACACCCCCGCCGTCGCCACGCTGCTGATGCTGGCCGAGCAGGTGGAGTGGATGCTCGACCGCGGGGGCCTGGCCTGGGCGGCCGCGCGGTCGGCGGAGTCGGCGTCGCGGCTGTACGAGTGGGCCGAGGCCAGCCAGTACGCGCGGCCCGCGGTGCGCGACAGGTCGCTGCGCTCCCCCGTGGTGGGGACCATCGACCTGGACCCGTCGGTCGACGCGGCCGCGGTGCGCACGGTGCTGCGGGCGAACGGGGTCGTCGACGTCGAGCCCTACCGGGGGCTCGGGGGCAACCAGCTGCGCGTGGGCATGTTCCCCGCCGTCGACCCGCACGACGTCTCCGCGCTGACGGCGTGCGTCGACCACGTGGTGTCCGCCCTCTCCTGACCCCTCCCCTTCTTCGCAGCCGAGCGCCCGGCTGCGCTTCGGAAGGCCCCCGGAACCGCAGCCGGGCGCCTGCTTGCGGTCCGGAAAGCCCCCGAAACCGCAGCCGGGCGCTCGGTTGCGGTTCCGGGGGTGGGGGTCAGCCGGCGAGGTGGCCCCACTCCTCGGAGAGCTCCGACCAGGGGCCGGTCGCCGCGACCTCGCCGTCCTCCAGCACGACGACGACGTCGGCCAGCGCCAGCGCGCTCCGCTTGGCGCTGCAGCCGACCACCGTGGCCCCCCGCTCCCGCAGCGCCGACCAGAGCTCGAGCTCGGTGCGGGCGTCGAGGGCTGAGGAGACGTCGTCGGCGACGACGAGCTCGGCCTCGGTGGCCAGCGCGCGGGCCAGGGCGAGGCGCTGGACCTGCCCGCCCGAGAGGCGGACCCCGCGGTGGCCCACGAGCGCACCCGTGCCGCCGGCCTCGCGGACGTCCCGGTCGAGGCGGGCGTCGCTGAGGGCGCTGCCGAGCGTGCTGGAGCCCCGCGAGCCGTGGCCGAGGGTGACGTTGTCGGTGAAGGTGCCCGACAGCACCCGCGGGACCTGCGCCACGTGCGCGACCTGGCCGGGCCGGAGGAAGAGCTGCGGGTCGCCGACCTCGGTGTCGTTCCAGCGGATGGCGCCCTCGTGGTCGACCAGACCGACCAGCGACGACAGCAGGCTCGACTTGCCCGAGCCGACGCGCCCGACCAGCAGCACCAGCGAGCCCGCCTCGACGTCGAGGGAGACGTCGCGCACGCCGACGGTGCCGTCGTCGTGCACGGCCGTGACCCCGTCGAGCCGCAGGCGCTGCAGGGGCACGCGGCCCGCGGGCACCGGAGCGGGGGCCGCGCCGGAGACCAGGTCGACCGAGGGGGGCAGGGCCACGAGGTCGGCGCGGCCCGACAGCTCGCTGGCCGCGCGCAGCCAGGTGCGGGCGATGGGCATCTCGACGACCGCCGCCCCCGCGACGATGCCGAACCAGCCGAAGCCGGCGACCGCCGTCGAGACCGCGAGCGCGGTGCCCAGGCCCCAGGTGCCGGTGAGGAAGAGCACCCAGGCGGTGACGACGCCGACCTGCACCAGCACGCCCGGCACGCCCTCGAGGAGGCTGCGGATGCGCTGCTCGCGCACGCTGGCCTCGACGCGGCGCGCGTCGACGGCCTGCAGGTGCCCCTGCACGGCGCCGACCGCGGCGGCCAGCTTCACGGTGCGGACCGCCTCGAGGGTGCTGACCAGCTCCTTGCCGAACCGGGCGCGCTCGTCACCGGCCGCGCGGCCGGCGCGGCCGGCGGCGGGCGCACCGACCGCGGCGGTCAGCGCCGACAGCGCCAGCACCCCGCCGGCCACGAGGGAAGCCGTGGCGCTCGCGTTGAATAGGCCGGTGGCCAGCACCGCCGCGGCGCCGATGAAGACGTCGACCCACCGGTCGACGTAGATGACCAGGCGGTCGCTGTCGAGGGCGCGGGCCGCCACCTCGCCCGGGGGCGTGCGGCGCAGGCGCCGCTGCTCGGTCTGGCCGCGCAGCACGGCCAGCCGCAGGCGCAGCGTGGCCGCCGACCACCACATCGGGTAGACGCGGAAGGCGAGCGCGATGCCCACGGGGGTGAGCATCAGGCAGGTGGCCACGAGCGCGGCGAGCCCCCAGGGCGGCCCGCCACCCTCCGCGTCGAGGGACTCCACCAGCTGGCCCCACGCCCAGCCGGTGAGCGCGCCGTAGGCGCCGAGCAGGGTGACCGCGAGGAAGGCGAACGTCCCGACGAGGCCCCACCGGGGGTGCACCACGAGCAGCTTGGCCACGGACCGCGCCAGGCTCGGCCGCGGTGCCGGGGGCGCCGGGCGCGGGTCGCGCCGCTCGCGCCGGGTCACCAGCGCCGAGGACGCCGACGACGCCGTGGCGGTGGCCTCCCGCACGCCGACCGCCGCCGGCGCGCTGCCCGGACCGGTGGCGGAGGGCTCGGCCGGAGCAGACGTGCGCGCAGGACCCCCGCCGCGCGAGGACGCCGCCGTCGTCGTCCCGGGCCCACCGGGCGCGGGGCGGTCGGCGCCGGAGGCCACCAGGAGGTCGCGGAAGGGCCCGAGCGTCGTGGCCAGCGCGGCGCGCGGCCCGTGCTGCACCAGGCGGCCGGCGTCGAGGACGGCGACCGCGTCGCACCAGCGGGTGGTGGACAGGCGGTGGGCGATGACCACGCCGGTGCGCCCGGTGAGGAGGCGCTGGGACGCGCGGGTCACCAGCAGCTCGGTCTGCGGGTCCATGCGGGCGGTGGCCTCGTCGAGGACGACGACGCGCACGTCGCGCACGAGGAGGCGCGCGAAGGCGACGAGCTGCTCCTCCCCCGCGCTCAGCGCCGCCCCGGAGGCGCCGAGGCGGGTGTCGAGGCCGTCGGGCAGGGAGGCGACCCACTCGGCGATGCCGAGGTCGGCCAGGGCGCGCTCCACCCGCTCGCGCGGGACCGGTGCGAAGAGGGTGATGTTCTCCTCGAGGGTGGCGCTGAGCACCTCGGTGCGCTGGGTGACCACGCCGACGGCGCGGCGCAGCGAGGCCAGCTCGGTGGAGAGCACGTCCTGCCCGGAGACCAGCACCGTGCCCGGCGGCGGCTCGACGGCGCGGGACAGCAGCTTGGCGAAGGTCGACTTGCCGGCGCCGCTGCGCCCGACCACCGCGCAGGAGGTGCCGGCGGGCACCACCAGGGAGTCGATGGCGAGGGTGAAGCCCTCTCCGTAGGTGAAGCGCAGACCGGCGACCTCGACGCCGTCGCGCACCGGGTCACCGCTGGGCGCGGGCACGGGGGCGCCGTCGGACGGCTCGCGCTCAGCGGCCACCAGGGAGCGGATGCGGGTCAGCGCGCCGAGGCCCTCCTGCACCTCCGGCAGGTGGTTGGCGACCTCGCCCAGGCGCCCCACGAAGGTGGTGACGAGCAGCCACTGGGTGATGAGGAGCGGCAGGCCCAGCTCACCGCCGGTGACGAGCCACACCCCGGCGAGCGCCAGCGCGGCGAGGAGGGCGTGCAGCACCAGGCCGGTGCGCAGGCCCACGGTGGTGGCGGCGCGGCAGGTGAGCGCGCAGCGGCGCAGCACCTCCGCGGAGCGCTCGGAGAACTGCGCCAGCACGTGGGCCTGCCCGAGCGAGGTGCGGACGTCGTCGCGGCCGGCGACGGACTCCTCCAGCTGCGTGGCGGACTCCGACCACGCGAGCTCCTCCTCGGTCTTGCGGGCGGCCACCACCGGGGTCAGCTTGCGCACCCAGAGGTAGGCCACGCCCGCGACCAGCGGGAAGGCGATCCACGCCGGCCAGAAGGTCAGGCCGGCCACCACCCAGGCGAGCACGGAGCGCAGCACCGCGCGGCCCATCTGCCAGCCGGTCTGGCGGACCAGCTGGGCGAGCTGGCGGGTGTCGTCGTCGACCCTGTCGAGCAGCTCGCCGACGCCCTGGGACTCCAGCTCGGTGAGCGGCTGGCGGAGGGCGGCGTCGAGCAGGTCCGAGCGCAGCACGCCCTCGGCGCGCCCGACGACCGTGGAGAAGCCGGTGCGGCCGACCATGTCGAGCACCGCCGAGCCGACGAGCAGCACCGCGAGGAGGGTGACCGCTCCCGTGCTGGGACCGTCGGCCAGGCGCCCGGCGACCACCGTGCCGATGGTCTCGGCGACGGCGGCGACCACCGCGAGCGCCAGGGCGGCGGTGCTGCCGCGGCCGGACAGCCGTCGCCACGTCAGCGGCGCGTGCTCGCGCACGGGAGACCTCCTGGGGTCGCGGATCGGGAGACGGCCCCGGCGGACGCGCCGGTGTGACGCTACAACCGGCCTGCGACAGCCCGCCCCTCCTTTTCCGCCGTGGTCATGGACCTCCCGAACAGGTGCCGGCGGCACTGTTCCGGAATCCCATGATCACGGCCCGGAGGTGCTCCGGAAGGCCATGCTCACGGCCGGGTCAGAGGGTGAGGCGGTCGACGAGGGCGGGGGCCACGCCCCAGGCGGCGGACAGCTCGCGGAGCTCGGCGGCGGCGCGCTCGCGGTCGGCGGAGGGCACGGGGCGCTCGGGGCGCACCGCGCGCAGCAGCGCGTTGCGGGGCGTGTGCTTCGAGTCGACGAACTCGACCACGTCGACCCGGTAGCCGGCCGCCCGGAGCGCAGCGGCGCGCAGGGAGTCGGTGAGGACGTCGGCGAAGCGCTCGCGCAGGATCGGCGAGGCCACCAGCGCGGCCCGCTCGGCCGGGAGCTCCGTGCGCGCCGTCCCCGCACCGGCCGCCACCAGCTGGCGCTGCACGTCGCGGTGGCAGCACGGCGCCGCGAGCACCACGGGCGCCTCCCACTCCACGGCGCGGGCGAGGGCGTCGTCGGTGGCGGTGTCGCAGGCGTGCAGGGCCAGCACGACGTCGGGCGGGCCGCCCAGCTCGGCCAGGGGGTCGGCGTCGGCGATGGTGCCGGCGGTGAAGGCGATCCCCTCGACCCCCGCCTGCTCGGCGCGGGCGGAGGAGCGGGCGACGAGGTCGTCGCGGAGCTCGACGCCGACGGTGCGGGCCCCGGCCGGACGCCCCGCCAGCCAGCGCTGCGCGGCGAGGGTGAGGTAGGCGTTGCCGCAGCCCAGGTCGACGGCGCGCAGCGGGCGGTCGGCCGCGACGCCCTCGGGCAGGGCGGCGGAGAGCTGGCGGAGGAAGGCGTCGACCTGGCGGCGCTTGTCGCCCCCGGCGCCCAGGACGGCGAAGAGCGGGTCGTCGGGGTCGAGCAGGTGCTGCTTGGCGCGGTCGTGCGCTGCACGCGCGCCCCCTCCACCGGCTCCGGCCCCGCCGGGAGCGCCGTCCCCGGCGGCGAGGGCCGAGGTCCCGGCGGTCGCCATGCCCTTCTTGGTGACGCGGACCTGCAGGGCCGTCCGCGCCCCGGCGCCGCCGGGCTCGGCCGAGCTCTCGACGTGCCAGCTGGTGAACGGCAGGGCGAGCAGCGCGTCGAGCGCCTCGAGGGTCGGCCCACCGGCGCTCGTGGCGGCGGCCTCGAGGGGGTGGTTGTGCGTGCGGACCACCGGTCCGGTGCGCTCGGTCACCTGCAGGTGCAGCACCCCGCGCAGCGGTACGGCGCGCAGCTCCAGGCGCTCCAGGCGCTCCGGGCTGCCGGGGCCGGGCGTCTCGGCACCGCGGCGGCGCCCCGAGGCGGTGGCGCGGACGAGGTGCTCGCCGTCCAGCAGGGCGGTGCGGACGCGCCCCAGGGCGTCGTCGAGGGCGAGGAGGGCCATCAGGCCATCCTCCGGGGCCCGGCCGCGACGGGGGCGTCGGGCACCTGCACGGGGTCGAGCACCTCGCGGCGGTCGGCCTCGCGCTCGGCGGCGCGCGCCTCGCCGCCGCCGTCGTGCCCACCGCCGACGTCGTGCCCGCCGTCGTGCCCGTCGTCGTGCTCGTCGTGGCGGGCCAGGGTGACCTGCCCGCCGACCTCGACCACCAGGTGCGGCCGCGAGTGCAGCCGGTAGTGGACCTGCACCTCCTGGCGGCGGCCCACGACCACCACCACGACGGCGACGACGAGCAGCGCCGCGATGCCGCCGACCGCGATGGACCAGCGGGGTCCCCACGCCTCGCCGACCCAGCCGATGAGCGGCGCGCCGATCGGCGTCGTCCCGGCGAAGACCGCCATGTAGAGCGCCATGACGCGGCCGCGGAGCTCGGGCGCGGTGGTCATCTGCACGGTCGCGTTGGCGGCGGTCATCAGCGTCAGCGACGCCAGGCCCACGGGGATGAGGGCGACGGCGAAGGTCCAGTACCCCGGCATCAGCGACGCGACGACCGAGAAGACGCCGAAGGCCGTCGCCGCGCCCACCACGAGGCGCAGCCGCGGGTGCTCGCGGCGCGCGGCCAGCAGGGCCCCGGTGAGGGAGCCGATCGCCATGATCGAGCCGAGCAGTCCGTAGCTGTCGGCGCCGAGGCCGAACTCGACCCTCGCCATGAGCGCGGTGGTCAGCTGGAAGTTCAGGCCGAAGGCGCCGACCACGCCCACCACCAGCAGGATCAGCACGATGTCCGGGCGGCTGCGCACGTAGGCGAGCCCTTCGCGGGTGGCTCCGCGGCCCCGCCTGCGCCGGGGCGCGGGCTGCATCTCGCTGCGGCGCATGAGCGCGAGCGAGGCGACGGTGGCGGCGAACGTCACCGCGTTGATGAGGAAGACCCAGCCGGTGCCCACGGCGGCGATGAGCAGGCCCGCGACGGCGGGCCCGACGAGCCGCGCCCCGTGGAAGGAGGCGCTGTTGAGGCCCACCGCGTTGGGGAGCATCGCGCTGGGCACCAGCGAGGTGACGAAGGTCTGGCGGACCGGGGCGTCGAAGGCGCTCGTGACGCCCAGCAGCCCGGCGAGGGCGTAGACCTGCCAGAGCTGCGGGTCGCCGAGGACGACGAGCAGGCCCAGCACCAGCGCCCACGTGCCCATCAGGGCCTGGGTGACCGCCAGGACGGCGCGCTGGGGGAACCTGTCGGCGACGGCTCCGGTCAGCGGCCCGAGCAGCAGCTGCGGCCCGAACTGCAGGGCCGTGGTGATGCCGACGGCGACGGCGCTGTTGGCGGTGAGCACGGTGAGGACGAGCCAGTCCTGCGCGACGCGCTGCATCCAGGTGCCGACGTTGGACACGATCGCGCCCGCGGCCCACACCCGGTAGTTGCGGACCGACAGGGAGCGGAAGGTGGGGCCGAGGGCCCGGGTGGCGGTGGCGAGGGCGGTCATCGGGTGGCGATCTCCTGCAGGAGGGCGGCGGCGCGGGCGAGGGTCGCGCGGTCGTCGGGACCGAGGGCGGCCAGCTGGCCGGCGAGCCAGGCGTCGCGGCGGCGCCGCGTCTCGAGGACGTGGGTGGCGCCGGCGTCGGTGAGCACGACCAGGAGCTGGCGGCCGTCGTCGGGGTGGGGGGTGCGCCGCGCGAGGCCGGCGTCCTCGAGCGCCGTGACCGTGCGCGTCATCGACGGGGGCTGCACGTTCTCGTGGTCGGCCAGGGAGCGCAGCGTCTGCGGGCCGCGCCGGTCGAGGCAGGCGAGCACCGAGTACTGGCCGTCGGTGATGTCCGTGCTGCTGCGCTCGCGGCGCAGGCGGCGGGCCATGCGCATGGCCCCCACGCGGAGCTCCGCGGCCAGCGGCGCGGGGCGGCTGCCCGGGGGGTCGACCCGCTGCGCGGGAGCGGCGGTCGGGGTCATGTGATGAGCATAGGTCATTACTTCCGCTAACGGTAGCCGCAGGCCACCACCCCTCGGGGTGGTCGAGGGGGTGCCCGGGGAGCCGCGCGGACGCGTCAGGCGGGTGCGGCGGACGGCGCGGGCGAGCCACCACCGGCCGTCGCGGTGGGCGCCGTGCTGCTGGGCTCCGGGCTCGCGCCCGGATCCGCCGAGGGCACCGCGTCGCTGGGCGCACCGGTCGGCGTCCGCGTGGGGACCTGCTCGTCCGCGGGGTCTCCCGCAGACCCGTCGTCACCGCCGTCGGCCTCGTCGGCGCCGCGCGCCGGCGCCTTCGGGGACGGCGTCGCGACGGCGCCCGCCGCGCACCGCTCGCCGAGCTCGGCCAGCTCGTCGGGCCCGCGGGAGGAGCCCTCGAGCTGCTCGGCCGTCAGCAGCTCGGGCCTGCCGTCGCGGATGGTCGCGGGGTGCCACTCGCTGCCCACGACGCCGTCGTGGCCCACCTCGACGGTCATCACGCCCGTCTGCGTGCCGAGGGTGTTGCCCGGCTTGGCGTAGAAGTGGAAGTTGCCCAGGCCGTAGGCCACGAAGGCCCCGTCGACGGTGTCCGTGGGCTCCAGCACGTGCGCGTGGCTGCCCACCACGACCGCCGCGCCCGCCTCGGCGAGGTCGGCGGCCAGCTGCTGCTGGCGCTGCGTCGGGCACTGCACCCGCTCGGTGCCCCAGTGCAGGACGACGACGACCACGCGCCCGTCGGCGGCCTCCCCGCGCACGTCGGCGAGGAGGCGGTCGGAGTCCTTGGCGGAGGCCAGCCCGGCGGAGGTGGCGGTGGCCGTCCACGCGGTCTCGACGGAGGAGTCGATGACGTCGGTGGCGGCGATCACCGAGACCGGCACGCCGCCCGGCTCCGCGCGCAGCGGGGTGAAGGCGGCGTCGACGTCGTCGCCCGCGCCCAGGACCGGCAGGCCCGCCTCCCGGCCCGCGGCCAGGGTGTCGCGCAGGCCGCTCGCACCGAAGTCCATGCCGTGGTTGTTGGCCAGCGAGACGGCGTCGACGCCCGCGTCGCGCAGCGCGGTCATGGCCGCAGGAGGCGCGCGGAAGGCGAACTGCTTGTCGGCCCTCGTGCCGCCCGTGGTGACGGCCGTCTCCAGGTTGACCACCGCGAGGTCGGCGCCGGCCAGGACGCCGAAGGCGTCACCCAGGTCGGTGGTGGAGGCGGAGGTCCCCTCGAAGTGCACGTCACCGGCGAAGGCGAGCACGGCGGTGCCCGACGGGTGGGAGCTCGCGACGGGCGGGGCGCCGTCGCCGCTGGCCGTCGGGTCGGCCGCCGCCGGACCACCCGAGGTGCAGCCGGTGGCGCCGACCAGCACAGCGGCCGCGAGCGCGGCGGCCCCCAGCGCGCGGCCCCTCACGGCCGGTCCCCGGCGGCGTCCTCGACCAGCGCCCGGACGGCCCGGGCGGGGTCGGCGAGCACGCCCTCGACGGCCGCGCGGGCGTCCCAGCGGCCGGCGGCGAGCGCGAGGCCGCGGGCGAGGCCGGCGGGGCCGGTGGCGTGCACGCGCGCGGTCGGCCCCCGGCCGTCCACCCACCAGCTCACGGCCGCGCCGTCGACGCGCAGCTCCGCGTGGCGCGACCAGGCCGCCGGGCAGCCCGGCAGCAGGGCCCGCACCCCGGCGGCGACGTCGACGTCCACACCCACGCCCCCCACTCTGCCCGGTGCGGCCTCCGAGGCGAGGGACATCCGCAGCGCGGCGGCCAGCGCGGTCGCGGCGGCGCTCCCCCCGACCACGCGCGCGCCCAGGTCGGCGCGCTGGGCCCAGCACGGGTCGTCGACGACGACGGCCTCCTCGGCGGGCACCCTGACGACGCCGCCGGAGGCGTCGAGGGCGAGCACGTGGGACGGCGGGAGGAGCGCACCCGCCAGACCGCTCGCCGCCGGGTCTGCGAGCAGCGCGCGGCCGAGCTCGCGCCACAGCGGCAGCAGGGCGGCCGCCCCGAGCGGGCTGTCCAGCGCCTCCGGCACCCCGGGGGCGTCGAGGACGCGCTGCCAGCCGTCGGCGTCGAGCTCGCCCAGGTCGGCCACCAGCCCGAGGGCGGCCGCGAGGGCCGGGTCGAGCGCGGCGGCCCAGGCGGGGGCCGGGGGCAGCACGGCGGTCGCGGCCGCGGCGGCCGCCGGGGAGGCGCGCCCCGCCAGGCCGAGCTCGTGGGCGAGCCAGGCCGCGCTCGGGGAGCGGACCGCGGTCCAGGAGCCGTCGGGCCGCAGCAGGCGCACCGGCTCGGCCAGCGCGGCGCGCAGCGCGGGGTCGGTGCTCAGGTGGGCCGCCAGCTCGGCCTCCGCCCCCGGGCGCACCAGGTCGAGGTCGCGGACCGCGACGACGGCGGCGGCCGTGGCGGCCCGGCCGGCGGCCCGCACCGCGTCGTCCAGCCAGTCGTCGGCGCCGGCGAGGTCGAGCAGCTCCTCCGGCGGGGCCAGCAGGTCGACGTCCTCCCACCGCACCAGGGCGAGCGAGCTCGCCACCCCCACCGCGGTCAGGGCCGGGGCGCCCCACCGCTCGACCAGGCGCGGGTGGGCGGGGGCGACCTCGTCGGGGTCGAGCAGCGCGGCGGCGGGCGATCCGGGCAGCACGAGCGCCGCGGCGGGCAGCACCTCGCCCTCGTCCGACGGCAGCAGCAGCTCCGCGAGCTCGGGGAGGTCGCCCGGGGCGAGGTCACCGGACGCCGCGGCCGCCGCGGCCAGGTCGAGGACGGCGGCGGCCAGGGGGTCGACCTCGCCGTCCTCGACCCAGCGCGCGCCGTCGTCGTCCTCGGCGCCGGCGGCGTCACCGTCGGGGAGGTCGAGGACGGCGGCCAGCACGGCGGGGTCGGCGAGGAGCTCGCGCGCGCCGGCGGGCCGGGCGCCCAGGGCCAGGAGGAGGTGCTCGGCGCCGGGGTCGGCGGCGACGCGCGGGTCGGCCAACCGCAGCCCGCACCCCGCCAGGGCGGTGACGGCCCCGGCGAGCGCCGGGTCCGGCGAGGGCAGCAGCAGACCGCGGGCGCCGACGGCGCTGCGGCCCCCGGCGAGGGGCACGCGGAGGGCCGCGAGCTGCTCGCGGGCCGCGGGGTCGACGGCGGCGGGCGCCAGCGCCGCGGCAGCGGCGACCCAGCGCTCGGGGTCGGCGGGGAGTGCGTCGGCGACGTCTCCTAGGCCCACCCGGCGCACCTCGAGCACGGCCAGCGCGGCGCGGGCGGAGCGGGGCGCCGCCACGAGCCCGGCGACCAGCGGGGCGAGGGCCCGCAGGGCGCGGGGGTCGTCGGCCAGGGGTCCGTCGTCGAGGGCGAGCGCCTGGTCGGGGCGCAGCGGCTCCCCCGCGGCGGCCCCCTCGGGCACCACGGGGAGCAGCACCGGCGCGCTGCGCAGCGCGGCGGTCGCGGCGGCGCGCACGGCGTCGTCGACCCACCCGGCGCCGAGGCCCACGGGCACCAGCGGCAGCACGTCCTCACCGGCGCGAGCGCGCTCGGCGAGCAGCTCCGCGTAGGCGGTGCCGGCGGCCGCCAGGACGGCGCGGGCGGCGGGGGTCTCCGGGACGCGGCGGCGGCCGGGGTCCAGGGGCAGGTCGGCCACGAGGAGCGCGGGCAGGGTGAGCGGCTCGTCGGTGGGCGTGGGCGCGTGCAGGACGCCGCCCGCGGAGCTGCCGGTGGGGCCGGGCGGTGGGTCCTCGAGGAGGTCCAGCGCGAAGAGGTCGACCGCGGCGGGCTCGGCGGGGCGGTGCCGCGGGAGCGCCCAGGTGAGCGACCAGCCGGTGCGCTCGGCGCGGGCGCGCTCCTCCACCCCGAGGCCGGCGAGGACGTGCGGGGGCAGCGGGCCCGAGCGGCGGAGCAGGTGCCACCGCTCGGCGGCGCTGGCTAGGACGCGCGGCCCGGCGCCGCCTCCCTCCGCCTCGACCTCCACCTCGACCTCCACCCGGACCTCCGCCAGCGCGGGGAGGGCCAGCAGCAGCGCGTCGTCGACGGCGTCGAGGGCGCGCTCGACGGCAGCGGCCGCGGCGGCGTCGCGCAGCCGCACGACGACGGCGGTGTCGTACCCCTGCGGCAGCACCCCGACGACCCGCTCGTCAGCGGCGGGGAACGGCAGGCGGAGCACCGGGACGGCGCCCCCGCGGGCCGCGACCTCGGCGTCGAGGTCGGTGCTGCCGAGCGCGGCGACGGCCTCCCGGGTGGCCGCGGCGCTGAAGCGGACCCCGCGGACACCGGAGGCGGTGCGCGTGACCCAGGTGGCGTCGTCACCGGCGGACAGCACCGCTGCGGCACCGACGCCGAAGCGCCCGACACCGCCCGCTCCACCGCGCTTGGCCGAGGCGCGCAGCGACGCCAGGGCGCGCACGCCGGCGGCGTCGAGCGGCGCCCCGGTGTTCGCGACGACGAGGTGCCCGCCGTCGTCGTCCTGCTCCAGGCGGAGCAGGAGGCGCCCGGCACCTCCCTCCCGTCCGGCCACCCGGGCCGCGGCGTCGGCGGCGTTCTGCGCCAGCTCGACGACGACGCGGTCGCGGTACGCGCCGAGCGCGGCGTCCTCCTCGGCGTTCGCGTCCTCGCGGAAGCGGTCGGGCGAGGCGCGCCAGGCGTCGAGGACGGCGCGGCGCAGGCCCGCCGTGCCGAAGGGATCTCCCACGTCGTCCGTGATCATGGGCGCTGGCCACCCCCGAGGTGGCGGACGCCCATGATCACGGCCGGCGGGTCAGGCCGGGTCGACGCCGCGCTCGTCGAGCACCAGCTCGGCGACGGGCTCCGGCTCCAGCACGACGTCGGTCTCGCTGTGCGCGCCGCAGCCGTGGTCGACCGAGACGACGCGGCCGTCCGAGGGCGACCACTCGTTGGCGCACACGCCGAAGACCGTGCTCAACGGGCCCGACAGGCGCAGGTAGAACCCGCACGAGGCGCACGCCGCCGACGCCGCCTTGGCGTGCTCGGCGGTGGGGCCGTGCGAGCCGGTGTACCAGCGGGTGGCGGCGTCGTCGCGACCCTCGGGCGAGAGCACGCGGGGGCGGCCGAGGCCGAGCTCCCACAGGGCCACCCGGTCGGCCTCGTCGGCGTGGCCGGGCAGGTCGTCGGCCTCGGGGGCCACCGCGGCGTACCCCGGCTGCAGGCGCGGGTCCTCGACGACGCGCGGCAGCACGTCGCCGGGGCCCACGTCGCCCGGGCGCAGGCGCTCGTCCCACGGCAGCCACGCGGGCGCCAGGACGGCGTCGGCGTCGGGGAGCAGCTCCACCTCGCTGACGGTCGCCGTCTTGGCGCGGGGCGCGCGGGCGAGCACCACGGTCCAGGCCCAGCCCCGGTAGCCGGGGTCGGTGCTGGCGAAGCGGTGGACGACGACGCGGTCGCCGTCGGGCGCGACGCCGAGGTGGTCACCGACGGTGGTCGGGCCGGACACGGGGCCG
This sequence comes from Quadrisphaera sp. INWT6, assembly GCF_015390235.1. Classification (GTDB taxonomy): domain Bacteria; phylum Actinomycetota; class Actinomycetes; order Actinomycetales; family Quadrisphaeraceae; genus Quadrisphaera. Next base: position 25,132 of record NZ_VUOH01000001.1, on the reverse strand, counting down.
AGCGCCGACGACGCCTGGCGGCAGACCTCCTCCGCCGCCGCGCGGGCGACGTCGACGGCGGCGGCGCCCACGGCGTCGAGCACCGGGCGGCGGGTGCGGGTGGCGGGCACGGCCTCAGGCCTCGAGGTCGTCGGCGACCTTGCGCAGCACGGCTGCGACCTTGCGGGAGCCGTCGCGCTCCGGGTAGCGGCCGCGCCGCAGCTGGCCGGACAGCCCCTCGAGCACCTTGATCAGGTCCTCGACGATGCCGACCATGTCCTCCGCGGGCTTGCGGTGCGCGGCGGCGACGGAGTGGGAGGGCTCGAGCAGCTTCACCGACAGCGCCTGCTTGCCGCGGCGGCCGTCGGCGACGCCGAACTCCATGCGCGCGCCCTGCTTGACGGTGGCCAGCCCGGCGGGCAGCGCCGAGGCGTGCAGGAAGACCTCCTCGCCCTCGTCGGTGGCGAGGAAGCCGAAACCGCGGTCGGCGTCGAACCACTTGACCTTGCCAGTGGGCACGGTGGGACCTCAGGACTCTCGTGTCGGTGGGGCGGGCGTCAGACGGGGTGCTGTGCTGGGTTCGCGTCGGGCTGTCGCGGGCGCAGAGCCGATCCGCCGGAGGGGGTCGGGCGCGGCGTCGCGAGCCGACGTCCCAGCGTACCGACGCGGTCAACGAGGTACCCGTCGCTCCCTCCCGCGTACGGTGTCCCGGTGCCGGCCCCCCGCTCCCTGGCCGACGACCTGCGCGCGCGCAGCGACGACGCGCTCGCCGCGCTCCTGGCCTCCCGCCCCGACCTGGCCTCGCCGGTCCCGGGCGACACCGCCTCCCTGGCCGCCCGCGCCAGCACCCGGGTGAGCACCCAGCGCGCCGTCGACCGGCTCAGCACCCCCGAGCTCGACGTCCTCGAGGTCCTCGTGGCGCTCGCGGGCCCGTCGGGAACGGCGTCGCTGGCCGACGTGGTCCGCGCCTGCAGCGCACCCCGCACACGGGTGCTCCCCCACCTGCGGCGGCTCCTGGAACTGGCGCTGGCCTGGGGGCCCGACGCCGCGCTGCGGCCCACCCGCTCCGCCGTCGACGTCCTCGGCGCCCACCCCGCCGGCCTCGGCGCGCCCCTCGCGGAGGCCCTGGGCACCCGCTCGCCGGCGCGGACCCGCGACCTCGCCGAGGACCTCGGACTCGAGGCCTCCGGAGACCCGGTGGCCGACCTGGAGGCCGTCGCCGCCCACCTCGGCGACCCCGAGCGCCTGCAGCAGCTGCTCGGTGCTGCGCCGGCACCCGCCCGCGAGCTGCTCGACCGCCTGACCTGGGGCCCCCCGACGGGGGCCGTGGCCGGGGCCGACCGCAGCGTGCGCGTCGAGCAGGCGACCTCGCCGCTCGACTGGCTGCTCGCGCGCGGCCTCCTCGCCCCCGCCGGCCCGGGGCACGTGGTGCTCCCCCGGGAGGTGGCGCTCGCGCTGCGCGGCGGCCGGGTGCTGCAGGGCCTCGACGACGCACCGCCCGCCCTGGTCGACGCGCCCGGGACGTCGGCGGCGGGGACCTCGGCGGGGTCGGCGGCCCGGCGCCCGGAGCTGCTCGACGGCGCGGCCGCGGGGCAGGCCGCCGAGGCCGTGCGCCTGGTCGAGGAGCTGCTGGACGGCTGGAGCACCGCGCCTCCCCCGGTGCTGCGCGCCGGCGGCCTCGGCGTGCGCGAGCTCAAGCGCCTCACCGACCGCCTCGACGTCGACGCCGAGCAGGCCGCCTTCTGGGCCGAGCTGGCCCGCGCGGCGGGGCTGGTGGCCGACGACGGCGAGGCCGACGCCGCCTGGGCCCCGACGCCCGCCGCCGACGGCTGGCTCGACGCCGCCACCCCCGAGCGGTGGGCGGTGCTGGCGCAGGCGTGGCTGCGCACCTCGCGGGTGCCGGCGCTCGTCGGGGAGAAGGACGCCCGCGGCACCGCCCGCACCGCCCTCTCGGACGACCTCGACCGCACCGCCGCCGCCCCCGTGCGCCGCGCCGTGCTGGAGGCGCTGGCCGACCTGCCCCCCGGCACCCCCGCCACCGCTGAGCGCCTGGAGGCGCGGGTGCGCTGGCAGGCCCCCCGACGAGCCGGCGCCCTCACCGGCCGGCTCGTCGGGTGGACGGTCCGCGAGGCCACCTGGCTCGGCGCCACGTGGCTGGGCGCCCTGGCCAGCCACGGGCGGGTGCTCGTCGACGCCTCCGCCGACCCCGGGGCGCTGGCCGGCGCCCTCGAGGCCCGGCTGCCCGCGCCCGTCGAGCAGGTGCTGCTGCAGGCCGACCTCACCGCCGTCGCCCCCGGCCCGCTGGTGCGGGCGGTGGCGGTCGAGCTGTCGCTGCTGGCCGACGTCGACTCCCGCGGCGGCGCCACCGTCTACCGCTTCAGCGCCGCCTCCGTGCGCCGGGCGATGGACCTCGGCCGCTCCGCCGACGAGGCCCTGACCTTCTTGCGCGGCGCCTCGGCGACGCCCGTGCCGCAGGCGCTGGAGGTGCTGGTCCGCGACGTGGCCCGGCGCCACGGCCGGCTCCGCGTCGGCGTCGCCTCCTCCTACCTGCGCAGCGACGACGAGGCCGCCCTGGCCGAGGTCCTGGCCTCGCGCGCCGCGGCGCCCCTGCGGCTGCGGCGCCTGGCCCCGACCGTCGCCGCCGCGCAGGCCGACCCCGCCACGGTGCTGCACGTGCTGCGCGGCATGGGCCTGGCGCCGGCGGTCGAGGGCGCGGACGACGACGTCGTGCTCAGCGCGCCGGTGGTGCGGCGCACCCCGCCGCGCACCCCGCCCCGGCCGGTGACCGGGGAGCCGCCGCCGGTGGCGCCCGGCGCCGTGGCGACCGTGGTCGCCGGGCTGCGCGCCGGGGACGCCGAGCAGGTGCGCCGGGCGTCCGCCGCGCCGGGCACCCCCGGCACCCCGCCGCCGCTGTCGGCGACGGACCCGGCGCTCGCCCTCGCCGCGCTGCGCGAGGCGGCGTCCGCGGGGCGCGCGGTGTGGCTCGGCCTCGCCGACGCCGCCGGCCGCACGGTGGTCCGGCAGTACTCCCCCGTGCACGTCGACGGCGGGCTGGTGACCGCGCTCGACGCCGAGTCGGGTGCCGTCCGCACCTTCTCCGTGCACCGGATCAGCGGAGTCGCACCCGTCTGAGCGGTCCCGCCCCGGCTACCGTGGTCCGTCCAGCAGCTCGACGGACGGAAGAAGGCCCCAGGGTGACCCAGGACCCGCAGCACGCCCCGTGGGACCGGTCCGACCGGTCCGAGCAGCCCGGCGGCGCAGAGGCGTCTGCGGGCGGCGCGGGCCAGCAGCACGGCGCCGACCCGTCGTGGTCGGCGCCCCAGCCCCCGACCGCGCAGCAGCCCGTCGAGCCGACCGCCGCGTCGGGCCCGCCGTCCTACGGCCCGCCGTCGTACGAGCAGCCCTCGTACGGCCAGCCCTCGTACGGGCAGCCGCCCTCCGAGCAGCCCTCGTACGGGCAGCCGCCCTCCGAGCAGCCCTCGTACGGCCAGCCGTCGTACGGGCAGCCCGGCGGCTACGCGGGCGGCCCGGCCCAGCCCCCGGCCGGCTACGGCTACGGGTACGGCGGCGCGCCGGTCGCACCGGCCCCGCCCGCGCCGGTCTCGACGATCGTGCTGCTGGTGCTGTCGGGCCTGGCGACGCTGTTCACGATCACCTTCCTCGTGGGCGCGGTCTACATCGCCCCCCTGGTCCTGTCGATCATGGCGCTGAACCGGCGCCACGACCCCGAGGGCGCGCGCCGCCTCACCAAGACCGGCTGGATCATCTTCGCCGTCGCGACGGGGCTGTTCGTGCTGCTCGTGGTCCTGTTCTTCGGCGTCCTCGCGGCCGGGATCTTCTCGGGCTTCTCCGAGGGCGGCAGCTACGGGTCGTCGGTCTGAGCGCGCCGGCCCCCACCGCGGGAAGCACTGCGGCGCCTCGCGGGTTGACGCTCCGGTGACCGACGGCCCCCTGATCGTCCAGAGCGACAAGACGCTCCTCCTCGAGGTCGACCACCCGGCCTCCGCGGCGGCCCGCAAGGCCGTGGCCCCCTTCGCCGAGCTCGAGCGCGCCCCCGAGCACGTGCACACCTACCGCATCACCCCGCTCGGGCTGTGGAACGCGCGCGCCGCGGGGCACGACGCCGAGCAGGTGGTCGACGCCCTCATCGAGCACTCCCGCTACCCCGTGCCTCACGCCCTGCTGGTGGACGTCGCCGAGACGATGGACCGGTACGGCCGCCTGCGCCTGGAGAAGGACGGCGACCGCCTCGTGCTGCACGCCACCGACGTGCCGGTGCTCGAGGAGGTGCTGCGCTCCAAGAAGGTCGCGCCGCTGGTCGGCGAGCGCCTCGATCGGGAGACGGTGCTGGTGCACCCCTCCGAGCGCGGCAACCTCAAGCAGGTGCTGCTCAAGCTCGGCTGGCCCGCGGAGGACCTCGCCGGGTACGTCGACGGCGAGGCCCACCCCATCGAGCTCGCCGAGGACGGCTGGGCGATCCGGCCGTACCAGCAGCAGGCCGTCGACGGGTTCTGGGACGGCGGCTCCGGCGTCGTCGTCCTGCCCTGCGGCGCCGGCAAGACGATCGTGGGCGCCGGGGCGATGGCCAAGGCGAAGGCGACGACGCTCATCCTCGTCACCAACACCGTCAGCGCCCGCCAGTGGCGCGAGGAGCTGCTCAAGCGCACCTCGCTGACGGAGGAGGAGATCGGCGAGTACACGGGCTCCAAGAAGGAGGTCCGGCCGGTCACGATCGCCACCTACCAGGTGCTGACGACCAAGCGGAAGGGCGTCTACCCGCACCTGGAGCTGCTCGACGCGCGCGACTGGGGCCTGGTCGTCTACGACGAGGTGCACCTGCTGCCCGCGCCGATCTTCCGCATGACGGCCGACCTGCAGGCCCGCCGCCGCCTCGGCCTCACCGCCACGCTGGTGCGCGAGGACGGCCGCGAGGGCGAGGTGTTCTCCCTCATCGGCCCCAAGCGCTTCGACGCGCCGTGGAAGGACATCGAGGCCCAGGGCTGGATCGCCCCCGCCGACTGCGTCGAGGTCCGCGTGACGCTGCCCGACGGCGAGCGCCTCACCTACGCGACGGCGGAGCCGGAGGAGAAGTACCGCCTCTGCGCGACGTCGTCGTCCAAGACGAAGGTGGTCGAGCAGCTGCTGCGCCAGCACCCGGGCGAGCAGACGCTGGTCATCGGCCAGTACCTCGACCAGCTCGCAGAGATCGGCGACCGCCTCGACGCGCCCGTCATCACCGGCGAGACGTCCGTGGCCGAGCGCCAGCGGCTGTTCCAGGCCTTCCGCACCGGCGAGATCCACGTGCTCGTGGTGTCCAAGGTCGCCAACTTCTCGATCGACCTGCCCGAGGCGGCGCTCGCGGTGCAGGTGTCGGGCTCGTTCGGCTCGCGGCAGGAGGAGGCGCAGCGCCTCGGCCGCCTGCTGCGCCCCAAGGCCGACGGGCGCACGGCTCGCTTCTACACGGTGGTGGCGCGCGACACGGTGGACGCCGACTTCGCCGCCCACCGCCAGCGGTTCCTGGCCGAGCAGGGGTACGCCTACTCGATCGTCGACGCGGGCGACCTGCCCCACGCCGGCACGGCGGCCGCCGGCGCCTGACCGGGGTGGGCGCCCGTGATCACGGGCGCCCACCCCCAGGGGTCAGCCGAGCAGCTGGTCGAGGAAGGACTTCTTCCGCTTGCCGCCGTACTGCCCCTGCGACGAGGACGACGACGAGCGCGCGGCGCTGACCTGCCGGAAGACCTCGCTGGCGAGCTTGCCCAGGTCGCTGCCCGACGACGGCGCGCCGTGGGCGCTGGACCCGCTGCGCTGCTGACCGGCGTCGTGGCTGCTGCCGTACCCGGCGCCGCTGGCACCGGCCGTGGCGCCCGTGGCGCCCGTGGCGCCGTACGCGGGCTGGGCGTAGCTGGGCGCCTGCTGCCCGTGGCCCTGCGGCTGGGGCGCGGTCTGCGGAGCGGGCTGGTGCTGCGGCGCCGACGGGCGGTCGTCGTAGTAGGCGGCCTCGGCGTCGATCAGGCGCTCCAGCTCGCCGCGGTCGAGGAAGATCCCGCGGCACTCGGTGCACTGGTCGAGGACGACGCCGTTGCGCTCGTAGCTGCGCATGGCGCCGTGGCACTTGGGGCAGGTCAGCGTCGGGGACGTCGGCGTGCTCATGTCGAGGTCAACGGGCGTCCTGCTCGCGGCGTTCCCGCGCCCGCCGTCGTCCCTCCCTCCCTCTCGGCAGCCGAGCGCCTGGCTGCGCTTCCCACTCCCTCCCGAACCGCAACCGAGCGCCTGCCTGCGGTTCCCACCCCCTCCCGAACCGCAACCGAGCGCCTGCCTGCGGTTCCCACCCCCTCCCGAACCGCAACCGAGCGCCTGCCTGCGGTTCCCACCCCCTCCCGAACCGCAACCGAGCGCCTGCCTGCGGTTCCCACCCCCTCCCGAACCGCAACCGAGCGCCTGCCTGCGGTTCCCACCCCCTCCCGAACCGCAACCGAGCGCTCGGCTGCGGAACGGTCGGCGTGATCGGGAGCTCTCGGGGTGGGTAGGGGGCCCGTGTGAGCGAGCGCCCCCGGCAGAGCACCGGCGAGTGGAACGACGTCCCGGAGCCGACGACCGTCGGCGAGCACGTGGTGGAGCGCCTCGCACGCTGGGGCGTGCGCCGCTACTACGGCTACCCCGGTGACGGCGTCGGCGGCGTCATGGCCGGCATCTCCCGGGCTCGGAGGGCGGGCGCCGCGCAGCTCGTCCAGGTGCGCCACGAGGAGACCGCCGCCTTCGCGGCCGTGGCCGACGTCAAGTACGGCGGCTCCCCCATCGGCGCGTGCGTCGTGACGAGCGGGCCGGGCGCCGTCCACGCGCTGAACGGGTTGTACGACGCCAAGCTGGACCGCGTCCCCGTGGTCGCGCTCGTCGGGCAGAGCGCCACCCCGGCGCTGGGCACGAGCTTCTACCAGGAGGTCGACGCCAAGGCCCTGTACGAGGACGTCGCCGACTACGTCATCCAGCTGTCCAGCGCGGACCAGGTCATCCACGCCGTCGACCAGGCCTGCCGCACCGCCCTGGCCCACCGGACGGTGTGCGCGGTCATCGTGCCGAGCGACCTCGGGAGCGCCGACGCGGTGCTCGAGACCCCGGTGGCGCACGGCTACAGCCACACCTCGAGCGTGCCCAGCACCGACCCGGGCGCCCCGCCGGCCGCTGCGCTGCGCGAGGCCGCCGCCGTCCTCAACGCGGGCGAGCGGGTCGCGGTCCTCGCCGGGGTGGGTGCTGCCGGTGCCACCGCCGAGCTCACCGCCGTGGCCGACGCCCTCGGCGCGGGGGTGGCCAAGGCGCTGCTCGGCAAGCACGTCCTCGACGACCGCCTGCCGTGGGTCACCGGCGCCATCGGCCTGCTCGGCACCCGCGCGTCCTACGAGCTGATGCAGCACTGCGACACGCTGCTCGTGGTCGGCTCGACGATGCCGTACGGCGAGTACTACCCGCCGCCCGGCCAGGCCCGCAGCGTGCAGGTCGACCTCGACGGCGCCAAGTGCGGCCTGCGCACCCCCACCGAGGTGAACCTCGTCGGCGACGCCGCCGAGACGCTGGCGGCGCTGCTGCCCCTGCTGCGCCCCCGCGGCGACGGCGCCTGGCGCGAGCGCATCGCCACCTGGAAGGGCGACGACGACGCGGTCCGCGACGCCCGGTGCTCCGCAGCAGCGGACCCGGTGAACCCCGAGGCCGTGGTGCGCGGGCTGCAGGCGCACCTGCCCGACGACGCGCTGCTCGCCGTCGACTGCGGCACGGCCACCGCCTGGTACGCCCGCGACGTCGACCTGCGGCCCGGCCAGCTCGGCTCGCTCTCCGGCCTGCTGCTGAGCATGGGCGGGGCGCTGCCGTACGCCCTGGCCGCCAAGACCGCGCACCCGGGCCGCCCGGTCATCGCGCTGGTGGGCGACGGCGCGATGCAGATGAACGGCGTCAACGAGCTCATCACCGTGGCGAAGGAGTGGCAGAGCTGGGACGACCCGCGGCTCGCGATCCTCGTGCTGAACAACCGCGACCTGAGCTTCGAGACGTGGGAGGTCCGGGCCGAGCTCGGCGAGGTGCCCGACCCGGCGTCGCAGTCGCTGCCCGACGTCCCCTACGCGCAGTGGGCGCAGCTGCTGGGGCTCGACGGCGTGCGCGTGGAGCGCCCGGAGGACGTCGACGCCGCGTGGGCGGCGGCGCTCGCGGCGGACCGGCCGTTCGTCATCGACGCCGTGGTCGACCCCTCCACGCCGATCATCCCGCCGCACGTGTCGACGGAGCAGGCGCTGCTGACCGTGAAGAGCGGCCTGCGGAGCGCGCTGCACGGCGACGAGCAGGTCCCGGGCCTGGTCAGGCAGGGCCTGCGGCAGGTCGTGGCGCCGGTGCTGCAGGCGGTGCGCCACCGCGCCAAGGAGTGACCGCTCCGCACGACGGGCCTCCCAGCAGGCTCCCAGGGGACGTCCACGGTGCGTGCAGTGCCGTCCTGTTGTCTCCTACCTGAAGCCACACCCCACTCCTGACGGAGAGACGACGATGAGCAACGACACCCAGTCCACCGGCAGCTCGAACGGCTCCACCCCCAACGGCCGCACGCCGTCCTGGGCCCCGCCGGGCGAGGGCTGGGTCGGCAGCGGAGCCGCTGGTCAGCAGCACCGCGACGCTCACGGCTCGCACGACCCGTACCGCGCCGCGCCGACCGGTCAGCAGACGGCCCAGCAGCCGGGCGCCCAGCAGACGGCCCCCCAGGTGCCGGTCGGCCCGTACGCGGGCGGCCAGCAGGGACAGGGCGGCCAGCACGGGCAGCCCGCCCAGCACTCGGCGTACGCCGGGACCCCCTACGGCGGCACCGCCCCCTACGCGGGCACCCCCTACGGAGGAGGCACCGCGACCGCCGACCGCCCGGGCGAGACGCCCTGGTACGGCACGCCGACCGGTCCCGACGGCGGTGGGGACGGCACCGGCTCGACGCCGGGCGGTCGCAAGCACCGCAAGGGCCCGGGGTGGGGCGGCGTGGTCGCCGTCGCGGCGATCGCCGCGCTCCTGGCCGGCGGGACCGCCTTCGCGGCCGCCCGCGGCATGGACCAGACGGCGCCCGCGCTGGCCGCCACCACCAGCGGTGGGTCCGGTGGCTCGGGCGGGTCGAGCGCCTCCGGCTCGACGGGCTCGGTGCCGGTCGGCACCCCCGTCGACTGGGGCACCGTGGCCCAGCGGGTGGAGCCGTCGGTCGTGACCATCCAGGTCTCCGACGGGCAGACCGGCGGCGAGGGCACCGGCGTCATCTTCGACACCGAGGGCCACGTGGTGACCAACAACCACGTCGCCACCGCGGCCACCGGCTCGAACGCCCAGATCCGCATCATCCTGAGCGACGGGCGCGTCTACCAGGGCGAGATCACCGGCACCGACCCGGCCACCGACCTCGCGGTCATCCAGATCAAGGACGCCCCGAACGACCTGACGCCGGCGACCTTCGGGGACTCCGACGGCGTCAAGGTCGGCGAGAACGTCATGGCCATCGGCAACCCGCTGGGGCTGTCGGACACGGTCACCACCGGCATCATCTCCGCCACCGACCGCCCGGTCACCACGCAGTCGAGCGAGTCGGAGCAGTCCCAGGCCGACCCCTTCGGCTTCAACCGCGGCCAGCAGACCGAGCCCGAGACCGTCGTCACCAACGCGCTGCAGACGGACGCCGCGATCAACCCCGGCAACTCCGGCGGTCCGCTGGTCAACGCCGAGGGCCAGGTGCTCGGCATCAACTCCTCGATCGCCTCGACCTCCACCGGCAGCGGCCAGGCCGGCAGCATCGGCCTCGGCTTCGCCATCCCCGGCAACGAGGTCAAGCGCGTGGCCAGCGAGCTGGTGCAGGACGGCTCCGCCGAGCACGCCCTCCTCGGCGTGCAGCTGGACAGCCAGGACGGGACCGCCACGGTCGACGGCACCACGCGCCAGGCGGCGGTCGTCGCCGACGTCACCAGCGGCGGAGCCGCGGCGCAGGCCGGGATCCAGAAGGGCGACGCGATCACCGCGGTCGACAGCGACCCCGTCACCGGGGCCGAGTCGCTGACCGCGCAGATCCGCAGCCGCGCCCCCGGCCAGCAGGTGGTGCTGACCGTGGTCCGCGGCGGCCAGGAGCAGAAGATCACGGCGACGCTCGGCACCGCTCCCAGCAGCAGCAGCCAGGGCTGACCCACCTCGGCGGGGCCGGTCCCCGCGACGCACGAGGAGCCCCGCACCACCTCCCGGTGGTGCGGGGCTCCTCGTGCGTCGGTGGGGCGTCAGGCGGGGCTGAGCACCGTCCTCACCGTGCGGCGGTCACCGGTGGTCACCTCGTGGGGCGCTCCCACCAGCTCGACCTCGGTGCTGAGCTCGACGGTCGCGGCGTCGGGGCCGACCCGCAGCTCGACGGTGCCGGGCTCGACCACCTGCACGCCGCGGCGGTCGGTGAGGGCCAGGCGGCGGGTGGGCACGTCGAGCAGCACCCGCACCGACTCCCCCGGCTCCAGCTGCACCCGCGCGTGGGCGAGCAGCTGGGTCACCGGGCGCGTCACGGAGGCCACCGGGTCGTGCCCGTAGAGCTGGACGACGTCGGCGCCGGCGCGGTCGCCGGTGTTCGTGACCACCACGGAGGCGACGAGCGACCCGCCGGTGGGCACCTCGGCGTCGGCGACCTGCAGGTCGGAGCGCTCGAAGGTGGTGAACGACAGGCCGTGCCCGAAGGGCCGGACGGGCGCCGTGGCGATGTTCGACACCGACGACGCCCCCCCGAGGACCGGGTGCAGGTAGGAGTACGGCTGCGCCCCGACGGAGCGCGGCAGCGTCACGGGCAGGCGGCCCGAGGGGTTGACCCGGCCCGAGAGCACCCCCGCGACCGCACCCGCGCCCTCCTGGCCCGGGAAGAACGCCTGGACCACGGCCGAGCAGCGCTCGAGGGCGCTGGCGACGGCGTAGGGCCGCCCGGTGAGCAGCACCGCCACGACGGGGCGCACCAGCTCGCCGTCGTGGCCCGTGGAGGCGTCGAGCACCGCGTCGAGCAGCTGCTGCTGCACGCCGGGCAGGTCGAGCGACTCGGCGTCGCACCCCTCCCCCGACGTCCCGCGGCCGAAGAGCCCGGCGCGGTCTCCGAGCACGACGACGACGGCGTCCGCGCCGTCCGCCGCCTCGAGCGCAGCGCCGAAGCCGGACGTGTCGGCGGTGTCGACGTCGCAGCCCCGGGCGTGCACGACCTCGGCGCCGTCCAGCTCGCCGCGCAGCGCGTCGAGGACCGACGGGACGGACAGGCCCAGCGGGACGTCGGGGTGCTGGGCGAGCACGTGGTTGGCGAAGGAGTAGCAGCCGAAGAGGGCCGAGGGGTCGTCGGCGTTGGGACCGACGACCGCCACGCGCCGCGCCGCCGTCGTCGCGCCCGGGCCGGTCGCCAGGGGCAGGGCCCCGTCGTTGGCGAGGAGCACCACCGACTCCTCCGCCAGGCGGCGGGCCAGGTCGCGGTGGGCGGGCGGGTCGAGGTCGACGGCGTCGACGTCGCCGTCGCCGGCCGGGCCGAGGGTCGCGGCGGGGTCGTAGCCGTCGTCGAGGAGCCCGAGGGCCGCCTTCTGGACCAGCACGCGGCGCAGCGCCCTGTCGACCAGGGCCTCGTCGAGGGCGCCGTCGCGGACGGCCTGCGCGAGCGCGAGGTAGGCCACCCCGGTGGGCAGCTCGACGTCGATGCCCGCGGCCAGGGCCTGCGCCCCGGCGTCGGCGACGTCGGCGGCGACGCCGTGGAGGGTCTGGAGGAAGGCGACGGAGAAGTAGTCGGCGACGACGGTGCCCTCGAACCCCCAGCGGTCACGGAGCAGGTCGGTCAGCAGCGAGGCGTCGGCGGCGACCGGCACGCCGTCGACCTCGGCGTAGCTGTTCATCACCGAGCCGACGCGGCCGTCGAGCAGCGCCATCTCGAACGGGACCAGCAGCACGTCGGCGACCTCGCGGGGACCGGCGTGGACCGGCGCGAGGTTGCGGCCCGCGCGGCTGTTGGAGTACCCCACGAAGTGCTTGAGGGTGGCGACGACGCCGGCGGACTGGACCCCGCGCACGTACGCGGTGGCCACCTCGCCGACGAGCCAGGGGTCCTCGGAGACGCACTCCTCCACGCGGCCCCAGCGGGCGTCGCGGACGACGTCGAGCACGGGGGCGAGGCCCTGGTGCACGCCGAGGGAGCGCATCGAGGCGCCGATGGCCGCCCCGACCTCCTCGACGAGCTCCGGGTCGAAGCTCGCGCCCCAGCTCAGGGGCGCGGGGAAGGTGGTGGCGCGCCAGGCGGCCAGGCCGGTGAGGCACTCCTCGTGCACGAGGGCGGGGACGCCGTGGCGCGTGTGCTCCTGCAGCCAGCGCTGCTTGGCCACGAGGCCCTTGGCACCCTCGACCGGGTCGACGGGGGTGGTCCCGAAGACGCGGGTGAGCTGGCCGAGCCCGAGGCCCTGCGCGGCGTACCCCTCGAGGGAGTCGGGTGCGTCTCCCTGCATCGCGTCGGCCATGGGGGCGACGTCGCCGCCCTCGCCGGTGCCGCCGCGGCCCTCCCAGAGGCCGACGAGCTGGAAGAGCTTCTCCTCGAGCACCATGTCGGCCAGCAGGTGCTCGACGCGGGCGGCGCGCTCGGCAACCAGCGGCGAGGACGGGTCGACGTCGGCGACGGCTGGGGTCGCGCCCGGGGCGGAGGGACGGACGGGCAGGTCGGTGCTCATGGTCTCAGCTCCAGGCTCTCCGTCCGTGATCATGGACCTCCCGAGCACCTTCGCGCCGTGATCGTGGACCTCCCGGGCGACGAGCGTTCGGGAAGCCCATGATCACGGTCGGAAGGTGCTCCTGAACCCCATGACCACGGTGGGTGGGGTGTGTCAGGCGGTCAGGTCGACGAGCCCGGCCACGGGCTCGGGGCGCTCGCACGTCGAGGCCACGTCCAGCGGGGTGCCGCCCTCGCGCGCCGACGACAGCACGGACTCCATGACGTCGAGGACGTGCAGCGCCACGTCGCCGGAGGCGCGGTGGGCGGTGCCGGCGCCGAGGGCGAGGGCCAGGTCGGCCAGGCCCTCACCGCGGCCCGCGCCGAGGTAGCCGGCGCTCGGGTCGAGCTCCTTCCACTGCGCACGGCCCCACTGGTCGAGCCCGGCGACCTCGGGGCTGCAGATCTCGACGGGGCCCTCGAAGTAGTTCGGGTCCGGCACCGAGAGCGAGCCCTGCGGTCCGTGGACCTCCAGGCGAGGGGCGCGCGAGCCCCACACGTCGAAGCTCATCACCACGGTGGTGAGCGCGCCGTCGCGGTGCTGCAGCAGCCCGGTGACGTGCGACGGCGTGGTGACCGGGAACTCCAGCCCGGCCTTCGGCCCGCTCGCCACGGTGCGCGTGGAGCGCGGCGCGGACGCCAGGCCCGTCACGCGCGTGACCGGGCCGAGCAGGTGCACCAGCGAGGTCATGTAGTACGGGCCCATGTCGAGCAGCGGACCGCCGCCGGGGGCGTAGTAGAACTCCGGCGACGGGTGCCAGAGCTCGTGCCCGGGGGCCACGAAGGTCGCGGTCGCGGCGTGCGGGGTGCCGATGAGGCCCGCCTCGACGGCGGCGCGGGCGGTCTGCACCCCGGTGCCGAGCACCGTGTCGGGCGCCGACCCGACGCGCACGCCGGCGGCGCGCGCGGCCTCGAGGACCGCCCGCCCCTCGGCGGTGGTGGCGGTCAGGGGCTTCTCGCCGTAGACGTGCTTGCCGGCGGCCACCGCGGCCAGCGCGACCTCGGCGTGGGCCGCGGGGATGGTCAGGTTGAGCACGACGTCGACGTCGTCGGCCTCGAGCAGCTGCTGCAGCGGCAGGGCGCGGGCGCCCTCGTGCTGGGCGGCCAGGGCCTCGGCGCGGCCGGTGTCGAGGTCGGCGACGGCGGTCAGCGCCAGCTGGGGCAGCCGCGCCAGGTTGAGGCTGTACTGCTCGCTGATCTTGCCGGCGCCGACGACGCCGACGCGCAGCCGTCCGCTCGGGGCGCTCACGCGGCGCTCCCGGCGGTCTCGGGCAGCGCGCGACCGGCCCACAGCAGGCCGCGCTCCACCACGGTGCGGACATTCGGGTCCTGCAGCACGTCGACCTGGTGGCCGGGCGTCGCCACGAACACGCGGCCCTGCCCCCACGCGCGGGTCCACACCGCGGGGCAGGTGACCGGGCGGTGCCACGGCTCCCACTCGCGGGTCTTGGTCGTCGTGGTGGCGAGCACGTCGTTGAGGTCGTCCGAGAGGATCCAGTACTGCTCGGTGACCAGGTCGAAGTCGTCCAGCCCCGCGGTGATCGGGTGCTGGCGGCCGGCCTCGGTGATCTCGACGCGGTGGGGGACGTAGTTGTCGTCCATCTCCCCCTTGCGCTCGGCCGGCGGGTGCAGCGCGGCGTGGGTGGCGAACTGCCCGCCCACGAGCTGCAGGTAGTCGGAGCTGTTGCGGTAGGAGTCGGCGATGCCGCCGTGCCACCCGCCGAAGCCGGTGCCGGCCGCGACGGCGGCCAGCAGGCCCTTCAGCGCCTCCGGGGAGATCTCCGACATGGTCACGCTCTGGACCACGAGGTCGAGGCCCTCCATGTACGCGGCGTCGGCGTACACGTCCGGGGACTCCTCCACGCGGACGTGGAACCCGCTCTCCTCGAGGAAGGGCAGGAACAGCTCGGTGGCCTCGACGGGCTGGTGCCCGTCCCACCCGCCGCGCACCACGAGGGCGCGCCGCTGGGAGGTGGGGCTCTGGGTGGTGCTCAAGGGTTCTCCGCTCACTTGCTGAAGCCTGCCGTCAGCCCCGAGACGAGCTGGCGGCGGCCCACGACGTAGAAGACGAGGATCGGCAGCGTCGACAGGACGACGGCGGCGAGGACGGCCGGGACGTTGACCGAGTACTGGCCCTGGAACGACCACAGCGCCAGCGGCAGCACCCTCAGGTCCTGGGACTGGGTGAGCACCAGCGGCAGCAGGAACCCGTTCCAGACCTGCAGGCCCGTGTAGATGGCGACCGTGACCACGGCGGGCCGCGTCAGGGGGAAGGCGAGGCGCCAGGCGGTGCCCCACTCCGAGGTGCCGTCGAGGCGCATGGACTCGAACAGCTCGTTGGGGACGTCGCGCACGAAGTTGCTCAGCACGAGCACCGCCAGCGGGATGGAGAACGCGATGCTGGGCAGGATCAGCGCGAGCAGCGAGTCGTAGAGGTTCAGCCTGATGATGATCAGGTAGACGGGGATGATCGTCGCCTGGAGCGGGATCGCCAGCCCCATGAGCAGGAAGCCCGAGGAGAACCTCAGGAACCTGCCGGAGCCGCGCACGATGGCGAAGGCGGCCATGAACGAGATCAGCACCGCGGGGACGACCGTGCCGAGCGTGACGATGACGCTGTTGAAGAAGTAGCGGACGAAGTCGGCCTCCAGGACCAGCTGGTAGGCCGAGAACGTCGGGCTGGTCGAGGGCAGCAGCGGGTTGGTCGTGAAGTACTCGCTGCTCGGCTTCAGGCTGGTGATGACGATCCAGTAGATCGGGATGATGATCACCGCGAGCCAGATCCAGCCCATGAGGCCGCCCAGCCAGTTGGGGCGGTGCGCGGCGCCGCGGCCGCGGCGTCGGCTGAGCGGGGACGCCGCCGGCGGTCCGCCGGCCTCCCCCGCGTCCAGGGTCGGGGTCGCCAGCGGTCCGGCGGGGGTGGGGGTGGCCACCGGGTGCGTTCCGCCCGGCGTGCGGGTCGTCTCGGTCATCTCAGAGGCCTTCCATCTGGCTGGAGTTCGCGTCCTTGCCGCCCAGGCGGCGCAGGAACAGCGCCAGGCCGAGACCGATCAGCACGATGAGGACGGCGATGGCGCTGGCCGGACCCATCTGGTTGGCGCGGAACCCGCGCAGGTACATGTCCAGCGCGAGGACCCGGGTGGAGTTGCCCGGCCCGCCGCCGGTGAGCACGAAGATGAGGTCGAAGGCCGTCATCGACCCGACCACCATCAGCGTCGACGACGTGATGATCGTGTACTTCAGCTGCGGCAGCGTGATGGAGAAGAACTGCCGGACGGTGCCCGCGCCGTCGATGCTGGCCGCCTCGTACATGGAGCGCGGGATCTGCTGCACGCCGCCCTGGTAGAGCAGTGAGTGGAAGGGGACGTACATCCAGCTCAGCACGAAGATGACGACGAACAGCACCAGGGTGGGGTCACCCAGCCAGTTCTGGATCAGGAAGGGGATCCCCAGGCTCGCCGCCAGGCCGAAGTTGGGGTCGAGCAGCGCCTTGTAGGCGATGGAGATCGCCGCCGCGCTCATGAGCAGCGGCAGGAAGTAGAGGACGGCGAGGAACGCGCGGTACTTCTGCGTGCCGGCGGTGAAGACGCCCAGCAGCAGCGAGATCGGCGTCTGCACCAGCCACGAGAAGATCATGATGCCGAAGGTGAGGCCGAGGGCCTTGTACATGACCGGGTCCGTCATGATCGAGACCCAGTTGCCGCCCCCCAGCCACTGGATGGCGCCGATGCCGTCCCACTGGGTGAAGCTCAGCACGAGCGTGCCGATGAGCGGGACCGCTCCGAAGAGCACGAAGAAGGCGACGGCGGGGATCGCCATCCACGCCACGGACCCGGTCTTGACGCTGCGGTGCTCGGAGGCACCCCCCGCGGGGGCCCGGGAGGCCGCCGTCCTCGTCGCTGCTGTCGTCGTCATCTCAGCGCCTCACTTCTCGAGGGTCGCGTTCATCGCGGTGGCGAACTGCTCCGGGCTGATCGCCCGGCTGAAGAGCTGCTCGATGTTGGTGAGGAGGGCCTCGGCGGTGGACGGCGAGAGCGCCTGGTCCCACGACTGCGTGAACGTCTGCGCGCCGCTGGCGGTGGTGTAGACGAACTGCAGCCACTCGGCGTCGTCGGAGGCCGCGAGGCGGTCCTCGATGCCGTTGGCGATCGGGACGTTGCCGGCGTCGATGTAGGCCTGCAGGACGTCGTCGGCCATGATCCCGTCGGCGAAGTACTGCAGCGCCGCGTCCTTGGCCGTCTGCTCTGCCGGCGTGAAGATCGACATGTACTGGCCGGGGTTGCCGACGGCGTTGCTCGGGTCGCCCGTGCCACCGGCGACGGTCGGGAACGGCAGCCAGCCGAGCGAGCCGCCGCTGACGAAGTCGCCGCCGTCGGCCTTCATGGAGCCGTAGGTCCACGCGCCGTGGAGCATCATCGCCGCGCGGCCCGTGTAGAGCAGCGCCTGGTCGGCGTTGCTGTCAGCGGTGATCGACTCGAAGCCGGTGATGAAGCCCCCGGCCGCCACCAGCTCCTGGACCTTGCCGAGAGCCTCGAGCGAGGCCGGGGCCGACCAGGCGTCGGGCTCGCCGTCGTAGATGGAGGTGAAGAGCTCCGGGCCGCCGATGCGGTCGTAGAGGTACTCGAGCCACATCATCGAGGTCCAGCGCGACTGCCCGCCGAGGGCCAGCGGCGCGATGCCGGCGTCGTTGAAGACGGGCACCAGCGCCAGCAGGTCGTCCCAGGTCTGCGGGGGCTGTGCGCCCACCTGCTCGAAGAGGGCCTTGTTGTAGAAGAAGACGATCGGGGTGACCGTCTCGTTGGGCAGGGCGTAGATCTTGCCGTCGACCGTGGCGGGGCCGAACGACGACTCGAGCAGCCGGCTGCGGACGTCGGGGTTGGCGTCGAACCAGCCGGTGAGGTCGTCGACCTGGCCCGCCTCGACGTAGGAGCGCAGCGTGCCGCCGCCCCAGCCGTAGATGATCGTGGGCGCCTGGCCGGCGCCGATGGCCGTCTTGATCTTCGTCTTGTAGGCGTCGTTCTGGAAGAACGTCAGCCCGATGGTCTGGTCGGGGTTGGCCTCGTTGAAGGCCGCGACGCCGTTCTTGGTGATGGTCTCGCTCGGGTCACCCGAGAGGTACCACTCCGTGGCCACGGCGTCGGCCGCGGACGAACCGGGGCCCGAGGTGCCGCAGGCCGAGAGGGCGGCGCCCGCGAAGGGCGCGAGGACCACGGCACCGAGGAAGGAGCGGCGGGAGGGGGCGGACCGGGTGGAGGTGGTGCTCATGGGAGGTCTCCGTCCTGGGGCCGCGTCGTCGCGGCGGTGCGGGGTGGAGCTCGTGCGGCCGTCCGCTGGACCGCGGTGCGACGGGCGCGAGGCGACCGCCGCCGTCCTGAGCGGGTGGGTGGCCCACCCGCTCAGGACGCTGACGTCACTGGCCGATCGTCGCGTTCATGTTGTCGGCGAACTGCTGCGGCGTGATCGACAGGCTGAACAGCTGGTCGATGTTCGACAGGAGCGCCTCGGCGGTGCTCGGGGAGAGCGCCTGGTCCCAGGACTGCACGAAGCTGGGGGCGTCCTGCACGGCCGAGTACGCGAACTGCAGGAAGTCCTTGTCCTCGCTGGCCGCGATCTTGTCCTCGATGCCGGAGGCGATGCAGACCTGGCCGGAGGCCACGTACGCGTCGATGACGGTCTCGCTCATGATCCCGTTGGTGGTGTCGGTGAAGTACGCCTTGGCGATGTCCTGCTGGGCCTGGGTGGCCTTGGAGGAGACCGACATGTACTGGGCCGGGTTGCCGGCGACGTTCTTCGGGTCGCCCTTGCCGCCCGTGATCGGCGGGAAGGCGAACCACCCCAGGTTGCCGTCGGCGACGAAGTCGGCGGCGTCGTTCTTGATGCCCGAGTAGACCCACGAGCCGTGCAGCATCATCGCGGTCTTGTCGGTGTAGAGCAGGGCCTGGTCGGCGTTGCTGTCGGCCGTGATCGACTCGAAGCCGGTGATGAAGCCGCCCGCCTTCACGAGGTCCTGCACCATCTGCAGGGCCTTCAGCGCGTCGGGGTTCGACCAGGCGTCGGCGGTCCCGGCGAAGATGGCGTCGAAGACCTCCGGGCCGCCCACGCGGTCGAAGAAGTACTCCAGCCACATCATCGAGGTCCAGCGCGACTGCCCGGCCAGCGCGATCGGGGCGATGCCCGCGCCCTTGAAGGTGTCGACCAGCGCGAGCAGCTCGTCGTAGGTGGTGGGCGGCTCGGCGCCGACCTGCTTGAAGAGCTTCTTGTTGTAGTAGAAGAGGATCAGCGCGGCGTTCTCGTTGGGGTAGGCGTAGATCTTGCCGTCGACGGTGCCGGCCTTGTAGGTGGACTCCAGCACGCTGCCCTTGAGGGTGGCGTCGTCGAACCAGCTCGTCAGGTCGAGCACCTGGCCGGCGGCCGCGTAGCTGGCGAGGGTGCCGCCGCCCCAGCTGTAGATGAAGGTCGGGGCCTGGCCGGCGCCGATCGCCGTCTTGATCTTCGTCTTGTAGGCGTCGTTCTGGAAGAAGTCGACCGAGATCGTGGAGTCGGGGTTCGCGTCGCCCCAGGCCTTGAGGTTGTCCGTCTTGATCTTCTCGTTGGGCTGGCCCGAGAGGTACCACATGCTCGCGGCACCGTCGCCGCCCCCGCCGCCGCCCGAGCTGGACGGGCCCGAGGTGCCGCAGGCGGACAGCGCCGCGCCGGCGAGGGGGGCCATGGCGAGCATGGTCAGGAAGCCGCGGCGGGAGGTGCCCTGCGCGGACGTCGTCGAAGCGTCCATGTGAACTCCGTCGTTCGAGCCGCTCCAGCGCGGCTTGATGGATGTCGCGAGCGCCCGAAAGTTTCCGACCGTTGCGCTCGTCCCGTGGACAGTAGGAGCGCCCCCTCGGACCGGTCAAGCGAAACCGGTCACCAGAAGCGGTCTCCCGGGGTCACGGTTCGATCACGAAGATCGACGATCTCCAGCACGACCGGGCGCAGATCGGGCTCCCGTCGGCCGTCCGGGAGGATGGATCTTGGCGCGGTTCCCCAGCGCCCGAAACTTTCGATACCCTCCACCGCCAGAGCATCGACGCCAGGAGTTCGGCATGAGCAGCACCACCGGCCGGGCCGAGAGCCGGGTCACCATCGCCGACGTGGCGCGCCAGGCCGGGGTCTCCGTGCCGACGGTCTCCAAGGTGCTCAACAACCGCGACGACGTCTCCCCCGACACCCGCGACCTCGTCAGCGGGGTGCTGGCCTCCTCGGGCTACCGGCCCCGGCGCCGGCAGCGCGAGGCCCCCGCCGGGCCGCTGCTCGTCGAGCTGGTCATCACCGACCTCACCAGCGCCTACGCGCTGGAGGTGCTGGCCGGGGCCGAGGCGGGTGCGGCGCGCAGCGGCGCCGGCCTGGTGGTCAGCGCCGCGCACGACCGCGACGGCGAGGACAGGTCGTGGCTCTCGGCGCTGCGCGCCCGCCGGCCCCGCGGGGTCGTCCTGGTGGTCAACCGGTTCGGCGGCGGCAGCGTCGAGGAGGTCGCCTCGCTCGGGGCCCCCGTCGTGCTCCTCGACCCCGCCGGCAGCAGCGACCCCGCCCTGCCGACGGTCGGCGCCACCAACTTCGCCGGAGGCGTCGCCGCCACGGAGCACCTGCTCGGGCTGGGGCACCGGCGCGTCGCCGTCATCACCGGCGCGCCGTTCCTGCTGTGCAGCCAGGAGCGCCTGGAGGGCTACCGGGCCGCGATGGCGCGCGCCGGGGCCCCGGTCGACGAGGCACTGGTCCAGCCGGGTGACTTCACCGCCGAGGGCGGGCAGCGGGCCGCCGCCACCCTGCTCGACCTGCCCGAGCCGCCCACGGCCGTGTTCGCGGGCTCGGACCTCATGGCCAGCGGCGTGTACCAGGAGGCGCGGCGCCGCGGCCTGCGCGTCCCCGACGACCTGTCGGTGGTGGGCTTCGACGACGTCGCGATGGTGCGCTACATGTCGCCGCCGCTCACCACGGTGCGCCAGCCGCTGGGCGAGATGGCGAGCGAGTCGGTGCGCATGGTGGTCGACGACGTGCGCTCCCGCGACGGCGGCGCACCGCGGCGACCGCAGGTGGGCGGGGTGTCCTCCCGCGGGGTCGCCCCCCACGTGCAGCTGGCCACCCGGCTCGTGGTGCGGGAGAGCACCGCTCCCCCGCGCTGAGCCGGAACGCCGTCAGGCGCCGAGCAGCGGCGCCGGAGCGTCGAGCACCCCCTGCAGCACCAGGGCGGCGGCCCCCATGACGGCGGCGTCCGCACCCGTCGCCGAGACCCGCACGGGCACCTCGAGCAGGCGCGCCCGCAGCACGCGGGCCGCCAGCTCGCGCTGCAGGGGCGGGGCCAGCCACGGGGCGAGCGGGGCGCAGGAGCCGCCCAGCACCACGGCGTCGACGTCGAGCAGGTTCACCGCCGCGGCGAGCGCGGTGCCGAGGGCGGCGCCGGCGTCGTCCAGCGCGGCGAGCGCGGCGGGGTCCTCGCCCTCGGCGGCGCGGCGCAGGTCGTCGGCGGCACCTCCGGCCAGCCCGGCGCGCGCGAGGAGCGCCTCCTGGCCGGCGTAGGCCTCCAGGCAGCCGCTGGCCCCGCAGCCGCAGCGCGGCCCCGACGGGTCGACCGTGACGTGCCCGAGCTCGCCGCTCCAGCCGCGCTCGCCGCGCAGCGGGCGACCGCCGAGCACCACCCCGGACCCGATGCCGACCTCGCCCGTGACCAGCACGAACGAGGCTCCGCGCCGGCCGCCCGCGGCGTCGTCGGGCTCCCCGGGGTGCCACAGCTCGGCGAGCGCCGCGAGCGCCGCCTCGTTGTCGACGGCGAGCGGCAGGCCCTGCAGCGCGGGGTGCTCGCCGAGCAGGGCGAGGACGTCGACGTCGCGCCAGCCCAGGTTGGGGGCCAGGCGCAGGGTCCCGGCGCCGGTGTCGACCAGGCCGGGCAGCGCCCAGGCCCCGCCGACGACGTCCAGGCCCTGGGCGCGGGCGTCCGCCAGGACCCGGCCGGCGAGCTCGGCGGAGGCGGCGAGCACCTGCGCGGGCGGGCCGGTCCTGTCGATGGTGGGCACCGCCTCGCGGGCGCGGACGGCGCCGGTGAGGTCGCGGACGCAGGCCACGGCGTGGCTGGCGCCCAGCTCGACGCCGAGCGCCGCCACCCGACGCCCCGACAGGCGCAGCCCGTGCGCGGGGCGGCCCGCGCCGGTGCGCGGCGGCGGGGGCACCTCCTCGAGCAGGCGGCCGGCGAGGAGGGCGTCGACCAGAGCCGAGACCGTGCCGCGGGCCATGCCGGTGGCGGCCGCGAGGCCCGCGCGCGAGGGGGCCGGGTCACCGCCCGCCCCGGCGGTGCGGTCGGCGACGAGCGCGAGGACCGCGGCGAGGTTGCGCTCGCGCAGGTCGCTCTGCCGTGCTCGCTCGACGGTGGCCACCCGTTGACACTCCCACGCCCACGGCATAAGTTCAACGACAGAACAAATCAGTTCCGGGTCGCGTGCAGCAGCTGGCGCACCCGTCCACCCGATCCACCTCGACGGAGAGGAGCGCCCCCGTGGCCGCTCAGCACCTCACCCCCACCCCCGAGGACAAGTTCTCCTTCGGCCTCTGGACCGTCGGATGGGCCGCTGCCGACCCCTTCGGCGACGCGACCCGCCCCGACGTGGACGTCATCGACGCCGCCCGCCGCCTGGCCGACCTCGGTGCCTACGGCATCACCTTCCACGACGACGACGTCGTCCCCTTCGAGGTGGGCCACAAGGACCCGGCCGGCCGCGACGAGATCCTCGGCCGCCTCAAGAAGGTCGTCTCCGAGACCGGCCTCGCCGTGCCGATGGTGACCACCAACCTCTTCGGCCACCCGGTCTTCAAGGAGGGCGCGTTCACGGCGAACGACCGCGACGTCCGCCGCTTCGCGCTGCGCAAGGCCTTCCGCCAGCTGCAGCTGGGCGCCGAGCTCGGCGCGCAGACGTTCGTCATGTGGGGCGGCCGCGAGGGCTCCGAGGTCGACGGCGCCAAGGACGTCAAGGCCGCGCTGGACCGCTACGCCGAGGCCGTCAACCTGCTGACGACCTACATCACCGAGCAGGGCCTCGACATGCGCATCGCGATCGAGCCCAAGCCGAACGAGCCCCGCGGCGACATCCTGCTGCCCACGGTCGGCCACGCGATCGCCTTCTCGTACACCCTTGAGCACCCCCACCTGGTGGGCGTGAACCCCGAGGTCGGCCACGAGCAGATGTCCAACCTGAACTTCACCGCCGGCATCGCCCAGGCGCTCGCCGCCGACAAGCTGTTCCACATCGACCTGAACGGCCAGCACGGCCCGAAGTTCGACCAGGACCTCGTCTTCGGCCACGGCGACCTGCTGTCCGCCTTCTGGACCGTCGACCTGCTGGAGAACGGCTTCCCGGGCGGCGGCCCCACCTACACGGGCCCGAAGCACTTCGACTACAAGCCGAACCGCACCGAGGACTTCGACGGCATCTGGCAGTCGGCCGCGGCCAACATGCGCACCTACCTGCTCCTCAAGGAGCGCGCGCTGGCCTTCCGCGCCGACCCCGAGGTCCAGGCCGCGCTCGAGACCGCGAGCGTCACCGAGCTCGCCGTCCCGACGCTGGACGAGGGCGAGACCCTCGCCGACATCGTCGCCGACCGCTCCGCGTTCGAGGACTTCGACGCCGACGCCAAGGGCAAGCGCGGCTACGGCATCGGCAACCTCGACCAGCTGGCCATCGAGCACCTCATGGGCGCTCGCTGACATGACGCAGCAGCTGGTCGCCGGCGTCGACACGTCGACGCAGTCGTGCAAGGTCGTCATCCGCGACGCCGCCACGGGTGAGCTCGTCCGGGAGGGCCGCGCGGCCCACCCGGACGGCACGGAGGTGCACCCCCGCGAGTGGGAGCGCGCCCTGCGCGAGGCCGTGGACGCCGCGGGCGGCCTGGACGACGTCGACGCCGTCGCCGTCGGCGGCCAGCAGCACGGCATGGTCTGCCTCGACGCCTCGGGAGAGGTGGTCAGGCCGGCCCTGCTGTGGAACGACACCCGCTCGGCGCCCGCCGCGCGGGACCTGATCTCCGAGCTCGGCGGCGGTGACGCGGAGGCGGGCGGTCAGGCGTGGGCCGACGCCGTCGGCGTGGTGCCGGTGGCCTCGTTCACCGGCTCCAAGCTGCGCTGGCTGGCCGACGCCGAGCCGGAGAACGCCGACCGCACCGCGGCGGTGTGCCTCCCCCACGACTGGCTGACCTGGCGCCTGGCGGGCGGCTTCGAGGCCGTCGGCCTCGAGGGCCTGTTCACCGACGCCGGCGACGCGTCGGGCACGGCGTACTTCTCGGCCTCGACCGGGGAGTACCGCCGCGACCTGCTCGAGCTGGCGCTGCGCGGGCGCTCCCCGCGGGTGCCCCGCGTGGTGGGCCCGTCCGAGGCGGGCGGTCGCCTCTCGGCGGCCTGGGGCCGCGAGGGCGCCCTGCTGGGCCCGGGGACCGGCGACAACGCCGCCGCGGCGCTCGGCCTGGCCGCGCGCGAGGGAGACGTCGTCCTGTCGCTGGGCACGTCCGGCGTGGTGGGGGCGGTCACCGAGACCGCCGTCCACGACGCCTCCGGCACCATCGCGGGCTTCGCCGACGCCACCGGCGAGCACCTGCCGCTGGTGGTGACGCTGAACGCCGCGCAGGTGCTCGACGCCACCGCGAAGCTGCTCGGGGTCGACCACGCCGGGCTGGCCGAGCTGGCCCTGTCGGCGCCGAGCGGGGCCGACGGGCTGGTGCTCGTGCCCTACCTGCAGGGCGAGCGGACCCCCAACCGCCCCGAGGCCACGGGCGCGATGCACGGCCTGACCCTGAAGACGATGACGCCCGCCCACGTGGCGCGCGCCGCCGTCGAGGGCCTGCTGTGCGGCCTGGCCGACGGCATCGCGGCACTGGAGGCGCAGGGCGTCTCCGTGCGCCGCGTGCTGCTGGTCGGCGGCGGGGCCCGCTCGTCGGCGGTCCAGCAGCTGGCGCCGTCGGTGCTGGGCCGCCAGGTCGTCGTCCCGCAGCCCGGGGAGTACGTGGCCGACGGCGCGGCGCGCCAGGCGGCCTGGGTGCTGTCGGGCGCGGAGGCGCCGCCGGAGTGGTCGCTCGCCCCGGCGCAGGTGTTCGACGCCGACGACGAGGCGCTGGCCGCCGGCGAGCGGGTCCGCGCCCGCTACGCCGCCGTCCGCGACCTCACCGACGGGGTCTGACCACCCCTCCCCCGTTCGTGATCATGGGCGCCCGCCACCCTTCGTAGGTGGCGGATGCCCATGATCACGATCAGGGGTGGGGTCAGCGGAAGTCGGCGGGGGCGAAGCGGCCCTCGCGCAGGTGCCCCTCGATCGACTCCAGGCTCCTGCCGGTGAGCTCGGGCATCTTCTTCCACACGAAGAGCCACGCCGCGACGTTGAACGCGGCGTAGAC